>NZ_AP012547.1:0-2400000 GCF_000828635.1 Sulfuritalea hydrogenivorans sk43H
AGCTAGAATGCGTCTCCAATTGAAGCAAGTGGCTAACAAAAAAAGCTTCGCATTCAGATTACATCCCGCCGCCTTTCGCACCGAAATCTATCCAAGCGCAATGAATGAATTCTGGTCCGCCTGTCTGAACCGCTTCGAGCAGGAGCTTCCTGCACAGCAGTTCAACACCTGGATAAAAGGTCTGCGGCTGGAACGCGACGAAGCCGGCCCCACCCATTTCCGACTGATCGCTCCGAACCGATTCGTCATGCAATGGGTGCGGGAACGCTATCTGGCCCAGATCGAAGCGTTCGGGCTGGAGTTTTTTTCCGCCCCGGTCAACATAAGTCTTCGCGTGGCCGACACTGTTGCCGACATTCCCGTCCCGACAGAGAACACCGAATCGGCTCCGTCACCGACAGCGCCGGTCGCACCCGCAGTCTCCGCCAGGCCAACCAATGCCGAGTACGAAAAGACCCGGCTCAACGCGGATTTCACTTTCGATACCCTGGTCACCGGCCGCGCCAACGATCTGGCTCGCGCTGCCGCCCAGCAAGTCGCCATGAATCCCGGGGTTTCCTACAACCCGCTGTTCATATACGGAGGGGTCGGCCTGGGCAAGACCCACCTGATCCACGCCATCGGCAATTCGATCTACGCCGCCAATCCAACCATGGAAGTGCGCTATGTTCATGCGGAAGATTATTTTTCCGACGTGGTGCGCGCCTTCCAGCAGAACTCCCGTGAAGCATTCAAGCGCTACTACCGCTCCCTTGACCTGCTGCTGATCGACGACATCCAGTTTTTCAACCGGAAGGACCGGACGCAGGAAGAATTCTTTTACGCCTTCAACGCGCTGATCGAGGCAAAGAAGCAGATCATCATCACCTGCGACACCTATCCGAAGGATGTCCAGGGTCTCGAAGAACGGCTGGTGTCGCGTTTCGACTGGGGCCTTACGGTTGCCATCGAACCCCCTGAGCTGGAAATGCGCATCGCCATCCTCAAGAAGAAGGCGGAAGCGGAACAGATCAGTGTTTCCGACGAAGTATCCTTCCTGATCGCGAAAAACCTTAAATCAAATGTGCGCGAGCTCGAAGGCGCGCTCAATCGCGTCGTCGCCTACGCCCGCTTCCACGGCCGCGACATCAGCCTTGATGTCGCCAAGGAAGCCTTGCGCGACATCATCGGTGCGACAAACCGCCAGATATCCCTTGAACTGGTGCAAAAAACCGTGTCCGACTTCTACAAGATCAAGGTCGCCGACATGTACTCGCAGAAACGCACCCGCGCCATTGCCCGACCCCGACAAATAGCCATGTGGCTGACTCGCGAACTCACCTCCCACAGCCTGCCTGAAATCGGCGAAGCGTTCGGCGGCCGCGACCACACCACGGTAATGCATGCTTGCCGTACTATCATCGACTTGCGCGGAAAGGACACCAGACTCAACAACGACCTGCATGTCCTGATGCAAACCATCAAAGGTTGAAGTGTGAGCAACGCTATCCAACAACATATTGAAAAATTGTGGATAAGCCGCGTTCCTCATCAACACATCAAAAAGCACCCACAATCATCCACAATCAAATCAGGCAGTTTTCGACCAGCTTATTAACAATATAATTCTCTGAATTTGATGGAAAATAAACCCTTATCCACAGCAAACAGTCTCCCTTATTAATCATAAGAGATCTATATATGCTCCTATTTAAAGGTCCACGCGATCAACTACTTTCCCCCCTTCAATCGGTGTGCGGAATCGTAGAAAAACGCCATACATTGCCAATCCTTTCCAACGTCCTGATGGAAAAGAACGGCGAAAGGCTTACCTTGCTGGCGACGGACATCGAGATCCAGATCACGACCGAGACGCCAACGGTTGGAGCAGAAAAAGTCGCCATGACGGTCGGCGCGCGAAAGCTGCAGGACATCCTCCGTTCCTTGCCGGAAACGGCGGAAGTCAGTCTCGCTCTGGACGACAAACGTCTGCAGTTAAAGGCAGGCAAGAGCCGTTTCAACTTGCAGACCCTGCCCGCGGAAGATTTTCCGCGCATGAGCATGGTCGATGGCCAGCCTTCCAGGCTTACGGTCAGCCAGAAACAGATGAAGCGCCTGCTTGCCCTGGTTCAATACGCCATGGCGCAGCAGGATATTCGCTACTACCTGAATGGCTTGCTGCTGGTAGCCAAGGGTAATGAATTGCGCATGGTGGCCACGGATGGCCATCGACTCGCCTACGCGGCGGAAACGCTTCCGGAAGCACCTTCCCCCATCGAAGTCATCCTTCCGCGCAAGACGGTACTGGAATTGTCGCGGCAACTTTCCGACAACGACGATCCCCTGGAAATCACCCTGACACCCACCCAGGCGCGTTTCAGTTTCGGCAACATCGAGCTTGTTTCGAAACTGATCGACGGCAAGTTCCCGGATTATGAACGCGTCATTCCGCAGCACCACACCAAACTGATCAAGCTGTCGCGCGACGTGTTGCTGCATTCGCTGCTGCGTGCGGCAATTCTGACCAATGAAAAATTCCGTGGCGTGCGCCTGGTCCTCGGCGCCGGCAGCCTCAAGATCATCTCCAGCAATGCCGAGCAGGAAGAAGCGCAGGAAGAAATCGAAATCGACTACAGCGGTGAAACGCTGGATGTCGGCTTCAATGTGACCTACCTGCTCGATGTCCTGAACAACGTCAATAACGAGATCATCGAGTTGCATCTTGCGGATGCCAATTCGAGCGCGCTTTTTGTGCTACCCGGCAACGAGACGTTCAAGTACGTCGTGATGCCGATGCGCATTTGACATACCCCAAGAAAAGAACCCCATGACTGAAAGCAACACAGGCCCCGCCTACGACGAATCCAGCATTCAGCAACTCGAAGGCCTGGAGGCGGTAAGAAAGCGTCCGGGAATGTATATCGGCGACACTTCGGACGGCACCGGCCTGCATCACATGGTGTTCGAGGTTGTCGACAATGCCATCGACGAGGCCCTGGCCGGGCATTGCGATGACATCGTGATCACCATTCACACCGACAACTCCATCTCGGTCACCGACAATGGCCGCGGCATTCCGACGGGAATCAAGTTCGACGACAAGCATGAACCCAGGCGTTCGGCTGCGGAGATCGTCATGTGCGTGCTGCACGCGGGCGGGAAGTTCAACCAGAATTCATACAAGGTTTCGGGCGGCTTGCATGGCGTCGGCGTTTCCTGCGTCAATGCCCTGTCGAAATGGCTGCGGCTCATCATTCGCCGCGACGGGAAAAAATACGCCATGGAATTCAATCGCGGCCATGCCGTGGATCGCCTGCTTGAAATCCAGAACGGTGTCGAGGTATCGCCCCTGCGGGTTCTCGGCGATACCGAGAAACGGGGTACCGAAGTCCATTTCATGGCCGACGATGAAATCTTCGGCCATGTTGAATTTCACTACGACATCCTCGCCAAGCGTTTGCGCGAGCTGTCTTTCCTCAATAACGGCGTCAAGATCCGCCTGATCGACCAGCGCAACGTCAAGGAGGAGGATTTTGCCTTCTCCGGCGGGGTGAAGGGCTTCGTCGAGTACATCAACCGGACCAAGACCGTGCTGCATCCGGCCGTGTTCCACTCGTCGGGCGTGTCGGTGCAGAACGGCGTCAATATCGACGTCGAAGTCGCCATGCAATGGAACGATTCCTACGCCGAGCAGGTGCTGTGCTTCACCAACAACATTCCGCAATCGGACGGCGGCACGCACCTTACCGGCCTGCGCGCGGCGATGACGCGCGTCATCAACAAGTACATCGAAGAAAACGAAATCGCCAAGAAGGCCAAGGTCGAAATTACCGGCGATGACATGCGCGAAGGCCTCGCCTGCGTGCTGTCCGTAAAGATGCCGGATCCCAAGTTCGCTTCGCAAACCAAGATGAAACTGGTGTCTTCCGAAGCTCGGCCGGCGATCGAGGAAGTCGTGGCACAGAAACTTGCCGACTATCTGCTCGAAAAGCCGCTCGATGCCAAGATCATCACCGGCAAGATCGTCGAAGCCGCGCGCGCTCGCGAAGCCGCGCGCAAGGCGCGCGACATGACCCGGCGCAAGGGTGTGCTTGACGGCCTCGGCCTGCCCGGCAAGCTCGCGGATTGCCAGGAAAAGGATCCGGCGCTGTGCGAGATCTACATCGTCGAGGGCGATTCCGCCGGCGGTTCCGCCAAACAGGGCCGCGACCGAAAGTTTCAGGCGATCCTGCCGCTGCGCGGCAAGGTGCTCAACGTCGAAAAGGCCCGTTACGACAAAGTCATTTCGAGCGAGCAGATCGTTACCCTGGTGACCGCGCTCGGCTGCGGCATCGGCACCGAGGATTTCGACATCGCCAAGCTGCGCTACCATCGCATCATCATCATGACCGATGCCGACGTCGATGGCGCCCACATCCGCACCCTGCTGCTGACCTTCCTCTACCGGCAAATGCCGGAGCTGGTCGAGCGCGGCTACATCTACATCGCCCAGCCGCCGCTGTACAAGATCAAGCACGGCAAGAGCGAAACCTACATCAAGGACGACCACGAACTCAACCAGCATTTGTTGCGTCTGGCGCTGGATGGCACCCAGCTCACGCCGCGGACAGGCGCTGCCGTGGTTGAAGGCGAGGCGCTGGGCGCCCTGGCGCGTGCCTACCTGCTGTCGGAAGCGGTGATCCGTCGCGTTACCGACTTCATCGACAGCGAAGTGCTGCACGCGTTGCTGGCTCACGACATTGAGGTCGATACCTCCAGCGAGACGGCAACGCGCGCCAGTGTCGAGCGGATCACCGCGCACCTATCGCGGGAAGTCCGCATCGAAGCGCGCTTCGACGACAAGCACGAGCGCTGGATGCTGGTCGTGATCCGCATGCGCCACGGCAACTTGCGGACGGGGCGCATCGACGAGGACTTTTTACTTTCCGGCGACTATCTGCAAATTCGCCGCACCGCCCAGATGATCGCCGGCCTCATGGGCGAAGGTGCGGTCATCCGTCGCGGCGAAAAGTCGCTGGCAGTGACCAGCTTTGCCGATGCCATGCAGTGGATGCTGAACGAAGTCGAACGTGGCCTGGGCAAGCAGCGCTACAAAGGCCTCGGCGAGATGAATCCGGAGCAGTTGTGGGAAACGACCATGGATCCCGCGGTGCGCCGTTTGTTGCGGGTGCAGATCGACGACGCCATTGCCGCCGACGAAATCTTCACGAC
Organism: Sulfuritalea hydrogenivorans sk43H; assembly: GCF_000828635.1. Classification (GTDB taxonomy): domain Bacteria; phylum Pseudomonadota; class Gammaproteobacteria; order Burkholderiales; family Rhodocyclaceae; genus Sulfuritalea; species Sulfuritalea hydrogenivorans. The sequence continues at coordinate 5,191 of NZ_AP012547.1, forward strand.
CCTGATGGGTGACGATGTCGAGCCGCGTCGCGCCTTCATCGAGTCGAATGCACTGTACGCCCGCAACATAGACGTCTGATCCGGATTTTTGCTTCTTGCCGGCCGGGGATTCAGTTCCCTGGCCGGTTTGCCTTGGCGAAACGAGAATTGGAAGCCGCCGCCAGGGATGCATTGGTGCAACGCAGCAGTTTTGCCTTGACAAATGCGCCGCGCCCCCTAAAATTCGCCTATTGCAGTGCACCAACTGTTTGCTTGAGGATTTTCAGCATCAGAAACAGTTGCACCACCGTCCATCCCTTATAGCTTCGAGTCTCTTTGTTTCGGCTCGCGAGCACAGGGAAATTCAAACCCGGCGCCTTACCCCAGTGGTCATTTGAGCGTCGGAATCCGTACCACCCCAATCAACAGCAGGAGTTTCATCTCGTACTGACATCAGTAAAGGAGAAATCTTGACTACGTCTTTCCCGCAAAAGTATTCGCTGGCGCGTGGCGCCGCTACCTTCCTGAATTATCTGCACCTCGATGCACTTGTAACCGCTCTGGTTTTTGTATTTGTCCTGGTTGTCGGCGTCACCAGCAATTTCAGTGTCACGCGCTCGATCCGGCTGGCGCTTCCCGAATTCACCCTGTCGTCCGAAGAAACCCCCGCGCCTGCCGCGCCTGCGGCACAAGTCCTGACGCCGGCCCTGGCGGCCGCCCTCGATCATGTGGTCCAGCGCTATCGGGTAGCTCCGGAAGCCCTGCTCCCGGTGTTTGCAGCAGCCCAGGCAGCGGCTCGCGAACGCCGGCTGGATCCCATGCTGATCATTGCCGTGATCAGCGTCGAATCCGGTTTCAATCCATTTTCCCAGAGCGTCATGGGGGCGCAGGGTTTGATGCAGATCATTCCGCGCTACCACCAGGACAAGCTGCCGAAGACCGCGCCGGCGCAGCCCTTCCTCGATCCGGTGACGAACGTTCGAATTGGCGCCCAGATCCTGCAGGAAGCCATTCGGAGGCAGGGTGGATTAATCGAAGGCCTGCAGTATTACGCCGGGGCGACCGACGACGGCGAGCGGGGCTACGCAAACAAGGTGCTTGCCGAAAAACTTCGCCTGGAACAGGCTGCGCGCCGCAAGGACGCGGCGGGCGCCTGAAACCCGGCGAGTGGCCGGATTACGCGATTCGAATTGCCATTGCCAAAATAGTGGCTATGCTTGAAGGGCAGGCTGCAGTGGCCTGCAATTCTGAAAAAGGGGATGGAAGTGTCCGCGCCAAGCAGGGTCGTTGATGTTGCGCCCGTAAAATCAACGGAGTTTCCGGCAAATACGGGCGGATTCTCCGGCAAGTCAGTCGAGATCATGCGTCGGCAGCTGGTCGACGCCCAGGTTGAAGTCCTGCGGATGTATCTTGAGAAGCGGTCCCAGGAGCAGTTGCTGGACGCGCTGGATCGGCTTATCGAGTGCACCCGCGCCAGTTTCCGCGAAGAAGAGGCGCTGATGGATTGCTTTGCGCCCGATCCCGATCCCGTGCACAGGGAAATGCATGGCCGGGTGCTTGCCCGGTTGATGGCGTTGCGCAACAGCGCGCTTGATTTCGACCGTGGTCGCCTGCTTGCACAACTGATTTTCATTGATCGCGAACTGACCTCGCATATTTCGGACGTCGCGCCGATCCCGGAATGCCACTAGCGGAAAAGCGTGCCGGATGACGACCTCATCCTTCCAGCGTTCCCTTCCGCCCGTGCAAACCGTTGACGACACCGAGTCGATGTCGTCCTTCGATCGACTGCCGCTGGCGCCGGCCACATTGGCCAATCTGCAGCAATTGGGCTACCGGCGGATGACGCCGATCCAGGCCGCCAGCCTGCCGCTGGCGCTGGCAGGTCGCGACCTGATTGCGCAGGCCAAAACCGGCAGCGGCAAGACAGCGGCTTTCGCGCTTTGCCTGCTGGCCAAGCTGAACCCGAGGCGTTTCGCGGTACAGGCGCTGGTGCTCTGCCCGACGCGGGAGCTTGCCGATCAGGTGACCCAGGAAATCCGTCGCCTGGCGCGCGGCGAAGACAACATCAAGGTGCTGACCCTGTGCGGCGGCAGCACCATGCGGCCGCAGATCTCCAGCCTCGAACACGGCGCCCATGTCGTGGTCGGCACGCCGGGCCGCATCATGGATCACCTGCAACGCAACACCCTCGACCTCACCGCGCTCGATACGCTGGTGCTGGACGAGGCCGACCGCATGCTCGACATGGGCTTCTTCGACGATATCGCCTTCGTCGCCAAGGCCTGCCCCAGGAATCGCCAGACGCTGCTGTTTTCGGCCACCTATCCCGAAGGCATCGCCAGCCTGAGCCGCCAGTTCCTGCGCAATCCCGAGCAGATCACGCTGCTCGAACAGCATGCCGACACCAAGATCCGCCAGCGCTTCTACGAGGTGGAGCCCGATCAACGGCTGGCTGCCGTCGCGCTGCTGCTCAGGCATTACCGGCCGGTCAGCACCCTCGCCTTCTGCAACACCCGGCAGCAATGCCGCGAGCTGTTGCAGGTGCTGCGCGCCGAAGGCTTCGTCGCCCAGGCCCTGCACGGCGAACTCGAGCAGCGCGAACGCGACCAGGTGCTGATCCAGTTCGCCAACCGCAGCTGCTCGGTGCTGGTCGCCACCGACGTCGCCGCGCGCGGCCTCGACATCGAACAGCTCGAAGCGGTGATCAACGTCGACGTCACGCCGGACACCGAAGTACATGTCCATCGCATCGGCCGTACCGGCCGGGTCGATCAGGAAGGCTGGGCCTTCAGCCTGGTCAGCGGCAACCAGATGGCGCGGGTGGACAACATCGAGAAGGAACTTGGCCACGAGATCGAATGGCATTCCATGAGCGAACTGCAGGCGGCACCGGGCAAGCCGTTGATGCCGCCGATGGCGACGCTGCTGATCCTCGGCGGGCGCAAGGAAAAAATCCGCGCCGGCGACGTGCTCGGCGCCTTGACCGGTGACGCAGGCTTCAGCAAGGAGCAGGTCGGCAAGATCAACGTCACCGACACCGCCACCTATGTCGCCGTCGCGCGCGGCATCGCGAAAGAGGCGCTGCGCAAGCTGTCGGCCGGCACCATCAAGGGCAAGAAGGTCAAAGTGCATTTGCTGCAGGACGCGGCAGGCTGATCGCCGTTACCTGCCCGCGAAGCGGAATCCCAGGTACGCAGAGCGACGCCCACAGACTCTCCATGTCCGACTCCGCGGCTCGCCACGACGCAATCATCGCCGCCACCCGCAACTGGCTGGAGCGTGCGGTGATCGGCCTCAACCTCTGCCCCTTCGCCAAGGGCGTGCACGTCAAGGGCCAGATTCGCTACGTCGTCAGCACGGCACAGAATGACAACGACCTGCTCGACGATCTCGAGCGCGAACTGAAATTCCTTGTCGACGCCGCGCCGGAAGACGTCGACACCACCCTGCTGATCACACCCGACGTTCTCGCCGACTTCGGCGACTTCACGAACTTCCTCGATCTGGTCGAAGTCGTGCTGCGCACCCAGGGGCTCGGCGGCGTGCTGCAGGTAGCGAGCTTTCATCCGGATTACGTGTTTGCCGATGCGGAAGCCGACGACATCGCCAACCACACCAACCGCGCGCCCTACCCGACGCTGCACCTGATTCGCGAAGCCAGCCTGGCGCGCGCCACGGCCGCCTTCCCCGATGCCGCCGATATCTACGAGCGCAACATCGAAACCCTGCGCCAACTGGGGCACGAAGGCTGGCGCGCGCTCGATGTCGATGCGCCGGCGAAGCCATAGCCATGCCGACCACGCAAGCCGAATCCCTGCTGCGCGAAGACGAGGTCGAAATCACCGCGATTCGCGCCCAGGGCGCGGGCGGGCAGAACGTCAACAAGGTATCGAACGCCGTGCATTTGCGCTTCGACATCGGCGCCTCCTCCCTGCCCGACGAGCTCAAGGCCCGCCTGCTGCAAATGCGCGACCAGCGCATCAGCGCCGACGGCATCGTGGTAATCAAGGCGCAGCAGTTCCGCAGCCTGGAACGCAACACGTTCTCCGCGCTGGAGCGACTGCGCGAGCTGATCGCCCAGGCCGCCTTCATCCCGCGCCCGCGCCGCGCCACCAAGCCAACGCGCAATTCGCAGAAACGCCGCGTCGATAGCAAGGTCCTGCGCGGCAAGGTGAAGGCCCAGCGCGGGCGCGTCAGCGACGCCTGAACCCGCCGGCAACTGTTGCGGCCGGGTGAAACAGTTTGTTGCAATTCGGCATTGAACCAATCGGCGCCGGCCCCATCTACACAAGCGTGCCGACATTCAATCGTGCAACGGAGCCGAACATGCAAGCCAATGCAATCCTGAAATTTCTCGCCGATTCCCGCCGCTACCTCGGCCGGTAGGCCCTCTTTCCCCCTGGCGGCTGGTTTCCTCCTCCTTCCAGCCGCCCGAAGGCCCCGCGCTTGTGGGGCCTTCGCCTTTACGGAGGACGCGAGGCTAGACGCGAACCTTCCAGCCTTTCTTCAGTCCGGAAACCACTGGAGCCACAAATGACCGACCGCACCATGAGCCTTATGGATGTTCTCGCCCCTCCCGGCAACGACTGGTTGCGGGAGCTTTCCCGGCGCAAGACCGATCTCCCGGCCGGCGTGAAAATCGTGCGTTTCAGCGAAGCGGACGACGATCTGGGCGAAGACGGCGAAGCGACGGGTGGAACAACGCGACGCCGCAAGCACGCGGCCGCCTGAGGGGCTGCGCCCGCTCAGGCTGCGGAACTGCTACCGTAGCGTTTTCCGGACCAAGGCGGAAGCGTTCATGTTTTCCTAGAGAGCGTCCAATACACGTTCCAGATTGCCGATCGCACCGCGATGCTTGTCCGGCGTCATCTGTGCGAGATTTTGCAGCTTCCAGCGAATCGCCGGCAATTCGGGCGCATGCGCCACGCCAAGCAGTTCCCATTTCGGTTCGCGTCGCTTGAAGGAAACCAGAAAATCTCTTTCACGCTCGCCCAGCCGGCCATGCAAGGCGGCAATCAACTCGGCACGAGCCTGTTCCAGTTCCTCAAGCGTGACAGGCTCCGAGGTCATCCCGACAAACTGGCGCTCGAACAAGTCTGCCAGTGGTTTGAGCGTCGGATTCAGCACCCGCGCAATCGAGCCGTCGTGACTGATCAGATACACCAGAAAGGCACGGAACAACGCATCGTCTATCCCTTCCTTTGCCAGGAGCAACTTCACATCGAACAAATCCCGCGGATGCTGACGGTCCAGGGCGGCGACGATCTTCCCCGCGTAGAGGTCGGCAAAGGAAACCACGGGCACTTCGGCAAAACCAAACTCGGCTTCGGCGCTGCCGACAATGCGCCGCATGGATTCCGGATACACCGTACCGCGCGATACCGGCGACACCTCGATCTTGATCTCCGCGGCGCCGTCCGCGACCAGCAAGCCATAGGCCAGGCTCTCCTGGCGCTTGCCGGCGCGTACCCTATAGCCATAGGGGCGCCCCGTCAGCCCATCCGAGATTCGGCGCAGGGCTGCATCGATCTCCTGCAGCGCTGCCGCGCGATCTCCCGTCGGCAGAAACGCGAGATCGATATCCACCGAAAGGCGAGGCATGTCGCGCACGAACAGGTTGATCGCCGTTCCGCCCTTGAGCGCGAAACAGGCCTCCCTGCCGACCATCGGCAGCACGCTCACCAGCAGGCGAACCTGCCGGGAATAGGGGCTATCGAACTTGATCATCGAGATCCGCCGGCAGCGTGATCAGATACTTCGCATGCAGCTTTCCGCCGGGTGCCAGCATGCGCTTGCCCGTGCCCAGATCCACCTTGCTCAAGTCCAGATGCGCCAGCCATTGATGTCGATGCCGCTCCGCCAGAGCAAGGAACAGCCGCTTCACCTTCACGCTGGCGCAAGCCTGCAGCAGCGCAGCCATACGCGCCGGGCGCAGATGCGCCATGCCCTGCATCAGCACATCGGCCTCATGGACCGACTCCTTCGCCGGCACATCCTGCAGCACTTCCAACATTGCGCGTTCGTCCGAGGCATACAACAGTTCCCAATCCCAGGCCCCCCATGTCATTTGCTGCAGGCCAAGAGCCGCCAACTGCCCCGAATGAAGCGGCTCGCCGTGGAAATCGACCAATTGCCCCTGTGCGTCGCGTCGCGCGCGCAAGTTGCCGAACATGGCATCGTTGCGCACGACAAAGTGCTCCTGCAATCCAAGCTTGTTCACCCAGGCGGGCAATACGTCGGGGCCATAGAGGAAGATCGTTTCCGTCCCGCTCATGCGGACGTAATGCCCAAGGCCGCGATGGACCAGCGCCGTCCGGCCGCCGACATGCGCGAAGCTGCCCGCCAGAAACTGCAGGCTGGCCACCACATGCTGCCACTTCAGCGGCGGGCCCGGCCGGCGATAAACGCCGCGCGCCGGCGAGCTCAGCCACCCGCTCTGGACATACCTGGACAATAGCGCGCGGGAATATCCCTGCTTCTCCAGCCAGGAGGTCGGCGCCAGCAGGCCTTCATCCAGCAAGTCCTGGAGTTGGTTTATCTTCGATGATTTATGCTCACCCATGATTTGCAAAATATCAGGCTATACAAACTTCGGCAAGTTTATTTTTCTCCGGATATGCAAGCATATAGTTTGCAAAAGTGGATCGGATCAAACCTGCTATGAAGAGATACAAAAGTCGGCGCCGGCGATACGGCGAGATGTGCCGGAGTAGTTCCGGTTTCCCCGGTTCGGGTGTAGTTGCCGGCTTGGCTTAAGGGCAGCCACGTGTACGCGCTGGCCGCCGGAACTTTGGGCTCCATGAACGGCGGCCAATCCAGCGGCTATGGCAGAATGGGTGTAAATGGGTGTAGTATTGGTGCCCATGATCCGCTCCGACGCCATCCAGATAACTCCCGAGATCCTGAGCCTCATCGCCGGCATCGATGAATTCAAGGGTGCTTGGCGCGCGCTCGGCACCCTCGCGCCGGACCGGCTTTCCGCATTGCTCCGCGTCGCCACCATCGAGAGCATCGGCTCGTCCACCCGCATCGAGGGCAGCCGGCTGTCGGACCGTGAAGTCGAGCGCTTGCTGTCCAAGCTGCAGATCAAGTCCTTCGCCACCCGCGACGAACAGGAAGTGGCGGGCTACGCCGAGGTCATGGAGCTGATCTTCTCGTCCTGGCAGGACATCGCGCTGACCGAGAACCACATCAAGCAACTGCACCGTGATCTGCTGACCTGGAGCGAGAAAGACGCCAGGCATCGAGGCAACTACAAGACCTCCACCAACAGCGTGGTCGCCTTCGACGAGAACGGCAAACAGTTGGGCGTGGTGTTCGAAACCGCCACGCCCTTCGACACGCCGCGCCTGATGACCGAGCTGGTCGCGTGGTTCAACGGCGAGCGCGCCGCCGCGCGGCTCCACCCGCTGCTGCTCATCGGCATCTGGGTCGTGGTGTTTCTGGAGATCCACCCCTTTCAGGACGGCAATGGCCGTCTGAGCCGGGTGCTGACCACGCTGCTGTTGCTGCAGGCCGGCTACGCCTATGTGCCCTACAGCTCGCTCGAAAGCGTGATCGAGCAGAGCAAGGAAGCCTACTACCTCGCGCTGCGGCAGACGCAAGGGACGATCCGGACCGAATCTCCGGACTGGCAGCCATGGCTGGTCTTTTTCCTGCGTGCGCTGGCCGAGCAAGTTCGACGCCTGAATCGCAAGGTGGAGCGCGAAAAGATCGTGCTGGCCGCATTGCCTGAACTCTCGCTGCAGATCGTCGAGTTCGCGAGGGAACATGGGCGCGTGACGATGGGGGATGCGATGCGGCTGACCGGCGGCAATCGCAACACGCTCAAGCAACACTTCCGGGCTTTGGTGGAGCAAGGCCACCTCAGCCAGCACGGCGCCGGTCGGGGCGCCTGGTACGGGTTGCGATAGACCTGCCCGGAAACCCTCATTCCCTTGTCGCTCAGCACGTTGCAGTAGTTTCAGAGTTACTGGACGAGGGTGGAGGCGTTCAAAGGGAAGGCAGCGACTCCAGTCGTTCCGCCACCTTGCGGCAGGCGGCAATCAGGTCGGCGACCAGACGCTCATCGACATTGAAATCGCCTTCGTACTCGCCCAGGTTGCGCACGTCGTGGCATTTCGCCAATACACGCCAGACTTCCGGGCCGAGCCCAAGCGTATGCGGCAGCAATTGAAAAACAATGTAGCGGTTGGTCGAACGATAGCCGTGGCGACGCAAGGCAGCGAGGCAAAGCGCATGGGCAGCGTTGTAAGCCAGATCGAATCGGCCCTCGAGCGACAGCCCCGCGAACTCCGCGTCCTTCAGCCTGACCAGACCGAAGCGGCACAGACCGGCGAACTCCTTTGCGTCCGGCGGTTCCGCCTTCAGCGGCTTGCCGAAGCCGGTCAGGTTCTCAAATGGCGAGGTCATCGTCGCCGCCGATCAGCCAGAGCTTGGGTTGCGCCAGCACCCGTGTGACGAAAGCGCTGTCGCCGGCCACGCGCTTAGCCAGTTCCTTGCGGGTCATCAGGGTCGGATTCACCGGGCGGCCGAGCCGGGCGCCGACATCCTCCAGCACCGCGAAGACATCGGCGTAGCCCAGCGTGTCGCTGATCAGCATCAGGTCGATGTCGCTTGCCGCCGTGTCCTGTCGCTTCGCCACCGATCCATAGACGAAGGCCGCAGCGATCTTCTTCGCCAGCGGCGCCAGCGCCTCGCGCAGGGGCTCGGCCAGACCAACCGTCTTCTGCGCAATGCCGCACAGTTCGGCATAGATCGGCGAATCCGGGTTGGCCCGGTAGTGCTTCTGGTTGCCCAGCGGATGCATCGTCACCAGCCCGCTCTGGGCCAGCCGCGCCAGCTCGCGCTGAACCGCGCCCGAGCCGGCACCGGTGAGCCCGATCAGCTCCGTGGCGTAGAAACTGCGCTCCGGCTGGCCGAAGATCAGGCCCAGCACCCGCTGCTGCGTGCCCGAAAACAGGGCATCGGCGAGGCTGGTCTGTGTGGAAGGCGCTTTGTTGTTCATGCCCATTTTGGGAATATTAATGCCCAGAATGGGCATAGTCAATGATTGTGAAAGTCGGCGCTGGCGGGACGGCGACCATCGCCTGCACCCGCTCCACCGCGCCGAGGCTGCTGATCAGGCCGGCGATGATGAACAGCGTGGTGGTGATGAACAGGTTGTCGCTGCGCATCACCGTCTGCAACACCACCGTGTCGGCGATCCGGTTTTCCCGCTCCAGCACCCGCCGCATTCAGCGCAGCCGGTATTCGTGCAGCACGCTGGCCAGCTCGCGCGTGCCCCAGCGGCGATGGTCCGCGTACCAGGCGTAGCCGACCCAGCAGAGAAAGAACCAGCCCAGCGCCAGAATGTCGGGCAGCGGCAAGATCGACGTATGGGTGAAGGCCATGGCGGTCCTTGTTGGGAGTGGGGAGCTTGCCGTTCGGGGTTGATTGTAGGCGCAGGGGTTGGATTCTCCGGCGGTTCGGCGGGGCAGGAGGCGTGCTTCGGGGGTGCGGGGTTGCCGTGAGTCCAGTACCCACAAAAGTCGGCGCTGGCGGTACGGCGATTCGATCACTCGAAGCAACCGCGCTCAATTTTCTATTCCTGAGCGCGTGGTGGCGCTCGATCACGGCTCAGGGCATAGTCAAGAGTCTCTGTGCAGCAGACTATAAAAAGGTGTGCCCTTAAGAACCTCCCCCAAGACATCAAACGTCTTGAATAAGCACTCGTGTACCGCGAGCGACTTTACGCGTTCCGCCAATGGACTCGTTTCACCGCTTAGCCCCAGAGCTCCAAGTTCTTGCGGCGTAACGTTCGGCACTTTGTGGATGAACCAGGTCAATAGCGGCTCCCTGTAGTCCGTGGCACCAGCCTTGAAGTGCTTCAGGTACTGTGATGCTAATATCACGCCCACGCCGAACTCCCGTCCTTGTAGCAAGACCTTGCGCAATACGTCGAATTCGTATCGCATGATGTTGTCTGCTTCGTCGACCAGCAAGAAGGAATCGATGACCCTCAATTGTGGACTGGCCCCGATATAAGGCCGCTTTGGTATGCGCAACATGTGTTCATAGAACATGTTCAACATGATGGCCACTAGCATGTTTTTGGACTTGTCATCCTGCCCTAGGGCATCCAGCGAGATGATTACTATGCCATCCAAGAATTTGTCAAAGCCATCCCCGGCAATGGGTTCACGTGAAAATATTTCCATGTCGACCAAGTCGTCGATGATTGAAAGCGGCGCATCCGACTTGTTGCCTAATAGGACTTGGTAATTCGAGTGAACGTCATAAATTGTCGGCTGCCGACCAAGTAACTTGCAGTTCTCATATGCTTCGCGTACGGCTCGCTTGAGCTGTTGCCGCTGCACTGGGCCAATTCCTGTGTAGATCTTGTCCAATACGTCCGAAAAGAACTTGAACCTGTCCAGCCATGGCGTCATGGACTCGCCCGCCCCTGCCACATCAAATAGGTTCAATGGCAGGTGATGCGGTTTCACCACCTTCGCCCCAACCGCTTTTACGAAATCCTCGGAGCTATAGTCCTTCTTGTAGTCAAAGATCAATACCCTTGGCGTCACGCCTTGGTTGTCTTTTCCACTCTTTGCGATCTGGTAGACCAACGACTTCAGCAATTGGGTCTTGCCTGTCCCCAGATCCCCAACTACGCCGACGTTCAATTGGTTCAGCCTCGTATCACTGAGGTTGACGCGTCGAGTTTCGGGACGGAAGCCATCCACTGTTTCACCTATCAACACCTCAATACCGGAGCTCGCCTTGCCTGGGTGGCTAACACCCTCTGGGCTTTCTGGGCCTGTAGCCTGTGGCGGTGTCGTTGTTGATGGAGTGCCCTCGGGTTCTGTTGGTTCGGAAACCCCATCAGGCTCCGGAAGTTCTTCGCCGCTGTCTGTGGCCGACGGACTTTCCTGCTTGCTCGCAGCGTCCACGTTATCAGGCGTGGGCGCCGACTTTGGCGGGGGAATTTCGGCTGCGCCAGCAGCCTTCAGGGCGGCCGGGAACATTCCCCAATCACCCAGTCCTGCCCCTATCGCCGCATAGATGGACGGAGTGTCGTCCTTGACCACCGACGCCGCGTCACTATGGCCAAGGACGATGGTCTCCTTGAATCCGTCGCCATCCGTATCACGGGGGCCACTCGAAGTTGATCCGTCGATGACGATTAGTCGACCATGCTTGTCAATTTCCAGGGCCGTTTCATCCGAAAGGATCGCCTCCACTACGCGGGCATGGTAGCCAGACCATTTGGACCCCTGTTTTGCAACGTGCGACTGTTGGCTGTAGACCCTAAAGCCAAAACCGATCATGGATGTGAGCAGGTGTTGGAAGGCTAGCTTCCACATCGATAGGTCCGGATCCAGTGCCCGCTTCCTAAGCTCCCCAAATAGGTCAGACAGTGACTTTGACTGGCCTAGTGCGTCTTGGCACGCCGCGACCGGCATTGGCCCGTTCGCGCTGCGATACTTGACCTCAACCGCAGTCAACTTCATGGAAACTCGGGATTCAGACAAACGTATGCCAACGACGATAAGGTCTGGCCGCTGGTTTGATTCCTTCCCAACGGCATGGGTCAAGTCGTCCAAATATCCCTTGAATGGGTCAATCGGAATGACAAGGAGGAGCTGCGTCTCCAAATCCGACTCAACCAAGGTCGGCAGCAAACCCTGGCCCGCCATCTGGTTTATCCGAAACTCGTCCTGCAAGACGCGCGAAGCCACGAACAAGCCCAAGTCTCCGCTCGCCCCAGAATGCCCACTGGAAAGGCCCCGCACCGTCGGAATGCCCCGGCGTGCGACTTCAAGGATCGCCTCGTCCAACCTCGAGTCACTGATCTCCTCGCAGCCTGGGAGGCGGCATAGCACTAACCTAAGGGTTTCGCGATCCAGGTCCTTGATCCCAGACAGCAGGTAATAGCCGTTGCTATCACCGGCACGACTGGAATAGGAAGGTAGGTCATAGTCCCACAGGTATGTACCCTCCAGCCATCCGCCAAGGAAGCAGGCAGGATCAATCGCTGACGAGGAAACTGCAGCGTAGTCAGCGTTGGCTTCCGTCAATACTTTTTTGATCGCATTGACGCTTGGGGCGAACGTATAACCGATCTTCGAGGGTCCAACGTTCTCTAGCCTAACGATGGCAGCCATCGTCTTGTCCGCTAGCCCATCCCCGCTTGGCGGCGTGGCGTATCCAGTGCGCGATTCACTGAGGAAGGCGCCAGAGCCGGCCTTGAGTTGTTGGCGAACGCGATATCGGATCAGGCCACCAAACCCAATTGGTGAGCCAACCTTGGTGCTATCGCATCCCTCACTGGATGTCTCAAGCTGGGCAATTATCCCTAGGTCTGGGCGAATTCCCGAGTCTCCAGTCCCATACCACCTCACGGAATTACCGGTGTCCTCAGCAAGGTTGGAGATTTCGGCGTCATCTGGCCGTGCCGAATCGTCCCGTCCGTCCAGGATTTGGATGTGCCTTGGGCCAAGCGACCTTAGCTGCATCGCTGGCTCATCGGAAGCACCAAATGCCTTGCGACACCATGAAACCAAGCCCTCGTTGCAAGCGCTATTCTGCCCCGCCGCGCTAGTCACAAGGACATTCAGTACCGGTTTTGCTACAAGCATGGCTGATACGTCACCTAGGGCACGGTGGACTTGAGACACGCTAAAACCACTTGCAACGCCCCCAACGAGGATCCCTAGTTCGCGATCAAACGGCGCCCTGCCCGCAAGCCTGGGCAACCGGTCAAGGCGCTCTGAGTTCCACAATACGGACCAGTAGTCGGAACTACATTCCACCGAAAGGAACGGTCGTCCCTTGATGTCACCCGACGCGGTGATGAGGGGAAGGACTATCGAATCGGGGACTGCATCAGGATCCAAAATGCTTGCGGCCGGGCAAGGAAGCTTCCTGGCAGCTTGGAACAAGGTACGCTGGGCCAAGCAATGCCATGCGAGCCTGATTGGGTGTAGTGGCGAAACCAAGATCGCATAGGGCTCAGGTACCAAGGTCGCGCCATCCGACTCGAACTCGGTCAAGATCGATAGGTCAATCCAAGCTGCAACGCTTGGTTCCGCCTCCAGCCATTCGAGGTACGAACGAACGTAACCCTCAACCGTTTCGGCGAACCCGGCATCGTTTGCAAGCCATTCCCCAAGCTTTGCGGCCTCAACCAGTCCGTTGCCGTCCTTCCCTCGAACTCGCGCCGCCAAGTCTTGCCGACACTCAAGGAACTGTGCGGGCGGCTGGAAGGCGCTGGGCTCTGGCCTCGGGTCATGTAGGAACGCCCCCTTGGAAAGGATTGTGTCCTGTTGTGAACCCCAGTCACGGGCCCTCCAATCACTTGCGTAATCCGCCGCCAATGCCAACGGATAGAACGAATGGGCAATCTGGTCTTGGTCAAGCATCCAGCCCTCAAGATCCGTGCAACGTAGGTGCCGATTGACATGCACGTCCGTTGTCGCCCTCCGATGCCGGTTCATACGTATGAGGCGCTCAAACTCACTTCCGCAATGGTCAGGGGTGGAATCCTCACAGGTAAGGTAAATGCGGACCGTGGCCTCCGGCTCGCCATCACGCTGTATTACTATGTCGTAAAAGCAATCAGCAGTCGCATCAACTTCAAAACCGTACGTTGTCTCCGAGGCCTTCGCTATTGGAGACGTCCTTTCCTCGGCAACCCCGCCACTCTCATCACTACCACTGGCGGTGTCGCCAACCGAGACGCCCAACCCCACATATACGTCAAGGTAGTGGCGGCCTTGGCCATTTAATGTCAGTGAGGTCTCATACGTGACCTTGGTCTTCTTGTCGCGGGAAGCCTTGGGGGCAGCAATCTTTGATGCCGTCCTCGAATAAACGATGAACCCTGGCTTCCAGGTGCTTAGCGAAATAACCCGGACGCTACCTTTCTTGAACCCCACCGCTTCGGCAGAATATCGAAGCTGGCTGCCATGCACGGGTAGCACGTCGTCGACAAGTCTACTGGCGCCAGAAACTGCCAATCGCCAATCCCGCTTGTTGGCAACTGCTCCTTCCCGAACTACGCTAACGTCTACCGGCGCCTCGCGTGCTTCTGGAAGGGAAACTTCAAGCTCCACGTCCGAGAGAACTACGGCGTTAATTCCCCGCGCAACTGGAATGATCGAATTCACACACTCGATCTTGATTGCTCCCCGAGGTCGATCAGACGTGTCTTCGAGTAACCGTTTCCACTTTTCGACGGTTAGGTAGGACCACCAATGTGGGGGCTCCCCAATTTCGTCACCCTGGAACGGAGCATAGAAATATTGGGGGGCGCGGGGAAAGGCAGTTGGGCGATCACACTTTTGGACAAGGTGGTCGCGGACCACATTAAGCGGTGGCAGGTCATCGGGCTCTGCATTTGCGCAAATGCGCTCAAAGCCGCCCGTGAAACCTGCGTCCTCCATGTCACCAGCGAGGTCGCCGAGGACCCCAATTTGTTCACCCGCATCGACAAAGCCATCGTCCATGGGGGGGAATCCACAAGCCAAGCTCAGTGACGTCCCAAATGGGACGCTAGGGTCCGATATGGACCATATCCGGGACAAGACGGCCCACGCGCCTCGCCGGTCGACGCTGTGGCGGTGGGCCTCGTCCGCACCCTTGGCAGACTCCTCAACGAGGCGATGGGCATCATGCCTCTGCTCCGCTGAAGTCCACGGATGTCGATCAAGTGCGTCGTCGATCAGTTTCTGGATGAACTGGTCGTTTAGCCAATCCGAGATCGTTGCCGTTGCGGAATTGCTTGCCGCCGCAAGCCCAAACTCATCGCTCGCCGACGACAAGGACAAGCTAACCTGCCGTCCCCCTGGGGCAAGCAACGCAACAAAGCTTGGGCTCTGGGAATTCCGTACGGATAGCAAGTGGCTCGGCTCACATTGGCCAGACGCGCCAACAGCCGGGTTGTGCTGGCCTGGCGGCAACTGATCGAGTTGAAGCAACACGGGCAGGAGCATCAGCTGCCCATTTGGTAGGGCAACTTCAATTCCGCCCTCGTCCGCCAGAAGCTGCAATACCTCAAGCATCAGGTCATGTGGCGGGCCATGGAAAACGGTGCGGAACTCGGCTGTCGCTCCTTGCAGGTCCGCCACTTGGTTCCGAACACGATCCCTGATCCGACTAGCAAGCTCCTGGGCTATTCGCTTCACAGGCTTGCTCCGAGCCTTGCAGCAGAACTGAAGGGGGGAATCATCAACATTCCGGATTCCGCGTCTGGGCTGTCCAATACGAGCCCCAACATTCGAAGCTTCCGGCCAAGGTCACTTCCGCTCATGTTGTCTAGGTCGACTTGTATGCCATACCATTCGAGGTGGTCGCTAAGCCTTTGGACCGACCGTGGTCCGGCTGCCTCGCGAAGGCAGCAATGGACCATGGCCAACAAAGCGACTGGGCCAAGCGAGACAACCCATGGTGCATTTCGGGCTTCGCCCCGCTTCCGCAGGAAATAGCTTTGGTCGTACCCGCGAAGGCTCTCGTCAGACGTCTGGCGCTGCCCAAGCGTGTGACGAGCGAATTCGATGAGGTTTGATCCGATTCCCTTCTTGCATGCGATTGCCCTTGCCTCCCTGTCGGTGACCTCGGTATGGATCGCCAACACTTTGGCCTCGAGTAGGGGCCCACGATTCAGCTCAATCGTTGCCAAGAGCGCCAACAAGTCAGCAGACGAGCTGAGCCGCCTCGTGGAAGTACCGAGTTCCTCCAATGCCCACAAGACGACGTTCAGGCCAACGCGCGCGGTCAAGTAGCCGGACGCATACTCCTTGACGATGGGGACCGCTGGGTTTCCATAGGCTAGGCACCGTGCATCTCCATTTAGGATCTTCCGCCGGACCTCTTCCTCGCTCGCTGGCGCAGGCTGCCCACCGAGTATGTCCCGGACGGTGCGCCACAACTTTTCATTAACGTTGCACAGCCAGACTACATGCATGACCGAGCCAAGCCGAATGACTGCCTCTAGCAAGCTGACCCATTGCCGCCTTGTCATGCTCCCCTTCGCGTCCATCGTTGCCTCTAGGTCACGTACGAACTGCCGCGCGGGATACCTAAGGAAATCCTTGTCTGTCTCTGGTAGGCTTGCAGCAAGGTCGATTGGGTTTGCTACCCACTTGCGCGCATTCTTTCCACGGCGCTGGAACTCCTCCTGAAGCCAGCGCGCCCATACGTCATCCCCCGCGGTGACCGACAGGGCATCAAACAACTTACCCCACGTTGCCTTGGCAGCGGCGTCGGATTCGCTTCCAAGGCAAATCATCCTTTGTATCAACTGGCCAGGATTCCAAGAGTTCCCTGCCAGGCGCGCCGACCCAGAGTAGAGGGCGACGTCAGGGACAACGGGGCAAAGCTGGAGGAATCGCTTTGACGATTGGTTCGGCTGCTTTGGGCTTTCGAGTACCCCATGGAGGACTGTCCTCCATGTATCCGGCCTGATCCTTCCTGGCTCAAATTTCTTGGTCTTCGCCGCCTGGCCAAGGCGATCGAACTCCCGCCCGGCCTTCGGAACCTCCGTCTCTGGATATCCGCCAAACCCGACCGCGCGATATAGCGAAGCCACGACGACCTCCGCTGTCGAAAACTCTGGCGCGGGACGGATGTTGAATGCGGACGAATCGTACGCAGCATGGGATGACTTCCATGGACTATCGCGCAGTTGTTGCATGGTCATCGCTCATCCTCCCAGCGAACGAGGAATGCAGCGAGTTCCCTTACGATGACGTCGTCACGCAGCCCAATCCGAATCTCGCCTTCCTCAAGCAATTCCTCGTCCCGAACGATTTGCCCGGAAAGCCGGGCCCTCGTCGTATCCAACATTGCTACAACTGGGCGTGGAAGGGAAGATGTAGTCATCCCACGCCGCAAGTTCCGGACGGACTTGAAGAGCTCATAGGTAAGTGGGATCGACTGTGTGCCAGCTCCTGAACCCACCGTCAGGAAGCGAATTGCGGAATGTGGCCGATCCCCATTGGGGATATCGCGTGCCTTCACCTTCTGCCGAGGAGTTGTCAATATTGCCCTACGTTGCATCGGCGGGAGCGGCTCCCCAAAGGTCGTATTGAGGGTTACGACGAATCGGTCCTTTTCGTTGAGGAGCCCCTCGACTTGCTTGACTGCATCATGCAACAACTGGGGATCGCCGCCTAAGACCCTTTCGAATTCACGAAGGATCTCGGCATCCCTCACTGCTGCCGAGCGCAAGCCAATGGA
The DNA here is from genome assembly GCF_000828635.1 of Sulfuritalea hydrogenivorans sk43H. Taxonomy (GTDB): domain Bacteria; phylum Pseudomonadota; class Gammaproteobacteria; order Burkholderiales; family Rhodocyclaceae; genus Sulfuritalea; species Sulfuritalea hydrogenivorans. The sequence goes on from NZ_AP012547.1 coordinate 22,396, forward strand.
ACGCCGGACCATGCGACATGCAAAGTCCCTTACCAAGGACTGGACCCTAGAGGCGACCATGGGCCTACGCTTCACGATGTCGGGATCAGACAATTTTTCATCAGCTTCCACGAGCCTGCGCAACAAATCAGCCTCAAGGACAGTGAGGCATCGATATTTTCGGATATAGGAAAACCCCTCACCAACCGATTGGCTGAATCGAGTATCGATTTCCCGGAGACGGATCTTGGTGTTGGAACTTACATCCACCTCCATGTCGGGATCCGCAATGGCTGGGTCTAAGAGTTCTCCCAAGGCCGCGAGCTGGGCGTCAAGCGTCGCCGGGACCGATATAGCTGACCCTCGATTGAGGAAGTGGTAGAGCCCCATTAGCGTCGGATGGCTATCTAACTGGAGCTCCTTAAGGTCCGCCCTCAAACTACGTAGGCCAGTGTGTGGCCACCGACCAAACAGGGAATGCTGGTATTGCGAAGCAACCAAGATGAAGGGAACGCTCAATCGCAATGAATCAGGCTTTCCGGAAGCTGATTTCCCAAGCTCAACCAATCGCGCGGCCCTAGAACACGGGTCCTCTGCTTTTTTTGCTTCGGAGGCTGGTACGCCTGCGAGCAAATATGAGGTTAAGGAAAATAGGTCACGAAAGCTCCAGCGCTTGCCACTCGCGAGTTCATACCATCGCAAGACCCGAAGTAGTGACGACCTATAGGGATCAGAGGAAAGGAGTGATCGGCTCAGACAAAACGGACACCTATCCCCGGCCGCACATGCGCCCTCCTTCGGCCAAAGGGATGGATTCGTAGCCGCTGACAACACCTGCATTGCTGGCGAGCCTGATCCACCGTGGACTGGGCTGCCACCCAATAGGGTTTCAACATCCATCGGCCAAACCCCAAAGGCTGGATAGCCGTCAAGCGGCCAACACCCCGGAGTATCTAGGCCGACGCCAACTGACTGAACGATTGCTTCGAGGACCATTCGCACCTCGTCCTGCCCGCCATCAGTTGCGGCGATCAAGGCATCGTCCAAAATACCTCGGTTAATGCAGGCCAAGTAGACTTGGTTTGGGTCGCCGAAAAGTAGCTTCCGCAAATCCCCAATGAGCAGGTCCGCCGGGGCCTTCTCAAGTGCATCATCCCTAACGGAGGCGTCCTGGACAATGGCCAGATGGTAGGGATGCCGGCCATTCGAAAGGCTGGTGATGTCGCCTACCGCGTGGCGCGGGGTACTGCCGTCCTCGCGGAGGAACTGGGACTTTAGTGCGTCGACTAACGCCCCTGAAAGTCCGAGGTCAGCATCTAGGTTCTTGATTGTGAATTCAATTGCTTCGGTCTTTCCGTTGCCCGGTCCACCAACCAATAAGATGATGCGGGGAGTTCCCTCCAAGCCAGAAGCTATGGCCTTGCACCATCCGCCGAGGCGGGCCAATAGCGGCGTAAAGACAACGTCGCCGGTCGGCCTACCGCCAGCCGAATGGAATAGGCGACGGACCCCTCCCGATTTGTGTCCCGCCCAATCCAACAAACCAGCGGGCAGGGATGGGGTTTCGGGAGTGGCATCCATCGTCAGGCACAAAAGGCAGGCAAAGTGGTCTTCGCCCTATCCTTTGAACGAACGTTCGATAAGGTGTTGGGCCGTACATCCAGTTCCGTCGTTACCTTGGCAAGGGTCTGCAGTATGGCCTGCCCCACAGCTCGGGCAAGGAGCGGAGGTACGGCATTTCCTACCTGTGTATAGCGCGGGCAATCCTTCTTTCGCCGCTCCCCGCCGGTTGTGTATTTGCCATGGAAGCGAAACCAATCAGGGAATGATTGCAACCGAGCAGACTCGCGGACGCTGAGGATCCTTGGCTCGCTGTAGTGCAACACGTCATCTGGCAGGGTCGTAATGGTTGGCGCTGGTTTACTTGGCGACATTGGGACGGTGCGATGCTTTAGCATCCCTAGGCGTTCTCGGTCCGCATCACTCACAGATACACCCTTTCGACACTCGCGCAATATCGCCTCGAATTTTTCGACGACCAAATCCCGATGGCGAGCTAGTCGTAGGCTGTCCATGGCATCCTTGGTCACTCCCTGGTTTGCCCAACGCTGGTATCTGGTAGTCGGCCCAATATAGTTCGGAATCGAAAAGCCTTTCCTAGAGCATGGATCCGCGCATTCGAGCAATGGCCTCCCGCGAATCTCTAGGTCGGATATCGCATCTTGTGCGGATAATTTTTCTGGGAAACCGAACTCATCCCTCTGCCTTAAGCCACAAGCACGGATGGATTCGATAACGCTCGAAACTCCTCCGTCCAGCCTGTTTGCTAGGGTTCGTTGCAATCCAACTACCACCAGCCTCGACCTCTGTTGTGGAACGCTATAGTCTGCCGCGTTAACGATCCACCCCTCAGCGACGTAGCCAATGCTGTCAAGGGCCTCGACCAACTTTTGGTAGTACGATTTTGGTTTTGGGCCGGGCCGTATGCCCTGTCCGCGCTTGGTGGCACCATGTGCAATCTGCATGCCATTTACGTTTTCTAAGACGACTATCTTAGGCTGTACGTCGGACACGAACTGGACATACTGCTCAAACAGTCGATTCCTTGGGTCATTCTTGTTTCGCCGCCCAGCGAACGAAAAACCTTGGCAGGGTGGTCCTCCTGCTACTACGTCGATGGAGCCCCGCAACCGTCTAATGTCAGCCTCATGGTTTCTTAGGACATCTTCAATGGAATGGGCGCGCCTCTCCAACCATTTTGGCCAATCAAAGCGAATTGAGGTGCGGCCATTTAAGAAGTTTGCTTCAAAAGTCTTGAATGCATCGTCAGCCTTTTCGATCGCAAAGACGCCTTGCCATCCTGCCAAGGCCATTCCAAGTGAGAGTCCGCCACAACCAGAAAACAGGTCAATGAACGTCGGACTGGGAGTTCCATTTACTTGCACTATGTCGTCGCTCCAATCTACTTGTCATTACGCGATGTTCGTCGAATACTACCACCATCGCCTTTAGGCACGATACTAGGCGATGTGTGGGTACATTTAGGTATCAGAAGCGGTCTTGTGAAAATAATTAGCGTTATCCGACCAAGGTGTTAATGCAATTGAAGGTGAAAAAGTCAAAATCGAAGCTGGTTGATCCAGCGGTCAGCTACCGAATGTCCCGGATTCGGTCGACGGAAACTGGCATCGAAGTGATCCTACGTCATGCACTGTATGCAACCGGGTTGAGGTACAGGAAAAATTATCGACATGCTGCTGGGAGACCAGATATCGCATTCGTGGGTATAAAGGTTGCCGTATTTTGTGACAGTTCTTTCTGGCATGGTCGAGATATGCGTAGCCTTGAAAAGCGCCTACGGACAAATAAGGCGTTCTGGCTAAATAAGATCAATTGCAACATTGCAAGGGACCGCCACGTTGATCAGGCCCTCAAGGCGGATGGTTGGAAGGTTTTGCGATTTTGGGACGAAGACATAGAACATCGACTGGATAGGTGCGTGAAACGAATTTACAACGAAGTGCATAAGCGGAAAGTGCTTCTGCATCCCCAGCCGAGATGAATGTTTGCTAGCGCCACCCTCGATGACTTCCGTGGCCTTTGTTAAATTGATTTTAGAGAGCCTATTACACTAGAGGCTCATAGGATGAGCCATTATTTACAGATCAGGCTGCTCCGAAAATATCAGGGCAGGTCACTTTCGATCGGTTTCGCGAACCCAACCTGATCACCCGCCAGGCTGCCCTTGTGCGCCGCCATCTGGTCGCGCACGGTAATGCGCGAGTGCTTGTATTTCGGGGAACCGAATTCCGCATCGCGCTTTGCCAGTTTGTCGGTGAGGAGCACCAGCGCCACGCCGGTTCCCTGGCTGGTGGCGGCGGCGGCGAACTCGGCATCGCGCTCCTGGCGCAAGTCGCGCATCCGGGAAGAAATGCGAGCGGCCATGGCCTTGCGGAAATCCTCCATGTCACTCCGGTTCCATTCGGGATGCTGCCTGTGCGCGGCATTCAGGGCCTCCCAGACACTGGCTTTGAGGTATCCCACCAGCCACTGGGCAAACAGGGTGTCGGCCCGGTCGCCATAGAAGCCGACGCCATAGCCGAGCGCCGGATCGTAGTGCAGGCGCACGATGGTGTCGGTGAAATTGGCGACGCCGGTACTGATGAATTGAAACCACCGCGGGCAACTCTTGGCGGGATTCTTCGGCGGGCCGTAGGCGTGAAAGGCCTCGGCCCAATCGAAATCGGTCGCCGCCTTGGTGCTGGCGATCTCGGCCTGCTCGATGCCGAATTTCCGCATCAGCGTTTCGGCCTGGGCCAGGGCGCGCTCGGCTTCGTGGTCATTGCCGCGGCCGTCCATGGCGACGGCCATCAGCTTTTGCGCTTTGCGTATCGCCTGCTCTTTATCCATGGTCCTTCGACGCAATGCCGGGCGTGGGCGACATTGCCGCAGGCGCCTTATTCAGGCCTGCGAAATCCGGCATCGATCCATGCGCTCGCACTGGCTTTGTTGAGCTTGAATCCGCTGGCCACGCGGACCCGGGCGAGTTCTTCGCCGGCGGCATCGTGGGCGGCAAGCAAGGCGTGCGGATCATCTTCGTCGGGCACGATGTCGAGCGTGACGCTGATTCGCCCGGATGCCGCGTTGATCGTGATGTTCTGGTGGAGCGTGGCGTGAAGCTGCTGCACCTGACGCTGCCGGAATTCGCTGGCCGTCTTGACGAGGGTGTTGAATGCCAAGGTATCGAGCGGCTTAGGGTTCTTCTTGTCGCGCCCCATGGTCCAAGGGCCGACCAGGGCCGGCTCGGACTCGCCATCCAGGATCATCTCGACGGCCCATCCCTCGTCGTCTTCGTTCTTGACCACGCGCGCGGTCCAGCCGTTGTTGCGCCAAAACCTCGCTTCCTGGATCAGATCGGGTTTATCCGCCTCGATGGCTTCGTTCGTTGTTTTCGTTGTCATGGGCGCATTTTAGGTCCGGCCATCTGGTGCGGAACCTGGTTGAAAATCCTTGTCGCATGGTAACGTAGGTGTTACCATAAGCCGTGAAGATCAAGCTCGAAGAATACATCCGGGAAGACGGCGCCAGTCCGTACAAGGCATGGTTTGACGGACTGGATGCACAGGCTGCTGCCAAGGTAACCGTGGCCAAGACGCGGCTCGAGCTTGGTAATACATCGAACGTGAATTGGTTCCGGGGAATCGGTGAGTACAAAATCGATTGGGGATCTGGCTATCGCATCTACCTCGCCAAAGACGGGGAGGCGCTGATTATCCTGTTCGGCGGCAGCACCAAGAAAGCGCAGCAAAAAGCCATCGATCAGGCCGTGGCACTGCACGATGAATACAAGGCGAGGAAGAAAATTCTCGCCATCGCCAGGAAAGGAAAGAAGTCATGACGCTGACCCGCGATTTCAAACAGACTGTCGTTGAGCGCGTTGAGCGCGATCCGGACTTCGCCAAGGCGCTTCTCGATGAAGCTGCCACGCTTTTTCTGAGTGGCGAACCTGATGCCGCTCGCCTCATTCTCCGCGACCTCGTGAATGCGACGGTTGGATTCGAAAATCTTGCCGAACTGACGCACAAACCCAGCAAGAGCCTGCATCGCATGCTGTCGCGAAAGGGCAACCCGAGCATGGACAACCTGGCCGCTATCTTTGGCGCAGTCCGGAACTGGCTCAATGTGACGTTCGATGTGCGAGTTGTCGAAACGGCCTCTTGATTCCAGCCAACTGACAAGCTACCAGAGCGTCTCCCGCTCCGCACTCGCCGATATCTTGTGGATGGTCAGATCGGTGCCGTTGAATTCGTCTTCCGCATCGAGGCGGATGCCAACGAAGGCTTTCAGCGCGCCATAGACCAGCAGGCCGCCGCCGAAGGCGATGGCGATGCCGAGCGCGGTGCCGGCGAGCTGGCTCATGAAGGCGACGCCGCCCAGCCCGCCCAGACTTTTTGCGCCGAAGATGCCGGCGGCGATGCCGCCCCAGGCGCCGCAGAGGCCGTGCAGCGGCCAGACGCCGAGCACGTCGTCGATCTTCCAGCGGTTCTGCGTCAGCGTGAACATATAGACGAAGAGGCCGCCGGCAACGCCGCCGGTGATCAGCGCGCCCAGCGGATGCATCAGGTCCGAGCCGGCGCAGACGGCGACGAGGCCGGCCAGCGGGCCGTTATGCACGAAGCCGGGGTCGTTCTTGCCGACCACCAGCGCCACCAGCGTGCCGCCGACCATGGCCATCAGCGAGTTCATGGCGACGAGGCCGGAGACCTTGTCCAGCGTCTGCGCGCTCATGACGTTGAAGCCGAACCAGCCGACGATCAGGATCCAGGCGCCGAGCGCGAGGAAGGGGATGGAGGACGGCGGATGCGCCGAGACGCCGCCGTCCTTGTGGTAGCGGCCGCGCCGCGCGCCGAGCAGGATTACGGCGGCCAGCCCGATCCAGCCGCCGACGGCGTGCACCACCACCGAGCCGGCGAAGTCGTGGAACTCTTCGCCGAAGCCGGCCTTGAACCAGGCCTGGATGCCGAAGGCCTGATTCCAGGCGATGCCCTCGAAGAAGGGATAGACGAAGCCGACCAGCAGGAAGGTGGCGGCCAGTTGCGGGCCGAAGCGCGCGCGCTCGGCGATGCCGCCGGAGACGATGGCCGGGATCGCGGCGGCGAAGGTCAGCAGGAAGAAGAACTTGACCATGTCGTAGCCGCTCTTCTGCACCAGGGTTTCGGCGCCCGCGAGGAAATTCACGCCGTAGGCGATGCCGTAGCCGATGAAGAAGTAGGCCAGGGTCGATACCGCGAAGTCGCAGAGGATCTTGACCAGCGCATTGATCTGGTTCTTCTTGCGCACCGTGCCCAGTTCCAGAAAGGCAAAGCCGGCATGCATGGCCAGGATCATGATGGCGCCGAGCAGAATGAACAGTACGTCGGCGGATGTCTTGAAATTCTCCATTGTGGTGCTCCCAAAGGCCAAAGGCACGAATGGAAAGCATGAAAGCAATGACCATTCCTGCCAATAAATCAGTGATAAATCAAGAGGATCGTCCCGCGGAACACAGCATAGCGCACCTTTGTGGTGCGATCAGCGCAAGCTTTGCACCGCGATGGTGAGAGTCGGCGCTTGCCGGCCCGCGAAGCGGCATTCCCGGCAGACAGAGTCCGCTACGGCGCTTGAAGCGCGCGGGCGGCTATTTTGGTGCGCTGTTCGCCCCGGTGGGCGGCTCGTAGCCGCGCGGCATCAGCACCCACATGCGCCCCTGCTGGCGCATTTTCCCGGCCTGGTTGCCGGCGTCACTGCCGCTGCCCCAGTAGAAATCGGCGCGGACCACGCCGCGAATGGCACCGCCGGTATCTTGTCCCAGCATTAATCGAGTGAGTGCTTGCTCGCTGTTCGGTCTTGTCGTTGCGAGCCATATCGGCGCACCGAGCGGTACATGCCGAGGATCGATCGCCAGCGAGCGTTCCGGCGTCAGGGCGAGGCCCATGGCGCCTTGCGGCCCGCTGCCTTCGACCGGCAGCTCGCGGAAGAACACCAGGCTCGGGTTGGCGTTGAGCAGTTCCGCCAGTCGGGCGGGGTTGGCTTTCGCCCAGGCCTTGATGCCCTGCATCGAGGCTTGCTCGGCCTTGAGTTCGCCGCGCTCGATCAGCCAGCGGCCGATCGAGCGATACGGGTGTCCGTTCTGGTCGGCGTAATTCAGGCGCACGCGGCTGCCATCGGCGAGCTGCACCTGGCCCGAGCCCTGGATCTGCATGAAGAACAGATCGATGGCATCGTCTATCCACAGCAAGGCCTCCGGTGAGCGCTTGCTCTCCTGCGGAGTCCATTCGGCACGGGAGTAGTAGGGAACCAGCTTGCGCCCTTCGACTCGTCCGCGCAGGCGCAGGTGCTTGAGCTCGGGGTAAAGCTCGGCCAGTTCGACGACGATCATGTCCTCGGGCGGGCCGAACACCGGGTGGGCATAGCCGCGACTTTGCTGGCGGCTGCCCTTGAGGATCGGCTCGTAATAGCCGGTGATGAGGCCCGTGCGCGAGCCGTCGGGATTGACCAGCGCCCAGGGGCGGAATTGCGCCTCGAACCATGCGCGCAGGGCGGTTGCGGATTTGTCCTCGACGCTGCGCGCGGAAGTGCAGACCGGCTGCCACTGCGCTTGCCGCTCGAGGCTGCGACAACTGGCGAGCAAGGCACCGAACACGATGCCCGGATCATCGTCGTTCCAGCCCGGCAGCTCGTTCCAGTCGGCTTCCTGCAACGGCCTTTCGGCAGGCTTGGGCGGCACCACGGGTGGGCACAGCGGACACACCGGACAGGCGGCGGATGCGGGGCAGGATGCAGCAGTCGGCGCTGGCGGGACGGCGAGCGGGGCACAGCCGGCCATGGTCAACAGCGCCAGCAGGACAATCAGGGCGGGGAAGTATCGAAACATGAATCTGCTAAAGTGCCATGCTTTCAAGAGCCCGCAAGCTTAACCGATGTCCGACCTGACCCGCGCCCTGGCGCCATTGATGAATCGCCTCGATGCGCTGTTCGATCGCATCGAAGCTGTCCTGCCGCCCCCCTTGCCGGCGCCCGACTGGTCGGCCCCGGCTTTCCGCTGGCGCACCCGTGCGGGACGCGGCTGGCTCGAGGCGGTGAAACAACCGCACCGCATCCGCTTCGAGGACTTGCAGGGCGTCGACGACCAGAAGCAGCGCATCGCGCAGAACACCAAACAGTTCGTGAACAAGCGCAGCGCCAACAACGTGTTGCTGACCGGCGCGCGCGGCACCGGCAAGAGTTCGCTGGTCAAGGCCGTGCTGAACCAGTTCGCCGCCAAGGGACTGCGCCTGATCGAAGTCGACAAGGATGATCTGGTACACCTGCCGGAAATCGTCGACCTGATCGCCGGCCGCCGCGAACGCTTCATCATCTTCTGCGACGACCTCTCCTTCGAATCGGGCGAGCCCGGCTACAAGGCGATGAAGAGCATCCTCGACGGTTCCATCACCGGCATGCCCGACAACCTGCTGGTGTACGCGACCTCCAACCGTCGTCACCTGATGCCGGAAAAGATGTCGGAGAACCTCGAAACCAAATACAACGCCGATGGCGACATCCATCCCGGCGAGACTACCGAGGAGAAGGTGTCGCTGTCGGAGCGCTTCGGCCTCTGGCTGTCCTTCTATCCCTTCGGCCAGGATCACTACCTCGAGATCTGTGCCCACTGGCTGGGCGAGTTCGGCATGTCGGAAGCGCAGATCGCCGCGGCGCGTGGCGAGGCCCTGCAATGGACGCTGATGCGCGGTTCGCGCAGCGGCCGCGTCGCCTGGCAGTTCGCCCGCGACTATGCCGGGCGCCATTCCAAATCGAAGAAGTGAAGCTGACCGAAGTCGCTGCCGCCGTCATCGAACAACGCGGCGCGGATGGCATCACCGAGTTTTTGTTGGGGCAGCGTGCGCCGGGAACTTTCTACCCCGGCTTCTGGGAATTCCCCGGCGGCAAGGTCGAGGCCGGCGAAACGCCGCATGACGCGCTGGTGCGCGAGCTGCGCGAGGAACTGGGCATCGAGGTCGTGCGCGCCGATCCCTGGCTGCGCCGCCAGCATGTCTATGAGCACGCCCATGTCCGGCTCAATTTCTTTCGCGTGCGCGAATGGCATGGCGAGCTGCACGACCACGTGCATAGCGCGCTGGCCTGGCAGCGCGCCGACGGCCTCACGGTTTCGCCGATGCTGCCGGCCAATGCGCCGGTACTGGCCGCGCTGGCCCTGCCGGATTTCTACGCCATCACCCATGCCGGCGAGATCGGCATCGACGCGCAGTTGCTGGCGCTGGCGCACGCGCTGGAAGGCGGCCTGAAGCTGGTGCAGCTGCGCGAGCCCAAGCTCGATGCGCCGCGCCGCGCCGCCTTCGTCCATGCGGCGGTGGACCTTTGCCACCAATACGGTGCGCGCGTTCTGGTCAATGGCGATCTTGCCTTGGCCGAAGCCGCCGGAGCGGATGGCGTGCACCTGCCCGCCGTGCAGCTGGCGGCGCAAACCCTGCGGCCGGACTTGCCGCTGGTCGCGGCCTCCTGCCATTCGACGGCGGAACTGGAACGGGCAGCCGAATTGGGTTGCGACTTCGCGGTATTCGGCCCGGTACGGGCGACCGCGACCCATCCGGGCATTGCGGGAATCGGCTGGGACAATTTCGCTGCTGCGCTCGCCGTGCCGCCACTGCCGACTTTCGCCCTCGGCGGGCTGTCGCGGGCGGATTGCGATGCTGCGCAACGCGCCGGCGCCCACGGCATCGCGGCGATTCGCGCCGCGTGGGAAGGCTGAACCTTACTCCGATTGATCTTCCGGCTTCGGCTCTTCCGTCGCCTCGATGCGATAGCTGTCGGTCGCCCAGGCAACGAAATCAATGCCCTTGCAGCGCGCCGAGCAAAAAGGCCGGTAGCGATTTTCGGCAACCCATTCGACATCCGCCCCGCATTTCGGGCAGGCGACGACGCGGTGCGCAGCGGGACTTACAGATTGCACAGCGTGAGTTCGAAGTCGACCGTCGAGTCAATCTGTCGCGGACGCTGATCCATGTCCGGCCGCAGGAAGCGGATGTTGATGGCGAACTTGCCGGCCGAAATTTCCGGCAGGCAGGGCTCGCCCTGGCTGGTCTTGAGGCGGATCAGTTGCGCGCTGCGGCCGCTGAGCATGAGCTGAAAGGCGCCGCGCTGGGCGGTCTTCTGCTCGGTGCGGCCCGAGGCCCGCAGCAGGCGCAAGACGATCGCGAGGCCGTCGCGGATCGGCAGCATCGGCGCAATCCAGCCGCGAATGTCCTGCTGGCGCAGCGCCGGATCGCGGTGCCGCCAGTAGTGGTAGCCCGGCAGATCGAACTCGCAGACGCCGCCGGGAATCGCGGCGCGGTTCTTGATGGTCATCAGCCATTCGTTTTCGCGCAGATAGTGGCCGATCTTGCCGTGCATGGCGAGCAGCAGCGAACTGGCCTGCTCGATTTCGTAGAGCGCGCCGGAGAGGGCGTCTTCGGAAATCTCGGGGTTGTTGCGGAAGGACAGCAGGATCTGGCGCTGGCGTTCGAGCTCCTGCACCAGATCGAATTTCAGTTCGGCGCGGCCGGCGACTTCGAGGATCTCGAACAGCGTGACCAGCGCGACGTGGTGCTCCAACGGGCCTTCGGCGCTGGCGAAATGAGTGATCTTGTCGAACAGATCTTCGAGTCGCAATAGTGTCCGAACGCGCTCGCTGAGAGGATATTCGTAGGTAATCACACGCCAGCCGGATGGAGAAAATTCGCCAGATTGTGACCCAATTCGGTGCAAACCTCAACTGACATAATGCGAAAGTTCTAGGTAACGGCCATGCAGTCGCTCTATCTGCGGCGGCAAGGCGGCGAGCGCACCGTCGTTGTCGATGACATCGTCGGCCGCGGCCAGGCGTTCGGCCCGCGTTGCCTGCGCCGCAAGGATGCGTTCGATTTCGCTCCTGGCCAGGCCGTTGCGGCTCATGACGCGCTCGATCTGCGTGTTTTCCGCGCAATCGACCACGGCAATCCGGTTCACCCGCTTGCGGTAATCGCCGGACTCGACCAGCAGCGGCACCATCAGGATGGCATAGGCCGATTCGGCCGGGCGCTGCAGCAGCTGGCGTTCGCTTTCGGCGCGAATCAGCGGATGCAGGATGGCTTCCAGGCGCTTGCGCGCCGCCGGGTCGGCAAAGACCATGGCGCGCATCGCCGCCCTGTCCAGCGCGCCGTCGGCGTTTGCCACCGTGTCGCCGAATTCGGCGCGAAGCGCGGGCATTGCCGCGCCCCCCGGCGCCGTCAGGGCGTGGGCGATGGCGTCGGTGTCGACCACCGTGATGCCGCGTTGTGCGAACAGATCGGCGACGGCGCTCTTGCCGCTGCCGATGCCGCCGGTGAGTCCGACCACATAGGGCATCGCGCTTACGGCACGCACTCGCCGATGACAGCATCGGCGTAGGGCTCGATCAGTTTCGGCAACTGCTGCAACAGCGTCGATGCCGGGCCGTGCGTTTCGACCCGGGCTTTCACCGCGGCTTGTTCGCGGCGATCGATGCGCGCCGACTTGATGCCGCGTTTGGTCAGTCCCTGCAGGAAAGCAGTCGCCCCGGCTTCGTTGTCGAAGCGACCGAGGATGATCTCGTGGCGGCCACCCTCCAGTGCCACGGCAGTTTGTTCCTGCACTCCAAAGCGGGTCAGCTCGGCGGCCTTTTTGTCGGCCGTCGCCTTGTTGGCAAGATCGGTGATGACGACCAGATGGAGCGCCGGTTCCGCCAGCGGCGAAACGGCCGCTTCGCTGCCGGCGGCTTCGAGGGCGGTTTTCAGCGTTTCGGCATCGGCCGTGGTCAGGCCGTTGACCACGCGGCAGGCCGCGGCTTCCTTCTTTGCCGCGGGTCCCGGTGCCTGCCCCTCGTGCACGATGCGCAGCTTCTCGGGATGCAATTGCTGCGCGAGTCGCTGCGGTTCGTGGCCTTCGTCGGATGCGCCAAAGTAGCCCTGCGCCCAGGCGAAGAAAAGCAGGTTGGCAAAGACCAGCAGAAAGAAGAACAGCCGGATGGCCACGCCTCCTCAGCCGACTTTCGGCAGTCTTGCCAGCGAAGCCTGGATGGCTTCGGCCGGGTACTCGAAGTCCTGCAGCTTGCCGCCGAAGTAGCTTTCGTAGGCGGTCATGTCGAAGTGGCCGTGACCGGAGAGGTTGAAGAACAGCGTCTTCGGCTCGCCGCTGGCCTTGCAGCGCAGGGCTTCGTCGATGCAGGCGCGGATGCCGTGGGCGGATTCGGGCGCCGGGATGATGCCCTCGGCGCGGGCGAACATCACGCCGGCTTCGAAGGTGGCGGTCTGCGGCACGGCGACGGCCTCGATCAACTTTTCGTTGTACAACTGCGAGACCAGCGGCGAATCGCCGTGATAGCGCAGGCCGCCGGCATGGATGCCCGGCGGCATGAAGTCGTGGCCCAGCGTATACATCTTCATCAGCGGGGTGAAACCGGTGGCGTCGCCATAGTCGTAGGCATAGACGCCCTTGGTCAGCGTCGGGCAGGAGGCCGGCTCGACCGCGACGAAGCGGATCTTCTGCGCGCGCTTGTCGCCCGCCGCGGCATCGCCGAGGAAGGGGAAGCTGACGCCGGCGAAATTGCTGCCGCCGCCGCAAGGGGCGAAGATCATGTCCGGATACTCGCCGAATTTCTCGAACTGCTTCTTGGCTTCCTGGCCGACGATGGTCTGGTGCAGCAGCACATGGTTGAGCACCGAGCCCAGGGTGTACTTGCTGCCTGGCGTCGTCACCGTGGCTTCCACCGCTTCGGAAATGGCGATGCCGAGGCTGCCCTGGTTGTCCGGGTCGGCCGCCAGGATGTCGCGGCCGGTCTTGGTCTGGTTGGAGGGGCTGGCGACGACTTCACCGCCGAAGGTCTGCATCATCAGGCGGCGATAGGGTTTTTGGTCGTAGCTGACCTTGACCATGAAGATCTTCACCGGCAGGCCGAACATCTGGCCGGCGAAGGCCAGCGACGAGCCCCACTGGCCGGCGCCGGTTTCGGTCAGCAGCTGCTGGGTGCCGGCGATCTTGTTGAGGTAGGCCTGCGGCACCGCCGAGTTGGGCTTGTGCGAGCCGGACGGCGAGACGCCTTCGTATTTGTAGAAAATCTTGGCCGGCGTGCCCAGCATCTGCTCCAGCCGCACCGCGCGGCACAGCGGGCTCGGGCGCCACAGCGCGTAGATCTGGCGCACTTCGTCGGGAATCTTGATCCAGCGCTCGGCCGACATTTCCTGTTCCAGGATCGGGCCGGGGAAAATCGCCAGCATCTGCTCCGGGCCGACCGGCTTGCCATCGGGCCCGAGCGGCGGCGACGGCGGGTTCTTCAGGTCGGCGGCGATGTTGTACCAGTGGGTCGGGATTTCGCTTTGGTCGAGAACGATGCGGGTCTGGCTCATGGGTTTCTCCCTGAAGTTTTTGATATGGGTGCTTACGGTAATGCGGATTCGGTGTTGGTGACGGCGTCGGCATCATGCCCGGCAAGGCCGCCGCGAATGACGTCGCGGCGCTTGATCCTCAGCGGCTTCAATTCGCCGCGCAGGACGTCGTAGGCGGCTTCCGCGGCAGCGCGATTATCCTGACTATAGTTGCAGACGTAAAGATCGAGCGTGACCGCATCGAGCTCCGGCCAGGTGTGGATCGCCAGATGCGATTCAGCCAGCACCAGCGCGCCGGTGGCGCCGGCGGCGGGGAACTGGTGGAAGGCTTCGGTGACGACCACCAGTCCGCCTTTGGCGCAGGCGCGGCGGCACAGATCGGCCAGCGCCTGCGCATCGAGCAGCAGGCGCCGTTCGCCTTCGCAGGCGTGGAAATCGGCAAGGATATGGAGGCCGTTCATAGCGAGGACGCATAGGATACGCCGAGCCGGGCCAGCGTGCGCTCGGCGGCCAGCACGCCGCGAAAATTTGCCTCCTCGAACAGCGACAGGCCGGAGACATCGGCATGGGCGAACTGGATGCCTGCCCTGCCCTGCTCGAAGCTGCCGCGCGTGCCGTCCCACAAGCGGCCGGGTAGCGGGCGGATCATGGCATGGGCGTGGCGGTGGATGTCGATGCGCGTGGTCAACTCGCGGATCTCCGGGTGCGGCACCGAGAGGTCGGCCAGCACCTCGGCGGCCCATTCGTTCCTGTCCTGCAAGAGTCGGCGCCGGCGGGACGCCGATTCTTCATGCAGCGCCCGGTACCAGGTGATCACGGTCGGCCCCGGCGCGTAGCGCAGCTGCTGATGGGTGGCCACCACGTAGCCCAGCGCCGCGCTGTCGTGCAGCACGTTGTCCCAGGCCAGCGGATGGCCGGCGCGGGTTTGCGGCGCGGACGACAGCGTGAGGTTCGCCACGACCCACGGCGCGTAGTCGGCGCCCTTGATGGCGGCCAGCCATTCGGGGCGCGGCGCGGCGAACACATGCGGGATCAGGAACAGCGGCGCGGCCCAGATCAGTTCGCGACTGACGATGCGAATGCTGCGATTTTCGGCGGCGAGGTAGACATCGCAGACGGTTTCCTTCCTGCCCTGCTCGACGCGGAACACCAATGCGTTCGGCTGCGTCCGGCCCGCGCTCGCCCGCGCCAGCCCACGCGCCAGCCAGGCGTTGCCCTCCGGCGCCGTGAGCACCTGGCCTTCGCCATCGCGGCAGGCGAAGTAGTGCAGTCCGGCCCAGGCCGAGGTCTGCGCGGCACTCGTGCCGTAATCGTCGCGGCAGGCGTAGTCGGCCAGCCAGTGCAGGCCTGGCGCGGTGTAGCCCTCTGTCAGCAGCCAGTCGCGCAGGGTGACGCGGTCCAGCGCCAGCCGTTTCGGATCGCGGCTCGACAGCGCCAGCGGCAGGGAAAACGCGCGACGGCCGGCACCGTCGCGTTTCTGGCGCAACTCGGCAACGTGGTCCTGGAAGCGGACGTACTGCGCGCGCTCCGCTTGCGGCACGCCCAGCGTCGGCCACAAGCCATCCTGCCAATAGCCGTTGGTGTAGAGCCGTTCCTGCGGCGCATGGCACAGGTATTTTTCGTCGTAGGCCGGATGCGCGGCATCCGGGTCGCCTTGCAGCACGCCAAGTTCGGCCAGCAACTGGCGCGTGGCGCGTGCTTCTCTCGGCGGTAGGGGCAGGTAGTGCGCGCCGAGCGGATGGGCCGAGACCGCGTTCCTGCCGGCGCGCGAATTGCCGCCGGCTTCGTTCTCCATTTCCAGCAGCAGGAAATCGTCGCAACCGGAGCGGGACAGCTTCCACGCCGCCGACAGCCCGCCGATGCCGCCGCCGACGATGGCAACGGAAACCTTCCGCGTTTCGCTCGGTGGCGGGAAATCGGGCTTGCGCAGGCGATGGCCGAGCACGTCGTTGGCGCCCGAGAGCGTGCCCGGCGGCAGCGGTGGCGCGGCCTTCGAACCGCAGGCCGCCAATGTTGCCGCGGCCGACGCCGCTGCCAGAAACTCGCGTCGACGCATCAGTTCGCCTGCACCCGGCCCCACTCCCGCTCGAACACACGAACAAGGTTCTGGTTGTCGAGGCGATTCGGTTCCGCGGCTACCCGCGCCATGTCGACGGGGAAATGAAACAGCGCCGGCAGCGCGTCCGGGGTGATGAAACGCGTTGCCACCGGAATCGTCGCTGGCAACTTGTACTCACGCCGGCCGGCGAGGATGTAGCCCCACTCGCCGAAGCTCGGCACCAGTGCGTGGTAGGGCGCGGTCTGCCAGCCGGCGGCTTCGAGCGTGGCGACCACGGTCCAGAAACTCTCCCGCGCATACATCGGCGAGGTGGCCTGGACCACGATGCGCCCGGTTTCCGCCACATGCTGTTTCAATAGCCGGTAGAAGGCCGTCGAGTAGAGCTTGCCCAGGCTGTGGTTGGACGGATCGGGAAAATCCGCGACGACGAAATCGAACATCTCCTGCGTCTGCTCCAGCCATTGCAGGGCGTCGGCATTGATGATCGTCAGCTTCTTCGAGGCCAGCGCGTCGCCGTTGAGTTCGCGCAGCATGGGCGATTGCGAGAACAGTTCCGTCATGCGCGGATCGAGGTCGACCAGCGTGATGCTCTCCACCTGCGGGTACTTGAGGATCTCGCGCACCGCCATGCCGTCGCCGCCGCCCAGCACCAGCACTTTGCGCGCGCCGGGCAAGGCGGCCATGCCCGGGTGCACCAGCGCCTCGTGGTAGCGGTATTCGTCGCGCGAGGAAAATTGCAGGTTGTGGTTGAGATAAAGCCGCGACTCGTCGCGGAGCCGCGTGACGACGATGCGCTGGTAGGGGCTGGACTCGGCATGGACGATGTCCTCGTTGTAGAGGTTGGCCTCGGCCAGGCTGACGAATTGCCCGGCGAAACCGAAACCGACGGCAAGCAAGCCAATCACCGCGACGCATTGCACACGCAAGCTCACCATCGGCCCGATCTGGGCGCGGAACAGCCACAGCGCCCAGGCCGCGACCAGCGCGTTGAGCAGGCCGAACAGCAGTGCACTGCGCACCAGCCCCAGGTGCGGCGCCAGCAGCAGCGGGAACAGCACCGACACCGCCAGCGCGCCGATGTAGTCGAAAGTCAGCACCTGCGCGACCAGATCCTTGAACGCCACCTCGCGCTTCAGGATGCGCATGATCAGCGGGATTTCGAGGCCGACCAGGATGCCGATCAAGAGCACCAGTCCGTAGAGCGTGAAGCGGAACGGCCCCGCGTGCAGCGTGAACAAGAGGAACAGCAGCCCCGCCGAAAGGCCGCCGAGCAGGCCCACCAGCAACTCGATCTGGATGAAGCGCACCAGAAGGTTGCCGCCGACGTGCTTCGACAGCCACGAGCCGATGCCCATGGCGAACAGATAGACGCCGATCACGGTGGAAAACTGCATCACCGAATCGCCCAGCAGGTAGCTCGCCAGCGCGCCGGCGATCAGCTCGTAGGCCAGCCCGCAGGAGGCGACGATGAAAACGGAAACCAGCAGGGGACGTTGCATGCGCGCTTGGATCGCGGTGATGGAGTGATGCGAATGTAACGCGGTTTGGCCCGCCGCGTCGAACCGAAATGACTACTGCCGCGCGCCCGACCAGTTGCCACCCTGGTCCGGCATGTCCTTGACCTTCCAGGTTCCGGAAAACGCCGCCAGATCGCCCTTGAACTCGACATCGAGCGTGCCCGAACCGTACGGGTCTTTCCACTTGAAGCTGCCCTTGCCCGGCCCGAGCGCACGGAAGTCTTCCAGCGTGCCGTCGGTCTTGCCGCCGGGCTCGACGATCGTGTAGGTGCCGAACAGCTTGCCGTTCATGAAGTCGAAGCGCGTCACCACCGCGTCGGGTTGGCGCACGTTGTTGCCGATGACGCCCTTGTAGAGGCGGCCGATCTTCCGGAACCACGGCGCTTCGAGCGCTGACATCGGCACATAGCCGACGCCCTTGTCCAGCGCGACGCGATAGCGCGACAGGCTGGCGATGCGCCCCGTCACGCGCACCCAGTCGCCCACCTTCAGCGCGGCCTGCCTGCCCTGCCCGTCCATTGCGCGGGAGACGGGCGCGGCGGACACGACCTGCATTTCTTCCTCCATGGCCTCGATCTCGACGGTTGCCGGCGACGGCGCGCCGGAGGGTGCTGCCGGCAGCGCTTGCCCCGGCTTGAAGTAGAAATCGCCGACCAGCGACGAGGTTTCCCACGGCAGCTGCTCGTCGTTGGTGGCGCGGGCGACGTTGAGGCGCACGCGCTTGAACACGTCCTCGATGCGCAGGCCCGGCTCCTCGATCACCTTGAGGATTTCCGAGGTATACAGGCCGTTGGCGCCGTCGCCGTCCGAGGCCACCTTGCCCGGCCCGGTGGCATAGGCGATCAGCGTGCCCTTGGGCGCGTCCATCGATGCCAGGCCGCCGCTGGAACCGCGAAAGCGCCGTTCGAAGGGGTTGTTGCGGCAGGCATCGAGGATCACGATGTTGAGCCCGGTCTTCGCCGCGTCCATCTGCTCCATCACCTGCTCCGCATCCACTGCCTCGTTGCGCACGGATGCTTCGGTGCGAATCTCGGCATCGATCGGGATCAGGAAGTTGCGCCCCTTCACTTGCATGCCGTGCCCGGCATAGAACAGCAGGCCGACGCTGCCGCTTGCGAGCGACTCGCCGAATTTTGTCGTCGCGCGGTTCATCTCCCTTTGAGTGAGGTTCTCGTAGGCATGCACCTCGAAGCCGAGCGCGCGCAGCTTGCCCGCCATGGCGCGCGCGTCATTGACCGGGTTCGCCAGCGGCGCCGTCTTGTAGGCCGAGTTGCCGATCACCAGCGCCACGCGCTTTTCACTGCTGCCGGTGGCGGTACCGGTCACGCCCAGGGTACGCTCGCCGGCGGCCCAGGCGAGCAGCGGCATCAGCAGCAGCACAAGGCAACTGTTTGCGATCCAGCGTCGGAACATTCGTTGCATCCCCATAGCCTCGGTGTTATCCGCAGATTTCGCAGATTGGCGCAGATTAATCTGTGCAATCTGCGAAATCTGCGGATTGACTGTTGTTTGCAGGTTCAGTTTCGTGCTCGTTCTATTTTCCCGACGTAACGATCCGCGCCGTCTGCTCGCGCCCGTAGTAGCGCTGCGCGGCGTAGCTGACGGTTTCGGCCAGATAGCGCGTCAGCTCCTCGTTCGTCACCTTGCCGTCGCCGTTGCCGTGGGGCTTTCGGTCCGCCGCGCCGGCCATGCCCAGCAGGTAATGCTTGGTGAACAAGCCATGCGACTTGTCCTGCTCCCACGACGCGATCTGGTTGCCCGTGCCGGCGCTGATCACGGTCAGGTTGGCCGGCACGATTTCGGTCATGGCCTTCTGATAAATCGGCGATGCGTTCTTCACCAGCATGCCGGACTGCGATGCGCCGGAGAAGCAGGCTTCAAGAATCACCGTCACCGACTTGGCTGGCAGCTTGCCCAGGTTGGCGTAGAGCGTCTTCAGCGAATAGCCGGAAAGATCGATCAAGGAGGCTGTCGCATCCACCGGCACCAGATAGCTCGACGCGCCATCGCCGCTCGGCGCGCCGTGGCCGGAATAGAAGATGAACACCTGGCTGCGCTTGGCCTTGACCCAGTTCCACAGCTTGCCCTTCGGATTGCTGTCGTTGCCGAAGGTGGCAATCAGATCGGCCAGCCGCGCATCCCTGATGAAAATGATGTTCTCTTCCTTGACCCCCAAGGCCTGAACTGCGTAGTGCTTCATCCCTTCCGCATCGGCATAGGCCGGAATTACGTCGGGAATGTCCTTGGCGGTGGCCTTGTAGTTGGCGTTGCCGATGATGACGGCGACGTCGTCGGGGGCGGGTTTGCCGCGCGGGAAACTGACGGCAACGGGCTTGGTCGGGAATATCTCGGCGGGCGGCGCAGACACAAGAGTCGGCGCTGGCGACACGGCGATCGGCTGACGTTGTTTCGTTGAATAGCTAATCAGCTCGTTGCGAACACGCGTGTCTTGAAACGCGGTATCCACGGCGCCTTTCAGTCCTTCGGAAAACAGGGCGATCAGGGTGGCCTCCGTTATTTGCATCAAGCCTTTTGCCGAGCCCTTGGGGACAAGGTAGTCCCGCTTCAGTACGTGGCGCTTTCGCCACGCCTCCTTCCCGGCGATTTCTGCCACGATGGAAAACGATATTGACGCAGCTCCGGGGTGGTCTCCAAATGCCCGTTCCACTTTGGCGCTGACGTTCTCGATCTCGATCCAGATGGAGAGATCGGAATCCCGGGCGTTGTCACTCCTTGAGGGGACCACGTTGACGTTCGAGACGTGTCCAAGAAGATGCCGGGGAAGCTCGGTTTGGAGCAGCTTCCCGAAATCGATGGTTTGCTCATACACCGATGCATTGAAGCCATCCGAATATGCTGAACCGGTCCATTGGTAGTTCGGCGCGTTTGGCGGAAGAAGTACCGAAGCATTGGCCTGGAGAATCTCCTGTCCCCACGCCAAGCCCAGGGTGAGCGATTGGAAAATGACAGCCGCTGCAAAAGCGGCGAAGAAGCGCATTGACGCAAGCCTTTTTGTAAAAGAGCGCATTCTCACCACAGCTTCGCCGCCCGCGAGCGGCGAATGTTCTTGTCCCGCGTCGCCAGCGGCAGCCGATGTGCGCGGGCCGTCGCAACGATGATCCGGTCGGCGGGGTCGCCGTGGAATCCTGCCGGCAGCCCGTCCAGCGCAAGGATCACCTCGACATCCAGCGGCAGGACGGTGACGGCCTCGGGGGCCGAGGCGGTACGCAGCCAGTGCGTCAGGGGCGAATCGATCTTGAGCCGTCCCTTGGCAACCAGCATCTGTGCTTCCCACAGGCTGATGGCGGAAATCCCCGGCGGTGTTCCCGCGGTAGCGAGCGCGTCGAGCGCGTCGCGTTCCTTCGCCGCCAGCTCGGGCTGGCCCAGCAACCACCACAGCCAGACGTGGGTGTCCAGCAGCAGGGGCGGCTTCATCTCGGGCGAGCCGACGCGGCTTCAAAGTCGTTCTCCGCGATGACCGATTCTTCCGGGGCCGCCAGCAGCGAACCCTGGCCGCGCAAACGCAGCCATGCCGCCTGTCCGCGCGGGCTGGCCGCCGTCGGCACCAGGCGGGCCACCACCTTGCCGTGCCGCAGCAGGTCGACGGACGCGCCCGCCGTTTCCACCTTGCGGATGACGTCGAGGCAATGCGCCTTGAACTCGGTGACACTGACGGCGTAAGTGGTCATTTCAGTACTCCAAATGGTCATGTGTGAAACAATAGCACATTCCCCGGCTACCGCCCCGCCCCGGTCGCCACCTGCGCCGTCTGCTCCCTGCCGTAATAGCGCTGCGCCATGTAGCTCATGGTGCCCTTGAGGTAGGCGGTGAGTTCGTCGGTGCCGACCTTGCCATCGCCGTTGCCATAGGGCTTCTTGTCTGCCGCGCCGGCCATGCCCAGCAGGTAGTGCTTGGTGAACAAGCCGTGCGATTTGTCCTGCTCCCATGAGGCGATCTGGTTGCCCGAACCGGCGCTGATCACCGTCAGGTTGGCCGGCACGACTTCGGTCATCGCCTTCTGGTAGATCGGGCTGGCGTTCTTCACCAGCATGCCGGATTGCGAGGCGCCCGAGAAGCAGGCTTCGAGCACCACGGTGACGCTCTTCGCCGGCAGCTTGCCGAGGTTGGCGTAGAGCGTCTTGAGGTTGTAACCGGAAAGGTTGATCAGCGCTGCCTGCGCATCAACCGGCACCAGATAACTGCTGGCCCCGTCCGCGCTGGGGGCGCCGTGGCCGGAATAGAAGACGAAGACATTGCTCGCCTGAGGCTTGACCCAGTTGAACAGCTTGCCCTTCGGATCATCGGCCGTGCCGAAGGTGGACACCAGGTCGATCAGTTTCGCATCCCTGATGAAGATGACGTTCTCCTCCTTGATCCCCAAGGCCTGCACAGCGTAGCGCTTCATGCCTTCCGCGTCGGCGTAGGCCGGCACCACATCGGGAATGTCCTTGGCGGTGGCCTTGTAGTTGGCGTTGCCGATGATGACGGCGATGTCGTCGGGGTTCGCTTTGCCACGCGGGAAACTGACGGCGACCGGCTTGGTCGGGAAAGCCTCGGCGGCAGGCGCAGCGGCAAAAGTCGGCGCTGGTGCTACGGCGATTGGAGCAGGCGCGGGCTTGCCAGGTTTGGCCGGGACGGCGGCTACCGCGACAGCGGGTTGCGACTGCACCGACATCGCCTGCACCGAGCCTTCATGTATCCAGCCGATGGCTTCGCCTTCCTTCGCCACTTGCAGCCAGCCGGTGGGCAGTTTGCCGATGATCTGGACGATGCTGCCCATGCCGAGCTTGCGCACCGCGCCGCCTTTCGCTGTCGGCTTCTTGCGTACGACGCCCTCGGATTCGGCGATGCGATAGGTGGCGAGCATGGGCTGCAGGCCGGCGAAAATGTCCGGGGTGGAGGTCGCCAGCTTCGATTCGATATCCGTCACGGCGCTGCGGAAGCCTGCATCGGCGGCCAACCCACCCAGCACCATGTCGAGCATGTTTTTGAGGTGCGAACTGGCGCCGGTTTCCACCGACCGGCGAAAAGCGTTGCAACCCATGTCGGTTTGAAATCCCAGTGACCGCGTGTCGCTCAAGGACTTGCTCCAGATCGCGCCATCGGAAGACACGATGGATGCCGTAAGTTCTATCGTGCTGTCGAACTTCATGCTCCAGGTACTGACGTTGTCCGGCTGGAAGCGCTTCAGTTCGATCTTGAGCAGCAGCCCGGAACCCAACGCATCTTCCTCGTCCGCAACGGTGCGGGCGACACCGACATTGCCGAACAGGCTGCTCATGGCTCGCGGGGCTTCGGATTCGATGACCCGCCCGAAGTCGATGGTCTGGCGGCAGTCTTCGGAATCGTAGGCCTTTCCTGCCCAGCGATAGTTCGGTTGCTCGGGCGAGGCGGCGACAGTGAGCTGTACCGATGAAATCGCCGCTGCGAAAGACGGCTCGACTGCCAGCATGCCCAGAATGAATGCGGCTTGAAGCATCCTGATCCAGCCAAAAGGTGTCAGGTTCATATTCATTTCTCCTGGTTCATTGCCGGCCAGCCGCAAACGTCCTATTTGTGGAACGCCCGCGCCGCGTTGGCCGAGCGCACCGGCTGGGCCTGGGCGTCGTCGGAGAACATCCTCCAGCCGAGGTACTGGCCGTAGTTGAACAGGGCAAAGGCGGCGAGGCTCAAGATCATCGCGATGCGTTGCATCAGTCGTCCCCTCCGGAATCGCTGTCGCTATCGCCGCCGCTGTCGGCGCTGGGTTGGGTGCCGTCGGACAGGTAGTCCGCGTCCTTCCAGCGCTCGGCCTCGAAGGCCTGCACGCGGTAGCGGCTGAACAGCGGGAACAGCGCGAGGAAAACCAGCAGGAAGAAGAAATTGCTCCAGGCCGCCTGGTCGCGCATGACCTTGACGCGGTCGGCGACGGCGACCGGTTTTTCGGCGGAGATTTCCGGGTCGATGACGAAATAATATTCGCCGGCCGGCAGGTCGCGGAACACCAGTTCGCGGGTCTTGTCGCCCTCGCTCCAGGATTCGCCGCCGTCCGAACCATGCCAGTAGGCGACGTCGCTTTGCGCCACCCAGGCGCGGCCGCTTTTCTTTTCGACCAGCGTCAGGCCGAGGCCGAGCCAGTTGTTGTCGAGGTCGGTGTCGTGGCGCAGCACGAGGTTGCGCGCGTCGCTGTCGAGCTTGAAGCTCTGGGTGGTGACGGGTTCGTCGTTCTGCGGCGTGAACACCAGGCGCTGGTCGAGCAGGGTGCGGCCGCCGAGGATGAACACCCACAGCGCCTGGGCGACCACGGCCAGCGCCAAAAATTTCCAGAAGCCGCGGCAAACCTTGCGGTGGTTCTCCTGGCGCGGATTGGGCTGGTTCATGCCGATGCCCTTCGGCTCCGGCAGCGGCGTCTTGAGCTTGAACGCGGCCGCCACTTCCTCGGGCGGCAGATACTCGCTCAGCGACCAGCTCATTTCGTTGTGACTCGATTCGCGGCTGATCATTTTCGGCGGCGCGATGAAGTCGATGATTTCCCAGGTTTCGCCGACGCTGACCTTCCAGGTGAATTCGCCGATGACATAGCGGGTTGCGGCGGAGCCCGCGGAGTAGCGCCGATACTTCACGGCGCCGCAAGTGGCTTCCGGCAGGCCGACCTGGTAGCGCGGCGGCTTGCTGATCGGGCTGACCCAGTTCCAGTGTCCTTCCGATTCGACCAGCCAGCGAAAGCCTTCTTCGGGATGGTGCAACAGATATTCCTGCCAGGGATAGTCGATGCCGTCGGCGGTGATGGCGCGCTGCTGGAAGCCGATCACGGTCCAGTCCTTGCCCGCGAAGCGGCCCGTGCTGCCGAGCGGAATCAGCGGTTCGATGCGCGTTGCGGCGGCGGCCTTCTGCAAAATCTTCAGGCTCTGGTTGTCGGGTTCGAGCACGCTGAGGCAGGAGGGGCAGGCCACGCTTTGCACGGCCTTGTCGTGCAGCGTGATGGCGCCGCCGCAACTCGGGCAGGCGAGCGCCTTGAGCTTGCCGGCCGGCTTGGCGGCCGTCGCTTCGCCGCGCAGGTTGGTGAACTTGAAGGCTTCGAAGGGTAGCGATTCGCCGACGAAGAACAGCGGTGGTGTTTCCGAATAATCGATGCTGGCGAAGGCCGCCTCGCTGTCGCCCGTGGTGCGCAGGTCGACCAGCTGCGCCGGGTAGCCTGCGCCGAAGGCGAAGGGCAGCTCGCCCTCGCCGGCGATGCACTGGGCTTCCTCGATGTCGGTGACGACAAAATCCTGCCCGGCGAGCTTCAGCTCGTCGTTGGGCATCAGCGTGGAAAATTCCGGCAGCTTTGCTTCCGGCGGCTTGAGGAAGGAAATCAGGTATTCGCCGTTGGCATCCGACAGCCAGCCGCCGCGCATGTCGTCGAACAGGATGTGCCACTCGTTCCAGATGCCCGCCGCGTAGCGCAACTGGATGCGGCCGATGACCGCGAAATGCACGCCCTTGTAGCGGCCCTCGGTGCCGATGCGGATCGGCGAGGCGTCCTCGATGAGGTCGGCCATGCGGCCGAGGTTTTCCAGGTTGCCGCCGTGGCGCACCAGCGTGCTGCGACAGAATTCGCAGACGCCGTGAAACGATGCCGACGACTTGAAGACGACCGGCGCGCCGCAGGTGGGGCAGTTGGCGCTGAAGGGCATGGCCCGATTCCTCCCAGGTCGGGCGTCAGCCGAGTTTCTTCAGCAGCTCCGCCTTTTTCGCATCGAACTCGGCTTGCGACAGGATGCCTTTGCCGACCAGGCCGTGCAGCTTTTCGATCGAGGCGACGATTTCGTCGGCCGAGACCGGGGCCGCCGCGGGAGTCGGCGCTGGCGCTGCGGCGGCCGGGCTTGCGGCTGGCGCAGCGGCCGGATTCAGCGCGCCCGACATCGCGCCGGCGATCTGCTGGCCCATGCCGAAGCCCACACCCATGCCGGCACCGAGCCCGGCGAGGCCGCCCTCGTTCTGCGCGGCGAGCGGTATGGCTTCCGCCGTCTGGAACTGCGTGTAGGCCTGCATGCCGCCCATCATGTTCACGCCGATGCGCTTGTCGAGCATGGCCTGCAGCTCTTCGGGCAGCGAGATGTTCTGTACGTTGAGGCTGTCGAGGCTCAAGCCGTACTGCCCGAACATCGGATCGAGCTTGGCTTTCAGCGCCTTGCCGAATTCTTCCTGGTTGCCGGCCATGTCGATGAAGGGCACGCCGGATTCGCCGAAGATGTCCGAGATGTGGCCGACGATGGTGTTGCGCAGCTGGCCTTCGAGGTCCTCCGAACCATAGCGTTCCATGGTGCCGGACAGCGTGGTGTGGAAGGCCTTCGGATCGGTCAGGTGGAAGGCGTAGATGCCAAAGGCGCGCAGCCGCACCATGCCGAAATCCTTGTCGCGAATCGTCACCGGATTGGGCGTGCCCCACTTGCGGTCGATCTTCTGGCGTGTGCTGAAGAAGTACACGTCGGACTTGAAGGGCGACTCGAACAGCTTGTCCCAGTTCTTGAGATACGTCAGCACCGGCAAGGTCTGCGTGGTGAGCTTGTACATGCCGGGACCGAACACGTCGGCCACCTTGCCTTCATTGACGAACACCGCCATCTGCGATTCGCGCACCGTCAGGCTGGCGCCGTGCTGGATTTCGAACTCGGCCATGGGGAAGCGCCAGGCCATGGTGTCGCCATCGTCCTCGGTCCACTGGATGATGTCGATAAACTGTTTCTTGATGAAATCCATGAGTGCCATGAGAGTCTCCCTTGTGAGTTTTTAATACGTCATGCAGGCGGCGTTTAGCAGGCCGACTGTGATGGAAAGCGCGGCGACGAAGGTCGCGGGCGCCGCGCGGCCGGCGGCGATGTCTTCCTGCAGGTTCGGCAGCGCCACGCGCGCCAGCATCCACGCCAGCAGTTGCACCGTGCCGGCGACCACGCCCCAGAACGCCAGGTCGAGCAGCGTGTCGCTGTGGGCGATGACGTTGGCGATCGGCATGGCGAAGCCGAGCAAGGCACCCGAGAGCGAAATCGCCGCCGCCGTGTTGTTGTTGCGGATCAGCGCGACTTCGTCGTAGGGCGTGACGTACAGGTAGATGGTCACGAATACCGCGAACAGCGCGAGGGCGGTGCCGAGGTAGGCGAGAAAGTTCGGCAGCGTGGCGAGAAAGTGGGCGGGCATGGAACACTCCTCCGGTCGATGGCGCATTGTCTGCCATGAGCGCGGTGCGATCAAGTGGCTTGTTTCATTGGTAAGCTGCGTTCGAAAAACGGGGAGAATTTCATGATCGATTTGCGCCAATACGGTTTCGAGGAACAGCACCAGCACATCTACGACATGGCCTGGCGCTATGCGCAGGAGCGGCATCACCCGCTGTTGCGGCGCATGGACGATGATGACTGGTTCCCGGCGGACGAGTATCGCCGGATGGGCGAGGTCGGCCTGCTCGGCACCACGGTGCCAGAGTCATTGGGCGGGCCGGGCCTCGATCTGGTCTCGCAGTTCTTCATTGGCGAAGCGCTGTCCTACTGGAACAACATGCTCGGCGCGAGCTGGGGCGCCAGCGAGAATCTCTGCGTGAACAATCTGGTCCGGAATGCCAGCGCCGAGCAGCAGGCGCGTTTCCTGCCGCGCATGCTCTCGGGCATCGGCGCCTTGGGCCTGACCGAACCGGGCGCCGGATCGGATGCGCTGGGCTCGATGAAAACCTCGGCACGCCGCGACGGCGACCATTACGTGCTGAACGGCCGCAAGATGTTCATCACCAACGGCCCGGTCGCCGACCTGTTGCTGGTCTATGCCAAAACCACGCCCGAGCGCGGCCAGCACGGCATCTCGGCCTTCGTCGTGGAAAAGGGCATGCCGGGCTTCTCGGTGGCACAAAGCCTGAAGAAAATGGGCTGGCGCGGCAGCCCCACCGGCGAACTGCTATTCGACGACTGCCGGGTGCCGGCCGCCAACCTGATCGGCGGCGAAGACAAGGGCGTCAAGGTGGTGATGAGCGGGCTCGACATCGAGCGCGTGTTCTTCAGCGGCCATGTCATCGGCATCGCGCAGCGCGCGCTCGACCTGTCGCTCGACTATGCCAAAACGCGCGTCCAGTTCGGCCAGCCCATCGCCGGCTTCCAGCTGGTGCAGGGCATGCTGGCCGACATGTATGCGGCGCTGGAATCGGTGCGCGCGTTTTCCTACCAGTTGCTGAAGGAAATCACCGCCGCCGGTGAAGCCGGTCGCGGCGAGATCCACAAGCGTTCCGCCGCCGCCGTGCTCCATGCCGGTTACATGTTGAAGACGGTGCTCGACCATGCCGTGCAGATCCACGGCGGCAACGGCTTCATGTGGGAGACGGAAGTGAACTGCCTCTATCGCGCCGGCAAGCTGATCGAGATCGGCGCCGGCACCACGCAGGTGCGGCAGCTGATCATCGCCGGGGAGTTGCTGAAAGGCTGAGTCGGCGCCGGGCAGACGCCGGTTCAGGTGACGAGGTATTCCACCAGCATGCCGGAAGTCTTGCGCAGGCGTCGCGAAAGCAGCCGGGCCAGGCGGAACATGAAGCGATAGGCGAGCAGCGGGTTTTCGGCCGCCATGCGGGCCATTTCGTCCGCGCTGAGTATCAGCACGGTGCAGTCGGTATCGGCCATGCAGCTCGCGGAGCGGCGTTCATGGTCGAGCAGGGCCATTTCGCCGACCATGCGGCCGCGACCTTCGTGGCTCAGCAGGTGGTTGCCGCTCTCGCCGCCCTTGAAGATCGACAGGCGACCATCCACCAGGATCAGCATGTAGGTTCCGGGGTCGCCTTCGCTGAAAATCACCTCGCCCTGCTTCCTGGCTTCACGGGACAGGTAGCGGGCAATCAGCTTGAGCTCGGGATAGGCAAAATCCTTGAACAGGTCCAGTCCGTCCAGGGTATCGGCAATGTCCATCATGATGTATGCGCCTCTCTTCGCAATGTCGTAAATCCGTTGGCTTGCCAGCCGTGATGCGCATGCCGGCGCATTTCAGGCATTCATTCGGCCGTAGCGTGCCAGACCTTCCAGAACCAGATTGTCGACCAGGCGGCACGGCAGGCTCATGTGCGGTGCCAGCTCGGCCGCCGCGCCGCCCGAGAGCAGGCACGGCGCTTCGCTGCCCAGCGTGGCATGCAGGCGTTCGATGGCGCCCAGCGTGGCGTGGATGGCGCCGCTGACGATGGCATCGTCGGTGTTGGTCGGCCGCGCCCGGTAATGGCCGGCTGCGTGCGGCAGGTCGGCGGTATTGCGCGCCAGCGACGCGCGCATCAGCGCCAGGCCGGGCAGGATGAATCCGCCGCGAAACACGCCGTCGCCGTCCAGCGCGTCGATGGTGGTCGCCGTGCCGGCCATCACCACCAGGGCCGGCCCTTCGTGCAGGCCGCGCGCCGCGATCAGGGCGGCCCAGCGATCGGCGCCGAGTTGTTGCGGCTTGTCGTAGCCGTTCTTCACACCGCAGGCGGCGTGGGTGCTGGCGAGCCAGTCGAGCGGGATGCCGAGTGTTGCCGCGAGGCCTTCGATGCGCCGCCGCATGGCGTCACCCGCCACGTTGCAGGCCACGATGCGTTCCGGCGCCGCGGGCAGCGTTGCCGCGAGACCCTCCAGGGCGTCGTGGCCAGCCGCTTTCTGCACGCGCCAGCCGCGGCCGTCGAAGATGCCATATTTGAGGCGCGTGTTGCCGGCATCGAGGCAGAGAAGCATGATCGTCAGGCGGGGCGCAGCGAGACTTCGCCGGACAGGATGCGTTCGACTCGGCCATCGACGTCAAGCAAAAGGGCGCCGTCGGTATCGACACCGCGGCAGATGCCTTCGCGCGGCGGGCCGAAGTCGCCCGACAGCGTGACGCGGGCGTCCTGATGGGCGTGGTGGGCCAGCCACCGCGGGCGAATCGCGGCGAAGCCGGCCGTGGCGAAGGTTTCCAGCGTGAGCAGCAGTTCGCCGAGCAGGGCGGCATACAGGTCGTTCGCATCCGGAGCGGCGCCACCGGCGGAAAGCGCGGCCGATGCGGCACGCACCTCGTCCGGCATGCCGGCCGGCAGTCGCAGGTTGATGCCGATGCCGATGACGGCGGCATGCGGTGCGCCGGGCACCAGTTCGACCAGGATGCCGCCGAGCTTGCGGCCCTCCTTGAGGATGTCGTTGGGCCATTTCAGCGCCGTCCCGCCAGCGCCGACTCCGCGCAGCGCGCGCGCCACGGCAACGCCGACGGCAAGGGACAGCCCGGCTGGCGCGGTGCCCGGCGCGAAACGCCAGAGCAGCGAAAACGTCAGGCTGTCGCCGGGGCTGGCGAACCAGCTGCGGCCGCGCCGGCCGCGCCCCGCGGTCTGCTCTTCGGCGATGACCACCGTGCCGGATGGCGCGCCGGATTCGGCGCGAGCGAGCAGGACCGCATTGGTCGAATCGCAACTGGGCAGGACATCGATATCGAAGCGGCGCGCGGCGTCCCCGAGCTTGGCGGCAATGGCGGCGATGGTGACAGGCATGCGGGTTTCCTGTGACGACGGGCGCCCGATGGCGCGCCGGGAATGACCGGCCCGACTATAACTCTAGAAAAAGCAGTTGATCCGCAGATTTCACAGATTTTCGCAGATGGATCAACACGTTTGGCACGCCTTGTCCATCCCCCATCGGGTTTGTCGGCGATTACCTCCAACCCTATGAAGTACCGCGTTTTAATCTGCGAAAATCTGCGTCATCTGCGGAAAATAGGATAACCGAAGCGGGCTGTTCAGGTCGTTTCGGGGTCGCCCTTGATGTCGTCCAGGGCGAGATCCTGGATCTTGCGCGTGATGGTGTTGCGGCCGATGCCGAGCAGTTGCGCGGCGTCGATGCGGCGTCCGCCGGTGGCGTTGAGGGCGCGCCGGATCAGGGTGGCTTCGAACTCGCGGCTGAGCTGATCGAAGACCTTGCCGGGCGCCGCGGCGAGCAGCCGGTCGGTTTCGGCGGCCAGGGTGGCGCTCCAGGTCTCGGGCAGGTCGCGACGCGCGGCGCTGTCCGAGCCGTCGCGCAGTTCGGCCGGCAGATCGGAAATGTCCACGCTTTGTCCCGGCGCCATCACGGTCAGCCAGTGGCAGAGGTTTTCCAGTTGCCGCACGTTGCCCGGGAACTCCAGGCCCTGCAGGTATTTGAGCGCGGCATCGGTGAGGCGCTTGGCTTCGCCGCCGAGTTCCTGGGCGCTTTTTTGCAGGAAATGCTTCGCCAGCACCGGAATGTCGTCGCGCCGCTCGCGCAGGGGCGGCAGGCGCAGGCGGATGACATTGAGGCGGTGGAACAGGTCTTCGCGGAACAGGCCGGCCTTGACCCGGCCTTCCAGGTCCTGGTGGGTGGCGGCGATCACGCGCACGTTGGCCTTCACCGGCTGGTGGCCGCCGACGCGATAGAAGTTGCCGTCGGAGAGCACGCGCAGCAGCCGGGTCTGCAATTCGGCCGGCATGTCGCCGATCTCGTCGAGGAACAGCGTGCCGTTGTCGGCCTGCTCGAAGCGTCCGCGACGCAGCGCCGTGGCGCCGGTGAAGGCGCCCTTTTCGTGGCCGAACAGCTCGGATTCGAGCAGGTCGCGCGGAATCGCCGCCGTGTTGATGGCGATGAAGGGCGCATCCTTGCGCGGGCTGTGGCGATGCAGGGCGCGCGCCACGAGTTCCTTGCCGGTGCCGGATTCGCCGTTGATCAGCACCGTGGCGTGGGATTGGGACAGGCGGCCGATGGCGCGAAAGACTTCCTGCATGGCCCCGCCCTGCCCCAGGATTTCAGGCACCGCGCTGCTGGTTTCAGGCGCACCATTTTGGTGCGCCGCTTCGGTAATCGCCCGCCGCACCAGGTCCACGGCCTGATCCACGTCAAAGGGCTTGGGCAGGTATTCGAAGGCGCCGCCCTGGAATGCCGCCACGGCGGAGTCGAGGTCGGAATAGGCGGTCATGATGATGACCGGCAGCTCGGGATAGTGCGTTTTGACATGGCGCAGCAGATCCAGCCCGCTGCTGCCCGGCATGCGGATGTCGGAAACCAGGACCTGCGGCCTCTGGCCATGGTTGAGCGCGGCCAGCGCCTCGTCGGCGGAAGCGAAGCACTTGGCCGGGATGTTCTCGCGGCCGAGCGCCTTCTCCAGCACCCAGCGGATGGAGCGGTCGTCGTCGATGATCCAGACAGCGTTCATGGTCTGCCGCCGGGCAGCCCCAAGGCAGACCCGCAAAAAGCCTGCGAGCGAAGCGAGGCACTGTCACCCCTTCTCCTGGAGAAGGGGCTGGGGGAAAAGTTGTTCATCATTCTTCCTTGCTCTTGTTCTTGCGTGTAATCGGCAGGATCAGCGAAAAGCAGGTATGGCCGGGCCGCGACGTCACTTCAATGGTGCCACCGTGTTGCTGGACAAAGCTCTGGGCGATGGTCAGTCCGAGACCGCTGCCGTTTTCCCGGCCGGATACCAGCGGATAAAAGATCTTGTCGCGAATCTCTTCCGCAATTCCCGGGCCGTTGTCCATCACTTGCAATTCGAGTGCCAGCTGATGGTGCTTCTTCGCCAGCGTCACCTGGCGCGCGGCCCGGGTGCGGAAAATGATTTCGCCCTTGCCGTGCATTGCCTGGGCGGCATTGCGCGAGATGTTGAGGATGGCCTGGATCAACTGTTCGCGGTCGCCGGTGATGTCGGGCAGCGAGGTGTCGTAGTCGCGGCGGACGGTGACATCGTGGTATTCGGCATGGATCAGCCGCCGCACCCGTTCGAGGATTTCGTGGATGTTCACCAGGGCCGGCTGCATCACGCGATGCGAGGACAGCAGGCGTTGCATCAGGTCCTGCAGGCGATCGGCTTCGGCAATGATGACTTGCGTGTATTCCTTGAGCGGCTCGCTGGCGAGTTCGCGTTCCAGCAACTGGGCGGAACCGCGAATGCCGCCGAGCGGATTCTTGATTTCGTGCGCCAGGTTGCGCACCAGTTCGCGATTGGCCTGCTGCTGCTGGGCGAGCTGCTCCTCGCGCGCGGCCTTGAGCTGCTGGTCGATCGGACGGACTTCCAGCAGCAGGCGCGCGCTGCCGGTTTCCACCGGCGTCACCGTGCAATCGACATGCAGCTCGACGTTCTGCGCCCGCTTGATCAGGATGTTGTGGCCGGTGTAGCTCCAGTTGTTCTTCAGCGCGCTGTCCAGTGCGGCGACGAGTTCGGGCGGCTCGCCCACCAGCTTTTGCAGCGGCTGGCCGAGCAGCTGGCGCGAACTGACGGCGAACAGGTTTTCCGCCGCCGGATTGACGTGGCGGATGACCAGTTTGGCGTCGATCAGCACCACGGCGGAGGAAAGCAGGTCCAGTCCGCTGAAGGCGTTGAATGTTTCGGTGGTGTTTGCGTTCATCACGGAGGATGTGTGCAAGAAGCGCACCAGTCGCTGATTCGTGTTGGGCTGCGGGTCAGCGCAGGTTGCCGAGTTCTTTCTTCAGTGATTCGACGTTTCGCTCATGCAATGCGAGGGTGTCGCGCAGGGGCTGGAGCTTGTCGACGGGCTGGTTGCCTGCCTCGGCCAGGGCTTTCCTGGCCTTTTCCGCATTCTGCAATTCGGTGGCGAGTTCCTTGTCGAGAATGGCCCGCCGGTCGCCGTCGCGAGCCTTCTGCTCGCTGCCGGAAACCCGGGGGAAATCGCCGGGCGTCGGCGTCGCGGCGGCACGCGGCCTGGCTCCGTTGCCGCTCGGCGCCGAAACGGGGGACTGGTGCGAGAGCACGATGCAGCTTTTCTTCGGGGCTTTCTGGTTGGTATACAGCACCACGCCGGAATCGTCCGTGCACTTGTAAAGCGTATTGGCCGCCGCGGCCAGCGGCAGCGCCAGGCAGAGAACCAGGAGAGCTTTCTTCATGGTGCCGAGTGTATGTCAATTGCAGAAAAAAATGGACGGGCAGCGCCCGTCCATTTTTTTGTTGCTTGCGGCGGATGAAGCATCCGCCACGGAGGATTCATCAAATCGAGTAGTACATGTCGAACTCGACCGGATGGGTGGTCATGCGGAACTTGGTGACTTCTTCCATCTTGAGGTCGATGTAGGCATCGAGCATCTCGTTGCTGAACACGCCGCCACGGGTGAGGAACTCGCGGTCCTTGTCCAGGTACTCCAGCGCCTGCTCCAGCGACGAACAGACGGTCGGAATCTTGGCATCCTCTTCCGGCGGCAGGTCGTAGAGGTTCTTGTCGGCGGGATCGCCGGGGTGGATCTTGTTCTGCACGCCGTCGAGGCCGGCCATCATCAGCGCGGTGAAGCACAGATAGGGGTTGGCGCCCGGATCGGGGAAGCGGGTTTCGATGCGGCGGGCCTTGTCCGAATGCACGTAGGGGATGCGGATCGAGGCGGAACGGTTGCGGGCCGAGTAGGCCAGCTTGACCGGAGCTTCGAAGCCGGGGACCAGGCGCTTGTAGGAGTTGGTCAGCGGGTTGGTGATGGCGTTCAGGGCGCGCGCATGCTTGATCACGCCGCCGATGTAGTACAGCGCGAACTCGGACAGGCCAGCGTAGCCGTTGCCGGCGAAGAGGTTCTTGCCGTCCTTCCAGATCGACTGGTGCACGTGCATGCCGGAGCCGTTGTCGCCGACGATGGGCTTGGGCATGAAGGTCGCGGTCTTGCCGTAGCTGTGGGCGACGTTATGCACGATGTACTTCAAGAGCTGGGTCTGGTCGGCGCGGCGCACCAGTGTGTTGAACACGGTGCCGATTTCGTTCTGGCCGGCGGTGGCGACTTCGTGGTGATGCACCTCGACGGGCACGCCGCAGGCTTCGAGCAGCAGGCACATCTGGGCGCGCATGTCGTTGAAGCTGTCGACCGGGGGCACGGGGAAGTAGCCGCCCTTGACCGTCGGACGGTGGCCGGTGTTGCCGTTCTCGAACTTCTCGGCGGACGACCAGGCGGCCTCTTCGGAGTAGATCTTGACGTGGGCGCCGGACATGTCCACGCCCCACTCGATGCTGTCGAAAATGAAGAACTCGGGCTCGGGGCCGAAGTAGGCGGTGTCGCCGATGCCGGAGGACTTGAGGTAGGCCTCGCCGCGCTTGGCGATCGAGCGCGGATCGCGGTCATAGCCCTTGCCGTCGGCCGGCTCGACCACGTCGCAGGTCAGTACCAGCGTGGTCTCGTCGAAGAAGGGGTCGATGTAGGCGCTGTTGGCGTCGGGCATCAGCTGCATGTCGGAGGCCTGGATGCCTTTCCAGCCGGCGATCGAGGAACCGTCGAAGGCGTGGCCGTCTTCGAACTTGTCCATGCTGAAGGCGGAAATCGGCACGCCGACGTGCTGTTCCTTGCCGCGGGTGTCGGTAAAGCGGAAGTCGACGAAACGGACTTCCTTCTCTTCGACCAACTTGAGTACGTCCTGGGGGGTCATGGTGCTCTCCTAAAATGAATGGCAATGCCGTGAATTCGATTCCGTCAAGCGGTGCAGCACCCTGATAGCAGTTAACGTGCCATTCGCGTCACGAAAGGAAGCGATTGTGCCACAAGTCTTTTTGCTTCTCGATACCTCAATCGGCGCACCAAAACCGTGCCGCCGCAATACCAAATGCACTATGTTGGTGCAATCCTCTGATTTATCCGGACAGCGCTGAACCAGGCGTCGCCGGGCAGGGCCGCATCCACACGGTGTTTGATGGCGGCCAGCCTGCTTGCGTCGGCATAGCCGGGAGGCAGAAAGACCTCTGCCTCGACACGGTTGCCGAGGTAATGCAGGGTGGTGTGTTCGAACTCCGGCGGATCGGCGTCGAGCAGCTCGCGCAAATGGGCGAGCAGGACGGCCCGCTCCGGTAGCTGGATCGCGGCGTTGCCCAGCAGGTCGTTCTCGGCATCGACGTGAACCAGCACGTCGAGCACTTCCGGGTGAAGGGCCAGCACGCGCTGGCGCACCGACTCGGCGACGCGGTGGCCTTCGGACACGCTGATGCGGGGATTGACCTGCACGTGGGCATCGACCAGCACCTGGTGCGCCATGCGCCGGGTCCGCAGTTCATGCATGCTGAGCACTCCGGAGGTGCTGGCGATGGTGTGGCGGATCGCGTCCACTTCCTCGGCCGAGAGGCCGGTATCGATCAGTTCCCGAATCGCTTCCCAGCCGAACTTGAGTCCGGCGCGCACGATCATCGCGCCGACGATGATCGCCGCCACGGCGTCGGCAAAGTTGAAGCCGATCAGCGCACCGGCGATGCCCGCCGCCACGACCAGCGAGGAAAGCGCGTCGGCGCGGGCATGCCAGGCATTGGCCACCAGCATCGGCGAGCGCAGGCGCTCGGCTTTCGCCAGCATGTAGCGGAACAGGCCTTCCTTCGCCGCCAGCGTGAACATCGCCGCCCACATGGCGGCGACGCCGACCGGCGGTGCGCTGCCGATATCCTGCAGGCGGCCCGCCGCGGCGATCAGGATGCCGCCGCCAGTGCCCGCCAGCAACAGGCCCAGCACCAGCGAGGCCGCCGTTTCGAAGCGGCCGTGGCCGTAGGGGTGATCGGCGTCGGCGGCTTCCGCGCCCTTGCGGTTGGCGAACAGCACGAAGCCGTCGGCGACGATGTCGGACAGCGTGTGCATGGCGTCCGCGATCAGGCTTTGCGAGTGGGCAATGAAACCCACCACCAGCTGCATCGCGGTCAGCATGATATTGACGGCAACGCTGACCCAGGTGATGCGCTGGCCTTCGGCGAAGCGCGCATCGTCCTTCGACTGCAAATTTTCGACAGGGGTGTCGGCCATCTTGTCCGTGTGGGTTTCGCGGGAGATTGGGGAAAGCTATACTCCCAACCCCTGCATTCTATCCCGCCACTTCTGACGCCTTGCCGTGGGACGCCTAACCGAAATTCTCCAGCTGGCGCAGTCGCGCGCCCGCGAGCTGAACCTGCCTTACGAAGGTGCGCTGACGCCTGCCGAGGCGCATGAACTGCTGCAACTCGCGCCGGCGGCGCGGCTGGTCGATGTGCGCACCAAGGCCGAGCTGGACTGGGTCGGCCGCGTGCCGGGCGCCATCGAAATCGAATGGCAGGATTATCCCGCCAAGCAGCTCAACGCGCATTTCATCCAGATACTGAAGCACAGCGTGGTCACGGAATCCCTGCTGCTGTTTCTGTGCCGCTCGGGCCAGCGTTCCAGCGCGGCGGCGAAAGCCGCCACCGAGGCGGGGTTTCCCGACTGCTACAACATCCTCGAAGGTTTCGAGGGCAACAAGGACGCCAACGGCCAGCGCAATCGCAGCGGCGGCTGGCGCCACGCCGGACTTCCCTGGAATCAAGGCTGAGACTCGTCATCATGCAAACCGCCACAATTTCCTTCGACCGCTTCAACACCCTCGCCGACCGCGCCGCCGGCGAGCGCATCCGCGCCGCGCGCGCCAGGCTCGGCGACAAGGTGGTGCTGCTCTGTCACCATTACCAGCGCGCCGATGTCTATGCCCACGCCGACATCACCGGCGATTCGCTGAAACTTTCCCGACTGGCCTCGCAGTCCGACGCCGAGAACATCGTTTTCTGCGGCGTGCATTTCATGGCCGAAGTGGCCGACATTCTTTCGCGCCCCGAACAGGTTTCCATCCTCCCCGACCTCGCCGCGGGTTGCTCCATGGCCGACATGGCCAGCCTGGCCAAGGTCGAGCGTGCCTGGCGCGAACTATCGGCGGTGCTGGATCCCGACCAGAAAGTCACGCCGGTCACCTACATCAATTCGGCCGCCGACTTGAAGGCTTTCTGCGGCGAGCACGGCGGCATCGTCTGCACCTCGTCCAACGCCACAAAAATTCTGCAATGGTCTTTTGCCCAGCGCGAGAAGGTGCTGTTCTTCCCCGACCAGCATCTCGGGCGCTGGAGCGGCTACAAGATGGGCATCCCGCTCGACGACATGGTGATCTGGAATCCCGACCTCGAATTGGGCGGCCTCACGCGCGAACAGATCGCCAAGGCGAAGATCATCCTCTGGCACGGCTACTGTTCCGTGCACCAGATGTTCCAGCCGAAGGACATACTCAAGTTCCGCAACCAGCATCCCGATGGATTTGTCATTTCGCATCCCGAGTGCAGCTTCGAAGTCTGCAAGCAGTCCGATTACATCGGCAGTACCGAAACCATTTTGCAGACGGTGAAGGCGGCGCCGCCCAACACGCGCTGGCTGGTGGGCACCGAGCTCAACCTGGTCGAGCGGCTGGCGGAGGAAGTCAAGCACGAAGGCAAGATCGTGCAGTTCATGGCCGGCACCATCTGCATGTGCTCGACCATGCAGCGCATCGATCCGCAGCACCTGGCGTGGACGCTGGAAAACCTGGCCGAGGGCCGCGTGGTCAACCAGATCAAGGTGCCCGCACACGAGGCGAAGCTGGCCAAGATTGCACTGGAGCGCATGCTCGCCGTGTCGTGAGCGCCGACTTTCCGTCGCGGTGTCCCCTCATGCGCCGAGGCGCAGTGCTTCGTCGGCCCAGGTGAGCGCCTCGGCCGAGGCTGTTTCGATCTCCGCCAGCGGGATTGCCAGTTGCGTGGCGAGACGGTCGACCGCTTCGACGCGCCCCTTTTCGACGGCAATCGCCAGCATCAGGTAGCGTCCCAGCGGCCCTTCGCTTTGCAGCAGCACGTCGCGCATCGCGGCCGACAGGTGCATGTGCTCCACCACCCTGGCCATGGGCACGCCGAGCAGGCTGTCGAGCAGCGACAGCAGGCCGACCAGGAACAGCTCATCGCATTCGGCCTTGCCGTGGCGGCCGTGCCCGATCAGTTCGAGGAAGCGGCCGCGGGAAAGCGCCAGTTCGAGCAGCACCTCGTCGCGCGGCGAACCGGTGCCGGCGCGAAAAACGCCGATCGACAGCCAGCGGTAAAGCTGTTCGCGTCCCAGCACCATGATCGCCTGATCGATGCTGGTGACTGGCTGCGGCAGCCCCAGCAACGGCGAATTGGCCATCGCCACAACTTTCACGGTGACGCCCGGATCGCGTTTGGCCAGTGTCGCGATGTCGGCCAGGTCCGCGTCGCGGCGCAACAGGTTGAGCATTTCGATGAGGACCAGGCGGCTCTGGCTGATTTCGCCGGTCTGCTGCTCCTCGTCGGGGCAGACGGTGAATGACCCCGCGCAGTATGCCGCGCCGAGTGAAACGCAATAGCGGCGCTCCGGCCAGCTGCCGACGTTTTCGACCAGCAGTTCCAGTTGCGGATGGCGTTGCCGGAGCGAGGCGACCGCCTGTTCGAAGCCGGGCAGCGCGTAGGCGGAAAAATCGATCAGCAACAGGTCGACCAGCGTGCCGAGGCAGTCATTCGCGGATGGGCTGTCGGCCATCGCCAGGGCCACCCGGGCGCCGGCGGACCGGATTGACATGGCAGCGTCGCGCCAGTGGTCGATATGCGCCGGATCATCGGACCACTCCAGCAGGAAAGTCGTGCGCGGACCGATCAGCGAGCGGAAATCAAGATTGAGCCAATCCAGCGGTTGAACCGGAATCAGCGCGAGGCGCCGTTCGGCGAATGCGGCAATGTTGTTGGCGCGCAGCACGTCGAGTGTGGCGCGCGCGTGCGGCCGGTGCGGCGAATCCGGCACCCGGGCGGCGAACCGATAGCCGGCGATGCGCGTCTTGGCGTCGATGATTTCGTCGCGCTGAAGCACCACCGGGGGAGTTTCCCTGGGCGGCGCGGTGAATGACGGCGCATCCGGCGGCAGCGGCTTCGGCGCGCGGCCGAAGGGGTCGTCGTTGATTTGCGGTGATCGCCGTTGTCCGAACAAACGCCCGATGAAACCCATGATGTACAACTCCCGGGAAAGAAGACCGGCCCGACAGACAGCCCGTCGTCCACGCATTATCGCTCGGCGCGCGGACATGAACATGGACGGACGCGGGACACACCGCTATGCTGTGCGCCTGCCCGGCGCGTCACCACGAGCAAGCGCGTTGTTTCGCACCCCACCAGCGGCATCGAACGGACATTTTCATGCAAACAGAAAGCTACATCGCCGGCAAGGACGCTTCCCTCGAATCGTCCATCGCCACCATGCAGGGCAAGCTGGAAGCGCTCGGCTTCCATGTCGAGGAACGTTCATGGTTGAATCCGGTGGATGGCGCCTGGTCGGTGCATGTGCGCGACCGCGATTGCCCGCTGCTGTTCACCAACGGCAAGGGCGCCTCGCGGCTGGCCG
The DNA here is from genome assembly GCF_000828635.1 of Sulfuritalea hydrogenivorans sk43H. Taxonomy (GTDB): domain Bacteria; phylum Pseudomonadota; class Gammaproteobacteria; order Burkholderiales; family Rhodocyclaceae; genus Sulfuritalea; species Sulfuritalea hydrogenivorans. The sequence continues at coordinate 61,928 of NZ_AP012547.1, forward strand.
CGCTGGCGAGCGCGCTCGGCGAGTTCTTCGAGCGGCTGTCCTGCAACTACTTCTGGACGCACTACTACCTCGGCGACCAGTTTGCCAACCGCGACTTCGCCCACTACCCGCGTGAAAAATGGTTTCAGCCCGGCGCCAATGGCGAATGGCCGGAACAGTTGCTGACGCCCGAACTGCGCGCGCTCTACAACCCCGACGGATCGATCGACGCCAATGCGCTGGTGGACCTCAATTCCGGCGACGCCGAGCGCGGCATCTGCGCCCTGCCCTACGTGCGGCAACGCGATGGCGAGACGGTCTGGTTCCCGGTCAACATCATCGGCAACCTGTACGTCAGCAACGGCATGTCGGCCGGCAACACCGAGATGGAAGCGCGCACCCAGGCGTTGTCGGAAATCCTCGAGCGCCACATCAAGTTCCGCATCATCAGCGAAGGGCTGTGCCTGCCCGACGTTCCCGACGAGGTGATCGCGCGTTATCCGCGCATCGAAGCCGGCATCCGCGGCTTGCGCGAGGCCGGCTTCGGCATCCTGGTCAAGGACGCGTCGCTCGGTGGCGAATACCCGGTGATGAACGTCACGCTGCTGCATCCCGAGGACCAGGGCTGCTTCTCCAGCTTCGGCGCCCATCCGCGTTTCGAGATCGCACTCGAACGCGCGCTGACCGAGCTGCTGCAGGGCCGCGGCCTCGATGCGCTGGCCGGCTTCCCCGAGCCCGGTTTCGACCTCGACGAAATCGCCGCCTCGCCCAACATCGAGATCCACTTTGTCGATTCCAGCGGCATCATCAGCTGGAACTTCCTGAGTGGCACGCCGGATTTCGAATTCGTCGACTGGAACTTCAGCAATACCACGGCGGAGGATTACCAGTGGCTGGTGGAACGGATTCATCGCTCCGGCCACGACATCTACATCGCCGACTTCACGCACCTCGGGGTCTATGCCTGCCGCATCCTGGTGCCGGGCATGTCGGAGATCTATCCGCTGGACGATCTGGAGTGGGAGAACAACAGCGTCGGCAACGCCATCCGCGAAGCCATCCTGCACCTGCCGGAACTCGACGACGAAGAATGCGCCAACCTGCTGGACACGCTGAACGACCTCGACCTGCAGGACGCCCGCCCCGTTGCGGCGCTGATCGGCCTCGCCGCCGACGAGGGCTCGCTGTGGAGCGACCTGCGCGTGGGCGAACTGAAGACGCTGCTGGCGCTGGCCATCGGCGATGGGGATGCGATCCGCGAAGGCTGCGAATGGGTGCGCCACTTCGAGCAGCTCGATCCCGCGCGCCGCCGGATCTATCGCTGCATCGAGATCCTGCTGAAACTGGGCGGCGCCGAGGGGCATCGCGGCGCACTGGAACATCTCTACGGTACGGACACCGTGGCCACCGCCGAGGCCATGCTGCGGCGGGAGCAGCGCTTTTTCGGCCTCGATACGCCGGGCATGGGGCTCGCCGGCTGCGATCTGCATCAGCGCTTGCTGGCGGCCTACGCCAAGCTACCTCACTAGGAGCGATCGACAGGCCGCCCTCCTAACAGCTATTCTTCCGGCATGACACTCCCGCTCTCCGTTGCCACCTGGAACATCCACAAGGGTTTTTCGCAGTTCAATCGGCGCATGATGGTGCACGAGCTGCGCGAGCGTCTGCGCGAACTGTCGGCCGACATCGTCTTCCTGCAGGAAGTGCAGGGCCTGCATCTGGGGCATGCCGAGCGGCATCCGGACTGGCCCGCGACGCCGCAGCACGAATTCCTCGCCGAGGACGTCTGGGGCAACCACTCCTACGGCCGCAACATGGTCTATGACCACGGCCATCACGGCAACGCGATTCTTTCGCGCTTTCCCATCCTGCACGAACACAACCAGGATGTGACCCACCTGCGTTTCGAGAAACGCGGCCTGCTGCATTGCGCGATCGAGCTGCCGCGACTGGCGCAGCCGCTGCACTGCGTCTGCGTGCATCTGTCGCTGTTTGCGCGCTCGCGGCGGCGGCAGATGGACGCGCTGGGGAGCCGGATCGAGAACCTGGTGCCGGCGGATGCACCGCTGCTGATCGCCGGCGACTTCAACGACTGGCGCAACCACGCCGACGACCTGCTGGCGGATCGTCTCGGCCTGGTCGAAGTGTTTGCCGGCGAAGGCCGGCGACCGTCGCGCAGTTACCCGGCCGCGCTGCCCATGTTCCGCCTCGACCGCATTTACCAGCGCGGCCTGCAGGTGGCTGCGACGGAAGTCCATGCCGGGCCGCCGTGGTCGAGCATTTCCGATCACGCCGCGCTTTCCGCCGAACTTCAGGTCAGGATCGACGTACCGTGAGCGCCGACCGGGGGGATGCCGCTTCGCATGACTTTCTTGCCGGCAATCGACTGTCTTTGCTCAACTCGGGAGGCGAGTATTTTCCCGCGCTGATCGCCCAGATCGATGCAGCAGTGCACGAAGTGCATCTGGAAACCTACATTTTTGCCGACGACGCCACCGGACGCCTGGTGGCTGCCGCGCTGAATCGTGCCGCGCAGCGGGGTGTCGCCGTGCGCGTGCTGGTGGACGGTTTCGGCGCGCGCGAGTTTGCGGCGGGTCTGGGCGTCGAGCTGGAGGCCGGCGGCGTCGAGGTGATGACCTATCGTCCGGAGGTGGGAAACACCCGCTTCAGGCGCCATCGCCTGCGCCGGTTGCACCGCAAGCTTTCCGTTTTCGACGGCCGCGTTGCTTTTGTCGGCGGCATCAATGTGATCGACGATTTCGATGACGGCAAGGCGGAGTCGGCGCGTTTCGATTATGCGGTACGCATCGAAGGTCCGCTGGTGCCGCGCATCCATGCGGCCATGCGCCACGTCTGGCGGCTGGTGCGCTGGGCCCGTCTCGGGCGCCGTCCGCCGCCGCCTGCTGCGTTGCCGGTCGTGCCGGCCGCGAGCGGCACGACGAAGGCCGCGCTGCTGGTCCGCGACAACCTGCGCCATCGCCGCGACATCGAGAACGCCTATCTGGCGGCCATCCATTCCGCCCGCGAGGAGATCGTGATTTCCAACGCCTACTTCCTTCCGGGCCGCCGTTTTCGCAATGCCCTGCTGGCGGCGGCGAAGCGTGGTGTCAGCGTCAAGCTGTTGCTGCAAGGCCGCGTCGAGCATGTCCTGCAGCACTATGCGACGCAGTCGCTCTACGACCGCATGCTGGCAGCGGGCGTCCGCGTTTTCGAATACGAGAAGGCCTTCCTGCATGCCAAGGTCGCGGTGATCGACGGCGACTGGGCCACCGTCGGCTCCTCGAATATCGATCCTTTCAGCCTGCTGCTGGCACGCGAAGCGAATGTCGTGGTACGCGATGCCGAGTTCGCCGGGCAACTGCGGGCCAGCCTCCTGACCGCCATCGAAGGCGTTGCCATCGAAATCCGGGCGGAGGATCAGCGCAGCCGTTCGTGGCTGGTGCGCCTCGCCAGCGCCGCCGCCTACGGCCTGGTGCGCTTCATGATCGGCGTCACGCGCTACGGCGGCAAGCAGTACGCCGACTAGGAATCCGGGATGCCAGTCGGTGAATGATTGGCCTACAATCCAATCGAGATACGACAGTATGGGATTGGGAATTTGTCATGTGGTCCCGCATAGCAGGCTTCATTCTTTTGCTGACGATTGGCTGCGCCTGTGCCGCGGAGCGCAATGTCACGGTCAGCCGTGTCGATGCCGCCGCCAGCGGCAAACGCGTGGCCCTCGTCATCGGCAATGGCAAATATCCCGGCGCTCCGCTCAGGAACCCGGTCAATGATGCTCGCGACATCGCGGCCGCACTGAAGAAGCTCGGCTTTGAGGTGATCGAGAGATTCGATGTTCCGCAGAAGGAGATGAATCGCGCCATCACTCAGTTTGGCGCCAGGCTTTCGGGCGACACTGCGGCCCTGTTCTATTACGCTGGTCATGGCATTCAGGTAAGAGGAAAGAATTACCTCGTCCCCATCGATGCCCAGATAGCCACGGAAGCATCGGTACGCAGCGAAACCGTCGACGTGGATGCCCTGCTCGAACAACTGGGCACCAGCCCGCTCAACATCGTCATCCTCGACGCTTGCCGCAACAACCCGTTCGAACGCAGGTTCCGCGGCACCGGTGGCGGTCTCGCGCAGATGGACGCGCCCAAGGGCACGCTGATCGCCTACGCCACGGCGCCGGGCAAGGTCGCCTTGGATGGCGAAGGCAGAAACGGCCTCTATACCCAGGAACTCCTCAAGCAGATGCAGACGCCAGGACTTTCGGTGGAAAGCATGTTCAAGCGCGTGCGTGCCAGGGTGGCCAAGGCGACAGGAGACAACCAGATGCCGTGGGAGGCGTCATCCCTGACTGGCGAGTTCTATTTCAATCCGGCAGCGGGCCGAACCGAAGTGGCGATTGCCGCTCCCGCATCGGCGATCCATGTTCAAAGCCCGGAGGAAATCGAGCAGGACTACTGGGATCGGGCCAAAGGATTACCCGGCACAACGGGTTATGAAGAATATTTGAAGCGATATCCGGAAGGAAGATTTGAAGCCATAGCGAAACTTGAAATTGCGAAGCTCGGTCAAGGCGCCGCGATCAGGCATCCCCACGATGGCATCTGGGCGGGCGAGGTGGAAACCAGTGGCGATCTGTTCGGCAGGGGCGCGACAACGCGCGTCCAGATCAGGGTCGAGCAAAGCCGTCTCGTCGGCAGCGCCACCATCACGAACGACAACCGCGTCTTCTCCGGGACCGTGGATCGCGAAGGCAATCTCGTGGATGCGCGCATCACTGGAAAGTCACAGACATACCGGCTTGCCGGAAAGCTTTGGGACGCGTCCGGCGACGGATCAGGCGGGTGGAAACTCAAGATGCGTCTGAAACCCCAGGGCGCGGTGATTGCCGGCCAGGGCACAAGGTCCGGGCCGCCGGAATCGATGATCAGAGGGGCGCTGGTCCGCACCCAGGGCGACGGAAAACGATGGCTGATAGTCGTCCAGGAGCCCAACTGCAAGTATTGCAAGAAGCAGGAAGAAGAGCTTGCGAAGATGCAGAATCTGACAATCTATACGCACATCAAGACGTTTACCGATGATGCCAGACGCAGGCGAAAGGACATTCTTTGCGCCATCGATCCGGTGAGTGCGTGGGCCGGCTGGATGCTTTCAGGTATCGCACCGGTCGGCAGGCCGGATTGTGACGGTCAGGAAGCGTCGCCACCGGAAGATTTGCGGAGTTGGCTCGATTCGCTTGCCGCGACGCCAACCATTTTGCTGCCCGACGGGCAGGTCGTCACCGGGTATCTTGCGCACCCGGCTCTTGAAAGCCGTCTCGGCCAGGCTTGGTCGTCGAGCAACGCGGGACGTTAATCGCGGGCCATCACCCTCGGGCTCGCGCAGTCATTAGTGATGCAGGATGCGGGCGAGAAAGGTCTTCGCCCGTTCGCTCGCCGGGGCCTCGAAAAACTGCGCGACCGGCGCGTCCTCGACGATCTCGCCGTGGTCCATGAACACCACGCGTTTCGCCACCTTGCGCGCAAAGCCCATCTCGTGGGTGACGACCATCATGGTCATGCCTTCCTGCGCCAGCTCGACCATGACATCGAGCACCTCGCCGATCATTTCCGGGTCGAGCGCCGAGGTCGGTTCGTCGAACAGCAGGCAGATCGGGTCCATCGCCAGGGCGCGGGCGATTGCCACGCGCTGCTGCTGGCCGCCGGACAACTGGCCGGGAAACTTGCTCGCGTGCGCGCGCAGGCCGACGCGGTCGAGCAGCGCGATGCCGCGCGCGGCGGCTTCGTCAGGGCTGCGGCCGAGCACCTTGACCTGCGCCAGCGCCAGGTTCTGCACCACGCTCATGTGCGGGAACAGTTCGAAGTGCTGGAACACCATGCCGACGCGGGCGCGCAGCTTCGGCAGGTCGGTCTTCGGGTCGCCAACCGAAATGCCGTCGACCGTGATCGTGCCCTGCGTGAAGGGTTCCAGGCCGTTCACACATTTGATCAGCGTCGATTTGCCCGAACCCGACGGGCCGCAGACCACCACCACTTCGCCCTTGGCGACATGGGTGCCGCAGTCCTTCAGCACCTGGGTGTGGCCGTACCACTTCGACACGTTCTGAATTTTGATCATTCTATTTTCCGCAGATGACGCAGATTTTCACAGATTACAGCGCGCCAAGCTATTCGATCCATCTGCGCAAATCTGCGAAATCTGCGGACCAACTGCATTTATTGGTCATGTCCAATTTCATCGCACGATGGCGACGCGCTTCTGCAATTGTTTCACGGCGAGCGACAGGCTGAAGCAGATGGCGAAGTAGATCAGTGCCGAGAGCACGATCATTTCCACCGGCCGGTTGTAATTCTTGCCCACCACGTCGGCCGCCTTGAGCATGTCCTTGGCGCCGATCGCATAGACCAGCGAGGTGTCCTGGAACAGCACGATGGTCTGCGTCAGCAGCACCGGCAGCATGTTGCGCACGGCCTGCGGCAGTATCACATGGATCATGGTCTGGGCCTGGCCGAGGCCCAGCGCGAAGGCGGCATTGACCTGGCCGCGCGGCACGCTCTGGATGCCCGAACGCATGATCTCGCAATAGAAGGCCGCTTCGAAGGCGGTGAAGGTGATGATCGCCGAGGTCTCGGCGCCGACCGGCGCGCCGGTGAGGAAGGGAATGACGAGGAAGAACCAGAGGATCACCAGTACCAGCGGGATCGAGCGCATCAGGTCCACATAGGCGCCGGCAATGCGCGCCAGCGGCACGATCGGCGACAGCCGCGCCAGCGCCAGCAGCGTGCCGATGACGATGCCGCCGGTCATTGCCACCAGCGTCAGGCGCAGCGTGAACAGCAGGCCGTCGCGGATGAAGGGCAGGCTCGGGCCCCAGACGGAAAAATCGAACTCGCCCATCTCAGCCGGTCCGCGCGATGAGGCCGGGCACGCGGCTCTTCGCCTCGATCCACGCCATGCCGCGGTTGGCGGCGAAGGCGCAGATGAAGTAGAGCAGCGTCACCGCCAGATAGGTCTCGATGCCCTGCTCCGAATCCTCCTGCATTTGCCGCGCCTGGAAGGTCAGCTCCAGCACGCCGATGGCGAAGGCCACCGAGGAATTCTTGAACACGTTCATGAACTCCGAGGTCAGCGGCGGGATCACGATGCGCAGCGCCTGCGGAAGGATCACGTGGCGGTAGGTTTGCGGCAGGGTGAAGCCCAGCGCCAATGATGCATCACGCTGGCCGCGCGGCAGGCTGCCGACGCCGGCGCGCACCTGCTCGGCGACGCGCGCCGAGGTGAAGAAGCCGAGGCACAGCGCGGCGGTGACGAATTCCTTGGCCGGCATGTCCTGCTTGACCCACAGCGACCAGTCGCGCGGCAGGAATTCCGGCACGACGAAGAACCAGAGGAACATCTGCACCAGCAGCGGGATGTTGCGGAACAGCTCGACCCAGGCAGTGGCCAGCAGCGCCAGCAGGCGCGAAGGCGTGGTGCGCAGCGCGCCGACCGCGATGCCGATGCAGAGCGCCAGCAGCCAGGCGGTCAGCGACACCGCCAGCGTCCAGCCGAGGCCGGTGATCAGCCAGTCGAGATAGGTTTCGTCGCCCGACTTGACCTGTTCGAGGAAGATACCGAAGTTCCAGTGGTAGTTCATCCCGGGTGCGTCAGCTGGTCGCCGTACCGCCAGCGCCGACTTTTACTTCTTGTTGAAGCTCTCGGCCGGCGCGTCGCTCGGCGCCTTGATCAGCTTCTTCAACTGCTCGCTCATCGGGAAATTCATACTGACATTTTTCGGCGGGATCGGCGAGAGGAACCAGCGCGTGTACAGCTTGTCCAGCTCGCCGCTTTTCATGAGGCCGATCACGGCCGCGTCGACTAGCTTCTTGAACGCCGGATCGTCGCGGCGCAACATGATGGCGATCGGTTCGACGTTGAGCACCTCGCCGACGATGGCGTAATCGGCCGGCGATTTCGAGCTGACGATGAGGCCGGCGAGCAGGTTGTCGTCCATGACGAAAGCCACCGCGCGGTCGGTCTCCAGCATCAGGAAGGCATCGGCGTGGTCCTTGCCATAGACCTCCTTGAAGTCGATGCCCTTGCCCTTTTCGTGGGCGCGCATCAGCTGCACGCTGGTGGTGCCGGTGGTGGTGGCCACCGGCTTGCCGCCAAGTTGGGCCAGACCGGTGATGCCGGAAGCCTTCTTCACCGCCATGCGCACGTTGGTGACGAAAGTGGTCGGTGCGAAGGCGACCTGCTTCTGCCGCGCCTCGTTGTTGGTGGTCGAGCCGCATTCGAGGTCGACCGTGCCGTTTGCCACCAGCGGGATGCGGTTCTGCGAAGTCACGGCCTGGTGCTGCAGCTTGAGCGCCGGCAGCTTCAGTTGCGCCTTGACCGCATCGACGATGCGATTGCAGACGTCGATGTGGTAGCCCACGGGCTGCTGCTTGTCGTCGAGGTAGGACAGCGGATAAGACGATTCGCGGATGCCGAGCGTGATGCTGCCGTTGTCCTTCACTTTCTTCAGCGTGCCTGTTTCTTGCGCCAATGCGGGCGCGGCGGCGATGACGATGGCGACGAGCAGTGCGGTGCGATGGTTCATGGCGGTCTCCTTGGCTCAGGCTTCGATCATATTCTGTTGCTGCTGCAAAGCCCACATCTGGGCATACAGGCCGTTCTGTTCGAGCAGGGCGCGATGCGCGCCACGCTCGACGATATGCCCGGCGTCGAGCACCAGGATCTCGTCGGCGTTCATCACTGTAGACAAGCGGTGGGCAATGATCAATGTGGTGCGGCCGATGGCAGCCTGTTCCAGTTCGGCCTGGATGGCCTTTTCGGTCTTGGAGTCGAGCGCCGAGGTGGCCTCGTCAAAAATCAGGATCGGCGGATTCTTCAAGAGCGCGCGGGCAATCGCCACGCGCTGCTTCTCGCCGCCGGAAAGCTTGAGGCCGCGCTCGCCGACGCGCGTGTCGTACCCGTCAGGCAGGCGTTCGATGAAGTCGTGGATGTGCGCCGCCTTTGCCGCGGCGATCACTTCCTCGCGCGGCGCCGTCGGACGGCCGTACTGGATGTTGTAGAAAATCGTGTCGTTGAACAGCACCGTATCCTGCGGCACGATGCCGATCGCGGCGCGCACCGAGGCCTGCTGCAGGGCGCGCAGGTCCGAGCCGTTGATCTTCACCGAACCGGTCGTCGTGTCGTAGAAGCGGAACAGGAGCCGCGCCAGGGTCGACTTGCCCGAGCCGCTGTGGCCGACCACGGCCACCGTCTCGCCAGCGCCGACTTTGAAATCGACATCGAACAAAATCTGCCGGTTGGCCTCGTAGGCGAAGCCGACGTTCTCGAATTCGATCTCGCAGGGGCCCGACTCGCCAGAGGCAAACAACGGCCGCGCATCCGGCGCATCCTGGATTTCGCGGTTCTTGTCGAGCAGCGAGAACATGCGCTCGATGTCGGTCAGCGACTGGCGAATCTCGCGATACAGCACGCCGAGGTGGTTGAGCGGCATGTAGAGCTGGATCAGGAAGGCATTCACCAGCACGATGTCGCCGACCGTCATGTTGCCGGAGGCAACGCCGACCGCGGCGCGCCACATCATCAGCGTCACGCCGGCGGCGATGATCAGCGACTGGCCGAGGTTGAGCCACGACAGCGAAACCTGGCTCCTGATCTGCGCGGTTTCCCACTTCTGCATCTGCTCGTCGTAGCGGTCGTGTTCCCAGCGCTCGTTGTTGAAGTACTTCACCGTCTCGAAGTTGATCAGGCTGTCCACCGCGCGTACGTTGGCCGCCGAATCCAGCTCGTTCACTTCGCGCCGCAGCACGGTGCGCCAGTTGGTGACGACGATGGTGAAGATGACGTAGATCGTCAGCGTGGCGCCGGTGATCAGCGTGAAGTCCCAGGCGTAGCGCGCGGCCAGTATCCCGATCACCAGCGCGATCTCGACCAGCGTCGGCAGGATCGAATACAGCGTGTAACTGATCAAGGAGCCGATCGAGCGCGTGCCGCGTTCGATGTCGCGCGTCAGGCCGCCGGTCTGGCGGTCGAGGTGGAAGCGCAGCGAGAGCGCATGCAGGTGCTCGAACACCTGCAGCGTGATGGTGCGCACCGCGCGTTGCGTCACGCGGGCGAAGAAGATTTCGCGCAGCTCGGTGAACAGCACGGTGGAAAAGCGCAGCGCGCCGTAGGCCGCCAGCAGGCCCAGCGGCACCAGCAGCACGGCCTGCTCCAGCTTGTTGGCGCCCGGCAGGGTGAAGGTGTCGATGATGTCCTTGAACACCATCGGCACCGCGACGTTGGTCAGCTTCGCCAGCAGCAGGCAGCAGAGCGCGAAGACGACGCGGCCCTTCCATGCCCACAGGTAGGGCAGCAGGGTCTTGATGGTTTGCCAGTCGTGGCGCGTTTCGGGGATCGGGCCCGGCAGGGCCATGGTGGGGGGGGTGCGACGCATCATGGTTTAGATTTTAACAACTTGGTGGCGTGGCTTACCGCCGTGGTGTCAGCGCCGACTTTCTCACTTCGCCTCCACGCCCGCGCCGGGTCTCGCCCCGGCGGGCGACCTACTTTCTTGCTCGTGCAAGCAAGTAGGCAAAGAAGCACGCCCCGCCTCCCCGGCCTTTTGGCGGAGGGCTCGCCAGAGTCTCGCCCGTTCGCGCGGCGCAAGGCCAATCAATTGGCCTTGCGAAACCCCGCGCTCACCCCTCGCTGCGGAAGGCCCGCCGGGCCGGTCGCTAAACTAGCCGGCCAAAAGCGGCCAGCGTCGGACAACGCGACCGGACTACTCCCGGCGAACCTCCCTCGCTCGGCGGGTCAGAGGGGAAGGCAAACCGTCGCGCGTGGAGCGACACGCTTGCGAAAATGCCGGATAAATCGTTTAATCCATTTCAGGTAGCGGGCGCCGGTAGCGGTTCCCAACCTTAGGCGCCACTAAAACGAGGCAGCATGCTGATGAAAAACGACTTTTCTATACACCGGAAGTGGAAAGCGGCGCGCCTGATGGGTTGCTTACCATCTTTTAGGCAGCTGGCTTGACTTTAGCCGTCTACAGAATTACCCACACTCGCTTTGAGAGAAATCTATGCCATTCCATACTATTGCCATCCTGTCTGGAGATAGGCAGAAAACAATTCCGAATCGTTCAGAAAGCGAAGTTCTCTCGGAGATCGTGCTTCCCTTTATTGCAAATGGCGTTATCACCGCTAAGTGGGGACAGAAAGTTCAGTCCTATCAAGTCCTGGAACTTAGGATTTACGAAACCAAAACTCCATGGAACAAGAAGAGCGGAACTGTTATTGCGGACATTATCAAGGGCAAGAAGAATCTGTATGGCCGCTTTGCCGCCAAAGCCGAGTCGCTCTTGTCAACAAAGAAGCCAAAGGTTTTTGTTATCACCCCGATTCAAGGCGAAAAGCATGGGGATCAGGACCAACAGAGAATATTCAAAGAGTATGACCAGAGATTCGAGGCCGTTGAGCAAGTGATCTCTGAGGCAGGCGCTGTAGCGATCAGAATTGATAAAGAACACGCCCTAGAAGATCTTGTCGGAAGAATCAAAAAGGAAATTCGGAGCGCTCAGTTCGTCGTGGCAGACCTTACGGACGAAAGGCCATCGTGCTACTTCGAAGCAGGTTACGCTGAGGCATTGGGGAAGAAGGTTATTTACATAGCCAGCAAACAAAGTGTGGCCAAGCCTGGCACCAAGACGGTCATACATTTCGATATTCATATGAACATGAACTATTTCACCAATCACGAAGAGTTGAAAGAGAAGCTGTCCAGTGCCATCGAAAAGAACAGAGAATCACTGTTTGAAGAAGGCTAACCCTGCGGCGCAGCGCCGGTTATGTCAGACATCGGGAAGGGGTCGGCTTCAAATTAGTTTTCGTCAACTCCGGCCACACGCGACGCCTTGCCTTCCCCTCTGACCCGCCGAGCGAGGAAGGTTCGTCGGGGGAAGTCCGGTCGCGTTGTCCGACGCCGGCCGTTTTTGGCCGGCTAGTTTAGCGACCGGCCCGGCGGGCCTTCCGCAGCGAGGGCAGCCCGCAGGGCCGGGGAGGCGGGGAGCGCTTCTTTGCCTACTTTCTTGCGCGAACAAGAAAGTAGGTCGCCCGCCGGGGCGAGACCCGGCGCGGGCGCGGAAGCGAAGAAAGAAAGTCGGCGCTGGCGATACGGCGAAATCCACATCCATCGCCCCGACTATTTTCCAGTCAATTGGAAAATAGTCTTGACTTTCTTCCAGTCAACTGGAAAATAGTCGGAATGGAACGCGCGCTTGCTCCCTTCATCCGGGCCGATCTGGGCCGCAAGATGGTCTTTCTTTCCGGTCCCCGCCAGGCCGGCAAGACCACGCTGGCGCGCGCCCTGGCCGAAGCCTGGCCGAACGCACAGGTGCTCAACTGGGATGTCGCGGCGGATCGGCGCGTGATGCTCGAACAGAGCTGGTCGCCGGCGGCGGGGCTGCTGGTGTTCGACGAGCTGCACAAGATGGCGGACTGGAAGGCCTGGCTGAAAGGCGTGTTCGACGGCCGGCGCGAGGGACAGGCGATCCTGGTCACGGGCAGTGCGCGGCTCGACGCTTTTCGCCAGGCCGGCGAGTCGCTGGCCGGCCGCTACTTTTCCTGGCGCCTGCATCCGGTCACGGTGAAGGAATGGGTCGCGGTGTCCGACGCCTCGCCCGAGGTGGCCCTGGCGCGCATCCTCGAACGTGGCGGCTTCCCCGAGCCCTTCCTCGCCGACGAGGCGACGGACGCCGCGCGCTGGCGAACCCTGTACCTCGAAGGCGTGATTCGCGAGGATATCCTCGAGTTTTCCCGCGTTGCCGAGATTCGCGCCATGCGCGTGTTCGTCGACATGCTGCGCAGCCGCGTCGGCTCGCCGCTGTCGCTGGCCTCGCTGGCGCGCGACCTGCAGATTTCGCCGACCACGCTCGGCCGCTATCTGGAAATCCTCGAAGCCTTGCACATCGTGTTTGCGCTGCGGCCCTTCCACCGCAACATCGCGCGCGCCCTGCTCAAGGAGCCCAAGGTCTATTTCTTCGACACCGGCCTGGTACAGGGTGACGACGGCGTCCGCTTCGAGAATGCCTGCGCCGCGATGCTGCTGCGCCATGCCCACTTCCTGCAGGATTCCGCCGGCCGCGCCATGAGCCTGCACTATGTGCGCGACAAGGAAGGGCGCGAAATCGACTTCGTGCTCTGCGAAAACGGCGAACCGCTGGGGTTCGCCGAATGCAAGCTCAGCGATCCGGCGGTGCCGCCCTATCTCGCGGCGATCGCCGAGCGCTTTCCCGCCGCCGGTGCCAGCCTGCTGGTGCGCCACTTGCGCCAGCCGGAACAGCGCGGGCGTGTTGCCGTCGAGCGCGCCGCGGATTGGCTGGCGCAACTGGCCGCCTGAGGCGCAGGCTCGCCTATCCCTCTGCCGGCGGCGCCGCCGCTTCCGTCGTCCATTCGGTGGAGAGCCGGTAGCCCACCGCCAGCAGGGTCGGGCCGAGGAAGGCGCCGATCACGCCGAAGGCCAGGACGCCGCCCAGCACGCCGAGGAAGACGATGGCGAAGGGCAGGTTGGCGCCGCGGCTGATGATGAATGGCTTGATGACATTGTCCACGGTGCTGACCACGAAGAAGCCCCAGATGGCGACGAAGACCGCCCAGCCCGGCTGGCCCTGCTGGAACAGCCAGATCGCCGCGCCGCCCCAGACCAGCGGCGGCCCGACCGGCACCACGGAGAGAAAGAAGGTTGCGCCGCCGAGCAGCACCGCGCCGGGCACGCCGGCGATGACGAAGCCGATCGCGGCCAGCACGCCCTGGGCCAGCCCGGTGCCGAGGATGCCGTAGATCACTCCGCTTACGGTGTCGTGCATGATGCCGAGCAAGTGCGTGGCGCGCACGCCGGTCAGCCGTTCGAGGGCGATGCGCAGGCGCCTGGCCAGCGCTTCGCCGTGGAGGAAAAAGAAGAAGGCGAGGAACACCGACAGGCCCATGTCCAGCACGCCCCGGCCGACCATGCGGCCGCCGGCGATGGCTGCCACCTGCGCCGGCTTGGCGAGTTTTTCCAGCTCTGCCTTCAGGCGGTGGCCGTCGTGCACGAATTGCTGCCAGTAGTCGTGGAGCGTCTGGCCCAGCAAGGGCAGGCTCGCCAGCCAGTCCGGCGCATCGGGCAAACCGTCCTGCGCCAGCGCGGTCGCCGCGCGGCCCAGCTCGGCCACGTTGTCGGCCAGGGCCAGCGCCACCGCCGCGATCGGCCCCAGCAACACCACGGTGACCAGCAAGGTCATCAGAGTGGCGGCGAGGGTGCGGCGTTCTCCCAGCAGTTGGTCCAGCCGGCGAAAGGCCGGCCAGCTGGTCGAGACAAGAATGGCCGCCCAGATCAGCGCGGTGAGGAAGGGCCACAACACCAGCACGCAGCCCGCCCCCAGCAGCGTCAGGGCAAGAATGGCGAGGAAGCGGTCGGAACGGGGACTCAGCATGGCGGATACGGGAAAGGTGGCGGATGAACTTTACAACGATATCGTGAAGCGGCCCCTTGTGCGGTGTTGGGCTTGCGCCCGCGGGAATCGCCGTAGCGCCGGCGCCGACTTTCGGCTTCCTGCCGAGCCGTGCAGGGATTGACATTTCCTGCCTCATTGAGCAGAATTAAAACGATCGTTTGAAACTGCTGTTTATCAAAGGTTTGCCCGCCCATGGAACCCGATACCCGCTCCCGCATCCTCGACGCCGCCGAAAACCTGTTCGTCGAACACGGCCTCGACGCGACCACGCTGCGCATGATCACCGCCGAGGCGAAGGCCAATCTGGCCGCGGTGAACTACCACTTCGGCTCGAAGGAGGCGCTGATCGAGGCGGTGTTCCGCCGCCGCCTGAGCTGGCTCAACGAGCAGCGCATTGCCGTGCTCGACGCGCTGGAAGCCGAGGCCGGGGGCGCGCCGCTGAAGCCGCGGCAGATCGTCGAATCCTACTTCGGCGTGACGATCCGCATGGCGGCATCGAGCCCCGGCGGCAAGACCTTCATGCGCCTGCTGGGCCGCACCTATACCGAGCCCTCGGAATTCGTGCGCAACTTCCTGGCCGAGGAGCATGCGGAACTGATCGCCCGCTACAAGGCGGCCTTCTTCAAGGCCCTGCCCGACGTGCCGCAGGAAGAATTCCTCTGGCGCTTCCATTTCATGATGGGCGCCCTGGCCTACGCGGTGTCCGGCGCGGACGCGCTGCGCATTCTCGGCCCCATCGACGATTCCGATCCCGAGGCGCTTTACGCCCGGCTGATGAGCTTCCTGATCGGTGGCCTGCGCGCGCCGTTGCCCGAAATTCGCACCAAGTCCGCCCGCAAATCGGGCACGAAGAAGGCGGCGTGACCATGACCCAATTTGCTCCCGTGTATATCGTGGATGGCGCGCGATCGCCCTTCCTCAAATCGCGCAACGTACCGGGGCCGTTTTCGGCGTCCGACCTTGCCACGATATCCGGCCGTGCCCTGCTGGCGCGCCAGCCTTTCGCCCCCGAGCAGCTCGACGAGGTGATCGTCGGCTGTGCCGGGCCGAGCGTGGACGAAGTCAACATCGGCCGCGTCATCGCGCTGCGCCTCGGCTGCGGCCACAAGGTGCCGGGCTGGACCGTGATGCGCAACTGCGCCTCGGGCATGCAGGCCATCGATTCGGCCATCGCCAACATCCAGAACGGACGCTCGCAGCTGGTCATGGCGGGCGGCGTCGATGCGCTGTCGCGCACGCCGCTGTTGTATTCCGACAGCATGGTGCTGTGGTTCTCGAAGATGGCGCAGGCGCGCACGCTCGGCGCCAGGCTCGGGATGTTTGCCAAGCTGCGGCCGGCGATGCTGCTGAGTCCGGTGATCGGCATCGTCAAGGGCCTCACCGATCCGGTGGTGAACCTGATGATGGGCCAGACGGCGGAAAACCTGGCCTGGAAATTCGGCATCTCGCGCCGGCAGATGGACGCGTTTTCCGTCGACAGCCACAAGAAGGTGGCCGCCGCGCAGGCCGCCGGCCGCTTCGACGAAATCGTGCCGCTGATCGACACGGACGGCAAGGTGTATGCGGCGGACGACGGCGTGCGCCACGATTCGAGCGAGCAGAACCTGGCCAAGCTGAAGCCCTTCTTCGACCGCAAGTACGGCAAGATCACGCCGGGCAACAGCTCGCAGATCACCGACGGCGCGGCCTGGCTGTTGCTGGCGTCAAGCGAGGCCGTCGAGAAATACGGGTTGCAACCGATCGGAAAGATCACCGACACGCAATGGGCCGGCCTCGACCCGGCGCAGATGGGCCTCGGCCCGGTACATGCCGCGACGCCCATCCTGCAGCGCCACGGCCTGGGCGTGAATGACCTCGACGCCTGGGAAATCAACGAAGCCTTCGCCGCGCAGGTGATGGGCTGCATCAAGGCCTGGGAAGATCCGGCCTATTGCAAGGAACAGCTCGGCCTCGAGGCCCCACTCGGCACGCTCGACCCGGCGAAGCTGAATGTCGATGGCGGCGCCATCGCACTGGGCCATCCGGTCGGCGCCTCGGGCGCGCGCATCGTGCTGCACCTGCTGCACATCCTGCGCCGCGACCATGATGGCAAACGCGGCAAGCGCGGCATCGCCACCATCTGCATCGGCGGCGGGCAGGGCGGCGCGGTGCTGGTGGAAACGGTGTAGCCCGGAACGCCATGCGCACACCGGTTCGACTTTCGTATCGCGCCAAGCCGTCCGTCATCGGCTTCATGACGAATATCGCGCGTCCGGCGCCGCGGGCGCCGCGTGACGGCCCCCTGCCCGACATGCAGGCGCACTGGCGCGGCCAGCGGATTTCACCACGCGACCTCGCCGGTTTCTTCGAGCTGTCCGGCCTGCCGGCAAGCGAAACCCTGCCGATCCTGTATCCGCACACCATCAGCTTTCCCATGCTGATGGCGGTGCTGAGCCATCCGCGCTTTCCCGTTCCGATCTGGAACGTGCTCCAGGTGCGCAACCGTTTGATGCAGCACGCGCCGATCGCACCGGATGCGGCGCTGGATTTCAGCGTGCGCACGGGCGAGCGGCGCGTGCTGGAAAAGGGCCTCGAGATGGACCTGCTGGTCAGTGCCGAAGCCGGCGGACGGGTGGTGTGGGAGGCCGTCGATACCTTCTATGCGCGCGGCCGCTTCGGCGTCGCACAGGCGGCGGTTTGCCCCAGCCCGAACGTGGCGGGGACGACGGTCGCCGAGTGGCGCCTGCCCGCGCATGGCCGCTGGCGCTACGGGCGGCTTTCCGGCGACCTCAATCCCCTGCACATGAGCGACGGCTACGCGCGCCGCTTTGGCTACTCCGGCGCCTTCACCCATCCGCAGCGGATCATCGGCCAGTGCCTCGGCCATCTCGGTGCCATTGGTGCATTGGGGCATGTGCCGATGCAACTCGAAACCTGGATCAAGGGCCCGGTGTTCTACGGTGCCCGGCTGAGCCTGCGTGCCGAAGCGCGGGCGGCGGAACAGCTTTTTGCATTGCACGTGGATGACGACGCGCGGCCGGCCATCGTCGGCCGCTTCGTCACCCCAAACATCGATCGGGAAACTTCGACATGAGCAACTTCAAGCACTGGCGCCTCGAACGTGAAGCCGACGATTCAGGCGTAGCCTGGGCCATCCTCGACACCGCCGATTCCTCGACCAATACGCTGGGCGCCGACGTCATGGCCGAACTGGGCCTGATCCTCGACGAATGCGCGAAGCATCCGCCCAAGGGGCTGATCTTCACGTCGGCCAAGGAGGCCGGCTTCATCGCCGGCGCCAACATCGAGGAATTCGTTGCGTCCGATACCCCGGAGAAGGCGCTCGCCCTGGTCAAGCGCGGCTGGGACTTGTACAACCGACTCGCCGCCGTGAGCTATCCGACGCTGGCGCTGGTGCGCGGCCACTGCATGGGCGGCGGCACCGAACTGGCGCTGGCCTGCCGCTACCGCATCGCGGTCGATGAACCCGGCACCAGGTTCGCGCTGCCGGAAGTCATGCTCGGCATCGTGCCGGGCTGGGGCGGCATGTTGCGCCTGCCGCAAATCGTCGGCCCGGCGGCGGCCTTCGACATGATGCTGACCGGCAAGAACATTGATGCGAAGCGGGCGAAGAAAATGGGCCTGGCCGACGAATGCTTGCCGCCGCGCGTCATGGAAAATGCCGCGCGCATGCTGGTGCTGTCGGGCAAGCCGATGCGCCAGTCGCAACTGCTCTTGATGCAGAGACTGATGAACGGTCCGCTGAAAGGTTTCGTCGCCAGCGGCGCGAAGAAGCAGGTGGCGAAGCGCGCGCGACGGGAACACTACCCCGCGCCCTACGCGATCATCGACCAGTGGCAGAACCACGGCGGCAACACGCTGGCCGTGCCGGCCGGCGCGCCGATCTCGCTCGATGCGCTGGTGACGCACCCGACCACGCGCAACCTGATCCGCGTGTTCTTTTTGCAGGACCGGCTCAAGGGCTTCGGCAAGCTCAGTGGCCAAACCGGGAAGGATTTCGCTCCGCGCCATGTGCATGTGGTCGGCGCCGGCGTCATGGGCGGCGACATCGCGGCATGGTGCGCGCTGCGCGGCATGACGGTGACGCTGCAGGATCAGTCCGTGGAGCGCATCGCCCCGGCCGTCGGCCGCGCCGCGAAATTCTTCGAGAAGAAGCTGCGCGACAGGAAGCTGGCGCGCTTCGCGCTCGATCGCCTGATCGCCGATCCGCGGGGCGATGGCGTGCGCCAGGCCGATGTCATCATCGAGGCGATTTTCGAGAACCTCGAGGCCAAGCAGGCGCTGTTCGCCGACATCGAGGCGCGCGCCAAACCGGAGGCACTGCTGGCCTCCAACACCTCGTCGCTGAAGCTCGCCGACATCGCTGCGAAGTTCAAGGATCCTTCGCGCCTGGTCGGCATCCACTTCTTCAATCCGGTGGCGATGATGCCGCTGGTGGAAGTGGTGGCCGGCGCCGGCACCGCACCCGAAGCGGCGCAGAAGGCCGCCGCCTTCGTGCGCAAGATCGACAAGCTGCCGCTGCCGGTGAAGGACGCGCCGGGCTTTTTGGTCAATGCCGTGCTCGCACCCTATATGAACGAAGCCATGAAGTGCGTGGACGAAGGCATCGCACCCGAAACCATCGACGCGGCCATGCTGGCCTTCGGCATGCCGATGGGACCGATCGAACTGGCCGACACGGTCGGCCTCGACGTTGCCGTCGCGGCGGGCCGGCAGCTGGTCGGTGACGCGAATCCGCCGCAAAAGCTGGTGGAACTGGTGGAGGGCAAGAAGCTCGGCAAGAAGTCCGGCCAAGGCTTCTACACCTGGATCGATGGCAAGGCGCAGAAATCGAAAGTCGGCGCTGGCGATACGGCGAATCAGGCGCTGGCGCAGCGCCTGATCACGCCCCTGCTTGACGCCACGCAAAGGCTGGTGAAGGACGGCGTGGTCGCCGATGCCGAACTCGCCGATGCCGGCGTGATCTTCGGCACCGGCTTTGCGCCCTATACGGGCGGCCCGATGAACTACCTGCAGACGCACCGCGCTTGACGACCACTTTGCACTAAACCATAATGACCAGCATGATCATAACGATTGTGAGGGCCGCATGATTACCGAAACCAATGCCGTCAGCTTCCGCCAGAACCTCGGCGAAATGCTCAATCAGGTCCAGTTTCGCCATGACAGCGTGGTGATCAACAAGGACGGCAAGCCCGTCGCGGCACTGGTCGATGCCCGCCTGTTCGAGCGCATCCGCCGCATGCAGGGCCGCTTCGACGCGCTCTGTCAACGCATCGAGGCGGGATATGCGGGTGTGCCTGAAGCGGACGGGCTTGCCGAAATCGACGCGATGGTGGGCAAGGAGCGGGCGCGGGCGCGCCGGGCGGCTGGCAAGGCTTGACCGCCGTGGCGGCGTTGCGCGTGGTGCTCGACACCAATGTCCTGTTGTCCGGTATTGCCTATCCCGCCAGCGTGCCGGGGAAGATACTGGCTGCCTGGCGCCATGGTTCGGTCGAGGTGTTGCTCTGCGTGTACATCCTCGACGAATTGCGCCGGGTATTGCCGCGTTTGCGCCAGCGCCACGGCCTGACTTCGGCGGAGATCGAGGACCTGGTCGACATCCTGTCAATCCAGGCCGAAATCGTCGAGCCGATGGATGGCGACGAACCGGAATTGCGCGATGCAGCCGACCAGCCCGTGCTCGGTGCCCTGCTTGCGGCAAGAAAAGGCGGCGGCGCGGATTATCTGATTACCGGTGACAAGGACTTGCTGGCGCTGGCTGATCGATATTCCATCATCAGTCCGGCCCGGTTCTGGACTGCGCATGGTGGACTGTGAATCGTTCCGTCTGTCACTCCGCTCAACCAGCGGCGTCAGGTAAGCGTCCCAGCTCCCAGGCGCGCAGCGCCAGCTTGCGCTCGACGCCCCAGCGGTAGTTGCTGTTGCTGCCGTCATCGCGGATCACGCGGTGGCAGGGGATCAGGTAGCCAATGCTGTTGGCGGCGACCGCCGAACCCACGGCGCGCGCGGCGCGCGGCATGCCCAGATGGGCGGCGAGCTGGCCATAGGACAGCAGCGTCGCCGGCGGAATTTTCAGCAGGGCTTCCCAGACCTTGATCTGGAAGTTGGTGCCGCGCAGCAGCAGGTGCAGTTTTCCCCGCGCTGGCGTGCCCGGAAAAACGCGCGCGGCCAATGCCCGGGCGCCCTCCTCGTCGCGGCGGAATGTGGCGGCCGGCCAATCCTTGCGCAAAACGGCGAGCCTGGCCTGGCGGTCGTCGTCGCAAAAGGCGAGATGGCAAACGCCCCGCGCTGTCCAGCCGAACAGCGCGTCGCCCAGCGGCGTGGCGGCGTGGCCGTGGCGCAGTTCGACGCCGGCGCCTTGCGCGCGGATCTCGCCCGGCGTCAGCGCTTCGCAGCTCACCATCAGGTCGTGCAGGCGTCCGGGGCCGGAGAGGCCGGCGTCCAGCGCCGCATCGAGCACGCCGGCCGAGGCGCGCAGGGCTTCGCGCGCATGTTCCTTGGTCAGGTATTGCAGGAAACGTTTGGGCGACAGCCCGGCCCAGGCCGAGAAAACGCGCTGCAAATGGAATTCGCTCAAGTGCGCGGCGGCCGCGATTTCGGCCAGTTCCGGTTGCCGCGCGGCGTTGGCGCGGATGAAGGCGATGGCCCGCGCCACCGCGTCGTATTGCCGCCGCCATTCGCCATCCGCGGGCAAGGTGTCGAGCAGTGGATCAGGCATGGGCGGCCGCCTTGCGCGGAACCAGCAGGCGCGGCGAAAAACCGGTGACCAGCGCGGTTCCCGCGATCACCACGGCGCCCCCGGCCAGCGTGTGCCAGCCGACCGGCTCATCGAGGAAGAGCCAGCCGAAGAAGGTGCCGAACAGCGGAATCAGGAAGGTCACGGTCAGGGCCGGCGCGGCGCCGATGTCGTCGATGAGGCGGAAGTAGAGCAGGTAGGCGACGCCGCTGCAGACCACGCCGAGGGCTCCGACAATGGCGATGATGTCCGCCGTCGGCGGCGCGGCCGGTGGAAAGGCCAGCAGCGCCGGTGCCATCAGCAGGCTGGCGGCCCACATGCTGCCGTGGGCGTTGGCGAAGGGTTCGACGGTCCTTGCGGACTTCGTGTAATTGCTCGCCACGGCATAGCAAAGCGCCGCCGCCAGCGAGGCGGCGATGGCGAATCCCGCGCCGGGTTTCAGGGCGATGCGGTCGAAGCCGACCAGCAGGGCGACGCCGGCTACGCCCAACGCCAGGCCGGCAAGCGCGCGGCGGTCCAGCGGCGCGCGTCGCCAGACGGCGGCGATCAACGCGGCCCACAGCGGCGAGGTGGCGTTGAGGATGGACAGCATTCCGGCGGATAGGGTGAGCGCCGCGTAGCCGAAGAGCAGGAAGGGCAGGGCGGAATTGAACAAGCCGATGAACAGGTAGTGGCGCCGATGCGCGCGCCAGGCCAGCGGCCGGCGCAGCAGCAGCGCGACGGCGGCGAGGAACACCGCCGCGAGCAGCACGCGCGCCTCCATCAGCGCGACGGGGCCGAGCGCCGGTGCGCCGATGCGGATGAACAGGAAGGAGGCGCCCCAGATGGCGGAGAGCAGCAACAGGCGGAAGAGGTTGGTGGGGCTGGCGGTGGTCATGGGCACACAGTATCGGGGATGAGGCCGGGCCGCGCCACCCGATTCTTGCGCACCCTATACTGTCGGCCTGGACAGCGAGGGAGGAAGGCCATGGGCCACGAAGGAGTGAAGATTTCCGGGCGCGAGCCCGTGCTGCGGGTGATGCCGATGCCGGCCGACATGAACGGCAACGGCGACATTTTCGGCGGCTGGGTCATGGCGCAATGCGACATCGCCGCCGCGATTCCGGCCATGCGCCGCGCGCGCGGCCGCATCGCCACCGTGGCGGTGAACTCCTTCCTGTTCAAGCAGCCGATCTCGGTCGGCGATATCGTCAGTTTCTACGCCGAGATCGTCAAGGTCGGCCGGACCTCGATTAGCGTCGATGTGCAGGTGTTTGCCGAGCGCAACCCGAGCCATCCGGTGGTGGTCAAGGTGACCGAAGCGCAATTCACCTATGTGGCGATCAACGACGACGGCAGCAAGCGCGAAGTGCCTGCGCCTTAAGGCGCTTCGTCCTGCCTCGGCGATCGGCGTGCAACGCTACTTTTGCATCCACTGCCGCTTTTCGTTCAGCCACCACCAGCCCGGCCGCCCTTGCTTGATCCATTCCGTGCCGAAGGTATGCGAGGCGTAGGGCAGCCAGATGTCCAGATCCTCGCCGCCGTGGCCCACGGCGATCGACGCCTGATTGAGCAGCAGCGCCCGGTCGCGGTTTTCGGCGCGCAGCAGGTCGCGCACCTGTTCGCGCCGGGTTGTGTCGCGCAGGGCGACGAAGCCGCTCGCGGTGTTGCCGATGACGCCTGCGTCCAGCCAGGGCTTCAGTTGCGGATAGCGGTCGCGCAGGCGCTTGATGGCGCGAGTGAGGTCGCCGCCGGAGTAGGGCAGCCTGTCGATTTCAGTGTCCGGCGCCTGGGCGTAGACCAGGGCCGCGACCTTCTGCGCCTCGACTTTTGTGCCGCCGGCGCCGGTATAGACCTCGATGTTGCCGCAGGCGCTCAGCAGCAGCGCGGCGGCGCCGGCTCCCAGCAGGCGGCGCAGAACATGAGTAACAGCAGCATTGATCGGTCCGGACATGTCGCTCTCCCTCTCGTGAGGATTGATGCCGCCGTCAGCCCAGCGCCGACTTCAGGGCTTCGATCTGATCCGTGCGCTCCCAGCTCAGCGCGATGTCGCCGCGGCCGAAGTGGCCGTAGGCGGCGGTCTGGCGGTAGATCGGCCGCGCCAGGTCGAGCATGGCGATGATGCCGGAGGGCGTCAGGCGGAAGACCTGGCGCACCGCGACTTCCAGCGCCTCGGCGGAAACATGGCTGGTGCCTTGCGTATCGATCATCACCGACACCGGCTCGGCAACGCCGATGGCATAAGCGATCTGGATCAGGCAGCGCCGGGCGATCCCGGCGGCGACGATGTTCTTGGCGATGTAGCGCGCCATGTAGGCGGCCGAGCGATCGACCTTGCTCGGGTCCTTGCCGGAGAAGGCACCGCCGCCGTGCGGGCAGGAGCCGCCATAGGTATCGACGATGATCTTGCGCCCGGTGAGGCCGGTGTCGCCGTTGGGCCCTCCGATCTCGAAGGGTCCGGCGGGATTGACGAAGAGGCGGAAGTCCGGCGTGCGCAATTTCAGCGGCAGCAGCGGATCGATGATTTCGCGTGTGACTTCCCGCGTTACCCATGCCGGATCGAGGCCGCGTTCGATCTGCGTCGAGATCACCACGTCGGCGATGCCGGCCACCTTGTGCCCCTCGTAGCGCACCGTGACCTGGCTCTTGGCGTCGGGACGCAGCCAGGGCAGGGCGCCGGACTTGCGCAGTTGTGCCTGACGCTTGACGAGGCGATGCGCCAGCCAGATCGGGTAGGGCATCAGGTCCGGCGTTTCGTCGCAGGCGAAGCCGAACATCAGGCCCTGGTCGCCGGCACCGAGCGTGCCGTCGGCGTGCACCACGCCCTTGTTGATCTGGATCGACTGGTGGTTGAAGCGCACCTGGACTTCGCAATGCTCGGGGTCGATGCCGGTCGCGGCGTCCGTGTAGCCGGCGTCCGTCAGCACCTGGCGCGCGATGCCCTCGGCGCGGCCGCGGACTTCCTGGAACAGGGTCTCGTCGGAGGTGCGGAACTCGCCGGCGATGACGATCAGGTTGTCGGCGACCAGGGTTTCGCAGGCGACCTTGGCGGTCGGCTCGCGGGCCAGGAAGGCGTCGAGGATCGCATCCGAAATCTGGTCGGCGAGTTTGTCCGGGTGGCCCTCCGAAACGGATTCGGAGGTGAACAGGTAGGAGCGTGCGCTCATTCCAAAAATCTCAGGTCAGTCCGCAGATTACGCAGATTTACGCAGATTAAATTCGTAGTCATCTGCGTAAATCTGCGAAATCTGCGGATAAATGTTTTTTCACTGGTGCATGGCTCAGTCAAACAAAATCACTTGGCGCACGGCCTCTCCGGCGGCGAGGCGATCGAAGCCTTCGTTGATCTGGTCGAGCTTCAAACGGTGCGTGATCAGCTTGTCCACCGGCAGCCGGCCGGCCTTGAACAAGTCGATGTAATGCGGAATGTCGCGCGCCGGCACCGCCGAGCCGAGGTAGCTGCCTTTCAGCGTGCGTTCTTCGGCGACCAGATTCACGGCCGGCACGTTGAACGTATGCGACGGCGGCGGCAGGCTGCAGGTGATGGTGGTGCCGCCGCGCCGGGTCATCCTGTAGGCGAGGTCGAGCGCCGCCACCGCGCTCGCCGCCTCGATGGCGACATCGACGCCACCCCGGGTTGCGGCCTTGACCTGCGCCACGAGGTCGGGATCGTCGGCACGGAAGGCTCGCGTCGCACCGAGCGCCAATGCGGTTTCGAGTTTCGCCGGCAGGGTATCGATGGCGATCACTTCGCGGGCGCCGGCAGCGAGCGCGCCGAGCACGGCGGAGAGGCCGACGCCACCGAGGCCGATCACCGCCACGGTCTGCCCGAGCCTGACCTGCGCCGAGTTGATCGCCGCGCCGACGCCGGTCAACACGGCACAGCCGAAGATCGCCGCGACATCGGGCGGCAGGTCGGGGGCGACCTTGACCAGCGAGCCGCGATTGCACACGGCATATTCGGCGAAGCAGGAAACGCCGACCTGATGGTTGAGCGGCGTGCCGTCGACGCGCGACAGATGGCGGTGGCCGCCGACCATGGTGCCGGCGGTGTTGGCGGCGGCGCCCGGCTCGCACAGGGCGGGGCGGCCTTCGAGGCAGGGTAGGCAGTGGCCGCAACTGGGCACGAAGACCAGCGCCACGCTGTCGCCGCGCTTGAGATCCGTCACGCCGGGGCCGGTTTCCTCGACGATGCCGGCGGCTTCGTGGCCCAGTGCCATCGGCATCGGCCGCGGCCGGTCACCGTTGACGATGGACAGGTCGGAGTGGCACAGGCCGGCAGCCGTGATCCGCACCAGCACTTCGTTCGGACCCGGCCCGGCGAGATTGACGGTCTCGATGGCGATCGGGCGGGTCTGCGCATAGGGGCGCGGTTGCTCCATCTGGCTGAGGACGGCGGCGCGGATTTGCATGAAATTTTCTGCCTTGCTTGGGTTAATCGGAACCAGTCTACAGGATTAGATTTGCTCCCATGGCAAATCCCCGCTATTCGCTTGCCGCACTGCTTGCCAGTTCGACGCTGGTGCTCGGCGCCTGCGGCGTCCTGCCCTACGGCACGCAGTCGCCGGCGCCGGTGGTTTCGTCGCGAGCCGGCGCAGAGGCGCAGGGAGTCGGCGCTGGCGACACGGCGAATATCAACGACAAGGCCAACGACGTCGTGCTGTTCGCGCTGGGGCTGATCGAAACCGGCTACCGTTTCGGCGGCAAGAACCCGGAAGCCGGGCTGGATTGCAGCGGCATGGTCAGCTACGTCTACCAGAAGTCGGCCGACATGCGCTTGGCCGGCTCGGCAGCCGATCTCGCCCGACAGGGCAAGCCGGTACCGCCGGATCGACTGCGTCCCGGCGACCTGGTCTTCTTCAACACGCGCAACAAGGCCTATTCGCACGTCGGCATCTACATCGGCGACGACCGCTTCGTGCATGCGCCGAACAGCCGCGGCAAGGTGCGCACCGAGAGCCTGAGGAACGGCTGGTTTGCGGCGCGCTTTGAGGAAGGCCGCACCTATTTCGACTGAGGCCGTTCCTACCCGGAACCCGGTAGTCAAAATACGAGCTTGCCGGTATTCCACGCCTTCTCCGGCCGCCTTATTCTTTGCCGCAATGCAGGGCAATCCTGGTGGTTGTCCATCCAGCAATCCGCTACTCCTGCCTCACGCAATGTGGGGCTTTCGACTCCGGCCTGAGCAATCTCGCCGGATCTTTTTTTGTTGACCCGGCTCTCGCGCCGGATGCAACATTCCTGCATCGGCAATCAGGGAGGACCGCAATGAACACCTTGACCAAACTTGCGCTCGGCATGATGGGGGCCATGCGGCCGAAGCCCGCCACGGGCGATTCGGCGACGTCGATCTCACTGCCGCCGCCGGAACGGCATGGCGGGCTGCCCTTGATGGAAGCGCTGGCCCGGCGTCGCTCGTCGCGCGATTTTGCGCGCGACCCCTTGCCGTTGCCGATGCTGTCGAACCTGCTCTGGGCCGCCTGCGGAATGAACCGGGCCGAAGGCGGGCGCACCGCACCTTCGGCCTTGAATGCCCAGGAAATCGATGTGTACGTCGCCTTGCCGTCGGGCGCCTATCGCTATGAAGCCACGGCCCATGAATTGCATCTGGTGGCCGCGAGCGACCTGCGAAGCGTCACGGGCTACCAGGATTTCGTCGATGAGGCGCCGCTGGACCTGGTGTATGTGGCCGATCACCGGCGGATGGGCATGGTGCCGGTGGCGCAGCGCGAGTCCTATGCCTCAACCGCGGCCGGCGCGATTGCGCAGAACGTGTACCTGTTTGCCGCCAGTACCGACTTGGCTACGGTAATCCGCGCCTGGATCGATCGCGCGGCGATTGCGGATGCGCTCGGTCTGTCACACGACCAGCAGGTCCTGCTGGCCCAGACCGTCGGCTATACGAAGCCGGCGGCTTAGTCGAAAATCTTCTTGAAAATGCTCTTCTGGTCCCAGTCGCAGAGCTTCTTGCCGATCGGGTAGAGCTCTTCGCCGGCGATCAGCCGGGAGGGCGGGGTGTTCTGGCCGTTCACCACGCTGACGATTTCGCGGGTGTCGCAGTTGATCATGTAGCGGCCGGCCTCATCCGGCACGGACGGGCTGCTGGAGCGGTAGAGCGTGAAGGAACGAACCGCGTCATTGCTCTGCACCTTCTCCGGTTCGTAGTACAGCTTCATGCCCTCGATGCTCTGGCGTGCCGCGGCCTTGTCCGAGCTTCCCCATTGCACGGCTTGCTGGGCGAAGGCGGCAGACTGAAGAAAAAGGGCAGCGACGAATGTCAATGCGAGTTTCAGGATCATGCTGGTTTGCTCCTCTGGTCCGTGATGGCAACGCGCGGTCATGCAAGCGACGCGGAATCGAAGTATAGATGAATCGATTGGCCCGCGATTCCGCAGGCGAACGCTGCGAGCCTGCCTACGCGCGGCGCGGCTTGCCGATCACGAAATCCGCCAGCTGGCGCGCCAGCTGGTCGATGTTGCGCGAGCCCTCCGGGCGATACCACTGCACCGTCCAGTTCATCGCTCCCAGCAGGAACAGCCGCGCCACGGGGCTGTCGTCGGCGATCAGGCCGGCACCCTTCAGGTCCTTCAGGACCTTCTGCCACATGGCTTCGTAGCGATCCTTGCGCACCACCAGTTCGGCCAGCACCTCGGGATCGAGGTGGCGGCTTTCATGCAGCAGCGTGGCGGCGAAGTTGCGCCCTTCCGCTTCCAGCAACTGGCCCAGGTGGGCGCGCAGCATGGCCTCGAACGTGGCGCGCGGCGATTTGCCGGTTTGGGCGGCGCGCGCCACCGCATCGCCGATCGCATCCAGGCCTTCCAGCACGACCGCGCGCAGCATGTCGTGCTTGGTCTTGAAGTGGTAGAAGGGCGAACCCGAACGCATGCCGACAGCATTGGCGATGTCGCGGATGGTGGTGGCCGAATAGCCTTTTTCGTGGAACAGCTGCCCGGCGGCGCGCACGATGTCGCCGCGGCGGTTGGGTTCCTCCGTCGTGGCGACGGCCTTACTTTTCGAAGCGGCCATGGCGTCCCTCGCCTTCGCGGAATTTGTCGGCGCCGGATCGCGCATCGCCGCTGGCGAGCGAAATGCGGCCATGGCGGCATTCGTTCCGCAGCGCTTCCTGCAGCGGCAGGCCCCATTGCTCGTAGCTGGAAAGCCGGTCCTGGCGCATGCAGGTCTGCGGAAAGGCGGCGATCTGCGCGGCCAGGGCTTCCGCCGCGGCGCGCGCCGTGCCGTCCGCCACCACGCGATTGGCGAGGCCCATGGCCAGCGCCTCGTCGGCGCCGACCGGCCGGCCGGTGAGGATCAGGTCGAGCGCGCGCGAATGGCCGATCAGGCGCGAGAGCCGGATCGTGCCGCCGTCGATCAGCGGCACGCCCCAGCGCCGGCAGAAGACGCCGAAAGTTGCCGATTGTTCGACCACGCGCAGGTCGCACCAGAGCGCGAGCTCCAGGCCGCCGGCAACTGCGTAGCCCGAGACGGCAGCGATCACGGGTTTGCTCAGCAGCATCCGGGTCGGGCCCAGCGGCGCATCGCCCTCCTCGCTGAGCTGCCATTCATCGGGGTTGGCGACAAAGGATTTCAAGTCGGCGCCGGCGCAGAAGTGGCCTTGCGCGCCGCACAGCACCGCGACGGAGGCATCGGGATCGGCATCGAAGGCGCGGAAGGCATCGGCCAGCGCTTCCGCCGTGGCGCGGTCGATTGCATTGCGCGCGGCGGGGCGGTCGATGATGACCGTGGTTACCGCGCCGTTTCGCTGGATGTGAATTGTCATCGGGGAAAAGATCTATCCGCAGATTACGCAGATTTCCGCAGATTCAGATCCGGCAACCACATGCAGTTCAATCTGCGCGAATCTGCGTAATCTGCGGATAAATTGGTTTTCCTGTGTCACGTCGGCCTCAGCACCGATTCATGGTCGAAGTCGCCGGTCTTCCCTTCGCTGACGGCGACCAGCTGGGGGTACATGCGCACCATGTCGGCCACCAGTTCGTCGTAGGGCAGGTCGTCGAACTCGCCGCGCTGCTTGACGTATTCCATGTGGCGCTGGTTGGCCGAGTTGTAGGGGTGCATCTGCGAGTCGTGCTCGCCGTCGAAATCCAGTGGCAGCACGCCGAAACGCCGGCACATTTCGATGTTGAAGGCCGGCGTTGCCTTGACCCATTTGCCGTCGAGCCACAGGCTGACATAGCCGTGCCAGGCGTAGATGTCGGTGCCGACCAGGCGCGCCAGCTTTTCGGTGGAGAGGTGGTTCTTCACGTCGGCAAAGCCGGGCCGCGCCGGGATGCCGACCGCGCGCAGGCAGGCGGCATACGCCAGTGCCTTGTTCACGCAATAGCCGACGCCCTTTTCCAGCGTGGTACTGGCGCGCAGCGCTTCCCGTTGCATGCTGGCGCTGTAGGGGTCGTAGCGGATGCCGTCGCGCACCGCGTAGTAAAGGCACAAGGCCTGCTCTTTCGGCGTGTCACCAGCGCCGACTGTTGCGGCAACGAACTCGCGGATCGCGGGATGCTCGTGATCGATGAATTCGGTGGCAGCCAGCCAGGCGGGATTGATCGCCGTCATCAGGTTTGACCCGGCCAGGCGCGATCGAGCAGCGTCCTGAAATCCGTCGTTGCCGCCAGCGTGCCGAAGGCCGCGCCCCAATGATTGGGCGCCAGGCGCGAGGCACAGAAGGCCTCGCTCACCGGAGCCGGCGCGTGGCGCAGCAGCAGCGCGCCCTGCATCGCCAGCGCGATGCCCTGCGTCAGTTCGCGGCCGCGGGTTTCGATGTCCTGCGGGTTGGCCAGGCCGTCCTTCAGCTTCGCGGCGAAGGCGTCGAAGGCGCGGTTCTTTCCCAGTGCCGGCGCGATCTCGGCCGCCAGCACGTCGACGCTCTTCGGATGGCGCCCCATGGCGCGCAGCGTGTCGAGGCACATGACGTTGCCCGAGCCTTCCCAGATGGAGTTGAGCGGACTCTGCTTGAACAGGCGCGGCATCGGGCCTTCATCGACGTAGCCGTTGCCGCCGTGCACCTCCATCGCCTCGGCCACCATGGCCGGGCAGCGCTTGCAGATCCAGAACTTGGCCACCGGCGTCAGCAGGCGGCGCAACAGGTTTTCCGACTCATCCTCCTGCGCGTCGAAGGCGCGCGCCAGGCGCATCGACAAGGCGGTGGCCGCCTCGGTTTCCAGCGCCAGGTCGGCCAGCGTGTTTATCATCAGCGGCTGGTCGCGCAGCAGCTTGCCGAAGGCCGAGCGCAGGCCGACATGGTGCATCGCCTGCGACAGCGCGCCGCGCATGATGCCGGTGCTGCCGATCGCGCAATCCAGCCGCGTATACACGCCCATTTCCAGCACGGTCGGAATGCCGCGTCCTTCCTCGCCCACCAGCCAGCCCTGCGAGCCCCAGAACTCGGCCTCGGTGCCGGCGTTCGAGCGGTCGCCCATCTTTTCCTTGAAGCGCTGGATGCGCAGTTCGTTGAGGCGCCCATCGGGCGTCCAGCGCGGCACGAAGAAGCACGACAGGCCCTTGGGCGATTGCGCCGTGACGAGGAAGGCGTCGCACATCGGCGCCGAGAGAAACCATTTGTGGCCGGTGATGCGCCAGGAGCCGTCGTCCATACGCTCGGCGCGTGTGGTGTTGGCGCGCACGTCTGAACCGCCCTGCTTTTCGGTGAGGCCCATGCCGATCAGCACGCCGGTCTTCTGCGCCGCCGGAATGAAGCGCTTGTCGTAGTCGCGCGAGAGCAGTTTCGGCATCCAGTCGCGGGCGATCTCCGGCACATGTTTGAGCACCGGCACCGCGCCGTAGGTCATGGTGGTCGGGCACAGCGAGCCGTCCTCGATTTCGGCGAACATGACGTAGGCCGCTGCGCGCGCGACATGCGCGCCCGGTTTCGGATCGGCCCAGGGCCCGGTGTCGCAGCCGTGGCGCTTGAGCCAGCCCAGGCATTCGTGCCAGGACGGATGGAACTCGACTTCGTCGCGCCGGTTGCCGTAGCGGTCGAACAGCCGCAGTTGCGGCGGATTGGCGTTGGCCAGACGGCCATGCTCGATCCATTCCGCGCTGCCGGTTTCGGCGCCGCGCGCGATCAACCAGTCCTGCGCCCAGCCGGCGCCTTGCTGCGCCACGGCTTCCTGCAGCGGGACGTTGTTGAGATAGGCGTTGTAGTTCTCCAGCGCATGGGCCTGGTTGAGGACTTCATGCGTAACACTGAGTATCGGCGGGGTCGGGATCATGGCGGGTCCTCTGTTTTCTGAGCGAACATTTTTGCCCCGCCCTGCCGGCTTGTCAACCAAGCGCTTGCTTGGTAGCATGGCCACCCTTCTGATCGAAGACGGAGACCCAGTCATGATGTCGATTCCGCGTACCCTGTTTGAAGAAGATCATGAAGCGTTTCGCGACACCGTGCGCCGCTTCATGGAGCAGGAAGTCGCCCCCCACCATGCGCGCTGGGAGGAACAATCGCATGTCGATCGCGACATCTGGAACAAGGCGGGCGCCGCCGGCCTGCTCTGCGCGACCATGCCCGAGGAATATGGCGGCGTCGGCGTGGACAAGCGCTTCTCGGTCATCGTCATGGAGGAAGCCGCGCGCATCAACGCCACGGGCCTCGGCTGGGGTTTGCATTCGGAAATCGTCGCGCCCTACCTGTTGCATTACGGCAGCGAGCACCTGAAGCAGAAATACCTGCCGAAGATGGCCAGCGGCGAAATGGTCGGCGCCATCGCCATGACCGAGCCGGCCGCCGGTTCCGACCTGCAGGGCGTGCGTACCACGGCAGTGAAGGACGGCGACCACTACATCGTCAACGGCTCGAAGATCTTCATCACCAACGGTTACCTCTGCGACCTCGTCATCGTCGTCGCCAAGACCGATCCGGCCAAGGGCGCCAAGGGCACCAGCCTCTTGGTGGTCGATACCTCGATGCCCGGTTTCACCAAGGCCAAACCCCTGCACAAGGCCGGGATGAAGGCACAGGACACCTGCGAGCTGTTCTTCGACAACGTGCGCGTGCCGGCGGAAAACCTGCTTGGCGAAGAGGGCAACGGCTTCGTCTACCTGATGCAGGAACTGCCCTGGGAGCGGCTGCAGATCGCCGTGATCGCGATGGCCTCGGCCGAGGCGGCGATCGACTGGACCGTGGCCTACACCCGCGAGCGCAAGGCCTTCGGCCAGGAGATCATGAAGTTCCAGAACACCCGCTTCAAGCTGGCCGAGCTCAAGACCGAGGTGCAGATCGGCCGCGTCTTCGTCGATCGCTGCGTCGAACTGCTGCTGAACAACAAGCTCGACCCGGCAACCGCCTCGATGGCCAAGTACTGGTGCACCGATTTGCAGTTCAAGGTGATGGACGAATGCGTGCAACTGCACGGCGGCTACGGCTACATGTGGGAATATCCGATCACCCGCGCCTGGGCCGACGCCCGCGTGCAGCGCATCTACGGCGGCACCAATGAAATCATGAAAGAACTCATCAGCAGGAGCCTGTAATGACCGAAGCCTTCATTTTCGACGCCGTGCGCACGCCGCGCGGCAAGGGCAAGCAGGGCGGCGCGCTGAACCAGGCGACGCCGATCTATCTGGCCGCCACCGCCTTGCGCGCGCTGCGCGACCGCAACGCGCTGGACACCTCGAAGGTCGACGACGTGGTGCTCGGGTGCGTCGAGCCGGTGGGCGAGCAGGGTGCCGACATCGCCCGCGTCGCCGCCTTGTATGCCGACTACGCCACCAGCGCGCCGGGCGTCACCGTCAGCCGCTTCTGCGCCTCGGGGCTGGAGGCCTGCAACCAGGCCGCGGCGCAGATCATGTCCGGCCAGGCCGACCTCGTCGTCGGTGGTGGCGTCGAGTCGATGTCGCGCGTGCCGATGTTCTCCTCCGGCGGCGCCTGGCCCATCGATCCACAGGTGGCGGCGAAGACCGCCTTCGTGCCGCAGGGCATTTCGGCCGACCTGATCGCGACCAAATGGGGCTTTTCGCGCGCCGACGTCGACAGCTATGCCCTCGAATCGCAGCGCCGCGCCAAGGCCGCCTGGGATGCGGGTCACTTCAAAAAGTCCATCGTGCCGGTGAAGGACATCAACGGCCTCAACATGCTCGACCGCGACGAATACATGCGGCCGGAAACCACCCTGGAATCGCTGGCCTCCCTGAAGCCGGCGTTCCAGGAACAGGGTGAAAACTACGGCTTCAACAGCGTGATGCTGCAGCGCTACCCGGAAGTTGAGCGCATCAACCATGTGCATCACGCCGGCAACAGTTCGGGCATCGTCGATGGCGCGGCGGCGGTGCTGTTCGGCACCAAGGAAATGGGCGCGGCGCTGGGCTTGAAGCCGCGCGCGCGGATACGCTCCTTCGCCTCGATCGGCTCCGAGCCGTCGATCATGCTGACCGGCCCTTCGTATGCCGCGGAAAAGGCGCTCAAGCGCGCCGGCATGAAGGTGGGCGACATCGACCTGTTCGAACTCAACGAAGCCTTCGCCGCGGTGGTGCTGCGCTTCATGCAGGTGCTCGACGTCTCGCACGACAGGATGAACGTCAATGGCGGCGCGATCGCCATGGGCCATCCGCTGGGCGCCACCGGCGCCATGATCCTCGGCACCCTGCTCGACGAGCTGGAACGCCGCGATCTTTCCACCGGCCTCGCCACGCTCTGCGTCGGCGCCGGCATGGGTACGGCAACCATCATCGAGCGAGTCTGACATGCTGAATTACACCGTAGATGCAGAAGGCATCGCCACCGTCGAATTCGATTACCCGGAAAAGTCGCAGAACATCCTCAACGCCAAGTCGATGGGCGCCTATGCCGACGCCATGCAGAAGGCGCTGGCCGATCCGGCCGTGAAGGGTATCGTCGTCGCCTCGGCGAAGAAGGACTTCATCGCCGGCGGCGATCTTGCCGAACTCGGTGCGGCGACCGACGCCGCGGCCTTCCATGCCAGCATCAGCGCCTGGCACAAGCTGATGCGCGCCATCGAACTCGGCGGCAAGCCCGTCGCGGCGGCGCTGAACGGCACCACGCTGGGCGGCGGCATGGAAGTCGCGCTCGGCTGCCATTACCGCGTCGCGGCCGACAATCCGAAGGCGCGTTTCGGCTTCCCCGAAGTCACGCTGGGCCTCTTGCCCGGCGCCGGCGGCACGCAGCGCCTGCCGCGCCTGGCCGGCATGATGGCGGCCGCGCCCCTGCTCATGGAAGGCAAGCGCATCAAGGCGGCCGAGGCGCAGAAGATCGGCATGATCCACGCCGTGGTGACAGTCGGCGCTGAGCGCACGGCGGCACGGCAGTGGGTGGCGGACACCCTGGCGGCCGGCACCAAGCCGCTGCAGCCCTGGGACATGAAGGGTGCCAAGATTCCCGGCGGCGGACCGAATACGCCCAACGGCATGCAGATGCTGATGGCGGCCAACGCCATGCTGCGCGAGAAGACCTGCGACAACTATCCGGCGCCCAAGCACATTCTTTCCTGCGTCTATGAGGGACTGTCGACCAACATCGACACCGGCCTCGCCATCGAGGCGCGCTACTTCACCAACCTGGTGATGTCGCCGGTCTCGAAGAACATGATCCGCAGCCTGTTCTTCGGCATGCAGGAAGCCAACAAGCTGGCTTCGCGGCCGGCCGGTGTGCCGACCCAAAAGTATTCGAAGATCGGCATGCTCGGCGCCGGCATGATGGGTGCCGGCATCGCGATGTCGACCGCGACGGCCGGCATGGCCATCGTGCTGCTCGACACCACGCAGGAGGCGGCAGAGAAGGGCAAGGACTACGCGCGCAAGCAGTGGAGCAAGCAGGTGGCGAAGGGCCGCATGACGGCCGACGCCATGGAGGCGCTGCTGGCCCGCATCCATCCCACCGCAGACTACGCCGATCTCAAGAGCTGCGAACTGGTCATCGAAGCCGTGTTCGAGAAGCGCGAGATCAAGGCCGACGTGACGAAGAAGGCCGAGGCCGTGCTTTTGGCAGACCCGGCGCCGGATGCGATCTTCGCCTCCAACACCTCGACCCTGCCGATCACCGGCCTGGCCGAAGCCAGCGCACGCCCGGCCAACTTCATCGGCCTGCATTTCTTCTCGCCCGCCGAAAAGATGCCGCTGGTGGAAATCATCGTCGGCAAGGCCACCAGCGACGCGACCCTGGCGCGCTCGATGGACTACGTGCGCGCCATCGGCAAGACGCCGATCGTGGTCAATGATTCGCGCGGCTTCTACACCAGCCGCGTGTTCGGCACCTATGTTTCGGAAGGCATGGCACTGCTCGAGGAAGGCGTGCCGCCGGCGCTGATCGACAAGGCCGGCCTGATCGCCGGCATGCCGGTCGGCCCGCTGGCGCTGGCCGACGAGGTCTCGATCGAACTGGTGCACAAGATCGCGCAGCAGACGCGAGCCGACCTCGGCAGCGCCTATGTCGAACGCGCCGCCGATCGCGTCGCGGCGAAGATGGTGGCCGACCTCGGTCGGCTCGGCCGCAAATCGGGCGCCGGCTTCTACGACTACCCGGCCGACGGGCCGAAGCATCTGTGGTCCGGACTGGCTCAGCACTTCCCTGTAAGAGTCGGCGCCGACGGCACGGCGGCATTGACGCTGGAACAAATCGTCGAGCGCCTGATCCTGGTGCAGTCGGTGGAAACCGTGCGCTGCCTGGAAGAAAAGGTGCTACGCGCGCCGATCGACGCCGACGTTGGCGCGATTCTCGGCTGGGGCTACCCGCCCTTCCGCGGCGGTCCGATCGGCTGGCTGCACACGCTCGGCTCGGCAAAATCCGTGGCCGCGCTGGACCGCTTGGCGGAACAAAACGGCCCGCGTTTCACGCCGCCGAAATTGTTGCGCGACATGGCCGCAAGGGGTGAAAACTTCTACCCGGCTTGATGCATAATCGGCCCCTCAAGCAAACTCGGCAGACTCGCAAAGAGCGCCAATAAGTAAATTTCTCCCGGAGGAGATATCGGGTGTTGCAGCTCCTGCAATTGATCGTCAGCGGGGCAGCGATCGGTTGCATTTATGCGCTGATCGCGCTCGGCTTCGTGCTGATTTACAAGGCGACCGAAACCGTCAATTTCGCCCAGGGCGATCTGATGATGATCGGCGGCTTCATCGGCTTGACGGCCATGACCGTGGCCGGTTTGCCCTTTGCCCTTGCCTTCCTTCTGACCATCGTCGCCATGGCGCTGTTCGGCATGGGTACCGAACGCCTCGTGCTGCGCCCGCTGCTCGGCCAGCCGGCCTTCACCGTGGTGATGATGACCATCGGCCTGGGCTACCTCGCGCGCGGCCTGGTGACCATGATTCCCTACTGGGGCACGGAAACCCACACGCTGCCGGTGCCCTACAAGGACGAGGTGATCTGGCTCGGCGGCGAAGGCACCGGCCTGGTGGTGTCGGTGGAGCATCTGGTGATCATCCTCGCCACGGTCGCCCTGGTCGCGCTGCTTTATCTTTTCTTCCGCTACACGCGCCTCGGCATTGCCATGCAGGCGACTTCGCAGAACCAGCTCGCGGCCTTCTACATGGGCATTCCGGTGCGCCGCGTGAACATGCTGATCTGGGGCCTGTCGGCCGCCATCTGCGGCGTCGCCGGCCTGCTGCTGGCGCCGATCACCTTCGTCCATGCCAACATGGGCTTCGTCGGCCTCAAGGCCTTTCCGGCGGCGGTGGTCGGCGGCTTCGGCAGCATTCCCGGCGCGCTGGTCGGCGGCCTGGTGATCGGCATCGTCGAGTCGCTGTCCGGCTTCTACCTGCCGGAAGGTTTCAAGGACATCGCGGCCTATGTCGTCGTGCTGATCATGCTGGTGGTCAAGCCCAATGGCCTGTTCGGCGACAACCTGACGAAGAAGGTGTAGCCGCCATGCACTTCATTTTCAAGACCCGTTACGAGCAGGACATTTCGCTGTTCAAGCACGGCGGCCAGCGCTTCTGGTACGCCGCATTGGCGCTGGCACTGCTGGCGGCGCCCTGGCTGCTTTCGGAATACACCCTGTCGCAGATCACCTTCATCGGCATCTATGCCATCGTCTGCCTCGGCCTGATGCTGCTGGCCGGCTTTACCGGGCAGGTCTCGCTGGGCCACGCCGGTTTCCTCGCCATGGGCGCCTACACCGAAGCCTACCTGCAGGGCCTCGGCTGGCCTTTCCTGATCTCCCTGCCGATGTCGGCGCTGGTGGCCGGCATTACCGGCATCATGATCGGCCTGCCGGCCTTGCGGGTGAAGGGCATGTACCTGTCGATCGCGACGCTGGCCTTCGGTTTCATCCTCGAGGAAGTCGTGGTGCGCGCCGAGCACATCACCGGCGGCAATGCCGGGCGCCAGCTCGGCAACCTGACGATTGCCGGCATCAACTTCGACGACGGCACCCACTTCTATTACCTCGTCACCGGCATTGCGGTGCTCTGCATCCTCGGTGCGCTGAACCTGCTGCGCAGCCCGACCGGCCGCGCCTTCGTCGCGATCCGCGATTCGGAAGTGTCGGCGCAGAGCATGGGCATCAACCTGGCGCACTACAAGACCACGGCCTTCGCCCTGTCGGCGGCGCTGGCCGGCATTGCCGGGGCGCTCTACGCGCACAAGATCCGTTTCATCACCCCGGATCAATTCGGCTTCCTGCAATCCATCGAACTGCTGATGATGGTGGTGATCGGCGGCCTCGGCTCGATCCAGGGCGCGATTTTCGGCCCGGCCTTCTGGTTCCTGGTGCAGCAGCTGATCGTCACCGGCAAGGACTGGCTGCCGCCCGCGCTGGGCCAGCAGACCGGATTGCAACCGACGATTTTCGGTTTCATCCTGATCGCCATCGTGCTGTTCGAGCCGCTCGGCCTGTATGGGCGCTGGCTCAAGTTCCGCACCTTCCTCGAAATCTTTCCCTTCTACCGCAAGGGCATGTTCAAGCGCCAAAAGAGCTACATGAAGTCGGAGAGGATGAAATGACCACGCCGATGCTGCAGGCCGTGAACCTGTCGGTCCAGTTCGGCGGCCTGAAGGCGGTGAATAACGTCTCTTTCGACGTCTGGCCCAACGAGGTGTTTTCGCTGATCGGTCCCAACGGCGCCGGCAAGACGACGATATTCAACCTGATCTCGGCGCTCTACCGGCCGACCTCGGGCGAGGTGCGTTTCGAGGGCGAGGTGATTTCGCGCATGCCGCCCTATGTTGTCGCCCGTCACGGC
Organism: Sulfuritalea hydrogenivorans sk43H; assembly: GCF_000828635.1. Lineage (GTDB taxonomy): Bacteria > Pseudomonadota > Gammaproteobacteria > Burkholderiales > Rhodocyclaceae > Sulfuritalea > Sulfuritalea hydrogenivorans. The sequence continues at coordinate 100,225 of NZ_AP012547.1, forward strand.
ATTGCCCGCACCTTCCAGAACATCGAACTGTTCGAGCACGCCACCGTATTGCAGAACCTGCTGGTCGGTCGCCATTGCCACCGCCACACGGGATGGCTCCAGGACATGCTGTTTACCGGTTCGGTGCGCCGCGCCGAACTCGAATTCCGCCGTCAGGTGGAGGAAGTCATCGAGTTCCTCGACCTCCAGCATTATCGCGACAGCATGGTCGCCGGCCTGCCCTACGGCGTGCGCAAGGTGGTCGAACTGGCGCGCGCGCTGTCGATGCGGCCGCGCCTGCTGCTGCTGGACGAGCCCTCGTCGGGACTCAATACCGAAGAGACGGAGGACATGGGTTTCTGGATCGAGGACATCAAGAATGATCTTGGCATCACGGTGATCATGGTCGAGCACGACATGGGGCTGGTGTCGCGCGTCTCCGACCGGGTGCTGGCGCTGAACCTGGGCGAAGTGCTGACGCTGGGCACGCCCGCCGAGGTGCAATCGCATCCGGGAGTGATCGAGGCCTATCTGGGCGGGGTGGACGATGTCTGAAACCGCTCAGCCGATTCTCCAGCTCCACAATGTCGAAGCCGCCTATGGCGCGGTCAAGGCCATCCGCGGCGTCTCGCTCGACGTGGCGCCGGGTTCCATTGTCACCGTGCTCGGCTCCAACGGTGCCGGCAAGACGACGATCCTGAAAACCATTTCCGGCATCCTCGATCCGCAGAAGGGCAGCCTCCTCTTCCGGAGCGACAAGCTGGAAGGCCGCGATCCGGCGTGGATCGTGCGCCAGGGCCTGGTGCATGTACCGGAAGGCCGCGAGATATTTCCCCTGCTGACGGTGCGCGAGAACCTGCTGATGGGCGCCTACACACGGCCTGCGTCGGACAAGGATGCGGTGGCAAAGGACATCGAGGACGTCTTCGCCTATTTCCCGATCCTGAAGGAGCGCCAGAACCAGCCGGCGGGCCAGCTTTCCGGCGGCCAGCAGCAGATGCTGGCGATCAGCCGCGCGCTGCTGGCGAAGCCGACCATGATGCTGCTCGACGAACCGAGCCTCGGCCTGTCGCCGAAGCTGACCAAGGAGATTTTCGAGATCATCGTGCGCATCAACCGCGAGCGCGGCGTGACGCTGCTGGTGGTCGAGCAGAACGCGCACATCGCCCTGCAGTACGCCGACTACGGCTACGTGCTGGAAATCGGCCGCATCGTGATGCACGACACCTGCGCCGCGCTGCGCGAGAAGGACGACATCAAGGAGTTCTACCTCGGTGTAAAAGAGGAGGGAGTTCGCGAGGGCCGACGTTGGAAGAAGAAGAAGACATGGAGATAGACCATGTGGCAGCTTGACGGCAAACGCTACTGGGCCGAGCACGACATCGTCGTCCCCGGCGACAACCTGCCCGAGATGTTCTGGAACGCCGTGGCCAAGCGCGGCGACGCGACGCTGTTCCGCCAGAAGAAGTACGGCCTGTGGCAGAGCCTGTCGTGGGACGAGGTGGGCGCGATCGTGCGTGAAGCCGGCATGGGCCTGCTCGAACTCGGTTTCGAAATCGGCGAGACCGCATCGATCCTCGGCAATACGCGGCAGGAATGGCTGTTTTCCGATCTGGCGGTGCTCTCTTGCGGCGGCATCAGTTCGGGCATTTATCCCACCGACGCGGCGAGCCAGGTCGAATACCTGACGCAGGATTCGAATTCGGTGATCCTGTTCGTCGAGGACGACGAGCAGCTCGACAAGGCGCTGGAAGTGCGCGAACGCCTGCCGCAGCTGCGCAAGATCGTGGTCTGGGACATGGACGGCCTGCGCGAACTCGATGACCCCGGCGTGATGAGTTTCGAGGCGCTGCGCGAACTGGGTCGGCAACGGCTGGCCCGGCTCGGCGCCGAACCGGCCGCCGCCGAGTGGCGCGCCCGCGTGAGCTCGCGCCAGTCGGAGGAACTGGCGATCCTGATCTACACCTCCGGCACCACGGGCAAGCCCAAGGGCGCCATGCTCTCGCATCGCAACATCCTGCAGACCGTGCGCAGCTTCAACATGGTGATCGCCCAGAACGAGGACGACGAGCGCATGTGCTTCCTGCCGCTGTGCCACGTCGCCGAGCGCAACGGCGGCGCCTACTATTCGATCTATACCGGCACCAAGCTGAACTTCGTCGAGAATCCCGAGACCATTCCCGAGAACGTGCGCGAGATCGCGCCGACGGTGTTCGTCGCCGTGCCGCGCGTCTGGGAAAAGTTCTACTCGGGCGTCAGCATCGCGCTCAAGGAGTCCAATGCCTTCGAGCAATGGGCCTATCGGCTGGCGATCGGCATCGGCCTGGAGAAGGTCAAGCGCTACGAGGCGCGGCAGCCGATCGGCAGCGGACTCAATTTCGCGCACTGGCTGGCGCGTGTGTTGGTGCTGAACAATGTCAGGAAGCTGATCGGCATCCATCGCAGCCGCATGCTGATCACCGGCGCGGCGCCGATTTCGCCCGACCTGGTGCGCTGGTACATGGCGCTCGGCGTGCCGATGCTGGAAGTCTGGGGCATGACGGAGACCGGCGGCGGTTCGACCGCGATGCCGATCGAGCGCATCAAGCCGGGTTCGATCGGCGTACCCGGCACCATGAACGAGGTCAAGCTCTCCGCCGAGGGCGAGATCATGGTGCGCGGCCCGAACGTCTTCATGGGCTACCTCAACCAGCCGGAAAAGACCGCCGAGACCATCGATGCCGAGGGCTGGCTGCACACCGGCGACGTCGGTACCGTCGATGACGAGGGCTTCTACCGCATCTCCGACCGCCTCAAGGACATCATCATCACCGCCGGCGGCAAGAACATCACGCCCTCCGAGCTGGAAAACCAGCTCAAGTTCTCGCCCTATGTCACGGACGCCGTGGTGATCGGTGACAAGCGGCCCTACCTGGTCTGCCTGATCATGATCGATCAGGAGAACGTCGAAAAGTTTGCCCAGGACAACGACGTGCCCTTCTCCAACTATCTGAGCCTGACCCGTTCGGCGGAAGTCCAGAAGCTGATCGAAGGCGAGATCGAGCGGGTCAACAAGCAGTTCGCCCGCGTCGAGCAGATCAAGAAATTCCGCCTGCTCGAGAAAAAGCTGGGCGCCGAGGACGAGGAGTTGACCCCGACCATGAAATTGAAGCGTAAGCTAGTGAGCCAAAAATACGCCGAGCTGATCGAGTCGATGTATCGCGACTAGGTGGGTTACGGTGGTCGTCTTAACCGGCAAAACAGAGGAGAGAGCAATGAAGGGCTACACCAAACTGGCAGCGGCACTGTTCGCGGCCGCGGGAGTCGGCGCTGGCGCCACGGCGATGGCCGCCGAGCAGATGGGCGTCAGCAAGAACGAGATCGTCATCGGTACCATCCAGGATTTGTCCGGCCCGCTGGCCGGCTTCGGCAAGGCGCTGCGTTTCGGCATGCAGATGCGGGTCGACGAGGTCAATGATCAGGGCGGCATCAACGGCCGCAAGCTCAAGTTCATCGCCGAGGATTCCGGCTACGACCCCAAGAAAGGCCTGCTCGCGGCACAGAAAATGGTGCAGCAGGACAAGATTTTCGCCATGGTCGGCACCATCGGCACGGCGGTCAATGTGGCGACCTTCCCGACCCTGTTCGACAAGGGCGTGATGAACCTCTTCCCGCTGACGGCGGCACGCGAAATGTACGAGCCGCTGCACAAGCTGAAGTTCTCCTTCGCTGCTCCCTACTACAACCAGATCCGTACCGGCGTGAAGTGGATGGTCAAGGAGCGCGGCGCGAAGAAGTTCTGCGTCATCTATCAGGACGACGACTTCGGCACCGAAGTGCTGAAAGGCGCCGAGGACGGCCTCAAGGACATCAACATGACCTTCGCCGAGAAGACCTCCTTCAAGCGCGGCGCCACCGATTTCTCGGCCCAGGTATCGAAGATGAAGGCGGCGGATTGCGATACCGTCGTGCTCGGCACCATCATCCGCGAAACCATCGGCACCATCGGCACGGCGAAGAAGATGGGCTGGAACCCGAACTTCATCGGCTCCTCGGCGGCCTATACCGACCTGATCCACAAGCTCGGCGGCAAGGCGATGGACGGCCTGTATGCCCTGCACCAGGTCGCGGTGCCCTATGCCGACGACTCGTCGAAGAACGTACGTGACTGGTTTGCCAGCTACAAGGCCAAGTTCAACGAAGATCCCGGCCTGTTCGCTGCCTATGGTTACGTGGCGATGGACATGTTCGTGCAGACGGCGAAGAAGACCGGCGCCAACCTGACCACCGACAACTTCATCAAGACGCTGGAGAGCACCACCTTCTCGCGCGACATGTTCGGCAGCCCGGAATACAAGTTCACGCCCAAGCAGCATCTGGGCAACGACAAGTCCAAGGTCGGCCAGATCCAGAACGGTCGCTGGGTGGCGGTGACCGATTACATGGCCCAGTAAGCCTGTCTTCGGGCACAATGCTTCACCGACGGGCGTCCCGGAAGGGGCGCCCGTTTTTATGTCTCCGAGCGAAGGCGAGAAGACGGTATCCCCAGGTGGGATATGTCTCCGAGCGAAGGCGAGAAGACGGTATCCCCTGGTGGGATATGTCCGCGGCACCGAGTCGCGGACGGCGTCCCCGGCGGGATTTCTGCCGTGCGCGGCCGTTTGATCAGTGAGTGGAAAACCCATGCCGAACACCATCGACGAACTGCTGGCGCGCATTCGGAGCTTGCAGGACGAACTCGAAGAAGAGTATCGCAAGGCCCGCGACGAGTTCGGGCAGAAACGGGCCCGGCTGGCGGACGAGCTGCTGCGTCAGCAGCGCGAGTACAAGATCGGCCTGTTCAGCTTCCTCGCCCGTACCCGGCCACTGGTGGCGCTGACCGCGCCGCTCGTCTACGCCGGCTGGATACCGTTCCTTCTGCTTGACCTGTTTGTCACGCTCTACCAGATCATCTGCTTCCCGATCTACCGGATTCCCAAGGTGCGCCGCGCCGACTATCTGGTGTTCGACCGGGCCGGGTTGCCCTATCTCAACATCATCGAGAAATTCAACTGCTTCTATTGCTCATACGGCAACGGCGTCGCCGCCTATGCCCGCGAAGTCGCGGCGCGCACCGAGCAGTACTGGTGTCCGATCAAGCATGCGCGAAGAATCCATGCTGCGCACGGGCGGTATCCGCAGTTTTTCGAATATGGCGACGCCGAGGCTTTCCGTCTCGGCATGGAAAGATTGCGCCAGCAGTATCAGGATACGAACCGCACGTAGCGCCTGTCTTGGCGCGGGGCAATCCGGCTTTACCGGCAGCGGGCGATTTCGGCGTCGGTCATGACCGACTTGATCACGCAGCGCTGCTCGGCCGCCGCCTGCTGACGCAGCTGTTCCTTCTTCTTCTTTTGCTCGGCGAGTGCAATTTCCTTTTGCTTGCGCTCTTCCTCGGCCTGTTTCGCCAGGTGCTCGATCTCCTCGCGCTTGCGCTGTTCCTCGGCCTTGCGCTTGTCGTCGGTGATCTTCGACAGTTCCATCTGCTGCGCCTGCTTTTCCGCAAGGCGTTGCTGTTCTTCGGCGGACAGCTTGGCCGCCGCGGCCGATCCGGCGACTGATCCGGCAGCCACGCCGACCGCCGCGCCGGTGGCCATTGCGGCTGCGGTCGAGGCGCCGCTCGACGGCGAACTGCCACCCGACGAAACATTGATGCTGATGCCTTTGCTCGCGGAGGAGGCGACCTCGTCCTTGTCGGTCTTCTTGGCTGCTGTAGAGCCTGTCGTGGATTTCGACGAGGACGACGAAGATCGGCTGCCGCCGCGCCCGGCTTCGCTAACCGTGGAAAATGCCACCAGCAGCGTGGCGATCAGAAAGTGGGTTGTTGTCTTCATGGAGCGTCGGGAATCGGTACGGGAATTCGAAGGCTAGCCCGAATGGCGCGACTGTTCAAGTAGCCAGCAGGCAGCTTCGTTCATCGGCGTCTGGCGGCTCGAACCACGTCAGCTGCTTTTCGAGCACGGCGACGGTGGCTTCCGAGGCGTCGCCGCTGCGTGCGCCGAGGCGCCGGCGCAGTTCCTCCGGCGGCGCTGCGGTGGCGAGGATGCCGAAGACCGCGCCGAGTTCGGCCGCCAATGCACGGAACTCCTCGCGTTCGGCGCGCTTCAGAAAGGCCGCATCGACGATCACCGGCCAGCCGGCGGCCAGCAGGTCCCGCGCCAATGCGCGCAGCCGCGCATAGGTGCGGGTCGTTGCCTCGATCGTGTAGATTCCGCCGTCCTGCGCCGAATGGCTGCTTTCCCGTGGCGCCAGGCCGAACAGGCGCTTGCGCTCGACGTCCGAGCGCAGCCGGACGATGCTGCCGGCACCCGCCACGGCCGGGTCCAGCAGGCGCGCCGAACTGACCGTGGTCTTGCCCGAACCCGACAGCCCGCAGGTGATGGTGAGAGTCGGCGCTGGCGGGACGGCGATTTGCTGTGCCAGTTGCAGGTAGGTGCGCGCCGAATCGAAGCCGGCCGGTTTCTGCTCCGCGTCTTCCTGTCGGGCACGCAGTGCTGCAATCTTGGCGCGCACCACGGCGCGGTATACGGCGTAAAAGCGCAGCACGGCGAGCGCCTGGAAATCGCCGCCGGTTTCCAGCCAGGCGTTCAGCAGCCACGCGGCCAGCCCCGGCTGGCGGTGGTCGAGCAGGTCGATCCAGACGAAGGCGATCTCGCTGGCTGTGTCGTTCCAGCGGAAATCCTCGTTGAACTCGATGCAGTCGAAGGGCGTCACGCGGCCATCGATCAGCACCAGGTTTCCCAGATGCAGGTCGCCGTGGCCTTCGCGGACAAAGCCGTCCGCCTTGCGCGCAGCGAAGTCGCCGGCTCGCCGCGTGAATTCGTCGTCGGTCCAGCGCGCCAGCTGCTCCACCTGCGGCTGGTCGGCTTGCGGCAGGAGCTGGCGCAGTTCGACGAAGTTTTCCCGCGCCGCCGCCAGGACCTGTTCCGGCGCACCGAAGCGCGTGCCGGGCGCCGCCACGGCCGCCGCCTGCTGAAACGCGCACAGCGTGGCGGCGAGCTGGGAAAGCTGGGCCGGTTGCAGTTCGCCGCGCTTCGCGACCCGATCGAGCCGCCCGCTTTCGTCGAAGCGGCGCATGCGTACCGCCCACTCGATGGCTGGCATCGCGCCGAGCCGGGGTTGTTCGGGCGTCCCGCCAATCGGCACCACGTCGAGATACAAGCCCGCGGCGAAGCGGTGGTTGAGCACCAGTTCCGCGCGACAAAATGCCTCGCGTCGCGCCAGCGTGCCGTAATCGAGAAAGGGCAGCGTGATCGGCTTCTTGATCTTGTAGGCGAAATCGCCCGCCAGCAGCAGCCACGAGGCATGCGTCTGGATCAGATCGACGCGCCCGGCCGGATGCGGATAAGCGTGCGGGTCGAGCAGGGCGGCGATCAGGGGCGGCAGAGGGTTTCCCATGCGATTCATTATCACCCCCGGCAACCCGCAATCGCCGAGCATCTTTCGCCCGATGCCCCGAATGCTCAATACCTCGGGAGCATCGTGACGATAGCGGCAGCAGTCTGTGTCGAGGATGGGAGGGGTTGACATTAACGAACGATCGTTCTATAAAGTCGCCATGGGCAAAGGCGAACACACACGGCAGGCAATCCTTGACGAGGCGCTCTCGATGGCAAGTTGTATCGGCCTCGGCTCGCTCAGCATCGGCGTGCTGGCCGAGCGTACCCACATGTCGAAGAGCGGGCTGTTCGCGCATTTCGGCTCCAAGGAGGAATTGCAGCTGGCCGTCCTGCGCGAATCGCAGCAGCGGTTTGCCGAAGTGGTGGTCCGGCCGGCCTTGCGTCTGCCGCGCGGCCTAGCCCGGTTGCGCGCCATCGTGGTCAATTGGCTCGACTGGACCCGGACCTGCAATCTGCCGGGAGGCTGCGTGATCAATGCCGCTGCCGCCGAATTCGACGATCAGCCCGGTCCGCTGCGCGACGAGGTCAGGAACGGCTTGCTGGCCTTGCGCCGCACTTTGGCCGAGACGGTGACCAAGGCCGTCGCTACCGGCGAATTGCGCGCCGATACCGATGTCGAGCAATTCGTCTTTGAATTGAATGGAATCTACCAGGTGACACAGCAGAGTCGACGATTGCTCAACGACCTGGATGCAGATCGCCGGGCGCTCGCTGCATTCGATCGCCTGATTCGCGACAACGCCGTTACTGAGGAAGGGAAATAGACATGGAACTGAATCTCAAGCCCGCTTTTTTTTGGCTAACTAATAGCACGACCGTTCGTTCCGCAACATTCTCGGCGAAGCTGTTCTGGCGGCGCGCGATTTTCCGAGCGCTGTGGGAGGTGTCGCCGCGGCGTGCCATCGACAAGGCCGTCCGTGTGTTGCTGACGCCGCCGCGACAGCGGTTTTCCGACGACGAACTGGCGGTGCTGGAAGAAGCCAGCCTGTTGCCGGTACCCATGATCTCGGGCCGGCTGGTCGCCTGGCGCTGGGGTCGCGCCGCCGATCCGGCGGTGGTCCTGGTGCATGGTTGGGGCGGGCGCGGCACCCAGTTGCGCGCTTTCATCGATCCGCTGCTCGAACGCGGCTTTTCGGTGATCAGTTACGACGCGCCCGGCCACGGCATGACGGGCGGCGAGGAATCGTCCCTGCCTCATATTTTGCAGGGACTCAATGCGCTGCTGGACCATGTCGGCCCGGTAGAGGCGATCATCGGTCATTCCGTCGGCGGCGCCATGACCGCCAAGGCATTGGCGAAGCGGCCGGCAATCAAGCGCGGTGTCCTGATCGCGCCGCCGGCCAGTTTGATCGGGCATACGCGCCGGATCGCCGCCGCATTGCGCTGGCCCGAGGCCCTGCGTGCCGCCACCCAGCGCCGGATCGAGTATCGCTTCGGCGTCGGCTGGAACGAGTTCGAAGCCGAAAGTGCGCGCGGCGAACAACCCTTGCTGGTGATTCATGACGCCCGGGATCGCGAGGTCGCCTTGGGCGAAGGCCAGCGCCATGCACGCCATTGGCCCCGTGCCCGCATGCTGGAGACTTCCGGCCTCGGCCATCGGCGGATTCTCGAAGACCGGCTTGTCATCGAAGCCGCCGCCGACTTCATCGCCGGAAACCGGCCATGACCGCGCGGCCGCCGTGGATGGGGGAAATGCAGGAATTTCGCCTGCGTTCGGCAACCCCAGCCGATCGCAGTCTGATAGAGCGATTTCTGGCGACGATGGATCGGGCAGGGCTGTACGAGCGACACTTTTCGCATGGCGAGGGACCCAATCTGGCCTTGCTGCAGCGTGTCGATCGGATCGACCATCGGGATCGCGTCACGATTCTTGCGCTCGGACACGATGGCGAGGTGGTCGGACACGGCGAATATGTCGCGCAAGACGGCGCGGCGGAATTCGCCTTGATGGTGCTGCCCCGGTTTCGCGCCCGCGGCATCGGCCGGCGATTGCTGCGGGCCCTGCTCGACATCGCCACCGCGACCGGACAGCGCACTCTGCACGGAATGATCCAGGCCACCAACGCGCGGGCCCTGAAGCTTGCCGCCGACTGCGGGCTGCGGCCGCAGCCAAGCGGCGACCGCACGGTCGTGATAGTCTCCCGGGCGTTGATCGCGAGTGCCGCTGCTACAGCTCCTGCCGGACTCGCCGCCATTGCCGCCGGGAATCCGATTCCAATAGTCCGCCATGACCCTGACCGAACTCCGCTACATCGTCGCACTGGCCCGGGAGCGCCACTTCGGGCGCGCGGCTGACAAATGCAACGTATCCCAGCCGACACTCTCGGTAGCCGTCAAGAAGCTCGAAGATGAGCTGGGTATAGCGCTATTTGAAAGAAGTTCGGGGGATGTTCGTGCAACTCCGATCGGCGCCCAGGTGGTGGCGCAGGCCGAGCGGGCGCTGGCCGAAGCGGCGCGCGTGGCCGAAGTCGCGGCCGCGGGCAAGGACCCGCTGGCCGGGCCGCTGCGCCTCGGGGTGATCTACACCATCGGTCCCTGGCTCCTGCCGGCGCTGGTGCCCCGGGTGAAGGCACTGGCACCGCAGATGCCCCTGTTCATTGCCGAGGGCTACACCGAAAACCTGCTGGAAAGGCTGAAGTCCTCCGAACTCGATGTGCTGGTGCTGGCCCTGCCTATCGACGAGCCCGGTCTGGTCGCCCAGCCGGTCTATGACGAGGCCTTCCGCACCCTGGTCCCCGTGTCCCACCCCTGGGCCAAACTGAAATCGCTGCGGCCGGAGCAGCTGCTCGACGAACCCTTGCTGATGCTGGGCGCAGGCAACTGCTTCCGCGACCAGGTGCTTGATTTGTGCGCCCGCGCCAGCAGCGGCGAATCGCCGCAGGTGCTGGAAGGCAGTTCGCTGGAAACCATTCGCCACATGGTGGCGTCGGGCGTCGGAGTCACCGTGATGCCGGCCAGCAGCGTCGATGGCATTCCTCCCGACGATGCCCTGTTGCGCGTGAAATGCTTCGTCGAGCCGACGCCGACACGGCGCGTGGGCCTGGTCTGGCGCTCCAGTTTTCCCCGCCACAAGGCCATCGACGTCATGCGCCAGGCCGTGCTCGACTGTCACCTGCCGGGTACCCGTCTGGCGAAGTGATGCGATAGTCGCCGGCTATCGGGCCGGTCGGAAAATCCAATTGGAAATCGGCGGATCGCCGGACTAGAGTTTGTTCAGGTCCGCAGGCGCCAAAGCCCTGCGACTCGGTATTGCGCGACGGCGCGGTACCCCCAATACCAACGCAGAGGAGTCCAAGCATGCAACTCAAGGGATCCAAGACCGAAGGCAACCTGAAGGCCGCGTTCGCCGGCGAATCGCAGGCCAACCGCCGCTACCTGTATTTTGCGAACAAGGCCGACATCGAAGGCTTCAACGACGTTTCCGCCGTGTTCCGCTCCACCGCCGAGGGTGAGACCGGCCACGCCCATGGCCACCTCGAGTATCTCGAAACCTGCGGCGATCCGGCTACCGGCCTGCCCTTCGGCGATACCGCCGCCAACTTGAAGACCTCCATCGCCGGCGAAACCCACGAATACACCGACATGTACCCGGGCATGGCCAAGACCGCGCGCGACGAAGGCTTCGACGAAATCGCCGACTGGTTCGAGACGCTGGCCAAGGCCGAGCGCTCGCACGCCAACAAGTTCCAGAGAACGCTGGACAGCCTCAACGGCTGATAAAGGCCAGCGGACGGCGGCAGGCAAGCCCGCCGCCGTACCGCCAGCGCCGACTCCTGACCCCGACGCCCTACCCCATTCCGTATAACGCAAAGGAAGGACGCCATGCGCGAAGGCAATCTCGAAGCCCCCACCCGTCACGCGATCGACTGGAAAAATCCGGACTTCTACGATGAAGCCGCGTGCGAGAAGGAACTCGAACGCATCTTCGACATCTGCCACGGCTGCCGCCGCTGCGTGTCGCTGTGCAATGCCTTCCCTACCCTGTTCGACCTGATCGACGAGGCGGGCGACGCCGAGACCGCCGGCGTGCCGAAGGAAAAATTCTGGAAGGTGGTCGACCAGTGCTACCTGTGCGACGTCTGCTACATGACGAAGTGTCCCTATGTGCCGCCGCACCAGTGGAACCTCGATTTCCCGCACACCATGCTGCGCGCCAAGGCGATCCAGTACAAGACCGGGAAAATGAAATTCCGCGACAAGCTGTTGACCTCGACCGAACTGGTGGGAACTTTGTCCTCGATTCCGGTGGTGGTGCATGCAGTGAATGCCGCCAACAAGTTCGGCCCGGCGCGCGCCGTGCTGCAACAGGTGCTCGGCGTGCAGAAGGAGCGCCAGCTGCCGGAATTCGACAGCGCCCACTTCCGCGCCAACGCGACGCCCAGCCACAACCATCCGGTACGGGACGGCGCAAAGTCGCCGGGCAAGGTGGCGGTGTTCTCGACCTGCTACGTCAATTACAACGAGCCCGGCCTCGGCCACGACCTGCTCAAGCTGCTCGACCACAACGAGATTCCCTATGTCGTGGTGCAGGGCGAAACCTGCTGCGGCATGCCCAAGCTGGAACTGGGCGACCTGAACACCGTCGAGAAGTACAAGGAGCGCAACATCCCGCTGATGCACGAGCTGGCGCAAGCCGGCTATGCCATCGTGACGCCGGTGCCGTCGTGCACGCTGATGTTCAAGAGCGAAATTCCGCTGTTGTTCCCGGAAGATGCGCGTTGCAAGGAAGTTTCGCTGGCCATGTACGACCCCTTCGAGTACTTCGTCCTGCGCAACAAGGACGGCCTGCTGAAGACCGACTTCAAGGTGCCGCTGGGCAAGGTTTCGTACCACATCCCCTGTCATTCGCGGGTGCAGAACGTCGGCCGCAAGACCGAGGAAATGCTGAAAATGACCGGCGCCACGGTGAATACCGTTGAGCGTTGCGCCGGCCACGACGGCACCTGGGGCGTCAAGGAGGAGTACTACGAACTGTCGATGAAAATCGGCAAGCCGGTGTTCAAGGCCATGGCCAAGGACGAACCCGACTACGTGAGTTCCGACTGCGCCATCGCCGGCCGCCACATCCTGCAAGGCATGAACGAGGCCGGTGCCACGGGAAGGAAGGAAAAGCAGCATCCGCTGACGCTGCTGCGCATCGCCTACGGACTTGAATGATCCTGCAAGGGGATACCGTCTCCGCGTCCCGCGGAGACATAAATGGAAACCGCCATGACCATCACCCGTGACTCCCTGATGACCCTCGAAGCCTATGCCAAGGCCCGCACCGCCATGCGCGACGAAGTCATGGCGCAAAAAAAGCTGCGCCGCGTCAAGCTGGGCGAGCACATCCTGCTGATATTCGAGAACGAACTGCTGATCCGCTACCAGATACAGGAAATGCTGCGCGTCGAAAAGATCTTCGAGGAAGACGGCATTCGCCACGAACTGGAATCCTATGTGCCGTTGGTGCCGACCGGCAGCAACTTCAAGGCCACCATGCAGATCGAGTACGCCGACGAAGCGGAGCGCCATCGCATGCTGGGCCTGCTCAAGAGAGTCGAGGACCGGGTCTGGGTGCGTATTGCCGGTTTCGACCCGGTGTTCGCCATCGCCGACGAGGACCTGGAGCGCGAGAACGAGCACAAGACCTCGGCCGTGCATTTCCTGCGCTTCGAACTGACCGCCGGCATGCTGGCCGCCGCCAAGGGGGGCGCCGCAATTTCGGTGGGCGTCGACCATCTCCACTACAGCAGCATGGTTACCGTTGACGAGGCTACCCGCGCCTCGCTGGCCACCGATCTGGCTTGACAGATAGGCTCCAATTGACGCGGATCAACTGATTCCGCCAGAGGCTCCACTACACTGCCCGTCTGTTTTGATGGGGGTGGTACGCAGTGGCAAAACCTCAACTGGTGTGTCCGGCCGGCAGTCTGGCGGCGCTCAAGGCGGCGGTGGATAACGGCGCCGATGACGTCTATCTGGGCTTTCGCAACGACACCAACGCGCGCAACTTCGCCGGGCTGAACTTCGACGAGAAGAGCCTCGCCGAAGGCATCCGCTACGCCCATCAGCGCGGGCGCAAGGTGCTGGCGGCGATCAATACCTACGCCCAGGCCGGACGCTTCGCCGACTGGACGGCCTCGGTCGACAAGGCCGCCGAGCTCGGCATCGACGCGGTGATCATCGCCGATCCCGCCGTGCTCGACTATGCGACCAAGACGCATCCCGGCATGCGCCGCCACCTCTCGGTGCAGGCCTCGGCCACCAGTTACGAGGCCATCAATTTTTGCCGCGAGAAGTTCGGCATCCAGCGCGCCGTGCTGCCGCGCGTGCTGACGCTGGCGCAGGTCGAGAACGTGATCCGCCATACCGACGTGGAAATCGAGGTGTTCGGTTTCGGCAGTTTGTGCGTGATGAACGAAGGCCGCTGCTGGCTGTCCTCCTACGCCACGGGCGAATCGCCCAACACGGTCGGCGCCTGTTCGCCGGCGAAGTTCGTGCAATGGGAAAAGAAACCGAACGAGATGGACGTGCGCCTCAACGGCATCCTCATCGACCGCTACGGCAACGACGAGAACGCCGGCTACCCGACCATCTGCAAGGGCCGCTTCGAAGTGGCAGGCGAGACCTACTACGCCATGGAAGAACCTGCCAGCCTCAACGTGCTGGAAATGCTGCCGGAGATCATCCGCATCGGGGTTTCCGCGATCAAGGTCGAGGGCCGCCAGCGCAGCCCGACCTATGTCGCGCAAGTCACGCGCAACCTGCGCCAGGCGCTCGATGCCGCGGTCGCCGCGCCAGACAAATTCAGCGTCAAGCCGGCCTGGGCCGCGGAACTGGGCAAGGTCTCCGAGGGCTCCCAAATTACGCTGGGCGCCTACAACAGGCCGTGGCGCTGATGCAGATCACGCTGGGCCCATTGCTGTTCTTCTGGCCGAAGGCCGAGGTCATGGAGTTCTACGCCCAGGCCGCGCAGCATCCGGCGATCGACCGGATATACATCGGCGAAGCGGTCTGTTCGCGCCGCCAGCAACTGCGCACGGCGGACTGGATCGGTCTGGCCAAGGACTTGCGCGAGGCCGGCAAGGAAGTCGTGCTCACGGCACAGGCCCTGCTCGAATCCGAGAGCGACCTCAAGGCCATGCGCCGCCTGATGGCCGATGCCGGTGGCCTGGTCGAGGCCAACGACCTCGGCGCGGTGAAGATGGCCCAGGACCAGGGCCTCGGTTTTGTCGCCGGGCCGCACCTCAACATCTACAACGAACACACCCTGGCTTTCTTCGCCGCGCAGGGCTGCAAACGCTGGCTGCCGCCGCTCGAGGTTTCCGGCAGCGTGGTCGAATCCCTGCACGCGACGCGCCCGGCCGGCATGGAGACCGAAGTGTTCGCCTTCGGCAAGTTGCCGCTGGCTTTTTCGGCGCGCTGCTTTACCGCGCGCCACTATGGCCTGAACAAGGACGACTGCCAGTTCAAGTGCCTCGACCATCCCGAAGGCATGCTGGTGAACACCCGCGAAGGGCAGCACTTCCTGACCCTGAACGGCATCCAGACCATGTCCGCGCAGACCGAGAGCCTGCTGGCACAGATGCCGGAGTTGCTGGCACAGGATATCGACGCCGTGCGCATCAGCCCGCAACCGGCGCACACTTTCGATATCCTTGAGGCTTTCGACCGGGCGCGCCGCGGCGAAGCCGTGACGGACAAGGAGGAATGGGCGCCGGCCGGCCTGGTCAATGGTTTCTGGTTCGGCCGTGCCGGTACGGCGCATCAAGTCGCCTGAGGGGTTTTGCGATGAAAAACAGTCTGGGCTTGCCGACGATTCCCGCCTTCACCTTGCCGCCGCTGATCGCGCGGGTCGGCGCGCGCTTGCCGCAATGGCCGCATTCGGTGAATCTGGCGCTGGCCCTGAATGCCGCGAAGAAGCTGGGCGTGTTGCCCGAGGATACCTTGCAGGAACTGGAAGGCCGGCGCTTTCGCGTGACCGTGCAGGACACCGGCGTGGTGGTGGACTTCACCTACAGCGCCGGGGCGTTCCGGCCGATTTTCATCGTTGCCAACGAGCCCGACCTGCACTTCACGGCACGCCTCTCGGCCTTCCTGCAAATGGTCAGCCGCCAGGAAGACCCGGACACGCTGTTCTTCAATCGCAGCCTGTCGATCGAAGGTGATACCGAGCTGGGCCTGCGCGTCAAGAACATGCTCGATGCGCTGGAATGGCCGCGTCTGTCCTGGCAGGGGCTGCGCCCGACCTTCCTCAAGCAGTAGAGTCGGCGCCGGCGATACGGCGAAGTTCGCGGCGCGAGGTAAGCGAAAGAAATTCAGGGGATCGCCGGCGGGCTGTGTTACAGTCCGCCCCGCTTCACCTCCTTAGCGACCGCGCTCCAGTCTGCCGGTCGTGCCTGAATGGCGACATCGAGCTTGTCTCGGTCCCCTCGACGGTTACACCCCAGAGAAGTTTCCGCCCAGATTGGCTCGCAGCATTGCGGGGGTCGGCTTCAGAGGTAATCAACATGCAGTTTTCCGAACTCGGCCTGTCGGCCGAGCTCCTGCGCGCCGTTGGCGAGCAGGGCTACACCACGCCCACCCCTGTCCAGCAACAGGCCATCCCCCACATCCTCGCCGGCCGCGATCTCGAAGCCCTGGCCCAGACCGGAACCGGCAAGACCGCCGCCTTCGTGCTGCCGATCCTGCAACGCTTGACCGCTGCCGCGGCCAGTCCGCTGCAGAAAGTCACCCACACCGCACCGCGCGTGCTGGTGCTGGTGCCCACGCGCGAGCTCGCCGCGCAGGTGCTGGAAAGCGTGCGCACCTATGGCGCCCACACCGGCCTGCGCAGCCTCGCCGTGTTCGGCGGGGTCGGCATCAACCCGCAGATCCAGACCATGCGCCGCGGCATCGACATCCTGGTCGCCACCCCCGGCCGCCTGCTCGACCACCTCGGCCAGCGCACCGTCGACCTCTCGAAGGTGCAGATGCTGGTGCTTGACGAAGCCGACCGCATGTTCGACATGGGCTTCATCCGCGACATCCGCCGCATCATCGAGCGCCTGCCGAAGGAACGGCAGAACCTGATGTTCTCCGCCACCTTTGCCGCCGAGGTGCGCGAACTTGCCCACACCGTGCTGCGCAATCCGGCCATGGTCGAAGTCGCCCGCCGCAATGCGCCGGCCGAACTGGTGACGCACACGGTGATCAAGGTCGACCAGGACAGGAAGCGCGATCTGCTGTTGCACTTGTTCGCCGCCCACGGCTGGCATCAGGTGCTGGTGTTCTGCCGCACCAAGCACGGCTCCGACGCGCTGGCGAGGAAGCTTGAACAAGCCGGCGTTCGCACCGCGGCCCTGCACGGCAACAAGTCGCAGAATGCCCGTACCCGCGCCCTGGCCGACTTCAAGTCGGGCAAGCTGGCGGCGCTGGTCGCCACCGACATCGCCGCGCGCGGCCTCGACATCGATTCCCTGCCGCGCGTGGTGAATTTCGAACTGCCCAACGTGCCGGAAGACTACATCCACCGCATCGGCCGCACCGGCCGAGCTGGCGCCAGTGGCGAAGCGCTCAGTCTCGTGAGCAGCGACGAGCGCATCCAGCTGCGCGACATCGAGCGCCTGTTGAAACGCGAGATCGAAACCTCGATCCTCCCCGGTTTCGAGCCGCAGCACAACCACTCGGTGCCGCGTCCCGCCGCCGGCCGCACACCGGCGGCCAAGCCGGCCCAGGGCCGCTCGCGCACGGGTGCGGGGAACCGCAGCGGCGCGCCGCGTCCGGCCCGTTCGGGCGGTGGTGGCGGGGGCGGCGCCAAGCCGGCCAGCCATCACAGCGGCCAGCGGCACCGCTGAGATCGGCATCAAGCTCTCCGCGGGTCCAAATTTTTCCCCGATCGGGGAGTTTTTGAGTCGGACCCGTGTTGAGGGCTTGAACAGGCCCGCTATCGGCGGGCGCGGGCTGATCCGCCGTCAGACGCGAAAGCGCGCGACCGACTGTTCGAGGCCTCGAGCCAGACCGTGCAGGCGCTCGGCGGCGGCCGAGGTTTGGCGCACGCTGGCGCTGTTTTCTTCCGCCATGGTGGCGATGCGCTCGACGCCACGGGCGATTTCCTGGGTGGCGGCGGCTTGCTCGTCAAGCGCGCTGCCGATGTCGACAACCGCTTTGCCGACGCGGTCCGCGCTTGCCTGAATGCCCACGATCGAGTCGCCGGCCTGATGCGCCAGGCTGACGCCTTCATTGACGCGAGTGACGCTGCTTTCGATTTCCTGCGCCGCGCGCCGTGCGCCGGCCTGCACCTTGTCGATGACATTGGCAATGGTGTGGGTTGACTCGGAAGTACGTTCGGCGAGTTTGCGGACTTCATCGGCGACGACGGCGAATCCCCGTCCCTGCTCGCCCGCCCGCGCCGCCTCGATGGCCGCGTTCAAGGCCAGCAGGTTGGTCTGGTCGGCCACTTCGCGGATGACATTGATGACGGCGGAAATTTCGTTCGAGTAGGTTTCGAGCTCGCGGATCGTGCTCGCGGCTTCGTTGACGGCGGCGGACACCTTGCCCATTTCGTCGGCGCTCGAATGCACCACCTGGCCGCCGCTGCGGGATTCCTCGCCGGCACTGGCCGCTATGCCGCGGGCATCACGGGCATGGTCGCGCACCTGATCGATGGATACCGACATCTCTTCCACCGACGCCGCCATGCTCGAAGCGGCCTCGCTTTGCGCTTCGGTGGCGCGGGTTGCCTGACGGGAGGCAGCGGTCAGTTCCTCGGCGGAGCGGGACAGTTCCTGCGCGCTCTTTTGCGAGGCGCTGACCATGCCGTGCAAGCCTTCCCGCATCAGCGCAAAAGCCGCAAGCAGGCGACCGCCTTCGTCCCGACCGCCGAGTGGTACCGGACGGGTCAGGTCGCCGTTGGCGATGGCTTCGGCGACATCGACCGAAGCGTTGATCGGGCCGGTGATGGCGCGGGTGAGAAACCAGGCAAAGCCGGCGGCGGCGGCCAGCCCGCCGCCGACGATCAGCAGAAACAGCGCCGTGCCCGTGGTGTGCGTGACGACGGCTTGTTCGAAAGCCTCGCGGGCAACCTTTTCCTGGTAGGCCGACAGTTTGCTCAGCGCTTCGATGGTGGCCACCGAATGCTGATTGCGCGCGGCCAGCAAGTCCTTGACCAGTCCGGTCGAATAGTCGCCGCCCTTGATGCGATTGATCAGGTTCGAGGCTTGTTCTGCCCAGGTTTTGCGCTTGACGGTCAAATCGGCCGCCAACTGCTTCTCCTCCTCGGTCAGATAGGTGGCCATGTATTTGGTCCACAGGGTGTCGATTTCGGCGCGTCGCTTGTCGAATCTTTCCAGATGGACGTCCACCGGGTGATCGTGGGCAGCAGCCAGCTGTCCCTTGGGGTCGTGCTGGATGGTCAGCAACAACTCGGTCGTGTTGTCACCCAGCAGTTCGCCGATCCTGGCCAGGTCGCGCAAGGGCACCACCCTATCCTCGAACACCGATTTGAGCGTGGCGACGGCGCGGTTTTGGTTGTTCCAGCCGATGCCGGCAACGGTCAGCAACAGCACGCCGGCCGCTGCCAGGAGGATGAAAATGCGCTTGCCGATGGAAAGATGGTTCACCGTGTTTCTCCGAAGTTATTGACGATAGCCGGCGCATTGTGGCGCGCGCCGCCCGTTGAGAAGCGGGATGGAAAGGAACATTATTCCTCCAGTTCGATCGCTGCCGCGCAGTTTGACGTGGACCTCATGACATACGCTTGATCCCGCACAAGTCGATCGGGTTCGGCTCGCCTCAGAACGACGAGCCGGCTTGCTTGAGGAACTCGATTTCCTCGGGTGTCGATGCCCGGCCAAGGATGGCATTGCGGTGGGGAAAGCGGCCGAAGCGGGCGATCACCTCGCGATGCCGGATCGCATAATCGTAGGCGCTGTCGAAAGCCGCGGTTTTCATTTCGCGGCGCAGGCCGGCGAAGAGGGCCACGGCGCGCTCCTGATCTAGCAGCGACTCGCCGTGTTCGAAGGGCAGGTAGGCGAACCAGCGCTGAAAGGGCGACAGGTTCTTGTCGCGGCCGGCGCCGACCAGGGTTTCCGCCAATCCCAGAGCCTGCGCGTCGCCGGTGAAGGCGCGCGGCGTGTCGCGGAAAATGTTGCGCGTGAATTGGTCGAGCAAAAGGATGCGCGCCAGCAGCGCTTCGTCAGGCCCTGCGTCGAGGGTAGTGTTCAGCGCCGCTTCGACAGCCGCGCCGAAACGGTCGCGGATCGTCGCATCGAACGCGGCATCCTTGCGGAACCATTCGGGGCGGTAGGTGCCGTGGCCGGGGTGGTCCGGCAGCAGGAACCAGAAATCGAGAACGGCGAGGGCTTCAGGCGCCACGCCGGTCATACGGCTTTCTTGGCAGCGGGCTTCTTCGTTGCGGGCTTGGCGGCCGCCTTCTTCGCAGCGGGTTTTTTGGCCGCAGGTTTCTTTACTGCAGCCTTCTTAGCTACGGCCGCTTCGCTTAACGCCGATGAATCCGGCGTTAGCCTTCTCTGAAACTTCGTTTTCGCCGTGTCGTCAGCGCCGACTGTCGGCGCAGCCTTGGCCTTCGCCGGTTTCGCCTCGTCGGCCTTGGCGGCCGGCTTGGCCCCGGCTTTCGGCGCCCTCGGTTCGAACTCGAAGCCCACCTTGCCGGTCTTCGCATCGCGCACCAGATAGGCGGAAAACTTGCGTCGCGTCTTGTTCGAGATGAAGCCCTTGAGCAGGTCGGTCTTGCCGGTGGCCAGCAGCTTCTGCATGTCGGCGCGTGCCACCTCTTGCTGCAGGATTATCTTGCCGGAGCGGAAATCGCAGGTCTTTCCCGCGCCCACGGCCTTTTCGCAGACATAGGCCATGCCGTGCTCGAAGACGCGCGCGCCGCATTTCGGGCAGGCGCCGAGCGATTCCTGCGTCGAGAAATCGACTTCTTCGCCATCGGCGTCGGCGTCCGACTGGCCGAAATCGAATTCCGGTGTGTGGTCTTCCTTGAGCTTGATCATCGCCGCGAAAGGACGCCCCATCTTGCTGCGGAAGCCCTGCAGGGGGCCGATCACGCGCTTCGTGAGCAGCTCGTCCATTTCTTCCGGCTCCCATTGCCGGCTGGCGACGATCTTCCACAGGCTGTAGTCGCAGGACTTGCACTGGAACTTCTTGTAGTTTTCCTGGATCACGCCGCCGCAGCGCGGGCAGGGCGTCTTCAGCGTGGAGAAGGCGGCTTCGGGCAGCTCGCCGGTCTTGATGCGCTCGACCATCTCGCGCGTCTTGTCCACGATGTGGCTCATGAACTCGTCGCGCGCCAGCCGTCCGTGTTCCATTTCCTTGAGCTTGTATTCCCATTCGCCGGTCAGTTCGGGCGAGCGGATTTCATCGACGCCGAGGTTTTCCAGCGCAAACAGCAGCGAGAAGGCCTTGGCCGTCGGTTGCAGTTCGCGGCCGTTGCGATGCAGGTATTCCTCGGCCAGCAGGCCTTCGATGGTCGCGGCGCGCGTGGCCGGCGTGCCGAGGCCGCGTTCGGACATCGCCTCGCGCAACTCCTCGTCCTCGATCAGCTTGCCGGCGCCTTCCATGGCGGTCAGCAGCGTGGCTTCCGTGAAGCGCGGCGGCGGCTGGGTGGCCTTGGTCTTGACCTCGACATCCTTGGCCCAGACGCGTTCGTTCTTTTCCAGCGGCGGCAGGGTCAGGTTCTCGCCGGCTTCCTCGCGGGTTTCCTGCGATTCCTTGCCATACACGGCGAGCCAGCCCGGCGTCACCAGCACCTTGCCTTCGGTCTTGAAGGCTTCCTTCTCGATGCGGGTGATGCGCGTGGTGATGTTGTACTCGGCCGACGGATAGAAGATGGCGAGGAAGCGCTTGGTGACGAGGTCGTAAATCTTCTGTTCCGGCTCGGACAGGTTCTTCGGCGCGGCACCGGTGGGGATGATGGCGAAGTGGTCCGAGACCTTGGCATTGTTGAAAATGCGCTTGTTCGGATGCACCCAGCCGTTCTTGATGATGGCGCCGGCAAAGGTGGCGTAGGGCGTGCCGGCCATCGATGCCAGCGTTTCCTTGACCGTGCCGATGTAATCCTCGGGCAGGTGGCGGCTGTCGGTTCGCGGGTAGGTCAGCGCCTTGTGCTTTTCGTACAGCGCCTGGGCAATGCCCAGCGTGTTCTTGGCGCTGAAGCCGAAGCGGCCGTTGGCCTCGCGCTGCAGCGAGGTGAGGTCGTAGAGCATCGGGCAGGCTTCGGTCTTGGGCTTGCTGTCCTCATCCACCGTGCCGTGCTGGCCGAGGCATTTCTTGCGCAGCGCGTCGGCCTTGGCCTTGTCCCACAGGCGCTCGGCGCGGGCGTGCTCATCGTCGGCCTTCTTGAACTTCTCGTCGAACCAGCGGCCCTTGTAGGTTCCGGCGACGCACTGAAATTCGCCTTCGACTTCCCAGTAATCGCGCGAAACAAAGTTGCGAATGCGGCTTTCGCGTTCGACCATGATCGCCAGCGTCGGCGTCTGCACGCGGCCCACCGGCGTCTTGTAGAAGCCGCCTTCCTTCGAATTGAAGGCGGTCATGGCGCGCGTGCCGTTGATGCCGATCAGCCAGTCGGCTTCCGAGCGGCAGCGCGCGGCATCGGCCAGCGGCAGCATTTCCTCGTCGGTGCGCAAGTGGGCGAAGCCGTCGCGGATCGCGGTGGTGGTCATCGATTGCAGCCACAGGCGGCGCACGGGTTTTTGCTTGGCGCCGAGGGCGTGCTGCGCCACGTAGCGGAAAATCAGTTCGCCCTCGCGTCCCGCGTCGCAGGCATTGACCAGGCCGGTGACGTCCTTGCGCTTGATCAGGCGCGTCAAGAGACGCAGGCGTTCCTGCGTCCGCTCGATGGGATTCAGCGCGAAATGCGGCGGAATCATCGGCAGGTGGGTGAAGCTCCACTTGCCGCGCTTGACGTCGTATTCCTCCGGCACCGTCAGTTCCAGCAGGTGGCCGATGGCGGAGGACAACACGTAGTCGTCGCTCTCGAAGTAGTCGCCGGTCTTGGTAAAGCCGCCCAGCGCCTTTGCGATGTCATTGGCGACGGAAGGTTTCTCGGCGATGATCAACTGCTTCATGGTGTGGGCTTTCCCCCCGGCCCCCTTTCCGGGAAAGGGAGTGACGGAGGTTCGCTATGCTCGAAATGGAACAATCTGGACACGGTAGTCCGGCGGCAGCGGCGCATCATAAGCGCGCCTCTCCCAATTACGCAAGCCGGGGTTTAATTCAGCAGGATGCGCGCGACATCGTCGCCGGCGCCGAAATCCTCGTCGTCGCTGTCTTCGGCGAGGAGTTCCTCGAGGATCAGGGCATCGACTTCGTGGCGGTAGCGCCAGACCACGGCGAGCACGATGACCTTGAGCCGGTCGAGGCTGATCTGCTCGTCGGGCAGGGCCATGGCGCGTTCGATGATGGCTTCGCGCAGCGGCGCATCGACCGCGTCGTGCTGTTCGAGGAAGGCGATGAAGCCACGGCAGGCGACGGGCAGCCGCTCCTGTTCTTCCTCGTCGTAAATACGTACGGCGCCGGCGTTTGCCGGGCTGCGGCAGCGCCCGCTTTCTTCGCCGGCGAGTCCATCCAGCCAGGACAACGCGGCGCTGATGTCGGCGTTGCCGAAGCCCGCCGCCGACAGTTTCCTGGCCAGCACCGCGGGTTCCGGGCAGGCATCGGGCAGGTAATTTTCGAACAGGTAAACCAGGATATCGATCATGAATGTGAATGTAGCCTTTGGTAGAGACCGCCGGGCAACTGGGCAACGCGGCCGGCGAGTTCCATGGGCAACAGCATGGCAAGAAGGTCGGCGGGCGTCAAGCCGCTGCGCGCAGAAAGCGTGTCGATCGCACAGGGGGCGTCACCCAAAAAAGCGAGCACTTGCTCTTCGTTGTAGTTCCCTGGCGCGGATTTTCGCGCGGGAGCGGTGGATGCGGCGGGGGCCGCTCCCCAGCGCAATTCTTCGAGGATGTCCTGTGCCGACTCGACCAGCTTGGCGCCCTGGCGAATCAGCTGATGACAGCCGCGCGACAGCGGCGAGTGGATCGAGCCGGGAATGGCGAATATCTCGCGTCCGCTTTCCGCGGCGAGCCGCGCCGTGATCAGCGAGCCGCTCTTCGGCGCCGCCTCGACCACCAGGCAGCCCAGGCCGAGGCCGGCAATGATGCGGTTGCGGCGCGGAAAGTTGGAGGCCAGGGCCGGGGTGCCGAGCGCAAACTCGCTGAGCACCACGCCGTGTTCCGCAATGGCGCGGGCCAGGGTTTCGTTCTTCGCCGGATAGAGACGGTCGGCGCCAGTGCCGATCACGGCCACCGTGCCGGCGGGTGTCGCCAGCGCGCCGCGATGGGCGGCCGCATCGATGCCCAGCGCCAGGCCGCTGACGATGGTCAGCCCGGCGTGGCCGAGTGTCTTGGCGAAGGCTTCGGCATCGCGTTCGCCCTGCGCGGTCGCGTTGCGGCTGCCGACCACGGCCAGCATCGGCCAGTTGAGCAGGGCGGTGTCGCCCTTGGCGTAGAGCAGCACCGGTGGATCGTCCGCCGTCAGCAGGCTTTGCGGGTAATCGGCGTCGGCCAGGGTCAGCAGGCGATTGCCCGGCTGACTTGCCCAGTCCAGCGCCGTCGCGATTTCGGCGGCGCAATCGTGGGTCAGCAGGCGTTCGGCCAGCGCCGGGTCGACGACTGCCGCGAGGGCGCGCCGACTCGCTTCGAAAATCGCGTGCGGAAGCCCGAAAGCCTTGAGCAGGGTGCGCCGGGCTTCGCCGCCGACGCCCGGGATCAGCGTGAGACGGAGCCAGGAAGCGAGTTCTTGGCGCTCTTCCGTCATGGTTAACGCGATACAACTCGTTCGGAGCGATGGGTGATTGTCGAGCGAAGCGAGCTGAACTGTAGCCCCGCCCTGGGGCGGGGACGGGAGTGGGGGGCCATCAATTTGCCTTTCGCGTGTTTTATCTGCGGTGGGTGCTGCCACCGCAGAATGAGCGTTAAGGAGTGCGAACGGTATCGCCGACGACGACCGGATGGGTCGCGTTCATCACCAGGGCGTAGGAAACCCGGTTGAACACGCGGAACACGAACACCAGGCCATTGCGGGCATCGGGCAGCTTGTAGTCGGTCCGTTCGCCCTGATAGCGGTTGCTGACTTCGGCCCCCGCCAGGTCGGCGGCCAGCACATGGCCGGGCTCCAGGCCGTCGGCCTTGCCGCGATTCAGCGTGATCACGAATTGCGGACCGCCGTAGTTCACCCCGCTGTAGATGCCGAGCACCTTGGCCTTGATCATCTTGTCCGGGGCGTGCGGCAGGTAATTCACCACGTCCTGGCGTGGCGCGGACAACAGGCGGTCGTCGCGCACGATTTCCATTTTCGAGGTCAGCACCAGGAAGCTCGAGGGCACGCCGGTTTTGGTCAGGCGGGCGGTGCCGATATACACCGCCTCATGTCCGAGCGTTTCCTTGGTGTCGGGGTCGATCAGGGCCTTGCCGGGGCGGAACAGCTGCCAACCCTTTTCCTGGGTGGTGACTTCGGTGGTGAAAATGGTGTCGCCGGCGCCGGCGATGACGCGGTCGCCCTGCAGGGCGACGACGCGCGGCGCGGGATCCATGCCCGCGGCATCAAGGACGCGCTGTTCGCTGAGGAAGGGTTCGATGTCCTGCGGCGGGATCGACGGAATGCCCTTCCGCAGCGGCTCGACGTACTCGCGGCGCGGCTCGGTCACCGTTACCAGTTTCAGGCGGGGCTGATTGCCGCTCTTGTCGAGCACGATGACCTGGCCCGGATAGATGCGCTGCGGATTCTTGATCTCTTCCGCGTTGAGCTTCCACAACTCGCCCCAGCGGTAGGGATCCTTGAGGAATTTGGCGGCAATGCCCCACAGCGTGTCACCCGGGGTCACGATGTGCCGGTCGGGCGCGCCGTCGGCCAGTTCGATGGGCTTGGCACCCTGTGCAAGCACCACGGTGCTTGAAATGCTGATGAGCAGCGCAGATATAATGCGACGCATGGCGTGATCTCCTGGCCGAGTGTCCGTGTGGATGGCGAACCATCCGGGTATCGGCCTGATTCTGCCCGACAATTACCCCAGCATCAATTCTTTCAAGAGCGGTTTCATGGCCCTATTGCCGATTTTGCGTTACCCCGATCCGCGGCTGCACAAGAAGGCGGCACTGGTCGCCAATGTGGATGCGCGCATCCGCCAACTGGCCGCCGACATGGCCGAGACCATGTATGCCGCGCCCGGCATCGGCCTCGCCGCCTCGCAGGTGGACCAGCATGTGCGCCTGATCGTGATTGACATCTCCGAAGACAAGTCGCAGTTGCAGACCTTCATCAATCCCGAGCTGCTGGAAAAATCCGGCGAATGCGAAGGCGAGGAAGGCTGCCTCTCGCTGCCCGGCATCTACGAGACGGTGGCACGCGCCAGCCATGTCAAGGTACGCGCACTCGGCCTCGATGGAAAAGCTTTCGAACTGGAAGCCGATGGCTTGCTCGCGGTGTGCATCCAGCACGAAATGGATCACCTGGAAGGCAAGGTCTTCGTCGACTATCTTTCGCGCCTCAAGCGCGAGCGCATCAAGAGCAAGCTGGTCAAGCAGGCGCGCGAGACTTTTTAGGTGAAACTCATCTTTGCCGGCACGCCGGACTTCGCCGCACGTGCCCTTGAAGCCCTGCTGGCGGCAGGACACGAGGTCGCGCTGGTGCTGACCCAGCCCGACCGCCCTGCCGGACGCGGCATGGTGCTGCAAGCCTCGGCCGTCAAGAAAGTGGCGCTGGCCCACGGCATCCCGGTGTTCCAGCCCGAGCGCCTCAAGGACCCGGCAACGCACGAGCCGATCCGCGCCGCCTGCGTCGACGGCGCCGCCGAGTTGATGGTGGTGGCCGCTTACGGGCTGATCCTGCCGCAGGCGGTGCTCGACCTGCCGCGGCGCGGCTGCATCAACATCCACGCTTCGTTGTTGCCGCGCTGGCGCGGTGCGGCGCCGATCCATCGCGCCATCGAAGCCGGCGACGCGCAGACCGGCATCACCATCATGCAGATGGAAGCCGGGCTGGACACCGGCCCGATGCTGCTGTCGAAGGCCATCGACATTGATATGCAGGACACCACCGGCAGCCTGCACGACAAGCTCGCCGAGCTCGGCGGCAAGCTGGTGGTCGAGGCGCTGGCGTGCTTCGATCAACTGGTCGCGACGCCGCAGCCCGAAGCCGGTGTCACTTACGCCAACAAGATCGACAAGCTTGAGGCGAGGCTCGACTGGAACCAGCCGGCGGTAACATTGGCGCGCCGCGTGCGGGCCTTCAATCCTTTTCCCGGTGCGGTGGTGACGCTGGCCGGCGAACCGGTCAAGGTCTGGCGCGGCGACGTGGTGGCCGCCCGCGGCCGGCCGGGCCAGGTGCTGGCCGCCGATGGCGCGGGCATCGTGGTCGCCTGCGGCGAGGATGCGCTGCGCCTCACCGAGTTGCAAAAGCCCGGCGGTCGCCGTGTCGCCAGCGCCGACTTCCTGCACGGCAATCCGCTGCGGCCGGATTGAGCGGCCCATGAAAACCGGCGCACGGGGCGCACAGGGCAGATCGGGCTGGCTGGGCCTGCTGCTGTGGCTGGCCGTCGGCACGGCGTTCGCCGCCGAGATCAGGAACGTCACGGCCAGCCAGCAGGCCGACCGCCTGGTCGTCACCTACGATCTGGTCGAGGACAATCCGGTCGATCCCAAGGAGTTCGCCAAGGCATGCGCCAGCACATTGCGTCCCGAACAGTGCGCGGAAGGCCTGAACAATCCGGTGGCCGCCTTGTTCGCCATCAACGGCCATCTTTACCCGCACGAATCCTTGCGGCTCGAAGGCGACGTCGGGCGCAATGTCGAGCCGGGCAAGGGCCGGCGCTTTTCGTGGAACATCCAGCAGGATTTTCCGCAAGGCATCGCCGCCGAGGTTTTCGTCAACGTCAGCCTCAGTCCGAAGAAGCTGCGCGAAAGCGATGTCGTCTCCTTGAGCGACCAGCAGGCGGAGATATTTCGTCGCATCGACGCGGAACGCATCGCGGTGGCCGACGCCAATCGCCGCCTGGTGCTCAGCCCCGCCGCGCAACGCCTGGCCAACCGGATCGACGAAACCCTGAGGTCTTCGTATGTCACCGAGCCGGACGAAGCGCATCTGGAAAAATCGCGCTACTACTGTGCGCGTTTCTCCGGCGACAATGTTGCCAGGGCAGAGCTGGCGGCGCAGTGGGAAAAGCGCAAGGGCAGCCCGCCCCCCCCGATTACCGATGGTACCCACGAGAAATACTTCAACTGCCTGCTGGCCTCGTTCGATCCGCACAGCGCCTACCTGACGCCCGAGGCCTTCAACGAGCTCAAGGTCGGCACCAAGGGCGAATTCGGCGGCCTCGGCATCGAGGTCGGGATGAAAAAAGGCATGCCGGTCGTGGTCGCGCCGATCGAGGACACCCCGGCGTTCCGCGCCGGCATCCTTGCCGGCGACCTTATTCTGGAGATCGACGGCAAGCCGACGACAGGCATGTCGCTCAATGACGCGGTCAAGCTGATGCGCGGCCAGAAGGGCACGCGCATCACGCTGACGCTGCAGCGCGAAGGCCAGGCCGCGCCGCTGCGGATCGATCTGGTGCGCGCCGTGATCATGGTGCGCAGCGTGCGCTTCAAGTCGCTCGGCGACGGCCATGGCTACATCCGCATCGCCCAGTTCCAGGAGCGCACGGCAGATGATGTCGGCAATGCCCTGGCCGCGCTCAAGGCGGAAAATGGCGGCGAGCTGAAAGGCCTGGTACTCGACCTGCGCAATGATCCCGGCGGCCTGCTCAACGGCGCCATCAGCGTCGCCAGCCGTTTCATCGATGCGGGGCTGATTGTGTCCACCCAGGGCCGCGACCGCGACGCCAACCGGCAGTTTCCGGCCCTGCGCATCGCCAAGGAGCCTGCTTATCCGATCGCGGTGCTGATCAATGGCGGCAGTGCCAGCGCCTCCGAGATTGTTGCCGGCGCCCTGCAGGATCACCGGCGCGCCACCGTCATCGGCACACCGAGCTTCGGCAAGGGCACGGTGCAGACCATCGTGCCCGTCGATCAGGCCGCGATCAAGCTGACCACGGCGGGCTATTACACGCCGAGCGGAAAATCGATCCAGCAAATCGGCATCGTGCCCGACATTGCGCTCGACCAGGACGCCACCCTCGACGACGGCAGCATCGCCTTTGCCCAGCGCCTGTTGCGCGAGACCGCCGGCACGCGCAACCTCGCCGTGCGCAAGGATCTGGTGGAACGGCTGAAGGTCGAGGAATTCTTTGCCCTGTACAAGAATGCGGTGCGCGCCAGCGTGGCCGTGGGCCAGCCGGCTGCCGCGACCGGCCTCGCGAGCGCCAGGCCGGCGAGCCGCCCCGAGGCGAAGCCGGTCGCCGACCGCCCCGATGAACACCGCGTCGCCCTGGTGATCGGCAACAGCAGCTACCCGTCGGCACCGCTGAAAAACCCGGTGAATGATGCCCGCGCCATATCGGCGAAATTCCGCAGCCTCGGCTTCGACGTCATCGTCCGCGAAAACGTCAAGCAGAAGGACATGACCCGCGCCATCACGCAGTTCGGCGAAAAGCTGGCGAAGAGCGGCACCGTCGGCATCTTCTACTACGCCGGGCACGGCATGCAGGTGCGCGGCAAGAACTACCTGATCCCGGTCGACGCGCAGATCTCTTCCGAAGCCTCGGTGAGGAGCGAAGCGGTGGATGTCGATTCCCTGCTCGAACAACTGGCCACCAGCGCGCTCGGCATCGTGATCCTCGACGCCTGCCGCAACAATCCCTTCGAGCGGCGCTTCCGTGGTGCCTCGGGTGGCCTGGCGCAGATGGACGCGCCGAAGGGCACGCTGATCGCCTACGCCACGGCGCCGGGCAAGGTAGCCTCCGACGGCGACGGCCGCAACGGGCTCTACACCCAGGAATTCCTGCGCATGCTGGACGAGCCCGGGCTCAAGGTCGAGGACGTCTTCAAGCGCGTGCGCCGCCGCGTGGCCGACGCCACCGCCGACCAGCAGGTGCCGTGGGAATCCTCGTCGCTGACCGGCGACTTCTATTTCGTGCGCGGCGCGCAGGAGGCGGAAGGCCGCGCGCCGGACGCCGAGCTGCTGTTCTGGCAGAGCATTCGCGAGAGCCGCGACGCCGAAGACTTCAGCGCCTATTTGAAGAAGTATCCCGACGGCCAGTTTGCCGACATCGCCAGGAATCGCCTGAAGGCGCTGGCGGGCGCCAAGCGGCGTTGACAGCGGGCGACGAGAGAGTACAGTCGCGCCCCGTATGCACATCGATTTTCTGTTTCCGCTGCCGTCCCAGCGCTGCGTCGAGGCCGCCCGCGGCCCGCTGCGCTTCGGCGTGACGGCCGTCGCCAAGCACGCACCGCCGCACTTCGCCGCCTAAATCCTGTCGCCATCCCGGATGCCCCGGCATCCCGGTCCGGATTCATTGCTGCGGAGTTGCCATGTCTGTCCAAACCACCATTGCCCTTGCGCCGTCGCGGACGGCGCCCGCTTGTCCCGCGTCAGCCACGTCGCCCATCGTCGGCGGCCGCGTCGAACTGCAACTGCTGACGACGCTGAAATGCAACCTGAAATGCACCTATTGCTCGCTCGGCGTCGGCGAAGTCCTCGGCTCGCAGACCGAGCTCAAATACGACATCGACCAGCTCGCCGAGTTTGTCGCAACCCATCTGGCCGGCAAGGAGGTCTATGTCACCTTCTACGGCGGCGAGCCGACGCTCAACAAGGGCCTGATGCTCGATGTGATGCAGCGCTTTCCCGAGTTCCGCTTCCAGCTCCAGACCAACGGCACCCTGCTCGACAGCCTGCCCGACTGGGTGCTGGCGCGGCTGTCCAACGTGCTCGTCTCGATCGACGGCGGCGAGGAAATCACCGATGCCTATCGCGGGCGCGGCATCTGGGCCAGCGTCATGCGCAACGTGCAGGACATCCGCCACAAGGTCGGCGGCACGCTGACGGCGCGCGTCACCTGGGGCAATCCGGCGACCAGCTTCGAGGAGCTCGACGGCCTGGCCGGAACCTTCGACTACCTCTACTGGCAGTTCGTCGCCGACGAGATGTACGCCGATGATTCGGTCGCGCGGCGCAAGGCCGTACTGGTGCAATTGATCGACGTTTTCTTCGCCCGCACCGACACGCTGTATCCGCTGGTACCGCTGATGGGCATCGTGCGGAACAAGCTGCTGCCCAATCGCGGCATCGAACTCTACGCCGGGCAGACCCAGTGCCGCGTGTCGACCCACCTGCTCAACGTCATGCCCAACGGCCAGATCTATCCATGCCCGGACATGATGTACGTGCCGGCCATGCAGATGGGCGAGATCCAGGGTAACTGGCTCTCCGCCAGCCCCTTGCAGCCGCATGCCGACATGCCTTGCGAAGGTTGCGAGGCATTTTCCTGGTGCCGCCGCAACTGCATGAAGAATCTCTACCTGGGCTACGTCAAGAAGGACGGGCGCTACCGGCAAAACGTCGTCGAGCCGATCTGCGAACTGCTGCGCTTCATCGGCCGCGAAGTCGACCGCCGCGACCCGCACGCCTGGTTCGCCCGCCTGCCGGTGTCCGAGCGCAGGAAACTGCTGGATGCCGAGGTCTATGAATATGTGGAGATCATGCCCTGAGCCTGGTTTTCCGGATTGTATCAAGGCATATACCTTGATCTATCCCATGTTCGGGCATAGACTTCGATATCTATCAGCCTGAGGGGGTCCGCCATGAGCCAGGTCGCCAAACTATTCACCAATGGTCGCAGCCAGGCGGTTCGCCTGCCCGCCGCCTATCGCTTCGATACCAGCGAAGTCTTCATTCGCCAGGACGCCGAAACCGGCGACGTGATCCTGTCGCGCAAGCCGGCGAACTGGGATGGTTTCCTTGCGGCGCTCAAGGGCGCTGCCGTGCCTGCCGGCTTTCTCGGCAAGAACGAGCGCAAGCAGGCGGCGCATGACCGTGATCCCTTCAAGGACTGGGCCGAGTGAAGCGCTACATGCTGGACACCAATACGGTGAGCCATCTGATCAAGGCGCATCCGGCCGTCATCCGTCGCGTGCTGGCCGCGCCGATGGCATCGCTGTGCATTTCGGCCATCACCGAAGGCGAGTTGTTGTTTGGGCTGGCCAAGCGACCGGGAGCAAAGCGGCTGCATATCGCCGTGCGCGAGCTTCTGCTGCGCCTCGATGTTCTGCCCTGGAACAGCGCCGAGCATTACGGAATGGCGAGGGCCGAAATGGAGGCTCAGGGCCGGATTCTCGCATCGCTTGACCTGTTGATCGCCGCGCACGCCTTGAGCGTCGGCGCGGTACTGGTCACCAATGATCGCGCCTTTCGTCAGGTCGGCGGATTGCAGCTTGAAGACTGGACAACGTAGCCGGCGTGCCGTGTCGCCAGCGCCGACTTTCATTGGCGCCCCATTGCGAGGAATCGAAATGAACTTGCGCTTGATGTCGGGTATCGGCTTTGTCGCCGGATTGCTGACCTGTGGCGCGAGCTTTGCCCAGATGGGCCCCATGCGCGCGCCGACCGTGCCGCAGGCCATCGAGATGCACATGGAGCAGAAGCGCACGCTGGAGCAGCGCGAAGCCATCGAGGCAAAGGCCGCCGCCGCGGAGCCGGCGTCCGTGCCGCCCGCGCCGAAAAAGCGCACCGCGAAGAAGGCGAAGAAAACGCAAAGCCCGCCCGCCGCCTAGCGGCATTCCGAATTCGCCAAACCGGGGCCGCCTGACCGCGCCACCGCTGTAGACTGTAGTCATGTCCACTCCCCAACGCTCCGCGTCACTGGCCGAGGCCCTGCTCGGCGCGGCGCAATTGATTGCCGCCGTGCTCGGCGGGCGCAACTTCGATGTTGCGCTGGCGGTGTCGCCGCTCGCCGGCGTCACGCGCGCGGCGGCGATGGACATCGGCTATACGGCATTGCGTGCCTATGGCCGCGGTGATTTCCTGCTGGGCCTGCTGCTGGAGAAGCCGCTGAAAGAGGCGGTCTTGCGCGGCCTGCTGCTGGCGGCGCTGGCGCGGCTGGAAGCACGGCCGGAGGAGGCGCATACCACCGTGGACCAGGCGGTGACGGCGGCATCGCAACTGGCGCGGGGCCGGTTCAAGGGTCTGGTCAATGGCGTGCTGCGCAGCTTCCTGCGCCGGCGCGAAGAACTGCTGGCGCTGGCGGATGCCGATCCGGTGGCGCGCTGGCGGCATCCGGCGTGGTGGATCGCGCGCCTGCGACAGGATCATCCGGATCATTGGGAAAGCATCCTCGCCGCTGGCAATACGCATCCGCCGCTGTGCCTGCGCGTCAACAATCGCCGTGTCGCCAGCGCCGACTTCTTGATCCGCTTGAATGCTGCAGGCATCGCGGCGCACGCGCTAGACGATACCGCGATCCTGCTCGACAAGCCGGTGCCGGTGGAGCGCATTCCGGGTTTTGCCGAAGGCTTGTGCTCGGTGCAGGACTGGGGCGCGCAGACGGCGGCCGGCTTGCTTGATGTGCAGGACGGCATGCGCGTGCTGGATGCCTGCGCGGCGCCCGGCGGCAAGGCGGCGCATCTGCTGGAAACCGCGCTGGTCGACCTGACGGCGCTCGATGCCGACGCCGCGCGCGCCGCCCGCATCACCGACAACCTGCGGCGGCTGGGGCTGGCGGCGACCGTGAAGGTGGGCGACGCGCGCGCGGTCGATGCCTGGTGGGACGGCCGTCCCTTCGATCGCATTCTGGCCGACGTACCCTGCTCGGCCTCGGGCGTGGTGCGCCGCCACCCCGATGCGAAATGGCTGCGGCGCGAATCGGACATCGCCGGCTTCGCCGCGACGCAAAGCGCCATCGTCGATGCCCTGTGGCGTACTCTCGGCACAGGTGGCAAAATGCTCTATGCAAGCTGCTCGGTGTTTGGGGAGGAGAATGCCCGTCAGGTGGCGGCCTTCGTCGGCCGCCATGCCGACGCAAGGCGTCTGCCGATACCGGGAACGACAACCCGCGATGCACAACTGCAACATTTGCCCGATGCCGAACATGACGGCTTTTATTACGCGCTGCTGCAAAAGGATTGAGGCCGGGCTGGCGCGGTTGGCGCTGGCGCTGCTGCTGCTGACGGCGTTCGCCGTGCAGGCCGGCAGCATCGAGCCGAAGCGCGCGGCGCTGACGCCGGGCGAAGACGGTTACGCGCTTTCCGCCGAGTTTGCGCTGGATCTCGGCAACCGGCTGGAAGATGCCGTGGCGCGTGGCGTGCCGCTATATTTCAACCTCGAGTTCGTGCTGGAGCGCCCGCGCAAGTACTGGGTCAACGAGCACGTCGTCACCCGCAGCCTGACTTACCGGCTTTCCTACAGCAGCCTGACGCGCCAGTACCGGCTGACCACCGGCAGCCTGCACCAGAATTTCGGCAGCCTGGCCGAGGCCTTGCGCGTGGTCGGCCGCATCGCCGCGCTGCCGGTGGTGGAAAAGGATGCGATCAAGGCCGGCGAATCCTACGAGGCGGCGGTGCGCCTGGCGCTCGACCGCAGCCAGTTGCCGAAACCCTTCCAGGTCGACGCCATCACCGATCGCGCCTTGCAGGTGGAGGCCAAGGTATTGCGCTGGCAGTTCGTCGCGCCGGTGACGCCATGAGGGTAGCGCTGGCGGTCGTTGCCGCACTGGGCGCGATTTTGCTGTTCCTGCTGGCCTCGGCCTCGGCCAACACCGCCTTGTTCGCCGAAAACTACCCCTGGCTGCTGGCGATCAACGGCATTGCCGCGGTGGCGCTGGTGGTGCTGGTCGGCCTCAAGCTGCGGCGGCTGCGCCGCGATTTCAGGAGCGGCGTATTCGGTTCGCGGCTCAAGTCGCGCCTGTTGCTGATGCTGTCATTGATGGCGGTGCTGCCCGGCGCGCTGGTGTATGGCGTGTCGATGCAGTTCGCGGTGAAGAGCATCGATTCCTGGTTCGACGTGCGCGTCGATGCCGCGCTCGAAGGCGGCCTCAACCTCGGTCGCAGCGTGCTCGATACCCTGCAGGCCGATTTGCTGGAGAAGGCCCGTGATGCGGCGCTCGACCTGGGCGACGATGCCTTCGTTACGCCGAGCCGGCTCAACCGCCTGCGCGAGCAGGCCGGCGCCCAGAGCGCAACCTTGATGACGCTCTCCGGCCAGGTGCTGGGAAGCAGTTCGGGCGAACTGGGCAGCCTGCTGCCTTCGGTGCCGGCGCCCAGCCAGTTGCGTGCCGCGCGCAGCGGACGCGGGCTGGCGCTGATCGGCGATGCCGAGGGTGGCGGCCTGATGTTGCGCGCGCTGGCACCGGTGACCAGCAGTGGCCTCAATCTCGATCCGCGCATCCTGCAACTGACGCTGGCGGTGCCGGCATCGATCGCCAGAAGCGCGCAGAGCGTCGAGGCGGCGCACCGCGACTATCAGGAGCTGCAACTGGGCCGGGTGGGCTTGAAACGCATCTACACGCTGACCCTGACGCTGGCCCTGCTGCTGGCGCTGTTCGCGGCGATTGCGCTGGCCTTCTTTCTTGCCGAGCGCCTGGCGCGACCGCTGCTGATCCTCGCCGAAGGCACGCAGGCGGTCGCCAGCGGCGACTACACACCGCGCGCGACGGTGGAAGCTTCGGACGAACTGGGCGTGCTGACGCATTCCTTCAACAGCATGACGCATCAACTCAGCGAGGCGCGGGCGCAGGCCGAGCATCATCGCCAGGAGATGGAGGCGGCGCAGGCTTATCTGGAATCGGTGCTGGCAAACCTGTCCGCCGGCGTGCTGGCTTTCGACGTGCGCTTTCGCCTGCGCGCGGCAAATCGCGGCGCGACCGCGATCCTCGGCGACGATCTGGCCGGCTTCGAACAGATGCGGCTGCAGGACTGGCCGCGCCACGAAACCCTGGCCGGGGCGATTCTCGGCGGCTTCGCGCGGCGCGGCGACGAGTGGCAGGAACAGCTCGAAATCGCGCGCCCGGACGGCATGCCGCAGGCGCTGCTGGTGCGGGGTACCGCCTTGCCGGGGGCGGGTGGCGGCGGCTACGTGGTGGTGTTCGACGACATCACGCGACTGATCGCGGCGCAGCGTTCCGCCGCCTGGGGCGAGGTGGCGCAGCGCCTGGCGCACGAGATCAAGAATCCGCTGACGCCGATCCAGCTTTCCGCCGAACGCCTGCAGCTCAAGCTGGCCGACCAGCTGACGGGCGCCTCGCGCGAATTGCTCGATCGCGCGACGCAGACCATCGTCAACCAGGTCGAGGCGATGAAGAACATGGTCAATGATTTCCGCGACTATGCGCGCACGCCGCTGCCGCAGCTTGCCGCGGTCGATCTGCAGGCGCTGCTGGGCGAGATCCTCGGCCTCTACGAGAATTCGGCGGCCGCGATCGCCGTGGCGCCAGCGCCGACTCCCGTGCCGCCCGTGCTGGCCGACGCCAACCAGTTGCGGCAGGTGCTGCACAACGTGTTGACCAATGCGCAGGATGCGCTGGGTGGCGTGGCCGATGCGCGCATCACGATCGCCGTGGCGCAGGAAGCGGCGCGCGCGCGGCTGACCGTCAAGGACAACGGCCCGGGCTTTCCGCCGCAGATCCTGTCGCGCGCCTTCGAGCCCTACGTCACCACCAAGTCGAAGGGCACCGGGCTGGGCCTGGCGATCGTGAAGAAAATCGTGGACGACCACGGCGGCGAAATTCGCCTGACGAACAACAATGGCGGCGCGGTCAGCATCTGGCTGCCGCTGGCGGTGCAGAATGCGGGAAAGGGAGCTTAGCGCGAACTATCTCGTTCGAAGCGACGGGAGATGGTCGAGCGAAGCGAACTGAGCAGAAGCCTCCCCGCGAGGGGAGGATGGGAGGGGCGGGCCTTTAATTCGCCTTTCGTGTGTTTCATCATCGGCGGGTGACTCTCGCTGTCATGAAAGTTAGGAAATGCCGAAGATACTGGTGGTCGACGACGAGGTTGGGATACGCGAACTGCTCTTCGAAATCCTGCGCGACGAGGGACACGACGTCCAGCTGGCGGAAAACGGCGCGGCGGCGCGGGCAGCGCGCGAAGCCGGTCGCCCCGACATGGTGCTGCTCGACATCTGGATGCCCGATACCGATGGCATCACGCTGCTGAAGGAATGGGCCGGCAACGGCCAGCTCAACATGCCGGTGGTGATGATGTCGGGCCATGCCACGATCGACACGGCGGTGGAAGCGACGCGCATCGGTGCGCTGGATTTCCTCGAAAAGCCGATCGGCATGCAGAAGCTGCTGGCGGCGGTAAAGAAGGCGCTCGAGCGCAGCGCACGCCATGTCAATGGCGGCCTCTCGCTGGGCGCCTTCGCCCGCCCCGGCCCGCTGCGCGACCTCAAGCGCCGGCTGGATCAGATACTGGCCAAGAGCCCGCTGCTGCTGCTGCGTTCCGCCCCCGGCGGCATCGTCGAACTGGTGGCGCGCACGGCGCAGGTGGCGGGCAAGCCGTGGATCGATCTGGCGCACGATTCCAACCCCTTGAGCATCGAGGTGCTGCAGCGTGCCGCGGGCGGCGTGCTGTGGTGCGAGGAACTGGCGCGGCTGACCCGGCTGCAGCAGAAGAACCTGCTGTTCGCCGCCGAGCGCCTCGACCGCTACAGCCTGCGCCTGGTGGCGGCGACCACACAGTCCAGCGCGGAACTGGCGGCGCTGGGCTGGGACGAAGCCGGCCTCGCGCGCCTGTTCGAAACCGGCCTCGGCGTGCCCAGCCTGGCCGAACTGAAGGACGAGGTGCCCGACATTGCCGCGCATCTGTTGACGCAACTGATGGAAAGCGACGAGATTCCCCTGCGGCGCTTTTCCAGCGCGGCGCTCAATGTCCTGCGCCAGCATGCCTGGGGCGGCGGCTATGGCGAACTCAAGTCGGCGGTGAAGTCGCTGGCACTGGCCAGCCTCGGCGAGGAAATCGGCGAGGACGAGGCGCTGCAGCTGCTGGCCCCGGCCGGCGAACCCGGCCTTGCGCCGGCGGGCCTTGCGCCGGAAGTCATCGAGCTGCCGCTGCGCGAGGCGCGCGAGGCCTTCGAGCGCATGTACTTCGAATACCATCTGGCCAAGGACGGCGGCAACATGACGCGCCTGGCGGAAAAGACCGGGCTGGAACGCACACATCTGTATCGCAAACTGAAAGATCTCGGACTCCGTTGACGTGATATGACTTGTTCGGAGCGGCGGGTGATATTCGAGCGAAGCGAGCTGATCAGAAGCCTCCCCGCGAGGGGAGGATGGGAGGGGCGGGACTTTAATTCGCCTTTATTGCGTTTCATAATTAAATGCGCCGTGTTACTGCTGCTCGAAAGTAAGAAACCATGAGAATCGTCATCCTCGGTGCCGGCCAGGTCGGTGCCTCCGTGGCCGAGGCGCTGGCCTCGGAAATCAACGACGTTACGGTTGTCGACCAGAGCAGTACCTGCCTCGCGCAGCTGGCCGACCGTCTCGATGTGCGCACCGTGACCGGCAATGCGGCCTTGCCCTCGGTATTGCGCAGTGCCGGCATCGAGGATGCCGAAATGCTGGTGGCGGTGACGCAGTCGGACCAGACCAACCTGGTCGCCTGCAAGATCGCGCGTCACATGTTCAACGTGCCGACCCGGATCGCGCGCCTGCGCGGCGCGGACTTCCTCGCCGACGAAGCGTTGCTCGCCGACGACATGTTCGCCGTCAGCCACGCAATCTGTCCGGAGCAGGAGATCACCGACTACATCGCCCGGCTGGTGGCGTTTCCCGAGGCGCTGCAGGTGCTCGAATTCGCCGATGGCAGGGCGACCCTGGTTTGCGTGCGCGCCTATGAAGGGGGGCTGCTGGTCGGCAAACAGATCCAGTCCATGCGCGAGCACCTGCCGCCGCAGGTTGATGCCCGCATCGTGGCGATTTTTCGCGAGCACCAGCCGGTCGACCCCACCGGCAGGACGGTGATCGAAGCCGGCGACGAGGTCTTCCTGCTGGCGGCCAGAGAACATATCCGTCCGGTGCTGCGCGAATTGCGGCGCATGCAGGAGCCGGTGAAGCGGATCATGATCGCCGGCGGCGGCAACATCGGCGCCCGCATCGCCGGGGCGCTGGAAATGAATCACGAAGTCAAGGTCATCGAATGCGATGCGCGCCGTGCCGAGGCCATTGCCGCGCGCTTCAGGGATGCCCTGGTGCTTTGCGGCGAGGCGACCGACGAGAACGTGCTGGCACAGGAAAACATCGACGAGATGGACATGTTCCTCGCCCTGACCAATGACGACGAGGACAACATCATGGCCGCTTCGCTGGCCAAGCGCCTGGGCTGCAAGCGCGTGCTGGCGCTGATCAACCGCCGCGCCTATGCGGACATGGTGCAGGGCGGGCCGATCGACATCGGCCTCTCGCCGGCGCAGGTCTCCATCGGCTCGCTGCTGACGTTCGTGCGCCATGGCGACGTGGCGCGGGTGCATAGCCTGCGCCGGGGCGCCGCCGAGGCGCTGGAACTGATCGTGCATGGCGACCGCGACAGTTCGAAGGTGGTCGGCCGCCGCATCGCGGACCTGCCGGTGATCAAGGGCGCGCATATTGGCGCCATCCTGCGCAAGGGCCCGCCGAAGACAGCCTTGCAGGACGGCATCCCGGTGACGGTCTCGGGCGACGAGGTCATCATCCCGCATCACGATACGACGATCGAGGCCGGCGACCATGTCGTGGTGTTCTGCACCCGCAAGGCACAGATACCGCAGGTGGAAAAGCTGTTCCAGGTCAGTGCCAATTTCTTCTGAGCACGGGACAGCCTGACCATGGAACGCTACTACCCGGTGGTTCGCGTCTTCGGCGTGCTGCTGATGGGTTTTGCGCTGGCCATGCTGGTGCCGCTGGTTGTTTCCTGGTCGCTGCATGACGGCGCCGAATCGGCCTACGACGAAGCCTTCCTGCTCACCTTCGGCACCGGTGCGACGCTGTGGTGGGCGGCGCGCCGAGAGAAGCGCGAACTCAAGGTGCGCGACGGCTTCCTCATGGTGGTCATGGTCTGGTCGCTGTTGCCGGTGTTTGCCGGGCTGCCATTGATCCTGCATCTCGGCGTGTCCTTCACCGATGCCTACTTCGAGGCAATGTCGGGGCTGACCACTACCGGCTCCACCGTGCTGTCGAATCTCGACACGCTGCCACTGTCGATCAATCTCTGGCGCGGGATGATGGTCTGGCTGGGCGGCATGGGCCTGATCGTGCTGGCCGTGGCCGTGCTGCCGCTGCTCGGCATCGGCGGCCGGCAGATGTTCAAGGCCGAAACGCCGGGACCGATGAAGGATTCTCAGTTGACGCCGCGCATGACACAAACCGCCAAGGGGCTCTGGGCCGTCTATGCGGGCGTGACCGTGCTGTGCATCTTCAGCCTGCGTTGGGCCGGCATGAGCTGGTTCGATGCCGTGATGCACGCCTTCACCACCATGGGGCTGGGCGGATTTTCCAGTCACGATGCGAGCTTCGGTTACTGGAATTCGCCGCTGATCGAGGCCGTGACGATCGTGTTCATGCTGGCGGCCGGGATGAACTTCGCGACCATGTTCCTCGCGCTGCACGGGCGTTCCTTCCAGCCCTACCTGCGCGATCCGGAAGCGCGCTGGTTTCTCGGCGTGACGTTCGCCAGCGTGCTCGGCATCGCGATTTACCTGTGGG
Organism: Sulfuritalea hydrogenivorans sk43H; assembly: GCF_000828635.1. Classification (GTDB taxonomy): domain Bacteria; phylum Pseudomonadota; class Gammaproteobacteria; order Burkholderiales; family Rhodocyclaceae; genus Sulfuritalea; species Sulfuritalea hydrogenivorans. Next base: position 140,200 of record NZ_AP012547.1, read on the forward strand.
CAATGGGGACCTACCCGGAGTTCATGACGGCCCTGCGCCATTCCGCCTTCAACGTCGTCTCGATCGCCACCACCACGGGCTATGCCAGCGTCGACTACAATTTGTGGCCCTTCTTCGCGCCGCTGTGGATGCTGTTCCTCTGCAGCTTCGTCACCAGCGCCGGGTCCACCGGCGGCGGCATCAAGATGATCCGCGCCATCATTCTCTACAAGCAAGTGTATCGGGAACTGCTGCGCGCGATGCACCCGAACATTGCCTGGCCGGTGCGCATCGGCGACAACCCGGTGCCGCACAACATTCTGTTTGCCGTGCTGGCCTTCGGCTTCATGTACATGGCCAGCATTGTTTCGCTGACCCTGCTGATGTCGCTCTCCGGCCTGGACATCGTCACCGCCTTCTCCGCCGTGGTCGCCAGCATCAACAACACCGGACCGGGATTGAACCAGGTCGGTCCGGCGACCACCTACGAAATCCTGACCGATTTTCAGACCTGGGTATGCAGCTTCGCCATGCTGCTCGGCCGGCTGGAGATCTTCACCTTGCTCGTGGTGCTGACACCGGCCTTCTGGCGGCGCTAGAACTTTGGTCGGAGGCGAACACGGCTGCATGCCCTTGGCTTTGCATGCCGGGGATGCCCCTTCGGGGGCCGGCAACTCCGCTTCGCGGGCAGGCAGTGCGATAATTCGTCTTTGCCTCGCCGGATAGCACCTTATGTCACCCTCGACCCGCCCCAAGAACGATACCTTCCTGCGCGCATTGCTGCGCGAACCCGTCGAGTACACGCCGGTCTGGCTGATGCGCCAGGCCGGACGCTACCTGCCCGAGTACAACGAGACGCGCCGCCGCGCCGGCAACTTCCTCAATCTCTGCAAGAACCCGCAACTCGCCTGCGAAGTCACGCTGCAGCCGCTGGCGCGCTTCGAGCTCGATGCGGCGATCCTGTTTTCAGACATCCTCACCGTGCCCGACGCGATGGGCCTCGGCCTGTATTTCGCCGAAGGCGAAGGGCCGAAGTTCGAGCGGCCGCTGCGCGAGGAATGGGCGATTCGCGATCTGACGGCCCCGGATCCCAACGTGCACCTGCGCTACGTGATGGATGCCGTGGCCGAGATTCGGCGCGCGCTGGGCGGCTCGGTGCCGCTGATCGGCTTTTCCGGCAGCCCGTGGACCCTGGCCTGCTATATGGTCGAGGGCGGCTCCGGCTCGGCGACCGACTACCGCACGGTCAAGACCATGCTCTACGATCGTCCCGACCTGATGCACCACATTCTCGATGTCACGGCGACGGCAGTGACGGATTACCTAAACGCGCAGATTGAATCCGGCGCGCAGGCCGTGATGATTTTCGATTCCTGGGGCGGCGCGCTGTCGCACGCGGCCTATCGCGAATTCTCGCTGGCCTACATGCAGCGCATCGTGGCCGGCCTCAAGCGCGAGCATGGCGGCGAGCGCGTGCCCTGCATCGTGTTCACCAAGGGTGGCGGCCAGTGGCTGGAGGCGATCGCCGACATCGGCTGCGACGCGGTCGGCCTCGACTGGACCACCGATCTGGGCGAGGCACGCCGGCGCGTCGGCGGTCGTGTTGCGTTGCAGGGCAATCTTGATCCGATGGCCCTGTTCGCTTCACCGGAGAAGGTGGCCGCCGAAGCGCGGCGCGTGCTGGACAGTTTCGGCACCGATGCCGGTGGCGGAAACAGTTCCGGCGGACATGTCTTCAATCTTGGTCATGGCATTTCGCAATTCACGCCGCCCGAGAACGTGAAAGTTTTGGTTGACACCGTGCACAGCCACAGCCGGCGCGGGTCCGCGCGCGGCTGATTTGCCAAGCCAAGGGCGGTGCGGTACGGGCCGCTTCCCCGCCCGAAAAAGGCCGCCCGGCAAGGCTTGCCAAGAGGACAAAAAAGTGCCTCCTGGCGTTGACTTATTCACAGAAATCCGTACGGGGCAGCAAGTCCTTTGCTTGACCGGTGTTTTTACCGGCGCCTAATGTAACTCGTTGATTTTTAACTGTCTTATTTTGTTCAAATATTGCACAGAGATGAAAATCGCCTTGTCGGACGGTCACTTAGGGTTTTCACTGAACCCTTACTCACAAAGTTATCCACAGAATTTGTGGGTAAGCAGTTTTCTCTTTTATAGCAACAGCTTGAGGGCTTATGCCAAGGTTTTCTCGAGCATTGATCGGCAAGCATCTGACCCGGCATGAACATCGTTCGCGTTGCCCTCGATTTGCCGCTGCCGAGACTTTTTGATTATCTCGCGCCGGACTCTGCCCAAAGTGATATCGGTCGACGGGTAATCGTGCCCTTCGGCAAGGCTTCGCGGACCGGAGTGATCATCGAGGTCGCGGCGGCGAGCGAACACCCGGACGACAAGCTGAAAGCCGTCACGGAGATTTTGCGCGACATGCCGGCACTGCCTCCGGAATGGTTGGCCCTCTGCGAATTCTGCGCGCGCTATTACCAGACGCCGCTGGGCGAAGTGACTTCCTTCGCGCTGCCGCCGATGCTGCGACGCGGCAAGCTGCCACGGATCAGGAAGGCTGCGCAGAAGATCGCCGTTCCGCCCCCGACACCCTTGCCGCAACTGCTGGCTTCCCAGCAGGCAGCGGTCGACGCCATTGTCGAGGTCGCCGGTTTTCACACGCTGTTGCTGCACGGCGTCACCGGCAGCGGCAAGACCGAGGTCTATCTGCGCGCCATCGACGCCGTTCTCGCGCGCGGCGGCCAGGCGCTGATGCTGGTGCCGGAGATCGCGCTGACGCCGCAACTCGAAGGCCGCGTCGCGGCGCGCTTTCCCGCCGCGCACATCGTCTGCGCCAACAGCGGCATGGCCGATGCGGCGCGCGCGCGGGGCTTTCTCGATGCGCTCGCGGGCCGCGCCGACATCGTGCTCGGCACCCGCCTTGCGGTCTTCATGCCCATGCCGCGCCTGCAACTGATCGTCGTCGACGAGGAACACGATGCCTCCTTCAAGCAGCAGGACGGCCTGCGCTATTCGGCGCGCGATGTCGCGGTCTGGCGCGCCCATCAGTTAAGCATTCCGATCGTGCTGGGTTCGGCGACCCCCTCGCTGGAGACCTTCCATCACGCCAGCACCGGGCGTTACAAGATGCTGGAACTGCCCGAGCGCGCCGTGGCCGACGCCATGCCGGTGGTGCGCATCGTCGACACGCGGCGCGAGAAGTTGCAGGAAGGCCTTTCCGCCGCACTGCTCGCCGGCCTGCAGCAGCGGCTCGAGCGCGGCGAGCAGAGCCTGGTCTTCCTCAATCGCCGCGGCTATGCGCCGGTGCTGGCCTGTCCGCCCTGCGGCTGGATTTCGCGCTGCCAGCGCTGCGCCGCCAACCTGGTGCTGCACCTGGCCGACCAGCGCCTGCGCTGCCACCATTGCGGCTTCGAAACCCGCGTGCCGCGCGCCTGCCCCGACTGCGGCAACGTCGACCTGCTGCCTTTCGGGCGCGGCACGCAGCGCCTTGAAACCATGCTCGCCGAGCGCTTTCCCGAAGCCAGCGTGCTGCGCATCGACCGCGACTCCGCGAGCACGCCGAAAAAGTGGCAGGCGCTGCTCGCCACCATCCACGAAGGCTCCGCCGACATCCTCGTCGGCACCCAGATGCTGGCCAAGGGCCATGACTTTCCGCTGCTCACCCTGGTGGGTGCGGTTGGCGCCGATGCCGCGCTGTTCGCCGCCGACTTCCGCGCCCCCGAACGGCTCTTCGCGCAACTCATGCAGGTCGGCGGCCGCAGCGGACGCGCCGACCTGCCCGGCGAGGTGCTGATCCAGACCGAGTATCCCGATCATCCGCTGTACCGGGCGCTGGTCGACCACGACTACGTGCGCTTCGCCCGCAGCCAGCTCGACGAGCGCCGCATTGCCGGTTTTCCACCCTTCAGCTTCCAGGCCATGCTGCGCGCCGAAGCGCGCAGCATGGAGCAGTCGCTGGCCTTCCTCGCCGCCGCGCGCGAAGCCGCCACGATCTTGCCAAATTCGCTGGCCGACGCCGTCACGCTCTACGATCCGGTGCCGATGCGCCTGCAGCGCCTGATGACGCTGGAGCGCGGCCAACTGCTGGTCGAATCGCTCAGTCGTCCGGCCTTGCAGGCCTTTCTGACGGCGTGGATGGAAAAGCTCTACGCGCTGAAAATGCCCGGCGGCTTGCGCTGGCATCTGGACGTGGACCCGCTGGAGTTCTAGGGAATCGCTGAATAAGCCACCGCAAAATGCGACAGCGAATTGAAATCGAGACGGAATTGTGATGGCAATGTCATGTGCATTGGATAGTGGGCCGTATTCAAGCCTGGATTCGGGGAATTCTCCCGATTCCTGCTCATGCCGGACGCACCTCTCCCATCAGAGGTCGGCCCCATTTGCTGATGTTGAGCATCGCCAGCATGGCGAAAGCGCGGTTGGCATTCTTCGCCAAGCCGCGATAGCGAACCTTGGCAAATCCCCACAGGCGCTTCAAGGTAAGAAACGGGTGCTCGACCTTGGAACGCACACTGGACTTGCGCCGGTTGGTTTCCTTGTCGGCTTCGCTCAAGGGATGATTCTTGTAGGCGCGTTTGTTGGTGAAGTCTTTCGCCTTCGGCGCAATGTCCTTGAGTCGTTCCCGCTGCTGCTTGCCCCGGTAGGCACTGTCACCGTAGAAACGGGTTTCCTCGCCATGCAGCAGGTTCGGCACTTGGTGGCTGTCATGGACATTCGCCGCAGTGACGCTCGCGCTATGAACCAGGCCCGTCTGACTGTCGGTGCCAATGTGCAGCTTCATGCCGAAGTGCCACTCGTTGCCCTTTTTGGTTTGATGCATCTCGGGGTCACGGCGTTTCTCTTGATTCTTGGTCGAGGGGGGCGCAGCGATCAGTGTGGCATCGACAATCGTGCCACCGGACAGCTTCATGCCGTTGGCCAGCAGCAATTCGCCCACCTTGGCGAACAGCGCCGCGCCCAGCTTGTGCTCTTCCATCAAGTGACGAAAGTGAAGCAAGGTCGTCGAATCGGGCGCCCGTTCGCGGCCAAAATCGAATCGGCAGAAGTCTCGAAACACGGCCACGTCGTAGAGCGCGTCTTCGCAGGCTTCGTCGCTCAGGTTGAACCAATTGGCGACGCAGTACATCCGCAGCATCCGCTCTACACCCACCGGCGGACGGCCATTCCCGGCCTTCGGGTAATGCGGCTCGATCAACGCACAGAACTCGGCCCACGGCATCAAGCCGTCCATTCTCGCCAGAAATTCCGCCTTGCGCGTCGTTCGGCCGTGCTTCTCGAATCCTTTCACTGCCGCCAGCGTCATCTGCTTCATCGTCTTGTCTCCTGTGATCACAACCCTTTGTCTGACTCCATGACAAAGAAATCGTTCACGGCGTTTGTACCTTATTCAGCGTTTCCCTAGGCTTTCCTCAGGAACCAGAGCCAGCTTGCCGCCTGCAGCGCCAGCAGCCCGGCAAACGTCGCCTGGTAGGCGTCGCGCGTGGCGTAACCGCCGGCCTGCAAGCCATCCACCACCGCGCCGAATCCCCACTGGATCAAGAAGGCACCGACGAATACCATCAGGTTCAGCGCGGTGTTGACGCGGCCGGCCAGTGCTGCGCCGTAGTGGCCCTGCAACAGCGCGTAGGCGAGGTTGCCGGCCGAAAAAACCAGGCCGAAGATGAACCACAAGGGTTCGCCGGGTTCGGCGCCGAGCACGATCAGCAAGGTCGCCAGCAGACCGATCCCCATGCCGGCCTGCAACAGCCGCAGCGGCGTCACGCCGCGCGCCGCCAGCGGCGCGACGCCGAAGGCGATGCCGAGAAAGCCGATCAGCATGCCGCTGCCCATCAGCAGCAAGTGATGGGCGGCGGCTGCGCGCGGCAGGCCCGCGAAGTTCATCAGCCAGGGCACCGCCCACAATCCCTGCAATGCCAGGAAGCCGCCGACGATCAGCGTCGATTGCGGCGCATAGCGCCAGAAGGCGCGACTGGTGAGGATCTCGACGAGGCCGGCGAGCTGGGTGCGCAGCGGTTCGGCGTGCGCGCTGCCGGTCTTGTCCGGCGTGCTGAAGATGGCGACGGCGGCGGCCGCGCCGGCAATGGCCAGCGCAACGAACACGGCGCGCCAGCCGAACTGGGGAATCGCCCACGCCAGCGGCGTCGAGGCGGTGAGCGCGCCGAGGCCGCCCGCGGCCATGATGGCGGCATTGAGCGAAGCCTGCCGTTCGATGCCGAACCACTGGCTGAAGGCCTTGAAGGAGGCCATCAGGCAGGACGACACACCTAGTCCGATCAACGCGCGGGCCACTGCCAGTTCGGAGAGCGAGTTGCCGGCGGCGAACAGCGCGCAGCCGGCGGCGGCGATCAGCAACAGGAAGGCTTCGACGCGGCGCGCGCCGTAGCGGTCGAGTGCGAGGCCCAGCGGCAACTGCACGGCGCCGAAGGCGAGCAGGTAGGCGCTGGTCAGCAAGCCCAGGTCGGCGGCCGAGACTCCCAGCTCGCGCGTCAGTTCCGGCGCGATGACGGCATTGACGTTGCGCAGGAAGTAGGAGAAATAATAGCCCGCGGCGAAGGGCAGGAAAATTCGCAGCCACAGGTTCATTCATCGCTCCCGTTGCTGCGCAGCCATTCGGCGCGTTCTTCGAGCCGCTGCCTCTTGTCCGGGCTGAGCCCGGGCGCCGCGGCAATACGCAGCAGTTGTTCCAGCGGCGGCCGAGCGGCGTGCAGCACGTCGAGGTATTCGGCGAGCGTCACCGCGCCGGCCGGCCGCGAATCGAGTTCCAGCGTGTCGCCGGCGGCGATCCGGTCGCCGGCGAGGACGCGAAAATACCAGCCGTTGAGGCGTTCGGCGACAATCAGCGCGACCATGCCGTCGACGCCGGCATGGTGGTCGATTTTCCAGCAGGGCGAACGCGGTTGCGAGACCTGGAGGCGCGCCGCGTTGATGCGGAAGACATCGCCGATGCAGACAGTGGCCTCGGTCAGGCCGCGCGTGGACAGGTTTTCGCCAAGGCCGCCGGGGACCATGTGACGCGCCTCGGGAAAGGCGGCGGCGAGTCGCGCGTAATGTTCCGCCGGATAGAGATGCACGGCTTTCTGCGCGCCGCCATGCACGCGACGGTCGGCCTGCTCATCGCCGGCCAGGCCTTCCGTTGTGAGCAGGCAGGGCTCGCGCGTGGCAGTCTTGACGATCGCGCTGCTGCGGCTGTCGCCGGCCAGTTGCGCCACGCGCCCGATGAACAGGCCGTCGAGGGTCGCCGCCAGCGTCATGGCCACAACCACGCCGCGCCGCGCACGCCGGAGGAATCGCCGTGCCGGTGCTTGAGAAGTTTTGTCGCCACCCGATCGGAAAAGACATGTTCGCCCCACAGGCGCGGCACGTTTTCGTAAAGTCGTTCCATGTTTGAAAGTCCGCCACCGAGCACGATCACGTCGGGGTCGAGGATGTTGATGACTTGCGCCAGCGCGCGCGCCAGGCGCGCTTCGTGGCGTTGCAGGGTGACTTCGCACGCTGCGTCGCCATTCGCGGCATGCCGCGCGATATCGAGTGCCGAAAAGTCGGCGCCGGTGACACGGCGATGGTCGGCCGCGAGGCCGGGTCCGGAGAGGTACAGCTCAATACAATCCTTGCGTCCGCAATAGCAAGCGTCCTTGTGGTACTCGCCCGGCATCGGGTTATGGCCCCATTCGCCCGCAATCGCATTGGCACCGGTCAGCAGCTTGCCGTCGACCACGATGCCGCCGCCGACGCCGGTGCCGAGGATCACGCCGAACACCACTCGCGCGCCCGCGCCCGCGCCATCCGCCGCTTCAGACAGCGCAAAGCAGTTCGCGTCGTTGGCGATGCGCACTTCGCGTTGCAGCAGCGCCTCCAGGTCGCGCTTGAGCGGCTGGCCGATCAGGCAGGTCGAGTTGGCGTTCTTGATCAGGCCGGTGTCCAGCGATTCCGCGCCGGGAATGCCGACGCCGACACTCGCCGTACCGGACTCTGTCTGCCGGGGATTCCGCTTCGCGGGCCGGCAAGCGCCGTCCGGGTGGATACCGTCCCTGGCGCAAGTGCGCAGGGACGTAACTCTTGACTCGGCCACCGAGACCAGACCCGCCACCGCATTCAGCGTCCCTCGATAATCGCCTTGCGGCGTCGCCACGCGCTCGCGCAGCAAGACCTCGCCACCGTCGCCGAGCGCGATGATTTCGATCTTGCTGCCGCCGAGATCGACGCCGATCCGCATCAGGGCCTGCTCATTTTCCGAACAGTCCCTTGAGCTTGTCCTTGGCTTTCTCTTCGACCCTGGCCTTGACCTCTTCCTTCTTCGCTTCGACCTTGGTCTTGGCTGCGTCCGACACCAGGCTGCCGAACTCGATCTGGTAGGCGAGTTTGTCGAACGGGCCGCTGACGCGCACCGGCACGGTGACGCCCTTCAACTGGTCGACCTCCTTGCCGCCCTGGCCGGCGCTGGTGCCGACCACGCTGGCCTTGGCGACGTAGTTCATCTGCCCGCCGCCGATGTCGATGTCGCCGGCGCCGGAAAGGCGCAGGAAGGGCGACTTCATGGCGAGGTCGTCGTTGCGGGCGATGCCGTTGGCGATTTTCAGCGAGGCGGTGAGTTCGGAGAAATCGGTCTGGTCACCGGCCTTCGCCTGCTGGGTTTCATCTTGCTTTGCGCCGAGCTTGCCCTTCAGGTCGCGCAGGCTCTGCGCCAGGTTGATGCCCTTGATCGCGCCGTCTTTCAGGCTCACCGCGGCGGACCCGGCCAGCGCCTTCTTCATCGCCGCGACGCTGTCGCCGCGACTGGTGACGTCGAGCGCCACAGTGCCGCGCCCTTCCAGCAGGTCCTTGTCGGCGAGGTCCTTCATCAGCGGGTTGATGCTGATGCCGGAAAGATTCTGTTTGAGGGCGAGGCTGTTTCCCGCCGCGTTGAGCGACAGGCTGCCGCTGGCGGCGCCTTCGTAGAGGTTCAGCGTCAGCGGCGAAACATCAAGGCGGCCGCCGGCGATGGCGATCTTCGCGTTCAGCTTCGCCAGTTTCAGCTTCGACACCTGCAGCGCGCCGATGCGGATCGCGCCATTCACGTCGAGGCCCTTGAGCGCCGAGAAATCGAGTTTGTCCTCTTTTGCCGCCTTGTCCTCGGCCTGCTTCGGCGGCAGGTATTTGTCCACGTTGAGCTGGTCGATGTCGAGGTCGAAACCCAGCGCCAGCGGCGCGAATTTCGCCACCCTCAATTTCGTTGCGATCTTCGATTCGTCGAACTGCGTGGCGAGTTCCAGCGCCGCCGTCTGCTGCGCCAGGTCGGCGCGCAGGCTGCCGCCGAGTGGCAGCTTGAGCTGCTTCATGGGCATCCGCGGATTGGCCAGGTCGATGCTGCCGGCGATCTGTTCCAGCGCGAATGTCTGCGCCGCGAGCTTCGCCGCCACCGGCGAATCAAGATGGGCCTTGAGTGCCGTCTCGCCCGACTTCGCGTCGAGGTCTAGGGTCAGCTTGCCGATTTTCAAGTCCTGTGCGTTGCCATCGATGGCCGACAGTCCCAGCTTGACCGCCGCCGTGCTGGCGCCGTCCGCAAACGTCGCGGCGAGGGACAGGGCGTCGATGGCCAATGCCTGCTTCGCGCTGTCGGCCTGCACGCGCCCGGTGCCGAAATCGAGCCTGGAAAGCGCCGCGGTGCCGCCGCTCTTCTCGTCGCGCCAGGTGAATTGCGCATTCGCCACCTTGATGCCGGCAATGTCGATCTGCAACGGCGTACTCGCCGTACCGCCAGCGCCGACTCTCGACCTTTCCTCATTGCCGCCCATGAGGTCGGCAATGTTGAGCGTGCCGTCCTTCCGCTTCACCACCGTCGCCTTGAGGCCATCGACCTCGATGCGCCTTACCCGCACCTGCTTCGACAGCAGCGGCATCACCGCCACCGCGACGCGCGCCGAGTCGAGTGCGAGGAATTCCTCCTTGCCGCCGCGCTCGGACAGCGTCAGGCGGCCCACCCTGATGCTCACATCCGGCCATATCGAGAGTTCCAGCGTGCCGGCGATGTCGAGCCTGCGCTGGGTTTTCTCCAGCACGGTACGGCTGGCTTCGGCCTTGATCTTCTCGCCGTCGAACAATGCGTACAGCACGCCGACGCCCGCGGCGAGCAGGGCGAGCAGGAGTCCAAGGGTGATGCCGAGAATGCGGAGTACTTTCATGAAAGCAGGTTTTCCTTGTGGCGAACGCCAAGAGTAGCAGACGGAGCGCTCGCCGCCTCGACGAGCGGCGGGTTCAGGGAATTGATGCCCCCCTAATCATTCCTGATTTGCCACGGCGCATACCCCGAACTATCCTGCCTGCCATGCAAACCGGCCCCAGGGAAATCCTCACCCCGTTCCGCCCGATCCCGCTCGACGTGCCGGAGGGGATGAAGCCGAACGAGTTCTTCAACAGCGCCGAAAACCTCAAGGACCTGGTGCACAACAACGGCCTGCTGCAGAACCCCGAGGGCCTGCTGCTCTACCGCAAGGCGCTCGGCCACAGCAACGAGTTCGACGCCTCGATCATCTACAACACCTCGCAGAGCATCCTCGATCCGCTCGGCCGCCCGGTGCGGCGCACGCAGGTGCCGGAGCCGGTGAAGAACGTCTGGAACCGCATGAACCAGATCGTCATCGACTACATGCTGGAGCGCTACCCCGACCCGGCGCGGCATCTGGTGCTGGCCGGCGAAGCCAGCCTCGACGCCACCTGGCCGTTGACCTCGCCCGGCGTGCCGAGCATCCGCATGCTGCACAACCATTTCATCGTCTTCGACCAGGCCGGGTTGCGCATGGCGCCGCTGGCCGACGCCGACAACCCGAACCTCACCGACGGCGGCCAGCACTCGCTGTTCCAGGCGCACATGCGCGAGGTCTACCGCGCCTTTTTCGCCGGCCTCGACTTGCAAATCCTCCGCCCGTGCGAGGAGGGTGCCAGCCGCATTGCGCTGACCGGCTATCCGCAGGGCCTGCCGAGCTGGGAGATCCAGGGTGGGGCGGCGGCGCTGAAGGAGGTGCGCTTCTGGAAGGAATACGACACCCTGCTCAAGGGCTTCATCGATTTCTATCGCAGCTTCTTCAGCCAGGTGTCGACGCGCAACGCGGCCATGCCGCGCGACATCAACTTCCCCGAGCTGGTGGAGAACAAGCTGCAGTTCAACAACGATTTCCTCAAGACGGCGAAGATGGTGCGCGAGCGCTGCATCACCGACGCCAAGTACGCCAACGCGATCCGCTGGCAACCGGCTTTCAAGCAGCTGATCTACCGCAATGACGCCGGCAAGCTCATCGTCACCATCAGCCAGAACTCGATCGGCAACGCGATCACCGAACTGCTCGGCGTGGTGGTCAAGCGCACGCCCGACGCCGATGCCTACGGCCGAGCCGAGCCGGCGCTGATCGCCCAGCTGCTGGAAGTGCGCCGCCGGCTGGTCGAAGCCGACCTCGGCGAAGGCATCGCCACGCCCAGCTGGGCGGCTCGATAACGGGCGAAAAACCGGCGCATAATCAATCACGAAGCGCCGCGGCGTCATTGGTGAGTGCCGATGACGGCCAACGCGGTCGAGCGGTGGTTGATCTCATGCATATTCATGGTCTCAGCGTCGAGCAAGCCCTCGCCAGCCTGAACACCACGGCCGCCGGCCTCGCTGGGCCCGAAGCGGCGCGGCGGCTGGCGGAATTCGGCCCCAACCATGTCGAGGAAGTGGGCCGCGAGCACCTGCTGATCGGCTTCGCCCGCGAGTTCACCCACTTTTTTGCCATCATCCTGTGGATCGGCGCCGCGCTGGCGTTTCTTGCGGAGCATTTCGATCCGGGCCAGGGCATGGCCCGCCTCGGCGTGGCGATTGTCGGCGTCATCATCGTCAATGGCGTGTTTTCCTTCTGGCAGGAATACAAGGCCGAGAAGGCCGTGGCCGCGCTGCGCCAGTTGCTGCCGCAGAAGGTGCAGGTGTTGCGCGGCGGGGAGGTGACGCAACTGCTCGCCAGCGGCCTGGTGCCCGGTGACGTCGTGCTGCTGGCCGAAGGCGATTTCGTGCCGGCCGACTGCCGCCTGATCGAAACCTTAGCGCTGCGCGTGAACACGGCCACCATCACCGGCGAATCGCTGCCCAAGGCGCGCACCACAGAGGCGAGCACCGAAGACTCGCCGGTGTATGCCAGGAACCTGGTGTTGGCCGGCACCTCGGTGGTCTCCGGCGAGGCGCGCGCGGTGGTCTACGCCACCGGCATGCGCACCGAGTTCGGCCGCATCGCCCACCTGACGCAAACGGCGGGCACCGGGTCCTCGCCGCTGCAGCGCGAGATTGCGCGACTGTCGCGCATCGTCGCGGTGCTCGCCACTGGCATGGGCGTGGTGCTGTACTTCGTCGGCCAGGCCGTGGGCCTGCCTCCCCTGGAGAACCTGCTGTTCGCGATCGGCATCATCGTCGCCAACGTGCCGGAGGGCCTGCTGCCGACGGTGACCTTGTCGCTGGCCATGGCGACGCAGCGCATGGCCAGGCGCAATGCGCTGGTGCGCCACCTGCCGGCGGTCGAGGCGCTGGGGTCGACCACCACGATCTGCTGCGACAAGACCGGCACGCTGACGCAGAACCGCATGTCGGTGCAGCGCCTGTGGCTGGGCGGTGGCTTCCTCGATGTCGGCGATCTGGCAGGGCAAGCGCGATTGCGCGAAGACAATCGCGAGTTGTTCGCCAATGCCGCGTTCTGCCACAACCTGAAGATCGTCGAGGCGAACGGCCGCCACAAGCTGCTGGGTGACCCGATGGAAGCGGCATTGGCGAGCATCGGGCGGCAAATGACCGGCGAACTGGCCGCCTACCGGCGCATTGACGAAATTCCCTTCGACACCGACCGCAAGCGGATGTCGGTACTGTGCGCAACGCCGCGGGGCCGCATGCTCTACTGCAAGGGCGCGCCGGAAACGGTGATCGCCGCCTGCGGTCATGTGCAGTTCGACGCCGGCCTTGTTCCGCTCGATCCGGTGGTGCGAACCCGCCTGCTGGCGGCGCAGCGCCAGATGGCCGAGGCCGGGCTGCGCGTGCTGGCTTTCGCGCATGTCGCAGTCCCCGATGGCATGCCAGGCGAAGAGCACGGCATGATCCTCTCCGGCCTGGTCGGGCTGGAAGATCCGCCGCGACCGGAAGTGCCGGAGGCGGTGGCGCGCTGTGCCACGGCCGGCATTCGCATCATCATGGTCACCGGCGACCATCCGCAGACGGCACTGGCGATCGCGCGCCGGATCGGCATGGTGAAAACCGAAAACCCGATGGTGATCAGTGGCGACCAGCTCCGCTCGATCTCGCCGGCGCAATTGCAGCTGGCGCTCGACGCGAAGGAGATCATCTTCGCCCGCGTCGCCGCCGAGCAGAAAATGCTGATCGTCCAGGCCCTGCAGAAGAAGGGCGAGATCGTCGCCGTCACCGGCGACGGCGTGAACGACGCGCCGGCGCTGAAGACCGCCGACATCGGCATTGCCATGGGCATCGGCGGCACCGACGTGGCCAAGGAGGCCGCCGACCTGATCCTGCTCGACGACAACTTCGCCAGCATCGTCGCCGCGATCGAGGAAGGGCGCGCGGTGTTCGACAACATCCGCAAGTTCCTCACCTACATCCTGAGTTCGAACATTCCGGAACTGGTGCCCTACCTCGCCTTCGTCCTGTTCCGCATTCCGCTGCCGCTGACCATCATCCAGATCCTCGCCGTCGACCTCGGCACCGACATGCTGCCGGCGCTGGCCCTGGGCGCCGAGAAGCCCGATCCCGGCGTGATGCAGCGCCCACCGCGGGCGCGCCACGAGCGCCTGCTGTCATGGAGTTTGCTGGCTCGCGCCTACCTGTTCCTCGGCGTGCTGGAAGCGGCGGCGGCGATGGCGGTGTTCTTCGTCGTACTCAACGCCGCCGGCTGGACCTGGGGCGTCAACCTCGACCGCACCGATCCGCTCTACCTGCAGGCAACCTCGGCCTGCCTGGCGACCATCGTGGTGATGCAGATGATGAATGTCGTGCTGTGCCGCCACCCTTCCAAATCGGCATTCGCCCTCGGGCTCTTCGGCAACCGCTACATCCTGATGGGGCTCGCGGCGGAGCTCGCGGTGATCCTGTTCATCATCTACACCCCGCCCGGCCAATGGCTGTTCGGCACGGCCGCGATCGGCGCCGAGGTCTGGCTGCTGGCGCTGGTCGGTGCGGCGCTGATGTGGGCGCTGGAAGAAATGCGCAAGGCCTGGCTGAGGCGCAGGCTCAGTCCCTGAGGTAGTGCACCGCCAGCCAGACCGTCGGCGCATCGGCCGCGGTCCACTCGACGCGGTGACGGCGCATCGGCTCGATCAGCAGCCAGTCGCCGGCGCTCAGATGGCGCGCTGCCGCCTCATCCTCGAAGCGCAGCAGCGCTGCGCCGCTGACCAGCAAGACCCACTCGGCTTCCGGCTGTTCATACCAGAAACCCGGCGGGCTGGCCTGGCCCGTGGAGACGATGCGCTCGATGCGCACGCCGGGCCGCGCCAGCAGGGTTTCGATGCGTTCGCTGGCCTCGGGTTCGGCCGGCAGGCCGGCAAGGATATTGCCCGCCATCAATCGCTTTGCGGCGCTTCGCGCAGCGCCTTCCTTTGCAGCAGGCAATGCAGCAAAGCCTGGTCGTCGGGCGCCAGCTCGCCATCCGCATCGCTGCCCCGGAAATGGCGGCGGAAGGCTGCGCGCGCGGCGGCCGGCGCAGTGGTGTCATAGCCCAGCGCCTGCAGGCCCAGCACTGCGTCGAAGCCGGCTGGCGCGACCGCGGGTGGCGTATCGCACCACAGGCCGAAACCGTGCGCGGCCAATCGTTGCCAGGGGAACAACCGGCTCGGGTCGACCTTGCGCGTCGGCGCGATGTCGCCATGGCCGAGGATGTTGGCTGCCGGCAGGCGGTAGCGCGTGCGCAACTCGTCGAGCAGGGAGAGCAGGGCGACGATCTGCGCGTCGGCGAATTCCTCTGCGCCGGTGTTGTCGAGTTCGATGCCGATCGATGCCGAGTTGAGGTCGGTCAGACCGCCCCACCAGGATTCACCGGCATGCCAGGCGCGCGCCGCTTCGTCGACCAGCTGCATGACGGCGCCGTCACGGCCGATTAGGTAATGGGCGCTGACGCGGCGCTGGGGATCGGTCAATGTCACCATCGCCCGTGCCACGGTGTCATTGGTGGTCTGGTGCAGGACGACGAAGTTGGGCCGGCGCTGGTCGAAGTTCGGCGAGGGTTGCCAACTGGCGCCGCGCCCCTGGCCGGAAGGCAGCGGGGCACAGGCCGCGAGTGCTGCAAGCAGGAGGACGGCAAGCCCGCAGCGCATGGGCGGCGCTCGTCAGGTCGTGACGATCGGCTTGCTGAGTCGCGCGCGACTTTGCGCCTCGGACTTGTTCATTTCGGATACCTGGCGGCCATAGGCTTCACGTGCGGCCTGGCCCTGGCGGGTGGCCTCGATGCTGCGGATGCAGCGCCAGCGCTTGCCTGCCTTGGTTTCGATCTGGCGCATTTCCGATTTCGGATGATGCTGGCGGCAGTGGTAGCAAAAAGCGGTTTCAGCCATGCCCGGGAACTCGTACAAGTTGAAGCCGTAATTGTAAACCGAGTTGCGACAATGATCCTATAGACTTCAATCAGGCAAAAGCCCGGGCCGGCCATCCAGCGCAACCGGCTTGTTCCATGGCGCCAAGGTGCGGCGCCCATTTTTTGACTTGCGAATACACTTTGGATACTTCTCCGGACATCGGCCTTGCCGCTGAACTGCCCCTCTATCAGGGCATCGCCATTGCCGACGTGGTGCTGGTGGCCTCCGCGGAAGCGGCTGCCGAAGCCCTGCGGGTCCTGTTGGCGCAGGAGGTCATGGGTTTCGATACGGAATCGAAGCCGACCTTCAACAAGGGCGAAGCCTCGACCGGACCGCACCTGATCCAGCTTGCCACGGAATCGCGGGTCTACCTTTTCCAGGTCGACCGCCTGGTCGATCCGGCCGGCATGAAGGCGATCCTCGAAGCGAAACGGATCCTGAAGGTGGGCTTCGGCCTTGACAGCGACCTGGCGCAACTGCGATCGCGTCTGGGTATCGAGGCGCAAGGCGTTCTCGATCTCTCCCGTGTCCTGCGCGGCGAGCAACGCCACCACACGCTCGGCGCCAAGACCGCCGTGGCGAAGTATTTCGGCCAGCGGCTGCAGAAGTCGAAAAGGACCACCACGTCGAACTGGGGCAATCCGCGCCTGACCGAACGGCAGATGCTCTACGCCGCCAATGACGCGCAGGTCGCGCTGCGGGTCTATCATGCCGCGCGTCTGTCCGATCCCTCGCTGGGCGAAGCGCTGCGCGGCGACGGCGCCCGGCCGCGCGAAATGAGCGATGCCGAAAGCCGGCAGCTGATCGCCAGGCACACGCCGATGGTCAGGCAGATCGCGCAGGGCCTGGCGAAAGGCTTGCCGTCCAGTGTCGCGACGGAAGACCTGATCCAGGATGGCCTGCTGGGCCTGATGGATGCCGTGATCCGTTCCAGTCGGGAAGTGACGGAACGCCAGTTCGAGAAATACATTGCGCAGCGGGTGCGCGGCGCCATGCTCGACGGCTTGCGCGCCACCGACGGCGGCACGCGCAGGGTGCGGCGCGAGATGCGCCGGGTCGAAGTCGCGATCCATCAGCTCGGGCACCGGCTGGGCCGGGCTCCCCGCGAGGGGGAAGTCGCCGATGCCCTGGGCATGCCCATTGCCGAGTATCAACGTTTGCTGCAGGAATCCCACGGCTATTCGCTGATTTCGCTGGATGATCTCGGCGGCGACGCGGACAGCGACTATCTCGAACAATGCGCCAGCAGCCAGCAGGATCCGCTGGTGGTGCTGCAACGCGCCGCCTTTCGCGCGGCGCTGGGTGGCGCGCTCGGCGCATTGCCCGACCAGGAGCAGGCAGTGGTGGCGCGCTACTACGGCGAAGGCCGCACCATGCGCGAGATCGGCGAACTGCTGGACATCAGCGAAGGCCGCGTGTCGCAGATTCATTCGCAGGCCATCGCGCGACTGCGCGTTGCCGTGATCGGCGGCGAGCCGGAACGCTCGGTACTGGCGCCGCGCCGCAAGGCCCGTTCCGCCTAGTTCGGCCCCCGGCATGCCCGCTTCTTCGTTCCGCCTCGGTGCCCGCGAGGGCTTCCGCAGCTTCCTGCCCATGTCCGTCGGCCTGATTCCATGGGCACTGGTTACCGGCATGGCCATGATCAGCGCCGGCTTTACGCCCGCACAGGCGATGGGCATGAACCTGATCGTCTTTGCCGGCACCGCCCAGCTCGGCACCCTGCCGCTGATCGCGGCCGGCGTGCCCCTGTGGCTGATCGTGGTCACGGCGCTGGCGCTGAACCTGCGCTTCGTCATTTTCAGCGCGGCCATCGCGCAAGGCTTTCGCGGCGTCGGCACGCCGACGCGCTGGCTTGCGGGACACCTGCTGACCGATGGCGTCTTCGCCAATTGCCTGGAGAAGATGCTGAAGGTCGACGATCCGCGCTGGCGGCTCGGCTACTACCTCGCGCCCTCGGTCTGGTCCTGGTTGCTGTGGCAGGTCTTCGCCCTGATCGGGGTATTTGCCGCGGGTTCGATCCCGAAACACTGGTCGCTGGAGTTCATGGCCACCATCGCCCTGCTGGTGCTGCTGATCCCGCTGGCGAAGCAGCGGCCCATGCTGGTGGCCGCCCTCGGCAGCGGCGCGACGGCGATACTCCTGCGCGGCATGCCGCTGCGCCTCGGGCTGATCGTCGCCATCGTGGTCGGCATCGGCGCCGGTTTTGCCGCCGAGCACTGGAGCCGGAAGGATGAAGCCGCATGAGCGCCGAGGCGACCCTGTGGCTGAGCTTTGTCCTGATCGGTCTGGCGACGACGCTGCCGCGCGCCAGCTTCATCGTCCTCGGCAGCCGGGTGCGCCTGCCCTCGGTGCTGCAGCGCGCCCTGCGTTATGCCCCGGCAGCGGCGCTGGCGGCCATCGTCACGCCGGACGTGCTGGTGGTCTCGGGCGATTTTGCGCCGCTCAATCCGAAACTTGCCGGCGTGATTGCCGCCGTTGCGGCGGCGCTGCTGTGGCGCAACCCCTGGTTGCCCTTCGTCGCCGGCATGGCGGTGCTGCTCGGGCTGCGCGCGCTGATCGGCGGCTAGGCAAGACGGGAACAGGGGCGGAAGACGCCACCTGATCAAGCTTCCGAAGAGGTGAAACTCTCCCCCAGAAGTAATACCATCGCGAATGGCCGCGGCATTTCGGCCCGTCTCCTTGTGCATGACAGGAGGGTTGGGTTTGATGAAGCAGCGAATCAGCAAGAGCGAGTTGAGTGTCGGCCAGCCCATACCGTGGGATGCCTATGATCAGGATGGCGTCCTGCTGCTGCGCCGCGGCGAGACCGTGCCGAGCCAGAAGGCCATCGACCGGCTCATCGACAGCGGGCTCTTCGCGCACAAGGAAGAGCCGGATGCCGGCCGGGGCCATGACGCCGCGATTGACGAAAAGTCGAGCACGCTGCAGCAGATCGTCGATGCGCGACGGATTCTGGCAAGCATCCTTGCCCACTCCTCCGAGAGCGGCGACGGCTTTGCCCCCCGCATGGAGAAGCTGGTTCAGGCCGTGCGCAACGCCAGCGAGTCGCACGGCGCGGTGAGCCTGGCGTCGATCCTGCTGATGCAGGACGCGGATTATCGGGTCAGGCATCCGATCAACGTGGCGATCCTGAGTCATTTCCTGGCCAGGGAGCTGTCCCTGGACGACGCGGCGCAACAGCTCATCGTGGCCGCCGCCCTGACCATGAACCTGGGGATGTACGAGGTGCAGGAAAAGGTCGATGCGATTCCCGGCGCATTGAACGACAAGCTGATGTCCATGATCAGGCGGCATCCGGAGCTCGGCGTCGAACGCCTGGCGAAGCTGGGCGTCACCGACGAAAAGTGGCTCGCCCTGGTTCGCCAGCACCACGAATGCATCGACGGCTCGGGTTATCCGGCGGGTCTTGCGGGAGACGCGACCGAAATGGGCGCAAAAATCATCGGCCTCGCCGACCGCTTTTGCGCGATGGTGTCGGTCCGCGGCTACCGCCCGCCGCACAAGCCGAATACGGCGGTGCGGGATCTCTACCTGAAGCACGGCCAGAAGATCGATCCCGTCGTTGCCGCCACGCTGATCCGTCTCGTCGGCATTTATCCGCTCGGCACCCTGGTGCGCCTCAAGACCGCGGAGGTCGCGGTAGTCACCGGCGCGGGCAATGGGCCCGATACGCCCGCCGTGCATGCCGTCATCAGTCGCGGCGGCGCCCAGCTCGAGGTGGCGTCCCATCGCAAGACGCACCTGGCCGACTTCGCCATCGAAGAAGTCCTGACGATCGACAAGCTCAAGATTCCGATCCGGATGGCGAGCATCTGGGGCAAGGACGCAAAGCTTGCCTGAAGCAGGCCCATGGCCGCTCATGGCACCGAGCGCCACCCGCCGAAGATGACAAACGCGAAGGGCGAATTGGTCGCCCGCCCCCCTTCCGCTGCGCGCATCCATTACCCGAGACTTCGAACAATGTGTCTAGTTAAGTCTTCTTCGCCCGCGGATGCGCGGCGTCGTAGATTTTCGCCAGATGCTGGAAATCGAGATGGGTATAGATCTGCGTCGCGGCGATGCTGGCGTGGCCCAGCATTTCCTGCACCGCGCGCAGGTCGCCCGAGGATTGCAGCACGTGCGAGGCAAACGAGTGGCGCAGCATGTGCGGATGAACGTGCACGCCGACGCCCTGCCGTTGCGCCCATTGCGCGAGGCGGCCTTGCACTTGCCTCGGCGTCAGGCGCGTGCCGTTGCGGCCGAGGAACAGCGCCGGCTGGTCGTCGCGCACGAAGTGCGGGCGCAGTTTCAGCCAGGCCCGCAGCGCGGCGATCGCCTTGTCGCCGACCGGCACGGTGCGCGTCTTCCGCCGCTTGCCGGTGACGGTGACTTCGCCCGCCGCCAGGTCGAGCCCGCCGGGGAAGTCGAGGCCGACCAGTTCGGACAGGCGCAGGCCGGAGGAATAGAACAACTCGAAGATGGCCGCATCGCGCACCTGCAGCGGGTCATTTGCCAAACTCGTGTTTGGGACTGTCGCCGACCGGTCGAGCAGGGCGGCCGCCTGGTCGATGCCCAGCGCCTTGGGCAGCGCGCGCACGCGCTTCGGCGCGCGCAGGCCGTCGGCCGGATTGAGGGCGATCACGCCGCGCCGTGCCAGCCAGGTGTAATAGCTGCGCCAGGCCGACAGCGTGCGGGCGATGGAGCGCGGCGCCAGTTCCTGCGCATGCAGCTGCATCAGGCCGCGCCGCAGTTGCGGCGTCTTCAGCGCCGGCAGCGAGCTGCCGGCGGCCAGCGCGGTCAGGCGCGCGAGGTCGCGGCGATAGGCGTCGAGCGTGTGCGGGCTGGCGCGCCGCTGTATCGCAAGCTCGGCGAGAAAGTTCTCGACCGAGCTGCTCATGGCTGGAAGCTGCGAGTTCATCGAAAACCTTACCGCGGAGGCGCAGAGGCGCAGAGGGGTCGCAGAGGAAAGCTCTGATAACCAACCGATATCGACGCAGACTTACTCTGCGTTCTCTGCGCCTCCGCGGTGAAATGTTTTTTCACACGCTCTCAATTGGAGACCCGCAGCAGCGCCGCCGAGGCCATCTCGCCGATGCGTTCCAGGTACAGCGTGCCGAGCTCCGGGTAGAAGCGGTGCGGCTCTTCGCTGGCCATCACCAGCAGGCCGAAGCAGACGCCACCGGATTCGCGCAGCGGCACCTGGGTCATCGAGCGCAGATGCGTCGCGGCGTCGCCGAACCAGGCCAGCGACTCCTGCCCCGTCACGGTGCCGCAATAGGGCCGCGGCAGGCCGGAGGTGAAGGCCTTGACCGTATCGGCGACGGCGTCGAATTCGTGGCCGTCGCCCTGGCCCGCGCCCCACAGGCGCAGGGTCACATGCGGCACGGCGAAAGCGCCGCCGAGGTGCGAGTACAGGGCGCGCACCACGGCCGCCTGATCGGGGGCCGAGATCAGCGCCACGGCGAGCCCATGCACCTTGTCGGAAATGGAGTCGTTCTCTTCGCCGAAGCCGATCAGGTCGGCCAGCTTGGCCTCCAGCGTGCGCACCTTGTCGCGCAGCGTGAACAACTGTTTCTCGGTGATCGAGATGGCGCGTCCGCTGTGCGGATCGGGCAGGGTCACCAGGGTCAGCATTTCGGCGTATTGGTCGAAGAATTCCGGGTGATCGTGGAGGTAGCGGGCGACGTCTTCCGATTTCATGTCAGGGCTTTCAGAGGTTGTTCGGGAGTTCGATTTCAGCGGTGAATACGGTGGTCGCCGGGCCGGTCATCATGACTGGCGAGTTTGCGCCGCCCCAGGCGATGGACAGCTCGCCGCCGCGTGTGGCGACGCGCACCGGCGAATCCAGCAGGCCGCGGCGGATGCCGGCGACCACGGCGGCGCAGGCGCCGGTGCCGCAAGCCAGGGTCTCTCCGGCGCCGCGCTCGTACACCCGCAGGCGGATGGCATGGCGGTCGACGATCTGCATGAAGCCGGCATTGACCCGGCGCGGGAAGCGCGGATGCGCCTCGATCAGCGGGCCGAGTTGCGCCACGGGCGCGGCATCGACATCGGCCACCACCTGCACGGCATGCGGGTTGCCCATCGAGACCACGCTGATGTCGATCGTCGCATCGCCGACCATGAGCGGCTGCACCACGGCATCGGTCGCGCTGTCGAAGGGAATCTCGGCCGGCAGGAAGCGCGGCGCGCCCATGTCCACGTTGACCTGGCCGTCGGCTTCGAGGCGCGGCGCGATGATCCCGCACTTCGTCTCGACGCGGATTTCGCGCTTTTGCGTCAGGCCCTGCTCATGGACGAAGCGCACGAAGCAGCGCGCGCCGTTGCCGCATTGCTCGACCTCGCCGCCGTCGGCGTTGAAAATGCGGTAGCGGAAATCGACGCCGGGCGTATCGGTCTTCTCGACCACCAGCAACTGGTCGCAGCCGATGCCGAAGTGGCGGTCGGCGAGCCAGCGCGCCTGCTCCGGCGTCGGCACGAAATTCTGGTTGATGGCGTCGAGCACGACGAAATCGTTGCCGAGGCCGTGCATCTTGGTGAAGCGTATCTTCATCCGGCCAGAATACGCCGTATCGCCAGCGCCGACTTTCGGAAATTGGGGTCAATAAACCCCTTGTTCCCCCGGCGGACGCGTCTTGAAGCGCTTGTGCAGCCAGTAGTACTGCTCGGGCGATTTCATTGCTTCGGCCTCGATGAAGGCGTTGAGGCGCCGCGCGTTGGCCAGTTCGTCAGCGCCGGGGAAATCGCCCCACGGTTCGCCCACGGTTGCGACATAGCCAGAGCCGGCCATGCGGGTGACCACCGGGATCACGGTCGCCCCGGTCAGCTTTGCAAGACGCGCGAGGCCGGTGATGGTGGCGGTCTGCACGCCGAAGAAAGGCACGAAGACCGATTCCTTCGGGCCGTAGTCCATGTCCGGCGAATAGTGGAAGAAGCGGCCGCCCTTCATCGCCTTGAGCGCCTTCCTCGTGCCTTCCTGGCGCGAGGCCAGTTCGCAATTGCCGAAACGCAATCGGCCGCCGTTCATCGCGGCTTCGAAGACGCGGTTCTTCTGTCGCGTGTAGATCGCCACCAGGCCATGCTCCAGCGCGATCCTGATCCAGCCGGCGTCGATACCGACGAAATGCGGCACGAGCAGGATCACCGGCCTG
The DNA here is from genome assembly GCF_000828635.1 of Sulfuritalea hydrogenivorans sk43H. Taxonomy (GTDB): domain Bacteria; phylum Pseudomonadota; class Gammaproteobacteria; order Burkholderiales; family Rhodocyclaceae; genus Sulfuritalea; species Sulfuritalea hydrogenivorans. Next base: position 162,879 of record NZ_AP012547.1, read on the forward strand.
TCTTTGTACGCCGCCAGCCTCTCGCCGCCATCGAGCCTGACCAGGCGCCGGATGCGCTCGGGCGAGGCGTGCCACCAGAGCCCGAGCTCGAGGAAACTGCGACCGAAGGCCATGAAGTGCCGTCTCGCCAGCGCCGACTTTTCGGCCGGCGAGAGATGCGGAAAGCACAGGCCGAGGTTGGTCAGCGTGACATGGCGGCGTTCGCCGACCAGCACATAGAGCAGCAGCCCCAGGCCGCGCCCGAGCGCCGCCAGCAGCGGCAAGGGAAGCCAGTGCAGTAGCCACATCAGGGCGAGGAAAAGTCGAGTCATGCTGGCGGCGGCTCGGCGCCGGAGGGCACCTTGTAGCGGTTGTAGCCCCACAGGTATTGCTCGGGGCATTGCCGGATCAGCACTTCGAGTTCGCGGTTGAGCTGCGCCGCGCGCTGCGCGAGGTCGCCTGCCAGCGGTGCAGACAGCGGGAACAGCTTGAGGTGGTAACCGGCGCCGTAGTGCAGGCGCTCGGCATAGGCCAGCAGCACCGTGGCGCCGGTTTCCGCCAGGCGCGCCGCCAGCGTCATGGTGTAGGCGGGACGACCGAAAAAGGCAGCCAGGCGCCTTCGCCCTTGCCGGGCACCTGGTCGGGCAGCATGCCGACGGCCTCGCCGCTCTTCAGCGCTTTCAGCAGGCGCCGCACGCCGGACAGGTCGGCAGGGGCCAGCTTGAGGTTCGCGCCGCGACCTTCCTCGATCAGCGGCGCCAGCCAGTCCTGCTTCGGCCGGCGGTAGAGCACGGTCATGGGCTTGCGCACTGCGTAGTATTGCGCGGTGATCTCGAAACAGCCCAGATGCGGCGTCAGGAACAGGATGCCGCGCCCCGTGCGCCATGCGTCTTCGACCAGATCCCAGCCGGAGACCTTGACCACGCGCGCGACCACTTCGTCCTGCGGCCGCAGCCAGATCTTCGGCAACTCCAGCAGGGCCTTGCCGGCCTCGGCAATCGCGGCCGTCTTTGCTTCGATCATGCCGGCCTGGGCGATGTGCGCGGAAAAGTTGCGCCGGTAGGTGCCCGACAGCAGCCACGCCAGCCAACCGGAAAGGGCGCCGAGGTTGTGCAGCAGCGGTAGCGGCAGGCGCGAGAGTAGGCGGAACAGGGCGGCCATCGGTGAATGACGGGAATGAAAGCAAGTAGAATTATCGCCCATGTCCACTCCCCTTCGTGCCGCCGTCATCGGCGTCGGTTATCTCGGGCGCTTTCACGCGCAAAAATACGCCTCGCTGCCGGATGTCGAGCTGGTCGGCGTGGTCGATGCCCATCCGGAAACCGCGCGGCGCGTGGCGAAGGAACTTGGCGTTGCCGCCTTCACCGATTACCGCGAACTGCTCGACGCTGGCCGGGTCGATCTGGTGTCGGTCGCCAGCACCACCGAAACGCATCACGCCGTGGCGCGTGATTGCCTCGCGGCCGGCGTGCATGTGCTGGCGGAAAAGCCGATCACCGTCACCGTGGCGCAGGCCGACGAACTGGTCGCGCTGGCCGATGCGAAGAAACTCGTGCTGCAGGTCGGCCATCTCGAACGCTTCAATCCGGCCTGGCTCGCGGTTAAGGACAAGATCACGCGGCCGGTGTTCATCGAAGCCCATCGCATGGCGCCGTTCAAGGCGCGCGGCATCGACGTCTCGGTGGTGCTCGACCTGATGATCCACGACCTCGACCTGATCCTGCCGCTGGTAGGCAGCCCGGTCGCCGACCTGCGCGCCTCGGGCGTTTCGGTGCTGACCGACGGCATCGACATCGCCAACGCGCGCATCGAATTCGCCAACGGCTGCGTCGCCAACCTTACCGCCAGCCGCACCTCGACCGCCAGCCTGCGCCGCCTGCGGGTGTTCCAGCACCACGAGTACATCTCGATCGATTTCGGCGACCGCCGTATCGGCATCAGCAGGAAGCGCGAGGCGCTGGTTGAAGGCGAGCCGCCACTCGACACCGAGACCTTCCAGCAACCACCCGGCGACGCGCTGATGACGGAGATCGTCGCTTTCGTCGCCGCGGTGCGCCACGGCACTCCGCCGGTGGTCAGCGGCCGCGAGGGCCGCGACGCGCTGGCCATCGCGCTGGAAATCGACCGCATGATCGCCGCCCGCCAGAATTCACTTTCCTGAAGCCATTCCATGAATATCCCGATGCTTGATCTCAAGGCCGAATACGCCTTGTTGCGCGATGAAATCGAACCCGCGGTTTGCGACGCGCTGGCCGCCTGCCAGTACATCGGCGGCCCCAACGTCAAGGCCTTCGAGGCGGAAGCCGCCGCCTATGCCGGCGTCAGGCATGCGATTTCCTGCGCTTCCGGCACCGACGCGCTGCTGATCGCGCTGCGCGCCATCGGCCTTGGCCCGGGCGACGAAGTCATCACCACGCCCTTCACCTTCGTCGCCACCGCCTCGACGGTGGTCATGTGCGGGGCCAAACCGGTGTTTGTCGATATCGATCCACGCACATTCAACCTCGACCTGGACCAGGTGGCGGCGGCGATCACGCCAAGAACAAAAGCCATCGTGCCGGTGCATCTGTTCGGCCAGCCGGTGCATCTGGCGCCGCTCAAGGCTTTGTGCGACAAGCACGGCCTGAAACTGATCGAGGACGCCGCGCAGTCCTTCGGTGCCGACTATGCCGGACGCAAGTCGGGCGCCTACGGCGACATCGGCTGCACCTCGTTTTATCCGTCGAAAAATCTTTCGGCCTTCGGCGACGGCGGCCTGATGATCACCGACGACGACCAGCTCGCCGCCGAGCTGCGCGTGCTGGCCAGCCACGGCTCGCGGGTCCGCTACCACCATCATGTGCTGGGCTACAACTCGCGGCTCGACGAAATCCAGGCCGTGATCCTGCGCATCAAGCTCAAGCGCCTCGACAACTTCAACAATCGCCGTATCGCCATCGCCGACTCCTACAACAAGGACTTGGCCGGCCTGGTCGAAACGCCCTTTGCCGATGGTCATGGCCGCCATGTCTATCACCAGTACACGATCCTGTCCGATCGCCGCGACACGATCCAGAAGGTGCTGACCGACTCCGGCATCGCCTGTGCGGTCTATTACCCGGTGCCGCTGCACCGACAGGAGATGTTTGCCGCCACGCACGGCAGCGTGCGTCTGCCGGTGACCGAGAAGGTGGCGCAGCGCTGCCTGTCGCTACCGATCTCGCCGATGCTGAAGGACGAGCAGATCAAGCGCATCACCGGCGCGATCCGCCAGGCACTGACGTGAATTTCCACCCCACCGCGGTCATCGCGCCCGACGTGAAGCTGGGCGCCAACGTGCGCGTCGGGCCCTATGCAGTGATCGAGGAAGACGTCGTCCTCGGCGACGATTGTGAAATTGCCGCGCATGCCGTGATCAAGCGCCACACGCGCATGGGCGCACGCAACCGCGTCGCCGAACACGCGGTGATCGGCGGCGATCCGCAGGACTTCAAGTTCAGGGCGGATTGCATTTCCTTCACCGAAATCGGCGACGACAACTGGCTGCGCGAAGGGGTCACGGTGCATCGCGGTTCGCGCGAGGGAAGCAGCACGCGCCTCGGCAATGGCTGTTTCCTCATGGCCTACAGCCACATCGCGCATGACTGCGTGGTCGGCAACAATGTGGTGATGGCCAACACCGCCGGCATCGCCGGCGAAGTGGTGGTGGATGACCGCGCCTTCATCTCGGCGGCGGTGACGGTGCACCAGTTCTGCCGCGTCGGCCGCAACGCGATGATCGGTTTGTCTTCCAAGGTGGTGCAGGATGCGTTGCCCTTCTGCATCACCGACGGCAATCCGGGCCGCGCCCGCGGCCTCAATCTTGTCGGCCTCAAGCGCAACGGTTTCGCGCGCGCGGACATAAGCGCCCTGAAAGACGCTTATCGGCTGCTCTACTCGCGCGTGCCGCTGGCAGAGGCGATTGAGCGAATGCGTGCCATGGAAAGAACCCCGGTGACGGAACTGGCCGACTTCATCGAGGGCAGCAAACGAGGTTTTGCGCACCCGACGCGCTAATCTGGAGCCAAGGTCCACCCTTGAAGGCACGGCCCTTCCTTGCGGTGGGCTCCAAGCAGCGAATCCGCCCATTGACCATCGCTGGCCGCACTTCTGGTTTCGGCCACGAGCCGAAGTTAAGAAATTCCATTCCATTTCCATAGAAATGCGCATACAATGCGCATTGGAGGTGTGCGATGAAGACAACTACATTCAATAGTGAAGCCAGGAAGCGCCCGGTAAATCTGACCTTGAATGAGGACTTGGTTGTCCAAGTGCGCGGTCTGACCAACAATCTCTCTGGAGTGGTTGAGTCGCTGCTTGCGGACTATGTCGAACACGAGCGTCAACAGCGTATGGCCAAGGCCAGGACTCTTGAGGCGACCATGTCGATGTGGAACACGTTCAACGCCAAACATGGGGCATTCGCTGATGAATATTCCCCTCTTTGAGCCATCGATATGGCTCAATTCGATGTGCATCGGAACATAGGCAAGCACCGGGGTGATATTCCTTATGTGGTGCTTGTCCAGTCGTCGTTGTATGACAGTTACCGTCGGCGGGTGGTTGTCCCTATGGTTCGAAAAGCTGTTCTCGGGAAGGTGAGCAATCCGCGATTTAATCCGTCGTTCAGAATCGAAAACGTTCAGGTGGTCCTGCATCCGCTGGAAATTGTCTCGGTTCCAATCGAGTTACTTGGAGAGTATGTGGAATCCCTGAGTTCGGAGGGTAGTCGCATCATGGATGCCCTTGATGAACTGTTAACTCGAGCTTGGGGCTAACTTTGCGATTGGCACTGGTCTTCCGCATCCGGCCAGGAAGAGCCATTCAGGACTCGAAAACTCAAGGGTTTTGACCGTCCGCTATTAGCAACGTACCGGACCAAGAATCGATGCATATGGCATGCGCCAGCGGAACTGACATCAGAACTATGTAAACGACTAGGGTTCGTGCCTATTCAACAGTCCTCGCGAAAATGATGTTGCCAAACTGGATCCACTTTGAGTGGGAAACTTTGGTGGGTTTAGCGCGCGCATCCAAAGGAGTGGCCTGACAAATCCGTGTGTCGGCAGTTCGATTCTGCCGCTGCCACCAGTATGATCAAGGCCCTGATCAGTGTTAGCTGGTTGGGGCCTTTGCAATAGGGGGTTGGGTCCGAATGAGTACATTTGGCTACACAGCTTGGCTATCGTCGAGATTCAGTAGAGGTTCAATATCGAATAGCCGCTGCCGCAATCCGGCGCTCCGTACTTGAACTTCCGGTTCGAACTTGACCTTGCTTAACTATCACAACTCCGTTGGCACCTATACTGGCCGCCTCTTTGCGCAAAGCTGCTATGGCCAATTTCATGTCATCTTTCTCGGTTGGCATTGATAGTGTCAATGCGTCCCCGATGCTCTGCACGGCCATGCCTCTTGCTTCAATTGTGCCAATTACAGTAAATGGCACAGTTGGCCTGCTAACGAAGATTTGAACTTGCGATTCGGATATTGGGCTGTATTGTTGATTGCCGTTTAACACATGGGTAGCTTCTGATATGTCTTCATTAAACAGTTGCGCGCGCGAAGGTGTTGCATGAAGTGCGACTGCAATCATCGCGATCGTGAATAACTTGTTCATAATAATCCTCCAGGTGGGCGATCTGAAGCGATAACAATACCTCTTGCATATCTGCTAAAGCCAAAAATCTACGCAGCCCCAATCGAACAAATGACATTTAGTATATGCGAATACGATTCGCCTATCACATTGAAGCAGTATCGTATCGCCAGCGGGTGTTATGCAAACGTACTACGATGTCCGGAAAGTCCGATTGTCTTTCAGCGGGGAGGCTCTTGTCGTTGAATTGACCATCCATCTGATTCCTGTAACGAACTAAGGCCTTCCGTACATTGCCATTTTCCCGGTCGAGAAACTCACGGAGCAACGTGCACCCATAGCGAAGATTCACAAGGACATGAAAAAGATTGGCGTCAGTCGATCCGGCGCTTTTCGTCCAATACGGGGCAACCTGCATGTAGCCGCGAGCACCTCCCGAAGACACCGCATACTTCTTGAATCCGCTAGCCACATCAATAAGGCTCAACACCAACTGCGGGTCAAGATTGGCGCGTTTGGACTCAGCAAGTACCCCGTTCAGTAGAACCATACGTACCTCTCTATCGGAAACTCGGTCTTCCAATCGCTTCGACATGTCGGTAAGCCATGCTGATTTTTCGTAGCGTATATGCAAGGATGGCGCCGAGGTTTCTGGTCGATTCTCTGTTTCCGCCGCAACCGATCCACACGCAGTTGTGACGAACAGCAGTGCTGCGAATCTGCCCATTTTTAGAGAACTCAGATATTTTCGGCCTTGGCATCTTGGATACTTCATCGCTTATCCGTTGGGTTCAGAATGGTCTGTGCTGAATTTTCACCGTTCGGGTGATTCATGACTATTTCGGCACCGCGGTATAGCCGGTGTTCCAGTGAACGCGAACGTCCTCGTCCCACTTCAATCCTGCGGCCGAAACTGCCCTGGAGAGAATCTTTCGAATTTGCTGCTTGTTTACGTTTGTATCTGCGTACCAACCCTCACAAAGAAGAGTGCTGTGTTGAAGTGTCCATTCCCCTGACATGCCTGAAAAAAGTGCATTTCGATCTCGGGCCAAATACCGCCGACTGTAGGCCGAACGGCTCACTTCTTTCGCCATTGCATCACGTTTTTCTGGAAAACTCATCCACAACCGTTTGAGCACGGACAGGTAAATTGCGAGGTAGGTCGGGGATCGAAATATGTCTCCAAGATACACAAATCCGCGCCTGATGAAAGTGCGCTCCTGAGCCGGGGAAGCGCACACCGGCCTGGTCAGATTTTCGAGGGTACAGAATATTTCAGCCCTTTTCGTTGTAAGAGTCGCCATATAGGCCTCTGCAGTAGCGATGGCAGCTGAGATTTGGTCTGCTTCGTGCAAGAGATGATTGGGATCAGCGATCAGCATGATTAAGTCCTCCGGATACGGGAAGCGGAATGACCGGATACTGTCTTGGGCAGGCCTCCGACGCCAGGTGCGCAACGGACGTATCGCGCCACCATGCAGGCGCGCGGGAATGCGGTCAGCGTTTGCCGCCGGCAAGTTTCAATGCCTCCGGCATCCGCCGCAGGCGCCAGATCACCACCGGGCCGAGCAGGCCGCCCAGTCCCAGCGTCGACCACGCCAGCCCCCACACCACGTGATCGGGCAGGCTGCCGCCGGCGCGGCCCCAGTCCAGCACCAAGCCGAAGACCCAGGGCGAAATCGCTCCGGCGCCGAAGCCGAGCACCGAACGCAGCGAGTAGGCGGCGCCGAGGTAGCGCGGATCGGTGAGTTCGGTCAGCGTCGTCGAATGGATCGAGGAATCGGCCACTCCGGTGACGTTGTAGAAGATCGCCACGGCGACCAGCAGGAACATCGGCAGGCCGACCATCCAGCCGAAGCTGAAGGAACAGGCCAGGCTCGCAATCGACAGCAACAGGGTCACGCGGGTGCGGCCGAAGCGATCCGACAGCGATCCGCCGAGCACGCTGCCGACGACGGCGGCGAGATAGGTCAGCGCCGTCAGCGTGGCGCCGAGGCTCGCGGCGGCAGTACCGCCGCTGCCGCTCGTGATTGCCGCGGCAGCCAGGAAAGCCGGCAGCCAGGCCCACAGGCCGAGCAGCTCCCAGGCATGGAAGGTATAGCCCCAGATCGACAGCATGGCCGGCTTGTTGCGCACCACTTCGCGCAGGCGGCTGCGATTGCCGTGGCCGCTGGGCGATGCGTGCACGACATTCGGCACCTCGCGCAGCGACCAATAGCCGAGGACCATCCCCAGCAGCGGGAAACAGGCGGTGACGACGAATGCGCCGCGCCAGCCCGCCAGCGGGATCATGGCGCTGGCGATGAGCAGGCCGATGGCGTAGCCGAGCGACGCGGCGGCGAGGTAGTAGCCCATCGCACGTCCCTGCCGTTCACGCACCCGTTGTGCGACGATGGCCAGCCCCGGCGTGTACGAACCGCCCGAGCACAGGCCGGTCAGGCCGTAGAGCAGCAGCGCCGAAACGAAGCCGTCGGCGAACAGGGCGAACAGCAGTCCGCTGACGACTGCCGCACCGCCGGACAGCAGGTAGATGCGCCGCGCGCCATGGCGGTCGGAAAGGAAGCCGACCGAAAACAAGGAGACCAGGAAGCCGACGTGATAGGCCGACTGCACCATCCCGGCCTGCCACGCGCTCATCTGCCAGTCGGTGCGCAGCAGCGGCAACACCGCCGACCAGGCGGTGAACATCGTCGCGAAGGCAGCGCGCGCCGCGCAGAACTGGAGCAACCAGGGCATGGGCGCAGTTTAGAGCCTATTCCCCGTGGAATAGACAGGCACCAAACAGGGTCATTCGCCGGCGCCCGATTGACGGCCATGCCACGCTGCGCTTAAAATGCGCGCTGTTCCGCCGAGTTAAATGACAACTTGCGTGGCGGAGAACACCGGCGACGGTGGGAAAACAAATAGCGCTAAAGCGTCGCCCGCTCACGCCTCAAAGCTGGCCTCGCCGCAGCAATGAGGCGTTTTTGTTTATGGAGCGAGATCATGTCGAACGATTTTTTCTTCACTTCCGAGTCGGTTTCGGAAGGCCATCCGGACAAGGTGTCCGACCAGATTTCCGACGCCATCCTCGACGCCATCCTGGCGCAGGACCCGCATTCCCGCGTCGCCGCTGAAACCCTGTGCAACACCGGCCTCGTGGTGCTGGCCGGCGAGATCACCACGAATGCCACCGTCGATTACATCGGCGTCGCGCGCAACGTGCTGAAGCGCATCGGCTACGACAACACCGAGTACGGCATCGACTACAAGGGCTGCGCCGTGCTGGTGGCCTACGACAAGCAATCGCCCGACATCGCGCAGGGCGTGAACAAGGCCTACGACGACAACCTGAACCAGGGCGCCGGCGACCAGGGCCTGATGTTCGGCTACGCCTGCGACGAAACGCCGGTGCTGATGCCGCTGCCGATCTACCTCTCGCACCGCCTGGTCGAGCGCCAGTCGATGTTGCGCCGCGACGGCCGCCTGCCCTGGCTGCGCCCCGACGCCAAGTCGCAAGTGACGATCCGCTACCAGGACGGCAAGGCGCATTCGATCGACACCGTGGTGGTCTCCACCCAGCATGCACCGGACATCGAGCTGCCGCAGATCCGCGAAGCCGTGATCGAGGAAATCATCAAGCCGATGCTGCCCAAGGAACTGATCAAGGGCGAGATCAAGTACCTGGTCAATCCGACTGGCCGCTTCGTCGTCGGCGGTCCGCAGGGCGACTGCGGCCTGACCGGGCGCAAGATCATCGTCGACACCTACGGCGGCGCGGCGCCCCACGGCGGCGGCGCATTTTCCGGCAAGGATCCCTCCAAGGTCGACCGTTCCGCCGCCTATGCCGGCCGCTACGTGGCGAAGAACATCGTCGCCGCGGGACTCGCCAGCAAGTGCCTGGTGCAGATTTCCTACGCCATCGGCGTCGCCGAGCCGACCTCGGTCTGGGTCACCACGCAGGGTACCGGCAAGGTCGCCGACGCCACCATCGCCGAACTGGTGAAGAAGCATTTCGACCTGCGGCCGAAGGGCATCGTGCAGATGCTCAACCTGCTGCGTCCGATCTACGAAAAGACCGCCGCCTACGGCCACTTCGGCCGCGACGAGCCGGAATTTACGTGGGAAGCGACCGACAAGGCTGCCGCGCTGCGCGCGGATGCGGGGCTGTAAGCACGGCGCCTTGGCTGTGCTTCGTCGCAGGCTAACCTGCCCGGTTTCATCGGCAGGTTAAGGTCCGCAGGGCCGGCCGAAGACAAAGCCCCGTCGCTGCTGCATTGAGGGCCGACGCCGGCTTGTAAGTCCATTTCATCGCAAGGGAAATGGCCCGTTCGCGGGCCATTTCTTTTTGCGCGGCAACTTTTTGTCCCGCCATGGGTCGATAATGTTCAGGTCTGAAGGATTCGGGAAACGACATGCACGATCTGGCAAAAAATGTTTTGGGCGGGCTCCTGCAGCCCTGCAGCACCGATCCGATGACCGGGTTTTTCCGCACCGGCGATTGTCAGGTGACGGAAGAGGACATCGGGAACCACGGCGTTTGCATCATCGCCAGCGCGGCTTTTCTGGCCTTCTCGAAATCGCGCGGCAACGACTTGTCCACTCCGCATCCCGAGTTCGAGTTCCCCGGCCTGAAGCCGGGCGATCGCTGGTGCCTGTGTTCCGCCCGCTGGCTGGAAGCGCTGCAGGCCGGCATGGCGCCACCCGTCGTGCTCGAAGCGACCTCGGCCGCCGCGCTTGAAGTCGTGCGCCTGGCCGACCTCAAGCGTTATGCCGTCAAACTCGACCAGGAGAAGTGATGAGCGACTTGTACAAACTCTCTGCCCGCCGTATCGATGGCGGGAAGCAGTCGATGAAGGACTACAAGGGCAAGGTGCTCCTGATCGTCAACACGGCCAGCGGCTGCGGCTTCACCCCGCAATACGCCGGGCTCGAAGCCTTGTGGCAGAAGTACGGCGAGCGCGGCCTGGTGGTGCTGGGTTTTCCCTGCAACCAGTTCGGTGGCCAGGAGCCGGGCGACGAAGCCGCCATTGGTGAATTCTGCAGCCTGACCTACGACGTGAGCTTCCCGATGTTCGCCAAGGTCGATGTCAATGGCGGGGATACCCATCCGATCTTCGCCTTCCTGAAAAAAGCTGCGCCGGGCTTGCTCGGCACTGAAGGCATCAAGTGGAATTTCACCAAATTCCTGGTTGACCGCGAAGGCAATGTCGTCGCTCGCTATGCATCGGCGCACAAGCCGGAAGACATGGCCGACGACATCGAAAAGCTGCTTTGATCCGTCCCGCACTGCTGCGCATCGCGCTCGCGCTGCTCGCTTCGCTGGCCATGCCGGCCAGGGCGGGGGTACCGGTGAGCAGCGTGCCGGTCCTGGACCTCGCCCGCTACGCCGGCAAGTGGTACGAGATTGCCAGCTTTCCGATGGTCTTCCAGCGCCAGTGCATCGGCGACACCACCGCCGAGTACGGGCTGACTCCGGAAGGCGATGTGTCGGTCACCAATCGCTGCCGTACCGAGAGCGGATTCGATCAGGCGAAGGGTAGCGCCACGGTGGTGGACGGCAGCGGCAACGCCCGGCTCAAGGTGTCGTTCTTCTGGCCGTTTCGATCGGACTACTGGGTGCTCGGACTCGATCCCGAGTATCGCTGGGCAGTGGTCGGCAACCCCAACCGCAAGTATCTCTGGGTGCTGTCGCGGACTCCGCAACTGTCGAAGGACCTGCTCGATGAGGCGCTCAAGACCGCCGCGACGCAGGGCTTCGACCTGACGCAACTGCGCTACACGAGACAGGGCGAAGCGGAGAAATCGCGCTAGTCCGCGCGGGCGGAGACTCCGCCGTCAACCACGCCATCGACGTAGTACCAGCGCCCATCCTCGCGCACGAAGCGGCTGATCTCGTGCATGCGCTGCGCCCGCCCGCCGAGCTTGCAGCGGGCGACGAATTCCACGGTGGCGGCATCGCCGGTTTGCGTACTCGCCTTGACTTCCAGGCCCAGCCACTTCGGCCGGGGCTCCGCTGCGAGATTCAGTGCGGAGGGACGCGTGGACGCATGCCAGGTGGCCAGCAGATAGTCCTCCAGTCCGAGCACATAGGCGCTGTAGCGCGAGCGCATCAGCGACTCGGCGTCGGGCGCCGGGCTTCCCTCGTGAAGCGGGCCGCAGCACGCCGCGTAGGCGAGCGGGCGGCCGCAGGGGCAAGGCGTCACTGCGGCTTGCCGGTTTCGGGCGGTAGCGCGCATTTCTGGCAGTCGGGCTGGCCGAAGGGCGAGATGTAGCGCCACCAGATCCAGACCAGCAGCGGCAGCACGCCGATCAGTGCGATGTCGCTCCAGCCCGGTTGTGCCAGTTCGCCTTTCCACCACGCCACGGCGGCGTGCAGGGCTTCGATCAGCAGCACCATGTAGGCGAAGGCAACGACGAGGAGCGCGGCGCGCTTCATGTGCCGCGTCCCGCGTAGACCCATTCCAGCAGCGCATCCTGTGCCGGCTGCGCTGCTCCGGCATGGGCGTGATTGACGAAGAACACCACGATCCAGCGCCGGCCCGTCTTGTCCAGCACATAGCCGGCGATGCTGCGCACGCCCTCCAGCGAACCGGTCTTGATGTGCGCCTGTCCTGCAACGCCGTTCTGCTTGAGGCGCTTCCTCATCGTGCCGTCGGTGGCCGTCACCGGCAGGGACGCCATCAGCTCCGGCATCACCGAACTGCGCCATGCCGCCTGCAAGACGCGCCCCAGGCCTTCGGCGGAAATCCGCTCGCGGCGCGACAGGCCGGAGCCGTTTTCCAGGACCAGCTCCGGAATGCCGAGGCCGCGCGCGTCGAGCCAGGAACGAATCGCCGCATCGGCATCGTCGGTGTTTGCCGGCCGCCGTCCGGCCTCCATGCCCAGCGTCAGGAACAGCTGGCGCGCCATGACGTTGTTGGAGAATTTGTTGATGTCGCGCACCACTTCGGCAAGAGTCGGCGATGGCAGCACGCCGACCGCGCGCGCGTCGGCCGGCACCATGCCTTCGCGTACCCCGCCGGTCAGCGAACCGCCGAGCTCCGCCCACAGCTGGAGGAAAACGCCGAGCACGAATTGCGGGTGTTCCATCACGGCGATGTTCCAGCGCTCCTCGCCGCAGCTTTGGGGAAACACCCCGGTCAGCACCAGGCGCGTCGTCGTGCCGTGGCTGAAGGTGTCGGCGCGCAGGCGCTCCTTCCAGTCGCCGCAGCCATTGCCGTTGCCCAGCTTGATCTGGTTGACCAGGTCGAGGTTGGTCGGCGCCGGCTCCATGGCGACCGTCAGCGTCCTGTTCGCGGGATCGGGAATCAATTGCAGCGTGACCGCCTTGAAGTTCACCAGGAGGGCATCCGGCGCGACGTTGTAGGGCCGCATCGGTTGCGCGTCGAAGCGTGCCGGGTCGGCTCCATTCACCGCAAAGGCGCCGCGGTCGAGCACCAGGTCACCGCGAATCTCGCGAATGCCGCGTGCGCGGATCTGTCGCAGCAAGCGCTCGAACTGGTCGTAGGTCAGCTTGGGATCGCCGCCGCCGCGCAGGTGCAGATCGCCGGTCAGGACACCGTCGTTGAGCGCGCCGTTGGCAAAGGCTTCGGTCTTCCAGACATAGGCCGGGCCCAGCAGGTCGAGCGCGGCATAGGTGGTGACCAGCTTCATGGTCGAGGCGGGGTTCAGGGCGGCGCGTGCGTTCACCGCGAGGCGCGGCTTGGCGGCGTCAACTTCGCCGACCCACAATGCGGTTGCCGCCACCGGAATGCCGGCGCCCTTGAGCGCCTGCGCCACCGGGGCGGGCAGGTCGTTGGCGCGCGTAGTCGTGGCGCACAGCCAGAGCAGGGCAAGCAGCAGTTTTCGCATGGGCGTGATCTTATAGAATCGCGGGCAGAACGAGGAGAAGATCACGCATGAATAATCCTGCCTGGCGGCCCTCGGCCGCCACGATCAGCGCAGCGAAGATCACGGCTTTCAGCAACTGGCTGGCGGCCGAGCGCGGACTGAAATTCGCGGACTACGATGCACTCTGGCGCTGGTCGGTGGAGGATCTCGAAGGCTTCTGGGGCGCGGTCTGGGATTACTTCGCGATCCCCGCCGCGACGCCGCGCACGCGGGTTCTGGCCGATGCCCGGATGCCCGGCGCGCAATGGTTTCCCGGCGTGACGATGAACTACGTCGAGCAGGTGTTTCGCCATGTTACGCCCAACCGCCCGGCCGTCATTTCGCGCAACGAGGCCGGCGTCGACCGCGAGCTGGGCTGGCCGGAACTGCGGCGCCAGGTCGGTGCGCTGGCGGCCAGCCTGCGCGGCATGGGCGTCGGGCGCGGCGACCGCGTGGTGGCCTATCTGCCCAACATTCCGGAAACCGTCGTCGCCTTCCTCGCCGTTGCCAGCCTTGGCGCGATCTGGTCGGCCTGCTCGCCGGACATGGGGCGCATCGCCGTGCTCGACCGTTTTCGCCAGATCGCGCCGAAGGTGCTGATCGCCGTAGACGGCTACCAGTACGGCGGCAAGTCCTACGATCGCCGCGAACTGATCCACGAACTGCTGGCCGAACTGCCCAGTATCGACCACATGGTACTGCTGCCGAGTTTCGACGAGCAGGCCGATCCGGCGGAGTTCGCCAGCTGCACGGGCTGGGCCGCTGCAACGGCAGGCAGCGAGCCGCTGCAAGTCGACCATCCGCTGTGGGTCGTCTATTCCTCGGGCACCACCGGCCTGCCCAAGCCCATCGTGCATTCGCATGGCGGCATCGTCATCGAGCATGTCAAGCTCGGCGCCTTCCATCTCGACCTCGGCCCGGAGGACCGCTACCACTGGTATTCGAGCAGCGGCTGGATCATGTGGAATTGCCAGCTGATCGGCCTGCTGATGGGCAGCACCATCTGCATCTACGACGGCAACCCGGGTTGGCCGGACTGGAACGCGCTGTGGCGTTTCGTCGGCGAAAAGCGCGTGACGTTTTTCGGCGCCGGCGCAGCCTTCTTTCTGTCCTGCCTCAAGGCCCATGTCGAGCCGAACGAGGTTGCCGACCTGTCGGCGTTGCGCGTGGTCGGCTCCACCGGCTCGCCGCTGCCGGAGGAAGGCTATCAATGGATTTACGACCACGTGCGGCCGGACATCTGGATCAATCCGATTTCCGGCGGCACCGATTTTGCCGGCTGTTTCGTCGGCGGCGTGGCGACGCTGCCGGTCTATCTGGGCGAGATGCAGTGCCGCTGCCTCGGCGCAAAAGTGGAAGCCTGGAACGAAGCCGGCAAGGCGCTGATCGACGAAGTCGGCGAACTGGTGTGCAGCGCGCCGATGCCTTCGATGCCGCTGAAATTCTGGAACGACCCCGAAGACCGCCGCTACCGCGAGAGCTACTTCGACATGTACCCGGGTGTCTGGCGCCACGGCGACTGGCTGCGCATCACGCCGCATGGCGGCGCGATCATCTACGGCCGTTCCGATGCCACCATCAACCGCCACGGCATCCGCATGGGCACCAGCGAGCTGTATCGCGCCGTCGAGGAACTGCCGGAAGTGCTGGACAGCCTGGTGGTCGATCTGGAATTCCTCGGCCGCGAATCGTATATGCCGCTGTTCGTCGTCCTGCGTCCCGGCCATGAGCTGACGAAGCAACTCGAAGCCACCTTGCGCGAGCGGATCAAGGTCGCGCTGTCGGCGCGCCACGTGCCCAACGAGATCTTCCAGGTGGCCGAGGTTCCGCGCACGCTGTCCGGCAAGAAGATGGAACTGCCGGTGAAGAAGCTGCTGCTCGGCCACGCCCTGGACAAGATCGCCAACCCGGACGCGATGGCCAATCCCGCCAGCCTGCAATGGTTCGTCGACTTTGCGATGCGTCGCGCAGCGGAGCGCGCGGCATGACACGCATCGCCGTGCCGCTACCGAAAGCCTATCGGCTGCTCAACCATGGTCCCACGGTGCTGGTGTCGAGCGCCCACGCCGGCCGGCGCAACGTGATGGCCGCGGCATGGAGCATGCCGCTCGACTTCGATCCACCCAAGGTGGCGGTGGTGATCGACAAGGCCACGCTGACGCGGGAGCTGGTCGAGGCCTCGGGCGAGTTCGTGCTCAATGTGCCGTCGCGGCAGCAGGCGGCGCTGACGCTGGCGGTCGGCACGCAGTCGGGAAGGGAAGCCGACAAATTCTTGAAAGTCGGCGTTGGCGAGACGGCGGCCAGCGTCGTCGGTGCGCCGCTGATCGACGGCGGCCTGGCCTGGCTCGAATGCCGCGTCATTCCCGAGCCGCACAACCAGCAGACCTACGACCTGTTCCTCGCCGAAGTGGTCGCCGCCTGGGCCGATCCGGCGGTGTTCTCCGATGGCCGCTGGCATTTTCCTGACGAAGAGCAACGCAGCATTCACTACCAGTCCGGCGGCAGTTTCTTCGCTACCGGCGAGGCTTTCGAGGTGTAACGGCCGTAGGCCGCTTCTCTGAATCGGTTGGCTGTTGCCGCGCTCGGCGCGGGAACCCTGTTTACCCTATCGAGAAACTTCTTGCAGTCTCCCATCTGTCACGCGGCGAGGCGGAAGCGCTCCAGCCATTGCATGCGATGACTGAACAGCAATACTGATGTAGTAACGCTCAGGAAGGTGATTGCCTTGCCCAATTCTTCATCGCCTGGCATGTCTTCGATAACGACAATTCGCTGATGTTCGTCAGCGCCCGCCGATTTAAGATCAAGCATCTTACCGCCGGCTTTATAGACGTTACCCCAATCAACATGTTCGTCACCGCTTGCCACCGGCTGGATGTAATGCCGTCCAACATCCGGCAAGTCGATCACCAAGGGGAATTCGAGTTGATGACCGGAAACCCCTTGCACCGAGACATTGCGTTGCAGGTGTGCGCCGGCGACAGACTGTAATTCGCGGCCGACGCTCTGGATGAAGCGTTCTTCGCCAGCCTTCGGTAGCCAGCTTGCTTCGGAGTGGCTGATGGCAATTGCGGTATTCAGTACGGCGGCGACTACGCTGGGCAAGTCGGCTTGTGCGGCAGTCGCTCTCAGTGCTCCGCCATCGCTCAAATTAACTGCGGGGAAGCGCTTGCGGATACCCTCCAAGCGTGGCTTGCTGAGCTTTGCACCCAGTGCACTGGCATGCATCAGTGTGTCGGCATGATCAGTGACGAGCCAGCGATCATCTCCGAGAGGCTCCAGAAACAAGCCAAGGTGTTCGCCGTCGTCGAAGGTAAAGGGCGACCACAGGCGCAGTGCGCCATTTTCACGCGGCGCGCAGTCAAAGCCCAGGTTTTCGAGCAGGTTTGCGCAGTTCATATCAACTCCAGTTGTTGGCTGGGTGGCGGTCTGTATCCGCCAACTACCTCTAGGTTCGTTTTCGTACAGAAATGCTCAAACAGAGCGGGGAAATCTTTGAAATCAGTGATTGGCTCCATATATCCATAGCCTTCATCCGACCATGTGTGTTTATGTGTTCCCGGGCCAAAACGCTTGCCAAAATAAGGACGCCCCTTACCCACCTTGTTTGTGTGCTGTCCATCCGGCTCAAAATCAATGGCATAAACACGTTCGGTTCGTATATAGCAGCCCGCAACTGTATTTTTCAAGTGCGGCGCCTGCGGCGGGCCGCCACTGCAGAATTATCCGCGTGCCCTCCGACACAACACCATTGACTTCGACTGCAGAATCCCATTTCCACCAATGTGCGTCTTTCTTCGAAATTCCTGGGCGCCAGTCGATAACCGAAATGGCGTTTTTCTTCGCGCTCAGGAAGAGACTGACATCAGCGAGGGCAAGCATGCAATTGTGCTGAATAGAAGAGAGAAAACATAACTATAGCTTGTCAAAGTGTGGACCATGCTGTTCTTTCGGGGTGGGTTTGAGTAGCTATTTTCAGGGGCGGGTGGCTCAGGAGGTGCGCCATCTTTTAAGCGAGGCACAAAAGTCGGCGCTTCCGGTGCGGCGGATACGCCTTTGACGCTTAGCTGCCGAACGGCGCCACCCCGATCAGCCAGGCGTGGCCGTAAAAGGCGAACAGCGCCCAGGCAATCAGTCCGATCACCACCACCGCGGCGTCGCGGGAAGCGCCGCGTGCCGGATAAGTGCGACCCGCGACCCGATCCCGGCGTCGCGCCGAAACGAAATCGAGCACCGCCCAGATCAGGAAGGCACCGAACAGCGTCGCGTCGACCAGCGCGCCGTTGGCCAGCAGATGCGCCAGCGCCCACAGCTTGACGCCGGCGACCATCGGATGGCCGACGACCGCCTTGATCCGGCTGCCTGGCAGATAGGCCGCCACGAGCAGAATGAAGGCCGGCAGCGTCAGCGTGGCGGCGAGATGCCGAGTCCAGATCGGTGAGCCCCACAGTGTCGGGGAATCGGCGCGAGCCATGCCGTAACCCCAGATGATCAGCCCCAAGCCAATTGCCGAAAGAAGTGAGTACACGCCTTTCCAGCGCACCTCGCCGAGCCGGGCAATCTGCGCCTCGCGCCAGTCGCCGGCGAAGATGCGTACCGAATGGACACCGAGGAACAGCACCAGGCCGAGGATCAGGAAGCTCATTGCGACTCTTTCTGCAACAGTGAAGTGCCGCGATCTTACTTGCGATTTATGTCTGCGCCCAAGGCGCGGACGGTATCCTAGCGATAAAGCTTCAGGGCCCATCTTGGAGGCGTTGCCACAAGGAGAACCGCCATGACCATTCGCCGCCTGCAACAGATCATCCGTTCCGTTGCCACCTCGGACGGCGCCGGTGTCAGCCTGCGCCGCAGCCTCGGCCAGTCGCCGGCCACGCGCGTCGATCCCTTCCTGATGCTCGACGAGTTCTCGTCCGACGATCCGGACGACTACATCGCCGGTTTTCCCCCGCATCCGCATCGCGGTTTCGAGACCGTGACCTACATGCTCGACGGCCACATGCTGCACGAGGACCACCTCGGCAACCGCGGCGACCTGCTGCCCGGCGGCGCGCAATGGATGACCGCCGGGCGCGGCATCATCCATTCCGAAATGCCGCAACAGGAAAGTGGCCGCATGCGCGGCTTCCAGCTCTGGATCAACCTGCCGGCGGCCGAAAAGATGAAGCCGGCGCATTACCGCGACATTCGCCCCGAAGAGATTCCGAGGACGACACTGCCCGGTGGCGGCGAGGCCAGGGTGATCGCCGGGAGCATCGCGGTCGAGGGCCGCGCGGTGGCCGGCCCGGTACAGGGCCTGTCGACCGAGCCGCTCTACATCGACGTTCTGCTGCCTGCCGGCGGGTACTTCGCCCAGGCGCTGCCTGCCGCCCACGGCGCTTTCGTCTATGCCTACGAGGGACGCCTGGCGATCGGTCCGGCGGACGATCCGCGCCCCCTGTCGGCGCAGGATGCCGGCGTGCTCTCCGCCGGCGAGCGGGTGGAGTTCCGGGCCGTCGATGGTCCGGCCCGCTTTCTCTTGCTGGCGGCACGGCCGCTGGGCGAGCCGGTGGCGCAGCACGGACCGTTCGTGATGAATACCCGCGAGGAAATCGAACAGGCGATCGCCGATTACCGGAACAACCGCCTGGTGTGAGGGTGTTCCGGAAGCCTTACAGCTTGAAGCGGTTCAGCACCCCGTTGAGCTCCGTCGCCAGCGTCTGCAGCTGTTGTCCCTCTTGTTCGGCATGGCCGATGGGCACGCTGATTTCCTTCGCGACCCGGGCAACGCGGTCGACATTGCTGCCGATCTCCCTGCTGACGGCGGTCTGCTCGATCATCGAGGATGAAATTTCTTCCATTCCCTGCGTGGTGAGCTGCGCCGCCTGATTCGCTTCGCCCAGTCCCTCGGCGACCCTTTCCAGATGATCCTGCGAGGAGCGCAGCGCCTGCCTGCCGTTTTCGATGGCGCGCTCCACGATGGCCGACTTGTCGCTCAGTGCCGCGGTCACCTTGTTGATCTCTGCGGCGGTCTGGGCGGATTTTTCCGCAAGCTTGCGAACTTCGTCGGCAACCACCGCGAAGCCGCGCCCATGCTCGCCGGCACGGGCGGCTTCGATGGCCGCGTTCAAGGCCAGCAGGTTGGTCTGGTCGGCGATGTCGCGGACTTCCTGGGTCATCCCCGTAATCGCCTGGGTGCTCTCGATGAAGGCTTCCGCGGTGCGGGAGATTTCATCCACGCAACTTTCCACGCTGTCGATTTCGCCGATCATGCGCGACAGGCTCTCGTTGCCTTCCTGCATCCGCGTCATGCTCGCCGCCGACATCTGGCGGACCTCGGCGGCGCTGTCGGCGACGCGGCGTGCAATGCCCTCGGCGTTGCTGATCGTAGTGGCGGTCTCGACCACGGTGGCGCATTGCTGATCGTTGCCTCGGCTGATGCTGCCGGTGGTTTCCTGCATGCGGTTGGCGGCGTCGTTGAGCTTCTCCGCAGCCACCCGGATCTGGCTTGCCATCTCGTGGAGATTCGACTGCATCGAGGCGATTCCACCCAGCAGGCTGTTCGGGTTGTCGGCGTCGACCTCGATCTTGAAGGCCAGGTCGCCTTGCGAGATGCGGCCGACCACGCTCGCTGCATACTGCGGTTCGCCGCCCAGCAGGCGCAGCAGCATCCGCACCAGCAACAGGAAGGCGGCAAGCCCGAAGGTCGAGGCGACCACGGTCACCACGGCCATCCAGAGCCGGGCATCGGCGGCAAATGTGCCGAGGTTCGCATCCACCTTCTGTGCCGCCTCGCCGAGGCGGGAAACCATGTAGAAGCTGAAACCGTTTGCAATCAGTGTGGCCAGTGCAAGAACGGCCAGCACCAGGATCAATTGCCTGCGCAAGCTCATGGCGAGTCTCTCTCTGATCGGCAGCTGCCCGGGGCAGCCGGATGGCGGGGCATGATTGCCCGGTTGAAGAACAGGGACTTTAGCCAAGGATAGTACGCGGAGCCATTAAATTTGCATGTGCGGATATATGGAATCCTGCTGCGAGTCGCCTTGCCGGTTGCCCCCCCGCCGACGATGAACGAACAGATTTTATCGGTGGCCCCTTGAATAAGCGGCCACAAGGCCCTATTATTAGCACTCGTTGGCGATGAGTGCTAATAGATACCTTCGCCCGACTCAGACCTGCGGCCCGCCCGCACCGGCTTTTTCTGCACCAATCCAGTTCAAGAGGAGTTCAACCCATGAAAATTCGTCCTTTGCATGACCGCGTTATCGTCAAGCGTCTCGAAGAAGAGAAGAAAACCGCTTCCGGCATCGTCATCCCCGACAACGCCGCTGAAAAGCCCGATCAGGGCCAGGTCATCGCCGTCGGCAACGGCAAGATCCAGGACGACGGCAAGGTCCGTCCGATGTCGCTCAAGGTTGGCGACCGCGTGTTGTTCGGCAAGTACTCCGGCCAGACCGTCAAGGTCGATGGCGACGAGTTGCTGGTCATGCGTGAAGAAGACATCATGGGCGTAGTTGAGCTCTGATCCCCATAGAATTACAGGAGATACATACAAATGGCAGCTAAAGAAGTCCGCTTCGGCGATTCCGCGCGTCAGCGCATGGTGAATGGCGTCAATGTTCTGGCCGACGCCGTCAAGGTAACCCTCGGCCCCAAGGGTCGCAACGTCGTGCTCGAGCGCTCCTTCGGCGCGCCGACCGTGACCAAGGACGGCGTTTCCGTCGCCAAGGAAATCGAACTCAAGGACAAGTTCGAGAACATGGGCGCGCAGATGGTCAAGGAAGTCGCTTCCAAGACCTCCGACGTCGCCGGTGATGGCACCACGACCGCCACCGTGCTGGCCCAGTCGATCGTCCGCGAAGGCATGAAGTTCGTCGCCGCCGGCATGAACCCGATGGATCTCAAGCGCGGCATCGACAAGGCCGTGATCGCCGTGACCGAAGAACTCAAGAAGATCTCCAAGCCCTGCACCACGACCCACGAAATCGCCCAGGTCGGCTCGATTTCCGCCAACTCCGACGCCGACGTCGGCAAGATCATCGCCGATGCGATGGACAAGGTCGGCAAGGAAGGCGTGATCACCGTCGAGGACGGCAAGTCCCTGCAGAACGAACTCGAAGTCGTCGAAGGCATGCAGTTCGACCGCGGCTACCTGTCGCCCTACTTCATCAACAACCCGGACAAGCAGATCGCCATCCTGGACAACCCCTTCGTCCTGCTGCACGACAAGAAGGTTTCCAACATCCGTGACCTGCTGCCCGTACTCGAGCAGGTCGCCAAGGCCGGCCGTCCGCTGCTGATCATCGCCGAAGATGTCGATGGTGAAGCCCTGGCCACCCTGGTGGTGAACAACATCCGCGGCATCCTCAAGACCGTTGCCGTCAAGGCCCCGGGCTTCGGCGACCGCCGCAAGGCCATGCTCGAAGACATCGCCATCCTGACCGGCGGCACGGTGATCGCCGAGGAAGTCGGCCTCACGCTGGAGAAGGCCACCCTGGCTGATCTCGGCCAGGCCAAGCGCGTCGAAGTCGCCAAGGAAAACACCACGCTGATCGATGGCGCCGGCAAGGAAGATTCGATCAAGGCCCGCGTCACGCAAATCCGCGCCCAGATCGAGGAAGCCACCAGCGACTACGACAAGGAAAAGCTGCAGGAGCGCGTGGCCAAGCTGGCCGGCGGTGTTGCGCTGATCAAGGTCGGCGCCGCGACCGAAATGGAAATGAAGGAAAAGAAGGCCCGCGTCGAAGACGCGCTGCACGCCACGCGTGCCGCCGTTGAAGAAGGCATCGTGGCCGGCGGCGGTGTTGCGCTGCTGCGCGCCCGCGCTGCGATCAGCCTGAAGGGCGACAACCACGAGCAGGAAGCCGGCATCAAGATCGTGCTGCGCGCCCTGGAGCAGCCGCTGCGCGAAATCGCCGCGAATGCCGGCGACGAGCCCTCGGTGGTGATCAACAAGGTGCTCGAAGGCAAGGGCAACTTCGGCTACAACGCCGCCACCGGCGAGTACGGCGACATGGTCGCGATGGGCGTGCTGGATCCGACCAAGGTGACCCGCACCGCGCTGCAGAACGCCGCGTCCGTTGCCGGCCTGATGCTGACCACCGACTGCATGGTGGCCGAGATGGTCGAGGACAAGCCGGCCGGCATGGGCGGCATGGGTGGCATGGGCGGCATGGGTGGCATGGGCGGCATGGGTGGCATGGATATGTAATCGACGCTGTCGATTTCATATCCAGTGGAAGGAACAGGAGGGAACCCAGGTTCCCTCCCGTTACCCTCCTTCCTACTGGGCCTGTCGCATCGAAACCCCCGACTCTGGCAACAGGGTTGGGGGTTTTGTTTTTGGTGTTTTGCCTCGCGTGTTGAAAGTCGGCGCTGACGGTACGGCGAGCGAGTTCGGGATGCTGCGCCGCGCAAATTCCCGATTGCCCGAGGCCGCGCCGGACACGCTATCATTCAGCCATAAAACATATTACAAAGAGGATACCCATGGCTGAGGACGGCATCTATCGCAAGACCGAAAAGGGCAGAACCGAGATTGCGACCCGGGTCAACAAGCTCGGATTGCGGGAGCGGACCATGCTGATCATGGTGGACGACAAGACCACGCGCAGCGGCCTTTTGTCCAGAAGCGCCCATCCCAGCACCGGAGACATCCTCGATTCGCTGCTGGCGCAGGGGTATATCGAGATTGACACGGGTCCGGCGCCCGCCGCTGCCGCACCGGTAGTCGAGACCGCGCACGCGCACGCAACCCCGGCTTCGCCGCCGATCGAGGTTTCGCTGACATCGGCTTCGCGTTATGCCTGTCGTGCCCTGGTTGACCTCATGGGCCCGGCGGCCGACGACCTGACCGCGCTGATCGAGAAGGCCAAAGGCGTGGAGGATCTCGCGGTCGTGCTGGAAAAATGCCGCGTCATCCTTCAGGGGATGGCGGGCAAGCAAAAAGCCGAGGCATTTTGGGCGGGTGTCAGCGCCCGCTTGCCCAAGGCCTGATTTGTGGCAAGCTGGGGGCGCTGAACGTCGCACCCGCCAATTTCCAGCCACAATGACGCCATGAGACTACTGCTTGCAGAAGACGATCGCATCATTTCCCAGGGCTTGATCGCCGCCCTGCGCAAATCCGGTTATGCGGTCGACCACGTCAACAACGGCGCCGATGCCGACACGGCCCTGCTCTCCCAGCCCTACGATTTGCTGATCCTTGATCTGGGCTTGCCGCGGCTGTCGGGGATCGATGTGCTCAAGCGACTGCGGGCGCGCAAAGTCACCATGCCGGTACTGGTGCTCACCGCCCAGGACGGCGTCGAAGACCGCGTACGCGGGCTGGATGCCGGCGCCGACGATTACCTGACCAAGCCTTTTGCCCTGCCGGAACTGTTTGCCAGGGTGAGGGCGCTCACCCGTCGCGGCACCGGCAATCCGACGCGGATCGAAGTGGGGGCCTTGTCCTACGACCAGTCCGAACGCATTGCCCGCCTCAACGGCGAGATCGTCGAGCTCTCGGCGCGTGAATTGGCGCTGCTCGAAATCCTGTTGCTGCGTGCCGGGCGCCTGGTGGCGAAGGAACAACTGGTCGACCAGTTGTGCAGCTGGGGCGAGGAAGTCAGCAACAATGCCATCGAAGTCTACATCCATCGCCTGCGCAAGAAGCTCGAACCCGGCGATGCCCGCATTACAACGGTGCGTGGCTTGGGGTATTGCCTGGAGAAACCGTCCGACGCCACTGTTTCCGCTGATGACCGCAGCTGATCGCGGCGCGCAAGGCGGGCCCGGCGGCCCGCAAAGCGAAGACCTGTTCGACAAACCCGCGGCGCCTGTCTCGCCGAACCTGCGCGGTCCGAATCCCTTCCTTTATGTCGAATACCCGAATTCTCTGTTCGGCGAAATCCTCGACTGGATGCTGGCGCCGCTGCTGCTGCTGTGGCCGATCTCGATCGCCGCCACCAACCACGTCGCCAGCTACATCGCCGACCAGCCCTACGACCAGGCCCTGGCCGACAACGTCACCGCCATCGTGCGCCTGGTGAATGTGGAAGGCGGAAGGGTGACGGTGAGCCTGCCGGCGTCGGCACGCACGCTGCTGCGGGCGGACGATGTCGACACGACCTACTATCAGGTGGTCGGCCCCAGCAACAAGATCATTCACGGCGACCGGGAAATTCCCTGGCCGACATTGCCGGCAAACATTGAAGCGCGCAAGGTCATGTTTCGCGACGATCGCATCGAAGCCGAGAACGTGCGGATCGCCTATGCCTTCATTCCCGTGAGGAGCGGTCTGCCGCCGATCATCGTGCAAGTGGCGGAAACCCTGCACAAGCGGGAACTGCTTTCCTCGCGGATCATTTCCGGCGTGCTGCTGCCGCAATTCGCCATCATTCCGCTGGCGGTGATCCTGGTGTATCTGGGCCTGACCCGCGGCATCGCCCCCCTGCACAGGCTGCGCGAGCGCATCCGCCGCCGCCGGCCCACCGATCTGTCACCGATTCCGGTCAATCGCGTGCCGGACGAAGTGCGGCCGCTGGTGGTGGCTTTCAACGAGATGATGGGGCGGCTGGAAGAGAATCTGCAGGCCCAGCAGCGCTTCATTGCCCAGGCCGCGCACCAGATGCGCACGCCGCTCACAGGGCTCAAGACCCAGACCGAACTCGCCCTTTCGGAAACCGATCCGGTGCAGATGCGCAATGCCCTGCAGCTGATTGCCGAAAGCACCGACCGCGCTTCGCACATGATCAACCAGTTGCTGATCCTGGCCCGCGCCGAGGCCAGCCATGAAAAAGTGCACCGCGTGGTGCCGCTCGACCTCGACGATCTGGCGCGCAGCGTCACCGGGGACTGGGTGGTCCGCGCGCTGGCGAAAAGGATAGACCTCGGTTTCGAGGCCAGTGGCCGCCCCCTGCTGATCAACGGCGTTCCCTTGCTGTTGCGCGAGCTGCTGTCCAATCTGGTGGACAATGCAATCAAGTACACCCCGGTCGGTGGTCACGTCACGGTGCGCACCCGTGCCGGCGCCCTGGCGGTGGTCGAAGTGGAAGATGACGGCATCGGCATTCCGCCGGAAGAGCGCGCCAATGTTTTCGAGCGCTTCTATCGCGTGCTGGGAACCGATGCCGACGGCAGCGGGCTGGGCCTGCCGATTGCCGCCGAGATCGCCGAGCTGCACCAGGCCAGGATAGACCTGCTGGCCGGCAGTCAGGGCAGGGGCAGCCTGTTCCGTGTCAGCTTCCCGCGCTACTTGGAGGGCGGCGACGGTCCGCGGAGCCAGCCGCCATTGGCTTCGGGAAGCTTTCCTGTCGGCCTGTAAGCTTCCCGTCAGGATTGCCGGACGACAATGCCGGCATCTTGGGGCAATTGGCGTTGATCTATGCCATTGGTACTGCTCCGGGGATACGGTAGGCGCATAACACGGGGAACCCGGGGTGCGTCCCAGGAAGAACGGCGAACTGTTCCGGTTTGCCGTATAGCCAAAAAGGAGGAGTGCTAGATGCAACTCACTGAAAAACACAAGCAGTACTGGAACATAAACCTCAAGATGAGCAGCTTTCTGCTCGTCCTCTGGTTCGTGTTCACGTTCGTCATGGGCTGGTTTGCCCGCGAGCTCAACGAAATCACCATCATCGGCCCCCTGGGCTTCTACATGTCGGCGCAAGGCTCCTTGATCATCTACGTTGCGATCATTTGGTACTACGCCCATTACATGAACAACCTGGACAAGGAATACGGCGTCCACGAAGGGGAGCTCGACTAACATGGCTGAAGTTACCCAATCCCAATTTGCCGCCAACCTGAAGCGCTACTACAGCTTCTATACCGGCGGTTTCGTTGCCTTCGTCATTGTCGTCGGCATCCTCGAGCAGATGGGCGTGCCGAACAAGATCCTCGGCTACATCTTCCTGTTCGCCACCATCATGCTGTATGCCGGCATCGGCTTCATGTCGAAGACGGCCGACGTCGGCGAGTACTACGTCGCCGGCCGACGCGTGCCCGCCCTGTTCAACGGCATGGCGACCGGCGCCGACTGGATGTCCGCCGCCAGCTTCATCGGCATGGCCGGCACCCTGTACCTGTCCGGTTATGACGGTTTGGCCTTCGTGCTGGGCTGGACCGGCGGCTACTGCCTGGTGGCGATCCTGCTGGCGCCCTACCTGCGCAAGTTCGGTCAGTTCACGATTCCGGACTTCCTCGGTGCGCGCTTCGGCGGCCATCTGCCGCGCCTGATCGGCGTGATCGCAGCCATCACCTGCTCCTTCACCTACGTGATCGCGCAGATCTACGGCGTCGGCATCATCACCTCGCGCTTCACCGGCCTTGAATTCCAGGTCGGCGTGTTCGTGGGTCTGGCCGGCATCCTGGTCTGCTCCTTCCTCGGCGGCATGAAGGCGGTGACCTGGACCCAGGTGGC
Organism: Sulfuritalea hydrogenivorans sk43H; assembly: GCF_000828635.1. GTDB lineage: Bacteria > Pseudomonadota > Gammaproteobacteria > Burkholderiales > Rhodocyclaceae > Sulfuritalea > Sulfuritalea hydrogenivorans. The sequence goes on from NZ_AP012547.1 coordinate 189,704, forward strand.
CCAGTACATCATCCTGATCGTGGCCTACATGATCCCGGTGGTCTGGCTGTCGGTGAAGCATACCGGCATCCCGATCCCGCAGATCGCCGCTTACACCTCGGCCCTGCCCAAGGTGACGGCGCTGGAAAAGGAGTTCAACGACAAGACCACGCCCAAGGGCGCCAAGGAAGAGTCGGTGCGCGCCATATTCCGTGAGCGTTCTGCCGCGGCCACCGCCAAGCTGGCGGGCCTGGAAAAGGACGGCGCCGGCTTCCTCGCGGCGGAAAAGGCCAAGCTGGTCGAGAAGCTGAACGCCCTCAAGGCCGAAGCGACTCCCGATCCGAAAGCCATTGAAGCCGCGGAGAAGTCCATCAAGGACTTCCCGGCCGACGCTGCCGCGGCCAAGAAGGCCTGGACTGCCGAGAAGGGTGTCGGTGCTCGCGCTGCCCCGGTCAAGGCGCATGCCGAGGCCTTTGCCGTCGGTGGGAAGACGCCGGAAGAGATCGAGAAGAACCGTACCAAGGCGAAGAAGAACTTCCTCGCCCTGATCGCGTGCCTGATGATCGGTACCGCCGCCCTGCCGCACATCCTGATGCGCTATTACACGACGCCATCGGTGCATGAGGCGCGCGTCTCGGTGTTCTGGGGCCTGTTCTTCATCTTCCTGCTGTACTTCACGGCACCGGCGCTGGCCATCCTGGCCAAGTACGAGGTGTACAGCAACCTGGTGGGTTCGAGCTTCTCGGCATTGCCGGCCTGGGTCAGCAACTGGGCCACGGTGGACAAGACGCTGATGAACATTGCCGACATCAACAAGGACGGCATCGTGCAACTGGCGGAAATCGTCCTCGGCGGCGACCTGATCGTGCTGGCAACCCCGGAAATCGCGGGTCTGCCCTACGTGATCTCGGGCCTCGTGGCGGCGGGTGGTCTGGCAGCGGCGCTTTCCACCGCTGACGGCCTGCTGCTGACCATCGCCAACGCGATGTCGCACGACCTGTACTACAAGATGATCGACCCGAACGCCTCGACGGTTCGCCGTCTGGCCGTGTCCAAGGGCCTGTTGCTCGTGGTGGCGCTGTGTGCCGCCTACGTCACCAGCCTGAAGCCGGGCGACATCCTGTTCCTGGTCGGCGCGGCCTTCTCGCTGGCAGCCTCGGGCTTCTTCCCGGCGCTGGTCTGCGGGGTGTTCTGGAAGCGCGCCAACTACCTCGGCGCGGTGCTGGGCATGAGCTTGGGCCTTGGTGTGTGCGCCTACTACATGTACATGACCTATCCGTTCTTCGGCGTCAATGCACCGCTGTGGTGGGATATCGCCCCGATCTCCGCAGGCACCTTCGGCATTCCCGCCGGTTTCCTTGGCATCATCATCGGCAGCCTGATTTCCCCGGCGCCGAACAAGGAAATCCAGGAACTGGTTGACCATGTGCGCTATCCGAGCCTGGAAGGCGATATGGACACCAAGGGTACTTGATAAGTCTTATGGAGGAGGAGGAGGGCTAGGGAGCATACCCACCCTCGTTGAACCGGCCCCTGGGAAACCACGGGCCGGTTTTTTTATCCTATTTTCCGCAGATGACGCAGATTTTCACAGATTAGAGCGTGGTAATTCCGTGGGTTGGAGGCGATCGGCAGGCAACCCGATGGGTGATGTGCCAGGCCCTCCAATCTTGTTGATCCATCTGCGCAAATCTGCGGACCAACTGTTTTTTCCAGGTTTATGTCTCCGAGCGAAGGCGAGGATACGGTATCCCCTTGCGGGACAAGGCCGCGGTACGGCCTGTTTGAATCAGAAAGGAAGTTCGGGAATGAGTTTCATCAGATCGGCGCGCTGGGTATCCTGCACCAGCTTTCTCGCCCGCTTCGGCTCGAAGCCGACCAGGCGCTTGACGATGCCGGTGACGTCGTCGGGCCGGTTGGCATGATGGTAGGCCATGCCCAGCTGGTAGAAGCCTTCGCCGCTCATGGGCTGCAGCTCGACCACCTTTTCCAGTGCCTTCACCGCTTCCTCGTGCTGGCCCAGCCGCGCATGCGCCAGACCCATGCCGTACCACGCCATGTCCTGTTGCGGCACCAGGCGCACCGCCTCGGTGAACGCGGCGATGGCTTCCTTCGGCTTGCCCGCGTGTTCGCAGACGTAGCCGAGGTTGAACCAGTTGGCGCCATCGTCCGGGGTCAGCGCCAGCGCCGCCTCGAACCACTTGATGGCGACTTCGTAATTTTTCCGCTTCGCCGCGATCGCGGCCAGGTGGCGCGCCGACTGCACGTCCTGCGGATTCATGCTAAACGCAGTAAGGTAAGACTCGAAGGCGGCATCCTCGCGGCCGAAGAAGTGGAACAGCCAGCCGCGGGCATAATGCCGCCAGTGATCGTAATTCATGAGATTGACCAAGCAAAATAACGGAGACCGAAACATACCATGAGCCACCCTGAACTACTCATTCTTGGCGTGCTGCGCGCGCTGGTCGAGGTCGCGATGCTGTTCCTGCTCGGGCAGGGCCTGCTGGGCCTGCTGGCGGGCAGGGGCCGCGACAACAACACCATGTACAAGCTGTTCCTGATCATCACCGGGCCGGTGGTGAAGGCCATGCGGAAAGTCACGCCGCGGCTGGTCATCGACAAGCATATTCCCTACATTGCCTTCGCCGTGCTGTTCTGGCTCTGGATCGCGCTCGCCTGGCTGAAACGGCTTTATTGCGACACCCACATGCTGCAATGCATTTGATCCTCGCTCCGGCATTGCGGGGGAAACCCGTTCCGGCAGCCTGATCTGTCACGGAAATCGTGAACGCCCACTTCGACCGCACCCGCATCACCCTGCTGCTGGTCCTGGCAGCCTTGCTCGGCGTTGGGGTATGGGCCTATCGCAACGTCAACGATTCCTTGCGCGAGATTCGCGCCACCGGTCTGCAGACGCTGCTCAATACCCAGATTGGCACGCTTGAGCAATGGATTTCCGAGCGGCGCAATGAGGCCGAGCAACTCGCCGCGGATGCAGAGCTGGCGGCCGATATTGCCCGCCTCGCGGCCGGTCGCGGTGGCGACGGCGTAAGCATTGTGCAAGGCATTCTCGGCAAGGCGGCAACCATTGGCATAACGGCGGCGCTGGTGACCGATCCGCACGGCCGGATTCTCGCCGCCAGCGAAGCGGAGCGGGTCGGCCTTGGCGTAACGCCGGATTTCCTTGCCCATCTGGCGCTCGTGTTGAAGGGGCAATCCGCCTTCATTCGGCCTTACAGCGTTACCGATGGTGCCGGCGTCCGCCAAATCGGCCGCGCCTGGGTCGCGGCGCCGATTCGTGCCGGGAACGGCAGGATAGTGGCGGCGCTTGCCCTCGGCTCTCCGGTCGACAAGGGCTTCGCCAGCCTGTTCGAGGCCGCGCGTCTTGGCCACAGCGGGGAAGCCATGGTTTTCGATGCCGAAGGATGGCTGTTGTCACCCAGCCGGCACGTCGAGGAACTGCGGCAGCGCGGCCTGGCGCTTCGCCTTGTCACTCCCGCCGCGGAGGGGGATGCCCTGAGCCTGCTTGCGACCCGGGCCGTCGCGACGCGCGGTGAAGGGGGCGAAGGCCTGCTGCTTGATCCCTATCCGAACTATCTCGGCCGCGAGGTGATCGGCGCCTGGCGCTGGCTGCGCGATCATGACATTGGCGTGGCGATCGAAATCGAGGCGAGCGAGGCCTATGCGCCGCTGACTTATCTGCAGACCGGCTTCGCCATCATCCTGCTGCTGATTTTCGCCGTCTGGCTTTCCGGATTCCTGGCACCCGACGCTCTGGCGGTCCTGCTGCGGCGGGACGGCCGTGTCCGGCAGATGGGGCCCTATCGCCTGCTGCGACAGATCGGCGAAGGCGCCATCAGCAATGTGTACCTGGCGCAGCATCGCATGCTCAAGCGCCCGGCGGCCGTCAAGGTGCTGAAGCCGCAGACGACCTCGGACGAATGGACCGCGCGCTTCCAGCGCGAAGTCCAGCTCTCCAGCCTGCTGCACCACCCCAACACCATCACCATCTACGACTACGGCACCGGGCCGAACGGCGAGTTCTATTACGCCATGGAATACCTGGAAGGCCTTTCGCTGGCTGATCTGGTCGAGCGTTATGGGCCGGTGCCGCCCGCGCGCACCGCATCCATCCTGCGCCAGGCCTGTGCGTCCCTGTGGGAGGCACATTCCTGCGGGCTGGTGCATCGCGACATCAAGCCGCAGAACATCATGCTGTGCCAGGTTCGCGGCGAGCGCGACGTCGTCAAGGTGCTCGATTTTGGCCTGGTCAAGCAGATGTCGGGCGACCAGACGCGGGATCTCACCGGCGTCATGCGCATCCTCGGCACGCCGCTCTACATGTCGCCCGAGCGGATTCGCCATCCGAGCGACGCCGACGGCCGTGCCGACATCTATGCGCTGGGTGCGGTGGGTTTTTTCCTGCTCACCGGCAAGCGATTGTTCGAGACCGAAACGGAACACGACCTGACCTACCAGGTGCTGCATGTCGTGCCCCGGCTTGCTTCGGAATGCTCTCCCTACGAGGTGCCGGCGGAGCTCGATGCCCTGATCGGACGCTGCCTGGAGAAGGACCCCTCGGCACGGCCGCAGACCATCGCTGAAGTTGCCAGCGCGCTCGACGGCATACTGGTACACATGCCGTGGACCCGCGCCCAGGTCGACGCGTGGTGGAAGCAGCACTGGGTGAGCGAGGATGACCCTCGGCGGCGCTTCACCGCGGCCAACCCCTGATGACTCTAGAAAAAACAGTTGATCCGCAGATTTCGCGGATGGATCAACACGTTTGGCACGCTTTCCCCATCACCCATCGGGTTTGTCCGCGAGTACCTCCAACCCTTTGAAGGACCGCGTTTTGATCTGCGAAAATCTGCGTCATCTGCGGAAAACAGGATGAAAAAAGCCAGCCCCGCAGGGCTGGCTCTTTGCTTGCTGCGGTATTGCTTAGTGGCCGGAGGCGCTGGAGCTGCCGACACCGGTTTCCGAGCGGACCAGCTGCGCCGGGAATGCAGCGCGTTCCTTCTTCGCCTGGGCGCTGTTGTCCAGCTTGGAGACGATGTAGATCACCACGAAGGCCGCCGTCATCGAGAAGATCGCCGACGACGCGTAGGGGAACAGCGCGGAACCCTTCGGATTGCCCAGCGAAGCCTCCCACACGGCCGGCGACATGATGGTCAGCGCCACGGAGGAGACCAGGCCGACCGTGCCGCCCGCGACCGCGCCCTTGGTGGTGCAATCCTTCCACAACACGGACATGAACAGCACCGGGAAGTTGGCCGAGCAGGCCACGGCGAAGGCCAGCATCACCATGAAGGCGACGTTCTGCTTCTCGAACACGATGCCGAGCAGCACGGCGAAGATGCCCAGGCACACCGTGGTGATCTTCGACACGCGCAGTTCGGTCGCGCTATCCACGTTGCCGTGACGCCACACCGAGGCGTACAGGTCGTGCGATACGGCGGAAGCGCCGGACAGCGTCAGGCCCGCCACCACCGCCAGGATCGTGGCGAAGGCCACGGCGGAAATGAAGCCCATGAACAGGTCGCCGCCGACCGCCTTCGACAGATGCACCGCGGCCATGTTGCCGCCGCCCTTCAGCCCCTTGGCGATTTCGCCATTGACGAAATAGTCCATGGGGTTGGGGATCAGGTTGGTGATGGCGCCGAAGCCGATGATGAAGGTCAGGATGTAGAAGTAGCCGATCCACGTCGTCGCCCAGGCCACCGACTTGCGGGCTTCCTTGGCGCTCGGCACGGTGAAGAAGCGCATCAGGATGTGGGGCAGGCCGGCGGTGCCGAACATCAGCGCCATGCCGACCGAGATGGCCGAAATCGGATCGGTGATCAGCGCGCCCGGACCCATGATGGCGTCTTTCTTCGAGTGCACTTCAACGGCCTTGGCGAACATCGCCTCGGGGCTGAAGCCGAACTGGAACATTACGGCCAGCGCCATGAAGGTGGCGCCGGTCAGCAGCATGCAGGCCTTGATGATCTGCACCCAGGTCGTCGCCGTCATGCCGCCGAACAGCACGTAGATCATCATGATCGCACCGACCATGCTGACCGCGACGATGTAGTCGAGGCCGAACAGCAGCTTGATCAACTGGCCGGCGCCGACCATCTGCGCGATCAGGTAAAAGGCCACCACGACCAGCGAGCCGCAGGCCGCGAAGGTGCGGATCGGACCCGCGTCGAAGCGGTAGCCGGCGACGTCGGCGAAGGTGAACTTGCCGAGGTTGCGCAGGCGCTCCGCCATCAGGAAGGTGATCACCGGCCAGCCGACCAGCCAGCCGATCGAGAAGATCAGGCCGTCGAAACCGGAGCCGAACACCAGGGCGGAAATGCCGAGGAAGGAAGCCGCCGACATGTAGTCGCCGGCGATCGCCAGGCCGTTCTGGAAGCCGGTGATGCCGCCGCCGGCCGTATAGAAGTCCGACGCGGTCTTGGTCTTGGCGGCGGCCCACTTGGTGATCCACAGCGTGATGCCGACGAAGATCGCGAACATCGCGATGGCGGTCCAGTTGGTGGCCTGCTTCTGCGCCTGGCCGAGGTCGGCGCCGGCGGCGATGACGAAGCCGGTCGCGAGGAGGGCGGTTGCGCCGCCGAGAATGTGCCTGAGCTTGATCACTTGGAAGCCTCCCTGACGATTTCATCCTTGGTGGCATCGAACTCGGTGTTCGCGCGGCGGACGTAGATCGCGGTGATGATGATGGTGAAGACGAGCACGCCGATGCCCAGCGGGATGCCGACCGAGGTCACGGCGCCGTCGGCGATCTTGCTGGCGAGAAACTGCTTGTTGAAGGCGATCAGCAGGATGTAGCCGAAATACACGACCATCATCATGATGGTCATGATGATCGAGTACCTGTTGCGCATGCTGACGAACTGCATGAATTTCGGATTCTTCTGAATCCGTTCGACGATGTCTTCTTCTTTCATGGAACCCCCGGGAGTGGAAGGTGATTGTTGCAATGGGTGGAGTGCCGCATTTGTTGCGGTGCGGCATCCTAGGGCGGAGCTCTTACGCCGCCCTTACGCAGCTCGTAAGCCAGCCGTCAGCGACAGCCTTGCCAGGCAAGCGCTACGTGCCCTTTGACGCCATGGCGCCGACCGCCTATAATCCGCAGCCTTTCCGGCTAGGTAGCTCAGTTGGTAGAGCAACGGATTGAAAATCCGTGTGTCGGCAGTTCGATTCTGCCCCTGGCCACCAGTATCAGAGCGGGGGTTCTTCGGAACCCCCGCTGTTGTTTACACATTTGGTTTGCACATCCGGTTGCCAGCCCCGATTGGAATCGCTGCGTGACATCTTCCCCTGAATACGGTCGCCGCTTCGGCGGCATCGAGCGCCTGTATGGCGCCGGTGCGCTGTCGCGCGCTGCCGCAGCGCATGTGGTGGTGGTCGGCATCGGCGGCGTCGGTTCGTGGGCGGCGGAGGCGCTGGCGCGCTCCGGTATCGGGCGGCTGACGCTGATCGATCTCGACCATGTCGCGGAATCCAACATCAACCGCCAGGTCCAGGCGCTGGAGTCGACCCTCGGTGCCGCCAAGGTGGTGGCGATGCGGGAGCGCATCGCGGCCATCAATCCGGACTGCGGGGTCGACGGCGTGGAGGAGTTCATCGACGAGCGCAATCCGGCGGAATTGATCCCGCCCTGCGACGCGGTGATCGACGCCATCGACCATGTACGCGCCAAGGCGGCGTTGATCGCGCATTGCCGACGTGCCGGCATCCGTATCGTGACCACCGGCGGCGCCGGCGGACGCACCGATCCGACCCGGGTCGAGGTCATCGATTTGTCGCGCACCACGCAGGATGCGCTGGCTTCCAAGGTCCGCGCCCAGTTGCGCAAGGACTACGGCTTCAGCCGCGACCCGAAGAAGAAGTTCGGCGTCGACTGCGTCTATTCGCCGGAGCAGAGCCGCCGTCCCGCCAGCGCCGACTCTTGCGGTACGGATGAACTGGCGGCCGGCCTCAACTGCGCCGGTTACGGTTCGTCCGTGATGGTCACGGCAAGTTTCGGTTTTGCCGCGGCGGCACGGGTTCTCGCCGGTATACTTCCGGCATGACGAATTCGCCGCGCCTTCCTGTCGTCCTGGTTACCGGCGCTGCCCGCCGCGTGGGCGCCGAGATCGCACGCAGCCTGCATGCGGCGGGCGCCCGCGTGGCAATTCATTGCCGCTCCTCGGTGGCCGAAGCGGAGGCGCTCGCGGCGGAACTGAATGGCGCGCGGGCGGACTCGGCGGCGGTCTTCGCCGCCGACCTGCTGGATAGTGCGGCCCTGCCGGGGCTGGTGGAATCGGTCGTGGCGCGTTTTGGCCGGCTCGACGCGCTGGTGAACAACGCTTCCTCGTTCTTCGCCACGAAAGTCGGCGCTGTGGACACGGCGGCATGGGACGACCTGATCGGTTCCAACCTCAAGGCGCCGCTGTTCCTGTCCCAGGCCGCGGCGCCTCACCTCGAACGCAGCGGCGGCTGCATCGTGAACATCACCGACATCCATGCCGAGCGCCCGCTCAAGGGCTATCCGCTGTACTGCGCGGCGAAGGCCGGCCTGCTCGGCCTGAGCCGGGCGCTGGCGCTGGAACTGGGGCCGCGGGTGCGGGTCAATGCGGTGGCGCCGGGCCCCATCGAATGGCCGCAGAACCAGCATGACTTTCCGCCCGACGCCCGCACCGCTATCATTGAGCACACCCTGTTGAAGCGCATCGGTTCGCCCGCCGACATAGCGCGCACGGTGAAGTTTCTCGTGTTTGACGCACCTTATGTCACCGGGCAGGTGATCAACGTCGACGGCGGCCGCACCGCCCATTTATGAACGCACCCCTGACCAAGCCGCTGACCGCCCGCCAGGCACAGAAATCTGCCTTCGAGGCCAACAAGCTGGCCAAGCGCCTGCGCCGCGAAGTGGGGCAGGCGATCGCCGACTTCAACATGATCGAGGCCGGCGACAAGGTCATGGTCTGCCTTTCCGGCGGCAAGGATTCCTTCGCCCTGCTCGACATCCTGCTGTTCCTGCGCGAGCACGCGCCGATCGCCTTCGACATCGTCGCCGTCAATCTCGACCAGAAGCAGCCCGGCTTTCCCGCCGAGGTGCTGCCGGATTACCTGCGCAGCATCGACGTGCCCTTCCACATCGAGAACGAGGACACCTATTCCATCGTCAAGCGCGTGATCCCCGAGGGCAAGACCACCTGTTCGCTGTGTTCGCGCCTGCGCCGCGGCGTGCTATACCGCGTCGCCGGCGAACTGGGCGCGACCAGGATCGCGCTCGGCCATCATCGCGACGACATCCTGCAGACGCTGTTCCTCAACATGTTCTTCGGCGGCAAGCTGAAATCCATGCCGCCCAAGCTGGTCTCGGACGACGGCCGCAACATCGTGATCCGGCCGCTGGCCTATTGCCGCGAGCGCGACCTTGAAGCCTGGGCCGCGGAGCGCGCCTTCCCGATCATCCCGTGCAACCTGTGCGGCTCGCAGCCCAACCTGCAACGGCAGCAGGTCAAGCAGATGCTGAACGACTGGGACAAGCGTTTCCCGGGGCGCATCGAAACCATGTTCCGCAGCCTGGCCAATGTCGTGCCCTCGCATCTGCTCGATGCGCGGCTGTTCGACTTCGCCGGCCTCAAGGCATCCGGCACGCCCGACCCCGAAGGCGACATCGCCTTCGATGCGCCCGAACTGCCGGCCGATCTGCCGCAGGCCGTCAATTTTCAGGACAGGGAGAGCTGATGGACGCGCGCCGCCTTCCCGCCCGCCACGGGGTGCTCTGGCTGCTGGCCGGCTTCGCCCTGTTCCGCCGCCATCCGCCGCTGATGACGGCGATCACCTTCGGCTACCTGCTGACGGTAATCATGGTGAACCTGATTCCTAAAGCGGGTCCCTTCCTGCTGCCCCTGCTCTTGCCGACCCTGACCGTCATGCTGGCCAACGGTTGCCGCGCGGTCGAACGCGGCCAGCCGTTTGGCAGCGAAGCCCTGACCGCCGGCATCAGCGAACAGCGCGTCGGGCTGATACGCCTGGGCGGCCTGCATCTGATCGGGTCGAGTCTGCTGGTGCTGTTTGGTTTTGCGCTGGGCGATCCGATCGTCCTCAGCGACGGCATGACGCCGGAAGAGGCGATGGCGCTGGTCAACGATCTCGCGGTGATCCTGCTGCTGGCTTCGCCGATGCTGATGGCGTTCTGGTTCGCCCCGATGCTGACGGCATGGGATGGGGTGAGCGCGGGCAAGTCGCTGTTCTTCAGCTTCATCGCCAGCTGGCGCAACTGGCGCGCTTTCACCATGTACGGCCTGGTGCTGGTGCTGGTGGGCGTGCTGCTGCCGGGCCTGATCCTGATCGTCGCCGGGGCGCTCTCGCAGCCCTTGCTCTCGATACTTTCCGTGGCGCTGCGCATGCTGCTGATATTCGTCCTGGCGCCGACCATGGTCGCCAGCGTTTATCTGTCCTATCGCGACGTGTTCGCGGCGGCGGTGCCAGAGCCGGTGCCTGCCCAGCCCGATGAGTGACGCCGGCACCGGAGTGCTCGGCCTCTTCGGCGGCACCTTTGATCCGCTGCACATCGCGCATCTGCGGCTGGCGATCGAGGCGCGCGAGGAGCTGGGCCTGGCCGACGTACGTTTCATCCCGGCCGGCAACCCGGCCTTGCGCGATGCGCCGCATTGCCCCGCGGTCCATCGTCTGGCGATGGTCGAGCGGGCTCTGGCGACCATGCCCGGTTTCAGCGTCGACGCTTCCGAGGTGCTGAGCGCCGAAGCCGCGCCGGGGCCGAGCTACACCATCGATACGCTGGAACGCCAGCGCCGCCTGCAGGGTGCGCAGCGCCCGCTGGTGCTGCTGCTGGGCGCCGACGCTTTCGCCCGACTGGAAGCCTGGCATCGCTGGCGCGAGCTGTTCGAGCTTGCGCATATCGCGGTCGCGACGCGGCCGGGGCATGAATTGAGAGTTATGCGAAGCGGTATCCCCGGGGACGGTGCTGGAGATACGGCGCTCGACCGCGAATTTGCCGCCCGCCGAGGCGCCGCCGCCGATCTGGCCGGCGCCCCGGCCGGCCGCATCGTGCCCTTCGCCATCACCGCGCTGGAGGTTTCCGCCAGCGCGATCCGTCGGCGGCTGGCGCAGGGCTTGAGCGTGCGCCATCTGGTTCCCGACGCCGTTCTCGACTATATTGATTCACATCAGATCTACCGGACCCAGCATGGACATTAGAAAACTCCAGAAAATCGCCGTTGCCGCCCTTGAGGACATCAAGGCCAAGGACATCGAGGTACTCAATACCAGCAAGCTCTCGGCCCTGTTCGACCGGGTCATCATCGCCACCGGCGATTCGAACCGGCAGGTCAAGGCGCTGGCGAAGAATGTGCACGACAAGGTCAAGGAAGCCGGCGGCCAGGTGATCGGCATCGAAGGCGAGGAAACCGGCGAGTGGGTGCTGGTCGATCTGGGCGACATCGTGGTGCATGTGATGCAGCCCGTGGTGCGCAGCTATTACAACCTCGAAGAGCTGTGGAAGGTCGCGCCCAAGCGTTCCGCGAAGAAGAAGGCCGGCGACGCTGACGGCGAATGAGGCTGATCGTCGCGGCGGTGTCGCAGCGGCCGCCGGAATGGGTGGTGGCCGGCTGGACCGAATACGCGAAGCGGATGCCGCGCGAACTGCCGCTGGAACTGCTGGAGATCAAGCCCGAGCCGCGCACCACGGGCAAGACCGCGGAAGCCATGATGGCACTCGAAGCCGCCCGCATCGACGCGCAATTGCCGGCCGGCTGCCGCCGCATCGTGCTCGATGAACGCGGCGAGGCGCCGACGACGCGGCAACTGGCCGAGCGTCTGGCAAAATGGATGGCGAGTGGCGACGATGTTGCCTTCATCATCGGCGGCCCGGACGGGCTGGATGCCCGGATCAAGAACACTGCCCACGAAACCATGCGCCTTTCCAGCCTGACCCTGCCGCACGCCCTGGTGCGCGTGATCCTCGCCGAGGCCTTGTATCGCGCCGCAAGCGTGCTGAAAAACCATCCCTACCACCGCGAATGATCGATCCGCGCATCTACCTCGCCTCCAGAAGCCCGCGCCGCCGCGAGTTGCTGACGCAGATCGGCGTGCGCTTCGACCTGCTGCTGTTTCGCACCGGCGCGCGCGAGGACCATGAAGTCAGCGAAGACTGGCTTCCGGGCGAAACGCCGGAGGACTATGTCCAGCGCGTGGCGCGGGCCAAGGCGATGTTTGGCGCCAGCCTCATCGTCAGCCGGGGGATCGTCGCGCGGCCGGTACTGGCGGCCGACACCACGCTCGATTTCGACGGCGAGATCATCGGCAAGCCGCGCGACGAAGACGACGCGGCGGCAATCCTGGCGCGGCTTTCCGGCCGCGGCCATCGGGTACTGACCGCCATCGCCATGGCGCGCAACGAGCGCGTCGAACACCGCCTGTCGATCAGCGAAGTGCGGTTTCGCGCGCTGACCCCCGAAGAAATCCGGCGCTATGTCCTGAGCGGCGAGCCGATGGACAAGGCCGGCGCCTACGGCATCCAGGGCCGCGCCGCGATGTTCATCGAGGACATTCGCGGCTCGCACTCCGGCATCGTCGGCCTGCCCTTGTGCGAAACGACGCTGCTGCTGCGCGAGTTCGGGTATCCGCTGTGACCCCGGCGCCGGGCCGCCCCAAGCCGGGGTCAGCGTTCAACAAGGAGGCCGCTTGCGGCCGAACCAAGGTCACCCCCTTCCTTGGGAAGGGGGCTGGGGGGATGGTAGTCACATGACAGAACAGTTCCTGATCAACTTCACGCCGCAGGAAACCCGTGCCGCATTGCTGCAGCAGGGTGTGGTGCAGGAACTGCACATCGAGCGGACCAACGGTCGCGGCATCGTCGGCAATGTCTATCTGGGCCGTGTCGTGCGGGTGCTGCCCGGCATGCAATCGGCCTTCATCGAGATTGGCCTGGAGCGCACCGCGTTCCTGCACGTGGCCGACATCTGGAGCGAGCGGCCGGGCGGCAACGGCTACGGCAGCCACGATGCCCGCCCGATCGAGCGCATCCTCAGCGAGGGCCAATCGATCACGGTGCAAGTGCAGAAGGACCCGATCGGGACCAAGGGCGCGCGGCTGACCACGCAGATTTCCATCGCCGGACGCTTGCTGGTGCATCTGCCGCAGGACACCCACATCGGCATCTCGCAGCGCATCGGCGACGAAGCCGAACGCGAAAAGCTGCGCGCCCGGATCCAGGCCCTGTTGCCGCCCGACCAGCCCGGCGGCTACATCCTGCGCACGGTGGCCGCCGATGCCAGCGATGAAGAACTGGCGGCCGACATCGCCTATCTGCGCCGCATCTGGCGCGAGATCGAGACCCGCAAGGTCGGCGCGCTGCCGCCGATGGTGCTGCATCACGACCTGACCCTGGCGCAGCGCGTGCTGCGCGACCTGGTGACCAGCGAAACCACCGGCGTCATCATCGATTCGCGCGAGAATTTCCAGAAGCTGCAAAGCTTCGCCCACGAATATGTGCCGCAGGTCAGCGCCCGCCTGCTGCACTACACCGGCGAGCGGCCGCTGTTCGACCTGCACGGCGTCGAGGAAGAAATCCAGAAGGCGCTGGCGCGCCGTGTCGACCTCAAGTCGGGCGGCTACCTGATCTTCGACCAGACCGAGGCGATGACCACGGTCGACGTCAACACCGGCGGCTATGTCGGCTCGCGCAATTTCGACGACACGATTTTCAAGACAAACCTCGAAGCGGCGCAGACCATCGCGCGCCAGCTGCGGCTGCGCAACCTCGGCGGCATCATCATCGCCGACTTCATCGACATGGAAGACGAAGAGCACAAGGCCGCGGTGCTCGCCGAATTCAACAAGGCGCTGGCCAAGGACCACACGCGCATCACCGTGTCCGGCTTCACCCAGCTCGGCCTGGTCGAGATGACCCGCAAGCGCACCCGCGAGAGCCTCGCCCATGTGCTGTGCGAACCCTGCCCCACCTGCGGCGGCCGCGGCGAAGTGAAGACGGCGCAGACGGTGTGCTACGAGGTGCTGCGCGAACTGCTGCGCGAGGCGCGCCAATTCACGGCGAAGGAGATGCGCGTGCTGGCCGCGCCGGTGGTGATCGACCTGTTCCTCGAAGAGGAATCGCAGGCGCTGGCCATGCTGTCCGAATTCATCGGCCTGCCGATTTCGCTGCACGCCGAGAGCGGTTACACGCAGGAGCAGTTCGACATCGTTTTAATGTAGGGCTAAAATCCGCATCCGACGCGGGTGTCGTATAACGGCATTACCTCAGCTTCCCAAGCTGATGAAGAGGGTTCGACTCCCTTCACCCGCTCCAGTACGAACCAGAAAAAATGCCGGCGCATGCGCCGGCATTTTTGTTTGGGTGCCGAAGTATCCGGCACCTTGCGCCGGCCTTACTGCTGGGTGGTTTCCGCCTTGATCGACAGCCATTTTCCGGCGCGCAGCTCGATCACGTACTCCTCCAGCGCTTCGAAGCGATAGGGCTTGCCGGACTGGCGGCCCTGCTCGATCACCACCGAGCGCACGCCGATGCGATCGCAGGCGGCGGCGAGCGGCTTGCCTTCGGTCCACACGCGGCGCTGCTTGTAGTCCGTGAGGCCCTTCATCGCCACCAGGGTGCTCTTGGCGAGTTCTTCGCGGCTGATGTCGACGCTGGTCATTTTCCCTTCGCTGCCGCGCACCGTGGCTCGCACGGCGGCGTCGGGCGCGAACATGGCGACAATGCCATTGGCGTTGCGCTTCACGATCGCGCCATCGAGCTGGCCCAGCCAGGTCTTGGCGATCGATGTGGGTTCGCATCCCGCGGCCGTGGCGATGACCGGTGCCGCGGCGGGCGCTGGCGCGGCGACAGGCGCGGGAGTCGGCGCTGGCGACACGGCGCCCTGCGCGATTGTCGGCGCGACCGGCGCAACCGGTGCCGGGGGCGGCGGCGACTTGCGCCGCTGCTCCAGTTGCTTCTGGCTTTCCTGATCGGCCGTCTGCGAGTAACGGTCGAGCTCGGCGTCGAACTCGCCGGGAACGTAGAAGTTCGGCACCTTGTCGAGCAGCACCGGCATCAGCAGGGTCAGCAGGGCGCGCTCGCGGAAGCCGCTCTTGTTTTCCTTGGGGGGCGGGGCCGGGGCGCGCACGAAGCCGACTTTCCCGGCATCGATGTCGAGCTTGTTATCGCCGACCTGCATCGTGGTGCCGCCGCGATTGACCTTGTCGTAGGTACCTTCCTTGTTGGACGTGGCTTTTGCCAGTTCGGCCGAGAGCACATAGGGTTCGTGGTCGGTGCCGCGAATGCCGATGGTGGCCGACGGCGTGACGATGTTGTGGCCGGAGCGATTGGTGCGGGAGATCCAGCCGCTGATCACCCGCAGCGAACCGGTGAGCAGGCGCACGCTGAAGCTGTCGGTCGGCTTGTCCTCGGCGGCGAAACGCTCGGCGACAAACTCGGTGCCGGGGCGAACGGCGACCATGCCGGCGTCGTCGGTCTTGAGCACGGCCTCGGCCAGGGCGGGCGCGCGCACTTTTTCGCCGACGTAGACCACGTCGCCTTCGCGCAGCTTTCTTTCACTGCCGCCGCCCGATGCGGTCAGGTCGCCACGGATGCGGAAGACGGTGGCAAAGGGCTTGCCGCCCGCCTGTGCGGCGGCACCGGATTCGGCGGCCACCGCATGGAGCGGCAGGAAGCCGCCCAGGAGCAAACAGAAAAGCCCGAGGCCGAAGCTGACCGTTCCCCGCCTTGTGTTGTTCAACGACCAATCCATGCTCTGCCCCTGCGCTTTCCGGAAAATTGAGGAATCGTTTACCACGCTATTCAAGCACACTCGCCGGCAACCAGCCATGACCTGCGTCACGAATGCCCCGCGATTGTCGGCGGCTTACAGCCTGCAAGTTCGTCAGGCGTATTGATGTTGCCGAAGGCCTCCGCCTCGTCGTCGAAGGCGACTTCGGCGATTTTCAGCGAGGCATGCCAAAGGCCTACCTTGCGCTCGCCCGCTTCGAGAAAGGCGTCGAGCTTCGGCCCCGCATCGCACCGGACCAGGCTGAAGGCGCGGTGCGCCCGATCGCCGGTGCGCGGGACGGCAAGCTCGGCGTTTTCGGCATCGAGCGCAAGCCGCAGACGCTGCACCAGGTCGGCGGGCAGAAAGGGCGAGTCACAGGGCGCGGTCATGAGCAGCGGCGTTGCGGCCGCGCCCAGTGCCGCGTGCAGGCCCGCCAGCGGCCCGGCGAAACCGGAAACCCGGTCCGGCAACACCGGGCAGCCGAATTCCGCATAGCGTTCGAGATTCTGGTTGGCGCTGATCAGCACCGTGCCGACCTGTGGCGCCAGCCGTTCCAGCACCCATTGCACCAGCGGCCGGCCGTCCAGCAGCTGCAGACCCTTGTCGACGCCGCCCATGCGCCGGCCCTGGCCGCCGGCCAGTATGACTCCGGTGATATCCCGCTGCGTCATTGAAGAATGTCCCAGACCATCGCCACGCCATCCAGCATCAGGTCGCCGATGTCGGCGTTGAGCCCGGTACCCCGTTCGCGCTGGCGCCGGCTGCGTTCGCGTTCGCTGAACAGGATCGTTTCCGCGAGCAGTGCCGGTTCTGTCTGCCGTGCCTGGCCGGCGGCGGCGTGGCGATAGCCCGAGAGTGCCTTTTCGACGGCCTGCGGATCGAGGATGGCGATCGGCGCGCGGCAATGGCTGCAGGCGCTTTCCTTGCGGATATCCACCGGCGAGCCGCAGCCCGTGCAGCGCACCACGCCGATGCGAACGCTGATTTCCTTGATCTCTATCGGCGTCAGTTGGCGCACGAAGCCCTTCTCGATCATGAACTGGGAAAAGGTGATGAAGCGGCCGTGCTGGCCGCAGCGCTGGTAGTTGAACAGCCCGCTCTTGACCCGGTCCTGCGAATGGATCAGGCGTTCGTTGCAGCGCGGGCAGTGCAACGGGCTGGCCAGCGGCAGGCGCTGGTCGTCGCGATGTTCGTGGATCAGCCTGAAGAGATCGACGACTCCGGCCGGTGCGAGTTGCAGGCTTTCGTAGTCGTCGAACCAGATGCCCTGGCAGGCGAAGCACAAGTCAAGCTCCACCTCGCCGTCCAGCTTGCGCTTGAAGCGATGCGCCGCCATCGGCGCGCGGCAGGAAGGGCAAGCGACGAGGGCGGTGTTCATGGCGGTCAGAACACCAGCGTCGCCCAGTCCGGATCGAGCGTGCGGGCGACGAAAGCGCTGGCGGCGACCGTACCGTTGTATTCGGGGATCAGCGGTTCGTTTTCGGCGACCAGGGCGCCCATGGCCATGGCGCAGGCGCGAAAGCTGACATCGAGGTTCGCCGCCTGCCGCATCATGTGATAGATGGAAGTATCGACGCCCGGCCAGGGGCGCAGCGATTCGGCCACGCCGGCCACCAGCAGGCGCACCGCGGGGCCAGCGAAGTGTATTTCGACTTCGCAGTCGAAGGCCGCGGCGGCGGCGGCGTGCACGAAGGGCGTCGCGCACAGTTGCGGGCGCTCCGGCGTCGCCGACCAGAGCAGGATGGCGAGTTTTTGGCGATGTTCGCTCATTCAATTTTCCGCAGATGACGCAGATTTTCGCAGATTAAAACGCGGGACGTCATAGGGTTGGATCTGCTCGCCGACAAACCCGATGGGTGATGGGCAGGGCATGCCAGCGGCGTTAATCCATCTGCGAAAATCTGCGAAATCTGCGGATCAACTGATTTTTTCAAGCTCATTCGAACTCCGCCGCCGGCTCGATGCGGCGGACATGCTCGCGATAGGCCGCCGCATTCACCAGCCGGCCGCGTTCCGCTGCCCATGCCGATGGCCGGCCGCGCACCATCCAGCCGGCCTGGTAGGGATCGCGATTGAGCATGGACGGGCGTTCCTCGGCGGCCTCGTTGGCTTCCAGCAGCACGAAGGAAATCGGCGCATGCACGGCGAGCACGGTCTTGGCGCATTCGACCGTGCCCAGACCGCGCCCCAGCGCCACTTCGGCGCCCTTCGGCTTGGCGGTGAAGCCGATGATGCCGCCGGCGAGATGCAAGCCGAAACTGCTGGCGCCGATCAGCACCTCGTCACCCGCGACGCGCACCCACATGTCATGCTCCGGATCGTAGAGCAGGTCATCGGGGATGCGGCCGCGAAAGATTTCCTTTGCCAAGTCGGGCGTCCCGCAACGGGTTTCAGTTTGGGTGGATGACGCCGCAGGCCACGCGCTTGCCCGAATTGCCGGCGGGCTGCGACTTGTAGTCGTCGGGATCGGCATGGATCACCACGCTGCGCTTGAGGATGCCCCTGGCGCCCTCGGCCAGCGTCACCCCATCCAGGTCGGTGATGAGCAGCGCGTGGCCGGTGGCGTCGGCCACCAGGTTGGGCATGTCGCCGGCATGGCGTTCGGCGGTTTCGTGATGGCCGTGCGGCTTGGCCGCGGGATTGAAATGGCCCTTGGCGCTGCTGGCATCGGGCGCGCTGCAATCGCCGGCCTCGTGCACGTGGAAGCCGTGCGCGCCCGGCGTCAGCCCGGCAACGCGGGCCTCGATGCGGACCTTTTCGGCGCCGATGGACTGGAAGCTGACCGTGCCGCTGACCTTGCTGCCGGAGCGGGCTTCGAGCGTGGCGCCGGCCTTCGGGCCGGAGGCATCCATCGAGGCGCAGGCGGCGAGCAGGGTGGTCATGGCGGCGAGGCTGGCTATGCGAACTGGTTTGCTGTTCTTCATGAGGTTTTCTCCTTGGTCGGGGTGGCGGAAGAGAGCGGGAGTCGAACCCACCAGGGACCGCATGGCGACCCCTGCCGGTTTTGAAGACCGGCCGCCCCACCGGGGAACGTTCTCTTCCGTTGTTCTGTTTTTAGTTATCAAGCCATGCATGACCGGTACCGCTGCTGCGCACTACATGCTCGTCACGCACGCGGCGAGTGTAGCCGATGCGGTCGAAGAATTCGAGGATGTGGATCGCCACCTTGCGTCCGCCGCCGCCATCGTGGTAAATGATGTCGCGCAGGTCGGCGGCGCGCGCAGCGCCATTCTCCGCATCAAGTTCGGCGATGAGCGACACAAGCCGCGCCACGGCATCGGCCGTGAAGTAATGGTCGTGCGCCACGGGATAGAGTTCGCCGGCCCGCGCCACGCGGCGGAACAGCTGGCGCACCACGTCTTCGGCGGTGCCTGAGGCCTTCGCCACGTCGCGCACGCGCGGTGGGCCGAAGGGCTGGGCGTCGAGCAGCGGTTTGAGTACTGCAAACAGGTCGCGATCGCCGGGAGACAGGCTGGCCTGATGTTCCGGCAGATGCAGCCAGGCGCGCGAGGCGGCCAGCCGGCCGGCGGCGATCAACTCGGCGACCAGCGCGTCGAAGGCGGCACGGGCCAGCGTCGGCAGCGTCAGTCGGCGCAGGCGTTCGCGCTCGACGCCGACCATGTCCGGCGCGCGCTGGTGTTCCGCCGCGAGCGCCGCGAGCAGCTTGTCGCCCAAGGCCCGCCAGCTTGCGGCGGCAAAGCCGATCTGCTCATCACCGCTGCGCACGACGCGCAGCGCGGCCTGTTGCCAGAGCGCCGCCGCGGCTGCGTCGCCAAGATTCCAGTTGGCGGCGAAGCGGATCAGATCGATGCCGGCGGCCGATTGCCCGGCCATGAGGCGCAGGCTGGTCGCCGGGTCGTCGTCGCGCAGCGCATTCAGCAACGCCAGTCGCGCCGGGCTGCGCTTGTGGCGCGAGGGCGGAAAGCCGTCGAGCACGCGGCCGCCGCCGATGGTTCGTTGTGCCGAGGCATCGCGCAGCACGAAGCGGTCGCCGCGCACGGCGAGGGTTTCGCGGTCGAGCAGGATCTCCGCCAGCGCCGTCCCGCCAGCGCCGACTTCAGTGCAGTCGAGCAGTGCGACGCGGCCGGTGATGTCGGTGGCGCCCAGATGCACATGCACCGGCGTCCAGTGCTTGAGCGCCGGCTGCGTTGACGGGACATGCAGTTCGGCTTGAAAACGCCGCAGCGGATGCGCGGCGGCGGGATCAACGACCCACATGCCGCGCTCGATGTCCTTCTTCTCGAAGTCGCCGGCCAGCGCCAGCGCACAGCGGTCGCCGGCCTGCCCGTGCTGGGCCGGCCGGTCCTGCACATGCAGGCTTTTCACGCGCACCCTGAGCCCGCCATGACCGCCATTGCCCTCGGGCGCGATGATCGCCGTGTCGCCAGCGCCGACTCTTCCCGAGAAGGCGGTGCCGGTGACGACGGTGCCGATGCCGGAGAGCGTGAAGCAGCGGTCGATGGCGAGACGGAAGCGGCCGTGTTCGGGGAAACCGGCACGGCGCTGGCGATGTGCGGCGGCCGTCGCATCGAGATGTGCGCGCAATGCCGGCACGCCTTCGCCAGTCGTCGCCGACAGCGCGAATACCGGACTGCCCTCCAGTCGCGTGCCGGCCAGCAGCGCTTCGATTTCGCCGCGCGCTTCGGCGACGCGCGCCGCATCGACGGTGTCGCACTTGGTCAGCGCCACCGCGCCGCGATCGAGGCCGAGCAGGTCGAGCAGCTC
The DNA here is from genome assembly GCF_000828635.1 of Sulfuritalea hydrogenivorans sk43H. Classification (GTDB taxonomy): domain Bacteria; phylum Pseudomonadota; class Gammaproteobacteria; order Burkholderiales; family Rhodocyclaceae; genus Sulfuritalea; species Sulfuritalea hydrogenivorans. The sequence continues at coordinate 210,178 of NZ_AP012547.1, forward strand.
CAGATGCTCGCGCGTCTGCGGCATCGGCCCGTCATCGGCGGCGATCACCAGCAGCACGAAGTCGATGCCGGTGGCGCCGGCCAGCATGTTGTGGATCAGCTTCTCGTGGCCCGGCACGTCGATGAAGCCGAGCACCGAACCATCGGCCTGCGGCGCGTAGGCGTAGCCGAGGTCGAGCGTGATGCCGCGCGCCTTCTCCTCCGGCAGGCGGTCCGCATCCACGCCGGTGAGCGCCTTCACCAGCGTGGTTTTGCCGTGGTCGATGTGACCTGCAGTGCCGATGATCATGCGGCGCCGATCTCCTTCGAGCTGAGCTTGTACACGAATGTTGCCGGGTCGAGGCTGTCGAGCCGGCCGCTGCTGTTCTCCGCCTGCGGATACATGAAGAAGGGAAGCCTGGCGCCTTTGGAACCCGGAAGAAGGATGTCATGGGCAACGTTGTAGGCCAGCCAGTTCATCTCCCAGGCGCCGAACAGTTTTTGCCGGGCGGCAACCACGACGTCGTCCTGCAAGCTGAGGCCGGGCCTTTCTTCCAGCACCACCTTGCGCACGTCGGCGGGGTCCACCGGCACCCAGCCGAAGTTCGCCAGCCAGACTTCGGCGCGGCAGTGCTGCGCCTTGCTGATGTCGCCGCTCTTGCCCAGGCTCTTGTAGCCGAACTTCGAATCCGCCACGCGCACGCCATACACGTCGCGCGCCGGCAGGCCCACGGAACGGGCGAGTCCGACATAGAGCGCGTTGAGGTCGGCGCACTTGCCCGAGAGGTTGCCCGATTCGAGCATGCCGCGAATGTCGCCGGTGCCGCAGCCGCGGGTCTTGGGGTTGCGCGCCGTGTTGTCCACCACCCATTCGTAGATTGCCCGCGCCTTGTCGAGGTCGGTGGCAGCGCCCTGGGTAATCTCCAGCGCGGTCTTTTTCACGATGCCGCCGGTCGGCAGCAGTTCGGTGGCGCGCGTATAGAGTGTGCGACTGGCCCGGTCCAGCGGCGCCACCTTGCCCGGTCGCGCCAGGTCGATGGCGCGGTCGCGCGTGGCGAAGCGGCTCACCACTTCCAGCACCGGCGCCGGCTCACCGGCATCCCACTGCGCGGCCAGCATCTGCGCGCCATAGACCGGATCGCGCAGCTGACTTACGGCGGCGGCGTTGCCTTGCCAGAGGTTGCCCATCGGCCTGATCCAGGCGGCATCCTCCACCGCGGGCAAGGGCAGCCACAGGCGCGGCGCGCCATGGGCGGCCGAGAGTTCGACGCGACTGGTGACTTCGAAGACGCGCCAGCCGTTGGCAGGGGAGGGGTTGAAGCCGCCCTCGGCAGCGAGGGCAAAGCGCGGTGCGGCGAGCGCGGCGGCGGAAAGTGTTGCGGTCTTGATGAAGGAACGACGGTCCATGGTTTTCTCCGGGGAATTAGTTGATGAGTTTTTTGAGTTGTTGGTCAATGGCGGGCGCATCCCAGTCGATGGCACCCATGCCGCGCGCGACGATGCGATGGCGGCGATCGAGGACGACACTGGTCGGCAGCATGCGCGCCCCCCAGGCCCGGCTGATGGTCTGCTCGCGGTCATGCAATACCGCCAGGGTCTGCTGGTCGGGCAGCGCTTCCCAGAGGAATTCCTCGACCCGCTTGGCATTGTCGGCGACGGCGACGGTCAGCACGGTCAGGCCCTGCGCCTGCCAGCGCTTGGCGAGGCGGGCGAGCGAGGGCATTTCCTCGCGGCAGGGTTCGCACCAGGTCGCCCAGAAATTCACCACGACCGGCTGGCCCCTGTGTTGGGCAAGGGCTTGGGTCAGGCGTGGGTCGGCGGTCGTTGGCGCGCTGCGGGCTGTGACTGTTTTCAGCGCAGGCGGCGGGGCGGCCCAGACCGGCCCTTGCAGCAGCAAACAGATAAGTGGTGGGGCTGCCGCCAAAGCGAAAAGACGTCTGTACATCATGAGCTCCCGTTGAACTGCAACCGCCGCGGAGCGGAAACCACCGCGGCTTACGATGCTCCCGAGGGAGCGGCCTTACGCACCCAGTCCGCTCAAGGCGGAAAGCTGGGCAGCGAATCCGGATTCTTCGTGCTCGGCCAGGCAGCGCAGGTCGAGCAGCAATGCGCCTTCCTCGATGCGGCCGATCACGGGTTTCGGCAGGGCACGCAGGCCCTGCTCGATGCGATTCAATATTCCACCGCGCTTGCCCTGTGGCTTGACGGCAAATCCCGCCGAGGGCAGGCGGTCGACCGGCAGCGAGCCCGAGCCGATTTGCGATTTCAGCGCGACGATCTCCACCGTCACCGGCAGGCCGGCCAGTGCGGATTGCAGCGCGGGCAGCAGGCGCGCGGCCTGCGCCGCGATGTCTGCCTCGGGCCGCGTCAGCTGGCGCACGGCGGTGACGCGCAGGTGCAGGCGGTCGGGGTCGCGATAGAGCGCGAGAACCGCTTCCAGCGCGGCGAGCGTCAGCTTGCCGACGCGCAGAGCGCGTTTCAGCGGGTTCTTCTTGATCTTCGCGATCAGATCCTTGCGGCCCACCAGCAGGCCGGCCTGCGGCCCGCCCAGCAGCTTGTCGCCGGAAAAGGTGACGAGGTCGGCACCGGCGGCGATGGCCTCCGCCGGCGTTGGCTCGTGCGGCAGGCCGTAGGCGGCCAGGTCGGCCAGGGTGCCGCTGCCGAGGTCGATGACGAAGGGCAGGGTGTGCTGGTGCGCCAGCGCGGCGAGCTCGGCTTCGGGCACGGCATGGGTGAAGCCGTGGATCGCGTAGTTGCTGGCATGCACCTTCATCAGCATCGCCGTGCGCGGGTTGATGTTTTCGGCGAAGTCCTTGAGGTGGGTGCGGTTGGTGGTGCCGACTTCGACCAGTTTCGCTCCGGCGCGGCTCATGATGTCGGGTACGCGAAAGGCGCCGCCGATTTCGATCAGTTCGCCGCGCGAGACGATGACCTGCTTCTTCTGTGCCAGCGTATTGAGCAGCAGGAACACGGCCGCCGCGTTGTTGTTGACCACCGTGGCGGCTTCGGCGCCGGTCAGTTCGCAGAGCAGTTCGTCGACCACGTTGTCGCGATCGCCGCGACCGCCGGATTCGATATCGTACTCGAGCGCACAGGGATTGCGCGCGGCGTTGATCAGCGCCTGCACGGCTTCTTCGGGCAGCGGCGCGCGGCCGAGGTTGGTGTGCAGCACGGTGCCGGTCAGATTGAACACCGGGCGCAACCTGGGGCGCATTTTCGCCGTGACGCCAGCGCCGACTTTTTCAACCAGATCGGCTTCGTCGGGCAAGCCCCCGCCTTCCTTGATCGCGGCGCGGGCGGCGGCGAGAACCTCGCGCACCATGCCGGTCACCACGGCGCGGCCGTGGGCGTCAACCAGCGAGGCGAGCGCCGTAGCGGACAGCAGGCGGTCGACGGAAGGAAGCTGGGAAAGTGGGTTCATGATTTCACCCGGACCGGGCAGAAACGAGATGGAAGAATTCTAACGATTTCCGCTGGATTCGCGCACCCGGATTTGCAAAAATTCGCAGCACGGGAGTGGCGCTGGGCATCAACCCGTGTGAACATACCGGGATTGAATTCGAGTTAACACAGCACGGCGCAGACCGTGCCCTGATAGGGGGGTAAAGGATGAGTACGCGAAACCCGGCGCCGCAATCGCCGTGGCAGAAAATGTTGGGCATCGAGCTGAGCCCGGTGAGTCATCGCGAACGGCTGGTATCTGCGCTGGGCGGTTTTGTCGGTTTGCTCGCCGTGTATTTCGTCAGCCATGCGCTGGGCGGTCCGCCGTCCGCGCCGCTGCTGATTTTTTCAATCGGGGCGTCGACCGTGTTGGTATTCGCGGTGCCGCATGGCGCGCTCTCGCAGCCGTGGCCTGTTCTTGGCGGGCATCTGGTGGCGGCGCTGATCGGCGTCACCTGCTCGCGCCTGGTGCCGGACGCCATGCTTGCCGCGGCGCTGGCGGTGGGCCTGTCCATCCTGGCGATGCACTATCTGCGCTGTATCCATCCGCCCGGCGGCGCGACCGCGCTGGTCGCCGTGCTGGGCGGTCCGTCGGTACAGGCGCTGGGCTTCGGCTTCGTTCTGTCACCGGTGCTGCTCAATGTAGCGGTGCTGCTCGTGGCGGCCATCGCGTTCAACGCCTTTTTTCCCTGGCGCCGCTATCCGGTCTGGCTGGCACGCCGCACCGCCAGGGCGGAGGCCGTCAGCGCAGGCTACGCGTCGATTTCGCATGAAGACTTCGTCTATGCGCTGACGCAGATGGATTCCTTCATCGACGTTTCCGAAGAGGATCTGCTGCGCATCTACAGCCTGGCCACCGGCCGCCACCGCGATGTGTTGGCGGCGGCTGGAGGCATCAGTTCCGGCGTGCGGCCTTGAACTCGGGAAAGGTCGATTTCAGGTAGTGCCTTTCTGAAACGAAGCGGTCGAGCAGCAGCGCGTCTTCCGCGCTGTTGAGGCGGCCGGTGAAGCGCGCCACTTCCTTGCCCTGGCCGTCGAGGAAGACCAGCACCGGCCGCAACTTGCGCGGGTTGTGGCGCTGGACCATGGCATGGCGCGGATCGTCCTCGTCCAGCTCCAGATCGCCGAAATCGGCATGGGCGCCGACGTAATTTTTGATGAACTTCGCGCTGACTTCGGGCTTGCGCAGCACACTCACGGTGTAGCGGCAGGCCCCTCAGTTCAGGTGATCGCCGAAGTACAGCAGGACATGGCGCGCAGGGGTGGACTTGATCTGCGCCACGGCGGCGAAGTCGTCTTTGGCCAGCGGCACCACGCCGTCGAGATGGTCGGCTTCTGCCGCGGCCGGCAGGCTGAGCGCCGCGGCAAGGACCAGGGCGAAAACGGAAAGCAGGCGTTTCATTCGGGTTTCCTCGGGTTGCATCCGGTGATCGGACTGAAGGGGTGACAGTGTAATTCGGGAATGGGTTCCATGAACCGTGGCTGCGCCGGCGCCGTCCCGCCAGCGCCGACTATCGAAACTCATCCCCCCGGTACCAGCAGCAGGTTCGGCCCGCTGCGGGCATAGCCGGCTTCGTCGACCAGGATGTCCAGCGCCAGCGTGGCGAGGTCGTCGGCCACGGGATCGACGGGGCCCTTTTCAGAATAGACGATCTTGAGATAGCTCTTGCAGGACTCGCAGGTTTCGGCGCGCACGGCGCCGGCGGTCTTGTTTTCGTCGGATTCGAGATGGCGGTAGCTGATGCCTTCGTTGGCGTCGCAGGCGCTGCATTTGACGCGTACCAGGTTCCATTCGGTGTTGCACAGGGCGCAATGCAGGTAGCGCAGGTTGCTGGCCTCGCCGCTGTTGCGCACCACGCTGGCGACGGGCAGGAAGCCGCAGCAGGGGCAGACGCCGGGGACATCGAGCGCGGCGACGTCGCCGATACCAAGGCGCGCGGCAGCGGTGGTCCATAGCACCTGCAAGGCGGCGGCGACGTAGGGCAGCAAGGCGGCGTCGTCGCCATAGAGTTCGGTGTGCAGCACGCGTTCGGCCAGCGCCTCGGTGCGCTCTGGCGCTAAGCCGGCCAGACGGGCGAGATCCTGCCGCGCCGGTTCCGGTGCGACATCGGCGATGCGCGCGATTATCTGGCGCAGGCTGTCGCGCCAGGCGGGATCGCGTGGCCAGGATTGCGCCGGCAGCGGCGGCATGCGGTGCTCGCGGGCGCGTGCCAACTGAGCGGTATCGGGCAGCGCCAGCACCGGCAGGGCGTGCAACGCTTCATGCTGGGCGCGGGTGATGGCGGCGAGAAAGCGCAGCCAGTCGCCGAGCGCGTGGCCTTCGGCCAGTTGTTCGAAGCGCTGCGCGCGCGTGGCGAAAATTGTGTTTGCATCGGGCGCGATGACGTGCGGCGGCTCGCTGCTTGACTTGATCGGGATGATGGGGGTTTGTGCGGTGGCGCTCATAATTTTGTCAGTGTAACAATCCCGCAAGGGGATACCGTCTCCGCTCTTCCAGCGGAGACATAAAAAACCGCGGGCCGAAGCCCGCGGGTGTTGGGATGGCGGAAATCAGGCAGGCAATTACGACTTGCCGGTGACCTGACGATACCACGCCCGGTGATGCTGCTTGGCCCAGGCGCGGGTGACCGTGCCGTACACCATGGCGCGCACCGTACCCCTGACCCAGAGCGCGGCATAGACGTGCACGAAGATCATCGCGATCATGATCGCGGCGATCGCGGCATGCACCACGGCACCGAGGCGTACCACTCCGACCGGGAAGTCGAAGTAGGCGCGCCACAACAGGATGCCGGAGACGAACAGCAGCAGCATGCACAGGGCCATGACCCAGAACATTGCCTTCTGGCCGCCGTTGTACTTGCCCTGTTCCGGCATGTTGTGGTCGTTGCCGCTCATCATTTCCCCGGCCCGTGACAGCCATTCCTTGTCCTCCGGCGTCATGGCGTTGAGTGCCTTGAAGCGGAAGAACATGACCAGGAAGGCCCCGGCCATGATGAGTCCAAGGAAGGGATGCAGGATGCGCGCCCAGACGCCGCCACCGAACAGCTGGGTCAGCGGCCAGAACGCCGGATGGAAAAAGGCCAGCCCCGAGAGCGCAAGCAGGATGAAGCTGATGCCCACCGCCCAGTGATTGGCCCGCTCGTGCGCCGAGTAGCGCTGAAGGTCCTTTGGATTACGGATCATTTTGCATCCTCCTTTTCGAGCTCTTCCTCAAGTTCCTTCGACACCTCGTTCGGCCCCTTCATGACGTAGTGGAACAGGCTGCCCAGTGCAACGGCAGCCATGGCCACCGATGCCAGCGGCTTGGCGAAGCCCTTCCACAGCGATACCAGCGGACTGATGCTGGGGTCGTTGGGCAGGCCCTTGTACAGCTCCGGCCGGTCGGCGTGGTGCAGTACGTACATGACGTGCGTGCCGCCCACTCCTTTCGGATCGTACAGCCCGGCCTTGTCATAGCCGCGCGACTTGAGGTCCACCAGGCGCTTCGCGGCGTAATCCGTCATCTGCTCTTTCGAGCCGAACTGGATCGCGCCGGTCGGGCAGGCCTTGACGCAGGCCGGCGCCTGGCCGACGGCCACCCGGTCGGAACACAGCGTGCACTTGTAGGCCTTGTTGTCCTCCTGCGAGATGCGCGGAATGTTGAAGGGACAGCCGGTGACGCAGTAGCCGCAGCCGATGCAGTTTTCCTGGTGGAAATCGACGATGCCGTTGGCGTACTGGATGATGGCGCCGGGCGCCGGGCAGGCCTTGAGGCAGCCCGGATCGGCGCAATGCATGCAGCCGTCCTTGCGGATCAGCCACTCCAGCTTGCCTTTCTCTTCCACTTCGGCGAAACGCATCACGGTCCACGACTTGGCCGTCAGGTCCACCGGGTTGTCGAACACCCCGGAGCAGCTGCCGACTTCGTCGCGGATGTCGTTCCATTCCATGCAGGCCGCCTGGCAGGCCTTGCAGCCGATGCAGGTGGAAACGTCGATCAGCTTGGCCACTTCCGTGGTCTGCCGGACGCCGGGTGCCGCGGTGGTCGTCGCCGAGCGGCGGGCGATATCTAGCGATTGCAATGCCATGTCATGCCTCCTGAAGGGCCGTCCCGAAGGAGGCATAGCCCCCTCGGGGGGCAGCGAACAGAGTGAGCGTGGGGGTCATCATCGTCTCCTTAGATCTTCTCGATGTTGACCAGGAACGCCTTGAATTCCGGCGTCTGGCAATTGGCGTCGCCGACGAAGGGCGTCAGCGTGTTGGTGATGAAGCCCGGCTTGGTGACCCCCTTGAAACCGAAGTGGATCGGGATGCCCACGGTGTGCACCTTCTTGCCGTCGACGTCCAGGGTCTTGATGCGCTTGGTGACCACCGCCACGGCCTTGATGAAGCCGCGGTTGCTGCGCACCTTGACCCGGTCACCGGCGGCGATGCCCTTTTCCTTCGCCAGTTCCTCGCCGATCTCGACGAACTGCTCGGGTTGCAGCACGGCGTTGATCTTCGAGTGCTTGGTCCAGTAATGGAAGTGCTCGACCAGGCGGTAGGTGGTGGCCACATACGGGAAGTCCTTGGCCTTGCCGAAGGTTTCCATGTCTCCCTTGTACACCCGCGCCGCCGGATTGCTGATGGCCTTGGGGTTGTTGGGATGGAAGGGATTCCTGTCCAGCGGCGTTTCGAAGGGCTCGTAGTGCTCGGGGAAGGGACCGTCGGCCATTGCCGGCGCGAATAGCCGCGCCACGCCTTCCGGCGTCATGATGAAGGGCATCACCCCTTCTTCGGGCGCCGCGTCGGGCCGCATGTCGGGCACGTCGTTGCCGCCCCAGGCGGTGCCGGTCCAGCGGATCACCGCCCGCTTCGGGTCCCACGGCTTGCCGGCCATGTCGCACGATGCGCGGTTGTAGAGGATGCGCCGGTTGGCCGGCCAGGCGAAGCCCCAGTTCAGCGTCTGCCCCAGCCCCGAAGGATCGGAGTTGTCGCGCCGCGCAGTGAGGTTGCCCGCCTGCGACCAGGAGCCACCATAGATCCAGTTGCCGCACTGGGTGGAACCATCGTCGCGCAACTGGGCGAAGCCGGCGATCTGCTCGCCCGGCTTGACCAGCACCTTGGTCTTGTCCTTCGGATCGAGGACTTCGCCCAGCGCCTTGCCGGAGATTTCCATGAGGAGCTCTTCGGGCGCGGGCTTGGCCGGCTGGCGGTAGGGCCAGGTCAGGTTGAGGATCGGCTCGGGCAGCTTGCCGCCGTCCTTGGCATACATCGCTTTCAGCTTGAGGAAGAGCGCGGCCAGGATTTCGATGTCGCCCTTCGATTCGCCCGGGCCGTCGGCCGCCTTCCAATGCCACTGGATGACGCGGCCGGAGCTGGTGAAGCTGCCGGACTCTTCGGCGAAGAGATTGGCCGGCAGGCGGAACACTTCGGTCTGGATCTTCGCCGGGTCCACCTCGTTGAACTCGCCGTGCGGCTTCCAGAACTCGGACGTGTCGGTCGCCAGCGGATCGATGATGACGAGGTATTTCAGCTTGGCCAGCGCGTCGCCCACCTTCTTCTTGTTCGCCACCGAAGCGAGCGGATTGAAGCCCTGGCAGACGAAGCCGCTCATCTTGCCCTGGTGCATGCGCTCGAAAATGGCCAGGGTGTCATACGCCCCGTCCTTCTTCGGCAGCCAGTCGTAGCCGTAGTCGTTCTTGTCGGTCGCGGCAGCCCCGTACCAGGCCTTCTGCAGGCTGGTGAACCATTTCGGGAAGTTCTGCGGGAAGTTCATCTGGCTCGGACGCAGCGGTTTCGGCGTGCGCTTTTCCAGATAGGTCTTGCGATCGACGTCGGCATCGGTCGGCGCCGACAGGTAGCCGGGCAGCACTTCCGAGTAGAGGCACATGTCGGTGATGCCCTGCACGTTGGCGTGCCCGCGCAGCGCGTTGATGCCGCCGCCCGCCATGCCCATGTTGCCGAGCAGCAGCTGGATCAAGGCCATGGTGCGAATGTTCTGCGAGCCGACCGAATGCTCGGTCCAGCCCAGCGCATAACAGATCGTCATGGTCTTGTCGGGTGCCGCCGTCTCCGCCATCATTTCGCATATCTTGAGGAAGGCGTCCTGCGGCGTGCCGGTGGTCTTGCTCACCAGTTCCGGCGTGTAGCGGCTGTAGTGCTTCTTCATCAGCTGGAACACGCAGTTCGGGCTTTCCAGGGTCGGATCGACCATGGCGAAACCGTCCTTGCCCATCTGGTATTTCCAGGTGTCCTTGCCGTAGCTGCGCTTTTCGCCGTTGTAGCCGGAGAACAGGCCGTCCTCGAACTTGAAGCCTTCGTCGATCAGGAATGCGGCGTTGGTGTAGTTCTTGACGTACTCAAGGTGAATCTTGTTGTTGGAGAGCAGGTAGTTGATGACGCCGCCGAGGAAGGCGATGTCGCTACCGGCACGAATCGGCGCGTAGAAATCGGAAACCGCGGCGGAGCGCGTATAGCGCGGATCGACCACGATCAGCTTGGCCTTGCGATCCTTCTTCGCTTCGATGACCCATTTGAAACCGCAGGGATGCGCTTCGGCGGCATTGCCGCCCATGACGATCACCAGGTCTGAATTCTTCAGATCGACCCAATGATTGGTCATTGCACCACGCCCAAATGTCGGACCCAGACTGGATACCGTGGGGGCGTGTCAAATGCGTGCTTGCGTGTCGAGTGCGACGACTCCGAGGTTGCGCAGGATCTTGCTGGTGAGGTAGCCGGCCTCGTTGTTGGCGGCGGACGAGGCGAGGAAGCCGAAAGTGTTCCAGCGGTTGACCGTGACGCCTTCGGCGTTCTTCTCGATCAGGTTGGCGTCGCGGTCCTTCTTCATGTGGGTGGTGATGCGATTGATCGCTTCATCCCACGAAATGCGTTTCCACTCGCTGCTGCCCGCTTCGCGTACTTCCGGGAACTTGAGACGGTTGGGGCTCTTGACCATGTCCAGCAAGCCCGCGCCCTTGGGGCACAGCGAGCCGCGATTGACGGGATTGTCCGGATCGCCTTCGATGTGGATGATGTCCGCTTTCGCGTTCTTGGACTTGTCGCCCGTGGTGTAGATCAGGACCCCGCAGCTCACCGAGCAGTAGGGGCACATGTTGCGGGTTTCCGTGGCGCGGGCGAGCTTGTAGCTGCGCACCTCCGCCAGGGCCGATGTCGGCGAGAATCCCATCAGTGCGATGGAAGACCCGGAGAGACCGGCGCCGCAGACCTTGAAGAACTGCCGCCGTGTGACTTGCATTTGTTTGCCTCCTCCTTTATTGAGTTCCGGTTCGCCGAAATCCATGCAAACCAGCATGGCTATGACGCAAGTTCTGCGCCAATTCACTGCTACCAACAGGGACAAACACTTACCGCATTGCAGCAGTGCGGGTTGGACAAAATGTCCAAAGCGAATCGGGGCAGGTGAGACATTTTGTCGCCAGCTTTCCCACTCATTGCCAAGCCCCTCCGAATTGACGATCATTGCGAGCATAAGAGCAGTTCAGCAAAGGGGGAGACACTTGAATTCCGTTCCTGCGGGCGCGACCGTCGAGCTTTCGCCATGGCAGCACCAGTCGGTGCTGGTGGTCGATGACGAGCCCGGCATGGTCAGTTTTCTGCACCGCTCGCTGGCCTTGCGCTGCGGTTGGGTGGCGACCGCCGGCAGCGTGGAAGAAGCCGTCGAACTGCTCAGCCGTCGCCACTTCGACCTGATCGTGCTCGATATCGCGCTGCCCGGCCGCTCGGGCGTCGAATGGCTCCACGACCTGCGCGCCCAGGGATTCGCCGGCGACGTGGTGCTGATGACGGCCTATGCCGACCTGGAAACCGCGATCGACGCATTGCGCGCCGGCGCCTCGGATTTTCTGCTGAAGCCCTTCTCGGTGGCGCAAATGCTCAACGCGGTGAAGCGCTGCTTCGAGCGTTCGTCGCTGCGCCGCGAGAACTTCGTGCTGCGCCGTGAACTGGAACAGCGCGACGACAGCGTTGAAGGCATGGTCGGCAAGTCGGCCGTGATCCGTGACGTGTGCGCCCGTATCAAGCGCATTGCGCCGACGCCCTCGACGGTGCTGATCCATGGCGAATCGGGCACCGGCAAGGAACTCGCCGCGCGCGCCCTGCATCGCATGAGCTTGCGCAGCGACGGCCCCTTCGTGCCGATCAACTGTGCGGCGATCGCCGAAGAGTTGATCGAATCCGAATTGTTCGGCCATGTCAAAGGCGCTTTTACCGGCGCGGCGGCGGGTCGCGAAGGGCTGTTTTATTACGCCCGCGGCGGCACGCTGTTTCTCGATGAAATCTCCGAACTGCCCTTGCCGCTGCAGGCCAAGCTGCTGCGCGTGCTGGAGGAGCGCAGGGTGCGCCCGGTCGGATCGGAACAGGAAGTGCCGGTGGATGTGCGCGTGGTTGCAGCCACCAATCGCGACCTGACGGAAGAGGTTGCGGCGGGGCGTTTCCGGCGCGATCTCTACTACCGGCTGCAGGTGGTCGAAGTGGTCCTGCCGCCGCTGCGCGAGCGCATCGAAGACCTGCCGGACCTGGTCGATTACTTCATCGGCCAGCTGGCGGCGCGCCTGGGCGTGGCCGAGCTCGCGCACGACGAGGCCGCGCTGGCGCGCCTGGCCCGCTACAGCTGGCCGGGCAACGTGCGCGAATTGAAGAACCTGGTCGAGCGCTCGCTGATCCTCGGTTACTTCGCCGACGATTTTGCGCCGGATGAAGAAACCGCCGTGTCGCCAGCGCCGACTCTCGGGCCCGGAAACGAGGAATCCCTGGCCGCCATCGAGCGCCGCCACATCCTCGGCGTGCTGGAAACCTGCAAGGGCAACAAGTCCGAGGCGGCAAGGCGACTCGGCGTCTCGCGCAAGACGCTGGAACGCAAGTGCGCGGTGTGGGGGGTCTAGGCATTTTCAGAGGCATCGCCGCGCGCTTTCGCGGCTCGCTGCGCTTCAAGCTGCTGGCGCTGGCGCTCGGCCCCCTGCTGGTGGCCGTGCCGATCCTGATCGGCATACTCGTCGGCTGGGGCGCGGTGTATTACGACCGCCTGCTGATCACCAAGGTGCAGAGCGATCTGGCGGTTGCCCACGGCTACTTCGACCAGGTCAAGGAAGGCGTCGGCCGTCGCGTCGAATCCCTGGCCGGGTCGGAGCGGCTGGCCCGCGCGCTGCGCGAACGGCCCGGTGCGGCGGCCTTGAGCGAACTGCTGCGCGAAATGCAGCAGCAGCTCAGGATCGACTTCCTGATCCTGCTCGACGGCAATGGGCGCGTGCGCGCCGCCACGGGCGGCCCCGTGCCGGGCAGCAGCTACGCCGAGTGGGAAATCGTGCGCCGCGCGCTGGCCGGCCACGCCGAGACCGAGGTGGATATCCTCGATGCCGTCCAGTTGGCCGTGATCGACCCGACGCTGACGGAAAAGGCGCGCACGCCGCTGATCGCCACGCGCAATGCGCAGGCCACGCAGCGCAACGAGGAAACCCGCGGCATGGTGATGCACGCCGCCGCCCCGATCGCTTCCGTCTCGCGCGAGGGAGGCGCCGGCGTGCTGGTCGGCGGTTTGCTGCTCAACAAGAACCTCGAATTCGTCGACCGCATCAACGACATCGTGTACCCGGAGGGCTCGCTGCCGCTGGGCAGCGTCGGCACCGCGACGCTGTTCCTCGATGACGTGCGCATCGCCACCAATGTGCGCCTGTTCGAAAACGTGCGCGCCATCGGCACCCGGGTTTCGGCCGCCGTGCGCCATACCGTGCTCGACGAGGGGCGCACCTGGCTCGACCGCGCCTTCGTGGTGAATGACTGGTACGTCTCGGCCTACGAGCCGATCAAGGACAGTTTCGGCCGGCGCGTCGGCATGCTCTATGTCGGCTATCTGGAAGAGCCGTTCCAGCATGCGCGGCAATTGACGCTGGCGGCGGTGGCCCTGCTGTTCGTGCTGACCGTGGTGGCTGCGGCATTTGTTTCCCTGCGCCTGGCGCGGCATGTCTCGCAGCCGGTGGCGCGCATGCACGGCACCATGAGCGCGATCGAATCGGGCGAGACGGAGGCGCGCGTCGGCAAGCATCCGCCGGACCTTGCCGGCGAGGATGAACTGGCCGAGCTCGCCGCCCACTTCGATCGCCTGCTCGACCGGCTGGCGGCGCAGACCGAGGCCTTGCAGCGCTGGGGCAGCGAGCTTGACGGCAAGGTGGCCGAGCGCACGCAGGAACTCGCGGCCGCCAACCAGACGCTGCGCTCGGCGCAGCAGCGCCTCGTCATGTCGGAAAAACTCGCCGCGATCGGCCAGCTTGCCGCCGGCGTGGCGCATGAAATCAACAATCCGGTGGCGGTGATCCAGGGCAATCTCGATGTGCTGCGCGAAACCCTGGGGGATGCGGCCGAGCCGGCGATGGCGGAGATTCGCCTGATCCAGGACCAGGTGTTCCGCATCCGCCTGATTGTCACCAAGCTGTTGCAGTTTGCCCGCCCGGCCGAGTACGCCGGCTATCTGGAACCCGTGGTGCTGGATCAGGTGGTGCAGGACAGCCTGGTGCTGGTGGCGCACCAGATGAAGAAGACCAGCGTTGCGGTGATGCAGGAACTGCATGCGACGCGGCCGGTAACGGTGAATCGCAACGAGTTGCAGCAGGTGCTGATCAATCTGATGGTCAACGCCCTGCAGGCCATGCCCGAGGGCGGCACCTTGCTGCTGGCCAGCGGCGACCGCGAAGAAGGCGGCGTCAGGGGCGGCTTTGTCGCCGTGGGCGACAGCGGCCCCGGCATCGCGGCGGAAATCCGCGAGCGGCTGTTCGACCCCTTCTTTACCACCAAGACCAGCGACGGCACCGGCCTCGGCCTGTGGGTCAGCCTCGGCCTGGTCCAGCGTTACGGTGGGCGCATCGACGTCGAGTGCCCGTCAAGCGGCGGCTCGGTGTTTACCGTATGGCTGCCCAACGAAGCCCAGGCAGCGTGACGAGGGCTCAGCCGCCTGCCGGCGCGAAACGCTTCTCGATTTCCGCCGCCGGAATATAGCCGCCGACGCGCTCGCCACCGGAAAAGAAGATCGCCGGCGTGCCATTGATGCGCAGTTTGCGGCCGAGCTGAGCGGACTTGTCGAGTCCGCTCATGTCGCACTTGGCGGGCACGGCGGGCGGCGCCTTGCCCGCCGTCATCCAGTCGGTCCAGGCCTTGGACTTGTCCGGCGCGCACCAGATGGCCTTCGACTTCTCGTAGGAGTCGTCGCCCAGCACCGGGTAGAGGAAGGTATACACCGTGGCATCCTTCAATGTCAGGATGTCCTTCGCCAGTTTCTTGCAATAGCCGCAATTCGGGTCTTCGAAGGTCACCATGACGTTCTTTCCGTTGCCGCGCACCTGCTTCACGGCCAGGTCGAGCGGCAGGGAATTGAACTGGCGCTCCGCCGTGATGTTCTTGCCCGTTTTCATTTCCAGCAGGTTGCCGAAGATCAGGTAGGTCGCCTTGTCGTCGGCGTAGAAGATCTGGCCATCGACCGTGACCTCCCAGATGCCGGCCATCGGCGCCCTGGCGATCTTTTCGACCTTGCCCAGCTTGGCCTCGACGGCTTTTTTCACATCGGACTCGTCGGCGAATGCGGCGAGGGACACACAGGCCAGGGCGGCGGCAAGCAGGGATGGTTTCATGAGGTCTCCAGGAAAATTCAGGACGCCAGCGCGTAGCGAACCAGCAGGTTCTTTACGACCGGCAAGGTGTTGGTGAGGTTCAATCCGATATTGCGCAATTTGGCCAGGGGGCCGCTGGCGGGGCCGAAAAGGTCGTGCAGGCTATCAGTGACCGTCTGCAAAGTCACTATTTCCTCCTTGCGCGCCCGCTCGTAGCCGCGCAGCAGCGCCAGGTCGCCGCAGTCCACATGAGCTGGTTTGTCGCAAAGCACGCTTGCCAGCACCCGCGCATCCTGGAAGCCCAGATTGATGCCATGGCCGGACAGCGGGTGGATGGTATGGGCGGCATCGCCGATCAGCGCCAGCCGCGGTGCCACCGAGCGCGGCGCGCGCATCAGGCGCAGCGGAAAGCCTGCCGGCGCAGTCATCAGTTGCAGCGCGCCCAGTCGCCCGCCGCCTGCCGCGGCCACGCGGGCGCACAGGGCGGCCGGATCGAGCGCCAGCAGTTCGCGTCCGCGCTCTTCCGGAGCGGACCAGACCATCGAGATGCGATTGCCCGGCAAGGGCAGCCAGGCCAGCACACCGTCGTCGCGGAACCATTGAAACGCCGTGCCCCGATGCGGCAGTTCGGTGGCGAAGTTGGCCACCACGCCCAACTGGTCGTAGGGGTCAAAGCGGACGTCGATGCCCGCCGCGGAGCGGGTCCAGGACTCGGCGCCATCCGCCGCCACGATCAGCCGCGCGACCAGGGTGCGGCCGTCGTCCAGCGTCAGTCGTGCCGCATCGGGCTCAAGCGCCAGCGTTTGCGGGCGGGCCGGGCAAAGCAGGCTCAGGTTGCCCTGGCGTTTTGCGGTTTCCCACAGTTCGCGCTGCATCAGCGACGATTCGAGAATCCAGGCCAGCTCCGACACGCCGCTGCCATAGGCCGTGAAATCCAGCCGGCCGCCGGCGTCGCCATGGATTTCCATGGCACGCACCGGCTCCATGCGCGTCGCGTCCATATGGCGCCAGGCGCCCAGGGCATCGAGAAAGCGCGCATTGGCCGGGCTGATCGCATAAACCCGCGAATCCCATCCCTCCGGGAAGCCGGGCGCCTTCCCTTCGACCAATGCCACCGACAAGGCCGAGCGGCGCAAAGCCGCTGCCAGGGCCAAACCGGCCAAGCCCCCCCCCACAATCACGACATCGAAGTCCATTGGCGAATTGTCGCCTACCGGGGCGCGCCTTGACAAGGCAAGCGTGCGCCGAGGATAATTCCGCCCCTTTGCACGGTGATGTAGCTCAGCTGGTTAGAGCGACGGATTCATAATCCGTAGGTCGAGGGTTCAAGTCCCCCCATCACCACCAGTATTCAAGCGGGTTCCAGCGGTTTCGCGGGAATCCGCTTTTCTACTATTCGCCGCTCTCTTCTACAATTCCCGGCCTGCGCAGAGGTTCCACACTCTCCCCGAGGCGGGCGCGGACGTAGTGCTGTGTCATCGTGACGTGCTTGTGACCCAGTAGCTTCTGCGCGTGATCCATGCCTCCGGCGATGCTTGCCTCCGTACCGGCCTTGGCGCGGATGTCGCGGAACTGGAAGGCCACGCCTGCCGCCTCGCGCGCCTTGTCAAAGCGTCCGCGTAGCTGCTGTTGCGTGACGGCGCTGCCGTCATCATTGGCGATCAGGAAGGCGGGTTCCCTAGCAGTCTCCCCGCGTTACCCACCGACGCCCCTACGCCAGCCAAGGGGCGCTTCAGGGCGTCCGTGGATAACGCTCGCCTTCGGGGAAGTATCGGGCCGCCAGCCGGTCTGCCAAAGATGGATTGACGGACAGGCCGGAAACCCGGATGATTCGCACCTATCAAAATGATAGGTCTGCCCGATGTCCAAATGGTCCAAGCAGCAGTACCAGCGGTTTATCCGCGAGACGGCCAAGGACTGTGCACGGGTGGTTTTCACGGCTCACGCCGAACAGCGGATGCGGCTACGGGGAATCTCCCACGCGATGGCGCTGGAAGTGTTGCGCAAAGGGCTGCTGCGAAGGACGCCCGAGCCGAACATGCGACATGGAACGATGGAATGCCGGATGGAGTATTACGTTGCCGGCAGAAATCTTGGGGTGGTTTCGGCGGTTGTGGAAGCCGATCCCGATTTGGTGGTCATCACAGCAATGGAAATCGACTGACGGGGGTGTGAGATGCTGCGATATGACGATGGTGGTTTGAGGAACGTGTGGCTGATGAATGGCTACGAGATCAAGGAAACACCCTACGGCAAGGGCACGGCCTACAAGGACGTGGAGGGGCTGACGCGCGCGATCTGCCTGGCGCTGACGAAGAAGCACGGGAAGCTGACCGGGGTGGAGTTCCGCTATCTGCGCCAGTCGGGCCTGATGATGTCCCAGGCAGCCTTGGCGAAGCTGATGGGGGTGGATGTGCAGTCGATTGCCCGTTGGGAAAAAACCGGCCAGGTGCCGAAGTACGCGAACAAGCTGGTTCGCGTGGTGTATTGCGCCCATGCGGAGGGCAATCTGGCCATCAAGCGCGTGGTGGAACGGATCAACGATGTGGACCGACTGCTGAATCAAAGGATCGTGCTGGAGTCGTCATCGGCCGGCTGGACGCCTCGCATCGAGGACGTGGAGCACGCCTGAAAAGACTTCTACAATTCCAAATTGCCCCAAGCAACGGCGCGGGTTCGCGAGGCATCCACGGAGAAGGTTTGTAGAAGTGAAACGAGCGCAAGCCATTGACGCGACAGCGTTGCGAACTTGGCTTCATAATCCGTAGGTCGAGGGTTCAAGTCCCTCCATCACCACCAGTATTCAAGCGGCCTCCAGCGATGGGGGCCGTTTTCATTTTGGCAGGCGGTTAGCTGCTGCGATTCTGCCGGCGGCGGTCGAGCCACCAGGCGAGCACGGGCAGGGCGACGAAAGAGCCGGGCAGCGCCATCACCACCAAGTAGGGGGAAAGATACGCCAGTGCCCGCAATTGTTCCTGCAATGCGATGCGCTCGGCGCTGGTCCAGCGTTCGCCGTTGCGGGGCTTCATCAGCAGCGGCATGAGGCCGCGCACCTTGGCCATTTCGCCCTGCAATTGCTTGCGTTCCCGATTTTGGGCGGCGAGGACTTTCTGCATCAGGCCGGGTGATACCCGGATTCCCGTTGCCGCGGACACCTGGCGACTGGCTTCCTTGACCTCGTCGCGCGGCCTGGAACGAACCATTGCGGGATCAGGCCGCCGGGCGGCGCTCCAGAAAATCGCTCAGCTTGTGCCATGCCTGCCAACCGAAAAAGGCACGGCGTGCCCAGCGCCAGGCGCGTTTAGGCCGGGCGACGATCAGCGCCACCGTGGCGGCGGCGACAATTTGTGGATTGCGGCGCGCCCAGCGGGCACCCTCGACGACGCAGTCCGCTCCGCTGAAGACGGGAGCCAGCCCCGCCGCGCAGCGACCAAATTCGTCGCGCAGGCCTGCGCTGGCGATCTGCAGCCGCTGCTTCTTCAGCGCAAGTTCCAGCGTCGCGGAGTTCAC
Organism: Sulfuritalea hydrogenivorans sk43H; assembly: GCF_000828635.1. Taxonomy (GTDB): domain Bacteria; phylum Pseudomonadota; class Gammaproteobacteria; order Burkholderiales; family Rhodocyclaceae; genus Sulfuritalea; species Sulfuritalea hydrogenivorans. Next base: position 228,686 of record NZ_AP012547.1, read on the forward strand.
TGCGGTCTTGCGGCGGGATCTGATGCCAATGCGTCGCGGTCCTTGCGAAGCTCGGCCAGGCTGGCGGAAAACAGCTTCGAGCCGCCGCGCGCCAAGCTCATTGCCAGCATGAGGCTGGCAATGCCGGCGCCGATGAACAGCGCGGAAAACACGCCGAGGGCCAGCAGCCGGTTGCTGTCCCAGAGCAGTACGGTGAGAAAGATGGCGAGGAAGACCAAGCCGGCGGAAAGGCAAAGAAATGCCGCACCGCCGTAGGCCAGCAGCGAAACCAGCCGCACCCGCTCCTCGGCGAGTTCGACGCCGAGGAGTTCGAGACGGTTGTGGATCAGGGTAACGCCGGTACCGAGCAAGCCCTTGGTCGAGGCGAACAATCCCTGCTGGTTCGACACCCTGCCCGCTCCTTCACCCATTGCCGGGTTCAGCGACGGCCGATCAGCAGGCCGACGATGAAGCCGAATCCTGCCGCTACGCCCACCGAACGCCAGGGATTGTCATGCACATAATCGTCGGCGACACGGCCGACCTGCTTGGCCTTATCCACCACGGCGGCCTCGGCTTCGGCCAGCTTGATCTTGGCGGCCGAAAGGCGATCCTGCGTCCTGGCGCGGATATCGGCGATCTTGTCGCCCGCCTGTCCGGCCGTGGCGCGTAGCAGTTCTTCGGTGTCGGCGATCACCAGTTTTACGTCGGCAATCAGTTTGTCCTTGGTGACATCGGTCATATCGTTCATGCTTTTCTCCTGAATTGAATGACTACAAAGTGAAGGCTACCGATTTTGTCGCTGCGCCGCAATGATCCATGTCATGCGGGAGCCAATTCGTAATCGACGGTCAGCGGCGCATGATCCGAAAAGCGCTGATCCTTGTATACGGCCACGCGGCGCGCCGTTGCCGCCAGGCCCGGCGTGGCGATCTGGTAGTCGATGCGCCAGCCAACGTTCCTGGCCCAGGCCTGGCCCCGGTTCGACCACCAGGTGTAGGCCTCGCCGGTTGCCTCGGGCAGGAGCCGGCGGTGCACGTCGACCCAGCCCAGGTCGGCGAAGACGGCGGAAAGCCAGGCGCGTTCTTCGGGCAGGAAGCCGGAGTTCTTCTGGTTGGATTTCCAGTTCTTGAGGTCGATTTGCTGGTGCGCGATGTTCCAGTCGCCGCACAGCAGGATTTCGCGGCCCTCGCGTTTGGCATCGCCCGCCAGCTGTTCCAGTCGCGGCCGGAACTGGTCGAGAAAGCGAAACTTGGCCTGCTGCCGTTCGTCCGAACTGGAGCCCGATGGCAGATACAGCGAGACCACCGACAGCTTGCCGAAGTCGGCCTGCAGGTAGCGCCCTTCGGCATCGAACTCGGCATTGCCGAAGCCCTCGATGATGCGGTCGGGGGCTTGCCGGGAATAAATGCCGACGCCGCTGTAGCCCTTTTTCTCGGCGGCATGAAAGCACGCCGTGAAGCCGGGCGGGGAGCGCAATGCGGGCGTCAGGTCGGTCAGTTGGGCCTTGAGTTCCTGGACGCAGACGATGTCGGCCTGTTGCGTTGCCAGCCAGTCGAAAAATCCCTTGTTGGCGGCGGAACGGATACCATTCAGATTCAGACTGAGTATTCGGAGCATGTGCTTGAGCATGTAGAATGTATTTGATGAATGCGAACGTCACCCTTGATGCCGCCAGCGCCACCACTGGCGAGTTGAGTCACGAGTTTATCGCCTTCGCCTGCGAACTGGGCGTGCTGCGCTTCGGTGAATTCAAGACCAAGGCCGGACGCCTGAGCCCTTATTTCTTCAATGCCGGCTTGTTCAACGATGGCGCCTCGCTGTCGCGCCTCAGTGATTTTTATGCGCGCCGCATTTTGAGTGCCGGGATCCGGTTTGATGTGCTGTTCGGGCCCGCCTACAAGGGCATCCCCTTGGCTGCCGGTGCGGCCATGGCGCTGTCCGGCCTCGGACGCAATACGCCCTATGCCTACAACCGCAAGGAAGCCAAGGATCACGGCGAGGGCGGCACCCTGGTCGGCGCGCCGCTCAAGGGCCGCGTGCTGATCATCGACGACGTGATTTCCGCAGGCACGTCGGTGCGCGAATCGGTCGACCTGATCCGTGCCGCCGGCGCAACCCCCGTGGCTGTGGTCATCGCGCTCGATCGGCAGGAACGCGGCCAGGGGGATTTGTCGGCAGTACAGGAGGTCGAAAAGGACTTTGGCATCCCGGTCATCAGCGTTGCCGGTTTGACCGATCTGATCGCTTATCTTTCCGGCCATCCGGAACTTGAAAACAAGCTTGCTGCCGTGCGCGAGTATCGCGTTCGTTACGGCGTCGACTGATGCCCATGAAACTTTTTCGGGGAGATAACCCATGCGCCTGATTTCCGCCCTGCTGTTCGCTTCTTCGACCTTGCTGGCCCTGGACGCCGCTGCCCAGATTCGCATCTATTGCTGCGATGACGCTGATGGGCGCAAGGTCTGCGGCGATTTTCTGCCTCCGGCATGCCAGGGCAGGGCCTATGAAGAGCGCGACAATCGCGGTTTTGTCTCCAAGACTGTCGAAGCGCCATTGACCGAACAGCAGCAGGCGCGCCGCGATGCCGAAAAGGCGAAGAAGGAAGCGGAGAAGAAGGCGGCTGCCGAGGAGCGGCGCCGTACGCTGGCCTTGCTGTCGACCTATTCCAGTCCAAAGGACATCGATTCGGCGCGCGATCGTTCGTTGGCGGAAATCGAAAAGAACAGGAAGGAATCCGAGAAGCGGCTGGAGGAGGCCAACAAGAAGAAGAAGGTGCTCGAAAACGACAAGGAGTTCTACAAGGGCAAGCCGCTGCCCGAGCAGGTCAAGGCGCAGATTCGCGACAACGAAAAAGAGATCAAGGCGCAACAGGACGCGGTGGATGCGCGAACCAAGGAAATGGAGGAGGTTCGCCTTCGTTTCGCCGAGGAGAAGAAGCGCTATCTTGAGCTGACGGGCAAGAAGTCGGCAGAAGGCGCGCCCGCCGCCGCCCCTGCGGCAGCACCGGCAGCAGCACCGGCACCGACCCCTGCGGCAGTGCCGGCAGCGGCTCCCGCCCCGGCCAAACCCGCCACCGAGAAGAAGTAGTCAGCCGAGTTTCTTCTTCAGCAGGTCGGTGACCTGCTGCGGATTGGCCTTGCCTTTGGTGGCTTTCATGGCTTGGCCGACCAGGGCGTTGAAGGCCTTTTCCTTGCCTGCGCGGAATTCCTCGACCGATTTCTGGTTCGCGGCGAGAACTTCATCGACCAGCGCTTCGATCGCGCCGGTATCCGTGATCTGCTTCAGGCCCTGCTTTTCGATGATCTCGTCGGCAGAATTGCCTTCACCGTTCCACAGCGCTTCGAACACCTTCTTCGCGATGTTGTTCGAAATCGTATTGTCGGCGATGCGAAGGACCAGGCCGGCAATCTGGGCGGCGGAGATAGGCGAGGCCTCGACGGCCATGTCATTCTTGTTGAGTCGCGCCGACAGCTCGCCCATGATCCAGTTGGCGACCGCCTTGCCGTTCGCCGGTCCCGCGTCAGCCACCGCGGCAACGTAGTAGTCGGCCATGGCGCGCGAGGCGGTGAGTATCGCGGCATCGTAGGCCGACAAGCCGTACTCGGCCTGGAAGCGCTGCTGCATCGCCTGCGGCAGTTCCGGCATCCCGGACTTCACCTCGGCAATCCACTCCGGCCGTATTTCCAGCGGCAGCAGGTCGGGATCGGGGAAGTAGCGGTAATCGTGGGCGTCTTCCTTGCTGCGCATCGAGCGCGTTTCGCCCGTGTCGGGATCGAACAGCACGGTGGCCTGCTGGATGGCGCGGCCTTCCTCGATCTCGTTGATCTGCCACTGCACCTCGAAGTCGATCGCCTGCTGCATGAAGCGGAAGGAGTTGAGGTTTTTGATCTCGCGCCGCGTGCCGAATTCCTTCTGCCCCATGGGTCGCACCGAGACATTGGCGTCGCAGCGGAAGGAGCCTTCCTGCATGTTGCCGTCGCAAATGCCGATCCACTGCACCAGCGCATGCAGCGCCTTGGCATAGGCGACCGCCTCGGCCGACGAGCGCATCTCCGGTTCGGTGACGATTTCCAGGAGCGGCGTGCCGGCGCGATTCAGGTCGATGCCGGTGCGGCCATGGAAATCCTCGTGCAGCGATTTGCCGGCATCCTCTTCGAGATGGGCGCGCGTCAAATGCACGAACTTCTCGGTCGCCTTGCTCTGCACTCCCTTCGGTTCGTCCCCAGCGCCGACTGTTATGGCAAGGCCGCCACCCAGGACAACGGGGATTTCGAACTGACTGATCTGATAGCCCTTCGGCAGGTCGGGGTAGAAATAATTCTTGCGGGCGAAGATCGAGCGCGGAGCAATCTGTGCGCCGACGGCCAGGCCGAACTTGATGGCACAGACCACGGCTTCGCGGTTGAGTACCGGCAGCACGCCGGGCAGCGCGATGTCCACCGCGCTGGCCTGCACGTTGGGCGCGGCGCCGAAGGCGATGCTGCTGCCGGAGAATATCTTGGATTTCGTTTGCAGCTGGACATGGGTTTCCAGCCCGATCACCACTTCCCACTGGGTTGTGCGCGTCATTTCGCCACCTCTGCCGGGCCGCCCCAAAGAGGTGGCAGTTCAACAAACCGGAAGCCGCAAAGCGGCTGAACCAAAGTCACCCCCGCCCTCGGGGCGGGGGTTGGGGGGTGGGCTCTCACAACATTCCCTCCGGCATCCGCGTGTGCCAGTCGGTGGCTTTCTGGTACTGGTGCGCGACGTTGAGCATCTTCGCCTCGCCGAGCCAGTTGCCGATGATCTGCAGGCCCACCGGCATGTTGTTCGCGCCGAAGCCGCAGGGCAGCGACATGCCCGGCAGGCCGGCGAGGTTGGTGGAAATGGTGTAGATGTCCGACAGGTACATTTGCACCGGGTCGGCGCTCTTGGCGCCGAAGGCGAAGGCGACCGAGGGCGAAGTCGGGCCCATGATCACGTCGCACGCTTTGAAGGCCTCGACGAAGTCGGCAGCGATGAGACGGCGAATCTTCTGCGCCTTGAGGTAGTAGGCATCGTAGTAGCCGTGCGAAAGCACATAGGTACCGATCAGGATGCGCCGCTTCACTTCGGCGCCGAAGCCCTGCGCCCGGCTGCGCGAGTACATCTCGGTCAGATCGTCGTATTCCGGTGCGCGGTAGCCGTAGCGCACGCCGTCGAAGCGCGACAGGTTGGAACTGGCCTCGGCCGGCGCGATCACGTAATAGGCCGGCACCGACAGGCCGGAGTTGGGCAACTGGACCTCCACCGTGGTGGCGCCCAGCTTGCGGTACTCGGCCAGTGCGGCCTCGACCGCGGCACGCACGTCGGCATCCATGCCATCGCCGAAAAATTCCCTCGGCAGGCCGATCCTGAGTCCGGCCAGCGGCTTTTCCAGGTCGCGGCCGTAATCCTCGGCGGGTCGCTCCAGCGAAGTCGAGTCGCGGGGGTCGAAGCCGGCCATGGCATTCAGCAACAGCGCGCAGTCGTCGGCGCTTTTCGCCATCGGCCCGCCCTGGTCGAGGCTGGAGGCGAAGGCGATCATGCCGTAGCGCGAGACCACGCCGTAGGTCGGCTTGAGGCCGGTGAGTCCGCACAGGGCTGCCGGCTGGCGGATCGAGCCGCCGGTGTCAGTGCCGGTGGCCGCCGGAGTCAGGCGCGCCGCGATGGCCGCCGCCGAACCGCCCGAGGAACCGCCGGGCACGCGGGACACATCCCAGGGATTCTTTACCGGACCGAAGTACGAGGTTTCGTTCGACGAGCCCATGGCGAATTCGTCCATGTTGAGCTTGCCCAGCGTCACCATGCCGGCGGCGGCAAGCTTTTCGACCACGTTGGCATCGTAGGGTGAAACGAAATTCGCCAGCATCTGCGAGCCGCAGCTGGTGCGCCAGCCCTGGGTGCAGAAGATGTCCTTGTGCGCCAGGGGGATGCCGCAGAGGGGGGAATTCGCCGTACCGCCAGCGCCGACTTTTGCGTCTGCGGCCCGGGCCTGCGCCAGCGTCTTGTCGCGATCGAGCGTGATGAAGGCATTCAGCGCGGGATTGAACGTTTCGATGCGGTCGAGGAACAGCGAGGCCAGTTCGACCGCGGAGACCTTCTTCGCCGCCAGCGCAGCGGAGAGTTCGCGCAGCGATGAATTGATCAGATCGCTCATTCCACTACCCTTGGGACCAGGTACAGCCCGGCCTCGGTTTCCGGCGCCACGGCTTGAAAGTCGGCGCGGCGGTCGGTTTCGGTGACCGCGTCCGGGCGCAGGCGCTGCACCACATCGACGGCATGGGCCATCGGCTCGATGTCCGTGGTATCGACCGCCTGCAATTGTTCGATGAAGCCCAGGATGCCGTTCAACTGGTCGCGCGTGGCTTCGCGCTCGGCGACGGAAAGTTCGATGCGGGACAAAAGGGCAATGCGGGCGACGTCTTCCAGGTTCAGGGACATGATGACAAATGGGGGTAAGTGGTGTTGGACCCGGGTGAAACAGGGCCTGATCGGTGCTTAATTCGAAAGGCGCGATAGGGTATCATAAGCCACCTATCCGCCGCAGCCCTCGCCGGGCGGGCTTCAACACTGGAACCACGATGTTCGGCTTTCTCCGCTCCTATTTTTCAAACGATCTCGCAATTGACCTCGGTACCGCCAATACGCTGATTTACGTGCGTGGCAAGGGCGTGGTCCTCGACGAACCTTCGGTCGTCGCCATTCGCATCGAAGGCGGCCCCAACGCCAAGAAAACCATCCAGGCGGTCGGCCGCGAGGCCAAGACCATGATCGGCCGCAATCCGAAGGAAATCTCGGTGATCCGGCCGCTGAAGGACGGCGTGATCGCCGACTTCACCGTCACCGAACAGATGCTCAAGCAGTTCATCAAGCGCGTGCATGAGTCGCGCCTGTTCTCGCCGTCTCCGCGCATCATCATCTGCGTGCCCTCGGGCTCGACCCAGGTCGAGCGCCGTGCCATCCGCGAATCGGCATTGGGCGCCGGCGCCTCGCAGGTATATCTGATCGAGGAGCCGATGGCCGCCGCGATCGGCGCCGGCCTGCCGGTGTCGGATGCCACGGGTTCGATGGTGGTGGACATTGGCGGCGGCACCACCGAAGTCGGCGTGATCTCGCTGGGCGGCATGGTCTATGCCAATTCGGTGCGCGTCGGCGGCGACAAGTTCGACGAGGCGATCATCTCCTACATCAGCCGCAACTACGGCATGCAGATCGGCGACAACAGCGCCGAGAACATCAAGAAGCAGATCGGCTCGGCCTTCCCCGGCGCCGAAGTGCGCGAGATGGAAGTCTCCGGCATCAACCGCGCCGAGGGCATTCCGCGCAAGTTCACGATTTCTTCCAACGAAGTGCTGGAAGCGCTTTCCGAACCGCTCAACCAGGTGGTCAAGGCGGTCAAGGACGCGCTGGAAAAAACGCCGCCCGAGTTGGGCGCCGACATTGCCGAACGGGGTCTGGTGCTGACCGGCGGCGGCGCATTGCTGCACGATCTGGATCGCCTGCTGACCGAGGAAACCGGCCTGCCGGTGATCGTCGCCGACGATCCGCTGACCTGCGTCGCCCGCGGCTCGGGTCTGGCGCTTGAAAAGATGGACAAACTCGGCAGTATTTTCGCCAACGAGTAGGGCCCGCCCCGTGTAGCGTGCAAGCTGGCCCCGTGATTGCAGAATGCGGGGCTCCACCGGGTTTTCCACTTTCGAGGGCGTAATGCCTTGATGTCCGTCGTTGGCCATGCTCCGCCACCCTTTTTCAAACGGGGTCCGGCGCCGCTCGTGCGGCTGGCTTTCTTCGTCTCGCTTTCGCTGATCCTGCTGGTGGCCGACCTGCGCTTCCACACTTTGGAATGGGCGCGGCTGGCGGTTGCCACGGTGGCCTGGCCCCTGCAGCGCATCACCTGGATGCCGATCGATGCCGCCGGCGATGCCGGCGGCTATCTGACGCGGCAATCCACGCTGCTGAAGGAAAACGAGGAACTGCGCCGGCGCCAGCTCGGCACCGCCAATCTCCTGCTGCGCCAGCAGCACCTGGAAACCGAAAACATGCGGCTGCGCGCCCTGCTCGACATGCGCGCGAGGCAGCCGGTCGAAGGGCGCATCGCCGAGATTCTCTACGCGGCGCGCGATCCGTTTTCGCGGCGGGTGATCATCGACAAGGGCATCCAGCACGGCATCAGCGCCGGCCAGGCAGTGGTCGATGACATCGGCGTGATCGGCCAGGTGGCGCGGGTTTTCCCGCTCACCTCGGAAGTACTGCTGTTGACCGACAAGGATCAGGCGATTCCGGTCGAGGTGCAGAGGAACGGCTTGCGCGCCGTGCTGGCGGGCGCCGGGGCGGGCATGATGGAACTGCGCTTCCTCGCGGCGAACGCCGAGATCCAGGTCGGCGACATCCTGGTGACGTCGGGACTCGACGGCGTCTACCTGCCCGGCTTGCCGGTGGCCAAAGTGGCCAGGATCGACCGCGACAGCGCCTATTCGTTTGCCCGTATCACCTGTGCGCCGCTGGCCGGCGTCGAACGTCACGGCCTGGCGCTGGTGCTGGGTGCCCGCACGGCCCTGCCGCCGCAGCCGGACGATCTGCCGGCGACAGCCGACAAGCCCGCCGCCGGCAAGCGGGTCAAGAAGAAGGCCAGATGAGGACATATCCCCCAACCCCTTTTCCAAGAAAAGGGGTGATCCCGGTTCAACCGCTGCGCGGTTTCCGTGTTGTTTTTCCCATGCCCCCTTGGGGCGGCCCGGCGGAGGCATAAATGCAACCCACCCATTCCTCGCGCCGCATCCTGCTGCCGGTCCGCAACTGGTTCATCGTGCTGACGCTGTTCCTCGCCCTGTTGCTGAACCTGATTCCGTTCGGGAAATTTCCCGGCATACCCGACTGGGTGGCGCTGGTGCTGGCGTTCTGGTGCGTCCATCAGCCGCTGAAAGTCGGCATGGCCGCCGGATTCGTGCTCGGCCTGGCGATGGACGTCGCCGACGCGAGCGTAATGGGGCAGCATGCGCTGGCCTATGTGCTGCTGGCCTTTGCCGCCGCCGGGCTGTCGCGCCGCGTGTTGTGGTTTCCCCTCTCGCAGCAGGCGCTGCACGTGCTGCCGCTGTTTCTCGGCATGCAACTGGTGATGATGGTGACGCGCATGATCAGCGGCGCCGAGTTTCCCGGCGTGCTGTGGTTCCTTTCGAGCATCACCGCCACCCTGCTCTGGCATCCGGCGACCTACCTGCTGCTGATCCCGCAGTTCCGGCCGGAAGACAAAGACGTCCACCGCCCGATTTGAGGCAGGGACGCGGCGACCCTCAATGGAATTCAAGAATCCCCAGGAAGAACTCGAGCGCTTCCGTTCGCGACTTGCGGTGGCGGGCGGCTTCGTGCTGTTCTGCTTCACGCTGCTGTTCATCCGTTTCGTCTGGTTGCAGATCGTCCAGCACGACTACTACCAGACCCGCGCCGAGGACAACCGCATTTCGCTGGTGCCCATCACGCCCAACCGGGGCCTGATCCTGGATCGCAACGGCGTCGTGCTGGCGCGCAACTATCCGGCCTATACCCTTGAGATAACCCCCTCCAAGACCCGCCAGCTGGAGCAGCTCATCGACGGCCTGGCGGAAATAATCGAGATCCAGCCCAAGGACCGCAAGCGCTTCCGGCAGTTGCTCGAAGAAAGCCGCAACTTCGAGTCGCTGCCGATCAGGACGCGGCTGACCGACGAGGAGGTGGCGAAATTCATCGCCCACCGCTACCGTTTTCCCGGCGTCGACATCAAGGCGCGCCTGTTCCGCCAGTATCCGAACGGGGCCTTTGCTTCGCACATGCTGGGCTACATCGGCCGCGTCAATGACCGGGACCTGGAAAAGATCGAGGCGAAAGAGCTGGAAGCGAACTATCGCGGCACCGAGCACTTCGGCAAGACCGGACTGGAGCAGCGCTATGAATTCGAGCTGCATGGCAGCACCGGCTTCGAACAGGTGGAAGTCGATGCCGGCGGGCGTGCGGTGCGCACGCTGGCGCGTACCGCGCCGGTGGCCGGCAGCAACCTGACGCTGACCGTCGACGCGGAACTGCAGCGTATCGCCGAGCAGGCCTTCGGCGATCGAAAGGGTGCGCTGGTCGCCATTGAACCCTCCACCGGCGGCATCCTGGCGTTGGTCGCGGTGCCCAACTACGACCCCAACCTGTTCGTCGACGGCATCGATACGCAGAACTGGAAGGAGCTCAACGAATCACCAGACAAGCCGATGGTGAACCGTGCGCTGAACGGCGCCTATCCGCCCGGTTCGACTTTCAAGCCCTTCATGGCGCTGGGTGCCCTGACCATCGGCAAGCGTCGTCCGGAACAGGCGATTTCCGATCCGGGTTTCTTCAACTTCGGCGGCCACCATTTCCGCGACGACAAGAAGGGCGGCCACGGCATGGTGGACATGTACAAATCCATCGTGCATTCCTGCGATACCTACTACTACATGCTGGCCAACGACATGGGGATCGACAACATCGCCGCGTTCATGGGCCAGCTCGGTTTGGGCAGCCGCACCGGGGTCGACATCGACGGCGAATCGGAAGGCGTGCTGCCTTCGCAGGAATGGAAGCGGAAGCGCTTCAAGAAGCCGGAGCAGCAGAAATGGTATGCCGGTGAAACCATTTCCATCGGCATCGGTCAGGGTTACAACGCCTACACGCCGATCCAGCTCGCGCATGCCACGGCGATCCTGGCCAACAACGGGGTGGTGTTTCGTCCGCATCTGGTGAAGTTCATCACCGACACGAAGACCGGCGAACGCACCCTGATCGAGCCGAAGCCGACGCGCACCCTGGGCCTGAAACCGGAACACATCGAGGTGATCAAGAACGCCATGGTCGGAGTGAACAAGGAAGGCACCGGCGCGCGCGCCTTCGCCGGCGCCGAATATGTGTCGGCGGGCAAGACCGGCACGGCCCAGGTGTATTCGCTCAAGGGGACGGAATACAAGGCAGGGACAGTCAAGAAAGAGCTGCGCGACCATGCTTTGTTCATTGCCTTCGCGCCGGCCGACGAGCCGAAGATCGCGCTGGCCATCCTGGTCGAGAACGGCGGCTTCGGTGCGCAGGCCGCGGCCCCGATTGCACGCCAGGTGCTTGACTACTACCTGCTCGGCAAGCGGCCCAAGGCGCCCGCGCAGCCGGACGAAGCCGCAGTCGAGGAGGACGACGAATGAACCGCGGAATCGGCCTCGGCATGATTCGCGATCTGGCGCGGCGTCTGGTCGCGCCGATCGATCCGCCGCTGATGCTGATCGCCGGCCTGCTGCTGCTGCTGGCGATCGGCATCATGGGCAGCGCCTCGCCCGAAAGAATCAACGCCCAGCTGATGAATGTTGCCGTCGCCCTGGTGGTGATGCGGATTCTGGCGCAGATTCCGCCGCAGCGCCTGATGCACCTGGCGGTGCCGGTGTATCTGGCGGGCGTGTTGCTGCTGATCGCCGTCGCCCTGTTCGGGGATGTCTCCAAGGGTGCGCGACGCTGGCTCAATCTCGGCTTCATGCGCGTGCAGCCGTCGGAGCTGATGAAAATCGCCATGCCGCTCCTGCTTGCGTGGTTCTTCCAGCAGCGCGAAGCCATGCCGCGCCTGCGCGACTACGGCATCGCCGCCCTGCTGCTGCTGGTGCCGGTGGCCCTGATCGCGCGCCAGCCGGATTTGGGCACGGCGATTCTGGTCCTGGCGGCAGGCTTCTACGTGATCTTCTTTGCCGGCCTGTCGTGGAAGATCATGATCGGCATGGCCGTTGCCGCCGCCGCCGCCGCGCCCCTGGCGTGGAACCTGCTCCACGATTACCAGCGGAATCGCATCATCACCCTGTTCGATCCGGAGAAGGACCCGTTGGGCAAGGGCTTCCACATCATCCAGTCGACCATCGCCATCGGCTCCGGCGGCATCTTCGGCAAGGGCTGGCGGGAGGGCACCCAGGCGCAGCTGGAGTTCATCCCCGAGCGCCACACCGACTTCATCTTCGCGGTGTTTTCGGAGGAGTTCGGTCTTTTCGGCAACCTGCTGCTGCTCGCGCTGTATGCGCTGCTGATCGGTCGCGGCCTGATGATCGCGGCGAACGCGGCAACGCTGTTTTCGCGCCTGCTGGCGGGCGCGGTGACCATGATTTTCTTCACCTATGCCTTCGTCAATATGGGCATGGTCTCCGGCATCCTGCCCGTGGTCGGTGTGCCGCTGCCCCTGGTCAGTTATGGCGGAACTGCGCTGGTGACGCTGTTCATCGGCATCGGCATCCTCATGTCCATTCATCGCAATCGCATGCTGGTGCAGAAGTGATTCGTCTTGCGCTTTTGATTCTGCCTTTGCTTGTCGCCGCTTGCGGCACGCAGGCCCCGCGCCCGGTGGAAGGCCGTGACGAGCCGCCAGGCGCCGTGTCGCCAGCGCCGACTTTCAAGGGCGAAGGCAAGAAGCCTGCGCCAGCGATCAAGTACAGCGGCGGTTTCTACAAGGACGACGGTCCCGGCGACAAGCCGCCGGAAGACATCGACGCCATTCCCGACGCGGTGCCCAGGGCGGAACCGCTGCACCGCTTCGCCAACAATCCGTATTCGGTGCTGGGGCGCGACTATGTGCCGCAGCGCGATCTCAGGCCTTACAAGGCGCGCGGCATCGGCAGCTGGTACGGGCGCAAGTTCCACGGGCAGAAGACCTCCAGCGGCGAACCCTACGACATGTACGGCATGACCGCGGCCCATCCGACGCTGCCGATTCCTTCCTATGTGCGCGTCAGCAATCCGGCCAACGGCAAATCGGTGGTGGTGCGCGTCAATGATCGCGGCCCCTTCCACTCCGGACGAATAATCGATCTGTCATGGACGGCGGCATGGAAGCTCGGCTACATCGGTCAGGGCAGCACTATCGTCGAAGTGGAGAGCGTGCTGCCGGGCCAGACCCTGGTCGCGTCCCGGCAGGCGACTTCTTCCGGCGTGGCGCCGGCGCCGACTGCCGATGACGACCCGATTGCGAAGCTGGCCGCGGCCGAGCCCGAGCCGGCCCTGCCGCAGGTGCAGGATGCCAGCGGCCATTTCCTGCAACTGGGTGCCTTCGGCAATCGCGACAACGCCGAGGCGTTGCGCTCGCGACTGGCGCGCGAACTGGGCAGTCTGGCCGAGAAGCTGGTGATCCAGTCCGCCGGCAAGCTGTTCCGCGTCCAGCTCGGGCCGTGGCCGGATGCCGCCGCCGCACAGTTGGCCGGCGGCCGCCTGCGCGAAAGCTTCGGCATGGCGCCGGTGGTGGTGCAACGCTAGGGCCGGGAGCGAGCCGACTATAATTGCCTCGTTTTCCTACCCCGGTTCGACGATGCGATTTTTTGCCTTGATACTGGCAGTGTTGTCAGTTGCCGCCAGTCATGCCCAGCCGATTCCCGTACCGACCCTGAGCGCACGGGCCTGGGTCCTGATGGACTACGCCACCGGCCAGGTGCTGGCTGCACAGGAGCCCGACACGCGACTGGAACCCGCCTCGCTGACCAAGGTCATGACCACCTATCTGGTGGCCGATGCGCTGGCGCAGAAAACCCTGTCGCTGCAACAGCCGGTCACGGTTTCCGAGCGCGCCTGGCGCACCCAGGGCTCGCGCAGCTTCGTGCCGGTAAACAAGGGAGTGCTGGTGGACGACCTGTTCAAGGGCATGGTGATCCAGTCCGGCAACGACGCCTCGGTGGCGCTGGCGGAAGCCATCGGTGGCACGGAGGATGCCTTTGCGGCGATGATGAACCGCACGGCGCAGCGCATGGGCCTCAAGGACACGCACTTTCTCAATGCCAGCGGCTACTTCGAGGGGCCGGCGCCGAACCACTATTCCACGGCGCGCGACCTGGCCCGGCTGGCTGCCGCGCTGATGCGCGACCACCCGGAAACCCACGCCCTGCACGCGACCAAGGAATACACCTACAACGGCATCCGCCAGCACAATCGCAACCGCCTGCTGTGGGCCGATCCCACGGTGGACGGACTCAAAACCGGCCATTCCAGCGCCGCCGGCTTCTGCCTGATCGCCACCGCCAAACGCGGCCCGCGGCGGCTGATTTCGGTGGTGCTCGGCACCGCCTCGGAAGATGCCCGCGCCCGCGATTCACTGAACCTGCTCAACTGGGGCTTTACCGGATTCGACGCGGTGAAGCTCTACGACAAGGGCCAGGCGATTTCGCAGCTCAAGGTATTCAAGGGCGCGCAGAATATCGTCAAGGCGGGGTTTGCCGAAGACTTCGTGGTTTCGGTGCCGCGCGGCTCGGCCGACAAGCTTTCCGTGCAACTGGTCAGCCACCAACCTTTGATAGCACCGGTCGCGGCGGGCGCCGTGATCGGCACGCTCAAGCTGGCGGTGGCCGGGCAGGCCTGGGGCGAGTATCCCGTGGTGGCGCAGGAAGCGGTTCCCGTGGCCGGCTTCCTCGGCCGGTTGTGGGACGATATTCGGCTGTTCTTCCAATGAGCCGGCGCGTCTTCATTGATGGCGCATGGCTGCCGCCCGAAGCGGCGAATGTCTCCGTCATGGATCGCGGCTTTCTCTTCGGCGACGGCATCTACGAAGTGATTCCGGTCTATTCGCGGCGGCCCTTCCGCCTCGAACAGCACCTGACCCGGATGCAGCACAGCCTCGACGGCATCCGGCTGGCCAATCCGTTCCGGCTCGACGAGTGGATGGGTTTTGTCACGCAACTGGCCGGCGAGGCCGAGTGGGACGACCAGTCGATCTACCTCCAGGTCACGCGCGGGCCGATGGCGGTGCGCAACCACGCCTTTCCGAAGGACGCGCGGCCGACCAGCGTGATGTTCGCCGAGCCGATGAGCACGCCGCCCGCGAGCCAGCGCGAGCAGGGCATCGCCGCCGTATCCGCCGCCGACATCCGCTGGCTGCGCTGCGACCTGAAGACCACCTCGCTCCTGGCCAACTGCCTCTTGCGCCAGTTGGCGGTCGATGCCGGCTGCGTCGAAACCGTGCTGTTCCGAGACGGCTTTCTCACCGAAGGCTCCGCCTCGTCGATCTTCGTGGTGAAGGATGGGGTGCTGCTGGCGCCGATCAAGAACCACCTGATGCTGCCCGGCATCACCTACGACGTGGTGCTCGAACTCGCCGCGCAGCATGGCCTGCCGCATGAGGTGCGCGACATCACCGAGGCCGAGACGCGCGGCGCCGACGAACTGTGGATGTGCTCCTCGACCAAGGAAGTGCTGCCCATCGTCCGCCTCGACGGCGCGACAGTCGGCGCCGGCGGCACGCCGGGACCGGTGTTCGCGCGGATGTACGCCTGGTACCAGGAGTTCAAGGCAAAGGTGATGCGGGCTTCGGCATGAGCAAGGGAACCTTGATCGAATTTCCTTGCGACTTTCCGCTCAAGATAATGGGTGCGACGGACGCCGGATTCGCCCAGGCCATCGTCGAAGTGGTGCTGAAGCACGCACCGGAGTTCGATGCCGCATCCGTCGAGATGCGCCCCTCCAGGGCCGGTAATTATCTGTCGTTGACCTGCACGGTGCGCGCTGTTTCGCAGGCGCAACTCGACGCGCTCTATCTTGAACTTACCGCACACCCGATGGTGAAGGTAGTGCTGTGATCGTCAGAAGGCTGGGCCGCGTCGACTACGCGCCGACCTTCGCCGCGATGCAGGAGTTCACCGCTGCACGCGACGCCGACACTCCCGACGAACTCTGGCTCTGCGAACATCCGCCGGTATTCACGCAAGGCCTGTCGGGCAAGCCGGAGCATCTGCTCAAGGACATCGGCATCCCGGTGGTGCAGATCGATCGCGGCGGCCAGATCACCTATCACGGCCCCGGCCAGGTCGTCGCCTACCTGCTGCTCGACCTGCGCCGGCGCGAACTTACGGTGCGCGGCCTGGTCAATCGCATCGAGCAGGCGGTGATCGACCTGCTGGCCGGCTACGGCGTCACGGCGGCGCGCCTCGAAGGCGCCCCCGGCGTCTATGTCGGCCGCGCCAAGATCGCCGCGCTCGGCCTGCGCATCAAACACGGCTGCAGTTATCACGGCGTGTCGCTCAACGTCGACATGGACCTCTCGCCCTATGACGCGATCAACCCTTGCGGCTACGAGGGCATGGCGGTTACCCAAATCCGCGATCTTGTCGTCGGCGAGTGGGATACTGCGAAGGTCGGCGAAGCCTTCGCCGCGGAACTGGAAAAGCATCTGCAATGACGACCAAGCAAAAAGGCGAAGCCAAGACGGCGCGCATCCCGATCAAGATCGTGCCGGCGACCACCGTCCTCAAAAAGCCGGACTGGATCCGCGTCAAGGCCGGCAACAGCGCGGCACGCTTCGGCGAGATCAAGCAGATCCTGCGCGAACACCACCTGCACACGGTGTGCGAGGAAGCCACCTGTCCCAACATCGGCGAGTGCTTCGGCAAGGGCACGGCCACCTTCATGATCCTCGGCGACTTGTGCACCCGCCGCTGTCCCTTCTGCGACGTCGGCCACGGCAAGCCGCTGCCGCCGGATGCCGAAGAACCCGAGAAGCTCGCCCGCACCATCGCGGCGATGAAGCTCAAGTACGTGGTGATCACCAGCGTCGACCGAGACGACCTGCGCGACGGCGGGGCGCAGCATTTTGCCGACTGCATCGCGAAAGTGCGCGAGCTGTCGCCGGGCACGAAAATAGAAGTGCTGGTGCCGGATTTTCGCGGGCGGCTGGAGATCGCGCTGGATATCCTCGCAGCGACGCCGCCCGACGTCTTTAACCACAACATGGAAACCGTGCCGCGCCTTTACAAGCAGGCCCGTCCCGGCGCCGACTACGAAAATTCGCTGCAGTTGCTCAAGGCCTTCAGGGCGCGCGTGCCCGGCGTGCCCACCAAATCAGGCCTGATGGTGGGCCTCGGCGAAACCGACGAGGAAATCCTCGACGTCATGCGCGACCTGCGCGCCAACGGCGTCGAGATGCTCACCATCGGCCAGTACCTCGCGCCCTCCGGCCATCACCTGCCGGTGCTGCGCTACGTGCATCCCGATGTGTTCGCCATGTACGCCCGCGAGGCCACCGCGATGGGCTTCACCCACGCCGCCTCGGCGCCGCTGGTGCGTTCCAGCTACCACGCCGACATGCAGGCGCATGGCGCCGGAGTTGCCGGCACCTGAAAAGTTATGTCCCCGGCAAAGCCGGGGACGGTATCCCTTGCGGACGGCGCTGGGCGTAGTGGGGGTTTCGCAGAGCACCGCTCTGCGCCCGCGAAGCCGGGCGGCTATGCAGAGCCGCCCGTGGAGGGGACGGCGAGCGCTAGGCGCAGTCGCCACGCAAGGCGGCGACGTCCATCTGCAGTTTCTCCGGCAAGGCTTCCGCTGCCGGCACGACGGCGCCCATCACCAGTTCGATGCGGGAAAACATTCCTCTGCGGAACGGCCGCGTCATCGCCGCGCCGTCCTTGCGCGAGAAGAAGCTGCCCCACAATCCGCGCAGCGCCAGCGGGACCACGGGCACCGGGTTGCGCGCCAGTATTCGGGTGATGCCGGGGCGGAAGGGATTGATGTTGCCGTCGGCGGTGATCTTGCCCTCGGGGAATATGCCGACGAGATCACCGGCATCGAGCGCCCTGCCGACTTCGTCGAAGGCCTTTTCCATCATCGCCGGGTCTTCCTTGGCCGAAGCGATGGGAATGGCCTTGCTGGTGCGGAAGACGAAGTTGAGCACCGGCCAGCGGAAGATATTGTGGTCCATGACGAAGCGAATCGGACGCCGGCAGGCGGCCATGATCACCAGCGCATCGACGAAGCTGACGTGGTTGCAGACGATCACCGCCGGACCTTCCTCGGGCATCTGGCCGAGCTCTTCCACGCGCAGGCGATACACCGTGTGAATCAGCATCCAGACGATGAAGCGCAGCAGGAACTCGGGCACCAGGCCGTAAATGAACAGCGCCACCGCCGCGTTGCAGATCGCCGCCACGGCGAACAGCATGGGGATGGTCAGTCCGGCGGCCAGCATGCCGGCAGCGCACAGCGCGCCGACCACCATGAACAGCGCGTTCATGATGTTGTTGGCGGCGATGATGCGCGCGCCGTGCTCGGGGTTGGAGCGCTGCTGCACCAGGGCGTAGAGCGGCACGATGAAGAAGCCGCCGAAGATGCCGAGCAGGCCGAGGTCGGTCAGCACGCGCCAGGTCGAGCCGTGTGCCAGCAGCGCCAGCGCGCCCAGCGGCAGCGGTGCCGGCGCCGCGGGCGAGGCCAGCGCGAGATCGAGCGCGAACAGCGTCATGCCGATCGAACCCAGCGGCACCAGGCCGAGTTCGACGCGTTTGGCCGAGAGCTTTTCGCACAGCAGCGAGCCGACGCCGATGCCGAAGGTGAAGGTCGCCAGCAGCAGGGTCACCGCGGTTTCGCTGCCGCCCAGCACGTTCTTGGTGTAGGCGGGAAACTGGGCGAGGAACAGCGCGCCGAACAGCCAGAACCACGAGATGCCCATGATGGACAGGAACACCGTCTGGTTCTCGCGGGCGAACTGGATGTTGCGCCAGGTCTCGGTCAGCGGATTGAGGCTGATCGACAAAGTCGGCGCCGGCGGCACGGCGGATGGAATCGAACGCGAGGCGACGTAGCCGGCGATGGCGATCGCGAGGCCCGCGCCGGTGATCCACGCCGTGCCGGCGCCGTTGCCGGCGAGCAGCCCGCCGAGCAGGGTGCCGACGAGGATCGCAATGAAGGTGCCGGCCTCGATCAGCGCGTTGCCGCCGACCAGTTCCTCGCTCTTCAGGTGCTGCGGCAGGATCGCGTACTTCACCGGGCCGAACAGCGTCGAATGCAGGCCGAGCAGGAACAGGCTGGCGAACAGCACGGCGAGGCTGTGCAGCGCGAGGCCGACGCCGGCGATGACCACGATGCCGATCTCCAGCAGCTTCACGAACTGCGCCAGGCGCGACTTGTCGTATTTGTCGGCAAGCTGCCCGGCCGTGGCCGAGAACAGGAAGAAGGGCAGGATGAAGATGCCCGCCGCGAGATTGGCCAGCAGTTCCGGCTTGATCGTGGTCCAGCTCGCCGCCTGGAAGGTCAGCAGCACGACCATGGCGTTCTTCAGCACGTTGTCGTTGAGCGCGCCGAGGAACTGGGTAACGAACAGGGGGGCGAAGCGGCGGGCGCGCAGCAGGCCGGATTGGGTGTTCATCGGGAGGGTTCCTGAGGGTGGTTCGTCGAGGTGTTCCAGAGCAATGTCATATTGTCGCAGGATTGACGCGTGGCGGGCGTCGCTCCGGGCCGGGTGCGCGGTGTGTTCCATGATGTCTTCCTTGTCGGTGCTTCGGGAGGCCGGCGCATCATGGGCGCGTCTTTGCGGCGGTACAAGCAATTGCTACGATGTGTCGTCAACGGAAACTTGTAGTATCGTTTCAAGATACCGATTCCGGAATTGCGACTGTCATGAGTGCCACCGTCGATCTGATTGCCCTGCTCAAGACCGAACTCAAGGCCGCTGGCGTCACCTACGCCGCGCTGGCGAAACGCCTCGGAATGGCCGAATCCAGCGTCAAGCGGATGTTCTCGAAAGGCGGCGACATGCCGCTTTCGCGCATCGACGACATCTGCCGCATCATCAATCTCGATTTTGCCGATCTCGCTCGGCGCGTCGCCGACACCGCGCCCCTGATGCTGGAGCTGACACTGGCGCAGGAGAAGGCGGTGGTCGCCGACCGCACCCTGCTGGTGGTGGCGATCTGCGTCATGAGCCAGGTGCCGGCCGAGGAAATCCTCGCCACCTACGAGCTGACCGAAGCCAAACTGGTGAAGGCACTGGCGCAGCTCGATCGGATCGGCATCATCGACCTGCGCCCCGGCAACCGCTATCGGCTCAAGGTGGCGAAAGGCTTTCGCTGGCTGCCGCACGGCCCGGTGATGGCGTTCTTCCGCAAGGAGGTGCTGCACGACTACTTTGCCGGGGGCTTCGACGGCGAATCGGAAATGCTGATGGTGGTGCATGGCGAGATCGGTCGCGGCCTGGCCAATTCCTTCCGCGAGCGTCTGATGCGCATCGGCCAGGATTTTTCCAATCAGCATCTGGCGGACCAGAAACTGCCGCCCGACCAGCGCCGCCCCTACACCATTGTCATCGGCATGCGTTCATGGCAGATGGCGGCGCTGGCGGAATTGCATCGGCGCAAGCCTTGAGCGGAGCCTGCACCCGGTTCGCCAGGCGCCCGACGATCAGCGCCGCCGCGCCGGTGGCAAGCAGGTGCTTGAGCGTATGGCCCGTGGCGACACCCAGTGTGGCGGCGATTTCATGGTCGTTGAGTTCGGCGAACTTGGCGCCTACATAGATCGTCAGGGCAGCGCCGAAGGCCAGGCGGTCGCTGGCCGGCTGCCTGTAAATCCATTGCCAGAGCGGGATCAGAAGGATGGGCAGGCCCTGCAGCAGCAAATAGGGGCGCAGGTCGCCCCGGCCCGACAAGTCCGTGAAATACCACCAGCCGACGCTGACGATGGCGACCAGCGCGAGCCAGGCAGCGGGTTCCCGACTTTCCTCGTGCCGAACATCGCCCCGGACGCCGGCCAGCAGGCCGCCGCAGGCCACCGCGATGGGCAGGCGGTCCCAGACCAGGCCGGCATTGTCGGGTGCAAGGTGATACCAGGACGAACCGAGGCCGGTCAGAAACAGTCCGATCAGGAACAGGCTGTAACCGGCCCAGCCCGACTGGATGTCCGGATGTCGCCTTGCGGGCGCGAGTTTGATCCAGCCCCAAACGGCCACCGCGGCAAATCCCAGGTTGGAGATCACGTCAGCGAAATGGGGAATGCCGAATGCAACTTTCTGATCGGCAAAGTGGTGATAACTTTCCGGCTGGGCGATGGGGCCGTGGAGCAGTGCCGCTGCCGCCAGTAAAGCGGTGACGACGACGGGAAGATGTCGATACGGAAACCTCATGGCGTTCTCCTGAGTAATGACGACCCCAGAATGCGTTCTGTCCGCGGCAAGGTAAACCAAAGCCGGCAAAGGCGCATCGCTTGCCACGCAAGGTATCGGTTGCCGATACTGGCGTCGGCGTCCGGGAAGTCGGCGCTGGCGATACGGCGAGTGCTAGGGTTTGCCGATCAGCGAAAACGGAAAATCGCGGATCGAGTCGGGCCGGATCATGTTGGCGTGCTGTTCGCCGCCGGACAGTTCCTTGACCCGGTCGGCGACCCAGAGGTTGAGCTCGTTGAGCGATATCACGCCGTCGCGGTTGAAGTCGCCGCGTCCCGAGAGGCCTTCCACCAGCGCCTTGGTAAAGGCGCCGTTGTTCCAGTCCGGGCTTTCCTGCGAGGTCTCCTGGCCGGTCGACGAGGCGAACACCACGACGCCGTTTTCGGCGCTGGTCAGTTCGTTCACCAGCCGGTTGATGTCGCCCAGCGCGCGCTTCTTGCCGGTGCCGAGCACGTTGCCGGAATGGCAGGTGTCCAGGAAGGCCAGCACCTTCGACGGCAGCGATTGCAGGGTTTCGACGATGTCCGTATTGGATATCGCGGTGCTGCGCAGGCGACCGATATCCGAATTGTTGGGCAGGAAATAGTACTGGCTGATGCTGTCGTTGACGCCGTGGCCGGCGAAGAAAACCACGGCAATGTCGTTGGCGGTGACTTCGCGCCGCAGCCAGTCCATGCCGTCGATGATGCTCTCGCGGGTGGCCTTTTCGTCGGTCAGCAGGCGTACCTCGACGGCGCGATAAAGCTGGCCGGACTGGGTGCGCAGCGTGCGCGCAAAGTCGCCGGCGTCCTTGGCGGGATAGTCGAGCGGCGGCACGCGGGCGCTCTGGTACTTGGCGACGCCGACCACCAGCGCATACAGCCGCGGGCGCAGTTGCGCACCGACGGCAGCACTGCCGTCCGCCAGTCGTTCATGCAGGCGCACCCTGGCCGGTTCGCCGGCGACGCCGCGACTTTCGGCGATCAGCGCGATGTCGACTTCGTCTTCGGGCAGCGGGATGAAAATCTGCCCGCTGGTTTCCTCCTTGCCGTCCTCGATCGCCAGCGCCAGCGCCGTGCCGGCCGGGCGGCCATTGACCAGCGCGCGCACGCGCACGGCCGAATCGCCGGTGGGCACGCGCAGGGCGAACGAGATTTGCGCGACGAGGCCTTCCTTGCCTTTCTTCTCCTGCGTCGAAACGATGCGGACCTGCGGCGGCAGGCGATCGCGCATGGTGCGCCCGAGCTCCAGCGCGCGGCCGACTTCGGCGTCATGCGCCATGCGGTCGGTTTGCGTCAGGCTGCGGGTGATTTCATCGGGGTTGTGAAACAGGTCGCGGAAGCGTCCGGCGCCATAGAACAGCGCTTCGTGGTGGCGGTCGCGGTTGACGTGCCAGCCGACCAGCGCCTCGCCTTCGGCCGATGCGTCGTAGTGCCCGAGCGGTGTCCAGGTGGTCCAGCTGCGTCCGGCCAGGCTGGGAAAGAAGGACAGCAGTTTCTCGCCGTCGGTCAGCCGCATCCAGCGGATCACGCCGGCCTCGTCCTGCGACAGCGCCAGCCCGGCTTCGTCGGCGATCGCCACGGCGATGCTGCGCGCCTGATTGAGGGTTTCCCAGGTGCGGCGGCACTGGCGGTCGTAGTGGATGACGCTGCTGTCGGTGCCGATGACAAAGCCGCGCCCGCGCGGATCGATGGCCAGGTTCTGCGCCACGGCATTGCCCAGGTCGAGCGGCTTTCCGCCGCAGAGCACCTGCCGGCCGAGGCGCCAGTTGCGGACATCGGGTTCGCCGCCGACCACTGCCGGGCGCAGGATCTCGGTGTTCTTCGTCCCCGCCCATGGCAGCAGGGTGCGGCGATCGAGCGAGAACACGAAGCGCTTGCTGCCGGCATTGTCGTCGCTGTAGGCAACATTCCTGCCGTCGGGCGAAACCCACAGGCCGCCGGGGCGGTTGTCCGAATCGATGGTGGCATTTTCGACCGCCACCTTCAGCCGGTCCTGGCTGTCGAGCGTGACGACGGTGCCGGACGAGGTGCCGACATAGATGCGCCCATCGCGTCCGCTCAGCATCGCCAGCGCATCGAGCTGGCCGATGTCCATGGCGGCGGGCGGATCGTTGCCGCCGGATGGCCACTTGTACATCCGGTTGCCGGTCATCTGCGGGTTGAGCCGCCGCCCGGCGCCGTACAGGTAGCTGCCGCCCTGCGACCAGGCGAGCACCAGTTCGCCGATGTCATTGGCCGCCATGCCGGGCTTTTCCTGGCCGAGGCGCTGGCGCAGGGACAGGTCGCCGGTATCGAGCAGATCGACGCGCGCCGATTCCTGCAGGGAAACCGCCAGGGTGCGACCATCGGGCGCCAGCGCGCCCTTGTGGAAGGCGCCGCCTTCCGCTTCGCGCATCCGGCTCAGTTGCAGGCCGTTGTATTGCAGCACCACGCGCTGGCAAACGGCATACAGTTGCTGCGCGCCATCGAACTCCACCCATTGGCAGGGGGTTTCGGTTGCGGTTTCGCGCAGCAGGCCAAGGGTTTTTGCATCGTAGATGCGCACCCCGCTGGAGCCGGCGATGCGCTCCGGGCCGAGTTCGGGAACGTTGTCGGCACCGTAGGCGACGGCCAGGTAGCGACCGTTCGGCGACCAGGCGAGGTGATGGACGCGGCCCGGCAGGCCTTCGAGGGTCCGGGCCACGACCTTCTGCGCGGGATCGAAGAAGTAGACCAGGAAGGTGCTGCGCTTGAGTTGATCGCCGGGGCGCGAGAAGAAGGTCAGCCCCGAGGTGGCCAGCAGCTTGCCGTCCGGACTGTAGGCCATGGCGTAGGTGGTGCCCGCGCCGCGCCGCCCGGTCGGTGGCCGCAGCGTATCCACGGCACGGCCGGAGGCCGGATCCCACAGTCGCACCGTGCGATCGATCGACGCCGTGGCCAGTTCCTTGCCGCGCGGCGCCAGCGCCAGGGCATGGATGGCGCGCAAATGCGCCTGCGTTTCGATGCGCAGGATAGGCTCCAGCGGCACGTGCGAGTAGGCATCGAGCACGGAGCGCAGAATCGTTTCGCGGGATTTTGCCGCGCCGGAGGGGCCGCGGGTCAGTTCGACTTCCACCGGCACCGGCGTGTTGGCCATCGGCGCCGGTGTCGCGGCAGCCGGTTCGCCAAAGTTCGGGAAGGACAGGCCCGCGCATCCGCACAGCCCGAGCAGCATTCCCACGCCCATGATCCGCCGCATCATCATCCTGTTTCCTGAACCCTCAAGCAATTGTTTTATCATACGCCGCTATATGTTGCCTGCCGCCAAAGACCCCTGGGTTGCCCGACTGCTCGCCGACCCGATTCTGGCGCTGGCATCCTATACCGAACTGGCGCGCCTGCTGCCTTACCTCGAGGAGCGCCGGCTGGCGCCCGGCGACATCCTTTACCATGCCGGCGACCAGGCGCAGGCGCTCTATCTGGTGTTGTCGGGCGACCTGTCGCTGACGCCTCCCGGCGGCGCGACCCAGGCCGCACCCGACGGGCGTGCCGGCGAAGAAGCCAGCGGCGAATTCGATACGCATCTGACCACGGCCGGCACCCTCGATGGCGCTACTTTGCTGGTGTTGCCGCGCGCGCCGCTGCGGGCCTTCCTGTCCGCGCAGCCCTTGCTGCTGGCGAACCTGACGCAGTCGCTGACGCGCATTCTGGCCGGCGGATCGCTGGCCTCCGACGCTGCGGCGAGCCCCGGCCCGGCCAAGGCTGTCGCAAGGAAGCGCAAAGCCGTGGGGGCCGGCACGGTGATCGGCTGGCTGGCGACCTTGCTGGCCCCCGCGCTGGTGCTCTACATGGCGCCGCAGTGGAACCTGGCGCCGCATGCCGGACATTTCCTGGCGATCTTTTCCGCCACGGTCATGATGTGGGTGTTCAATCTGGTGGACGAATACGTCCCCGGCGTTTTTGCCGTGCTGACCACGCTGGCGATGGGACTGGTGCCGATACCGGTGATGCTGTCGGGCCTGGCATCGGACGGTTTCCTGCTGGCCATGAGCGTGCTCGGTCTGGCAACGGTCATTGTCGCTTCCGGACTCAGCTACCGGCTGCTCCTGCTGCTCTTGCTGAAGCTGCCGAATACGCCTTTCTGGCACAACTGCGGCCTGCTGCTCACCGGCTTTATGCTGACGCCGCTGGTGCCCTCGATCAATGGTCGCGTCGCCCTGCTGACGCCCTTCTACCGCGACATGCTGGAAACCCTGCGCCTCGATTTCAAGAGTCCGTCGGCCAACCGGCTGGCGGTGTCGACCTTCGTCGGCGCCGGCTTGCTCTCGGCGGTCTTCCTCAGCAGCAAGTCGGTCAACTTCGTGGTGTTCGGCCTGCTCTCCGACCAGGCGCAGGATCAGTTTCAGTGGCTGGAGTGGCTGAAGGCGTCCGCCGGTGCCGCCGCGGCTTTGCTGCTGACGTATTTCCTGGCGTCCGCCCTGTACTTTCGCAAGCTGCCCCCGGCCGCCTTGTCCAAACCGCAGGTGGCCGCACAGCTGAGCCTGCTGGGGCGGATGAAGGATCGCGAATGGGCCGCGTTCGGCGGCGTGCTGCTGTTCATGCTGGGCGTTGCCACCACCAGCGTGCACGCGATCCAGCCGCCCTGGCTCGGCCTGGCGATTCTGTATGGCCTGCTCCTGTTCGGTTCGCTGACCAAGGAGGAGTTCCGCGAAAAAATCGACTGGCCCTTCCTGCTGTATCTGGCCGGCATCGTCGGCCTCACCGCCGCGCTGAATCATCTCGGGCTGACGCGCCTGCTGGCGGAGAAACTGCCCGAACTGGGCGACATCATGCGCGGCAGTTTCCCGTTGTTCGTGCTGTTGCTGGCGGGGCTGATTTTCGTCATCCGCCTGGCGGTGCCGATCAGCGCCACCATCGTCATCCTGGCGACGCTGTTCATGCCGGTCGCCGAGGCGCACGGCGTCAATCCCTGGGTGGTCGGCTTCGTGATCCTGGTGCTGGGCGAGATGTGGTTTTTCCCCTACCAGTGCTCCTATTACCAGCAGTTCCAGCAGCTCACCCGCCACTGCGAGTTCTATGACGAAAAGAGCTTCCTGCGTTTCAACTGGCTGTCCAACGGACTCAAGCTGGCATCGGTGTATGCCTCGATTCCCTGGTGGAAGATGCTCGGATTGCTATGAGGACTATCTCCCCGCCCCTCTTTCCAGGAAAGAGGGTGACCACGGTTCAGCCGCTGACGCGGCTTCCGCAGCGTACACTCCCGCCTTCTTGGGGCGGCCCGGCGGAGGCGGCATGAATCGCCTGCGCCTGGTCCTGATCAGCCTGTTCCTCGCCGCCTCGATCGCGGTGGTGGTTGCCTACAACCTGCACAAGCCGCGCGTGCTGGTGCTGCAAAGCTACGACCTGACCTACCCGTGGACGCGCGAAGTGACGGTCGGCGTGCGTCGCGTGCTGGACGAGCATTCGCATTTCGCCGTGCGCTGGTTCTACATGGACACCAAGCGTCATCCGGAGAAAGAGTTCAAGCAGAAAATGGGGTTCGCGGCGCGCCAGTCGATCGACCGCTGGAAGCCGGACGTCATCATTGCCGTGGACGACGACGCGCAGGAATTCGTCACCCGGCATTACGTCAATCATCCGCAAATCAGGATCGTCTTCGCCGGGGTCAATGGCAGCATCGAGCCCTACGGCTTCGCGGGTGCCGGCAACGTGACCGGAATTCTCGAGCGCAAGGATTTGCACGCGCTGAAGGAAGCGCTGCTGGCCCTGCGCTGGCAACGGCCTGCTGCAGGCCCGCTGCGGCTGGTACATATCGGCGACAGGTCGAGTTCGGTCGAGCACGACGACCATCACATGCGCGAGTTCGACTGGAAGCCCCTGGTCAATCTTCCGGCGCGCAGGCCGGCCAGCTTCGATGACTGGAAAAAGGCGGTACTCGAAGTGCAGGACAAGACCGATTTCATCCTCACCACCAACTACCGCAGGCTCAGCCGCGATGCCGCGAACCGTGCCCTGGTGCCGCCGGAGGAAGTGGTGGCGTGGACGGTCGCCAACAGCCGCGTGCCGGTCGTGGGCACCAACGGCTTCTTTGTCGAAGACGGCGGCGAACTGGCGATCGGAACTTCGCCCTACGAGCAGGGCGAAGTCGCCGCGCGCATGGCGATCAGGCTGCTCGGCGGAACCGGTGCCGGTGACATTCCGCACGCCAGCTCGCGCCAGTTCGTGGTCTATATGCGCAGCGCCAGGCTGCACCGGCGCGGCATGGAATTGCCCCCGCTGTATGAGGCGTTTGCGCGGGCCACCAACAACGACTTGCCTTAATGCGATACTGGCAGACGGTCAACCAAGGAGGAATCAAATGAACAAGCCGTGGCTCAAGCACTATCCGGTCGGCGTGCCGGAGGAAATCGACCCGACCCAGTACGAGACCGTGGCCCGGGTGCTCGAAGAGGCGATGCAGAAATACGCCGCACGCACCGCCTTTATCTGCATGGGCAAGTCGATCACCTACGCGCAGATCGACACCGCCTCGCGCGGCCTGGGTGCCTGGCTGCAGTCGCGCGGCATCGCCCCCGGCGGGCGCGTCGCGATCATGATGCCCAACATCATGCAGTACCCGGTCGCTGTCGCCGCGATCCTGCGTGCCGGCTACGTGGTGGTGAACGTCAATCCGCTCTATACGCCGCGCGAACTGGAGCACCAGCTCAAGGACAGCGGCGCCGAGGCCATCGTCATCATCGAGAACTTCGCCACGACGCTGGAAAAGGTCATTGCCAACACGCCCGTCAAGCACGTGGTGGTGGCAGCGATGGGCGATCTGCTGGGCGGCTTCAAGGGCACGCTGGTCAATTTCGTCGTGCGTCGCGTCAAGAAAATGGTGCCCGAGTTCTCGCTGCCGGGTTCGCTGCGCTTCAACGACGCCGTGGCCCAGGGCTCCGGCATGACGCTGAAAACCGTGCCGCGCACCCGCGACGACGTCGCTTTCCTGCAATACACGGGAGGCACCACCGGCGTGTCGAAAGGCGCCACCCTGCTCAACCGCAACATCGTCGCCAACATGCTGCAAGTCGAGGAATGGATGCAGCCGGCGATCAACACGCACACCGACGAGCAGCACAACTTTGTCTGCGCCCTGCCCCTGTATCACATCTTCGCGTTGACGGTCTGCAACATGATCGGCATGCGCACCGGCTCTTGCAACCTGCTGATCCCCAATCCGCGCGACATCCCCGGTTTCGTCAAGGAATTGTCGACCTTCAAGTTCAATGTGTTTCCCTGCCTCAACACGCTGTTCAATGCGCTGGCCAACAACCCCGAGTTTGCCAAGCTCGACTTCTCGACGCTGAAGATCAGTCTCGGCGGCGGCATGGCCACGCAACGGCCGGTGGCCGAGAAGTGGATGGCGCTGACCGGCAGCGCGATTGTCGAGGGCTACGGGCTCTCGGAAACCTCGCCGGTGGCGACCTGCAACGTCTCCACCCTCAAGGGATTTACCGGCACCATTGGTTTGCCCGTGTCATCCACCGAGATCGCGATCCGCGACGACAATGGCGCCAATGTCCCGCTGGGCGAGTCTGGCGAAATCTGCATCCGCGGTCCGCAGGTGATGGCCGGCTACTGGCAGCGCCCCGACGAGACGGCGAACGTGATGACGGCCGACGGCTTCTTCAAGTCGGGCGACGTCGGCATCATGGACGAGACCGGCGCCACGCGCATCGTCGACCGCAAGAAGGACATGGTGCTGGTCTCGGGCTTCAACGTCTATCCGAGCGAGATCGAGGAGGTCGCCATGAAGTGCCCCGGTGTCATGGAGGCCGCGGTGATCGGTGTGCCCGACGAGCATTCGGGCGAGGTGCCGAAGATATTCATCGTCAAGAAGGACCCGGCGCTGACCGAGCAGGTCGTGCAGGACTTTCTCAAGGAGAACCTCACTGGCTACAAGCGGCCGAAATATGTCGAATTCCGCGCCGATTTGCCGAAGACGCCGGTGGGCAAGATCCTGAGGCGCGAGCTGCGGCCGAAGAGCTGACGCCCCGCCCCCGGCCGCGCCGTCCGGCGGCCGGGGGCTCTTGTGACAGAATCGACCCATTGACCATGGAATCCGCAATGCGCTCAGTCTTCGCCCTGCTTGCCGGCCTGCTGCTGGCCACCGCCGCCAACGCCCTGTCCCTCGCCGACATTTCAGGCAGGGATGCCAATGGCGGCCTCAAGGAGGCGCTGACGCAGGGCGCCGCCAAGGCAGTCGATGTGCTGGGGCGGCAGGATGGATTCCTCGGCAATCCGAAAGTCAGGATCCCGCTGCCCGAAAGCGTGCAGAAGGTCGAGGGCCTGATGCGCGGGCTCGGCATGGGCAAGCAGGCCGATGAACTGCTCACCGCCATGAATCGCGCCGCCGAAGCCGCGGTACCGCAGGCCAAAGTGCTGCTGGTGAATTCGATCAAGCAAATGTCGGTGGAGGATGCCAAGTCCATCCTGTCCGGCGGCGAGGATTCGGCGACCCAGTACTTTCGCCGTACTACCTCCGGGCCTCTGGCGGAAAAGTTCAAGCCCGTGGTGCAGAAGGCCATCGCCCGTGTCAAACTGGCGGAGAAATATGATCAGTTCGCCGGCAAGGCCGCGAAGTTCGGCCTGGTCCGCGAGCAGGATGCCCATCTGGAAAATTACGTTACGCAAAAGGCGCTGGATGGCCTTTACCTGATGATCGCCGAGGAAGAAAAGGCGATCCGCAAGAACCCCGCTGAGGCAGTCGGCAAATTGGCGAAAAAGGTGTTCGGCGCACTTTAAGAGTGGAATTGAAAATGAAAATTGATTTGCGCACCATCTACCGCTTTCAGCCGATGGAATATTCCGGCGGCTTGCCGACCGGCGGCGACGTGTATTACGAATGCGAATGCGGCGACATCGTCAGCTCGGTCAGCTTCGTCAAGGCGGCCTGCAAGTGTGGCAACGTGACGGGCGCTCAGGGAGCCGTCACGATTCAATCGCCGGAGAAGGTGAAACCGCTGCGCGGCAAGCTGCGCTGAATCCTGACAGTCGGCGCTGGCGGTACGGCGCCGTCGGTACGTCCATCCATGGTTAAACTGAACGCGGCTCAACTCGAGGCTGTGCGCCATCTCGACGGCCCGCTGCTGGTGCTGGCCGGCGCCGGCTCGGGGAAGACGCGCGTCATCACGCACAAGATCGCCTGGCTGGTCGACGACTACGGCGTCAAGCCCTCGCAGATCGCCGCGATCACCTTCACCAACAAGGCGGCGAAGGAGATGAAGGAGCGCGTCGGCAAGCTGATCGGCGGCCGCGCCGAAGGCCTGACCGTCAGCACCTTTCACGCGCTCGGCGTGCGCATCCTGCGCCAGGAGGCGGCATCGGTCGGGCTCAAGCCCGGATTTTCGATTCTCGATGCGGCCGACACCACGGCCCTGTTTCAGGAACTCGCGGGCAATATCGACAAGGGCCGGCTGCGCGCCCTGCAATCGCGCATCTCGCTGTGGAAGAACATGCTCGTCGATCCGGCAGCCGCGCTGCAGGATGCGGCGGACGAGATCGAGGCAACCGCGGCGAAGCTCTACGTCGACTACGAACGCACCCTGCGTGCCTACCAGGCGGTGGACTTTGACGACCTGATCCGCCTGCCGGTGACGCTGTTCGCTGAGCACGACGCGGTCGCGCAACGCTGGCGCAGCCGCATCTGGCACTTGCTGGTGGACGAATACCAGGACACCAATCGCTGCCAGTACCGCCTGGTCCAATTGCTGACGCAAGGGCGCGATTCCTTCACCGCGGTCGGCGACGACGACCAGTCGATCTACGCCTGGCGCGGCGCCGACAGCGAGAACCTGCGCCTGTTGAAGGACGACTACCCGGCCCTGAAAGTGATCAAGCTGGAGCAGAACTACCGCTCCACCTCGCGCATCCTGCACGCCGCCAACACGCTGATCGCGAACAACCCCAAGCTGTTCGAGAAGAAGCTGTGGTCCGAACACGGGCAGGGTGATGCGATCCACATCCAGACCTGCCGCGACGGCGAGCACGAAGCGGAATGGGTTGGCTCGCGCCTGTCCGCGCATCGCTTCGAGCGGCGCACGAAATTTTCCGACTACGCCATCCTCTATCGCGGCAACCACCAGGCGCGCGTGATCGAGCAGCAGTTGCGCGCGCAGCGGATTCCCTACGTGATCTCCGGCGGCCAGTCCTTCTTCGACCGCGCCGAAATCAAGGACATCACCTGCTACCTGCGCCTGCTGGCCAACCAGGACGACGATCCGGCCTTCATCCGCGCCGTGACCACGCCCAAGCGCGGAATCGGCGGCACCACGCTGGAAGGTCTCGGCCGTGCAGCCGGGCGCAGCCACCAGAGCCTGTTCGCAGGCATTTACGCTCCGGGTCTGGATGCCGACCTCAATACCAAGCAGCGCACGGCACTGCGCGAATTCGGCGACTTCATCAATCGCATCGAGGCGCGCGCGGCCAAAGAGCCGGCCGGCCAGGTGCTCAACGACCTCATCCGCGCCATCGGCTACGAGAGCTGGCTGTTCGAGTCGCTCGACGTGCGCGAGGCCGAAACCAAGTGGGCCAACGTCTGCGACTTCGTCGAGTGGCTGGGCCGCAAGGGCGAGGAGGAGGGCAAGACCCTGCTCGAACTGGCGCAGTCCGTGGCATTGCTGTCGATGCTGGACAAGGGCGACGAAGAACAGGACGCCGTGCAGCTGGCTACCCTGCACGCGGCCAAGGGCCTCGAATTCCGCCACGTGTTCCTGGTCGGCGTCGAGGAGGGCCTGCTGCCACATCGCGACTCGATCGAACCGGCCAAGCTGGAAGAGGAGCGCCGCCTGATGTACGTCGGCATCACGCGGGCGCAGGCCAGCCTGACCGTGACCTGGTGCGAGAAGCGCAAGCAGGGGCGGGAATCCATGCCGCGCGAGCCTTCGCGTTTCATTGTCGAAATGGGCGAAGCGGCGCAGAAAGCCTCGGAACAAAGGAACACGGTACCCGATGCCGATACCGCCCGCGCCAAGGCGAGCGCCTTGCGGGCCATGCTTGCCGCAAAGCGTTAGCCTTGTGAATGTCGTCCGGAAAGCAAAAGGGACCGCATGCGGTCCCTTTTGTCTCGTGTGGCGCGGCCGTATTATTTGGCTGCCGGTTCCTTGAAGCTGGCGCCGGACTTGTTCGCCATATACACAATGGTGCGAGCCAGTTCGGTGTCGTTGGCGTCCGAGCCGCCCTTGGGCGGCATGGCATTCTTGCCCGCGGTGGCCGACTTCAGCAAGCCGTCGAGCCCCAGCGCGATGCGCGGCGCCCAGGCGCCCTTGTCGCCCAGCTTGGGTGCGTTGGCGACGCCGGCGTCATGGCAGGCGGCACAGCTTGCCTTGTAGATCTGCTCGCCGCTCCGATTGCCCGCCGCGGCACCGGCTGCTGCGGCAGCGATCTCGACGCGGGCCACCGGGGCGATGCGGTTGTTGGCGGCTTCCTCGTCGCCTTTGGGCCGGCCGCCCATGGCAAGCGCGGTGACGGATACCGTGAGTGCTCCCACGGCAGCGAGGGTGCGGATAGTCAAATGGAACATGGGCGGGCTTTCCGGAATAGTCATACGAAGCATTGGATTATAGTGGATTCGCTGGCCCCGCAATGGACGCCGGCACCTGAACGCGCTATGCTTCGCCCCCTCGCGCGCTCGTAGCTCAATGGATAGAGTACTGGCCTCCGAAGCCAGGGGTTGTGGGTTCGATCCCCGCCGAGCGCGCCACTTCCCTTTCGTCCTATTCGCGAATCGCCTGAAACCTTGCCAGGGTGCGCGCCCGCGCTTCAGCGTGGTCGACCACCGGCGCCGGATAGTCCGCGCCGATGCGGACGCCGCAGGCGGCTTGTTCCGCGGCGCTCATCTTCCACGGTGCGTGGATGAACTTCTGAGGCACGCGGGCAAGCTCGGGCACGTAGCGACGGATGAAGCGGCCCTCCGTGTCGAACTTTTCGGACTGCGTGACCGGATTGAAAATGCGGAACCAGGGTTGCGCGTCGCAACCCGTGGAAGCAGCCCACTGCCAGCCGCCGTTGTTGGCGGCGAGATCGAAGTCGAGCAGCTTTTCGGCGAACCAGGCTTCGCCCTGCCGCCAGTCGAGGCCGAGGTCCTTGGTCAGGAATGACGCGACGATCATGCGCAGGCGGTTGTGCATCCAGCCCGTGGCAACCAGCTGGCGCATCGCGGCATCCACCAGTGGGTAGCCGGTGCGGCCCGCGCGCCAGGCATCGAGCAGATCGGGCGCGTCGTCCCAGCGCAGGGCGTCGAACGCCGGCTTGAAGCACTGCGTCGCGACGCGCGGCTGATGCCAGAGGATGGCGTGGTAGAAGTCGCGCCAGATCAGCTCGGAGAGCCAGGTCGACGCGCCCCTTCCCGCCTGTGCATGCGCGTAGGCGGCCAGCTGGCGAATCGAGATCGTGCCGAAACGCAGGTGCGGCGAAAGGCCGGAGGTGCCCCCGATGGCCGGGAAATCGCGTGTCGCGGCGTAGTCGTCGATGCGCTCGATGAAGTCGCGGAACAGTGCTTGCGCACCACTCATGCCGGTGGGCACACCCAGCGCGGCCAGATCGGTCGCTTCGAAACCCAGGTCGCGCAGCGTCGGCAGCGGAGCGTCGTCGCGCGGTGGCGCAAGGTGGGATGCATAGTCCTCGATCGGCCATGAGCGCAGGGCGGTCGGATCGAGCCGCTTCAGCCAGGCATTCTTGTAAGGCGTAAATACCGAGAAAGGCGTGCCGCCTTGCGTCATCACCTCGCTGCGATCGAAAATCACCTGATCCTTGAAATCATGAAAGTTATGCGAAGCGGTATCCCCGGGGACGGCGCTGGCGGTACGGCGTTTGACCTCCGCGTCGCGGGCGATGGCCGCCGGTTCGTAGTCGCGATTGGCATAAACGGCGCTGACGCCAAGCTCGGCGGCGAGCCGGGGAATTTCGACGAGCGGATCGCCATGGCGCACGATCAGTGCGCCGCCCATTGCGCGCAGCGCGGCGTCGACCTCCTCCACTGCGCGCAGGATGAATTCGACGCGCCGGTCGCGGCGCGGCAGCGCATCGAGGATAGTCGTGTCAAAGACGAAGACGCAATGCACCCGCGGGTGCGCTCGCAACGCCTGATGCAGCGCGGCGTGGTCGTAGGTGCGCAGATCGCGGCGGAACCAGACGAGGGCGGCGGACATGGGGGATGGACGCGGGGATACTCGGGAACGGACTGACAGATTACAATAGCGCCACATTCATGGACACCGTCAGTCTCGCCAACCACTTTCTGATCGCCATGCCCGCCATGGCCGACCCGAATTTTTCCCGCACACTGACCTATATCTGCGAACACAACGCGGACGGCGCGATCGGCATCATCGTCAATCGCCCGATGGACATGAGCCTTGCCGGCCTGTTCGATCGTGTCAGCATTCCCCTCGAAAACGAGCAGACCGAGGCGCGCTTCGCCGGCCTCCCGGTGTATTTCGGCGGCCCGGTGCAAACCGACCGCGGCTTCGTCCTGCATCGACCGGCGGGGCACTGGCAGTCTTCGCTCAGTGTCAGCGACGACATCGCCCTGACCAGTTCGCGCGACATCCTGCAATCCATGGGTAGCACCGGCGAACCGGCCGAGGTGCTGGTCAGCCTCGGCTATGCCGGCTGGACCGCTGGGCAACTGGAATGGGAGCTGTCGCAGAACGCCTGGCTGACGGTCGCCGCCGAGGCCGGCATCATTTTCGACATGCCGGCCGAAGAGCGGTTGCCGGCCGCGATGCAGTTGCTCGGCATCGATTTCGCCAATCTTTCCGAAGTGGCCGGACATGCCTGACGGCTCCGTGCTCGCCTTCGATTTCGGGACAAAGCGCATCGGCGTCGCCATCGGCGTGGTAATGGATACCCGGCTCGACGCCGGACGCTTCGGCCCCGCGCGCGCCCTGACGGTGATCGACAGCGAGAGCAACGACGCCCGCTTCGCGGCGGTTGCCAGCCTGATCGCGGAGTGGCAGCCGGTGCGCCTGCTGGTGGGCCGGCCCTTGAACGAAGACGGCACCCCGCACGACATGACGGCACGCTGCGAGCGCTTCGCCAACCAGTTGCGCGGGCGCTTTCGCCTGCCGGTGGATGAAGTCGACGAGCGCTTCAGCTCGACCGAAGCCGATGCCGGCCTGCGCGAACGCGGGCTTTCCTGGCAGCAGCGCAAGACGCAGATCGATGCCGAGGCCGCACTCATCATTCTCCAAAGCTGGTTCGATGCCCATGCCCACGCCACAAACCATGCACCTGCCTGACGCCGAAGCGCTCTGCGCCGCCCTCGCCGATGCCATGCGGGCCCACGTCGATCCCGCGAGGACCGCGCTGGTCGGCATCCACACCGGCGGCGTCTGGGTCGCCGAGCGGCTGCATGCGGCGCTCGGCCTCAACATTCCGTCCGGCTCGATCGACGTTTCCTTCTACCGCGATGACTACAACCAGCGCGGCCTGCACGCCAACGCCAAGACTTCGCAGATTCCCTTCGATGTCGAGGGCGCGCACATCGTCATCGTCGACGACGTGCTCTACACCGGACGCACCATTCGCGCCGCGATGAACGAACTGTTCGACTATGGCCGGCCGGCAAAGATCGACCTGGCGGTACTGACCGATCGCGGTGGCCGCGAACTGCCCATTGCGCCGACTTTCTGTCCGCATTCGCTGAACCTGCCCGTTGCGCAGATGCTGGCGCTGGAGCGGGTCGAAGGCGGCAAACTTTCCTTCCGGCTGATGGAGAAATGAGCGCGATGAACACCGGCGGCAATCCGCAACTCAACAGCCACGGCGAATTGCAGCATCTGCTGACCATCGAGGGCCTGCCGCGCGACGTGCTGACGCGCATCCTCGATACCGCGGCGCCGTTTTCCGAGGTCGCCGAGCGCGAAGTGAAGAAGGTGCCGCTGCTGCGCGGCAAGAGCGTGTTCAACCTGTTCTTCGAGAATTCGACGCGCACCCGCACCACCTTCGAGATCGCGGCCAAGCGGCTTTCCGCCGACGTCATCAACCTCAACATCAGCACCTCCTCGGCGAACAAGGGCGAGACCCTGCTCGACACGGCGGACAACCTCGCCGCGATGCAGGCCGACATGTTCGTCGTGCGCCACGCCTCGAGCGGCGCGCCCTACCTGATCGCGCAGCACCTGGCTGCCACCGGGCGCGACCACATCCACGTGGTGAACGCCGGCGACGGCCGCCATGCGCATCCGACGCAGGGCCTGCTCGACATGTACACCATCCGCCACTACAAGCAGGATTTCAGCCAGCTCACCATCGCCATCGTCGGCGACGTGCTGCATTCGCGCGTGGCGCGCAGCCAGATCCACGCCCTGACCACCCTGGGCGTGCCCGAAGTGCGCGTCATCGCACCGAAGACCCTGCTGCCGACCGGCATCGAACGCCTCGGCGTGCGGGTGTTCAACGACATGCGCGAGGGCCTGCGCGGGGTCGATGTAGTCATGATGCTGCGCCTGCAGAACGAGCGCATGCAGGGCGCGCTGCTGCCCTCGACGCAGGAGTATTTCAAGTCCTGGGGCCTGACGCCGGAAAAGCTCCAACTGGCCAAGCCCGATGCCATCGTGATGCATCCGGGGCCGATGAACCGCGGCGTCGAGATCGACTCGGCGGTGGCCGATGGCGGCCAGGCCGTGATCCTGCCGCAGGTCACCTTCGGCATCGCGGTGCGCATGGCGGTGATGGCCATGCTGGCGGGGAACTGATGAGTACCTTCCCCCCATCCCCCTTCCCGTGGAAGGGGGTGACTTTGGTTCGCGGGCTATGCCCGCTCCGTAGTGTTGGTTGGCTGCCTCCTTGGGGCGGCCCGGCGGAGGCAGCATGAAAATCCATATCAAGAACGGTCGCCTGATCGACCCGGCGAGCAAGACCGACAAGGCGCTCGACCTGTTCATCGCTGCCGGTCGCATAGTCGGCGTTGGCGCCGCGCCGGCCGGATTCGAGGCCAACAGCGTGCTCGATGCGACGGGGTGCATCGTCTGTCCGGGGCTGATCGATCTGGCTGCAAGGCTGCGCGAACCGGGCTTTGAATACCGCGCCACGCTTGAATCCGAAATGGCCGCCGCGGCTGCCGGCGGCGTGACTCGACTGGCCTGCCCGCCGGATACCGATCCGGTGCTGGACGAGCCGGGGCTGGTGGAAATGCTGACGCACCGGGCGCGCTTGCCCGAGTTTGCCCACGTCCATCCGGTGGGCGCCCTCACCGTGCAACTCGAAGGCAAGGCGCTGACCGAAATGGCGGAGCTGGCCGAAGCCGGCTGTGTCGCATTCGGCCAGGCCAATCGCGCGATCGTCGATACGCAGGTGCTGCTGCGCGCCATGATGTACGCGGCGACTTTCGACTTCCCGGTCTGGTTGCAGGCGCAGGACCCCTTCCTGGCTCGCAAGGGCGTCGCCCACGACGGCGAAGTTGCGGCGCGCCTCGGGCTGGCCGGCATTCCGGTGGCGGCGGAAACCATCGCCCTGGCGACCATATTGCATCTGGCGCGCGAGACCGGCGCGCGGGTGCACGTGACCCGCATTTCGTCGGCTGCCGGCGTCGACATGATCGTCGCCGCGCGCGCCGCCGGCATCGCGGTGACCTGCGACGTGGCGATCCATCACCTGCACCTCTGCGAGATGGACATCGGCTTCTTCAACGCCCACGCCCGGCTCGATCCGCCGCTGCGCTCCACGGGCGATCGCGATGCCTTGCGCGCAGGCCTGGCCTCGGGCGCGATCAACGCGCTGTGTTCCGACCACACGCCGGTCGATGACGACGGCAAGCAGATGCCCTTCGACGAAGCCGAAGTCGGTGCCACCGGACTCGAACTGCTGCTGCCGCTGACCCTCAAGTGGGCGCAGGAAATGAAGCTGCCGCTGCTGACGGCGCTGGCCCGCGTTACCTCCGATCCGGCGCGCATTCTCGGCGTCAAGGCCGGCAATCTGGCGCCGGGCGCCGCCGCCGACATCTGCGTGTTCGATCCGGCGGCCGGGTTCAAGGCCAGTCGCGAAAATCTTCGCAGCCAGGGCAAGAACACGCCCTTCCTCGGCCAGGAGTTTTCCGGTCGCGTGCGCTATACCCTGATCGACGGCCACCTGGCTTTCGACGGCACGCTGGGCTGAGAGCTTGTGAATAAATCTACTGCGCGCGCCGGATCGGGGTTTGGGCGGTGCTCTTCCACGGCCCGCTTTGCACAGCGGGCCGGCTGCGGCGGCGCAAAGCATGCTTTGCGAAACCCCGCCTCGCCCTCATGTACAGAGACGTACATTCCGGTAGCTGCGCTCCGGCCGCACCCCGCTGCGGCCACGCGGCTACGCCCCGAAGGAAGTCCCCTTGGGGGACGATTTCTTCACAAGCTCTGAGTTCCCACGCGCGGCCTACCTAGCGATAGCGCTCCGGCAGCACTTGGGGCGCGATCACCTGTTGCGTGGCGTGCTCGATGCTGTGCAGCATGGCCATTTCACGCGGCGCGACCAGCAGGATCGCGGTAGCTCCGCGTTTGGCCTTGTCCAGATGCGCGATCCGGCGCACATGGGATGCGGCGTCGCAGGGCATGTCGTAGCTGATGACGTGGGTCAGGCGCGTGGCATCGAGTCCTTCGACCGCCAGATCGGTGCCGACCACGATGTCGATCGCTCCGTTCCTGAAGCGATCGAACGCCTGCGTGCGTTGCTTGCGCGGCGAGTCGGCGCCGAGTGCTTCCGCCGCATAGCCGCGCGCTCGCAGCTTTTCGGTCAGCTTCAGGGCGGTGGCTTTGCCGCGAACGAACACGACAGCCGCGTCGAAACCCGGCTCCACTTCGAAAATGCGCGTCAATGCATTGAGCTTCGCCGCGCTGTCCACCTGCCAGTAGCGCAGCCGGGCCGGAGGGGCCACCGCCGATTTTTCCGTTCCCCTTACCTTCACGGGCTTGCGCAAGCGTCGCTGCACGAGTTGGCGCAGGCGCACGGGCAGGGTTCCGGAGAAGATCGCGATCTGGCTTCGGGCGTCGGTGTGATCGAGAAGCCGCTCGATATCGTCGATGAAGCCTTCGCGCAGCATCGCATCGGCTTCGTCGAGCACCAGGCGCCCGATCCCGTCGAGGCTCAGGGAACTGTTATCGACATGATGCGCGACCCGGCGCGGCGTGCCCACCACCACATGGGTTCCGCGCTTCAACTGGCGCAACTGGATCGACGAGCTCTGGTGATAGATCGGCAGCACATGAAAGTTCGGGAGATATTTTCCGTAGTCCTGAAAGACCTCCGCGACATGCAGCGAGGTTTCGTCTGAGGGCGTCAGTACCAGCACCTGGGGTTGCCCACGGTCGATATCCAGGGTTTCCAGCAGCGGCAGCACGAAGGCCATGGTCCGCCCGGTGCCGGTGTCGGCATGGGCGAGCAGGTCACGGCCGGCCAGCAGCGACGGAATGCACGCGACCTGGAGATGCGACGGTATGTCGTGGCCGGATTCCTTCAGCCTTCGCATCAGCGGGGCGGAGAATTCAAATTGATCGAATCGTTCAATGCGGGATGTCATGCCGGGAACGCCGAATCAGTGATGAATCGGGAATGCCCCGGCGACCGATGTCCGGTCGACACCGCATACGCGCACCCGCTTGGCGCGGGACGACTCGCCGCTGACCAGGCTGACCGCCGCCCTGGCGACACCCAGCCGATCGGCGAGAAACGCGATCAGGCAGGCATTGGCCTTGCCATCCACCGGCGGCGCGGCGAGCCGGATTTTCAGTGCTTCGCCGTGGAGTCCAACCGCTTCGGTTTTTTTCGCGCCGGGCTGGATGTGCAAGCGCAGCGTCACGCCCTGATCGTCGGCGGTCAGCCAGGTCATGATCTGCCGCCGGGCCGCCCCAAGGCAGATCCGTCAAAAGCTTGCGAGCGCAGCGAACCGCGATCACCCCTTCTCATGGAGAAGGGGCTGGGGGTTAAGTCGTTCATTGCACGAGCATCATCGGCAGCACG
Source organism: Sulfuritalea hydrogenivorans sk43H (assembly GCF_000828635.1). Lineage (GTDB taxonomy): Bacteria > Pseudomonadota > Gammaproteobacteria > Burkholderiales > Rhodocyclaceae > Sulfuritalea > Sulfuritalea hydrogenivorans. The sequence continues at coordinate 268,490 of NZ_AP012547.1, forward strand.
CCGTTGCGCAGGCTGGCGACGACGAACAGGGCGATTTGCAGCACCAGCAGCAGCGCCAGCGGCGAGAGGTCCACGCCGCCCACCGGCGGTATGACCCGGCGGAAGGGCCGCAGCAACGGCCGCGTCAGCGTGTTGAACACATCGGCCAGCGGTGCATGGGGGTTCACCCAGGAAAACACCGCCGACACCAGCACGGCGCCCATCACCAGATACAGGCTGATTTTCGCCACCTCCAGCAGCGCCAGCAGGGCAACCACGAGAGTCGGCGCTGGCGACACGGCGAGCAGTACCCCGGAAAAGCCCAGCGCGATGCCCTGATAGGCCACCTGCCACAGCCAGGCCAGCAGCAGGCTCGCCATGTCCAGGCCGAACAGGCCGGGAACCATGCGGCGCAGCGGACGCACCATCCAGTCGGTGACGGCCACGATGAACTGCCCGAGCGGATTGCGGAATGGCGTGCGCGCCCATTGCATGGCGAACCGCACCAGCAGCGCCAGCGTCAGGAAGCCGCAAACGGTGTCGAGGACAAACAGGACTATCTGCGCCAGCATCAGTCTTTACCCAGCATGTCGCCGAGTTCCCGGCCGCGCGCTTCGGCGGCAAGGATGCCTTGCTCGATGGCGCCGGCAATGTCGTTGGCGCCGAAGGACAGCAGCGCTGCCTCGGTGGTGCCGCCCTTGGAGGTGACGCGCTCGCGCAAGGTCGAGATCGACTCGCTGCTCTGCTCCGCCAGCCGGGCGGCGCCGAGAAAGGTTTCAACCGCCAGTTGGCGTGCGCTGCCCGGAGCAAAACCCAGATTGAGCGCGGCGGCCTCCATGGCTTCGAGAAAATAGAACACATAGGCCGGCCCGCTGCCGGAAACGGCGGTGACGGCATCCATTTTCGTTTCGTCATCGATCCATACCGTGCTGCCGACCGCCTTGAGAATCCTTTCCGCCGCGGTGCGTCCCTCCAGGTCCACGCTCGGGTCGGCGCACAGGCCGGTAATGCCGGCGCCGATCAGGGCCGGCGTGTTGGGCATGGTACGCACCACTTTGCGGTAATTGCCCAGCCAGCGCGAAATGTCGGCCATGCGCAGGCCGGCAGCGATGCTCACCACCAGTTGGTCGGTGAGCTTGCCGCGAATCGGGGCGACGGCTTCCCTGAGTTGCTGCGGCTTCACGGCGAGAATCAGGATCTCGCAGTTGAGCGCCGCGGCATCGACCGCGGCCGCGCAGCGCACGCCGAAGGTTTCGGCAAGCCTGTCGCGGGATTCCTGGAACGGCTCCACCACTTGTATGGCGGCAGCGGAAAAGCCCTGCTTGCGCAGGCCGCCGATCAGGGCCACGGCCATGTTGCCGCCGCCGATGAAGGTGATTTTCATGTCGATGTCGTCTCCGCGGGGCCGCCCCAAGGAGACGACCAGCCAATGAATCGGAGCAAGCGCAGCTTGCGAACCGTAGTCATCCCCTTCCTTGGGGCGAAGGCAGGGTTTCGCGGAGCACTGCTCCGTGCTGCCGCAGCCGGCTGGCTGTGCAAAGCCAGCCGTGGGAAGGGGGTTGGGGGGTAGGTCATATCAATTCCGTTGTCCGAAGATTGCCGTGCCGACGCGCACGATGGTGGCGCCCTCCATTATCGCCGCTTCCAGATCGTGGCTCATGCCCATCGACAGGGTATCGAGCTCGATGTCCAGCGCATCGCGCAGCCGGCGCAGGACGGCGAACGGCTCGCGCTGCCGCGCCGGATCGTCACTGGGCTCGGGAATGGCCATCAGGCCGCGCAGCCTGAGTCGCGGCAAGGCGGCTATCGCATGCGCCAGCGCGGGAACTTCCGCTGGCGAACAGCCGCCTTTCGACGCCTCGCCGGAGACATTCACCTGCAGGCATATCTGTAGCGGTGCCCTGTCCGGCGGGCGCTGCGCGGAGAGCCGTTCGGCGATCTTGAGGCGATCCACCGAGTGCACCCAGGCGAAGTTTTCCGCCACCGGCCGTGTCTTGTTGCTTTGCAGCGGCCCGATGAAATGCCATTCCAGGCCCGGTTCGGCATCCAGGCCGGCCAGTTCCGCTTTCTTGTCGATGGCTTCCTGCACGTAGTTCTCGCCAAATGCGCGCTGCCCCGCGACGGCGGCTTCCCTCACGCTGGCGGCGGGCCAGGTCTTGGAAACGGCCAGCAATCGCACCGCTTCCAGCGGCCGACCGGCGGCGATGCAGGCAGCGGCAATGCGTGCACGCACAGCTTGCAAGTTGGCGGCGATTGTTGTCATATAGCGTTTTCAAAGTATATCGCACCCCCTCTACAGGAAAGCGCTCATGGACATCACCGAACTGCTCACCTTCGTCGTCAAGAACAAGGCGTCCGATTTGCATCTGTCCTCAGGCATGCCGCCGATGATCCGCGTCCATGGCGACGTACGGCGCATCAACCTGCCGGCCATGGAGCACAAGGATGTGCATGCCATGATCTATGACATCATGAACGACGGGCAACGAAAGTCCTACGAGGAAAATCTCGAGTGCGACTTTTCGTTCGCGGTGCCGAACCTGGCGCGCTTCCGCGTCAATGCCTTTGTCCAGAACCGCGGCGCGGCGGCGGTGATGCGGACCATTCCGTCGAAAATCCTTTCGCTGGAGGAACTCAAGGCGCCGAAAATCTTTGAAGAACTGGCCGACTATCCGCGCGGCCTGGTGCTGGTGACGGGGCCGACCGGTTCGGGAAAGTCGACCACGCTGGCCGCGATGGTCAATCACAAGAACGAGAGCGAATACGGCCACATCCTCACCGTCGAGGACCCGATCGAATTCGTGCACGAATCCAAGAAGTGCCTGATCAACCAGCGCGAGGTCGGTCCGCATACCCTGTCCTTCAACAACGCCCTGCGCTCGGCCTTGCGCGAAGACCCGGACGTGATCCTGGTCGGCGAAATGCGCGACCTGGAAACCATCCGCCTCGCCATGTCCGGCGCCGAAACCGGCCACCTGGTGTTCGGCACGCTGCACACTTCGTCGGCGGCGAAAACCATCGACCGGATCATCGACGTCTTCCCCGCCGCGGAAAAGGAAATGATCCGCGCCATGCTGTCGGAATCGCTGCGGGCGGTGATCTCGCAGACCCTGTGCAAGACCATGGACGGCACCGGCCGCGTTGCTGCGCACGAGATCATGGTCGGCACGCCGGCCATCCGCAACCTGATTCGCGAGGCCAAGGTGGCGCAGATGTATTCGGCGATCCAGACCGGCCAGCAGTTCGGCATGCAGACGCTGGACCAGAACCTGCAGGACCTGGTGAAGAGAAAGGTCATCGCTCCGAGCGAGGCGCGCGCCAAGGCCGCCAACAAAGACAACTTCCCCGGCTAAAGCCGGGGAGGTTGTCTTTGTGGCAAATTAGACGCCCGCCCCCTCCCGGCCTCCCCCTCGCGGGGGAGGTGACCAAGTTAGTTCGCCGCAGCGCGGCTCAATATTGAAGTCGAGGTAGAAAATGGAACGCGATGAAGGCCTGAAGTTCATGTACCAGCTTCTGACGATGATGATGCAGAAGAAGGGCTCCGACTTGTTCATTACCTCCGGCTTCCCGCCGGCGATGAAGATCGACGGCAAGATGACGCCGGCGACCACCCAGCCCTTGTCGTCGCAGCACACGCAGGAGCTGGCGCGCGCGATCATGAACGACAAGCAGGCCGCCGAGTTCGAGGCGACCAAGGAATGCAACTTCGCGATCTCCCCCGCCAGTATCGGCCGCTTCCGCGTCAATGCCTTCGTCCAGCAGGGCCGCGTCGGCATGATCCTGCGCACCATCAACGTGGCGATTCCGGAAATGGAAGACCTCAAGCTGCCGCCGGTACTCAAGGACGTGGTGATGACCAAGCGCGGCCTGGTGTTGTTCGTCGGCGGCACGGGTTCCGGCAAGTCGACCTCGTTGGCGGCCATGATCGGCTATCGCAACCAGAACAGTTACGGCCACATCATCACCATCGAAGACCCGGTCGAATATGTTCACGACCATCGCAATTGCGTGATTACCCAGCGCGAGGTCGGCGTCGATACCGACTCATGGGAAATCGCGCTGAAGAACACCCTGCGCCAGGCGCCCGACGTCATCCTGATCGGTGAAATCCGCGACCGGGAAGTGATGGAGCACGCCATCGCCTTTGCCGAAACCGGCCATCTGGCGATGGGCACGCTGCACGCCAACAACGCCAACCAGGCGATCGATCGCATCATCAACTTCTTCCCGGAAGAGCGTCGGCCGCAGCTGTTGATGGATCTCTCGCTCAACCTCAAGGCCATCGTCTCGCAGCGCCTGATCCCTGTGAAGGAAGGCAAGGGCCGCGCGGCGGCGGTGGAGATATTGCTCAATTCCCCGCTGATTGCCGACCTGATCTTCAAGGGCGAAATTCACGAGGTCAAGGAGATCATGAAGAAGTCCAGGGAACTCGGCATGAAGACCTTCGACATGGCGCTCTTCGACCTCTTCGAGGAAGGTCGCATCAGTTACGACGATGCCCTGCGTTTTGCCGATTCGATGAACGAAGTGCGGCTCATGATCAAGCTGCACAGCAAGCAGTCGCAGGAGATGGATCGCAACAGCGGCATCCAGCACCTCGACATCGTCTAGAACCGCTTCAGAACAGCTCCACTCCCTGCGCCTGGTGGCGCTGGTCGACCATCTCGCCGAGCAGGGTGAACACCTGGTCGCTGGCCGCCTCGGCGGCACGGAATTTCTCGAGGATGCAGTGCCGGTTGGAGGCGCTGCGCTCCCAGTCCTTTGCAGCCAGCGCCATCGCATCCCGCATGTTTTCATGCAGCGCGGCATGCGGTTCCCTGATCTTGCCGAAAGCGGGTACCGAGGCATAGCCATTGTGCGACTGCTGGTCGTACCATTTGCCGAAGCGGCAGTCATGCATGTCGACATCCACCACCGAGTGCGATTCCTTCGAGTCGCCGCCGGTGATGACGCCGATGTAGGCGTTCTGCTTGTAGAACAGCATGTCCACCTTGGCCAGCGAGATGAAGCTGACATCGTGCACGAAGGTGATACGGTCCATGGCCTGGCGCGCTGACTGCGCCATGGCGATGAAGCGTTGTTCCGCTCCCGACGCCTGTGCCCGCGAGTCTTGCGCCATGTCGCGCACGGTTTCCGAGTCGGCCAGCATCCTGCCGGCATCCTCGCGCAGCTTGTGCATTGCCGTCGAAATCTCGCGCGAGGCGGTCTTGCTCTTTTCCGCCAGCTTGCGCACTTCGTCGGCCACCACGGCGAAGCCGCGACCCTGCTCGCCGGCACGCGCCGCCTCGATCGCGGCATTCAGTGCCAGCAGGTTGGTCTGGTCGGCAATCTCGGAAATGACGCTGACCGAGCGACTGACTTCCTCGGAGAGCTGATTGAAGTTGCCCAGTGCGGTGCTGTTCTGGTTGACGCTGTCGGTGATGGTGTTTAGCGCATTCACCACCTGGATCACCTGGTCCTGGCTGGCCTCGGCGTTGGCGACGTTTTGCCGCGCCAGGTCAGACAGAAGAGAGGTTGATTCGGAAATGCCGCGCATGTCCTTCTGGTTCATGCGCAGGTTCTTCAGCAGGTTCTCCGAATTCAACTGGCCGAGTGCCGAGAGTAGCTTGTTGCGTTGTTCGAAGCGCGCGTTCTGGGCGATGGCTTCCAGCGAAACATTGGTGCGCTCCAGCGCCTCGTGGAACACGCCGTGCAGGCCCGCCGGATAGGCTCGGCGGTGGAAGCGGCCCTCGGCGGCGCAAGCCAGCACCGTGCGCTGCTCGCGAAAGCACGTCTCCAGCTGGTCCAGCATGTCGTTGAAGTCCCAGCAAATCGCGGACAACTCCTGACTGTCTGTAATGCGCGTGACGCGGCGCCCGACCCGTCCAGCGGCGACGTCGGCCATGATGCCGGCAATGTCTTCCAGCGGCTGCAGGGCGCCGCGCAGCCGGCCGAGGAAGACCAGGCTGCTGGCAATCCCGACTGCGAGAAGCCCGGCTGCGGCCAGTCCGGCGCCCGGCCCGGCCGCGGCGATCGCGAGGATCAGTCCGGCAAACAGAAGGGCATTGAGCAGGCCGAGCTGGAAGCGCGCCCTAGAGAGAAAGGATGAACTCATCATAGCCTGTGCCTTTTTGCGTCAGTACGTTGTTCAGCCATGCCAGCGATGCATCGCTGGCGTCGCGCGGCCCCGCCTGCTGTTCCTCGGCCAGCATCGCGCGGTATACGTCGGCCATCGCATCGACCGCGCCGCGCTTGGGCTGCCGGCGTACCGAAAAGTAGCCGGTGGCGCGGCGCTGATCGTCGTAGTCGGGGGTGACGTTGGCAAACACCCAGTAAAAACTTCCGTCCTTCGCCATGTTCTTGACATAGGCGAAGCACTCCTTTTCGGCACCGATCGTGTCCCAGAGGAACTTGAACACCCCGCGCGGCATGTCCGGATGGCGAATGATGTTGTGCTGGGCGCCGAGCAGTTCCGCCGCCGTGTATCCGGAGAATTCGACGAAGATGCGGTTGCCGTAGGTGATGCGCCCCTTCAAGTCGGTCTTGGAGACGATGAAGTCCTCCTCGCGCATCAGTTTCTCCCTGCCGACCGGTTGGATCCGTTGCTTCAAGATGCAGAATCTCCTGTAAGAGCATTGCGCCGCAATGATCCGGCGACAATTTGAATATTGTACAGGCGGCATTCGAGCGCGCCGTTGTAGAGCGGGATCTTGCGCGAGGTCTGCAACCGGATCAGTTTGGGCAGTTGCGTGTCGGCGGAGAGGAACCAGCAGCTCCAGCCGGCGAAGCGCTGCTTGAGGGCATCGCCCAGTTTCGGATAGAAGGCCGCCAGTTCCTCTTCGCTGCCGAGCCGTTCGCCATAGGGCGGATTGGCCACCATGACGCCCGCTGGTGCCGGCGCCGGGCGTGTCAGCAGATCGGCCTGCTGCAGCGTGACCAGATCGTCGAGCCCGGCCCCGGCCAGATTCTGCCGCGTGCGGGCGACCGCATCGGCGGCAATGTCGCTGCCGAACAGCGGCAAGGCCGTCGCCTCGCGGCGGCGCTCTGCGGCTTCGCGCTGCAGCTTGCGCCAGAGGCCGGCATCGAAGGATTTGAGATGCTCGAAGCCGAAGTCGCCCGGTTCGCGTGACAGCCCCGGCGCGTCGTCGAGGCACATCTGCGCCGCTTCGAGCAGGAAGGTGCCGCTGCCGCACATCGGATCGAGCAACGGTGTGCCCGGCTGCCAGCCGGAAAGGCGCAGGATGCCGGCGGCAAGGTTTTCCTTGAGCGGCGCGCCGACCTTGGCCAGCTTGTGGCCGCGCATGTAGAGCGGTTCGCCGGAGGTGTCGAGATAGAGCGTGGCCTGCTGCTCGGTGACGAACAGGTGGATGCGCACTTCCGGGTGCTTCGTATTGACGCTGGGCCGCCGTCCGGTTTCGGCGCGGAAGCGGTCGCAGACCGCGTCCTTGACCTTCAGCGTGATGAACTCGATGCTCTTCAGCGGCGAACGGATCGCCGTGACATAGACGCGAATCGAGCGATCGACGGAGAACAGCTTCGACCAGTCGACGTCGTAGGCCAGTTGATAGACCTCGGCTTCGCTGCGATAGCCGCCGCGCGCGACGCGCCACAAGACCCGCGTCGCAATGCGCGATTCGAGGTTGATGCGGTAGCCGGTTTCAGTGCTGCCGTTGCAGCCGACGCCGCCCGGCACGGTGGCAATGTCCTTGCCGCCGGCGGCGGCGAGGTCTTCGGCAAGCAGCGCCTCGAGCCCGCGCGGGCAGGTGGTGAAATAGTGGTTCATGCTCAGAAGGGTTTCACCACGACAAGAATGCAGATGACGATCAGTGCCAGCACCGGTACTTCGTTGAAGAAGCGGAACCACAGGTGCGTCTTGATCGAGGTGCCGCTGGAAAATTCGGCGAGCAGCATGCCGCACCAGACGTGGTAGCCGGCGAGGCCGATCACCAGCGCCGTCTTGGCATGCAGCCAGCCGCCGCTGAAGCCGAAGCCGAACCAGAGCCAGAGTCCCAGCGCGACCGCCAGTACGCCGATCGGCGTGACGAAGCGAAACAGCTTCCTCGCCATCAGCAGCAGGCGCTCGCGTTCGGCGGTGCTCTCGGCCGGCACCATGGCGAGGTTGACAAATATGCGCGGCAGGTAGAAAAGTCCGGCGAACCAGCTCACCACGAAGACGATGTGAAAGGCTTTTATCCAGAGCATGATGCCTCCCCAATGACGGCTGCTGAAATTCCTTCTGTTACCGTCGGGTAGCGCAGCCGCAGCCGCAACTCCCGTTTCATCCGCGTGTTGTCGAGCCGCCGCGATTCCGTCATGAACGACCATTGCATCGGCGGCACGGCGCGGCGGACTTCCTCGCGCGGCAGGCGCGGCGCGCGCGGCAGCGCAAAGGCATCGGCCAGCGCGTCGAACCATTCGCCCATCGCCAGCGACGAATCGTCGTTGATGTTATAGACGCGGTTGGCCCGTCCGTGCGCCAGAGCCGCGATGCAGGCGCGGCCGAGGTCATCGGCATGGATATGGTTGGTGTGGCTGTCCTCGTTGTGCAGCATGAGTGGCAGGCCTTTGTGCAGGCGTTCCAGCGGCAGCCGGTCGCCGGCATAGATGCCCGGTGCACGCAAAATGCTGACGCGACACAACCCCCGCTCGTCGCGCCCGAACCGGCGCAGGCGCCGCTCGGCATCCACTCGCCGTGCCGCCCGCGCCGACTGTGCCGCGGGGCTGCGCGTCTCGCTCACCCGGGCACCGCCGCAATCGCCATAGACGCCGCTGGTGCTGATGTAGACAAGCTGCCGTGGTAGACTTTTCCCGCGCTGCAGGATGGCAAGCAGATTCCGTGTTCGCGTGTCCCCCGTGCCCTGCGGCGGCGGTGGCGCGCTGTGGATCACCGCGTCGGAGATGCCGGCCAGTCGCGTCAAGGTGTCGGGCTGGTCGAGGTCGCCCTCGATCTGCGTGATGCCCAGCGCTGCCAGTTGCGGGTCGCGGCTTCGCACCAGTGCCAGCACCTGCCAGCGCTGCACAAGCCGCGGCAGCGCGCGGCGCATGACATCGCCGCAACCAATGATCAGCAATCTACGCATCGGACAATTATCGCATGGCCTCACTTGCCCCATTTCGCGTCACCCTTCAGCCCAGTGGGCACAGCTTCACCACCGACGGCAGCGACTCGGTATTGCAGGCGGCCCTCGATGCCGGGCTGACCCTGCCCTACGGTTGTCGCAACGGCGCCTGCGGCGCCTGCAAGGGCAAGGTCATCGACGGCCTGGTGGATCACGGTGCCGCACAGGAGCATGCCTTGTCCACCGCCGATCGCGCCGGCGGGCTGGCGCTGTTCTGCTGCGCCAAGCCGCTCTCCGACCTGGTGCTCGAATGCCGCGAGGTGGGTACGGCGAAAGATATCCCGGTCAAGATCATGCCCTGCCGGGTGCAGAAGATGGAGCGTGTGGCGGACGACGTGATCGTGCTGAGCCTAAAGCTGCCGGTCAACGAGCGTTTGCAGTTCCTGGCCGGCCAGTACATCGAGTTCCTGCTCAAGGACGGCAAGCGCCGCGCGTTCTCGATCGCCAATGCGCCGCATGACGATGGCTTTCTGCAACTGCATGTGCGCCTGATCGCCGGCGGCGAGTTCACCGGCCATGTCTTCGGCGGCATGAAGGAAAAGGACATCCTGCGCTTCCAGGGACCCTACGGCAGCTTCTTCCTGCGCGAGGAATCGAGCAAGCCGGTGATCCTGCTGGCTGGCGGCACCGGCTTCGCGCCGATCAAGGCGCTGGTCGAGCATGCCATTCACAACCACATCGTGCGGCCCATGGAAATCTACTGGGGCGCGCGCAACAAGGCCGGTCTCTACCTGCCCGATCTGCCCGAAAGCTGGGCGGCGGCGCACGACCACATTCGCTACATGCCGGTGTTGTCCGACGCGACGGCGCAGGACGCATGGAACGGGCGCACGGGGCTGGTCCATCGTGCCGTGCTGGAAGACCACGTGGACCTTTCCACCTATCAGGTCTATGCCTGCGGCGCGCCGGCCATGATCGATGCCGCGCGTGCCGAATTTCTTGCGCGGGGCCTGCCGGCCGAGGAGTTTTTCGCCGATGCGTTTACGTTTGCGCCGCCCGCAGCCGCGGCCGCTCTCGCGTAACGGAACTTGCGGCGCTGATTCGCCGTAGCGCCAGCGCCGACTCCTGAACTATTCGCCCAGATAGGCGGCACGCACGCGCGAATCGGCGAGCAGCGCGGCGGAGCTGTCGGCCAGGGTGATGAGGCCGCTTTCCATCACGTAACCGCGGGAGCAGACTTCCAGCGCGAGTCGGGCATTCTGCTCGACCAGCAGGATGGTCATGCCTTCCGCGGCGACGGCGCGAATCACTTCAAACACTTTCTCCACCATCAGCGGCGCGAGGCCCATCGAGGGCTCGTCGAGCAGCAGGAGCTTGGGACGGCCCATCAGCGCACGGCCGATCGCCAGCATCTGCTGTTCGCCGCCGGACAGCGTCCCCGCCACTTGCGCCTTGCGTTCCTTGAGGCGCGGCAGCAGGGCGAAGACGCGCTCGAAGTCGTCGGCGATGCCGGTCGCATCGCGGCGGTGGTAGGCGCCCATCGCCAGGTTTTCGGCGACCGTCAGGCGGGCGAAAATGCCGCGGCCTTCGGGCACCAGCGCCAGCCCTCTGCCGATCAAGTCGTGGCTCGGCACGGCTTCGATGCGTTCGGTCCGGTAATGAATCTCGCCGCTCGACGGAATCATGCGCGCCAGGGCCTTGAGCGTCGAGGTTTTGCCCGCCCCGTTGGCGCCGATCAGGCAGACGATCTCGTTTTCCTCGACAGCGAAGGAAATGCCCTTGACGGCGGAAATTCCACCGTAGCGGACGTGAAGATTCAACGCCTCAAGCAGCGCTAGTGCCAAGGTAGGCCTCGATGACTTTCGGATTGGCGCGTACCGCCTCGGGTACGTCCTCGGCGATCTTCTCGCCGTAGTCGAGCACGGCAACGCGGTCGCACAGGCCCATCACCAGCTTGACGTCGTGCTCGATCAGCAGCACCGTCAGGCCGTCGCGGCGCAAGCCTTCGATCAGGTCACGCAGTGCCCCGGTCTCGGTGGCGTTCATGCCGGCGGCGGGTTCGTCGAGCGCCAGCAGTTTCGGATCGGTGGCCAGGGCGCGGGCGATTTCGAGGCGTCGCTGGTCGCCGTAGCAAAGATTCCGCGCCAGGTCGTCGGCGCGATCGGCTATGCCGACGTAATGCAGCAGCTCGTCCGCGCGGCGACGGATCGCGGCTTCCTCGACGCGCTCGGCGCGGGTGCGCAGGATGGCGCCGAACACCCCGGCACGGGTGCGCACGTGGCGACCGACCATGACGTTTTCCAGCGCGGTCATGTTGGCGAAGAGGCGGATGTTCTGGAAGGTGCGCGCGATGCCGGCGGCGGCCACGACATGCGGGGATTCCAGATCGAGCGGCGCGCCGGCGAACAGGACCTCGCCGCCATCGCGCGGGTAAAGTCCGGTGAACACGTTGAACAGCGTGGTCTTGCCGGCGCCGTTGGGCCCGATCAGGCCGTAGATTTCACCCGTGTTGATGGTCAGCGAAACGTCCTTGAGCGCCTGCACGCCGCCGAAGCGCTTGCCGATGTTGCGGGCTTCGAGCAGGATTCCGGTCATGCGCGGTTCTCGTTCATCTCGCGGCGATGACGGGTTTCCGGCCAGAGGCCGGCGGGGCGGAAGCGCATGGTCAGCACCAGCGCCACGCCGAACACCAGCATGCGCAGCACCTCCGGATCAACCAGCAGCTTGCCGAACAGGGCGCGCTGCGCCGGTTCGACCGTATAGCGCAGCAGTTCGGGCACGAAGGAGAGCAGCAGCGCGCCGGCGATCACGCCCCAGATGTTGCCCATGCCGCCCAGCACCACCATCGCCAGCACCATGATCGACTCGTTGAGGACGAAGCTTTCCGGGCTGACGAAGGTCTGCATCGCGGCGAACATGCCGCCGGCGATGCCGCCGAAGGAGGCGCCCATGGCAAAGGCCAGCAGCTTGATGTTGCGCGTGTTGATGCCGCTGGCCTTGGCGGCGATTTCGTCTTCGCGGATGGCGACCCAGGCGCGGCCGATGCGCGAATCCTGCAGGCGGCGGTTGATCACGATCACGGCCAGCAGCACCAGCAGCAGGAAATAGTAGTACTTGATCGGCCCGCTGAAGGCGAGCCCGGCCAGCGTGTCGGTGCTGGAAAAATTCACCGGCCCGATCTGGAACGGGTCGATGCGGTTGATGCCCTTCGGGCCATTGGTCAGGTTCACCGGCGCCGAGAGGTTGTTCATGAAAATGCGCACGATCTCGCCGAAGCCCAGCGTGACAATGGCGAGGTAGTCGCCGCGCAGGCGCAAGGTGGGCGCACCGAGAATGACGCCAGCGACGCAGGCCACGGCGGCGCCGATCGGCAGGATGACCCAGAACGGCAGATGCAGGCCGAAATGCGGCGATGCCAGCAGCGCATAGACATAGGCGCCGACGGCATAGAACGCCACGTAGCCGAGATCGAGCAGGCCGGCGTAGCCGACCACGATGTTGAGGCCCAGCGACAGCAGCACGAACAGCACGGCGAAATTGGTGATGCGCACCCAGGCCGTGCCGGCCGAGGCGAGAACGAAGGGCAGGGCGATCAGCGCGACGGCGATCAGGGCCAGGCCAATGCGGTCGCGCGGCGTTTTCATGCAGACGGTTCTTTCGACGCAAAGACGCAAAGGCGCAAAGAAGGACAACGACATGTATTGCCCTTGAACTCCTTTACGCCTTTGCGTCTTTGCGTCGAGATGCCTTTCATGCCCGCTCCGAAACGCGTTCGCCGAGCAGGCCGGAGGGACGGAACACCAGCACCAGGATCAGCATCAGGAAGGCGAACACATCCTGATAGTTGCTGCCGAACAGCACGAAGTTGCCGCCGTCGGCGCAGTGTCCGGCGAGTACTCCGCTGGCAATCGGCCAGTGGCACAGGTCGGTCAGCTCGCCGACGTAGCCGGTGCCGAGCGCTTCCACCAGTCCGAGCAGGATGCCGCCGAGCATGGCGCCGGCGATGTTGCCGATGCCGCCCAGCACCGCCGCGGAGAAGGCCTTGAGGCCGAGGCTGAAGCCCATCGTGTAGTGGGCGATGCCGTAGTAGCTGCCGTACATGACGCCGGCCACGGCACCGAGGCCGGCGCCGACGACAAAGGTGGCGGCGATCACGCGGTTGGCATTGACGCCCATCAGGCCGGCGACATGGACGTTCTCGGCCGTGGCGCGAATCGCGATGCCGAAGCGTGTGCGATAGATGAACCAGGAGAGTCCGGCCATCATCGACAATGACAAAAGAATGATGGCGACCTGCACGCTGCTGATCGCCGCGCCGCCGATGGCGAACACGCGGTTGTCGATGATCTGCGGAAAGGCCAGCGGATTGCGGCCCCAGACCAGCAGGGCCAGGTGTTGCAGGATGATCGACATGCCGATCGCGGTGATCAGCGGCGCCAGTCGTGGCGCGTGGCGCAACGGGCGGTAGGCGACGCGTTCCAGCAGATAGCCCATCAGCATGCAGGCCGGAATGGCGGCCAGCACGCCCGCCAGGACGATTGCCAGCGGCGGCAGGCTGCTGCCCGCCAGCGAGGTGATGATCGAAAACGCCACCATGGCGCCGATCATCACCACTTCGCCGTGGGCGAAATTGATCAGCTGGATCACCCCATAGACCATCGTGTAACCGAGGGCGACGACCGCATAGACGCTGCCGGTGGTGAGGCCGTTGATGATCTGCTGAAGCAGGATGTCCATTGCGGGTCAGTGTGCGCGAGGCTGAAAAAAAGGGAAGTCGCCGGATGGCGACTTCCCCTTTCTGGCCCGGTGCGGCTTACTTCTTTGGTGCAGCCGGAGCTGCCGGAGCTGCCGGCGCAGGGGCCGCAGCGGGTGCCGCCGGTGCAGCGGGAGCCGCAGCAGCGGGAGCCGCCGGCGCCGCTGTCGCAGCCGGAGCAGCCACCGGTGCAGCGCCAGCGGCAGCCGGTGCGGGTGCCGCCGGCGCAGCAGGCGCGGTAGCCTGCGCATACTCGTCCAGCGTCATCGACTTGCCGCTCTTGAGGATGGCAATCGGCGTGATCTTGCCTTCCTTCAAGGTGAAGATCGTCATCTCGGCGTCCTTGCGGTCGCCCTTCTCGTCGAACTGGATGTTGCCGCTGGCACCGGTGTAGTCGCTGGCGGCAAGCGCCGGCAGGTACTTCGCCGGATCGGGCGAATCGGCCTTCTTCATGGCGGCGATCAGCAGGTTGGCGGCGTCGTAGGTGAAGGGCGAGTAGAGGATGGGTTCGACCTTGAACTTGGCCTTGTAGGCGTCGAGGAACTTCTTGCCCGCGGCCTGGACCGGAATGCCGGCCTGCGAGCAGAGCAGGCCTTCGGCGGCCGGGCCGGCGAGCTCGGCCATCTTGTCGGTACAGGCGCCGTCGCCGAAGGCGAATACCGCTGTCATCTTCAGTTCGCGCGCCTGCTTCAGGAGCGGGCCGCCGGTGGCGTCCATGCCGCCGTAGAACACGGCGTCGGGCTTCTTGCCCTTGACCTTGGTCAGCACGGCTTTCCAGTCGACCGTCTTGTCGGTGCCCTTCTCGCGCGGCAGCACCTTGATGCCGGCGGCCTTGAAGGTCTTCTCGACTTCGTTGGCGAGGCCTTCGCCGTAGGCGGTGGCGTCGTCGATCACGGCCACGGTCTTGGGCTTGTTCTGGCTGGCCAGATAGTTGGCGATGGCAGGGCCCTGCTGGTCGTCGCGGCCGACGACGCGGAACACGCCCTTGAAGCCCTGCTCGGTCAGCGCCGGATTGGTGGCGGAGCCGGAAATCATCGGCAGGTTGGCGGTGTTGTAGATGGCCGAGGCGGGAATGGTGGTACCGGAATTCAGATGACCGACGACGCCGGCGACCTTGGCGTCGACCAGCTTCTGCGCCACGGTGTTGCCGACCTTCGGATCGGACTGGTCGTCTTCCGACATCAGTTCGAACTTGACCTTCTTGCCACCCAGGCTGACGCCAGCCGCGTTGGCTTCGTCGATGGCAAGGCGCGCGCCGTTCTCGTTGTCCTTGCCCAGGTGCGCGATGCCGCCGGTGAGCGGGGCGACGCTGCCGATCTTGACCACCATGGGCGGCGGAGGCGCCTGCACGGGCGGCGGGGGAGGCGGTTCTTCCTTGCCGCAACCCATCAGGGCAACGGCGGCGATTACGGAAAGCGACAGGGCATTCTTGGGCACATTCATGGTGTTGCTCCGTTCAGGTCGGGGGGGATGATCAGCTCATGCGGCGGATGGGAAATCAGCCGGGTGGATTCTTGCCTTCTGCTCCGGACTTGTCAATGCTGTCCCGGCTTTGCAGGCAAACAAAAGGCCGGTTCCGCACTTGGCGGAACCGGCCTTTCAGGATGCGGAAACGGAATTACTTGGCGCCGGCGAGAATCCACTTGACCAGGGTCTTCACGTCCTCGTCCTTGATGGCGGCATTCGGCGGCATCGGGATCTGACCCCAGACGCCCTTGCCACCGGCCTTGACCTTGGCAACCAGGGCAGCTTCGTCAGCGGCCTTGTACTTCTTGGCGACTTCCTGATAGGCGGGGCCGACCAGCTTCTTGTCGACAGCGTGGCACGCCATGCAGCCACTCTTGGTGGCGAGGTCCTTGTTGGCGAGGGCCGGAGCCGAAGCCAGAACGCCGGCAGCAACCAGCGCGGAGATCAATACCGATTTCATGTTGAATTCCTTGTTAAGTGGATAAGAATGAATGAACAACGCAAGCCGACGCGCATGTTACCGGATTCAGGGCGCGCTGAGAATCCGCGACATCTTCAAACCAACTCCTCCAGATTTTCTGTCGGGGCTGAGCAAGTAACGCCGCGACACACCCAGGCGTTGACATGCCCGGTTTCGGGTTTGGCCAGGGTGACGGGCAGGCCCTGAATTCCGTTCGGCAGGGCCAGCACAAGCCGCTGCGGCATGGCGCCAAGGGCGTGCTGCCACTCCCGCATCTGCGCGACGGGGCCTCTCAGGATAATGATTTCCGGCGGAGTGAGTGCTTCTTCAAGGGCCCGCAGCAGACTGCCGAATCCGGTGGCCGAGCGGTGGATTTGCGGCCAGTAGAGCCGCAGGGTTTTCTCGGCCGCCTCCAGATAGCGGCTGTCGCCAAGCAGGTGTCCGAGCCGCTGCAGGGCATGCGCGGCGACGCCGTTGCCGGACGGCGTGGCATTGTCGTGGCCGGATTTGGGGCGATGGATCAGGGCTTCGTGGTCGTGGGCGGTGAAGAAGAAGCCGCCGGCGTCGCGGTCTTCGAAGCGGGCCAGCAGGGTGTCGGCCAGTTCGACGGCGAATGCCAGGTCGTCGCGGCGGAATTCGGCCTGCATCAGTTCCAGCAGTGCCGCGAGCAGGAAGGCGTGATCGTCGAGATAGGCGTCGAGATGGGCGCGGCCGTCCTTGGCCGTTGCCAGCAAACGCCCGTCCCGCCACATTGTGCGACGAATGAAATCCATCGCCCGCTGCGCCGATGCCAGCCACTCGCCGCGTTCGAAGACGCGTGCGGCATGGGCCATGCCTTCGATCATCAGCGCGTTCCAGCTGGTCAGCACCTTGTCGTCGCGGCCGGGGCGGATGCGCTGCTCGCGCGCGGCGAAGAGTTTTCGGCGCGCCGTCGCAAGCAGCGGGATGTCTTCGTCGCGCAGCGGCGCGGCGATCTTCGCATGCCAATGCCGGCCTTCGAAATTCGGCGGGCCGTCGAAGCCCCAGCGCCGTAGCGCCAGCGCCGACTCTTGCGGGGTCAGCAGCGCCTTCACCTCGTCACGATCCCATACGTAGTACTTGCCTTCCTCGCCTTCGGAGTCCGCGTCGAGAGAGGAAAAATAGCCGCCCTCGGGCGCCTGCATTTCACGCAGCACCCAGCTTGCGGTTTCTTCGACGATGCGGGCATGGAGCGGATCGCCGGTCTGCGCCCAGGCATCGGCGCAGAGCGCGAGCAGCGGGCCGTTGTCGTAGAGCATTTTTTCGAAATGCGGAATCTCCCAGCGCTCATCCACGCTGTAGCGGCTGAAGCCGCCGCCGATCTGATCGTAGATGCCGCCCTCGCTCATGCGCGTCAGCGTGGTCAGCGCCATCCGGCGCGAAGCCGCATCGCCGCGACGCAGGAGGAAGGCCAGGTCGGTCGGATGCGGGAACTTCGGCGCGCCGCCGAAGCCGCCGTGAGCCGGGTCGAAAGCGTGAGCCAGGGATTGTTCGGCGTCGGCCAGCGGCTTCGGGTCGAAGTCGGCGGCGGCCTCTGTTGCCGGCACCGTGCCGGCCAGGGCCCGGCGCAGCTCGGCATTCTGCGATTCGATGTCGCCGCGGCGGCCCTGGAAGGTTTCTGCCACGCGTTCGCAGAGGTCGGCAAAGCCCGGCAGGCCATAGCGCGGCTCGCGGGGGAAGTAGGTGCCGCCGAAGAAGGGCGTGCCGTCCGGGGCGAGGAACATGGTCAGCGGCCAGCCGCCGGTGCGCTGGGTCAGCATCTGGTGTGCGGTCTGGTAGATCTGGTCGAGGTCAGGGCGCTCCTCGCGGTCGACCTTGATATTCACGAACAGGCGATTCATCACCGCGGCCACGTCCGCGTTCTCGAAGGATTCGTGCGCCATGACGTGGCACCAGTGGCAGGCGGAATAGCCGATCGACAGCAGGATCGGCCGGTTTTCCCGGCGGGCCAGGGCGAGCGACGTCTCATCCCAGGGCTGCCAGTGGACGGGATTTTCGGCGTGCTGGAGCAGGTAAGGCGAGGTTTCGGCGGCGAGCCGATTGACAAGCGTTGACATAAAAAAAAGGCCTCACAACGGAGGCCTTGATAATACCCGATAAAAATACTCGGATATAACCTTTACGGCATCAGGTCCTTGAGCAGGCTATCGACTTCGTTCTGCGACAGACGCCCTTCTTCGGTCGGGCCGCCGCCTTCGGTAACGATGATGGCGCCGACCAGCGCCTTCAGGGCATGGCGAATCGACTGCCCGGCCAGATCCTGAAATTCCTGCGCGACGATGATGTTGGTGAGATGGCCGCCGAGTTCCTTGAGCGAGGCTTCGATGTCCTTGCGACTCCAGTCGCGGCCCAGGCTGTCGGACATCCGGGTCACCACCAGCTTGGCGCTTTCCGCCTCGATCAGCGATTTGGTGGCGGCTTCCGCCGTCATGCGTTCGACGTTGCCGAGGATGGTCGAGACATCCTTGGGGTTGCCGCTGCGTTTCTTGCTGAGCCCCTTGGCCGCCTTGTTGAGTTCCTTCGCCAGCGACTTGAGTTCCGACAGTACGGCGCCCGTGGCGCGGGTTGCCGTCGGCCGGCGTACGGCCGCTTTGGCTGCGGGTTTGCGGGGAGTAGCGGTGCGGGCTGCGGGCTTCTTGATGCTGCTGCTCTTGCCGGGCGTCTTTTTTGCAGCCATGTTCAGATCCCCATTTTTTCAAAGATTTTGTCGAGTTTCTCTTGCAGCGTGGCGGCCGTGAAGGGCTTGACGATATAGCCGGAGGCCCCGGCCTGTGCCGCGGCGATGATGTTTTCCTTTTTCGCTTCGGCGGTGATCATGAGAAAGGGCAGAGTCTTGAGTTTGGCGTCGGCGCGCACGTTCTGCAGCAGCGTGAGCCCGTCCATGTTGGGCATGTTCCAGTCGGAAACGACGAACTCGAAATTGCCTTCGCGCAGCTTGGTCAGCGCCACGGCCCCATCCTCGGCTTCGTCGACGTTGGTGAAGCCGAGTTCTTTCAGGAGGTTGCGCACAATGCGGCGCATGGTCGAAAAGTCGTCGACCACCAGAAACTTGAGTGAGGTGCGATCGGGCATGGTTTTGTCCGTGCGGATATCTGATAGGACGCACTATGCCTTAAGCGGATAGGGGCTAAAACCGCGAATACGGGCGGGAACTCCCTAGCTATCTCCGAGCAGACCATGCCACCAGCGCTTCCGGTTTTCGGGTGCCGGTCGGGACGCAGGGATTGCGTCGGGCTCTACGCGGCTCATGATCCAGCCCGGCCCCGGCGGGTTTTTCGAGGAGCCGCAGGAGGAACCCAGGTTGTTCGGATCGTAAATCTTGATCAGCCGCGGGCTTTCGAGATCGTCGGCGTAGACGATGCCGCAGTAGGATTCATGGTGTTCCGCGCGCAACAGGGCGTCGATGCGTGCGATGAAGGCGGTGATGGCGGCAGCGTCGCATAAAGTCGGCGCTGGCGAGACGCCGACCGCCAGCAGATACCAGCCGGCGGCTGGATCGATGCGCTTCCAGAACTCCGTCAACTGGTCCCAGCCCATCACCGACCAGAGCCGGCCGGTGTCGAGGCGCTGGAATTCGGTCATGAAACCACCGCTTCGGACTCGCTATGCACGGAAAGACGAGTCGGGGTTCAGTAGTTCAAGGTCCTTACGTTCGGCTGCAACATGTAGGCCGCGACATCGGCCGGCTTGGCAACGCCGATGCCCTCGATAAGGTCGGTCGGCTTCAGGTCGCTATTGGGCAGGAACAAGGCACATACCTCGACCTTGGCGCCGGCCTTCATCAGGCCTTGCAGCATTTCCTTGGGCGACTTGTTCGCCGGCTTGAGCATTGCCGACTCCCTGTCCTTGACCGCCAGTTGGCCGCCGTCGCTGCAAAGCAGGATCCGGACCGCGGCTTTTTGCGCCACGGCCTGGTTGGCCAGGACCAGAGCAACACCCTGGGTTTGCGTCACGCCGGAGTTGATGCCGATGAGCAGTTCAGCCGGGCTTTGGGCCTGAACAGGCAGCGCGCAGGCGAGGCCGAGTGCGAGGGCGAGGGAAAGTTTATGCATTGCTATTCTCCGGTGACTTGCTGCGGGTTGCCCGCCGGCAGGGTGCCGGCCGGCGGTCATTGCAGTCTATTTCTTCGCCGTCATGGTGTAGCTGCCGTCGGCATTGAACTTGACGTCGGCATCGAGGAAGGACGCCTGCACCTTGCCGCCGAGCAGCTTGACGGTGTCGAAGGCCTCGCCTGAGCGTGCGCCGGTGCCGCAGACGAAGACCACCGGCTTGTCGGTCGGCAGCGTGGCGATCTTCTTTTCCAGTTCGTTCATCGGAATGTTGACCGAGCCTTTGATCATGCCGGAGGCGACTTCCTTCGGATCACGCACATCGACCAGCATTACCGAACCCGGGTTGGCCTTCCACACGGCCTGGAAGGAGTCGACCGTGACCGAACCCTTTTCCTTGCCCGGCACCAGCGCCGCCGAACTTGTTGTCGCGCCGGCTGCCGCGCCTGCGGGGGCGCCTGCGGCCGCTGGCGCACCATGCATCTTTTCCCACTCCGGATAGCCGGGCGGATAGGTCAGCACGTTCGTGTAGCCGGCCTTCTTCGCTTTTTCCGCCGAGTTGTCGGAGAGCACGCACTCAAGTCCACCGCAGTAGTAGATCAGCGGCGTCGCCTTGTCGGCGGGCAGCTTGTCGACGTTCTTGTCGAACTCGGTGTCGGAAATGTTGATCGCGGTCGGGATCATGCCTTTGTCGGCCACGCGTTTCGGCCGCGCGTCGATCAGAACATACGGCGCCTTGTCCTCCATCAGCTTCTTGATGTACGCGGCGGATACCGAAATCTGGGCACCCTTGGCTTTCCACTCGGGCGAACCGGCCGGGTACACCTTGATGTTGGTGTAGCCGAGCTTTTCGGCCTTGAAGGCCGAGTTGTGGCTCAGCATGCATTCCAGTCCGCCGCAATAGAACAGCAGCAGCGTCGCCTTGTCGGCCGGCAGCTTGTCGACCAGCTTGTCGAACTGGCTGTCGGGAATGTTGATCGCGCCGGGGATGTGGCCGGGGTCGTACTGGCGCGCTGCCGGACGCGAATCGATGATCATCACGCCCTTCTTCGGCGGAATGCTGACGTTCTGGCGCATGAAGTCGAAATCGACCAGTGCCTTGTTGTACCAGCCGTCCCTGGGCTGGATCGTCGCTGCGTCGGCGGCAAAGGCCGTCACCGGATAGACCAGAGGCGCAGCGGCCAGGCTGGCCATGACGGCGACGAACAGGGTGAGTTGTTTCGCTTTCATGATGATCTCCTAAAGCAGGGTAAATCTTTCGGTGGACTCGTTATAGCGCACCAGGGCATACCAGAGCAAGAGCAGGCCGCCGCCGATCAGCAGCGTCCAGCCCCAGCTGCCGAGCATTTCGGGAAGGTAGGCCTGGAAGCCGACTTTGGTCATCTCCCAGGTTTCGACGTTGGTTTCGTCGATGGACGTCAGGCCGAGCCTTCTTAGCAGGGCACTGGCGGTGGACCCCATCCAGGAGAAGAAGAACATCGTCACCCACAGCTTGATGTGCCCTTCGCCCATGCGCCACAGCGAGCCGGAGGCGCAACCGCCGGCGAACACCATGCCGATGCCGAAGATGACGCCGCCTGCGAGCGAGCCGATCCAGAAGGTCGGCGGGATGGCGAGGTAGGGGTCGAGCACCTTCTTCTGGAACAGCAGCGCGGCGATCGGCATGCCGATCGCCAGCGCGAGGATCACCGCCTTGGTCATGTCGCCTTCGGCGGTCATGAAGGGTTCGCGGAAGGCGCGCGCGAAGCACAGGCGCGAACGGTGCATGATGAAGCCGATGGCAAAGCCGGCAATGACGATCACGGCGCGGGCGACAAGCTTTTCGTCGCTGGAGCCATACCACTGCGTGGCCCAGATCAGGACGCCGACCACCACGGCGAGGCCGAGCAGGGGAAAGCGGCTGGTGGCACCCTCGGGAATCTCCAGTGCGGGCGGCGCCTGCATGCCCCACTCGATGTGGTCCAGGGTCCACAGCAGCAGCTTGAGGCCGATCGCGGCGCCGACCAGCAGGCCCAGCCACATCGCCCAGCCGGCGGGCGACGAATGCAGCACCGGATTGAAGAAGCCGCCGGTGGTGCAGCCGCCGGCCAGCGCGGCGCCCAGCCCCAGCATGCTGCCGCCGAGCGCGGCCCAGAGGTATTCGAGCGGTGGCGGACGATTGGGGCTGAACTGGCGCGACAGCAGTGCCGCGCTGAAGGCGCCGAGCACCAGCATGATGTTCATCAGCGACATGCGGTGCATCAGGAAGCCTTCGGTCTGTTGCGGCACGCCGAGCACCGGGCCGAGCCCGATCAGGTTGTTGAACCAGTCGCCCCAGAACTTGACGCCGCCGAACACGCCCCAGACCAGGCCGGAGAGCATCAGGCCGATGATGACCAGCACCAGCAGCATGGCGCCGACGAAAGGCGACCATTCCTCGACGAAGATGGTCTGGTAATCCGCCTTGAAACCGCTGCGCCAGGCGGGGGTGTTTTCGTCGCTCATTGCGCTCTCCTTGGTCTTCGGGTACGCGCAAACGCCTCGCCGGAACGGCGACGCGCCCGCGTCAACCCGTGAGGTCTGTCAGTTGCAGCTGGCCGGCGCGTCGCCGTCCTTGGCGCCTTTGGTCAGGAAGGCCGCGACGTCGTCGAGCAATTCCTGATCCGCAACGTCGGCGAATTTTTCGGCGGCCTTGTTGCCCGACTTGATGCTGGCGCGATAAGCCTTGCTGACATACTGCTTGACCGTGTCCTTGCCCTTGGCGTGCTTGTCGGCCTTGAGGTAAGCCGCCCATTCCGCCTTGGTCTTGGAACTCGGGTTGATGGTGCCGACCGGCTGTACCGCGTGGCAGGAGGTGCACACGCTGCGGTAGTAGACGCGGCCGCGTTTCCAGTCTGCGTCATAGGCGAAGGCCGAAGAGGCGAGGATGGACAGTACGGCGCCGGCGGCGAGGGTGGTAGTGAGTTTCATGGTCATGCTCCTTGATGGATTCGGACTGCCTGATTTTATTGAAGGCCACCGAAACGTTGATCCAGGCCTTGTATCGATATCCAAAATTCTTTGATCAATCGACCTCTTCCCAGCCGGTGATCATGGCCTTGATGTGGGCCGTGGGCGTATGTCCGGCGGTGGTCAGGTAAACGTGGGCGATGAGGAAGGCCAGCATCATGAAGGCGCCGGCGATGTGGCCGTTGGCGACCCATTCCAGCGACAGCTTGCCGAGGCCCCAGGCCGCCCACTTGTCGTAGAACAGGTAGAGCACGCCGGTGACCCAGATCAGCGGGCCGACGCAAATCAGGATGGCGAGGTAGGCCAGCCGCTGCAGCGGATTGTGCTTGCGCAATTGCGTCAGCTTGAACGGGTGCGGCTCGTTCCTGAAAATGCCGACCGAGTAGTAATGGACCATCGCCAGGACCTTCTCGGTGGTCGGGATGTACTGCTTCCATTCGCCGGTGGTGAAGTGCCAGAAGATCGCGAACACCCACAGCCCGATCAGCGACCATGCCGCGATGGTGTGGTAGGCCACCGCCTTTTCGAAGCCGAAGATCGTATAGGTGCCGTGGATGTCGAAGGCGGTCAGCATCAGGAAGATGATCAGACCGGCCTGCGACCAGTGCCAGAAGCGCTCGAAGCGCTTGAAGACGTAGATACGTTCAGCCATTTCAGTTCTCCTTGCGGTGTCCGCCCGGCCGCCCGAAGGGCACCGAACGCCCCCTCGGGGGGCAGCGAACATAGTGAGCGTGGGGGTTCATGAGTGATGTTTGCGGCTGGACACGATGCGCATGGCGCCGTGGCCGAATACGCCGAGCAGGGTCAGGAAGACGATGCTCCAGCCGGCGGTGTCCAGCAGCTTGTTGTTGTCGCGAACCGGGATGTAAATGCCCTGGATGCCTGCCAGCCGGCCATTCTTGCTGTGGCATTCGGCGCAGCCCAGTGCCTTTTCCTTGGGTGCGACCATGTGCGTGATCGGCCAGGACATCTCGGTCTTGATGAAGTCGAACTTGCCCGAATACGGCGCCCCCGAGTCCTTCATGCCGACCGGAATCGCCTTGTCCCAATCGAGGTTCTTCCAGAAGCCGGTGTCGTCGTTGCCGGCCGTGTGCGGCGTGATCAGCGACTTGTTCACCGGGTCGTAGGGCTGCGCGCCGCGGAACACCTTCATCGGCCAGATCATCGACTTGCCGTCGCTCGGGCTGCCGCCCATCTTGTTGATCGGCGTGCGCTGCTCGGACTTCTCGATCTTGTCGCTGAGCAGCGTGTATTGGACGTTGCCGTTGAACCAGGCGTATTCGGGCTTGACGTTCTCGGCCAGGGTGAAGTCTCCCTTGCGCGATTCGTAGGTGATGCGACCCTTGGCATCCTTCAGCACGATGTGCTTGCCGTCCTTGTCGCGCTTGCCGGCGGTGGACCAGTCCCAGGTCATCTTGGTGGCGATGCCGCCGCGGGCGTAGGTCGGGATATGGCAGGTCTGGCAGGCGATCTTGGTCGCGTGCTGGTTCAGCCTGGCTTCCTTCTTGTGCGGCGCGTTGTCGTGGCAGGCGACGCAGGTGGCAGGGTTGCCGCTGCCGGCCTTGCCGCGCACCTGCACGCCCTTGTCGTCCTTGGCGGTCGGCGTGTAGCGGCTGCCGGCGACGTCGTGGCTGGAGGTCTTGTGGCAGGTGCCGCAGGTGAAGTCGAGCCCCTCGGCGTCCATGTGCACATCGATGTCCTTGGTCGGCGCCGCCAGTGAGCTGTCCATGTCGCCATGCTTGACGCCGTCGCCGCCGCCGCCGTTGAAGTGGCAGGCGCCGCAGGTATCGCGGCTGGTCTTGCCGACCTTCTGCGCGATCTTCGACAGATCGATGCCCTTGATGATCTTGCCCGAGCCCGGCGGGAATTCGGTGTCCTTGGTTACCGGGTTGCCGGCAAAGCCTGGCGGTTTCTTGTAATTGCCGCTGGTGTCATGGCAGGCCAGGCAATCGACGTTTTCTTCGGACTTGAAGTCGAAGTTCGCATCCTTCCAGCCGTAGCCGACGTGGCAACTGGTGCAGGAGGCGTAGTTGGAAGCGATGGAAATGCAGAAGTTATTGACCACCGTCTTCTTGCCCAGCGTCTGTTTGGTCTCGGGATTCAGGTACTCCCATTTCCAGTGCTTGGTGCGGTGAATCTGGCCGGCCGCCTCGGTGTGGCAGGCGAGACAGGCCTTGGTGACTTCGGGACCGGAGTTGAAGACCTTCTGCAGTTCCTTGAACTTGGTGTGGTCGGCCGTGGTCGTCAGCTTGAGCGGCTTGGCTTCCGGTTTCGCTTCATCTGCGAGAACGGGGCCGGTGGCGGCCAGCCAGCCGGCGCTGCACAAAACCAAGGCTATCTGAGTGAATGAATGACGCATGAGACACCTCCATCGGCTGCATAACGAATCTTATGACGATCATTATTAGCTTATATACTGATGGAGATTTGATGCAGGTCAAGAAAGCTGCGATATATCCCTTACCGCGCCGGTGTCGGCCGAGGTGGTCATCGCCGCATAGGCTTTCAGCGCGGCCGAGACTTCGCGCTGCCGATTGACCGGCTTCCAGGCTGCCGTACCGCGGGCTTCCATCGCAGTTCGCCGTGCCGCCAGCGCCGACTCCTGGACCGCGAGATGGATGCGGCGGTTGGGGATGTCGATCTCGATGGTGTCGCCCTCTTCGACCAGGCCGATGGCGCCGCCCGCCGCCGCTTCCGGCGAGGCGTGGCCGATGGAAAGCCCCGAGGTGCCGCCGGAGAAGCGGCCGTCGGTCAGCAGGGCACAGGCCTTGCCCAGCCCCTTGGACTTGAGATACGAGGTCGGGTAGAGCATCTCCTGCATGCCGGGGCCGCCCTTCGGGCCTTCATAGACCACGATCACGATGTCGCCGGCGACGATCTGGTCGGCAAGGATCTTCTCCACGGCTTCTTCCTGCGACTGGCAAACGCGGGCGCGGCCGGTGAATTTGAGGTTGGCATCATCGACGCCGGCGGTCTTGACCACACAGCCTTTCTCCGCGATGTTGCCGAACAGCACGGCGAGGCCGCCGTCCTGCGAATAGGCGTGGGCCTTGTCGTGGATGCAGCCGTTGACGCGATCGAGATCGAGCTTCGGGTAGCGGCGGTTTTGCGAGAAGGCGACCTGCGTCGGCACGCCGCCAGGCGCGGCGCGGTAGAAGTGGTGTACGGCCGGTGAGTTGTTGCGCTTGACGTCGCAGCAGTCGAGCGCCTCGCCCATGCTCGGATACAGCACGGTCGGGCAATCGCGGTTGATCAGGCCGGCGCGGTCGAGTTCGCCGAGGATGGCCATGATGCCGCCGGCGCGATGCACGTCTTCCATGTGGTACTTCTGCGTTGCCGGCGCCACCTTGGCCAGGCAGGGCACCTTGCGCGACATGCGGTCGATGTCGGCCAGGGTGAAGTTGACGCCGGCCTCCTGCGCCGCAGCCAGGAGGTGCAGCACGGTGTTGGTCGAGCCGCCCATGGCGATGTCGAGCGCGATGGCATTTTCGAAGGCGGCAAAGCTGGCGATCGAGCGCGGCAGCACCGAAGCGTCGTCCTCCACGTACCAGCGCCGGCAAAGGTCGACGGCGACGCGGCCGGCCTTGAGGAACAGCATTTCGCGGTCGGCATGGGTCGCCAGCAGCGAGCCGTTGCCCGGCAGCGACAGGCCGAGCGCCTCGGTCAGACAGTTCATCGAGTTGGCGGTGAACATGCCGGAGCAGGAACCGCAGGTGGGGCAGGCCGAGCGTTCCATGCTGGCCACTTCGGCGTCGCTGTTCTTGTCGTCGGCGGATTCGATCATCGCGTCGATCAGGTCGACCATGCGGTACTCGCCGTGCCATTTGACCTTGCCCGCCTCCATCGGCCCGCCGGAAACGAACACGGTCGGGATGTTGAGGCGCAAGGACGCCATCAGCATGCCCGGAGTGATCTTGTCGCAGTTCGAAATGCAGACCATTGCATCGGCGCAATGGCCGTTCACCATGTATTCGACCGAGTCGGCGATCAGTTCGCGCGACGGCAGGCTGTAGAGCATGCCGCCGTGGCCCATGGCGATGCCGTCGTCGATCGCGATGGTGTTGAATTCCTTGGCCACGCCGCCCGCCGCTTCGATCTCGCGCGCCACCAGCTGGCCCATGTCCTTCAGATGCACATGGCCCGGCACGAACTGGGTGAAGGAATTGACCACGGCGATGATCGGCTTGCCGAAATCGCCATCCTTCATGCCGGTGGCGCGCCACAGCGCGCGGGCGCCGGCCATGTTGCGGCCGTGGGTGGAAGTGCGGGAACGATAGGCGGGCATGGGAAGCTCCAGCGGTAAGGGCGGGGTAAGGGCGGCGGTGCCGCGATAGAATCGCAAATTCTAGCTGAACCCCCGCCAGACATGCGCCGTCTTCTTCCATTGCTGTTTGTCCTTTCTACCGGTTGGGTCTTCGCCCAGGGGCCGGCCATGCCGGCCCGGGATGCCGACGAACTGCTGGTCCGGGCGGGAGCCAATTCGCCCCGCGTGCCGGAAGCCGAGCGCCTCGGCGCGCGCGTCAAACGTACGCGCGACGGGCGCAGCTTCGCACTGGTCTGGCGGCCGGTGGGCGAGTCACGCGGCTGGATCGTCACGCTGCACGGCAGCGGCAGCTGGGCCCATGACGAGATCGTGCTCTGGCAGCCTTTCGCGCAGCAGCGCCAGCTCGGCATCATTGCCCTGCAGTGGTGGTTCGGCGGGGGCCAGCAGAGTGCCGACTATTACGCGCCGCCCGAGATGCGGCGCGAGATCGAAGCGCTGATGACGGCTGTCGGTGCCCGTGCCGAGAACACCCTGTTGCACGGTTTCTCGCGCGGCGCGGCGAATCTCTACGCGCTGGTGGCAATGGATGGCCGCACGCCGCGCCCCCTGTTTCGCAGCGTGATCGCCAATGCCGGAGGCATGTCCGCCGACTTCCCCATGAATCGTGACATCGCGGGCGGCCGCTTCGGTCCCGCGCCGTTTTCCAATACGCGGTGGTGGCTCTACTGCGGCGGCGGCGATCCCAATCCCGAGCGCGACGGTTGTCCCGCCATGCGCCGCAGCCAGCGCTGGCTGCAGGACCGGGGAGCGCAGGTCGAGTTGACGGAAGACCCCGGCGGCGACCACGGCGGCTTCCATCGCCGCGGCCAGAACGTCGATCGCGCACTCGACTGGCTTCTCGGCGCACGCTGATGCTGATCCATCCGCAGTTCGATCCCATCGCCGTTTCCATCGGCCCGCTGGCCGTGCGCTGGTACGGCCTCATGTACCTGGCCGGCTTCGTCGCCTTCCTCTGGCTCGGCAAGCGACGCGCGCAATCGCAGCCCTGGCACGGCATGAGCGCGCAAGACATCGATGACCTGCTGTTCTACGGCGTGCTCGGCGTGGTGCTCGGCGGGCGGCTGGGGCAGGTACTGTTTTACGAGCCGGGCTATTACCTCGCCCATCCGCTGGAAATCCTCGCGGTATGGAAAGGCGGCATGGCCTTCCACGGCGGCATGCTCGGCGTGTTCGTGGCGATGGCGCTGTTTGCCCGAAAGACCGGCCGGACATTTTTTCAGGTGACCGATTTCATCGCCCCGTTGGTGCCGCTGGGCCTGATGGCCGGTCGCATCGGCAATTTCATCAATGGCGAATTGTGGGGTCGGGTCGCCGACGCCACGCTTCCCTGGGCGATGGTTTTCCCGCGGGTCGACAGCCTGCCGCGTCATCCGTCGCCCTTGTATCAGGCGGCCGGCGAGGGCCTGCTGCTGTTCGTCATCCTCTGGCTGTTTTCCGCGCGCCAGCGCGCGACGGGCGCGGTTTCGGGGATGTTCCTGATCGGCTACGGCGTGCTGCGCTTCGTCGCCGAATATTTCCGCGAGCCGGATCACGGCATCTTCGGCCTGTCCTACGTGGTCAGCATGGGGCAGTGGCTGTCGCTGCCGATGGTTCTGGTCGGGCTCTGGCTGCTGCTGAGGAAACCGGCGACGCCGCTATAGATCGAGCCCGCGCGGTTTTCTTCCGCCGCGCGCGAAGATGGCGTCGAACACGGGGTTGGGCAACAGGCGCATCAGCTTGGCGACGATGCCCATCTGCCAGGGAATGACCGTGTAGCTGGTGCCGCGCTCGATGGCGCGGGAGAAACGGCGGGCGGCTTTGTCGGCCGGAAGGATGAAGGGCATCGGGTAGCTGTTCACCGCCGTCATCGGCGTGGCGATGTAGCCGGGGGCGATGGTGACCACCTTGACGCCGCTGCC
Source organism: Sulfuritalea hydrogenivorans sk43H (assembly GCF_000828635.1). Lineage (GTDB taxonomy): Bacteria > Pseudomonadota > Gammaproteobacteria > Burkholderiales > Rhodocyclaceae > Sulfuritalea > Sulfuritalea hydrogenivorans. The sequence goes on from NZ_AP012547.1 coordinate 297,464, forward strand.
GCGCAATTCGACGCGCAGCGATTCCAGGAAGGTGATGGCGGCGGCCTTCGACGCCGAGTAGGCGCCGGCCCCAGGCAAACCGCGAATCCCCGCCACCGAGGCGATGCCGACCAGGCGGCCGCTGCCGCGCGCCTTCATGGCCCCGATGAAGGGTTGCAGGGTCTGCGCCATGCCCATCACGTTGGTCTGGAAGACGCGGTTAAGGGCCGGCAGGTCGTCGGCTTCGTCTGCCAGCGTGCCGACGGAAACCCCGGCGTTGGCGATGACGATGTCCGGCACGCCATGGTGCGCGATGAAATCGGCGGCGGCGGCTTGCAGCGCGGCCGCGTCGGCGACATCCAGCGGGTAGCAGGCATGCTCGCCGGGAAGGCCCGCAATCAATTCGGAAAGTCGGTGCTGGCGGCGCGCCGCCAATCCCAGTGTGGCGCCCATCGCCGCATAGTGGCGGGCCAGCGCCTCGCCGATGCCGCTCGATGCGCCGGTGATGAAAACGCGCACGGGGCGGGGGCTACTTGCGGCCCGCTTCGGCGCGGACGCGCGCGATCAACTGGTCGATGTTGGCCAGCATTTCGTCGTAGCTGCCTGTTGTCAGCGCCAGATAGCGGCCTTGCACCATCACGCCGGGGACGCCGGTCAGGCCTGACGCCTTGGTCAGTTCGCGGGCCTGGAACACACGGGTTTGCACGCCGAAGGACGACCAGACCTCGCTGAACTTCTTAAGGTCGACACCTTTGCCGGCAATCCATTCGAACAGGACTTTGTCGTTGTCCAGGCGCCGTCGCTCAGAGTGCATTCCGTGGAATACCTCAATGTGCATTTTCTCCAGCTGGCCCATGGCTTCCAGCGTGTAATAGAGCCGGGCGCCGGGCAGCCATCTGTTGTCGGGGAATATCGTCGGCACGCGGCGGAAGCTGACATCGGCGGGCAGCTTCTTCACCCATGCCGTCAGCTTCGGCTCGAAGTCGAAGCAGTGCGGGCAGCCATACCAGAAGAATTCGGTGACTTCTATCCTGTCCCGCTCGGTCGCCAGCGGTGGATTGATGGTGCGAAAGTCGCGTCCTTCCAGCAGCTCCGCGGCGCCGGCGCCCGACGCGACGCACAAGCCCAGCGTCGCCAGGACTGCAACCAGAACCCTGCGCCATGCCCTCATCGCCGACTCCTATTCCTTCTGCTTGATGACGGTGCCCTGCACTCCATTCTGCGACAACAAGGCGCGGGCCCGGTTCATTTCATCGGGAGTGCGGAAGGGCCCGACACGCACGCGATGCATGGTGCCCTTCTCGGGAATGCTGACTTCCTGCACGCCGGCCTCAAGACCGGTGAGCGCAAGCTTGGCTTTGAGGTTGTCGGCATCGGCGGCCTTCTGGAAGGCGCCGACCTGGAGGAAATAGATTTCCGTCGATACGGGCTTGGCGTCGACCACGGGTGCGACGGGCGTTGCCGGCGTCACGGAAACCGCGGGAGCGGGCACGGCAGCGCCGGGGGCGGCCGGCTGCTTGCCTTCGAGAATGTTGTAGAACTCGAAACGCTGCTTGTCGGAGGGCTTGTCGCCGGGCTTGCCAGGCAGCGGCGCGGGAGTTTGCGGGGTGCCGGCTGTCCCGGGCGTCGCAGCCTTGCCCGACTCCGCTTTCGGTGCGCCTTCGTATTTGTTCTGGAACGGCAGCGGCGACTTGTTGAGGTACCAGACCACGCCGAAGGCGATCGAGACGCCGACCACGAGGCCGACGAAAATTCCGAGCAGGGTGCCGCCGCCGCTTTTCTTCTGCGGCGCCCGCTTGTTCGACGCCGCGCGCAAGGTCTTCTCCGAGTTCCTGTCGAATTTGCTCATATCATTCCTGGAATCACATGCTCACCGGTTGCGAAACCCCCAGCAGGGAAAGGCCGTTCTGCAGCACCTGCCGCGTTGCCAAAGCCAGCGCCAGGCGGGCCTGGCGCAGTGCCTGATCGTCTACCAGCACCCGCTCGGCGTTGTACCAGCTGTGGAAATCGCCGGCCAGGTCCTTGAGGTAGAAGGCCAGCGCATGCGGCGCATAGTCGCGCGCGGCCTGCTGAATCAGTTCGGGGAACTCGGCCAGCCGCGCGCAGAGCGCGGTTTCCCGCTCATGCAGCAGCGGCGCCAGATCGGTAGCGGCCAGTGTCGACTGGTCGCCATCCCATTGCGCCAGCACCGAGCAGATGCGGGCGTGGGCGTACTGCACGTAGTACACCGGGTTGTCGTTGCTTTCCGACTTCGCCAGGTCGAGATCGAAATCCAGCGCCTGGTCGCATTTGCGCAGCATGTAGAAGAAGCGGCAGGCGTCGTTGCCGACTTCCGCGCGCAGCTGGCGCAGCGTCACGTATTCGCCGGAGCGGGTGGACATCGAGGCCTTCTGGCCGTCGCGGAACAGGCTGACGAATTGCACCAGCGCCACGTCGAGCCGATTGGCATCGGCTCCCGATGCGTTGAGCGCGCCCTTGACGCGCGGGATGTAGCCGTGATGGTCGGCGCCCCAGACGTCGATTACCTTGTCGAAGCCGCGCTCGAACTTGTTCAGGTGATAGGCGATGTCGGAGGCGAAATAGGTGAAGAGGCCGTTATCGCGCTGGACCACGCGGTCTTTTTCGTCGCCGAAGGCCGTCGAAGCGAACCACTTGGCGCCGTCCTGCAGGTAGATGTGGCCGGATTGTTCCAGCGCCGCGACCGCGCGCGCCACCATGCCGGTGTCGTAGAGGCTGCGTTCGGAGAACCAGACGTCGAAATGCACGCCGAATTCTTCCAGGTCGGCGCGGCAATCCGCCAGCTGCTCCGACAGCACATGGCTATGGACATAGGTCCAGTCTTCGCCCAGCAGGTCCTTGCCGGCGAGGATCAGTCCGTCGAGGCGGGCTTCGATGTCGTCTGTCTCGGGCACGCAGGCCAGCACCGCTTCGGCCGGATGCACGTAGCGGTCGCCGTGGGCCTGCTTGATCTGCTCCGCCATTTCGCGCACGTAGCCACCCTGATAGGCATTGGGCGGGAAGGGCACCGGTTCGTCGAACAGTTCCAGGTAACGCAACCAGGCGGATACCGCAAGGATGTCCATCTGCCGTCCGGCATCATTGACATAGTACTCGCGCGTCACCTCGTAGCCGGCGAAGGCCAGCAGCGAGGCCAGGCTGGCGCCATACGCCGCGCCACGGCCGTGGCCGACGTGCAGCGGGCCGGTGGGGTTGGCGGAAACGAACTCGACCTGCAGCTTGAGCCGGCTGGCCGGGCCGCGACCGAACTCGTGTCCCGCCGCGAGTACCGCGCCGACCACGGCGGTGCGGGCCGCCGCCGACAGGGTGAAGTTGATGAAGCCGGCGCCGGCGATCTCGACCTTGACCACGGCGGAGGAGGGCGGCAATTCGCGCACCAGGCGCTCGGCAATCTGGCGCGGGTTGGTCTTCAGCTCGCGTGCCATCTGCATCGCCAGGTTGCTGGCGAAATCGCCGTGGCTGGCCTGCTTGGGACGTTCGAGGAGGATTTCGGCGCCAAGCTGTTCGGGCGCCACGCTGCCCAGCGCGGCGCGCAGGAGGCCGGCAAGGTGCTGGCGGACGTCGAGGGCGGTGCGGTCGGGTGCGCTGGGTGCGGCCATATCGTAAGTGGGCATGGGTGTTTCGCTGGGCCGTGAATTATACTTCCCGATTCTCGTCCGTCCCAAGCCTCCGTGCGCATCTTCCGCCTGATCCGTATCGCCCGCGTTGCCTATCTTTACGGCCTCGACAAGCTGATCCTAGATCACGAGCTCGGGGGCGGCTTCCGGGTGCGCCTGCTTCAGGCGGTGCAGCGGCTGATGTTCTGGCGCGACTATTCGGAGCAGATGCGGGCACCGCGCGCCGTGCGCCTGCGCCAGGCACTCGAAGCCCTCGGGCCGATCTTCGTCAAGTTCGGCCAGTTGCTGTCGACCCGGCGCGACCTGCTGCCGCTGGACATCGCCGACGAGCTGGCGAAGCTGCAGGATCGCGTGCCGCCCTTTCCGTCGGACCTCGCCATCGCCGAACTGGAGAAGGCCTATGGCAAACCGGTGGATCAGGTCTTCAAGGAATTCGACCGGGCGCCGGTTGCCTCGGCGTCCGTGGCGCAGGTGCATTTCGCGGTGCTCCCGGACGGCCGCGAAGTCGCGGTGAAAATCCTGCGGCCCGGCATCCAGCCGGTGATCGAGCACGACATCGCCCTGCTGCAGGTCGCCGCCAGCCTGCTCGAAACGCTCTGGGCCGATGGCCGCCGGCTCAAGCCGCGCGAGGTGGTCGCCGAGTTCGACAAATACCTGCACTACGAACTGGACCTGATGCGCGAAGCCGCCAACTGCTCGCAACTGCGGCGCAACTTCGAAGGTTCCGACCTGCTGATCCTGCCCGAGGTGCATTGGGACTGGTGCACGCAAAGCGTGATGGTCATGGAGCGCATGCACGGCACGACGATTTCGCAGATCGACGTGCTGCGCGAGAAGGGCGTCGACATTCCGCGCCTGGCCCGCGCCGGCGTCGAAATCTTTTTCACCCAGGTGTTCCGCGACGGTTTCTTCCACGCCGACATGCATCCCGGCAACATCTTTGTCGCCACCGAGGAGCCGCGCAAAGGGCAGTACATCGCGCTTGACTTCGGCATCGTCGGCACCCTGTCGGATGAGGACAAGAACTACCTGGCGCGGAATTTCCTCGCCTTCTTCCAGCGTGACTACAAGCGTGTCGCCGAGGTGCACATCGAGTCCGGCTGGGCGCCCAAGGGCACGCGCGTCGACGAGTTCGAAGCGGCGATCCGCTCCGTCTGCGAACCTTTCTTCGACCGGCCGCTCAAGGAAATTTCCCTGGGCCGCGTGCTGCTGCGCCTGTTCCAGACCTCGCGCCAGTTCAACGTCGAAATCCAGCCGCAGCTGGTGCTGCTGCAGAAGACCCTGCTCAACGTCGAAGGCCTCGGCCGCGAACTCGACCCCGAACTCGATTTGTGGAAGACGGCCCTGCCCTACCTCGAACGCTGGATGAGCGAACAGCTGGGCTGGCTGGCGCTGGAAAACAACATCAAGCGCGAGGCGGCGAGCTGGGCCAAGCTGCTGCCGACCCTGCCGCGGCTGGTGCATCAGGCGCTCGTGGCCACCGCGACCCCGGCGCCCAACCTGGAGCTGGAGAGCCTGGCCGCGGAAATACGCGGCATGCGCCAGCTGCTTTGGCTGGCGTTCGCCGTCGCTGCCTTTGCGCTGGGTTTCGCGATCATTCAATAAGGAGGATTCCGGATGCTGGTCTGGTTCGTCGTGCTCTATCTGATGGTGTCGGTCGGCATCGGATTGTTCGCCGCCACCCGCGTCCATAACGCCAGGGATTTCGCCGTCGCCGGCCGCAGCCTGCCGCTGCCGGTGGTGACCGCCACGGTGTTCGCCACCTGGTTCGGCGCCGAGGCGGTGTTCGGCGTCTCCGCCACCTTCGTCAAGGACGGCCTCGGCGGCGTGGTGGCCGATCCCTTCGGCTCCTCGATGTGCCTGATCATCGCCGGCATCATTTTCTCGCGCTACCTCTACAAGCTCAACATCATCACGCTGGGCGACTTCTACCGCATGCGCTACAACCGCACCGTGGAAGTCGTTACCACGGTCTGCATCGTGCTCTCCTACCTGGGCTGGGTGGCGGCGCAGATCAAGGCGCTGGGGCTGATCTTCTTCGTCGTCACCGACGGCGCCGTCTCGCAGAACGCCGGCATGATCCTCGGCGCGGCGATCGTGCTGACCTACACGGTGTTCGGCGGCATGTTCTCGGTGGCGATCCTCGATTTCGTGCAGATGGCGGTGTCGATGGGCGGCCTGCTGTTCATCGCCTGGACGGTCAGCGGCAAAGTCGGCGGTGGCGCCACGGCGGTGTTCGACCACGCGGCGGCCGCCGGCAAGCTGGATTTCTTTCCGCCGCCCGATCCCTGGCTGTGGCTCACCTTCCTTGGCACCTGGATGACCATGATGCTGGGCTCCATTCCGCAGCAGGACGTGTTCCAGCGCATCACCTCGGCGAAGACGGCGAACATCGCACTGTGGGGCTCGGTGCTCGGCGCCTCGATCTATTTCTGCTTCACTTTCGTGCCGATGTTCATCGCCTACTCGGCGACGCTGATCGATCCGGCGCTGTTTACCGAGCTGCTGGCCAAGGACACGCAACTGGTTCTGCCGACACTGGTCTTGCAGCACACGCCGCTGTTCGCCCAGGTGCTGTTCTTCGGCGCCGTGCTGTCGGCGATCATGAGTTGTTCCTCGGCGACGTTGCTGGCGCCTTCCGTGACCTTCGCCGAGAACGTGATCCGGGGCTTTTACCCCAGCATGGGCGACCACCAGTTCCTGCGTGTCATGCGCGGCTGCCTGGTGGTGTTCACCTGCATCGTGCTCGGTTTCGCGCTGAAGTCGGAGGCCTCGATCTTCAAGATGGTGGAGAACGCCTACAAGGTGACCCTGGCCGGCGCCTTCGTGCCGCTGGCCGCCGGCATCTTCTGGCGCCATGCGACGACGCAGGGCGCGCTGGCGGCGACCTTCGGCGGCCTCGTGTCGTGGGTGCTGATCGAAGTCATGATCGGCGAAGCCAGCCCGGTGCCGCCGCAACTGATCGGGCTCGGCGTGTCGATCCTCGGCATGCTGGCCGGCTCGCTGCTGCCGCAATGGGTCGGTCACCGGCTGCCGGGACACGACCCGCACGCGATCCTGCATCACCATGCCGCCGCGCAAACGCATCATGCCGAGCCGGAACACAAGCATTAGGCCGATGACATGGCTGAAAAACAGTCGCTCTACGAACTTCTCGGGCTCACTGACAAGGCTTCGCCCCAGGATATTCGAGATGCCTTCGAGGCCCGGCGACGCGAGCTGGAGGCCGAGCCGGACGGCGAGGAACGGCGCAATCGCCTGAGTTTTCTGCAGCACGCGCGCGATGCGCTGAGCGATCCGCGCCAGCGGGCGCTGTATGACCGCCGCAGCCGCGACCAGCGAACTGCCGTGGCGGTGGCGCCCAGACCCGCGCGCTCGCTGTGGCCGGTTTTTGCCATGATCCTGCTGGCAGGCGCCGCCTGGCCGGCCTGGCGCTACCTCGCAGCGGACCAGCCGCAGCCGGTTGTCAAGGCGCCGCCTGCCAGGGCCGTGCCGCCGACGCCGGTGATCGAGCTGCGCTTCGAAGAGGACATTGCGGCCCTGCTGCCCCCCGCGCCCGTGAATGTTCCCGCGGGCAATGCCGTCAAACCGGAGACCGCGCGGCAGTCCTCGGGAGCCCTTCAGCCGGGTGAGCGGAAAATCGTTTTTTCGGGACCCGATGCCGCCGTCCTGGCAAAGCTCTCGGAATCGACCTATCTGATCGTGGGCGCGGTGGGCCTCGGCACCGGCGTGGCGATCGAACCCGACAAGTTGCTGACCAACTGCCACGTAATCGCCCCCAACGTGCTGAAGGGGCCGATCGAGGCCATCAATCCGCTGACGCAGGAGAAGACCCGGATCGTCGCCGCGGCCTTCCTGGTCAGGGAGGATGCCTGCGTCGTCCATGCGCCGGGCCTCAACGGCAAACCGGTTGCATTCGGCGACACGAGGCAGTTGGCGCGAGGGACGCGCATTTTCAACATCGGCTTCGCCAAGGGCCGCCTGACGGCTTCCAGCGGCTCCTTCCTCGGCATCATCAATCGCGTCGGGCAGAACTATCTGGTCTCCTCGAATTACTGCGACCACGGCGTTTCAGGCGGCCCGCTGGTCGACGAAGAAGGCCGGCTGGTGGGCCTGACGTCAGGCGGGCCGGCGGATCGCAGCGTCTGTCTTTCGCTTACGGCGGAGACGGCGCGCACCGTGCTGGGGCAAACCCTGATCGTGATCGATGCCTTCCCGCCCAACTACATGAGCAATCTGACGCGGCGCTGGTAGTCCTTGTCCGCACGCCGCGAAGCCGGCAGAATCGGAACCCGTGGCACACGGCGCACGAACCTATCTGACGCTCTACCTGACCAGCGGTTACGTGCTGCTGATCGTCTATGCCAGCTTGTATCCCCTTGCCGGCTGGCACGATAGCGGCGGTGATCCGCTGGCCTTCCTCGGCGCGGCATGGCCGCGCTACACCACCGGCTTCGACCTGGCGACCAACGTGATTGCCTACTTGCCCTTCGGCTTTTTTTGCACGGCGGCCCTGCGCCATCGCCTGGCGCCGCTTTCTGCGTGGTTTGCGGCGATTCTGTTCGGCGCCGGCCTGAGCTTTGCCATGGAACTGCTGCAGAACTACCTGCCCAGCCGCGTGCCTTCCAACCTGGATTTGGCCTGCAATACGGCGGGCGCCCTGCTCGGCGGCGTGTTCGGTGGGCGTTGGGGCGCGCATGCCCTGGATGAGGGACGGCTGGCACGCTGGCGCCGGCGCGTGATGATGCAGGCCTACGGCGCTGACGTCGGGGTGCTGCTGATCGCGGCCTGGCTGATGACCCAGCTCTCGCCGGAGACCCTGCTGTTCGGCAGCGGCAACCTGCGCCAGATGCTCGACCTGCCGCCGGTGCAGCCCTTTCTGCCGGAGCGCTTTGTCAGGCTCGAAACCGCCATCGCCGCTTCGGGCCTGCTGGCAGCGGGACTGATTGCCACCCTGCTGCTGCGCCGGAACGCCCGGCTGCTGACAGCTTGCTTGCTGCTCGCAGCCCTGCTGATCAAGACCCTGGCGCATGCGCTGCTGATGGGGCCGGCGGCGGCCACGACCTGGGTTACACCGGGCAACAGCATCGGCATTGCCGTCGGGCTGGCATTGTGGTGGAGCGCGTCCTTCCTGGCCATTCCGCTGCAACGCGCGGTGGCGGCGGTGGCGCTGCTGTTTGCCACCGTCATGGTTAATATCGCTCCGGAGAATCCCTATCTGCTCAATACGCTGCAGATCTGGAATCCCGGCCAGTTCCTGAGTTTCAACGGCCTCACGCGCCTGATCTGCTCGCTGTGGCCTTTCCTTGTCCTGCCCTGGCTGATGATCTACCGTCCGGAGAAACATGCGCTCAATTACTGACATGACCACCCTGCGCGACGCGCTGCGCGACTTTTGCGCCGCACGCGACTGGCATCGCTATCACACCCCGAAGAACCTCGTCATGGCGCTCAGCGTCGAAGCCGCCGAACTGGTCGAGCATTTCCAGTGGGCGACGCCCGAGGAAAGTCTCGCCCTGGCCCCGGAAAAACGCGCCGAGGTCGCCGATGAAATCGCCGACGTGCTGATCTACCTGACCGAACTGGCCGATGTGCTCGGCATCGACCCGATCGCCGCGGCGCGCGAGAAGATCGTCAAGAACGCGGTCAAATATCCGCCGCCCCTATAATCGTTTTTTGTCCGAATCCAGCCCCATGAGCCATTTCAAACATCACGTCTTCTTCTGCACCAACCAGCGCGCGACCGGCGAAGCCTGCTGCAACAACCACGGCGCCAGCGACATGCGCGCCTACGCCAAGGACAAGGTCAAGGCGCTCGGCGCCAAAGTGCCGGGCAAGGTGCGCATCAACGCCGCCGGCTGCCTCGATCGTTGCGAACAGGGGCCGGTGCTGGTGATCTACCCCGAGGCGGTCTGGTACACCTACGTGGACCGGGAAGACATCGACGAGATCATCGACCAGCATCTGGTCAATGGCCGTGTCGTCGAGCGCCTCAAGGTGGATTGAATCGTGTCGCGGCACGAGCGCATCCTGGTCGACGGGCCGGACGGCAAGATAGAGGTATTCGTCGAAGGCCATGAGAATCCGCAGGGCATCGCGCTGATCGCCCATCCGCATCCGCTGTTCGGAGGCACTGCCGACAACAAGGTGGTGACCACGCTGGCGCGCGCCTTTCGCGAGCGCGGCTGCATCACGCTGCGGCCCAGTTTTCGCGGCGTCGGCGGCAGCGAGGGCGAGCATGACCACGGCGATGCCGAGACCGACGACGTGCTGGCGGTGCACGCCTGGGCGCGTGAACGCTATGCCGACGTGCTGACCGCGTCAGGCGCGCCGCTACCCGTTTATCTGGCGGGATTCTCCTTCGGCGCGTATGTCACCACGCGCCTCGCCAAGCGCCTGGCCGCGGCCGGTGATCCGGCCAAGTGGCTGGTGCTGGTCGGTACCGCCGCCGGTTTCGTCGAAGGCGCGCGCAGCTACGAGACCGCGGCCGTGACTGCCGACACACTGGTGATCCACGGCTCGGAAGACACGACCGTGCGCCTCGATAACGTACTGGCCTGGGCGCAGCCGCTGGAAATTCCCGTCGTCGTGATCCCCGGCGCCGACCACTTCTTCCACCGCCGCCTGCACCTGATCCGCGACATCATCCATCGCGCCTGGCATTGAGCGAAAGATGAGTCCGCTGATCGTCTCCGCTCTGCGCAAGTCCTACGACGGCCGCGAAGTCGTCGCCGGGCTCACGTTCGAATTGCAGCGCGGCGAATGCTACGGCCTGCTCGGCCCCAACGGCGCCGGCAAGACCACCACCCTGCGCTGCTGTCTCGGCCTGACCGCGCCCGATTCGGGTGACATAAAGCTGGTCGGCGAGCCGGTGCCGGCGCGCGCCCGTGAAGCGCGCATGAAGATCGGCGTGGTGCCGCAATTCGACAACCTCGATCCCGACTTTACCGCCGCCGAAAACCTCATCGTCTATGGCCGTTACTTCGGCATGGCCGATGCCGCGATCCGGCCGAAGATCGCCGACCTGCTCGACTTCGCCGGCCTCGCCGGCAAGGAAGACGCCAACATCCGCACCCTCTCCGGCGGCATGAAGCGCCGGCTGACGCTGGCCCGCGCTCTGGTGAACGACCCCGAACTGCTGCTGCTCGACGAACCCACCACGGGCCTTGACCCGCAGGCGCGCCACCTGATCTGGGAACGCCTCAAGCGCCTGCTGGCGCAGGGCAAGACCATCCTGTTGACGACGCATTTCATGGACGAGGCCGAGCGCCTCTGCCAGCGCCTCGCCATCATCGACGCTGGGAAAATGGTCGCCGAAGGCGCACCGCGCCAGTTGATCCAGCAGCACATCGAGGCGCAGGTGGTCGAGGTCTATGGTGAAGATGCGCCGGGCTGGGCCGAGCGCGAAGCGCATGCATTTTCGCGGCGCGTCGAAGTCAGCGGCGAGACGGCCTTCTGTTATGTCGAGGACGCCACGCCGCTGCTCGCGCATCTCGCCGCATGGCCTGCGTTGCGCACCCTGCACCGGCCGGCGAATCTGGAAGATGTGTTCCTCAAACTCACCGGGCGCGAACTGCGCGACTGAGCTCGATGCGACTCGCCTTGGCATCGCACCTCGATCTGAACCGGTTCAAAGTGGCGATACAAAAGTCGGCGCTGGCGGCACGGCGGCAATCGATGGTGGACGTCGATTTGCCAGATAAGTATCCTGAATGTAGATGCCGATGACGTGACGACCGAAGCCTGCCGAATCCAGCCCTGCTCGATGTGCCAGCCCTCCTGATCCCGCAGAAACTGCATACACGACAATATGACGCCCGAGCACCCAAGAACCTCCCTCGAAAACAACCCGTTCGAAAAGTGTTCCGGGATATGCGACTGTCGCATATTCCGTTTACTCGCCGTTTCGTCGGCGACATCACGTTAGCACCACTATCCATATGAACTTTGAGCGGCAGAAACTCGTTACGCGCGCATTCGGTCAATTGGCCACATTGATTATTCTAGGTTCGCCGCTCGTGAAAGCCTATGGGGCCAACAACGCAACATTTCCCGCGGGCTACGAGTGGGTAGTCGGCGCCTATGAAGGGCGCGTCGGAAACAACACAAGGCACGCAACCATACGCATCCAATGCAATTCCTCAAGAGAATGTCAATTTGTGTATGAGGTCGTTGCTCCAGACACCAAACCGATGGTGAACACCTACAGTTACCGCAATGCGGCTCCGGCAGCAACATTGAAATATGCCAGGAACGCTCTGTCCTATGCACGCGACATGCTGCGCAAAGGGTCCAAGCCGTTTCCAGGCACTGACGATGAGGCTTTCAGAGAGAAAGCACTGACTTTTCTCGAATCAAATGCGGATATTGAGCAATGCATTGACCCGAATCCCGCGACAGATGGGCGCGATGACGCCTACTACCTCCTTTGCAAACCTTCTTCCTCTCCTTTTGGTTCGAAAACCATCTTGCTTTTTGCGACGGTCCTCAGTGGCTGTCAGCCAGCATTCTGTCGCTACGTAATTCTGCCGTTGCATCCGGCTGCGCGGTCCGATGGTGGTGCTAACCCATCAGTGCAGGGGACGCTGCGCGATAAAGCCGCGCAGCGCCCCTGACCTTGAACGTTGAAGCTGTAAAAACCCCTTTTCGAGCCGCAAATTCCCCTCCGAATGGTGCGATTGTCATCGCGCCATTTGTCATTTCATCGTCGTAGTTCCCGAATCGCCGTGCCGCCAGCCCCAGCTCTTGAGCAATGCATGCCGTTGATACCAAATTGGTATCATGCTAAAGTGGCGCATGCGGATCATTGCCCTTTCCACCTTGCGGACCTTCTGGCAAACGCACCCGGAAGTGGAAACACCTTTGCGGGCTTGGTATGCCCTGGCGAGCCGGGCGCACTGGAAGACGCCGGCCGACATCAAGGCGGCGTATCGCAACGCAAGCTTTGTCGCCGATCGCCGGGTGGTGTTCAACATCAAGGGCAATGACTACCGGCTGGTGGTGGCGGTTCGCTACGATCGGGGGCTGATGTATGTCCGTTTCGTCGGCAGTCATCGGCAATACGACAGGATAGACGTGGAAACGATTTAGGAGACCGACATGGAACTCAAGCCCATCCGAACCAAAAAGGAATACCAGACGGCGCTGGCCGAGGTCGAGCGCCTGTGGGATGCGCCGGCGAAGTCGGCCGCGTCGGACCGGCTCGACGTGCTGACGATGCTGGTCGAGCGCTATGAGCGGCAGCACTTTCCGATTGCCGATCCCGATCCTATCGAGTTCCTCGGCCATGTCATGGACAGTCGCGATCTGACGCGCAAAGATATGGAAGCCTACATCGGGCCGCGCGGCCGTGTCGCCGATATCCTGAACCGCACCCGGCCGCTGACCCTGGAAATGATCCGGCGTCTGGCGGATGGACTGCAGTTGCCGGCCGAGGTATTGATCAAGCCCTACCGGTTGCGGCGGGAAGCCGGGGAACTGGCGGCGGCCTAAGCCGTCCGACTGCCTGATACGACACCTTCCGTGAGCGCACAACTCCTCCTGCCCCAACTCTCGCTGCGCGCCTTCGCCGTCTGGCGGCGCAATTTCCTGGTCTGGAAGAAGCTGGCGATCCCGTCGCTGCTGGGCAATCTGGCCGATCCGATGATTTATCTGTTCGGCCTCGGCTACGGCTTGGGCGGGCTGCTGCCGCAGATCAACGGCGTGTCCTACATCGCCTTTCTGGCCAGCGGCACGGTGTGCGCCTCGACCATGAACGCCGCCTCGTTCGAAGCGCTGTATTCGGCCTTCTCGCGCATGCACGTGCAGCGCACCTGGGAGGCGATCATGAACGCGCCGGTGACGCTGGAGGATGTGATGGCCGGCGAGCTGCTCTGGGCGGCGGCCAAGGCGACGCTTTCCGGCATGGCGATCCTGGTGGTGATCTCGCTGCTCGGTTTCGTCGCTTCGCCGCTGGCGCTGTGGGCGCTGCCGGTGATCTTCCTCACCGGGTTGGCTTTTGCCGCGCTCGGCCTGATCGTCACCGCACTGGCGCCGTCCTACGATTTCTTCATGTACTACTTCACGCTGTTCATCACGCCGATGGTGCTGCTGTGCGGCGTGTTTTTCCCGCCCGAGCAGCTGCCGCCGCTGGTGCAGGCGGTGGCGGCCTGGCTGCCGTTGACGCACGCGGTGGCGCTGGTGCGGCCGCTGTTGTTCGGCGAGATTCCGGCCGGCATCGTCGGCCACCTCGCGGCCCTGCTGGCGGTGGCGCTGGCCGCCTTCTGGATCGCGCTGACGCTGATCCGGCGCCGTCTGCTGAAGTAAAATTGCCCCATGGACATCATTGTTAACGGCGAGCCGCAGCGGCTGGCGGAACCCATGACGGTAGCCATGCTGCTCGAAGCCCGCGGACTGGCCGGCAAGCGCGTGGCCGTCGAAAGAAACGGCGAGATCGTGCCGAAGAGCCGACACGCCGAAACGGCACTGGCGAGCGGTGACCGGATCGAAATTGTCGTCGCCGTCGGCGGCGGCTGAGTTTTTTCAGAAAGCAAAGTCATGAGCTCAGATTCTCTCGTCATCGCCGGGAAGGCCTATAACTCCCGCCTGCTGGTCGGCACCGGCAAGTACAAGGATTTCGCGCAGACCCGCGAAGCCATCGATGCCTCGGGCGCCGAGATCATCACGGTCGCCATCCGCCGCACCAACATCGGCCAGGAGCCGGGCCAGCCCTCGCTGCTGGAAGTACTGCCACCCGCGAAGTTCACCATTCTGCCCAACACGGCCGGCTGCTACACGGCAGACGACGCGGTGCGCACCCTGCGCCTCGGGCGCGAACTGCTCGACGGCCACGCGCTGTGCAAGCTCGAAGTGCTGGGCGATCCGCAGACCCTGTTCCCCAACATGCCGGAGACCCTCAAGGCCGCGGCGACCCTGGTCAAGGATGGTTTCGAGGTCATGGTGTATTGCGCCGACGATCCGATCCAGGCGCGCATGCTGGAGGACATCGGCTGCGTAGCGATCATGCCGCTGGCGTCGTTGATCGGTTCCGGCATGGGCATCCTCAATCCGTGGAACCTCAAGCTGATCATCGAGCAGGCGAAGGTGCCGGTGCTGGTCGATGCCGGCGTCGGCACGGCGTCGGATGCGGCGATCGCGATGGAGCTGGGTTGCGATGGCGTGCTGATGAACACCGCGATCGCCGGCGCGCAGGATCCGGTGCTGATGGCCGGTGCCATGAAGAAGGCGGTTGAAGCCGGTCGCGAAGCGTTTCGCGCCGGCCGCATGCCGAAGAAATATTACGCGGCGACGCCCAGTTCGCCCAGCGGCGGACTGATTGGCCAAAGCGGCGGCCACGGCATCAAGTGAAGCGGTTTCTTGCCGGCGTACTGGGTGCGGCGCTGCTGGGTTCGGCGCAGGCCGCAGACGCGCCGCAAATCGTGACCCCCGCCGAAGCCCGGCCCGCGCTGGAAGTTCCGCAGAACCGGCTGGGCTATGCCTTCGAGAAACCCGAGATCCTGGTCCGGCAGCGCTTGTTCGGCCTCGCTCACGGGATATCCCTGCTGGCAGCGGCGTGCCTCGACCTGCCCGCGCATTCGAAGCCGATCCAGGACGCCTACGCCGCCTGGCATGCGAAACAGGGCAAGGCGATTGAAACCATCGTGCGCGATCTTGCACATTACTATTTCGGACCGCGGGCCAACGAGGCCCGCTGGCCGGATGTGTCGCGCGCCTTGAATCTCGGCGACGACATCCAGCCCGCATTGAACGACCTGACCCTGCATGCCGCCTGCGCCAGCCTGCCCGAGGCGATCGGCCGGCCGCGTTACGAACTCGACCGGATGCTGGTCGAGGGATTCGAGGCCGTCGTTGCCAGCCCGCGAAGCGGAAGCCCTGGCACGCAGAGCGCGCCGGCGCCGACTGTTCAAAAGGCTGCCGAATGAGCGCGATCGACGACGAGGCGGCCGCGGAGCGACGCGCCGGACACATTCGCAGCTTCGTGCTGCGCCAGGGCCGCGTCTCCGAGGCGCAGCGGCGTTTCCACGAGGAAGGCATGCCGCGCTGGGGCATCCCCTATCGCCCCGGGGCGCTCGACCTCGATGCCGTCTTCGGGCGCCATGCGCCGCGGATACTGGAAATCGGCTGCGGCATGGGCGAGACCACGGCCACCATCGCCGCCGCGCATCCGCAGAACGACTACCTCGGCATCGAGGTGCACACCCCCGGCGTCGGCAGCCTTCTGAAGGAGATCGCCACGCGCGAGCTTTCCAACCTGCGCGTGATCCAGCACGATGCGGTCGAGGTGGTGCGCGACATGATCGCGCCGGGAACGCTTTCCGGCATCCATGTGTTCTTCCCCGATCCCTGGCCGAAGAAGCGCCAGCAGAAGCGCCGCCTGATCCAGCCCGGATTCGTCAAGCTGCTGGCGACGCGGCTGGCGCCTAACGGCTACCTGCATTGCGCGACCGACTGGGAGGAGTATGCTGTCCAGATGCTGGAAGTGCTCTCCGCCGAAGCGCAACTGACCAACATGGCAAAGGACTTCACCCCGCGGCCGCCGTATCGGCCGCAGACAAAATTCGAGAGTCGCGGACTCAAGCTGGGTCACGGCGTATGGGACGTGGTCTTCCGCCGCAAGTCGTTCTGATCGATCATGTTGAATCTTGACCCCCGTACCATCATTGTCCTGGCCGGAGTGATGGGTGCGTTGATGGCGGTGGTGCTGTTCTTCCTGCGCCGCAACTATCCGCCATCGATCAAGGGGCTGGCGGAGTGGACCGCTGCCCCGATCATCATCTTTGTTTCCACGCTGCTCATCGGCGCGCGCGGCGTCATCCCTGACTTTTTATCGGTGGTTGCCGCCAACTTGATTTTGCTGGCCGGACAGGTGCTGTTCTATTTCGGCAGCCAGCGCTTTCTCGGCGTGTCGCCGTCGTTCCGGTTCTGGGGCGCTCTGATAGTCGTTGCGGCGCCGGTGCTGGTCTGGTACACGCATGTCGAGCCGAGTTACGCAATGCGCCTGCTGCTGATCGCCTTATTGCTGATTCTGCTTTCCACCAGCCATGCCTGGTTGCTGTTGCGAAAAGGCATCCGCAGTTTCGCCACGTATCTGACGGCCGCCGCGCTGCTGCTCCAGACCGTGGTGCAGGCACTACGTTTTATCTCCGCGATCGGCATGCCGGCGGACAACGCGCTCTTCATCCTCTCGCCGGCACAGACGTTCTATGTCGCCACGTATACCTTCTCCATGCTGATGGTCACCATTGGTGCGGTGTTGATGGCGACCGAAAAGCTGCGTGCCGAACTCGAACATCTGGCCACTCACGATTCATTGACCGGCGCCCTCAATCGACGCGCCCTGATGGAAGCCTGTGCGACGGAACTGGCGCGCTGCCGGCGCAACCAGCAGGTCATGTCGCTGCTGCTGATCGACCTCGACCACTTCAAGGCCATCAACGATAACCACGGCCATCTCACGGGCGACCGCGTGCTCGTCGATTTTGTCGCTCGCATCATCCCGCTGCTGCGACAGCCTGACCGCGTGGGCCGATTCGGCGGCGAGGAGTTTGTCGTGCTGCTGCCGGAAACCTCCCTCGACCAGGCTCGCGTCGTGGCGGAGCGGATTCGTGCCGCGGTCGAATCCGGCGCCGCTGCACTGCCTGCCTGCACCGCCAGCATCGGCGTGACGGTGAGCCTTTCCGACGATGCGAATCTTGACGGGATTCTCGCCCGCGCCGATGCGGCCTTGTACCAGGCCAAGGAGCGCGGCCGCAATCGGGTCGAGGTGATCGCCCTGCCTGCGCCGTGAAGTTTTCTCGGCACCCCCTGTGGCTGGTCGGATTCCGGCCGTTCTTCGCACTGGCCTGCCTGTCGGGGCTCAGCCTGCCCTTGCTGTGGGTGCTGATTTATCTGGGCATCCTGCCTGCCCCCCTGTCGCGCATCGCCCCCGTGCAATGGCATGCCCACGAAATGTTCTTCGGTTTCGGCTGGGCGGTGCTCGGCGGCTTCCTGCTGACATCGACCAAGAACTGGGTGCAGATTCGCGGTTATCACGGCGCGGCCCTGATGTTCCTTGTTGCGGCCTGGCTGTTCGAACGCATGGGCATGTGGTTCGGCGGGCTCTGGCCGGCCTGGCTGTTCGAGTTCTCCAACATGCTGTTCCTGGCGGCCATCGTCGCCATGCTGATGTGGACGCTGGCGCGCTACAGCAAGCAGGACAGCTATCGCGACAACTGGTTTTTCCTGCTGATCCTTCCTGCTTTCCTGATCGCCAAGCAGTCGATGTTGAGCACCGAACATTTCCAGTTCGGCATCGTCATGGCCACCGGCCTGTTCCGCATGGCCTTCCTGGTGATGCTGGAACGCACCCTGACGCAGTTCATGAAGGGCATTTTCCAGGTCGACATCCTGCGCAATCCGGCGCTGGACAAGGCCATCAAGCTGCTGGCCCTGTCGCTGGTCGGCGCCGGCCTGATGCCGCCGCCGCTGGCGGGCGGCATCTCGTTCTTGCTGGCACTGCTGCTCGCGGGCCGGCTGATTTTCTGGAAGCCGCAGTTGGCGATGCGGCGGCTCGATCTGGGCATCATGTACCTGGGTTACGGCGCCATCGTGCTGCAACTGCTGGTCGAATTTCTGGCTCAGGTGACGCCGCCGTCATGGGTCGGCGCCTTCTCGATGCATGTCTTTGCGCTGGGAGTCATGGGCCTGATCATTCCGGCGATGCTGATCCGGATCGCGAAGGGACACACCGGCAGGAAGGTGGTGTTCGATCGCATCGACAAGCTGGTGCTGTGGATCATGATCGTCGCCTTCGTGCTGCGCGTCATCGCGCCGCAGATCCATCCCGCCAGCTACGAATTCTGGATTCTGCTCGCTGCCTGCGGCTGGTTCTCGGGTTTTGCGATCCTCGCGTGGCGGCTGATTCCATTCCTGCTGCAAGCACGGGTGGACGGCAAGGAACACTAGTTCAGGAATCCCGCCAGCAGTTGATTCAGGAAGCGTCGGCCGCGCGGCGTCGGCCGCATCGATCCCTCCACGGTTTCGAGCAGCCCGTTGCGCCGTGCCGCCAGCGCCGACTCTTCGATCATGGATAGCGGCAGCCCGGTGCGCTCGGTGAATAGCCCGAGCGGGAAGCCCTCGTTCAGCCGCAACGCATTCATCATGAATTCACCGGGCAGGTCGGCGCGGGCAACGACTTGCCGCGTGCTGATGAAGTCGCCACGTGCCGCGCCTTCCATGTAGGCGCGCGGATTGCGGTGGCGTGCTTCACGCCAGATGGTTTCGTGGTTCGAGAGCTTGCTGTGCGCGCCGGCGCCCAGTCCAAGGTAATCGCCGAAGGTCCAGTAGTTGAGGTTGTGCTGGCAGTGCTGCTCAGGTTTGGCGAAGGCCGAGGTTTCGTAATGCGTGAAGCCGGCGGCGGCCAATCTCTCTTCGACCATTTCCTGCATGTCGGCGGCCAGGTCGTCGTCGGGCAGTGGCGGCGGCGCGTGGTGGAAGGGCGTGTTCGGTTCCAGCGTCAGGTGGTAGGCGGAAATGTGGCCGACGCCGGAGGCTATCGCGGTGGCGATGTCGCGCTCGGCTTCTTTCAGCGACTGCCGTGGCAGCACGTACATGAGGTCGAGATTGACGCGCTCGAAATGGGTCAGCGCCAGGTCGATGGCGCGCCGCGCCTCGGCGCTGCCGTGGATGCGGCCCAGCGCCGCCAGCTTGGCGTCGTCGAAACTCTGCACGCCGATGGAAAGCCGATTCACTCCGGCCTCACGAAACGCGGCGAACTTCGCGGCTTCGGCGGTGCCGGGATTGGCTTCGAGCGTGATCTCGGCGCCGGGATGCAGCGGCAGGCGCATGCGGATCGCGGCGAGCAGCGCATCGGCGGTTTCGGCGCGCATCAGGCTCGGCGTACCGCCGCCGATGAAGACGCTGACCACCGGGCGGTTCCATATCTGCGGCAGGGCGGCTTCGAGGTCGGCGATCAGCGCGGCGAGGTAGGCGGCTTCGCTGTCGTCATTCACCTCGCCGCGGCTCTCGTGCGAATTGAAGTCGCAGTAGGGGCATTTCTTCACGCACCACGGCCAGTGTACATACAGCGCCAGCGGTGGTGGGGCGACCAGGCCGGAGCCCTGTCCGACAGTCGGCGCCGACGAGACGGCGACGGGGATGATCGGGATCACATGCCCAGCCGCAGACGCTCGATGAGCAGCGCCAGCGCCTTGCCGCGATGCGAGTAGCGGTTCTTTTCCTCGTGCGGCAGTTCGGCCGCGGTGAGGCCGGTGCCGGGCACCAGGAAGTAGGGGTCGTAACCGAAGCCGCCGGCGCCGCGCGGCACGTCGATGATCTCGCCATGCCATTCGCCTTCGGTGACGACCGGCTGCGGATCGTCGGCGTGGCGCATCAGCACCAGCACCGCGACGTAGTGCGCGCGGCGGTCGGCGATGCCGGCCAGATCGGTCAGCAATTTGGCGTTGTTCTTCGCGTCGGATTTCGGTTCGCCGCCGTAGCGCGCGGAGAACACGCCCGGCGCGCCGCCCAGCGCCGCGACGCACAAGCCCGAGTCGTCGGCCAGCGCCGGCAGGCCGGTCAGCCGCGCGGCATGGCGCGCCTTGGCGATGGCGTTCTCGACGAAGGTGATGTGCGGTTCCTCGGCCTCGGGAACATTGAAAGCCGACTGCGGCAGCACTTCAAAATCGAAAGGCGCCAGCAGCTGGCCGAATTCGCGCAGCTTGCCGGGGTTGCCGGAGGCGAGGACCAGCTTCTTCACCGTGTCACCAGCGCCGACTGTTGTGCTTTGACGATGTCGCCGATGCCGGCGGCGGCGAGTTCCAGCAACGTATCGAGTTCGGCGCGCGAGAAGGGCGCGCCCTCGGCCGTGCCCTGCACTTCGATGATGCCGCCGCTCGCCGTCATCACCACGTTCATGTCGGTGTCGCAGGCCGAATCTTCGGCGTAGTCGAGGTCGAGCACCGGCTGGCCGCCGACGATGCCGACCGAGACGGCGCCGACCAGTTCGCGCATCGGATGGCTGGCGAGCTTGCCGCCGGTGACCAGCGTGGACAAGGCATCGTGCAGCGCGACGCAGGCGCCGGTGATCGACGCGCAGCGCGTGCCGCCGTCGGCCTGCAGCACGTCGCAATCGAGCGTGATCTGGCGTTCGCCGAGCGCGGCCATGTCGGTCACGGCACGCAGGCTGCGGCCGATCAGGCGCTGGATCTCCTGGGTGCGCCCGGACTGCTTGCCTTTCGCCGCTTCGCGCGCCATGCGCGTGTTGGTCGCGCGCGGCAGCATGCCGTATTCGGCGGTGACCCAGCCGGAACCCTTGCCGCGCAGAAAGCCCGGCACCGATTCCTCGACGCTGGCAGTGCACAGCACCTTGGTGGCGCCGAACTCGACCAGCACGCTGCCTTCGGCGTGGCAGGTGTAATTGCGGGTGATCCTGAGGTTGCGCAGTTGCGACGCGGCGCGGTCGGTGCGTTGAAAGGTGTTGCTCATGAAGATGCTCCATTGGGGGTAAGCGGAATGCGACGACGGATCGCCGCAATGGCGCTCTCGATGTCTTCGTCGCTGATCGGCGTTTCTGCCGCGGTCCTCCGGTCGGCCGGCCTGCGTTCAAGCGTATGCGTGCCGACATCGGCATCGGAAACTCCCCAGCGCATGGTGATCAGCGTCAGGTTGTCTGCTCCCGGGCCGGCTGCCCGCTCGGCGGCATCGAGCAGGCGCGGGACCGTGGTGCGGGGCGAGGCGCGGCCGAGCTCGGCCACCAGTGTTTCGCCCAGGGGCGACCAGGCGCCGTCGGTGCACAAGGCGATCAGGTCGCCATCCTGCAGTTTTACGGCCGGCGAGACGTCGATGTGCGGCGGCACGTCGCCGCCAAGACAGCTGAAAACGCGGTTGCGCAGCGGATGGATGGCGGCTTCCGCATCGCTGATGGCGCCCTGGTCGACCATGCGTTGCACGATGCTGTGGTCGCGGGTCTGGGCAACGCGGCCGGGCCCTTCGGCATGGCTGTGGATCAGGTAGAGGCGCGAATCGCCGGCATGTGCCCAGAAGGCCTGTCCGTCCTGCACCACGCAGGCAATGCAGGTGGTGCGCGGTGCGGCATGCGGCAGGATGCGGCAGTCGGCGGAGTAACGGACAATGGTGTCATGCGCCTGCTGCAATGTCGTCGCGAGAAATTGCGCCGGGTCGGCAAGGCGCGTTTTTGCCTCGCTGCGGAAACGCTCGGTCAGGGTGTCGACGGCGATCTGTGCCGCGACCTCGCCTTGCAGGTGGCCGCCCATGCCGTCGGCCACCACCATCAGTACGGCATCCTCGGTGGCGAGCCAGGTGGCGCGATCCTGATTGATCGAGCGGCCGCCGATGCGGCTTTCCTGGGCGATGGTGTAGTTCATCATTCGCGCCGCAAGCCGAGCAGGGAAAGCCACGAGTCCGGCCGCTTGTCGCCGGCCTGATCGGTGTTGAGCGAGGCCTGCAGCGCGCGGGCATGCTGCGGCCGCCGCGTCGGATCGAGGCGCAGGCATTCGTCGATGGTTGCCAGCAGACGCGGCGAATAGTCCATGCCCCAGCGCTGGCGGGCCGGCAGCAGCTGGTCGTCGACCAGCCGCTCGTCGGCTGCCTGCGGCGCGGCGCCTGCCAGCGCCGCATAGATGCAGGCGCCGACGGCATAGATGTCGGTCCACGGCCCCAGCGTGAACTTGCCGTGGTACTGCTCGGGCGCGGCATAGCCCGGCGTGTACATCGCGCGCGGCTCGGGCGGACCGATATCGACGGCATAGCGCGCGGCGCCGAAGTCGAGCAGCACCGGGCTGCCGTCGTCGCGCAGCCAGATGTTGGCCGGCTTGATGTCCAGATGCAGCAGGCCGCAGCCGTGTACCTCGCCGAGGCCGTCGAGCAGGCCGCTGAACATGCTGCGCAGAAAGCTTTCCTTCAGGCGGCCGCGATTCTTGCGGATGTAGTCGCGCAAGGTGCGGCCGATCTCGAAGCGCATCACCAGATAGACGGTGCCATTGGCGCGGAAGAAATTCAGGACGCGCACCACGTTGGGATGGTCCAGCCCGGTGAGCGCTCGTCCTTCTTCGAAAAAGCATTTCAGGCCGTGATTGAAATCGGCCTGGAATTCCGCCGGGATGGTCGGCGCGATCTGGCCTTCGCCGCGCAGCGCCAGCGCGTTGGGCAGGTATTCCTTGATTGCCACCGGCGTGCCTTGCGCATCGTGCGCCAGATAGACGATGGAAAAGCCGCCGACCGAGAGCTGCCGCTCGATGCGATAGCCTTCGAGTTCGTAGCCGGGGGGCAGGGGCTGATTGTTCTGGGAAACCACGGGAATGGGCAACGGGGCGGGAGAGCCGGGACAGGTTGATATACTGCCCCGATTTTCCTTGTTCGCCCTTCCAGTGTAAACAACTGCTTTGGGGCGACGTCCGGACAACAGGCACGGAGACTCCCCTCACCATGATTTACAGCATGACCGGATATGCCGCCGCCAGCCGTGACCTCGGCAGTGCAGTGATGAATCTCGAAATCAAGAGCGTCAATTCGCGCTATCTGGATATCGGCTTTCGCCTCAGCGAAGACCTGCGTTTTCTGGAGATGCCGCTGCGCGAGAAGATTGTCGAACGCATCGGGCGCGGCAAGATCGAGTGCCGCGGCTATTTGCAGGCACAGCCGGCGCAAGGCGCGGCGCGCCAACGCACGCCCAACCCGGCGCTGCTGGGCGAGCTGGGCAAGCTCGATGACGCCGTGCGCAGCGTGTTGCCGCAGGCGGCACCGCTGTCGGTGGCCGAAGTGCTGCGCTGGCCCGGCGTGCTGGGCGACGATTCGCTCACCGCGGAACAGTTGCAGGCCAGCGCGCAGGAGCTGTTCGCAAAATTGCTCGACGAGTTCGTCGCCACCCGCGAGCGCGAAGGCGCCAAGCTGGCCGACGTGCTGCGCGACCGCGCCGCGCGCATGCGCGAACAGGTGCGTGCCGCCGAGCCCCTGTTGCCGGCCGCGCTGGAGGCCTATCGGGAACGACTGTCGACCAAGCTGCGCGAGGCCGTGGCGAACCTCGACGAAGAGCGCATTCGCCAGGAAGTTGGCGTCTTTGCCGCCAAGATCGACGTCGCCGAGGAAATCGCGCGGCTGGTGACGCACATGGACGAACTCGAGCGCGTGCTGAAAAAGGGCGGCGCCGTCGGCAAGCGGCTGGATTTCCTGATGCAGGAACTCAACCGCGAGGCGAATACCCTGGCCTCGAAATCAGTCTCGGGCGAAGTCACCGCCATCGCACTCGAACTCAAGCTGCTGATCGAGCAGATGCGCGAGCAAGTCCAGAACCTCGAATAGGAAGCGCTACCGCCAGGCGGGGCTATGCCAGCGAAATGCAGGGAGATATTGCGGAAATGCGATTCATGGTTTATAAATCCATTCCCTAGATTCTGAAACAGGGCAAACCCGTCGAAAGGCGGGGACGCAAAATCACCGGCCTAACGGGCGCTCCCAGCGGCGCTCCACGGTAGCGGGATTGCCAGGAGATCGCCATGGGCACCACCGTAAGTCGCCGCGTCATTTTCATCAAAATGAAGCGGAAGCCGGCCCCTCCCAGACCAAGATCCAAGCCGCCCATTCGCCATGATGACGAAATGGTCGGCGAGGAGCCGCGCCATTCTTCATCCGCATTCGCACCGCGCAGTGTCGCGCTGCCTGCCAGTCGGTGGGACATCTGGTGGGTGGCAGGCTATTGGGTTGGCGGACTCTGCATCCTGGCTGGCATTGTGGCCGCGGTGATCAGTTTCGCCGCCGGATACAAGCCACCCATCGAAGCAGTCCAGACTTCCAGCAGCGGACTGAGTTCTCCCGGATACAGCCGATCCTACGGCGGCAGCAATGGAGGAGCGAGCGGCGGCACAGGCTACGTCAGCCGCCCGCCGTCGACGGCGGAAGGCTTTCTCTCCTCGCCACTCAAGCGCAAGCAAGGCCAGATTACCTGCTCGGCGCAGGTGGGTGGCAGCAAGGAGGCCATCCTTCAGTTCAGCAAATGTCTGGAGCAAGCCAGCGAAACCGAGCCGATCCCGTCAGGCAGGTGACAATCCCTGACAAGGCAAGCCGGCATTCAAATTAATCAGTTCAGGATATTGGTTTTGAGTGGCATATTTGTATAATCGATTCAGCTCAAGGGGTTCAGGCAGCAACAAGAAACCCTGTAACGAGAAGGGAGTAGCGAAGTTTCCATTCACGCCGCGGAGCAACGGAACGGTATTGTTCGTCGTTGCACGGGATGGTGGCGCGATCGATATTTGTGGCCCGTACTTCGCCTCCCTACTTGAGGAATCCGATCCCGATTTGCACCGCAGAGCAGCAAGAGTCACCCGTAATTCGATCCGATGACGCGTTCCCAAAACCCGAATGGTCAGCCATTGTTTTAACTACCTAGCGCATGGAGGTCGTTGTGAGTTCATTTTCAGATATGAAGGTCGCCACCAAATTGTCATTGGGCTTCGGCCTGATCGTTACCCTGATGGTCGTCAGCGGGGGGATGGCTTATCTTGGCCTGACCAGCGTCACCACGAAAATGAATGACGTCGTCAGGGACAAGGTGCCGAAGATCGTGTGGATTGCGGACGTCAATTACAACGTGCTCGATATCGCACGCTCCTTGCGCAACGCCGTGCTCGAAGCGGACAACGCGGAGACGATGGAAGCGCAGATCAAGCTCGCGCTGGATGCGCGGCGGAAGATCCGGGAAACTCTGGACAAGCTGGAGCCGCGAATTGTCTTGCCCGAGGGCAAGGCAATCTTCAAGCGAATTGTTGACGCGCGTGCTGCCTTCGTCGACGGACAGGAGACCGTCATTCGACTGTTGCGCGAAAAGAAGCCGGATGAGGCGCGCGTCTTTCTGCTGAATGAACTGCGCAAACGCCAGGCCACCTATGCCGATGCCACGCGCGACCTTCAGGCACTGCAAGAAAAGCTCCTGAATGATCAAGGCGAGGAGGCCGCCAGGGAAGCGGATCGGTCGATCACGGTAATCATCGTTGCGCTGCTGATCAGCGTCGTTCTGGCGATCCTGATCGCATGGCTGATCGTGCGCGATCTGGTTGCCCGGTTGGGCGGGGAACCCGGCTACGCCGCCGACAACGTCAAGGCCATCGCCGCCGGCGATTTGTCGCGCAGCATCGAAACCCGGCCGGGCGATACGACCAGCCTGCTGGTGGCCATGAAAACCATGCAGGTCGGACTCTCCACTTTGGTGAATGAGATCAAGCAGATGGTTGCCGCCGCGGCGCGCGGCGATTTCAGCAGCCGGATCAACCTGTCCGACAAGCAGGGCTTCGGCCGTGAAATCGGCGAATCGCTCAACCTGCTTGCCGAGACCACCAACACCGGGCTGAACGACGTGATGCGCGTTTCCAAGGCTCTGGCGGATGGCGACTTGTCGCAGAAAATCGAGAAGGACTACCCCGGTGTATTCGGTCAGACCGGTACCGCCGTCAATGCCACGGTGGCCGCGCTGACGCGCATCGTGGCGGACATCGAAAGCATGGTGCAGGGCGCCAACCGGGGTGACTTCAGCACCCGTGTCGACTTGACCGGCAAGCAGGGCTTCCCGCGCGATTTGAGCGTGTTGCTCAACCAGTTGTCGGAAACCACCGAAACCGGCCTCAGGGACGTCATGCGCGTGGCAAGCTCGCTGGCGCAGGGCGACCTGACGAAAACCATCGAAAAGGATTACCCGGGCCTGTTCGGCGAAACCCGTGCCGGCATCAACGCCACGGTGGCGAACCTGAAAGAGCTCATCATGCAGATCATGGACGCCGTTGAATCGATCAACACCGCGTCCAGCGAGATTGCCACCGGCAACCTGGATCTCTCTTCCCGCACCGAGGAGCAGGCGAGCAGCCTCGAAGAAACCGCGTCGAGCATGGAAGAACTGACTGCGACGGTGAAGGGCAACACCCAGAGCGCAACCGATGCCAACGAGAAGGCAAGAATAGCAGCGACAGTTGCCGAGCGCGGCGGCGAAACGGTGCGCGGGTCGGTCACGATCATGGCCGAGATCGCCACCAGTTCGAAGAAGATTGCCGACATCATCGGCGTGATCGACGGCATCGCCTTCCAGACCAATATCCTCGCGCTCAATGCGGCGGTCGAGGCAGCGCGCGCCGGTGAGCAGGGCCGCGGCTTCGCGGTCGTCGCGACCGAGGTCCGCAATCTCGCCCATCGCTCGGCCGAAGCCGCCAAGGAGATCAAGGGATTGATCAGCGATTCCGTGGCTCGCGTCGAGGCAGGCAATGCTCAGGCGATCCAGGCCGGTACCCAGATGACCGAAATCGTGGATGCGATCGCCAGCGTCTCGGGGTTGATCAACGACATCGCATCCGCCAGCGTTCAGCAGACCGCGGGCATCGAGCAGGTGACGCAGGCCGTGAGCCAGATGGACGAGGTCACCCAGCAAAACGCCGCATTGGTGGAAGAGTCCGCTGCCGCTGCCGAGTCGCTGCAGGAGCAGGCCGAACAGCTGGCCAAATCGGTTTCCGCATTCAAGACGGGCGTCACCAACACGGCTGTTCGTGCACCTGTCGCGAGACCGGCGGCGCGGCCGATGAAGAAACTGGGCGGCCCGACACCGCGTCCGAGCGGACCGCTCAAGGTCATTCCCGCCGCGCACGCAGACACCGAAAACGAGTCGTGGGAGGAGTTCTGAACCCGTGGGTGAAGCAGCAGCACACACATCGAGAACATTCAGAACGAGGAGTTTCTTATGGCTACAGAAAACCAGGCCGCTGCGAATGAAAATCCAGGGCTTGCGCAGGAATATCTCACCTTCACCCTTGGTGCGGAGGTGTACGCGATCGACATCCTGAAGGTGCAGGAAATCCGGGGTTATGAGAGCCCGACGACCATCGCCAACGCGCCGGAATTCATCAAGGGCGTGATCAACCTTCGCGGCACCATCGTCCCGATTGTCGATATGCGAATCAAGTTCAATGTCGGCATGGCCGAGTACACGCCGGTGACGGTGGTCATCATCCTGATCATTGGCGGCCGGGTGGTCGGAATCGTCGTCGACAGCGTTTCCGACGTCACAATGCTGAGGCCCGACCAGATTCATCCGGCGCCGCAGTTCGGCGCAGCGGTGGATACGCAATACATCACGGGCTTGAGTTCGCTGGACGACCGGATGCTGATCGTCATCGACATCGAGAAGCTGATGCTCAGCGGCGAGATGGCCCTGGTGGCGGAGGCATGCAGTGCCTGAGAACTGCCAGGAGATGTTTGGCTGACTCAGCGCGTCCGGTAGGAGTAGTGGCAGGCGACGCAGGCACTGGTCAGTTTTGGTAACAGGGCCAATGCCTGCTCGCGGTCGCCGCGAATCGCCGCCCTGGCGAACTCGCTGGCGGCAACATGGCCGTCGTTGCCGATGCCGTGCATGGCGGGCGGCATGTGCGGACCCGGACGCGCATCGAAGGGCTTGTCGCGGTGCTTGCCCTGGGCGGATTGCCCGAGCGTGGTTTCCGCCAGCTGGCCGGCCTCCTTCACTTTGCCGGCGGCCATCAGCGTCAGGATTTCGTTGATCGCGAGCAGGTTGCCGAGCATCTCCTCGCGCAGGGCCTCTTTTGCCGCGGGCGGCAACGTAGCCAGTTGCCGATGGTCTTCGGCCAGTGCCTGACCGGCGAACAGCGCGGCCATCAGCGCAAGTGCTTTCACTTTCATGTTGATTCCTTCAGCGGAATACTACGGTCTTGTTGCCATGGACCAGCACACGGTCTTCCAGGTGATAGCGCAGGCCGCGCGCCAGCACGGTCTTTTCGATGTCCTTGCCGTAACGCACCATGTCATCGACCGAGTCGGAGTGGTCGATGCGGATCACGTCCTGCTCGATGATCGGGCCCTGGTCGAGCGCTTCGGTCACGTAGTGGCAGGTGGCGCCAATCAGCTTGACGCCTCGCGTGTAGGCCTGGTGATAGGGCTTGGCACCGACGAAGGAGGGCAGGAAGCTGTGGTGGATGTTGAGGATGCGTCCCGGGTAGGCGGCGCACAGTTGCGGCGAGAGGATCTGCATGTAGCGCGCCAGCACCATGGTGTCGCCATGCACTTCCTCGAACAGGCGCTGCACCTCCGCGTAGGCGGCGGCCTTGTTGTCGGGCGTCACCGGCACGTGATGGAAGGGAATGCCGTGCCATTCGACAAAGCCCTTGAAGCTGTCGTGATTCGAGATCACGCAGGCGATCTCGATGTCGAGTTCCCTGGATTGCCAGCGCGCCAGCAGGTCGTAGAGACAGTGTTCCTGCTTCGACACGAGCACCACGACGCGCTTCTTGACCGCGGAATCGTTGATGCGCCAGTCCATTTTCAGTTCATCGGCCACGGCCTGGAAGCGGCGGCGGAACTCGGCGAGCTGGAAGGGCAGCGAATCAGCCTTGACCTCGATGCGCATGAAGTAGCGGCCATCCAGGTCGTCCGCATGGAAGCTGGATTCGAGAATCCAGCCCTTGTGCTCGGCGATGAAGCCGGTGACGCGCGCGATGATGCCGACCTGGTCGGGACAGGAGGCGGTGAGCGTGTAGAACCGGTTTCCGTGCATCTCAGATGCGCGCCGCCGCCTTGTCGATTTCGCGGCGCAGTTCGGTGTAGTTCATGGTCACCGGAAATTGCGGGAACTCGTCGATCACGTTCTGCGGCGGGTGGAACAGGATGCCGGCGTGGGCCTCGGCCAGCATGGCGGTGTCGTTGTAGGAGTCGCCGGCGGCGATCACCTTGAAGCGGAGTTCCTTGAAGCGCTGTACCGATTCCTTTTTCTGGTTCGGCATGCGCAGGTGGTAGTTCACCAGAAAGCCGGCGGCATCCGCTTCCAGCTTGTGGCAGAACAGTACCGGCATGTTCAGTTGCGCCATCAGCGGCATGGCGAATTCGTAAAACGTGTCGGACAGGATGATCACCTGAAAGTCGCGGCGCAAGGCGTCGAGGAAGTCCCTGGCACCGGCCATCGGCCCCATGTCCGAAATCACCTTCTGGATGTCGGGCAGGCCGAGCTTGTGCTTCTTGAGCAAGTCGAGCCGATACTTCATCAGCTTGTCGTAGTCGGGTTCGTCGCGCGTGGTGCGGGACAATTCCGGAATGCCGGTGCGTTTGGAAAACTCGATCCAGATTTCGGGGACGAGCACGCCTTCGAGGTCGAGACAGACGAGTTGCACTGAAATTCTCCAAGAGTCGGCGCTGGCGACACGGCGACTGACGCGCCGAGCGCCGCTGAGCGCCGCGAACGGGCGCAATTTTACCCGTTTGGCCCGACGATCGCGCTTACAGCAAGGCGTAAGTGGTGCTCGCGCGGCAAACGCTCTTGCCGTCCCGTGCGCCGCGTATGTCGATTTCGCCGAAGGCCAGCGCCTTTCCGGCGCGGACCACCTTCGCCTCGATCAGCGCATCCTGAGCCGACAGCGGCTTCAGAAAACTGCTTGAGAACTGAACCGTGGTGCAGGGACGAAACTCCCCGAAGTGATTGATCAGCGCCAGCACCATGGCCGAGTCCGCCGCCGCCATCATGGCCTGGCCGCACAGCATGCCGCCGACGCGGGACAACTGGTCGCCCTGCGGCAGACGCAGAAGAACGGATTCCGCGGTGAAGGACTCGACCTTGAGCGCGAGCGCCTGAACCCAGGGGGCAAAGTAGTCGGCAAGAGCCGCTTGGAGGGTGTCTGTATTCATGGAGTTGAGGACTGGCTGGAGGGTGGTTGCCACGAAAAGTGGTTTCCAAACATCATCCGGACATGCTTTTTACCGCATAACGGGCCCGGCCTGTGCGGCGTATCACTTGCCGGACTCCACTCCGGTGGGCGGCGGACATATCCCACCAGGGGACGCCTGCCCGCGAAGCGGGAATCCCAGGCGCGCAAAGCACCGTCCGCCTTCCGGTGGGCGGCGGACATATCCCACCAGGGGATACCGTCCGCCTTCCGGTGGGCGGCGGACATATAATTCGTATCTTGGACTGGCTGCGGCGGCTGTAGCGCAGGAACCGGGCTTGTCCTTTGGGTACTATGGGTTTCTAATACTTCCTGTCGGTTGTTTTTTAGTCGTTTCAAGGGCATATCGCCGTGCAGTTGTTCGCTCTGGGCATCAACCATCATACGGCCCCGCTGGCAGTCCGCGAGCAGGTGGCGTTTGACCCGTTACGCATGGGGCAGGCCTTGCACGACCTGTTGCGGGCGAAAACCGTGCGCGAGGCCGCGATCCTGTCGACCTGCAATCGCACCGAACTCTATTGCGCCGCCGAACAGCCGCAGGCGGCGGCCGACTGGCTGGCGGAATATCACTCGCTGTCGCCGCAGAAAATCCAGCCTTACCTCTACCAGCATCCGCAGCAGGACGCCGTGCGCCACATGTTCCGCGTCGCCGCCGGGCTGGATTCGATGGTGCTGGGCGAACCGCAGATCCTCGGCCAGATGAAGCAGGCGGCACGCGCCGCGGAAGAGGCCGGGACGCTGGGCACGCTGCTGGGCAAGCTGTTCCAGCGCACCTTTGCCGTCGCCAAGGAGGTGCGTTCAACCACCGCGATCGGCGCCAATACGGTGTCGATGGCCGCCGCCGCCGTGCATCTTTCCGCGCGCATTTTCGACAGCATCGCCGCGCAGCAGGTGCTGTTCATCGGCGCCGGTGAAATGATCGAACTGTGCGCCGCCCATTTCGCCGCGCAGAAGCCGAAGCGGATCACCATCGCCAACCGCACGCTGGAGCGCGGCGCCGATCTCGCCGCGCGCTTTGGTGGCGATGCCATGCGTCTCGACCAGCTCGGCGAGCGCCTGGCGGATTACGACATCGTGGTTTCCTGCACCGCCAGTTCGCTGCCGATCATCGGCCTCGGCATGGTCGAGCGCGCCCTGAAGGCGCGCCGGCACCGGCCGATGGTGATGGTCGATCTGGCCGTGCCGCGCGACATCGAGGCCGAAGTGACCCGGCTCGATGACGTCTTTCTCTACACCCTCGACGACCTCGGCCAGATTGTCGAATCCGGCCTCGAATCGCGCCAGGCCGCCGTGGTCGAGGCGGAGGCGATCATCACCGACCGGGTTTCGGGTTTCCTGCACTGGCTCGAATCGCGCGAAACGGTGCCGACCATCCGCGCCCTGCGCGATACGGCCGAACGCGCGCGCCGCCATGAAGTGGAGCACGCGCTGAAGCTGCTGGCGCGCGGCGACGATCCGGCCAAGGTGCTGGATGCGCTGTCGCACGGTCTCACCAACAAGTTGCTGCACGCCCCGACCCACGCCCTGAACCAGGCCGAAGGCCGCGAGCGCGCGGAAGTCGCAGAGCTGATCTCCCGCATCTATCGCCTCAATTCCGGGGAGTAGCTGCGTGGCTCCGCATCGAATGCACGGGCGCGTGCCCGGCCGCACGTGAGCAAGCTTTCAATGTTCGACTTCATGGGGCTTGCACTTGCCCTGATGCGCCGCGTCCTCTACCTTGGAACGCGGACCCAGGTGTTTCCGGACAACCCGGAGGAACTGGAGCTGAAGCCCGACATTCCGGTCTGCTACGTCCTCGACGAACGCCACCTCTCCAACCTGCTGGTGGTCGACCACGAGTGCGGCCAGATCGGCCTGCCACGCGCCATGCATCCGATGCGGGACGAGGCCTTCAGTTCGCAGCGCTCCTTTTTCTTCCTCTCGCATAACGAACGCGGCCGCCTGGTACCCAATCCGCGCGTCAGCGCGGCGCCCATGCTCAAGGCCATGGTCAGGGCCGCCTTCGCCGATCCGCGTTTCGACGTGCAACTGGTGCCGGTAACCGTACTCTGGGGCCGCGAGCCCGGCAAGCAGGATTCGGTATTGAAGGCCCTGCTCGCGGAATCCTGGCAGCAGGTCAGCACCTTGCGCCATCTGCTGGCGATGTTGATCCACGGCCGCCACACGATGGTGCGATTCAACGCGCCGATTTCCCTGCGCGAGTTCCTCAGCGACGGCATCGACGAGCCACACGCGGTGCGCAAACTCGGGCGCATCCTGCGGGTGCATTTCCGGCGCCAGCGCGAAATGGCGATCGGACCCGACCTGTCGCACCGCCATACCCAGCTGCAAACCCTGCTCAACATGCCTTCGGTGCACAAGGCCATCGTCGCCGAGGCCGAAGCCAAGTCGATTTCCCTGGTGGCGGCGAAACGATCGGCCCGCGAGTTCGCGATCGAAATCGCCTCGGATTACAGCTACGCCGTGGTCAAGGCCTTTGCCCTGTTCCTGACCTGGGTCTGGAACAAGGTCTACAACGGCATCGAAGTGCATAATTTCGAGCGCGTCACGGCGGTGGCCCCGGGGCACGGCATCGTCTATGTGCCGTGCCACAGGAGCCACGCGGACTACCTGCTGCTGTCCTACATCATTTTCACCCGCGGCATGATGGTGCCCCACATCGCCGCCGGCTCCAACCTCAACCTGCCACTGGTGGGCTCCATCCTGCGGCGCTCCGGCGCCTTCTTCCTGCGCCGCAAGATCAAGGGCGAGCCGCTCTACGCGGCGGTGTTCCAGGAATACGTGCACCTGATGATCGACCGCGGCTTCCCGATGGAGTACTTCATCGAGGGCGGGCGCAGCCGCAGCGGACGCACGCTGGCGCCCAAGGCGGGCATCCTGGCGATGACGGTGCAAAGCTTCGTGCGCAGCCACGCCCGGCCGCTGGTCTTCGTTCCGGTCTATATCGGCTACGAGAAATTGATGGAAGGCAGCAGCTACATCGCCGAGCTGCACGGTCGGCCGAAGAAATCCGAATCGCTGGTCGGCCTGGTGCGTGCCGCGCGCGTGCTGAAGCGCAATTTCGGGCGGGTCCATGTCAATTTCGGTCCGCCGCTGGCGCTGGCCGAGTTCCTCGATGCCCATCATCCGGACTGGCGCGACGATAGTCTCGACGCGCAGGCGCCCTGGCTGCGCGGTGCCGTGGATGCGACGGCAACAGAACTGGCGCGCCGGATAAACTCCCTCGCGGTGGTCACTCCGGTGAATCTGCTTGCGGTCACCCTGCTTTCCACCCCCAAGCACGCCGCCGATTTTCGACTGCTGCAAAAGCAGATCGGGCATGTCCAGTACCTGCTGGCCGAATCCCCCTACCACGCCTCGATCATCACCTGCGACCAGCCCGCCGCCGAGGTGATCGACTATGTGCGCACGCTGGAACTGGTCGAATGCCACCCCCATCCGCTGGGCGACATCGTTCGCGCCGAGGAGGGGCAGGCGGCGTTGCTGGCCTATTTCCGCAATAACGTACTGCACTTGCTGGCCCTGCCTGCGTTGCTGGCCTGCCTGGTCAGCCACAACCAGATATTGACGAGGCAGCGCGCGAAACAGGCGATCAAGGGCATCTACGGGCTGTTGCGCGCCGAACTGTTCCTGCCGTGGGACGCTGCGGAACTGGATGTCGCGATCGACCAGGCGGAAGCGGCGCTGACCCGCCGCGGCCTGATCGTGGCGGACTGCCAGTCAGAACTGTTGCGGGCTCCGCCCCCCAACAGCGAAGCCAACCCGGAACTGCGGCAACTGGGCAACATCATCCGTCCGACATTGGAGCGGCAGTTCCTCACCCTGGCCTTGCTGCAGCATCACGGCAGCGGCCGATTGACCCGCGCCGGCCTTGAAGAAGCCACCCACCTGCTGGCGCAGCGGCTGGCCATGCTCCACGAATTCAACGTCGCCGAGTTTCCGGAGAAGCTGCTGTTCGCCAACGTGATTCGCAACCTGATCGACGCCGAGATTCTGCAAACCGACGCTTCGGGCCTCCTGCAATTCGACGAACGGATCACCCGTGCCGCCGAGCAAACCGAACTGCTGCTCGCCGCGGATGTTCGCCACAGCATCCAACTGATAGCCCGCGCCGCCGCCCCGGTGCCCGAAAGCTTGTCCCATGAAGAAAAGCATTCTTGAAAAACTCCAGCGCCTGAGCGAACGCCTGGAGGAAATCGACGGCCTGCTGGGGGGCGAGCACGTCGCGCGCGACATGGACAACTATCGCAAGCTGACCCGCGAGCGCGCCGACATCACGCCGGTGGTGGAACTGTTCCATGCTTACCGTGGCGCCAGCGCCGACTTTTCAGGTGCCGCCGAGATGCTGTCCGATCCGGAGATGAAGGAACTCGCACTGGCCGAGCAGGCCTCCGCCAGCGCGGAAATGGCCCGGCTCGAAGTGGAGTTGCAGCGTGCCCTGCTGCCGAAGGACCCCAACGACGAGCGCAACCTGTTTCTGGAAATCCGCGCCGGCACCGGCGGTGACGAATCCGCGCTGTTCGCCGCCGACTTGTTCCGCATGTACAGCCGCTATGCCGAACGCCAGCGCTGGAAGGTCGAGATCGTCTCGCGCAGCGAATCCGACCTCGGCGGCTTCCGCGAAATCATTGCCCGAATCGAGGGCAACGGCGCCTATTCCAAGCTCAAGTTCGAGTCGGGCGGCCATCGCGTGCAGCGCGTGCCGGTGACCGAGACCCAGGGCCGCATCCACACCTCGGCGTGCACCGTGGCGGTGATGCCGGAAGCCGACGAGCTGGTGGACATCGACATCAATCCGGCCGACCTGCGCATCGACACCTTTCGCGCCTCCGGCGCCGGCGGCCAGCACATCAACAAGACCGATTCGGCGGTGCGCATCACGCACATTCCGACCGGCATCGTCGTCGAATGCCAGGACGACCGCTCGCAGCACCGCAACAAGGCACAGGCCATGTCGGTGCTGGCGGCGCGCATCAACGACGCCAAACAGCGCGAGCAGCAGCAGAAGATTGCCTCCGAGCGCAAGAGCCTGATCGGCTCGGGCGACCGTTCCGAACGCATCCGCACTTACAACTTCCCGCAGGGCCGCATCACCGACCATCGCATCAACCTGACGCTGTACAAGATCGACTCCATCATGGACGGCGACCTCGACGAGCTGGTCGGCGCCCTCACGGCCGAGCATCAGGCCGAGCTGCTGGCGGCGCTTTCGGAATGACCACCGTTGCCGCAGCGCTGGCAGCGGCGCGCGCGAAGCTGCCCGCGAGCGAGGCGCGCCTGCTGCTGGGGCATGTGCTGGGAAAGCCGGCGGCCTGGCTGATCACGCACGATGCCGACGTGCTCGATGAGGATGTGCTGCTCGGTTTTGCTTCGCTGGTGGCGCGCCGCGCCGGCGGCGAGCCGGTGGCCTATCTGGCTGGTTTCCGCGAATTCTTCGGGCGCGAGTTCGAGGTTTCGCCGGCCGTGCTGATCCCGCGCCCGGAGACCGAGTTGCTGGTGGATGTTGTTCTCAAGTCGGGAGTCGGCGCTTGCCGGCCCGCGAAGCGGAATTCCCGGCAGACAGAGTCCGCTACGGTGACGATGCTCGATCTGGGCACGGGCAGCGGCTGTATCGCCATCACCCTGGCCCTGGAATGTCCGCAGGCACGGGTTGTCGCGGTGGACGCTTCGGCCGCGGCGCTGGCCTTGGCGCGCCGCAACGCCGAACGGCTTGGCGCGCAATTGCGCCTGCTGCAAAGCGACTGGTTCGCCGCGCTGGCCGGCGAACGCTTTGACCTGATCGTCGCCAATCCGCCCTACATCGCCGCAGGCGATCCGCATCTTGCCGCGGGCGACCTGCGCCACGAGCCGTCGACGGCGCTGTCCAGTGGTGCCGACGGGCTGGACGACATTCGCCGCATCATCGCGGCGACCCCGGCGCATCTGGCGCCCGGCGGGCAACTCTGGCTGGAGCATGGCTACGATCAGGCCGAAGCGGTGCGTGAATTGCTGAAGGCAGCGGACTTGGCCGGGATCGAACAACACCGCGATCTCGCCGGCATCGTGCGCGTCAGCGGCGGCCGGCTGAGGTAGAAACCCGATACCCGACGGGTGCGGTCGCTGTATCAGCCATTGTCGCTACAATCCGACCCGCTGGCGGAAGGTTGTGGAGAACCTGCTGGGCGATACGCGAGAAGGAAATGACAATGAAGTGGGACAGCAGTTTCGCCATCGGGATCGAAGAGATCGACAATCAGCACAGGAAGATTTTCGAGCACCTGCTTGCCCTCGAAAACTCGGTCGAAAAACGCGACCCGTGGCATATCCTGCATTTCTTCCTGACAGAACTGGCGGGATACATGAAGTTCCACCTGGCTGTCGAGGACGCCCTGCTGGAAATAATCCGCTATCCCGATCGTGCGAACCATCGCGATTCGCACTCGAGGCTCATCGAGCAGCTTGCCAGACTGGAAGATCAGTTGAAAGGCAGGGCAACGGGTGACAACCTGGTCGGCTTCTTCGAGGACTGGTTCATCCGCCATGTCCTGGCCAGCGACCGGGAGTACGCGGCCTATGTCGCCAGTGAGTTTCCGGCGCTTGCCGGAAAGCGGGCCGCATAGGGCTTGGCCGCGGGCTGCCGCAAAGCGCCGCAACCCTGACTGACAGAAAAACCAAGGGC
This sequence comes from Sulfuritalea hydrogenivorans sk43H, assembly GCF_000828635.1. GTDB lineage: Bacteria > Pseudomonadota > Gammaproteobacteria > Burkholderiales > Rhodocyclaceae > Sulfuritalea > Sulfuritalea hydrogenivorans. The sequence continues at coordinate 334,429 of NZ_AP012547.1, forward strand.
GGCCCCGAATGCCTTCGGGCCGCCCTTTTTCAAGCGGGGATTCTCAGCGCAGGCCGGCGATATAGTCGGATACGGCCTTGATTTCCGCGTCGGTCATCTTGATCGCAACCATGCGCATCATCTTGTTCGGGTCATTGGCGCGCGAACCTTCGCGGAAGCCCTTCAACTGGGCCTCGGTGTATTCGGCAAACTGGCCGCCAATGCGCGGATATTGCGCCGGAATGCCCGCGCCCGCCGGGCCATGGCAGGCCGCGCAGGCCGGCAGGCCCTTGGCCTGATCGCCACCGCGATACAGCTTCTGGCCCAGTTCGATGGTTTCGCGGTTCCTGGCGGCTTCGCCCTTCTGGGTCTGCGTTGCAAAATACGCCGCCAGATCACGCATCTGGCCATCGTCGTAGGCGGCGATCATGCCGTTCATGATCGCATTCACGCGCTCGGGCTGCTTGCCGTCGGCGGCCTTGAAGTTCTTCATCTGCTTGAACAGATACTCGGTGTGCTGTCCCGCCAGCTTGGGGTTGGCAGCCAGCGGGCTGTTGCCGTCGGGTCCGTGACAGGCCACGCAAACGGTGGAAGCGACCGCCTGGCCGCGTGCGGCATCACCTTTCGGAGTTGCCTTGGGGGCGTCGGCCGCCTGGGCGCCGGATGCAGCCATCGCGCACAGCAGGGTAAGAAGGCAACTGAGCAGGGAACGCTTCATGGACAAAAACTCCTCGGAAACTGCAGAATTCGAAAATTGTAAACCTGATATTCTATCCCAGCTCGCCCGATTTCTCCACGTCAGCCTGTCCCGGCGGCGTATCTGTGAAGTACCTCCCATGTCCCTGTTCCGCCACGCCAGCTTTGAAATTTCCGTCGCCCAGCCCAGTGGCCTGCCCTTGCCGGAAGGTGCGGAGATCGCTTTCGCGGGGCGCTCCAATTCAGGGAAATCCAGCGCCATCAATACCCTGGTAGGGCATACGCGGCTGGCCTTTGTCTCCAAGACGCCCGGCCGGACGCAACTGATCAACGTATTTCGCATGCGAAATGGCGCGGCCTTGGTCGATTTGCCAGGATATGGCTATGCCCAGGTGCCTTTGGCGGTCCGCTTGCAGTGGCAAGGCCTGCTGGAACACTACCTGACCTGCCGCTCCAATCTGGTCGGGCTGGTGCTGATCATGGATTCGCGACGCCCGCTGACCGAACTCGACTGGAAGATGATCGGCTGGTTCGGCCCTACCGGCCGGCCGATCCATTGCCTCCTGACCAAGTCGGACAAGCTGACGCGCCAGGAGCAGGCCAAGACCCTGCGCGAAACCCGCGCGGCCCTCGCCGATTTTGGCGAACAAGTGACCGTCCAGATGTTCTCCAGCCTGAAAAAAACCGGCATGGAAGAAGCGGAACAAGTGATCGGAGGCTGGCTGAATGGCGCTCCATCGCCAACAATCTGACGCAGTCAGCCAATGCAGTCACCCCCTTTTTTGAAAAGGGGGCCGGGGGGATAGCCGTTACAATTTGCCCGACGGGCTTTTATTTTGGCTTCGCCAAAATAAAAGCCCTCGACCAAAGGGGAGGAAGGTCGAGGGCGGAAACACCTTGAAATGTTCAAGGCACCCGCTCAGGGAGGTGAAGCGGGAGACAACGGGAAGGACAAGGTCCACCGCCATCTGGATACTATGATAGGCCATGTACGTTAAAGTTCAAGTAACCGTCAAAATTTTCTGAAGGTTAAGTCCATGATTACAAAAGGTGTATTCCCCAAGTCCCGGATGCGGCGGATGCGCCGCGACGACTTCTCGCGGCGCCTGATGCGTGAGCACACACTGACGGCAGACGACTTGATTTATCCGGTTTTTGTCCTGGAGGGCTCGGGCCGTACCGAGGCGGTTGCGTCGATGCCCGGCGTCGAGCGCATGTCGCTCGACCGTCTGTTACCGGTGGCCGAAAAGGCGCTGAAGCTGGGCGTCCCGGCGCTCGCCCTGTTCCCGGTGGTGGACAGCGGCAGGAAGACGCAGGGGGCGGAAGAGGCCTGGAACCCGGCGGGCCTGGTGCCGACCGTGGTGGCTCGTCTGAAGCAGGAATTCCCGGAACTCGGCGTCATCACCGACGTCGCGCTCGACCCCTACACCAGCCACGGCCAGGACGGCCTGATCGATCCGGCCGATCCGCGCGGCTACGTGATGAACGACGAAACGCTGGAAGCCCTGGCGAAACAGGCGCTGTGCCACGCCCGCGCCGGCGCCGACGTGGTGGCGCCCTCGGACATGATGGACGGCCGCATCGGCCGCATCCGCGCCACGCTGGATGCCGAGAAGCTGATCCACACCCGCATCCTGGCCTATTCGGCGAAATACGCTTCGGCGTTTTACGGCCCCTTCCGCGATGCGGTGGGCTCCGCCGGCAACCTGGGCAAGGGTAACAAATACACCTACCAGATGGACCCGGCCAACACCGACGAGGCACTGCGCGAAGTGGCGCTGGACATCGACGAAGGCGCCGACATGGTGATGGTCAAGCCGGGCATGCCGTATCTGGACATCGTGCGTCGGGTGAAGGACGAATTCGGCGTGCCGACCTACGCCTATCAGGTCAGCGGCGAATACGCGATGCTGAAAGCCGCCGCGCAGAACGGCTGGCTGGCCCACGATGCGGTGATGATGGAGGCGCTGCTTTCCTTCAAGCGTGCCGGCTGCGACGGAATACTGACGTACTTTGCGCTGGAGGCGGCGACGCTGCTGAAGAGCTAACGCTCATGGCACCGAGCACCACCCGCGGAAGATGAAACACGCGAAAGACGAAGTTTCAGTGAAGGCTAACGCCGGCCTCATCGGCGTTAAGCGCAGCGGCCATAACTAAAAGCGAATTTGTCGCCCGCTCCCTTCCCCCCTCACGGGGGGTTACCAGTCGGCGCGCTGCGCGCGTCCATTACCGGAGCCTTCGAACACGGTGTTTCACGTTAAGAAAAGTCGGCGCTGGCGGGACGGCGATCAGCGCGCCAGTATCGGCCACTGCGCCGGCCAGTTGGCCAGCGGATCGTCCTTGAAGCCGCTTTTGACGAAGCGCTGCCAGCGGCCAACCGTGTAACAAACCAGCAGGTCGGCATGGGCGGAAAAATCGTGCTCGGCCGCCAGCGCGCCCTGGGCCGAGGCGACTTTCAGGCATTGCTTGAGCGTCGACTCGATGCGATCCAGCAACTGGTTGATGCGCGCCTGCAGGCGCGGGTTCTCGTGCACCAGCGCGTCGCCCACCAGCACCCGGGTCAGGCCGCGGTTCTTCTGCGCAAAGCGCAGCAGTGAGGCGACGATGGCTTCGGCCTGCTTGAGGCCGGATTCCTCGGCGGCTTCGATCTGGGTGATCACCGAGAACACGCCGCTTTCGATGAACTCGATCAGGCCTTCGTACATCTGCGCCTTGCTGGCGAAATGACGGTAAAGCGCGGCTTCCGACACCTGGAGCTGCTTGGCGAGCAGGGCCGTGGTGACTTTTTCCACCGCCGGACGCTCCAGCATTTCGGCAATGGTTTGCAGGATCAGCAGCTTCTTTTCACCAACCTTGGCGGCGCGGGCTTCGTTCATGGCGATTGTTCCGTCGGTTATTTCGATTTGATCAGCGTACCGACGCCTTCGTCGGTCATGATTTCCAGCAGCAGCGCATGCTCGACGCGACCATCGATGATGTGCACGCCCTTCACGCCGCTCCTGGCCGCGTCCAGCGCCGAACTGATCTTGGGCAGCATGCCGCCGGAGAGCGTGCCGTCGGCCACCATGTCGTCGATCTGCTTGGGCGTGATGCCGGTGATCAGCTTGCCGGACTGGTCCAGCACACCCGGCGTGTTGGTCAGCAGCACGAGCTTTTCCGCTTTCAGTACTTCGGCGATCTTGCCGGCAACGACATCGGCATTGATGTTGTAGGTCTCGCCCTCGCTGCCGACGCCGATCGGCGCGATCACCGGGATGAAGGCGCCGGTGTCGAGCAGCGCGATCAGGCTGGGGTCGATCGAGACGATGTCGCCGACCTGGCCGATGTCGATCAGGTCGCCCGGCGCATCCTTGTTTTCCATCATCAGCTTTTTGGCGCGGATGAAGTTGCCATCCTTGCCGGTCAGGCCCACGGCCTTGCCGCCATGCTGGTTGATGAGGTTGACGATTTCCTTGTTCACCTGGCCGCCGAGCACCATTTCCACCAGATCCATGGTCTCGGCGTCGGTCACCCGCATGCCCTGCACGAACTCGCCCTTCTTGCCGACGCGGGCCAGCAGGTTCTCGATCTGCGGGCCGCCGCCATGCACCACCACCGGGTTCATGCCGACGAGCTTGAGCAGCACCACATCGCGGGCGAAGCACTGCTTCAGGTGCTCGTCGGTCATCGCATTGCCACCGTACTTGACCACGATGGTCTTGCCATGGAAACGCTTGATGTAGGGCAGGGCTTCGGCCAGAACGCCGGCCTTGGCAGCGGGGGAGAGCTTTTCGGTCATGGGTGTCGGCGAGTGCGAGTGGTAACTTCGCGCATTCTACCGACAGCGAAAGCAATCAGGGCAACCCGCTGGCGGCGGGTTGCCCTGATTGCAAAACACTTCGCAGCGGCTCCGTCGGCGTAGCGCCAGCGCCGACTCCCGCGCTGCTTACTGGATGGTGATTCTGCGCGCCTGCGTCGCCGCCTTTTTCGGCAGCACCAGTTCGAGCACGCCATCGGTGTATTTTGCGGTCACCTGCGCCTCGTCGATCTCCTGCGCCAGCTGGAAGCTGCGCGAGACCTTGCCGAAATAGCGCTCGGTGCGCAGCACGCGCTCGCCTTCCTTCACGTCCTTCTCTTCGCGCCGCTCGGCACTGATGGACACGATGGCGCCATCGATGGCGACATGAATGTCTTCCTTCTTCACGCCGGGAACTTCGGCATGGACCAGGTAGCTTTTCTCCTGTTCCTTGACATCGATTTTCACGGCGGGTGCATCAGGCTGCGATCCATATTCGACCGGGCGGACAAAGAAACCGCGGAACAAGTCGTCAAGCGGATCGCGACGGATCAAGTTGCTCATTTCATGCTCCTTTTTGAGTTGGGGCCCCGCTCGGACGGGGCATGCGCATTACATGAGCGCCATGGGAGAAATTTCAAGAGCCTTGCCGCGGCATGCCGAGTCGCCTTGGCAATTCGAGGATGGCGTCGCGATTGCTCCATGAAAAGCAGGCCTCGGCGGCCTGTCGCCACGGCAGCCAGCGCCAGGCCAGATGTTCGTCGGGCGCGATGGTCACGTCGCTTGGTTCAGGCAGGCACAGGCTGAACACGTGCTCGATATTGTGCGTGACGCCCGGTGCGTAGCGATAGCGCCACTCGGCGAAGATTTCGTAGCGGTTGGTCACTTGCCAGTCGATGAAATCGGCCGCGACAGCCTTGATGCCGGTCTCTTCCAGTACTTCGCGACGGGCTGTTTCGATCAGCGGCTCGTCGTCTTCCTGGCTGCCGGTGACGGATTGCCAGAAGCCGGGGTGGCGGGCGCGTTCCAACAACAGCACGTCCAGTGCCGCGGTGTGGATCACCACCAGCACCGAGACCGGCTTCTTGTATTTCATCAGCCCGGCTGCGGCACCGTCGGCAACCAGGCGATGCCGTCGGCCTGCATGTCGACCAGACACCAGAACGGGATGTTGTCCTCGCGCCAGGTTGCGGCGGCATCCTGAAAGATTTGCATCAATGTGACGAAGTCGGCCTCGGCGCGACCATGGATGCCGTCGCAATGGTCGAGGATGACCACGTAGCCGGTCGCCGGCAGCCAGCCCATGTCGAGCAGGCAGTCGGTCAGCGCGTCCCAGTTCTGGCCGAACCACTCGGGAAAGCGCAGGGCATGGCCGAGTGCGGCCAGCATCTCGTCCTTGTTGCGCGCGGCGGCCAGATCGACCCGCAGCACCAGGCAGCCGGCGGCGCCCGCGCCCGCGAGCAGGTCGTCGATGGGGCCGTGCGGCAGGTGATGCACGCCGGCCCGGGAGGCATCGGCAAACAGGTTTTCGTAGTGGGCGATAGTCATCGCTGAACCCGGCGGAAGGTTTTGTAATGATCGGCAGTGTAGTAGAACACCTGCGGCGGCTTGTCGCCTGCGATGATGCGCCGCGCTCCGCGATCCTTGCTGCCGGGTGTCGGCACCGTGTATTCGCGGTAATAGCCCTTCGGCTGTTCGGGGAGGCGGCGCTCACGGTTCTGGAACACGATGCCGTCGCGGCGGTACGGGAAAGGCCCGCCGGCCTCGATCAGCCTGAGGGTTTCGCGTGCTTCGGGCGGAAGTTCGCCGAGGCTTATCGTCGATGACTGGAACGCCGCTGCCGGGATTGCAAGCAGCAGAGCCGCTATGGCAAGCAAGCGGCGCATCATGGTGTTTAGCCCTTGCCGACCTCTACCTGGGTCTCGACCTTCTGCCGCAACCGGATGTGCAGTTCGCGCAGTTGCTTTTCGTCCACATCGGACGGCGCATCGGTGAGCAGGCACTGGGCTCGCTGCGTCTTGGGGAAGGCGATCACGTCGCGGATCGACTCGGCGCCCGCCATCATGGTGACGATGCGGTCGAGGCCGAAGGCCAGGCCGCCGTGGGGCGGCGCGCCATACTTCAGCGCGTCGAGCAGGAAGCCGAACTTGGCCTGTTGCTCTTCGGGGCCGATGCCCAGCGCCTGGAACACCCGCTCCTGAACCTCGGAACGATGGATACGCACCGAGCCGCCGCCCATTTCCCAGCCATTCAAAGCCAGATCGTAGGCCTTGGCCAGGCAGGCGCCGGGATCGGTTGCCATCAGGGCTTCGTGACCGTCCTTGGGACTGGTGAAGGGGTGGTGGCAGGCCGACCAGCGCTTGTTTTCCTCGTCGTATTCGAACATCGGGAAATCGACGACCCACAGCGGCCGCCAAGCCGAGCCGTCGACGTAGCCTTTCTCATGGCCGAGCTTGGTGCGCAGCGCGCCGAGTGCGTCATTGACGATCTTGGTCTTGTCGGCGCCGAAGAAAATCAGGTCGCCCGATTGCGCCCCGGTGCGCTCGACGATGGTCTTCAGCGCGGCTTCATGGAGGTTCTTGACGATGGGCGACTGCAGGCCTTCCTCGTTGAGCTTCGAGGCGTCATTGACCTTGATGTAGGCCAGGCCGCGCGCGCCGTAGATCTTGACGAACTCGGTGTAGCCGTCGATCTCGCCGCGGGTCAGCGCCGCGCCGCCGGGCACGCGCAGCGCCGCGACACGGCCGCCGGACGTTGCCGGGCCGCTGAAGACCTTGAAGGCAACATCGGTCACCGCATCGGTGACTTCGGTGAGCTCCAGCGTGACGCGCAGGTCGGGTTTGTCGGAACCATAGCGTCGCATGGCTTCGGCGTGAGTGATGCGCGGGAAGGGATTGGGCAGATCGACAGCCAGCGCGGTCTTGAACACGCTGCGGATCATTTCCTCCATCAGCGCGGTGATCTGCTCTTCGGTCAGGAAGGAGGTTTCGATATCGACCTGGGTGAATTCCGGCTGGCGGTCGGCGCGCAGGTCCTCGTCACGGAAGCACTTGGTGATCTGGTAGTAGCGGTCGTAGCCGGCAACCATCAGCAATTGTTTGAACAGCTGTGGCGATTGCGGCAGGGCGAAGAACTGGCCGGGATGCACGCGGGAGGGCACCAGATAGTCGCGTGCGCCTTCCGGAGTGGACTTGGTCAGCATCGGCGTCTCGATGTCGATGAAGCCCTTCTCGTCGAGGAAACGACGGAAGGCCATCGCCACCTTGTAGCGCAGCATCAGGTTCTTCTGCATCTGCGGCCGGCGCAGGTCGATCACGCGATGGGTCAGGCGCACGTTCTCGGAGAGGTTCTCCTCGTCGAGCTGGAAGGGCGGCGTCACGGCCGCGTTGAGCACTTCCAGTTCATGACAAAGGATTTCGATCTCGCCCGAGGCGAGGTTGGAGTTCTCGGTGCCGGCGGGACGGCGGCGCACCTTGCCGGTCACCTTCAGCACGTACTCGTTGCGCACGTCCTCGGCGACCTTGAACATCTCGGGGCGATCGGGATCACAAACCACCTGGGCCAGGCCTTCGCGATCGCGCAGGTCGATGAAGATCACGCCGCCATGGTCGCGCCGGCGATGGTTCCAGCCGCATAGCGTGACGATCTGGTCGACATGGGAGGCATTCACCTCGCCGCAATAATGGGTACGCATAGGTTTTCCGAACGGTTGTGGCGGCCCCGCGGGGCCTTACTGATTCTGGGCGCGCCCGAGGGGATTCCTCATGGGCGGGGCGACGACGCCCATGGAGACGATGTACTTCAAGGCTTCGTCGACGTTCATGTCGAGTTCGATGACATCCTTCTTCCTGACGAAGAAGAAGAAGCCGTTGACCGGGCTCGGTGTCGTCGGGATGAAGACGCCGACGTGTTCTTCCGGCAGCATGTCGGCGACATCGACGGCCGGATGTCCGGTCTGGAAGGCCACCGACCACGCCTCAGGATGCGGATAGCGTACCAGCAGGACTTTCCGGAAGGCGACGCCGCTGCCCGAGAACAGCGTATCACTGACCTGCTTGACGCTGTAATAGATCGACTTCACTACGGGAATGCGCGCCAGCACGCCTTCCCAGAAGCGCACCAGCTTTTGGCCGACGATGTTCGCCGTCACCAGGCCGGTCAGGAACACCACCAGCAAGGTGAGCAGGGCACCGATGCCCGGGATGTACACGCCGAGCAGGTGCTCCGGGTGAATCGCCTGCGGCAGCAGCAGCAGGGACTGGTCCATGGAGCGGACGATCAGCGACAGCACCCATGCGGTGATTACCAGCGGGACCCAGATCAGGAGCCCGGTGATGAAGTATTTCTTCAAGGCTGAAGAGGTGCTCAAGTGTTGGCCGCGCAACTGCCGGTCCCGCCCTGGCAGGGTGGCGGATTATCGCTCTTGGCCGCCGATTGACAGCCGCCACCCTTGAAGTCGGTGGCATACCAACCACTGCCCTTGAGCTGGAAGCCGGGCGCGGTTAACTGCTTGGCGAAGTTCTCGGTCTTGCATTCAGGGCAGGTAGTCAGCAGCGGATCGCTGACTTTCCGCATGACATCTTTCTCAAAGCCGCATTCGGTGCAGCGATAAGCGTAGATCGGCATGGCATTCTCCGGTGTTCGGCAAAGAGGGGGATTATAGCTGAAGCCCTTGGCGCGCCGGCCAGGACTGCTTTGTTCCGATGCCGGGAAAATGAGGCCGGACGGCGGGTTTGCAAGAGGCAGACGGCTAGAGGCTTATGCCCAGATAGGCTCGGGTCAGGGGTTTGCCCCAGACCAGGGAAATGATTCCCGCGGCAGCCAGGTAGGGACCGAAAGGAATCGGTACGTTGCGCCCCTGGCGGGCAAAGATCATCAGCGCGATGCCGACCACCGCCCCGACGAACGAGGAAAGCAGTATCGCCAGGGGCAGCATCTGCCATCCCAGCCAGGCACCGAGCGCCGCCAGCAGCTTGAAGTCACCGTAACCCATGCCTTCCTTGCCGGTCGCGAGCTTGAATGCCCAATACACGCCCCACAGCGACAGATAACCCGCCATGGCACCGATCACGGCACTCTTCAGGTCCGTATAGACGCCGAAAGCATTCAGAGCCAGGCCCAGCCAGAGCAGCGGCAGGGTGATGTCGTCGGGCAGCAACTGAGTATCGAAATCGATACCGGTCAGGGCAATCAGCGCCGCGACAAACAGCAGGGCGCCAAGGCCGGCGGCGGTAAACCCGAAGTGCCCGCCGGCAAAGGCAAACAGCAGCCCCGTTGTGGCCTCGATCAGCGGGTAGCGGATGGATATCGGCGCCGAGCATCCCTTGCAGCGTCCCCGCAGCAGAATCCAGCTGATGATCGGGATGTTTTCCAGCGCCGTGATCGAATGGCCGCATTTCGGGCAACGCGAACGCGGGTGCGCCAGCGAGAGCGGTTCAACGACGGGCGCAGCCTCTCCTTTGAACTCGGCGCATTGCGCCGCCCAGTCGCGCTCCATCATGATCGGCAGGCGATGGATGACGACATTGAGGAAACTGCCGATCATCAAGCCGAAGAATCCGGCGACGAGAGCAAACAGCGCCGGATCGGCGAGCTGGGCGATCATCCTCTGCGCTCGGTCGCCAACCCGGCCGCCGACTTAGCCGACAACCGAACCAAGCTTGAAGATCGGCAGGTACATGGCGACCACCAGGCCGCCGATGAGGCCGCCGAGGAAGACCATGATCATCGGTTCCATCAGGCTCGACAGCGCCTCGACGGCCTCGTCGACTTCGGCTTCGAAGAAGTCCGCGGTCTTGCCCAGCATCGAATCGAGCTGGCCGGATTCTTCGCCGATGGCAACCATCTGCGTCACCATGGGCGGGAACAAGCCAGAATTTTCCATGGCCACCGTCAGGCTGGAGCCGGTGCTGACCTCGGCCTGTATCGCCTTGGTTCCCATCATGTAGACGTAATTGCCGGCGGCGCCACCGACCGAGTCGAGGGCTTCGACCAGCGGCACGCCCGCGGCAAACATGGTGGACAGGGTTCGCGTCCAGCGTGCGATCGCGGATTTGGTCAGCATGTCGCCGAAAACCGGCAGCTTCAGCGAAATCTTGTCTTTGGCAATTTGCAGCGCCACTGAGCGCTTGAAGGCCTGGCTGATGGCGTAAATCACCGCGTAGATGCTGCCGAAGATGATGTGCCAGTTGGCCGTGAAATAGTCCGAGATGGCAATCACGATCAGGGTCGGCGCGGGGAGCTCGCCACCGAAACTGGCAAACACGCCCTTGAATGCGGGCACCACGAAAATCATGATCACCGCGGTGATGATGAAGGCGATGATCAGGATGGCGATCGGGTAGGTCAGGGCGCTCTTGATCTTGGACTTGATGGCCTGGATTTTTTCCTTGTAGGTCGCCAGGCGATCCAGCAGCGTGTCGAGAATGCCGGCCTGCTCGCCCGCCTCGACCAGATTGCAGAACAGGGCATCGAAGTACATCGGATACTTGCGGAAGGCCACGGCGAGGTTGGAGCCGGTTTCAACGTCGGACTTGATGTCGAACAGCAGCTTCGCCAGGGCCGGATTGTTGGTGCCCTTGCCGACGATGTCGAAAGACTGCAACAGCGGCACGCCCGACTTGACCATGGTGGCGAGTTGCCGCGAGAACAGCGTGATGTCCTTGTCCGACACCTTGCCGCCGGAGCTGGCTTTCAGTTTCTTGAGCTTGGTGACGTTGATCCCCTGCCGCCGCAGCGCGGCATTCGCCACGGCTTCGCCGGCCGCCTTGATCTCGCCGCGGACCACCTTGCCAGCCTTGTTCTTGCCCTCCCAGGAAAAACTGAATTCCTTTGGGCCGTCCTTCTTATCTGCCTTGCCTGCTGTGGCCATCGGCTTCCCCCGCTTGAATTTTTGGCATTCTACGCTCCGAATATGCCCAGAGTATCACTCTCCGCCGGGTCGGTGAAGACGCACCATCTTGACCTTTCGATCCTGTGTTTGCACGATCTCCATCGGCACGCCGCCCACTCGCACGCCGACGCCCACCTCGGGGATATCCTGCAAATGTTCGACAATCAACCCATTGAGCGTCCGCGGTCCATCCAGGGGAAACTCCAGGTCCAGCATGCGATTGAGATCCCGCAGGCCGGCCGAGCCATCGACCAGGACCACGCCTTCATCGCTCCAGGAAAGCGCGCTTCCAAAATCCGACTGGCGTGTGGTGAACTTGCCGACCAGTTCCTCGATGATGTCTTCCAGCGTGACCAAGCCCTCGATCTCGCCATATTCATCCACCACGAGCCCCATGCGCTGCCGGTTTTCGCGGAAAAACCCGAGCTGGGTGTAGATCGGCGTCGCAGCCGGAATGAAATAGGGCGCCGACATGCGTTCGCGCAGTGCCGCGTAATCGATCTCGCCGGCAAAGGCTTCGGCCAGCAGCCGTTTTTGATGCAGGACGCCGACAATGTTGGCCGGGTCGTTCTCGAATACCACGACCCGGGTGTGGAAGCTTGTCGCCAGCTGGGCCTTGATGCTATCGATCGGCGCGGCGATGTCGATGGCCTCGATTTCGCCGCGCGGCGTCATGATGTCGGCTACGCTCAATTGCTCCAGCTCGAACAGGTTGAGCAGAATGGACCGGTGTTGCTGCGGAATGAAGTTGCCGGATTCGAGCACCAGGGAGCGCAATTCCTCGGCGCTCAGTCTTGAGCTGTCGCCACCGCCGGAGGGCTTGAGCCGCAGCAGCCGCAGCAGGCCATCGACGAACAGGTTGACGAACCAGACGATCGGGTAGGCGGCGCGCAGCAGTGGCCAGATCAGGAAGGCCAGCACGCGCGCCAGCTTGTCGGCGTGGGCGGCACCGAGAATCTTCGGCGTGATTTCCGCGAACACCAGGATGGCGAAGGTCACCAGCAGGGTGCCGATGGAGAGCGCCCACTTTTCCTCGCCGAACAACTCGATGGTGATCACCGATACCAGGGTCGCGGTAGCGGCATTGAGCAGGTTGTTGCCGAGCAGGATCACGCCCAGCATCTTGTCGGTGCGGCCGAGCAGGTCGAGGGCCAATTTCGCGCCGCGATCGCCGTGGCTTGCCATGTGGCGCAAGCGGTGGCGGTTGGAGGCCATCATCGCCGTCTCGGCCATGGAGAAAAAAGCGGAACAGCCGAGCAATACCGCCAGCGCAATGAACTGCGCGGATAAGGGAATACCGTCCATCAGCGGCCGAGGATGACCTCAAGCACGAAGCGGCTGCCGACATAGGCCAGCAGCAGCGCGGCGAAGCCGGCCAGGGTCCAGCGCAGCGCAATCCGGCCGCGCCAGCCGCGCAAATGGCGACCCGCCAGCAGCGCGGCAAAAATCAGCCAGGACAGAATCGCGAACACCGTCTTGTGGTTGAAGCTCAGCGCCTTGCCGAACAGGGTTTCGGAAAAGAACACCCCTGAAATCAGCGTGAACGTGAGCAGGACGAAGGCGACATGGATCAGGCGGAACAGTAGTGCCTCCATTGTCAGCAAGGGCGGCAAGCCGGCCAGCAGCGGCGATATGCGACCTCGATGCAGGCTCTTTTCCGCGGTCGCCATCAGCAGGGCGTGCAATGCCGCCAACGTAAACAGGCTGTAGGCCAGCATGGCCATCAGGAAATGCAGGCGAAACGCCATCGAGCCGGCGTTGGCCAGCACATGGCCTTCGGCAAACACACCAGGCAGCAGGGCCGCCACTGCGGCGGCCGGCAAACCGATGACCTGCAGGCCCTCCATGCGGGCATAGAAGCTCTCGATCCAGTAAAGCGCGATCGCCAGCCAGAGCATCACCGAAAGCGCGATGGCGAAGCCGAAGCGCATGCTGCCGCCATCGAATATCGCCATGCGCAGGCTGACGGCATGCGCCACCAGCGCAATCAGCAGCAAGCCGCGTTCGCCGAGCCTGAGTCCGCCGGACGGCTGGTCGAGCACCGGTCCGCGCCAGCGGGTGCGCCAAAGATGTACCGCCAGGCCGGCATACAGGGCCGCGGCCAGCAGATGCATTAAGATTGCGGGCATCGGCGAAGTCTACACCAAGCCTCCCTACTCTTATTGCATCCGAACCGCCCTTTCCCCCCATGCTCGATAACCTTACCCAGCGCCTCGGCCGCGTCGTAAAAAACCTGCGCGGCCAGGCCCGCCTGACCGACGAAAACATTTCCGACATGCTGCGCGAAGTGCGTATGGCGCTGCTGGAGGCCGACGTCGCTTTGCCGGTGGTCAAGGACTTCATTGCCCGCGTCAAGGAAAAGGCGCTCGGTCAGGAAGTCATCGGTTCCCTGACGCCGGGACAGGCGCTGGTCGGCGTGGTGCATCGCGAACTCACCGAACTGATGGGCGGTGCCAGTTCGGGTCTCAACCTCGCCACGCAGCCGCCCGCCGTGATCCTGATGTCAGGCTTGCAGGGCGCGGGCAAAACCACCACCACGGCAAAGCTCGGCAAGTGGCTCAAGGAGCGGCAGAAAAAAAAGGTGCTGACGGTCAGCTGTGACGTCTATCGTCCCGCCGCCATCGAACAGTTGAAGGCGGTTTCCACCCAGGCCGGGATCGACTTCTTTCCCTCCACCGCCGGACAGAAGCCGGCCGACATCGCCGCCGCCGCGCTCGATCACGCCAAACGCCATTACTACGACGTGATCTTCGTCGACACCGCCGGCCGCCTCGCCATCGACGAAGCGATGATGGCCGAGATCAAGGATCTGCACGCGCTGCTGAAGCCGATCGAAACCCTGTTCGTGGTCGATGCCATGCTCGGCCAGGACGCGGTGAATACGGCAAAAGCCTTCAACGAAGCGCTGCCGCTGACCGGTGTGATCCTGACCAAGTTGGACGGCGACTCGCGCGGCGGCGCCGCGCTGTCGGTGCGCCATGTCACCGGCAAGCCGATCAAGTTCGCCGGCGTCGGCGAGAAGCTCACGGGGCTGGAAGAGTTCCATCCCGAGCGCATGGCCTCGCGCATCCTCGGCATGGGCGACATCCTCGGCCTGGTCGAGGATGCCCAGCGCGGCGTCGATCAGGACAAGGCGCAGGAATTCGTCAAGAAGATGAAGTCGGGCAAGGGCTTCGACCTCAACGACTTCAAGGACCAGATCGGCCAGATGAAGAAGATGGGCGGCATGGCGGCCATGCTCGACAAGCTGCCGGCCCAGTTCAGCGCCATGGCGCAGAAAGCCGGCGGCGGCATGGAAGACAAGACCGTGCGGCGCCTCGAGGGCATCATCAATTCCATGACGCCTGGGGAACGCAGCAAACCCGAGATCATCAAGGCCAACCGCAAGCGCCGCATCGCCACCGGCGCGGGCGTGTCGGTGCAGGAGGTCAATCGCCTGCTCAATCAGTTCGAGCAGACGCAGAAGATGATGAAGCAGTTCTCCAAGAGGGGAATGCAGAAGATGATGCGGGGGATGAAGGGGATGTTGCCGGGGATGCGGTGAAGCCGCGCAGTGACTACCGCGGCCCGATCACCCGCGGCCCCCAGCCCCATTGCTTCTCCCACGCTCCGCGCACCATGTTCGGATACTCCGGCTTGCCCAGGCTACCGTTGTAGCGGCCGAGCGCGCGGTAAAGGTCGCCTTTTTCGATGTCCAGATAGTGGCGCAGGATGGTGCAGCCAAAGCGCAGGTTGGTGCGCATGTGGAACAGGTTGCTGTCCTTGCTGCCGATCAGTTTTATCCAGAAGGGCATCACCTGCATGTAGCCGCGGGCGCCGGCCGAAGATACGGAATATTTCTTGAAGCCGCTCTCGACCTGGATCAGACCGAGCACCATCTGCGGGTCGAGTCCGGCGCGCTTGGCTTCGTAATACACGGTCTTGAGGAAGTCGAGGCGCGCCTCGCGGTCCGGCATGCGGCGCGTCAGTCGCGCCGACATCTCGGTCAGCCAGTTGACCTTCTCCTCGATCGAGGGGAACTGCGGTTCGGGTGCGGCACGGTCGGCAATCGAGGCGTGCAAGGCCGCCTGCACACTCGCGGCCAGCGGTTCGTATTGCTGCGCTCCGGCGCGGGCCGCTGTCGGCAGCAGCGCCGCGGCAAGATACAGTGCAAGCGCTAGGCGTCGCACAGTTTCTGTTTGAGGAAGGCCGCCATTTCGCCGATGGCCACCATGGTGGCCTCGGCGTCGCTGCGGCCCTTGTATTCCAGCTTGCCTTCCTTGAGGCCGCGCTCGCCGACCACCACGCGATGCGGGATGCCGATCAGTTCCCAGTCGGCGAACATCGAGCCGGGACGCTCGTCGCGGTCGTCGAGGATCGCATCGATGCCGGCGGCGAGCAGCTCGGCGTGGAGCGCCCCGGCGGCGGCGCGAACGGCTTCCGACTTGGCGTAGTTCATCGGCACGATCGCCACGGCGAAGGGCGCGATGCCGGCGGGGAAGATGATGCCGCGCTCGTCGTGGCCCTGTTCGATGGCGGCGCCGACGATGCGCGAGACGCCGATGCCGTAGCAGCCCATTTCCATGACCTGGTCCTTGCCCTGTTCGTCGAGGAAGGTGCATTTCAGCGCTTCGGCATACTTGGTGCGCAACTGGAAGATGTGGCCGACTTCGATGCCGCGGCACAGTTCGAGCGTTCCGTTGCCGTCGGGCGAGGGGTCGCCCTCGACCACGTTGCGGATGTCGGCGACGGTGGCGGGTTGCGGCAGGTCGCGGCCGAAATTGACGCCGGTGAGGTGGAAGCCTTCTTCGTTGGCGCCACAAACCATGTCGCTCATGACCGCGACGCTGCGATCGGCCACGACCCGGCCCTTGAACCCGACCGCGCCGATGTAGCCAGCCTTGCAGCGCAGCGCTTCGACGATTTCCTCGTCGCGCGCGAAGCGGAATTCACCGACCACCTTTTGCGCCTTGATTTCGTTCAAGTCGTGGTCGCCGCGCAGCAACAGCAGGACGAACTCGCTGCCGCTTTCCTTTTCCGCCATGACCGCAATGGCCTTCACCGTCTGCGTCAGCGGCAGGCCGAGGAAAGCCGCCACGTCCTCGCATCTGGTCTTGCCCGGTGTGGCTTTCTTTTCCATCGTCGCCGTACCGCCAGCGCCGTCCCCGGGGATACCGCTACGCATAACTTTCACAGGAGTCACGGCTTCGGCCAGTTCCACATTGGCTGCATAGTCCGACGCCGGGCAGAAGGCGATCGCGTCCTCGCCCGAATCCGCCAGCACATGGAACTCGTGCGAGCCGGTACCGCCGATGGCGCCGGTGTCCGCCGCCACGGCGCGGAACTTGAGGCCCAGGCGGGTGAAGATGCGGCTGTAGGTGTCGTACATGTTGCGGTATTCGCGCTCCAGGTCGGCGTACGAGGTATGGAAGGAATAGCCATCCTTCATGAGGAACTCGCGCCCGCGCATGACGCCGAAGCGCGGGCGGATTTCGTCGCGGAACTTGGTCTGGATTTGGTAGAAATGGCGCGGCAACTGGCGGTAGCTCTTCACATCGCGGCGCACCACGTCGGTGATGACCTCTTCGTGCGTAGGGCCGATCACGAAATCGCGCTGGTGGCGATCCTTGAAGCGCAGCAACTCGGGGCCGTACTTCGGGCCGCGTCCGGATTCTTCCCACAATTCAAAAGGTTGCACCGCCGGCATGAGCAGTTCGATGGCGCCGGCGCGGTCCATTTCCTCGCGCACGATGTTCTCGACCTTGCGCAGCACGCGCAGGCCCATCGGCATCCAGGTGTAAATGCCGCCGGCAAGACGACGGATCAGGCCGGCGCGCAGCATCAGCTTGTGGCTGACGATTTCCGCGTCCGAGGGAGCTTCCTTGAGAGTGGCGATGAAGAACTGGCTGGCGCGCATGGCAGTAGGCTGAAAGGCGAAAACGGGCATTTTACCCGCGGCCGGGAATTTGCAGAGGCGACAGATGCGGCTTTCCAGCGGCCCGCGATTGTGAAAGAATGTTTACCAGTCAATCATTGGAATAAGCATCATGCTCGATCGTGAAGGCTTTCGCCCGAACGTCGGCATCGTTCTGGTCAACAGTCGAAACGAGGTTTTTTGGGGCAAGCGGATCCGCGAACATTCCTGGCAGTTCCCGCAAGGCGGCATCAAGAAGGGCGAAACGCCCGAGCAGGCGATGCTGCGCGAACTGGAAGAGGAAACCGGCCTCAAACCCGAGCACGTGCGGATCATCGGCCGCACGCGCGACTGGATGCGCTATGAAGTGCCGAAGCACTGGATTCGCCGCGAATGGCGGAGTACCTACAAGGGCCAGAAACAGATCTGGTTTCTGTTGCGCCTGGTCGGGCGTGACAGCGACGTCTGCCTGCGCGCCAGCGAACATCCCGAATTCGATGCCTGGCGGTGGAACAGCTACTGGATTCCGCTGAACAACGTGATCGAGTTCAAGCGCGGCGTGTATGAAGCCGCCCTGATCGAACTGGCGCGCCTGCTGTTTGTCCACCCCGACGAGCGCATACCGCGCTGGGAGACTGACGTCATGGGCGAACCAAAATGAAGTACTGGTTTGTGCTCCTTTTGGCTGGTGTGGGGGGCGGTGCAATGGCGCAGACTGTTGATCCCAGCGGCCGTATCGTGCCGGGCAACTACCAGAGCGAGGAGGAAGAAAAGCCCTGGCAGGAACTTGAAATCGAGATGCCGGCATTTCCCAAGCAGGAAAACCTGATCGAGTTCTACGTCAGCGCGGTGGCCACCAACAAGTATTTCATCGACGCCAGCACCCTGGCGGTCGGTGCCGACGGCGTGGTGCGCTATGCGTTGGTGGTCGAGACCTCGGGCGGCGCCCGCAACATCAGTTTTGAAGGCATCCACTGCAAGGGCCGCAACTGGAAGCACTACGCCACGGGTCGCAGCGACGGTACCTGGACCAAGTCGCGAACCTCCCGCATCGAGTGGCGGCCGATCGAAAACAAGCCCGTCAACCGGCACCATGCGGCATTGAGCCGCGACCTGTTCTGCCCGCTGGGCAACCCCATCTTCACGGCTGACGAAGGGCGCAACGCCTTGCGCCTGGGCAAGCATCCCAACTCAAATTGATAGCGGGGAAATCCGAATGATCGATGCCATCATCCCGGAAATCGACAAGGCACTGCGTGCCGTATTTGCGGCCGCCCCGACCCGGCGTCCGATGCCGGGCGAAGACCTGCCCGAAGCAGCGATGAGCGATGACGAAAGGCAGCACGTCGCCGCGCTGATGCGGGTCAACCACTGCGGCGAAATCTGCGCCCAGGCCCTGTACCAGGGGCAGGCACTGACCTCGCGCGATGTCGCCGTCAAGCGCGAACTGGAACAGGCGGCGTGGGAGGAAACCGAGCATCTCAACTGGACCGAGCGGCGTATTGCCGAACTCGGTGGCCGCAAGAGCGTGCTCAATCCGCTGTGGTATGCCGGGTCGCTGGCAATCGGGATGTTTGCGGGAAAGTGCGGCGATGCATGGAGTCTCGGTTTTCTCGCCGAAACCGAACGCCAGGTCGAGGGGCACCTGGAAAGCCACAAGGCCAGGCTGCCGACGCAGGATCGGAAGTCATGGGAAGTGCTGGAGCAGATGAAGGTCGACGAGATTCGCCACGCCGAAACGGCGAGTCATTACGGTGCGCGGGAATTGCCGACCCCGGTCAAGCTCGCCATGAAGCTTTCGTCGAAGGTGATGACGAAGCTTTCCTACGTCGCCTGATCAGGCCTCGACGACTTCAAAACTGTGGCTGACCTCGGCGGTCTTGCCGAGCATGATCGAGGCGGAACAGTACTTCTCGGCGGAGAGTTTTACCGCACGTTCGACGACCTCCGGTTTCAGGTTCTTCCCGGTTACCACGAAGTGCATGTTGATGCGCGTGAATACCTTGGGGTCGACCTCCGCACGCTCGGCTTGAAGCTTCACTTCGCATCCGCTGACTTCATGCCGGCCCCGTTTCAGGATCAGCACGATATCGAAGGCAGTACACCCTCCCGTGCCGGCCAACAGCAGTTCCATGGGCCGTGGCGCCAGATTGCGCCCACCCGCGTCAGGCGCCCCATCCATGCAGATCAGGTGTCCGCTGCCGGTCTCGGCAACAAAGCTCATTCCGTCATGCCAGCGTACCGTGCATTCCATGCTGCTCACTCCTTCAATCGATATCGCCATTCTAGCGGTGACACCAAGGCGGGAGTGCGGCAGCGCATCAAACCAGGCTGCTGTGTCACAGCGGGCAATCGATTCGCCGTCATATAGACAAATCTGCTCAGTCGAAATGGAAAATTAATTCTTTAATAATCAATGAAATCAAACTGCTTCCCATTTCAAGGCAAAGACAATGGCAGTCGATTGCGCAATGCACAAATATGTCTTGCAATGCAGCAAGGGCTATGGAAGAATCCATTCAACCGAACATTGAGTGCAGTAAGGGATTCAACGCAGTCCATGTTCAACCCCTGTCTCCTCCACCCTCCTCCTTTGGTGTGGATTAAACGCAGCCCGTTCGGGTTGCGTTTTTTTTCGCTTGTTCGTCGAGGATGTGTGCGAGTTACCTGATTTTGCTGTCAGGTTTGACAGCATCAGGGAAGGTCTGTACGATTCGCGCCCTTCGAGCTGGGTCGGTAGCTCAGTCGGTAGAGCAGCGGACTTTTAATCCGTTGGTCGCGAGTTCGAATCTCGCCCGACCCACCACCGTAATATATAATTTGCAATTCGGGTTGTTAGCTCAGTTGGTAGAGCAGCGGACTCTTAATCCGTAGGTCCACAGTTCGAATCTGTGACAACCCACCAAATCAGAAGCCGAATCAACTTAATTAGTTGATTCGGCTTTTTTCTTGCGCATGTTTCAACCCAACGCGGCTACCCTGGCTTCAGGCAACTGGCTGACGCCTCGGCTTCAAGCGGGCCTGATGCCGCAGGATCGGCGCACCAGGCGCCGCCATGTCGACGCCCATTGAAAATCCTTACTTCAGCGCGTCGCTAAGATCCTTGTCACTGATCTTGCCCGACCGGTGCAGCCACAGCAGAATCGCCAGCGGCTTGGGAATATTGCGGCCGGACTCATATCTGGAGCCGCCCGATTGCGTGACGCCATATCTCATCCAGAAATCCTTTTGATTGAGGTTCTCCTTCTTGCGATCGGTCGCGATGTCACTGAAGTCGAGTTTTTTCTTGCGGGCCATGGCGTTCTCCTGCCGGTGAGTAATCGAGGCAATATGCTAGCGCTTTTTTTCGATCCATGCTTTTGGCAATGCCGAACGGGATTGACGCTGTCGTTCTGGCGAAGTTCCCGGGTTGCGCCATGCGGGGCGTGAGGATGTATCGCGCACTTCGGATCAGGATGCCGCGGCGATCACCAGGCCGAGCAGTAACAACACCAGTCCGCGCACTCCGCCCCAGCGGCAGAGCCTGTTGCGCAAGCCTTGATGCCAGGGCCCCTGCGTACCCGGACGCAGCCAGACCGGCAGCAGATGCGAGGCGGCTCCGCTCACCAGCGGCAGAAGGAAGGCGATGACGAATCCGGCGACGGCGGGACGGGCCGGCAGCCAGCCAAACCCGTGCGCGATGCCCAAGCCCAGCATGCCGAGCAAGCCCAGCGCGGCGGCCGTCAGGGATGGGGCCGCACCATGCATCTGGCGCAGCGACTTGCCGAACAATGAAAACCATGCGTGCAGCATGCGCACGACAACCCCTCCGTAGAGCATGACGCCGAGCAGGGCGAGGGCGGGAGCCAGCCCGGAAGCTGGTGACGGCAGCAATGACGACGCGCCGATGGCAATCAACAGTGCGCCGGTTGCCGCCCATTTGAGGTCACGCCGCAAGCGCATCACGGCACCAGGGTCTGCCTGGCCCAGGCTGGTGGGCAGCAATACCTGCAAAGTCCCCAGAGCGGTCAGTCCGACAAAGCCGAGCAGGTTGGCATGCAGATGAAACAGGCGCAGCGCGTTGCGTTGGGTCGGGAACAGGGGCATCAGGACAACCGCCAGCAGTGCCGCCAGCAAAAAGGCAAGCGCCGCCAGATACCAGTCCAGCCCGCGATGACGCGGACCGAACATCCGGCGTGTGCGGCTCACCGTCCAGCCGGCAAGAGTCAGTGCGGCAAGTCCGCCCAAGGCAGCCGCCAGAGCCAGGCTGGTCGACGAGAAGTCGCCGGCAAATGAAAACACGGCCAGTGCACCGCCGCTCCAGGCCAGCGCCGGAGGTACCCAGGCGGCAAAGCCGGCGGCGCCGCTGCGCGTCAGTACCGGAATGAAGTAACTCATTGCCGCCAGGATCAGCGGCAGCACGCCCAGCGCGAAGGCGACATGGGCAGCCAGTTGCGGCGCAGCGTGGCCCGTGATCAGCAATACGCCGGCCGTCGCCAGCGAAAGCAGGGCGGCGATGGTCAGCAATGGCATCAGATAGGTGCGCGACATGGATGAATTGTAAAGGCCGGACCCGCATGCGACACTCGCGCACCATGTCTTCGTCTTCCATTCCGCGCGCCGGACTCATCCTGCTGGGCCTGCTTTCCCTTGGCTGGGGTTTCAACTGGCCGATCATGAAGGTCGTCATCACCGAAATTCCGCGCTGGATATTTCGCGGCGACAGCATCCTGCTGGCTTCCGTCGGATTGTTCGGCATCGCCTGGTTTTCGGGGCACTCCCTGCGGGTGCCCACCGGGCGATGGCCGCAGTTGCTGGGCATGGCAACATGCAACATCGTCGGCTGGAACATGTTCGCGATTTACGGCGTCAGCCTGCTGCCTTCGGGACGTGCTGCCATCCTCGGCTACACCATGCCGCTCTGGAGCGCCGTGCTGTCGGCGTGGTTTCTCAACGAACCGCTTACCCGACGCCGGCTGATTGGCCTGGCGCTGGGGATGAGCGGCATGGCGCTGCTGATCGGCGCCGAGTTCGAAAATCTCGGCAGAGCGCCGATGGGTGTGATTCTGATGCTCATCGCGGCCATCTTCTGGGCCGGTGGACTGGTGATCTACAAGCGGAATCCGCTGCCCATGCCGATCACCGCACTGACCGCATGGCAAGCCTTGCTGGGAGGAATACCGATCGCACTGGCCGGCCATGCGCTGGAAACCGTCGAGTGGGGCCGGATCAGCTTCTGGCCCTTGTTCGGCTTCTGGTACAACGTGTTCATCGGCTTGCTGTTCTGCTACTGGGCATGGAACAAGCTGGTGCAGATGGTGCCGGCCGCCGTGTCCTCGCTGGGCTCGCTGATCATTCCCGTGGTCGGGGTATTCAGCGGAATGGTGTTTCTGGGCGAGGCCCCGCGCTGGCAGGATTTTGCGGCGCTGGTGCTGGTATTGACCTCAATTGCGACAGTGCTGCTGCCGGCGCGACCGTCGGCTTGACCCGACACAAGGCGCGGCGCAGCCGTTTCGGGCACAATTGGCCAATGCTCAAGGTTTCAGGTCTCGCCTGTTCGCGCGGTGAACGCCGCTTGTTTGCCGACGTCGGGTTTTCGCTCGCCGCAGGCGAGTGGTTGCACGTGCAGGGCGAGAACGGCGCCGGCAAGACCAGCCTGATGCGCCTGCTGGTCGGCCTTTCGCCGGCCGATGCCGGCGAGATTCGCTGGCGCGACGAGCCGACGCCGTCGGTCGAATTTCGCCGCGACCTGATTTATCTCGGCCATCACGCGGCGGTCAAGGAAGACCTGACGCCACTGGAAAATCTGCGCCTGGCGGCCGCCCTGGACGGCATCGCACTCGACGAGCGTACCTCGCTGGCTGCCCTGATCCGGCTCGGGTTGCGCGGACGCGAGGACTTGCCGGTCCGCGTATTGTCCGCCGGACAAAAGCGGCGCGTACTGCTGGCCCGCCTGCTGACACGTCCGGCGGTTTTGTGGGTGCTCGACGAAGCCTTCAATGCGCTCGATGTCGCCGCGGTGAAGCTGCTCGGCGAACTGATTGCGGAGCATCTGTCCGCAGGCGGCATGGCGGTGCTGACCAGCCACCAGCCGCTGCCCGTGCCGGGCGGCAAGGCGTTGGTGCTATGAACGCGTTTTTCGCAACCGTGCGCCGCGATCTGCTGCTGGCGCTGCGGCGCAAGAGCGAGGTGCTGACGGCGGTGTTCTTTTTTGTCATCGTCACCAGCCTGTTTCCGCTGGGCATCGGCCCGGAACCGGTACTGTTGAAGAAGATCGCGCCCGGCATCCTCTGGGTTGCCGCGTTATTGGCAACCCTGCTCGGCCTGCCGCGCCTGTTTGCGGCCGATCACGTCGATGGCACGCTGGAGCAGATGGCCCTGTCGCCCTCTCCCTTGGGCATGCTGGTTGCCGGTAAAATACTGGCGCACTGGTTGTTGTGCGGCTTGCCGCTGGTTCTGCTGGCGCCCGTGCTCGGTTTGCAGTTCGATCTCGATGCGTCGGCGCTGGGAATTCTGACGCTGGCTCTGTTGCTGGGAACTCCGTTGCTGTCCTTGATCGGTGCGATCGGCGCGGCGCTGACCCTGGGGGTGCGTGGCGGCGGCGTGTTGCTGGCGCTGCTGGTATTGCCGCTTTATATCCCCGCGCTGATCTTCGGCGCGGGAGCGGTGGAAGCCCATGTCGCGGGTCTCGATGCGGGTGGGCATTTGTCCTTGCTGGCAGCGATGCTGGCCTTGGCTGTATTTTTTGCGCCGTGGGCAACCACGGCCGCTTTGAGGATTGCACTGGAGTGAGGCAGTCGATTATTCAGTGGTTCAGGTTTGCCAGCCCGCAGAGCTTCTATCCGCTCGCCGGGCGCCTGATCCCGTGGTTCTGGGCCGCCGCGGCCGTCTTCGGCATTGCCGGGCTGTGGATTTCCTTTTTCGTCGCGCCGACCGACGCGCAGCAGGGCGAGGGCTACCGCATCATCTTCGTCCATGTGCCGGCCTCCTGGATGTCGATGTTCATCTATCTCGTGATGGCCTTCTGGGCCGGCCTTGGCCTCGCGCTCAACACGCGGGTGTCGGGCATGATGGCGCAGGCACTGGCGCCCACCGGCGCCCTGATGGCGGCGCTGTCGCTGTGGACCGGCGCGCTCTGGGGCAAGCCGATGTGGGGTGCCTGGTGGGTGTGGGATGCGCGGCTGACCTCCGAGCTGATCCTGTTTTTCCTCTACCTGGGCTTCATGGCCTTGCAAGCCGCGATCGACGACCCGCGCCGCGCCGACAAGGCCGGAGCGATCCTGGCGCTGGTCGGCGTGGTGAATATCCCCATCATCTATTTTTCGGTGAAGTGGTGGAACACCTTGCACCAGGGCTCGACGATCAACCTCAACAAGGCGCCTTCGATGGCGCAGACCATGCTGTGGGGCATGCTGCTGATGGCCCTGGCCTTCTGGATGTATTCGATCGCCGTGGCGCTGATGCGGGTGCGCGCCATCATCCTCGAACGCGAACGACACACGGAATGGGTGAAGCATGCAGTGGAATAGCGTCGGCGAATTCTTCGCCATGGGCGGCTACGCGCTCTACGTCTGGGGCAGCTTCGGCGCCTGCCTTTTGCTGATGATCGCGGAACCTTTGCTGGCCCGGCACCGTCTTACCGAGGTTCGCAAGAGCCTGATTCGCGAACGACTCGCCGACGAACTCGAACTCCAGCAGAAATCCCGATGAAGCCCAGACAGAAACGCATCGCCCTGATTGCCGGCGGCCTCGCCTCGCTGGCCATTGCCGCGGGGCTGGCGCTCAACGCGCTCGACAGCAACATCGCGCTCTATGTGACGCCCACCGAAGTCGCTGCCGGCAAGGCGCCGCAAGGCAAGGCCTTTCGCATCGGCGGCCTGGTCAAGGAGGGCACGATCAAGCGCCAGGACATGACGGTGAGTTTCATCATTACCGACACCGCCAAGGAGATCCCGGTGGCCTATACCGGCATCCTGCCCGACCTGTTCCGCGACGGCAAAGGCGCGGTGGTGCAGGGGCGGCTGGGCAGCGACGGCGTATTCGCCGCTACCGAAGTGCTGGCCAAGCACGACGAGAACTACATGCCTCCCGAAGCCAAACACGCCATCGATCAGGCCCAGAAAGGTAAACCATGACATTCCCCCCGCCCCCCTTTCCGGGAAAGGGGGTGACTTCGGTTCCCCCGGCAAGCCGGGGTCCGGCCACTGAACGGCTGCCTTTTTGGGGCGGCCCGGCGGAGGCAGCACCATGACCCCCGAACTCGGACACTTCGCCCTGATTCTTGCTTTCGTGGTTTCCCTGTTGCAGGGGGTGCTGCCTCTGGTGGGCGCTCAGCGGGGGCAAGCGCAATGGGTCGCGCTGGCGCGGCCGGCGGCGCAGACCCAATTCCTGCTGATTGCCTTTGCTTTCGCCTGCCTGGCGCAGAGTTTTCTCGCCAGCGATTTTTCGGTGACCTACGTCGCCCAGCATTCCAACACCCAGTTGCCGACCCTGTATCGTTTCTCGGCGGTATGGGGCGGGCACGAAGGCTCCCTGCTGCTCTGGGTGCTGATGCTGGCGGGCTGGGGCGCGGCGGTGTCCCTGGCCTCGCGCCAACTGCCCGAAGTGATGGTGGCGCGCGTGCTCGCCGTGCTCGGGCTGGTCGGCATCGGCCTGCTGGCGTTCATCCTGTTTACCTCCAATCCGTTTGACCGTTTGTTGCCGGCCGCGGCGGAAGGGCGCGACCTGAATCCGCTGCTGCAGGATCCCGGACTGGTGTTCCATCCGCCGATGCTCTACATGGGCTATGTCGGCTTTTCGGTGGCCTTTGCCTTCGCCATCGCGGCGCTGATTTCCGGCCGGCTCGATGCGGCCTGGGCGCGCTGGTCGCGGCCATGGACCACGGCGGCCTGGGTCTTCCTCACGCTCGGCATTGCACTGGGCAGCTGGTGGGCGTATTACGAACTGGGTTGGGGCGGCTGGTGGTTCTGGGACCCGGTGGAAAATGCATCCTTCATGCCCTGGCTGGTGGGCACGGCGCTGATCCACTCGCTGGCGGTGACCGAAAAGCGCGGCGCCTTCAAGAACTGGACCGTGCTGCTGGCCATCGCCGCATTCTCGCTCTCGCTGCTGGGCACCTTCCTGGTCCGTTCCGGCGTGCTGACCTCGGTGCACGCCTTTGCGTCGGACCCGCGCCGCGGCGTCTTCATCCTGGTGCTGCTGGCCATCGTCGTCGGCAGCTCGCTGGCGCTGTTTGCCTGGCGCGCGCCCAAGGTCAGCGCCGGCGGCAGCTTCGGCCTGGTGTCGCGCGAGACCATGCTGTTGATGAACAACGTGCTGCTGGTGGTGGCCACCGGCAGCGTGCTGCTCGGTACGCTGTATCCGCTGCTGATCGATGCCCTTGGCATGGGAAAGCTTTCGGTCGGGCCGCCCTATTTCAATGCCGTTTTCGTGCCGGTCATGGTGCCCTTGCTGCTGCTGATGGCGGCGGGGCCGATGGCGCACTGGAAACATGCCGACCTCAGGGCCATCGCGCGCCGCCTGCGGGTGAGCATGGTGCTGGCCGTCATCGCCGGGATTGCCCTGCCGCTGCTGATGGGCGCCTGGACGCCGCTGACCGCGATGAGTTCCCTGCTGGCGGTGTGGATCGTATCCAGCGGCGTGTTCCAGATCATGGACCGGATGAAGACGGGCCGGCCGACCGCGGCCTTCTGGGGCATGCATGTCGCGCACTTCGGCATTGCCGTATTCGTCATCGGCGTGGCGATGGTCGGCGGCTACCAGGAGGAAAAGGATGTCCGCATGGAGCCGGGCGACACGGTAAGCGTCGGTGGCTACGGTTTCCGCCTGGTCGAGGTGAAGACCGCTCCGGGCCCCAACTATCGGGCGTCCGTGGGCACCGTCGAACTGTCGAAGGACGGCCGTTTGCTGAAGATCATGCATCCCGAAAAACGGCAATACTTCTCGTCGCAGATGCCCATGACCGAAGCCGCGATCGATGCCGGATTCACCCGCGACGTGTATGTCTCGCTCGGCGAGCCGCTTGACAACAAGGGGGCGTGGAGCGTGCGGGTGTACTACAAACCCTTTGTCGACTGGATCTGGGGCGGCTGCCTGTTGATGGGCCTGGGCGGCGTCATCGCCATGCTCGACCGGCGCTACCGGCTGCGTGCAAGAGTCGGCGCTGGCGCCACGGCGGGAGTGCCGGCATGAAGCGCTTCCTGATTCCGCTGGTGGTGTTCGTCGTTCTGCTGGTATTCCTCGGCATCGGCCTGACGCTCAATCCGCGCGACGTGCCTTCGCCGCTGAAGGACAAGCCGGCGCCGGCCTTCACGCTGCCGCAACTGGCGGCGGCCGACAAGAGTTTTTCGCCGGCCGACATGAAGGGCAAGGTCTGGCTGCTCAACGTCTGGGCGTCGTGGTGCGTCTCCTGTCGTCAGGAGCACCCGTTGCTGGTGTCCTTCGCCAAGGAGGGCAAGGTGCCCGTGGTGGGTTTGAACTACAAGGATCAGCTTGTCGATGCAAAGAACTGGCTGGCGAAGTTCGGCGATCCCTACGTGGTGTCCGCGGTCGATGCCGACGGCCGGGTCGGCATCGATTACGGCGTCTATGGCGTGCCCGAAACGTATGTCATCGACAAGGCCGGCATGATACGCATGAAGCATACCGGCCCGATCACCCCGGAATCGCTTAAAACGCAGATCCTGCCCCTGGTCGCGGAGTTGTCGAAATGAAGCTGTGCAGTCTGCTGGTTTGTTGCACCCTGATGTTCACCGGCGCGGCGATGGCCAGGGAAGCGGCGCCGATGGCGGCCGACGTCGCGATCGAGAAGCGCATGGTCGCGATCAGCGAAGAACTGCGCTGCCTGGTGTGCCAGAATGAATCGCTGTCCGGTTCGCACGCCGAACTGGCGCAGGACCTGCGTCGCGAGATCCGCAAGATGATCGGCGAAGGCAAGACTGACCAGGAAATCCTCGATTTCATGGTCGCGCGCTACGGCGATTTCGTGCGCTACCGGCCGCCGGTGAAGCCGACCACCTGGCTGCTCTGGGGCGGGCCTTTCGTGCTGCTGGCAGGCGGTATTGGCGCACTGATTGCGTTCCTGCGGCGGCGCGCCAAGGAAGAAGCGGCACCCGTACTTTCCGAAGAAGAACGTCGCCGCGCTGCGGCCTTGCTGGACCAATCCAACTCATGACCTCCTTTTATCTCGCGGCGGCGACGCTGGCTGTCGTCGCTCTGGCGCTGTTGCTGCGTCCGTGGTGGCGTGCCGGTCGCCGTAGCGCCAGCGCCGACTCTTCCTTGCCGGCGCTCAATGCCGCCATCCATCGCGACCGCCTTGGCGAACTGGAGCGAGACCGCAACAATGGCAGCCTGTCGGCAAGCGATTTCGACGAGGCCCGCGAAGAGCTGCAGCGGCAACTGCTTGACGACACCGCCGCGAGCGAGGTGGTCGCTGCTGCCGCGCAGGGCACTTCCGGTCGCGGCGCCGGCATCGCGATCGCCATCCTGGTACCGCTGCTTGCCGTGGCGCTGTATGCCTGGCTGGGCAGCCCCGCAGCGGTATTGCCCGGCGCGGTACAAACCCAGCGCGCCGCGGCCGACATGGAACAGCTCGTGGTCAAGCTCGCCAACAAGCTGGCACAGAATCCGGACAATCCCGAGGGCTGGGCCATGCTGGCACGCTCCTACAAGTCGCTGGGCCGCTGGGATGATGCCGAACGCGCCTATCTCCGCATCGGGCCGGATTTCAACAGGAATGCCGAACTGCTTGCCGAACTGGCGGAAATGCTGGTGCAGAAGAACCAGGGTTTCGATTCGCGTTCGCGCGAGTTGACGCAGCAGGCGCTGCGTCTCGAACCCAACAACATGCTGGCCTTGTTCCTGGGCGGCGGCGAGGCCCTTGACGGCGGGCGCTTCGCCGAAGCCGCCACGCTCTGGGAACGACTGCTGCCCCAGCTCGAGCCCGGCAGCGAAGATGCGCGCATGGTCGAATCCAGTATTGCCATGGCGCGCGAGCGCAGCGGCGGCGCCCGGGCAAAGGCATCGAAGGGGAAGGATGTCGCGGGCGCGGCGGTTCCGCAAGACGACGCGCATCGCGGTGTCGCCAAGGCTGGCAAGGGCGCGGCAAAGGCGACAGCGACATCGGTCAGCGGCCGCGTCGAGCTCTCGCCTGCATTGAAGGACAAGGCCGGGCCCGACGACGTGGTCTTCATCTTCGCCCGCGCCGTCGATGGCCCGCGCATGCCGCTGGCGGCCCAGCGCGCACGGGTGGCCGATCTGCCGCTCGACTTCATGCTCGACGACGGGCAGGCGCTGATGCCGGAGGCCACGATTTCGTCCGCCAAGCAGCTGCGTGTCGAAGTGCGCGTCTCGAAAACCGGCAAGGCGACGCCGGGCAAGGGCGATCTCACCGGCAAGAGCGCCGCGGTGAAGCCCGGCGCCAAGGGCTTGAAGATATTGATCGACCAGGTCGATCCCTGACCGACCTGGCCGTTCCCGAATTGCTGCAAGGGGACGGCCCGCTTGGCCGCCGTATTTCCGGGCGCGGCAAATTTCGTTGAGGCTTGATAAACATCAAGGCTCCCTTCCGGGACAGGCCTAGGATGCTGCATGTGCACAATCACCCAATTCATGCAGGGTTATTGAGGCGCGGCGACTGAAGCGGCACCGCCATCCGTGCCGGCCATGAGGGTCAAGCAATGAACATATCCAGCGCCATCATCCACGCCCGTCCCGGTGCCGTGGCCATCGTTCAGGCCGGGTTGGCCGCGCTGGAAGGCGTCGAGGTGCACGCCGTCTCTCCCGAAGGCAAGCTGATCGTCACCATCGAAACCGAGGATGACGGCAGCAACGTCGCCACTTACGAACGCATTGGCCAGCTCGACGGTGTCATGTCGGCGGCCATGGTCTATCACCAAACCGAATCTGAGCCATACAAGGAGATCTGAAATGAAATTGACGCGACGTGAATTCATCAAGACCAATGCCATCGCCGCGGCGGCTAGCACGGCCGGCATGAGCATTCCCGGTGTGGCGCTGGCCGCCGCGCCGCAGAGCCAGGACGGCGTGCGCTGGGACAAGGGTGTCTGCCGCTACTGCGGTACCGGTTGCGGCGTGCTGGTCGGGGTCAAGGATGGCCGTGTGGTGGCCACCCAGGGCGACCCGGACGCGCCGGTGAACAAGGGTCTCAACTGCGTCAAGGGCTACTTCCTGTCGAAGATCATGTACGGCAAGGATCGGCTGACCCAGCCGCTGCTGCGCATGAAGGACGGCAAGTTCGACAAGAACGGCGAATTCAAGCCGATCTCCTGGGATGCCGCGTTCGACATCATGGCCGAGAAGGTCAAGGCCACCTTGAAGAATCCGGAGCAGGGACAGCGCGGCGTCGCCATGTTCGGCTCCGGCCAATGGACGGTATGGGAAGGCTACGCAGCGGCCAAGCTGATGAAAGCCGGCTTCCGCTCCAACAGCATCGACCCGAACGCGCGCCACTGCATGGCCTCCGCCGTGGCCGGCTTCATGCGCACCTTCGGCATCGACGAGCCGATGGGCTGCTACGACGACGCCGAGCATGCCGACGTCTTCGCGCTGTGGGGCTCCAACATGGCCGAGATGCACCCGATCCTCTGGTCGCGCATCACCAACCGACGCCTCACTGCGCCCCACGTCAAGATTCACGTGCTGTCGACCTTCAGCCACCGTTCCTGCGAACTGGCCGACAACGAGCTGATCTTCAAGCCGCAATCCGACCTGGCGATCCTCAATTACATCTGCAACTACATCATCCAGAACAAGGCGGTGAATCAGGAATTCGTCAAGAAGAACGTCGGTTTCTTCCAGGGCGTCACCGACATCGGCTATGGCCTGCGCCCCAACCATCCGCTGGAACAGGTGGCGATGAACAACGGCTACCCCGGCGCCGACGGCAAGCCCAAGGGTGATCCGAACAAGCACGCGCCGATCACGTTCGATGACTTCGCCAAGTTCGTTTCCGAGTACACCCTGGACAAGGCCCACGAAATTTCCGGCGTGCCCAAGGAAAAGCTCGAAGCGCTGGCCAAGGCCTATGCCGATCCAAAGGTGAAGGTCACCTCCTACTGGACCATGGGCTTCAACCAGCACACGCGCGGTACCTGGGTCAATAACATGATCTACAACGTGCACCTGCTGGTAGGCAAGATCTCCGAGCCGGGCAACAGCCCCTTTTCGCTCACCGGCCAGCCTTCGGCTTGCGGCACGGCGCGCGAGGTCGGCACCTTCGCCCACCGGCTGCCGGCTGATCTGGTGGTGATGAATCCGAAACACCGCGAGTTCTCCGAGAAGATGTGGAAACTGCCCGCCGGCACCATTCCGGAGTGGGTCGGCTATCACGCCGTGCTGCAAAGCCGGATGCTGAAGGACGGCAAGATCGGTTTCTACTGGACGTCCACCACCAACAACATGCAGGCCGGCCCCAACGTCAATGGCGAAATCTATCCGGGCTGGCGCAACCCGAAGGCCTTTGTCGTGGTGTCCGACGTCTATCCGACGGTGTCCGCGCTGTCGGCCGACCTTATCCTGCCCTGCGCGATGTGGATGGAAAAGGAAGGCATGTTCGGCAATGCCGAGCGGCGCGGCCAGATGTGGCGGCAACAGGTCAAGGCGCCGGGCGACTGCAAGTCGGACCTGTGGCAATACATGGAGTTCTCCAAGCGCTTCAAGGTCGAGGAAGTCTGGCCGGCCGACTTGCTGGCCAAGGCGCCGGAACTCAAGGGCAAGACCCTGTACGACGTGCTCTACGCCAACGGCCAGGTCAACAAGTTCCCCAAGGAAGAAACAGCGAAGGTTAACGCCCACGCGATTCCCGGATACACCAACGACGAGTCCGAGGCCTTCGGCTTCTATGTGCAGAAGGGCCTGTTCGAGGAATATGCCGGTTTCGGTCGCGGTCACGCCCACGATCTGGCCCCGTTCGATACCTATCACAAGGTACGCGGCATGCGCTGGCCGGTGGTGGACGGCAAGGAAACCCTGTGGCGCTTCCGCGAGGGTTACGACCCGTACGTGAAGAAAGGCGAGGGGGTGAAGTTCTACGGCTATCCCGACGGCAAGGCCAAGATATTTGCGCTGCCCTACCAGCCCGCGGCCGAAATGCCGGACAAGGATTTCGACTTGTGGCTGTGTACCGGCCGTGTGCTGGAACACTGGCACACCGGTTCGATGACGCGCCGCGCGCCGGAGCTCTACAAGGCCTTCCCCGACGCGGTGGTGTGGATGCACCCGAAGGATGCCGAGAAGCGCGGGCTCAAGCGCAATGACGTGGTCAAGGTATCCACGCGCCGTGGCGAGATCGAATTGCGGGTCGACACCAAGGGTCGCAACAAACCGCCGGAGGGTTTGATCTTCATCCCCTTCTTCGACGAGCATCGCCTGGTCAACAAGCTCACCCTGGATGCCACCTGTCCGATTTCGAAGGAAACGGACTTCAAGAAGTGCGCCGCCAGGGTGGTCAAGGCCTGATCGAACATGCATGGAGTCGCGGAGGGCGCGGGAAACATGCGCTCTCCGTCCAGCGATCATGGACAACGAGAACACGCCGAGTGCCGCAGCCCGTCGCCAGTTCCTCGCCGATACCGCGCGCATGGCTTGCGGCGTCGGCCTCTTGGGGCTTGGGGTCGGGCTGTATGCGCGACATGCCAAGGCCTTGCCGCCGGCGGCGATCCGGCCGCCCGGCGCCTTGCCGGAAAGCGACTTCTCGGCGGCCTGCATCCGCTGCGGGATGTGCGTGCGCGATTGTCCCTACAACATCCTGCATCTGGCCAAGCCCGAGGAGCCGATGTCGACCGGCACGCCTTACTTCGTCGCGCGCCAGTTGCCTTGCGAGATGTGCGAGGACATTCCGTGCGTGAAGGCCTGCCCGACCGGGGCGCTCGATCACTCGTTGAAGGACATCAACAAGTCCAAGATGGGACTCGCGGTGCTGGTCGACCACGAAACCTGCCTCAATTTCCTCGGCTTGCGCTGCGACATCTGCTACCGCGTCTGCCCGGTGATCGACAAGGCCATCACGCTCGATCCGCAGACCAACGCGCGCACCGGCAAGCACACCCTGTTCATTCCGGTGGTGCATTCCGACCACTGCACCGGATGCGGCAAGTGCGAGAAGGCCTGCCCCACCGAGGTGGCTTCGATCAAGGTGTTCCCGCTCTACATGGCCAAGGGCCAGCTCAGCTCGCACTATCGCCTGGGCTGGGTGGAAAAGGAAAAAGCCGGCGGCAGCCTGGTGGCGCCGGACGTCGAGCATCAGTACAACATGCCCGAGGGCATGAAGTATGAGAGCGGCAAGGGACTGTCGGGAAGTCCGGGCGCCGTCCCGCCAGCGCCGACTCCCGGGCCGGTCGGCTTGCCCAAGGCCTTCCAGGGGGGCAAGCTGTGAACTCTGCCCTGAAAACTTCGCCCATGCGTCCCGGCGTCGAAGCCGTTGCCGCGAAAGGCTGGTTCGCCGCGCACAAATGGCTGATCCTGCGGCGCAGCAGCCAGATTGGAATTCTGTTGCTGTTCCTCGTCGGCCCCTGGTTCGGTTGGTGGATCGTCAAGGGCAATCTGAATTTCAGCTACACGCTGAACTTCCTGCCGCTGACCGATCCCTACGTCATCCTCCAGTCGGTGCTGGCAAGGCAGGTGCCGGAGAAACTGGCGCTGACCGGCGTGGTCATCGTGCTGCTGTTCTATCTGCTGGTCGGCGGCCGCAGTTATTGTTCCTGGGTGTGCCCGGTCAACCTGCTGACCGATGCCGCCTACTGGATGCGCGTGCGGCTTGGGCTAAAGGGCAGCGCGCACATCAGCCGGCCGACGCGCTACTGGATGCTCGGCATGACGCTGGTGGCGGCAGCGGTGACCGGCAGCATCGCCTGGGAAATGGTCAATCCGGTGTCGATGATGCATCGCGGATTGTTCTTCGGCCTCGGTCTGGCATGGGCCGTGTTGCTGGCCGTATTCCTCTTCGACCTGTTCGTCATGCGCCACGGCTGGTGCGGCCATCTTTGCCCGGTCGGTGCGTTCTACAGCCTGGTCGGCAGGTTCTCGCTGGCACGCATCAAGCTGCCGGCGCGCGATGCCTGCAACGACTGCATGGACTGTTTCGCCGTCTGCCCCGAACCACAGGTCATCCGGCCGGCGCTGAAAGCCATCGACGGCACGCCGCCGTTGATACTGGAAGCCAACTGCACCAATTGTGGTCGCTGCATCGATGTCTGCTCGAAGGATGTGTTCGCCTTCGGCACCCGTTTCGGCACTACCGTCGCACCTGTTACCGGCGTCCCGCACGCGGCGCCAAAGTGATCAACCTTCAATTTCGTCTGGGGAGTCCATCATGAAGAAAACCGTCACCATCCTTCTGGCATCGTTGCTGACCGTCATTGTCGGTTGCGCCAGCTACGAGCCTCTGGTTTCGATGCGCGGCGCGGACGTCGCCGCGCCGGACAAGGCACCCGCACCGACCAAGTACATGGGTGCGCGGCCCGGCACGCAGCCAACCGTTGCACGGACCTACGCCCAGCAGCCGCCGGTGATTCCGCATGCGGTGGATAACTTCGATGAAGTGACGCTCACCGAAAACCAGTGCATGGACTGCCACGGCCCGGACAATTACGTGAAGAAGAACTCACCGAAGCTGGGCGACAGCCACTTCGTTGCCGCGACCAAGGCTTTCGATGCATCGCGCCATGTCTGCACCAGCTGCCACGTGCCGCAGGCCGATGCGCCCGCGCTGGTCGAAAACCGTTTCATCGGCAACATCAAGTAAGTTTTTCGTCCGGTGGCATTGCGCCGCCGGACGCTATTTCAGGGTGATTGCCGCCGCCGGGCAGGACGCCACGCAGGCGCCGCAGCCCGTGCAGGAGCCGGCATCCACTTCGGGCAGGGGCGGCCCGCCGAGGCGCGGGCTGAAGCGGATGGCGGCCACCGCGCAGGGGTCGCCGCAGACCCGGCATTCCACGCCATGTCTGGCCAGGCAGTTCTCCGCTACCTGCGCCCTGATCGTCCAGGGTGTGGACTCGTTCCCGGCACGCAGCAAGGCGCCGTGTTTGCAGGCTGTCGCGCAGGCACCGCAAAAGCTGCATTCGCCGCGCTTGAAATCCACCTCCGGATAGCCGCGCACCACCACGATGATTCGCGTCGGGCAGACCGGAATGCATTCGCCGCAACGCGAACAGGCACCGAGGAAGGCTTCCTCGGTCAGCGCCCAGGGTGGGCGCTGCGGTGCGCGGCGGGCCTTGAAATCCCCCCGCATAAATTGTCGGCGACTGACCATGGCTTGAGTTTTTGCGAGCTGATGGCGGATTTTGCCTGCGGACAGTCGCTGACGCCACATTGTTCGCGGACCGCCGGATCGGGTTCAAAGTACGGGGCTGCGGGACGCACACAAATTCTCACAATCCGTCCATTGCACAGCCGGTAAGTTAGACTAAGCTAATATTGTCTTCGAGCACAAAGTGATCGAGGCATTTCACTCAACCAAAAGGAAAACATCATGAAGCTCACACATATCGCGCTGCTTGCGTTCCTGGGTGCATCGATTGCAACACCGGTTTTTTCGCAGCCTGCCGGGGGGCAGGGAATGGGTCCCGGGCAAGGCATGGGTCCCGGGCAAGGCATGGGTCCCGGCCAAGGCATGGGTCCGGGAGGCGGCATGGGCCCGGGTCAGGGCATGGGTCCCGGAGGCGGCAAGGCAATGCGCTTCAACTTCGACAAGAACAATACGCCGGGCTGGGCACTGATGAGTGCCGAAGAGCGCACGGCGCATAGCGGCAAGATGCGTGCCGCCAAAACCTACGACGAATGCAAGGCCCTGCAGACCGAACATCACCAGGCCATGGAGGTTCGTGCCAAGGAAAAGGGCGTCACGCTGCCCGCGCCACGCCAGAATGGCTGCGACCGCATGAAGGCTCGCGGCTTCTTCAAGTAAGCGTGTGGCGCGGCGGGCAATGACGAACTTCGCGGGCCGATGAGCGGGCATTCGCACCATCACGGCCCGGCGTCGTTCAGCCGGGCCTTTGCCATCGGCATTGCGCTGAACCTCGGCTTCGTCGTGGTCGAGGCCGTCTATGGCTGGCGCGTCGGCTCGCTGGCCTTGCTGGCCGACGCCGGCCACAACCTGTCGGATGTCGCCGGGCTGGTACTGGCCTGGGTCGCGGCGCTGGCCGCGAGCCGCCAACCCGACCATCGCAATACCTATGGCTGGCAGCGCGCCTCGATTCTTGCGGCCTTTGCCAATGCCGTGCTGCTGCTGGTGGCGATGGGCTCCCTGCTGTGGGAAGCCGCCCACCGCCTGCAATCTCCGGCACCGACCGACGGCTTGACCATCATCGTCATCGCCGCCATCGGCGTGCTGGTCAATGGCGCGACCGCCGCCCTGTTCATGTCGGGCAAGGAATCCGACATGAACATCCGCGGCGCATTTCTGCACATGGCCGGCGATGCCCTGGTTTCGCTGGGTGTGGTGGTGGCCGGCGCGCTGTATCTGCGGACCGGATGGGCCTGGCTCGATCCGGTAACCAGCATGGCGATCGCGCTGGTGATCATTGCCGCGACCTGGGGCCTGTTCCGGAAGTCCCTGCACCTGCTGTTCGACGGCGTGCCGGAGAGCGTGATCCTCGCCGAGGTCGACGCCATGCTGCGCGCCCTGCCCGGCGTGACGGAAGTTCACGACCTGCATGTCTGGGCCATGAGTACCACCGATATCGCCCTGACGGCCCATCTGGTCATCCCCGGCGGACATCCGGGCGACGCCTTCCTGGAAGGCATTGCGCAGCAACTGCATGAGCGTTTTCACATCACGCATCCGACGATCCAGATCGAACTCGACGGCCTCGATCACGGTTGCGCCCAACCACTGAACAATCCCTCGACATGAACCCACCCACCACTGCCGCCCCGCTCAGCTTTTCCCTCATCGTCAAAACCTTCGCTCCCGGCTGGCCGGCGGCGGTCATGGGCACCGGCGCCTTCGCCCTGTCGACGCTGCATTTCTCCCATCAACTGCCGATGCTGGCAGGCCCGGCCTGGGCTCTGCATTACTTCAATCTGGCGCTGTTCGCCGCGATCAGCATCCCCTGGCTGCTGCGCTGGTTGATGGCCTGGCCGGCGGTCGCCAATACCTTCAGGCATCCGGTGGCAGCCAATTTCTATCCTTCCTATGCCATCGCCCTGCTGGTGCTGGCCGGACAATTGCGCGCCTTCGGCGGCCACGAATCGCTGGCGCTGATCGCCTGGTGGATCGGCGTGGCGCTGCTGTTCAGCCTGACCCTGGCCGTGCTGCTTTCGATCTTTCAGGGCGAGCATGTCAACCTCGATCACATCACGCCCGGCATCTTCATGCCGCCGGTGGGCCTGGTGGTGATCCCGGTGGCCGGCGGGCCGCTGCTCGCCGTTCAGCCGGAGGCGCTGCGCGATCTGGCGCTGACGATCAACGGCATCGGTCTCGGTTCCGGCATCTTCATGTACACGGCCTTGCTGGCACTGGCCTTCCATCGGTTCTATGTACATAAGCGCCTGCCGCCGATGATGGCGCCGACCTTCTGGATCAACCTGGCGCCGCTGGGCGTCACCGTGGTCAGCGTGCTCAACCTGGTGGCCGCCACGCCTTTCGCCGGCGACAAATCCGCCTACCTGATGGCGGTCTTCCTGCTCTGGGGCTTCGGCGCCTTCTGGCTGGTGCTGGCGATGCTGTTTACCTGGTCCGTCAGAAAGATTGACCCGCTGCCGTTCTCGCTGACGTGGTGGGCCTTCACCTTTCCGCTGGGCGCGTTCACCCTCGGCAGCCAGCGCCTGAGCGAGGTCAGCGGCCTGGCTACGCCATTGGCATTCGGCTGGCTGGCGTGGGCCCTGCTCGCGGGCATCTGGACACTGACCCTGGTCAAGACCATCGGCGGCGTGGCCAGCGGAAAACTGTTTCAGCCCCATCCCTGATAGCGGGGCATGGCGACTTGCTTGACATATCGGAGGACCGTCAATAAGATAGTAACTAATTACTATCTTACGATCGAAGAAACCATGGATGTCAGCGCCAAGCCACGAAACCTGCCGGCCGAACTGCGACGGGCGGTGACGATTGAAGCCGTTGTCGAACTGACTGCCGAGCAGAATCCCGGTGATATCACCACGGCGGCGATTGCCAAGCGGATGAATCTCACGCAGGGTGCGCTGTTTCGCCATTTTCCGAGCAAGGATGCGATCTGGCAGGCGGTCATGGAATGGGTGGCCGAGCGATTGCTGCAGCGGGTAGACCGTGCCATTCAAGGCGCGGACTCGCCGCTGCTCGCGCTGGAAGCGGTGTTCATGGCCCACATCAAGTTCGTCGCCGAGCACCCCGGCGTGCCGCGACTTTTGTTCGGCGAGCTGCAACGCGCCGAGGACACTCCCGCCAAACGCATGGCGCGTACCCTGATCGGGGGCTACCGGGAACGCTTGAGCGGTCTCATCGATGCGGGGAAAGCCCGCGGCGAAGTGGCTTTGGAGGTCGATACTGCGGCGGCCGTCATAGCCTTCATCGGCAGCATCCAGGGCCTGGTCATGCAATCGCTGCTGAGTGGCAAGGCCGGACAAATGCGCGCCGACGCGCGAGGTGCCTTCGCCATCTACCGTCGCGGAATCAGGAGCATCACATGAAGTCCGAGCGCATGCTGAAATGGCTGGCCATTGCTGCCATCGCTTTCGGCGCCCTCACGGTGTTCAGCGGTGGCCGTGCATTGTTCGGCGGCATGGAGGCGCGCGCCGAGTTGGGCAACATCGTGCCCTTCGTGCTCTGGTTCAATTTTCTGGCGGGCTTTGTCTATGTCCTCGCCGGGGCGGCGCTGCTGCTGGCCAAACGCTGGGCTGCCCCGATGGCCTTGTTCCTGGCAGTGTCGACCGTTCTCGTCTTCCTGGCCTTTGCGGCGTACATCGTTACCGGCGGCGCGTATGAAGCGCGCACCGTCGGCGCCCTGTCGCTGCGCTCGCTGTTCTGGATCGCGGTGGCGCTGGCCGCCCTGCGCGCGATGAAGGCGACTGCGGCGGGGAGCAGCCCGCGATGAAACTCTCCTTCGATCGTCGCACCACCCTCATTACTGCCGCCGTCGTACTGTTGGCCATTCTGGTGTTGTTCGTCGCCCGCAGCGGGCCGCTGGCATCAATGCGCGTCACCGTTGCACCGGCCGCGCGAGCCGACCTGGCGCCCTTGCTGTTCGGCATCGGCGTGGTCGAAGCGCGGCACGGCTATCTGGTCGGACCCACCACGGCCGGGCGCGTGCGCCACGTCGCCGTGGATGTCGGCGACGTCGTGAAGGCCGGACAGTTGCTGGCGGAGATGGACCCGGTCGACCTCGATCAGCGCATCGCCGCAACGAGCGCGGCCGCCAACCGCGCGAAAAATGCAATCGATACGGCGGCGGCGCAACTTGCCGACAGCGCCGCGCGACGCGAAGTGGCAGCCGCCAATGCGCGCCGCTATGAAGATCTGGGGCGCAAGGGTTTCGTCAGTTCCAGCGTGACCGAAGGCAAGACGCAGGAGATGAATTCCGCTATGGCCCAGTTTGCCGCCGCCGAGGCAGCGCTGGCCGGCGCGCGCCAGGACCTCGCGCGCCTCGACGCGGAACGCGCCGGCGCGCAACAGCAGCGTGGCAACCTGCGCCTGCTGGCACCGGCCGACGGCGTGGTGACCGCGCGCGACGCCGAGCCGGGCTCGACCGTGGTCGCCGGACAGGCCGTGGTGCGGCTGGTCGCCGCCGACAGCCTGTGGCTAAAAATGCGCCTCGATCAGCATCGTTCGGCCGGACTGCAAGCGGGGCTCCCGGCTGAAATCGTCTTGCGCTCGCGGCCGGGCCAGGTGCTGCCGGGGAAAGTCGCGCGCATTGAAATGCTGAGCGACAGCGTGACCGAAGAGCGCATTGCGCTGGTGACTTTCGACACGCCGCCGAAGGACGTATCCATCGGCGAAATGAGCGAAATCACCCTGCACCCGCCGGGCGTCAAGCAGGCACTGGCCGTTCCCGGCGCGGCATTGCGCCTGCACGGAGGCAAAACCGGCGTCTGGCGGCTGGCCGCCGGCAAGCCGGATTTTGTTCCAGTCAAGACGGGCACCACCGGCGCCGACGGCAGGGTACAGATCATCGACGGCCTCAAGGAGGGCGATGTGGTGATCGTGCACAGCGAGAGCGAGCTCGCCGCGGACAGCCGCATCAAAGTGGTTTCCACCCTCACGGGTTCGTGAGCCCGTCATGATCAGCCTTGCCGGCCGCGACATCCTGCATTCCTGGGGCAAGTTCGTCCTCACCGGGGTCGGGCTGGGCCTGCTGATCGGCGCCACGCTGACCATGGCCGGCGTCTATCGCGGCATGGTCGATGACGCGCGGGTGCTGCTGACCAACAGCGGCGCCGACATCTGGGTGGTGCAGAAGGACACCCAGGGACCGTACGCCGAGTCATCCAGCATCCGTGACGACGTGTATCGCGGGCTGCTCGGCATGTCCGGCGTGGCGCAGGCGGCGAACGTGACCTACCTGACCATGCAGGTGCGCCACGGCAGCCGCGAGAGTCGCAGCATGGTGGTCGGCTTCGAGCCGGGCCAACCTGGCGAGCCGGCCTACCTGGTGGCGGGGCGGCGCCTGCTGCGCGGTCACTTCGAGGCCATCGCCGACGTCAAGACCGGCTTCAAGCTCGGCGAGCGCATCCGCATCCGCCGCCACGACTACGAAGTGGTCGGCCTGACGCGGCGCATGGTGTCCTCCGGCGGCGATCCGATGGTGTTCATTCCGCTCAAGGACGCGCAGGAAGCGCAGTTCCTCAAGGACAACGACGCCATCATCGCCGACCGCGCACGCACGGCGGCCAACCCCGCCCTGAACCGCCCCGGCGTGCCCGGCCTGCTCGACGCGGTGACCGCGTCGCAGACCATCAACCACAGCGTCAATGCGGTGCTGGTGAAAGTCGGCGCTGGCGACACGGCGGAAGCCGTGGCGCGGGAGATACGCCGCTGGAAACACTTGCAGGCCTACACCCGCGAACAGATGGAGGAGATCCTGATCGCCAAGCTGATCGCCACTTCGGCCAAGCAGATCGGCATGTTCCTCGCCATCCTCACCATCGTCAGCGCGGCGATCGTCGCCTTCATCATCTACACCATGACGCTGGGCAAGATTCGCGAAATCGCGGTGCTGAAACTGATCGGCACGCGCAACCGCACCATCGCCGGCATGATCCTGCAACAGGCGCTCGGCCTCGGCCTGATCGGCTTCGTGGTCGGCAAGATTTCCGCCACGCTGTGGGCGCCGGCCTTTCCCAAGTATGTGCTGCTGGAGACGGCGGACGCCATGCGCGCCCTTGCCATCGTCATGGTGGTCTGCGCGCTGGCCAGCACGCTGGCCATCCGCGCCGCGCTGAAGGTCGATCCGGCCACGGCGATCGGGGGCTGAGAGGCTGTGGAGAAATCAAGATTTACCGCGGAGGCGCAGAGGCGCAGAGACAACGCAGAGGAACCCTCATCGTTTCCTTTGAACTTCTCTGCGCCCCCTCCGCGCCTCCGCGCCTCTGCGGTGGGTTCTCATGGGGTTTTTCATACGCTCTGATGGATGACGGCATCCACATCGAAGGCCTCAGCAAACGCTACGGCGAGGGCGACACCGCCGTCGATGCGCTGAAGGAAGTCAACATGCGCATCGCGCCCGGCGAGGTGGTGGGTCTCGTCGGCCCCAGCGGTTCGGGCAAGACCACGC
Source organism: Sulfuritalea hydrogenivorans sk43H (assembly GCF_000828635.1). Taxonomy (GTDB): domain Bacteria; phylum Pseudomonadota; class Gammaproteobacteria; order Burkholderiales; family Rhodocyclaceae; genus Sulfuritalea; species Sulfuritalea hydrogenivorans. The sequence continues at coordinate 376,347 of NZ_AP012547.1, forward strand.
TGCTCAAGTGCCTCGGCGCGGTGATCGAACCGACGCGCGGGCGCATGACGCTGGGCGGCGAGGTGATCTACGACAGCGACCAGGGTGGCTGGAAAACGCCCGACCTGCGCGCCTTGCGGCGCGACCGCATCGGCTTCATCTTCCAGGCCCCCTACCTGATTCCCTTCCTCGATGTCACCGACAACGTCGCCCTGCTGCCGATGCTGGCGGGACGCGCCAACGCGCCTTCCCGGGCGCGGGCGCTGGAACTGCTGCAGGCGCTCGACGTCGCGCATCGCGCCAAGGCACAGCCGAGCGAGCTTTCCGGCGGCGAGCAGCAGCGCGTCTCGATCGCACGCGCGCTGGCCAACCAGCCGCCGGTGATCCTCGCCGACGAACCCACCGCGCCGCTCGACAGCCAGCGTGCGCTGGCCGTGGTGCGCATCCTCAACCAGATGGCCAGCCAATACCAGACCGCGATCATCGTCGTCACCCACGATGAGAAAATCATCCCGACCTTCAAGCGGATTTATCATATTCGGGACGGGAGGACGGTCGAGGAGGCCGGCGAAGGCCGGGACATTTCGTGAAGGCGGACGGCGTGAGGTTCTTGCGCAAGCTCATTTTCTTGCTGGCGGCCGGCCTGCTGGCATTTGCGTCGCTGCCCGGCCGCGCCGAGGATCCCTGGCTGCGCACCGGTGCCGACGGCCAGCCGGAAGTGCAGCTCTACTTCTTCTGGTCGCTCAGCTGTCCGCACTGCACCGCGGCGCATCCGTACATCGACGCGATTCCGCAGGCGCGGCCCTGGGTTCGCCTGCACTCGCTGGAGCTGACGCGCCATCCCGAAAACCTGCGCCGCTACGAGGCCATGGCACGCGTGCTCGGCACTGAAACCGGCGGCGTTCCGGCGTGGCTGTTCTGCGGCGAAATGCATCTTGGCTGGGATGGCGACGAGATCACCGGTACCACGATTCGCCGCCAACTCGATGACTGCCGCGCCCGGGCCGGCGGCGGCACCGCGCCGGTCGCGCAGGTGTCGCCTGCCGCGGCGATCAATCTGCCGCTGATCGGCGCGATCGATCCCGCCAGCCTCTCGCTGCCCGTGTTGACCCTGGTGCTGGCGGGGCTCGATGCCTTCAATCCCTGCGCCTTTTTCGTGCTGCTGTTTCTGCTTTCGATGATGGCGCACCAGAAGAGTCGCACCCGCATGCTGGTCATCGGCGGTGTCTTCGTCGCCATTTCGGGGTTGATGTATTTCGCCTTCATGGCGGCCTGGCTCAATGTCTTCCAGCTTTTCGGGCATCTGGCCTGGGTGACGCTGGCCGCCGGTGCGCTGGCGGTGTTCGTCGGCGCGGTGAACGTGAAGGACTTTTTCGCCTTCGAAAAGGGGCTCACGCTGTCGATTCCCGAATCGAAAAAACCCGACATCTTCCGCCGCACGCGCGGCATCCTCGGCGCCGAGAATCTGCCGGCGATGATCGCCGCCACGGCCTTCCTCGCCATCGCCGCCAACTTTTACGAGCTGCTGTGCACCGCCGGCTTTCCGATGGTCTATACGCGCCTGCTGACGCTGGCCGATCTGTCGCCCGCCGCGCGCTACGGCTACCTCGCGGCCTACAACGCCATCTACGTCCTGCCGCTGGCCGCCATCGTCGTCGTCTTCGCCCGCAGCCTCGGCGCGCGCAAGCTCAGCGAACGCGAAGGCCGCCTGCTCAAGCTGATGTCCGGCGCGATGATGCTCGAACTCGGCGCGCTGCTGCTCCTTGCCCCCGAGCGCGTCAGCCAGGTCGGCATCGCCTTCGGCTTGATGGCCGTTGCGGGGCTGGTCACCTACGTCGCGGCACGACGCACCCGCGAAGGATGAAATGAACCCAAAGACCCCGGTTTTGTCCGCAGATTTCGCAGATTGACGCAGATTGAACAACGGGCTGGAAACGGCGACCGCCTTGCTTGACTGAAATGCCGGCCGCCGCATAAAATGTTTCCACATTTCCGGAAATATAAAAGCGAAACCCGTGGAAACCATCCAGGCCGTCGATAAGCTGGCTGCGCTTGCGCAGGAAACCCGCTTGCGCATCTTCCGCCTGCTGGTCGAGCAGGGACCGCAAGGCCTGAAAGCCGGCGCGATTTCCGAGTCGCTGGCGCTTCCGCCCGCCACCCTGTCCTTCCACGTCGCGCATCTGGCGCGCAGCGGCCTGATCACATCGCGGCAGGAAGGCCGCTTCATCTTCTACGCGGCGAGCTTCGCGGCGATGGACGACCTGATCGCCTATCTCACCGACAACTGCTGCCAGGGCGGGCAGTGCCTGCCGAAGACGGTGGCACGCGCCACCACAGCCCGCCGCCGCAAGGCGGCTTGAGGAGAGCCCGTGTCGTTCAATGTTCTGGTGCTCTGCACCGGCAATTCCGCCCGCTCGATTCTCGGCGAAATGCTGTTCAACCATCTTGGCAAGGGCCGCGTCAGGGCCTGGTCGGCGGGCAGCAAGCCGGGCGGCGTGGTCAATCCGGTAGCGATCGAGACGCTGCAAGGACACGGCGTGCCCTGCGAGGGTGCGCGCAGCAAGTCCTGGGATGAATTTGCCGCGAACGCCGTCTCGCCAGCGCCGACTTCTGCACAGGCGCAACCGGTGTTCGATTTCATTTTCACCGTCTGCGGCAACGCCGCGCAGGAAACCTGCCCGGTCTGGCCCGGCCATCCGGCCACGGCGCACTGGGGCATTCCCGATCCGGCCCACGTCGAGCCGATCGAGGCGCGGCGCGCGGCCTTCGAGGAGGCTTACCAATCCTTGAAGAAACGCATCGAAGCCTTTCTCGCCCTGCCGCTGGAAACCATGAGCCCTGAAGAGTCGGCGCTGGCGGCACGGCGAATCCACACGGGGAGCTGAGCCATGTCAGTTCAATGCGAAGTCACCGCCAAACAAGCTGAAGGCGCGCCGATGTCCACTTTCGAGCGCTATCTGACGGTCTGGGTTTTTCTCTGCATCGTCGCCGGCATCGGCCTCGGCCAGTATCTGCCGGCACCCTTCCAGATGCTGGGGAAAATGGAAGTCGCCCGGGTCAATATTCCGGTCGGCCTGCTGATCTGGGTGATGATCATCCCGATGCTGGTCAAGGTGGATTTCGGCGCGCTGCACGAAGTCCGCAACCATGTCAAAGGCATCGGTGTCACGCTGTTCGTGAACTGGCTGGTGAAGCCCTTCTCGATGGCCTTCCTGGCCTGGCTGTTCATCCGCAACATCTTCGCGCCCTGGCTGCCGGCCGACCAGCTCGACAGCTACATCGCCGGCCTGATCCTGCTTGCCGCGGCGCCCTGCACCGCGATGGTCTTCGTCTGGAGCCGGCTGACCAACGGCGATCCGTTGTTCACCCTGTCGCAGGTGGCCTTGAACGACAGCATCATGGTCATCGCCTTCGCGCCGCTGGTGGCTTTCCTGCTCGGCATCTCGGCCATCACCGTGCCGTGGGACACATTGTTCACCTCGGTCGTGCTCTACATCGTGATCCCCGTGATCCTCGCCCAGCTCTGGCGCAAGTCGCTGCTCGCCAAGGGCCGGCAGCACTTCGACCGGACCATGGAAAAAATCGGCCCCTGGTCGATCGCCGCGCTGCTGGCGACGCTGGTACTGCTGTTCGCCTTTCAGGGCAAGGCCATCATCGACAAGCCGCTGATCATCGCGCTACTCGCGGTGCCGATCCTGATCCAGGTCTTCTTCAATTCCGCGCTGGCCTACTGGCTCAACCGCGCGGTGGGCGAGAAGCACAACGTCGCCTGTCCGTCGGCCCTGATCGGCGCTTCGAACTTCTTCGAACTGGCGGTTGCCGCCGCCATCAGCCTGTTCGGTTTCGAATCCGGCGCGGCGCTCGCCACCGTGGTCGGCGTGCTGATCGAAGTGCCGGTGATGCTGCTGGTGGTGAAACTGGTGAATTCCAGCAAGGGCTGGTACGAGGCGAAGGCCTGAGTCCATCGTGGATATCCTGATCGCCGCGCTGCAAAGCGGTGCCGCCAGCCTCGCCTCCTATCTCGCGGCGCACGTGCTGCTGTGCCTGGTGCCGGCCTTTTTCATCGCGGGCGGGCTCTCGGCGCTGGTGCCGCAGCAATCCATCATCCGCTTCCTCGGTCCCGACGCACCGAAGTATGTTTCCTACTCGGCCGCGGCCGGCGCCGGCAGCCTGCTCGCCGTGTGTTCCTGCACCGTCCAGCCCTTGTTCGCCGGCATCTACAGCAGGGGCGCGGGGCTCGGTCCGGCGATCACCTTTCTCTTCTTTGCCCCGGCGGGCAACATCCTCGCGCTGTCCTACACCGGGGTGGCGCTCGGCGCCGATTTCGCCATTGCGCGCATCGTGCTCGCGCTGTGCTTCGGTATCGGCATCGGCATGCTGATGGCGCTGATCTTCCATCGCGAAGAGTCCGCGCGCACCGCGGCGAACGGCGCATTCGTCGCCGGCGGCGGCATTCCGCGCAGGAATCTGCTGTTCCTCGCCGTCCTCGTCGCGCTGCTGATCGCCGGCACGCTCAAAATCGAATGGCTGACCGCGCCTCTGTTCAGCACGGTGCTGCCCTGGGATGGCGCGTCGACGGCGCAGGGGCTGCTCGATCGACTGGTACCCGTAAATCAGATCAAGGGCGAGGAAGGCCTCAGCCTGCAGGGCCTGACCCTGATCGGCCTCCTGCTGGCGATCGGTGCCGCGGCATGGCGCGGGCTGGGGCAGGTCGATGCCGGCTTCAGCCGCCTGACCTGGCTGGCGCTCGGCCTGACGGCTTTCACGCTGGTCTTCGCCGCGCTCGGCGTGCAGGCAGGCTCGTCGGGGCTGGCGATCACCGTCAGCGGACGCACGCTGGCCGTGGCGATTCTCTGCGCCGCCATCCTGCCGCTGGCGCGCCGCTTTGACGCCTGGGACATGCAGCAATGGCTGTGGGAAACCTGGCGCTTCATCCGGATGATATTTCCGCTGCTGGTGGTCGGCGTGTTTCTGGTCGGCGTGGTGCGCAGCTTCATCCAGCCCGAGTGGATCCAGTTCATCGCGGGCAGCAACACGCTGCTGGCCAACCTCGCCGGCGTGGTGTTCGGCATCTTCATGTATTTTCCGACGCTGGTCGAAGTGCCGATCGCCAGGATGTTCCTCTCGCTCGGCATGCATCCGGGGCCGCTGATCGCCTACCTGATGGCCGACCCCGAACTCTCGCTGCAAAGCATCCTGATCACTTCCGCCATCATCGGCAAACTCAAGGCCTGGACCTACGTCGGGCTGGTGGCGGTATTCTCGACCATCGCGGGCCTGGCTTACGGCGCCTGGGTGGACGGCATGCCGCTCGGCACACTGGCGCTGATCATCGGCGGCTTCTTGCTCACGCTCGCGGCGGCAGTGCAACTGATCGGGCGGGCGCAAGCTTCGCCCGCGCACTGAACACAAGGAGGCACCATGCAGATCAAGATCCTCGGTACCGGCTGCGCCAAGTGCCAGCGGCTCGAACAACTCACGCGCGAAGTCGTCGCCGAACTCGGGATCGAAGCGGAATTCGATCACGTGCGCGACATGAAGGCGATCATGGCCTACCCGATCATGACCACCCCGGCCCTGGTGGTCGACGAAGAAGTCATGGTCTTCGGCCGCATGCCGAGCAAGGACGAAATCGCCGGCTGGCTGAAGCAGGCATGAGCGTCGTAACCGCCGTACCACCAGCGCCGACTCTCATCAGGAGCAAATCATGAGTGAATCGCAGCAGTTCTAGTTACGGCCGCTGCGCTTAACGCCGATAAATCCGGCGTTAGCCTTCACTGAAACTCTGTCTTAAAGGAGAAATTAATGAGCGACACCCCGCAGTTTTCTTTCACCCTCGAACAGCAGGAGGACTTCGCTTTCCTGATCCGCTTCGACCAGAACATTCCGCCGCTGCTGGCCGACGAGCCGGAGCCTTTGGGCAAGGGTGCCGGCCCCAATCCTTCGCGCCTGCTCGCCGCCGGCATTGCCAATTGCCTCTCGGCCAGCCTGTTGTTCGCGCTGCGCAAGTTCAAGAACAATCCCGGCCCGATCACCACGGTGGTTACCGCGCACATGGAGCGCAACGAGGCGAAGCGCCTGCGTGTCGGCAGCGTCGATGTCATGATCCAGTTCGATTCGCCGGCCGATTCGATGGAACACCTGGACCGCGTGCTCGACCAGTTCGAGGATTTCTGCGTCGTCACCCAGAGCGTTCGCAGCGGCTTTCCGGTGAACGTCACCGTGCGCGATGGCACTGGCAAGGTGCTTAAGGGCTAGGCTTGCACCGATTTATTGACAGGATGCACATGAGCAAAATTCTTGGATTTGGAGAGACCGTCGAAGGCCATGCCGTGCCGGTGCTCAACGAACGCGAAGTGCGGGCCGGCGCCGGCATCCTGTTCTTCTTCGCCATGGTCGCCTTCATGAACGCATGGATGCTGGGCGACTTTCGCCTGACGCGGATTTTCGTCGTCGCCTTTCTGGTCGACTTCACGATCCGGATTTTCATCAATCCGCGCTTTTCTCCGAGCCTCGTCGTCGGCCGCTTCGCGGTGCGTAACCAGCTCCCGGAATACGTCGGTGCGCCGCAGAAGCGCTTCGCCTGGGCCATCGGCTTCGCGCTGGCGTTGGCAATGCTGTTCCTGATCGTGATCCATAACGTGATCGGCCCGATCAACCTGCTGGTCTGCGCCGCCTGCCTGACGCTGATGTTCTTCGAAAGTGCTTTCGGCATCTGCCTCGGCTGCAAGGTCTACAACCGGTTCCACAGGGAGCAGGCCCAGCTCTGTCCGGGCGGCACCTGCGAGGTGTCGGCGCGGCAGGAAATCCAGAAAATCGGCTTTGCGCAAACCCTGATCGTCGTCGCCTTTTTGGTCATGATCGTGTTCGTCAGCCGGAACATTTCCACTCCGGTCGAGGCGCCGACGCTGCTCGACGCCGCCCCTGCGACGGAGAACACGGCCAGCGGCGACTGTACGCCGCCCGAGTGGGCCGTCGCCATGGGCCATGCCGAGAAATGGAAGCTGCATCACAACTGCAAGTGAAAGGGGCGCGCACGACAGATCGTCGTCGCGTTCTCGTTGCCTGCGGCCAGCCGGGACAATAGCCGTACCGCGAGCGCCGTCCCCGGATACCGCTTCGCATGACTTTTCCAGGTTCGCATTTCCACCGCCGGCCCCCGCGCCGGGCCCATCCCGCGTAACATATGCCTAAAGTGAGTATGCCGCTTGCAGCGGTTGCCGGTAGCAGCGGACTCCCGTCCCGCTTGTGGCGATTGATAAACTGAGGCGGCAACAAAAGCATTTACCCGGCGATGATCGGGACATGGGGGCAGGCGTGGGCATGAGGGTGTCTCGAAGCCGTTCAAACAGTTGCCGGAGGGTGTTCGCATGCCCGCCGCGAGTTCAATCGCGCCGCTCGCGGAATAGTGAAAACACTGCGAGATGAACACCAGCGCCATCGGCACCCTGCAGGAACAGCTGGAAGACTTGCGCGACAAGCTCGCGCGGGATGGCTGGGATCGATTGCGCGGCCTGCGTTTGCTGGATCGGCTGAAGCTGGCGCATTCGCTTCTGGAAAGCGGGCAGGTGCGGGATACCTGCGCCGCACTGGTGTCCCTGTTGTCGAAGGCGGTCACCGAAAAGGAAATTGCCGCCGTTCGTCTGCATGCGCTGCTTGATCTCACCGGACAGATGGTGGGCGCGCTGAGTACGAGAAACGCCATTCGCCAGTCAACGGCGCCGGTGGCGCCGCTGAACATGACAGTGATTGCCGTCGGCGCCCTCGATCAGGACCTGGAACCCTTGCGCGTGGTGCTGGCCGGGATGGGGGCGACACTCGGGACATTCGGCCAGCCGGAGGACATGCCTGTACCTTTGGACAAGAGCCATCTGGTGCTGGCCGACATGAACTGGATCCTGTCGCTCACGGATTCCCGGCGCCGTTTTCTCGCAACGGAAGCCGCCAGGGCCGGCAGCTGGATCGTGCTGGCCGATCCCGATGCCACGTTTTCACAGCAGGTCGAGCTGCTGCGTTCCGGCGTCAGGTGTTTCTTCACGAAGCCGCTGGCGCTGCATCGCCTCACCGGCCTCATGGAAGAGTTGCGGGTGGCCGAACGGGGGGACCGTTATCGCGTGATGCTGGTTGACGACGAGCAGAGTACGCTCAATGCGTTTGCCGCGATCCTGACCGAGGCCGGCATGGACGTGCTGCCCTCGGAAGACCCCTTGCTGGTGCTTGATTTCATGGACGAGTATCGGCCCGACGTGCTGGTGGTCGACTTCGAGATGGCGGCCTGCCGCGGACCGGAACTGGTCACCCTGATCCGGCAGCAGGAACGCCATGTGCAGCTGCCGGTGATCTATCTCACCGCCTGGAACGACCGCGAGCGGCAGTTGGCGGCCCGCCGCTCGGCTGCCGAAGACTTCCTGCCAAAATCCGGCGACCCCGCCGTGCTGATTACCGCGGCGTCCACCCTGGCGCGGCGCCATCGGCGCCTGCAGAGCATGATGGCGCAGGCCGCCGCCAGGGACGAGGACCTGAATCGCGCCTTGTCCCTGGCCCAGGTGGGCAGCTGGGTGCTCGACTTCAACCGCAACGAAATGCACTGGTCGCCGGAGGCGCGCCGCATCCTTGGCCTGCCGGACAATTCCAGCCTGAGTCTCGATGACTATCTGGGCAGGATGGTTCAGGCGGAAGATCAAAGCGCGGTAAGGCAGTTTCGCCGCCAGGTGCTCAAGGGCGAGCGCGCCGAGGTCGCCTATCGCGTCGTGCTGGGTGGCGAAACCCGCTGGGTGCGGAGCCGCGCCGAGCGGATTCTGGACGCGGCGGGAAACATCCTGCGCTATGTCGGCACGGTGCAGGACATCACCGATCGCCGCCGCGCCGAACTCGGACAGGAGCACGCCAAGCGGGCGCTGACCCAGATCGTCGACGGCACGCCGGTCTCGACCTTCGTCATCGATGCCGATCACCGCGTCACGCACTGGAATCGCGCGTGCGAGCGCGTATTCAGGATTCCCGCGGCCGACATGATCGGCACCCAGGATGTGTGGCGGGCGTTTTACCCGGCGCCGAGGCCGGTGCTGGCCGATCTGATCGTCAACGACGACCAGGCCGCCCTGGCGGCCATGGAACACTACTACACGGGAACCGTTGGTCCGTCCCCCGTCGTGCGCGGAGCCTATGAAGCCGAGAATTACTTTCCCAATATCGGGCGCTGGCTGAGTTTTCTCGCCGCGCCGCTGCACGATGACAACGGACGCATCGTCGGCGCCATCGAAACCCTGCAGGACATCACCGAGCGCAAGGTCGCCGAAGCGGCCCTGCTGAAGAGCCAGACGCTGATGGCCTCCGTGCTTTCCAGCGCTTCCTACTCCATCATCGCCACCGATCTGCAAGGCCTCATCACGGTTTTCAATCGCGGCGCCGAGACGCTGCTGGGCCATGCCGCGGAAGACATGGTGGGCAGGCAGGATCCCGGGGTGTTCCATGATCCCGACGAAGTTCTTGCCTATGCCGAGTTGCTGACGCGGGAGCTGGGCTTTGCCGTGGCGCCCGGCTTCGATGCCTTTGTCGCCAGGACACGCGTCACGGGCGAACCCGATGAGCGCGAATGGACGTATATCCGCAAGGACGGAACGCGCATACCGGTGCTGCTGTCGGTCACCGCGATACGCAACCAGCAGGGCGAAATCACCGGCTATCTGGGCGTTGCCACCAGCATCGAGGAGCGCAGGCAGGCCGAGGCCAATCTGCGCGTTGCCGCGATTGCCTTCGAGTCGCAGGAAGGCATGATGATCACCGACCCCAAGGGTGTCATTGTGCGCGTCAATCAGGCTTTCGTTCGCCTCACCGGCTACAGCGCGGATGAGGCCATCGGCCAGACCCCGGCCTTGTTCAAGTCGGGGCGCCACGATGCCGAGTACTACCGGCGCATGTGGACCACCTTGCGCGAGAGCGGTTACTGGCAGGGCGAAATCTGGAATCGGCGCAAGAACGGAAAGATCTATGCCGAGATGCTCACCATCAGTTCCGTCGTCGCGCCCGACGGGCAGGTCAGCAACTACATCGGGACTTTTTCGGACATTTCCCGCAACACCGAAGCGGAAGCCGAAATCCACCGCCTGGCGTTCTACGACCCGCTGACCCAGTTGCCCAATCGGCGGTTGCTGATCGACCGCCTGCAGCAGGCGATTGGCGCCAGCGCCCGTTCGGGGCGCGAAGGCGCGCTGCTGTTCATCGATCTCGACAATTTCAAGATCCTCAATGACACGCTCGGCCACGATCACGGCGACCTGCTGCTGAAGGAAGTTGCGCAGCGCCTGCGTGCATGCGTGCGCGAGAGCGACAGCGTGGCCCGCCTCGGCGGCGACGAGTTCGTGGTGATGCTGGAAGGCCTCGACGAAAATCCGGAGAATGCCGCGCCGCAGGCCAAGGCGGTCGGCGAAAAGATACTGACCGAGCTCAACGAGACCTACCTGTTGGGCGAACACCGGCATCACAGTACGCCGAGCATCGGCATCACCTTGTTCGGCGAGAAGCAGGAAGCCGTTGACGAGCTGCTGAAGCGGGCGGACTTCGCCATGTACCAGTCCAAGGCGGCGGGCCGCAATACCCTGCGCTTCTTCGATCCGCAAATGCAGGCCGTGGTAACGGCCCGCGCCAGCCTGGAAGCGGAGCTGCGCCAGGCCCTGCAGGATGGCCAGTTCCTGCTTCACTACCAGGCCCAGGTCGATGCCACGGGGCGGATGACAGGCGCCGAAGCCCTGGTGCGCTGGCAGCATCCGGAGCGCGGCATGGTTCCTCCCGGCGAGTTCATTCCGCTTGCCGAAGACAATGGCCTGATATTGCAACTCGGCCACTGGGTGCTGCAAGCCGCCTGCGCGCAACTGGTAAGATGGGCGCGTCAGCCCGGCATGAACCATCTTACGGTGGCGGTCAATGTCAGCGTGCGCCAGTTCCATCACATCGACTTTGTCGAGCAGGTGCTGGCGATCCTCGACCACACCGGCGCGGACCCTCGACGACTCAAGCTGGAACTGACGGAAAGCCTGCTCCTGACGGATGTGGAAGACATCATCAAAAAAATGACCGCACTCAAGGTGAAAGGTGTCGGTTTCTCGCTCGACGACTTCGGCACCGGCTATTCGTCGCTCACCTATCTCAAGCGCCTGCCGCTCGACCAGTTGAAGATCGACCAATCCTTTGTCCGTGACGTGCTCACCGACCCCAACGATGCGGCAATCGCCAAAGCCATCATTACCCTGGGGCAGAGCCTCGGCCTGGCGGTGATCGCCGAAGGAGTGGAAACCGAGGGGCAGCGGGGTTTTCTCGCCAGCCACGGCTGCAACGCCTATCAGGGTTATCTGTTCGGCCGTCCGGTAGCGGCCGGGAGCCTTGAAGCCGCCAGGGGATGTGAATCCCGCGACCCGGTGACATGAGCATGCGGTACCCAGGGATGCGGAATGTGCGCATCGGCACGCGTGTCGGGCTCGCCCTGGCATTGCCGATCGTCGGCGTGCTGGTTCTGTCGGTGTGGATAGTCACCGGCTACTTCCGCATTGCCGGCGAAATGAGGGATCTGCGCGCCATGGGAGAGCTGGCACCCGTGATCGGCAACCTGATCCATGCGGTGCAGAAGGAGCGCGGCATTTCGGCCAGCTTCGTTGGCGCGACGGGCGACCAGCTGGCGGCAAGGTTGTCGGCGCACCGCGCGGAAACGGACGAAAAGCGCGCCGCGCTGGCCGGTGCGCTGGTCTATTTCAATGCCGATCGGATGGGCGGACTGCTGTCCAGCCGGATTGCGACCGCACGCGAGGCGACGGACCGGATTGATGCATGGCGCGGTGTCATCACCGAACATCGCATGGCGACGGCGGAGCTTACCCGGCACTATGGCGGCGTCGTCAACCGGCTGATCGACGTCATCGAGGAAATCCTGGTGGTCAGCCCGCGGGCCGACCTCACGCGGTCGATCTATGCCTATCTGCATCTCCTGCAGGCCAAGGAAAGTGCCGGGATGGAACGGGCCATCGGTGTCGCGGGGTTTGCCGCCGGTCATTTCGATCTGATCAGCCAGGGGCGCCTGACTGAAATGATCGATCGGCAGCGGATGTACCTCGACCGTTTCAGTTCGTTTGCCACGCCGGGACAGATCGCGCTGCTCGACTATCTGCTCGAGGGTGTCAGCGCGGTGGAGCTTGAGCGCATGCGCCGGATCGCCACCAGCGGCCAGACCTCGCGCCTGAAAGGCGACATCAAGGCCGCGCACTGGTTCGATACGACAACGCAAAGAATGGACCAGATGAAGGTGGTCGAGGACAGCCTGGTTGCCGACCTGATTGCGCAGACCCGGGGGGCGGAAGCCGCCGCGACTCGCACCGCGCACATGGTCGCCGTATTCGCCACCCTCCTGCTGGTGCTCACCATCGCGCTGGCCGCGCTGCTGGCGCACGGGATCATCGAACCGATGGCGCGCATGACCCGCGCCATGAACAGGCTGGCGGCGCGCGACGAGTCCGCCGAGATCATCGAGGGCGACGACCTGCGCGGCGACGAAATCGGCGACATGGCGCGCGCCATGAACGTGTTCCGCGAGAACCTGGTCAAGGTGGTGCAGTCCGAGGAGCGGGAAAGGAGCGAGGCGGTCCTGCGCATACATTATCAGGCGCTGGCCTCGATCACGCAGGGCGTGATCATCACCGACGCCGAGCGCCGCATCACGTATGCCAACGAGGCTTTCCAGCGCATCACCGGCTACACGGAAGCCGAGATACTCGGGAAAACCCCGTCCTTTTTGCACAACCTGGCGGCGGATGATTCCATGCTCGCCGAATTGCGCGCCGCCCTTGCCGCGGAAGCCCGCTTCAGCGGCCAACTGATGAACTTCAAGAAGGATGGCACGCCGTTCTGGAGCGACCTGTCGGTGGCGCCGGTGCTGGACGGCGATGGCCGCGCCACGCACTTCGTCGGCATCACGCGCGACATCACCGAAAGCCGGCAACTGCAGCAGGAACTGCGCATAGCGGCAAAGGCCTTCGAGTCGCTGCACGGCATCATGGTCACCGATGCCAAGGGCATCATCCTGCGGGTCAACCCGGCATTCACCGAGCTGACCGGCTACAGTGCCGACGAAGCCGTGGGGCAGACTCCGGCGCTTCTCAAATCCGGCAAGCATGACCGGGAGTTCTATGCCGACATGTGGCGCCAGCTGGCGGCCACCGGCGCCTGGTATGGCGAAGTATGGGACAGGCGCAAGAACGGCGAGATCTTTCCCAAGTGGCAGACCATCTCCGCGGTGCGGGGCCTCGATGGGCAGATCACCCATTATGTGGCGGCCTTTTCCGACATCAGCGCGAGCAAGGCGGCGGAAGACGAAATCCGGCATCTGGCCTTCTTCGACCCGCTGACCCAGTTGCCCAACCGCAGGCTGCTGCTCGATCGCCTGCAACATGCGCTGGCCGCCAGCGCCCGTAACCGGCACCATGGCGCGGTGCTGTTCATCGACCTGGACAACTTCAAGAACCTGAACGACACCCTGGGCCATGAGAAGGGCGACCTGCTGCTGCAACAGGTCGCGGTGCGCCTCACCGAATGCGTGCGTGAAGGCGATACGGTGGCTCGTCTCGGCGGCGACGAGTTCGTCCTGATGCTGGAAGACCTGAGCGAGACACTGCGCGATGCCGCGGCGCAGGCGGAAGTGGTGGGCGAAAAGATCGTCGAGGCGCTGAATCTGGATTATCAACTGGGCATCCACGAGTATCACTGCACTCCGAGCGTCGGCGTGACGCTGTTCTGCGGCCACGACACGGGTGTCGACGAATTGTTGCAGCAGGCCGATCTGGCCATGTACCAGGCCAAGGCGGCGGGCCGCAACGCGCTGCGTTTCTTCCAGCCGGACATGCAGGAGGTCGTTACCGTCCGCTCGGCGCTGGAGGCCGACTTGCGCAAGGCCTTGCGCGAAGGGCAGTTCGCGCTTTTCTACCAGCCCCAGGTGGGTGCCGAGGGCCAACTCACGGGTGTCGAGGCGCTGGTGCGCTGGCACCATCCCGAACGGGGCCTGATCGCTCCCAACGAATTCATTCCGCTGGCCGAGGAAACCGGCCTGATCCTGTCGCTGGGTTTGTGGGTGCTGGAAACCGCCTGCGCGCGCCTGGCGATCTGGGGTGGGGATTCCGGCAAGGCTCATCTGACCATGGCGGTAAATGTCAGTGCACGACAGTTTCATCACCAGGACTTTGTCGATCAGGTGCTGGCAACGCTCGAACATACCGGCGCCAATCCGCAACGCCTGAAGCTGGAACTGACCGAGAGCCTGTTCCTCACCGACGTGGAGGACACCATCGTCAAGATGACCGCCCTGAAGGACGCCGGGGTGAGCTTCTCGCTCGACGATTTCGGCACCGGATATTCCTCGCTGTCCTATCTGAAGCGCTTGCCCCTCGATCAACTGAAGATCGACCAGTCATTCATCCGCGATGTGCTGACCGATCCGAACGACGCCACGATTGCCCGGACCATCGTTGCGCTGGGGCACAGCATGGGCCTGGCGGTTATCGCCGAGGGCGTGGAGACCGAGGCGCAACGCGAGTTTCTCGCCAGCCACAACTGCCAGGCCTTCCAGGGTTATCTGTTCGGCAAGGCGGAACCGCCGGAGCGGATCCCGCATTGACCGGGGGGCCGGCATTGAATCTTCGGCGCGCCGGATCGCCGTACCGCCAGCGCCGACTTTGAACCTGCGTGCATAAACGAAGACCATGATCCGATTCCACGGCACTACCCTGCGCTTGATTTTCCTTCTCTGCCTGCTCGGCCTCTGCGGCATGGCCCGCGCCGCGCCACCCGACTTCCTGGTCGACGCCGCCTGGCTCGAAGCGCGGCTCAAGCAGCCGAAGTTGGTGATTCTCGAAGTGCGCTACTTTCCGCATCGATACGATACCGTCGGCCACTTGCCGGGCGCGGTGCAGGTGCAGCGTTTCAAGGACCTCGGCGACAACGATTCCGCGGTGCTGATGCGCCTGCCTTCGCGCGCCGCCTTCCAGGCAACCTTGCGGCGCTGGGGCGTGGACAATGATTCGACGCTGGTGCTCTACGACGATTCGCGTTCCGTGCTCGCCTCGCGGCTGTACTTCCTCCTCGTCTATTTCGGCTACGACATGGCGCGGGTGAAGATTCTCGACGGTGGCACCATCGAATGGTCGGCCTTCAACGAGCTGAGCAAGGAGCGCGTGTCGCCCAAACCCGGCAAGGTGACGCTGCAGCCCGGCAAGCGCGAGATGCTCGCCGAATGGACCGATGTCCATGATCGCGTCGTCGCCCGCCGCGACCCGAAGGTGGTGCTGCTCGATGCGCGCCCGCGCGAGATGTATTCGGGCAAGATCATCCGTCATTCGGTTCAGGGCGGCCACATCCCCGGCGCGCGCAACGTCGTCAGCCTCGACGCCACCGACGCGCAGTCGCAAAAGTGGCTGGGCATGGCCGAGGTCGCCGCGCTGTACAAGGACGTGCCGAAGGACGCAACCATCATCACCTATTGCCACGACGGTTTCCGCTCGACCCTGGCCTGGTTGCAGCTCAGGGCTCTGGGCTACCGGGACGTGCGCTTCTTCAACGGCGGCTGGAGCCAGTGGGACCACTCGCTGACGCTGCCCGTGGTCCAGGGCGACGCGCCCTTCGACGCGGATTTCTCGCTCTAGTCCGCCCCGGCCATGCGCTGCGTCGCCGATGCCTGGTCTGCCCACGAAGCCGAGCTGCGGCGCTTCCTGCGGCACCGGGCCAGCAGTGACGCGGAAGCCGAGGATCTGCTGCAGGAGGTATTCCTGCGCGCCCTGCGCCGCAACAACGGGCTGTGCGGCATCGACAGCCCGCGCGCCTGGCTGTTCCATGCCGCGCGCAACCTGCTGATCGATCGCCTGCGGTTGCGCAAGGATCAGGTGCCGCTACCCGATGATCTTGTCGCCGCCAGCAACGATCCGCCAGCGCCGGTCGACAGCCTCACGCAATGCCTGCCGCGCGCACTGGCCGAGCTTTCGGAACAGGACCGCGAGGCCATCACCCTGTGCGACATCGAGGGCATGACCCAGCAGGACTACGCCAGGCGCATCGGACTTTCCCTGCCCGCCGCCAAGTCGCGCGTGCAACGGGCACGGGCACGGCTCAAGACCCAGCTGACCAGTTTTTGCCAGGTCAGTTTCGACGGCGACGGCCATGTCGCCGGCTTTGTGCCGCGTCCGCCCGTGGTATAGGCGCCGTCCCGCCGGCGCCGACTTTCTGCATCCTTTGCGCTCGGTCTTCGACTACATTGACGCGCAGCCACCAAGCAATTGGGGGATGATCATGAACGCACGTCAGGTCGTACTCTGCAACCCGGTTCGCACGCCGATCGGCACCTATGGCGGCGCATTGAAGAACACGCCGGCAACTGCGCTCGGCGCGATCGTCATCCGCGAGGTGCTGAAGCGCTCCGGCCTTGCGCCGGAAAAAGTGCAAGCCCTGGTCATGGGGCAGGTGATCCAGGCCGGCAGCAAGATGAACCCGGCACGCCAGGCGGGCATCGGCGGCGCAGGCGGCCGGCAAGTTCGACACGGAAATTGTTGTGATCGAGGTCAAGGGCCGCAAGGGGTCCGAACTTTTCGGGAAAGACGAGCGCAACCGGCCCGAGACCACGGCTGAGTCGCTGGCCAGGTTGCGTCCGGCCTTTCGCAAGGACGGCAGCATCACTGCGGGTAATGCGCCGGGGCTCAACAGCGGGGCGGCGGCGTCGATCGCATGGAAGCCAATGAAGCCTTTGCCGCCATCGCCATCGCCTGTACCCGCGAACTGGGCTTCGCCCACGACGTGGTGAACGTCGAGGGCGGCGCCATCGCCCACGGCCATCCCATCGGTGCCTCGGGCGCGGTGCTGACGACGCGGTTGATCCATTCGCTACAACGCGATGGTCTCAAGCGAGGCATCGTCACCCTGCGTATCGGCAGCGAGGAGGGCATCGCGCTGGCCATCGAGATGATTTGAACTTTCCCGTGATGTCGCGCTACCCGCAGCACCGCCGGGGCTGAGGCCTGCATCCTTTTCGCCGGTGTTTCGTCTCCATGGGTGTTATCAACCTGCCTGGAGACAAGGCTATGAAGAACATCAAGGTGCTGGGCACCGGCTGTGCCAACTGCAAGACCACCCTGAAACTGATCGAGGAGGTCGCCGCCGCCAGGGGCATGGCGGTGCAGCTCGAAAAGGTGGAAGAAATCAAGGACATCATGGGCTACGGCGTGATGAGCACGCCGGGCGTGGTGATCGACGGCAAGGTAGTGCACGCCGGCGGGATTCCGGGTCGCGACAAGATAGCGGGGTGGCTTGCATGAGCGGTAAAGGCACTGTGGTCGCCGTCCCGCCGGCGCCGACTCTTGCGAAGTGGGTCGTCGGCTTGGGCGTTGGCGTCGTTGCCTGGGGCGCGGCATACGCCCACCTTACCGATTTCGCCGACGCCATCGTTGGCGCGCTGGACCTCCAACGCGGTACCCATTTCGCCGAGGCCGTGCATTTCTTCGTCTACGACACGCCCAAGGTGCTGTTGCTGCTTATCGGCATCGTGTTCCTGATGGGTGTGATCCAGACCTTCTTCTCGCCGGAACGCACCCGCGCGCTGCTCTCGGGCAAGCGTCTCGGCGTCGGCAACGCCATGGCCGCCAGCCTCGGCATCGTTACGCCCTTCTGCTCCTGCTCGGCGGTGCCGCTGTTCATCGGCTTCCTCTCGGCCGGGGTGCCGATGGGCGTGACCTTTTCCTTCCTGATTTCGGCGCCGATGGTCAATGAAGTCGCGCTGGCGCTGCTGTTCGGCATGTTCGGCTGGAAGGTGGCGGCGCTTTATCTCGGGATGGGCCTGCTGGTCGCCATCGTTGCCGGTTACGTGATCGGCGAGTTGAAGATGGAACGCCATCTGGAAGACTGGGTACGTGCAATCCAGGCAGGCGAGGCTCAGGCAGCCGATGGCAGCGACATGAACTGGGTGCGGCGTTTCGAGGCCGGGGGCCACCACGTCAGGGAAATCGTCGGCAAGGTCTGGCCCTATGTCATGGCCGGCATTGCGCTGGGCGCCGGCATCCACGGCTATGTGCCCGAGGACTTCATGGCCTCGATCATGGGCAAGGATGCGCCGTGGTGGTCGGTGCCGGCTGCCGTGCTGCTCGGCGTGCCGATGTACACCAATGCGGCCGGCATCATCCCGGTGGTCGAGGCGCTGATCGGCAAGGGCGCGGCGCTGGGCACGGTGCTGGCCTTCATGATGGCGGTGATCGCGCTTTCCGCTCCGGAAATGATCATCCTGCGCAAGGTACTGAAGCCGACGCTGATCGCCACCTTCGCGGGAATTGTGGCGGCCGGCATTCTGCTCGTGGGCTATGTGTTCAATGCCGTGCTGTAACCGGGAGAACAGCGCGCGCCGCCTGTTGATCGCCATCGCCCTGCTGGGCAGCCTCGCCGCGTGCGGCGCCGATGCCACGCCGCCGTCCTCGCCGGGCATCAAGCTGGTGCAGAACGCCACGGCCTCGGGCCTGCCCGCCATTGTCGAGTTCGGAGCCGAGACTTGCGCTTCCTGCCGCGAGATGAAAGTCGTGCTCGACCGCGTCGCGCGGCGCACGCAAGGCCGCGCGCACGTGCTGGTGATCGACATCAGCAAGGACTGGGAAGCGGCGCAGATGTTTCGCATCCAGTTGATGCCGACGCAAGCCTTCTTCGGCCCGGACGGGCGCGAGATCGGACGCCACATGGGCAAGCTCTCCGAAGCCGAGGTGATCGCCCGTCTGGGCGTCTCAGCCACGCCATGATCGAAAGCGAAGCCCTGATCGCCACCTATCCGCTGGCCGCCGCCGCGACCGCGCTGCTGGCCGGGCTGGCGTCGTCGGTTTCGCCCTGCACCGTGGCCGCCGTGCCGCTGGTGGTGGGCTATGTCGGCGGTTATGCCGACGGCAGTCGGCGGCGTGCATTTCTCTACGCCGCCGCGTTTGCGTTCGGCCTGGCGCTGGCCTTCACCGGTGTCGGACTGGCGGTTGCCTTGGCCGGCGCGATCTTCCTGCCGGCGGGTGGACTCTGGCGCGGCGTGCTGATCGTGCTGGCACTGGTGGCGGGGGCGAGCCTGCTCGCCGGTCGTGCCTTGCCCGGAATGGGTGCCCCCCGTTGCGGGGGCGATGGAGTCGTCGCCTCTCACTGGAAGGGCGGCTTCGGCGCCTTCGTCACCGGCGCGCTGTCCGGCGTCGTTTTCGCGCCTTGCGCCACGCCGGTGATGGTCGGCATCCTGGCCCTGATCGGCAACCAGCAGGATGTGCTGTTTGGCACCCTGCTGATGTTTCTGTATTCCATCGGCCACGGCGCGTTGTTGTTGGCGGCGGGCAGTTCGGTGGGTTTCGCCCAATGGGTGGCCGGATCGCACTGGGCTGGGCGGGTCAATTGGTGGTTCACTCGCGTCGCCGGCACCTTGCTGGTCGGCTATGCGCTGTATCTCGCCTCCGAGATGGTCGGCTGACTGGCCTGAAGCAGATATCCGCCGTCTTGCCAGCGCCGACTTTTGGCCGGAGGTAAATGGCCGACTGCATCCATTTCGGGAGTGAATCGTCGACATGGATGCAGGGTAAGCTTATTTTTTCGATCACTCAATGGAGCCTCATCATGACAAACCGTGAAGTCGTCCTGTGCAATCCCGTGCGCACCGCGATCGGTACCTATAACGGCAGCCTCAAGGACGTGGCTGCTCCGATGCTGGGCGCCGCAGCGATCCGCGAAACCCTCAAGCGCGCCAATCTGTCCCCTGACAAGGTTGAGGCCTTGGTCATGGGCAATGTGATCCAGGCCGGCGTCAAGATGAATCCGGCGCGCCAGGCGGGTATTGCCGGCGGCTTGCCGGTCGAGGTGCCGGCCTTGACGGTGAATCGCGTCTGCGGTTCCGGCGCGCAGGGCGTGGTCAGTGCCGCGCTCGAAATCTGGTCGGGCATGATCGACTGCGCCATCGGCGGCGGCATGGAGAACATGGACCGCGCGCCCTACCTGATGCCGCAGGTCCGCTGGGGGGCGCGCATGGGCGACGTCACGGTCTACGACGCGATGCTGTTCGACGGCCTCAACGATGCCTTCTCCGACAAGCATTCGGGCTGGCATACCGAAGATTTGGTGACGAAGAACGGCATCAGCCGCGCCGATCAGGATGCCTGGGCCTTGCGTTCGCAGCAGAACTTCTCCGCGGCGCAGGCCGCCGGCAAGTTTGCCGCCGAGATCGTCGCCGTCGAAGTGCCGGGTCGCAAGGGCCCGACGCTGTTCGACAAGGACGAGCACAACCGGCCGGAGACCACGGCCGAAAGCCTCGCCAAACTCAAACCCGCCTTCCGCAAGGAAGGCACGATCACCGCCGGCAATGCGCCCGGCCTGAATACCGGCGCGGCGGCAATGGTCGTCGCCGAGCGCAACTGGGCCGAGAAGAACGGCCTCAAGCCCATGGCGAAGCTGGTGGCCTACGGCATCGGCGCGGTCGAGCCGGGCTTCTTCGGTCTTGGCCCGGTACCCGCAGTGCGCCAGGCCTTGGCGCGAGCCGGCTGGAGCGTGGCCGACGTGCAGCGGGTGGAGATCAACGAAGCCTTCGCCGCGATTGCGCTGGCCTGCCAGCGTGAGCTGGGTTTTGCTCCGGACATCGTCAACGTCGAGGGCGGCGCAATCGCGCATGGCCATCCGATCGGCGCCTCGGGCGCGGTGCTGGCCACGCGTTTGATGCACTCGATGCAGCGCGACGGCCTAAAGCGCGGCATCGTCACGCTCTGCATCGGCGGTGGTCAGGGCATCGCGCTGGCCATCGAGATGCTGTGAGGCAGTCCATCATGAGACCCATTCGACTGCTACCGTTCGCAGTGCTGGCTATGAGTTTGCAGGCTTTCGCCCAGCCGGCGACCGCCCCCGCCAATCCGGTGCAACGCGAGTTGATCTATTGTGCCGACCAGATGAGCCACGAGGAGCGCGCAGCCTATCGCGCAAAAATGCAGGCGACGCGCTCGGTGGCGGAAAAGGAGGCGCTGCGCACGGCACACCGCCGCGACATGCAGGAGCGCGCTCGCGCCGCCGGGCGCGAAGGGCAATGCGAACCGCTCGGTCCGCGTGGCCCCGGTTTTGGCGCGGGACAGGGCAGGGGGCCGGCAAAATGAGGACGCCCGGGAAATTTCTGTACGTCCTTGCCTCTGCCGTTCTGCTGGGCGGCTGCACCGGCGCACCAAAGGGCGATCCCGTGCGCGGCATGGAGGTGCACAAGGTTTGCCTCGATTGTCACGGCACCGAGCTCTACACCTCGCCGAAGCGCAAGATCCAGTCCCTCGCTGCCTTGCGCAAGGACGTCGTGCGCTGGGGCGACTACTATGCACCGGCCCTGTCGGAGCAGGACGTGGATGACATCACCGCCTACCTCAACCGGGACTTCTACAAGTTCTGATTTTCGAGTGGCGAGCGCGCATGGACAGCCTGGGCTCGACCCATCTGATCGCCACCGCGCTGGTGTTCGCCGTGTCGCTGGTGTTTTCCATGCTCGGCCTGGGCGGCGCCATGCTCTACGTGCCGATCTTCAAGTGGCTCGAATTGCCCTTGAAAACGGTGGCGATTCCGCTCGGCCTTTCTGCGCTACTGGCGCGAAGGTCTGGTGGATTTTCGCGGCGATTGCCGGCGCCCAGGCGGGCGCCTGGTTCATGGCCACCCGCGCCAAGCCGGCGTGGGTCAAACGGTTTTACGGCGGCCTGCTGCTGGCGGTGGCGGCCAAGTTGATCTGGGACGTGATGCATTGACAGGGGGAACACCATGGACATGAGCGATCCCAGACTGATCCTGACCCGCGCGCTGGAATTCCACGGCCACCGCTGCTGGGCCAGCGTCGCCGGCGTGCAGTTCGCCACCGGCTGCACCCTCGGCAAGGGCAACATGAGCAAGCAGCCGCTGGGCAAGCTGGCAGTGACCCTGGTCGAAAAGAAGACCCACCGGGCCTTGCGCGGCCTGCCACGAACTCACGGCACGGGCCTATCTGCGCGTGGTGGGCGACAAGCATGTCTGCATTCCCTGCTCGGGTTACGAACGGTAGGACAGGCAGAATTGGTTGTGCCGATGTCGCCGAGCGCACGGCCTCATCGCAACTGGCGACTCGGCCGGCAAAATCCATTCACGCCTGGGCACGTAGACTGCGTCGAATGGTCCGTGGCGGAAAACGGTCTTACCCGCCGTGCTGCTCGGTTCGCCCTGGCGCGCTCTCGCTGCCCGGTTCCGCGCCGGCGTAGATGTTCAGGTACTTGAGGCAGATCACGCGCAGGCAGGACGACAGATTTTTGTCGTTGGCGACCAGGCAACTGTCGAGCACTTGCTCGATCAGGCGCGGCACGGGCAGGCCGCATTCCTGGGCCATGGCGTCGATCACGTTCCAGAAGGCGCGCTCGAGCGTGACGGTGGTGCTGTGACCGTGCAGGCGAAAGCCGCGCTTTTCGGGAATGAACTCGCTGATCTGCGCCGTGGTGCAGGCGTTGAACATGTGATCGAGAATTCCCTGCGATTCCTGATAGATGGTCATTTCATTTTCCGGCCGGGTGGCGGCGCTTTGGCAAAATGTTGGCAATAAATACTACCTCAGTGCGGAGGACTGCCGCAGAATGATTCCCACAACAAGGCGGCGTCGGCGAGTCATTGACCCCTAGGCCGAACGCACAAAGGAGGAGGATCTGCATGGAGTTTTTTCGCAAGACTCTGGACCCGATCATTGCACTTGCGGCGATCGCGGTACTCGACATATTCATGTTCCTGCTGATGGGGGCGTGGACCGTCGGTGGTGGCGAGACCATGATGACCGGCCTGATGGCCCAGGCCGTGCTCGGCGACGAACTCGATCGCATCCCCTTCTGGAGCGTGGTGTTTCCGCCCCATGCCGACTACTGGAAGATCTACATCAGCCTCGGCATGCTGTTCGGCGCCTTTGTCGGCGCGGTGGCGAGCAAGGAGTTCTACTGGCGCGTGCCACGCCATTTGTCCGAGTGGGTGCTGATCACCATCGGCGGGCTGCTGATGGGCTTCGGCATCCGCCTGGCTTACATCTGCAACGTGTCGACCTTCTTCGGCCTGATGCCGGAGATGAACCTCGGCGGCTATCTCGCCATGTCCGGCATCATCGCCGGCGCCTGGGTGGGCTCGATGATTTACAAGAAGATGCTGGAGGGGGACGTATGACGCCTGTTGTCGAATGCCTGGTGGCCTTCCTGTTCGGCTCGGTGGCCGGCCTGCTGATGCAGCGCTCGCGCTTCTGCAATACCGCCGCGCTGCGCGAC
The DNA here is from genome assembly GCF_000828635.1 of Sulfuritalea hydrogenivorans sk43H. Classification (GTDB taxonomy): domain Bacteria; phylum Pseudomonadota; class Gammaproteobacteria; order Burkholderiales; family Rhodocyclaceae; genus Sulfuritalea; species Sulfuritalea hydrogenivorans. The sequence goes on from NZ_AP012547.1 coordinate 399,623, forward strand.
GCGATCATGTTCAAGACCTATCGCAACACCAAGGCCATGCTGGTGGCGATGATGATCCTGACCGTAGGCTTCACCGGTTTCATGAGCGTCGGCGCCGGGCATCCGCTGCAGTTCGACGTCGGTCTCAACACCTTCGCCGGACTCTTCCTGTTCGGCATCGGCATGGTGCTGGCCGGGGCCTGCACGGTGTCGACCTGGGTCAAGGCCGGCGAGGGCAACATCGGCGCGCTGTGGGCGCTGATCTTCACCTTCGTCGGCATGTTCCTCTTCTCGCTGGTGTGGTCGGCAAGCTGGTGGCCGCCGGCGCCGCAGACCATGACCGGGCAGATCAACGCGCCCGCGCTGCAACTGGGCTTCGCCAATGCGCAGACGCTGCAGGACAAGCTCGGCGTGCCGGCCATCGTCTTCGGACTGGTGCAGACGGCCTTCCTCGCCTTGCTCTATCGCGGCATCCTGCGTCGTGAGGCGGCCCAGCACGCCGAGCATGAGAAACACCAGAAGGAACACCAGAAAAAAAAGGCGGCCAAGGTCGCCACTGTCGAAGCCTGACCAAGGGAGAAAAGAATGGGACTGTTCGGAACGAAGAAGAAGGTCGAAGAAGTCGCTTCCGGCGGCGAGGCAGTGCTCGCGGATGGCACGAAAATCGGCATCGCCCGCCGCGTTGATTGCCTGGGTGTCTCCTGCCCGCGCCCGCAGTTGATGACCAAGAAAGCCATCAACGAGGTCGCTGTCGGCGACATCATCGAGGTGCTGGCCGACAACCCGTCCTCGGTCGAAGCGCTGCCGCCCTTGTGCGACGAACTCGATGCCACGCATCTGGAAACCGTCAAGGCCTCCCACTGCTGGCATATCTACATCCGCAAGGACTGAGGCCATGTGGCAACGACTGCTCCTGCGTTTTCTGGTTGCGCTCTCGGCGATTGCCAGCGTCGGCGGATTTCTCTGGATGAGCTTCGCGCCGCCGCCGGGCATGAAGGCGACCAGGGACGGCGTGCCCTATTTCACGCCGCCCGTGGTGCATCCGGTCACGGGCCAGCCGGTGCCGGTGGAAACCCTGGTGCAGCACTACAAGGGGGGCAAATGATGGGCCTGGACCTGCAAACCGTTTTCCACGGACTGCTTTTCTGCCTGGCGTTCGGCATGATGTATCTGGCCTTTTTCAGCGACTCGCTGTGAGTGGAGAATCAATATGCTGAATCGCACCGGCGTGATTTTCTGTTCCGTGAGTCTGGTGCTTGCCGGAGTGGTGTGTGCGGCTGGTTTCTCGCTCGCCGCTCTGCCGCGCGAAACCGTCGTGGCATCGAAAAGGCCGGCGCCGCCGGAAACCCTGCCCGAACTCGATCTGCCCGGCTTCGGCAAGGTGACGGTGATCGACCTGATGGGCTATTACATCGACAATCCACCGGCTCCGGTGACGGCGAGCGGCGCGCCGGCAGCGGCGAAGCGATTCGGCGGTTGCTGAAGATGCGTGCCGCCTTGCTCGTTTTGGCCATGATCGTCGCGCCGGCGTGGGCGGCGGGCGATTTTGCCTACACGCAGAAAGTCGGCGCTGGCGAGACGGTGATCGACAGTCGGCCGCTGGCCGATTGCAAGCGCGCCAGCCTTCCCGGCGCACGCTGCCTGCCGGCCGAGGAATTTCTCGGGCCTCAGCAACGGCTGCCGAGCGAACGCGACATTCTTTGGCTGCTCGGCACCGCGGGACTTCATGGCAGCGAAACCGCGCTGGTCGTCGGCCAGGATGCGACCGCGCGCGATTTCGTCGCCGGTCTGCTCTACCTCGCCGGACAGAAATCGGTGCGCGTCCTCACCGGGCCTTTGCCCCGTCTGGCCGGCGGCGGCCAGGAGCGCGGCATGGTGCGCAGCGCGGTGTGGACGGCGCCGATGCGCGATGACTTGTGGGTGCTGGGCGCCGACATCCTGCGCGACAAGCCGGCACTCCTCGATGCTCGCGAACCCGGGCCGCAACCGACCGCGGCCGGCGGGGTGGTGATTGCGAACGATGCCTATCAGGCGATCGCCCGCTTTACCCGGCTGCGCGCCGGCCGGGGGATTGCCGTCCGCGTTCATCCCGGAAGCCTGGCCCTGGCAGCAGGAGGCGCGCGCTAATGGACATCCTGTTTCATGTCGGCACGGCGGCGGGCGGGCGGCTTTTGTATCCGCTGCTGCTCGCCGCAGGGCGCGCCGGTTGCCGCGTCGGCGCATTCTTCACGCATGAAGGCGTGCTCGGCCTGCGCGACACCGACCTCGCGGCGGCCCTTGTCGAGGTCGAGCGTGCCGTGGTCTGCGAGGAATCCTGGCATCGCTTTCTTCCGGGGCTGGCCTGTCCGGTGGAGGCCGGCAGCCAGACCAGCAACAGCGCCCTGATGGGCGAAGCAAGGAAGGTGGTGAGCCTGTGAGCGCCCCGCACGGCCGCCCGAAGGGGCGCCAGTCATCGCACGGAGCCGCGCAGCGGCGAACCATCGCCACCCCCTCGCTTGGCGAGGGGGCCGGGGGGAGGGTTGTCCAGTGAGCGAGAAAAAACTCCTGGTGCTGGCGCGGCGCGATCACGCGGAGGCGATGCGCGTGGCGGCCGGCCTGACCATCTTCGGCCATCAGGTCGGCCTGGTGTTCATGACCGGACCGGTCGCCGAGACTCCGGAAAATGCCGCGAACGCCGAATTGCTGGAACTGACCGGCATCGCGCCGCAAACCACTGTCGCCGAGATGGCCGATGATCTGCCTATGCTCGATGCCGCGACCCTGGCCTTGGCGATGACCAGCGCAGACATCGTGCTTTCCCTGTGAGAGGATCATGAACATTGTGCAATTGAATACCGGTCTGTTCCCCGACGCCCAGACCGTGATTGCCGCCCTGCGGCAGACGACGTCGACGCACCGCGTCGACGTCGTCGATATCCGGCGTCCGGACCTGCAGCAAAGCGACTGGGACGGCGTCATTGCCGCCATCCTGGCCGCCGATCTGGTTGTCAGCACCTGAAGCACGCAGCACCCGGCAGAACCCACAAAACCTGATGGAGGAGAGAACTATGAAGAACCTATTGATGAATAGCAGTCGGTCGTTCTGGCTGGCACTGACGTTCCTGTTCGGTTTCATCGGCACCGCCTTCGCCGCCGATCCGCTGGTCGACGCGGCCTGGGTCAAGGCCAACCTCGGCAAGTCGGGCATCGTCGTCGTGGACATGCAACCGACATCGGACTTCCTGCGCGGCCACATTCCCGGCGCGGCGAGCACGGATTTCGCCAAGTCGGGCTGGCGCGAGGAGCGTGCCGACAAGGTACCGGACATGCTGCCGGCCAGGTTCGACAAGCTCGCCACCCATATCGGCAGCCTCGGCATCGACAACAACACCCATGTCGTGCTGGTGGCGCCCGGCGGCGCCTATCTGGACATGGGCTGGGCCACGCGCATCTACTGGACCTTCAAGGTACTTGGCCACGACAAGGTGTCGATCCTCAACGGCGGCATGGCGGCCTGGACCAAGGACAAGACCAACCCGGTCGAAACCGGCGCCGCCAAGGTCGCGGCCAAGACCTTCACGCCGCATCCGCGCATGGAGATGGTCGCCAGCCTCGACGACGTGAAAGCCTCCAAGGCCAAGGGTGTGATGCTGGTGGATAGCCGTCCGGAAGACCAGTACGTCGGCATCAACCGCAATCCGAAAGCGACGGAAAACGGCACCCTGCCCGGCGCCAGGAACCTGCCATCGGGCTGGACCACCGAGAACGGTGGCGGCATGTTCCGACCCAAGTCCGAACTGGAAAAGCTGTTCAAGGTCGCCAATGTGCCCACCAGCGGCGACCAGATCACCTTCTGCAACACTGGCCATCTGGCTTCGATCGGCTGGTTCGTTTCCAGCGAACTGGTCGGCAACAAGAAGGTCAAGCTCTACGATGGCTCCATGGTTGAATGGACCCTGGTCAAGGCCGGCCCGGTGGAACAAAAGGTCAGCCTGAAATAAGCCGGGTGCGCATTTGCTCCCTCCTTGCCGGACTGGCGGCGGCGTTTTGTTGCGCCGCCGTCCAGGCCGCGGGAGAGCACGAGCGGCGGCTGGCGGCCGAAGTCGTCGTGATGGCTGGCGATGTGCGCCGGCTGATGGCCGGTGAAGGAGGGCCGCTGGAACGCGAGGGACTGGTCAAGCGCCTGAACGGGGCGCTTTCTTCGCTGCCGTTGCTGTTGCGGCGGGCGAGTGAGAATCCCAAACCCGTCGCCGCGATGCGCGACTCGCTTGCCCGCAGGGACTGGCGCGCGCTTTCCGCTGCGCTCGCGGCCTTGAAGCAACGTCACCCGTTCGATGCACGCATGCTGCTGGCGGCCGATCCCACGCCGGAAATGATCAGCCTCGGCGCTTCGATCCATCGCACGACCTGCGCCGGCTGTCATGAAGCCCCTGCCGGTGACAGCCTGCTGCCGGCCAAAAATCTCGCCGTTCAGATCAAGTCGATACCGCGAGAAGAATTTGCCGCCCGCCTGCTGCTGGGTGTGCGTGGCGACCGAACGGCAAGCTGGGTCAATCCATTCGATGCCCCGGAGTTGGCCGCGCTCATCGCCTTCTATTCCATTTCGCGCTAGTTGCAACACCGCAATGCGTCGATCCACGACCGTCAAGAACCGCAAGGTCAATTTACCAGGGCGATAGACTCTGCTCGTCACACTCGCTGCCACTTTTGCCTTTGCCGGCGCGGGTGCCGCCCTGGCCGGCAACAGCCTGTTAGGCTATACAAACCTCCATCGCGTGCAGGGCGGCATTTCGGCCTCGATGGAGGCGGGCTATTCCTACAAAACTTTTCTGAAGCAGTTTTTCCCGAGGATTGCGGTGAGGCGGTTTCCGTCTCGCCGCATGCGTTTCAGTGCGTGGTCGGCGGATGTTCCGCCACGGTCTGCCGGTGCCAGTCAGCCACCTCGCTCACGGCATTCTCCAGCGGCATGCCGGCTTCGACGCGATCCATGATCTGGCGTTGCAGAATCGCGCCGAGCATTTCGACGTTGGCGGCCATCACCGGCGCCAGCTCGCGCAGAAACTGCACGGTAGGCGGATCGTAGGCGTAGGCTGTGAGGTGCGTTTCGAGATCCTTGCTGGTGGCCAGCGCGTAGCAAAGGTCGTAGAGCAGATGATAGGTGCGCGTGAACGTGTCCGTGTCGCCGCCGACGTTCTGCCGCACCTCTTCGGCCAGTCCCTTGCGGAAGTCGGCAAGACCGTAGCCGATTTCGCCCTTGACCACTTGCTGCGGCGTGAATTCCCATTCCATGCGCGGTTCTCCTTGCGTTCTAGCCGTAGATGGCGGTGAAGGCATCCTGATCGTCGCTGCAAACCCGGCAGGTTTCTTCCGGATGCGGTGAAACAAAAAAGCGGTCGCAGCGCTTGCAACGCTGCTTGGCCAGGCGGATCAGCGGTCGCGCCGGCTGATCGGGCGTGAGATCGAATGTCGCGGCGGCATCCAGCACCCGTGGTTGGCAGACTTCCAGGCAGACCGCGCAACCGACGCAACGATCGCGCTGAAACAGCAGCGCCCAGTCGCCGGGGTTTTCGGTGATCGTGATGGCGCCGGTGGGGCAAACGCGAAAACAGGCCTCGCAGACGGTGCAGCCGGGGCTGATGGTGATGTCGAGCGCCGGTAGCGCCTCGTGGATGGCGACTTGAAACGGCTGCCCGTCCTTGCGTCCGGCGACGATCTGCAACAGCTCGCGCTGTTCCGTCAGCGCATAGGCACCGGGGCGGATGGCTTTGTCGGGCACGGGCTGGGCCGTCGGCTTTTGCTCCACGACTGCAGCGACTTCATCGACGCCCCGGCCAAGCAGACGGCGAAACAGGTGACGGCGAGCGGAAGCGAAGCGCGGCTTTTCCGCGGCCACCGCGGCGGTGTCTTCCACGACTTCGATCGGCAGCCATGGGTCGGGCGCGGCAGCGGCCCGCAACTCGGCCACGGACTCCAGGTTCGCCGCCAGTTGCGCCGCACCCTTGGTGCCATGCGCGCAATCGGTACAAAGGGAAGCGCCGAACAAGGTGGTCGGCAGCCGGCGCTTTTCGATATAGGCCAGCAGCGAGGCATCGAGTGCGCCGAGGCAGGGCACGATCGCGTCGGCGGGATGGCCCGAGGGCGCGCAGGCGATGCTGAAGCGCCCGGTCTTGATCGCCTGGCGCAGCATGTCGATGGGCTTGAAACTGTCCGCCGCAAAGGCGCCCGTGCGACAAGCGGAAACGCACAGCGCGCAGTTGCGGCATTGGTCCGCGTCAATCGCCGCGCGGGTATCGGAGAGCCTTATCGCCTGGTGCGGACAGGCATCCATACAGCGCGCGCATTCGCTGTAGCGATAGCGGTAACGCACGCATCGCGAGGGGCGAAATTCCGGGATGCCGACGCTCACTTCTTTTTGTCCGGCCGCAGTTCCTGCAGGGGTTTGCCCTGCTCGCAGGTATTGGCGGGAATGACGAAGCTCACCGGGCCATTCATGGCGGCATCCATGCCGGCGGCGGCGAGCAGGGACAGCGACGCGGCCTTCCAGGTCGGGAGGCCGCCCTTGACGGCGAAAATCGGTTTGCCCGGATGCTTGCGCCCCAGTGCGTTGGCAATGCCCAGCGCATCCCGGTCGCGGTCGGCGATGACCACCACGATGGCCGTCGGGTTGATCTTCAGGTCGGTGCGCCAGGGCAAGGCGTTGTCCAGAACCTCGCGCGTGCGGCTCGCGGCGGCGCGGCCATCGATCACGCAGCAGGGCGGTTTGGCGGCCAAAGCGGTGACCAGTTGCGTCTTGTCGGCGAGGCTGACCTGCGCCTGCGCCACGCTGGCGAACAGGACGCACAGGGGAGCAAGCAGCGAGCCGATGCGCGACCTCATGCGGCTGACCTTGCGGCCCCGAGCAGGCTGTCGCGCTGTTCATGGGCGGCCTCGGGCAAAACGATCTGTCGGCACTGACCGTAATCCACCCAGTCGGCAAGATGCGGCTGCGGGTCCGCCAGAGGCCCGATCCACAAGCTGTCGCCAAATTGCTCGACCAGTCCGGCACAGAGATTGAGGTCGGTGTCGTCGCGGATGTCGACCTGCACCAGGAAGTGCGACGCGCCCAGTTCGCGCAGGGCGGCCAGCCACCACGACGCAAGGGTGCCGGTACCCGTGCCATCGGCGCGCAGTACCTCCCAGGCGGGTTCGCAATGGGATGGCGTGACGGTCTTGAAGTCGGCATTCGAGACCGTTTCGAACGACCAGCTGATGCTTTGCCGTCCAAGCGGCGCGTAGATGCCGATGCGTTCGGCGCCGTGGGCAGCGACCAGCCGATCGATGACCGTGCTGTCGATCAGCGCGGCTTCGCCAACGAATACGCAATCGGCCCCTGCCGTGAGCAGCGTGACGGCGCGCTGTTCGTCGCCACGGGGGAGGACGATGCCGGCGCACAGCGAGGCGACGGCTTCGACGCCCGGCTCGTCGAACACCAGATCATCGGCTTCGACCCCGGTGCCGCCTTCGAATGCCACCCAGCGCCGTACCGTCAGCGCCGACTCCTGGGGGGCAACTGCTTCGATCGCATCGGATTCCGCTACGCCGGCTTGCATGACGATTCAGGTGGTGTATTCGAACTTCGGATAGACAAAAGGATACAACGGGCAGTCGGCATCCGGCGCCAGCCCGACCAGCAGCGGGCGCAGTTCCTGAAGGCCGCCGAGAATGGGCTCGACATTCACGCCGAGAAAGCGCGGGCGATACTTCGCCAGCGCCATCTGCGCGTCGTCGATCAGCAGCAGCGCGCCGTCCTGATTCTGGTTCTGGGTGAAGAATAGCGCCAGCGTGGCGAAGGCGAGGCCTTGCAGGAACTCGGCCTCCGGATCCCTGGTGCCGAGCAGGCTGTTGCGGATCAGGCGCGACCAGCGCTCGTTGAGCCAGTCGTGCAGCGCCCCCAGATCGTTGCTGTTCCACATTACCGCGACATCCCTCCAGTCGAGCTGCGAGAGCACGCCGCGGTCCGGTGCCGGCAATTCCTTCGGAGTGGCGAGGTCGAGAATCATGGTGGCCGCCCTATCGCAGATCGCCCAGGCTGCGCATTTCCTCCAGGCGCCGCACATTGTCGGGCGCCGACAGCGTGGTGGACAGCGCGTCCGTCATGCAGCCGTTGCAAACCGGTTCGTTTGGATTGAATTCGACGCGGATGTCGTCCTTGGGCACCTCCAGCCGCGCCTGGTCGGCATCTTCGATGCGCAGGCTCATCGCCTCGATTTCCTCGGCCGCGAAGCCACCGAGGAAACGCGCCATTTCACGGTAGAACGAGTGCTCGGCGGTGCGTTCGATCAGGCGGCTGTAGCCGCGCACCCAGCGTCCGAGATGCTGGCTCCAGAAGCGCTTGATTTCCTTTTCCAGGCGGCGATGCGTGACGGCGTCGCCTTGCTCCAGCGCAGTCGCCCCGCGCTCCAGCAGCTCGGCGACGAACATCAATTCAATGCCCAGCTGATCGGCAAACACTTCGAAGCGGCCCGGCTGGAGTACGAAGCCGAGGCGCTTGTAGGTCTGCATGGCGTCGAAATTCGGCTGCTGCTTGTAGCGGCCGGTCAGTCGCACCGACTCTACCGGCGGGAAGCCGCCGGAGGAGGCGAACTGCGTGGTGTACTCGATGGCCAGCGCTTCGAGCAGCGCGTCCTGCGGAGCATCCAGAAAATCAGCATCGAAGCGCAGGCCGGCTTCAGCAAGTTGTGCCAGCGCCTCCGGGCTGCGCAACGCCGTGACGAACTCGCGCCCCGGCTCTTCGACGAACACGCCCGAGAGCAGGCGATAGATTTCGGCGCGGGCGCGCCAGTCGGCTGCCGTTTCGGCGGGCGACGCCAGCACGGTCGCCGTCTCGCCGGCGCCGACTTCCTCTTCGCTGTCATCCAGAGCCAGTACGTTTTTCAGCATGTCAATTCCTCGGAAAAAAAGCCGGCCCGCCGGGTATGGCGGGCCGCAATTACCCGGCCGCAAGGGGGAGGAGTGCCGGCCGGTCATCCCTCCTCAGGGAGTGCTCAATGGCCGCCGCCTTCATGGTGCTTGACGCTGCCGGGGCCGGCCCACGACGCCATCTCCGGGTGCATCTTGCGATGCAGGTCGCCGGTGTAGGCGTAGCGCATGGTTTCCTTGTAGGCCGCGTAGTGCTTCTCCCAATCCCCTTGCGAATCGCCGTATTTGTCGTTCGGGCCGGCCTTGGTCACCTTGACCACGGTGTCGTACCAGCCCTGCGAGCCGCCGATCGGATCGGCCACCACCGGGATGATGTTGTTGGGATGGACGCCCTTGTCGTCCCACCAGACGTTGTTGAGGTCCGGATCGTCCGCACCGTGGCTGGCTTCGCTCTTCTTGTCCTTCAGCTTGAGCGTGGCCAGGCGGCCGTATTCCCAGTGGCCGAAGCCGGTCGGGATGGCCACTGTCCTCGGGTGGATGCCCTCGGTGACGTAGGCCTTGGTGACGAGGTGGCCCACCTTCGACTCGACGCGCACCAGATCACCGGTCTTGATGCCGAGCTTGGCCGCCGTGCTGGTGCCGATCCACATCGGGTTGCTGTGGGCGATCTCGGCCAGCCATTTCACCGCCGCCGTGCGCGACTGCTTCATCACGTTGAGCTTGAAGGTGACCATCACCAGTTCGTCGTCCTTCATCGCCTCGTGCCACGGAATGCGCTTGAAGGTCGGCATCGGGTTGAAGCCATACTCGGCCCACTTGTCGACGCGCACGTTGATGATGCGGTTGCCGGTGGGGAAGCCGACGTAGTTCTTGCCGTTGCGCTTGACGCCGATGGCCTTGCCGTTCTTGGTGATGACGCCGTTCTTGTCGGTCGCCGTGCCGGCCATGTCGGCGGCGGACAACTCCTTCTTGAACAGGCCGTACTCGGCCTTGATTTCGCGGCCGGTCTTGTCCGACACCTTGCCGGTCTTCGGATTGAGCTTGCCGTAGATCGGCCAGACGCCATGCTTCTTGAGGAAGTTGAGGCCGCCGGCTTCCTTGAGTCCGGGCACGTTGTCGAAGTGGTGGCGCATGTAATCCTCGCCATCCTTGAAGTTCCAGAACTGCTTCATGCCGCGCTTGCCGTCGGGATCCAGCTTCCAGATGATGTCGCGCATCATGATGCGGTTTTCGCGCGATTCGCCCAGCGACTTGTGCACCGGCTGGCGAATGCCCAACCACGGCCATAGCGAATTGGGCATCGATTCCGGTTCCCAGCGCTCCAGATACGGGCAGTCGGGCAGGATCAGGTCGGCCAGCGCGGTCTCCTCGCCCATGAAGGGGCTCATCGACACCAGGTAGGGAATCAGCTTCTCGTCCTTGAACAATTTTCCCCATACCGCCATGGCGCCGGGATTGGTATAGACCGGATTGTCCTGGTAGGTGAAGTAGACGTTGATCTTCTGCTTGCCGTCGGCGATCCAGAAGGGCACCAGGTGACTGACCTTGTGCCCGGCCAGCGGGTATTCGGTCGGGTGCGCGAGGTAGGAATCCTTCTTCGGCTTGCCCGGCTCCGGGCTCGGCTGCGGCCAGCCCATGCCGCGCGGCAGGCAGTAGCCGCCCTTTTTCTCGACGTTGCCGGTCATGATCGGCAGCATCATGCAGGAGCGCTCGTTGTAGGAGCCGTAGAGGTGCTTGGCCGGGCCGCGATAAGTGAATAGCGTGGCCGGCTTGGTGGTGGCGAACTCGGTCGCGATGCGCTCGATGGTTTCGGCCGGCACGCCGGAAATCTTCGACGCCCATTCCGGGGTGAATTGCTTGTAATGCTCCTTGAGTTCCTTCACCGTGACATTGGTCCAGGTCTCGATGAACTCGCTGTCCTGCAGGTCGTCGCGCAGGATCACATGGCCCATGGCCAGGGCCACCGCGCCGTCGGTCCCCGGATGCACCGGCACCCACTCGTCGGAGAAGCCGGCGGTGTTCGACAGCCGCACGTCGAAGGTGACGATCTTCATGTGGTTGTCGACGCGGCCTTCCGTCACGCGCTGCGACAGCGGGTTGTGGAAGTAGGCGGCTTCAAGGATGTTGGAGCCGAAATTGAGCACGTACTTGGCATTGGCGAAGTCCGGCGTCTCGATGTCCGGGCCCCAGGTGGGTTCCATGCCGATCTTCTTCGACGATTCGCAGACCGAGGTGTGATTGACCACGGTGGCCGAGCCCAGTGTCTTCATGAAGCGATCGACGGCACCGCCGGAGCGGTTGCGGCCGTATTTCAGCATGATGGTGTTGGGGTCTTCCTTGAGCGCCGCATCGAGCTTGCCGGCGAGTTCGGTCAGCGCCTCGTCCCAGGTGATGCGCTTCCACTTGCCCTCGCCGCGCGCACCGACGCGCTTCAGCGGATAAAGGATGCGATCCGGGTCGTAGCTGTACCACATGCCGGCGTTGCCCTTGGCGCAGAGCCGGCCGCGCGTCGAGACATGCTCCGGATTGCCTTCGAGCTTGACCACGCGGTCGTTCTCGACATAGGCGATGGCGCCGTCCTGGATGTTGCAGACGTGGCAGTTGATCGGGATGGCCTTGCGTTCGGCGCCGGTGACCGGGCCGAAATCCTTGCCGCCCAGTTCGTGCTCCATGGCGTTGAGCAGACGGGGGGCGGCAGCAGCGGCAGCACCGGTGGTGGCGCTGACCTTGAGGAAGGTGCGACGCGTGACTTTTGGCATTTCCATGTTCTCTATCTCCTCTGACCTGTCAGTACAGGGTCTGCAATTGCTGGGGGCCCATCAGCAGGGCATAGCGCAGGGCGGCACTGCCGACCAGGATCAGCACGGCGGACAGCATCAAACCGGTCTGCTGCTCGCGCACATGGGCGGCCAGTAGAAGCGCTACGGGAGCCGCGGTGCCCGCCAGCAGGCCGACCCCGATGAAGATCATTCCCATGGTGCCGGTGGTCATGATGATGAAGGTCAGTTCCTGCGCCGATCCGCCGTAGTTGGTGGTGCCGAGAATGGAGACCAGGATCACGCCCACGGCGCCGGTCGACCACAGCATGTACTCACGCAAGACCTTCTGCGCGGCGTCATTGCCGCCGGTCAGCAGCGCGCCGACGGCGGAACCGGAGGCGACGGCCAGGGCGACGAACAGCACAGGCATGATCGGCGTGTTCCACACCGGCCGCGACTGGTGCACCGAAAGGTCGTAGCCGGTGTAGACCGGCAGGCCCAGCGCCAGCAGCGCGGTGACCAGCGCCAGCATCTTGCCGCGCGCGCTGTCTTCCGCCTTGCGCAGCTCAAGGATGTACAACACCGAGCAAACGCCGAAGGCGACGATGTTCAACGAGCCCCAGGCCAGCGGCGAGGTGAAGTTGAGGTAGGCCGGGTTGAGGACATTGAAGAAGCGCAGCGGTTGCGACAGATCGGCGATCAGCAGCATGCCGCCCAGCGCCAGCAACACCATCGAACCGTAAGCCGCTTTTTCACGCAGCGGTCTCAGCGCCGGCGTGATCCAGGAGCCGTAGGACATGAACGACAGGCCGGCGAGAATGCCGATAATGAAAAAATAGACGGCATAGCTCGCGTGCCATGACACATCGTGAAACCAGACGTATTCACCCATGATGTCCCTCTCAGATCTTGAAATTGCGCTTGAAGGCGGAACGCTCGGGTTCCATCACTTCGGGCTTGTGGTAGGCATCGCGGCCGAACTCGGTCGCGTTGCGATCGGCGCCGATGTAGAAGACGTGCGGCTTGGTGCCTTCTTCCGGGCGCAGCACCTGGGTCGGGTTGTTCGCCACCAGATACGACACCTCGCTGTTCGGATCGTTGATGTCGCCGAACACGCGCGAGCGTCCGATGCAGGTCTGCACGCAGGCCGGCACCAGGTTTTGCGATACGCGGTGGAAACAGAAGGTGCACTTGTCGACCACGTTGGTGATCGGCGTGTAAGTGCGATGGGACGGCAGCATGAAGCGCGCGTTGTAGGGGCAGGCCGCCATGCAGGAGCGGCAGCCGATGCAGCGCTCGTAGCGCTGCAGAATGAAGCCGCCGTCCTCGACCTTGAAGGTGGCGTCCACCGGGCAGTTACGCACGCAGGGCGCGTCGTCGCAGTGGTTGCACAGGCGAGGCAGGAACTGTCGTTTGACGTTGGGATACTTGCCGACGACCTTGTAGGGAACCCAGGTGCGATTGACCCCGAGCGGGGTGTCGTATTCGGCCTTGCACGCAACCTGGCAGGCCATGCAGCCGATGCAGCGCCGCGTATCGACCACCATGGCAAAACGCCTCTTGCCGGCGATGCCGCGTGTCTCGATGGGAGAGACCCTCAATTCTTCACTCATCTGCCTTGCCTCCTCTGATTTCTGCGATCCGATGTTTGTTCTGGTCGCCGTGGGCAAAAATCGGTGTCCGCTGGACCAGCCTGCCGTTTCCTTTACGCAACATCCGGGCCATTTGTGTTGCTCGGCGCGCAATCCCTTGCTGGCGCTAAGGGTTTGAACGACGCGGGTTCTCCAGTCCCGTTTGCCTGCGTTACGCCGCCGTAACACTTGGCTTCGATGCTGCGCTGCAAGGTGCTACGCGCACGTAACGCGGTGGAAATTGGAAATCACACAGCTGCGTTCGCGCTTATCATCGTTGTCATGAATGCAGGCGATCACAGTTCCGCAAGGCTGCGTCGACGGTTCTTCCTTCAGTCGGCGCTAGTCGTTGCCGCGATACCGCTATTGCCCGTGCGGGCAGAGCCCGGCGCCTTGCGCATCGGGCTGACCCCCGTCTTCCTCGACGACCAGATGAGTTTTCTGACGCGCTGGCGTGTGTGGCTGGAACGCCGCCTGAAGCGCCCGGTGATGTTCGTGCAAAGGGGCAGCTACCGGGAAGTGCTGGACCTGATTCGTGGCGGCAAGATCGATTTTGCCTGGATCTGCGGCTATCCCTATGTGCGTTATCGGCACGAGTTGCGCCTGGTGGCCGTACCTCTTTGGCGGGGACGCCCGTACTACCAGTCCTATCTCATCGTACCGGCCGATGACCGGAAGTCGAACGCGCTGACCGACCTGCGTGGCAAGGTGTTCGCCTATTCTGATCCCGACTCCAATTCAGGTTACCTCTATCCTCAGTACCGGCTGACCACCCTGGGGGAGAATCCGGCGACGTTCTTTTCCCGCAATTTCTTCACATGGGGCCACCGCAAGGTGGTCGAAGCCGTCGGCGTCGGGCTGTCCGATGGCGGTGCGGTGGACGGTTATGTCTGGGAGACCCTGGCCGAAACCCATCCTGCGCTTACACGCGCCACGCGAATCATCGAAAGATCGCCGGACCTCGGCCACCCGCCGTTCGCGGCACGCCCGGACATACCGGAACAGGAACTGCAGCAGTTTCGCGCCGCCCTGCTGGGGATGCCTGCCGATGCCGAGGGCGCGGAATTGCTGCGCCTGTTGCGACTGGATGGCTTTGTCGCCGGGCAGCCTTCCTTGTTCGACGAGATTGCCCGAATGGCGGCGCGGGTGCGACGGGCATGATCGTCCTGGCCGATCTTTCGCTGCGCTGGAAGATTCCGCTGCGCGTCATGGGGGCCGTGCTGGGCACGGCCCTGGCGGTCACCGCCGCGCTGGTAACGCGCGAGTACGACGAAATGCGCCAGAATCTCGAGGTCCATGCCAAAAGCCTGGCACGGGTGCTGGCCAACACGCTGGTGGCGCCGGTACTGCACGACGACATCTGGCGCGCCTACGAAATCCTCCAGTCGGCTCGTGACCCGGTCGCCATCGTTCCCGAATTGCAGGCTGACGTGGTGCTGGTGACCGACGCGGAATTTCGGGTATTCGTGTCCAGTCGGCCGCGCGATTTTCCGATCGGCAGCAGTCCGGCGAGTCAGGGCGGTGTTTATGGTCGATTGCGCGCCGCCATGATGAAAGCCAAACTCACCGAGCAGCAGGTGATCGAGCCGGCCGATTCCGCCCATTACTTCGTCATGTCGCCGCTGACAGCCGACGGCGTTGCGCTCGGCCATGTCATTCTCGGCTATTCAAAAGTCTCGTTTCTGCCGCGATTCATCGGCTTGGTGGGGCAGGCGGCCTTCGTTACCCTGCTGGTACTCGTGCTGATCATGCCAATTTCATGGGTTTGGGCGCGGCGAACGGGCGCGCCCCTGCTCGCCCTGGCCGAGGCCATGCGCCATGTGCCAGGCCAACTTGAGATGGCGAGCCTCGCAAACCTGCCCAGGAGTCGCGACGAGATCGGACAGTTGGGTGATGCCTTTGGCCGCATGGTGAGTGAGTTGAAGAAGAAGGAAGACCTGGAGGAGCAGATGCTGGTCACGGAACGGCTGGCGGCTGTCGGACGGTTGTCGGCGGGCATTGCGCACGAAATCAACAATCCGCTGGGAGGCATGCTGACCGCCATCAAGACCTATCAGCGCCACGGCGCCGGAGATCCATTGGCGAACCAGACACTGGCCTTGCTGGAGCGGGGGCTTTCGCAGATACGCAATACCGTTGCCGCGCTGCTGGTAGAAACCAAGCCAACGGACCGCCCGTTCCAGCCGGCGGATATCGACGATCTGCTGATCCTGGTCGAGGCCGAGGCACATGCGCGTTCGGTCACCATCGTCGCGGAAGGCCCGCTCGAGCATCCGCTTTCGCTGCCTGCCACGCTGATGCGTCAGATCCTGCTCAATCTCCTGCTCAATGCCATTGCCGCCGCCGACGAGGGTGGCCGCGTCAGGGTCGGTCTCACGACCAGCGACGGAATGCTGCGGATTTCCGTATGCAACGACGGCAAACATATTCCCGACGAACAGATGGCCTATCTTTTCGAACCCTTTGCCAGCGGTCGCGAGAAGGGCTACGGTCTCGGGCTTTGGGTGGTCTATCAGATCGTGCAGCAACTCGGCGGCGGGCTTACCGTGGATAGCGAGCCCGGCTGCACGACCTTCCGCGTCGAAATACCTTATGCCGAGAACTGAATCCGCGCTGCGCCTTTGCCTCATCGAGGATGACGAGATCATGGGTGAATCCCTGGTCCAGTTGTTTCGCCTGGAAGGCTTCGCCGTGGATTGGTGCCGTACGGCGGCGGCGGGCGCCGAAGCGCTGGCGGCCCACCGTTACAGTGCCGTGGTAAGCGACATCAGGCTGCCGGATCGCAATGGCGGCGACCTGTTTCTCGATCTGAAGGAGACGCTCACCGGCTTGCCGCCCTTCCTCTTCATGACGGCCTTCGGCACCATCGACAGAGCGGTGGAACTGCTCAAGGCGGGTGCGGCGGACTACGTCACCAAGCCCTTCGATGTCGACGTTCTCGTGCAGAAGGTTCGCGGCCTGGCCGAGGGATACGGCGCGGTCAGCGATATCGGCGACCAGTCGCTCGGGGTTTCGCCGGCCATGAAGCGCATTGCCGAATCGATTCCGCGGCTTGCGCGCCATGCCGCCGCGCTGCTGATTACCGGCGAATCCGGAGCCGGCAAGGAGCATGTGGCGAAGCTGTTCCACCATCACGCGATCGGCGCGACGGGTGAGTTCGTCGCCGTCAATTGCGCCTCGATTCCCGAGTCGCTGATGGAATCCGAACTCTTCGGTTACGAGCGCGGCGCCTTCACCGGTGCGGTCAAGGCCAAGCGCGGGTTGTTCGAACAGGCCCATCAGGGCATCCTGTTTCTCGACGAGATCGGAGAGATGCCGCTGTCGATGCAGGCCAAGATGCTGCGTGTCCTGCAGGACAAGCGCTTGACTCGCCTCGGGGGCGAGAAAGCCATCACCGCGGATTTCCGGCTGGTCTGCGCCACTCACCGCGACCTGCGCGCCATGGTCGACGCCGGGCAGTTTCGCGAAGACCTCTATTACCGGATCCATGTGATTCACCTGCGCATTCCGCCACTGCGGGAGCGGCCGGAGGACATCCGCTGGTTCGTTCGACATTTCGTCGAGGAATTCAACCACGCGCATTCAGGCGAGCGGCGGCGCATCGATCCGCGTACCGAGCAGGCCCTGCTCAGCTACGCATGGCCGGGTAACGTGCGAGAGCTGAAGCATGCGGTGGAGCGCGCCTGCATCCTGTCAAATGGACCCTTGCTCGGCGCCGAGGCGTTCTTCGGCGGCAGCCTCGACGATGAGGTCGGAACTTCACAGGGCAGCTCCGAATCCCTGGCCGAATACCTCATGGCCTGCGAACGTGACTATCTTTCGCTGATACTGGAGCGGCACGGCGGACACATGACCCATGCCGCGGAGGCCCTGGGGATTACGCGCAAGACCCTCTGGGAAAAGTTGCGTCGGCTCGGAATCAAGGCGAGGGGCGAGCCATAATTCAAGATGCAAGCCCGACACGAGGTCCCGACCATCGACGGTAATGCATCGCGGCGCATCATGCAGGTGCTTGTTTCAGGTGTGAAATATTTTTCGGGTGGCGGACTCTGTTCGGGCGCAGGAATCTTCCGACTTGACACCCTGCTCCCGGGAGGGCTAAATCCGGAGGTCAGCAGGCAGCGATTCAATCCCCACCGCAGGAGAAAACAACAATGGCACCACCCCCACTGGCCTCTCGCGAGGCGGTACGCGAAGAGCGTTTCAGCGACGTCTGGAGCAACGAACTGAATGATGCATTTGCGGATATCGCGCGCTATTACGATCGCGCCAACGAGATCGCCGCGCTCGGCTTGTGGAGCACCTTCCTCAAGCGCTTCATGCAAACGGTGGACATCAAGCCGCAACAGAAGGTGCTGGATGTCTGCGCCGGCACCAACGCCATCGGCATTGCCCTGCTCAAACGCGAACCGACGCTGGACGTGCATGCCATGGACCGCAGCGCGGAGATGCAGACCGTGGGGCAGCAGAATGCCACGGCGCTGGGCTTCCAGATCAAGAGCACCATCGGCGACGTGCATACGCTGCCCTTCCCGGACAATCATTTCGATGTCGTCACCCTGCAGTTCGCCTCGCGCCACCTGCGCGTTCGCGAAGTGTTCACCGAGATCCTGCGGGTGCTCAAGCCCGGCGGCCACTTCCATCATTCCGACATGCTGCGTCCGCGCAATCCGATCGTGAAGAACCTGTACTACGCCTATCTCAAGACCTGCCTCAATTTCACCAGCCTGATCGTCGGCAGCAGCCCCGCGGCGACCAAGTTCAAGCAGTATTTCATCGACGCGCTGGATTTGTTCTACACCGCCGAAGAACTGTCGATCGTGCTGCGCGAACTGGGCTTCGTCGAGGTGACCGTGGATACGGTGTTCCACGGCATGATCGGCTTTCACCGCGCGGTCAAGCCGGCAACCCCCTGACTCAGCGCGGTACTTGATGCCATGAGCGGGAGTAACATGCGTTTGGTAGTGTGACATTCGGCTGGCGGATTCCCGGATGTAAGCATTGACGGTTCTGAGGAAAACCAAGTCGGTTCATGGCACAGGGATTGCTCGTCTCCCTTCGAACAGTCGAACAACAAGGGGATCGTCATGAACAAAAAAATTATCGGAAGCTTGCTGGTGATCGCTTCCGCGTTCCTGATCTACGGTTGTACGGGCGGAGTGAAGAGCTACCCGAACACTGCCTTCAAGGGCGTGGTCGAGGACGGCAGCAAGGAGACCTTCCTCAAGGTGGCCGATGCCACGGTCTGGCTGATTCCCGCCAACGACATCGCGGCGATGGGCAAGACGCCGATCGAAGTCAGAAAGGATTCGCCGAACGACGAGCCGCTGGAAGACAGCCTGGCCGCCAATCGCGGACGCTACCTGAACGCGAAGACCAACGACAAGGGCGAATTCAGCTTCGCCGACGTGCCCGGCGGCAAATACTTTGTCTATGTCGAACCCGCCACCAGCAAATACCTGCCGGGCGGCGACAAGTCGCGCAAGGCGCTGGGCACCGATGAACTGGGCGCCGCGCCGATGCTGATCAAGATCTCCGGCAACGTGCCGCCCGATGCCAAATACATCGGCAGCACCGCTTGCATCGAATGCCACGAAGACCAGAAGCACATCACCAAGACCCTGCACCGGCTGGGCATGACGGTCATCGGCAAGCCGAGCAAGCTGCAGGATCATTCCCGCTTCCCGGAATTCAACAAGGGCCTGGACAAGCTCATGGCCGGCACCAAGTTCTGGTTCCACGGTTTCGACAAGGGCCGCGGCTTCGACAAGTACCAGATCGCCACCAAGGCACCGGCCGATGCCGCGTCGGCAAGTTTCACCGCCACTTTCTACAAGGACACCGACGGCAAGCTCAAGCTGCGTACCGAAAACCTGCGTGACAGCGCGGACAAGCCCCGCACCTATACGGTGGACATGACCTACGGCGGCGGCCTTTACAAGCAGCGCTACCTGGTGCGCGTTGGTGCCAACCTGTTCCCCTTCGTGCAGTTCAACCAGAACGGCGACGACAGCTTTGCCGACCGTACCCGCAAGCCCTGGCGCGACTACCACGCCGACTGGTTCTACAACGAGGAGAAAAAGCAGCTGACCGATCCGCCACAGGCCAAGTCCTTCGACAAGGAATGCGCATCCTGCCACTACGCCGGCTACACGCTGACCAAGAACGCCAAGGGTGATTACATCGCCGGCGCCGTCAATGATCGCAACGGCGAGATGGACATCGACGGCGACGGCAAGCCCAACGAGCTAAACCTGGGTTGCGAAACCTGCCACGGCCCCGGTTCGGTGCACGACAAGGCAAAAGAAATCGACATGCCCGCCACCATCGTCAGCCCCAACAAGCTCTCGGCGGAACGCGCCGATGTGTTGTGCGGGCAGTGCCACAGCCGGCCCCAGGGATTCCTGAACAACGACCAGCCGGTGAACAAGGACAACAAGATGATGTTGCCGGGCACCTCGCGCAACCGCTTCCTCACGGAATACACCACCCGGGCGGACGGCAAGGACGCCGACTTCTGGGCGGACGGACAGCATTCCAAGAGCCACCACCAGCCCTACTCGGACCTGATCAAGGCGAAAAAATATCGCAACGGCACCCAGCTGGTGGCGTGCTCCGACTGCCATGATCCGCACGGTAACGGCAAGTCGCTGCATCAGCTGAAGCACGATCCGAAGACGCCAGAGGTGTGCACCGCCTGCCACAAGAACCGCGACAGCATGAAGGATCATCTGGCGGACAAGGCCAGGTGCACGGTGGATCCCGCCAAGATCACCTGCATCGACTGCCACAACGCCAAGACCGCACAGACTGGCGCCGGCTTCGGCAAGGGCCTGCTCAACAAGGACGGCAAGAACTACTGGGTCAACGACATCAGCTCGCACGTCTATGACGTTCCGCGCAAGGACAACAAGGGCGTCAAGGGTGTGGAACCGGGCAAGGCGATGCCGATCCCCTACACCAACTCCTGCGGCGCGGCTTGCCACGATACGAAGAATCTTTAGCAGGGGCTTTCGATGAAATCAAAACCGCCGGCATGTCCGGCGGTTTTTTTGTCCATGAAATTGCACTTGGCGTTCAGCCGTCGGCCATTCCCAGCTTGCGCATTTTTTCCCAGAGATTCTTGCGGCTGATGCCGAGCAGGGCGGCGGTGTCGGCGATGCGGCCACCGCATTCGCTCAGCGCGCGGCGGATGTAGGCGCGCTCGCATTCCTGCAGGTGGTCGCTGAGTGGTTGCCGCAGCGCGTCGCTTTCCAGAGCGGGTGTTCCGCTGCCGCCGAACAGGTTTTCGGCGTTCAATACCGGTGTCAGCGAGAGCACGCAGGCGCGCTCAAGGCAGTGCTGCAACTCGCGAACATTGCCTGGCCAGGGATAGCGGGTGAGGGCGCGTTCGGCTTCAGAGGTCAGCGTGCGCCGGGTTTCACCCTTGCTCGCCCGGTCGTCGAGAAAACGCGCCGCGAGCCAGAGGATGTCCTCCTGCCGTTCGCGCAGAGGCGGCACGTGCAAGTGGATGACGTGGATCCGGTAGTACAGGTCCTCACGGAAGCTGCCTTGTTCCACCATGGCTTTCAGGTCGTGATGCGTGGCGCAGACCAGCCGGATATCTACCTTGTGCGATGTCGCGCCGCCAACCCGAACCACGGCCCTTTCCTGAATCGCACGCAGCAGCTTGACTTGCATCGAGGGCGGCATTTCGCCGATTTCGTCGAGGAACAGCGAGCCGCCGTCCGCCTGTTCGAACACCCCGCGTCGGTCGCGGTCGGCGCCGGTGAACGCACCTTTCTCGTGGCCGAACAGCTCCGACTCGATCAGGTTCTCGGGAATTGCGCCGCAATTGACCGCGACGAAAGGAGTCTTGCCATCGGGATCGCCGGCGCGGTGCAGGGCGCGCGCGACTTCTTCCTTGCCGGCACCCGACTCGCCCGAGACCAGCACAGCGCTGCGGCTGGCGGCCAGTCGTGGCAACAGTTCCTCGATCTGGCGCATGCCGGTTGAAATCCCGAGTTGCGCGACGGCGTTGCCCGCCGGGCGTTGCCGCTCGCACAGGCCGCGAATCTTGCCGATCAGTTCACCGACGTTGAAGGGTTTGGTGACGTAGTCGTGGGCCCCCAGCTTGAGCAGGCGCACGGCCTGGTCGATGGCGCCGTAACCGGTGATGAAGATGAATGGGGTCATGGCTTGCCCGGCATCGAGCAAGTCGCTGAACAGTTGCTCGCCGCTGATGTCCGGCAGATTGATGTCGCTCACCACCACGCTGTAGCGGCGTTGGCCAAGCCCGCGCCGGGCGGACTTGCCGTCGCGATACCAGTCGCAGGCGAAGCCCTCGAAGTCGAGGCGCTCGGAGAGCGCCTCGCCGATGATCGGATCGTCTTCGATCAGTGCGATGCGGTGCTGCATGGGGTTTCTCCAAGGGGCAGGTGGACCACGAATTCGACCTTGCCGTCGATGTTTCTCGCCGTGATGCGGCCGTTCAGCTGTGTCACGATTTGATAAGTGACCCAGAGGCCGAGGCCGTGCCCGCCAGCGCGCGTGGAAGCGAATGGCTCGAACAGGTGGGCAAGCTGTTCTTCGCCGAGCAGGGCGCCGTCGTTGCGCACCACGATGGCCAGGCAGGTCTCCGAATCGTCTTTGCGCCCCAGCCAAAGGCTGACATGGCCGTCCTCGTCCGCGGCCTGCACGGCGTTGAGCAACAGGTTGATCAGTATCTGGCGCACCAGGCTGGCCGGCGCCGGCAATTCGGCCGGCATCGCGGCCGACCATTCAAGCTGAATGCGGCGCTTGCCGACCTGCGGCTGGATCAGGGTATGGATGTCTTCGAGGTCATGCAGGTTCAGTGGGCGCGCCTGCACCCTGGTTTGCACCAGCAGTGCGGCGACGGTGTCGCGAATCTGTGTCAGGCCGCGATCGATCAGATCCAGGCTGCGCAAGGCGCGCGGGTCGAGGTCGCGGCGCAGCTTGAGGGTATCCACCACCGTGATCAACCCGGCCAGCGGATTATTGATTTCATGGGCGATGCCGGCGGTGAGCTGGCCGATCGCGGCCAGCCGTTCCGACTTGACCACTTCGGCCTCCAGCGCCGCCTTGTCGCGCAGCGCCAGGGCCATCTGGTCGTAGGCCTCGAACAGTTGTCCGAGTTCGTCGTGGTAGGGATACAGGCCCGAGGGCAGCGGTTCCGGTGCCTTCTCCAGCATCAGGCCCATGCGCTGCGCCAGATCGACCAGCGGCGCCGACATGCGGCTGCCCCAGTACCAGTTGATCGGAATCAGCACCGCCAGCACCAGCAGGCCGATGCCCAGCCCCTGCCAGATGGTGTCGATGAACCAGGGATGGAATACCGATTTGGAATAACGCAGGACCAGATGCCCCAGTTGCGCATCCTTGTGCACCACGGGCAAGGCCAGGTAGAGGTAGTCGGAGTTCGCCGGCTCCAGTACCAGTGGCCATTTCCTTTCGGGGGCGGCGTCGAGCCGCTCGTCGATCTGCCGCCAGTCGGCGCCCAGCGTGGCCGCCGCGGCGAGCATCGGCAGGGTTTCGGGATGGCTGGAAACGAACACCTTGCGGTCGCGTCCGAGTACCACGACGGCATCCACCTCGACCGGCGTCATGGCCGATTTCGCGCGTATCGGCGAGCGCACGATCTCGAAGGCGCGCCAGACGTCGTCGTGCAGCAGCGTCGGCGCCACGGTGTTGGCCAGCGTATGGGCGAGGTTCTCGGCGCTGACCACCACTGCGTTCTTCATGTCGTTGTAGGCGCGCGTCATCAGCGCGGCGCCGACGGCGAAGATCGACAGGCCGATCAGGAACGAGGTCCACAGCGGAATCTTGTGGCGAAAGGAGAGATTGAACAGCCAGCGCATCAGGCTTCGCCGAAGGCGCGCATCATGCGCGCCACGCCGTCGTACAGCGCCGGGCTGCCGGCGGTGAAGCCGTCCAGGTGCAGGCGGGCCAGCAGCTTGCGTCCGGCCTCCGTCTTCGCCGTGCCGATCAGGTGGTTCTGCATCTGCCGAAAGTCGGCGGCGCTTACCGAGCGATGGCTGACGAAGGGCGGAAAGCCATACTCCGGCGAGCGCCACACCACGCGCGTTCGCGCGGTCACGGTCGGCTCCACATGCGCCAGCGTCTCCCATATGTAGCTATCCACGGCACCGCCCTGCGCCAGCCCGGTGGCCACCGCCTCCACCACCTTGCGGTGCGACCAGGTGAAAAAGGTCTTGCGAAAGTAGGTCGCGGGGTCGCGGCCGAGTTGGCGGACTTCATAGCGTGGCGACAGATAGCCGGTATTTGAATACGGGTCGGCGTACGCAAAGATCGAGCCGGCCAGGTCGGCCATCGAGCGCGTCGTGGTGTTGTCCTTGTGCACGATCAGGTAGGAGCGGTAGTGCGGTCGCCCCTGGTAGAGCGGCACCGCCAGCAGGCGCACGGTGTCCTTCAGATGCAGGTAGGGGTAATCGCAGACCCAGGCGAATTCGAGTTTTTCCAGTTGCAGCAGGTCCATGGTTTCGCGGTAGCTGTCGCGCTGCACGAACTCCACGGGGCGGTTCAGCGAGGCGGCCATGAATTCGCGCCATTCGTCGAGCAGGCCATGCTGGTCGTGCAGGAAGGCCGGCGTCATGCCGACGCGAATTCGCCCGGCGGCTGCCTGTGACTTGCGGGTAAGCCCGACCAGAGCGGCGGCGGCGATGCATCCGCCTTGTATCAGCCACTGGCGGCGGTTACGGTTTGGTAACGGGATTCTCATGTCCGGATGCATGGAGGTCTCCTCGGTTACGGTGTGGTAACTATCTTAACCGGTTTCTGCCGCCGGTCCGTCCCTGCTCGCCCGCATGCGAGCCCAAGCTCCTGATGCTGCGGGGTTTGACTCCGATGGCATGGTTCTCGCAGATCGACAGGCAAGAGCATGTCGAGGCCGATGTCGTGAATCCTTCATTTCTCCCCATCCGAAATCTCCGTGACGCGCCAGGCGCCGTGCAGGCCGCGCTGTCCCGGACGCCGTACCGCCAGCGCCGACTTTCGGCAATGACTGATCGCCGTTCGTGCGGGCAGCGGAACGGGCTGATCGCGACCTGCTTCAGGTTACCGAGTAGTAACGCCAATTCGAGGCCGACACCGGGCGTCGGGGGGACAGATTTCAAATTGATCGAATACCGATACAGGAGGCAGTCATGAAATTGACAAGACGTGAGTTCATCAGGGCGTCGGCCGCATCCGCGGCCTGGATGCTCGGCGCCAACGCGTTGGCGGCCGACAAGCCGAAGGCCGCGCCCATGCCGTTCAAGAATGCGCTGATCCCGCGCAAGGCGCGGTCCAGCACACCGGCCAAGGGCGAATGGATAGCCAGTACCTGCCAGGGCTGCACCCAGTGGTGCGCGATCCAGCTGTACGTGTCGGGGGGGCGCGCA
Organism: Sulfuritalea hydrogenivorans sk43H; assembly: GCF_000828635.1. GTDB lineage: Bacteria > Pseudomonadota > Gammaproteobacteria > Burkholderiales > Rhodocyclaceae > Sulfuritalea > Sulfuritalea hydrogenivorans. Next base: position 424,268 of record NZ_AP012547.1, read on the forward strand.
ACCCGCGTGCGCGGCAACGAGATTTCCAAGAGCAACCACGGTTACGTCTGCCCGCGCGGCCACCTGATTCCGCAGCAGACCTACGATCCGGATCGCGTCAAGGTGCCGCTGAAGCGCACCAATCCGCTCAAGGGGCGCGGCATCGATCCCAAGTTCGTGCCGATCAGCTGGGACGAGGCGATGAACATCGTCGCCGACAAGATGCTCGAACTGCGCAACGCCGGCGAGCCCGAAAAGCTGATGTACATGCGCGGCCGCTACGGTCCGCTATCGCAGGAACTGCTCTACGGCACGCTGCCGAAGATTTTCGGAACCGGCCAGTACTTCTCGCACAGCGCGATCTGCGCCGAAGCAGAAAAGATGGGCCCGGGGCTGACCCAGGGTTTCTACGGCTATCGTGACTACGATCTCGAAAAAACCAATTGCCTGGTGATCTGGGGCTGCGACCCGTTGGCGTCCAACCGTCAGGTACCGAATACCATTCATCGCTTCCATGAGATCGTTGCGCGCGGCACGGTGATCGCGGTTGATCCGCGCCTGTCGAACGCCGCCGCCAAGGCCCACGAGTGGCTGCCGGTCAAGCCCGGCACCGACGGCGCGCTGGCCGGCGCCATCGCCCATGTGATCCTCACCGAAGGCCTGTGGAACAGGGAATTCGTCGGCGACTTCAAGGACGGCAAGAACCTCTTCGTCGCCGGTGAAATGGTGGACGAAGCCGCCTTCGTCGAGAAGGAAACCTCGGGTCTGGTCAAGTGGTGGAACCTCGAACTCAAGGACCGCACGCCGGCCTTTGGCGAAAAGGAATCGCTGATTCCTGCCGACCAGATCCTCCGCGTCGCGCGCGCCATGGGCAAGGCCGCGCCCAACACCGCAGTCTGGATGGGCCCCGGTGCGGCGATGATGCCTCGCGGCACCTATGCCGCCATGGCCGTGTATGCGCTGAACGGCCTGATGGGTTCGATTGACGTCGTTGTTCTGGAAGGCGCCCCGGGCGCGCCGCTCAACAAATTCCCCAGCACCGAGAAGTTCATCGATGAAGTCGCCAAGAAAGGCAGCAAGACAGGCAAGAAACTCGACGGTCGTGGCGAAAAGAACATGCCCGCCCTGATGGGTTCCGCGATGAACAACGTGCCCAACAACCTGCTCAAGGACCCGGGTGCGGTCAAGGTCATGCTTGCCTCCTGGAACAACTACAACCATTCCGCAACAGGCGCGAGTCGCTGGGACGAGGTCATGGCCAAGGTGCCCTTCTTCGCCCACATGGTCACCAACCCGTCGGAAATGACCCAGTTTGCCGACATCGTGCTGCCGTCCACCCACAACACGACCGAGGGCTGGAACATCATCACCAACGGCAGCAACGGCTACAGCTATGCCTCGATCCAGCAGAATCCGATCAAGCGCGTGTTCGACGTCAAGCAGGAAGAAAACGAGGTGGTGTGGCTGCTGGCGCAGAAGCTGAAGGCCAAAGGTTTCCCCAATCTGGCTGACTACTACGACACGATCAAGGATCCCGAGACCGGCAAGGCGGCGACCAATGAACTGGAGTTCGCCGAGATCACAACGAGGTTCCTCAGCGCGCCGATCTGGATGGCCAAGGAAGCGCCGAAGGGCGACGCCCAGATCAAGGGCTGGGCCGAGTTCAAGGCCAAGGGCATGTTCCACGGCCCGCGCTACACGCCGAAGAAGGGCTGGGGCGGCAAGTTCAAGAGCGAGACCAGGAAATTCGAGTTCTACAGCGCGACGCTCAAAAAGCGTCTGGGGGAGCATGCCAAGAAGCATGAGACCACCACCGACGACATCCTCACTGTCAGTGGCTATACGGCGCGCGGCGACCTCGCCTTCGTGCCGCACTATGAAGTTCCGAAGCGCAACGGCAGTCTGGAGGAGTTCCCCTTCACCTTCATCGACTACAAGTCGCGCCTGAACCGCGAAGGCCGCTCGCAGAACCTTCCTTGGTATCAGGAGTTCAAGAAGGTCGATCCGGGCGATGTGTCCTGGGGCGACGTGGTCAAGATGAATCCGGCCGACGGCGCCAGGCTGGGCCTGAAGACTGGCGACAAGGTCACCATCACCTCGCAGGCGGGTTCCATCACGGTCGATCTCAAGCTGTGGGAGGGTGTGCGTCCCGGCACCGTGGCCAAGTGCTACGGCCAGGGCCACTGGGCCTACGGCCGCGTGGCGACCAAGGACTATGCCAAGGCAGTGCCACTGGGCGGCAACAACAACACGATACTGGTCGATGACCTCGACCGCTTGAGCGGCTCCACGGCGCGCAACGGCGGCTTCACCGGCGTGCGGATCACCAAGGCCTGAGCGCCGCGGACAAGGAGAACATGATGAAACTAGGAATGGTTATCGATCTGTCGCGTTGTGTCGGTTGCGGCGCTTGCGCCTTTGCCTGCAAGACCGAGAACAACACGCGCAACCGCGCCAACGGCCAAAGTCACAACTGGGCCGATTTCCTGATGCACAGCGAGGGCACGTTTCCCAACACCCGTCATATGGTGATACCGGTGTTGTGCAACCACTGCGACGAGCCGCCCTGCATCAAGATCTGCCCGGGCAATCCGGAGAAGGCCGGCCCCGGCAAACCCTACAAGGCCCTGTTCAAGACGCCGGAAGGCATCACCCTGCACAACCCGGAACTCTGCGTCGGTTGCGGCGACTGCCAGACCAAGAACGGCTGTCCCTACAGCCACGAGAAGCTCGACGCCAAGAGCCTTACCGGCGAGACCTACAGCGTGATCAGCCTCAACGCGGCGGAAGACGAGCCCCAGCCGTTCTGGGCCGACAAGACCTCGGCGATTCCGGGCTGCACGTCATCGGGCGCGGAAGTGGCGGCCAGGGCCGGCGCACGGGTTCCGGCGATGAACGACTGGCAGGGCGGCGAGTTGAAGGCGATCCGTTCGGACGACGTCGTCGAGAAGTGCACCTTCTGCTACCACCGTGTGAGCAACGGCCTGCAACCGGCCTGCGTCGAGGTCTGTCCGTCCCAGGCGCGCATCTTCGGCGACCAGCAGGATCCGGCCAGCAAGATTTCTCAGATACTGAAGACAGAAAAGTCCTTCCGCTTGCAGGAAGAGAAAGGGACCAAGCCCAATGTGCACTACATCGGCAAGTACAGTCCCCGTGCGTGAAATAGAGACGGGGGCCGGCTTCGGCCGGCCTCTTTCAGGAGTCGCAATGATCGACTATGTCACCGGAGTCACCGGGGCGCGCGAGGATCTATGCCGATATCTCGCGGCCTGCTATTGCGAACCCAGCACTGTTTTCAGCGAAGAGCTCCTGTTCGATTCCATGGCGGCCGCGGCAAGCGCCATCGATTCCGGCCTCGCCGACTCCGCGCGCAAGCTGGGCGCAGCGTTTGTGGCGCAGGACCTGGAAACGTTGCTGGTCGACTACACGGCGCTGTTCATCGGACCTTCGCAACCCAGGGCCATGCCCTATGCGTCGTTCTGGCTGACCGACGACCAGTCGATGCGGCATGAGGCGACAATGGGGGTGCTCGATTTCTACGAGCAGGGCGGCTTCGAGGTCAGCGAGGAGCTTCACGAATTGCCGGATCACGTAGCAGTGGAGCTGGAATTTCTCTATGCGCTGATCTTCGCGCAGAACCAGGTGCAACCCGAAGGCGATGCCGAGGACGCGGCGGCGGCCAGTGCGCTGCATCGCCGCTTTGCCAGCGAACACATGAGCACCTGGATCGGGCCGTTCGCCGCCGCGGTCGGCTCGGGCGCCGAGACCGCGTTTTACCGCGAACTGGCCGCGCTCACCGAGCGTTTCGTGCGGCTTGAGGCCGCATGGGCGCCAACTGCAGGCGTTCCGGAAAATGGCCGGCCCAACTGAACTCCGTTCAGGGAGACAGCATCAATGGCACCCCCGTTAGCCATGCGCGAGTCAGTACGCGAACAATGTCTGGGCGACGTCTGGAGCAACGACCTCAACGACGTCTTTGCCGACGTCGCGCCCTATTACGACCGCGCGAACAACATTGCGGCCCTCGGCCAGTTCGGCAACTTCCTGCGGCGTTTCATGCAGCAGGTGGATTTGCAGCCGGGGCAGAAGGTGCTCGATGTCTGCGCCGGCACCAACGCCATCGGCATCGCCCTGCTCACGCGTGAGCCGACACTTGACGTGCATGCCATGGACCGCAGCGCGGAGATGCAGACCGTGGGGCAGCAGAATGCCACGGCGCTGGGCTTCCAGATCAAGAGCACCATCGGCGACGTGCATACGCTGCCCTTCCCGGACAATCATTTCGATGTCGCCACCCTGCAATTTGCCTCGCGCCACCTGCGCGTGCGCGAGGTATTTACCGAGATATTGCGGGTACTCAAGCCCGGCGGGCATTTCCACCATTCCGACATGTTGCGGCCACGAAACGTGATCGTGAAGAATTTCTACTACGCCTATTTGCGAGGGTGTCTTGGATTGACGGGGCTGATTGTCGGCAGTGGTCCGGCGGCGGTGAGGGCCAAGCAGTACTTCATGGACGCTCTGGAGCTGTTCTACACCGCCGAAGAGCTGTCGATCGTGCTGCGCGAACTGGGCTTTGTCGAGGTGACCGTGGATATGGTGTTCCACGGGATGCTGGGCTTCCATCGCGCGGTGAAGCCGGCGGCCAGAGACGCCGATGCCGCGAGTGCGGGCGCGGGGGAAACATGCCTGGATGTAGGAATCGTCTGATTGACATGGGGTATTCGCGCGGACTAACGTTCCGCGGGAGTATTCTGCATGTCGAGGTAGTGCCGGCCGGGGCCGGGAGTTCATTTCAACTTTAACTGGAGTCTTGCCATGAAAATCCATACCACTCTCGTGCTGACCGGGTCGCTGGTTGTTGCCCTTGCCGGAATTGCACCGGCCCATGCCCAGGTCGACGAAGCGGCGGCGCAGGCGCTGGCCAAGAAGAACGACTGCTTCAAGTGTCATGCCGTAGACAAGACCAAGAAGGGTCCCTCCTACAAGAAAATCGCCGCCAAGTACAAGGAAAAGAAACTCGGCGAGAAGGAGGCCATCAAGCAGATGACCACCTCCCCCAAGGTCAAGCTTGAAGACGGCACCGAAGAAGACCACAAGAACATCGAGACCAGGGACCCGAAGGAGCTGAGCAACCTGGCGCAGTGGATCCTTTCGCGCTGACCTAGCCACGTTTGCCGGGAGTTCGTCGAGGGGCACCGGCATGATCGGCAACGGCCGCCTGCGGCCGTTGCCGGAAATACAACGACTCACGGGGAACGGACATCATGGGCATCAACCAGTGGGCCGCATGGCTTGCCGCAGCAGCGCTTGGCCTTGCCGGAGGCCTGGGCAGCGCCGCAGCCGCCAACGCGCCATCGGCGCCCGCCGCACAGAAACTCGACAACGCCACTTGCCAGGGCTGCCATGACGGCAAGAAGGGCAAGCTGGAAGTGCCCAAGGCCGACGGCGAGAAGCGCGAACTGCTGGCCGTGAACCCCGACAAGTACACCAAGAGCGTGCACGCCAAGATGGAGTGCGTCGCCTGCCACAAGGAAATCATCGATAGCGTCGCGCCGCACCAGAAGCCGGCCGGTGTGAAGAAAGCCGAGTGTGCCCAATGCCACCTCGATTTGTGGGAGGCCGCGAAGAAGGACAACAAGGCCGCGGAGAAGCCACGCCTCGGTATCGTCGTGGAAAACGTCGAGGCCTACAAGAAATCCTTCCACGCCAAGCAGAACAAGGACGACGAGACCAGGCTCAATGCGATTTGCAGCGATTGCCACAATGTGCACACCTTTGACGTGCCGCCGCGCGGCACGCAGGAGCGCAAGGAATGGCACCTCGCGGTGCCGGCCGTCTGCGGCAAATGCCATGAGGACCACCTGGAGGATTGGACCGGCTCGGCGCACGGCCGCGAAGCCGACAAGAAGAATTTCAAGACGGCGGTCTGTTCCGACTGCCACACCACCCACGACATCGTCGGCAGTTCCACCGACAAGGCCAAGCTGGCGATCACCGCGAGTTGCGGCGATTGCCACAAGGATGCCTACGAGTCCTACAAGGCCTCCTATCACGGCCAGGTTAACCGGCTGGGCTACGCCTATACCGCCAAGTGCGCCGATTGCCATGGCAGCCATGCCATCGAAGCTTCGAAGGATCCGAAATCGAAGATGCACGAGAAGAACCGGCTCAAGACCTGCCAGAAGTGCCACAGCGGCAAGGAAGGCAAGCCCGGGCTGGCGACTGCCGGCTTCCTCAGCTTCAGCCCGCACGGCAACAGCCACGACTTTGCCAAGTACCCGGAAATCTGGTTGACCACCAAGGCGATGATCGCCCTGCTGGTCGGGGTCTTCGCCTTCTTCTGGCTGCATTCCGGCCTGTGGTGGTATCGCGAGTATGCGGATCGCAAGCAAGGCAGGAGCGTGCCGCATGTCATGACCGACAAGCTGCCGCCCGAACTCGCCACCAGGCATGTCAAGCGCTTCGGTCCGATGTGGCGCATCGCGCACCTGCTGTTCGCCTTGAGCGTGATGCTGCTGGTGCTGACCGGGATGGCGGCCTTCTTCCCCGAGACCAGCTGGGCCAAGGCAGTGATGGCGGCCTTCGGTACTCCGAAAATCGCCGGGCAGGTACACCGTCTGGCGGCCTACACCATGCTGGGCATCTTCGCCCTCCATCTGGTGGCGGTCTCGATCAGCATCGCCCGCAAGTGGAAGGACTTCAGGTTCTTCGGCCCCGACTCCTTCGTGCCGAACTGGAAGGACATGTACGACATGATCGGCATGTTCAAGTGGTTCGTCGGCAAGGGGCCGCGCCCCGCGATCGAACGCTGGTCCTACTGGGAGAAGTTCGACTACTGGGCGGTGTTCTGGGGTATGGCCATCATCGGCGGCAGCGGCATGATGCTCGCCTTCCCGCACGTGGTTGCCGCCTACCTGCCGGGCTGGGTGTTCAACGTGGCGATGGTGGTGCATGGTGAAGAAGCGGTGCTCGCCGCCGTGTTCCTCTTCACGGTGCACTTCTTCAACAACCACTTCCGGCCCGACAAGCTGCCTCCGCCGGATGTGGTGATGTTCACCGGCACGCAGTCGCTGCAGGAGTTCAGGCACGAGCACCGGGCGCAATACGATCGCCTGGTGGCGAGCGGCGAACTGGAGAAATATCTGGTCGACGCGCCGTCGGCGCCCTTCACGCTGGCGTCGAAGATTCTCGGCCTGGTGCTGATTGCCTTCGGCCTGACGTTGCTGACGCTGATCGTCATCGGCTTCCTCGGCGGCGGTCACTGAGCGATTCCCGCTTCGAGGCGCCTGCCTTGAAGCGGGATCATCGCAGACCGGATGAGCGGGGACAACTGGCCATGAAGAAGGCGCTTGCGCTGGCAGGAATCCTGCTGCTTGGAATGGCCGCGTACGGCCCGGCGCGGGCGGAGGCCGACGCGGAGGCCGCCAGGGCGCTGGCAAAGCGCAACGACTGCTTCAAGTGCCACGCCATCGACAAGACCAAAAAGGGCCCCGCCTACAGCAGGATCGCCACCCGATTGAAGACAAGGCCCGATGGTGTGGAAACGATCATCGAACACATCACGACGGGACCCATGATTCAACTGGCGGATGGCAGCGACGAGAAGCACAGGATCATCGATACTAAGGACCCCGCCGAGCTGAAAAACCTAGCGCAGTGGATACTCTCATTTTGAATGAAGCCTCTCCGCAGCAAGGCGGACGAGTCAAGTATGTTCTGATGAAGTCTCTGCGCAGCGGGACGATCGAGCAAAATACGCTCCCCAAGCCGCTGCGGATGACTACACGCAGAGAGGTTTCCGGGATGCGCATTTCCAGGACCGGGTTGCCACCGGCGCACGACAGGCGCAGACTTGCTGACCATGACTTCCGTTACTCCGGCCCGACAGCCCCGGCGCGTCAAGGCGGCTTTCATCGGCCCGATTGCGCTCGCACTGACCTTCGTCATGTGCGTGTTTGCCGTCGCCATTTACCTGGTCGAGGCCAGCATACGCGACCGGGACCTTGCCGAGCGATCGGCCGCGGTGGCGAAACTGTTCGAGCAGAAGCTGGACAAGGATGCCAACCTCATGCGCGCGGTCCTGCGCGCGATGACCACCAACCGGGCACTGGAAAAGTCGTTTCGCGACGGTGACCGCGCCAGTCTGGCGCGACAGACGGGGCCGCTGTTCGATACCCTGCGCGCCGAGCATCGAATCACCCACCTCTATTTCACCGGCATCGATCTGATCAACCTGTATCGCGTGCATAGCCCCGGCGAGTTCGGCGATGAAATCGACCGGCTGACGATGAAGAAGGCCAGGGACCAGGCCGCCGCCGCGAGCGGCCTCGAACTCGGGCCGCTGGGAACGCTCACCCTGCGGATGGTGATGCCGTGGAAGCATGACGACAAGGTGTTCGGCTACCTCGAAATCGGCGAAGAAGTCGAACAGTTGCTGGATGAAATACGCGACAGCCTGACGGTCGATCTGGCCGTGCTGGTCGACAAGAAGTTTCTGCGCCCCGAACAGTGGCAGCGCGGGTTGCACATGATGCAGCGACAGGGGGACTGGGAGCGCTTTGCAAATCATGTCGCCCTGGCGCAGACCAGCGGGCAGTTGCCGGCTACCTTTGACAAGCGCATGCTCGACGGATTGCATGCTGGACGCAACGCGGTCATCGGCGACCGCGGGCGGTCGCTTCACGTGGCGCTGGTGCCGCTTGAGGATGCCGGCGGGCGCCACATCGGGGAGCTGGTGGTGATTCGCGACATCACGAAATTGCAGGCGACCTTTGGCCGGTCGATCGCGACGGTTACCCTGGTCAGCCTGCTGGTTGCCGCGGGCGTGCTGGCAATTTTCTATTTCGCCCTCGACCGGGTGGAACGCGACTACCAGCGGCAGCATGACCTCGAGCACCAGATCCTGCGTTTCAACACGGAGCACCACCGCATTCTGCAACTCGAAAAGCTTTCGGCGCTGGGAACCATGGTCGGCGGCATTGCCCACCAGCTCAACAATCCGCTGGTCGGCGTGGTCAACATGGCCCAGCTTGCCGAACGCGAAACGGACAATCCGCAACAAACACGCGAATTGCTGGGCGAGATCCGGCGTGCGGGCGAGGACTGCCGCGCTTTCGTCCGCCGCATGCTGGAGTTTTCGAAGGTGTCGTGCTTCGACAGCAAGCCGACGCCGATGGCACCCCTGATCGAGGACACGGTACTCATGTTCCGCCAGGCGGAGGATCGGCATCATCCGGTCGAAGTCCGCCTGCCGGAGGAGCCGGTGGTGCTGATGGTCGATCCCATCCTGATTCGCCACGCGCTGTTCAACCTGCTGCTCAACGCCGCCCAGGCGGCGAGCGGCGACGATCCGATCGTCATTACGCTGGAGCCGGAGGTCGATCCGGACGGAAATGCTTCGGGCTGGTCGCTCGCGGTCACGGATCGAGGCCCGGTGATTCCGCCGGATGTGCTGGAAAAGGTCTTCGTTCCGTTCTTCACCACGCGCAGCGACGGCACCGGGCTGGGTCTTCCCGTGGTTCAGCATGTAGCCTTGCTGCACGGCGGCCATGTCTCGGCAAGCAGTGCACCGGGCGATGGCACGCGATTTGCAATCTGGCTCCCCATGACTCAGCCCAAGGCCGCTTGAAATGCTCCCCAGAATTCTGGTGGTGGATGACGACCACTACACCCGGACCCTGCTCAAACGCCTTCTGAAAAAGTCGGCGGAGCTCAGCCTTGCTGCCGATGGCGAGGAGGCGCGGCGCCTGTTCGCCACCGAGGATTTCAACCTGGTGCTGATGGATCAGCGCCTGCCCAAGGACAACGGCATCGATCTGGCGCGCGAATTCCGTGCCCGGCGGCCGAAACTCGTGACGATCCTGATGACCGGCTTTGCCGATGTCCGCGATGCGGTGGCTGCGGTGCGTGAAGGCCTGTTCGACTACCTGACCAAGCCGTTCGAGGATCTCGAAGCCTTGGAGGCGGTAATCGGCAAGGCGCTCGAGCTCGATGCCGCCTACCGGGAGATCGACGGTCTGCGCACTCGACTCGCCGCCGAGTCGGGTGCGCCGGCGACGGTTGGGCAGTCACCGGCCATGGAGCGCCTGCTCGACCAGGTTCGCCAAGTCGCCGGCCTCGATACTACCGTGTTGCTGGAAGGCGAAAGCGGAACCGGCAAGGATGTTGTCGCCAGGCTGTTGCATGCGTGGAGCGCGCGCGCGGAGAAGCCCTTCCTCGAAGTCAATTGCGGCGGCCTCCCGGAATCGCTGCTGGAAAGCCTGCTCTTCGGCCACGAGAAGGGGGCATTCACCGGGGCGACGCAGGCAAGTCCCGGCTATTTTGAAAAAGCGCATGGCGGCAATCTGTTCCTGGACGAGATCGCCGACATGAGTCCAAAGTTGCAGAGCAGCTTGCTGCACGTGCTGCAAAGCCATCAATTCACGCGGATTGGCAGCACCCAGCCGCGGACCGCCGATTTCCGCCTGATCTGCGCCACGAATCGACAGCTGTCTTCCGAAGTTCAGGCGGGTCGCTTTCGCGAGGACCTGTTCTATCGCATCAACGTGGTTGCACTGCGCCTGCCACCCTTGCGCGAGCGACACGGAGACATCATTCTCCTGGCCGCCCATTTTCTCGATTATTTCAACGCCAAATTCGACAAGAACTGCGGCCCCTTCACCGCGGCGGCAGTGCGCCTGCTCGAAACCAGCCAGTGGCCAGGCAACGTGCGCCAGTTGAAGCATTGCATCGAGCGTGCGGTGGCACTTCATCCGGGGGGGCCGATCGATGGCACGCATTTGTTCATGGCAGGCGAGGCTGCCATGAACACCTCACTCACCAACGCAGCGGCGTCTGTCGCCGCGCTACGTTATCAGGATGTGCGTGCCGGTTTCGAGCGCGAATATTTCCAGCGCCTGCTCGATGCGGCCGGAGGAAACATGTCCGAGGCGGCGCGTCTGAGCGGCATCCCGCGACAGAATCTCTATGTGCGCATGAAGCGATGGGGGATTGTCACTAATCAGTGACATGCGTCTTTGTATTGTGACAACCTGGTAGTCGATTCCCGGGCGTGACCATTGACAGTTCTAGAGAAAAATCAAGTCTGCTGGTGGCACAGGGATTGCTCGTCTCCCTTCGAACAGTCGAACAACAAGGGGATCGTCATGAACAAAAAAATTATCGGAAGCTTGCTGGTGATCGCTTCCGCGTTCCTGATCTACGGTTGTACGGGCGGAGTGAAGAGCTACCCGAACACCGCTTTCAAGGGCGTGGTCGAGGATGGCAGCAAGGAGACCTTCCTCAAGGTGGCCGATGCCACGGTCTGGCTGATTCCCGCCAACGACATCGCGGCGATGGGCAAGACGCCGATCGAAGTCAAAAAGGACTCACCGAACGACGAGCCGCTGGAAGACAGCCTGGCCGCCAATCGCGGACGCTACCTGAATGCGAAGACCAATGCCAAGGGTGAATTCAGCTTCGCCGACGTGCCCGGCGGCAAATACTTTGTCTATGTCGAACCGGCCACCAGCAAGTATCTGCCGGGTGGCGACAAGTCGCGCAAGGCTCTGGGCACGGATGAACTGGGCGCCGCGCCGATGCTGATCAAGATTTCCGGCAACGTGCCGCCCGATGCCAAATACATCGGCAGCACCGCTTGCATCGAATGCCACGAAGACCAGAAGCACATCACCAAGACCCTGCACCGGCTGGGCATGACGGTCATCGGCAAGCCGAGCAAGCTGCAGGATCATTCCCGCTTCCCGGAATTCAACAAGGGCCTGGACAAGCTCATGGCCGGCACCAAGTTCTGGTTCCACGGTTTCGACAAGGGCCGCGGCTTCGACAAGTACCAGATCGCCACCAAGGCACCGGCCGATGCCGCGTCGGCAAGTTTCACCGCCACTTTCTACAAGGACACCGACGGCAAGCTCAAGCTGCGTACCGAAAACCTGCGTGACAGCGCGGACAAGCCCCGCACCTATACGGTGGACATGACCTACGGCGGCGGCCTTTACAAGCAGCGCTACCTGGTGCGCGTTGGTGCCAACCTGTTCCCCTTCGTGCAGTTCAACCAGAACGGCGACGACAGCTTTGCCGACCGTACCCGCAAGCCCTGGCGCGACTACCACGCCGACTGGTTCTACAACGAGGAGAAAAAGCAGCTGACCGATCCGCCACAGGCCAAGTCCTTCGACAAGGAATGCGCATCCTGCCACTACGCCGGCTACACGCTGACCAAGAACGCCAAGGGTGATTACATCGCCGGCGCCGTCAATGATCGCAACGGCGAGATGGACATCGACGGCGACGGCAAGCCCAACGAGCTAAACCTGGGTTGCGAAACCTGCCACGGCCCCGGTTCGGTGCACGACAAGGCAAAAGAAATCGACATGCCCGCCACCATCGTCAGCCCCAACAAGCTCTCGGCGGAACGCGCCGATGTGTTGTGCGGGCAGTGCCACAGCCGGCCCCAGGGATTCCTGAACAACGACCAGCCGGTGAACAAGGACAACAAGATGATGTTGCCGGGCACCTCGCGCAACCGCTTCCTCACGGAATACACCACCCGGGCGGACGGCAAGGACGCCGACTTCTGGGCGGACGGACAGCATTCCAAGAGCCACCACCAGCCCTACTCGGACCTGATCAAGGCGAAAAAATATCGCAACGGCACCCAGCTGGTGGCGTGCTCCGACTGCCATGATCCGCACGGTAACGGCAAGTCGCTGCATCAGCTGAAGCACGATCCGAAGACGCCAGAGGTGTGCACCGCCTGCCACAAGAACCGCGACAGCATGAAGGATCATCTGGCGGACAAGGCCAGGTGCACGGTGGATCCCGCCAAGATCACCTGCATCGACTGCCACAACGCCAAGACCGCACAGACTGGCGCCGGCTTCGGCAAGGGCCTGCTCAACAAGGACGGCAAGAACTACTGGGTCAACGACATCAGCTCGCACGTCTATGACGTTCCGCGCAAGGACAACAAGGGCGTCAAGGGTGTGGAACCGGGCAAGGCGATGCCGATCCCCTACACCAACTCCTGCGGCGCGGCTTGCCACGATACGAAGAATCTTTAGCAGGGGCTTTCGATGAAATCAAAACCGCCGGCATGTCCGGCGGTTTCTTGTCAAGTTGCCATACCGACCTTGTCTTGATTGGCGACACAAACTTTTTCAGCAACTTTTTCGGAGTCGAACCATGAAAACCCAAACCACCCTGCTGCTGACCGGATCGCTGATTTTCGCCCTGACCGGAATCGCGCCCGCGCATGCCCAAGTCGATGAGGTGGCCGCCAGGGCGCTGGCCAAGAAGAATGACTGCTTCAAGTGCCACGACGTCGCCAAGAGCAAGAAAGGCCCTTCGTATCAGAAGATCGCCGCCAAGTACAAGGAAAAGAAACTCGGTGAGAAAGAGGCCATCAAGCAGATGACCACCGGGCCGAAGGTCAAGCTCGAAGACGGCACCGAAGAAGATCACAAGAACATCGAGACCCGGGATCCGAAGGAGCTGAGCAATCTGGCGCAGTGGATCCTTTCGCGCTGATCCGGCATCTCCCGCTGACGCCCGGCACATGGCTTTCGGCGGGATGCTTTCCAGGCATGCGCGCCGCGCGGAGCGGTGAGTGCCTGAACATCCAGAAACACCGGGAATTCTGATCATGCGTACCAGCAAGCTTGCGGCGTGGATTGCAACGGCGGCCGTTTTTGTGGCCGGTAGCCTGGCGAGTGTATCGGTCGTGGCGGCCAGCAGTCCGGCGCCTGTCACGCAAAAACTCGACAACGCCACCTGTCAGACTTGCCACGACGGCAAGAAGGGCAAGCTCGAAATGCTCGCCAGCAATGGCGAAAAGCGCGACGTCAAGACCGTCGGTCCGGACAAGTACGCCAGGAGCGTGCACGCCAAAATGGAGTGCGTCGGCTGCCACAAGGACATCATCGACAGTGTCACGCCGCACCAGAAGCCGGCCGGCGTCAAGAAGGTTGAATGCGCGCAATGCCACCTCGACCTGTGGGAAGCCACGCAGAAGGACGGCAAGGCCGCCGAGAAGCCGCGGCTGGGCATCGTCGCCGACAACGTTGCGGCCTACCGCAAATCCTTCCACGCCAAGCCGGACAAGGATGATCCCACCAAGCAGATGGCCATCTGCAGCGATTGCCACGACGTACACAGCTTCGATGTACCGCCACGCGGTACCCAGGAACGCAAGGAATGGCACCTGACCGTCCCCAATGTGTGCGGCGAGAAGTGCCATACCGATCATCTGGAAGATTGGACCGGGTCTGCGCACGGCCGCGAAGCCGACAAGAAGAATTTCAAGACGGCGGTCTGTTCCGACTGCCACACCACCCACGACATCGTCGGCAGTTCCACCGACAAGGCCAAGCTGGCGATCACCGCGAGTTGCGGCGATTGCCACAAGGATGCCTACGAGTCCTACAAGGCCTCCTATCACGGCCAGGTTAACCGGCTGGGCTACGCCTATACCGCCAAGTGCGCCGATTGCCATGGCAGCCATGCCATCGAAGCTTCGAAGGATCCGAAATCGAAGATGCACGAGAAGAACCGGCTCAAGACCTGCCAGAAGTGCCACAGCGGCAAGGAAGGCAAGCCCGGGCTGGCGACTGCCGGCTTCCTCAGCTTCAGCCCGCACGGCAACAGCCACGACTTTGCCAAGTACCCGGAAATCTGGTTGACCACCAAGGCGATGATCGCCCTGCTGGTCGGGGTCTTCGCCTTCTTCTGGCTGCATTCCGGCCTGTGGTGGTATCGCGAGTATGCGGATCGCAAGCAAGGCAGGAGCGTGCCGCATGTCATGACCGACAAGCTGCCGCCCGAACTCGCCACCAGGCATGTCAAGCGCTTCGGTCCGATGTGGCGCATCGCGCACCTGCTGTTCGCCTTGAGCGTGATGCTGCTGGTGCTGACCGGGATGGCGGCCTTCTTCCCCGAGACCAGCTGGGCCAAGGCAGTGATGGCGGCCTTCGGTACTCCGAAAATCGCCGGGCAGGTACACCGTCTGGCGGCCTACACCATGCTGGGCATCTTCGCCCTCCATCTGGTGGCGGTCTCGATCAGCATCGCCCGCAAGTGGAAGGACTTCAGGTTCTTCGGCCCCGACTCCTTCGTGCCGAACTGGAAGGACATGTACGACATGATCGGCATGTTCAAGTGGTTCGTCGGCAAGGGGCCGCGCCCCGCGATCGAACGCTGGTCCTACTGGGAGAAGTTCGACTACTGGGCGGTGTTCTGGGGTATGGCCATCATCGGCGGCAGCGGCATGATGCTCGCCTTCCCGCACGTGGTTGCCGCCTACCTGCCGGGCTGGGTGTTCAACGTGGCGATGGTGGTGCATGGTGAAGAAGCGGTGCTCGCCGCCGTGTTCCTCTTCACGGTGCACTTCTTCAACAACCACTTCCGGCCCGACAAGCTGCCTCCGCCGGATGTGGTGATGTTCACCGGCACGCAGTCGCTGCAGGAGTTCAGGCACGAGCACCGGGCGCAATACGATCGCCTGGTGGCGAGCGGCGAACTGGAGAAATATCTGGTCGACGCGCCGTCGGCGCCCTTCACGCTGGCGTCGAAGATTCTCGGCCTGGTGCTGATTGCCTTCGGCCTGACGTTGCTGACGCTGATCGTCATCGGCTTCCTCGGCGGCGGTCACTGAGCGATTCCCGCTTCGAGGCGCCTGCCTTGAAGCGGGATCATCGCAGACCGGATGAGCGGGGACAACTGGCCATGAAGAAGGCGCTTGCGCTGGCAGGAATCCTGCTGCTTGGAATGGCCGCGTACGGCCCGGCGCGGGCGGAGGCCGACGCGGAGGCCGCCAGGGCGCTGGCAAAGCGCAACGACTGCTTCAAGTGCCACGCCATCGACAAGACCAAAAAGGGCCCCGCCTACGCCCGCGTGGCGGCCCGGCTGAAGACCAAGCCCGACGCCGTGGCAGTGATCGTCGAGCACATTACCGCCGGCCACATGGTCCAGTTGCCGGACGGCACCGACGAGAAGCACCCGATCATTGACACGAAGGATCCGGACGAGCTCAGTAATCTTGCCCTGTGGATTCTTTCACTGTGACAACGGTGGAGGCAAATGCCGCAAGACAAAGTCGGCGCTGGCGAGACGCCGACACAGATGCCCGCTGAAGCTCCGGAAAGCGTTCAGCGATCCGGACGGGTACCGTGCGGCCAAGATGACTTCTGCCGCAGGAGAGCTGCCTTCTAATTCGCGTCGTAGTAATAGGCCTTGTTCGGCACTCTCGCGGCTTCGGCTTCCTTCATCGTGTCCAGCGCCTGCGGCGGCTTGTCCCACCACAGTGCGCGGCCCTTCTGCTGCTCGCGCGATTCTTCGGGATGCTTTTCCATCCATTCGCGCATGAACTTGGTGTGCTCGGATTCATAAAGGGCCATCAGGTTTCCTTTCCAGTCTAGTGTTGTTTCGGATCGACGTAACGGGTGATGCGCACCACTTCGGGTACGCGGCGCAGGGTGCGCAGGATGCGGGCGAGATGGCTGCGGTCGGTCACCTGCAGCGTGAAGAACAGGGTGGTGGCCTCGCCGTGGTCTTCATCCATGCTGATATTGACGATGTTGGAGTCGGCTTCGGCGATGCCGGACGCAAGCCGCGCCAGCACGCCGCGCACATTCTTGGCGACGACGCGAATGCTCGCCTCGAACATGCCGGTGATGCCTGATTCCCATTCGACATCGACCCAGTTGCCGCGCTCGCTGCGCAGCTTGGTGATGGCGGTGCAGTCGTGCGTGTGCACCACCAGCCCCTGGCCCTTGCGGATGAGTCCGACGATAGGGTCGCCGGGAATCGGCCGGCAGCAGTTGCCGAGCTTGACCGCGACGCCTTCCGCGCCATGGATCAGGATCGCCTGATGCGGCCGGTTTTCGGTTGCGATGCCCGCAACGGCGTCCTCGGCGCCCTCGGCCAGTCGTCTTGCGACAATTGCCGGCAGGCGCTTGCCGAGGCCGATGTCCGCCAGCACGGCGCGTTGCGAGCGGGCGCCCGAGGCGCGCTTGAAGCGGTCCCAGGCCTGGGCCGGAAGCTTGGCCAGGGCCAGGCCCAGATCGCGCAAGGCGTGCGACAGCAGGCGTTCGCCGAGCGCGGCGGACTCTTCATGCTGCTGCGTGTTGAGAAAATGGCGGATCTTGGAGCGCGCCCGCGCGCTTTTGACGTAGCCGAGCCAGGCTGGATTGGGCGCGGCATTCGGCGCGGTGATGATCTCGACGCGGTCGCCGTTGCGCAATTCGGTGCGCAAGGGCATGGTCTCGAAATTGACGCGGCAGGCCACGCAGCGGTCGCCGATGTCGGTATGCACGGCGTAGGCCATGTCCACCGGCGTCGAGCCGCGCGGCAGGGCGAAGATCTTGCCCTTGGGGCTGAACACGTAGACCTCGCTGGGGAACAGGTCGACCTTGACGTGTTCGAGGAACTCCGAGGAATCGCCCGTGGTGGATTGCAGTTCGACCAGCGATTGCAGCCACTTGTGGGTTTTCTGCTGCAACTGGTCGAGCGCCGATTCGTCCTTGTACAACCAGTGCGAGGCGACGCCGGATTCGGCGACATGGTGCATGTGCGGGTCGCGAATCTGGATTTCCACCGGCGTGCCGAAGGGACCGATCAGGGTCGTGTGCAGCGACTGGTAGCCGTTCGCCTTGGGGATGGCGATGTAATCCTTGAACTTGCCCGGCACTGGCTGGTACAGCGCATGCAGCGCGCCGAGCGCCAGGTAGCAGGTGGGGCGATCCTTGACGATGATGCGGAAACCGTAGATGTCGAGCACCTGCGAAAAGGAGAGGTGCTTGTCGCGCATCTTGCGATAAATGCCGTAGAGATGTTTTTCGCGGCCCATCACCTCGGCATCGATGCCGGCCTCGGGCAGCGTCTTGCGAATGGCTTCGAGGATTTTGCTGACCACCTCGCGCCGGTTGCCGCGCGCGCCTTTCACGGCCTTGGACAGTACGCGGTAGCGCAGCGGGTGGGCATGGCGGAAAGCCATCTCCTGCAATTCCCGGTAGAGCGCGTTGAGGCCGAGCCGGTTGGCGATCGGCGCGTAAATGTCCAGCGTTTCGCGCGCGATCCGCCGCCGTTTTTCGGGCCGCATGACGTCGAGCGTGCGCATGTTGTGCAGGCGATCGGCCAGCTTGATCAGGATCACGCGCACGTCGCGCGCCATGGCCAGCAGCATCTTGCGGAAGTTTTCGGCCTGGGCTTCCTCGAAGCTTTGGTGCTCGATCCGATCCAGTTTTGAGACGCCATCGACCAGTTCGGCCGCGACCTTGCCGAAGCGCTCGGCAATCTGGTCCTTGGTGATCGACGTGTCTTCCATCACGTCATGCAGCAGCGCCGCCATCAGGGCGTGGGCGTCGAGATGCCAGCCGGCCAGCGTTTCGGCCACCGCCAGCGGATGCGAAATATAGGGCGCGCCGGAAAGGCGCATCTGGCCTCGGTGCGCGGCATCGGCAAACACGTAGGCGGAACCGACGCGGGTGATCTCTTCAGGCTTGAGGTAGGTTGCGAGCCGGGCGTTGAAGCGTTCCAGGTCTTCGGCGAGATCGACCGGCGGGTGCATGTCCGCCGAGATCAGCGGCGACTCGTCGGCGGCGGCAAGCGCTGCGTCGGGTTCAGCCGGCGCGGCAGGGGCGCCGGCAGCAGGGGCGGGGGGTGACACAGACGGCGTCGTCACGGTTCACCCCGTCCGCATGATGCTTACGTGTTGCTGCGGTTGAGGATTTCGATGCCCACCTTGCCGCCGGCGATTTCGCGGAGGGCAATCACCGTCGGCTTGTCGCGCCCCGGGTCTACTTGCGGCGTGCTGCCGAGCGTGAGCTGGCGGGCACGATAAGTTGCCGCCAGGGTGAGCTGAAAGCGGTTGGGAATGAGTTTGATGCAATCATCAATGGTGACACGAGCCATGGGGTTCAGTCCTGATCAAGAAAGCGGAATACGTCGGGATGACGGGCCCGCTGACGTGCGAAACGCAGACGCGAAGCACGCACGGCGGCTTTGAGCTCGCCGAGCGCCACATCCAAGTCATTGTTGATTATAACAAAATCGAACTCATGCACGTGGCGCATTTCACCCAGGGCGCCGGCTACCCGCCGCGCGATGACATCTTCACTATCCGAGCCGCGCTTGCGCAGACGGCGTTCCAGTTCCGCGATCGAGGGCGGCAGGATGAAAATGCTCACCGCCTCGGGCAACTGGCGGCGCATCTGCTGTGCGCCCTGCCAGTCGATCTCCAGCAGCATGTCGCAGCCTTCCTTCATGCGCTGTTCGAGCCAGACGCGCGAGGTGCCGTAGAAATTGTCATGCACTTCGGCCCACTCGGCGAACTCGCCGCGTTCGCGCATGGCCAGAAACTGCTGCACGTCGATGAAGTGGTATTCGCGGCCGTTCTGCTCGCCGGCGCGCGGCGCGCGGGTGGTATAGGAGATCGAGTGCTGGACGTGCGGGTCTTCCGCCATGAGGCGTCCGACCAGCGTGGTCTTGCCGGCGCCGGAGGGCGCCGCAACGATGAACAGGGTACCGGCGATCATGGTCTTCGGAACGTGAGTTGGGTCGGTCCCAATACTACGCGAGGGCGGTGTGCATTAGTATACGCGGCCCATGCTTCGAACCGCCCACCCGCTGTCGTCAGGTCTTCCCGCACTGTCGCGGGACTATTTCCATCGCAAGGAGTATTCATGAATCGCACCATCCGCGTCGCCGCTTTGGCGGCACTCGTTTCCGCCGCAGTTGTATTGCCCGCCCACGCCCAGGTCACGGTCAAGGACCCCTGGGTGCGCGCCACCGTGGCGCAGCAAAAAGCCACCGGTGCCTTCATGCAGATCACCTCGGCGCAGGATGCACGCCTGGTCGAAGCCAAGTCGCCGGTCGCGGGCGTGGTCGAGATCCACGAGATGGCGATGGAAAAGGACGTCATGAGGATGCGCGCCCTGCCCAACGGCCTTGACCTTCCCGCCGGCAAGACCGTCGAACTCAAGTCGGGGGGCTATCACGTCATGCTGATGGACCTGAAGCAGCAGATGAAGGAAGGCGAAACCGTGCCGATGACCCTTGTGGTCGAAGGCAAGGACAAGAAGCGCAGCACCATCGAGGTCAAGGCGCCAGTCAAGCCGCTGGCCGCCGCCGCGCCGAAGATGGACCACAGCCAGCACAAACACTGATCCCGGCTTTCCCGCAAGCGACAACGGCGCCCGCGGGCGCCGTTGCCGTTGCTGCGACGAAATGCCGCAGGTTCTTGCCGCCGTGATCCGGGACTGCGGCTACAGCGTTTCGATATCCGAGTCGCAGCCTTGCCCGGCGGCGATCCAGCGCGCGAAGCGGCGGCCGCAGAATGCGTTCCATCCTGGCGGCAGCCAGCGCAGGAAGCTCGCTGGAGCGACGGCCATGCCGCAGCGGTAGCGGCGCTCCGCCTCGTCCCATTGCAGGGCGGGACAGGCCCCCGTGCGGTGGCCAAGCAGCAGGTGGCTGACCGGGCACGGCCGGGCTGCGCAGCACACACCGCAACCGTTGCAGGACGCGCCGAACGCCGGCTTGGGCGGCGCGGCGCGATGGATGGCGATGAAGGAAACGTCGGTCGGCATGGGTAGCTGAGTGCCGGCTGTGCCGGTGCGGGCATTATTCACGATGGGCGCTCATGGCGAAAGGAATATTGCCGTGTCGCCATCGCCGACTCTTCGAATCAGCCTGCCAGGAACGCTGATCGGGCCAGCGGACCTTGCCTTCGGCAGAGGCGTGGGCGGTAATGGCATGCAGGCATTCCCCGGAATCGGCTTTCTGCAGGTATAAAGGGATTGAGCAATCACCTTGTCCTGCAACCCGTTCCACTTTCGCTCCCGCCCGCCATGAATCATCCGCCCTCTCCAGAACCCCTCGATCCAGGGCGCGAACGCATCTTGCTGGTGACGCTGGCGGGAATCCAGTTCGCCCACATCCTCGATTTCATGATCATGATGCCGCTGGGCCCGATCCTGATGCGGGAACTCGGCGTCGGCACCCACGAGTTCGGCCTGCTGGTGTCTTCCTACACCTTCTCGGCGGCATTCACCGGCCTGCTGGCGGCGATGTTCGTCGACCGCTTCGAGCGCAAGCGTTTGCTGCTGACGATGTTCGGCCTGTTCGCCGTGGCGACGCTGGCCTGCGGGCTGGCACCCGGCTACTGGACCCTGCTCGCGGCGCGCGGAACGGCGGGCGCGTTTGGCGGCGTGCTCGGCTCGATGGTGCAGACCATGGTCGGCGACCTGATTCCCTTCGAGCGGCGCGGCCGCGCCAGCGGCACCATCATGTCGGCGTTTTCCTTGTCGACCGTGGCCGGCGTGCCGCTGTCGCTGTATCTGGCCAACCATTTCGGCTGGCGCTTTCCGTTCTTCTTCATTGCCGCGCTGTCCTGTGCTTTTTTGCTGCTCGGCTGGAAGATGCTGCCGGCATTGCGTGGACATCTGCCCGGCGCCACCGTCAGCGAAACCGAGCGCGCGCATCCGCTCTCGGCCATGATTGCAGTGCTGCGCGACGCCAACCATCTGCGGGCGCTGCTGTTCATGGCCCTGATCATGTTCTCCGGCTTTTCGGTGATTCCCTACATCACCATCTACGTCACCGCCAACGTCGGCATTCGGCAGGAAGACATTCCGCTGATTTATCTGGTCGGCGGCTGCGCGACATTTTTCACCTCGCGGCTGGTCGGTCGACTGGCCGATGCCCACGGCAAGATCCGCGTCTACCGCTGGATGGCGCTGTGCTCGATGGTGCCGCTGCTGATCCAGACCCATCTCGGGCCCGTGCCGCTGTGGCTCATGATCGTTTGTTCGACGGCGTTTTTCATTTTCGTGCCGGGACGCATGGTGCCGGCGATGGCCGTCGTCACTTCAGCCGTGCAACCACGCCTGCGCGGCACCTTCCTCTCGATGAACGGCGCCGTGCAGCAACTGGCGTCCGGGGGAGCGTCCTGGCTCGGCGGCGCGATGATCAGCGCCGACGCCGCGGGGCGCATCGTCGGTTATGACCGGGTCGGTTATCTGGCCATCGCCGCCACGCTGATGGCAATGGTTTTCGTCGGGCAGATTCACATGCATACCGGCGTTCCCGCCGCCGGCCGCAAAGCCTGACGGAGACTCTCGGGTGTTTGTTGCAGCGAGTCAGAACTTGTGAAGAAATCGTAGCGAGCGGGCCGCAGCGGGGTGCGGCCGGAGCGCAGCTACCGGAACGTATGTTTTATACGTGAGGATAGCGAGTACCGCCCAAGCCCCGATCCGGCACGCGCAGTAGATTTATTCATAAGTTCCTAGAAGCGGTCGAGCAGCTTGTCCATCTTCTTCCAGCTGTCGCCCGTGTCCTTGGCGGCCTTGTCGATGGCCTGGGTATCCAGCACCGGCGTCTTGTCGCCCTCCTTTTGCCCCGCCGCACTGCTGCTTGAGGCGGCGGCGACATCGGGCGGACCTTCCTTGTCCTGGCGAGTGGCGTAGTCGCGCGCTTTCGATGCCTGCCTGGAAGAGGCGCTTTGCTTGGCGGGCTCTTCAGCCCGGCAATTGGTGAAGGCCAGGAGCGAAAGAACCGCCGCGCCGGCCACAATGAGGTTGGTGTTTTTCATGTTCGGTTTCCAGGCACAACGGTAATTTCTGCCAATACTCCTGTGCGGCGCGGGATTCAGGCAGTTTCGTTGACTACCCGTCCGGTTGTCTGCCCCTGGGCGTTCACCACGGGCTTTGGCTGCTCGGGTTTGTTCGCCTGCTGCTGCTGTGCCTGGCGGGCTTTGGTTGCTTCATCGGTAGCCATGGCGACTTCGGCCTTCTGGTTCTGTGACGCCTGCGGCTTGGGCTGCTGGGTTGCCTGCGTCAAGGCGCTGGTTGCGGAACTCACTGAGTTGATGGCCATCATAGCCTCCTGTTGAAGTGTTCTAGGCAGTGGTGTTGACAACTGCACCCGTAACCTGCCCTTCGGTATTGACTACCGGGGTCGGTGAACTTTTGGTTGCCGGGGCGGGTTTTGGAGGTGCCATCCGCTCCGTGACCTGGGTCACGACCCCCGACAGCTGGTTTTGCATCCGGACAACGGTACTCACCGCCGCCAGACCCTGACGTGCCTGCCCGGCAGTGGCTTGCGCCTGATCGGATTGGGATGTGATCGCCCGCGCACGTTCCATGGCCTCGGTGGCATGCTGCTGGGCGCTCTGGGCCTGGGCCTGCAAGGCGCGGGCTATCTGCTCCGCCTGTTCCGCATCCCTTTTCGCCTGCTGCAGACGCAACTGTCGCAAGCCCGACTGGGCCGCTGACTGTGCGCCGGAAAGTGATGAGATGGTTGCCATGGGAACACCTTCAAGCCGAAGCTCGTACAGCAATCATAGTCCCTCTCTTACCATAGGGCAAACCGCAAACGCCTACCCGCATTGCATGTATTCGACACCGTCGGCGACGATGATCGGGTAGCCCTTCGAATTGCGCTTCAACACGGTCTGCACCGGCTCCAGTGGGCCGTCGCCTTCGCCCATGTACAGTTCGCCGCCCTTCACCTGCCAGCGTCCGCCGCCGCCGCCGCCGCCCTGTCCATAAACGGAGCCGTATTGCCCGCTGGACAGGCTTTCGCGCTGGTTGCCGAAGGCGTAGGTTCCGTTGGCATGGAATTTTGCCCGCGTGGTCCGGGTCGTCCCGGAAATCTGGTTGTAGGAGAAACTGCACCAGACCGAGGACAGCAGCAGCTGGTTCGACATGCCGCCCGCCAGCGCGGGGGCGGAAGCTCCGGCGAGGAGGGCTGGAACAAGCAGGCCGATCAGTCGGTTCATGATTGGGCTCCTGTTGTGCAAGATGACGCGCCTGGGCCGATCGGCTTATGATCGGCAATCCCGATTGCCCGAATGCCGAAAGGGTGCGCGATGCGACATCTACCGCCTATCAGCTTATTCTGCTCCGGTGTTCTCCGGACCGCAATCGTCCTGCTGTTGCTTGCCGGACCGCCAGTCGTGGCGCAGGTCAATCCCTTCAGCGCGCTGGGGCGGGTGGTTTCGACCAGCATGGACGCGCGCAGCAAGGGCGAGGTTGCCGCGGATGCCGAAATCGGCGCAGCGGCGTCAAAACAGCTGCTTGAAGACAAGGGCGCCGAATGGGCCGGCGTTACGGTGCTGGTCTTTCAGCGCCATGTCGTGCTCGCCGGCGCGGTCAAGACGGCGGACGTCAAAAAACGCGTCGAGGAACTGCTGCGCAAGGACCGCCGCATCAAATCGCTTGCCAACGAACTGATGGTGGGCAACGTCGGCAGCCTGGCCAGGGATACCGCGCTCGAAGCGCAGATCAATGCCGCCCTGACCGCTGCCTCGGGGGTTTCCTCGGTCAACATGCGCTGGTGCGCGACGGGCGGGCATGTCGTCCTGATGGGGGTCGCGCAATCCGCTCGGGAGGCATCGCTGGCGCAAGTGAAAGTGCGCGAAGTCAGCGGCGTCAAAAGCCTCAAGTCCTACCTTCGGGTGGTTGCGCACAAGAAGTGACGGCCTTCCCGCTGCGCCGCCGCGGTTATTTTTCGCCGCCGCGTTTCCTCCCGCCCGCCTTGCCAAGGCCGACCGCCGGTTTCTGCCGCCGCACACGAACCGCTTCCACCGCGGTTGAACCCTCGCGTTCCGGTTCGCGCAGCCGCAGGCGCAGCGCAATCGTGCCGAGGTCCTCGCCGGTTTTCAGCTCGAAGCCGAGGTCGCGGGCCAGGTGCTGCATGCGCAGGTTGCCCGACATGGTTTCGCCGCGCAGCTCGACGGTGCCGCGGCTGCGCGAGTAGTCGATGATGCTGGCGAGCAGCCGTCGCCCGAGCCCCTTGCCCTTGATGTCGGAGCGCACCACGATGGCGAAGTCGGCCACCGTGTTGTCCGGATCGGTCACCGCGCGCACCTCGCCCAGCGAGCGTTCGACGCCGTCGCGGTCCTTCACGATGGCCACCAGCGCCATCTCGCGGTCGTAGTCGATCTGGGTGAAGCGCGCCAGTTGCGAACGCGGCAGGCTGCGCATGGTGCCGAAAAAACGCATGCGCGCATCCTCGGGATCGAGCGAGCCGATGAGATCGCCGAGGGTGGTTTCATCCTCGGGCCGGATCGGCCGGATCAGCAGCGGCTGCCCCTCCCAGACCAGGCGCTGTTCCAGCTCCTTCGGGTAGGGCCGGATCGCAAAGCGGCGGAAGCCCAGCCTGCGCCCACGCTTTTCGATGCGGATGCGAGCATCGAGCACCACCACGCCCGAAGTCTCGACATGGACCGGATCGAGTTCCACGCCGGCCACTTCGTCGATGTCCGTGAGCAGCTGCGACAGTCGCACCAGTGCCGTGGCGGCGCGGGATGCCAGCGTGCCGCGGACCTTGGGCGGGCCCTTTTCCAGAAACCGGCAGCGGCCGAGCATGTCCTTCGCCAGCGTCAGGTTGAGCGGCGGCAGCGCCGTGACGCAGCTTTCCATCGTGCTTCCCTCCTGCGCCGCCGGACCGAGGAAGATCACCGGCCCGAACACCGCATCGTCGGCGACGCCGAAGCGGCATGCCGGCGCGCCGCTGCGCGCGGCGCTGGGCCGCAGGCGGTAGCCGCCGACCCGCGCCGCCGGATTCGCCAGGCGGGCGTTGGCGCGCAGCTGGCGCACGGCAAAGTGGATATCCCCCGCCGAGCGCAGCCCCGTCGCCACGGGATCGGGGCCCGCGGCATTGGCCAGCACCAGCGTCAGATCCACCGGGTAGCCGATCTCGTCCGCGGTCCAGATGGCGGCCTTGATGCTGGCATCCAGGTGGGTGCCGGCGGCGGCAATGCCGTAGGCCTGAAGCAGCTGGCGGGCCTGGCGCGGCGAGAGCATGCCGGCCCCGCCATCGATGGCTTCGGCGATCACGCCGCGCGCGGCCGCAAGGTTCG
Source organism: Sulfuritalea hydrogenivorans sk43H (assembly GCF_000828635.1). Lineage (GTDB taxonomy): Bacteria > Pseudomonadota > Gammaproteobacteria > Burkholderiales > Rhodocyclaceae > Sulfuritalea > Sulfuritalea hydrogenivorans. The sequence continues at coordinate 450,105 of NZ_AP012547.1, forward strand.
GGGTGAAGTCCTCGGCCACCGAGGGCGGCATCTGGACCAGCAGTTCGCGGTTGCGTTCGTAATTGACGATGCCCTGAAAGATCGCGATGGCTTTTTCCGGCGTGTCATGGCTCAGCAAGCCGTGCGCCGCGGCGATGCGTTGCGCTTCGAGCATCGCGGCGCCGCCGACCCAGCAGGTGAACACATTGCGCTCCGCATCCCGCGCCACCTCGCCGATAGCCTTCGCCACCTCGGCGCCCGGCGTGAAGGGCGAGGGCGAACAGACCGTCAGCACCGCGTCCGTTTCGCTGTCGGCGAGCACCGCCGACAGCGCGGCGGCCCAGTTTTCCGGCGCGATGTCCTCCGGCAGCGCCAGCGGATTGCCCGGCGGCGAGGCCGTCTTCAGCAGCTTGCCGAGCCGCTTCACGGTCTCGTCCGACAGCGTGGCGAGCTTGCCGCCGGAACGCAGCAGCGTATCGGCGGCAATGCGCCCGAGGCCATGGCCGTTGGCGATGATGCAGAGGCGCTCGCCGTGCATCGGCCGCACCCGCGCCAGCGCCTCGGCGGCGTCGAACAAGTCCTCCAGGGTGTCGATGCGAACCCAGCCGGCGCGCCGCAGCGCCGCTTCATAGACATCGTCGGTGGTGAATGGCCGCTTGCCGGCGGGCCCGGCCTCGGCCCGCGCGCCGCGAATCGCCACCACCGGTTTGTTGCGCGCCGCCGCGCGCGCCGCCGACATGAACTTGCGGCCCGCCGCAATGGAATGGAACTGCACCAGGATCGCCTCGGTATCCGGGTCCGCCGCCAGCCAGTCGAGCGTGTCGGCCAGGTCGACATCGACGCCGGAGCCCAGGTGCAGCACCGACGAAAAGCCGATGCCCTTGCTGCCGGCGCGCTCCAGCACGGCGGCGGCGACCGCCGTCGATTGCGTCACCAGCGCGATCTTGCCCGGCACCGCGGCGACGGTGGCCACGCTGGCATTGAGGCCGTGTGACGGAACGGCCAGGCCGCCGCTGCCCGGCCCCAGCACGCGCATCAAGAAGGGCTTCGCCGCATCGAGGATGGCGCGGCGCACCTCGGCGAGTTCGTCGCCGGTCATGCGGATTCGCCGCGACGGGCCGAGGATCACCGCGCGCGTGCCGCGGGCGCCCAGCTTGGCGATGATCTTCGGCGCATCGCGCAGCGGCGCGCAGATGATCGCCAGGTCCGGCACCACCTCCAGTTCGTCGATGTGGATATGCGTGCCGATGCCGAACAGCGAGCGCTTCTTTGCGGCAACGGAAATGATCGGTCCGGAGAAGCCGCCGGCCGCCAGGTTGCGCAGCACCACCTCGGCATAGCGGCCCGGTTCGTCGGGCTCGGAAACAACCGCGACCGATTTCGGACGAAAGAGGAATTCGAGATTGCGGACGGTCATGGTGTTCTTGGTTCTGTTCGCGTCGGCAGCCCGGCGGACGCGATCCATTGTGCCACAGCGCCACGGCGCGACTTGCGGGGAACGGAAAAGTCGGCGCCGGCGACACGGCGGCCGGGCGCATCCCATGAGCCGCCGGCGCGCTTACCCTGAAGCCATGATCATTCGAAGGGGGGGGGGGTCGCCATGAACACCGATCGTCTTGGCATGAAGTTCGGCGCGTTTTATGCGCAGTGTGCCGCCGCACCCTGGAATACTCGGATGGATCGCCTTTCCCGGAACTGCTATGATTCGTCTTACCTAGTCTTACTTATGGAGTTGCCATGACCATCGTGCGGGTATCGAGCAAGGGCCAGATCGTCATTCCCCAGCGGTTGCGAGCGGCGTTTCATATCGAAGCCGGCAGCGAGCTGGCGATTTTTGCCGAGGGCGACGAGATTCGTTTGCGCCAGGCCGAGCAGCGCTTTCCCCGCACCGAGATCACGGCGGGCCTCGGCCTGCTGGCGAAGCAGGGGCGCAAGGCTCCCGCGCAAACGGAGATCAAAGAGGCCATAGGCGAAATGCTGAAGCGGAAGAACGCGGCAAGGTGATGCGGCCGTGATTGTCCTCGACACCAACCTGCTGCTGCGCTACCTGCTTAACGACGATGTCGGGCAGGCAAGGCGCGTCGCGCGCCTGCTGGAAACTTCATCGCAAATCACCGTGACTCCCACCATCGTCCTCGAACTGGTCTGGGTGCTGGAGTGCAGTGATTGTTCCCGCGCCGAGATCGCCGTCGCGTTGCGCCATGTGCTGGGGCTGCCCAATATGCGACTGCCGAACGAAGCCGCGCTGTATCGCGCCGTGCAATGGTTCGAGCGGGGATTGGACTTCGCGGACGCGCTGCATCTGGGCCTCTCGCCCGCCACGGCCACGCTGATGTCGTTCGACAAGGATTTCGCCAGCAAGGCGAAGCGCGCCGAAGCGTTTCCGATGGTGGCCTTGTGCCCGGCCCGATGACCGGCCCCGTCGATGCCTTCATCGCCCGCTGGCAGGGTGTCGCCGCGTCCGAGCTGGCGACGGCGCAGAGCTTCGTCATCGACCTCTGCGCGCTGCTCGGCGTCGACGCGCCGCATGCCACCGCCGAGCAGGACTACATGTTCGAGCGGCCAGTCAGCTTCCGCCACGGTGACGGTGGCAGCAGCCCCGGTCGCATCGACTGCTACAAGCGCGGCGCCTTCGTGCTGGAAGCCAAGAAAGTCGGCGCTGGCGGTACGGCAAAAGCCTTCGACGACGCCCTGCTGCGCGCCCGCAGCCAGGCCGAGAACTACGCCCGCGCCCTGCCGGCCGGGGAAGGCCGCCCGCCCTTCGTCATCGTCGTCGATGTCGGCAACGTCATCGAGCTCTACGCCGAGTTTTCGCAAAGCGGCGGCACCTACGTGCCCTTTCCCGATCCGCGCTCCCACCGCATTCGCCTCGCCGATCTGCGCGACGAAGCCATCCGCCGGCGCCTTGCCGCCGTCTGGCGCGAGCCGCTCTCGCTCGACCCGACCCGCCACGCCGCGCGCGTCACGCGCGAGATTGCCGCGCACCTGGCCGAAGTCGCCAAATCGCTCGAAGCGGCCGGCCACGCCGCCGAAACCGTCGCCGGCTTCCTCACCCGCTGCCTGTTCAGCATGTTCGCCGAGGATGTCGGGCTGCTGCCCAAGGGCAAGTTCACCGCGCTGCTCGGCGAATGCGACGCCAACCCCGCCGCGGTTCCCGCCCTGCTCGGCAGCCTGTGGCGCGACATGGATACCGGCACGGAATATTCGACCGCGGTGCGCGCCGCCCTGCCCAAATTCAACGGCAAGCTGTTCAAATCGCCCGACGTATTGCCGCTGACGAAAGCCCAGATCGCCCTGCTGCTCGAAGCCGCCAAAGCCGACTGGACGCAAGTCGAGCCGGCCATCTTCGGCACCCTGCTCGAACGCGCGCTCGACGTGCACGAGCGTCACGCGCTGGGCGCGCACTACACGCCGCGCGCCTACGTCGACCGCCTGGTGCAGCCCACTGTCATCGAGCCGCTGCGTCGCGCCTGGGCCTACGTGCAGGGCGCCGCCGTGCTGCTCGCCACTGAGGGCAAGCAGAAAGAGGCCGTCGCCGAATTGCGCGCCTTCCACCACAAGCTGTGTTCCTTGCGCGTACTCGACCCGGCCTGCGGCAGCGGCAATTTTTTGTACGTCGCGCTGGAACACCTCAAGCGCCTCGAAGGCGAAGTGCTCAACCAGTTGCACGACATCGGCCACGGCCAGACCCTGCTCGAAGCCGAGGGCCTCACCGTCGACCCGCACCAGTTCCTCGGCCTCGAAATCAATCCGCGCGCCGCGGCCATCGCCGAACTGGTGCTGTGGATCGGCTACCTGCAATGGCATTTCCGCACGCAGGGCAGCGGCCTGCCGCCCAGCCCCATCCTCAAGGACTTCCGCAACATCGAATGCCGCGACGCCGTGCTCGCCAGCGACGACGTCGTGCCGGTATTCGACGAGCAGGGCCGTGCCGTCAGCCGCTGGGACGGCCGCACGCTGAAGACGCATCCCGTCACCGGCGAACAGGTGCCGGATGAGGCCGCGCGCGTGCCGCTGATGCGCTACATCAATCCGCGTCAGGCCGAATGGCCGGCCGCCGACGTGGTGGTCGGCAATCCGCCCTTCATCGGCGCCTCGACCATGCGCCAGGCGCTCGGCGACGGCTATGTCGAAGCGCTGCGCGGCGCATGGCCGGCGGTGCCCGAGTCGGCCGACTTCGTCATGTTCTGGTGGCACCACGCCGCGCAACTCGTGGCGCAGGGCAAGCTCTCGCGCTTCGGCTTCATCACCACCAACTCGCTGCGCCAGACCTTCAACCGCCGCGTGGTGCAGGGCGCGCTGGATCAGGGCCTGCATCTGGCCTTTGCCGTGCCCGACCACCCGTGGGTGGACAACGCCGACGGCGCGGCGGTGCGCATTGCGATGACCGTCGCCGCGCCGGGCGCGGGCGCGGGCGCGGGCAGGTTGTGCAGCGTGACGGCCGAGCGCGAAGGCAAGGGCGAAGGGCTTGACGTTCAATTGGCCGAGAGTAGCGGGACAATCCACGCCGATCTGAAAGTCGGCGCTGACGTGACGGCGGCAAAGGCTTTGTGCGCGAACGGCGGCATCAGTTCGCCGGGCTTCAAGCTGCATGGCGCGGGTTTCATCGTCACGCCCGAGGAAGCGGCACGGCTCGAAGCCGACGCGCCGATCAAGCCCTACCGCAATGGCCGCGACCTGACCGATCGTCCGCGCGGCGTGAAGCTGATTGACCTGTTCGGGCACGAGGTCGACGAAGTGCGCCGCCGCTGGCCGGCGACTTATCAATGGGTTCTGGAACGAGTGAAGCCGGAGCGCGATGCCAAAGCCCACTCACCAGATGGCGCGGGTTATGCGAAGTTCTGGTGGCTTCATGGCAAGCCGCGCTCCGAGCTTCGCAAGATGCTGACAGGCCTGCCGCGCTTCATCGCTACAGGCGAAACCGCGAAGCATCGCGTCTTCCAGTTCCTCGACGCCGCGATTGCGCCCGACAACATGCTGATCGCCATCGCGCTCGACGACGCGTATTGGCTCGGTGTGCTGTCGAGCAATGTGCATGTTGTTTGGGCGCTGGCGACTGGCGGGCGGCTCGGCGTCGGCAACGACCCGCGCTACAACAAATCCCGCTGCTTCGAAACCTTCCCCTTCCCCGTCGCCACGCCCGCGCAACAGGCCCGCATCCGCGACCTCGCCGAACAGATCGACGCCCATCGCAAGCGCGTGCTGGCGGCGCACGACGAGCTGACGCTGACCGGCCTCTACAACGTCCTCGTAAAACTCGGCGCTGGCGATACGGCACTGACCGCGAAAGAAAAGCTCACCCACGAAAAAGGCCTCGTCGCCGTGCTCAAGCAACTGCACGACGAACTCGATGCCGCCGTGCTCGACGCCTACGGCTGGCACGACCTCATTGGCCAATGCGCGGACGAGCAAACCCTGCTCGAACGCCTCGTCGCGCTCAACGCCGAACGCCAGGCCGAAGAAGCCCAAGGCCACATCCGCTGGCTGCGCCCCGAATTCCAGAACCCGCAAGCGGCACAATCGTCCATCGGGCTGGAGTCGGGAGGCTCGGGGCGGAGGAATCAAAAATCTGACGAAGCCACGAGCCTCCCGGCTCCAGCCCGCGCGTCGACGCAACAAGCCTGGCCGCAAACCCTCCCCGACCAACTCGCCGCCGTCGCTCGCGTCCTCTCCGAAGCAAACAGCGCGCAAACCGAAACCCAACTCGCCGCCCACTTCACCGGCAAGGGCCGCTGGAAATCCCGCCTGCCCGACATCATCAAAGCCCTCGAAGCCCTCGGCCGCGCCCGCCGTTTGGACGACGGGCGGTGGATGGGGTAGGCTTGCATTTCAGCGAAACCGAAATCAAGGAGAAGTCATGTCCGCCGTCGATCCCAGCCTGAGTCAAACCGACTTGCGCCGCCTTGAAAAGCTGGCAAGTGCCGCGGGACGCACTCCAAGAGCCATGCTGAAATTCGTTCTGCGCGACGGATTCGCCGAAACCGAGAGGGTGGTGCGCGCCGTGCAGGCGGGGCGCGCCGACGTTGCGGCCGGGCGCACGCGCTCGCACGCGGCGGTCATGCGCGAAGCCGCGGCGATCCTGTCGGGCCATGTCAAGTCGCAACAAGCCGCTTGACTGGTCGGCGACCGCGGCGCGGGAGTTGATCGACGGCCTTGTCCATATTGCCGAAGACAGCCCGCAGGGCGCGCGCCTCGTCAAAACCCGCATCGACCGCGCGGGACGTTTTCTCGAACTGAATCCTCGAATGGGTAAACCCGGAGTCGTCGCCGGAACGCGCGAGTATCCGGCGCCTAAAACACGCTACACGCTGATCTACGAAGAGGGCGTCAACGCAATTCACATCCTGCATTGCTGGCACCAGAGCCGGCAACGAGTTGTGGGCGACGCTTGATACTCAAGTTGGGCGAATCAATTCACGGATGCCGCGCGATGAACATCAAGTACTTTAAGGACACCGACACTCTGTATATCGAGCTTCGCAAGGACGCCGTAACAGAGATTCGGCGGCCTGAGCGTGATCGGGAAACGAGAACAGTGTAGGCCTTGACGATGGGTATCCATGACCTGATCAGGCTGCTGGCGGAGAAGAAAATCGACTTCGTGCTGGTCGGCGGTCTGGCTGTCGCCTTGCAGGGCTATCAGCGCGTGACGATGGATGTGGATGTCGTCCTCGCCATGGACGCAGGCAACCTGGAACGTTTCATTGCCGCCGCCCGCAATGCCGGATTGCGGCCGACGATTCCGGTGCCCATCGAATCGCTCGCCCGTCCCGAGCTGGTTGAACAATGGCATCGCGAGAAAGGCATGCTGGCATTCAGCCTGCGGGGTGCCGAGGCGCGGGCGACCGTTCTCGATGTGCTGGTCAAGCCGGTCGTGCCCTATGCCGATTTGCGTCGGGACGCGTTGATGGTCGAGATGGGGACTGCGCAGGTGCCCGTTGCGTCGATCCCGCACCTGATCGCGATGAAGACCGGCACCGGACGCGGCAAGGACCGGATCGACATCGATGAGCTGCAAAAACTGATGTCGGGGAATACGCCATGACCGGAGAACAGAACCTGAACCTGATCCGCCAGATCGAAGAACATCGCGGATTCCTGCTGACGGTCCTGAGCCAGAACCCGGTGCTGCGCGCGCGCGCCGAACCGCGCATCCGTCAACTGCTGGAGCCCTTGCCGCCGGAGCCGACTCCCGAGTCGGGCGCCGGGCCGGACGTGCCTTAGGCGCTTACCGCGTCCACCACGCCAGCGCGACGAACAGCACGACGGCGATGGCGGCATAGACCTTCCACGGCCTTTCCTTTTCCGCATACGGGTCGGTCAGCGCGCGCTCGGCGCCTTCGGGCAGTTGCGCCAACTGCGTCAGCGACGTGCCGAAGGGAATGTTGATGCGCGCGCGCGCATTCACCGCCCAGCCGTTGGCGTCGAGGATCGGGCCTAGGTTGCGGCTTCTGAGCTTGAACCAGGCGAGCACCATGGCCGGCGCGGAAATCAGCAGCATCAGGCCGCCGAGGGCGAGCGGGATCTGCCACCACTTGAGCGCGAGCAGGCCGGTGACCATGGCTGCCGCCGCCGTACCGATGGCGCCGACTGCGAGGCCGATGGCGGCGAAGATGCCGGCGAACTTGCCGACATCGAAGGCTTGTTGCGCGGGCGGTTTTGCGGCAGGCGGCGCGTCGACCTTTTTACCGATGCCGACGGCGGCTTCGCCGAGCTTGCCTTCGACGGCGGCGGCCTTGCTCGCGGCGATCTTCTGCAGTTGTTCGCCGATCATGCGCATCAGGCGTTTGTAGGGCGACCAGAAGGCCTGGCGCAGGCTGATCGGATGCTCGACCAGTTTGGTGATGGTGGCGTTCCAGTCGCGTCCCTGGCGGTCGTAGAACACGCCATTGCGGCCGACCATGAGCTGGTCGGAATCGCCGGCGGTGAAGGCGGCGGCGATGGTCTGCTTTTCGCCGCCGTTTTGTCCAGTTCGCACGCAGTCGCAATACACCAGGCAGATGCGCGAGAGGCCGGCCAGCGCGGCATGCTTGGCGGCGTCATTGACCGCGACGCAGAGCTCGGCCGAGCGGCCGTCGAGATACAGGGTGCCGATCTGGAACGTCGCCTTGCCCTGGCGCGTGTAGAAGTCGCGGAAGGCGACGAAGTTGTTGGCCAGCGGCAGCAGGTCGCGCACGTAGCGCGCCAGGCGTTCGAGGTCGCGCACGCCCTCGGCTTCGGCCGGCAGGCCGGCGGGCTTGGCGGCCTGCCAGGCGACGTAGGGCGCGAGCTGGTCCTGCAGCGCCAGCCAGTCGGATTCGCTCAAGCCTTCGCGCGGGCCGAGCAGCGGCACCACGGCGGCTTCGCGCAGCGCGCCGATGCGCGCGGCCCAGGCCGGGTTGGCGCCCGAGTCGATGCCGGCGCCCAGTGGCGCCGTGGCGCCAGCGCCGACTCTTGCCAGCGGCAGGGCGGCGATGTCGGCGTGTTCGGTGGTCAGCGCGACGTTGCCCAGTGATTTCAGCGCGTCGTCGGAGGCGTTCATGGCGTCGCCGGCGCGAATGTCGAAGGCGGCCAGGCGGCAGCGGACGAAGAAGTCGTCGAGCTTTTCCTTGACGGCGGCGACGGCGGCGCAGGCCGCATCGGTGGCGTCGCCCAGCGGCCTTGCCGCGCTGCCGGCGGCTTCCCAGGCGGCCAGCGCGCGGGCGCCGTACTCGGCCTCGGCGGCGCTGGCGGCATACACCGAAATCAATGCCTGGTCGCCGGCGAGCAGTCCGCGCGCGGCGGCCAGCAGCGGCGCGGTGGTTTCGTCATCCCGGATCGCGGCCAGCGGCACGCCGTCGAGCTGCTGCGCCAGCACGCCGGTGTCGGCAAGGCGCGCCGCCGCCCAGTCGATGGCGGCCAGCAGTTCCGGGGCGCGGATGTGCCCGTCGTTGTCGGTGTCGATCAGCGCCAGCGTGCGCGCGTCGAACTCGATGCCCTTGACCGGGCAGGACAGCGCGACCCACAGCTTCTGGTCGAGATCCTTGAGCGCCAGCAGGTCGGCGGCGGTGTCGACGCGCACCTGGTCGAAGCCGCCGGCGCGGAAGAACTTGAATGTGTGGGACATGTCAGGCTCCATCTCCAACGAAGGGGTTGCTGCGGCGCTCATGGCCGAAGGTCGACATCGGTCCGTGGCCGGATATGAATTCGACATCGTCGCCCAGCGGCCAGAGCTTGTTCCGGATCGAGTCGATCAGCGACTGGTAATCGCCGCGCGGAAAATCGGTGCGGCCGATCGATCCGGCGAACAGCACGTCGCCGACCAGGGCGAGTTTGGTGGGCGCGTGGAAGAACACCACGTGGCCCGGCGTGTGGCCGGGGGTGTGCAGCACCTGCAGGGTCTGCTTGCCAACCGTGACGGTGTCGCCGTCTTCCAGCCAGCGGTTCGGCGTGAAGGGCTGCGCCGGCGGGAAGCCGAAGCTGCGGCTTTGGAGGACGAGCTGGTCGATCCAGAAGCTTTCTTCGCGCTGCGGGCCTTCGATCGGTATGCCCAGGCGCGTCGCCAGTTCGCCGGCGGCGCCGGCATGGTCGATGTGGCCGTGGGTGAGCAGGATTTTTTCGACGCTGACGCCGAGCGTGGCCGCCGCGGCCAGCAGCTTCTCGATCTCGCCGCCGGGATCGACGAAGGCGCCTTTCATGGTGTCGGTGCACCAGAGCAGGGTGCAGTTCTGTTCGAAGGGCGTGACGGGAATGATGCGGTATTTCATGAGGGTCTCCTGAACCAGAGAAAAGCTTAACCGCAGAGGCGCAGAGGCGCGGAGAAAAGCAACGCAGAGAATTTCATTATTGTTTCCTCTGCGTTTCCTCCGCGCCTCTGCGCCTCTGCGGTGGTGCCTTTGACTTTGCCCATCAATCCGCCAGTCCGCGCCGGTAGTGAATGGCCTCGGCGACGTGCGCCGAATTGATCTGTGCCGCACCGGCCAGGTCGGCGATGCTGCGCGCCACCTTGAGGATGCGATGATAAGCCCGCGCGGTGAGCGCGAGGCGCGCCATGGCCTGCTTCAGCAATTGCGCGCCGGCCGCGTCGGGCCGCGCGTGGCGGTCGACTTCGTCGGGTCCGAGCAGGGCGTTGGGCTTGCCCTGGCGTTCGAGCTGCACGGCGCGCGCCGCCGCGACGCGGGCCTGCACCGTGGCCGAGGATTCGCCGTCGCCGCGCGCGGACAGATCGGCTTCGGCGACGGCCGGCACGTCGAGCATCAGGTCGATGCGGTCGAGCAGCGGCCCCGACAGTTTGCCGCGATAGCGCGCCACCTGGTCGGGCGTGCAGCGGCACTTGGCCGAAGGATGGCCGAGCCAGCCGCAGGGACAGGGATTCATTGCCGCGACGAGCTGGAAGCGCGCCGGGAATTCGGCGCGGCGCGCGGCGCGGGCGATGTTGATCTGCCCGGTTTCGAGCGGTTCGCGCAGGGCCTCCAGCACCCCGCGCTGGAACTCGGGCAGTTCGTCGAGGAACAGCGTGCCGTTGTGCGCCAGCGAGATTTCTCCCGGCCGCGGCGTCCCGCCACTGAGACTTCCATCAAATAATAGGACATAAGGTCGAAATTTCTGTTACTTCTCAGAAGTTTGCTACAATTCATTTATGGACTGTGATATTAATAAGGCGGACCAAGTATGGATTTTACAGTATTAGATGCGACTGACCGAAAGGGCGTGCGTAACGTTATTTCGAACCGGCGCGTTATCACTGGTTTCGTCAGCATAGCAGGCGTCGGGCTCGTGCCTTATGAGGGGGCGCTTGAACGAGATTTCCTTGAACTCCGAGACTTCGATCGCTCCCTGAGCTATGTTGGCGCGCAGCCGCTTCGCTTGATATTCAAAGGGGACAAGCGCCGTCGCTATACCCCGGATTTTCTTTGCCAGTTCAATCCGGTCGGGAATAGGCCGGCGTTTTCTCCAGCCCTTTATGAGATCAAGCTACGTGCCGAGCTCAGGGAAAAGTGGGCAGAACTGAGGCCCGGGTTCCAGCGTGCCTCCCTGTTGTGTCGACAGCGAGGATGGCGTTTCCGCATCGCGACCGAGCGGATTATCCGCATCCCCCGACTTAGGCAGATCAAGTTCCTGCGTGGGTTTCTCGATCGGCCTGACCATGACTGCATCGGTCAAATCTTGTACCGGGTTATGAACGATCTTAAGGTCAGCACCCCGGCCGAATTGTTAGCTGCGAGCTTCGCCAGTAAAGACCGTCGTCTTGAGGCCGTTGGCATCCTATGGAAACTCGTCGCCGACGGAAGGATAAAGATCGACCTCAGCAGGCCACTCAACATGGAGACCCCAATCTGGAGCATGTGGCATGAGCGTCGCTAGGTCGCTCCTGACGCCAGGAGGTTATCTCGAGCTTGCGCAGGGAGCCTTCGTCTCCTTTCGCGGCAAAGCATGCAAGATTCGGCGGGTGATGTCGCTGGATAGCGTGGTGATCCAGTATGTCGACGGCGGCGAGACTGATCGCGTCCATCCAATCGAATTGCGACCAGTCGAGGAGGCTGTGGTGGAGTCGGCGATGCAACCCACACCTGTCGACGAAGGAGATGCGGAAGTTTCTCCCGACGCCAAGTCCGACAAGCGGGATATCAACGATATCAGCGATGCAGAGTGGGAAGAGGCGAAAGCGCTCTACGAAGTTATCAAACCCCTACTTGAAAACCCGAAACGGACACGCGCCGACGTGGTCGCGGTGGCTACTGCGCGCGGTGTGCAGGCCAGCACCGTGTACCGATGGATGGGCGATTATGGAAGCACTGGCCACGTCTCTGGTCTGATCAAGGGAAAACGGGGCCGGAAGAAGGGCACCCGGTTGCTCACGCCGGAGCAGGAAGCGATCATCGATGAGGCACTTGAAGAATTCCTTGACCCCCAAGCCATAACCCCCGCAACGTTGATCGAAGACCTCAATGGCCGGTTCGACGATGCTGGCATTGTCAGGCCACATCCGAACACTATTCGCAATCGTGTGGTGGATATTCCACTGAAACGCAAGATGTCGGCGCGAGGTAACAAGGAACTGGCGAAACAGCGCTTTGATCCGACACCAGGTAAATTTCCGGATGGAACATTTCCGCTCGAGTGCATCCAGATCGATCATGTCCGGTTGGACATGAAGGTGGTCGATGCGGAGACCCGCCAGCCAATTGAGAAACGGCCATGGCTTACGCTGGCCATCGATTCATATTCTCGGATGATCGTCGGGTATTTTCTTAGTCTGATGAGCCCTTCGGCCTTTGGAGCCGGCGTTGCACTCTATATGGGGATGATGCCGAAGCGAGATCTGCTGACCACACTTGACCTGCCCGGGCGTTGGCCAGTTTTTGGCAAGTTTCGCAAGGTATTTGCGGACAACGCCAAGGAGTTTAAGGGTACCGTCCTTCAGCGTGCGTGCGAGGAACATCAGATCGATCTACAACTTCGTCCGGTTAAGACGCCGAGGTATGGGGCCTACATCGAGGCCATGGTGGGGAACGTCAATAAGCAATTGCACAAGAAGCGCGGTACAACCCACAGGTCGCCGGATGTCAGCCCTGATTATGACTCTTCGGAAAAGTCGGCGTTTACGCTCGCGGCACTTGAATGCGACATTGTTGACTGGATTGTGAATAGTTATCAGGTCGACCGTCACTCAGCGTTCAACACGACGCCGCTACACAAATGGGAGCAAGGCTTGCTTGGCGACTCAAGAATGCCGGGCGTCGGTTTGCCGCCAATACCCATGAACCCTGAAAAACTGCGTCTCGATTTTCTACCGTTTGAGAGACGCGCCGTTCATCCCTACGGCGTCGAGTTGGGTAGTCTGATGTTCTACCACGAGGTTCTCAATCGATGGATCGGCGCAGCTGACCCAGGGATTCCCAAAGAAAAGCGCAAATTCATTTTTCATTACGATCCAAGAACTATCCGGAAAATCTGGTTCTGGGATCCTGAGGTTAAGCAGCATTACGAGATCCCATTGAAAGATACTACTTGGCCGGACATCTCTTGGTCGGAGTTTGATGAGTACCGCAAAGCAATGATCAAACAGGGCCATCAACATGTCGATGAGGCGGCGATCAAGGGGTACGTCCAGCGCAGCAAGATTCGTGAACAGCACGAAGTCGAGCAAACGCAGGCGTTCAGAAAAGGAAAAACCAAACCTGCGAACCGGAGCGCCCAGGGCAAACCGGCCAATACGGCGCCGGGGTCCAACCACTACGCCGCCACACCCGCAACGACCATACAGACTCCGGTGAATGATGTTGGATACAACAATCAACATGACGATCTATTCAGCACACCGGCCCAGCCTTTCGCGGACATCGAAATATGAGTTTCGATCATCTTCTAGGCGTTGCCAAGGACGCAGTCCTGTGGACACCCGAAGATCGGATCGACTTCATCAATGAAGATCGATGGATCGGCTACTCGGCCGCCGCCACCATTCTTACGGAGTTCGATGACCTGGTGGAACATCCGCGTAATTTACGCATGCCGTGCCGCTACGTTGTCGGCGACCCGGACAACGGAAAGACGATGCTGCTTCACCAATGCATCAAGCGACATCCGTTTCGGGAAAAAGAGGGCGATGAATCCCATGTCGCTGTTCTCGTATTTGAAACTCCGCCAGTGCCAGATGAAGGCAGGCTATATAGTCAAATCCTCAAGGCGCTGCGGGTCGCGCATCGGGAGGATGCCCCACCTGAAAAGCTGCTCGCCAAGGTGATTGAACGCTTTAGTGAGTTAGGCATACGGCTTCTGATGGCTGACGAATTTCACAACATGCTCAATGGGTCGGCTTCGCACCAACGACAGTTCCTGGCCTCGCTGAAGAGTCTGATCAACACTCTGCGTGTTTCATTTGTGGCTGCCGGAACGGAGGACATTACTCGCGCGCTTGCCACTGATTCTCAGTTCATCACGCGATTCGAAAAGCTGGCGCTGCCGACATGGGGCATCAACAAAGAGACAAGAAGTCTTCTAAGTAGCATCGAGAAGACGTTGCCGTTAGCAGAACCATCGGGCCTTGCGGACGACCGGGATTTGGCACTCGGAATAATTTTGGGCGGAAAGGGAAAGATCGGCGGAATAGTCAAGGTGGCCAAGAAAGCTGCAATTGCGGCGATCAGGGGCGGCAAAGAGAAGATCGCAAAAGATATTGTCGACAAAGTCGTTGCTGAGCTTCGAGAGCGCGAGTTCGCCGCATGACGGCATCCGTGGCGCACGTTCCGAGAATCCAGCATGACGAGGCGCTTTCCTCGGTGTTGTTACGGCTCGCGCGCAATCACAGCGCTTCGGGGCACGAGCTGTGCACTCTGCTTTGGCCAAGCTTCCAGTTCTGGACACGTGACACCGACCGTACCGCATCCGATGCTCTGCTCGATGATATCTCGCAAGTTACCGGCATTGACAGGGTTGTTTTGAGGCAAGCTACGCTTAGCGAACTAGTGAAAGCAACGGGCTTTCGGGAATGGATATCGGGCTGCCAGCGTGGAATCCTTCCAGTCGGCGTCTATCATCGGGTGCGCCATCGTTTCGGGCAGCAATACTGCCCTGCATGTTTGGCAGAGATGCCCGCATACCTTCGCAAGCTGTGGCGGTTCGAATTCATGGTTGCGTGTCAGGCGCACGGAATCTTGCTGCGCGATTCCTGCCCAGCTTGCGATGCACCGTTCATTCCACATCGCAACCACGCCTTGACAAGGGCGCAGTGCCACCTGTGCGCTGCTTCGCTGACGATAGGAGAATGCGCGAAGCCCACGGCTTCGGCGGCAATGCTGCAGAAGGCAGTGCTTGATGCGTTGGCAGATGCCAACAACCATGCGGCTACTGCGACGGATGATGGTGCGAACGAGAGGGTCGGCTGGCACTTCCTCGGCGACATTGGGAATGCGGCGTATCTGGACGGCGTTCATCGATTGTGCCGACTTGCGGCGCGTGCTTCGGATGCGCTGCCATGCCAATCTGGACGCAGTCGGACGGTCTGGACACTATTGCGCGTCACCGAACGTGCAATGGTTATGGCGAAAGTCGGACGATGGCTTTCCAACTGGCCCAAAGAATGGGTCAGTTGGGCAGGTGTTTCGGACCTGACCCAACACTACCTCGAGAAAGAGTATGGTCCTTGGCCCGGCTGGGTCAAGCCGGCCATAGCACAGCTGCCCTATTCGCACGGGCCAGTGAATGTTCGGCGGCCCAGACAGAAGCGCTGCCTAAGCCGACTCCGAAAGGAGCATAAGAGCCTTGCCGTTTACCGACAGGCGCGAGCGGCCCTATTGCTGACCAAAGCCGGATTGCAGTCGGCATAGTACGTCAATGACTTCGATGCGACCCGGCGCTCCGATCGGTACTCGCCAATGCGGGGAATGCGGCCATGGCATGGCGAAGGCTCACAAGATACATGGCGGGACGGCCCTATGCCAGAACTGCTATCAGCGCCTATTCAGGCATCGGACATGTGTCAAATGTGGCGGATCGGTGCGCGCTCTGGCGCAGGATCCAGAACCAATCTGTTCTTCATGTCGGAAGACGGAGCGCGTCTGTTTGCGTTGCGAGCGGCCGGTACCGTCCGCCGGGCTGATACTCAAGGGTAAACCGGTGTGCCCAAGTTGCGCGCCATATTTTCGCGAAGCTCGGTCCTGTCCGCGTTGCGGAAAATCGTCATCACGGCTATCCCGGGTCG
Organism: Sulfuritalea hydrogenivorans sk43H; assembly: GCF_000828635.1. Taxonomy (GTDB): domain Bacteria; phylum Pseudomonadota; class Gammaproteobacteria; order Burkholderiales; family Rhodocyclaceae; genus Sulfuritalea; species Sulfuritalea hydrogenivorans. The sequence goes on from NZ_AP012547.1 coordinate 465,745, forward strand.
TCGGCGTTACGGACGAGCAGGTATGCGATTCCTGCCGGCGAAAGCTTGTTTGTGCGACCTGTAGCGTTTGTGGAAAACATCGAGAGCGCTTCGCACTCGCGCCTGATGGGAAGCCATTGTGCAAGCGGTGTGCCTCCAACCCCGCTGCAAGTCACCCTTGTCCGGACTGCGGACAAACAATCGGTGGGTTTGGCAACGCGCCATGTTTGTCCTGCGGGATGATCCGGTCGCTTCGCAAAAAGACAGATGCGTTGGCCGGTATACTTCAAAATGCAGATGCGCGGAGGCTGTTAGGGAAATACGTCGACTGGATTGTTGAAAGGCAATCGGTAAGCAAGGCGCTCCGCCCGCTGCCGAAGGTTGCCGAGATGCTGGGAAGGGTCGAGCGATTGGCTCAGAACGATGGCGCGATGACATCGGAAATTATTGGGAAGTCGCTGACGACAGAAGAAATTAGGCGAGCCGGTCTTTTCGGAATGTTCCTGGCCGAACGTGGGTTCATTACAGGATCGGTTCAAGACCGGGTCGCGGCGTCAGACGCGCGGAGAATCGATACGGCGCTGTCGGAGATTCGTGGCCGACCCTGGGAGAAAGCAATTCGGCAATACGCCGATGAACTTTCAGGGCCGGTCAAGAAGCTCAGTCTGCGCTCGCGGCGTGTGTATCTTCGAGCCGCCGTTGAGTTGATGACTTTTGCGCATGTTGAGGGAATGTCTGAATTGACGGACAGGCATATAAAACATTTTCTGCGCTCCAAGCCGGGCCATCGCGCTTCGCTCTTTCCATGGCTCTCCTTTGTTAGAGAGCGTTCGGGCCACGAGTTATGTATTCCGAAGAAGGCGGTGCGGAAGGAGCCGACCGTCAAGGCGGTGGCGAATGGTGTCGGTCATCTTGTGTCGGCGATTAAAGCGGCACCGACCAAGGAAGCACGTCGCGCACTGGTCGCGAAGCTGCTATCGATACTATATGGTGTCCCACTTGAGCATGTCCTTTCCTTGGAGCGAAAGAATATGGAAGAGTTGAATGGCAAGGTCCGGTTGCGGTTTGACGATGACTGGGTGACCGTAGATGCGCCTATTGATGATCTCTTGTCCGAGGCAGTCAGCTACTCTGCGAATAACATGGGGTCGGCAAGATTGTTTCCTGGGCGAATGATGAATGACGGCTTGTCCGTAGGCGCGGTTCAGCATTATCTGCAGAAGCTCTCGAATGCGTGACGACAAACGCACTCGCTGGCTTCCCCGGTCGAAGTGATGGATCAGGCCCGGCGCTGACTTGTTGCGAAACCATGCCATACTCAGCGCATCGATCACGATGCCCGCCGTCACACGCCGCAATTTCAAGTTTTCTTGCGGGTGCTTTGCTCAATATAAAGTCCTAGTGCCCCCTAAGATTCGACAGCCTAGGAATTTGCCGTCTGGAATCGGCTTTTGCTTTTTCGACGCTACCGACATGCCTCGGCTACGTTGATCGAGAATTCACAAGCCGACTCGGTTTCGCGCCAATGATGCTTGTCCAGTTCGGCTGTACAGCCGGCGTCCTCTAGCAACCGAACTTTGCCGTCGGCAGTGCAGACCAAAACGATACCGCGGCGATCCCGCCATAGCGCTCGAAGGGTAAAGCCGGCAAACGGTTCAAGCAAAGACCGATCATGCCGCGTCGAGAACTCTAGAAACTCTCGCTCCGACAGGTCTGGAGACGGATCTTTGTAGCGAGGGCGCCATCTGTTCAAATTCATAGAACGCGAAACCGGCTGGCGCGCGGCGATTGAGGATTCGTTGGCGCGGGGGTATTTCGAGCAGCGGTCGGTTGGTGTCAGGCACAAATTGCTGGTGTCTGCCCTTTGGCTGCTCGACGACTGGCCTGAGCGCTTCGTGCGGGCAGCGGAGACGGTAGGGTTGTCGCAGTCGCGGATTCTTCGAGGAGAGTCCCTGCCGTTCTGGTTCGAGTCCGAAATCCGTCTGAGTCTGGGAGCGGGATTTCCTGCTCCGACGGCGGCGGAAGCGAAGCAGGCCGCAGCCTATCTGGTCAAAGGCGGCGAAGAGGTTGGCTCCGGACAGGCTCATCTGTTGAGCCTCGTCGGGCAGATACTTCTCCATACGCAGTCCAGATAGCTTACCCCTGACATAAGGAGCATTCGTATGGAATCTGTTGCGCAACAACTCGAACAGATGATTCCCAAGTCCTTGGGCGATATCATCGTCACCAACCGGGACCAGGTTAAGGCCTATCTAACTACCGACGCCGAGATCGAGGCACTGAAGGGGGCGGTCCCAATACAGCCTGTCAAAGGCGAATTGTCCGACTGGGCTTTCATCACCTTCTTCCTGACGAAGAAGGGGCTACCGATGATCTATTTGACGGGATTCAATGCCGCCGAGCGCTCAAGCTGGATGACGTCGCTGGTCGTCGCGATAGATGGCGACGCCGTGGCGACGACCAGTGGTTCGGTTTACAAGCTGAAGGGTGACAAGTCGGAAGTTCTGGATCTTCCATACATCTGCGCTACTCTGAATGGTTGGGGCGTTGGTCGAATGCTCGGCGTGCCGCCGTTTTTCTTCTGAGTCCGACAGGTTCGCCATTGAGCTGGACAGTATGTGATGCGATGATTGTCGGCGCGCGTTTAAAACTACCCAGCTGTGCGCGTTGAATTTTGACCAGGGGCTAAAGCCGCCTGTCATAGGTACGGCTGTGGATAAGTGTAACGTCAGTAGTGTCCGGTTAAAACGAGCCCCATGAACTGGAAACCCAGAACTGGAGCGGGATTTGAAGCGATGAAGGGTGGTGTCGATTTGAACGTCGAGCAGCGGCAATTCGGGCAGGCTTCCGGGTTTTCTTCCGGAGATGGCCGCCATGAACACCGGCAAGACCCTGTTCGCCCAGATCATGGATTTCCTTCCGTGGACGACCTTCACTCGCCTGGTCAACCGCTACGGCGGCGACCGCTATGCGAAGTCGCTCACCTGCGCCGAGCAGTTCCGCATCATGGCTTTCGCCCAACTGACCTATCGCGAGAGCCTGCGCGACATCGAGGTCTGCCTTTCTGCGCAGTCGGCGAAGCTCTATCACATGGGGTTTCGGCAGGAGATCAAGCGCTCGACCTTGGCCGACGCCAACGAGTTGCGAGACTGGCGCATCCATGCCGAGTTTGCTCAGCGGTTGATCGCGCAGGCCAGGAAGCTCTATGTCGGCGAGGCTCTGGACTTCGAGTTGGAGAACACGGCTTACGCACTCGATTCCACGACCATCGATCTGTGCCTGTCGGTGTTTCCGTGGGCGCCATTTCGTACGACCAAGGCAGCGGTCAAGATGCACACGCTGCTCGATCTGCGCGGCAACATCCCGACCTTCATCCACATCTCCGATGGCAAACTGCACGACGTCAACGTGCTCGACGTTCTGGTGCCGGAAGCCGGGGCGATCTATGTCATGGATCGCGGCTACCTGGACTTCAAGCGACTGCATACTTTCCATCAGGCGAGCGCCTTCTTCGTGACCCGTGCCAAGTCGAACATCGATGCTCGGCGCGTCTATTCGGCGCCGAGCGATCGAGGCATCGGCATCATGTGCGACCAGACCATCACGCTCAACGGCTACTACAGCAGTCGGGACTATCCGGCGCACCTGCGCCGCATCCGTTTCAAGGATCCCGAGACCGGCAAAGCGCTGGTCTTCCTGACCAACAACTTCGTGCTGCCGGCGACCACCATCTGCGCGCTCTACAAGGCGCGTTGGCAGGTCGAATTGTTCTTCAAATGGATCAAGCAGCATCTTCGGATCAAACGATTCTTCGGTACGTCGGAAAACGCGGTCAAGTCGCAAATCTGGATCGCGGTGTCGGTCTATGTTCTCGTTGCCATCATCAAGAAGCGCCTCAACCTCGACGCTTCGCTCCGCACATTGCTACAGATCCTTTCGGTTACTCTTTTCGAGAAGATGCCCTTGCAGCAAGCATTCACGACAAATGCATTGGTCGAAAATCAGGCCAACTCATCCAGCCAACTGATTCTCTTCGACTTTTAACCGGACACTACTGGTGTAACGTATTCTCTAAGTTCGGAGTCTCCTCAGGGTTGGTTGGGATTCTGTAGCGGTTGATGGGCCGTTGCGCGGGGGAAGCCGCGCAGGGCGTAGCCCGAAGCGGATTTCCCCGCGCAACGTCCCCTTCCGCCGCTACCCAAACCAATTCAACTTCAAGGAGGTTCCCAGATCAGAGAATGCGCTACACTTATCCACAGCCGTACCTATGACAGGCGGCTTTAGCCCCTGGTCAAAATTCAACGCGCACAGCTGGGTAGTTTTAAACGCGCGCCGACAATATGTGGGTTAGATTGCTGTTTTCTATGCCCTTTTTCCCGAGTCTCTCTAGTAAAGAGACAATTTTGCGCGCGCCGCTTTTACTACCACCACGCGACATCCCGAGAGCCAAATGCAATCCAGACTGGGATAAGACACGAGTCTCATCTGGCAATACATAACACTGAATTTCAATGTTCCCAATACGAATTGGTTTATCCGGGGAACCATGTGTTGCTAAAGGCAAATCCTCGCTCCAGCTAAGGGGAGATTTCACCGTAGGAGTAGAAGCCGGTCAGGGCCGCTTCGTCACCCAGCACGCGGCGCACCCCCTCGACCTCCTCCTCGATGCGCTGGCCGAGTACCAATTTGCGACCAACACAACTGATGAGCACGGCAAGTTGCGCGCCGGCGGCCATGGGCAAGGCCAGGCGCTACGAGAAGGAATTCCTGCTTAAAGTGCAGGTCTTCAGCTACGAGGAAGCCAAGTCTCGCTACGCCAGCTTTGCCGCCGGGTCCCGATACCGCGCAACTGGTGCTGGTATTCGGCGGCACGGCCCAGCTCGATGCCGATCGCTCCCACCTATTCGATCAGGCGCGTAGAACCAAGCTAAACGTGCCGCAATTGATCTAATTGTTGAGGTTCCTATTGATACCTGCCAGATTCCATGTGGGTTTCTTGGGCCGAGCTCAAGCTCAGTCACTTGGTCCCTCTTTCGCGGCTGCAGCGGCCTTTGGCGCAGCCTGTTTTGACCCACTCACCTTGCGACTGGCATGAATGGCCAAAACGTTCTGCACAAAACCAATGCCAGTGGTTCTCGCAGCAAACGCCACTACCAGGTACTGCCCAAGAAACCACGCGGCGGAGACCAGCATGCGCGTGGAATCGATACCGCTGAAATAGAGTACCGCGGGCAGCGTCGGCACTAGCAGCAGTGACATTGCCGCAATGTCACGAAACAGAAGATAGTTCTTGTGACTGTCTACGACAGATGGATCTGAATCGACCTGTTTGTACAGAGCGTACCACTTCGAATTCTGATCTCTCTCCGCCACTGGAAACTCGCCTACGTTCTTTTTCAGCTTTGCAAGGTCGATCCGGTGGTCTGCTGGTGCATGCACAGAGAAAGCCCGTGCGCCTGGCAGCGGGTGCTTAAGACGCCAGAACACTAGGATGGCTTTGTGGTCAGACGAGATGAGCGATGAGAGGATCAGGACTGGGATGGGCAGAAGCGCGGTCAAACTCAAGCGAATGGCTGCGATCCTCGTTGGCGTCAGATCGTCGATCGCGGTGTGGAACGCAATGACCAAAAGGACGAGGGCGTCGAGGACGAGCGTCGCAACCAGCCATGCGAGATTTCGGCCTTTCAGCGTCTTGCTTCTGTATTCCTTGGCGTTCTTCATCCGTCGTACTCCGTGGTGACCGTATATTCGCCAGTTTCCGACACCTTGAACAGAATCCAGCCGTCCTTTCGCGTCGTCAGGCAGCGTCGGCGCCTTGTGGTGTTGGACACCAGCACGCCATTGTCCGCGGCCGCGTACTGATACTGCGGCTTCTGGGTCGTATGGACGATCGACTTGTCCGAGATAACGACCACCTGCGGCTCAAAATAGTCGAATATCCGCTGACAGTATCCGTTGGTTCGACCGTGATGGGACGCGACCAGAACGGTGGTGTCAGCCAGCCTATCTCGAAACGCCGGCTGCTCCAGCATCGCTAACCAGCCATCCTCTTCCAAGTCGCCCGGGAACAGGATTTTGAACGGGCCGAACTCGAAGAACACGACAAGGCTCAAGTTGTTCGTGTCATAGAAGCGCGGATACGGATTGAAAAAAGTAGTCGCCGTGATCCCACCCATATTCTGGTCGAATGGCGCATCGAGAGGGTAGACATAGTCGTTGTGAAGGGCCAGATACCGCTCGATGTCGTCGGTCAATTCGCCGTTCGCTTCCTTGATGATCCTCAATACCTCAGGGGATACGCTGCAATTCCTATAGAACGAGGAAACGGATATTCCCTCTCTCCACAGGTTGTTCAGATCGCTAATGTGATCGAGGTCCGCATTCGTGATGAACAGGTAATCCAGCACGTTGCGTCTCAACTGACGCTTGATATACGTGCTCGGCTTCCAGCCCGTAAGCCCGTTGTCACCCGAATCGATCATCGCCAGTCTACCTTGCTCGCCGTTCTCTGATTCGTGGGTGAGCATGGTGCAGGCGCCATGTTGCACATCCCATATCTGAAGGATCATTTGGCCCGGCATGTTGCATTCCCGCCCAGGTTGCCTTGTTGATCACTGAGAGCGAGTGGAACGTGGCCACCCCCGCGTCTCCATGCAGTGCTGGCAACCTGTTCTCTGCTCATCACTTAACCGTGCCCTGCAGGACCTGCAGATCATGTTCGCCAATGATGAGTTGAACGCCCGGAAGGCCGTCATCCGCCATGCCTAATGCCAAATGGACGAGTTGCATGAGGTCATCTCTGCTGGGCGACGCGGAGTGTCCGGGCGGATGGCTGTGCCATTCACCGATGTAGCCGACGATTCCTGCGGTTCGCCGCGACGCTTCATTGACAGCCTCCGCCAATCCGGCAATGCCGCGCTCGAAGGAACCCGGACTGGACTTACTGTCGGGCGGGGCCGGAAAGCCCGCGACAACCACGACGGCACCGATGTTGAAGTCGTAGTACCCGAGCAACACGCCGCCAGTTTCGTTGGGGAAACCTTTCGTGCGCCGGTCTCGCAGCTGGTGCTCTACGCCAGCGTCGATGAACAGGTCGAACTCGCCAAGCTCCATGCATTGTTCCGACACGACGACCACATCGTGTACTTCGACCACGCCGCGAGTGGGGTCGCGTTGCCACACACGAATCAATGCGTCCTCACGCGCCGCCGCCATCGGAATCTGCTCGGCCAACGTGCTGGCTTGGCCCATGATCCGCGAATACGGCATGACCATCGAGATGTCCCGGCAGCTCGCGCCACTCCAGAACGAACTCGCGTTGCCGGCAAGGTGATCCTTTCCCCAATCTTCCTGAATCAACGCGCGGTAGTACTGCGCTTCCAGGGTGCGCAGGCGAACCAGTCGCCGCGCATCCTCGGCAAGCAGCACGGACGCGTTACCGTTCGGGGTGATGAAGACTGAGATGTGCCTGGCGAACGTATCGATGGCGCTCGCTGCGCGCGGGTATTCAAGGGAGGTAGAGACGTCGACCGCCAGCTTTGCTGCCGTCAACGCATTGGTAACCGACTCTTGCGTGAAGTCGCTGGCATCGGCATTTAGAGGAATGATCTCGGTCGCACCATGCATCACCGCAGCATGCAACTCGGCTACGACCGCAGTCTTGGATTCGCCGATATGCTGGGTGTAAGCCGTATGCCGCGACAAGTTGTGCGGTTTGATGTGGTCTTTGTCGATGACCGTCCAGCGACCCCATCCGCTGCGGCCCCACAGGTTGAGAATTGCACTGCCGAGAGAACCGGCGCCGATCATCACTCCAGTCGGGCCTTCCTCGGCAATACCGGACTGCTTTCTGGCCGCTGCCGCGTCGTTTCGGTTCAGCACGTCCATCGGGAAGATCTTTTGCGAGCGCCACTGGGTTGTCATATGGTCGTTCATTACGTCTTTGAAGTACCGCTTTTCATGCAGCAGCAGTGCTCCAATCGCGACTCCAAGTTCCAATGCGCCAGTCAGCACAAAAAACGCCCGTTGGCTGGTCCCCACAGGTTCAGCCCCCACAGTCCTGCATACGGGAACGTGCAGCAGAACGACGGTCCAGCTGTCCTCGGCGGAGACAGCGACACCGGCGTCGCCAACCCGTTCCTGCATCGCTGTCCGCAGAGCGGAAACGAAATCGGTTCCTCGCCTCGACAAAATGTCGGCAAGCTGACCCAAGTTCGCCGGGTCGCGCTCCACGAAACCGTGTACTACTGGTGGCAGGACTAACTCGATGGGTGCCGCAGTGCCAGTTTTTGGTGCCGTGTCTTTCGGTATCGCTTCCAGGAAACAGGTGAAGCCCTTGTCGGGACGCTCCGGGCTTCGGGCGATCACAAAGCGATGTAACGGGCTCTCTCGAAGCTCCACGAGATTCCAAGGTAAGACGAGCTCGTACTTGGTCGCGAAGAAAAGATGCTCGACCGGCTGGTCCGCTGGATGCAGTTCGCCCCTGGCGCTCTTCTCAAGCCACCATTGAATCCGGCGTAGAAAGCTTTGCGGCGTCCATGTGCGCATCACGGTTGCAGTCGGCTCGAAGTGCAGGCACAGACTCGCCGGAGCGCCAGGGACGCCCTGATTCTGGTGCATCAGGATCGGAAAATCCTTGCGTAGCGCCAGAACCTCCACCAGTTGCTTCGGGTTGTCGGGAACGCACAGGGCCAAGCGCTCGCGATAGTTGATGCCGTAAGTATTCTTTGGCGGCACCCCATCGCACTCGACCTCGACGATGAGACACTCAAGCTTGGCCGTACTGCCCTCAGCGTGCTGCAGAAGTTGGACCACCTCATAGTCACGCTGTCGCGTGACTGCGTCGAGCAGCGCTCGCGCACGCGGAATTGTTAGTGACTCAGCGTCCTGGACTTCGCTGACGTTGACGAGTTCGTGATACTCCTCGGCCATCAGCCCGCCCGGGGAGGTGTCGACAAGACAATCGCCGGTGCGCCGATGGACCCCGAGCGCTTCCAGGTAACCCCGCCCCTCGTGATCTCGAAGGCGATCGGCTCCGGCTTGTTGGCGTTGGGCTCTTCCATCGTGACGAGGAACTTGCGGCCTCCAACCTCTTTCAGGTAGCGCTCATAGGCTCTGCGGGCCTGGATGTGAGGCGGCTGTATCTGGGTGTACGAATCCTTCATGTCCGGGATCGGTTTGCTGCAGCTAACAATGTACGCATCCTTCTTGCCCTGCAGCAGAAGATCCTTGACCAGCGGCTTGGGCTCAGTCTCTTTCTCGCCCTTCTGGCCTTCTTCGTTCAGTGCAAGATAGCTGCAGTGATGCGGGATGTTATACAGATCCCAGGCAAGCCGGTCGTCGTTCTTGTGATACCTCGTCGTCTTGACGATGTCCTCGATCTCCTCCCACGTGGCATCGCCGACCTCAAGGTAGTCATAGTGCGCGCCGTCGGCGCGGAAGCGCACATTGAAGACCAGCGATGCTCGGTTGCGAATGATGTCTCCGTCATCGCAGTGCTTGATGAATGGCGAGTGGCAAAAGAACTCGACGCCGTCGGCCGCAAGCGAAAACCCTGGAACGATAGTGCCGGCATCGATGAACAGATGGTCTCGGGCAGAGGCGGGCTCACCGCGCGCCTTCAGAAGAGGCTCCAACCAATCGACCAGCGCCTGCGGCTTCGAGAACACGAGGATGCCCTTGCCCTCAAGCAGGCGGTGCCGCGCCTCCTGCCGAAGCAAGACGTACTCCTCAGTCTGGTGATCGTTGTCCGCCTCCTCCAGCAGCATGGCGGCAGGAACCCAGAGTTCGCGAATTTTGATGCGGCCTTCGCCGTGATATTTCTTGGCATGCTGCAGTTCGAAGAAATCGGTACTGCCCTGGATGTGGTCCAGATCCGCATGGGTGAAGGCGACGACATCAAAGTAATCGCAGTCAGCCTTCTTCAAGTCGTCCTTGAGGCGAGCCTTGAGGTCAATTTCTGGGGTATCGGCGTCTTCGGCCTTGTCCCGATGGCAGAAATCGAAAAGAACCCGGCGCCCGCCGCACAGAATGATCTGGGTAGTGTCACCGTTGCCGACGGGGTAGAAAATAACTTGGTGCATATCTGCCACGATTAGCCCTTTCAAGGTGGCAGATGAAAATTTAGCACTCGGCCACGAAGAGTGCTAATCCGCACTATATATGTGGTCTTACTGTTTTTCAACACACAATATGCAATTCGTCTACAGGTTCCGGGGCGATTCACATGGCTCTGTGCCCGGCATCTTCACAACCATCCATCCCGCCTTCAAGGCTCTGGCATCCACCAAAGCGTGGTGCTGCTCGCCATGCAACTGGTGGTATGTCGCTATGACCCTACTAAGGATTTGATCCACTCCGCTCAGGTCGAGAATGTGCTGCACCATCCTGCCGATGAGATTGAATTCAACCGTCCACGCCCGTTCGCCGGGCGGTCGCGTCGGAAACAGCAAGAGGAAGTGGTCCCAGTCCCATGATGAGTCTGCGATCATTTGAATTTGGCACTGCCGATTACCGTCACGCACGGTATCCAGCCAAGTTTCAATCCGAACCGCCGTTGCCGCCTTGGTCAGTACCTCCGGGGCATGCCGACCGAACAGCGACAGTACGTTCTTCTTGACGAAGTCGGAGCTGCCGTTCAGGTTGGCATCCGAGATTTCAATGTACAGTTCGGCATCGCTATCAGCGACCACCAGCCCGATGGATAACAAGCTGGAAGCGGGCGAAAGATTTGTAAACTCGCAGTCATAAAAGACCATGACAGGCTCCCCGCTTGATGGAGGATCCGGCGGCAAGTCCAGCAAGTCGAAGTCAGGTCGGGCCATGTTCTAGCAGGACGCCAAAGAACGGGCTTTGCGATTGTCCGAATTCATTGAAACAGCAGCAAGATAAGCACTCACCGGTCGATCTACCTTTCAGGGAAATACGATGTCTCCCGCCAGATCTTCTCGAGTAGCCCATGAGCGGGGCAGCTATTCACGTCAGGTTGTCCCAATCCTGGACATGGTAACTAGGCGGCGGATTCAGAACGCCCCACACCTTCTGGATTCCGGCGGCGGCAAACGCGGCGGCAAAGAGCATGGGGCCGTCAACTACGACCGTTTCGCCGGTGCGAATGTTTTCCACCGTCACCTCGGCCTCGTCGGTATGGAAATCGCGCACAACGGAAACCGAGAAGCTCTCCCGTTTCGGAAGCGCGCGTGGGCGCGGCAACGACGTGCCGGTCATCTGTTCGAGCACGATCAGCATATGCTTGTTGGCCAGTCCGGCAAACGGCCTTCGTGGAAACTCGCAGCCGGTGTCTGCCGCGACAAACAAAGCGAGCGCGGCCGATCGGCTGATACCCGCCCGGCAATGAATGATCAGGTCCAGATACTCAGAATCGGCGTGAAGCCGGCGCACAAAGCGGATCACCTGGTCGGCGTGCGACGGATCGAACAGCGTCCAGCGCGTTTCGGTCTCGGCTCCCGGATCGACGTCGTGAAACACCAGTCGGAGAATCACGTCCTCGTGGAACGCGAGCGCCGCCGGATCCGCCTCCGGCTCGGTGATCGAAATGACCGCCAGGTCGTTTCTGGCCGGAAGGGATTCCGCCTTGAGGCGGGAAATGAAATCAACCGATCGAATCATGGCTCTCTCCGGTTCGTGGAGTGAATAGGTTGGGTTTGATATCGTTCATACAATGCCGAGGATGGTCTTCAAGGAAAGCAACGCATTCCAGTGAACGCACGGCCTTCACAATCTCATCGGCTGCAACACGTACGTCTTGCTGTTCACAATATTCCCGGCTTGATCGACCTCAGGCCCCCACCCCAGCGTATGCAGGGCTTCCGCGAGGATTCGCGAAGCCGCTTGTTTATCGGCTCCCTTGGGAATACGAAAAGTCGGCAGCAGCAACTCCAGCTCGCCGGATATGCGGGGCGCCAGGAACAGGCCGTCTGGCGTAGCGCACAACAGGCCGTACTCGCCTCGCCCTTCGATGCCCTTGATGTCGAAGATCACGCGCCCATACCACGGACTGTCTTCGCGCGTTTCGAACGCTACGCTGTCTATCCTAAAAGTCATGATGCTCTTTGCCTCCTGAAATCTTGGCAGTTTCCCCTCGTCATGATCGATTCCCCCAAAAGCCGCTCGCCCGGAAAAGAACGACCCATGCCCGGACCGATGCGACAGCCCCGAGTACCGCGCCGGCGATCAACAACCCTTCACCGATGATTCGCAGGGAGATCGATGCCGGTTCCGCCATCGTGTTCCCGATCGCGATGGCGCCAGCGCCGGTCAACAGCATCACCACGCTGACCGCCATCGAACGCAACAATTGGGGCATCACCTTTTGGAAGGGAGCACACCCGGCCCGAAAGCCTTCGGTGAAGTTGGTGATCTCTTTGCGGACCATCATCAACTCACCCGCAGCAGCGGGCCCTCATCCACTTTTGAGCGATGCTTCGCCTTGACCTCCAGTTCCAACTGAGTCAGCCACGCTTCCGGCGACAGCTCTTCGCCCAGCAACAGGCATTGCCGCTTCACCGTCGCAAAGTCCCCCGGCGTCAGGTCCAGCATGAACGCCAACCGCTCCTCGTAGGCCGATTGCCGTTTCTCCGCAATTGGCTTGCCGCGCAGCCCGGTTTCGTTGAGGAACATCGCCCAGCGCTGCTCCAGGGTCAGCGGCAGGAACTCCAGCTTGAAGGTGAAGCGCCGCAGCGCCGCCACATCCACCTGGCTAAACAGGTTCGTGGTGCAGATGAAGATTTCCTCGAAGCGCTCCATCCTCTGCAAGAGTTCATTGACCGTACTCACCTCCCAGCCATGCTCGCTGCGCGAGCGGTCGCGCAGGAAGGAATCCGCCTCATCCAGAAGAAGGATCGCTCCTTCTTCTTCGGCCTCATCGAAAGCCTCGGCAATGCGCTTCTCGGACTCCCCCAGATACTTGTCGAAAAGCTGGGAGGCGTGCTTGATCAGGATCGGCTTGCCCAGTTCCAGTGCCACATGCTCGGCGAACTGGGTCTTGCCTGTGCCAGGCAGACCATACAGGCACAAGCTTCCCTGCGGCCGGCGCTTCAAGGCTTGGAGTATCTGGGCGGGACCGAAGCGTCCCGCGGCATGGATGTAGTCCAGGCTGTAGCGGGTCACCGGGATCCGCGCCTCGTCCTTGCCCCGACGCGCCAGCGCCTTCTGGCTGCGCGTGGTGGCCACCAGCAGATCCCGGGCAAAGATCTTGCGGGAACGGCCCGCCGTCATCGTTGCCAGAGTCCGGGCACAGGCCAGTTGCTGGGCCGACAGTCCCTCCAACTTCGCCAGTTCCGCCTTGTGGCACTTTGCCAGCGGCAGCGACTCGATCATCGATTCAACCAGGGCCAGGCGGTCGGCTCGGGTGCCCTTCAAGGCCTCGGCATGGAACAGGAAGCGGGTCAGGGTGTCCCGATGCAGCCGTTTCGCTTCATGGGTGAGCCACAGGGTCGGCACCGGATTCTCCGCCAGCAGGCGCTCATCCAGGGGCCGAGCCTCCTCGTCCTCGTCGGTCAGCCCCAGAAAGAAGGCAAAGCCATCCGGCAAGGCCCGCGACAATACGGCCTGGGCCTTCTCGACGACCAGTACGACGCGTCCCGGTCGCCGGGCGAGCAGGCGTTGCGCCACCATCACGGCGGCGGGCCGGTCCTTCTCCGGAATGTCGGCGGCCAGGGTATAGGCGCCGCCGGCGATGGCCTGGACCAGACCATGGGCGAGGCGTTTCTTGTCGACCGAGGACTTGCCATGCACCAGCACGTTGATGCCAGGTTCGCGGCGCGCCAGCAGAACCACTAGGATTTCGCGGTCGTCGGCGGGCAGGCGTGCCGCGCCCCCGGAAGAGTCTTTCAGAGCGAGGGCTTGCAGGAGGCCTTCCTCGAAGCGGGTGCCGGTCTTGACGAGCAACTCCATCCAGAACTCGGACATCCTGGGGACGCCTTCCTTGGCATACAGCAATCCCGACCCGGCGAGTCGTCCCGTGGCCGACAGCGCCCCGGCGAGGGACTCGGCATCCAGATCAAGCAGGGTCTGCCAGAACAGGGGGCGGCTCCAGCGCTGCTCGGAGAACATCCGGGTGAAGAGCTGCGCCGCCGGGACTACCGTATAGACCAAGGCGTAGGCCATGACCCGGGTTTGCGCCGGGGAGAATTCCAGCAGACGGGCTAAGAGCGCCAGCCGGCCACCCGGGGTGATTTCCTCGGGAAAATCGTCCATCGTCAACCCCTCGCGTTGACGTGCCAGGCACTCGGCACAGGCGTTACGGTAGGTATCCTCGCTGTTCTTCAGGGCGGTGTGCAGTTCCATGCCTTCGGCCATGCGCCGGGCCAGATCGGCTGACAGGGCCATGGGTACTTGGCCGCGCAGGGTATCGATGAGGTCGAGTACCGCATCGTGTGCGCCGTAGCGGGTACGGACGCTGGCCAATGTGGCTTCAATCTCGTCGGGCCACTCGAGGATGTCGGCGACGGTGGCGTAGTGGGCGGCGAACAGCAGCGGCTCGGAGAAGAGGACCGCGAGGGTGACCGGCGTGGTGCCGACGCGCAGCGGGCCGAGGACGACATCGGGGAGGTGGGCCATGATCAGTGTGCCTTTTTCGGTTCAGGTGAGGTATTCAAAATTGGCGCGACTCGATCCCATCGTTCTTGCCATTTTTGACGCGAGGTCGAGCCGAACAACCTGTCTAATGAGCGAACAATCCAGTCTCGGATCACGGGCACATTCGGTGGCCTTGATGTCATCGCACAGATGGCAGGAGTGCAAATCGCGGTACCCGCGGATGGACCGGCAACCGGCCTCAAGTCGGTCGGACTCGTCAGCAAAATCGACAATGGCGATGTGGGCGAATGCGCTACGCACGGTCAGAGACCCCTTGACAATGGTTGGCACAAGCTTAGTGGTTCAGTGGCTCGCCACGTGAGCCACTGGATTCGTCGTTGACGAATGGACTTATTGCGCGCGGCGGCCTTGGATGCCGTCAATCAACTACCGCGCGCCGATACCACTCCGACTACTACAGTCTTGCCACTTAAAAAGAAGCACATCGTTACTATGCCGATCTGATTTCTAGGGATATCCTTGGCACCAGCTTTGCTGGCGTGCAGTGATTACGTGCCCGACGCGTATCATCGATACCTCACTGCACAACATTGAGCTAGCATAGCGGTCACTACACCCTCGATGGAGTTCGCCATGGCCCGAAAGCAGAAACTTGATTTTTCCGACATCGCTACCACGCGAAAGAAAGCCAATCTCAGTCAGGTGGATTTCTGGGCACGTTATGGCGTCACGCAGTCGACCAGTTCCCGCTACGAAACCGGCCGCACTATTCCGAAGCCGCTGGCGATCCTGTTATGGCTTCACCAGTCAGGGAAGGTGACGGACAAGGATCTGGCCGAAGCGTTGAAGTAATCCGTAATGGCTACGGTTCGAGTGACGGAAGGCCGTCACGGAACCCCGTCTTGTCGCTGCGCTCTGCCGGGTCGCCTATCGAGTTATCGCTGGATTTCCGTAAACGCCGCCGGAAGATTCGTCGGTTGATATGACGGGACTTGGCGGCTGCGTTCCGCAACGGACCAATGAATATTGGAGTTTTCGGGAACATGCCGATACCGCCCGGCATGGATGATCCATCGCGTGGCCCACCCCGCGGCCGCGTCCCGGTGCGGCTTCGGAATGAATTCCGCGATCCACCACAGCCCCTTCAGCGATTCATGCTGCACCGATGCGGGATCGGGAGCAGCGTAATCCACGGTATCGACAGTCGGAAGAATCACGTCCTTTCCCTTGGGGTTGAACCGTAACCCGAAGGCTTCGGCCTGCTCGATCATCCATTGGAGTGCGATCTTGGATAGCCCGGCTTCCTTTTCGGCATAGCCGCCGCCGACGTCGCAGTGCACGCCCGGGAACCAGATCTGCAGCACGTCAGTCGGCAGGTCGGGATCGTGGCCCCATAGATTCTGGGGGAAGTAGGCCCGGCGCTCATCCAGGGCGACCGCGTGGCGCACAATTTCAACGGAAGGGTTGTTGGCGGTGAACTGCAGGGTCTGCTGATCCCACATCCATCCCACGGAACTCACCGTATCCCAGAGCCCGATGAAGTGGATCGGCACCTTGCGCGAGAACGTGTGCCGGAAGCCGTTGTACAGCTTCGGGTCCTGTTCCCGCTTGAACATGTTCCAGGCGAACGGCAACAACTCCTCGTTGCCCTGGGTCAGCAATCCCACCTTGTGCACCATGGCCGCCACGGCTCGGGCCGTATAGGCGCCGCGACTGAAGCCGAAGATGAAGATCCGGTCCCCGTCCTGGTAGTAGCGCATCAGAAACCGGTAGCCGTCGCTGACGTGCTCTTCGAGTAGCCATGCAATCGCCAGGTCAAGCCGGGTGATGAACCACTTCTTGAACTTGTCCCAGACCCCAGGCGGCGCAAAGGTCCCGATACCGGGCTGGTAGTAGGCTAGCTGATCACCGCCGGCACGGTCCAGCATGCCGTAGAGCTTGACGACGTTGGTATTGGTCGCCGCATATTTGTTGTTGGTGCCGTCAAAGCACAGAACGATGTTGCGTCCCATGGCGCCCCTCCTTATCTGCCGTTGCCGGCCGCTTCATTCACGCCTGCCCGGTTCTTTCCCGGCCAATAGTCTGCAAGCAACTTCGCATTCACTCCGCAGGAGCTTGGGTCGGCGCCGTGTCACCCTTGATCAGCTTGGCGATCTCGTCGGACAGCACCTTGTTCTCGACTACGTAGAACAGGCCGCCCCGGCCGTTCTGGCTGCTGCCGCAGTTGGCTCCCGACAGGGTGCCTTGCTGGTTCATGTCCCCGAAAATCGCGAAGTTGTTCGGGCCGGCCGTCGATACGCCGATCTTCGCGTGGTTGAAATCCGGACCCGGACCGCCCTTGAGGCCGAACGTCGTTCCCTCCCATTGGCCGGTGGTCGCAATCTCCACCGCGCCGGGCGCACCCAGATTGGTGTCCCAGCACGCGACGGGAGTGGACGCCGTCGTCGAGTCGATCTGCGGATTGGCCCACCAGGTGGCGGTCCGGAGGGACGCGCCACCCAGGACCGCCGAGACCATCTGCCAGGGCGGTACGTGAAGGGCCGAGGGCTTTGACAGCAGCCCCACGCCAGTGGAGAGCCGGACTCTCGTAATCGACGTACCCTTGGTCTTGGTGCCGAGGTTCTTGACGAGCGCCTGGATGTCCTCAGGCCCCCCGTTGCGTACGATCTGGGAGTTTTCGGGATCGGTGACCACACTGGCGTTGGCGAGGGCCTCGAGGATATTCACCAGATCGTCCTTGGTCACCTTGAGCGAAAAGAAGTGCTGGCTGACCTTGACGTCGTTGTCCGTCACGCAACCCAGCGTGTTGCCGTCGGCCTTGCGCGGAAACCGGCGGCTCCCGGCGGCGGGCCAGGAGGGAGTCGATACCTGCAGGACCAGCCCGTCGCCGGCGTCGTTCCAGGCCACCATGCCCTTGGAGTGTCCCCAGGGCGAAGAGCACACGGTCGAACACCCCGCAATGGGCGGATCGTTGTAGAACTGGTCGTTCCAGATGACGTAATAGAACGAGCCGTTATAGACCGCGTCGAAGGTGGCGCCGAGCGGATCGGCCGCCGTGGTGCCGGCGCAGCCACCGCCTTTTCGGAGCGTCTGCGTCTCGCTACTGGCATAGACGTACTGCTGACCCAAGGCGTAGTTCTGGACATCGCCGCCGAAGGGACAGGCGCGTTGGTCGCTATCCCCGGCGCCACACCCGGGAAAGGACTTGGCGTTGAACTTGAAGACGAACCACCAATCGACCGCATGGTCTTTTTCCAGAAGAGGCGTCGGGGCGGTAGCCGTCTGGGCGAAGGCTTGGCTACCCGGGATGACGGAGAAGGCAGCGAGTCCCGCGAACAGGACGGCGGTGTATAGAGCGCTGCTGAATCGTGACTTACGGTTCTTGTCTTGCATGCTTCATGCCTCCTTGGTGACCGATGCGGTGGTAATTCAGGGCAAGATGTTGTCGTTTCGAGTCACGTTCACGTCTGCGGAACATCCGCGGGACGATTGAGCCCGACGGTCAGTTCGGGATGGCGCGCCGAGGGCCATCGCTTGGCCCACTGTTCCACCGACTGTTCCTGATTCCGGCCTACCGGACCGATGCCGCCGCATGCGGCGCATACCACTGCCCATCTCGATTCATCTACTTCGATGGGATGCGCTTGTTGCGAACCGCAGAAAGGGCAGGGGGGAATTGGGATCGATGTCGCTGCAGGCACGGCATACTTGTTACTGCCCCGCAGCATGACATCGTTCTGGCGATTTGACAATTGCACGAAAGCAATAGATCGTCGCACCGCATTCACAATCAGCGTGTCACACCTCTTTGCGGCCTATTCATTAGCAATGATTGCGGGCTTGGGCATGACACCGCTCACCACGATGACCTCAACAGCACATTCGCAATAATAAATTTGTGCCACGGGTATCTGTCGGTCCCGTCCCTCGGCCTTATGGAAAGCTTTGCACAAGGCCGATTCCTAGCCAGATAGAGTGGTTCCATGGATTGGATAGAGTCACCGGGCTCTTCAGCAATCTCGAGTCCGTCAATCATCCCGGATTTCGGGAACCCGCTGGCCGGCCCTGACCGGTAGCGGTAGCAACAGCGTCACCATCAGACCACCTTTGACTTGGTTTGCAGCCGAGACACTGCCGCCGTGGGCCTCGACGACGCGGCGGGTGATGGCGAGCCCGAGTCCGTAGCCGGCAACGGATTGGCCGGGGTCACTGCGAAAAAACGGATCGAAAATCGCGGCGAGATCGCCGTCGAACACGCCCGGCCCGCCGTCCGCGACCGTGACGCGCAGCCGTCCGTCGGCCGAATGCGCGGAAATCGCCACGATGCCGCCCTCCGGCGAATGAAGCACGGCGTTGCGCACGACGTTTTCAATGGCGCGGTAGAGCAGTTCATGGCTGCCGCGCGCGACAACCGGGCCGTTCAAATCGACTTCGATCGCGCAATGCTTGCCGTCGGCCTCGAAACGGGCGTCGGCGGAAATGTCAGTGACGACTTCGCGCAGGTCGACATCCTCGTCGAGTTTGCCGGTCATGCCGGCGTCGAGCCGGGCCAGCGTCAGCAGTTCGCCGACGAGTTTGTCCATGCGCGCCGTGTCGCGCTCGATGCGTTCGATAAACTCGGCGCCGCGCTCGGGTTGCTGCCGCATCAGGTCGGCGGCCGCCTGCAACCGCGCCAGCGGCGAGCGCAGTTCGTGAGAAACGTCATGCAGCAGCCGGCGCTGCGCGTCGAGCAAATTCTGGAGGCGGTCGGCCATGTGATCGAAATCCTTGCCGAGATCGGCGAGTTCATCCTTGCGGCGCCCCATCGATGCGCCGATGCGCGTCCCCAGTTTGCCGCCAGCGACCGACTCGAAGGCGGAGCGCAGGCTACGAATCGGCTTGGCGAAATACCATGCCAGCAGTGCTGCGAACAACAAGCTCACGACACAGCCCGCGAGGATTGGCAGCAGAGGTAGCGACAAATAGTGGGGCGGTGGCGGGGGTCGATCCGGCAGTGGCGGCGGGTGATCCGGCCCGCCAAACCTCGGCGGGGGCGGCCCCTCGGCGAACGCTCCCGCTCCCGGCATGTGCGCGGGGCGCTCCAGCCATATCGCGACGCCGACACCAACCGAGGTAACGACCTGCGCCAGCCAGAAGATGAAAAAGAATTTCCAGAACAGGCGGCCCATCAAGGATTCTTTTCGGCGATCAGTTGATAGCCCTTGCGGATCACGGTCTGGATGCAGGAGCGGCCGTCGGCCAGCTTGCCGAGCTTGTGACGGATGCTGCTCATATGCACATCAATGCTGCGGTCGAAGCGTGTCAGTGGCCGTCCGAGCACTTCCTGCGAAAGATCGGCCTTGCTCACCGGGCGTCCGGCGTTGCGCGCGAGCGCTTCGACCAGATTGAACTCGGTGCTCGTGAGATTGAGCGCCTTGCCGGCGCGCTCGGCGCGGCGCTGCGCGGGCCAGACTGTCAGGGTGCCGGCGATGATGGCTTGCTCGCTCGCCGTGGCCGCCGCACCGACACGTTTCAGAATGGCACGAATACGCGCTGTCAGTTCACGCGGTGTGCACGGCTTGGGCACGTAGTCGTCCGCCCCCAGTTCGAGGCCAGTGATACGGTCGCCATCGTCGCCGCGCGCCGTCAGCATGATGACCGGCACCGCGCTCGTCGCACGGATTCGCGCCAGCGCCTGAATGCCGCTGATGCCCGGCATCATCACGTCAAGCACGACAAGGTCGTGCCCACCGGACATAGCCGCAGCGGCACCTGTTGCGCCGTCGTGTGCCGCAGCCACGGTGAATCCCTCGCGTTCGAGGTAGTCACGCAACAACTCGACCAGTTCGACGTCGTCATCGACCAATAACACACTGAACGGCATAGCTTCTTTCACGGAATCCGACAGTGGCGATCATAGGACATGGCTCGCGCGCACGGCAGGTTTTTACCGGCTTTTACCGCAGTGCTAACCGTGCTTTACCGGAAATTTGTCGAATATGTCGTCATCGCGCCGGCCTGCCATTGTGGCAGGTCCGCGACCCAGGGAGTCACCGATGGAAACCACCCAACACCTCAGGATCAAACGCTTCGCTGCAGGTGCCGTGGCGATAGCGCTGCCGCTGGCAGTCACGGCGCACGGCCCGATGGGCGATTCGTCCGAGAGCTGTCCGCCGACACCCCATACGGGCGACCCGATGGCACTGCCGCCGCCCGGCAGGTTCCCCGTAGCCCCGCTGCCTGGTGCAATGCCAATGCCGCCCTACCTGCACGGCCTCGAATTGACGGAAGCACAGCGGGACAAGCTGTTCGCGCTGATGCATGATCAAGCGCCGAACGAACGCGATCAGTTGAAGAGGGCCTTAAGGGCGATGGAGGATTTGCGTCGCCTCGTCACCGCGGACCGCTTCGATGTCGACAAGGCACGCATTCTGGCCGAAACCCACGGCCAGGCATTGGCACAGTTGGCCCTGATGCACGCCGAGCTCGACGCCAGGATGCGTACGCTTCTGACACCTGAACAACGCCAGCAACTCGACGATGCGCGCACCAATGCCGAGTCGCGCCGCGGCTTCAAGCGCTCATGAATGCATCCGAATCGCGGCTTCCTCATGCCGGTGTCGCTTCGCTAGAACGCCGCCGCGCCATTTTTCTGGCAGGCAGCGCGGCGCTGCTCGCCGCCTGCGGCGGCCCGCGTATGCCGCGACGCGAGGAGGATAACGAACTCAAGCGCTTTACCGAACGCGGCTATACCGCGGCGACGGCAACGACCGCCGAACCCCATAGGGACATGTGGCTGCGCGGCGATGAGGAAATCGTCATTGAGTTGCTGGTGCCGCAAAGCGCTAGCCGGAGTCCGCTCGTGGTCTATCTGCCGGGCATGGGCGAGCCCGTCGAGGCTGGCGCCGTCTGGCGCAATGCGTGGGCACAGGCTGGCTACGCGGTCGCGTCGCTGCAAACCGGATCCGGTGGTGCGCTCTGGTCATCGGCATCCGGCCACAACGGCGATTCTGCCAAGGTCGCGCGCGAGCAGTTTGCGGTGAAGTCCCTGGCGACGTGGATCGAGCGTGTCGCCTTCGTCCTGCAAGGCATTGTCCGCCGCGCGAAAGCCGGCGAAAGCTTTTACGCGCGGATCGACACCGATCGTATCGCCGTTGCCGGCTTCGACCTCGGTGCGCAAACGGCGCTGGCGTTCGCCGGCGAAAAGCATCCGGGCATAACAGACCTGCCGGCCATGCCCGGATTGCGTGCAGTGATCGCCCTGAGCCCGCAGGCGATCCTTGCCCGCGGCGGCTTCGCCGAGCACTTCGGCGACATCCGGCTGCCGACCCTCGCCATCACCGGTACCGAGGATATCGATCCCTACGGCATCGTCGACTCGCCCCACACGCGACAGGCGCCGTTCAGTTACATGCCGCCGGGAGACAAGTACCTTCTCGTCATTGAGGACGGCACCCACCAGTTGCTGGCCGGAGGCAACCGCCCGCTCGCCGCGGCCGAGCACGCGAACGGCCCGGCTGGGGACTCTCCGGGCGGCGACGGACAGCGCGAGCCGCCTGGCGGCATGGGGCGAGGCGGCCCTGGCGGTGGTCGAGGCGGCATGGGTGGCCCGGGCGGCGGGCGGGGCGGTATGGGGGGCGGTCCGGGCGGCGCGTCTGGCGGCCGACCCGACGAAGCAAGGTTCCGGCGGTCCGCCGGCATAGGTTTGCAGCGTCAGACCGTGATCATCGAGCGGGTGTCGGTCGCCTTCCTCGATACCGTGGTCAAGGACGATCCGGTCGCGCGGGAGTGGCTCGCGCGCGACGCGGTGCGCTGGAGTGACCCGCTGGCGCGATTGAAGATGAAGTGACGGCAATCCTTGCCGGCGCGAATGCCCGAATCACGTTGAAGGCAATTCCAGTCGTCTGTCGCCAAAGAGTTTTAACGAGGCTTTACATCCACCAGAGTTTGCCGGCATCCGGCAATGTCCAAAAACCGCCGTTCGAGGCAGCAGGCAAACAACGTCCAAGCTACTGAATGTGACGTTTTTCTTAACCGGCTTTTACCCCGCTTTACGGCAAATGCTGTGAATCTCGTGGCTTTCCGGCCGATATCTTGCACAGATGCCATTGCGTGCATCGCACGTCGACCCACTCACCATGAAAGGAACACATCATGAGCAGCAGCATTGGCAGTATCGGTAGCAGCTACAGTACGACCATGCAGTCCATGCGGACGAAGATGGCGAACAACCTGTTCTCGAAGCTCGACACTTCCGGCCAGGGCTACCTGACGAAGATCGACCTTCAAGCCGCCTTGGACAAGGTCTCGTCTTCATCCGCGTCTTCGAGCACAACGTCGAGCGTCGACGACCTGTTCTCGAAACTCGACACCGACAGCGACGGCAAGGTCACCCAGCAGGAGTTCTCCGACACCCTGCAAAAGGTCGCCGAGCAACTCGACAACCAGGCAATGAGCATGCGCATGAACGGCGGCATGCAAGGCATGGGCGGCATGCCCCCTCCCCCGCCGCCCCAGGACGGCGACAGCGGCTTCACGAAGGACGAACTGACCAGCCAACTCAGCGAAATCGGCTCGTCCGACAGCAAGCGCTCGGCGGCGATCTCGAACATCGTCAAAAACTTCGACAAGGCCGACACGGATGGTGACGGCAAGGTCAGCTTCAAGGAAGCGATGGCCTTCGATCAGAGCACGTCGTCGTCTTCCTCATCGACATCCTCGTCGACTTCAACCGATGCGAGTTCGTCGACTTCCAGCAGCGACCTGAACGCGAAGCTGTTGTCGCAGATCATGAAGCTGATGCAGGCCTACGGCCTGGGCAACGACGAAACCCGCAACAGTTTGTTGTCGACACTGTCTGTTACAGCGTAGGCGGGGCGCCAGCGCGGGGGCACCATAGGACACCCCCGCGCCTGTCGTCTCTACTCGTAACGCAGTGCAACAATCGGATCGAGGCTCGCCGCCCGCCGTGCCGGCATATAGCCAAACACAATGCCGATCATGGCGGAGAAGACGAAAGCCAGGAGGTTGATCCCGGGATTGAACAGGAAGGGCATGTTCATGAGCGCGGTGAGCCCGAGACAGGTGACGAAGGCGAGCGTGATGCCAATCAGCCCGCCGAGCGCCGAGAGGACCACGGCCTCGATCAGGAATTGCAGCAGCACCTCGTGCTCCAGCGCGCCGATCGCCAGACGAATGCCGATTTCCCGCGTGCGTTCCGTGACCGACACCAACATGATGTTCATGATGCCGATGCCGCCCACCAGCAGGCTGACCGCCGCCACCGCGCCGAGCAGTCCCGTCATGGTGCGGATGGTGCCGGAAAGGGTCTCCGCGATCTGCTTGGTGTCCATGACGTTGAAGTTGTCTTCCTCGCTCTCGGCCAGCTTGCGGCGCTCGCGCATCAGGCGACGGATCTGAACCATCACCTGATCGGCGTTCGCACCGTCGCGCATCGACAACATCATCGTGGAAACGTCCTGGTTGCCGGTGAGTCGGCGCTGCACGGTACGAATAGGCATCAGCACGACATCGTCCTGGTCCTGCCCCATCGCCCCCTGGCCCTTGGCTGCCAGCAGGCCGACGACTATGCAAGTGAAGTTCTTGACGCGCAGCTCGCCGCCCAGGGGCGATCCGCTGCCGAACAGCTGCTTCCTCACCGTATCGCCGATGACGCAGACGGCCTTGCCCGCGGTTTCCTCGTCCTCGTCGAAGCTTCGGCCGGCGGCGATCTTCCAGTTACCCGCCGTGAAGTAGGCATTGCTGGTTCCGCTCACCTGCGACGACCAGTTCTGGCTGCCGACGACAAGGGTGACGCGGCTGCCGACCACCGGTGCCACGGCATGCAGGGACGGAATCTGCGCTTGCAGGGCTTCGACGTCGGTCAACCGGAAATTCGCCGCGCCAGCACTTTCCCGGCCCGGGCCGAGTTGTTGTCCCGGCCTCAGGATCAGCAGATTGATGCCCAGGCTCGATATCTGGTCCGACACCATGCGCGTCGCGCCGTTGCCCAGAGTCACCATCGTGATCACGGCGCCGACGCCGATGACGATGCCGAGCACCGTCAGGAAGGAGCGCATCAGATTGCGGCGTATGGCACGCAGGGCCAGCAGCAGTGCATTGAGCAGCATCTGGTTCATGCGGCCACCTTCATGGAATCGCTGCCGACATTGCCATCGGCGAAGCGCACGACGCGGTTCGCGTAGGCGGCCATGTCCAGCTCGTGGGTGACCATGATCACGGTGATGCCCTGGTCGCGGTTGAGCGAACCCAGCAGTTCCATGATTTCGTGGCCGCGCTTGCTGTCGAGGTTGCCGGTCGGCTCGTCGGCGAGCAGCACGAGCGGCTGCGTGACGATGGCGCGGGCGATTGCTACGCGCTGCTGCTGGCCGCCGGAGAGTTCCGCCGACGTATGGTGTTCCCAGCCCGTGAGGCCAACCTGCGCCAACGCCCGGCGCGACGCCTCATGCCGATGGGCGGCGTCCTCGCCGCGATAGAGCAGCGGCAGTTCCACGTTTTCTTGCGCCGAGGTGCGCGACAGCAGGTTGAAGCCCTGAAAGACGAAGCCGAGGTAATGCCGGCGCAGCAGCGCGCGCTGATTGCGCGTCAGCGTATCGACCTCGATGTCGCGAAACAGGTAATGTCCTGAACTGGGGGCGTCGAGACAGCCGAGGATGTTGAGCGCCGTCGACTTGCCCGAGCCGCTCGGCCCCATGATGGCGACGAACTCGCCTTGCCCGATGTCGAGATCGACACCGTTCAGCGCCTGGACGGCCGCTGTGCCCTCGCCGTAGGTCTTGATTACCTTGCGCAGGGAAATCAGGAGCGCTCCGACATCGCTATGGGTCACTTCTTCGTTTCCTGATATTCGATGATGACCGGCGTGCCGGCCTTGAGTTCGCCACCGGCAATCTCCGTCTGCCGGCCGTTGCTGGGACCCGTCTGGACCGCAATGGCCGCGGGTAGGCCATCGCGCAGCACCCAGACCTGTGCGGAGTCCGATGTCATTGCCGGCTGCTGTGTTTTTTGTGTCGGAGGGCGCGGCACCAGGCGCGAGACGATGCTGCCGGAAGGGGTGGCCGCTGTCGCCGGCGGCGTGAAGCGCAGGGCGCCGTTGGGCACCAGCAGGACGTTCCCGCGATTGGCGGTGACGATGCGCGCCGTGGCCGTCATGCCTGGGCGCAATGCCAAGTCGTCGTTGGCGACCGAGAGCACCGTCTTGTAGGTGACGACGTTGTCGGTGATGGTCGAACCCAGGCCGACGCGCTGGATGACGGCGGGAAAGCTCCTCCCGGTCCAGGCGGAAACCGTGAAGCTGGCGGGCTGGCCGAGCTTGACCGTGCCGACATCGGCCTCATCCACCTTCACCTGGAGTTCCATCTTGGTCAGGTCTTCGGCGATGACGAACAACACCGGCGTGGTCATCGCCGCGGCGACGGTCTGGCCCGGTTCGACTTTGCGGGTGAGGACGACGCCGTTGATCGGCGAGAGGATTACCGCCTTCTCGATGTTGGTCTCGTCGGACTTCAGCGTGGCGCGGGCGCTGGTGTCGTTCGCTACGGCGCGCTGGAATGTGGCCTCCGCCGTTTCGAGTTCGGACTTGGACGGCACCTTGCCGCCGGAGAGCTCGGCGACGTGGCGCAGGCGGTTGAGGTTGGCTCGCGCTTCCGCCACCGTCGCTTCCATCTGAGCCACCGCGGCGCGCGACTTGGCGACGGCATCTTGCAGTTTGGAGGTTTCGAGCCGTGCCAGAACCTGACCCTTCGTGACGCGATCGTTGTCGTTTACCAGCACAGCTTCCAGCGTGCCCGAGAGCTCGCTGCCGACATCGACCGAACGTGTCGGCTGCAGCGTGCCGCTGGCCGAGATGGTAACGACCAGATTACCCGTGACCGCGTCTTCGGTGAGGTACTGGCCCTGCCGGGATCCGCCGGTCGGGAACCAGGCGACCACCGCAACGACGATGATCAGCGCAAGTCCGGCGACGAGCCAGCGCCGGCGGCCCACAAGCCTTCCGGCCGCGCCGGTCTTAAGGAAATCAGGGATGGGGGTATCGGTGCTGTTCATGAGCGTGCGTCCTGTGATGTGCCTGCTGCCGTGTCGCCGCCGGGCTGCCAGCCGCCGCCCAGCGCCTTGTAGAGCTTGATCACCGCCGCGAGAAGGTCGCTCTCGGCGGAGGCCAAACCGTCTTCCGCGCTCAAGCGCGTGCGGTCGGTGTCGAGCACCTGCTGGAAATCGACGGAGCCAGCTTCATACAGCGTGCGTGCCAGTTGCGCCGCGCTGCGCGCCGATTCAGCGGCACGGCGCTGCGTGTCGAGCCGTGTGCGCCCGGCGGCGTAGGCGACAAGCGCATTCTCGACATCCTCGAGGGCGGTGAGAATGCTGGATTCGTAAGCCACGAGGGCGCGTTCCTGCACGGCGTCCTGTACGGCGATGCCTGCACGAATGCGGCCGCCGTCGAACAGCGTCGCGGCGAGGCTGCCCGCCAATGACCTGACGAGGGTATCGCCGCCGCCCAAGGCGGCGCTGCTGAATGCGTTCCAGCCCCATGATCCCGAAAGGGTCAGGCTCGGATAAAGCGCGGCCTCCTGTTCGGCGCTGCGCGCGACCTCAGCCTGAAGCGTCAGTTCGGCGGCACGCACATCGGGACGTTGGCGGATCGTGTCGGCGGGTATGCCGACGGCCACGCCATCCGGCGCCCTGGGCAGGGGCTTCGCCTCGCGCAGCCTGTCCGCCAACGCGCCCGGAACCTGTCCCGTGAGGACTGCCAGCCGATGCTCGGCTTGCGCCCGGCCGGTCTCCAGACCAGGAATTGCGGCCCGGCTCTGTTCAAGATTGGTGCGTGCCTGCTCGACGTTGAGCATTGTTGTGAGGCCGGCCTGTTGCCGCCAATCGGTGATCTGCAAGGTTTCGGTTTGGCTCGCCGTGTTGTCGCGAGCGATGGCCAGTCGCTGCTGATAGGCGCGCAGCGTCACGTATTCGAGTGCGACTTCGGCCGCGAGCGAAACCTGCGCCGCGGCCAGCGTTGCCTCGCTGGCCGCAACATCGGCCTGCGCACCAGCCGCCGCGTCGCGCTTGCCGCCGAAGATCGGAGGTTCCCAACTCGCGTCGAAGCCGGCGACATATTGGGTCCGGGCTTCGGCCGTGCCGGTCTTCGAGCGATTGGCCGAGGCCGACACACCGAGGCTGGGGTAGAGGTTTCCCACCGCAAGATCGCGGCTTGCTCTTGCCTGGCGTAGCTTCGTCTGGGCCGTTCTCAGGTCCGGCGCCGCCGTCATTGCCGCGGCAATCAGTTGGTCGAGCCGTGGATCGTCCAAGCGCCGCCACCAGCTTTGCAGTTCGTTTGTGGTCGAGGCGGGTCTGTTCGCCTCGCCGGCCCGGGACCACGCTGCCGGTATCGGGACTGCGGACATCCGCCCGTCGCTTCTCGCGGATCCCAGCTGAGCGCAGCCGCCCAGCAGAACCAGCGCCAAGCCGAGTGCAACCCATCGAGCTTGGCAGGGGAGTAGCGGAAATCCGGAGCCAGGTGCGATCATGTCACTTCGCTGCGGCAAACAAGGTGCTCATGACCTGTACCTGCTTGCGCATGTCCGGGCCGGTCAGGTCGGCGAGGCTCTGCGGGTCGGATGTTGGTTGGAGGCCAGTCGTGGTCAGGCGTTCGCGCAATTGTTCGGGGCTAAGGTTGGCCACCTGAGCCAGTATCGTCAGTGGCGCCGCGGACAGAGCGCGGATGGGTGGAGCAAAGGATGGTTCGCTTTTTTGGCCGCCGGGACTGAGGAAGCTGAGAGCCAGTATCAATGCGAGCACGCCGATCAGCACTTGGCCGCGGCGGGTGACGAGATGACGCTTGAAGCCGCTGAAATTCGCGACAAGATGCAGCGCCACGGCGGCGAGCAGCACCCAGCTCAGCCATTCATCGACAAACTTGTTCAGGCCGCTGTCGAGGTGGAAGAAGATCAGGACGCCGATGACCGCCGAGAGCAGAAAAGCTCCTGCCGCGACCGGCGTCGCCCATTCGCGTTGCACCGCCATTGCCAACTCCTTGAAGAAATGCGTTGACGGAATGATAGCGGCGAATTATCTTTCTAGAAAGATACTTTACATCCAATTACAAATTCGCCCAACTTCCTGCGA
This sequence comes from Sulfuritalea hydrogenivorans sk43H, assembly GCF_000828635.1. Taxonomy (GTDB): domain Bacteria; phylum Pseudomonadota; class Gammaproteobacteria; order Burkholderiales; family Rhodocyclaceae; genus Sulfuritalea; species Sulfuritalea hydrogenivorans. The sequence continues at coordinate 494,395 of NZ_AP012547.1, forward strand.
GAGAAACGAATGGCGCTTCAGAAAGCAATCCGGACAAAGATGCCGCGTCATGAATGGTCCGAAGCACATGCCTCGGACACGATGCCCTTGATGCTGCATCTGCACCGGGCGCAAGGCTTGGCCTTCGCTCAGGCGCTGAGTGTGTGGGCCAGGCATGGCCTGACGCCGGCGGAGTTCGATGTACTGGCCACCCTGCGCAATTCGCCGCCACCCTTCGAGCTCACGCCATCACGGCTGCAGGCATCGGTGATAATCACTTCCGGCGGGCTAACCAAAGTCATGCGGCAGCTGGAAGACAGAAACCTGGTCACCCGTTCGCAAACGAATTACGACCAGCGCATCAAGCCAATCAAGCTGACCCGCAAGGGGAAGCACCTGGTCGAGGCAGCAATGGCCGAATTGGCGGCCACGTCCGGTGCCTGGGTCAAGAAGATTCTGGGTGCGAAAGAGATTGCGTTGCTGACGGGATTGCTTGGAAAATTTGCCGAAGCCGTCGATTCCGACGAAGAGTGAATGACCAATTGCGAGACGCCCGAGCAGCGGGATAAATGAATTCAATCAGTTGCTTCTCGAATGGCATATGGCTATTTAGGGTCAACTAATTACGAGCGACAAGGGAAGTGCTCTCCCCAGCCCTCTCGCGCCGACAGGAGGCGAGGGCGGCTTCCAGATACCTGAAATGCATTCCGGAATCCGTGGTTGACGTGTCGAAGTTGGATCGCGTCGCACGGAATCGGGCGAACCCGCCGCCTTCTCACTGCGCGAGCGCCAGTGCGAAACCGCCTGCCAGGAGCACCTCGACCGCAACACTTACGAGCATTGCCGGTCCCACACGACGAAGCTTGAATTCGAACAGCCCAAGGGCAGCCAGCAACAACAGGACGACAAGCATTCCGATGCAGGTGATGGATCGAAGTTCCGATGGCGGCGCGTATCGTCCCAGATACAGAATCATGGCCATTCCAAGATATACCGCGCCAAGCCGGCGACCTATGAGCAGGGAAGCCGGACTCGGTTCAATTCGCCATCGCTTTAGCATCAGCCGCCCCCCGAACAGCCACCCGACACCGAGAAATAGCGCGGCGACCGATGTGACGATGGCAACGATGGTGAAATTCATGTTCTACCTTTCTGAGACGCACGAGACTTTCGCGTCTGGCGAGCCGGCATTCCCCGTTGCAGCGGCACCTTCCCGCGCCGCAAGCAAAGCTACTCCATGGGGGTTTCCCGACCGTTGAAGGACGGCGGACAGGATCGCGCTCAACCCGTTAAGCAATCCCGTGCGGTCAGAATATTCCATTGCAGGGCATGGCTCCGGAGTATGCGCCGCAACCTGGTTTCGATCGGCGGATCGTCTGGCGAGTGCCGGTGAGGGATCATCGCGTTGTCAGTTCCACGGACTCGATCTTTCCATTGAAGGGGAACGGACTTTCGTAGGTGTCGGCGGCCGGCGTTCCGGTGTCCCTGCCAACGTCCAGGGTTTCGTCTGCCGAAAAACCCAGCGGAACGGTGGCGGGTATCGGCTTCTCGGCCACGATTCGCCCATTCACCAGAAGCCTGGCCGTACCGCCCATGCCGAGATCGATGCTCGGATAGTCGAACTCCATCTTCAGCGTGACCTTGCCTTGCGGCAGCCGGGCGGATCCAGCCAAGGTCGTGTAGTTGGAGCCGAAATAGTTGTAGGTGAAATGCGGTATGCCGGCCTTGACGTACAGCGAAAGTCCCGCGAAATATCCGCCTGCTGCCAACAGAACACCGTCCGCTGGAATGTCATCCAGCGATGCGAATGTGGCCGTGATCGCATAGGGGCGGTTGAAGAATGCCCGTATGACGTCTTCGGGCAAACGCGTGGCACCAGCCGTCAGTCGAATGGACTTGCGCTTTCCCATCAATGTCGGACGCGGGCTCATCATGGCGCGCGCCGGGCCGCGGTCATCTAGCGGCAAAACGCGATTCTCTCTTGCCTGCGCCAGGAAGAGCGCTTTGAGTTGTTCCAGTTTTTCCGGTTCGCGATCAGCGAGATCGGCGGACTGGCTGAAGTCGTTGTCGAGGTGATACAACTCCCAGCGATCCTTGTCGAAGGCCTGCAATGACTTGCGCTGCCACAGCAGGAAGTTGTGCGTGGTCCCCGCCAGCCAGCCGTCGTGATAGATGCCCCGCCTGCCCTGGATTTCGAAGTACTGGGTCTTGCGGCGTTCCCCGGCGCCGGCGTCGTCGAAGGTATATGTCATGCTGATGCCATCGAGCGGCATTTGGTCGACGCCGTCGACGCGCTTGGGCGCGGGAATGCCGGCTGCATCGTAGATCGTTGGCGCGATGTCGATCAGGTGATGGAACTGGCTACGCAGGCCGCCGTGGCCCTTAATCCGGTTCGGCCACGAAACGACCATCGGATTGCGGGTGCCGCCGAGATGGCTGGCAATCTGCTTGGTATATTGAAACGGCGTGTTCATGGCCCAGGCGAAACCCACCGGATATTCGCTGTTGGCCTTCGGCCCGCCGATTTGATCGAGACGCGACATGACGACTGCGGGGTCTTCCTTCAGGCCGTTGAGTGTCACCATTTCATTGAACACGCCGTCGATTCCCCCCGCCGGGGCCGCCCCATTGTCACCGACGATGTAGATGAACAGTGTGTTCTCCCATTCTTTCATGTCGCGCAGACTCGCCATCAGACGTCCGACCTCGTGGTCGGTATGGGCAAGGAAGCCGGCATAGACTTCCATCAAGCGGGAAGCGAGCCGCTTGCGATCGGGGGACAGCGAATTCCATGCCGGAATCGATTCATGCCGCGGGGTCAGCTTGGCGTCCCGGGGAATAACGCCGAGCTTTTTCTGACGCGTGAAGATTTCCTCTCTGAGTTGGTCCCAGCCCTGCTCGAATTTTCCTTCGTACGGTTTTACCCATTCCGGGTAGACCTGAAACGGCGCGTGGGTGGCTCCGGGCGCCCAGTAGACAAAAAACGGCTTGTCGGGAGTCATCGCCTTTTGGGTATGCATCCAGGCAATCGCCTGATCGGCCAGATCGGTGGTCAGGTGATAGTGCTTCGCGTGCTCGGACCTCTCCACCGGAGTGGTGCCGCGATAGAGTCCGGGAGAGTATTGATGCGCCTCGCCGCCCATGAATCCGTAGAACTCGTCGAAGCCCAGCCCGGTCGGCCAGCGGTCGAAAGGTCCCGCCGGGCTGATTTCCCAAACCGGCGTGTTGTGCCACTTGCCGTAGGCCGCCGTGCTATAGCCATTGTCGCGCAGCACCCGCGCAATGGTCGCGGCAGCCTTGGGAATGATCGAGTTGTAGCCGTCGAAGCCGGTTGCGAACTCGGTCACGCCGCCGGCATTGACGCGGTGGTGATTGCGGCCGGTCAGCAGCGCCGCACGGCTCGGAGAACTCAGCGCCGTCGTATGAAAGCGGTTGTAGCGGAGGCCCTCCCGAGCTAGCTCGTCCAGAGCGGGTGTCGCCACCGGTCCGCCGAAGGTACCTGCGGCGCCAAAACCCACATCGTCGAGCAGGACCACGACGATGTTCGGCGCCTTTTCCGGGGGGCGGATCGGCACGATTTTCGGCATTACCGATTCCCTGACGGTCAGTCCAGCCTTTCCGCCCTGAGGCTGATCGGAAAGTGGCAGGATGCTGCGATCCGTCTGAGGATCAGCGCAGTAGCCGGTACTGACCGGGGTCAGTGCTAGCGCACAGAAAGCCAGTCGGCAGTGGCGTGCCAGCGTCCTTAGCGGCTGTGGTATTTCCGGTCTCATGAGTCTGGTCCTCAATAGCTTGCCCGTTCCGGACTCGATCAGTTGGTCTTTGGTGCAACTAGCTTGGCGAGGGCCTCGGCAACGTTATTCAGCCGATCGGAGGTTAGGAGGTTCGGCGCCATCCCCTGCAGGGCTTCCAGGCTCATGGACTTGAAGGTCTCATACATGCGATGGGTGGTCAGGCCCGGCAAGATGCGATCAAGCACATCCCTTGCGCCCGGATCCTCAACCATGATTTCAATCGGCGTCTGCAGGCTGAATTGCCCTGCACCCGCCGTGTCCTTAGCAGCGCTCGTGCTTGCAATCTTGTCCGCAGGCGCTTCGGCAACGGCACCCGCCGCAAAGCCACCCAAGCCGGTAATCGCCAAGACTGATACAACTCCTCTCAATATCTTTCGCATGTTTCCTCCATCAGTTGTTGAACATCAATGCCGCGCCGATCCCGGTGCCGCGCTGGCGCGGCCGGAAATCCCTAAGGCTCTTGAAATAGGCTTCCACGTGCGGAAGGACCATCGGCACGATGTATTGCTTCTCCTTCTCCCACTGCAGATGGCCGCCGGTTTGCGGAGTCAGCTCGAAGGGATCGAGCTTGATGTTGATCAACATGCCGCCATCCAGCTTTTCCGTTCCGCCCAGCCACGAGTTCTTGACGGCTAGATGAGCCTTCCACTGGTCTACCCGAACCGCGTTCAGGCTGGTCTCGGCATAGAAGAAGAACTCATGTCGTTTGCTCTTGCCCTTGCCGGTCAGCATATCAACCTGGTTGTAGCCGTCCAGATGGACCTTGTATTCCTTCTCGCCAATCTTGGCGCCTTTGAGCAAGCGTTCCTTGATGTCGGTGTCGCCGGCGACCGCCATCAGCGTCGGCAACCAGTCCTCCGAGGTCATGAACTCGCCGGTCCACGAGTTGGCCTGAACATGGCCGGGCCAGCGCACCAGCATCGGCACGCGGAATCCGCCATCCCAGGTCGTGCCTTTTTCGCCACGGAATGCTGGCGTGCCTGAGTCCGGCCAGTGCGCAAGGTTGACTCCGTTGTCGGCGGTGAACATGACTATGGTGTTCTTGGCGGCGCCCATGTCGTCAAGTTGTTTGAGTAGCTTGCCGACGATCGAATCGAGGTGCAGCAATCCGTCGGCATAGCGGCTGTGGCCGCTCCTGCCCTCCCATTCGGGGCTGACGTTGGTCGGCTGATGCATTCGGGTGGGCGCAAACCACAGGAAGAATGGCTTGCCGCTGCGGCGACTACGATTCAGCCAGTCGGAGGCGGCGGCCAGTACCTCGTCATCGAAGGTTTCCTGTCGTTTGGCGCCGAGCATGCCCCTGTCTTCAATCGACTGCTTGCCGATGCGGCCGAAGCGCGGATCCTCGGTCGCATCGTCCTGATCCGTCACCTTCGTGTAAAGCACGTTGCGCGGACGCCCGGCGAATCCCGGCTCTTTCGGGAACTCGGGCTGCTCGACCATGTTCATCATGTTGAGGTGGTACAGAATCCCGAAGAATTCACCGAAGCCATGCATGGTCGGCAGGTACTCGTTGCGATCGCCGACATGGCTCTTGCCGAACAGGGCGGTGTTGTAGCCGCGCGCGTTGAGCATCTGGGCAAGCGTCGGATCCTCCGGCTTCAGGCCGATCTTTGCGCCCGGCGTCCCGACGGAAGTAAGGCCGGTGCGGATCGGGTACTGTCCGGTGAGAAAGGCGGCGCGCCCGGCTGTGCAGCTGGGTTGCGCATAGTAGTCGCTGACGATCATTCCTTCGCGCGCCAGGCGATCGATGTTCGGCGTATTCACCGCCCCAAGTCCACGATGAATGGCCGAAATGTCAAAAGGCGCTACGTCGTCGGCCATGATCATGACGATGTTGGGCGGTGTGCCCGCCGCCTGCGCCTGAACAGGGACCTTCACCAATGCCGCCAGCAGCAGGGCAGCGGCCAGACGCGAAATTAGTTTGTCATTCATTGACCGTCTCCATTCAAAAAATCGCAGAAATCCCGAGCGGCGTGTGAATTGCGACCATCAACATTTATCACTGGAATCGTATATGCCGCATTTACTGTTTTGCCTCGTCGCGCAGCGTACGCCGAAGGATCTTGCCGACATTGCTTTTCGGAAGCTCGGTCCTGAACTCGAAATGCCGCGGTTGTTTATAGGCGGTCAAGTTCTTGCGGCAATACTCGATCAGTTCCTTTTCGCCCAGCGCCGGATCCTTTCTGACAACAAATATCTTGGGCACTTCGCCCGACTTCGCGTCGATCACTCCAACGGCACAACATTCTCCGACGCCGGGGCAGGCGGAGACAACCTCTTCTATTTCGCTGGGGTAGACATTGAAACCCGAAACTAGAATCATGTCCTTCTTGCGATCGACGATTTTCACGTAGCCCCGCTCGTCCATCACTCCTATATCGCCTGTCATGAAGGCGCCGTCGGCCGCCATCACCTGAGCTGTTTCATCCGGACGCTGCCAGTAGCCGGTCATAACCTGGGGCCCCGCAACGCAAATCTCGCCTGCCTGTCCGGGGGGCAACGGCAATCCTTCGTCATCGCGGATGCTGACGGTCGTGGACGGCACAGGCAGGCCGATCGTGCCGGAAAAACCCGTGGCCGTCGCGGGATTGCTGGTAACCACGGGCGCCGTTTCCGACAGACCATAGCCTTCCAGAATGGGAACCCCGGTCAGCTCCTGCCAACGATCGGCGACAGGCTTTTGCATCGCCATCCCGCCCGCGCTGGCCATCCGCAGCTCGGAGAAATCGATGCTGGCAAATTCGGGGTGGTGAATCAGCGCGTTGTACAGCGTATTGAGTCCGGTTATCGCGGTAAAGCGATTGCGTCGAAGCTCCTTTATGAAGCCAGGTATGTCACGTGGATTCGGGATCAGTAGGTTGCAGCCGCCCTCCTTCATCATCATCAAGCAGTTGCAGGTCAGCGAGTAGATATGATAAAGCGGCAACGGCGTGACGATGACATGCGGATTTCTTTCGTCAATCAGCGGCGCCAGCCATGCCGAAACCTGCTCAAGGTTGGCGATAATATTTCTGTGCACTAACATGGCGCCTTTCGAGACTCCCGTCGTGCCGCCGGTATATTGCAGGAAGGCGATGTCCTCCGGACCCACATCAACCGCGGCAAGAGAATCGGGGGCGCTCTTGGCGACCATCGCCTTGAAGGAAGTCGCGTCCGGCAGCCGAAACGGCGGCACCAGCTTCTTCAGCCTGCGAACAGCGAAATTGACCAGCAGACCTTTCGGTCCGAGCAGGTCTCCCATGGTCGCGACGACCACATGACGAACCCGCGTCCGGCCAATCACCTGTTGAACCGTGGCGGCAAAGTTCTCCAGCACGATGATCGCTTCCGCGCCCGAGTCATTCAACTGGTGCTCAAGCTCGCGCGACGTGTAGAGGGGATTCACATTGACCACGATGCATCCGGCGCGCAGAACGCCGAAGATCGACACCGGATACTGCAGCACGTTGGGCATCATCACCGCCACCCGCGCGCCTTTGGCCAGACCTTTCGACTGCAGCCACGCCGCGACGCGGCGTGACAGGTCATCAACGTCGCCAAAGCTCAGGCTGGCGCCCATGCAACGGTAGGCTTCCCTGTGGCGAAACTTGCTTGCGCTCTGTTCCATGAGGTGCGGAATGGAGCGATAGGCGTTGGGGTCGATGACCGGCGGCACCCCGTCGGGATATTGCGCGAGCCAGATCCTTTCCATTGTCAACTCGCCAACGGCATGCCGCCGTCACGCAAAGCGCGGGGTACTTCCTGCAGATAGAACATGCGTTCCACCGACGTGTCCAAGCTCACAAGTATGGGTTGTGGGAACCACCAAGGGTAATCCGACCTGATCCAGATGCCGGAAGGCGATTGTGAGTTAGCCACGTGGGCGATGCTCTTCACCGCGATGTCGCGCCAGACGTTTTTCCTCGTTACGGCAAACATTTCAGCGGCGCCCCAGCCAAGTTTGGCGCAGGTAATGTTGGTCACGGCATCCGCATGACAGCGCCCCAGCCATATACGAATTCTCTCGGCCGGAGCCAGCCACTCGGCCTGCCCGGTCGCCTTGAAAAGCATCGCGAAAACCTTCAGCGTGAAGCCCAGTATCCAGTAGCTCTGATCCGGTGCGCCCACCTCGACCCAATATTGGCGCTGGATCAGCGTGCTGTTCGCCACACTCAGTGGTTGCCCGCGGAAGTCCCTGGCCTGGTAGATGCGCGCGGTGTCGGCTGGCTGACTCATGACAATATCCGTGAGGAACAGGCCTAGTTGTGACGCAAGCTCCATCCGACCGGCCCCGATCATGGCATGGGCGACGCTGGCGTTGGTTCCAAGATCATAGTGGCGCTGCGCTACGTCGAGCAGGTCATTATGGGGCACGGCGCCCAACTGCGGCGACAGGATGCCCGCAAGCAAGTCCAACGTCGGTTCGCTTAGATGCGGAACACCGAGGCGATGCGCACCGTAGGCAAGCCAGGCATTTCTGTAGTTGCGCCAGAGACCGATCGGCACGCGCAGTGCTGCCGAAAAGGCCTTCGACCAGCTGTAGCGGGAAATGGGCGGCATGAGCGCCTCGGCGACCGTCATGTCGCCTGCAGCATGGAAATCCCCGGGCCGCGAACCTGTTTTCTCGAATCGCTCAAGCAGAATCCGGGCGGATTCCAGGTCGCCCAGCGCGCTGAACGCCATCAATCCCTTGTACCAGGCGAGGACCGTGAAGTGCGGATCGGCCCGGCTCGTCGTTCGCACCGCCTGAGCCGCCCACCGCTCAGTCCGCGCGCTTGCCTCCCGACAAACGCCTTCCTTGATAGGCAACGGATTCATAGCGCGTCAGCGAACATCCAAACGTACTTCGCCAATTGTTCCGACGTACCGGAATGGCGCCTCATAGGAATTGCTCACGGGTGAAGCGCGATCCTGCCCGAGGTCCAGGCTCTCCTTTCGACTGTAGGCCCCAAACTTTTCCAGCTTTCCTTCTGCCACCTGCGTGCTTCCGATGTACAGGCGCCCGACACCTGGTACGGTCGTCTCCGCGTGCAATCCGATCGGCACCGATGCAGTGCCGATTTCGGGCGTGAATTCATAGGCGACCCGGACTTGGCCTTGCGGGAGCTCCCGGTCGGCGACGATTGTCTGGTGTATCCGTCCCAAGGCGTTGTTTTCGTAGGTCAGGCGACCGTTCCTGACGTAAAGGCTGAAACCCCCGGTGCGCCCCCCGAGAGCGACAATCACGCCGGCAACACTGCCGACCGGCACAGCGATATCTGCTTCGATACGATGCCAACGGCCTGCCAGATCGGGAATTGCCTCGGCCGGCAAACGGCTGACATCCCCGGCGAGCCTGAACGCCTTGCGCTTGGCCACCAAGGTCAATGGAAATTGGGGAATGGGCACGAGCGGGTAGACGTCGTTACGCCGGGCTTCGCGGTCGAACTCGGCCTTGAGTTCCGCCAGCTTTTCTGGATTCGTCGCCGCCAGATCCTTGGCTTGGCTGAAATCCTTGCTGACTTCGTAGAGCTCCCAGCGATCCTTCTCGAAAGTCGGATTGAGTACCCTCAGTTCCTGGACATAGATGTTCCACGGTTCGTAATCGCGCTTGGCGGAGGCCATCCATCCGTCCTTGTAGATGGCCCGATTGCCGAACATTTCGAAGTATTGCGTCAGGTGCTTTTCCTGAGCCTGCGGGTCGGTGAAGGTCGCAAGCAGACTCTTGCCCTCCAGCGGCTTCTGTGCCGCACCATTGACGATGTCTGGCGGTGAAATCCCGGCGGCTTCATAGATCGTCGGCACGATGTCGTTGACGTGACCGAACTGGCGGCGGACGCGCTCCGGCGCGCCGACCCGACCGGGCCACGAAACAATCAGCGGATTGCGGGTGCCGCCGAAGTGCGAGGCCACCTGCTTCATCCACTGGAATGGTGTCGACGTGGCCCACGCCCAGGCGGCGGCGTAGTGGTTGTCGTGGTTCGGACCGCCGAGATCGTCGGCGTACCTCAGAAGCGTCTCCGGACCTTCCTTGAAACGCGAGGCGATTGCCCAACTGCCGACGGCGGAACCGTCGACCGTGCCTTCGGCGCTGCCACCGTTGTCGCCGACCATGTACAGCACCATGGTGTTGTTGCCGTCCGGTGCGCGCCTGACCTCGTCGATCAGGCGCCCGACCTCATGGTCGGTTTGCTCCAGATAGGCCGAGTAGATTTCCATCTGCCGCGCATAGAGCTTCTTCTGGTCGGCGCCGAGACTGTCCCAAGCCGGCAGTCCCGGCGGTCTCGGCGTAAGCAGCGCATCGGCGGGAATGATGCCCAGTTTCTTCTGCCGCTCGAAGACTTCTTCGCGGAACTTGTCCCAACCTTGATCGTAGCGGCCCCTGGACTTGGCGATCCATTCCTTCGGCACGTGGTGCGGGTTATGCACGGCACCGGTGGCGAAATACATGAAGTACGGCCGACTCGGGGCAACCGCATTGTGATCATGCAGCCAGCGTATCGCGTCGTTGACCAAATCGGTCGTCAAGTGATACCCCTGTGACGGCCGGACGGGGACGTCGACCGCCAAGGTATTGCGGAACAGGGCGGGCTCCCAGTGGCTGGCGTTGCCGCCGAGGAAGCCGTAGAAATACTCGAAGCCCAGTCCCGTCGGCCAGTGATCGAAGGGGCCGGCCGGACTGATCTCCCAATTCGGAGTGTTGTGCCACTTGCCGAATGCCGACGTGCTGTAGCCGTTGAGTCGCAGCACCTCGGCCACCGAAGCGGTTTCCTTCTTCCAGAGCGTCGTATAGCCTGGAAAGCCAGCCGGATGCTCCTGAAGCCGCCCCCACCCCACCTGGTGATGGTTGCGTCCGGTAAGCAGGGCCGCGCGCGTCGGCGAGCAGACCCCGGTGGTGTGGAAGTTATTGTAACGCACTCCTTCGGCGGCAAGCTGCTCCAGTTTCGGCATCCTTGCCAGTCCGCCGAAGAGGGACGTCGCACCGAAGCCGACGTCGTCGAGCAGTACCAGCAGGACGTTCGGGGCGTCTTTTTTTGGCTCGGGAAACGCCTGCCACGCCGGGGTGGAATCGAGGCGCGTGACGCCGATCTTCCCCTTGAAGGCGGTATCCGGCCTGGGGAGCACCTCCTGCGCATTGGCCGCGCCGGCCATGCCCAGGCTGACCAATGCCGCACAAATCAGCTTGTCCGGATTGATCTTACTTCGCCCCATTCGATGGCTACCCTCGGCGATGCTGTTGCCCGCCCGCACTTTCAGAACTTCATGCCGAGGACAAGCGTTACGTTGTCCCGGTCGATCAAGGTGAAGTAGTTGGCGCCGGAATACTGTGTGTACTGGATATCCGCGTAGTATTTCTTGTCCCATTCGCTGCGCATTCCCGCGATGATGGTTCTGCGGTTCTTGACGAAACTTCCGTCATAGGAATAGCCGGTAACATCCTGAGCCAGCGTCACGGTCGGCGTCAGTGTTGCACCGAAGAAAGCGGCGGGGTAGGCGGCCGAAACGCGAACGCGGTATCCCGAGGCGTTGCTGGTAATAAAGCCGTCATGGGCGCAACTCTTCTGCGCCACGGTAGTGTCGGTGCAGACTTGGCCGTTGATAGCAGCAATACCATAAATGTCCGAACGGCCATAGCGCAGCACTCCGAGATCGGGCAGCCCGCCGACATGGCTCCAGCCCAGTTCCCCAGTCAGGGTAACCCGTTCCGCACCGAGGGCCTTGTCGAACACCTTGCTGGCACCCAAACTTAATGTGGTGACCTTGAACCGGTCATAGGCGTCGAAGGTGCCGCCAGGCGCAATCGCATTGACGTTCTTTGCAAGCTGCAACGCCGAAGTCGCTGAACGCGTGGTGAACGCGTTGATCTGGTCGGATGCATTCAGATTCAGCGGCTGGTTCGGACGGTAGGCGATTTCCCCATAGGCGCGCAGCGACGGCGTAGGTCTGGTGTCGAAGCTCACACCGTAAAGGCGGATGTCCTCAACATAGATCAGACCATACTTGGCGCCGTTGGGGTCTGTGATGCGGGTTAAGTTGTTGGTAGCCGGGTTGAAAGTTCCGTAGCCGCCGGCAACATTGGCGATGGTTCCGCGCAGGCTGGGCGTTCTGCTGTGGTATTTCATGGTATAGCCGCGGAACTCGGTATTCAGGCTTTCGGCTGAATAACGCAGCGACAGGCCGTATTGCCCCGAGTCCCTCGCCAAGATATCGGCACTTCGATGCAGATAGCGGTTGGTGCTGAGCGAAGCCGGGTCGTTTGCCCCGGTCACAGCCACAAAGTTGCACCCGGTCGGCAAATAGTTGGCGGTCACAAAGAATGTTCCGCATCCAGGGGAGACCGTCTGACGGAACTCGTACTGCATGAAGCCATCCAGCCCCCACTGCTTGCCGTTGGCGAGATCGAGATAGACCATTCCGACTGGTATCTTAACTTCTTCGGGCAGAGCTCCCGGACGTTGCTGCGCTGCGAGATTGACCGGGTTGATCACGTTAATGCCGCCGCCGGTGAACTGCGCCTTGCCCCAATTGACCACCTGCCGACCGACACGCCCGCTCAACATGGAAGCCGAGCCCACACTGGCCTTGCCAAATACATAGGCATCGGTGATGATGGCATTGCTGAATCTTGATTCAGAGGCAAACCCGGCGTTGCTCAATGGGGCATTCTGCTGGAAGCCGTTGGGGATGTTGCCGTAGAGACGATCTCCGCTCTTGAGCTCGAAATCATCCCAAGCCATGGCGCGGACAAACACGCCAAATGCTTCCCCCTTGATTTCCAGGTCCGCAACACCTTTGAGCACTGTCGATACCGGCTTGTTCTTCTTGAAGTTCAGATCGCTACTGTTGCCATTGGTCCCCAGTTGTCCGGCAGGCAGCCCGACAAGCGGTCCGGCCAGCGAACCGTAGACACCGCTATCGGGCGCCTCAGTCCGAATCATGGTTCCGGCGGTCACCGTGGCATTGAACTTGGCATCGAGCCCGTCGCCAAACTTGAAATCCAGGGCGGCAGCCGACAAGGATACGCCAGCCAAGACCAGAGCGATCGTAGGGCCGACGTAATGAAAGACATGGCGCTGCTTCATGAGCCTTCCTCCGAATCCATTATTGTTGTCTGGTCAGAATAGGCCGCGCCTGTCCGGTGAAATTGCTAATTACGCAATACGTTTTGTGAAATCCATGATTCTGCGGGAGTGTCCATATTCCTGCAACGACTCCCACACCCGCTCATGAGCCAATTCCAGAGGAGCGGACTGGCGCACTACGTAAGTCTCGATGGCCACCGGCTTGATCTCTGTCAGCACCCGAGTCAGGCGGCCTCTCGCCAAGTCTTCCTCGACCAAGGAAGCCGGCAGCCACGCCAGTCCCGCACCCTCGACAGCAAACTGATGAATTGCCAGTATCTGGGGGGCGGTAACACCGATTTCGTAATTGAGATCATGGTGCAGCATCACAGCGCGAGCGACACGGCCGAGATAGGAAGTGTCGTCGAGCATGATCACTTTCCACTGGTCGGCCTTGCTGCCACGGGCGGTCTTGGCGCTTCTTGCCACAGGCAACAGGGCATCGCGGGCAACCAATGCCGACACGGTCTTGGAGAACGTCTCACGAGGCATGAAGGTGCGGCAAAGGTAGTACAAGGCGAAGTCTGCTTCTCCATGATTGAACCGCTGCATCACCTCGTTGAAGTTACCCGGCGTCACGCTGACCCGCAGCGGACCGAGCACCTGCTGCAATAGGGAAAGCAGGCGCGGAAACAGAGCCACTGCCACGGAATTGGGGGCAAGAAAGCGAATCTGCTTGCTCTCCGCCGCAACGCCGCGCAAACGCATCCGCACCTGATCGATTTGCCCCGTGACTGCTTGCGCCACCGGCAACAGATCCTGACCAGCGAGCGTTAGGCGCACCGGATAGGAACTACGATCGATCAATGGATGTTCGGCCCATGCTTCCAGCATCTGAATGCGTCTCGACAGAGCCGACAATGAAACATGACGCGCACTGGCGGCCTTGCTGAAGCTACCTTGCGCCTGCACTTCGATCAAGTCGCGCAACCAATTGATATCCATTCCGGTCACCTCGTCAAGGGAGACTCCATCGTGGTATGGGAGCCACGACCCGTGAGCGAAACGTCAGTCGCTCGGTAACAAATAGTAGCAAATGGTTTTGCGCTTTACACAATATGTATTGCAAGCAAACACCTAATCTACAACTTGCCCCACGACAACATATCTCTTGGATACCGTGACACCATGGCACACTCCGCGCACCCGACGTCCTATATGGCCGAAAGTGCGGGGTCGGCGCGCATTTCCCCTGTCGGCGAATTCGAGGCCGGGAGCTTTCAGGAGTTCGTGCTGACTTATACCGCAGGCTATTTCGGCATAGACGATACCGGTAGCCTCAAGATCGTTCATCGCTTCGCCAGCGACATGGGCAAGCCCCAATTCGATGATCCCGCCGGTCCAAACTTTGTCACGGTCGAGGCGAGCAACGGCGCGGCCCTGGCTGTGGAGTACGACGGCAAGCGCAATGTGCGTCCGTGGGACAAAACACTGTTCATTCGCGTCGTCAAAGGATTTTTGCGTGAAGGTGATCAGATCATCGTGCGACTTGGCGACCGGCGCAGCGGCTCCCCCGGAATGCGGGTACAGACCTTTTGCGAGCACACGTTTGAGTTCAAGGTGCTTGTGGACCCGTGGGCCACATACACCTTCATCGAATTGCTGGAACAACCAACGGTTGCAATTGTCGCGGGGCGTCCCGTCAGGTATGTGCTCGTGGGACCAACCATTCGGCGCGTCGGCGAAGCTTTTCGCTTGGGCTTCAAGGGTGAAGACAAGTGGGGAAACCCGAGTCATCTGGTTAGCGGGAGATTTCGCCTGAACTCTTCGGCTCCCGTGGAAGGCCTTCCGAACGAGATCCTTGTCGATTCGGGAAGTCATGCGACGATCATCGAAGGGCTGCGCTGCCACGTTCCGGGACTAATGCACATCGACGTACGAACCAGCGAGGGAACCGTGGTCGCGCGCTCCGGGCCGATCCAGATCGCAGCACAAACCCAGCGCCTGGCGTACTGGGCCGACTTGCATGGGCAGTCCGAGGAAACTATCGGTACCAATTCTGCGCGGGACTTCATTTTGTTTGGGCGCGACAGGGCGTTCCTTGACGTCATGAGCCATCAAGGCAATGACTTCCAGATTACCCAAGAGTTCTGGGAAGAGCTCAACCGGCTCACGCGGGAGTTCAACGAGGACGGCCGCTTTATTGTCTTTCCAGGCTACGAGTGGTCCGGAAACACAAGCCTGGGAGGCGATCGCAACGTGCTGTTTGCTGACGAGGGGCGAGCGATACACCGCTCACATCATGCGTTGATCGAAGACCTTAGCGACGTCGCCACGGACGCGCATACTGCCAATGACTTGTTTGAAGCGCTGAAGGGCGAGGATTGCATGGTCTTTGCGCACATCGGCGGCCGCTATGCCGACATAAAGGCGGCCCATAACCGCCGCATGGAGCGTTCGATTGAAATTCACTCGGATTGGGGAACCTTCGAGTGGCTACTGCAAGACGCCTTCGATCAACAATATCGCGTCGGGATCCTGGCCAATTCCGACGGACATAAGGGACGCCAAGGCGCCAGTCATCCCGGCGCCTCACTCTTCGGCGCGTATGGCGGTTTGAGTTGCATCCTGGCGAAGGAACTGACGCGGGAAAGCATTCTCGACGCGCTTCGCCACCGGCGTCACTACGCCACCACAGGGAGTCGGCTGATTCTCGATGTATCGGCCAATTTGGATGGCGGGGGCGATTTGTTCGATGACGATCCGGCGATGGGCGGCAACGTTGTCGAGCGCAAGGATTCACTGGGCATTGGCGACATCGCTCGATATGAAGGCCATCAAACGTGTCTTAACATTACCCTGCATGCCGCATCGCCACTGGAACGGGTCGAAATTCTAAATGGGGGTACCGTTGTCAAAGACTTCGTGCCTGAAGGCGACGTAGCGGCGAGTCGGCGTATTCGCATTCTTTGGGAGGGATCCGAATATCGTGGCCGCGGGCGCCAAACGATTTGGGACGGAAATTTGGCGCTGAACGACAATGCCATAGAGCGTATCGTCCCCATAAATTGGTGGAATCTGGACAAGTGCCTCGACATGCCGGATGACAGGCATCTGCGATGGGAATACCTAACTACCGGAGGGTTCGGCGGAATCGAGATCTGGCTTTCGCACCCGCGTGGCGGCGAGATCCTGTTGAATACCGAACCGGTCAAAGCCGCCGTCCTTATCGAAGGCATCGGTAGCGAGGAACTGCGCTTTGAAGCCGGGGGGCTGGGCCGGCGGGTGAAAATATATCGCTTACCCGAGCAGAACACGATGTATTCATTGGAGAAGGCAGTTCAGATCCCACTGGCCAAAGGCCGCGACAATCCGCTTTATGTCCGCGCGCGAACCGAAGATGGGCACATGTGTTGGTCATCGCCAATCTACCTCATCGACTAGAACAAGGCCATCATGGCGTCGATACGGAAGATATCGGATCTGCCGCTAATCGAAAAGCGTACTACGGCGAATCCGTCCAACGCTATCGCCAGCGTTTAGCGGCAGCCAACCAGGTTCGGCGATGGCCGTCGCGCAAACGGTGCATATTGCGGGCGGGAGTCGATGGCCGCTCGGTCTGGTCTACCCGACACGGCACACTACTGGTCGCTTGGTCGGCTCAGACCGCTGCTTGGCTTATCGACGCGAGCCGCCGTATGGATCGCTCGGGATTGACCCAGATCAGTCCGGTGAGCGCGCCCACGATAAGCAGCGCGCCGCTTACCGCAAACCCGCGCTCGTAACCCATTGCGATCGGCCCGGCGGAATACTCGATCAGGTTCCCCATCACCACGGGTGCGAAAACGCCCGCCAGCGATGCGATGGAATTCTCGATTGCCAACATGCTTCCGCGCTGTGAATCCGGCGTCACCGATCCCATCATTGCCGAACCCAGCGAATAGATCACCGGCGTCAGCCCGGACGCAACCGCCAGCAGAATCACCTTTTGCGAACCTTCCAGCGGAAGCCACGGCAGGGCAAGAAACAGCAGTCCGCCCGCGAGCAAAGCCATGCTGCACAGTACGGCTCTGCCCATACGAGCCGATACGCCACAACTCAACATCCGCTGCGACCAACCGGAGAGGCCGAGGCTCAAGGGAATTCCTATCACCACGGTCGCAGCAAACAACTGCCCGGACGTTACCGCATCGAAGCTCAAGCCCTTCTGCATGTAGGCGGGCAGCCAGGTCAAGGTCAGGGCAAGACCCCAGTACGCGACAAAATGCATGACAATGACACCGACCACGGTCGAATCACGCAACAGAACGCCGTAGGGCAGGCGCCCGGGCTTTCCCCTCCCGTCCATGGCGCCGGCGTTCAAGGCCGTGTCGGTCACGACGTTCCCTTCCGCGCCGAAAATCAGCCACGACACTCCCCAGACCACCCCCACAATCGCCATCGCGATGAAGTTGGCGCGCCACCCCCAGTTGGCCGTGATAAGCGGCATGCCGATTCCCGCCACCAGCAGCCCCAACCCCGAACCCAGGTTGATCACCGATATCGGCAGATTGCGCTTGTGGTCGGGGAACCACTTGTAGCAGGCATGGAACGCTACGGGCGACGCCGGTCCCTCGCCGATGCCGAGCAACACGCGCGATATAACGATCATGACGACCGATGAGGAAAAAATGATCGGCAGCTGCGCCACGGACCAGATGGCAACCATTACCAGCAACATCGGCTTGGCGTGAAACCGGTTAGCAAGGAACCCGCCCACTATGCCGGAAACAGCAAACAGCCAAAAGAAGCTGCCGGCGATTACTCCATACTCGGTCGGCGACAGCTTCAATTCGTCCATCATCGGCACCGCGACGAGCCCGATCCCGATCTTGTCCACGAAATTGATGTGCATGAAAAGGGCGAGCAGGAGCGTGACCGACCATGCACGCCCGGGCTGGTATGAATTGGCGGCAACCATCCGGATGTTCGATTGAGGGGGCTGAGTGTCAGCGCTCTTCAAGCGCGAATGCGGCGACACGTTCGCCGATGGCTATTGCAATGGCATTGGTGTTGGTTGCCGCGATGGTCGGCATCACCGACGCATCGGCAATGCGCAAGCCATCGATACCGTGCACCTGCAGCCGGGTATCGACCACGGACTGCGCAGCATCGGTGCCAATGCGGCAGGTTCCCACCGGGTGATAGGCTGTAGCGCCAGTGGCACGCAGGTAGTCGATCATGGCTTCGTCGCTGCCAGCCTTGGGGCCCGGCCGCTCTTCGCCCGTAATGATTCCACTCAGCGGAGCGGTTGCCGCAATGCGGCGAGACAGCCTGAGGGCCTTGAGGCAGACATCGATATCCTCCGGATGAGTGAAGTGGTTCGAGACGAGTATCGGATCGGCGCCCGGATCCGCGCCCGCGATATGACAACTGCCGCGCGAGCGTGGCCGAATCTGGAACGAGGCTATCGTTATTGCGTCGAATCTATCGAGTTCCATTTTGCCCGGACCGCGGTTCGAGTCTGACGATACCTGTTGCACCTGGATCTTGATGTCTGCCTGCTCCGTTCCGGGCGTCGATGCTGCAAAGGTCTGTGCGGTAATCGTTCCGGTGGTGAGCGGGCCGTCGTGCTTGAATATCCAGCGGATGCCGGCGCGAAGCTGCCCCAACGGACTGGTCAACGACGTATTCCAGCTATAGCCCGGCTTTACTCGAAAGCAGACCGGGCTATATACATGCTCGCTCAGGTTTTCTCCAACCATGGCCAGTTCATGTTGCAGGGACACTCCGGCCCTAGCTAGAACTTCGCGCCGGCCGATACCGGAAAGTTCGAGCAGTTGCGGCGAGTTAAAGGCGCCGCCGCAGAGGATGACCTCGAGCCTTGCCCTGAAAACACCTTCGCGACCGCCGATGCGGGCTTGCACGCCAACTGCACGCTTGCCTTCGAGCATGATTCGCGTCACCAGAACGCCTGATTTCAGCACGAGGTTGGTGCGTCCCGCGGCAGGGTCGAGATAGGCCATACGGGTATTGCAGCGGATGCCCCGCCGGGTGTTGAATTGCAGATAACTGCCGCCGTAGCCGCACTCGTTGTAATCCTTGACGCGCGGGGCCACGCCGGCCGCCTGGACCGAATCGAGAAATAGGTCCGGTAGCGGATCAACCGGTTGAAATTCGGTCACCGTCACCGGGCCGCTTCGGCCGCGGTAACGTTCATCCCCCGGTTCGTAGCTCTCGACCTTCTTGAACCACGGCAACAGGTCGGAATAGGACCAACCCGGACAACCATCCCCAGCCCACAAATCATACTCGTGCGGAGTGCCGAGCACCCAGATCATGCCGTTCACCGTCGACGAGCCACCCACCACCCAGCCGCGCGGCCAATAGATCCGGCGCCCATGCATCTGTGCATCAGGCTCGGTGAAGAAGGAACGTATGTATTTCTCTTTTTCGAGAAGCTTCGCGACGCCGAGCGGCATCCGGCTCCAGAAGCTCCTGTCGCGTGGCCCGGCTTCGAGCAGCAACACTCTATGGCGCCCGCTCTCCGACAGCCGGGCAGCTGCCGCCGCACCCGCTGACCCTGCACCAACCACTATGTAATCGAAAGTGCGGGTATCCGCGTTCATGTTTGGTCTAGAGCCAACCAGGCCTGCATGGCGAGAGCTTCTTCGGCCATCCGGGTGAACTGGCGGTCGGGCATTTCCTCGTGTTCGAATCCATCCTTGGTCTGCCGTGGCACCGGTTCGACCATCAACTCGACGAATACAGGGCCTTCCATTGCCAGCAGGGCGGGAAACCTTTCAGCCCACTGCGCACCGTCCGAAATGCGTTCGGAATGCTTGTAGCCCGCTTCCCCGGCGACTTTGGAAAACCGAAAGTCCGCGACCGGAATTTCCATGTTGTCCAGCCCGGTGAACTGGGTGCCATTGTGCACCACGCAATGCAGCAGATTTGTTGGCTTCTGCGCAGCCACAGTGGCGAGAGAGCCGAGTTCCATTAGGAGACTGGCATCGCCGTCCATGACAATCACTTTGCGCTTCGGCTTGGCCAACGCCAGACCAAGACCGAGTCCCGCCGCTCCACCCATCAACGGCACGGAGTTGATGCGGCCGGGGGCGCTCACCTGAGCCGCCGCCGACGGCGCAATCCCAACCAAAGACTTGGCCTTGGCAACCCCCAGTCCCAGCACCAATCCGGTCATCCCTCCGATAGTTGGCACCAGTGAGGCATTTCCGTCGGCACCCTCGATGCGATCGAAGATAAACATGGACAGCATGGTGGAAACCAGTATGGCGTTCCCCTTGCCCTTTGCTACAACCCCGCAGGCCTGGACGATATTCATCACTTCCGGAGTCTCCAATCTATCGCCATGCCATCGGTGCCGAGACAAGCAACACCACCGCCGTACGCTCTGCCTCAGCCTGTTCGAAAGCGACATCCATCTTCGCCATGTCCGCCTCCATATCCAGGCAGTAGAAAGGAACGTCAACGGCCCGCAAAAATGGCTCGGCGATGCGAACCATCGTACGGCGGGACTGAATGGCTGGCCGTCCGATATTTTCAAATTCGCGACCGAACTGCCCGACCATGAAGACCATGGGAATACGCGCATCCAGCGAGATTGCGCGCAGCGTATTGAAGCAGTTGTAGAGACCCTGGTTCTGCATCATCACTAGCGGGCGCTTGCCGCCTATCGTCAGCCCAGCCGCCACTGTCACGACTTGGTTTTCATTGCTGCAGGAAATGACCGCGATCCCATCGACGCCCTTGTTCAGGCGGTCGTGCAAAGCCAGCTGCACCCAGTCGGGCACCGTAACCACGTGGTCCACCCGGTTGCGCTGCAGGGCAGCTGCGGCGCAGGTAGCCGAAATGGAATAACGAGCTATATCCATGCTCTTCCTCAATTCATGTCTGACGTAGGAGACGGGCGACCGGCGCTTGCTTGCGCTCCGGGGCCACTCCGCCAGAATACGGGGCCGATTACACAACTTTTCCCGAATTTCGCAATACATATTGCTACTTCTCGGTACGATAGCCCACGGCGATCGGCTTGTGGCGCTTGGGCCCGCACCGCCTGGCACCGTTACATCCTGGGCTGTGGGCGCACGCCGTGCTTGCGAATTTCCGCAACGATTCTCTCCACCCTTGGAATCGCATGGCCGAAGAACTTCTTGAGTCCCGAACACAGATAGTTCAGTTCAGGTTCGCCGTCCGCGGTACGGATGACTCTGTTCTTGGGGCATTCACCCCAGCAGTCGGACAAATAGTCACATTCGCGGCACTGCCTGGGCAGAGTTTCGCTCTTGGCGTAGCCGAATTTGACCTGCGCGCGGGAGAGCGCCGTATCCCGAAGTTCGCCCTCGTCGATCTTTCCGATCCGATATTCCGGATAGACATAGTGGTCGCACGAAAAAATAGTTCCATCGTGCTCAATCGCCAGCCCCTTTCCGCATGTTTCGGCATATACACACATCTGCGAAGCGAGCCCCAGGTGTTGGGCAACCAAAGTTTCGAAGTGGTTGACGAAAACCTTGCCCAGATCCTTGTTTGCCCACTCATCAAAAACCTTGCACAGAAAATAGCCCCAGTCATCGGGGGCAACCGACCAGTCCGTGACCACAGAGTCCGGACTCCCTGGTTGCGCCGCTGGCTCCCCCTGCCGCGGCAACGAATCGGTCCTCCATGTCTGCGGCGCAACGCTTCTGAAGTCCCTGTGCTCGACGATGGGAATGAACTGTATGTTAGTAGAGCCGATGTCGCGGCGCAGGAAGCGATAGATGTCGAGCGGCCTGCGAGCGTTGTCGCGGTGGATGCAGGTAAGCGTATTGAACGGAACGCCATGCCGATGCAATAGATGTGCCGCGTTCAGGACCTTTTCAAAGCTTGGCTGGCCCTTTTTGCCGAACCTGAAATGGTCGTGTATTTCCCTCGGGCCGTCGATGCTCAAACCGACCAGAAATCGGTTATCCCTAAGAAACCGGCACCACTCATCATCGAGCAGCGTACCGTTAGTCTGAAGATCGTTCTGGATCGCCTGATGCGGCTTGGCATACTTCTTCTGGAGTTCAACCACCCTCTGGAAGAAGCCTATTCCCAGCAATGTCGGTTCGCCGCCCTGCCACGAGAAAACAACTTCCTTCGCTGTAACGCTTTGGATGTACTTGCGAATGAAGCGCTCGAGGACTTCGTCGGACATCTTTCCGCTGCGAGAACCGTCGGCGAGATCCGCCTTGGCCAGATAGTAGCAATAGGTGCAATCCAGGTTGCAGCTTGGTCCGATCGGTTTGGCCATGACGTGGAAACTGTGCTGTTCCTTGCCGGCCAAGAGTAGCGGCGCATCATATTTGTCTGGTTGTCGCACCGATCCATCTGGGTCGACCACTGACGCGTTCCCGCTCGAAAGACCAGGGGAGCAAATGAGGAAAGGCTTCATTCGACGACGCTCCAACAGAACAAACTACGATTATCGTCCAAGTTGAGGAAGTCGACGCATAGGCCGGATCGGTTCGACGTGCTCCTCGCGATAAATAGCGAAACCCTTCGCGCTATGTTGTCCGGTGCAACACTGATTGGCTCTGGAACAAAAGTGAATACGACCGCTGGAAGTGAATCGCCCCAAGTCTCGTAGACACTCTGCTGCCCGTTACAAGGATCCGTCTCCAGATCTGTCGGAGCGCGAGTTCCTCGAGTTCTCGACGCGGCATGATCATCTTTGCTCGAACCGTTTGCCGGCTTTACTCTTCGGGTGCTATGGCGGGATCGTCGCAGTATCGTTTTGGTCTGCACTGCCGACGGCAAAGGTCGGTTGCTCGAGGACGCCGGCTGTACAGCCGAGCTGGACAAGCATTATTGGCGCAAAACCGGGTCAGCTTGTGAATTCTCCATCGACATAGCCGAAGTATGCCAATAGCGTCGGCAACGCAAAGGCTCCCTTTGATGGCAAGCGTCTAGCGTCGCACCTCGGCGGATCCAAACTCAGATGGCCGCACGGCCGTCCCAATGGAGCTATCTTGGCATGCACCGACTTCAATTACATGAGGATGGGAGAACATTTGGAACTATCCATTGCCGATGATGCAATGCGGCATTCCGCCAGAGGACCTCGCGGTAGGACCGCGAGCAACCACCATGCCGCAGCGCGGGATATCTATTCCCAATGGAATAACGCCGGCGCGCAAGACAGCCGAAGAGGTGTTGACTTTCACTTGGACGGATACGACGATTCGTACGCGCTGTCGTTGTGGATTCGCGTGACGGTGCCATATTGAGCACCACGGGGAAGAGAGCGGTCAACTGCGATGTGATCGTCCATGACGACGATCGCTGACCTGACCGTAACCGACGTTGACCGCCTATTGCCCGCAATCCGCTTATTGTTTGCGGGTAGCCTGACAATGATTCTAGGAATCATGTTCATGCTTGGGGTGGTTCGGATCAGCTTGGGAACTTACTCGATTACCGACTTCGCGACAAATCCCACCTTGGCGTTTCTGGTAGGGTGTATTTGTGGAATCAGTGAACTGTTACTTCCGGCCACCATCGCCAACCGGGCCAATGGCTTGCTAAGTAAGGTCAATCAGGCCTGATCCGCACTTCGAGACAGCCGACCACTATTGTTCCACTGGCGTTGATCGTAGGCGTGTAATCATCCCCGGACAAGCCGGTGGTATTCCTGCAATAGGCTAAGTTCGATGGGAACGCCCATTGGCATGGGAACCCGGCTTTGGAGGCTTTTTGCATTTTTGGGATCGGCAACTCCAGACCTTGCCACAAAGTACACCGCCTCTCCATTGGATGAACAGCGCATCGCTCCTGCATTCACTGGCCAAGTGCCGCCGCGTGTCACGCAAGTAGGTCAGCAGCAAACCCGCAACTTCCCCAGAATATTCTCTCTCCCCCTTTGGCGTGGAAGCAAGACCAGCAGCATCGCCCACAGTCATGCCAAGCAGCTTCTTGACTGACCACCCCGTGGCTCGCATCAGCCGATAAATCGTCCTGTCTCTCTGCAGGATCAACCGCTTCGGACTGCGCGGCCGCAGTCCCTTGATTTCCACACTGAGTTTATCGATCACGTGCTCAAAATCGGCATCGGTCATCGCCACTGGCTTGTCTTTCGCATAGCCCCTCGCCGCTGCAGAATTGCGGCTACCGATCAATCGCCCCACCGCGCAACCGGATATCTTCTTTCCATCTTTGACCAGATAAGCCGCGGCCTGCCTTGCCTCCTCGCCCGTCGGTGCAGGAAACCCCGCTCCCAGATTCAGGCGGATTTCAGACTCGAACCAGAACGGCAGGAGCTCTCCTCGAAGAATCCGCGACTGCGACAATCCCGCCGCCGTCGCCGCGCGCACGAAGCGCTCAGGCCAGTCGTCGAGCAGCCAAAGCGCCGAAACCAGCAAGTTATGCCTGACTGAAATTGGCCAGGACTCGAAAGGCGACCTTTTCCGCACATCGGCGAGCGAAGCACGCCACCCCGTTTGCCTTTCGATGTAGTCGAGAAGACGCACCCCGCGCGCGGACGGCAGAACCATCAGCAAGTGGTGCAGCGCCTCGAAATAGAGAGGGCTGTACTGAAGTGTTTCCCCACCCTGAAACCACCACCCGAGATCGTGAAATGTCCCCAGTGAGCGTGCCCCCGAATTCCTCTATCCCGTAGATGTTTTTCGCCACTGGGCGATGATACCCAAAATGGCGAGCATTCGCGTTTAGCGATGTATTTCGTTATCTACTTCGCGACTATCGATATCGACCGGCGATCAATTCGCAATTAGCGATGGGCTTTACACCGGAACTGTTGCGCAAGGTTTTGTACTGTGATTCTGCGCTTGGACTGGCGTCGCCCTTTGTCGTTGAAGAAATCGTAGAGAGGTTTTCGTGAACCGCGGAGCGATGCTTCCCCTGGCGGTCGATGAGATGCTCGCTGCCCACCGCAAATACCATCAGCACCGGGAAGAACAATCCTTGGTGGCGCTATTGAATTCGTTGGCGTCGAGGCATTCACGAAACGATTGGAGGACGCTATGACAACAGCTGCCGAAAGAACATTGGCCATCCTTCGTGCTCGCACCTTGCAACTTAGAGACGCCGATACATAGCTGCTACTGGCCTGGTGAGTCGGTCAGAAATTCCGAGTGGTTGCCCAAGGCTTTCCCTTCGCTAAGTGTCGCCCGTTCGCGCTCCAGCCGTGCAAACGCTAAAAGCATGACATTCCAAGTCAGCTTGTCATTCACCTTTGTATGCCGCGCACGTGCCGACAATATCGTTCCAGTGCCGAAAGACATTGGATCTGGCCAGACCCCCTTGGCATCAGCGCATACGTCTAGCAACGTCTCCAGCGTGCCCTCGTCCAGCGACCCACCGTTGACCATCTCGATGGCGAGTGAGTGATAGCCTTCATCCTTTACAGTTTCCGTCTCAATCCAGTAAATGAGTCGTTCGCGGACGGCGAGTTCGAGAACCAGCGCAAGCCTTGGGCGGCGTAGCGGTTCGCGCACCATAGACCACGGCCAAGGTTTGGTATCGTCCGAAAATGGGAACTCGCAGTAATTTGGCGCATCTGCAGGAATTGGCCGGACGAGCGGGTACTCCCTTACGTCATCGATCCTGCCTTCCCCGATCAATTCCTCGACGAGATCCATGATCGCCTGAAACCGATCCTCGATATTCCGTTCTTCTTCCGGAGTGAATTGCGCGGCCGATGGCGCTGGGCGTGTTCCAGGAACACCTACGCTCACCCGCTGCGGCATTGGAGGTTCGGTTGATACTCTATTGACGGAAATCGGCACATACCTATCTTCGCGCGCAGAACGCTTAGGAATTGGCAACCCAGAGAACTTGACCGACATGGACGGTAACTGAAAGTACCTGCGCGTCGGATTTCTATCTGTTGGCGTCGAGATCTTCGATGGCCGGCTTTTTGCAGCCTCGATGATTGGCGGTTTGATTCCCCCTTCGATGGGTGCTCCACTAGGGATTTCCCGTCGGGAAATGCTGTAAGAGAGAGAAGCGATTTTTACCGGAAAATCGATGCCGCATACCTGAGTCACAAGCAGCGCATTGCGCGACCTCAATGGAACAACGTGCGCTCGAATTCGGAATGCCTCTCCTACTATTGGCGGCATGGCTGATAGCCAGGCAGTTCCTGCTTGATTCACCGATGCGGCATAGATTCGATCGGCCGCTTTCCTTGCCGCCACGTCGAAATGCATCCAGCTTAGATATGGGAGGGCAGAATGTGGAACACCGGCAGCAAGATCTATGTGCCAGTGAGCGCCATCTGCATCGTTGCGCTGATTGCTTTCGACAATGAATGATTTCTCCGCCGCACCCCAGGTGCTATTGATGAGTGCGTGCGCCAAATCTGTAGTCCCTGCGAAGAACGCACGAAATATTTCATACGACGGAATGATGACTTCCTGCCCGGAAATCGTTCGCATCGAAACCACCCTCGCATCGAGACCTCTTACCTTTCGTCCGGTCGCGGTGTCGAAAATCAGACGTAAATCCGACCGATTGATCCATGTATGTGGCGCACTACCATAGTTCGGGGCGACTGGGATGCTATCTCCCGCCCGGACGACCTGCCACTGGGCAGGAGCGATGATGCTTAGTGACTCAATACGTGTTGGATTGGAAAGCTTTGGGCGGGCCTTGCGGCCGTTCCGCCAAAATGAGCCGAATGGCAATCTTGGGATGGCACCTACGGATTCGGTGACTTGGACGATTGGGCTGCTCAGCAGATATCTGCCGTGCTCATCGACCTCCTTCAACCAGATACGAACCCGCTCTGTCAAATGCCCGGGTTTTTGCACCAACAACTCACCCCCCCAGAATATGCGGTACAAACTGCCGTCTTCTGGGAATGTTTCGTGCGGTGCGTCGGTAACTGCTGGCATGCCGGCATTCTAGCAAGCAGTCTCATTTTTACTTGTTGGTTCCGATCTTTACGTGGAAGTCTCAGCCACCGCCGACCAGCGCGGCGCTTGAGGCCGAATGATGCGGGGCGCGAAAGGGGCGCTGGTTCCACTGCGCGAGTTTGAAGCTGCCGGCCAGCGAATGCACGGCGGCGGACTCCAGCGCCTCGGCCGGGGTCATCGGCGGCAAGAGACCGGGCAGGCGCTGCGCCAGCATCGACTTGCCGGCGCCCGGCGGGCCGCTCATCAGCAGCGAATGGCCGCCGGCGGCGGCCACTTCCAGCGCGCGCTTGGCCTGCGCCTGGCCTTTGACTTCGGCCAGGTCGGGATAGCGGGCAAGAGTCGGCGCTGGCGCCACGGCGAATGGCGTCAGCATTTCGCGGCCGGCGAGGTGGGCGCAGACTTGCAGCAGGTTCTGCGCCGGCAGGATGCTCATGCCGGCGATCAGCGCCGCTTCCGGCGCGCTTGCCAGCGGCAGGACGAAGGCGCGCGCGGCGTTGTGCTCAGTGGCGTGCTCAGTGTCGTACCGCGGTCCGGCCTCGTGGCGGATCGCGGCGCACATGGCCAGCGTGCCGCGCACCGCGCGCAACTCGCCCGAGAGCGCGAGTTCGCCGGCGAATTCGTGGGCATCCAGTTCGGGCGCCTTGATCTGGCCCGAGGCGACCAGGATGCCCAGCGCGATCGGCAGGTCGAAGCGTCCCGATTCCTTGGGCAGGTCGGCCGGCGCGAGATTGACCGTGATGCGCCGCTGCGGAAATTCGAAGCCGCAGTTCTGGATCGCGGCGCGCACCCGGTCGCGAGCTTCCTTGACTTCGGTGTCGGGCAGGCCGACCAGGGTGAATGAAGGGAGGCCGGCGGCGAGATGGACTTCGACCGTGACTTCGGGGGCCGCGAGGCCCGCCAGCGCCCGCGAGCGGAGAACGGCGAGCGACATCGGGGGCTTTACTTCGCGCCGGAACTCGCGCTTGTCTGGCTGCGGGCTTCCAGTTCGCCGACGCGCGCTTCGAGCGCGGCGAGCTTCTCGCGGGTGCGGGCAAGCACTTCGCGTTGCACGTCGAATTCTTCGCGGGTTACCAGATCCAGTTTGGCAAACACGCCGGCCAGCACCGCGCGCAGGTTTTTCTCGACATCGCCGGCCGGCGTGGCCGCCAGCAGGGAGGAGACGCGGGCGGACATTTCATCGAGCAATTTTGGATTGAGCATGTTGGAAGGATTTCCTGCGGGACGAAGAAAGTCTAGCACAGCGCCGGCTTGCCCCGCCGCCGCTCCCCGGCATTGCACCAGCGCGGTGCAGAAGGCTCGTGGATCGCGTCCGGCTTGGTGCGCGGCCGCCGGCCTGCCGCCGGATGTGTTTTCTATCCTGTTGATTATTAATTTGTAATTGAGGTGGCATGGTCTCTGCATAAGAGGGCCTGTATTTCTTCAATCTCTTTTCAAGGAGCCTCAACATGCACAAGACACTGATCGCTGCCGCCGTGACAACGGCTTTGGCCGCCCCTTCGCTGGCGCTCGCCGCCGACCCGACGCCGACGCACAGCTTTACACCCAACGTCGGTGTGGTTTCCGATTACCTGTTCCGTGGCGTCAGCCAGACGCATGGCGCCGCGGCCCTCCAGGGCGGTGTCGATTACGCGCATGCCAGCGGCCTCTACGCCGGGGTTTGGGCGTCCACCATCACCTGGGTCAAGGATGCCTACGGCAAGGGCAGCACCGAGATCGACTTCTACGGCGGCTACAAGAACAGCTTCGCCGGCGGCGACTGGACTTATGACGTCGGCGCGATTGCCTACACCTATCCCGGCAAGGGCGCGGCGATCACCAACGTGAACGCCAACCCGAACACGACCGAGGTCTATGGCGCGCTCGGTTACAAGTGGCTGACCCTCAAGTACTCGCACGCGGTATCCAGCCACTTCATCGGCTGGCTGGGCGGCACGGTGCCCGACAAGAAGACCGGCGGTTCGAACTACCTCGAACTCAACGCCGCCTATGACATCGGCAACGGCTGGGGCGTGGGCGCGCACTACGGAACGCAGAAGGTCAAGAATTCGGTGACGACCGCCGGCGGCGTTCTGTCCGCCAATTATTCCGACTGGAACATCGGCGTCACCAAGGACGTCGGCTTCGGCGTGGTCGGCCTGACGTATTCCGATACCAACACCTCGGGTACCTGTTCGCAGGCGGGTGGCAACACCAACCCCTACTGCTGGGCCGCCGGAAACTTCGTCGCCGGCACCGGTTCGACCACCGGCTTCCGCGACGTCTCCAAGGGCCAGCTCGTGCTCTCGTTCAAGAAGACGTTCTGATTCATGCATGAACTTCCCGCTGGCGACCCGGCCGGCACCGGCGGGAAAAATTGCCCAACCTCCAATTCATAAAGGAACAAGTCATGAAACTCGTCACCGCCATCATCAAGCCGTTCAAGCTTGACGAGGTACGCGAGGCTCTCGCCGCCGTGGGCGTGCAGGGGATCACCGTCACCGAGGTCAAGGGATTCGGCCGGCAGAAGGGTCATACCGAGCTCTATCGCGGCGCCGAATACGTCGTCGATTTTCTGCCCAAGGTCAAGGTCGAAGCCGCGATTCGCGATGACCTGCTGGACCAGGTCATCGAAGCCATCGAAAAATCCGCCAGCACCGGCAAGATCGGCGACGGCAAGATTTTCGTTTTCGACGTCGAACAAGTCATCCGCATCCGCACCGGCGAAACCGGTGAGGAAGCCCTCTGAGAATTCGGGAGATCTGACATGAGAAAATATCTGGCCATACTGCTGACGGCGCTGACCGTCGGCATCGCCGGCGGCGCATCGAGCGCCTGGGCCGACGACAAGCCCGCCGCGGCCACCGCCGCGGCTCCCGAGGCCGCAGCGGCCGCGCCGGCTGCAAGCGCGGCACCCGCGGCGACGCCGGCACCGGTGCCCAACAAGGGCGACAACGCCTGGCTGCTGGTCGCCACGGCCTTTGTCATCCTGATGAGCATCCCCGGCCTCGCCTTGTTCTACGGCGGCCTGGTGCGCAGCAAGAACATGCTGTCGGTGCTGATGCAGGTGTTCGTGATCTTCTCGGTGATCAGCGTGCTGTGGGCCGTATATGGCTACAGCGTCGCCTTCACGGAAGGAAACGCCTTCTTCGGCAGCCTCGACAAGCTGTTCCTGAAAGGCATCACGCCGGATTCGGTCGCCGCCACCTTCAGCAAGGGCGTGGTGGTTTCCGAGTTCATCTACGTGGCCTTCCAGGGCGCTTTCGCGGCCATCACCTGCGGCCTGATCGTCGGCGCCTTCGCCGAGCGCATCAAGTTCTCGGCGGTGCTGCTGTTCATGGTGCTGTGGTTCAGCCTTTCCTACCTGCCGATGACGCACATGGTCTGGTACTGGACGGGACCGGATGCCTACACTTCCGCGGAAGCGGCGGAAAAGGCCGGTGCCACGGCGGGCTACCTGTTCCAGAAGGGTGCGCTCGACTTCGCCGGCGGCACGGTGGTGCATATCAATGCCGCCATCGCCGGCCTGATCGGCGCCTACCTGCTGGGCAAGCGCGTTGGCTACGGCAAGGATTCGATGGCGCCGCATTCGCTGACCATGACCATGATCGGCGCCTCGCTGCTGTGGTTCGGCTGGTTCGGCTTCAACGCCGGCTCCGCGCTCGAAGCCAACGGCACCGCGGCACTGGCCTTCGTCAATACCTGGCTGGCCACCGCGATGGCGGCGACCTCCTGGATGGTGGCGGAATGGATGGTCAAGGGCAAGCCCTCGATGCTCGGTGCAGCCTCCGGCGCGGTTTCCGGCCTGGTGGCGATCACTCCGGCGGCCGGCTTCGTCGGCGTGATCGGCGCGCTCGCCATCGGCCTGGCGGCCGGCGTGATCTGCCTGTGGGGCGTCAATGGCCTGAAGAAGCTGCTCGGCGCGGATGACTCGCTCGACGTGTTCGGCGTGCATGGCGTCGGCGGCATCCTCGGTGCGTTGCTGACGGGTGTCTTCGCGGCGCCCAGCCTCGGCGGCACCGGCATCTACGACTACGTGGCGAACAAGGTGGCGGACAACTACGACATCATGGGCCAGGTCGTGATCCAGGCTACCGCTGTCGGCGTGACCCTGGTCTGGTCGGGCACCGTGGCTTTCGTTTGCTACAAGATCGTGGATATCGTCGTCGGCCTGCGCGTGGCGGAAGACGAAGAGCGCGAAGGTCTCGACATCACCTCGCACGGCGAGTCGGCCTACCACAACTGATCTACCCTCCGCCCCCTTCGCAACGAAGGGGGCGACCGCAATGGCCTCCCTCCATTGCGGCTTCATTCGGGCGCCTTCACGGCGCCCGTTTTTTTATGCCTGGCTCGGAGAGCCAGACGGTACCTCCTTGCGCGGCATGCCCCCGCCCCGAAGGACGGGGACGGTGCTTTGCACGCATGGGACACCGCTTCGCGGGCAGGCGTCCTCCCGGCGGGATGCGTCCCAGGGCCGGGCGTCGGCAGGGCGTGCGCCGCGCCATATAACTTCCGGAATAGGTATAGTATTTCACGGGGAGCGTCGGTCCTTGGCGGGCATGCGGGATTTTCGGGGAGGGATGGATCATGTTCGGCACGGCAAAACTCAAACAGGAAATAGCAGAACTGCAGCGCCGCCTGAATGAACAGGAAGCGGCTTTCGCCAGTGAGCGGACCCGCATGCAGGAAGAGAAGGCCGGCCTGCAGCAGGAACTGGCTCAGGCAAAAGCCCGCGTCGAATTCGATGCCGGCCTGTTCGGCAATCTGTTGCTGTTTGCCCAGACCGCGGGCAATTCGCAACAGTCGCTGGCCCATCTGGCCAACGAAATGAAGGCGGAAGCCGCCACGGCCGACAGTGCGTCAGCCCAGGCCTCCGAGAATCTCGCCGCGGTCAATACGGTTTGCGCCAATGTTCGCACCATGACCGGGAATACAGGGGAGGTGGGCGCGATCGTCACGCAGCTGAACGACGAGGCGGCGAAGATCGGCGGGATCGTCAGCCTGATCAAGGAAATTGCCGACCAGACCAATCTGCTGGCGCTGAATGCGGCGATCGAGGCGGCTCGCGCCGGAGAGCAGGGCCGCGGCTTTGCCGTGGTTGCCGACGAGGTGCGCAAGCTCGCCGAGCGCACCACCGGGGCGACGGCGGACATATCGAAACTGGTCCGCAACATCCAGGACGAGGCGGCCAGCGCCAAGTCGGCGATCGATATATCGCCGGAACAGTCGGCGGCTTTCGAGTCCGATGCGGTGAATGCAACCGGCACCATGCAGGCGCTGATAGAAACCTCGGGCAGCACCCGCTCCGCGATCAGGGGCACCGCACTGCGTACCTTCGTCGAGGTGGCGAAGATCGATCACCTGATCTACAAGCTGGAGATCTACAAGGTGATGATGGGCCTGTCGGAGAAGACGGCCGCTGAATTCGCCAGCCATACCGCCTGCCGGCTCGGCAAGTGGTACTACGAGGGCGATGGCCGCGAATGCTTTTCCAGGCTGGCCGCCTACGGCAAGATCGAGGCGCCGCACAAGGAAGTGCATGCCGCCGGTCGCGAGGCCGTTGGCCAGTATCTGGCCGGCGAGCATCAAGCTGCCGTGCGCAACATCGAGACCATGGAACATGCCAGCAGCCTGGTGCTGCAGGAACTCGAAAACCTTGCCCTGCAGGGCGAAGACCAGGGCGGCATGTCGTAACGCCCCGCACCGCGGGCGGGACCCGCGCTTTATTCGGCGGCCTTCGGCGCGGCGCTAAATTTCTGCCAGCGCGGTCTCCGGCGTGAGGATGCGAAACAGGCCGCGCAGCCTGTCGCGGCGCGCCAGGCGCAGCAAGGCCTTGTCGGCCGTGACCAGCCAGTCGGCGGCGCTGTCGCGGGCCAGTTCGAGAAACTTCTGGTCGTCGCGGTCGCTGCAGCGCGGCAGTGCGGCGCTGGTGTTCTGCGGCGGGTCAGCGAAATTCGTGACATGGGCGCCATAGGCGGCCAGCGCGTCGCGCTGTTGTCCTTCTGTCAGGGCGAACATCGCGTAGGCCAGCACACGGCGGAACTCGCCGAGGCAGGCGTCATTGGTAATCGCCTGCCATTCGCCGCTTTCGATCCTTGCCCGCAGCGGCCCGAAGCGGCTGTCGGCAAACACGTAAAGCGAAACCAGGACATTGGTGTCGAGTACGACACGTCGCGGCGCGAGTTGCAAAAAAGCGGGCGCCGGGTCTTGCGACCCGGCGCCCGCTTCGCGTTCCGGAGGAACGTCGGTCACTTCTTCTTTTTCTGCGTGTCGAGGCGGAACTTGACGAAGGAGCCGGGGGCGTCTTCCAGCGGCTTGAACTTGCCCTTGGCCGGATCGCGCGCCGGCACCTTCTCGTCGTTCAGTTTGGTAATCCACTTCTGCCAGTCGGTCCACCACGAGCCTTCGTGCTGCTTGGCGCCTTCGAACCATTCGTCCGGCGTGGCGGGGCGGGCGTCGTTGGTCCAGAAACCGTACTTGTTGGCCGACGGCGGATTGACGATGCCGGCGATGTGGCCCGAGCCGCCCAGGGCGAAGCGCACCGGGCCACCGAGCGCGGTCGAGCCCAGATACACGCTGCGCCACGGCGCGATGTGGTCTTCGATGGTCGAGATGAAGTAGGACGGCGTCTTGACCTTGGACAGGTCGATCGGCGTGTCGAGCAGCGTGATGCCGCCCGGTTCGCGCAGCTTGTTGTTGAGGTACATGTTGCGCAGGTAGTAGCTGTGCATCTTGTAGGGCATGCGCGTGGAATCGGAGTTCCAGTAGAGCAGGTCGAAGGGGAAGGGTTCCTTGCCCATCAGGTAGTTGTTGACCACGAAGGTCCAGATCAGGTCGTTGGAGCGCAGCATGTTGAAGGTGGTGCCCATCTCCGAGCCTTCGAGGTAGCCGCGTTCCTCCATCTTCTTTTCGAGGCTGGCGACCTGGCCTTCGTCGATGAAGACACCGAGCTCGCCGGGGATCGAGAAGTCGAGCAGGGCGACGAAGAAGGTCGCCGATGCGATGCGCTTGTCCTTCTTGGCGGCCATGTAGCCCATGGTCGAACCGAGCAGCGTACCGCCGAGGCAGTAGCCGATCATGTTCACTTCCTTCTCGCCGGTCTGCTGGCAGACCACGTCGATCGCGGTCAGCGCGCCTTCGGTCATGTAATCGTCGAAACCCTTCTTCGCCAGCTTGGCGTCCGGGTTCACCCAGGAAATGACGAACACGCTGTGGCCCTGGTCGGTGGCCCACTTGATGTAGGAATTGCTGTCGCGCAGGTCGAGGATGTAGTACTTGTTGATCCAGGGCGGGATGATCAGGAGCGGCCGCTTGTACTGCTCTTTCGTCGTCGGATTGAACTGGATCAGCTGGATCATCTCGTTCTGGAAAATCACCTTGCCCGGCGTCGAGGCGACGTTCTTGCCCATCTCGAAGGCCGACGGGTCGGTCATCTTGACGCGCAACTGGCCGTCGCCTTCCTCGATGTCGCGCAGCAGGTTGTTGAAGCCCTTGAGCAGGTTCTGGCCGTGGCTCTTGACCGTCTCGCGCAGCACTTCCGGGTTGGTCGCGGCGAAGTTGGAGGGGGCCAGCGCGTCGATGAACTGGCGGGTGAAGAAGTTCACCTTCTTCTGCGAAATTTCGTCGAGGCCTTCGATGCAGCAGACATTGTCATGCACGTGGCGCGCGGTGATCAGGTAGGACTGCTTGATGAAGTCGAACAGGAAATGTTCTTCCCATTGCTGGTCGGCGAAGCGTTTGTCGCCTTTTTTCGGCTGCGCCACCGGCGCGCCTTCCATGCCCATCATGCGCATCGTCGAGTGCTGCCACAGCGAAAAGTAGTCCCACACCAGGTTCATCTGCGCCTGTGCCAGCTTGTAGGGATTGGCCAGCATCTTCGCCATCATGTCCATGAAGGCCTGGGCGATGCCCAGATCGTCGGACGGCGTGGAGATGCCCTTCTTCATCTGGCGCTTCATGTGCTCCGTGATCAGGTTCGAAGCGCGCTGGGCGACCTCGGCGTAGGTCTTGGCGATTTCCTTGGGATCGGGCAAGGCGTTCTTTTCGTGCGCGGACATGGTGGCTCCTTGGTTTAACTGGTGTAACGGATCAGGCCGTTTTCCTCGATGCGCTGCATTTTTCCTGCGTGTTCAAGGTAATTCAGATGGGCGATGGCTTCGCCCATGGCGAACATGGTCTGGTGCGGGTCGGGGATCTCGCGGTTGAACAGCACGCTGATCAGCTCGGCGGCGCTCTTCGGCCGGCCGGCGCAGGCGGCCAGCAGCACTTCGCAGCGTTCGGCATGGTGGGCGTGAAGTTCGGCGACGCGGGTGTGCAGGCCGCGGAAGGGGCGGCCGTGGGAGGGCAATACCAGGGTGTCTTCGGGCAGCGCGCAGAAATCGTTGATGGAGGCGAGGAACAAGCCGAGCGGGTCGCCGTGCGGGTTGCTGGCCATCACCGAAATGTTGGTCGAGATGCGCGGCAGCAGCATGTCGCCGGAAATCAGCACGCCCAGTTCGGCGCAATACAGGCTCATGTGCTCGGGGGCGTGGCCGTGGCCGACGATGGTGCGCCAGTCGTGCTCGCCGATCTTCAGCACCTGGCCGTCGAACAGGCGCCGGTAGGTCGCCGGAATCGCCGGGACACCCTTCTTGTAGCCATTGCCACGCTGGACCAGGCCGTCGATGCGCGCTTCGTCGAGGCCGTGCTGGCGAAAGAATTCGACCATGGCGCCGATCGAATAGTTGGCGATCTGCTCGACGATCATGTGCGCCGCCTGATACTCGCCCTGGGCGATCCACAGCCCGGCGCCGGTTTCCTCTTCGAGCCAGGCAGCGAGGCCGAGATGGTCTGGGTGGCAGTGGGTGACGACGCTGCGCGTCAGGCGCCGTCCCGCCAACACCGACTTCCAGGCGGCCTTGATCGGGTCCAGCGCGAAGCCGGTATCCACCGCCGCAAAGCCATCGCCGTCCGCCAGCAGCCACAGGTTGATGTGGTTCAGCGCGAAGGGCAGCGGCATGCACAGCCATTCGATGCCTGGGGCCACGGGCACCGCCGTGCCGGGGGCGGGCGAGGTTTCGTGCGGGTAGGCGATGGGCGCGTTCAAGCGGGGTCTCTTTGCATCGGTCGGGGAAATCTGCTTAACTTATGTCCCCGCCTCGCGGCGGGGACGGTATCCCCCGGTGGGATATGTCTCCGCCGCGAGGCGGGGACGGTATCCCCTTGCGGGATGAAATCGTCAATTTGACATCTTATCCAATTTTCGGGGGCTTATGTGCGGTGCAGCATTCGCCGCATGCCGGCCCGCCATCATGAACGAAACCCAAACCATCACCGAACTGGCGCGCGAATTCGGCGTCACCACCCGTGCCATCCGTTATTGGGAATCCCACGGTCTGGTGTCACCGGCGCGCGAGGGTGGCAACCGCATCTACAGCAAGCGCGACCAGACCCGGCTCAAGCTGGCCCTGCGTGGCAAGCGGCTGGGACTTTCGCTGGCCGAGATCAAGGACCTGATCGACATGTACGACACGGCGGAGGACGAATCCTCGCAGCTGTTGTCCTTCCTCGGCGCGCTGGCCCAGCGCCGGGCCGCGCTGGAGCAGCAGCGCGACGACATTCAGGCCGTGCTCAAGGAAATCGCCCGTTTCGAGCGGCAATGCCGTGAAATGCTGAAGTCCGACGAGGGAAAGTCCGCCTCGCGTTCCCGCCCCAAAAAACAGCCTCGCTAGTTGACGTTGACGTCAACGTCAACTACGATGCGCCTTATCCGCTGGAGGAGAGATGCCCCACACCGCACGTCCCGCCCGCAGCAGCTTCGAACCGCGCAATCCCGACTGGGAAGCCACGGTGCGCGGCAGCTTTGTCCGGCAGAAGGTAATGAACCTGATCGGCGCCGAAATGGGGGCGCTGAGCCCCGGCCATTGCGAAATCCGCCTGCCCTTCCGCGATGACCTGACCCAGCAGAACGGCTTTTTCCACGCCGGCATCACCAGCACCATCGTCGATAGCGCCGGCGGCTACGCGGGGCTTACCGTGATGCCGAAGGGTGCCGACGTGCTGACCGTCGAATTCAAGCTCAACCTGCTGGCGCCCGCCGACGGCGAGTACCTGGTCGCCGAGGGCCAGGTGCTGAAATCCGGGCGCAACCTCGTCATCACCCGCGGCGAGGTGTATGCGATCAAGAACGGCAAGGCCACCCACTGCGCGACCATGCAACAGACACTAATGACCATGCACGGCAAGGAGAACTGAATGTTAGGCATCAACTTTGACCTCGGCGAAGACGTCGACATGCTGCGCGACGCCGTCTGGCAATTCGCGCAGAAGGAAATCCTGCCGCGCGCCGCCGAAATCGACCGCGACAACCTCTTTCCCGCCGACTTGTGGAAGAAGTTCGGCGACATGGGCCTGCTCGGCATGACCGCCGACGAGGAATACGGCGGCACCAAAATGGGCTACCTGGCCCATATCGTCGCGATGGAGGAAATCTCCCGCGCCTCGGCCTCGGTCGGCCTGTCCTACGGCGCCCATTCCAACCTCTGCGTGAATCAGATCCGCCGCAACGGCAACGAGGCGCAGAAGGCGAAATACCTGCCAAAACTGATCTCCGGCGAGCATGTCGGCGCCTTGGCGATGTCCGAACCGGGTGCCGGCTCGGACGTGGTGTCGATGAAGCTGCGCGCCGACCTGAAAGGCGACCGCTACGTGCTGAACGGCTCGAAGATGTGGATCACCAACGGCGGCGACGCCGATACCCTGGTGGTCTATGCCAAGACCAGCCCCGACGCCGGCGCCAGGGGCATGACCGCCTTCATCGTCGAGAAGGGTTTTGCGGGCTTCAGCAAGGGCCAGCATCTGGACAAGCTCGGCATGCGCGGCTCCAACACCTATCCGCTGTTCTTCGACGACTGCGAAGTGCCGGCGGAGAACGTCATGGGCGGCGAGGGCAACGGCACGCGGGTGCTGATGTCGGGCCTCGACTACGAGCGCGCCGTGCTCTCCGGCGGGCCGCTGGGCATCATGGCCGCCTGCATGGACGTGGTGCTGCCATTCATCCACGAGCGCAAGCAGTTCGGCCAGAGCATCGGCGAGTTCCAGTTGATGCAGGGCAAGCTGGCCGACATGTACTCGACCTGGCAGGCCACGCGCGCCTACGTCTATGCGCTGGGCAAGGCCTGCGACCGCGGCGACCATGCGCGCACCCTGCGCAAGGACGCTGCCGGCGCGATTTTGTATTCGGCGGAAAAGGCCACCTGGATGGCCGGCGAGGCGATCCAGGCCTTGGGCGGCGTCGGCTACACCAACGAATACCCCGCCGGCCGCCTGTGGCGCGACGCGAAGCTCTACGAGATCGGCGCGGGCACCAGCGAAATCCGCCGCATGCTGATCGGCCGCGAGCTCTACAACGAGACCATGTGATGAGCCAGCAAAAACGCGAAGAATGGCTGAAGCTCGAAGCCGACGTACTGGCCCGATCCAAGGGCCAGGGCATGCTGACGCTGGAGAATCTGCGCGAGTGCTCCGGCCTCGAACTCTTCCAGAAAATGATCGCCGGCGAACTGCCGCGGCCGCCGATCAGCGACACGCTTGGCTTCTATCTGGTCCAGGCCGAAAAGGGCCACGTGATTTTCCAGGGCACGCCGCAGCATCGCCACTACAACCCGATCGGCTCGGTGCATGGCGGCTACCACGCCACGCTGCTCGATTCCTGCGTCGCCTGCGCGATCCAGACCACGCTCGAAGCGGGGCAGGGGTACACCACGATCGAACTGAAGGTGAATTACATCCGCGCCCTGACCGATCGCGTCGGCCCGGTGCGCGCCGAGGGCCGGGTGATCCACGCCGGCAAGCAGATCGGCACGGCGGAAGGCAAGCTGGTCGATGCCGATGGCAAGCTCTACGCCCACGCCACCACGACCTGTTTGATCTTCAATGTCTAGCCTGCTTGATACCTATCGCGGCACGGTCTATCCGTGGCACTGCGACCACATGAACCACATGAACGTGATGTGGTACGTGGGCAAGTTCGACGAGGCGACCTGGAACCTGATGTCGCATCTGGGCATGAGCGCGGCCTTCCTGCGCGAGCATCATCGCGGCATGGCGGCGGTGGACCAGCGCATCAGCTACCAGCGCGAACTGCATGCCGGCGACACCGTGGCGGTACGGACCGGCGTGGTCAGCGTCGGCGACAAGAAGATCGTCTTCTTCCATGAAATGCGCAACGCCGACACGGACGCGGTGTCCGCCATCACGCTGCTCACCGGCGTGCACCTCGATACCCAGGCGCGCAAGAGCTGTCACCTGCCCAAGGCGACGGCGGACAAGGCGCGCGAGCTGGTGGTCGCCTACGAACTGCCCTGGACGACGCCATGAATGACGTGATGAAAGTCGGCGCTGGCGGCACGGCGATTCGCGTGCTCGGCGCCGGGCATGTTGCCGAACTGGAGCAGGTGCGCCAGTTTTTCCGAAATTACGCGGGCTGGCTCGGCGTCGACCTGTGCTTCCAGAATTTCGACGAGGAAATGGCCAGCCTGCCGGGGCGCTACGCCGCGCCCGAGGGGCGATTGTTCTATGCCGAAGTCGACGCAGGTGGTGAGAAACGCGGTGCCGGCTGCGTCGGCATCCGGATGCTGGCCGAAGGCGTTTGCGAACTGAAGCGCCTGTACGTCGAACCGGCATACCGCGGCCTCGGCGTCGGTCGCGACCTGGCCCTGGCAGCGATTCGCGCCGCGCGCCAGATCGGCTATCGCACCATCATGCTCGACACCCTGCCGGCGATGCGCATCGCGGTGAAGCTGTATCGCGAACTGGGTTTCCGCGAAGCGCCGGCCTATTACCAGACCTCGCTCGAAGGCACGCAGTTTCTTGCGCTCGACCTGGAAAACTGGTCCGAGGAGCAGCTCAACAACCAGACCCTGCACCACCTCTTCGACTTCAACCGCGCATGGGCCCGGCAGATGCGCGAGGTCGATCCCGACTATTTCGAGCGACTTTCCCACCTGCAGGCACCCGAATATCTCTGGATCGGTTGTTCCGATTCGCGCGTGCCGGCCAACCAGATCGTCGGCCTGCTGCCGGGCGAAGTGTTCGTCCATCGCAACGTCGCCAACGTGGTGGTGCACACCGACCTCAACTGCCTTTCGGTGATCCAGTTCGCCATCGACGTGCTCAAGGTCAGGCACATCATGGTGGTCGGACACTACGGCTGCGGTGGTGTGCACGCGGCGCTGCATCACCATCGCGTCGGTCTGGCCGACCTCTGGCTGCGCCACGTGCAGGATGTGCATGTCAAGCACATGGCGCGCGTCGACGAACTGCCCGAGGAAAAACGCCACGACCGCCTGTGCGAGCTCAACGTGCTGGAGCAGGTGATCAACCTCTCGCGCACCATCGTGGTCCAGGACGCCTGGCAGCGCGGCCAGGAACTGACCATCCACGGCTGGATCTACGGCCTCAAGGACGGCCTGATGCGCGATCTCGGCCTCACCGTCAGCACCCCCGACGAAATCGCCGGGCGCTACGCCACCGCACTCTCCACCTTGATTTGAAAGGAAACCCAATGTCCGATTCCATCGTCATCGTTGCCGCCGCCCGCACCCCCATGGGTGGTTTTGGATACGGCCGCCGCTGCGCGGCTTAACCCTCGCTGCGCTCGCGTTAGCCTTCACCGAAACCTCTTTCTTCTCAGATTGGAGCTCCTCATGTCCGACCCCATCGTCATCATCTCTGCCGCCCGTACTCCGATGGGCGGTTTTCAAGGCGATTTCAATTCACTCACTTGCGCCCAGCTGGGCAGCGCCGCGATCAAGGCCGCCGTCGAGCGCGCCGGCCTGGCGCCCGCGCAGGTGGATGAAGTCATCATGGGCTGCGTCCTGCCCGCCGGCCAGGGCCAGGCCCCGGCGCGCCAGGCTTCGCTCGGGGCCGGACTGCCGCTGGCGGCCGGCTGCACCACGGTGAACAAGATGTGCGGCTCGGGCATGCGCGCCGCGATGTACGCCCACGACATGCTGCTGGCCGGCAGCGTGGACGTGATGGTCGCCGGCGGCATGGAGTCGATGAGCAACGCGCCTTACCTCTTGCCCAAGGCGCGCGGCGGTTACCGGTTGGGCCACGGCGAGGTCAAGGACCACATGTTCCTCGACGGCCTCGAAGACGCCTATGACAAGGGCCGCCTGATGGGCACCTTCGCCGAGGATTGTGCCGGCAGTTACAAGTTCACCCGCGAAGCGCAGGACGCTTTTGCCGTCGCCTCGACCACCCGGGCCAAGCAGGCCAATACCGACGGTTCCTTCACCTGGGAAATCGCCCCGGTTACCGTTTCCGGCCGCAAGGGTGACGTCGTCATCGACAAGGACGAGCAGCCCTTCAAGGCGCAACTTGAAAAGATCCCGACGCTGAAGCCGGCCTTCCGCAAGGATGGCACGGTGACCGCCGCCAACTCCTCGTCGATCTCCGACGGCGCCGCCGCGCTGGTGATGATGCGCGCCTCGACCGCCGCCAGGCTTGGTCTCAAGCCCATCGCCACTATCGTCGGCCACAGCACTTTCGCCCAGGAGCCCGGCTTGTTCACCACGGCGCCGGTCGGCGCCATGAAGAAGCTGCTGGCGAAGAACGGCTGGAGCGCGGACAGCGTCGATCTCTGGGAAATCAATGAAGCCTTCGCCGTCGTCACCATGGCGGCGATGCACGACCTCAAGCTGCCGCACGAGAAGGTCAACGTGCATGGCGGCGCCTGCGCGCTGGGCCACCCGATCGGAGCTTCCGGCGCGCGCGTCATCGTCACCCTGATCGGCGCGCTGAGGAAATACGGCAAGAAGCGCGGCGTCGCCAGCCTTTGCATCGGCGGCGGCGAAGCGACGGCGGTCGGCATCGAGCTCGTTTAGACCACCATGGAGTATCAGACCCTCACCTACAGCACCGAGGGGCGCATCGCGCGCATCACGCTCAACCGCCCCGAGCGGCTCAATGCCATCGTGCCGGCGATGCCGCGCGAAATTCGGTTGGCGGTGGAGCGCGCCAATGCCGACGACGAGGTCCACGTCATCATCCTGCAGGGCGCCGGCCGTGCCTTCTGTTCCGGCTACGACCTCAAGGATTTCGCCGAAGCCGACGTCGATACGCCCTGCACGCAATCCATGCCCTGGGACCCGATGGTCGACTACCGCGCCATGAAGGGCTTCACCGACGACTTCTTCAGCCTCTGGCGCAGCCACAAGCCGACCATTTGCAAAGTGCAGGGCTTCGCCGTGGCCGGCGGCAGCGACATTGCGCTGTGCTGCGACCTCGTCGTGATGGCCGAGGACGCGAAGATCGGCTACATGCCGGCCCGCGTCTGGGGCTGCCCGACCACGGCGATGTGGGTCTATCGCCTCGGCGCCGAGAAGGCCAAGCGCATGCTCTTGACCGGCGACACCATCGACGGCAGGACCGCGAAGGAATGGGGCCTGGTGATCGACGCGGTGCCCGAGGCGGAGTTGGAAGATGCCGTGCTGAAGCTGGCCAATCGCATGGCCGGCGTGCCGAAGAACCAGCTCATGATGCAGAAGCTGATGATCAACCAGGCCTACGACAACATGGGGCTGGCCAACACCCAGATGATCGCCACGCTGTTCGACGGCATCACGCGCCACTCGCCCGAAGGCCAGTGGTTCAAGCACTATTCCGAGGAAAAGGGTTACAAGGAGGCCGTGCGCATGCGCGATTCCGGCGATCCGATCCCCGGCAGCAAGAGCTACAAGGACTACAAATGATTCTGACCTCCGAGCAGGAACAGATCCGCGACATGCTGCGCGACTTTGCGCGCGAACAGCTCGCGCCCAAGGCGGCCGAGTGGGACCGGACCTCGCACTTTCCGCGCGAGGAGCTGCGCGCGCTGGGCGAACTCGGCGTCTGCGGCATGGTGGTGCCCGAGCAATGGGGCGGCGCCGGCCTCGACTACGTTTCGCTGGCGCTGGCGCTGGAGGAAATTGCCGCCGGCGACGGTGCGACGTCGACCATCATCAGCGTGCAGAACTCGGTGGTCTGCGGCCCGATCAATGCCTTCGGCACCGACGCCCAGAAAGAGAAGTACCTGAAAAAGCTCGCCAGCGGCGAGTGGTTGGGCTGCTTCTGCCTGACCGAACCGCATGTCGGCTCCGACGCCGCGGCGATCCGCACCCGCGCAGTAAGGGACGGCGACCACTGGGTGCTCAACGGCGTCAAGCAGTTCATCACCACCGGCAAGAACGCGCAGGTGGCGGTAGTGTTCGCCGTCACCGATCCGGGCGCGGGCAAGAAAGGCATCTCGGCCTTCATCGTGCCCGCCGATGCGCCGGGCTACATCGTCGCCCGGGTCGAGGAAAAGCTCGGCCAGCACGCGTCGGACACGGCGCAGATCCTGTTCGAGAACTGCCGCATTCCCGCCGAAAATCTGCTCGGCGCCGAAGGGCAGGGTTATCGCATCGCCCTGTCCAATCTCGAGGGCGGCCGCATCGGCATTTCCGCGCAGGCGGTGGGCATGGCCCGCGCCGCGTTCGAGGCGGCACTGCATTACTCGCATGAGCGCCAGAGTTTCGGCAAGCCGATCTTCGAGCATCAGGCCGTCAACTTTCGCCTCGCCGACATGGCGACGCAGATCGAAGTCGCGCGGCAGATGGTGCATCACGCCGCCGCCCTGCGCGACGCCGGCCGGCCCTGTCTGAAGGAAGCCTCGATGGCCAAGCTGTTTGCGTCCGAGATGGCGGAGAAGGTTTGCTCCGACGCCATCCAGATCCACGGCGGCTACGGCTATGTCAGCGACTTTCCGGTCGAACGCATCTATCGCGACGTGCGCGTCTGCCAGATCTACGAAGGCGCCTCGGACATCCAGCGGCTGGTCATCGGAAGGTCGCTGGATGGTGCATCATGATCGGCATCATTTGATGCTATATTTGATGCATCCATAGCTCCCTGGAGAAGCCGATGAGAACCACAGTCACCCTGGATGACGATTTGCTGGCCGATGTCGAACAGTTGAGCGGCATTCGCGACCGTTCCCAGTTGCTGCGCGAAGCCTTGCTGGAAATGCGGCATCGTCTCGCCTCCCAGCGGCTGGCATTGCTCGCCGGTACGGAGCCCGATGTTGTTGTATCGCCACGTCGCCGACCGCCTCATTTCGTATCGGAGCCGGAGGCGGCCACCTATCGGGGCAAGAAGCGCTCGAAGGCGAACCCATGAGAGTCCTTGCCGACACGTCGGTATGGGTGGACTATCTGCGCCACAAGAATTCGCCCATCCTCGATCCCCTGAATCTGGGCGACGTCGTGATGCACGACTACGTGGTCGGCGAAATGGCGCTGGGGGGCCTCAGCCAGGCCAAGCTCGCGATGTTCAGCCGGATGCGTCGCTGCCATTGCGCCAGCCACGATGAAGTGATGCACCTGATCGCCGAGCGCAATCTGGCCGGCCGCGGCCTCGGCTATGTCGACAGCCATCTGCTCGCCGCCGCACTGATCGACCGCCTGCGATTATGGACGCTGGACAAGGCGCTGCAACAGGTGGCGCACGAGTTCGGCTGCGGGCTGGCGGCGCATTGAGGCGGAGACGAATCGTCACATGAACCTGGTAAAAGCAGTTGATCCGCAGATTTCGCAGATTTTCGCAGAGGGATCAACGCGTTTGACACGCTTTGCCCACCCCCGTCGGGTTTGTCGGCGAGTACCTCCAACCCTATGAAGTACCGCGATTTAATCTGCGAAAATTTTCGTCATCTGCGGAAAATTGGATGAATTCTCCCCAACATCAGGAGGAAACAATGGACAAGGCTCCCATCGAATTCTGGTTCGATTTTTCCTCGCCGTATTCCTACCTCGCCAGTGAGCTGATCGACGATCTTGCGGCCAAGTACGGTCGCAAGGTGAAGTGGCGGCCGATGATGCTCGGCGCGGCCTTCAAGGCCTCGGGGCTGCCGCTCTTGATCACGGTGCCGCTCAAGGGCGAATACAGCAAGCGCGACTTCGACCGCTCGGCGCGTTTTCTCGGCATCCCCTACAGGTTTCCGTCGAAGTTTCCGCTCGCCACGCTGGTTGCGGCGCGCGGCTACTACTGGCTGCACGGGCAGGACTGCGC
The DNA here is from genome assembly GCF_000828635.1 of Sulfuritalea hydrogenivorans sk43H. Classification (GTDB taxonomy): domain Bacteria; phylum Pseudomonadota; class Gammaproteobacteria; order Burkholderiales; family Rhodocyclaceae; genus Sulfuritalea; species Sulfuritalea hydrogenivorans. The sequence continues at coordinate 539,134 of NZ_AP012547.1, forward strand.
TACACGACCGCTCGCAGCGGAGGGGGACCCGCGCAGCGGGGGCGTAGCGACCGCGAGCGGGATGGCGACGCCGAATTCCGATAGTCGCGGTCTCATCTCCGCCTCCGCGGTCGCACCTTCCGCTTGCGCGGAAGGCACTGCTCCGCGCTCCGGCGTCGCGAGAGAGTTCGCCCACGCCGTGTTCCGCGCCTACTGGGTGGATGATCGCGACATCGGCGAGCTCCCCGTGGTACTGGAAATCGTCGACCACCTGGGCATCGATCGCGACGCCTTCACGACGGCCATCGTCACGCCGGAAATCAAGGATCGGCTGAAGCAGGAAACCGACGCGGCGATTGCCAGGGGCATGTTCGGCGCGCCCTACTTCATGGTGGATGGCGAACCCTTCTGGGGTGTCGACCGGCTGCCGCAGATTGAAAAATGGCTGCAAACAGGAGGATTCTGAGTGAGCGTCATCAAATCGAAACTCAACACCCGCAGCGAGGAGTTCAAGGCCAACGCTGCGGCGATGAGCGCGCTGGTTGCCGACCTGCGCGAAAAGACCATCGCCGTCTCGGGCGGCGGCTCGCCCGAAACCGCGGCCAAACACAAGGCGCGCGGCAAGCTGCTGCCGCGCGAACGCATCAACGCGCTGGTCGATCCCGGCGCGCCCTTCCTCGAATTCTCGGCGCTGGCCGCGCTGGGCATGTACAGCGGCGATGTCGCCTCGGCCGGCGTGGTCACCGGCATCGGCCGGGTCAAGGGCGTCGAGTGCATGATCGTCGCCAACGACGCCACCGTGAAGGGCGGCTCCTACTTCCCGCTGACCGTGAAGAAGCACCTGCGCGCGCAGGAAATCGCGCTGCAGAATCGCCTGCCCTGCATTTATCTGGTGGATTCGGGCGGCGCCAACCTGCCGACGCAGGACGAGGTCTTTCCCGATCGCGACCACTTCGGCCGCATCTTCTACAACCAGGCCAACATGTCGGCGCTGGGCATTCCGCAGATCGGCATCGTCATGGGTTCCTGCACCGCGGGCGGCGCCTACATGCCGGCCATGTCGGACGAGTCGGTGATCGTCAAGAACCAGGGCACCATCTTTCTCGGCGGCCCGCCGCTGGTCAAGGCCGCCACCGGCGAGGTGGTCAGCGCCGAAGACCTCGGTGGCGGCGACGTGCATACGCGCATCTCCGGCGTCTGCGACCATCTCGCGGAGAACGACCACCACGCGCTGTCCATCGCGCGGCGCATCGTCGGCAACCTCAACTGGCAAAAGCCGATGTCGCTCGACATCAGTACGCCGGAGGAGCCCTTGTACGACCCGTCCGAGCTGGCCGGCGTGATCCCTTTCGACACCAAGAAGCCCTACGACGTGCGCGAAGTCATCGCCCGGCTGGTCGATGGTTCGCGCTTCGACGAGTTCAAGTCGCGCTACGGCACCACGCTGGTCACCGGTTTCGCGCGGCTGCACGGCTATCCGCTGGGCATCGTCGCCAACAACGGCATCCTCTTCGGCGAATCGGCGCAGAAGGGCGCGCATTTCATCGAACTGTGTTCCCAGCGCGGCATTCCGCTGCTGTTCCTGCAGAACATCACCGGCTTCATGGTCGGCCGCAAATACGAAAACAGCGGCATCGCCAAGGACGGCGCGAAGATGGTCACCGCGGTGGCGACCACACAGGTGCCGAAATTCACCATGATCATCGGCGGCTCGTTTGGCGCCGGCAACTACGGCATGTGCGGCCGCGCCTACAGCCCGCGCATGCTGTGGATGTGGCCCAACGCGCGCATCAGCGTGATGGGCGGCGAGCAGGCCGCCTCGGTTCTCTCGACCATCAAGCGCGACGGCATGGAAGCCACCGGCAAGGAATGGAGCAAGGAAGAGGAAGAACGCTTCAAGACGCCGATCCGCGAGCAGTACGAAACCCAGGGCCATCCCTACTACGCCACGGCGCGCCTCTGGGACGACGGCGTGCTCGACCCGGCGCAGACGCGGCGCACCCTCGGCCTTGGAATTTCTGCGTCACTCAATGCACCCATCCTGCCGACCAAGTTCGGCGTGTTCAGAATGTAAAAGCAGTCCGCAGATTTCGCAGATGGACGCAGATGAAAAGCCAATCTGCGAAATCTGCGTAATCTGCGGATCAATCAAGAGGACACCATGTACACCAACATCATTACCGAAGTCGACATCGGCGTCGGCATCATCACCCTCAATCGCCCCGAGCGGCACAATGCCTTCGACGACGGGCTGATCGCCGAGCTGTCCGCCGCCATCGACCAGATGTCGAAAGATCCCGCGGTACGGGTGCTGGTGCTGTCGAGCACCGGCAAGAGCTTCTGCGCCGGCGCCGACCTCAACTGGATGAAGCGTGCCGCCGGCTACACTCATCCCGAGAACCTGCGCGATGCGCACGCCCTGGCCGAGATGCTGCGCCGCCTGGCGCATTGCCCGAAGCCGACCGTGGCCCGCGTCCAGGGGCCGGCCTTCGGCGGCGGCGTCGGCCTGGTGGCCTGCTGCGACGTGGCGATCGGCACCATCGACGCCGAGTTCTCGCTGACCGAAGTCAAGCTCGGGCTGATCCCCGCAGTGATCAGCCCGCACGTCATCGCCGCCATCGGCGAACGCTACGCGCGACGCTACATGCTGACGGCGGAACGCTTCTCGGCCGCCGAGGCCTACCGCATCGGCCTGCTGCATGAACTGGTGACCGATACCGAGTCGCTCGACGAGGCCGTGGGCGAGATTGTCGATGCCCTGCTCAACAATGCGCCGGGCGCCATGGCCGAATGCAAGGCACTGATCGCCGCCGTGGCGTGGAAGCCGATCACGCCCGTCGTCATCGAAGACACGGCGCAGCGCATCACGCGCCTGCGCGCCAGCGAGGAAGGCCGCGAAGGCATGACGGCTTTTCTCGAGAAACGCAAACCCAACTGGATCGCCCAGGGCTGACACCATGTTCACGAAAATACTGATTGCCAATCGCGGCGAGATTGCGTGCAGGGTCATCAAGACCGCAAGGCGCATGGGCATCCGCACCGTCGCGGTGTATTCCGAGGCCGACGCCGGCGCGCGCCACGTGCGACTGGCCGACGAAGCCGTCTGCATCGGCGCGCCATCGCCCAAGGAGTCCTACCTGGTGGCGGACAAGATCATCGCTGCGGCGCTGGCCACCGGCGCCCAGGCCGTGCATCCCGGCTACGGCTTCCTCTCCGAGAACGAGGATTTCGCCGAAGCTTGTGCGAAGAACGGCCTCGTCTTCATCGGTCCGCCGGTGTCCGCGATTCGCGCCATGGGCTCCAAGTCCGAAGCCAAGAAGCTGATGGAGAAGGCCGGCGTGCCCTTGACGCCCGGCTATCACGGCGACAACCAGGAACCTGAATTCCTCAAGCAGCAGGCCGATGCGATCGGCTATCCGGTACTGATCAAGGCCGCGGCCGGTGGCGGCGGCAAGGGCATGCGCGCCGTCGACAAGAGCGCGGATTTCCTTGACGCACTGGCCTCCTGCAAGCGCGAGGCGCAGTCCTCCTTCGGCGACCAGCACGTGCTGATCGAAAAGTATCTGCAGCGCCCGCGCCACATCGAAATCCAGGTCTTCGGCGACAGCCACGGCAATTGCGTCTATCTGTTCGAGCGTGATTGCTCGGTCCAGCGTCGCCACCAGAAGGTAGTGGAAGAGGCTCCCGCGCCGAACATGCCGCCCGAGCGCCGCGCCGCCATGGGCAAGGCCGCGGTCGATGCGGCGCAGGCAGTCGGTTACGTCGGCGCCGGCACCGTCGAGTTCATCGTCAATCAGGACGGCACGTTCTACTTCATGGAAATGAACACGCGGCTGCAGGTCGAACATCCGGTGACGGAAATGATCACCGGCCTCGATCTGGTCGAGTGGCAGTTGAAAGTCGGCGCCGGCGAGACGCTGCCGCTGCGCCAGGAACAGCTGGCGATCCGCGGCCACGCCCTGGAAGCGCGGATTTACGCCGAAGACCCGGACAAGGGTTTCCTGCCGTCCATCGGCAAGCTGATCCACCTTGCGCCGCCGGCGGAAACCCTGCATGTGCGCGTCGATACCGGCGTCGAGCAGGACGACGAAATATCGCCGCACTACGACCCGATGATCGCCAAGCTGATCGTCTGGGACGAAACGCGCGAGCGCGCGCTGGCCCGCATGCTGCAAGCCCTGGCCGACTACCGCGTGGTCGGCGTGTCGAACAACATCGGTTTCCTCTCGCGGCTGGTGGCCTGTCCGGCCTTTGCCCAGGCCGACCTCGACACCGGCCTGATCGAGCGCGAACGCGGCTTCCTCTTCCCCGAAACGGTGGAGCCGCCGGCCGAAGCCTGGCTGGTTGCCGCGCTGGCCGAACTGATTCGCGATCAGCAGTACGCGCTCGCGGAAGCCGAGGCGAGCGGCGATCCGCATTCGCCCTGGCATGAGCGCGACGGCTGGCGCCTGAACGGTAACGCGCGGCGCGAGATCAAGCTGCGCGCGGGCGAGACCGAGAAAGTCGTCAATGCCGGCTACGCCGGGGACAGTTTCACGCTCGAATTCGAAGGCCAGACCACGGCCGCCACCGGGCGCTTTGCCGGCAGCGAACTGCGCGTCGACCTTGGCGGCCGCCGCATCAACGTCACGGTGGTTGCCGCCAACGAAAAGCGCCACGTCTTCATCGACGGTATCTGCTTCGTCTTTGCCGCGATCGACCCGCTGTTCCACGCCGGCAGCGGCGGCGGCGCGGAGGGCGGGCTGACGGCGCCGATGCCGGGCAAGATCATTGCGCTGATCGCGGAGGTCGGTGGCAAGGTGGAGAAGGGCGCGCCGCTCTTGATCCTCGAAGCCATGAAAATGGAACACACGATCACCGCGCCGGCGGCCGGTACCATAAAAGCGTTCCGTTTCAATGTCGGCGAGCAAGTCAGTGACGGGGCCGAGCTAGTAGAATTCGAGCCTGGCAATAAACAGTCGTGATTCCGGATGACCCTCCCCAGTAAAGTACGCATCGTCGAAGTCGGGCCGCGCGACGGCCTGCAGAACGAGAAGACGCCCGTCTCAACCAAGGTAAAAGTCGAGCTGATCCGCCGCCTCGGTGCGACCGGCCTCAAGACCATCGAGGTCACTGCCTTCGTTTCGCCCAAGTGGGTGCCGCAGATGGCCGATCACGCGGAAGTCTTCGCCGCCATCGAGAAGCTGCCCGACGTCACCTACCCGGTGCTGACGCCGAACATGAAGGGCTTCGAGGCCGCGCTTGCCGCCGGGGCGAAGGAAGTCGCGGTATTCGGCGCCGCATCGGAATCCTTCTCGCAGAAAAACATCAACTGCTCGATCGCCGAATCGCTCGATCGTTTCCGCCCCATCGTCGAGGCGGCGAAGGCGGCGGATGTCAAGGTGCGCGGCTATGTTTCCTGCGTGCTCGGCTGCCCCTACGAAGGCGAAGTACCGCCACTGCTCGTGGCCGATGTGGCCCAGGCGCTGCTGGAAATGGGCTGTTATGAAATCAGCCTGGGCGACACCATCGGCGTCGGCACGCCGGAAAAGACCCGCGCCATGATCAAGGCCGTGGCGCGGCGCGTGCCGCTGAAAAAACTCGCCGGCCACTTCCACGACACCTACGGCATGGCCGCCGCCAACGTCTATGCCGCGCTGCAAATGGGCATCGGCATTTTCGACAGTTCCGTCGCCGGCCTCGGCGGTTGCCCCTATGCGGCCGGCGCCTCGGGCAATGTCGCGACCGAGGACGTGGTCTGGCTGCTGACCGGACTCGGCATCGACACCGGCATCGACCTCGACGAACTGATCGATACCGGCGTCTGGATCTCGAAGCAGCTCAAGCGCCAGCCGGCCTCGCGCGTGGCCCGCGCCGTACTCGCCAAGCGCGCGATGACCGCCAATGCCTGAGGCCGTGGCCTCGCCCTGCGTCAACATCTGCCGGATGGAAGACGGCCTGTGCGCCGGCTGCCTTCGCACCATCGACGAGATCGCGCGCTGGGCGAGCAGCGGCGACGAAGACAAGCGGCTGATCCTGGCCGCCGTGGCGCAGCGGCGCATTCGGCGCGATCCCGACGCCGACCCCGCCTGCAATTGCTCCGACTGATGAAACTCCCCGATTCGATCCAGGTCCTCGAGCGCGGCTGGCTGTCCTCCAACAATGTGCTGTTCTTCGAAGGCGAGTCGGCCACGCTGGTCGACGCCGGCTATGTCGGTCATGCGCCGCAGACGGTCGAACTCGTAAAGTCGGCGCTGGCGGCACGGCGCGGCAACCCGACTCTCGGCCGCCTGATCAACACCCACTCGCATTCCGACCACATCGGCGGCAACGCCGCGCTGCAGGCGGCCTTCGGCTGCAAGATCGTGATCCCCGCCGGCATCGAGCGCATGGTCACCGAATGGGACACCAATGCCCTGCTGCTCGACGCCGCGAAGCAGCGCGGCCACCGCTTTGCCCACGACGCCGTGATCGAGCCCGGCAGCGAATTCGAAATGGGTGGACTGACCTGGCAGGCGCTTCCCGCGCCCGGGCACGACATGGAAGCGCTGGTCTACTACTGCGCCGGGAAGCGCATCCTGATCTCCGGCGACGCCCTGTGGCAGGACGGCTTCGGCATCATCTTCGGCGAACTGATGGGCCGCAAGGACGCCCTGCCGGCGACGCGCGCCACGCTGGAAATGATCGGCCGGCTCGGCGTTGACATCGTCATCCCCGGCCACGGCGCGCCATTCGACGATTTCGATGCCGCGCTGGCCCGCGCCTTCAAACGCCTGGAATCCTTCGAGGCCGACTCCACGCGCGTCGGGCGCAATGCCGTGCGCGCCTGCTTCACTTTCAACTTGCTCGACCTGCAGCGGCTGCGCGAGGACGAACTGCCGGCCTATCTGAAGAGCGTGCCCTTTTTCGACGCCGTGAATCAGCGCATGCTGGGTTTCACCGACGAGGATTTCGCGTCCTGGCTGCTCGGCGAACTGCTGCGCTCGCGTTCCATCGAAGTGCGCGACGGCTGGATCCTGCCGACCATGGCGCCGTAGCGCGCCTCGCGCCCGACGACCCCGGTTTCAGTATTGCTGGGCGCGCAGCCGCTGGGCTTCGTTGTGGTTGCCGCGCGCGATCGCATCCTGGATCGCCTGTTGCCGAACGGTCCGCATCGCGGCGGCGGCTTCGGCATCCTTGCGGCGGGTTTCCGCCTGCAGGCGCGATTGTTCCATCTGCTGGCGCCGTTGTTCGGCCTGCGCCGCCTGCTGCTCCTGGCGGTAGGCATTGTCGAGCCGGTACTTGTCCTCGCGCATGCGCGATTCCATCAGGGCGCGTTCCCGCGCTTCGGCATTGCGCTCCTGGGCCGCCGCCGAGGCCTCGATGACGGTTTGCTGGGTGTCGACAATCCGGTCGGCGATTTCCGCGGCCCGCTGCACCTGGGCCTCGCGCAGTTGCGCTTCCTTGAGACGCAGTTCGCGTTCGGTCTTGTCCTTCGAATAACCCAGTCCAAGATAGCCCAGTCCCAGCACCAGCGTTACCGCCGCGGCGATTTTCAGCGCGTTGGTGGCGGCCGGGGCGGCCTCCGGCCGGGCTGCCGCAAGCGGCACGGCAATGGCGGCCTTGCGCGAGCTCAGTTGTTCCATCAGCCGCCGGTCGAACTCCTCGCGCGTCGCCGCATGGCCCAGGGCGTCGATCGCATATCTGGTTTCGGCATCCAGCGCCGCACCCGAAGCGGTAAGCCGGCCGATGGCCTCGGTGATCGCGGCATCGCTGCTGTCCGCAGGAACCCCGAGCACGGAATACAACGATTGCTTGCGTTGCAGGGCCAGTTGCCGGCGCAATTCGCCGCGCAGGCGATCGAGTTCGGAATTCTGCACGGGAGGCTGCGTCCCGGCCGTCAGGGCGGCAAAACGGCGGCGAATGTAAAGGGCCTTGGTTTTGTCGGTATCGCCGCCGCTTCCGGCCAGCGCCCAGGTCCAGAGGGCCGGGTCCTGTTGCCCCGAGTCGATCTCCTCGGCAATCTTCCTGTAACACTCGTCGGCGTGCATTGGCTTCCCTGACTCGGCTCTGTGCGTGGCGCGGGCAATATATCCTATGCAAATATGCTTGGCAATCGCCGGGGCGACGCTGCCGGCGATTGCCGGATTCATGTGGTCCCGGCAGCGCAGGGCGCCCGTAATCCGCTATCCTTTCGCCCATGCAAGTCGTGCTCATCAGCGGCCTTTCCGGTTCCGGCAAATCCATCGCCCTCAATGTGCTGGAGGATTCCGGCTACTACTGCGTCGACAACCTGCCGGCACCGCTGCTGTCCGAGCTGGTCGACCATCTGCGAATGGAGGGGCACCGGCTGGTCGCGGTGGCGGTGGACATGCGCGGCGGGTCGAGCATCGCCGCGTTGCCGCCGCAGCTGCGCAACCTGGACGCGCAGGGCGTCACCCTGCACTTCGTGTTCCTCGATGCGCGCAACGAGGTGCTGATCCAGCGTTTTTCGGAAACGCGCCGGCGCCACCCGCTGGCCGGCGACGACGTGACGCTGGAAGAGGCCATTGCGCGCGAACGCGAGGCGCTCGAAACCCTGGCCTCGCTCGGCCACCACATCGACACCAGCAACCTGCACCCCAACGCGCTGCGCGCCAGCATCAAGGAATTCGCCGTGCTCGACGAGCGCAGCGGCCTGACCCTGCTGTTCGAATCCTTCGGCTTCAAGAACGGCATTCCGCTCGATGCCGACCTGGTGTTCGACGTGCGTTGCCTGCCCAACCCGCATTACGATCCCGCGCTGCGCCCGCTCACCGGGCGCGACGCCGAGGTGATCCGCTTTCTCGACGCGCAGCCCGAAGTCGCGCGCATGGAAGCCGACCTGCGCCGCTTCGTCGGCGACTGGCTGCCCGCTTACATCCGCGACAATCGCTCCTACCTGACGGTGGGCATCGGCTGCACCGGCGGCCAGCACCGCTCGGTGTATCTCGCCGAAAAGCTCGCCGCGCATTTTCGCGAATCGGCGCGGGTGCTGGTGCGGCATCGCAGCCTGATCGAATGAAGGGCACGGTTCCCGACGGCCTGCGTGAACTGCTGGCGCAGGCGGCGGGCGATGGACATGTGCCCTGGCGCACGCTGCTGAAACCGGGTGACTGGTTGCTGCTGCTGGCCGCCGCGGTCTCCGTGGCGGCATCCTATCCGCTGCTGTGGCGCGGCGGCGTGGCGGATCGCGCAATCGTCAAGCGCGACGGCCAACTGGTTACCGAACTGGCGCTGAACCTGCCGCGCAAGTACGAAGTCACCGGCGCCATCGGCACCACGGTGATCGAAGTGCAGCCTGGCCGCGCCCGCGTGGTGTCGGACCCCGGCCCGCGCCAGTATTGCGTGCAGCAGGGCTGGCTGACGCGCGCCAATGCCGTGGCGATCTGCGCGCCAAACCACGTCACGCTGCAGCTTTCCGGCCGCGGCGGGCCGAATGGCTATGACACGCTCAACTATTGAGCTGCCGGTCACGGCCGACGACTACCGCATCGCGCGCTACGCGGCCGCGGCGATCGCGCTGACCGTCGCCGAAGCGGCGCTGCCGAGCCCGCTGCCCGGCATCAAGCCGGGGCTGGCCAATATCATCGTGCTGGTGGTGCTGGCGCGTTACGGCTGGCGCGACGCGGCCTGGGTCAGCCTGCTGCGCGTGGTCGCGGGCAGCCTGGTGATAGGCCAGTTCCTCGCGCCGGGATTTTTCCTGGCGCTTTCCGGGGCGTTGTGCAGCCTCTCCGTGCTGGCGCTGGCGCAACACCTGCCGCCGCGCTTGTTCGGCCCGGTTTCGGCCAGCGTGCTGGCGGCCTTCGCCCACATCGGCGGGCAGATCGCGCTCGCCCGGGCGTGGCTGGTGCCGCATGACGCCGTGTTCTACCTGCTGCCGCTGTTCGCCACGGCGGCGCTGGTCTTCGGTACCATCAACGGCCTCGTCGCGGCGCGCCTGCTGGCGATACCCGTTGCCACCCCCGTGCCTGATACCGCCTTGCTGAAAGCCGGCCAATGATCATTCCGCTGTTTCCGCTGCAGTCGGTGCTCTTCCCCGGCGGGCGCTTGCCCATGCGGATTTTCGAGCAGCGCTACATGGACATGGCCAAGGTCTGCCTCAAGGAATCGTCTTCCTTCGGCATCTGCCTGATCGCGCACGGCGAGGAGGTTGCCCAGCCCGGCCGCAAGGCCGCCGAGCCGCACGCGGTGGGCACGCTGGCGCATATCGCCGACTGGGACATGCAGCAGTTGGGCGTGCTCCAGATCATCGCCCAGGGCGGCGAGCGATTCCGCGTGCTGCGCCACTGGACCGAGGATTCGGGCCTGCTGCGCGGCGAGGTCGAACCGATCGCAACCCCCACCGTACTGCCCGTGCCCGGTGCCTACGCACGGCTGGTGCCCTTGCTGCGCGCGATTGTCGACGAGATGGCGGCCGGCGCGCCCAATGCGCCGGCCATGCCGCACCGCTTCTTCGATGCCGGCTGGCTCGGCATGCGCTACGCGGAAGTGTTGCCGATTCCCGTTGCGGCAAAACAGAAGCTGCTGGAAATCGACGACAGCATCGACCGCCTCGAAATCATTTATCGCTTTCTCGAAAGCAAGGGCTTGCTGCCGGACGTGTGATGAAGCCCCTGCGTAGCAGGACGGGCCGGCACAAGACGCCGGCCTCGCCGCTACGGATGAGTTTCTTCGAGGATGCGTCGCACCGGCGCCGGTAGCGCGGCGGCGGCCAGCGCATCGGGCGCGAGCCATTGCTGGCCCGGTTCCATGGCGCGCGATGCGGGTTCGACCCGCATTTCGAGCGGAGCGATGCGCAGCCGGAAATGGCTGAAGGCATGCACGAAAGTCGGCGCTGGCGATACGGCGATGACGCGGCAGGCGAAACGCCGCGCGGCCCACTCTTGCGCATCGGCGCCTTCGGGCAATTCCGGCAGCGACAGCAGTCCGCCCCAGATGCCCGCCGGCGGGCGGGTTTCGAGCAGCACGCGATTGCCGTCCAGCAGCACCAGCAGCGTGGCGTGGCGCAGCGGAATCTCGCGCCGCGGTTTTGCTTGCGGCAACTCGGCGGTGCGGCCGGTCGCACGGGCGACGCAGATGTCGGTCAGCGGGCAGGCTTCGCAGCGCGGCTTGCCGCGCGTGCAGACCATCGCGCCGAGATCCATCTGCGCCTGGTTGTGGATCGCAGCGTGGCGGCTCGGCATCAGTTCTGCGGCCAGTGCCCAGAGCTGCTTTTCCACCGCGCCGCTGCCGGGAAAGCCTTCGATGCCGAAGGCGCGGCACAGCACGCGCTTGACGTTGCCATCGAGGATCGGCGCATGGGCACCAAAGCAGAAGGTGGCGATCGAGTTGGCGGTGGAGCGGCCGATGCCCGGCAGCTGCGCGATGACGACGGGATTGCGCGGAAACTTGCCGCCGTGTTGCGCCATCACGGCCCGCGCCGCCGCATGCAGGTTGCGCGCGCGGGCGTAGTAGCCGAGCCCGCTCCACAACGCCATGACATCCTCGACCGGCGCGGCGGCGAGGTCGGCCAGTTGCGGAAAGCGGTCGAGAAAGCGCAGGTAATACGGAATCACCGTCGCCACCTGCGTCTGCTGCAGCATGATTTCCGACAGCCAGACACGGTAGGGATCGGTGGTGTTCTGCCACGGCAGGTCGTGGCGGCCGTGGCGTTTGTGCCAGCGGATCAGCCGCGCGGCAAAATCTTTCACCCTCTCATTTACCTGTCACCGGCTTGACGCGGCTCGCCGCGAGCTTGGCGCGCTGCCGCGCTTCGTCCGTGGTGTCGGCGTTCGCCACCGCCACGCCCATGCGGCGCTTGACGAAACTCTCCGGCTTGCCGAACAGGCGCAGGTCGGATTCCGGCACTTGCAGCGCATCGGCCACGCCTTCGAAGGCGATGCCGGTTTCTTCCAGCCCGCCGTAGATCACCGCCGACGCACCGGGACGCCGTAGCGAGGCGTCGACCGGCAGGCCGAGGATCGCCCGCGCATGCAGTTCGAATTCCGAGAGGCGCTGCGTCGCCAGTGTCACCAGGCCCGTGTCATGCGGGCGCGGGCTGACTTCGGAGAACCACACGGCATCGCCCTTGATGAACAGCTCGACGCCGAAAATGCCGCGCCCGCCGAGCTTGCCGGTGATGGCGCGGGCGATGTCGCGCGACTTCTGCAGCGCGGCCGGAGTCATCGCCATCGGCTGCCAGGATTCGACGTAGTCGCCATTCACCTGCACATGGCCGATCGGTTCGCAGAAGAAGGTTTCCACCGCGCCCGATGCGCGAGCGGTTGAGTCGGCGCCGCTGGCGCCGAGTGCGCGCACCGTGAGCAGCGTGATCTCGTAGTCGAAGTCGATGAAGCCCTCGACGATCACGCGTCCCGCGCCGACACGGCCCGCCGCTTGCGAGTAGTCCCACGCCTTTTGTACATCCGCCGGCGTCTTCAGCAGCGATTGGCCCTTGCCTGAGGATGACATCACCGGCTTCACCACGCAGGGGAAGCCGATGGTGTCGATGGCGGCCTGCAATTCGGTCAGCGAATCGGCGAACTTGTAGGGCGAGGTGGGCAGGCCGAGTTCTTCGGCGGCGAGCCGGCGTATCCCTTCGCGGTTCATGGTCAATTGCGCGGCGCGCGCGGTGGGGATGAACTCCGGAAAGTGTCCGGCCACCCCGTCGCGCTCCATCTCGACCAGTGCGGCGGTGGCGATGGCCTCGATCTCGGGCACCACCAGATGCGGCTTTTCCTTCTCGATCAGCGCGCGCAGCGCCGCGCCGTCGGTCATGGCCACGACATGGCTGCGATGCGCCACCTGCATGCCGGGTGCGTCGGCATAGCGATCGACGCCGATGACCTCGCAACCCAGCCGCTGCAATGCGATAATTACCTCCTTGCCCAGTTCGCCGCAACCCAGCAGCATGACGCGCGTGGCGGATGGAGAAAGCGGAGTGCCGATACGATTCACGATGCCCATCAGGTGCTCCCGATAAAAATGCTTGTTCCCCGAATTCTAGAGCCTCTTTGCGACCCGCCCGAATGAACCCGCCGTATCAACGTCTTCTCGACCTGCGCAGCCTGCGCGACGCCCTGGGCGAATTCGCCACCGGCGTTGCCGTGGTGACCGCGCGCAGCGCCGACGGCCAGCCCGTGGGCGTCACCATCAATTCCTTCGCCTCGGTCTCGCTCGAACCGCCGCTGGTGCTGTGGAGCCTCGGCCTGCAGTCGCCTTCGCTGGCGGTGTTCGAGTCGTGCAGCCACTACGCGGTCAATGTGCTGGCCGCCGACCAGATCGGGTTCTCGCAGCGCTTTTCGCAGTCGCAGAGCGACCGGTTCGCCGGCATCGAGTCGGGAGTCGGCGCTGGCGGTACGCCGATTCTGCCGGGCTGCTGCGCGCGGTTCGTCTGCCGCAACGAGATGCGCTACCCCGGTGGCGACCATGTGATCCTGGTCGGCCATGTCGAGAGCTTCGAGCGCGAAGAGAAGCCGCCGCTGATATTCCACGGCGGGCGTTACCGCACGCTGGCCTGAGCGTCCGTCTTGACGCCGCCGCCATCCTCCTCCCGCGCCGGCTGGGCCGCGGTCCTCGCCACGATCTGCATCTGGACCGGCTTCATCCTGGTGTCGCGCGCCGGCGGCAAGGGCGTGCTGACCGGCTGGGATGTCGCCGCGCTGCGCTTCGGCGTCGGCGCGCTGATCGCGGTGTTCTTTTTGTCGCGCGTGAAGCTGCCGCCGCTCAAGGTGATTGCGTTGTTCTCGCTGTTCGGCGGCATCGGCTACGCGGTCACCGTGTATTCGGCCTTCCGCATGGCGCCGGCGGCCCACGCCTCGGTATTGATGCCCGGCGCGCTGCCGTTCGAGACCGCCGTCATCGCCTGGCTGTGGCTCAGGCAGGCCCCCTCGCGCGGGCAGCGTGTCGCGCTGGGCCTGGTCTTCGCCGGCATCGTGCTGACCGCCGCCGACACGCTTTCGCACGGCACGCAGATCACCGGCATGCAGCTGGTCGGCGACGCGCTGTTCCTCTGCGGTTCGTCGGCCTGGGCCACCTTTACCCTGCTGTTGCGCCGCTATCCGATGCAGCCGTTGGCGGCGACGGTGGCGACCACCCTGGGCAGCGCGGCGGCCTATCTGCCGGTCTGGTGGCTGTTCCTGCCCAGCACCCTGGGCCAGGCGCCGCTCGCCGAGATCGCCATGCAGGCGGTATATCAGGGCGTGCTGGTGGTATTCGTCGCCATGCTGCTGTACGCGCAGGCGGTGCGCCACCTCGGCCCGCAGACCGTGGCCCTGCTGATGGCGGTGGTGCCGGGGCTGTCGGCGCTCGCGGCGGTGCCCGTGCTGGGCGAACCCTTGTCGCTGCTGGCGCTGGCCGGGCTGGGCGCGGTGACGGCGGGCGCCGTGCTGGGGGCGCGGCAGGCGCCGAAGCCGGGCTGAGCCGGCTTCGGCCGTCATCCCGTCACTTTCTGGCGGCGACTCCGGCAACGCCGTTCTGCACCAGCAACTGGCGCACCAGCACGGCGCTCTTCAGGGCGTGCCGGTTGATCTTGTCGATGCGCGAGCCGCCGCCGCCCATGCTCGAACTGGAGGAAGCGCCGGCCCATGCCGCGCTGCTGACGACCACTGCCAATACCATGACAACTGCTTTGCCGGATCGCATCATTTGCCTCCCTTCAGGGCCGCTTCGATAGCCTCTTCCATCGCACCGGGCGACGAGGGGTTGACCAGAATCGTGCCGCCGACGATGAAGGTCGGCGCCACGAGGGTTTTCCAGGTGTCGGTGACAATCTGGCGCTGCGCCTCGATGTGGCCGACGATGGCGTTGTTGCGCATGCACTTCTCGGCCTTGTCGCGCGGCACGCCGTAACTTTTCATGATGCGCCAGACATGATCCGGGGTGTTGAGCAGGCCGTCCTTCTTCATGTTCCAGGCCGACTGCGGATACTTGACGGACTCCTGCAACAGCTCCCAGTGCTTTTCCGGCGCCACGCAACGGAAACCGGCCAGTGCCTGCATGTCGTGCCAGGTCAGCGGGAATTCGATCACCGTCAGTTTCATTTTTCCGCCATCGACGTACTTGGCGACGATATCCGGCAGCCAGCGGTTGACCAGGTAAGTCGTGTCGCCCGAAAGGCCGAACACCAGCACCGCGGACACCGGGGCATCGGCCTTGCCCAGGGTAATCAGCTTGTCATTGAAGGGGATGGCTTCGTCGTTGAACGTCGCCGTCAGTTCCAGCACATCGGGGGGCACCGGTGCTTCGTCCTTCGCGGCTTCCTGTGCCGCAGCCAGCGGCATCCAGGCGCCGGCGAGCAGGGCCAGTGCGGCGGTACGCAGGCGGGATGCCCGACTGATTTTCATGGGTCGATACGGCGTGGACGACAAGGGACAATCTCCTTTTTTCGGTGGCGCGACATGAGCTGGGTTTGGCGGGGCTCATTATAATTTGCGGCCCTGTTCCAGTGGCGATTTCCCGATGTTACGTTCTCCGCTGCGCATGCTTGTCGTGGTCCTCGCACTCGCTTCGTCGCCCGTCCCGGCGCAGGAGGATGTGTGGGACGATCTCATGGAGCGGGCCACCGAGGCGCTGCGTGCCTCGGATCTGGCGGCGGCGCGCAAGGCGGCGGAGGCTGCCGTGCGGCAGGGCCGCTACGAAACCGCCGATCGGCATGTCACCGGCCTGGCGCTGCTGGCGCGCATCGCGCAGGATGCCGGCGACCTGCGCGGGGCCGAAGACGCGCTGCGCCAGGCGATCGAGACCATCGATCGCGTGCCCGGTCCCTTGCAGGAAGACAAGGCCGTGCTGCACAACAACCTGGGCGCGCTGCTCGATCTCGCCGGCGACCTGCCCGGCGCGGAGCAGCAGTATCGCGCCGCGCTGGCGCTGCATCGCGCGCTGCCCGCGGTGCGCGCCGAAGATCGCTTTTCGCTGCTGGTGAATCTGGCCGGCCTGCTCGAACGGCGCAACGACCACGAGGGCGCGCGCCGGATGTACGCCGACGCCGAACCGCTGCTGCCGCGCCTGCCCATCGCCGCCGGTGTCACGCTCAACAATAACCTCGGCGCCTTGCTGCAACGTCGTGGCGATTTTGCCGGCGCCCGCGACCATCTGGATCGCGCCCTCGCCGCCTTGCCGGCGGAGCCGGCCCAGCCGCTGCTGCGCGCCTCCCTGCTGCACAACCTTGGTACCGCCGCGCTCGAAGCCGGCGACCTCGCCGGCGCCGCACAGCCGCTGGGCGAAGCGGAAAGGATTCGCCGCGACCGGCTGGGCGCGCGCCACATCGATACCGCGCGCACCCTGACCAGCCAGGCCCTGCTGCGCGAACGGAAGAACGAACTGCCCGCCGCGCTCGGCGCCGCGCGCGAGGCCAGCGCCATCATCGGCGGCAGCCTCGCCGCCAGCGCCGGGACGCGGGCCGCCGCCGCCTCGGCGCAATCGCGGCGCGACTGGCGCGAGAGTTTCGCCACCCATCTGCGCCTGCTCGGCAAGGTCGAGCCGGACCCCGCCCGCCAGGCGCGCGAAGCGCTGGATATCCTGCAAACCGTCAAGCACGGCGAGCTGGCGCGCGTGTTCGCCGGCGCGGCGCTGGGCGGGGATGGCGAGCTGGGCCGGCGCGTGCGTCTGATCCAGCAGCAATCGGAAATGTTCCTGGCGAAGGAGCAGGAGCTCGCCGCCGAATTGCAGTTGGCGGCGCCTGGTGACAACCGCGAACGCGCGTTGCGCAAGCAGCTGGGCGGCATTCGTGAAACCCTGGAGCGCCTGCAAGGAGAACTGGCGCGCGACTTTCCCGCCTATCACGAACTGGTGGCCGGCCGCATCGCGCCGCTGGCGTCGGTGCAGGCCGTGCTCGGCCCCGACGAAGCCGTGCTGGTGTACTTCGTCGCCGATACCGAGAGCTTCGCCGTTGCCCTCACGCGCGAGGCGGCGCGGCTGATCCGCATTGCGAGCAATCGCCAGGACTTGGGCCGGATCGTCATGGAAATCCGGCGCAGCGTCGAACCCGAACACGCCGACGAAACGCGCTTCGCCTTCGCTGCGGCGCATGGCCTCTATCGCGACCTGCTCGCCCCCGTGGCCGATCTGCTCGATGCCAAGCCGGTGTGGTTCGTGGTGCCCGACGGGCCGCTGGAAAGCCTGCCGTTTTCGCTGCTGGTCAAGTCGGCGGTGGATGCCGGTCGCGGTTTGAACTGGCACCATGTGCCTTGGGTCGTGCGCCAGCATGCAGTCGTTACGCTGCCGTCGCTCGGCGCGCTGACCCTGGCGCGCAACACGCCGCGCCCCGCGCCCGCGCCCGAGGCGCTGATCGCCTTCGCCGATCCGATCCTCAACGAAGCGCCCGCCGCCGGCGCGGCCTCGCGCAAGGCCCGCAACCTGAAGATCGGCGCACTATGGAGCGGAGAAAGCCCGAAAGTTCTCACGGTCGCCGAGGCGTCACCGGTCGGCGCCGCAACAACGACCGGCGCCACGACAACTGTCGGTGGCAAGCGCCTCGCCAATCCCGATCTGGTGCGCAAGCTGACGCCGCTGCCCGACACCGCCGACGAGGCGCGCGCGGTGGCCGCCGCGCTGGGCGGCGGCGAGTTGCTGATGCGCGACCAGGCCACCGAAACCCGGCTCAAACAAAGCGACTTGTCGCGCTACCGCAATCTGCTGTTCGCCACCCACGGCGCCATGGCCAGCGATTTCGTCGAGTTCGGCGAACCGGCGCTGGTGCTGACGCCGCCCAGGGTTGCCAGCGAGCAGGACGACGGCCTGCTCGCCGCCAGCGAAATCGCCCAGCTCAAGCTCAATGCTGAATGGGTACTGCTGTCCGCCTGCAACACTGCCGCCGCCGACGGCACGCCCGGCGCCGAGGGGCTTTCCGGGCTGGCCAAGGCATTCTTCCACGCCGGCGCCCGCAACCTGCTGGTGTCGCACTGGTCGGTGGTGTCGGAATCCACCGTGCTGCTGTCCACCGGCACCTTCAAGCGTTTGCAGCGGCAGCCGGCGGCGGGCAAGGCGCGCGCCCTGCAATATTCCATCCTGGAGTTGATGGATCGGCATGAGGAGTTTCGCCACCCGATGTTCTGGGCGCCGTTCGTGCTGGTCGGCGACGGTCGCTGAAAACTCGGCGCTGGCGATACGGCGCGCGACTTAACGTGAAACGCCTCGTTCGGAGCGCCGGGAGATTGCCGAGCGAAGCGAGCTGGCCAGTAGCCCCGCCCTGGGGCGGGGGCGGGGGTGGGGGGTCTTCAATTTGCCTTTCGCGTGTTTTATCTTCTGCGGGTGGCGCCCGGTGCTATAAGTGTTCGTCAGTTGCCGGCGGCGGCGCTTCCCAGGCGTATGCGCGCTTCCGCGAGGCCCTTGTCCCTGGCCTTGATGAAGGCGATCACCGAGTCGACGCTGACCACCGAGTAGCGCTGGGCCTGCCATTCCTCGTCGGTGTGGTCGCTGAAGCGGACGTGCGGGCTGAACAGCCGCGCGCCGGCGCGCTTGCCCGCGCCGATGGGGATCACGCTGGGCGCGAAGCCGTTGTCCTTGAGCCATTCCTGCGCCGACAGGCGCGAGCCGACGTGACCCACGGGCGCCAGCGCCGAGGCCATCACTTCGAGCACCCACTGGTTGGAGTTCTGGTACTTGGTCGAGAAGGGGTGCGCGATCATGTTGTACTCGCGCTCGTGGAGTGTCTGCGCGATCGGGCTGAAAAAGGCCTTTTGCAGGCGGATCTGCATGGGGAAGGAGGGGGCGGCGATCAAGGCCTCGTAGTCATGCAGTTCGACGTTGTAGAAATCCTCCAGCGACTGCTCGATCAGTTCGGACTGGCTGGTGCCGCAGCGATTCAGCAGATGGAAGGTGTACCAGCGACCGCGCGGATGGTCGCGCCAGGCGACGCCGACGTGGCTGTGGCGGAGGCCGAACTCGGAGAGATCGACGCCGGCGCGGGCGACCAGGGCGAAGGAATGTTTCTGGCCGTCCAGCATTTCACGCACTTGTGTCGATAGCCGCGCCGATTTGGCGCTGCCTTCGGCCGTCGCGGGCTTCTCGGCGCAGGCCTGGCCCGACCGGGCCGGCGTGGCGACAGCCGTCAGCCAGAATGCGCCGAGCACGGCGACCAACAGCTTGAGGCGATTCTGCTTCATGACTTCTCCTGGAATCGATAGACGGCGACGCGGCCCTCGGCATCGATCACCGCGAAGCGTCCGACGTCCGCGCTGAAGGCGGCGGCACGGGGCTGCACACGCGGTCCGCGCACGCTGCCCATCGGGCGGCCGTCGCGCGTATCGAGCATCTGGCCCTGCCCATCGGCATCCACGGTGGCGACGAACTCGCCGCTCTCGGCATAGGCGCCGGCGAAGATCGTCAGCGGATAGCGGGCGAAGCGCCGCAGTTCCTCGCCGCTGGCGATGTCGAACAGGGTCGGCGTGTGGCCTCCGGCGGCGGCCAGCAGGTAGCGGCCGTTGACCGAGAAGCTGGCCGCGGTGGCGGCCACCAGCAGTTGCTGGCGTCCGGAGCCGACCTCGACCACCTTGACCACCTGGCTCTTGCCCTCGCCCAGCACCACGGCGATGTAGCGCCCGTCGGGCGAGTACAGCGCTTCGATCAGCGGCAGGCCCTCGTTCTGCAGGCGCTGCACGCTGGCGCCGTTGGCCACGCCGGAAAGCTCGACGTCGCCCTGCGCCGCGGCGGAGAGCAGGTAGCGCCCATCCGGCGAGAAGGCCAGGCTCATGACGCGCCCGCCATGCGGCTTGCGCCGCCAGAGTTCCTTGCCGCTGCCGAGTTCCAGCAGCCGGGTTTCGCCGGACTCGGTGGCCACCGCGATGTGCCGTCCGTCGGGGGCGAAGCGCACCGCGCTCAGCGGCTCGGCGAGATTGACCGCGCTCTTGGCCGCCCCGGTGGCGGCGTTGTGAATCCGCACTTGACCGTCGCGGCCGACCGCCGCCAGCCAGGCATTGTCGGGCGAGAAACTCGCGGCGGTAAATCCGGCGCCGGGCAGGCTGAAATGGGGGGCGGCAACCGGGGAAGCAGCGGCTGAAGGTGCGGCGGCGGCCGGCGGTGCAGGAAGCGACGCTGCCGAGGCTCCGGCCATCGGCATCGCAGCGGGCGCGGACGGCCGGGCCGGCGGGGCCGGGCGTTGCGCGACGACAGGCTTCGGCGGAACCGCGACGGGCGATGCGGCGGGCGACGCGGCAACAGCCGGCGGGCGCGACGCCGCGTCGGGTTTTTGCAGCGCCTTCTGCCGGTTGCGCGCCAGGGGCACGAAGCGCCCCTTCGGGAACTGCTCCAGATAGGCGGCGTAGTCGTCGGCGCGGCTGCTGTTCTTGATCGCGTCCCAGAAGGCGAGTTCCAGCGCCGCTTCGGTCGCCGCAGTTGCCGCCGGCGCTGGCGCGGCCGCCGGACGGAACTGGAAGTCGTCGCGCAGGGATGAGCTTTCCCAGGGGATCTGGCGTTCGCGGGTTTCCTCGACGACGCCGATGCGCACGCGCTTGAAAACCTGCTCCACCGGTTGTCCGCGTTCGTTGATCTGTTTCAGCAGGTGCTTGGTGTAGACCCCGTGCCTGCCTTCGCCGTCGAGTGCGACCGACCCTGGCGCCGTGGCAAAGGCGATCAGCGTGCCGGCCGGCGCCTCCATCTCGGCCAGGCCCTGGCGCCGGGCGCGGAACACGCGATGGAAGGGATTGCTGCGGCAGGCGTCGAGAATCACCAGATTGACCTGCGTCTTGGCGCTGTCCATCTTGTCCAGCACCTGGCCGGCGTCGAGGCTGCGGTAGGCGACTTCATCCTCGTGTTCGAAGTGCGCGCCGACCGGGATCAGGAAATTGCGGCCCTTGATCTGCATGCCGTGGCCGGCGTAATAGAACAGCCCGGCATGGGCGCGCTCCAGGCGGCGGCCGAACTCGCGCACGGCCTCGTCCATCTGCTGCAGGTTGGCATTCTCGCGCGCGATCACTTCGAAGCCGAGCTCGCGCAGCGAGGCGGCCATCGCGCGGGCATCGTTGAGCGGATTCTTCAGCGGCGAATCGGCATAGGCGCCGTTGCCGATCACCAGCGCGACGCGGCGCTGCCCTTCGGCTTTGCCCGTCGCGGCGATCGACAGGTTGCGCTCCTGCGCCTGAAGCAGGGTAGGGACCAGCAGCAGCAGGCATGCGAACCGGCGCCACGAACGAAATTGATCCAGAGCGAACCCCCTCCCCACGATGTTTTGGCGCGGCTATGCCGCGCGGTTTGTGATCGATTCTAACCCGCGGCCGGTCACCACGACATGCGCGCGGCTTGTGGCGGTGATCGGATCGAGGCAGGCGCCGCGCGAAAAAAAGCCCCGCCGATGGGGCGGGGCTTTAACGGCCTCGAAGAGGAGGAGGCCGAGGAGGAGACGGTTCGCGTCAGGAGTGGCGCGTGTTCGGGTTCCAGCTGAAGCAGGCGCGCAACAGATCATTGGCGCGGGTGGTCAAGCGGGGGCCGGAGGAGGGGCGGCGCGGCTCCGAATTCTGCGGATTCCACGAGAACAGCCATTGAAGGATCTTGCTTGCATGGAGCGCGGAATCGGCCAGCGGGCGGAGATAGGCGCCAATGCGCGTGGCCAGCAGCCTCTGGAGGCGCGCCATTTCTTCGGTGCGCATTTGACGGGCGTGGCGTTCGATCCGGTTGATGTCGACGCTGTTCATGATGGAGTCCTCTTTGTGCATTGCAATATGGCTACAATGTAATTACTTCTTCCAAAAACAACAATAAGCAAATATGGAACAACATTGATGAAAAATATTCAATAATCAGCACATGGACAGGACTCACGAGATGACTGCATTCGTTCGCGCAGTGGAAAGCGGAGGGTTTTCCGCTGCGGCGCGGGGTCTGGGGCTGACGCCCTCGGCTCTGTCCAAACTGGTGACACGACTCGAAGACCGCCTCGGCGCCCGCCTGTTGCAGCGGACCACGCGGCGCTTGCAACTGACGGCGGAAGGCGAGACCTTCTATGTTCGTGCCCAAGCCATCCTCAAGGCCATGGATGAAGCCGAGGCGGAAGTTGCCGAAGCCGGAGCCAGTCCGCGCGGCCAGTTGCGCCTGCATTGCGGCTCCACCTTCGGCATGCACCAGCTGGCGCCCGCGATTCCGCGCTTCCAGGCGCGCCATCCGGCGGTCGCCATCGACATCACGATCAGCGACGAGCGGCTGGACATGATGCAGGAGGGGGTGGACCTCGCCATCCGCATCGGTCCGCTGGAGGAATCCTCGCTGGTGGCGCGGCGCATCTGCAACCTGGAGCGGGTGATCTGCGCCGCGCCGGATTACCTCGCGCGACACGGCACGCCGCGCACGCCGGACGACCTGCAACGCCACAACTGCCTGTGGATGACCAGCCAGCCCGCGTTGCGGCGCTGGCCCTTCGACACCGACGAGGGCATTCGCGTGGTCCATGTCGATGGCAACGTCGTCACCAACAACGCCGAGACCGTGCTGCAACTCGCCGTCGCCGGCGTCGGCGTGACGCGCCTGTCCGACGTGGTGGTGGCCCAGGCGATCCGCGCCGGCAGCCTGGTGCCCATCCTTACCGACTGGCATCACGTCGAGCCGGTGCCCCTGTTCGCCACCTATCCCAGCGGCCGCAACCTGTCGCCCAAGGTCAGGGCGATGGTCGATTTCCTGGTCGAGGAATTCGGCGGCGCGCCCTGGCGGCAGGCACGCGCCTGAAATCACGACGAGAATGCGCACATGGCTACCCTGATCCTGCATCCCGGCAAGGAAAAATCCGTCCTGCGCCGCCATCCATGGCTGTTCTCCGGCGCGGTGGCGCAGCTCGACGGCCGCGCCCGGCCCGGCGATACGGTCGATGTCGTGTCCAGCGACGGCCGGCCGCTGGCCCGCGCGGCGTGGAGCCCGGCCTCGCAGATTCGCGCGCGGATCTGGAGCTTCGATAGCGACGAAAATATCGACCACGCCTTTTTCAAGCGTCGCGTCGCGGTTGCCGTGGCGCGGCGCGCTGCCCTGCCGGAATTGGCCGGGCAGCAGGGCCTGCGCCTGATCCATGCCGAGTCCGACGGCCTGCCCGGCGTCATCGCCGACCGCTACGGCGACACCGTGGTGGTGCAACTGACCACGGCCGGCGCCGACAAGTGGCGTGCCGCCATCGCCGACTCGCTGCTGAAGGCCACCGGTTGTGCGCGCATCTACGAACGATCGGACGTCGAGGTGCGCAGCCTCGAAGGCCTCGAATCCGTCACCGGCTGGCTACATGGAACGGCCCCCGCCGACGAACTGGTGATCGCGGAAAACGGCGTGCGCATGACCGTCGATTTCGTCGGCGGCCACAAGACCGGCTTCTACCTCGACCAGCGCGAGAATCGCCGCCGCGTCGCCGAACTCGCGGCGGACCGCCGCGTACTCAACTGCTTCTGCTACACGGCCGGGTTTTCGCTGCAGGCGCTGGCCGGCGGCGCGCGGGAGGTGGTGTCAATGGACAGCTCCGGTCCGGCGCTGGAAATCGCGCGGCGCAACCTCGCGCTCAATCCGCAGCTCGATGCCGCGCGCGCAACATGGATCGAGGCCGACGTCTTCGCCGAGCTGCGCAGCCTGCGCGCGGCGGGCGAGCGCTATGACCTGATCATCCTCGACCCGCCCAAGTTTGCCAACACCGCGGCGCACGCCGAGCGTGCCGCACGCGCCTACAAGGACATCAATGTGCAGGCGCTGCACCTGCTGGCGCCGGGCGGCCTGCTGATGACGTATTCGTGCTCGGGCGGCGTCAGTCCGGATCTGTTCCAGAAGATCGTTGCCGGCGCGGCGCTCGACGCCAGGCGCACGGCGCGCATCGTGCAGCGCCTGCAGGGCGCCGCCGACCATCCGGTCGATCTGGCGTTTCCCGAAGGCGAATACCTGAAGGGCCTGCTGTTGCAGGTTGATTGATCCAGGGAAGTTCAGACGCGATCTGATCGGGTGTCTCAGACCCTTGGTTCGCAGATGACATGGATGCGCCCGTGGCGGTAAGATGACGCAAATGGAAAGCGCGCATGGATCGCAGATATCGACATCGTCCAATCTCACGAAAGCATTGGAGCGGCGGCGCGAGAGTATCGCCAGGGGAACGACTGCCAGAAAGAAATCGGAACTCGGGCAGTTCATGACCGCTGCGCCTATCGCCAACTTCATGTCGCGGCTTTTCTCCGGACTTTCCGGCGCCGAAATCCGATTGCTGGACGCTGGAGCAGGCATGGGTTCGCTGGTGGCCGCATTCGAACGCGAAGCCGTGAATAGAGGGGCCGTGTCCATCAGCGCCGAAGCATGGGAGATCGACCCGGAGATGGTTCCCCATCTGGAGGAAACGCTGATGGAACTGGCTGCGTCCTCCGCGTTTTCGTATTCGATCAAGGACGGCGACTTCGTCTGGGCCGCGAGCCGGGATATTGCGCTTCGGAAGCCCCCCCGCTTTACCCACGCCATCCTCAATCCGCCCTACAAGAAACTCGGCGGCAAGTCCGACGAACGCATGGCGCTGCGCGACGCCGGAATCGAGACCGGGAATTTTTACTCCGCGTTCGTGGCTCTCGCCTTGCTCTTGCTCGAAGAGGGTGGCGAACTGGTTGCGATCACGCCTCGCAGTTTTTGCAACGGCACCTATTTTCGTTCGTTCCGGCAGTTGATGCTTGTCCGGGCGGCCTTGACGCACGCGCACGTTTTCGAGTCGAGGACGAAAGCATTCAAGGGTGACGAGGTACTGCAGGAGAACGTCATTTTTCGCCTGGTCAAGGGTGCGCAACAGGGGAACGTGACGGTGTCCACAAGTACGGATGGAAGCTTTGCCGATATTCGTGAACGATCCGTGCCCTTTACCGAGGTTGTATTGCCGGATGACACGGAGGCGATCATTCATCTCGTGCCCGACGAGGACTGCGTGGCGCGAAACGAGATGGCGCGCTTCACGAACAGCCTGGAGGATATCGGGATCGGTGTTGCGACCGGCCCCGTGGTTGATTTTCGCCTGAGAGAATACCTGTCCGACGAGCCGAGACCGACATCTGTTCCACTGATCTATCCGATGCACTTCGAGAACGGCTTCGTCATCCATCCAAAGACCGGAAAGAAGCCCAACTGGATCGACAGAAACGATACGACGGAGAAATGGCTGATGCCCTCCGGACACTACGTCCTTGTCCGCAGACTGTCTTCGAAGGAGGAAAAGCGGCGGCTTGTTCCCGCCGTGTTCGATCCGGCGAAGATCGCCGGAGAAAAAATCGGATTCGAAAACCATGTCAATGTATTCCACGGGAACAAGGCGGGACTTCCAGCGGATATCGCACGGGGCCTTGCGGTCTGGCTCGGATCGACGACGGCGGACGAATGGTTGCGGCGTTTCAACGGACATACACAGGTCAATGCGGGGGATCTGCGGGCATTGCGCTACCCCGATCTCGAAACCTTGAAGGCATGGGGCCGCAAGATCGGTGACACGCTTCCCTCGCAGGAAGAAATCGACGCGATGGTGGCGCAGCGCGGCAAAGCGGGAAGTGCATGGGAAAGATAGACCAGGCCATCGGGATCATCGCCGCCCTCGGATATCCGAAGGCGCAGCAGAATGAGCGCAGCGCATTGGCTTTGCTCGCGCTGATCCAGCTCAAGGAGCGAGGCTCCTGGAAGAGCCTCAAGGCTCCGCGGCTCGGGGTGCGGGCGATACTCGATTTTTGCCGGAACGATTACTCCAGACCTTATGCCGAGAACTCCCGCGAGTCGTTTCGCAAGGAGACGCTACACCAGTTCGTTGCCGGTGGCCTTGCTCTTCAGAACCCGGACCAGCCGGACAGGGCGCCAAACAGTCCGAAGTGGTGCTATCAGATCGCGCCGGACGCCAAACTTCTGCTGGAGACCTACGGCACTTCGGAGTGGAAGCCTTCGTTGAATGCCTACCTCGCCAACGTCGCCACGCTGTCGGAGCGTTATGCCGCTGCTCGCGAGATGGAAATGACGCCGTGCCGGCTGCCCGGTGGCAAGGTGCTCAAGCTTGCACCCGGGCCGCATGGCGAACTGATCCGGGATATCGTCGAACAGTTCGCGCCACGATTCGTTCCCGGTTCCCGGCTGCTCTATGTGGGAGACACCGGCAACAAATCCATTGTGTTCGACGAGGCTGGCTTCGCACAAACAGGTGTGACGCTCCACGGTCGGGGCAAGCTACCGGACGCGGTATTCCTCGACGAAAAAAGAAACTGGCTCGTCCTCGTCGAGTCGGTCACCAGCGTCGGCCCCATGGACGGCAAGCGGCACGCGGAACTGATGTCCCTTTTTGCGAAATCGACGGCTGGTCTGGTCTTTGTAACCGCGTTTCCCAATCGCGGCATGATGGCCCGGTTCCTCGGTGATCTGGCGTGGGAGACCGAGGTTTGGTGCGCCAGCGATCCAACCCACATGATCCACTTCAACGGCGACCGCTTTCTCGGGCCTCATTAGCATGACTATTCCGGCAGAGGCCGACGGCGAGCGTATATCCTATCGGGCTACCGGATTGAGCGTTGCGGGCAGTGTGTTCTAATACGCGCCCCATGCGCCGCTTCCTGCACCCCTTCCTCGCCCTGTTGCTCTCGCTGCTGCTGGTCGGCGGCCAGCAGGCCGCGCTCGCCCACATGCTCGGGCATGCGACGACAACGGGAGCCGTTGAAGTTGCGCAGGAAGGCGATGCCGGCCACGACGCGGCGCTGGTCCTGTCGCATACCTGCACCACCTGCCTGGCCTTCGCCGGCGTCGATGCGGCGCCCCCCGTGTCGATCGCTCCGCTGGCAACAGCATCCGGTCATGTGGCGGCACCCGTTGCCGCCGTGTCGCCAGCGCCGACTCTTCGATTCGTTGCGGCGTTTCGCAGCCGCGCTCCACCCCTGCTCTAAAGCCCCCTGACGTTTTTCCGCGCCGTCGGCCTGTCGCCGCCCGGTGCTTCCCGTCATTTGCTTCTGGAGCAATCATGAATCGCACATCCGTATCCGTGCTGGCCGCCTGTGGCGTGCTGGCGAGCTTTCCGGCCGCCGCCGATGCCGGCCTGCAAGCCCTGCGCGAGGAAATCGCGCAGATGAGAAAGTCCTACGAACAGCGCATCGACGCGCTGGAAAAGCGCCTGGCCCAGGCCGAGAGCACTTCGATCCAGGCCAGGACCGCCGCCGACAGCGCCGCGAGCAAGGCTGCGCGTCAGGGCGATGCCAAGGCCGGCGGCTTCAATCCCGAAATTTCGCTGACCCTGCAAGGCGCCCTGACCCGGACGCAGCGCGATCCCGCAACATGGACCCTGCAAGGCTTCGTGCCGCCGGGCGAGCCCGACGAGGTCGGCCCGCCGCGCCGCCGCGGCTTCAGCCTGCAGGAAAGCGAGCTCGGCATTGCCGCCAACATCGATCCGAACTTTCGCGGCTACCTCAACCTGGCCATGACGCCGGACAACACGGTGGCACTCGAAGAGGCCTATTTCCAGACCCTCGGCCTCGGCGCCGGGCTGACGCTCAAGGGCGGCCGCTTCCTGTCCGGCATCGGCTACCAGAACGAAATACATCCGCATGCCTGGGATTTCGCCGACGCGCCGCTGGCCTACACGGCTTTCTTCGGCAACAAGCTGACGGCGGAAGGCGTGCAGCTGAAATGGCTGGCGCCGACCGAGACCTACTTCGAACTCGGTCTCGAAGGCGGTCGCGACAACAGCTTTCCCGGCGGCGCCAGGAACAAGAGCGGCACGGCGCTGGGCGCGGCCTTTGCCCGCATCGGCGGCGACGCCGGCATCGCGAACACCTGGCGCGCCGGCCTGTCGTATGTGGCGACCCATCCCGGCGCGCGCGCCTACGACGGCGTCGATGCCACCGGCCTCGCCACCAGCAATACTTTCGCCGGCAGGAGCCGTACCGTCGGCGCCGACTTCGTCTGGAAATGGGCGCCCAACGGCAATCCGGTCGAGCGCAACTTCAAGCTGCAGGCCGAGGTTTTTCGTCGCAGCGAAACCGGCAAGCTGACGTGCGCCGAACGCGACACCAGCGGCGCCTGCGGCGGGGCGGCGGGGCTGACCGACAGCTATGACGCGCGCCAGTCGGGCTGGTACGCGCAGGGCGTGTGGCAGTTCATGCCGCGCTGGCGCGTCGGCTATCGCCATGACCGGCTCGATTCCGGGACGACGACGCTGGGCCCGACACTGGTCGCCGCCGACCTGCCGCAACTGGCGGCGTGGAAGCCGCGACGCGACACGGTGATGGTCGACTTCGCCTCGTCCGAGTTCGCGCGCCTGCGCTTCCAGGTCGCGCGCGACGATTCGCGCGGACCGGGGCTGCGCGACAACCAGTTCTGGGTGCAGTACATCATGAGCCTGGGTGCCCACGGCGCACACAAGTTCTGAGGAGATGGCAATGCGAATTTTCATGATGCTTCTTGCCGCGCTGCTGTCTTTCCCCACGCAGGCGGCGCTCAACGTACTGGCCACGGTGCCCGAATGGGCGGCGCTGGCGCAGGAGATCGGCGGCGACAAAATCAAGGCAAGTTCCGCGACCACTGGCTTGCAGGACCCGCACCGGATCGACGCGCGGCCGTCGCTGATCGCGCGGGCGCGCAACGCCGACCTGGTCATCGCCACCGGCGCCGAACTGGAGGTGGGCTGGCTGCCGGTGGTGCAGCGCGAATCCGGCAACGCCCGCATCCAGACCGGCCAGCCGGGCTATTTCGAAGCGGCGGTCCACGCGCGAATGCTGGAAATTCCGGCAAAGCTGGATCGTGCCGACGGCGATGTGCATGCCAATGGCAATCCACACATCAACACCGACCCGCGCGTCTACCTCAAGGTCGGCGAGGCGCTGGCGGCGCGCCTGGCGCAACTCGATCCGGCCAATGCCGCGGCCTACCACGCGGGCTATGCGGCTTTCGCGGCGCGCTGGCGCGCGAACCTGGTGCGCTGGGAAAAGCAGGCCGCGAGTTTGCGCGGGCAGCCGGTCGTCGTCCAGCACAAGTCCTTTTCCTACCTGCTCGACTGGCTGGGGCTCAAGGAAGTGGCGACGCTGGAACCCAAGCCGGGCGTCGAGGCCTCCGCCGCACACCTCTCGCGCGTGCTTGATCAGGTGCGCGCGCAAAAGCCGCGCTGGGTGATCCGCGCGGTCTGGGAAAGCAGCCGCGCCACCGACTGGTTCGCCGCCAACAGCGGCACGCCGGCCGTGGTGCTGCCTTTCACCGTCGGCGGCAGCGAGGCGGCGAAGGATCTCGCCAGCCTGTTCGACGATACGCTGGCGCGCTTGCTGGTGGTGAAATGAAACTGCAAGAAGCGGCTTATCCGCAGATTTCGCAGATTACGCTCAGGTTCATCTGCGTCAATCTGCGAAATCTGCGGACTGAATCAAGGCTTTTGAAATGAACACACTCGACTGGACCCTGCTCATCGCTCCCTTCGCCGCCGGCCTGCTGGTGCTGGCGACGCATGTCGTGCTGGGCATCGACGTGCTGCGGCGGGGCATCATTTTCATCGACCTGGCGATCGCCCAGGTGGCGGCGCTGGGCGCCGTCGCCGCCAGCCTGACCGACCTCGATGCCGTGTTTCATGATCTGCCGCACGGCATGGGCGCCCAACTGGCCGCCGCGCTGGCGGCAGGCGTCGGCGCCCTGCTGTTGACCTGGTGCGAGCGCCGCTGGCCGGATATCCAGGAAGCGCTGATCGGCCTCGTGTTTGTCTTCGCCGCCGCCGCCGGCATCCTGTTGCTGGCGCATCACCCGCATGGCGGCGAACACCTGCGCGACCTGCTGGCCGGCCAGTTGCTCTGGGTGGGCTGGTCCGCCCTGTGGCCCGTGGCGCTGCTATATGCCATCGTGCTGGCCCTGTGGTTCGGGCCGGCGCAGCGCTGGCCGCGCCTCGGCTTCTACCTGCTGTTCGCCATCACCGTGACGGCATCGGTGCAACTGGTCGGCGTGCTGCTGGTGTTCACCAGCCTGATCGCACCTGCCGTCGCGACGCGCGCTTTCGGCGGCAGGCGGCGTGTCGTCATCGCCTATCTGCTGGGTGCGGCGGGCTATGCCACCGGCCTCGCCCTTTCGCTATATGCCGACCTTCCCGCCGGGGCGACCGTGGTCTGCTGCCTGTGCCTGCTGGCGCTGGCCGGGCTGAGCTGCTTCAGGCCCGTGGCCGGCGGGTTATACTCTCCGATCCCCAACAAAAGCACGCATGATTAGTGCTCCAGATCAGCTGTGGCAGACGACAACGACGATCTGATGTCCCTCGATTTCACGGTGCCCGGTGCGTTCGAAGCGCCGCCGGAGGAGCCTGCCGCGCCTGAAATCCCCGCGCCTCCCGCGGCGCCGCCGGCACCGGTGCGTCCGCCCATGCCGGCCGCGCTCGAAGAGGCCGCAAGAATGTACGCCGCCGGGCAGGAGCTGGAAGCCATGCGCCGGCTGGAGTCCGCGATCAAGAACGGCGAGGACCTCGGTGATGCCGCCGTGCGTGCCTGGGGCTGCCTGTTCGAATTGCTGCAGGTGCTTGGCCGCCGTCCGGCTTTCGATGCCCTGGCGCTGACTTTTGCGCGCCGCTTCGAGAAGTCGCCGCCGACCTGGAGCCCGGTGGTCGATGGTCCGCATGTCGCCAGCGAGAGCAGTGGCGGGCGGGCCCACGTTTCGCTCTCTGGCATGCTGGATGCCGGCATCGGCGAAGTCCTCAAGCAGACCATGAAGCTGGCGGCCACCAGCGCCATGGTGCGCATGGACCTGGCCAAGCTGGAAGATGCCGACAACAACGGCGCGACGCTGCTGATGCGCGCGCTGGCCGCGCTGAAACGGGCGAAGAAGGAAATCGTGTTCGGCAACCCCGAGCATCTGGCGCAGATCCTCTCGGCGAAACTGGTGCCGGGGGAGCGCAGCAACGAATCGATGTGGCTGCTGCTGCTGGAGCTGTATCAGCAGGCATACCGACAGGATGCCTTCGAGGAGGCGGCGGTGAATTACGCCGTGACCTTCGAGGTTTCACCACCCTCGTGGGAGGCACTGCCGCCACGGGCCGCCGAGGCGCCGCAGGCATCGTCCGCAAACGGCCCCAAGTCCGACGAATTTGTCCTGCGCGGGCAGATGCTGGGCGCCAACGCCGCCCAGTTTGCGCCGCTGGACGCGGCGCTGGCCGGCAGCGAGGAGTTCGACATCGACGCCCACAACCTGGTGCGCATCGACGCCGGCAGCGCGGCGCACCTGCTCGACGTCCTGACCCGCCTGCATGACTCCGGCAAAAAGTTGCGCATCATCGGTTTGAGCACGCTGGTGGCGGCCTACCTGGAAACGCTCGGCTTTGCCGATGTGGCCGAGCTGCGCGCCCGCGTCATCTGAACCCTTTCAGCAAGGATTTCCATGGAGCAATACCACGGCACCACCATTCTTTCCGTGCGCCGCGGCAGCAGTGTCGCGCTCGGCGGCGACGGCCAGGTCACGCTGGGCAACATCGTGGTCAAGGCCACCGCGCGCAAGGTGCGGCGGCTCTACAACGAGCAGATCCTGGCCGGATTCGCCGGCGGCACGGCGGACGCCTTCACGCTGTTCGAGCGCTTCGAGGCCAAGCTGGAGCAGTACCAGGGCAACCTGCTGCGTTCGGCGGTGGAACTGGCCAAGGACTGGCGCACCGACCGCGCGCTGCGCCGGCTGGAAGCCATGCTTTCGGTGGCCGACCGCGAGCATTCGCTGATCATCACCGGCAACGGCGACGTGCTGGAACCGGAATACGGACTGGTCGCCATCGGCAGCGGCGGCGCCTATGCGCAATCGGCCGCGCGCGCCCTGCTGGAGAACACGACCTTGTCCCCGGCCGAGATCGTCAAGAAGTCGCTGGAAATCGCCGGCGATCTTTGCATCTACACCAACCAGAACCACATCATCGAAATTCTGGACTGAGGTTGCCCGAATGTCCTCCATGACTCCCGCGGAAATCGTTTCCGAACTCGACAAGCACATCGTCGGCCAGGCGCGCGCCAAGCGCGCCGTGGCGATCGCCCTGCGCAACCGCTGGCGCCGCATGCAGGTGGCCGATCCGCTGCGCACCGAGATCACGCCGAAGAACATCCTGATGATCGGGCCCACCGGCGTCGGCAAGACCGAAATCGCGCGGCGCCTGGCGCGGCTGGCCAACGCCCCCTTCATCAAGATCGAGGCGACCAAGTTCACCGAAGTCGGCTACGTCGGGCGCGACGTGGACACCATCATCCGCGACCTCGCCGAGACAGCGATCAAGAACGCCCGCGAGGAGGCCATGCGCATCGTGCGCGACCGCGCCATGGATGCCGCCGAGGACCGCGTACTCGACGTGCTGCTGCCACCGGCAAGAGTCGGCGCTGGCGATACGCCGGAAGAAAGCTCGACGCGCCAGAAATTCCGCAAGAAGCTGCGCGAAGGCGAACTCGACGACAAGGAAATCGAAATCGAAGTCGCCGCACCGCAGGCCAGCATGGAAATCTTCGCCCCGCCCGGCATGGAAGACCTGACGCAGCAGATCCAGGGCATGTTCCAGAACATCGGCGGCGGCAAGAAGCGGCAGCGCAAAATGAAAATCCGCGACGCCATGAAATCGCTGGCCGACGAAGAGGCCGCGCGCCTGATCAACGACGAGGAGGTCAAGACCGAGGCGCTGAAGAACGTCGAGCAGAACGGCATCGTCTTCCTCGACGAGATCGACAAGATCGCTTCGCGCTCCGAAGCCCACGGCGCCGAGGTTTCGCGCCAGGGCGTGCAGAGGGACCTCTTGCCGCTGGTCGAGGGCACCACGGTGTCGACCAAGTACGGCATGATCAAGACCGACCACATCCTGTTCATCGCCAGCGGCGCCTTCCATGTGGCCAAGCCCTCCGACCTGATTCCTGAATTGCAGGGGCGCTTCCCGATCCGCGTCGAACTCGATTCGCTGTCGGTGGACGACTTCCAGCGGATACTCACCCAGACCGACGCCTGCCTGACGCGCCAGTACCAGGCCCTGCTGGCGACCGAAGACGTGACGCTGGAGTTCGCTGCAGACGGCATCAAGCGCCTCGCCGAGATCGCCTTCCAGGTTAACGAGAAGACCGAAAACATCGGCGCGCGCCGGCTCTACACCGTGATGGAAAAGCTGCTCGAGGAAATCTCCTTCGACGCCGGCAAGCGTGGCGGCGAGAAACTGGCCATCGATGGCGGCTACGTCGACGCCAAGCTGGGCGAACTGGCGAAGAACGAAGACCTTTCGCGCTACGTGTTGTAGCCATGCGCCGAGCCGCCTCAAGCGTGGCGAAGCCACCAAACCGGAGCCGCGCAGCGGCGAACACCCGTCACCCCCGCCTGGGTGGGGGCCGGGGGGTGGGGTGTTTTAATTGATCGAGCGCATCGCCGGGATCGTCTTCCCGATCTACGCCATCGTCGCCGTCGGCTACGGCTACGGACGCTGGAAGAAGCCGGACATGGCCTTTGCCAACCAGCTCAACATGGACATCTTCGTGCCGGCGCTGGTGTTCGCGGCGCTGGCCTCGAAGTCCTTCGACATCGCGCAGAACATTCCGCTGCTGCTCGGCGGCACCGTCGTGGTGCTCGGCACCGGGCTGCTGGCCTGGCCGGTGGCGCGCCTCTTGGGCGTGGCGGGCAACACCTTCGTGCCGCCGATGATGTTCAAGAATTCCGGCAACATGGGCCTGCCGCTGATGGTGCTGGCCTTCGGCGAATCCGCGCTGCCTGCTGCCGTGGTGCTGTTCTTTGCCGAGAACTTCCTGCACTACTCGCTGGGCACCTGGCTGCTCGACCATCGCGCCAAGCTGTGGAACCTGTGGCGGGTGCCGGTGATCGCCGCCGCGCTGGCCGGCCTCGCCGTGAGCACGCTGCATTTTCCGCTGTGGCAGCCGCTGTGGCTGAGCGTCAAACTGCTGGGCGACGTGTCGATTCCGCTGCTGCTGTTTTCGCTCGGCGTGCGGCTCACCGACAGCCGCCATGCCGATTTGCACATCAGCCTCGCCGGCGCGATCACCTCGCCCGTTGCCGGCGTGCTGGTGGCCCTCTTGATGAACCTGCTGCTCGGCCTCACCGGGCGCGACGCGGCGATGCTGATCCTGTTCGGCGCCCTGCCGCCGGCGGTGCTCAATTACATCTTCGCCGAGCGCTACCGGCAGGAGCCGGAGCGCGTCGCCTCGATGGTGCTGGTCGGCAACATGGCTTCGCTGGCCATCATTCCGCTGACGCTGGCCTGGGTGCTGCGCTAGCCGGGAGTCGGCGCCGGCGCTACGGCGCGCTACTTGCCGCCGGCCCGTTTGGCCGTGACCGCGGTGCCCCAGTCATCCTTCCCCGTCATGCTGCGCCCGTCCTCGGCGAGCGTCATCACGTGCGTCCAGGTGTCGCTGAAGCGGAAGGCGATCTTGCGCTTGCCGGCATCCTCCCAGGTCCAGATGCAGGTGGTGCCGGTATTCAACAGGCATGTGCCGTCGGCATTGACCGTGTTGGTCCGGTCGGGGACGAGGAATGACCGCACCGACCAGTGCCAGCTGCCGCTGATGTCGGGGGACTGGGAGAGGTGTGGCGCGGGTTCGATCTCTTTGCGCTCGGAAAGCTCCCTGGCCACACGCAAGCCGCTGATGCCAAACACCCGGGATGTCGAAGGGTAGATGGTGCGAGCGGCCGAGCGGACGAACTCCTGCCCGTCGTTCCACGAACCCCCGCGCAGCACGCGGTTGCTGCAATCGCCACTCTTCCAGGCACTTCCATCCGCAGGCGCTCCGTTGTAACTGTCGTTCCAGCAGTCTTCCACCCATTCCAGCACGTTGCCGCTCATGTCGTAAAGACCAAAGGCGTTGGGCTGCTTGCCAGCCACGGCGTGCGCTGCGCCGCCGGCATTTTTTGTGTACCAGGCCACTGCCTCGATGCTTTGGCTTCCGCAGTATTCATGGCCTCTTCCCGCGCGGCAGGCATATTCCCACTCCGCCTCACTGGGCAGGCGGTAGGCCTTCCCTGTCCGGACACTGAGCTTGCGCAGGAACTCCTTGGCCTCATGCCAGCTTATCGTCTCCACCGGAAAATCGTCACCGTAATCCTTGAAGCCGCTGGGGTTGCTGCCCATGATTGCCATCCACTGCCCCTGCGTGACTTCGGTTTTGCCCAGGGCAAAGGCACGACTTATGGTCACGTCATGCACGGGTTTGCCCCAATCCTTATAGCTGTTCCCGCCCATCTGAAAGCTTCCCGGTGGAAGTGCCACCATGTCGGGACACTCGGCGCAGTCCTTGATCATCTGGCCGGCGGCCGGAGTGGTCGCCGGCGTTGCCGGCCGGGTTGCGTCCCTCAATCCGGCCAGTTTGACGTACGCCTGCGCCAGGTAGCGCCCGTTCGCGTATTGCCGGATATATTCCTCGAACACACCGACCTTTTCGCTGTTCTTGATCGCGTCCCACAGTTCGTCCTCTATCTGCGCCGCCGTGCGTGCCCCCGCAAGTTGCGGTGTGAGTTGGGCGATCTGCGCTCCACTGGCGTTGAAATAGAAGTCTCCCGTAAGGCTTGACGACTCCCATGGCGTCTGCGCCTCGTTGCTCTTCCTCACCACATTGGCGCGCACGCGCTTGAAGACGTCCTCGATCCGGATGTCCGGCACATCCATGGCCGCGAGCAATTCCGCCGTGTAGAGGCCGTTCCTGCCGTCGCCGTCGGCGGCGACCTTGCCCGGCGCCGTGGCGTAGGCGATCAGCGTGCCGGTCGGCGCGTTGATCTGCGCCAGGCCCTGGCCGCCGCCGCGAAAGCGCCGCTCGAAGGGGTTGTTGCGACAGGCATCGAGGATCACCAGCGACAGGCGCGCCGGCGCCAGCTTGTCGAGCAACTGGTCGACATCGACGGCCTCGCTGCTGACCGAGGATTCGCCGCGGATCTCGGCGTCGATCGGGATCAGGTAGTTCTTGCCGCGCACCTGCATGCCGTGGCCGGCATAGAAGAACAGCGCCTCGGTGCCGGCCTGCACCTTGTCGCCGAACTCGGTGAGCGAACGCAGCATTTCCTTTTGCCGCACGTCGGTGCGCACGATGACCTCGAAGCCGAGCCGCTTCAGTCGGGCGGCGATGTCGCGCGCATCATTGGCCGGATTCTTCAGCGCGCCGGCGCCGGGATAGGCGGCATTGCCGATCACCAGCGCGACGCGCCGTTCCGCCAGCGCCGTCCCGCAAGGGGATACCGCTCCGCATAACTTTTCGACGGTGAGGTTGCGCACCGGTTCGGCGGCAAACGCCGCAAGCGCAAACAGGCAGGACAATGCCAGGGCGAAGCCCCGGGGGAACATTGATTGCACGAAATGAGCGGGGGAGATCGACATGGCGTGCCGAGTTACCGCCGCCGGGCGGCAACCTCCTGCTGGCCATCCTGCTCGGTGGCAAGGCTCGACTCCCAGCCGAGCAGGGTGTCTTCGACTTTCACATAGACCGTCTTGCCGGGCTGCGCGGTGACGGTCACGGTTTTGTGGGGAGGCATCAGGCCATAGCCGGAAATCGTATACGTGCCTGGTGGATGGCTGATGCAGAAGGCATCGCTATTCTTCAGTTGTCCGACCTTCCTGCGATCCACTTCCACCGTCGCGGTAGTTCGACTGTTGATGAACTGGGGTGTGCGGAAGAAACACAGCGTGGCCGCGGCATTCTGTTCGGGCGGCGTTTGTTGTGCCCCCGGGATCGCTGCGCCGACAAGCGTTTGCGCCAGGCGGAAACCCCAGTGGCTGTTGCGCGTTGCCGGCTCGGCCCAGTCGCGCCGGGCCGCGCGCGCGAGGTGGGCTGGTCCGGCCCAGGAACCGCCGCGCGTCACGCGCTTCTCGCAATTGCCGCTCGCCCATGCGCTGCCGTCGTTCGGCGCGCCCTCGTAGTTGCCATGCCAGCAGTCCTCCACCCACTCCGTGACATTTCCGCTCATGTCATGAAGCTGCCAGGCGTTTGCCTGCTTGCCGGCGACCCGATGCGTCGCACCGGAAAAAAACGCGTCGTGCCAGGCGACGCCGGCGACGTTGTCGCTGCCGCAATACCACTGCCGAGCGCCGGCACGGCAGGCATATTCCCATTCGGCTTCACTCGGCAGGCGATAGGCCTTGCCGGTTTTCTGGCTGATCTTGCGAACGAAGTGCTGCACGTCGTCCCAGCTCACGTTCTCCACCGGGCAGTCGTCGCCGCAGTCGGCGAACCGGCTCGGGTTGTTGCCCATCATCGCGCGCCACTGGGCTTGCGTCACTTCCGTCCGGCCCAGGGCAAACGCGGCGGGGATGGTGACGCGATGCACCGGCTTGTCGGAATCCAGCATGCCGTCGCCCATTTCGAAACTGCCCGCCGGAATCGTCACCATCTCCGGACATTCGTCGCAGTCCTTGAATACCGGGCCGGCGCTTGCCGTCGGAGTCGGCGCTGGCGAGACGGCGGCGGAAGCCGCCATCGGTGCCGGACGCGGCACCTCCCGCAATCCCGCCAGCTTCACTCGCGCCTGCGCCAGGTAGCGGCCGTTCGGATATTGCCTGATGTATTCCTCGAACACGCCGATCTTCTCGCTGTCCCGGATTGCATCCCACAGTTCGTCCTCGATCTGTTCCGTCGTGCGCGCGCCGACGAGTTGCGGCGTGAGCTGGGCGACCTGCGCCGCCGGGCCGGGCGCAGCGGGCTGGAAGTAGAACTCGCCTTCGATGGTGCCTTCCTCCCAGGGTTCCTGCGCGCCCTTCGAGGCCTGCTTGACGCCGGAATAGACGCGCTTCAGCGCCTGTTCGATGGGCAGGCCGCGCTCGTCCATGACCCGCAGCAGGTGTTCGGTGTAGAGGCCGTTCCGGCCCTCGCCGTCGGCGGCGACACTGCCGGGGCGCGTGGCGAAGGAAATCTTGGTGCCCGACGGCGCTTCGATCTTGGCCAGGCCGCCGCCGGTGGAGCGAAAACGCCGGGTGAAGGGATTGTTGCGGCAGGCATCGAGGAAGATCAGGTTGAGCCGCGTCCTGGTGTCATCCATGATCTCCAGCAACTGGCTGACGTTGATGCTCTGGTTGGGCACGTCTTCTTCCGAAGTGATGTCGGCATCGACGGCGGGCAGGTAATTGACGCCCTTGACCTGCACGCCGTGGCCGGCATAGAAGAACAGGGCTTCGGAGCCAGGACTCAGCCGCGAGCGGAATTCGCGCAGCGTGGCGCCGATCTGCTTCGTCGTGAGGTTCTCGCGCTTGACCACGTCGAAGCCGAGTTTCTGCAGCTTGGCGGCGATGGCGCGGGCGTCATTGACCGGGTTCTTCAACGGCGAGGCGCCGTAGGCGGCGTTGCCGATGACCAGCGCCACGCGCTTCTCCGCCGCAGCGGGTTTATCGACGGCGAGGTTGCGCTGGGCCTGCGCCGGCAGCGCGGCGGCGAGCAGCAGAATCAGAACGAGCCAGGCTCTCATTTGGGTTTGCTTCCAGCCTGGAAGGCCTCCTTGCCGTCGCGCACGATGGATAGCGACACGTCCGGCGTGGAATCCAGTGCCGCCAGCCACCCGTCGATGTCTCCGGGTGACTTCACTTGCGTTACCACCCCTTGACGGACAACCCGGGTAATCCGGTCGTTGGGGAGCAACTCGAAGCCGCGCGCGACCAGCTTTTGCTGGTAGATCGATTTGATTTGCGAAAACAGCACGCCACCGGAGAAGCTTCCGAAAAACTTCTCAAGATCGCTTCCCAGTTTCCCGGCCGCTTGCTGAGATGCGGCTTCCTGGGGCTTTCCGAGCGTTACGGCGAGATCTTTCATTTGCCCGCGGCGGATCACGCGGACGTTGATCTGAGCGCCTGGTTCGCTGGAGGCCACCATTGGCGGCAGGTCGGCATAGTTCTGAATCGCTTGCCCCTGGAACTCGACCACGACGTCGCCCGATTCCATGCCGGCCTTTTCCGCCGGCCCTCCTTTGGCGGTGCTGACGACCAGCGCGCCCCGCGCCTCTTTCAGGCTGAAGGAAGCGGCGAGTTCCGGGGTTACTCCCTGTATTTGCACTCCAAACCAGCTGCGGGGCGGCGGAGCTGCACTGGCGGGTACTGGCGGCTGGACTGCCGCAACCTGCTTGGCCCCGCCCAGCTTGCGCACCATCAGCCGCGCTTCGGCGACGAAGCGGCCCTGCGGATACTGCTTCAGGTAGTCCTCGAAATCGGCGCTGTCCTGGCTGTCGCGGATGCGGTTCCAGAACTGCTGCTCGATCTGCTCGGGCGTATCGACGGCCATGGTCGTGGGCGGCACTTCCGCCGGCCGCGCCGTCGCGTCGGGGCGGAAGTGGAACTCGCCGGTGAGCGACGAGGCTTCCCAGGGAATTTGCGCATCGCCCGTGGCCCGCGCCACGCCGGCGCGCACCCGCTTGAACACGACTTCCACCGAAAGGCCGGGCGTTTGCAGATGACGCAGCAGTTCCTGCGTGTAGAGCCCGTTCCTGCCATCGCCGTCGGAGGCGACCTTGCCCGGCGCCGTGGCATAGGCGATCAGCGTGCCCTTGGGTGCGTCCATCTGCGCCAGGCCGCCGCCGACGCTGCGGAACTTGCGTTCGAAGGGGTTGTTGCGACAGGCGTCGAGGATCACCACGTTGAGCGGGCTGGCGGCGAATTGGTCGAGCACGGCATCGACATCCACCGCCTCGGCGCGCACCGAGGATTCGGAATTGATGCGGGCGTCGATCGGCAGCAGGTAGTTCTTGCCCTTCACCTGCATGCCGTGGCCGGCGTAGAAGAACAGGGCCATGGTGCTGGCGTTGAGCTTCTCGCCGAATTCGGCGATGGCGCGATTCATTTCCTTCTGCGGCACGTTGATCTTCTCGATCACCGTGAAGCCCAGCCGGCGCAGCGCGCCAGCCATGTCGCGGGCGTCGTTGGGCGGGTTCTTCAGCGGCGCCGAGGCGTAGGCGCCGTTGCCGATCACCAGCGCCACGCGCCGTTCCGCCGGCGCCGACTTCTCCACGGTGAGGTTGCGCTGGGCCTGCGCGGGCAGCGCGGCGGCGAGCAGCAGGCAGAGGGCAAGCAGGATTCTCATGTATCCAAAAAATTTCGGTTCAATCCGCAGATTACGCAGATTACGCAGATGAGACAACAAAATGGCGAGCGTCCACGACTCCCCCAGCAGGCAGTACGAGCTGACCATGCAATGCACTGATCCATCTGTGTCAATCGGCGAAATCTGCGGACAATTCTTTTGCAGGTTTAGCGCGTCTTCACCAGCGGGAAGCCCTGCCCGGTCGGCGACACGATCGGATACTGCTTGTGCTGGAATACCTTCTCGGCGAGCTCGGGCACCTGGCTGTCGACGTAGTCGGCCAGCTCCAGCGTCTTGATGAAGCCATCCTTGTCGGCATCCGCCGCGCCGTTGAGCCCCTCGACGATCACGTAGGTAAACAGCCCGTGCCCCTTGTAGCCTTCCAGCGCTTCCTGCACCGAGGTGGCGGCGGAGAGCACGGTGGAGCCGACGGCGCGCGACAGCACTTTCATTGCCGTGTCGTCGCTCATGCCGCGCGTCAGCATCGCGACCTGGATCGCGTCGCCGAGTTGTCCGGCGCTGCAGGTGTCGAGCACGACGAGTTTCTTCGAGGCGGGGATGTTGGAGATCATTTCCTTCAGCGAATCCTGCGTCAGCGCATCCTGCTTGAGCTTCGCCGTGGTGGTGGAGCCGACATTGGAGGTGATCAGCAGGTACTGGCCGTCATCCACCGTGCCGTGGCTGGCGACGTAGAACACGAACAGGTCTTCCGGCCCCACGTCCTGCCGCGCCTGCCTGAGCGCCGCGGTGATGGCGGTATTGGTGGTTTCCGCCGGCTTGAACAGGCGCTTGACGTGAACGGAACTGAACAAGCCCTTGCCCCGGGTTTCGAGCGTCGAGGCAAACAGCTCGGCGTCGGCGACCGAATACTTCAGCGCAAGGCGCGGATTGGCGAAATCCTTGATGCCGATCACGATGGCATGCAGCGCCGGCTGCCGCGCGACGATGCTGGCCTGCACCTCGATCGTCGTGTCGGCGCTCTGCATGCTGTTGTCGGCGTTGAAGGCGATGGCGCGGATGGTGTTGGCGCCCGGTTCCAGGCTGATCTCGTAGCGCAGCACCTGGGCATCCTGGCCGGCTTCGGCGACATTGAGGTTGCGCGTCTGCGTCTTCTCGAACACCACCGCGGCGCCGTTGCGGTAGAGGCGCACGTCGCCGATGCCGCCACCCTGGTCCTTGATCCGCAGCGAGACGCTGATCTTCGGGCTGGCGGTGGTATTCGGCGTGTCGACGATGGCGACGGTCGGCGGCGGCTTGATGTCGGCGATCTTCTTGTAGTCGCTCAGGGTGCCGCCGGAGAGCGCCACCTTGACCAGGTCGGGCCGGTAGAAGGATTCGCGCAACTGCGAAATGGTGAAGGGCGAGCCGGCGACGCTGACGCTGAGGTACTGGTCGCCTTTCTCCGAGGCGTTGTAGTAGCCGCTGGGCGTGGTGACCAGCCATTCGCCGTCGTCGAAGGCGATCATGGTCGCGGCTTCCTCGCCGTCGGCGACGTTGTAGAGACGCACCGAGGCGGCGGAGGTCACGGCGACCAGCTTGCTGTTGGGCGAGAAGGCGGCGTGGGCCGGGCTCATGTCGAACATCAGCTTTTCGTCGGGGCGCTTCAGCTGCCGGATCATCTGGCCGGTCGCCAGGTCCCACAGCTTGTATTCGCCCCGGTTCGTGCCGGTGATGAAGCGGCTGCCGTCCGGCGCCACTTCGATGACCGACAGCTTGGCGAAGTCCTTGTCGGTGGCGAGGAAGGTGTTCGCGACATCGTAACGAAGCAGCTCGCGGATCTGGTTGCCGGTGGCGGCGTCAAGCAGCGCCAGCGACATGGTGGCGCGCGTGCCCAGCGTGCCGTGGAATTCGGAGCGCGAGGCGAGCACATGGCGGCGGTCGGGCGTGAAGGCGACGGCATCGGTGCGGCGGTCGCCGGTGCGCCAGATTTCACGTCCCGTCTGCAGGTCGACCAGCATCAGCCCCTTCTGCGGATCACCCTTGAGCAGTGCGTTGCGCCCGTCGGGCGACATGGCGCCGACGGTATAGCCGTGAAAGCTTCTGACCACGGTATCGTTGCCCAGGTCGAACTGCTTGGTCTCCATGGTGACAGGGTCGAACAGGCCGCCGGGCTTGAATTCGCTGCCCAGCAGGTACTTGTTGCCGGCGGAGAACGCCAGCCTGAAGTTCAGGTTGCCCGGAATGGTCTTGATCTGCGCGCCGGTTTCCGCGTCCCACAGATAGGTAATGGTATCGCCGAACAGGCCGGTGGCACCGAAGGCCGCCAGCAGCTTGCCGTCGGGCGAATACACCACGTCGCCGAGGCCGTATTTGGCGGGAATCGACAGCGTGCGCAACCCCTTGGCCGTGGTCATGTCCCATATCTTGACCACCGGCGCGACGCCGGCCGAGGCGAGCCGCTTGCCGTCGGGCGAGTAGTCAAGGCTCCCCACGGCCATGACCTTGGCCTTGACTTCCATTTTCTGCGCGCTGCCGGATTTCATCTCCAGCTGCGGCGTCGCGGTCATCATTTCGGCGCAGCCGGACAGGGCCAGCGCGCCAGCCAGCGCAAGAAGGGGGCGAAGGGGGTTCATGGCTTTCTCCGATCATGCGGTCCGCGCGAAATACGCGCTTTCAGGCAAACCATAGCGCAGCCATTCCATCGGGATTCTGAGCTAGATCAAGGTCGGTCGCCGTACCGCCGGCACCGACTCCCGGGCTCGCCTCAGGCGAGGCTCTCCAGCCGGCCCTCGATCAGCGAATACACCGCCGGCACCACCACCAGGGTCAGCAAGGTGGAGGAGACCATGCCGCCGATGACGGCGATCGCCAGCGGCTGCTGGGTTTCGGCGCCGGCGCCGAGGCCCAGCGCGGCGGGAGCCAGCGCCAAAATCACGGTGGCCGAGGTCATCAGCACCGGGCGCATGCGGATCGGGCAGGCATTGCGCAGCGCCGCGTCCACCGCCATGCCGGCGGCGCGGCGCTGGTTGGCGAGGTCGACCAGCAGGATGGAGTTCTTCGCCACGAGGCCGATCAGGAGCGTCAGGCCGATCATCGAATAGATGTTCAGCGTCTGCCCGGTGGCCCACAGCGCGGCGACGCCGCCGACCACGGCCAGCGGCTGCGCCAGCATGACGATGGCCGGCTGGATGAAGGAATTGAACTGGCTGGCAAGCACCATGTAGAGCAGCATGATCGCCAGGGCGAAGGTGAACACCATGTACTTCATGGTCTTGCCGAATTCCTCCGCCTGGCCGATGAAGCGCACCTGGTAGCCGGTGGGCAGCACTTCCTGTCCGGCGCGGCGCACGGCCTCGACGGCTTCGCCCAAGGGAATCGACGGCGTGGCATAGAAGGTTGCGGCGTATTGCAGATCGAAGCGGCCGACCACGGCGGGGCCGAGGCGTTCCTCGAAGCGGGCGACGGAATCGAGGCGCACCATCTTGCCGTCGCGGCTGCGCAGGAAGATCTTCGACAGGTCGGCGGGCTGGGTGAATTCGCCCGGCCTGGCCTTGACGCGGATGTCGTAGCGCTGGCCGTCG
The DNA here is from genome assembly GCF_000828635.1 of Sulfuritalea hydrogenivorans sk43H. Taxonomy (GTDB): domain Bacteria; phylum Pseudomonadota; class Gammaproteobacteria; order Burkholderiales; family Rhodocyclaceae; genus Sulfuritalea; species Sulfuritalea hydrogenivorans. The sequence goes on from NZ_AP012547.1 coordinate 582,488, forward strand.
CCGGGCTCGTCGTTGAACTTGGCGATGTCGATGCCGCCGGTCAGCATGTTGACCGCCAGGGCGACATCGCTGCTGGAAAGGTTCGCCGCCGCGATGCGCAGGCGATCGGGAATGAACACCAGTTGCGGCAGGTCGAGCTGGATGTCGGAGTCGATGCGGCCGATGCCGGGTACCGTGGCGAGCTTCTGCTGGAATTCGCGCGAGAGGCGGCCGATTTCGTCGATGTTGTCGCCGGCCAGCACGAACTGCAAGGGCTCGCCGCGCTGGCCGCCGACCACGGCGAAGGGCGCGGCAAAGGCGCGCGCACCGGGAATCGCGGCGAGGTCGCGGCGCACCTGGCCGATGATTTCGTGCTGGCTGCGTTTGCGTTCTTCGCGCGGCGCCATGCGCACCACCACCGTGCCCTGGTTGACCTGCCCGGCGGTGCCCAACCCGATCAGGGCGAACTCGGTGCGGACCTCGGGGTAGCGGTTGAGCACTTCTTCCACCTCGCGCAGCTTGCCGTCGGTGTAGTCGATGCTGGAACCCAGCGGCGTGCGCAGCGAGATGCGGAAGCGTCCCTCGTCTTCGTCGGGGGTGAAGGTCTTGCCGACGTTCATGAAGAAAAACACCGAAGAGCCGACCACCGCGACGGTCAGCGCGACGACCTGCCAGCGGCTCCGCAAGGCGCGGTCCAGCAGGCGGATGTAGAGGCGGTCGAGGCCGTCCAGCACCCGGTCGAACAGGTGGTAGATGCGCCCGTGCTGCTTTTCGACCTTGAGGTAGCGCGAGCAGAGCATCGGCGTCAGGGTCAGCGAGACGAACAGCGAGACCAGCACGCCGAAGGTGACCACCACGGCGAACGAGCGGAAGAACTGGCCGATGATGCCCGACAGAAAAATCACCGGGGCGAAGATGGAGACCAGCGACAGCGTCGCCGCGATCACGGCGAATACCACTTCCTTGCTGCCATTGATGGCGGCGGCGACCGGCTCGGGATCGATCTCCTCGCGATGGCGGAAGATGTTCTCCAGTACCACGATGGCATCGTCGACGACGACGCCGATCAAGAGCAGCAGGGCCAGCATGGTCAGCGAATTCAGCGTGTAGCCGAAGAAATAGATTACCGCGATGGCGCCCATCAGCGAGACCGGAATCGCCAGCGCGACGATCAAGGTCGAACGCAGCGAACGCAGGAAGAACCAGACCACCAGCGAGGCCAGCAGCGTGCCTTCGACCAGGTGCTGCTTCAGCGAGTTGACGATTTCGAGGATGAACACGGCATCGTTGGAGACGATGCTGATCTTCATCCCCGGCGGCAGCTGCGGCTCGATTTCGTTCGCCAGCTTTTCCTTGATGCGTTCGACGATGGCGACGGTATTGGCATTGGTCACCTTGACCACTCCCATGCCGACCGTGGTCTCGCCGTTGAAGCGCGCCAGCTGGCGGTTGTCGGTGAGGCCGTCCTCCAGTTCCGCGATGTCGCCGAGGTGGATGGGCGCGGCGTTCGGCGGCGAGCCGCGGTAGCCGACCACCATGCCGCCCAGCGCATCGAGGGTATGGAATTCGAGGTCGAGCTTGACCAGGTGCTCGGTGGTTTCGCCGACGACGAAACCGCCGGGCAGCTGCACATGCTCGCGGGCGAAGGCATCGCTGACATCCTGCGCCGAAACGCCCAGCGCGGTCATGCGGGCCGGCAGCAGATTGACGCGGATGGTGCGGTCGCGGCGGCCGCCGAGGCGCACTTCACCGACGCCGTTGATGGTTTCCAGCTTCTTCTTGATGACGTTGAGCGCGTACTGGTTCAATTGCTGCTGGGTGCGGTCGCCCTGCACCGCCATCCAGAAGATCGGCGAGGCATTGGTCTCGACCTTGGCCACGATCGGCGGGTCGACGTCCTTGGGCAGGCGGCGCTGCGCCTGGTTGACCTTGGATTGCACCTCGCTGAAGGCGACATCGACGTTCTTTTCCAGGCCGAAGGTGATGTTCACCACCGAGACGCCGGGCGAGGAGGTGGACTGGATGTGCTCGATGCCGGGCACGCTGTTGACCGCGCTTTCGATCAGGTTGGTGACGCTGGAATCGACGATGTCGGGGTTGGCGCCCTTCAGCGTGGTGGTGACCGAGACCACCGGAAATTCGATGTAGGGCAGGCGGTCCATGCCGATGCGGGTGAAGGCGATCACCCCGAACAGCACCAGCATGGCATTCGCCATCCACGCCAGGACGTGGCGCTTGACGGAAAGCTCGGGCAGGGTCATTTAGCGTCGGGCTTGGCGGCGTCTTGGGTGCCGGCCGCACCCGTGGCCGCCGTACCGCCAGCGCCGACTGTGGGCCCGGGCTTGCCGGCCTTCGCGGCTTCCTTGATGGCGACGGCGGCGCCGTTGGTGAGGAAGCCGGCGCCATCGAGCGCGATGGTTTCGCCGCCGGAGAGGCCTTCGAGGACCTCGATGCGGCCGCTGCGCTTGGCGCCGACCTTGACCGGCTTCTGCTGCGCCTTCTTCTGCCCGTCTACGTCGGCGACGACATACACCACCTTGCCGGCGGGGCGCAGCACCACGCTTTGCTCGGGCACGGTCAGGGCTTCGGCCTTGGCCGAGACGATCACCGCGGCATTGACCGTGCCGCCGCCGCGCAGGCTGCCGTCATTGTCGATGTCGACCAGCACATCGAGGCTGCGGCTGCCTTCGACGATGCCGGGGCGGATGTCCTTGATGCGGCTGGCAAACACCTTGCCCGGCGCCAGCGGGGAAACCAGCCTGACCTCCTGCCCGGGCTTCAGGCGCGGACCGAAGCTCTCGGCGAAGGGCAGGTGCGCGCGCAGCTTTTTCGGCGCGACCAGGTTGAACAGCGGATCGCCGATCTTGACGTAATCGCCGGGCGAGACGACCTGCACTTCGACGATGCCGGCCATCGGCGCCACGACACGGGTCCTTGCCGACCGCGCGCCGGCTGTTGTCGGCGCGCGCCCGCGTGGCGTCAAGCTGGGCGGCGAGCGCGGCACGCTGGGCGGCGACATCCTCGCCGGCGTTCTTCGACAGGAAGCCCTTGTCCATCAGCGACTGCTGGCGTTCGGCGAGCTTCTCCTGCTGCCGCGCCAGCGCCTCGACGCGCCGCGCTTCGGCTTCGTCGGCCTTGTTTTGAAGGGTGACATCGCCGGCATCGATCACCGCCAGCAGATCGCCGGCCTTGACCTGCGTGCCGGTACGGACCAGGACCTGCGTCACGCGACCGGCGACTTCGGCGCCGATCTTCGGATCGGCCAGCACTTCCAGGGTGCCCAGGGTTTCCAGCGCGACCTCGAACTCGCCCTTGGTCGCCTGTGTCACGGTGATCAGCGACGGCGGCGGCACGGCCTTTTTCTCTTCGGCTTTCTGACCGCAGGCAGCAAGGAGGATCAGTGCCAGGCTGGCAACGAGGGCGTGACGCATCAGGGCAGGACCGATTCCAGCGCGAAGAGTTCCGCGATCTCCTCGCGGCGGCGGATCAGATGGACGCTGCCGCCATCGACCATGACTTCCGCGGCGCGCGGCCGGGTGTTGTAGTTCGAGGCCATGGCCATGCCGTAGGCGCCGGCCGAGAGGATGGCCAGCAGGTCGCCTTCGCGCAGGGCCAGCAGGCGGTCGTGGCCGAGGAAGTCGCCCGACTCGCAGACCGGGCCGACGATTTCGTAGGACATGGCCGCGCCCGTCGCCGTATCGTCGGCGCCGACTTTCACGATGTCGTGCCAGGCGTCATACAGCGCGGGGCGCATCAGGTCGTTCATCGCCGCATCGACCACCGCGAAGTGCTTCTCTTCGCCGGGTTTCAGCACGTCGACGCGGGTCAGCAGCAGGCCCGCGTTACCGACCAGCGAGCGGCCGGGTTCGAACACCAGCTTTTCGCGGCGTCCGGCCAGCTTCGCCAGCATCGGCGCCAGATAGTCGGTGGTCGCCGGTGCCGGCTCGTCGGCGCGGTACTGGATGCCCATGCCGCCGCCGAGGTCGATGTGTTCCAGCACGATGCCGGCCGCCGCCAGGCGATCGACCAGGGCCAGCACCTTGTCGGCGGCTTCGGCCGCCGGCGCCGGGTCGAGCAGTTGCGAGCCGATGTGGCAGTCGATGCCCTTCACCGCGATGTGCGGCAGCGACGCCGCGCGCCGGTAGATGTCGAAGGCATCGGCGATGGCGACGCCGAACTTGGCGCTCTTGAGGCCGGTGGAAATGTAGGGATGGGTCCTGGCGTCGACGTCCGGGTTGACGCGCAATGACACCGGCGCGCGGCGGCCGAGGCTGCCGGCGACTTCATTGAGATGGTCGAGTTCGCTGGCTGATTCGACGTTGAAGCAGTGAATGCCTGCTTCCAGCGCGGCGCGCATTTCCGCACGCGACTTGCCGACGCCGGAGAACACGATTTTTTCCGGGCTGCCGCCGGCCGCCAGGACGCGCGCCAGCTCGCCGGCGGAGACAATGTCGAAGCCGGCGCCGAGCCGCGCGAACAGGTTGAGGATGGCGAGATTGGAATTGGCCTTGACCGCGTAGCAGATCAGCGAGCGGTCGGCCAGGCCATGCGCCTGCAGCGCATCGCGATAGCCCGCGTAGGCGGCGGTGAGCGCGGCGCGCGAATAGACATAGCAGGGCGTGCCGAAGCGAGCGGCGATCCCGGCCAGCGCGACGCCTTCGACGCGAAGGCCGTCCTGGTGCATGACGGCAAGGCTCATTGGCGAGGCTCGGCGACGGCTTTGTTGCTATTATCGGCCGCAGGAGTTATGCGAAGCGGTATCCCCTCGTGGGACGGCGCCGGCGGTACGGCGGCCTTGGCCGCGGTTTGCGGCTGGGGCGGAAGCGACAACGGGGTCTTGGTGCCACAGGCGGCGAGCGCCGTCAGGGCGACCAGGGCGGCGAGGAATGAAGGAATCAGGCGCATGGCAAATAGGTGTGTCTCGACAGGCAAAGGATGGTAACACGCGATGGATGAGCGGGAATTCATGGCCGCGGCGGATGCCGAGCTGGCACGCATCGAGGCGGCGCTGGAGGCGGCGAGCGAAAGTGGAGTTGCCGATTTCGATTTTGAAACCAAGCCCGGCGGCGTGATCGAGATCGAGTTCGAGAACGGCTCGAAGATCATCCTGAATCGTCACGGCGCGGCGCGGGAGATCTGGCTCGCGGCGAAGTCCGGTGGCTATCATTTTCGTCCCGAGGGCGGGCGCTGGCTGGGCACGCGCGACGGCGAAGAATTGATGGCGGCCTTGTCGCGCACCCTTTCCGAACAGGCCGGCGTCAGGGTCGAACTTTAGTTCTTCTTTTCGGCGGGTTTCTGCGCCGCAGGTTTTTCCGCCGCGAGCTTTTCAACGGGCTTCGGTTTGGCGTCCTGCACCGGCGCCGGAGCCTGTTTGGCTTCTTCCCTTTCCTCCTCGGCCGGCAGTGGCGGCAGATGCTCACGGTAGATGAGCTCCTTGCTGGCCTTGCCCGAGGGATCGTTGGCGACGATCGCCACCAGGCCTTCGGGGGTTTCCTGCCAGCTCTCGGGAACGTTCTTCAGTGCATGCTCCATGAAGCCGATCCAGATCGGCAGGGCGGCCGCGCCGCCGGTTTCGCCGTTGCCCATGCGCTTGGGCTGGTCGAAGCCGATCCAGGCGACGCCGACCACGGTCGGCTGGTAGCCGCAGAACCAGGCATCGATGTAATCGTTGGTGGTGCCGGTCTTGCCCGCCAGGTCGCCACGCTTGAGTACCGCGGCGGCGCGGGTGGCGGTGCCGCGCCGCACCACATCGTGCATCATGCTGTCCATCAGCCAGGCGTTGCGCGCGTCGATCGCGCGCAGTGATTCGTCGCCCGCCAGCGCGGGCTGCATCTCGGCCAGCACCACGCCCTTGTCGTCGAGGATCTTGCGCACGATATGCGGCTCGATGCGATAGCCGCCGTTGGCGAAGATGGAATAGGCGGCGAGCTGCTGCCAGGGCGTCACCGCGCCGGCGCCCAGCGCCAGCGTCAGGTAAGGCGGATTCTTGTCCGCGTCGAAGCCGAAGCGCGTCACGTAGTCCTGTGCGTATTGCGTGCCGATCGAGCGCAGCAGGCGGATCGACACCATGTTCTTGGATTTCGCCAGCGCGGTGCGCAGGCTCATCGGGCCTTCGTATTTGCCGTCGTAGTTCTTCGGTTCCCAGGCCTGGGAACCGGTTTCTTCGGCGGAGATCGAGACGGGTTCGTCTTCGATGACGGAGGCCGGGGTGTAACCCTTTTCCAGACCGGCCGAGTAGATGAAGGGCTTGAAGCTGGAGCCGGGCTGGCGCCAGGCCTGGGTGACATGGTTGAACTTGCTGCGATTGAAATCGAAGCCGCCGACCAGCGCCCGGATTGCGCCATCGACCGGGCTGGCGGCGACGAATGAGGCTTCCACCTCGGGCAGCTGGGTGATCTGCCATCCCTTGTCGGCCTTCTGCACGCGGATCACCGCGCCGCGCCGCACCCGCTTGTTGGGCGGCGATTTTTCGTCCAGCATGCGCGCGGCGAACTTGAGGCCCTCGTCGCCGATCTTGAGAATTTCACCGCCGCGCAGGTAGGCGCGGACAAGTTTCGGCGTTGCCTCGAGCACGATGGCCGGCAGCAGGTCGTCGCTGTCGTCGTACTCGGACAGCAACTCTTCCAGCTCTTCTTCCTGCTCGGCCCCGTTGTTTTTCACTTCGACGTAGGCCTCGGCGCCGCGATAGCCGTGGCGGCGGTCGTAGTCGATGACGCCGCGGCGCACCGCAAGGTAGGCTGCCTGCTGGTCGCTGCGGGTGATGGTGGTGATGACGCGCAGGCCCCGGCTGTAGACATCGTCGGGGAAGCGCTCGGCAGCGATCTGGCGCGCCATTTCAGCCACATGCTCGGCGCGGACGCCGAAGTCGTTGACGTCGCGCTTGACGTGCAGGGTTTCCGCCTGGGCGGACTTCCATTGGGCGTCGTCGATGAAGTCGAGTTCGTGCATGCGGCGCAGGACATAGCGCTGGCGCAATTGCGCCCGCTTCGGATTGGCCACCGGGTTGTAGGCCGAGGGTGCCTTGGGCAGCCCGGCGAGCATGGCTGCCTCGGCGATGCTGACATCCTTCAGCGCCTTGCCGAAGTAGATTTGCGCCGCCGCCGAAAAGCCGTAGGCGCGCTGTCCGAGGAAAATCTGGTTGATGTAGATTTCGAGTATCTGGTCTTTGCCCAGATTGTTCTCGATTTTGAACGCCAGCAACATCTCGTAAAGTTTGCGCGTCAGGGTTTTTTCGCTGGAAAGGAAAAAGTTGCGCGCCACCTGCATGGTGATGGTCGAAGCGCCCTGGCGCTTGCCACCACCCACGAAATTGGAATACGCTGCGCGCAATACGCCCAGCGTGTCGATGCCCGGATGCTGGTAGAAGCGTTCATCTTCGGCCGCGAGAATGGCCTGCTTCATGACGGAGGGAACGTCCTTGATGCGTGCAAAGTTGCGTCGTTCCTCGCCGAACTCGCCGATCAGATGGCCGTCGCTGGAGTAGATGCGCAGCGGGATTTTCGGCTGGTAGTCGGTCAGGACCTCGATCGAGGGCAACTGTGGATAGGCCAGGATCAGCACGATGCCGGCCAGCGCGGCGATGCTCAGCACGGCGCCGCCGATCAGCAGCAGGAAATACAGCGCCCAACGGGCGGGAACGGGCAGGGCGGGAATGGGCACGAATTGAATGGGCTGGAGGGCGGCGCGTGTGATTATAGCTGTGGCGCTGGAGACACGCTGTGCCGGGCCATCCTCAATAATTTTGCTTTACAGTCGATATAGTTGCTGCTAGCATCTGAAGTAAATTATCTGTATAGCTCGTAACGCAATATTTTTAAAGGAAAAATCCTTTGCAGATCGATGTCTCGGCTCTGAAGTCGATCTTTAACCCGAAGCTGCGTCCGCTGATCGGCGTGGATATCAGTTCGACCGCCGTCAAGATGGTCGAACTGGTCGATGCCGGCAAGGGGCAGCCCCGGGTCGAGCGCTACGCGATTGAATCCTTGCCCAAGGAAGCTGTGCTGGATGGCAACCTGGCTTCGCTTGAGGCGGTGGCGGAAACCCTTCAGCGGTGCTGGAAGCGACTCGGCACCTCGACGCGATTCGTCGCGCTGGCCCTGCCGACGTCCGCGGTCATTACCAAAAAGATCACCCTGCCCGCCAATCTGCGTGAGCAGGACATGGAGATACAGGTCGAGTCGGAAGCCAATCAGTACATTCCGTTTGCGCTGGAGGAGGTCAATCTGGATTTCCAGGTGATCGGCCCTGCGCCGGGGAGTCCCGACGATGTCGAAGTACTGCTGGCGGCCTCGCGCAAGGAAAAAGTCGAAGACCGCGTCGCCGCCGCGGAAGTGGCCGAACTCAAACCGGTGGTGATGGATGTCGAGGCCTACGCAATCCAGGCGGCCTATGAACTGGTAATCAAGCAGCTGCCGAAGGAAGGTGCCGGCCAGATCATCGCATTGATCGATGTCGGCGCCGCCGCCATGAAGGTCACCATCATGAAGGATGACCAGCAGATCTACGGACGTGAACAGGCCTTTGGCGGATCGCAGCTCACCGACGAGATCATGCGGGTCTATGGCATGGGTGCCGACGAAGCGGAGAACCTGAAGCGTTCGGGTACGCCGCCGGACAACTACGAGGCGGAAATCCTCCATCCCTTCATTGAAAACATGGCGCAGGAAGTGGCGCGCGCGTTGCAGTTTTTCTTTACCTCGACGCCTTTCAGCGAAGTTAACCACATCATTCTCGCGGGCGGCTCGGCGCTGGTTCCGGGTGTCGCCGAAATCGTCGGCCAGCGCACCAACGTCAATACGATATTGGCCGATCCGTTTGCCGGCATGGCGATATCGCCGCGCATTCGCGCGAAACAGCTTGCCGCGGACGCGCCATCGCTGATGGTGGCTTGCGGCTTGGCCCTCAGGAAGTTCGATCAATGATCCGGATCAACCTTCTTCCTCACCGCGAGGCGAAACGCAAGGGGCGGCGCCAGCAGTTCTACGTGTTGCTGGGGCTGGTGTCGGTACTGGCCGGGTTGATCTGGTTCCTTGGCTACTCGATCGTGAACCGCCAGATTGCGGCGCAAAACGAAAAGAATGAATTCCTCAAGCGGGAAATTTCGAGCCTGGACAAGGAAATCGACGAAATCAAGAAGATCCAGGAACAGACCAATGCCTTGCTGGCCCGCAAGCGGGTCATCGAGGCGCTGCAGGCCAATCGCACGGAGACGGTGCACTTGTTCAACGAACTGGCGAAACAGGTGCCGGAAGGCATCTACTTGCGGACGCTGGCGCAAACCGGACCCAAAATCGCCATTGCGGGCTATGCGCAGTCAAATGCCCGAATCACCACGCTGATGAACAATCTCGACGAATCGCCCTTGCTGGAGCAATCGACCCTGATCGAGACAAAGGCCGAGGTGGTGGGCAACCGTCGCCTCAATGCATTCAACATCACCACCGTGATTACCCGCCAGACGGCGGCTCCGGGGAAGAAATGATGAAGCTGCCCGATCTGTCATCGCTGTTCAAGCGCAAGTCGGCCGCCGAACGTCTGGCGGAAGCGCAAGCCGTCAAGGCGGAACCGGCGCCGCCCAAGCCGCCGCTGATCGATTTCCAGCAGCTGGCCACGGATTTCAAGACCCTGGATCCGAAAGACCCGGGCCTCTGGCCCCTGGCTCCGCGCGTAGTCAGCCTGCTGGGCCTGTTTGCGCTTTTGCTGGCTGCCGCATGGGGATTCGGGCAAACCGGCTGGAGCGTCCAGTTGGAGGAGCTTGAGGCGGCGAAATCGCAGGAAGCCAAGCACAAGGAAGAATGGCTGGGGAAAAAACGGCAAGCCGTCAATCTTGACGAATACCGCCGCCAGCTGGCCGAAATCGATCGATCGTTCGGCGCCTTGCTCAAACAGTTGCCGAACAAGGCCGAAATGGGTGACATGCTGGTCGATATCAACAAGGCGGCACAAGCCAGGGGCCTTTCGGTTGAACTCTTCAAACCGGGTGGCGAGGCGCGCCGGGAGTTTTATGCCGAAGTGCCGATCACGCTGAACCTCATCGGCAGCTACCACGACATCGGGTCATTTACCGGCGACCTTGCCAAGCTGCCGCGCATCGTCACCCTGAACGACATCAATCTAAGTGCGAATCCGAACGGAACACTGGTACTGAGGACGACGGCAAAGACCTTCCGCTATCTTGACGAAGGCGAGATGGCCGTTCAGAAGAAGGCCGCGAGCAAGGGGGCCAAGAAATGAAGCTCCATCCATTTCTTCTTCTCTGCCCGCTCTTGCTGTTGGGTTGCGCTGCTGAAGAGCATCAGGATTTGCGGACCTGGATGCGCGAAGAGGCCAAGAGCATGAAGGGCAAAGTGGCGCCCCTGCCGGAAATAACCGCGTTTCCGGTGGTTGCCTATGAAACAGAGACACTGACCCCGCCTTTCGCATCCGGCAAGATAGTGACGCTCGAGGCCGTTGCGGACAAGACGGCGCCGGATCGTACCCGGCCGCAGCAGCCGCTGGAAATCTTCCCGATCGAGGACCTCAAGGTGGTTGGCATCATCACGGCAGGGACGGTGCCCTATGCCCTGATCCAGACTCCGCCGCCGAACAAGCCGAAGCACGTGCGCGTTGGTGAATACATGGGACGCAGCTTCGGCAAGATCACGGCGATCAGCAAGGACGGCGTTACGGTGCTGGAAACCGTCAAGGATGCGAACGGCGCATGGGTCGAGCAGGAAAAGGTGCTCATGGTGCCGAAAGAAGGAGGAAATTGATGAATAAAATCCACATTGCCGCCGTTGCCCTGGCCGGCTTTTTGTTTGGTCTGTGCGGTACAACGCTTGCAGCCGATAACTCGATCAAGCAGATCCAGTTCAGCCGCACAGGCGACCAGATTCTGCTCAAGGTGCAGATGGCCGCACCGTTGAAGGCAATGCCCGGGAACTGGAGCGTCCTCGAGCCCCCGCGCGTCGTTATTGATTTTCCGGGAACCGACAATCAGTCGGGTCAGACAACGCAGCAGATTGCGACGGGCGATCTCAAGAGCCTGAATCTGGTCCAGACCGACAAATTGACGCGGCTGGTGCTTAACCTTTACCGGCCGACGAAGTTTTCGACCGAAATTGCCGGCGATGTCCTGTTCATCAAGCTGCAGTCGCAGAGCGTCCAGGCCAGCCAGGAGCCCGCGCCGAGCGTCTATCAGCCGACACAGCCGAGCGGCGGGGTCGCCGGTACCGCAGGCAAGCCTGTTGTGGCGGCTGATGCGGCCGCCATTCGCGACATCGTATTCCGCCGTGGCGAAGATGGTCAGGCAACGATTACCGTCGATCTGACCGATGGCACCGTACCCATAGACATTCGTCGGACGGGTACCGGGCTTTCCATCGAGTTGCGCGACGTCGAGTTGCCCGAGCGCCTGCAGAATCGGAGAGACGTCAATGATTTCGCGACGCCGGTCAGCACGCTCACTTCGCGCGCCATGGGTAATCTGACGCGCCTCGAAGTTGCCGCCCGCGGACGCTGGTTTCATCAGGCCCATCTGGCGAACAACCAGCTCACCATCGAAGTCAAGCCGATCCCGGCGGATGAAGCCAACAAGCTGGTTCAGAGCGGGCAGCAGGGGCAGAAGGTGTCGATCAATTTCTTCGGCGCCGATGCCGCCATGGTCTTGCGCACCCTGGCCGACATCTCGGGCAAGAATGTGCTGATCGATCCCTCGCTGAACGGCCGCACGGTTACCGCAAACCTCGACAACATTCCTTACGACCAGGCGCTGGAAATCATCATGGCGCAAGTCAATTCCGGCATGCGGGTGCGCAATGACATCGTTCTGTTCGGTGATCGGACCGTACTGCAAAAACGCGATCAGGACACGGCGGACGAGGCGACGCGGGCAAGCGATGTTGCGCCACTGGTGGCGGAAACCTTCAAGCTCAACTATGTCAAGACCGCGGACATCGTTTCGCTGGTGAACAGCAGTTTCGCTTCCACCACTGCAACTGCGACAGGGGCCGCCGCTCCGCCGGCCGGTGGTGCGCCTGCAGCGGCAGCGGCGCCGGGTGCTGTTGCAACCGGCAGCCCGAGCAAGGGCATGCTTACCGCGCGCGGCGGCATCTCGGTGCACGACGCCACCAACCAGGTATTTGTCAGGGATACGGCGGCCGTGGTCGAGGCGATCCGTGAAGTCATCCGGAATGTGGATATCCCGCCCAAACAGGTGATGATCGAAGCGCGCATTGTCGAAGCGTCAACGGGTTTTGCCAATTCGCTGGGCGTGCGGATGAATGCCTTTAACTATCAAAAAAATGGGTATGTGATTCCAGGAACCAATACCCGGGGTGTGCTTTCCGTCTCCCCGTTGAATACTGGCAACAATATTGACATCTATGGAGCGGGCATTACCCCATCGCTTACTACGACCACCCAGATTTTCCGGCCCAGCTACACCTTGGCCGGGGCGGCCAATTTTGGCTTGATGCTGTTCAACAGCGCCGCCACAAAACTGATTTCGCTGGAGTTGCAGGCGGCGGAGAACGACACGCGCAACAAGACCGTTTCAGCGCCGAAGATTGTTACCCTGAATCGCAAGGCGGCGACCATCAACAACACTCAGCAGGTCACCATTCTGACGGGTGTCAATGCGACCACGGGTCTGCCGATTTACCAGACTTTCTCGGCCCCGCTGACTCTGGGGGTTACGCCTTCGGTGAATCCGGACAACCGCATCAGTCTCGAACTGAACATTGCCAAGAGCACGATCACCAATGCGACGACGGGCAGCCTCGACACCAATACCATCACCACCAGCGTGATTGTGGAAAACGGCGGTACCGTGGTGATCGGCGGCTTCGCCCGTGAATCGGACATCACCACGCAGGACCGCGTTCCCTTCCTTGGTGATCTGCCCTACGTGGGCTTCCTGTTCAAGACCACGCAGAAGAGCCAGTCGCGCAGCGAATTGCTCGTATTCATCACGCCGCGGATTGTCTCCGAAGCATTGACCGTGCGCTGATCGAGTTCGTTGTCATGTGAAAGGGGCCGGCTTGTGCCGGCCCCTTTGTTTTGCACTGCTACAATTCGTCCGTGAATGCAAAGAACAATATCTATCTGGTGGGCATGCCGGGCGCGGGCAAGACAACGGTTGGCCGTCAGTTGGCGAGGCGCATGCAGCGCACCTTTGTCGATGCCGATCACGAGATAGAAACGCGCACCGGGGTCAGAATTCCCGTGATCTTCGACATCGAGGGCGAGCAGGGATTCCGTGACCGGGAATCCAGGGTCATTGCCGAACTGGCCGATGAATCAAACCTGATCGTGGCTACCGGCGGCGGTGTCGTCCTGCGCCCGCAAAATCGCGCTGCGCTCCGGCAGGGGGGGACGGTAATCTACCTGCATGTGGCGCCGCGCCTGCTCTTCGAGCGCACCCGCCTCGATCCGAACCGGCCCTTGCTGCAGGTCGCCGATCCCATGCAGAAGATAGAGGAACTGTTTGCGGTACGCGATCCCTTGTATCGCGAGGTGGCGGATATCGTCATTACCAGCACGGGTGGCAGCATCAGTCATCTTGTAAAGCAGCTTGAACGGGAGCTGGCCAGACAATGCGCCGCTTGAATCTTGACCTGGCTGAACGCAGCTACCCGATCCTGATCGATGGCGGCCTGCTTTCCCGCGCCGAGGAGATACTCCCGTTTCTGCGCACTCCGCGCATCGCGCTGGTCAGCAACACGACCGTCGCCCCGTTGTACATGGACGGACTCGTCAAGGCGCTTGAGAAAGTCGGCGTTGGCGTTACGCCGATCATCCTTCCCGATGGCGAGGCGTACAAGACCTGGGAGTCGCTCAACCAGATCTACGACGTCCTGCTGGCAACGCGATGCGACCGCAGCACGACCATTGTCGCCCTCGGCGGCGGCGTCATTGGCGATCTGGCGGGTTTCGCCGCCGCCACCTACCAGCGCGGAGTGCCTTTCATCCAGATACCGACCACCCTGTTGTCGCAGGTGGATTCCTCGGTGGGCGGCAAGACCGGCATCAATCATCCGCGCGGCAAGAACATGGTCGGCGCGTTCTGGCAGCCGAAGCTGGTGCTGGCCGATACCGATACTCTGAAAACCCTTCCGGATCGCGAACTGTCGGCGGGCATGGCCGAGGTGATCAAGTACGGGCTGATCCGCGACCTGCCCTTCCTCGACTGGCTGGAAGCCAACATGGACGGCCTTCTGGCGCGCGACGGCGAATTGCTCGCCCATGCCATCGAGCGATCCTGCATCAACAAGGCCGAAGTGGTGGCGGCGGATGAATTGGAGACCGCCAGGGAAGGCGGTCGCGCACTCCTGAATCTCGGCCACACTTTCGGCCATGCGATTGAAACCGGCATGGGCTATGGCGAGTGGCTGCACGGCGAAGCGGTTGCCGCGGGGACCATGATGGCCGTCGAACTTTCGCGCCGCCTCGGCTGGTTGTGCGTCGCCGATGTCGAGCGTGTCCGCACGCTCCTGCAGCGCGCCGGTTTGCCCGTAAAAGGGGCGGATCTCGGCGCGGCACGCTATCTCGAACTGATGTCCCACGACAAGAAGGTGATCGCCGGCAGCCTGCGGCTGGTCCTGCTGAAGTCGCTGGGCGATGCCGTGACCCATGCCGATGCGTCGCGCGAGGATATTGTTGCCGCGATCGAAGCCTGTTGCCGTGCGTGATCTGGCTCCCTATGCCGTTGACGACGGCGCCAGTCGCGGCCGCGTCGTCCCGGAGCCGCGCCCGAAGGCTCGCAGCGAGTTCCAGCGCGACCGCGACCGCATCGTGCATTCCACCGCCTTTCGTCGTCTCGAATACAAGACACAGGTCTTCGTCAATCACGAAGGCGACCTGTTCCGCACCCGACTCACGCACAGCATCGAGGTCGCGCAGATCGCGCGCTCGATCGCGCGCGCACTGAATCTCAATGACGATCTGACCGAAGCCATCGCACTGGCCCATGATCTCGGCCATACCCCCTTCGGCCACGCCGGACAGGATGCGCTGAACGAGTGCATGCAGGCGCACGGCGGCTTCGAGCACAACCTGCAAAGCCTGCGCATCGTCGATCGCCTTGAAGAGCGCTACGGTGCCTTTGACGGGCTCAACCTGATGTTCGAGACGCGCGAGGGCATCCTCAAGCACTGTTCACCGGCGAAAGCGCGCGAGCTGGGCGAACTGGGCCGGCGATTTATCGAGGGCCGCCGGCCGTCGCTGGAAGCGCAAATCTGCAATCTGGCCGACGAGATTGCCTACAACAATCACGACGTCGATGACGGCTTGCGCTCGGGGCTGCTGACCCTGGAGCAACTTGAAGGGGTGAGTCTCTTTGCCCGCCATGCCGCTGAAGCGGACGCTGAATTCCCGAACATTTCGGGTCGTCGGCGCGTGCATGAAACCATACGCCGCATGATCGGCGCGCTGGTGACGGATCTGCTGGCCGAATCGGGGCGCCGCATCGCGGCGGCGGCGCCGCAAACCCTTGCCGAGGTGCGCGCCGCGCCGGCGCTGATTGCCTTCACCGACACCATGCAGGCGGAGAACCGGGCGCTCAAGGGTTTCCTGCGCGAGCATCTGTACCAGCACTATCAGGTGTTGCGGATGACCTCGAAGGCACGTCGCATCATTCACGATTTGTTCGGGGCATTTGTCGGCGATCCGCGGTTGCTGCCACCGCAGTACCAGGAAATGGCGGCGACCGGGAGCGTCGAGCGTGCCACGGCCGACTATATTGCCGGCATGACCGACCGCTATTCGATGAAGGAGCATCGCCGCCTGTTCTCGGTTGGCGAGTTGTGATGCCCCGATGCTGCGTTGCAGCGTCTTGAATTCGGCGGCTTTTGACGGTATATTTGCAAGTTCGTCCGCCGTGTTCGGCGGGCCATCCAAGGCCGGGGAGCGGCATCACCCCGGCTTTTTTGCCGGCCGTATTCCCGAGGAAAGACAAGATGGTCCTCCCCCAGCGCCAGGGTTTATACGATCCTGCCAATGAACATGACGCCTGTGGCGTCGGCTTCGTTGCACATATCAAGAATCAGAAGAGCCACTCCATCATCGAGCAGGGCCTGCTGATTCTGGAAAATCTCGAACATCGCGGAGCGACGGGCTACGACCCTTTGCTGGGTGACGGCGCAGGCATCCTGATCCAGATCCCCGACGCGTTCCTGCGCGCGGAAATGGCCAAACAAGGCGTTACGCTGCCGCCGTCCGGCCAGTATGGCGTTGGCATGGTATTCCTGCCGCGCGGCGATGCCAGCCGGCGTGCCTGCGAGGCCGTGATCGAGCGCGCCATTCGCTACGAAGGCCAGGTTCTGCTCGGTTGGCGCGATGTCCCGGTGGATAACGCGGGACTGGCCCAGGCGGCAAAGGATATCGAGCCGGTGGTGCGTCAGGTGTTCATCGGCGCCGGGCCCGATATCGCCGATGCCGACGCACTGGAGCGGAAGCTCTACATCCTGCGCAAGTCGACCGGACACACCATTCAGGCCCTCAAGCTGCCCGACGGCAAGATGTTCTACGTGCCGTCCATGTCCTGCCGTACCATCGTGTACAAGGGCATGCTGCTGGCCAACCAGGTCGGCACCTATTATCTCGACCTGCAGGACAAGCGCGCCGTTTCAGCCATGGCGCTGGCACACCAGCGCTTCTCCACCAACACCTTCCCGACCTGGGACCTGGCGCATCCCTTCCGCATGATCGCGCACAACGGCGAGATCAACGCCTTGCGCGGCAATGTGAACTGGATGCGCGCGCGCGAGCACGGCATTTCTTCGCCGGTGCTGGGCGAGGACCTGGAAAAGGTCTGGCCGCTGATCTATGACGGCCAGTCCGATTCTGCATCGTTCGACAATGCCCTGGAGCTGCTCGTCATGGGTGGCTACAGCCTGGCGCACGCCATGATGATGCTGATCCCCGAAGCCTGGGCCGGCAATCCGCTGATGGACGAAGAGCGGCGCGCCTTCTACGAATACCACATGGCCCTGATGGAGCCGTGGGACGGCCCGGCCGCGGTGGCCTTCACCGACGGCCGCCAGATCGGCGCCACGCTCGACCGCAACGGCCTGCGTCCGGCGCGCTACCTGATCACCGACGACGACCTGGTGGTGATGTCCTCCGAGATCGGCGTGCTGCCGATCGCCCAGGAGCGCATCGTCAAGAAGTGGCGCCTGCAGCCAGGCAAGATGTTCCTCATCGATCTGGAGCAGGGCCGCATCATTGACGACGCCGAACTCAAGCGCACCATGTCCACCGCCAAGCCCTATCGCAAGTGGATCGAATCCTCGCGCCACTTCGTCGACGAAATGCCCGAGGTCAAGGCGCAGGAAAAGCCGAACGGCCCCCTGCTGAAAATCCAGCAGGCCTTCGGCTATACGCAGGAAGACTTCAAGTTCATCCTCGAACCGATGGCCACCCTGGGCGAGGAAGCCACGGGCGCCATGGGCAACGATAGTCCGCTGCCAGTTCTCTCGGACCGGGCCAAGCCCCTGTTCAACTACTTCAAGCAGCTGTTTGCCCAGGTGACGAATCCGCCGATCGATCCGATCCGCGAGGAAATCGTCATGTCGCTGATATCTCTGGTCAGCCCCCACCCGAACCTGCTCGGCGTGGACGAGACCAGGCCGGCGCCGCGTCTCGAAGTGCATCAGCCGATACTGTCGCCGGCCGACATGGCCAAGCTGAAGAAGATCGACGACCTGACGCAGGGAACCTTCCGGCCCATCGTCGTCGACATCACCACGCCCGCGGCCGAAGGCTCGGCGGGACTGAGCCGATCCCTCTACCAGGTCTGCGTCCGCGCCGAACAGGCCGTGGCGGCGGGCTACAGCGTCGTCATACTCTCCGACCGCGCCGTCAACCACGAAAACGCGCCGATCCCGGCGCTGCTGGCGTGCTCGGCCGTGCATCAGCATCTGGTGAAGATCGGCTTGCGTACCTCCTGCGGGCTGGTGGTCGAAACCGGCGCCGCCCGCGAAGTGCATCATTTCGCCACGCTGGCCGGCTACGGTGCCGAAGCAATCCATCCCTGGCTGGCCTTCGACAGCATCGCCGCGATCGCCGGGCAATTGCCGAGCAAGCCGACGGCATATGACGCGCAGAAGAACTACATCAAGGCCATCAACAAGGGCCTGATGAAAGTGATGTCGAAGATGGGCATCTCCACCTACCAGTCCTACTGCGGCGCGCAGATTTTCGAGGCGGTCGGGCTCTCGTCCGACCTCGTCAATCGCTACTTCGCCGGCACGCCGACCAAGATCGAAGGCATCGGCCTCAAGGAAGTCGCCGAGGAAGCGCTGAAAACCCACGCCGACGCCTGGAGCGACAATCCCGTGCTGGCCAGCATGCTCGACTGCGGCGGCGAATATGCCTTCCGCGTGCGCGGCGAAGAACACATGTGGACGCCGGACGCGATCGCCAAGCTGCAGCATGCGACGCGTTCGGGCAAGACCGAGACGTACAAGGAATACGCCAGGCTGATCAACGACCAGGGCAAGCGCCACATGACCTTGCGCGGCCTGTTCGAAATCAAGCCGGCTGGTGCCTCGATCCCACTCGATCAGGTTGAGCCGGCCAAGGAAATCGTCAAGCGTTTCGCCACCGGCGCCATGTCGCTCGGCAGCATTTCCACCGAAGCGCACAGCACCCTGGCCATCGCCATGAACCGCATCGGCGGCAAGTCGAACACCGGCGAAGGCGGCGAAGATCCCAAGCGCTTCCGAAAAGTCGGCGCTGGCGAGACGGTGGCCGGTGTGATCGGCGCCACTCGCATCGAGCGCGACATTCCGCTCCGGGAAGGCGACAGCCTGCGCTCGGCGATCAAGCAGGTGGCATCCGGCCGCTTCGGCGTCACCGCCGAGTATCTGGCCAACGCCGACCAGATCCAGATCAAGATGGCACAAGGCGCCAAGCCCGGCGAGGGCGGCCAACTGCCCGGTCACAAGGTGTCCGAATACATCGGCTTCCTGCGCCATTCGGTGCCGGGCGTGCAGCTCATCTCGCCGCCGCCGCACCACGACATCTACTCCATCGAGGATCTGGCGCAACTGATCCATGACCTGAAGAACTCCAATCCGGACGGCAGCGTGTCGGTCAAGCTGGTTTCCGAAATCGGCGTCGGCACCGTCGCCGCCGGCGTGGTCAAGGCCAAGGCCGACCACGTGGTGATCGCCGGCCATGACGGCGGCACCGGCGCCTCGCCGATCTCGTCGATCAAGCATGCCGGCACGCCGTGGGAACTGGGCCTCGCCGAAACGCAACAGACTTTGGTGCTCAACCGCCTGCGCGGTCGTGTTCGCGTCCAGGCCGACGGCCAGATGAAGACCGGCCGCGACGTACTGATCGGCGCGCTGCTCGGCGCCGACGAGTTCGGCTTCGCCACGGCGCCGCTGGTGGTCGAAGGCTGCATCATGATGCGCAAATGCCATCTGAACACCTGCCCGGTCGGTGTCGCAACCCAGGATCCAGTGCTGCGCCAGCGTTTCTCGGGTCAACCCGAGCATGTCGTCAACTACTTCTTCTTTGTCGCCGAGGAAGTGCGCGAACTGATGGCGCAGATCGGCATTCGCAAGTTCGACGACCTGATCGGCCGTTCCGACCTGCTCGACATGAAGAAGGGTGTCGACCACTGGAAGGCCAAGGGCCTCGACTTCTCACGGATTTTTTACCGGCGGCCGGAAGTGGCGGGTGTTTCTTCCCGCCACACCGAAACCCAGGATCACGGATTGTCCGGCGCGCTGGATCACGGCCTGATTGCCAGGGCCATGCCGGCACTGGAGCGCGGCGCCAAAGTGGTGATCGAGTCGCCGATCAGGAACCAGAACCGCACCGTCGGCACGCTGCTGTCGCACCAGGTGGCGAAGCGCAAGGGTCACGCGGGCTTGCCCGACGACACCATCACCATCAAGTTCACCGGTACGGCGGGGCAGAGCTTCGGCGCCTTCCTCGCGCGCGGCATCACGCTCGACCTTACCGGCGAAGCCAACGACTACGTTGGCAAGGGGCTTTCCGGCGGCCGCATCATCGTGCGTCCGCCACAGGGTTTCCGCGGCGTGCCCTGCGAGAACATCATCGTCGGCAACACGGTGCTCTACGGCGCCACTGAAGGTGAAGTGTTCTTCCGCGGTGTCGCCGGCGAGCGCTTCGGCGTGCGCAATTCGGGTGCGACGGCCGTCGTCGAAGGCACCGGAGATCACGGCTGCGAATACATGACCGGCGGCACCGTGGCCGTGCTCGGCCTCACCGGGCGCAACTTTGCGGCCGGCATGTCGGGCGGCATTGCCTACGTCTACGACGAGGACGGCATGTTTGCAAAACGCTGCAATCCGGCCATGGTCGCGCTGGACAAGCTGCTGCCGGACGCGGAACAGCCCGATGACGGCATGCGCCATCGCAACCAGACCGACGAAGCGCAACTCAAGCACATGATCGAGCAGCATGCCCGCCTGACCGGCAGCGAGCGCGCCAAGGCGCTGCTCGCCGACTGGGTCAAGGCGCGCGGCAAGTTCGTCAAGGTCTTCCCCCATGAATATCGTCGCGCCCTGAAGGAACTGGCAGCGACCCGTCTCAAGGAAGCAGCGTAATGGGCAAGCCCACCGGATTTCTGGAGTTTCAGCGCATCTCCGAGAGTTACGAAAAGGCGGATACCCGCGTTCGCCACTACCACGAATTCATCCCGCATCTGACCGACGATCAGGCCAGGACACAGGGCGCGCGCTGCATGGATTGCGGCATTCCGTTCTGCAACAACGGCTGTCCGGTCAACAACCTGATCCCGGACTGGAACGACCTCGTCTACAAAGGCAAGTGGCGCGAAGCGATCGAGACCCTGCATTCGACCAACAACTTTCCGGAATTCACCAGCCGCATCTGCCCCGCGCCCTGCGAGGCGGCCTGCACGCTGAACATTCCGCAAACCCCGGTCGGCATCAAGTCGATCGAGCGCGCCATCATCGACAAGGCCGGCGAGAACGGCTGGGTCGTGCCACAGCCCGCGGCGAAGAAGACCGGCAGGAAGATCGCGATCGTCGGCTCCGGCCCGGCAGGACTGGCGGCGGCGCAGCAACTGGCGCGCGTCGGTCATGCGGTGACGGTGTTCGAGAAGAACGACCGCATCGGCGGCCTGCTGCGTTACGGCATTCCCGACTTCAAGCTGGACAAGCGCCTGATCGACTGGCGCATGGCGCAGATGAAGGCGGAAGGCGTCAAGTTCGTCACCGGCACCATGGTGACCGATGCCGCGCTGCCCAGAGGCGTGGTCAATGACGCGAAGAAGACCGTCAGCCCGGCGCAGTTGAAGAAGGATTTCGATGCCGTGGTGCTTGCCGGCGGCGCGGAAAACCCGCGCGATCTGCCGGTACCCGGCCGCGAACTTGAAGGCGTGTACTTCGCGCTCGAATTCCTGATCCCGCAGAACAAGGAAGTTTCCGGCGGCGGCAGGAACCCGATCAATGTCAAGGGCAAGCATGTTGTCGTCATCGGGGGCGGCGATACCGGTTCCGACTGTGTCGGCACCTCCAACCGCCATGGCGCGGCCAGCATCACCCAGATCGAACTGCTGCCGCGTCCGCCCGAACAGGAAAACGGCCCGTTGACCTGGCCCTACTGGCCGCTGCGCATGCGCACGTCCTCGTCGCACGACGAAGGCTGCGCCCGCGACTGGGCCATCGGCACCAAGGCCTTCGTCGGCGAGAATGGCAAGCTCAAGGCCATCAAGGCCGTGCGCCTGGCATGGGAAGGCAACAAGATGAGCGAAGTGCCTGGTTCCGAATTCGAGATTCCGGCCGATTTCGCATTCCTCGCGATGGGCTTCGTCAACCCGGTGGGCGGCGTGCTCGATGCCTTTGGCGTCGACAAGGACGCGCGCGGCAATGCCCGGGCCGACACCGAAGGCAAAGAGGCCTACAGCACCAGCGTGCCGGGTGTGTTTGCCGCGGGCGACATGCGGCGCGGCCAGTCGCTGGTGGTCTGGGCGATCCGCGAAGGCCGCCAGTGCGCGCGCACGGTCGACCAGTTCCTGATGGGCTCCACGACGCTGCCTCGGTAAGCCCGCCTTGAACGTCGTCATCCTCGCGGCGGGGCAGGGCAAGCGGATGCGCTCCGACTTGCCTAAGGTGCTGCATCCGCTGGCGGGAAAAGCTTTGCTGGGCCACGTGCTCGACACGGCGCGCGAAATCGGCGCGACGAAAATCTGCGTGGTGTACGGCCACGGCGGCGAGCAGGTGCGCGCCGCCCTCGACGCTCCCGACCTGACCTGGGCCTTGCAGGAGCCGCAACTCGGCACCGGCCATGCGGTGTTGCAGGCCCTGCCGCATCTTGCAATCGCCGTATCCCCCAAGGGGACTTCCTTCGGGGCGTCGCTAGCGCCGACTTTTACCCTGGTGCTCTACGGTGACGTGCCGCTGATTCGCGCGTCTACCCTGCGGCGTTTGATCGAGGCGGCGGGCGACGACTCGCTGGCCCTGCTGACCGCACATCTTGACGATCCGCACGGCTATGGCCGCATCGTCCGGGTCGACGGTCTCGTCACGCGCATCGTCGAGGAGAAGGATGCCGACGATGCCGAAAAGGCGATTCGCGAAATCAATACGGGAATCCTGGTGGCGCCCACCGCGGCGCTGGCGCGCTGGCTGCCCTCGCTGGGCAACCGCAACGCGCAGGGCGAGTACTACCTGACCGACATCGTCGCCCTGGCGGTAGACGAAGGCATGCCGGTGGTGACCGCGCATCCCGATGCCGCCTGGGAAACCGAGGGCATTAACAGCAAGCTGCAACTCGCCGCCCTGGAGCGCGTGCATCAGCGCAACATCGCCGAACGGCTGATGGAAGCCGGCGTGACGCTGGTCGACCCGGCGCGCATCGACGTACGCGGCGAGCTGGTCTGCGGTCGCGATGTCAGCATCGATGTCAATTGCGTGTTCGAGGGCCGCGTCGTGCTCGGCGACGGTGTACAGGTGCGCGCCAACTGCGTGCTTGAAAATGCAGTGGTCGGCGCCGGCAGCATCGTCGGGCCCTTTGCCCGCCTGCGCCCCGGCACCGAGCTCGGTCGCGACGTGCATATCGGCAATTTCGTCGAAGTGAAGAATTCGACCATCGCCGACCACTCGAAAGCCAACCACCTTGCCTACATCGGCGATGCCACGATCGGCAGTCGCGTTAACGTCGGCGCCGGCACCATCACCTGCAACTACGACGGCGCCAACAAGTTCCGCACCGTGATCGAGGACGACGTCTTCATCGGCTCCGACACGCAGCTCGTGGCGCCGGTCACCGTCGGTCGCGGCGCCACGCTCGGTGCCGGCACCACGCTGACGCGCGATGCGCCGCCCGACCAACTGACGGTTTCGCGCGCGAAGCAGATGTCGATTCCCGGCTGGAAGCGACCCGTCAAGAAAAAGAAGGACTGAGCCATGTGCGGCATCGTCGCAGCCGTTGCCGAGCGCAACATTGTTCCGGTGCTGATCGAAGGCCTGACCCGGCTCGAATATCGCGGCTACGACTCGGCCGGCGTGGCCTTGCTCAACCCGACCCTGACGCGCCTGCGCAGCGTCGGCCGCGTCGCCGAACTGGCGGCGCAGGCGGCGGGGCAGGCGGCCCATCACGGCATTGCCCATACCCGCTGGGCGACGCATGGCGTGCCCTCGGAGCGCAACGCACATCCGCATGTCTCCGCCGGGCTGGCCGTGGTGCATAACGGCATCATCGAGAACTACGTCGAGCTGAAGCAGGAATTGATGGCGGAGGATTACGCATTCAGTTCCGATACCGACACCGAAGTCATCGCCCACCTGATCCAGCACACCCTGAAGTCGACGCCCGACCTGTTCGACGCCGTGCGCCTGGCCACGCTGCGCCTGATCGGCGCCTACGCCATCGCCGTAGTGCAGGAGTGGGACGACCGCATCGTTGTCGCCCGCCACGGCGCGCCGCTGCTGCTGGGCCTTGGTGAAGACGGCAATTACGCGGCGTCGGATGCCTCGGCCCTGTTGCAGGTCACGCGGCGCATGATTTACCTTGAAGACGGCGATGTCGCCGAACTCAAGCGTGATTCAATTCGAATAGTCGGCGCTGGCGGTACGGCGATGAACGTACCGGCGGATCGCCCGGTGCATGAAAGCACGCTCTCGGCGGGCGACGTGGAGCTGGGCGACTACCAGCACTACATGCAGAAGGAAATCTTCGAGCAGCCGCAGGCGCTGGCCGCCACGCTGGAAATGATCGGCGGCGCGCAGACGCTTACGCCCAACCTGTTCGGCGTCGCCGCCCCGGAAATGCTCGCCGGCGTGCGCTCGGTGCTGATCCTCGCCTGCGGCACCAGCTTCCATGCCGGCCTCGTCGCGCGCTACTGGATCGAGCAGCTGGCGGGGATCGGTTGCAGCGTGGAAATCGCCAGCGAGTATCGCTACCGCGTTTCCGTGCCGAATCCGGAACAGCTCGTGGTGGCGATTTCCCAGTCCGGCGAAACCGCCGACACACTGGCTTCGATCAAGCATGCCAAGGCGCTCGGCATGGGCCGCACGCTGGCGATCTGCAACGTACCCGAGTCGGCCATCGTGCGCGAATGCGCCTTGCGCTTTCTGACCCGGGCCGGACCCGAGATCGGCGTGGCGTCGACCAAAGCGTTTACCACCCAGCTGGCCGCGCTGTTCCTGCTCGCGGTGACGCTGGCCAAGCAGAACGGACGCCTCGCGCCGGAGCATGAGGCTGGACATCTAAAGGCACTGCGCCACCTGCCGGTCGCCGTGCAGAAAGTGCTGGCCCTGGAGCCCGACATCAAGGTCTGGGCCACGCGCTTTGCCGACAAGCACCATGCGCTGTTCCTCGGCCGCGGCCATCACTACCCGATCGCGCTGGAAGGCGCGCTGAAGCTCAAGGAAATCTCCTACATCCACGCCGAAGGCTATCCCGCGGGCGAACTCAAGCACGGTCCGCTGGCGCTGGTCGACAAGGACATGCCGGTGATCAGCATCGCGCCCAACGATGCCCTGCTGGAAAAGCTCAAGTCCAACCTCAAGGAAGTCGCCGCGCGCGGCGGCGAACTGTATGTCTTCGCCGACGCCGATTCGGCGGTGGACGAGGAAGCGGGCGTCCATGTGCTGCGCCTGCCCGAACACTACGGCCTGCTATCGCCGGTGCTGCATGTGATTGCGCTGCAATTGCTGTCCTATCACGCGGCACTGGTGAAGGGCACGGATGTGGACAAGCCGCGCAACTTGGCGAAGAGCGTCACCGTCGAGTAGCCCCAGCCTGAATCCGGAGCGTACCGAGCCGATGCGTGTTCTCTCCGTCATTCCGCCGCTGACGCAACTCAACACGCCGTATCCGTCGACGGCCTACCTGACCGGCTTTCTGCGCTCGCGCGGCATCGACGCGGTGCAGGAGGATCTGGCTCTTGCTCTGGTGCTGCGTCTGCTTTCGCGTGACGGGCTGCTGGCCGTTCGCGAATGCATTTCTGCCCTGCCCGTGGCGCAGCGCACGCCGCGCGTCCAGGCCTTCGACCGGGCGTTCGACCGCTATCTCGCCACGATCGACTGCGCGGTGGCATTCCTGCAGGGGCGTGATCCGTCGATCGGGCATCGTATCGCGGGCCGCCACTTCCTGCCCGAAGGGTCGCGCTTCGAATCGCTCGACGCCTATATTGACGACGAAGGCGGCGATCCGCTGGCCTGGGCCTTCGGAGCCCTCGGCGTCCAGGATCGCGCGCGGCACTTCGCCACCCTGTATCTCGACGATGTCGCCGACGTGCTGCGTGAAGCCATCGATCCGCGCTTCGAGTTCGTGCGCTACGCCGAATCGCTGGCGCAGAGCCAAGCCAGCTTCGACCCTTTGGCCAAGGCGCTGGCCGCGCCGCTCAACCTGGTCGACAGGACTCTCCACGAATTGGCGCAGGCGGCCGTGGCGCGGCATGCGCCCAACATCGTGCTGGTGTCGACGCCGTTTCCCGGCAACGTCTATGGCGCGTTCCGCATCGCGCAGGCGATCAAGGCGCACGACCCCGCGATCATCACCGTGCTTGGCGGCGGCTTCGTCAATACCGAATTGCGCGAGCTCAGTGAACCGCGGGTGTTCGACCATTTCGATTACGTCACGCTGGACGATGGCGAGCGGCCGTTGCTGGCCCTGCTCGAACACCTGAAAGGCCAGCGGCCGCAGGACCGGCTGGTGCGCAGCTTCGTGCGCACGGCCGAAGGCGTGCGCTACGTCGATGCGCACGAACCCGACGTTCCCTTCGCCGAAGCCGGCACGCCGACCTGGGACGGCCTGCCGCTCGACCACTACCTGTCGCTGCTCGACATGCTCAACCCCATGCATCGGCTATGGTCCGACGCGCGCTGGAACAAGCTGACCGTCGCTCACGGCTGCTACTGGAAGAAATGCAGCTTTTGCGATGTATCGCTGGATTACATTTCCCGCTACGAGGCGGTCGCCGCCGCGACCCTGGTCGACCGCATCGAGACCATCATTGCCGAGACCGGGCAGACAGGATTCCATTTCGTCGATGAGGCCGCCCCGCCCAAGGCCTTGAAGGCACTCGTCGATGAACTGCGGAAGCGCCAGCGGTCGATTTCCTGGTGGGGCAATATCCGTTTCGAGAAATCATTTACGCCCGAGTTATGCGCCGAACTCGCGGGGAGCGGCTGCATCGCCGTTTCCGGCGGCCTTGAAGTCGCCTCCGATCGCTTGCTCAAACTGATGCAGAAAGGCGTTTCGGTCGAGCAGGTGGCGCGGGTGACGCATGCCTTCACCGATGCCGGCATCCTGGTGCATGCCTACCTCATGTACGGCTTCCCGACGCAGACCGTGCAGGACACGGTCGACGCGCTGGAATACGTGCGCCAGTTGTTCGCCGCAGGTTGCATCCAGTCCGGCTTCTTCCATCGTTTCGCCTGCACCGTGCATTCGCCGGTCGGGCAACACCCCGAGCGTTTTGGCATCACCTTGAAGCCCCTGCCCCCGGTTTCGTTTGCGCGGAACGATGTCGGCTTCATTGATCCGACCGGCGTCGACCACGCGACGCTCGGCATCGCACTGAACAAGGCGCTCTACAACTACATGCACGGACTCGGTCTCGACGAGGACGTGCGCAGCTGGTTTTCCGGCCGCGTTCCGCGTACCAAAGTGCCACGTCACTTCATCGCCCGGGCTCTCGAATCGTGGGTATGAGCGAAGAACAGGAACCGCCCTACGAGATCCCCGAGTCGGAGCTCCATCCTTCCATGCTGGTGCGCGTGGTGTTGTGGACGCTCGGCAGCCTTGCCCTGCTGCTCGGCATCATCGGCGTGTTCCTGCCCGGCCTGCCGACCACGCCCTTCGTGCTGGTGGCGGCGGCCTGCTACGCGCGTGCCTCGGAACCCTTCTATCGCTGGCTGGTCGCCAACCCCACCTTCGGCCCGCTCATCATCGAATGGCGCCGGCACCACAGCATTCCGTATCGCATCAAGGTGATCGCCGTCACGCTGATGAGCCTGACCATCTGCGCGTCGATCTGGACGCTGTCGGCCATGCCCTGGCTGCAAATCCTGCTTGCGGTCATCGGCCTGTCCACTTCGGTCTGGCTCTGGCGCGTTCCTTCGCGCGACCGCCCCGACATAGCGGACCGATCAGGCCCGCGGGCGTAGAATTTGGCGCAAGACAAACGCTAAGGGAGGTCCGCATCATGGCCAGCTACACCACCGAATCAATCCGCGCCGTCGCCCTCGTCGGTCATGGCGGCGCCGGCAAGACCACGCTGGCGGAAGCCTTGCTGTTCAAGGCCGGCGCGATCAACGCCAAGGGCAGCGTGGAGAAGGGCAACACCGTCTGCGATTTCGATCCGCAGGAAAAGGCCGCCGGCCATTCGCTGAACGCGGCGCTGGCCAACTTCGCCTGGGAAGGTGTTCACGTACATCTCATCGATACGCCGGGCTACCCCGATTTTGCCGGGCAGGCCACCGCCGCGCTGGCGGGCGTCGATACCGCCGTGGTGGTGATCAATGCCCAGACCGGCATCGAACTCGCCACCGAGCGCATGATGACTGCGGCCCAGGCGCGCGGGCTGGCGCGCATGATCGTGATCAACAAGATCGACGCCGAGAATGTCGACCTGCCCGGTCTGGTGGGCGAGATTCGCGAGCGCTTCGGCAAGGAATGCCTGTTGCTCGACCTGCCGGCGCATGACCGGCACGAGGTGGTAGAAGTGCTGGAGCATGCTGCCGGCGACGCGGATTTCGATTCCATCGCCCACGCCCATCGCGAACTGATCGACCAGTTGGTGGAAGAGGACGAGTCGCTGCTGGCTCGTTACCTGGAAGACGGCAAGGACCCGAACGCGGCGGAACTGCACGCGCCCTTCGAGAAGGCCCTGCGCGCCGGCCACCTGATTCCCATCCTGTTTGCGTCGGCCCGCAGTGGCGCCGGCATCGCCGAATTGCTGCACGTGCTGGCGTCACTGGCGCCGAATCCCGCCGAGGGCAATCCGCCGCTGTTCTATCGCGGCGCCTCGGTGCAGGCGGGTGTTGCCTTCGATGCGCACCCCGATCCTTCGCGGCACGTTCTGGCCCATGTCTTCAAGATCGTCGTCGATCCCTACATGGGCAAGGTCGGCGTGTTCCGTGTGCATCAGGGCACGGTCAGGAAGGACAGCCAGCTGTTCGTCGGCGAGGGCAGGAAACCCTTCAAGGTCGCCCACCTCTACCAGTTGCAGGGCAAGGATTATTTGGAAGTCGATGAGCTGGTGCCGGGCGACATCGGCGCCGTGGCCAAGGTCGAGGAGATCGATTTCGATGCGGTGCTGCACGACTCCCATGACGAAGACAACATCCATCTGCGACCCCTCGAATTTCCGCGGCCGATGCAGGGGCTGGCCGTCGAAACCCGGCGCAAGGGCGACGAGCAACGCCTGTTCGACATCCTGCACAAGCTGGAGCTCGAAGACCCCTGCTTCGAAGTCGAGCGCCATCCAACCACGCATGAGACCGTGATTCGCGGTCTCGGCGAAATGCATTTGCGCTACAAGCTGGAAAAGATGGCGACCCAGTACAAGCTCGAACTGGACACCAGGCTGCCGCTGATTCCCTATCGCGAGACCATCACGACCGGAGCCGAAGGACACTGCCGCCACAAGAAACAATCGGGCGGCGCCGGACAGTTCGGCGAGGTGTATCTGAAGGCCGAGCCCCTGCCGCGCGGCTCGGGTTTCGAGTTCGTGGACCACGTCAAGGGCGGCGTGATTCCCGGCGTGTTCATGCCCGCCGTCGAGAAGGGTGTGCGCCAGGCGCTGACCGATGGCGTGATCTCCGGCTTCCCGGTGCAGGACATCCGCGTCATCGTCCATGACGGCAAGACGCACCCGGTCGACGGCAAGGAAGTCGCGTTCTTCAGCGCCGGCCGCAAAGCCACGGTGGAGGCCATCCGCGCCGCGGCGGCGATCGTGCTGGAGCCCATCGTCGGCATCGAGATCGTTGCCCCCGAGGCGGCGATCGGCGACCTCACCGGCGACCTGTCGAGCCGGCGCGGCCACATCACCGGCACCAGCCCGCGTCCCGGCGGCACCGCGTCCATTACCGGCGAGGTGCCGCTGGCCGAGATCACCGACTATGCCTCGCGCCTGAAATCGATGACCGGCGGCCAGGGCGCCTACAGCATCGAGTTCGCCCGCTACGCGCAGGTGCCGCCCCAGACGCAGCAGAAACTCGCGGCCAGCTTCAGGCTCAAGGACGAAGACGAATAGGGCGGTCTTCGGCGCCGACAGAAGTCGGCGCTGGCGGTACGGCGCCAGGATCCGGCCAGGGCGATTCGGGCAGTTCAAACCGCTGCGCGGCGCAGGCGCAAGGCGTTGGTGATGACCGAGACCGAACTGAAGCTCATCGCCAGCGCCGCAATCAGCGGCGACAGCAACAAGCCGGTGAATGGGTACAGCAGTCCCGCCGCGAGCGGCACCCCGAGGGCGTTGTAGAGAAAGGCGAAAGCCAGGTTCTGACGCATGTTGCCGACGGTGGCGACCGACAATGCCCGCGCGCGCAGGATGCCGCGCAGGTCGCCCTTGACCAGCGTGACTTGGGCGCTGTTCATGGCCACGTCGGTGCCGGTGCCCATGGCGATGCCGACATTCGCCTTGGCCAGGGCCGGCGCATCGTTGATGCCGTCGCCGGCCATGGCGACCTGGCGGCCTTCGCGCTGCAAGCGGTCCACCAGTTCCACCTTGTCGCGGGGTTTGACCTCGCCATGCACCTCGTCGATGCCCAGGCGCGCGGCCACGGCGCGCGCCGTGGTGAGGCCGTCGCCGGTCGCCATGACGACGCGGATGCCGGTCGTCTTGAGTCCCGCCAGGGCTTCCAGCGTCGACGCCTTGAGCGGATCAGCGACGGCGAGCAGGCCGGCCAGTTGCGCGTCCACCGCCAGATACATGACGCTGGCGCCTTCCTGGCGCAGGGCCTCGGCCTGCTCCGCCAGTCCGTTCCAAGCGACGTACTCGTCTTCCATCAGCGCGGTGTTGCCGAGAATCACCGCGCGGCCCGCCACCTTGCCGCGCACGCCGATGCCGGAGCCCGATTCAAATTCTTCCGGCGTTTCCAGTGCAAGCTTTTGCTGGCGCGCCTCGGCGACGATGGCATGCGCCAGCGGGTGCTCGCTGCCCTGGTCGAGGCTGGCGGCGATGCGCAAGGCCTCGTCCTGTGTAAAACCCGGTGCCGCGACCACCGCATGGAAGGCCGGTTTGCCTTCGGTCAGGGTCCCGGTCTTGTCCACGATCAAGGTGTCGATGGTGCGCAACTGCTCGATCGCGGCGGCATCGCGGAACAGCACGCCGGCCGTCGCCGCCTTGCCGGTGGCCACCATGATCGACATCGGCGTCGCCAATCCGAGGGCGCAGGGACAGGCAATGATTAGCACCGATACCGCGTTGATCAGGCCGTAGACCCAGCTCGGCTCCGGGCCGAACAGACCCCAGCCAAGGAAGGTAAGCGTGGCGATGCTCATCACCACGATGACGAAGTAACCGGCCACAACGTCGGCCAGCCGTTGCATGGGCGCCCGTGAGCGCTGGGCCTGGGCGACCATCTGCACGATCTGCGACAGCACGGTTTCCGCGCCGACCTTCTCGGCGCGCATGATCAGGCTGCCGTTGGCGTTGATGGTTGCCCCGATCAGCTTGTCGCCGGGCTGCTTGGACACGGGAATGGGCTCGCCGGTCAGCATGGATTCATCCACGGCGCTCCGTCCTTCCTCGACGGCGCCATCCACCGGCACTTTCTCGCCGGGGCGTACCCGCAAGCGGTCGCCGACATGAACGTGGGTCAGCGAGACGTCTTCCTCGCTGTCGTCGGCGGCGATGCGCCGCGCGGTCTTGGGCGCCAGTCCCAGCAGGGACTTGATCGCCGCCGAGGTCTGGGAGCGCGCGCGCAACTCGAATATCTGGCCGAGCAGGGTCAGCGAGACGATCACCGCCGCAGCCTCGAAATAGACGCCGACCCGGCCATCGGCCACGAAGGAGGCGGGGAACACTTGCGGCGCGACGGTCGCTACCACGCTGTAGCCGAAAGCGGCGGCAGTGCCCGAGCCGATCAGGGTCCACATGTTGGGATTGCGCGTCAGCACCGACTGGATGCCGCGCACGAAGAACGGCCAGCCGGCCCAGAGGATGATCGGCGCGGAGAGGATCAGTTCGGCCCAGCTCTGGCTTTGCGGTGTCAGCATTTCCAGGCGATGTCCAGCCATTGCGAGAATCGTTACCACGACTGTGAGCGGCAGCGTCCACCAGAAGCGGCGGCGGAAGTCGTCCAGTTCCGGGTTTTCCTCGTCGTCGAGGGCGGGCAGCAGGGGCTCCAGGGTCATGCCGCACCTGGGGCAGTTGCCTGGAGTCGGCTGGCGTATCTCCGGATGCATCGGGCAGGTGTAGATCGTCCCGTCTACCGTTGCGGCGGCAGCCGGTTCGGCGGCGGCTTGCAGATAGCGTTGCGGTTCGGCTTCGAACTTGGCGAGGCACTTCGCGCTGCAAAAGCGGTAGTGCCGCCCTGCGTAGTCCAACCCGTGCACCGAATCGCGCTTCACCGTCATGCCGCACACCGGATCCTTGTCTGCTGCGGAAACAATTGCTGGATGGCCGTATTCCGCGTGCGAATGATTGGCGTGATTCATGACGATTTTCCTTGGGTGGTGCTGGCGTTGAAGCGAGGGACGAACGCCGGCGTCCGCGACAGATAGTCGCGGTAGTCGTTACCGAAAACCTTGAGCGCCTCCGCTTCCTCCCGCCGGGCGAGGCGGGCATAGACGATTACCAGAATCGGAAACATGACGACGGTGAGCAGGGTCGGCCACTGCAGCAGGAAACCGAACATGATGAGGACGAAAGCCACGTACTGCGGATGGCGGATGCGTGCATAAGGGCCGCTGGCCGCCAGGCGATGTGCACGCTGCGCTTGGTAGAGCACGTTCCAGGCCGACGCCAAGAGCCAGAAGCCACCGAAGATGAAGGCCGTGCTCAGCAGGTGGAAGGGTCCGAAGTGCGGATTGGCGCGCCAGCCGAACATGACTTCGAGCAGATGGCCGGCATCGTGGGAGAGGAAATCGACTTCGGGGAAACGCTGCGAAAGCCAGCCCGACAGCAGGTAGATGGTCAGCGGGAAACCGTACATCTCGGAGAACAGCGCGACGATGAAAGCCGCATACATGCCGAAACTGCGCCAGTCGCGCGACGTCTTCGGCTTGTAGAAACTGAAGGCGAAAATGATGAACACCGCCGCGTTGAGCAGCACGAGGGACCACAGGCCGTAGGCCGAAGGGTTGCCGGTCATTTGTCCGTCCCCTTGTCCGGTGGGCCGTGGCTGTGATCACGGTGGCCGCCATGCATGAACAAATGCATCAGCGGGCAGGCCAGTAGCAGCAGGAAGGGCAGTGCCCCCAGCAGATGGGCGCGATGCTCGGTCAACAGGTAGAAGGCGGCAATCACGGCGAAGACGATCCAGGCGACTTTTGCCCGTCCGGTCATTGGCGTGTGTTCGTGGAGATGCTCGCTCATTTTGCATTCCTCCGCGGCGACGGCATCAAGGTGCGCGCGAAAGACCCGCGTCACCCGCGCCGGGCGGTGGCGCCGAACAACAGGCGGATGGCTTCGAGTTGGCATGCGCCTGCAGATTGGTCGCGCGCCAGGCCCGGAAGTCGTCGAGAAGTCGTTTCAGCCGCGCCAGCATGAGCCTGCACCCCGTTCATCGCATACGCGACGATCTACTTCGCCGGCGCGGAGGCATTGGCCGGGCCGCCGCGCATCATGCCGCCAGCCATCGGACAAGCGGCGTTCATGTCCTTCATCATCGCCTGCATGTCCTGCATTTGTTCCATCATCATCGGCATGCGGGCTTGTGGATCGGTGCTTTTCTGCATCGCTGCCATCCGTGTCTGCATCATCTGCATCCTGGCTTGCATCTGCTGCATGCCCGGCGCGGGCTTGCCAGGAGCTGCGGTCGGCACTTGTTCCGGGTGATGACTGGCATGATCTTCGGTCGCCTTGTCGGCGGCGAAAAGGGCCAGCGGAGCCGCTAGGCTGGCGGCAAGGATGGCTGTGATGGCCTTGTGGGATAGTGATTTCATGATCGTTCCTTTGCTTGTTTGAAGAGCGGATTCTCAATGGCGGGCGTAGGTGCTTGTCTTGCCATCCTTCCCGACCAGCAGAATTTCATAGGGAATCTTGCGTGCGTCGTCCATGCCGGGCGCGCTGGCCGGCATCCCCGGCGAGACGAGGCCACGGGCGCGCGGCTTTTCGGCCAGCAGGCGCTTGACATCGGCTGCCGGCACATGGCCTTCGACTAGGTAGCCGCCGACTTCGGCGGTATGGCAGGAGCCCATGGCCAGCGGCACGCCGAGGCGGGCCTTGTGGGCGGCGACGTTTTCGGTGTCAATGGTGGTCACCGGAAAACCGTTGGCCTTCATGTGCTCGACCCATTTCCCGCAGCAGCCGCAGCTCGGGCTCTTGTACACCGTCACGGCAGGCAGCGTTGGCGCGGCCCAGGCGGCGGGTACCAGCAGCGAGAGGACAAGGGCGATGCGGACGACGGATTTCATTTTCGGCTCCTTGCTGTAGATGAGGTCAGTATCGCCCTCCGACTCCGACGGCAAGCTGACGCCGAAATGACATTTTTGTCATCTGTGGTTCTGTCAGTGCTTGTGGTCGCTATGACCGTCCTTTGCGGCTGCGGGGGCCGCCATCGGCGCCATGGGTGTAAACCGCGCCTGCTCGGCCGGTTTGCCGGCCAGGGTGAGCGAAACCACCACCTTCATGTCCGGCGTCGAAGCGTACTTGCCGATTCCCTTGAGTCGGTTGTCACCGTCGGGGACCAGCTTGACGCTGGCCTTCTGCTTGCCGGCGAGGATGGTCGCCGTACCGCCGGCGCCGACTGTCGGAATCTTGACGTTGGCATGGTCGGTGACGTACACGATCACCGGGTTGTCCCTGGCTTCCTTGCTGTCCTTCGCCACCACCAGTTCGAAGTGATAGATGCCGGCCATGCGCTGTTGGCCGCCGTTCGGCGTCTTCTGGGTGTCGAGGTATTCGTCGCTGTGGGCGAACGCGGTCGCGCCCGCGAAGAGCAACAGGCTGGCGGCGGCCGAGTAGATCAGCGTCTTGGTTTTCATCATGGAAACTCCTTGGTTGTCGGAAACACGGTTAGAAACTTTCGCTCTCGTTGGCGGCGAGCAGCCGCTCCAGGGCGGGCTTGCCCCACAGCCAGAACATCAGCGGCGTCAGCAAGGAATCGAGCAGGGTCGAGCTGACCAGACCGCCGAAGATCACCACCGCCACCGGATGCAGCACTTCCTTGCCCGGCGCGTCGGCCGCGAGCATCAGCGGCAGCAGGGCGAAAGCGGCGACCAGCGCGGTCATCAGCACCGGTGTCAGGCGTTCGAGCGAGCCGCGCACGATCATGTGCTGGCCGAAGCTTTCGCCCTCGAAGGCGCAGAGGTTGATGTAGTGGCTGATCTTGAGAATGCCGTTACGGGTGGCGATGCCGGTGAGCGTAATGAAGCCGACCAGCGCGGCGACCGACAGCGGCTGCCCGGAAATCCACAGCGCGATGACGCTGCCGACCAGGGCCAGCGGGATGTTGCCCATGATAATCAGGGTCAGCGCCGTCGACCGGTAGCGGCTGTAGAGCACCATGAAGATCATGGTCAGAGATACGGCGGCGAGCAAGGCGATCAGTCGCGATGCCTGCTCCTGCGCCTGGAATTGCCCTTCCAGCGCCGTGAAGTAGCCTTCCGGCAAGGGCCTGGCGGCCAGCTCGGCGCGGATATCGGCGATCACCTTCGACATGTCGCGGCCATCGGTATTGGCCGAAAGCACGATGCGTCGGCGCGAGTTCTCGCGGCTGACCTGGTTGGGGCCGTCGCTTTCCTCCACGCTGGCGATCTTCGATAGCGGCACGTACCCGCCCGGCGTTTCGATCAACAGATCCGCCAGCGTCTGCGGGCTGCGCGCGCCCTCGGGCAGGCGCACCAGCAGGTCGAAGCGCCGGTTGCCCTCGACGATCTGGGTAATCCGCTCGCCCTCGATCATTTGCTCCAGACCGCGCAGCAGGGCGCCGGGTGCGACGCCGTATTGCGCTGCCTTTTCGTAATCGAGGCGTATCTTCACCTGCGGAATCAGCACCTGCTTTTCGATTTGCAAATCGGTGATGCCGGGAATCCTCGCCAGCCGCTCGCGCAGCTCGGCGGCCAGCCCGCGCAGCGTGTCGAGGTCGTCGCCATAGACCTTCAGCGCGATCTGGGCGCGCACGCCGGACAGCAGGTGGTCGAGGCGGTGCGAAATCGGCTGGCCGACGTTGGAGGCTGCCGGCAGGCTGGCCAGGCGTTGGCGGATGTCGGCGATGATCTGCTCTCGGCTGCGTTCCGAGGCCTTGAGATCGACATCCATCTCGGTGTAATGCACGCCTTCGGCATGCTCGTCGAGTTCGGCGCGACCGGTGCGGCGGCCCATCTGGGTCACTTCGGGCACCTGACCGACCAGTTGCTCCGCCAGTGTGCCGATGCGGTTGGATTCGGTCAGGGACGTGCCCGGGCTGAGCAGCACATTCACGGTCAGCGTGCCCTCGTTGAAGGGTGGCAGGAAGGAACGCGGAAAGAATGGCACGCTCGCCGCGACGATCACCACCGCCGCCAGCGCGCCGGCCAGCAGCGCGCGGGCATGGCCGAAGGACCAGTGCAGCAGCTTCGCGTCCCAACGCTTGAGCCAGATCACCAAGGGGCTGTCGCCGGCATGTAGTTGTTTCATGCGCGGCAGCAGGTAATAGGCCATCACCGGCGTCAGCGTCACCGAGACGATCATGCTGGCCAATATGGAAACGATGTAGGCCACGCCCAGCGGCGTGAACAGCCGGCCCTCGATGCCGGGCAGCACGAACAGCGGCACGAACACCAGTACGATGATCACCGTGGCATAGACGATGGCCGAACGCACTTCCAGCGTCGCGGCGGCGATGACCTCGGCCACCGGGCGCGGCGAGGCATCGGCGCGATTCAGCTTCAGCCGGCGCAGCACGTTCTCGACGCCGACCACGGCGTCATCCACCAGTTCGCCGATGGCGATGGCCAGGCCACCCAGCGTCATGGTATTGATCGACAGGCCGAAGTAGTGGAACACCAGTGCCGTGGCCAGCAACGAAACAGGAATCGCCATCAACGAAATGATCGTGGTGCGCAGGTTGAGCAGGAACAGGAAGAGGATCACCGCCACCAGGATGGCGCCGTCGCGCAGCGCTTCCTTGACGTTGCCCACCGAATGCTCGATGAAGTCGGCCTGCTTGAAGAGGAAGGACGGTTTGTCGATGCCCCTGGGCAGGCTCTTGCCCAGTTCGGCGATGGCTTTTTCCACGTCGCGGGTCAGCGTCACGCTGTCGGCGCTGGGCTGCTTCTGCACCGACAGAATTACCGCCGGCTTGCCCTTGTAGCTGCCGTCGCCGCGCTTGATGGCCGGCGCCAGTTTCACCTCGGCCAGTTGCTTGAGCAGGATGGGCTGGCCGTTTTTCACCGCCACCACCAGATTCTGCAAATCCTCGATGCGCGAGCTGCGGCCGATCTGGCGGATCAGGTATTCGCGGCCCTGGGCTTCGAGGAAGCCGCCGCTGGTGTTGGCGCCGAAATCGCGCAGCGCGGCTTCCAGCTTCTCGCGCTCGATGCCCAGCGCCTGCAGCTGCGCGGGCTTGATCTCGACGCGGTACTGACGGACTTCGCCGCCGATCGGAATCACTTGGGCGACGCCGGGAATGGTCAGCAGCCGCGGCCGCATGACCCAGTCCGCGTATTCGCGCACCGCCATCGGACTCACCTGGGCCGGGTCAGCGGGGATGGCAATCAGCAGGATCTCGCCCATGATCGAGGAGATCGGCCCGAGTTGCGGCACGATGCCCGGCGGCAATTGCTCGCGCACCAGGTTCAGGCGCTCGGCAATTTGCTGCCGGTTGCGGTAGATGTCGGTGCCCCATTCGAATTCGACATAGACGATGGACAGGCCGATGCCCGATACCGAGCGCACGCGCGTCACGCCCGGCATGCCGTTCATGCCCGATTCGACGGGGAAACTCACCAACTGCTCGACCTCCTCCGGTGCCATGCCGCCGGCTTCGGTCATCAGCGTCACGGTCGGTTTGTTGAGGTCAGGGAAGACATCGACCGGCATCTGGCGCAGCGTGAGCGCGCCGTAGATGATCAGCAGCAGCGAGATGCCAAGGACCAGCAGCCGCTGTTTCAGCGCGGCGTGGATGATGTAGTCGAACATGGTTTTAGCGTACCTGGGACAGCAGGCCGGCGCCTTCGATGACCACGCGGTCGCCCTCGTGCAAGCCGTCGGCGATGGCGACATTGCCGGCATCCAGCGACTGATGGCGCACCTTGCGGGCGACAAAGCGTTCGGCCTCGGCATGCACCCACACCGCCGTCTCGCCAGCGCCGACTTTCGTCAGCGCCGCGCGCGGTACCGGGGCGCCCTTGAGTTCATGCGCCGTGCGCACAATCACCTTGACCGGCTGGCCAACGGCGACCATCGAGTTGGCCCCGACAATGCGGAACAGCAAGGGCAAGGCCTGTTCGCGCAGTTGCCTGCCACCGCCGACAAACTTGAGTTCCAGCGCGGTCTGCTCCGCCAGCGCGGTGGCGGATATCAGTGCCGCTGCGATGCCTGCATCGTAGGCCAGCGCCTCCACGGCAAGGCGGTCGGGATCGACGATCTCGAACAGAACCTCCCTGGCATCGACGATCTGTCCGGCGACCAGATGGTGCGAGGCGCTGATCACACCGGTCGCCGTTGCCAGCAGCGGCTCGGCGGCGTTGATGCTGGCGCCGACAAAGGCGCGGCGCTTTTGCAGCGCGTCGCGCTCGATCCGTGCTGCCTCGATTTCCTTCTGCGGCACGGCGCCTTCAAGTTGCTCGAAGCGCTTCACGCGCCCGTCGGCGATGGCCTGCTGGGCCTCCAATTCGGCCAATTGCGACTTCTGGTTGCCGCGTTCGATGGCGCCGCTGACCGGGCGCAACCACGCCAGCACCTCGCCTTTGACGACCTTTCGCCCCGTCACGGGCATGCCTTTGGGTCCCGGCATGACCGTGCCGGAAAACGCCGCCTGGACCCGGCCACTCGTATTGGGATCGGGAATGACCTTGCCGTTGAGCTCGACCGTCGCGGCGAGATCGCCGAGCCGCGCCGGCTGGGTGCGCAGTCCCAACTGGCGTTGCACGGACTTGGGGACGAACAGGCTGCCATCGGCCAGGCGCTGCAATGCGGCCGGTGTGCCCGGAGCGCCCGGCGTACTCGATGCGGCGCTGGTCGGCGCAGTGCCAGCAGGCTTCTTGGCGTCCTTGCTGTGATCTTCGTCGCCGTGGGCCAGCGCGCTGTTCGCGACGAAAGCCAGGGCTGTCGAGGCGACAAGCAAGCGCAAGTTGATGGCGTACATCACTGAAATTCCGCTTCGCTCCATTTTCAGATTCCTTTGGCTTTTTTTCTGTTGCGCCGGACGATCAGCAAGGCGCCGCTAACAAGCAGTAGGGCGGCAAGGCTCCAGACAACCCGCTCGCCCCAGTTGTGCACATGCTCGTCGGCGACCACCGGGAGTAACGTGTCCAGCGTCGCGGTAAGCAAGTCAGCGGTGTCGCCGGCTTCGATGCTGATCGTCAAGGCATGCTTGGCCGGCGGCATAGCTGCCGCAATGTCCATCACATAGGTGCCTGGCGCAGCCTCGACGGCAAGGCCGTTCAATCCCGCACCCTCAATCTCTACCTTGGCTTTCACCACCGGTTCGTTGCTGGCGAAGCGATCGACATACACCACCAGCTGCTTGCCTTCGAGGGCGGCTACCACTTCGAACTCCTCGGTGGCGGCCAGTGCACGCGGCGCCACTCCCTGGCTGACAGGCGGCGGTGGCGCGCCATGATCCTCCCCGCCGTGGCCGAAGGCCGAAAGCGCCACGGCAAACAAAGCGACTGCAACAATTTGTCTCACGGCAATACTCCCAGGGCTTGCTGCAAACGCGATATCGCCGCGGCGCGGGCCACGCGCTGACGGTCGTAAAAGGATTCGGTATCGTAGGCGGCGGCGCGGATGCGCAGCAGCGCCGACAAATCGGATTCGCCCAGCGTGAACGCCTTTTCGGCCAGGCGCAGATTGTCGGCGGCCAGCGTACGGCGCTCTTCGGCCATGGCGAGCTGTAGTCCGGCCGCGGCAAGCGCGCGTCGGGCGCGTTCCGTCTCCAGCTCGACGCGGGTTCGCGCGCGCAGCATTTCGGCGTCGGCCTGGCTGGCCTCGGCCTGTGCCGCGGCGGTGTCGCGGCGCACCAGCGCGCCCGAGGAAAACGGAATTTTCAAGCGCACGCCGATGCTGTTGGCGTAGGGCTCGGCGAAGTCGCCGCGCTCGCGTACCGCGCGGAATGCCAGTTCCGGTGCCGCACGCCGGGATTCGGCGGCGACCGTGGCGCGCGCCCGCGCGCTGCGCGCGGCGGCGGCGGCGGCGGCCAGCAGCGGATGCGTCGCCATGGTTGCATTCGCCTCCGCGGTTAGCTGCGCCTTCCCAGTTGGCGCCGGCGCTTCCTCGCCGATGTCGACCGGCGCGCCGGCACCGGTCAGCGTACGCAGGAGCTGTTCCGCCTGCAGCCGGTTTGCCTCGGCCTCGATCAGTTCCGCCTCGGCGGCGAGCACTTCCGACTGCGCCAGGTTGCCGTCGATGCGCGACAGATCGCCGGCGCGGAAACGCCGCCGCACGTCGGATTCCAGTGCGCGTGCAGTCTCCACGCGACGGGCCGCCAGCGCCCGCGCGTTGCGCGCTGCGGCCAGCGCCCACCACGCCTCGCGCAGCTCTCCGGCCAGTTCCC
This sequence comes from Sulfuritalea hydrogenivorans sk43H, assembly GCF_000828635.1. GTDB lineage: Bacteria > Pseudomonadota > Gammaproteobacteria > Burkholderiales > Rhodocyclaceae > Sulfuritalea > Sulfuritalea hydrogenivorans. The sequence goes on from NZ_AP012547.1 coordinate 622,765, forward strand.
AGCGCAAAGCGATGCGCTTCGCCGCCACTTCATCGATCTGGCTCGCGGCCGCATCCTCGTGCGCCGCCTTTTGTCCTGGCAGCCACAAGGGCGTTGCCAACTCGATTTCGTATTCCTGTTGCCCCCGATCGCGATTCCAGCGGTCGTTGCGGCTGCCGATGGCAATGGCACCCGGTTCCGGCGTCAGCCCGCCGGCAATGTCCCGCGCCGCCCGCGCCTCGGCGTCGCGCGCATCCAGCGCGGCCGCCTGCGGATGCAGCCGCCAGGCCTGTTCCAGCGCGGACGCCAGACCGCCCGCCGGCTTGCCGGCATCCGCTGCCAGGGCAGCCTGACCGAGCATCAGCGCCACGGCGCAGACCAGTGCCCTGCCACTTTGCCCGCGATTTCCTGTTGCCATTTCCAATGCACCCGTTGGTTGACTGTCACGCATTCTGCGAAGGGCAAGCCGACGGCAAGCTGACGCGCGGATTACATTTCTGTAATCTCTCGTAGTCTTCCATGCCGCGGGCGCAAAATTGCGGCATCGCAACGAGCGGGAATGGGCAATGAAACTTCTGGTGGTGGAAGACGAGCCGAAAACCGGCGACTACCTCAGGCAGGGGCTGGTCGAGGCGGGCTTCGTCGTCGACCTGGCGCGCGACGGGGTGGATGGCCTGCATCTGGGCGAAACCGGTGACTACGACCTGGCGATCCTCGACGTGATGCTGCCGAAACTGGATGGCTGGCAGGTGTTGGCCGGCCTGCGCCGCGCCGGGCGCGAAATGCCGGTGCTGTTTCTTACCGCCCGCGACCAGGTCGAGGATCGCGTCAAGGGGCTGGAACTCGGCGCCGACGATTACCTGGTCAAGCCCTTCGCATTCGCCGAGCTGCTGGCCCGCGTGCGCACCCTGTTGCGGCGCGGCAGCCGCAGCCAGGAGCCGCAGCAGTTGCGCGCGGCGGATCTGGAACTGGATCTGCTACGGCGTCGCGCCGCGCGCGGCGGCCGCCACATCGACCTCACCGCCAAGGAGTTCGCGCTGCTGGAACTCCTGCTGCGCCGCCAGGGCGAAGTCCTGCCGCGATCCCTGATCGCCTCGCAGGTGTGGGACATGAATTTCGACAGCGACACCAATGTCATTGAAGTGGCGATGCGCCGCCTGCGCGCCAAGATCGACGACGGTTTCGAGCCGAAACTGATTCGCACCGTGCGCGGCATGGGCTATGTGCTCGAGGTGGAGGCGACGTGAGGTGCGGCACGTCGATCACCGCGCGCCTGACCCTGCTGTTCGCCGCCGTGTCGACGGCCGTGCTGCTGGGGCTGGGGATGCTGATCGGCAATGCGGTCGAACAGCACTTCGTCGAACAGGACATGGAGGTGCTGAGCGGCAAAACGCAGCTGGCCGCCAACTTGCTGGAACAGCTGCACTCGCCGGCGGAATCGAACACCCTACTGCGCCAGCTCGACGATTCTCTGGTCGGCCATCACGGGCTCGCCGTGGTGGTCCTCGATGCCGAAGGGAAGCGCGTGTTCGCGACCGCCAATGCGGCATTTCCGCGCGCCATGCTGGAACCGGCGGGCGCCGGCAGCAAACCACGGTCTTGGACCCAGGCCGGTCAACCCTGGCGCGGCATCGCCAGCTTGCTGCCGACCGGCGACCGAAATTTGTCGCCGATGCTGGTCGCGGTGGCCGTGGATATTTCCCATCACGAGCACTTCATGGAGTCCTTCCGCCAGACGCTGTGGCTGTTCGTTGCCATTGCCGCAATCCTGGTGGGTTTCCTCGGCTGGGTCGTGGCGCGGCGCGGTTTGGCGCCCCTGCAGGCCATGCGACGCGATGCGGCAAGCGTCACGGCGAACCGCCTCGACACCCGCTTGAGCCTCGACGCCGTGCCGGTCGAGCTTGCCGAACTGGCCGAGACCCTGAACGATATGCTGGCCCGGCTGGAGGATTCCTTCCAGCGCCTGAAGGACTTCTCGTCCGACCTGGCCCACGAACTGCGCACGCCGATCAGCAATCTGATGACGCAGACCCAGGTGGCGCTGGCACGGGCGCGCAGCGAGGACGAGTACCGCGAGGTGCTGGCGTCGAATGCCGAGGAGTACGAACGCCTGGCGCGCATGGTCGGCGACATGCTGTTCCTGGCGCAGGCCGACCACGGGCTGGTGGTGCCGAGCCGCGAACCGGTCGATCTGGCGCTGCAAGTGCGCGAACTGTTCGACTTCTTCGATGCGCTGGCCGAGGAAAAAGGCCTGCGGCTCACGCTGACGGGCAGCGGCCAGGTCAGCGGCGACAAGCTGATGCTGCGCCGGGCGCTGGCCAACCTGATCTCCAACGCGATCCGGCACACGCCGGCGGGCGGAGCTATCCGGGTCGACATCGAGTCCAGCAGCGAGGGCACCAAACTGTCGGTGGAGAATTCCGGCGAGCCGATTCCGCGGGAACAGATGTCGCGGATCTTCGATCGCTTCTATCGCGGCGATCCGTCGCGTCACGAAGGGGGCGAAGGCGCCGGCTTGGGCCTCGCCATCACCCGTTCGATCATTCGCGCGCACGGCGGAGAGATAGGCGTCCGGTCGGTGACGGGAGGCGTGTGTTTCGAACTGAGGATGACGTGAGCGGCACTGTCGCCGCGTCCGTTGGTTTATTGTCATAGGGGACTTTCATGAAACACCTTGTTTTGCGTACCGCGGCCGCCGCCGCTTTTGCATTGTTCCTGCAACCCGTGATCGCGATGGATCATTCCTCGCATACTGCCGCACCGGCGAAGGCCGCCAGCCAGCCATTGTCCGAAGGCACGGTCAGAAGGCTCGACCGGGCGGCGGGAAGCATCACCATCAGCCATGGCCCCATCGAAAATCTGGGCATGGGTGCGATGACCATGACCTTCACTTTCAAGAAGGGCGTGGTCCCGGCATCGGTCAAGGATGGTGACAAGCTGAGCTTCCGCGCCGAAGAAAAGGGCGGCCAGTACTCCGTCGTTCGCGTCGAAGCGGTGAAGTAGGGCCATGCGCCCCGCCCCTATCCTGCTCGCGATGCTGCTGCTGGCGGGAGGATATGCCCGTGCCGCGGAACCCGAGCAGGTGATCGGCGGCAGTGTCGAAAGCCTGCTTGAATTCGCCCGCAGCCGCCATCCCGAGTTCGCCGCGTTGCGCGCCGAGGCCGAGGCCGCCACGGCGCGCGTCGAGCCGGCCGGCGCGCTGCCCGACCCGATGTTGCGTACCGAGTTGCGCAACGTTACCAACGAAGGCAACGACGCGGCCAGCGCCAACCTGCTGCCGCCGCGCATCGGCAGTGCGCGCTACGCGATCAGCCAGAACCTGCCCTGGTTCGGCAAGCGCGACTTGCGGCGCGAGGTCGCCGGTGCCGGCGCCGACGAGGCGAAGGCGAAGGCGCGCGCAGGCTGGCTGGAACTGGCGACGCGGATCAAGCTCAACTATGCGCAGCACCATGTGCACCTGAGCAGCATCCGTTACGCACAGGAAAACCTGGACCTGATGCGGCGCGTTGCCGAGACCGCCCGCACCCGCTATGCCAGCGGCTTTGGCAGCCAGCAGGACGCCCTGCGCGCCCAGTCCGAGATCATTGCCATGGAGACCGACCTGGTCATGCTCGAAGGCGAGAGTGCACAGGCCGCTGCTCGAATTCGGGCCCTGCTGGGACGCCCCGGCAACGTGAGGCTGCGCCCGCCGGAAAAGCTGCGCCCATTGCCCCCGGTGTCGCAACTGGACATGGTCGCACTGGAGGCGCGCCTGAAGGCCAACAACCCGCAACTGGCCGCCGATGACGCACGCATCACCGGCGCCGAGAAGGGGCGCGAGCTGGTGGCGCGCAATCGCTATCCCGACGTGAACCTCGGCATCTCGCCGACCCAGACCCGCAACCGCGTCAGCGAGTGGGAGCTGATGTTCGAGATCAACATTCCGCTGCAGCAGGGCAGCCGGCGGGCACAGGAACGCGAGGCCGAGCTGAACCTCGAAGCGGCGCGCCTGCGCCGCCAGGGCAACCTCAACCAGAGCCTGGCCGAACTCAGCGAAAGCCTGGCCGGTCTCGACGTCGCGCGACGGCTGGAGTCGCTGGTGACCACGGGCCTTTTGCCGCAGGCCGAACTGAATCTGAACGCGGCGCTGGCCGCTTACGAAAACGGCCGCGTGGATTTCGCCGCGGTGCTCGATGCGCACCGGCAACTGCGCCGCGCCCGCAATGAACTGGTGAAGGCGCGCGGCGACCAGCAGATGCGGCTGGCCGAAATCGAAAAGATGGTGGGAGAAGAGCTATGAAATATCAAATATCGGCTGTGCTGGCGGCCCTGCTGCTGGCCGTCGGCGGCGGCTACTGGCTGGGGAACAAGAAAGTTCCCGAAGGGACGCAGCGCGCTGGCGCCGGCGACACGGCGATGACAGCCGGCCCCGCTGCCGCGCCCGCTGCGGCCCCGCGCAAGCTGCTCTACTACCGCAACCCGATGGGCCTGCCGGACACCTCGCCGGTGCCGAAGAAGGACTCGATGGGCATGGACTACATCGCAGTCTACGAAGGCGAGGACGGCGGCGGCTCGGTTGCAGGCGAGGTGAGGATCAGCACGGAGAAGGTGCAGAAGCTCGGCGTGCGTACCGAGCCTGCGGCGCTGCGCGAACTGGCACGCCAGGTGCGGGCCGCCGGCCGGGTGGAAATCGACGAGCGCCGCTTGCACAACGTGGCGCCGAAGTTCGAAGGCTGGGTCGAGCGCCTGCACGTCAATGCCACTGGCCAGCCGGTGGCAAAGGGTCAGCCGCTGTTCGAGGTCTATAGCCCGGAACTGGTCTCGGCGCAGCGCGAGTACGTGGTTGCGGCGAAGGGCGTCGCGGCGCTGAAGGAGGCCAGCAGCGAAATGCAGTCGGGCATGCGCCAGCTGGCCGACGCCAGCCTGGTGCGCCTGCGCAACTGGGACATTTCCGAGGAGCAGATCAAGGCGCTGGCGGCGGGCGGCGAGGCAAAGCGCACACTCACTTTCCGCTCGCCGGTGGGTGGCGTGGTGCTGGAGAAGAAGGCCGTCGCCGGCATGCGCTTCATGCCGGGCGAGATGCTCTACCAGATTGCCGACCTCTCGTCGGTATGGGTGCTGGCCGATGTTTTCGAGCGCGACATCGGGCTGGTCAAGCTCGGGCAGAAGGTCAAGCTCGGCATCAACGCCTATCCGGACAAGAACTTCAGCGGCACGATCGCCTACATCTATCCCACGCTCAAGGCCGAGACGCGGACGATTCCCGTGCGCATCGAGCTGGCCAACCCCGGAGGCCTGCTGAAGCCGGCCATGTACGCCAGCGTCGAACTGGCCGTGGGCGGTCGCGAGAAGGTGGTGACGGTGCCGGTGTCGGCGGTGATCGACAGCGGAACGCGGCAGGTCGTGCTGATCGAGAAAGGGGCCGGCCGCTTCGAGCCGCGCGAGGTCAAACTCGGTGCGCGCAGCGATGAGTACGTTGAGGTTCGCGAGGGAGTCGGCGCTGGCGACACGGTGGTGGTCGCGGCGAATTTCCTGATCGATGCCGAAAGCAACTTGAAGGCCGCGCTGAGCGGGTTCGCCGCAGATGCTGCGCCAGCGACGAAGGCAGTCAGCCATCAGGCGACGGGTACGCTCGACGCCATCGATGCCGCGGCCGGCAGCGTGACCGTGACGCACGGCCCGGTGCCCAGCCTCAAGTGGCCGGGCATGACCATGGACTTCGTGCTGGCCAATCCCTCGCTGGTGGACAAGGCGAAACCGGGCAGTGCCATCAGCATCGAGTTCGTCGAGCGCAAGCCCGGCGAGTGGGTGATCACCAAACTCGACGCAAAGGGTGAACGCCCCGCCGCCGGGCCGCCCCAAGGCGGGGCCAGCCAGCTACCCGGAGGCCACGGAAGTGGCCGAACTGCCGTCACCCCTTTCCTTGGGAAGGGGGCCGGGGGAAGGAACCCTAATATGCTGAATGCCCTCATCGACTGGTCGGCGCGGAACAAATTCCTCGTCGTCCTCGCCACGATTTTCGTCACGCTGGCCGGCATCCATGCCGTGCTGAAGACGCCGCTCGACGCACTGCCCGACCTCTCCGACGTGCAGGTCATCATCTACACCGAGGTGCCGGGCCAGGCGCCGCAGGTGGTGGAAGACCAGGTCACCTACCCGCTGACCACGGCCATGCTTTCGGTGCCGAAGTCGAAAGTGGTGCGCGGCTTTTCCTTCTTCGGCGCCTCCTTCGTCTATGTGATTTTCGAGGACGGCACCGACATCTACTGGGCGCGTTCGCGCGTCCTCGAATACCTGAACTTCGCCGCCGGACGTTTGCCGAAAGGCGTGACGCCGCAACTCGGTCCGGACGCAACGGGGGTCGGCTGGGTCTATCAGTACGTGGTGCTGGCGAAGGACAAGTCGCTGGCCGAACTGCGCACCATCCAGGACTGGTTCATCCGCTACCAGTTGACCAAGGCGCCGGGCGTGGCCGAGGTCGCCAGCATCGGCGGCTTCGTCCAGCAGTACCAGGTCGTCGTCGATCCGGTCAAGCTGCGCGCCTATGGCGTCGCGCTGTCCACGGTGACGAAGGCGATCCGTGAATCGAACCGCGACGTCGGCGGCCGCGTGGTCGAAATGGCCGAGACCGAGTACATGGTGCGCGGGCGCGGTTACCTGCGCGGGCGTGCCGACATCGAGAACCTTGTCGTCAAAGCGGAGCGGGGCACGCCGGTGCTGATCCGCGACATTGCGCACGTCGAGCTGGGTCCCGACGAACGGCGGGGCATCACCGAACTCAACGGCGAGGGCGAGGTGGTGTCCGGCATCGCCATGTCGCGCTACGGGCAGAACGCGCTCGACGTGATCCACGGCGTCAAGGAAAAGCTTGCCGAGATCGCCCCCGGCCTTCCCGCCGGCGTCACGATCGAAACCGTGTACGATCGCTCCGACCTGATCCATCGCGCCATCGAGACGCTGAAGAACACGCTGATCGAGGAAAGCCTCATCGTCGCGCTGGTCTGCCTGGTGTTCCTCATGCATGCGAGGAGCGCGCTGGTGGCGATCCTGATGCTGCCGGTGGGCGTGCTGATCGCCTTCATCGCCATGCGCGCGCTCGGCATGAATTCCAACATCATGAGCCTGGGCGGGGTCGCGATCGCCATCGGCGCCATGGTCGATGCCGCCATTGTCATGATCGAGAACGCGCACAAGCATCTGGAACGACTGAAAGAGGGCGAGTCCCGTAGCGAAGCAATCATCGCGGCGTGCAAGGAAGTCGGCCCGGCGCTGTTCTTCTCGCTGCTGATCATCACGGTGTCCTTCCTGCCGGTGTTCACGCTCGAAGCGCAGGAGGGCCGGCTGTTCTCGCCGCTGGCCTATACCAAGACCTTCGCCATGGCCGGCGCCGCCTTCCTGTCGCTGACCCTGGTGCCGGTGCTGATGCTGTTCTTCATCCGCGGCGCGATCATGCCCGAGGCGAAGAACCCGGTGAATCGCGTGCTGATCCGGCTCTACCGGCCGATCATCGCCGAGGTCATGCGCCGCAAGCGTGCCACGATTGTCCTCGCGCTGGCGACGCTGGCCGTCAGCCTGTATCCGGCATCGAAGCTGGGCAGCGAGTTCATGCCGACCTTGAACGAAGGCACGCTGTTCTACATGCCGACGTCCTTGCCGGGCATGTCGATCACCAAGGCCGCCGAGTTGCTGCAGACGCAGAACAAGATCATCAAGAGCTTCCCCGAAGTCGCCTCGGTGATCGGCAAGGCCGGGCGCGCCAACACCGCCACCGATCCGGCGCCGACGGAGATGTTCGAGACGGTGATCAACCTCAAGCCCGAATCCGAATGGCGGCCGGGCATGAGCATCGACAAGCTGATTGCCGAACTGGATCGCGCGCTGCAATTCCCCGGCGTCGCCAATTCCTGGACCATGCCGATCAAGGCGCGCATCGACATGCTGTCCACCGGCATCCGCACCCCGATCGGGATCAAGGTCTTCGGCAAGGACCTGGTCGAGATGGAACGTCTGGCGCGCGAGATCGAGGGCGTGGTGAAGACCGTGCCGGGCACCACCAGTGCCTACGCGGAACGCATCACCGGCGGCTTCTACCTCGACATCGAGCCCGACCGCGAGGCGCTGGCGCGCTACGGCCTCGGCGTCGGCGAGCTGCAGGACACCATCGCCACGGCACTGGGCGGCGAGATGGTGACGACCACGGTCGAGGGCCGCGAGCGTTTCGGCATCAGCGTGCGCTACCCGCGCGAGCTGCGTGCCGACCCGCAGGCCATCGCGCGCGAAGTACTGGTGCCGGTCATGGGCGGCGCCATGGTGCCGCTCGGGCAAGTGGCGAAGGTCGCCATCGTCAAGGGCGCGCCGGCCATCCGCACCGAGAACGCGCTGCTCTCGGCCTACATCTACGTCGACATCCGCGACCGCGACATCGGCTCCTACGTCGCCGACGCGCGTCAGGCCGTCAATGCGAAAGTGAAATTCGCCCCCGGCTACTACATCGCCTGGAGCGGCCAGTTCGAGTACATGGAGCGCGCCATCGAAAAGCTCAAGCTCGTCGTGCCGCTGACGCTGCTGATCATTTTCCTGCTGCTCTATCTCAATTTCCGGCGCCTGACCGAAACGCTGATCGTCATGCTCTCGGTGCCCTTCGCGCTGGTCGGCGGCGTCTGGCTGATGTGGCTGCTGAATTACAACCTGTCGGTGGCGGTGGCCGTCGGCTTCATTGCGCTGGCCGGCGTCGCCGCCGAAACCGGCGTGGTGATGCTGATCTACCTCGATCATGCCTGGGAGGCCGCTCAGGCCCGCTGCCGTGCCGAAAATCGCCGTGCCGCCAGCGCCGACTTGTACGCCGCGGTGATGGAAGGCGCGGTCGAGCGCGTGCGGCCCAAGCTGATGACCGTGGTCGCCATCATGGCCGGCCTGCTGCCGATCATGTGGAGCACGGGTGCCGGATCGGAAGTGATGAGCCGCATTGCCGCGCCGATGATCGGCGGCATGATTTCCTCGACGATCCTGACCTTGGCGGTGATCCCCGCGATCTATGCCCTGCTCAAGGAACGGGAACTGTCACGGCGTGCCGGAGGCTGACAGCGCGATGCTGAATTCGGTGCCGCGTCCGGCGCGGCTTTTCAGGGCCACCGCCAGACCCAATGAGTTGGCGAGGCTCTTGGTGCTGAACAGGCCAAGGCCGAATCCGTCCGGAATGGAGCTCTTGGTGTCGAAGCGCTGGAACGCATCGAACGCGCGCCGGATTTGGTCTTCGGTCATGCCGTGGCCGGTATCCGCGATGACCAGGCGCAGGCCCCCTCCCCGCCGGCAGCCGACAAGTATCCGGTCGCCCTGCTCGGTGTAGCGGATGGCGTTCGAGAGCACGTTGCGCACGATGCGCTGGAAGTAAGGTACGTGGGTCGTGATGGACAGGCGCGAGGGCACGTAGCGGATGGTGATGCGCTTGTATTCCGATCGCCCCCGGTATTCCTCGATGATGGGCGCCAGCAGGTCGTCGAGTTTCACCCGCTGCATGACCGGGCGATGCTCCGCCTCGTGCACGGTGGCCAGTTGCTGGATGCCGAGCAGCAGTTCGTCGACCTCCTTCAGCGCCAGATCGAGCTTGCGCGAGCGCTCTTCACGTTCCGCTGGCGTGGCGGCGGACTTGAGCAGGTCCGCGAACAGATTGACGCCCAGCAGCGGCTGGCGCAGATCATGATTGGTGGCGGCAAACAACAGGCTGCGCTCACGCATAAGGGCCGCTGCCTTCTCGCGCTCCATGACGGCCTGCTGACGCGCCGCCACCAGCGCATCCCGCTGCTGCATCAGGCGCTGGCTCATGGCAAAGCCGAAACAGGCCGCGACCACCGTGGCTTGCAGCAGGACGAAGGCGCTCGATGACCAGGCCACGGGGTTGTCGATTATCCGCGCCGCAAGAAAGAACATTCCGCCGACCAGGTAGGCCAGCCAGGCGACGCCTATGTAGGGGGAGAAGCGGATTTTCCTGTGCGTGGCCAGGGCGGAAACGACGACAAGTATCGCGGCGATCGCGGCACCGCCCCAGACCAGAAGAATCCGGGCGGCGACAGGAAACGCCAGGGCAAAAAATGGCGCCAGCGCGAGCCAGAGCCAGCCGAGGACCCGCAACAGGAAATCCGTCCGCGGCGCCCAGGACGCGCAGTTGAGGTAGGCGCGAGCATGCAGGCTGCCGCAGCCGAACAGGCTTGCGTAGGCCGCAAAGCCTATCGGACTGAGCGCGGTTTCCGGCAGCATGGGAAACAGCTGGGCCAGAAATCCGGACAGCCACAGGGCGCCGACCAGGTCCGCGATGATCATGTAGATGAACAGGAGTATCAGGGTGTCATCGAGATAGCGCCGCAGCGATGCGGCGTAGATGATGATGAAGAGGCAGCCGCCGAGGGCAATGCCGATCGCGACGGTGATGTTGCGTTCCCGCTCGGCAAAGTCCACCGGGTGATAGGCAAACACCGGAAAGCGGACGATGGCCGGACCCTCGATGCGCAACAGGAATTCGGTGGCCTGCCGTGGCGCCAGCTCAAGCGCCCAGGCCGGACGCGTGGTGCCGCCGCCGATACGTCCGGCCGCGGCATCGGCCAGCGAGGGAAGCTGGCGCCACGCACCCGTTGCGCTCCGCGCGAACAGGCGCATGTCGAACTGGGTGGTGGTTTCCACCGCGAGCAGCCGCAGCTGCTCCGACGGCGCGGGGTTGTACAGGGAAAACAGGGCCCAGTAGGGTGCGGTGCCGCGACCGAAAATGTGATTCGGGCTATCGACGGCGATTGCGCCGCCGCCGTTGGCCAGTACCGCCGCCTGAGCGGCCCCCAGGTTCCTGTCGGCCGACACCACCACCCGCAGTGTTGGCCAAACGGCCACCCGTTCCGCTTCGGGCCCGACCTCGACGGGCACCGGAGGGGACGCGTGCGCCGTGAGCGCCAGGCAGGCGATGCAGCCGGCCACGAGAAGAGCGGGAAGTCCGCGCCTCATTCCTGCTTCCGGGCGTCAGCGGCGGGCATCGGGTCTGAGCATCTGGAGGTAGCGGACAACGGCTTCGGTGCGATTCTTCACCGCGAGTCGACCGAGGATTTCCTTCATGTGGGAGCGCACCGTTTCTTCGCTGATGTTCATCCGCGCGGCGATCTGGTGATTGCTGCGGCCCGCCGCCAGTTCTTCAAGCACGGCGCGCTGTTTTGGCGTAAGCAGCGGGTCCGGCGCGGCCGTGCCGACGGGAGCGGCGTGTGGCCCGTGCGGGCGTCCGCCCAATGCGGTCCGGATTTCGTCCCGCAGCGTCTGGGTCGATGCGTTCTTGATGAGGTAGCCCCTCACCCCCAGGGCCTTCGCTTCGTTGCGCAATTCCGGATCATCCAGCGCCGTGAAGACCAGCAACGGGCTGTGGGGTACGGCTGCGCGCAAGCGTTTTACCGCTTCCATGCCATTGGCGTCGGTCAGCGTCAGATCGGTCACGACCAGCACTGGCATCGGCCGTTGCGCAAGAATGCGCAACGCGGCGCGGAGGGATTCCGCAGTGTCCACCCGCAATGCCGCATCGCAGTCGCGGATGCAGGCGACAAGCGAATCGGAGACCAGCGGATGGTCCTCGACGATCAGGGCGAACGGACTGCGGCGGTCTGTCTGCACGCAACAAGATCCTTCATGAACGGCATTGCAGCTAGGTGTTCGAATCCGGACGTCGGCTGGCGCCGGGAATTCCCCGTCCGCAATCGAGACAGTTCCATCCGCCTTCACGGGCCGCCCATCAGCTTGTGTGGGTCCCGCTCCGCCTCCCCTGAGTCCCTCGCGATGCGCCTGCTCTAGCAAGGCTTTGGCACACCATGGCGCCAACTATACCCGACGGCAAGTTTCCGGGAAGATGCCTGCCGTCGGGCGGTGGGGACCGGGTGTCCAAAGGCAGGCCCTGGATTTCGGTCCAGGCTCACCCGTTCGGGTGATGACGGAGCCGCGGGGCAGTAGTAACTTTGCAGGGATCACCTACAGGGACAGGCCGAAGCAAGTCATGCTGTTCGAATCGATCACCGAGTTTGCGGCAGGCAGCACCGAACGGGCTGTTTCGCGGCCATGGCTTTTGCTCCGGACGAAGGATGCATCATGACCATGAATATCGTGCTGGATGCGCGGAAGCGCCTCCGGGTTGCGGTAACCGGGGAGTTTGACTGCGAAGTCGCGCGGGAACTCATGCGGCGCTTCAGGATGAACTGGCCCGCACGCGCGAGGGCGCTGCATCTCGATCTGAAGGGCGTGACGGAGTTCCGCCAGGGGGCCATCGAACTGCTCGTTCTGCTGCTGGAAATGACCGGAGGGGAACTGTCCCTGGAAGGCTGCAGCGATGAACTGGAAGCAGCGTATGTGTCCGTGCTGACGGGCGCCGCTGCCGCGCCGAATGCGGGCAGCGCCTGCCGCGATTTCCTGCTTGGCGGCGAGTGCGCGGTTTGCTCGCGGGGAGCCTGTCCATGAGCCAGGTGGCGATGCCCGAATTCAGATATGACTTCGGCAATTCCGGGATCGACGCCGATCACAGCGCGCTTGCCATGATTCTGGAAGCGCTGGAGCAGGTCTGCGATGAGTCCGCGGGCGCGGACTGCCGATGCGATGTCTGCCCCGAGAAGAAAACCCGGTCATGCCATGGCCTGCTGAAGGATCTTTGCGGCAGGATGCAGGCCCTGCTGCTCGAGCATTTCCAGCGCGAGCATGAGCTGATGAACTCCCTGCCCCGCAGCCAGACGACGAAAGCCCATTGCGAGCGGCATCGTCGCGCGCATGTCAGTTTTTCCACGCGCTACAACCTTGCCGCGGCGAAACTCAATGATTGCCAGCCTGCGATCGGCGCAAGGGAGCTCGAATCACTGGTGCTCGACTGGATTCGCGGCCATGCGCTGGAATTTGATGCCGAACTTTCCGCGCTCCTGAATCGCCCTGTCGGCGACAGGCAGCGCCGCGCCTGAAATACGGCATCCCGAAGCGTCCGCACTTCTTCGCCGCGCCGACGCGAAGCGGCGTCATAGCCGGTAGAATCAACCCGTTATTTGAGGTCCGACAGATGTCGGCGCAGTTAACGGGGGGTCTATGGGCACCGAGCAGCAGCGTGGCGCGGGACTGAGCTTCAGGCTTGACACTGAAGTCAGGGCGTTGATTGCGACTGTGGTGCCCGATCCGGCGGCGCAACCGGTCGATGAAGCCTGGCTGATCGCCCGGCTCGCCGAACTGGGATTCGGCGGGCTGCATTATCTGCCGACGGCGGGAATGCTGCTTCTCGCCAAGTACAACACCGGAGGCACGGTGACGGTGAAGCTGGCGGAGCAAGTCGATGCCGGCATGCACATCGCCATTTCGCCCGATGGTCTGGCGGCCCATCTCGACATCGTGCCGGCACAGGGCGGTGCCGGCGTCACTCGCGAGGCCGTGCTGGCGGCGTTGACGGAGCAGGGGATCGAACAGGGCATTCTCGACGAAGCCATCGCCGCCGCAATCGCCGCCGGTTCCGCCCAGCGCGTCGTGGTCGCCATCGGGCGGGCCCCGGTGCACGGCAGCGACGGACGATTCGAGTCATTGCTGCCGGAGGTGCGCAGCCGGGTGCCCAGGGTGGACGAGTCGGGACATACCGATTACCGCGACATGGGCGAAATCCTGGTGGTCCACCCGGGCGACAAGCTGATGCTGCGCCACCCGGCGACGACAGGCCGCGATGGCGTGACGCTGCGCGGGGAGCCGATTCCGCCGAAACCCGGCAAGGACATGATGTATTCCGCCAACCTGGCGGGCACCACCTTTGCGCCGGAGAACCCGGATTTGCTGCTGGCGGCGATTTCCGGGCAGCCGGTGGTGGTCAAAGGCGGCATGATCGTCGAGCCGCTGTACAAGGTCGATGAGGTCGGCACCGCCAGCGGCAACATCGATTTCGACGGCAGCGTGGTGGTTCACGGCGAGGTCGGCGCCGGCATGACGGTGCGCGCCACGGGCGACATCGAAGTTGGCGGCGTGGTCGAGTCGGCAACACTGGAGGCCGGTGGCAGCATCGTCATCAAGGGCGGCGCCATCGGCAGCCTCGGCCGCAAGAGTGGTGCCGAGCATCGCATCAAATGCGGCGGCTGCTTTACCGCCGCCTTCGCCCAGCAAGCCGCTATTGAAGCCGGTGACAGCATTTTTATCGACGACGTGGCGATGCAATGCGAACTCACCGCCCACAACCACATTCGTGTCGGCAACCAGAAGCGAGGCCACATCATCGGCGGCAAGGCGCAGGCGACATTGTCGATCACGGCCAAGGTGATCGGGTCTCCCAACCGGGTTGCCACGCGCCTCGAGATCGGCGTCAATCCTTCCATGCACAAGCAGTTGCTCGAAATGGCCAAGGATCGCGACGGCAAGGAAAATCAATTGCTCGAGATCAGCAAGCTGCTCGATTTCGCGCACAAGAATCCCGGCAAGGTGCGCCCCGAGATGATCGAAAAGGCGCGCACGACGGCTGGCGCGCTGGGCGAAGCGATCGCTGCGATGCGCGAGGAACAGGACGTGCTGACGAAGAAGATAGAACTCTCCCTGCAGTCGCGCGTGATCGCCGAGCAGGCCATCTACGAGGGCGCCGAAGTGCTGATGGGCAACCAGCGCCACCGCGTGGTGGGCGAGCAGGGGGCTTGCGCGATCGGGCTGACCGAGCACGGATTGGCCCGGATGCCGCTGGAGGACAAGGCCTAGCCGGAGGCTGTCCCAACTTCAGCGTATTCAGGTCGTTGCCGTGCGACCAAAGCGCTTGCGGTACTCGCGCGGGCCGCTGCCGGTCCAGCCGGTGAAGGCGCGATAGAAGGCGGCGGCGTCGGCAAAGCCGAGGTCGGCGCCGATGCGGCTCAAGGGGCGCGCGGTCTTGGTCAGCCAGTCGATGGCGAGGTCGCGGCGCAGGCTGTCCTTGATGGCGCGAAAGCTGGTGCCCTCGTCTTCCAGTCGCCGGTGCAGCGTGCGCGGGGAGAGGAACAGGCGGCGGGCGATCGCGGGCAGCGCAGGCTGCTCCGGCAGGGCGGCACGCAGATGCTCGCGCACGCGCAAGGCGAGCGCGCGGTCGCGACGGTAGAGCGTGGTGATGCTGGCCGGCGCGTCGGCGAGGAAAACCCTCAACGCCGCTTCGTCGCGGCGCACCGGCAGGGCCAGCCACCCGGCGGGAAAGCGCGCTTCGAGGCGCGGCGCGTCGAAGGTGTAGCGCGGCGCGAAGACCAGTTCGTAGTCGGCGGCATGCAGCGGCGGTGGATAGGGGAAGCTGACCTCGTCGAGCGGCAGCGGGTGCGCCACCAGCCATGCCGCCAGGCCGTGGATCATGCGCAACAGCCATTCGTAGGCGAACACGCGTCCGGCCGGGCCGACGGGCAGCGCCTGCTCCTCGCTGATCACGATGACGGCGGCGCGCCCGCTTTTCTCCACCTCGACATCGAGGTCGTCGAGGACGACATGCAGAAAGCGGGCGATGCGCTCCAGCGCTTCTTCCAGTGTCGTCGCGGAGATCGCCGCGCGGCAGAGAAACTCGAAACTGCCGCGATGGAGAGGGCGTGAAAACAGCGCGAAGCCTTCGTCGTCGAGACGTTCGTTGATCAAGCGGTAGAGCGCGGCATAGCGCGCCACTGGAATCCGGGCGGTTCGATCATGCAGCAGATGCGTGGCAATTTCTGCATGTTCCAGCAGGGTTTCCGGAACCAGGCCGGCCCGTGAAACCCCTGAAAGAATGCCGCTTACAAAGCCTATTGCGACAGTCGACGGGCTTCCGGCGGACTTCCTTGCTTGATGGGTCTGGCTGGTCATAATGGCGAATTATGCATAGTACTCGTCGTTTTGTGTCATGGCGACATGGCGAGCCATTGCCTATCATTCAAGCTCTGCCGTCAGGACTGGAGCCGCCACCATGACCGATCTCAGCATTGCCGCCAAGCTGGTGCCCTACAAGCCGAAGCACAAAGTGCGCTTCGTTACCGCCACCTCGCTGTTCGACGGCCATGACGCCTCGATCAACATCATGCGGCGCATCCTGCAATCGTCCGGTGTCGAGGTGATCCACCTCGGCCACAACCGCTCGGTGGACGAGATCGTGAACGCGGCCTTGCAGGAAGATGCGCAGGGCATCGCGGTATCGTCCTACCAGGGCGGGCATGTCGAATTCTTCAAGTACATGATCGACCTGCTCAAGCAGCGCGGTGGCGGGAACATTCAGGTATTCGGCGGCGGCGGTGGCGTCATCGTGCCGGCCGAGGCGGCGGAATTGCATGCCTACGGCGTGAGCCATCTCTACTCGGTCGAGGACGGCCAGACCATGGGCCTGCAGGGCATGATCAACGACATGGTGGCACGTTGCGACCTCGACTTGAGCCGCCGCTCGCCGCAGGACATCAAGGCGCTGGAGGTCGACGATCGCGCCGAGCGCCTGCGCAATCTTTCGCAAATCATCACCGCGCTGGAGAATGGCGCCTGGCCCGAAAAGGCGAAAAAGACTTTGCTGGAAAAAGCCGCCGTGTCGCCAGCGCCGACTCTCGGCATCACCGGTACCGGCGGCGCCGGCAAGTCATCGCTGACCGACGAGCTGATCCGCCGCTTCCGCCTCGATCAGGCCGACAGCCAGAAGATCGCCGTGATTTCCATCGACCCCTCGCGCAAGCGCACCGGCGGCGCGCTGCTGGGCGACCGCATCCGCATGAACGCGATCGGCCATCCCAACATCTACATGCGCTCGCTGGCGACGCGCGACACCGGCAGCGAAATCTCCAAGGCACTGCCCGACGTCATCGCCGCCTGCAAGGTCGCCGGCTTCGACCTGATCGTGGTCGAGACCTCGGGCATCGGCCAGGGCGACGCCGCCATCGTGCCGCTGGTCGACGTCTCGCTCTACGTGATGACGCCCGAATTCGGCGCCGCCTCGCAACTGGAAAAGATCGACATGCTCGACTTCGCCGATTTCGTCGCGATCAACAAATTCGACCGCAAGGGCGCCGAGGACGCGCTGCGCGACGTGCGCAAGCAGTACCAGCGCAATCGCGAAAGGTTCGGCGAGAAGCCGGATGACATGCCGGTATTCGGCACCATGGCGGCGCGCTTCAACGACGACGGCGTCACCGCCTTGTATCAGGCGCTGGCGCCGCGCCTGGCCGAGCGCGGGCTGAAGTTCGGCAAGAGCGCCCTGCCGGCGGTGAAGGTCAAGAGTTCCTCCGCCGGCCGTGCCATCGTGCCGGCGGATCGCGTGCGCTATCTGGCCGATATCGCCGATACCCTGCGCGGCTATCACTCGCACATCGCGGAGCAGGCGCTGCTGGCGCGTGAGCGCCAGTCGCTGAAAACGGCCAAGGCCATCTTCGAGGGCTGCAAGAAGAACGCGGCTGATTTCGACGAGCTGATTGTCTGGAAGGACGGCCAGCTCACGCCCCACGCCCGCAAACTGCTGGCAATGTGGCCGGACATGAAGAAGGCCTATGCGGGCGACGAATACGTGGTGAAGATCCGCGACAAGGAAATTCGCACCGGGCTGATTTACGAGACGCTGTCCGGCACCAGAATCCGCAAGGTCGCGCTGCCGCGCTTCGACGACGAGGGCGAACTGCTCAAGTTCCTCATGCGCGAGAACGTGCCCGGTTCCTTCCCCTACACCGCCGGCGTGTTCGCCTTCAAGCGCGAGAACGAAGACCCGACGCGCATGTTTGCCGGCGAGGGCGATGCCTTCCGCACCAACAAGCGCTTCCTGAAAGTTTCCGAAGGCATGCCGGCCAAGCGCCTGTCAACGGCCTTCGATTCGGTCACGCTCTACGGCTGCGACCCCGATCCGCGCCCGGACATCTACGGCAAGGTCGGCAATTCCGGCGTCTCGATCGCCACGCTGGACGACCTCAAGGTGCTCTACTCCGGCTTCGACCTCTGCGACCCGGCGACCTCGGTCTCGATGACCATCAACGGTCCGGCGCCGATGATCCTGGCCATGTTCCTCAACACCGCCATCGATCAGCAGATCGAAAAATTCCGCGAGCAGAACGGCCGCGACGCGACCGAGGAAGAGGCCGAGAAAATCCGCGAATGGACGCTGTCGTCGGTGCGCGGCACGGTGCAGGCCGATATCCTCAAGGAAGACCAGGGCCAGAACACCTGCATCTTCTCGACCGAGTTCGCGCTGAAAATGATGGGCGACATCCAGGAATATTTCGTCCACAACCAGATCCGCAATTTCTACTCGGTCTCGATCTCCGGCTATCACATCGCCGAGGCCGGCGCCAACCCGATCAGCCAGCTCGCCTTCACGCTGGCCAACGGCTTCACCTACGTCGAAACCTATCTCGCGCGCGGCATGCACATCGACGACTTCGCCGGCAACCTGTCCTTCTTCTTCAGCAACGGCATGGACCCGGAATACTCGGTGATCGGCCGCGTCGCGCGCCGCATCTGGGCCGTGGCGATGAAGAATCGCTATGGCGCCAACGAGCGCAGCCAGAAGCTCAAGTACCACATCCAGACCTCGGGCCGCAGCCTGCACGCGCAGGAGATGGACTTCAACGACATCCGCACCACGTTGCAGGCGCTGATCGCGATCTACGACAACTGCAACTCACTGCACACCAATGCCTACGACGAAGCCATCACCACGCCGACCGAGGAGAGCGTGCGGCGCGCCATGGCGATCCAGCTCATCATCAACCGCGAATGGGGCGTGGCGAAGAACGAGAACCCGAACCAGGGCGCCTTCATCATCGAGGAGCTGACCGATCTGGTCGAAGAGGCCGTGCTCAAGGAATTCGAAGCCATCGCCTCGCGCGGCGGCGTGCTGGGCGCCATGGAAACCGGCTACCAGCGCGGCAAGATCCAGGAAGAGTCGATGCACTACGAACACAAGAAGCACGACGGTTCCTATCCCATCATCGGCGTCAACACCTTCCTCAATCCGCACGGATCGGGCGTGGCGAGCGAGATCGAACTGGCGCGCTCGACCGAAGGCGAAAAGCAGTCGCAACTCGCGCGCCTCAAGGATTTTCAGACACGTAACGCCGGTGAGGCAGAGGCTTGTCTGGCCAGGCTGAAGCAGGCCGTGATCGACAACCAGAACGTGTTCGCGGTGATGATGGAGGCGG
Source organism: Sulfuritalea hydrogenivorans sk43H (assembly GCF_000828635.1). Classification (GTDB taxonomy): domain Bacteria; phylum Pseudomonadota; class Gammaproteobacteria; order Burkholderiales; family Rhodocyclaceae; genus Sulfuritalea; species Sulfuritalea hydrogenivorans. The sequence continues at coordinate 641,817 of NZ_AP012547.1, forward strand.
TACGCCATTGTTCGCTGGGGCAGATTTCGAATGCTCTGTACGAAGTCGGCGGGCAGTACCGGCGCAGCATGTAAGGGCCGGCGCGTATAATCGCCATCAATGCTTGCGACCTCGGGGATTGTCATGAACGAGGTACTTTTCATACGCGCCGAATGGGACGATGAGGCGAACGTCTGGGTGGCGACCTCCGACGACGTTCCCGGCCTTGCGACCGAGGCCGATTCGATGGAGGAACTCTCGGCGAAGCTGCGGATCATGGTGCCCGAACTGCTCGACGCCAACGGCTATCCCGACGGTGTCGACGTACCCTACGAACTGCTCGCCCGCAAGTTCTTCGTCGCTCAGCGCAATGCGGCCTGATGGGTGGCAATTTCACCCCGGAGTTGAAGCGCCTGCTCACCGAGGGCGGTTACCGCTTCGAGCGTCATGGCAAGGGCGATCACGACATTTGGGTTTAGTTTCGGCCGCTGCGCTTAACGCCGGTACGGCTGGCGTTAGCCTTCACTGAAACTCCGCTTTGCTTCGTTTTCGCCGCACACCGGAGTGCGTTTCCCGGTTGACCAGAAAATCAAATCACGACACACGGCGAATACAGTGCTGAAGCAAGCTGGACTGCCCAAACACTTTTGATTGTGGAAAGTCGGCGCTGGCGGGACGGCGGCAGGCGGTGTCGCCCGCAGGCTGTGTTGTGAATGGCTCGGTTCGGCCACATAGCCGCCGTTCCGCCATAGCCGACTTTTTCGGCCATTACTTATCCGCATATATTTCCGGGTCCGAAGGGGCGGGCGTGCCGCCGCGCTTCGGCAGCCAAATTCCTGCGGAAGCTTGACCTCGTATATTGAGCGACGGCCGCTCAATATACGAGGATTCGTGTTGGTCCCTCCGTAACAGGCGTTTGCGGCGCGATAGAATATTGGTTGGAGTTCAATCTTTCCTGGGGAGCAGCAAATGACGATCAAGACAGTAGGCATCATCGGCGCCGGCACCATGGGCAATGGCATCGCGCAGGCCTGTGCGGTGGCGGGCATCGACGCGGTGATGCTGGACATCAACGACGCCGCCGTGCAAAAGGGTGTTGCCACGATTTCCGGCAGCCTCGACCGGCTGGTGAAGAAGGAGAAGATGACGGCCGAGCAGAAGGCGGCGGCGATGGCGCGCATCAAGCCGACCACGCAAATGGCCGACATGAAGGACGTCGACATCGTGATCGAGGCGGCGACCGAGAACGAAGGGCTGAAGCTGCGCATCCTCAAGGAAGCCGAGGCCGTGATCGGCGCCGGGACCATCATCGCCAGCAACACCTCGTCGATCTCGATTACCCAGCTTGCGGCGGCGACGGCGCGCCCCGGCCAGTTCATCGGCATGCACTTCTTCAATCCGGTGCCGATGATGGCGCTGGTCGAACTGATTCGCGGATTGCAGACGACCGACGAGACGCATGCGAAGGTGGAGGCATTGGCGAAGGCGCTGGGCAAGACGCCGATCACCGTGAAGAACAATCCCGGCTTCGTCGTCAATCGCATCCTCTGTCCGATGATCAACGAGGCGATCTTCGTCTACGCCGAGGGCTTGGCGTCGGCCGAGGAGATCGACGCCGGCATGAAGCTGGGCTGCAACCATCCGATCGGCCCGCTGGCGCTGGCCGACATGATCGGGCTGGACACCATGCTGGCGGTGATGATGGTGTTCTACGAGGGCTTCAACGATTCGAAGTACCGGCCCGCGCCGTTGCTGAAGGAAATGGTCGCGGCCGGTTATCTGGGCCGCAAGAGTGGGCGCGGCTTCTACCAGTACTGAAGATCGCACTTCGAATAGTCGGCGATGGCGGGACGGCGATGCCGTCCCGTTTTAGCTTCTAGCCGCCGAAGCGGCGCAGGCCATCCAGATCGTGGACGGTGATCCTGCCGTATGCGTTGGTGAGGAAGCCCGCGTCTTCCAGCAACTGCAGGGATCGATTGACGCGCTGGCGCGAGACGCCGGCCAGGCGGCCGACCTCCTCCTGCGAGATGGCGATGCGGGATTCGATGCCGGGCTGCAGTACCGGATGGAAGAGGGCCGCCATGGTGCGCGCCACCCTGGCGTCTACGTCCAGCAGCCGTTCCGATTCGAGCAGGCCGATGAACAGGCCCAGTCGCTCGTTGATCTGGTTGATGATGAAGCGATTGAAGGGGATGCTGTGGTCCAGCAGCCAAAGGAAGGTTTCGCGCCGCATGCAGGCAACGCGCGTATCGCGCAGGGCAGCCACGTCATAACGGCGCGGTTCGTCCTTCAGCATCGAGCCTTCGCCAAACCAGCCGCCGGGGGCAATGCCGGTGAAGCTGGCGGTCTTGCCCGTGGCCCAGTCGCTGGACATCTTGACCAGGCCTTCGATGACGCCGTGCCAGTGGTCCACCGGCTCGCCTTTGCTGCAGACAAAGCCGCCAGCCGGTACCATGCGTTCGATCGTACCGTCCCGGGCGCGGGCGAAGTCCTCGGCTGACAATGCCTGCGCCCAGCTTGTGCGGCGCAGCATATCTTCGAGCGAAAGTACGGTATTTTGGCAATTGTCAGGCACGCGACAATTATAGGCTGGAGAATCGCCTAGACTGAATGGCTGAAGCGAAACAACATCGCCGCAACGGATTGATTGCGACACAAGCGCGCGAGAAAACCGGATCCGTATCGGTAGCGCTGGAGGAGAGAAAACGCATGGCTGTATCCCAATCGGGGCGGGCCGCAAGCTCGCTCGATACATTTCCCCGTCTGCTGCTGGATCATGCGGCGACGCGAGGCGATCGCCCGGCAACGCGCGAGAAATATCTCGGCATCTGGCAAACCTGGAACTGGAGCCAGGTTGCGGAAGAAGTCCGCGCCATGGCCTGCGGCCTTGCCGAACTCGGCTTCAAGCGTGGCGACAACCTGGCCATCATCGGCGACAACCGCCCCCGTCTCTACTGGGCAATGTGCGCGGCGCAGATGCTGGGCGGCGTTCCGGTGCCGCTGTATCAGGATGCCGTGGCGGCCGAGATGGTGTTTGTCCTGACCGATGGCGAGATTCGTTTTGCCATCGTCGAGGATCAGGAACAGGTCGACAAACTTCTCGAAATCAAGGGCCAGTGCCCCAGCCTGCAGCACGTCCTCTACGACGATCCGCGCGGCATGCGCCACTACACGCAGACCTTCCTGCAAGGTCTCGATGAAGTGATCGCCATGGGCAAGATCCATGACAAGAATCAGCCCGACTTCATTCCGGGCGAAGTGGCCAAGGGGCGTACCGAAGATGTAGCGGTGATGCTCTACACCTCCGGCACCACGGGCAAGCCCAAGGGTGTTTGCCAAACCCACGAAACCTTCATCGCCGCGGCGAGAAGCGGCGTCGATTTCGACCATCTGACGGAGCGGGAAGACATCCTCTCCTACCTGCCGATGGCCTGGGTCGGGGACCACCTGTTCTCCTATGCGCAAGCGCTGGTGGCCGGCTTCACCATCAACTGTCCCGAGTCCGGCGACACGGTGATGACCGACCTGCGCGAGATCGGGCCTACCTACTATTTCGCCCCGCCGCGGGTGTTCGAGAACCTGCTGACCACGGTGATGATCCGCATGGAGGATGCCAGCGCCATGAAGCGGGCCATGTTCCATTACTTCATGGCGGTGGCCAAGCGTTGCGGGTCGGACATCCTCGATGCAAAGCCCGGCGTGTCCGCCATGGACCGGCTACTCTATGCGCTGGGCAATGTGCTGATCTACGGGCCGCTGCGCAATGTGCTCGGCATGAGCCGCATCCGCGTCGCCTACACGGCCGGCGCCGCGATCGGTCCCGACCTGTTCCGCTTTTACCGCTCGATCGGCGTCAACCTCAAGCAGCTCTACGGCGCCACCGAGACCTGCGCCGCAGTCTGCTTGCAGCCGGATCGCGAGATCAAGTTCGACAGCGTCGGCAAGCCGGCGCCCGGCGTCGAGGTGAAGATTTCGGATGGCGGCGAGGTGCTGGTGCGCGGCAAACTGCTGCTCAAGGAGTACTACAAGCGTCCCGATGCAACGGCCGAAGTGATGGATGCCGAAGGCTGGTTCCATACCGGCGACGCCGGCTTTTTCGACGAGGACGGCCACCTCAAGATCATCGATCGCGCCAAGGACGTCGGCAAGCTGTCCAACGGCGCGATATTCGCGCCCAACTATATCGAGAACAAGCTCAAATTCTTCCCGCACATCAAGGAGGCGGTGTGCTTCGGCCACGATCGCGAGATGGTTTGCGCCTTCATCAACATCGACATGGGCGCGGTCGGCAACTGGGCCGAGCGGCGTGGCCTGCCCTACTCTGGCTATACGGATCTGGCCGGCAAGCCTGAGGTCCTGGAGTTGATCCGTGAATGCGTCGAGCAGGTCAATGCCGATCTGTCGCACGATGCGATGGTGGCGGAAACCCAGATCCACCGTTTCATGGTGCTGCACAAGGAGCTCGATCCGGATGACGATGAGCTGACCCGCACGCGAAAGGTGCGACGCGGCTTTGTCGCGGAAAAGTACAGCATCCTGATCGACGCCCTGTATTCCGGCAAGAAATCGCAGTTCATCGAAACCCAGGTCAAGTTCGAGGATGGCCGCACCGGCAAGGTGGCGGCCGACCTGACGATTTGCGACGTGAAGACTTTCCCCGTGATGAAGAAGGCAGCCTGATGAGCGGAAGAAAAATCGGCGAGGTCATTCTCGACCTCAAGAACATCAGCCTCAGTTTTGGCGGCGTCAGGGCCTTGCAGAACATTTCCTTCAATGTGCTCGAGCATGAAGTCCGTGCCATCATCGGTCCCAATGGCGCCGGCAAGAGTTCGATGCTGAACGTGATCAACGGCGTGTACCGGCCGCAGGAAGGCGAGATCATCCTGCGCGGCGAACACTTCGCCAACATGAATTCCTACAAGGCCGCCAAGGCCGGACTGGCGCGCACTTTCCAGAACATCGCCCTGTTCAAGGGCATGTCGGTGCTCGACAACATCATGACCGGGCGCAACCTGAAGATGCAGGCCAACATGCTGCAACAGGCAATTTGGTGGGGGCCGGCGCAACGCGAGGAACTCGAACATCGCGCCAAGGTCGAGGAGATCATCGACTTCCTCGAGATCCAGCACATCCGCAAGATTCCGGTCGGCCGCTTGCCTTACGGTCTGCAGAAGCGCGTCGATCTGGCCCGCGCCCTGGCGATGGAGCCGCAGATTCTGCTGCTGGATGAGCCGATGGCCGGCATGAACGTCGAGGAAAAGCAGGACATGTGCCGCTTCATCCTCGATGTGAATGACCAGTTCGGCACCACCGTGGTGCTGATCGAGCACGATATGGGGGTCGTGATGGACATTTCAGATCGTGTCGTGGTGCTCGATTACGGCAAGAAAATCGGTGACGGCACGCCCGATGAAGTCCGCGCCAATCCAGACGTCATCAGCGCCTACCTCGGCGCCAGTCATTAAGGATTCTGAACGATGAGCTTCTTTCTGGAAACACTGCTCGGCGGCCTGATGAGCGGCATGCTGTACTCGCTGGTCGCGCTGGGCTTCGTGCTGATCTACAAGGCCTCGGGCGTGTTCAATTTCGCCCAGGGCGCAATGGTGTTGTTCGCCGCCTTGTCCATGGCGCGCTTTTCGGAGTGGATTCCGGAGTGGCTGGGCATGGACAACCTGTTCATGGCGAATGTGCTGGCCTTCGCCGTGTCGGTGGCGATCATGTTTGTCGTGGCCTGGCTGATCGAGCGGCTGGTGCTGCGCCACCTGGTGAATCAGGAGGGCGCGACGCTGCTGATGGCCACGCTGGGTATTGCCTACTTTCTGGATGGCGTCGGACAGACGGTCTTCGGCAGCGACATCTACAAGATCGATGTCGGCATGCCCAAGGATCCGGTGATGATGCTGGAGAGCGTTTTCGAGGGCGGCATCCTGATCAACAAGGAAGACTTCGTTGCCGCCTTCATTTCCGCCATGCTTGTTCTGGCCCTGACCATTTTCTTCCAGAAGACGGCAACCGGCCGGGCGCTGCGCGCCGTGGCGGACGACCATCAGGCGGCGCAGTCGATCGGCATTCCGCTGGGCCGCATCTGGGTCATCGTCTGGTGCGTCGCCGGCATCACGGCGCTGGTGGCCGGCATCATCTGGGGCTCCAAACTGGGCGCCCAGTTTTCGCTCTCGACCGTGGCCTTGCGCGCCTTGCCGGTGGTGATTCTCGGCGGCCTGACCTCCGTCCCGGGAGCGATCCTCGGCGGGCTGATCATCGGTGTCGGCGAAAAGCTGTCCGAGGTCTATCTGGGCCCTTATGTGGGTGGCGGCATCGAGATCTGGTTTGCCTACATGCTGGCGCTGGTGTTCCTGCTGTTCAGACCGCAAGGTTTGTTCGGCGAGAAAATCATCGACCGTGTTTGATTCGAGGGACTAGGAATGTTCTATAGAGAAAACGGTCAGTTCAAGACCTCGTACCAGGCGGATCAGCAGCTGTTTTCGATCCCGCAGGATCGCTGGGCAATTCTTGCCATCATCGCTTTCGCCTTCTTCGGGATTCCGATGCTGGTCGACGAGTACATGTTTCGCGCCATCCTCGTGCCCTTCTTGATCCTGTCGTTGGCGGCGCTCGGGGTGAACATCCTGGTCGGTTATTGCGGACAGATCACCCTCGGGGCGGGAGCTTCCATGGCGGTAGGCGCCTACGCGGCCTACAATTTCCTGATCCGGGTCGACGGCATGCCGGCGCTCGGAGCGATTCTGCTCGGCGGACTGGTTGCCGCCGCCGCCGGCATCGTTTTTGGTGCGCCGAGCTTGCGTGTGCGCGGGCTGTATCTCGCGGTGGCGACGCTTGCGGCACAGTTCTTCTGGGACTGGGCCTTTCTCCGCATCAAGTGGTTTACCAATAACGCGTCATCGGGCTCGGTTTCGGTGGCGGACATTTCTCTCTTCGGCTGGACCATTGACAGCCCGACCGACAAATATCTTTTCTGCCTCGGCGTTCTGGTCGTGTTCAGCCTGATGGCGAAGAATCTGGTGCGCGGCAGTATCGGCCGGCAATGGATGGCGATTCGCGACATGGACGTGGCAGCGACCGTGATCGGCATCCGCCCGATGTACGCCAAACTCACCGCCTTCGCCGTCAGCTCGTTCTATCTCGGGGTGGCCGGCGCTCTTTGGGGCATGATCAATCTTGGTTCCTGGGAGCCTGCCGCGTTTTCCATCGATCGTTCCTTTTCCCTGCTGTTCATGGTCATCATCGGTGGCATGGGCGCGATTTCGGGAAGTTTCTTCGGGGCGGCATTCATCGTGATCCTGCCGATCTTTCTCAATCAGATGCTGCCTCTGATAGGGGGCCTGTTCGGACTGGAAGTGTCGATCGCCCTGGTATCGCACGTCGAGATCATGGTCTTCGGCGCGCTCATCGTGTTCTTCCTGATCGTCGAACCGCACGGCATTGCAAGGTTGTGGGCAACGGGTCGGGAAAAACTGCGTTTGTGGCCATTCCCGCACTAAGGCAGGGTCGCGTCCGGTGAGCAGGATTGCCGGACGTGGCATACAGGGTTTTATCGGGTTTTTGTACGCGTAACACTAAATCATCCTAGGAGGAGACAACATGAATCTACGCAAACTAGCTGTAGCCGCTTCTGTCGCAGCGGTTGGCCTGTCCGCTGTGCTTGCCGCACCCGCGGCATATGCGGCCGAGGAGCAGTTCTTCCCGGTGCTGGCGTATCGCACCGGCGCTTACGCGCCCAATGGCACGCCCTGGGCCAACGGCTTTGTCGACTACATGAAGTTGACCAATGCGCGCGGCGGTATCAACGGCGTCAAGATGATCTGGGAAGAATGCGAAACCGGATACGCCACCGACCGCGGTGTCGAGTGCTATGAGCGCCTGAAGGGCAAGCACGGCGGCGCGACGGCAGTTCAGCCGCTGTCTACCGGTATCACTTTCGCCCTGACGGAAAAGGCTCCTGTCGACAAGATTCCGGTCATCACCGCCGGCTACGGCCGCAGCGAGTCGCAGAACGGCGCCGTGTTCGGCTGGAACTTCCCGCTGGTCGGCACCTACTGGATGGGCGCCGACGTGCTGGTTCAGCACATTGCCAAAAAGGAAGGCGGATTCGACAAGCTGAAGGGCAAGAAGGTCGCGCTGGTCTATCACGACAGCCCTTACGGCAAGGAGCCGATCGCCCTGCTGCAGGAGCGTGCCAAGATGCACGGTTTCGATGTGCAGTTGCTGCCGGTTGCTCATCCCGGTGTGGAACAGAAGGCCACCTGGCTGCAGATTCGCCAGAGCAAGCCTGATTATGTATTCCTTTGGGGCTGGGGCGTGATGAACGCAACCTCGATCAAGGAAGCGCAGGCCACCGGTTATCCGCGTGAAAAGATGTACGGAATCTGGTGGGCAGGTGCCGAGCCGGATGTCAAGGACGTGGGTGATGGTGCCAAGGGCTACAACGCTTTGGCCATGCAGCATGGCGCCGAGCCGAATGCCAAGGTGATCAAGGAAGTCCTCGAGAAACTGCATGCCAAGGGTCAGGGGACCGGTCCGAAGGAAGAAGTCGGCCAGGTGCTTTACATGCGCGGCCTGATTTCGTCGATGTTGCAGGTTGAAGCCGTGCGCGTGGCGCAGTCGCGTTACGGCAAGGGCAAGCGCATCACCGGCGAACAGATGCGCTGGGGCCTGGAGAACATCAATCTCGACCAGAAGTCGCTGGACGGCCTGGGCTTTGCCGGCGTGATGCGCCCGGTGCAGACCTCCTGCCTCGACCACATGGGTTCGGCGTGGGCACGCATTCACACCTGGGATGGCAAGAAGTGGAACTTCACGTCGGACTGGTATCAGGGCGACGAGAAGGTGCTGCGCCCGATGGTGATGCTGGCCTCGGCCAAGTACGCGGAAGAAAAGAAGATCAAGCCGCGTACTCCCGAAGATTGCAAGAAGTGACGTAAGGATCTGCCGGACGAGGTGCGGTTCGCCTCGTCCGGCAGCAGTCCTGGACAAGTCTGGAATACCGGTCCGCGCATATCGAAAGAGCACATGACTACTGCCAACATCCTTCTCAACGTTAACAGCATCGAGGTGATCTACAACCACGTCATCCTCGTGCTCAAGGGCGTCTCGCTGTCCGTACCGCAAGGCAGCATCGTGGCCCTGCTGGGCGGCAACGGTGCGGGCAAGACCACGACCCTGCGTGCCGTGAGCAACCTGCTGCACGGCGAGCGCGGTGCCGTGACCAAAGGGTCGATCGAATGCCGTGGCGAGCGCATCGAAGCGCTGACGCCCGCCGACCTGGTCAAGCGCGGCGTGGTTCAGGTCATGGAGGGCCGCCACTGTTTCGGCCACCTGACCATCGAAGAAAACCTGATGACCGGCAGCTACACTCGCACCGACGGCAAAGCGGCGGTGGCGCAGACCCTGGAAAAGGTCTACAACTATTTTCCGCGCCTGAAGACACGACGTACCAGCCAGGCCGCCTATACATCGGGCGGCGAACAGCAGATGTGCGCCATCGGACGCGCACTGATGGCCAACCCGACGATGGTGCTGCTCGACGAACCGTCGATGGGCCTGGCGCCACAGATTGTCGACGAAGTGTTCGGCATCGTCAAAGACCTCAACCAGCGCGAGAAGGTCACCTTCCTGCTGGCCGAGCAGAACACCAACATGGCCTTGCGCTATGCCGATTTCGGCTACATCCTCGAAAACGGCCGCGTGGTCATGGAAGGAGCCGCCGCCGAGCTGGCCAACAATGAGGACGTCAAGGAGTTCTACCTCGGCATCTCCTCGGGGGAGCGCAAGAGCTTCCGCGAGGCCAAGCATTACCGCCGCCGCAAACGCTGGCTCGCTTGAGGACTGCGGATCACGCGGCGCGCTGCGGCGTTGCTCAAGGCCTCGTTGCCTGTCCGCGAAGCGGAATCCCAGGCACGCAAGGCGAAGAAAACTAAACGTCGGTCTTTCGCGCCTTGCATCGCTTGGTGCTCCACAGTCCTCACAATCAGCGCCGTCAGCCACTCTTCCCGATTTCGGAGCAGCACATGTCCAAATACTTTGACGCCCTTGAAACCCGCACCGCCGACGAGCGAAAGTCGGCGCTGGCGACACGCCTGCCGCAGCAGATTGCTCACGCCAGGGCCAATACGGCTTACTTTGCCGAGTCGCTCCGGCAGGTCGATGCCGCGGCGATCACTTCGACGGCAGCCCTCGCCGGTTTGCCGGTGGTGCGCAAGAGCGACCTGATCGAGCTGCAGAAGAAACAGCGGCCGTTCGGCGGTCTTGCGGCATCGAGCTGGGGCAAGCTCGGACGCGTGTTCTCCTCGCCGGGCCCGATCTACGAACCGGAGGGCCGCGTCGCCGATTACTGGCGTACCGCGCGGGCCCTGCATGCCGGCGGGTTTCGCGCCGGCGACCTGGTGCACAACAGTTTTTCGTATCACATGACCCCCGGCGGCTGGATCTTCGAAGCCGGTGCGCAGGCGCTCGGCTGCACCGTATTTCCGGCCGGCGTCGGGCAAACCGAGCAGCAGGTGGCGGCGATGGCCGATCTCCAGCCGCAAGCCTATGCCGGCACGCCGTCATTCCTGCGCATCCTGCTGCAAAAGGCAGATGAAATGGGCGTCAAGCTGCCTTCCCTGACCAAGGCGTTTTTTTCCGGAGAGGCCTTCCTGCCGCCGGTGCGCGACGAACTGCTGGCGCGCGGCATCGTCGGCCACCAGGCGTATGCGACGGCCGAGCTGGGCGTGATCGCGTACGAAACCGAAGCCCGCGAAGGACTGGTGGTCGATGAAGGCGTGCTGGTCGAAATCGTGCGCCCCGGAACCGGAGACCCGGTGGCCGAGGGGGAAGTCGGCGAAGTGGTGGTGACCACCTTCAACGCCGACTACCCGCTGATCCGCTTCGGCACCGGCGACTTGTCGGCTTTCCTGCCGGGGATTTCGCCCTGCGGGCGCACCAACATGCGCATCAAGGGCTGGATGGGGCGTGCCGATCAGACCACCAAGATCAAGGGCATGTTCGTCCATCCGGAACAGGTGGCGATCGCGGCCAAGCGCCATCCGGAAATCGTCCGCGCACGGCTGGTGGTGACCAATCCCGACAGCAATGACCTGATGACCCTGCATTGCGAAGTCGGCCAGGCCCGCGCCGAGAATCTGGAAAAGACCATCGCGGAAAGCATTCGCGATGTCACCAAACTGCGTGCCGAGGTGAGCTTGGTTGCGGTTGGCAGCCTGCCGAACGACGGCAAGGTCATCGAAGACGCCAGGAAATATGACTGAGCCCCGCGGACCTCTTGCAGGTCTGCGCGTACTCGACCTCACGCGCCTGCTGCCGGGACCCGTGGCGACCATGCACTTGGCAGACCTCGGCGCCGAGGTGATCAAGATCGAGGATACCGGTGCCGGCGACTATGCCCGCACCATGGGACCCGGCGAACGCAAGGCGGACGGCAATAACGCCACGGGCGACAGCCTGTTTTTCCGCATGGTCAATCGCAACAAGAAAAGCCTGCGGCTGGATCTGAAAAAGGCAGCCGGCGTCGAAGTTTTCATGCGCCTGGCGAAGGATGCCGACGTGGTTTTCGAAAGCTTTCGCCCCGGCGTGGTCGACAAGCTCGGCATCGGTTACGAAACCGTAAAGGCGATCAATCCGCGCGTTGTCTACTGCGCCATCACCGGTTATGGACAGACCGGCCCCTGGGCGGAACTCGCCGGCCACGACATCAACTATCTCGCCACGGCCGGGCTGCTGGACCAGATCGGCACCCACGACGGCAAGGCCAGCGGGCCTCCGGCCATTCCCAATCTGCAGATCGGCGATCTCCTCGGGGGAGCGCTTACTCCACTGCTCGGCGTTCTCGCCGCGGTGATCGGCGCCAAGGTGAGCGGACAAGGCAGCCATGTCGATGTGGCGATGACCGATGCGGTGCTGGCCCACACGATCTTCCCGCTGGTGACCACCCAGGTGTTCGGGCAGCCGGCACCGCGCGGCGCCGACCTGCTGACCGGCGGCGTGCCCTGCTATGGCGTGTATCGCACCGCCGATGACCGCTATCTCGCCGTTGGCGCCCTCGAACCCAAGTTCTGGCAGGCCATGTGCGTCGCGATCGGTCGCCCCGATCTCGCTTCCTTCGGGCTTGCCACCGGAGCCGAAGGCCGGCGTGTGAAGGCCGAACTGGCAGGCCTGATCGCATCGCAGCCGCTCGCCCACTGGCAGCCGATATTCGCCGCAGCGGATTGTTGCGTCACGCCGATTTTGCGCGTGGACGAAGCAATCGCGCATCCGCAAGTCGTCGCCCGCGAAATGGTGGTCGAGGTCGGCGGCGCCAAACAGTATGCGCCGCCCTTCAAGCTTTCCGCCTGGCCCTGGGCCGACGCCAGCCCGGCCCCGGCGGCCGGCGCCGACAGCGATGCCGTGCTGAAGGCTGCGGGCTACGTGGAATCCGACATTGCCCGCTTGCGCGCCGCTGGAGTAATTTAATGCAATGGAAACACCTTGTTCGAAGTCTCCAGAAATGGACGCGCGTAGCGCGCTGATTGGTAACCCCCCGCGAGGGGGGAAGGGGGGCGGGTGATCAATTCGCTTTTCGCGTGTTTCATCATCGGCGGGTGGCTCTCGGTGCAATGAGCGTTAGCGGCGTGTCCCCGGCGCTCGCCCCGGCCCTTGCCCTCCTTCCCGACTTCGCCCTGATCCTGCTGGGCAGCGGCCTGCGCCGCGTGCTGCATCTGGGCGATCATTTCTGGAGCGGGCTGGAAAAGCTGATCTATTTCGTCCTCTTTCCGGCCCTGCTGTTCAACGGACTGGTGAAGACGCGCATCGAGTGGACGACAGCGGCGCCGATGATCGGGGTTGCCGCCGGGGCGATGGCCACCGGCATCGTGCTGGGATACGGCGCGAAGCTGTTTCGTCTGGCGCCCATGTCCTTTGCCTCGCAATACCAGTGCGCGTTTCGCTTCAACTCCTACATCGGCCTGGCGGTGGCCGGAAAGCTCTATGGCGTGCCCGGCATCGCGGCCATGGCGATTGTCGTCGGCGTCATGGTGCCGCCGGCCAACATGGCGGCGGTATGGATGCTGGCCCGCCACGGCGAAGCGAGCGTCTGGCGCGAACTGGCGCGGAATCCGCTGATCCTCGCGACGCTGGCCGGCGTCGCGGCGAATGTCGCCGGCTTTCAGCCGCCCGAGGCACTGCTGCAATTTCTCGGCCGCCTCGGCGAAGCCGCCATCGCGCTGGGCTTGCTGGCGGTGGGCGCGGGGTTGCGCACCGGCAATGCGAAAGTCGGCGCTGGCGCTACGGCGGCCGCGGCCTATTTGCTGACGATCAAACTTGTCGCGATGCCGCTGGCGACGCTGGCGCTGATTCGCTGGACGGGATTGACCGGAGTTTATGCCGATGTGGCGCTGGCGTTCTCGGCCCTGCCGACGGCCAGTTCCGCTTTCATCCTGGCGCAACGCATGGGCGGCGACGGCACGCGCGTGGCCTGGCTGATTTCCGTCGGCACGCTGCTCGGCATGCTGAGCCTGCCGTTCTGGCTTTCCCTGCGCTGACTACTTGGCGGTTTTGCGGCCGGTTTTCGGCGTCGGCTGATCGGCCGGGGCGGGAGCGCCAGCTGCATCGGCGGCGGGCTGACCTGCGTTCTGCATGAAATTCCAGGGCCACAGGTTCGGATTGGCGAAGGGGTTGGCATTGGCGTCAGGACTGCTCGCCGACTGGCTGATGGCCTGCAGCGCCGACAGCGTCGCGCACTGCATCTCCAGTCCCTGAATGGTCATTTGCAGCATGCCGAGATTGGTCTTGAGCCAGCCCTCGACCGCCTTCAGGTCGGCGATGCGCTTTTCAAGTTCGTTGGTATCAAGCGTCGGCGTTACCAGGCCCGGCAACGGCATGCCGGTATTGCCCCAAAGTGTCTTCAGGAAATCCATCGGATCGGACGGCGTGGTGCTCATGGCGCATGCTCCCAAGAATATTGGCCGATCTTACCGCAGTGCCGCCATCCGCGCTAACGCTCATGGTCGCTTGAGACCACTAGCAGAGGATGAAACGCGAAAGGCGAATTGAAGACCCCCCACCCCCATCCCCGCCCCGGGGCGGGGTTACTGGCAAGCTCGCTTCGCTCGGCCATCACCCGCCGCTCCGAAAGAGTCATTTCACGCTAAACTGCCCTTTGTCATATTCGGGACTGACCTGCGGGGGAACGCGATGCTCAAACTATTGGTGGTCGAAGACCATGCCCTGGTACGCGAGGGATTGCTGGCAACGCTGAAGAACCTCGGTGCAGAGACCCGGACCTTCGGCGTACCGGACGCAAACGAGGCGATCGGGGTGCTGGAGAGCGAAGACATCGACATGATGATCCTCGACCTGATGCTGCCCGGAACCAAGGGCCAGACCTTCCTGCCCGTGGTGCGGCGGCGTTTTCCGACGGTTCCCGTGGTTGTCCTGTCCGCGCTGGATGACGCCGACACCGTGTCGCGCGTGATGAAAGCCGGCGCTTCCGGGTTCGTTTCCAAGTCGGGTTCGAGTACCGACTTGCTGGAGGCCTTGCGCGCGGTCTTGTCCGGTGAAATCTACCTGCCGCCCAAGCTGAGGGAACTGACCAATCGCAGCGAAACAGCGCATGGCGAGGGCAAGTCGCTGGCGCAGCGTTTCGGCCTTACCGCGGCCCAGGCGCGAGTGCTGGAACTGTTGACGGAAGGAAGCAGCAACCGTCAGATCGGCGAACTGCTCGGCTTGACCGAAGGGACGGTGAAAATCCACGTCTCGGCGATCATGAAGGCCATGGGCGTGAACAACCGTTCGGAGGCGGCGCTGATGGCGAGCCGCAAGCGCCGCCAGAACTAGCGACGGCTTTTGCCCGCCTGACTTCCGCTTTATGTCCCGCGAGGGACGGTATCCACCCGGACGCGGGACGGCGTCAGGCCGCCATTGCCATGGATGCGCCATGGCCGGCGGCGGGCCGCGTCGCCACGTCTTCCTCGCTCAAATCGGCATCGTCTTCGAAAGAGATCTGCAACAGATCGAGTACCTGGCGTGCGATGCCGCGACTGGCATTGGCCAGCGGCGAAGGCAGGTTGCCGGGAATGGTTTTCTGCAGCAACTGCTTGCTGGCGGAAAGCGTTGCGACCGGGGAAAGAATCCGGTCGCGGAAACGGACCAGGAATTCATCGACGGTTTTTTCCGCCGCTTCGCGCTGCCAGACATTGGTGGGCCACTGCGAAGGCACGGCATAGGCGCGCGGGAACATTTCCAGATCGCGGATCACGGTGCGGATGTCTTCGTGCGAATCGCGAAACGGCAACAGCACCAGATCGGCGACGCTGTAGAGCTTGTGGTCCATCTCGGTACGGTTGCCGCCACCGTCGATCACTCCCATCCATGACTTGAGCGAGCGAATCTTGCTGGTCACCTTGGTCAGCGCTTCGCGCGAGCGGGCGTCGGCGACCAGATAGCGGCGCCCGGCCGGGTTCAGTGGCTCGCGGCAACTGTCGGTGAGTACGCAGACCGAGCGTTGTCCGAGCAGGCCCATGCCCTGGCACAGCATGTGGGAAATCGTGGTCTTGCCGGTGCCGCCCTTGTTGCCGATAACGCAGATGATGTCTGCCATGCCTGACTCCTCATCGATCCCGGCATGAATCCGGGGTCTGTGTGGGAGGATTATTGGCCATCGGCGATGCCTTCGATGGCTGAAATTGCGAGGCAATCGCCGTGTTTATTCAGCCAGCCGGTCGGTAGCAGTAAAGGCGGGTCTGCCTGGCATCGGCCACCTCTACGGTGCTTTCGGGCTCGATATCGGGCACGGTGAAGCTGTTGCTGACCAGCAGCGCATCCGGCTTCATTTCGGCCCTGGCCTTGAGCCAGAGCCGCTGCATGGGAACCGGCGAGAGAAAGGCATAGACCAGCGCATAGCCGCCCAGCGGGTGGGACCAGAAGTCGCCGAAGCGGATCTCGATGTTGGGCAGGCCGCGACAGCCGAGCCAGGCCCAGGCCCAGGTCAGGGGCGCATGCTCGAAGCCGACAAAGCGGCAGTCCGGGCGCGCCCGCGCCAGCCGGCGCAGCAGGCCGCCGTCGCCGCAACCGAGATCGACCACCGACACCGGTTCGTCTGGAATCAAGCCCGCCACGGCCTCGCTGGCCACCGCGTTGGTGAGGTAGAGCGGCACCCGGCTGCGGTCGGTGCGCCAGAATACGAGCAGCAAAACGGCAAAACCGGCCAGCCAGACCCAGGAAGGCAGCCCCAGCCCCAGCGCGAGCACTGCCAGCGGCATGAAGCCGAGGTGGATCGGCAGCCACCAGACGGGGCCGCGCAGCAGATGGCTGACCAGGGCGGCGCACAGCCCCTGAATGCCGGCCAGCGCCAGCGGCTGGCCGACCAGCGCGGGGAACAGCAGCCAGACCAACCCGCCTGCCAGCATCGCGCCGAGCATCTGGGAGGCCGCCGCATGCTTCAGCGGCGGCCTGGTCTGGCGATGTGGCGTCAAGCCAGCCCGAGCCGGGCACGCAAGGCGTCGCGTTCCGGCATTGCCGCATCGATGTTGCGGCGTTTGACATGGCCGAAGCCGCGAATCTTCTCCGGCAGATTGGCGAGGGCAATGGCATCGCCCAGCGTGGTTCGATCCAGCTTGCCGGCCATGCGGGCGAGGTCGGCTTCATAGTCGGCCAGCAGGCTGCGCTCAAGTTGCCGCTCTGCGCTGCGGCCGAACACGTCCCAGCGCGAGCCGCGATACCGGCGCGCTTTTGCCAGCCACTTGAACCCGGTCAGCATCCATGGACCAAAGGCGAGCTTTTTCACCTTCCCTGTCTTCGGATCGGGGCGGGCCAGCAAGGGTGGCGCCAGATGAAACTGCAGCGTGTAATCGCCTTCGAAGCGTTCGCCGATCTTCTGCAGGAAGTCGGTTTCGGCATACAGCCGCGCCACTTCGTATTCGTCCTTGATCGCCATCAGCTTGAACAGGTTGTGCGCCACGGTCTCCGTCAGTTGCGACGAATCGATGAAGGCCTCCGCAGTGCGGATTTTTTCCACTTGAGTCCGGTAGCGTTCAGCGTAGGCGGCATCCTGATACTCGGTGAGAAAGCGAACGCGCTTCGCAATCAGTTCATCAAGAGTCGGCGCTGGCGGTACGGCGATTTTCGGCCGGGCGTAGGCAGCAACACCCGCGGGATCGTGCGCGGCGCGACGGCCCCAGAGAAACGCGGCGCGGCTCAAGGGGACCGCCGTGCCGTTGAGTTCGATGGCGCGATCGATGGCGTCCCACGACACCGGCACCAGGCCCTGCTGCCAGGCGTAGCCGAGCAGGAACAGGTTGCTGGCGATCGAGTCGCCGAGCAGGCGCACGGCGAGATCCGAGGCGTCGACGAAGTGTGCGGCGCCGGCGCCGACGGTTTCGCCGACTACCGCCTGCATGCGCGCCAGGGGAAACTGCCAGTCCGGATTGCGCGTGAAATCGGCCGTCGGGGTTTCGGCGCAATTCACCACGACGCGGGTGCGGCCGCTCTGCATCCGCGTCAGCGCGTCGGGCGATGCGGTGACGATGACATCGCCGCCGATCACCGCATCGGCTTCGCCGGTCGCCACGCGCACGGCGTGGATGGCTTCCGGATCGTCGCAGATGCGCACATGGGAAAACACCGCACCGCCCTTTTGCGCCAACCCTGTCATGTCGAGCACGGTGACGCCCTTGCCGTCGATGTGTGCGGCCATGCCGATCAGGGCGCCGATGGTGACCACGCCAGTGCCGCCGACGCCGGTAATCAGGATGCCGTAGGGATCGGCCGTCGACGCGAGAGTCGGCGCTGGCGGTACGGCGATGAAGTCGCCGCCGTTGGTTGATCCGGCGAGACCTCGGCCCTTTTTCACGCCGCCGCCCAGCACCGAAACGAAACTCGGACAAAAGCCCTTCTCGCAGGAGTAGTCCTTGTTGCAGGCCGACTGATCGATCGCGCGCTTGCGGCCGAATTCGGTTTCGACGGGGACGACCGCAAGGCAGTTGGATTGCACGCCGCAGTCGCCGCAGCCTTCGCACACGGCCTCGTTGATGAACAGGCGGCGCGGCGGGTCGATCATCTTGCCGCGCTTCCTGCGGCGGCGCTTTTCGGCGGCGCAGGTCTGGTCGTAGATGATGGCCGAGACGCCCGGGCATTCGCGCATCTCGCGCTGGATCGCATCAAGCTCGTCGCGATGGCGGATCGGCACGCCGTGCGGCAGATCCGGGTGACCGTAGGCGCGCGCCGTGCCATCGGTGACGACGACGACGTGATGCACGCCTTCCGCATGCAACTGGTGGGCGATCTGCGGCACCGTCAGGTTGCCGTCCACCGGCTGGCCACCGGTCATCGCGACGGCATCGTTGTACAGGATCTTGTAGGTGGCATTGACGCCCGAGGCAACCGCTGCGCGTATGGCCAGCGATCCGGAATGGAAGTAGGTGCCGTCGCCGAGATTGACGAAGACATGGCGCTGTTCGGTGAAGGGCGCCTGGCCCATCCAGGCCGCGCCTTCGCCTCCCATGTGGGAGTAGGTGGCGGTGGACCGGTTCATCCACAACACCATGAAATGGCAGCCGATGCCGGCCAGCGCGCGCGAACCTTCGGGCACGCAGGTGGAGGTGTTGTGCGGGCAGCCCGGGCAGAAATAGGGTGTGCGCGCGACCTGGATCGCCGGCGCGGCGGAGCGTTCCTTCGCTTCGATGATCGCGAGGCGCTCGCGAATGCGCGGCGAGGTGAAGTGGCGGCCGATGCGGTCGGCGATCACGCGCGCAATCTGTGCCGGAGAAAGCTCGCCCGAAGCCGGCAGCAGCCAGCGGCCATTGGGCAGCGCCCATTCGCCTTTCTCGTCGAACTTGCCGATCACGCGCGGACGCACGTCCTCGCGCCAGTTGTAGAGCTCTTCCTTCAACTGGTACTCGATCAGTTGGCGCTTTTCCTCGACCACCAGGATTTCTTCCAGTCCCTCGGCGAAGCGGCGCACGCCATCGGATTCGAGCGGCCAGACCATGCCGACCTTGTAGAGGCGGATGCCGATTTCGGCGGCGAGCGCATCGTCGATGCCGAGGTCATCGAAGGCCTGGCGCACGTCGAGATAGGACTTGCCGGTAGTGATGATGCCCAGTCTCGGATTGGGCGCATCGATGACCACCTGGTTCAGTTTGTTGGCGCGGCAATAGGCCAGCGCGGCGTAGAGTTTGTGGTCGAGCAGCCGGGCTTCCTGCAACAGGCGATCGTCGGGCCAGCGGATGTTGAGCCCGCCCGCAGGCAATGCGTAATCGTCGGGCAGCACGATCCGGACGCGGTCCGGCGAAATATCCACCGAGGCCGAGGATTCAACAGTATCCGCCACCGCCTTGAAGCCGACCCAGCAACCGGAGTAGCGGCTCATGGCCCAGCCGTGCAGGCCGAGGTCGAGATAGTCCTGCACGCCGGCCGGTACCAGCACCGGCATCATCGCGGCCTTGAATGCATGTTCCGACTGGTGCGCCACGGTGGATGAGCGCGCGGCGTGATCGTCGCCGGCCACCGCCAATATGCCGCCATGCTTCCAGGTGCCGGCGGAATTGGCATGCTTGAAGACGTCGCCGCAGCGGTCTACGCCCGGCCCCTTGCCGTACCACATGCCGAACACGCCATCATGCTTCGCGCCCGGCGACAGATTGACCTGCTGCGTGCCCCACAGCGCCGTCGCAGCGAGATCTTCGTTGACGCCGGGCTGGAACACGACATGGCTCTGCGCCAGATGCGGCCTGGCCTTCCACAGCGCCTGATCGAGGCCACCCAGCGGCGAGCCGCGGTAGCCGGAAACGTAGCCCGCGGTGTTAAGTCCCGCCAGGGCGTCGCGTTGCCGCTGCAACAGCAGCAGTCGAACCAGGGCTTGGGTGCCGGTCAGAAATACCCGGCCGGAGGCGAGGGCGTATTTGTCCTCGAGGGTGATGGTGCGCAGTGGCGCGTTCATGGCTGCTCCTGAATTTTTTGGACGTCGGAGATGCTGTGACCTTGTGAGTCGTGCATCGGGCCTGACCGCCCCGGATCAGGGCGGCGGCAGAATCTTACCCGGATTCAGGATGTTGTCGGGATCGATGGCGCGCTTTATCGCCCGCATCAGGTCGATGGCGACATCGCCATGCTCCAGCGCCATGTAACCCTGCTTGCCTATGCCAACGCCATGCTCGCCGGTGCAGGTGCCGTCCATGCGGATGGCGCGCTGCGCAAGGCGCGAGGCGAAGCCCTTGGCGCGGCCGAGTTCCTCTGCGTTGTCCGGATCGACCAGCAGCACCATGTGGAAGTTGCCGTCGCCGACATGGCCCACCAGCGGTGCGACGAGGCCGGTCGCCTCAAGATCGACATAGGTCTCGCCGATGCAATCGGCGAGTCGCGAGATCGGCACGCAGACGTCGGTCGTCAATGCCCGGCAGCCCGGCTTGAGGCCTATGCCGGCGTAATAGGCATCGTGCCGCGCCTGCCACAGCCGGGTTCGATCCTCGGGGCGGGTGGCCCATTCGAAATCCTGGCCGCCGTGTTCCGCGGCAATCTCCTGCACCGTCTCCGCCTGCTCCCTGACCCCAGTGGGCGAGCCATGAAACTCGAAGAACAAGGTCGGCTCTTCGCGCAGCGTTGTCTTGCTGTGGCGGTTGATGGCGGTGATCGCCAAGGCATCGAGCAGCTCGATGCGCGCAACGGGAACCCCGAGCTGGATGGTCTGAATGACTGTCTTGACTGCGGCCGACAGTGTCGGGAATGTGCAGACCGCGCTGGAGATCGCTTCAGGTACTGGATAGAGTCTCACCGTCAATTCGGTGATGATGCCCAGCGTGCCTTCGGAGCCAACCATCAGCCGGGTCAGGTCATAGCCGGCTGACGACTTGCGGGCGCGGCCACCGGTCTTGAGGATGCGGCCGTCCGGCAGCACCACGGTCATGCCCAGCACGTTCTCGCGCATGGTGCCGTAGCGCACGGCATTGGTGCCGGAAGCCCGTGTCGCGGCCATGCCGCCGAGGCTGGCGTCCGCCCCCGGGTCGATCGGGAAGAACAGTCCGGTACCATTCAGCGCGGCGTTGAGTGCCTTGCGCGTGACGCCGCATTGCACGGTGGCGTCGAGGTCTTCCTGGCGCACGGCAACCACCTGGTTCATTGCCGACAGGTCGATACAGACGCCGCCGTTTACTGCCAGGAGGTGGCCTTCCAGCGAGGTGCCGGTGCCAAATGCAATCACGGGAATGCGATGGCGATGGCACAGGCCGACGATTTCTGCCACTTCGGCGGTGGATTCGGCAAACACCACGGCATCCGGCGGCATCGGCACATGGGACGACTCGTCCTTGCCATGATGCAGCCGGACCGCGGCGGCGATCGAGAAGCGTGATCCGAAGCGGGAGGCGAGTGCTTCGGCGAGCGCCTGCGGCAGCGGCGGGCGGTCAGCGGGTGCGTTCATGGCGATCTCCGGCATGGGTGGCAATCGGCGGATTCTACGCTGCGCCCGGGCCGATTTCGGCATCCGGCGTGTGGTGATATCAGCCGCAGGCCGGCCGCTGCCGAAGCTTCGCCGCTTTTGCCGACAGGGAGGGTTGAGCTTCATGCTTGTTGATACACCCGTTGACGCCGACCCAAAATGTGGAGATAATCACGGGTTCAGCTGGAGGGGTTCCCGAGCGGTCAAAGGGATCAGACTGTAAATCTGACGGCTCTGCCTTCGAAGGTTCGAATCCTTCCCCCTCCACCAACACGTAGTAGAAACAGATAGTTAAGCAAGGCGGTTAGCGGACAAGCAGGACAGGCGGCGGTAGTTTAATGGTAGAACCTTAGCCTTCCAAGCTAATGACGAGGGTTCGATTCCCTCTCGCCGCTCCAGGTTCTGCAACAAAGGTTTCAGCCCTTGTAGCTCAGTGGTAGAGCACTCCCTTGGTAAGGGAGAGGTCGCGTGTTCGATCCACGCCAAGGGCACCATTTCTAGTGCATTTTTGTTGGGGTGATTGACATGGCGAAAGCGAAATTTGAGCGGACGAAGCCGCACGTAAACGTAGGGACGATTGGTCACGTGGACCATGGCAAGACGACGTTGACGGCGGCGATCACGACGGTGCTGTCGGCGAAGTTTGGTGGCGAGGCGAAAGCCTACGACCAGATTGATGCGGCGCCGGAAGAAAAGGCACGCGGCATCACCATCAACACCGCGCACGTCGAATACGAGACCAAGACGCGCCACTACGCGCACGTTGACTGCCCGGGCCACGCCGACTACGTCAAGAACATGATCACCGGCGCCGCGCAGATGGACGGCGCCATCCTGGTCTGTTCCGCCGCCGACGGCCCCATGCCGCAGACCCGCGAGCACATCCTGCTGGCACGCCAGGTCGGCGTGCCCTACATGGTCGTGTTCATGAACAAGTGCGACATGGTTGACGACGCCGAACTGCTCGAGCTGGTCGAAATGGAGCTGCGCGAACTCCTGAGCAAGTACGACTTTCCCGGCGACGACATCCCGATCATCAAGGGCTCCGCCCTGAAAGCGCTGGAAGGCGACAAGGGCGAGCTTGGCGAAGGCGCCATCATGGCCCTGGCCGACGCCCTGGACAGCTACATCCCGACGCCCGAGCGCGCCATCGACAAGCCCTTCCTGATGCCCATTGAGGATGTCTTCTCGATCTCCGGTCGCGGCACCGTGGTCACGGGTCGTGTCGAGCGCGGCATCGTCAAGGTCGGTGAAGAAATCGAAATCATCGGCATCCGCCCCACCACCAAGACCATCTGCACCGGCGTCGAAATGTTCCGCAAGCTGCTGGACCAGGGCCAGGCCGGCGACAACGTCGGCGTGCTGCTGCGTGGCACCAAGCGTGAAGAAGTCGAGCGTGGCCAGGTGCTGGCCAAGCCGGGCAGCATCACGCCGCACACCCACTTCACGTCGGAAGTGTACATCCTGTCGAAGGACGAAGGCGGTCGTCATACCCCGTTCTTCAATGGCTACCGTCCGCAGTTCTACTTCCGCACCACCGACGTCACGGGCAGCATCGAGTTGCCGGCCGGGACGGAAATGGTGATGCCGGGCGACAACATTGCCATGACGGTGAAGCTGATTGCGCCGATCGCGATGGAAGAAGGCCTGCGCTTCGCCATCCGCGAAGGCGGTCGTACCGTCGGCGCCGGTGTCGTCGCCAAGGTCATCGAATAACGCGCGCAGCTTTAGCCGCATTTTTTGCGAGTGGCGACACTTCGGCAACGAGGTGTCGCCAAGCAGTCTCTGCTGCAGGGGTGTAGCTCAATTGGCAGAGCGGCGGTCTCCAAAACCGCAGGTTGGGGGTTCGATTCCCTCCGCCCCTGCCACTGAATTGAAGTTTTTGCGCAACAACTGACTACTTATGGCCGATAAACTCAAGTTCATGCTGGCGCTGCTGCTGTTGGCGGCCGGTGTGGCTGGTTTCTACTTCCTTGGCGGGCAACCGACAATTCTGCGCGTGCTGTCCGTGCTCGCGGGATTGGCTGCGGGTATTGCGGTGGCGTGGTTTACAACGCCGGGACAGCGCTTCTTCGAGTTCAGTCGGGAAGCGGTGGTGGAGACGAAAAAAGTTGTCTGGCCGTCGCGCAAGGAAACCATGCAGACCACCGGCATCGTGTTCGCCTTCGTGCTGGTCATGGCAATTGTGCTGTGGATGACTGACAAGGGCCTCGAATGGGTGCTCTACGACCTGGTTCTGGGCTGGAAAAAATCATGACAAAACGCTGGTATGTCGTTCACGCCTATTCCGGTTTCGAAAAGTCGGTGCAGCGCGCCCTGATCGAGCGCATTACTCGCGCCGGGATGCAGGACAAGTTCGGCCAGGTGCTGGTGCCGGTCGAGGAAGTCATCGAAATGAAGAACGGCCAGAAGAGCATTTCCGAGAGGAAATTCTTCCCCGGCTATGTGCTGGTCGAGATGGACATGGACGACGATTCCTGGCACCTCGTCAAGAGCACGCCCAAGGTCACCGGATTCGTGGGCGGAACGTCGACCAAGCCGACCCCGATTTCCGAAAAGGAAGTCTCGAAGATCATGCAGCAGGTCCAGGACGGTGTCGAGAAGCCCCGCCCCAAGGTCCTGTTCGAAGTGGGCGAAATGGTTCGCATCAAGGAAGGCCCGTTCACCGACTTCAACGGCAATGTCGAGGAAGTCAATTACGAAAAGAGCCGTTTGCGTGTCTCCGTGACCATTTTTGGTCGGGCGACGCCGGTGGAACTGGAATTCGCGCAGGTCGAGAAGGCATAGTTTTTTGCGGCGCCGCGGCGCGCAGGTTTGTTGTTTTATCCGCGGCAAGAGGAGCGCCAGTAGGTGGCTGGAAGATTCGCCGACCGCGCGCTAGGACTCACGTAGACAGGAGCCATCATGGCAAAGAAGATAATCGGTTACATCAAGCTGCAAGTGCCGGCGGGCAAGGCCAATCCCTCGCCCCCGATCGGCCCGGCGCTCGGCCAGCGCGGCCTCAACATCATGGAATTCTGCAAGGCGTTCAACGCCCAGACCCAGGGCCTCGAGCCAGGTCTGCCGATTCCGGTGGTGATTACCGCATTCGCGGACAAGAGCTTCACCTTCATCATGAAGACGCCGCCGGCGACCATTCTGATCAAGAAGGCAGCCGGTATTCAGAAGGGTTCGCCGAAGCCGCACACCGACAAGGTCGGCAAGATCACCAAGGCGCAGGCCGAGGAAATCGCCAAGACCAAGATGAAGGATTTGACGGCTGCCGATCTTGACGCAGCCGTGCGCACCATCGCGGGCTCCGCCCGCAGCATGGGCATTGTCGTGGAGGGCCTGTAATCATGGCGAAGACATCCAAGCGAGTACAAGCGGTATTGGCCAAGGTCGACCGCAACAAGGCCTATCCGGTCGGCGATGCGCTGACGCTGGTGAAGGAATGCGCCACCGCCAAGTTTGACGAGTCGATCGACGTCTCGGTGAACCTCGGCATCGACGCCAAGAAATCGGACCAGCTGGTGCGCGGCTCCGTCGTGTTGCCTTCCGGTACCGGCAAGACGGTTCGCGTCGCCGTGTTCGCCCAGGGCGAGAAGGCCGAAGCCGCCCGCGCTGCTGGCGCTGATGTCGTTGGCTTCGATGATCTGGCTGCCGACGTCAAGGCCGGCAACATGAACTTCGATATCGTGATCGCGACGCCGGATGCCATGAAAGTGGTAGGCGCCCTCGGCCAGATCCTGGGCCCGCGCGGCCTGATGCCGAACCCGAAGGTCGGCACCGTGACCATGGACGTCACCACCGCGGTGAAGAACGCCAAGGCGGGTCAGGTGCAGTACCGCACCGACAAGGCCGGCATCATTCACTGCACCATCGGCCGCGCTTCGTTCAGCGTGGATGCGCTGAAGACCAACCTTTCGGCGCTGATTGAAGCGCTGCAAAAGGCCAAGCCGGCTGCGTCCAAGGGCCAGTATCTGAAGAAAGTGTCGCTGTCCAGCACCATGGGCGCCGGCGTTCGCGTCGATCAGGCCAGCCTGTCGGCGCAGGCATAAAGAACTTTGGGCTGTTGCGCTGCACGTGCGGTATGGCGGGTGGCGCGGCAGGTTATCAAAGACCGCAGGCGTCCGTAAGGACTTAATTGTGGCAACGGAACATCGTTGCAAAGCCGGCGTAGATGGCGTTACCCGATGACGGAATCCAGGTTCCTGAATGAAGGTCGCCGTATCGCCAGCGCCGACTTTTCGGCGTTGGGGTTTTTTAGGAGTTGACCGTGAGTCTCAATCTTGACGACAAGAAGACGGTAGTTGCCGAAGTATCCGCGGAAGTCGCGAATGCCCAGTCGATCATCGTCGCAGAGTACCGTGGTCTCGGAGTGGTCGATCTCACCGCCCTGCGCGCCAACGCGCGCAAGTCCGGTGTGTATCTGCGTGTAGTCAAAAACACCCTGGTTCGTCGTGCCATTGCCGGCACGCCGTTCGAAGGTCTGTCCGGCAAGCTGGCCGGCCCCATGATCTATGGAATTTCCAAGGATCCGGTGGCCGCTGCCAAGCTGCTCAACGACTTTGCCAAGGCGAATGACAAGCTCGTCATCAAAGTAGGCGCAATGCCCAACTACGTCATGGACGTGGCGGGGGTCAAGGCGCTGGCGACGATGCCGAGCCGCGAGGAGCTGTTGTCCAAGCTCCTCGGCACCATGCAGGCGCCGATCACCCAGTTCGTTCGCACGCTCAACGAAGTCCCGACGAAGTTCGTCCGGGGCCTCGCCGCCGTGCGCGACGCCAAAGAGACTGCGTAATCGTTTTTCACTGATTCAAACATTCATTCAGGAGTCGTAATCATGGCTGTAAGCAAAGCTGAAATTCTCGATGCCATCGCTGGCATGACCGTTCTCGATCTGTCCGAGCTGATCAAGGAAATGGAAACCAAGTTTGGCGTTTCCGCTGCCGCTGCTGCTGTTGCCGTGGCCGCACCCGCTGCTGGTGGCGGTGCCGCCGCTGCGGAAGAGCAGACCGAGTTCACCGTGATGCTGGTTGCCGCCGGCGAAAAGAAGGTCGAGGCCATCAAGGTCGTTCGTGCCGCCACGGGCCTCGGTCTCAAGGAGGCCAAGGACCTGGTCGACGGCGCACCGAAGGCTGTCAAGGAAGGCGTGTCGAAGGCCGACGCCGAGGCCCTCAAGAAGCAACTCGAGGAAGCCGGCGCCAAGGTCGAAATCAAGTAATCGCGATTCGATCGCGGGTTGGCGGCCCAGCCGCCAACCCGCTTTTGTGCTTGTAGCAGCGGAAGCATTTGTACCTGTCGAGCTTTACCCCTTTGTACCTGATCCGGGGGTTACACGAGAGTGCTGATTTGTTTTGCCTCAGCCCTGTCCTTTGACCTTCGACGTCTGAATCCTGAACGGAGCCACCATGGCGTATTCCTACACCGAAAAAAAGCGCATTCGCAAAAGCTTTGCCAAACGGGCCAACGTCCTCGACGTGCCTTTTCTTCTGGCGACGCAAATCGAGTCCTACACGCGCTTCCTGCAGGCCGACGTGCCGCCGGCACAGCGCCGCAACGAAGGTCTGCAAGCCGCCTTCACGTCGATTTTCCCGATTGTTGCGCACTCGGGGAATGCCCGCCTGCACTTCGTCGAGTTCATGCTTGGCGAGCCGACCTTCGATGTCAAGGAATGCCAGCAGCGCGGCCTGACTTTCGCCAGCCCGCTGCGCGCCAAGGTCCGTCTCGAACTGCTTGACCGCGATACCAAGGCGGTCAAGGAAGTCAAGGAAGACCAGCCGCTCTATATGGGCGAAATTCCCCTGATGACGACCACCGGCTCGTTTGTCATCAACGGCACCGAGCGCGTCATCGTCTCCCAGCTGCATCGTTCCCCCGGCGTGTTCTTCGAGCACGACAAGGGCAAGACCCACAGCTCGGGCAAGCTGCTGTTCTCCGCGCGCATCATTCCGTATCGCGGCTCCTGGCTGGATTTCGAATTCGATCCGAAGGATATCCTGTACTTCCGCATCGATCGCCGCCGCAAGATGCCGGTGACCATCCTGCTCAAGTCGATCGGCATGACGCATGAGCAAATCCTCGCGACCTTCTTCCAGTTCGATACCTTCCATTTCGCGAAGAAGGGCATCTCCTTCGAAGTCGTGCCGGAACGCCTGCGCGGCGAAGTGGCGAAATTCGACATTCTCGACAAGGCGGGCAAGCTGATTGTCGCCAAGGACAAGCGCATCACGGTCAAGCACATCCGCGAGATGGCCGAAGCCGGCATCAAGAAGATACTGGTGCCCGACGAGTTCATGATGGGCCGGGTGGTTGCCCACAACATCGTGAATCCCGAAACCGGCGAAGTGCTGGCCAACGCCAACGACGAGATTACGGAAGACCTGCTGGCCAAACTGGCCGATGGCGGCATCGAGCAGATCCAGACGCTGTACGTGAATGACCTGGATCGTGGTGCCTACATCTCCTCGACCTTGCGCATTGACGAAACCGCCGACCAATGGGCCGCCCGCGTGGCGATCTATCGCATGATGCGCCCCGGCGAGCCGCCAACGGAAGATGCGGTGGAGAACCTGTTCCACGGCCTGTTCTATTCGGAAGAGCGCTACGACCTGTCGGCGGTCGGCCGCATGAAGTTCAATCGCCGCGTTGGTCGCGACGAAATCGAAGGCGCGGGCACCTTGTCGAACGAGGATATCGTCGATGTCGTCCGCATTCTTGTCGAGCTGCGCAACGGCCGCGGCGAAGTCGATGACATCGATCACCTGGGCAATCGCCGCGTGCGTTCGGTCGGCGAACTGGCCGAGAACCAGTTCCGCGCCGGTCTGGTGCGTGTCGAGCGCGCCGTCAAGGAGCGTCTGAACCAGGCGGAAAGCGACAACCTGATGCCGCACGACTTGATCAATGCCAAGCCGATTTCGGCGGCGATCAAGGAGTTCTTCGGCTCCAGCCAGCTTTCGCAGTTCATGGACCAGACCAACCCGTTGTCCGAGATCACGCACAAGCGTCGCGTTTCGGCGCTGGGCCCGGGCGGCTTGACGCGTGAGCGCGCCGGTTTCGAGGTGCGCGACGTACACCCGACCCACTACGGCCGTGTCTGCCCGATCGAGACGCCGGAAGGTCCGAATATCGGCCTGATCAACTCGCTGGCGCTGTATGCGCGCACCAATGAGTATGGCTTCATGGAAACGCCTTACCGCAAGGTGGGAAACAGCCACGTCACCGACGAGATCGAATACCTGTCGGCGATCGAGGAAGGCAAGTACGTGATCGCCCAGGCCAATGCCCAACTGGACAAGAAAGGCAAACTGAGCGACGAGCTGGTTTCCTGCCGCTTCAAGGGCGAATTCGAATTGAAGGAACCGCCCGAGGTCCAGTACATGGACGTCGCGCCGGGGCAGATCGTTTCCGTCGCGGCATCGCTGATCCCGTTCCTGGAACATGACGACGCCAACCGCGCCTTGATGGGCGCCAACATGCAGCGTCAGGCCGTTCCCTGCCTGCGACCGGAAAAGGCGCTGGTTGGTACCGGCATCGAGCGTACCGTGGCTGTCGATTCGGGCACGGCGGTGCAGGCTCTGCGTGGCGGCGTGGTGGACTACATCGATGCCAACCGCATCGTGGTTCGCGTCAATGACGCGGAAACGGTAGTCGGCGAAGTCGGCGTCGATATCTACAACCTGATCAAGTACACCCGCTCCAACCAGAACACCAATATCAACCAGCGCCCCATCGTCAAGGTCGGCGATCTGATCGCCAAGGGCGATGTGGTGGCTGACGGCGCCTCCACTGACCTGGGCGAACTTGCGCTGGGCCAGAACATGCTGGTCGCGTTCATGCCCTGGAACGGCTACAACTTCGAGGATTCGATCCTGATCTCGGAGCGTGTAGTGGCCGATGACCGCTTCACTTCGATCCACATCGAGGAACTGACGGTCGTCGCACGCGACACCAAGCTCGGTGCCGAGGAAATTTCGCGCGATATCGCCACGCTGGGCGAATCGCAACTCGGGCGCCTCGACGAGTCGGGCATTGTCTATATCGGCGCCGAAGTCGAGGCGGGCGACGTGTTGGTCGGCAAGGTGACGCCGAAGGGCGAAACGCAACTGACACCGGAAGAGAAACTGCTGCGCGCAATCTTCGGCGAGAAGGCTTCCGACGTGAAGGACACGTCCTTGCGTGTGCCCTCAGGCATGATCGGCACGGTCATCGACGTCCAGGTCTTCACCCGCGAAGGCATCGAGCGCGACAAGCGAGCCCAGTCGATCATCGACGACATGCTGAAAGGTTACAAGCAGGATCTGGCCGACCAGATGCGTATCGTCGAGCGCGATACCTTCTCGCGGATCGAGAAGCTGCTGACCAACAAGACTGCCAGCAAGGGTCCGAAGAAACTGGTCAAGGGCACCAAGATCACCAAGGCCTACCTCGAAACCGTCGAGCACTACCATTGGTTCGACATTTCCCTGGTCGATGAGGAGGCCCAGCAGCAACTCGAAAACCTGCGCGACAGCCTGGAGCAGACCCGCAAGGATTTCGACGTTGCCTTCGAGGCAAAGAAGAAGAAGCTGACTCAAGGCGACGAACTGCCGCCGGGCGTGCAGAAGATGGTAAAGGTTTATCTGGCCGTCAAGCGTCGCCTGCAGCCCGGCGACAAGATGGCCGGTCGCCACGGCAACAAGGGCGTGGTTTCCAAGATTGTCCCGATCGAGGACATGCCGCACATGGCGGACGGCACGCCGATGGACATCGTGCTGAACCCCCTGGGCGTTCCGTCACGAATGAACATCGGCCAGATTCTGGAAACCCACCTCGGCTGGGCGGCCAAGGGTCTCGGACACAAAATCGGCGAAATGCTGCGCAAGCAGGCGGCTGCAGCCGAAATTCGCAAGCTGATGAACAAGATTTACAACTCTTCCGGTCGCAAGGAAGACATTGACGGCCTGAGCGAAAAGGAAGTCGTGGAGCTTGCGCAGAACCTGCAGGGTGGCGTGCCATTCGCTACTCCGGTATTCGACGGTGCGCATGAGTCCGAAATCAAGACCATGCTGGAACTGGCCGGTCTGCCGAGCAATGGCCAAGTCGACCTGTTCGACGGCCGCACGGGCGAATCCTTCGAGCGGCAGGTGACCGTTGGTTACATGCATGTGCTGAAGTTGCATCACCTGGTGGACGACAAGATGCACGCACGTTCCACTGGCCCCTACAGCCTCGTCACCCAACAGCCGTTGGGCGGCAAGGCGCAGTTCGGCGGACAACGCTTCGGCGAAATGGAAGTGTGGGCGCTCGAAGCATACGGCGCTGCCTATGTGCTGCAGGAAATGCTTACCGTGAAGTCTGACGACGTCAACGGCCGTACGAAAGTGTACGAAAACATCGTCAAGGGCGAGCACAAGATCGATGCCGGCATGCCGGAATCGTTCAACGTGCTGGTCAAGGAAATCCGTTCGCTGGCGATCGACATCGATCTCGAGCGTTACTGAGCCGCCAAAGCCCCTAGGAGAAAATACACATGAAAAGCCTGTTTGCAGACCTGTTCAAGCAGAACCTGGCGGCCGAAGAGGAATTCGACGCGATCACGATCGGTCTGGCTTCCCCCGACAAGATTCGTTCGTGGTCATACGGCGAAGTCAAGAAGCCGGAGACCATCAACTACCGTACCTTCAAGCCTGAGCGTGACGGCCTGTTCTGCGCCAAGATTTTTGGCCCGGTCAAGGATTACGAGTGCCTCTGCGGCAAGTACAAGCGTCTGAAGCACCGCGGCGTCATCTGCGAAAAGTGCGGCGTCGAAGTCACCCAGTCGAAAGTGCGCCGCGAACGAATGGGCCACATCGAACTGGCTTCGCCCACTGCGCACATCTGGTTCCTGAAGAGCCTGCCGAGCCGTCTTGGCATGGTGCTCGACATGACCTTGCGCGACATTGAGCGCGTGCTTTACTTCGAAGCGTTTGTGGTTGTCGATCCGGGCATGACCCCGCTCAACCGTGCGCAATTGCTGACGGAAGATGACTACCTGGCCAAGGTCGAGGAATACGGCGACGACTTCACCGCCGTGATGGGTGCCGAAGGTGTCCGCGAACTGTTGCGCACCATCGACCTCAACCGCCAAGTCGAGACTCTGCGGCAGGAACTGGAAACCACCGGATCCGAAGCCAAGAGCAAGAAAATTTCGAAGCGCCTCAAGGTCCTCGAAGGATTCCAGCAGTCGGGCATCAAGCCCGAGTGGATGATCCTGCAGGTGCTGCCGGTACTGCCGCCGGATCTGCGTCCGCTGGTTCCCCTGGATGGCGGCCGTTTCGCGACTTCCGACCTGAACGACTTGTATCGCCGCGTCATAAATCGCAACAACCGTCTCAAGCGCCTGCTTGAACTCAAGGCGCCGGACATCATCGTGCGCAATGAAAAGCGCATGCTGCAGGAGGCCGTCGACTCGCTGCTCGACAACGGTCGTCGCGGCAAGGCCATGACAGGTGCCAACAAGCGCCCGCTGAAGTCGCTGGCCGACATGATCAAGGGCAAGGGCGGCCGTTTCCGCCAGAACCTCCTGGGCAAGCGCGTCGACTATTCCGGCCGTTCGGTAATCGTCGTCGGTCCGCAGCTCAAGCTGCATCAGTGCGGTCTGCCGAAGAAGATGGCTCTGGAACTGTTCAAGCCCTTCATTTTCGAGCGCCTCGAAAAGATGGGGATTGCCAGCACCATCAAGGCGGCGAAAAAGGAAGTCGAAGCCGAAACTCCGGTGGTCTGGGACATCCTCGAAGAAGTCATCCGTGAGCATCCGGTGATGCTGAATCGCGCGCCGACGCTGCATCGACTTGGTATTCAGGCCTTCGAGCCGACCTTGATCGAAGGCAAGGCTATCCAGTTGCATCCGCTGGTTTGCGTGGCCTTCAACGCCGACTTCGACGGTGACCAGATGGCTGTGCATATCCCGCTTTCTCTTGAAGCGCAGATGGAAGCCCGCACCCTGATGCTGGCCTCGAACAACGTGCTGTCGCCCGCCAACGGCCAGCCGATCATCGTGCCCTCGCAGGACGTGGTGCTCGGCTTGTACTACGCCACCCGCGAAAATGTGTCCGCCCGCGGCAACGGCATGATGTTCGGCGACATCGCCGAAATTACCCGCGCCATTGACTCGCGCCAGATCGATCTCCATGCGCGCATTACCGTGCGCATTCGCGAATATGAACTGGATGCCGACAAACAGTGGCAGCCGAAGATCACGCGCTACTCGACCACTGCCGGCCGCGCCCTGCTTTCAGAGATTCTGCCGCGTGGCCTGCCGTTCAAGGTGATCGACAAGCCGCTCAAGAAAAAGGAAATCTCCAAGCTGATCGACGAGAGCTTCCGCCGCTGCGGACTCAAGGAGACGGTCGTTTTCGCCGACCAGTTGATGCAGGCCGGTTTCCGTCTGGCGACCCGTGCCGGCATCTCTATCTGCGTCGATGACATGCTGGTGCCGACGCAGAAGCACGACCTGATCGCGGCTGCAGAAACCGAAGTCAAGGAAATCGAAAAGCAATACACCTCCGGTCTGGTGACTGTCGGCGAGCGCTACAACAAGGTGGTGGACATCTGGGGGCGCGCCGGGGATCAGGTGGCCAAGGCCATGATGGATCAACTTGCGCATCAGGTCGTTACCGGCGTAGACGGCAAGCAGGTGAGTCAGGAGTCTTTCAATTCCATTTACATGATGGCCGACTCCGGAGCGCGTGGCTCCGCTGCGCAGATCCGTCAGCTGGCTGGCATGCGCGGCCTGATGGCCAAGCCTGATGGTTCGATCATCGAAACCCCGATCACCTCGAACTTCCGCGAGGGCCTCAACGTTCTGCAGTACTTCATCTCGACCCACGGCGCTCGCAAGGGCTTGGCCGACACCGCGCTGAAGACCGCCAACTCCGGCTATCTGACACGCCGTCTGGTGGACGTTACCCAGGATCTGGTGGTGATCGAAGATGATTGCGGAACTCAGAACGGGTTCGCCATGAAGGCGCTGGTGGAAGGCGGCGAAGTCATTGAGCCGCTGCGTGAGCGCATTCTTGGCCGCGTTGCCACCAACGATGTGATCAATCCGGATACGCAGGATGTGTTGTTTGCGGCAGGTTCCTTGCTCGACGAGGACGCGGTGGATGCCATCGAAGCACTCGATATCGACGAAGTCCGCGTGCGTAGCCCGCTTTCCTGTGAGACCCGCTACGGTTTGTGCGCCAAATGCTATGGTCGTGATCTGGGCCGAGGCTCACTGGTCAATGCCGGCGAGGCCGTCGGCGTCATCGCCGCCCAGTCAATCGGCGAGCCGGGCACACAGCTGACCATGCGAACCTTCCACGTTGGCGGTGCCGCGTCGCGCTCGGCAGCGCAAAGCAGCATTGAGGCAAAGAGCTCCGGCACGATTCGTTTCACCGCGACCATGCGCTACGTTACCAATCCGAAGGGTGAAAAGATTGTCATTTCCCGCTCCGGAGAGGTGATGATTACCGACGACAACGGTCGCGAGCGTGAGCGCCACAAGGTTCCCTATGGCGCCACCCTGCTTGCAGACGATGGCAAGGCGGTCAAGGCCGGAGCGCAGCTGGCGACCTGGGATCCGCATACCCGCCCGATCGTCACGGAGTATGCTGGTACGGTCAAGTTCGAGAATGTCGAGAAGAATGCGACGGTCGCCGAGCAGATGGACGAAGTCACCGGTCTTTCAACCCTCGTCGTTATTGATCCGAAACGCGGTGCCAAGGCATCGAAGGGAGTTCGTCCGCAGGTCAAGCTGATCGACGAGTCGGGCCAGGAGGTGAAGATTCACGGTACCGATCACATCGTGACCATTACCTTCCAGGTCGGTTCGCTGATTACGGTAAAGGATGGCCAGCCAGTCGCAGTCGGCGACATCCTGGCACGGATCCCGCAGGAGTCATCCAAGACGCGTGATATCACGGGCGGTTTGCCGCGCGTTGCCGAACTCTTCGAAGCGCGTATTCCCAAGGACGCCGGTGTTTTGGCGGAAGTCACGGGTACCGTTTCGTTCGGCAAGGACACCAAGGGCAAACAGCGTTTGGTGATCACCGAGCCGGACGGCACGGCGCACGAGTATCTGATCACCAAGGACAAGCATGTGATGGCCCACGACGGGCAGGTCGTCAACAAGGGCGAAGTGATTGTGGACGGTCCGGCTGATCCGCATGACATTCTGCGACTGAAGGGTGTCGAGGAATTGGCCCGCTACATCATCGATGAAGTCCAGGACGTATATCGACTGCAAGGCGTGAAGATCAACGACAAGCATATCGAGGTGATCGTGCGCCAGATGCTGCGTCGGGTGGTCATTGCGAATCCGGGCGATTCGAGCTTCATCAGGGAAGAGCAGGTCGAACGCGCCGCGGTGCTGGACGAGAACGACAAGCTGATTGCCGCCGGCAAGACACCGGCCCTGTACGACTTCATGCTGCATGGCATCACCAAAGCCAGTTTGTCGACCGATTCCTTCATTTCCGCAGCCTCTTTCCAGGAAACCACGCGAGTCTTGACCGAAGCCGCAATCATGGGCAAGCGGGACGAATTGCGAGGCCTCAAGGAGAATGTCATTGTCGGCCGCCTGATTCCGGCGGGTACCGGAATGGCTTACCACCGCACACGTCGCAAGCAGTCTCCGGGCGGCGCAGAGGCGCAGAGTCTGTTCGATCTGCCGGCAGCCGCGGAAGATGCTTCGGTCGCAGCAGAAGATACGCAAGCAGGTTGACGCTCGTCGGCGACCATTCTATAATCCGGCCTCTTTGCCCTTGGCAGGGGCCGACTTTTTGTAATTTTGCAGTGCATTTCGCACAGCATTCAGGACATATACATGCCTACCATTAACCAACTTGTACGCAAGGGCCGTCAGGCGCCGCAGTCCAAGAGCAAGGTGCCCGCACTGGGCAACAGCCCGGCTCGGCGCGGTGTCTGCACTCGCGTTTACACCACCACACCGAAGAAGCCGAACTCTGCGCTGCGGAAAGTCGCCAAGGTGCGCCTGACCAACGGTTTCGAGGTGATTTCCTACATCGGTGGCGAGGGTCACAACCTGCAGGAGCACTCGGTAGTTCTCATTCGGGGCGGCCGAGTCAAGGATTTGCCGGGTGTGCGTTACCACATTGTGCGCGGCAGCCTTGATACCCAGGGTGTCAAGGACCGCAAGCAGAGCCGTTCCAAGTACGGTGCCAAGCGGCCCAAGGCCGCCTGATCCGGGCTTTAAGGAGATACCATGCCCCGTCGTCGTGAAGTTCCCAAACGTGACATCCTGCCCGATCCAAAGTTCGGCAGTGTCGATCTTTCCAAATTCGTCAACGTGCTGATGGATAGCGGCAAGAAGTCTGTCGCCGAGCGCATTATCTATGGCGCCTTCGAGCAGATTCAGTCGAAGAGCGGCAAGGATCCGCTGGAAGTTTTCACTCTGGCAGTAAACAATGTCAAGCCCTTGGTCGAGGTGAAAAGCCGTCGCGTGGGTGGTGCGAACTACCAGGTGCCTGTTGAGGTTCGCCCGTCTCGGCGTATGGCTCTGTCGATGCGCTGGCTTCGCGAGGCTGCGCGCAAGCGTTCCGAAAAGTCGATGGGTCAGCGCTTGGCCGCTGAGTTGCTGGAGGCATCCGAAGGGCGTGGTGCCGCGATGAAGAAGCGCGAAGAAGTCCATCGTATGGCTGAGGCCAACAAGGCGTTCTCGCATTTCCGTTTCTAAGTAGTAGCGCGTCTTGCCGGTTATCCGGCGGGATTTTCGTTTTTGTCCGCCGCCCTGTCGCTTCGTAAAACGAGGTGTCATGGCGGTTTGGTTTAGATAAGGCAGGTAAATCAAGTGGCCCGCAAGACTCCCATCGAACGCTATCGCAATATTGGTATTTCGGCTCACATCGATGCCGGCAAGACCACCGCCACCGAGCGCATTTTGTTCTACACCGGGGTCAATCACAAGATTGGCGAAGTCCATGACGGCGCGGCCACCATGGACTGGATGGAGCAGGAGCAGGAGCGCGGGATCACCATTACATCGGCAGCGACGACCTGTTTCTGGAAGGGCATGGACATGTCGCTTCCGGAGCACCGTTTCAACATCATTGATACGCCCGGACACGTTGACTTCACGATCGAAGTGGAGCGTTCAATGCGGGTTCTGGATGGCGCTTGCATGGTTTATTGCGCCGTCGGTGGCGTCCAGCCACAGTCCGAGACCGTCTGGCGCCAGGCAACCAAGTACAAGGTGCCGCGGCTTGCCTTCGTGAACAAGATGGATCGCTCTGGTGCCAATTTCTTCAAGGTCGTTGATCAGATGAGGGCGCGCCTCAAAGCGAACCCGGTGCCGATCGTGATTCCGATTGGCGCCGAGGATAAGTTCGTCGGTGTTGTCGATCTATTGAAGATGCGGTCAATCATTTGGGATGAGCCTTCCCAGGGTATGAAGTTTGAATACGGCGAAATTCCCGCCGAGTTGCTGGAAACAGCCAAGACCTGGCGAGAGCAGATGGTAGAGGCGGCAGCCGAGGCTTCCGAGGATCTGATGAACGAATACCTCGAATCGGGTGAGCTGTCCGAGGAAAAGATCAAGCAGGGTCTGCGTCGACGCACCATCGATTGCGAAATTCAGCCGATGCTGTGCGGCTCCGCCTTCAAGAACAAGGGCGTGCAGCGCATGCTGGATGCCGTGGTCGAGTTTTTGCCGTCGCCAGTCGATATTCCCCCGGTGGGCGGTGTCGATGAGCGGGAGAAGGAGGTTTCACGCCGTGCGGACGATAGCGAAAAGTTCTCGGCGCTGGCGTTCAAGCTGATGACCGATCCGTTTGTCGGCCAGCTGACCTTTATCCGCGTGTACTCCGGAGTTTTGATGTCCGGGGCGACCATCTATAACCCGGTGAAGGGCAAGAAGGAACGCATCGGCCGCATTCTTCAGATGCATGCCAACAATCGTGAAGAAATCAAGGAAGTTCTTGCGGGCGACATCGCTGCGTGCGTAGGCCTCAAGGACGTGACCACCGGTGAGACGCTTTGCGATCCTGAAGCGCCGATCATTCTTGAGCGCATGGTGTTTCCGGAGCCGGTTATCCACGTCGCGGTCGAGCCGAAGACCAAGGCCGACCAGGAAAAGATGGGCATTGCGCTTGGCCGTCTGGCGCAGGAAGACCCGTCTTTCCGTGTCCGCAGCGATGAGGAATCCGGGCAGACCATCATTTCTGGAATGGGTGAGCTTCATCTGGACATTATTGTCGACCGCATGCGTCGCGAATTTAATGTTGAAGCCAGTGTCGGCGCTCCACAGGTAGCCTATCGCGAAGCCGTCCGCAAGGCAGTCGAGCAAGAGGGCAAGTTCGTCAAGCAGTCTGGTGGTCGTGGTCAGTATGGGCACGTCTGGATCAAGCTCGAGCCGAACGAGCCGGGCAAGGGTTACGAGTTCATCGATGCCGTCAAGGGCGGTACCGTGCCACGCGAATTTATTCCTGCGGTCGACAAGGGTCTGCGGGAAACGCTACCGAATGGCGTACTCGCTGGTTTTCCGGTGGTCGATGTCAAGGTTACCTTGTTCGACGGTTCTTCCCATGACGTCGATTCGAACGAAAATGCGTTCAAGATGGCCGCTTCGATGGCATTCAAGGATGCCATGCGCAAGGCGAGCCCCGTGCTCCTCGAGCCGATGATGGCGGTCGAGGTTGAGACCCCCGAGGATTACATGGGTAACGTCATGGGTGATCTGTCGAGCCGTCGTGGCATCGTTCAGGGTATGGAGGACCAGGTTGGCGGCATCAAGCTGGTCAAGGCAGAGGTTCCTCTCGCCGAGATGTTTGGCTACGCCACCACCTTGCGGTCCCTGTCGCAGGGCCGGGCGACATATTCGATGGAATTCAAGCACTACACCGAGGCGCCGAAGAATGTCGCCGAAGCCGTCATCAACAAGAAGTGATCAACCAACAATCGTTCTTTAAGGAAAGCAGACATGGCGAAAGCGAAATTTGAGCGGACGAAGCCGCACGTAAACGTAGGGACGATTGGTCACGTGGACCATGGCAAGACGACGTTGACGGCGGCGATCACGACGGTGCTGTCGGCGAAGTTTGGTGGCGAGGCGAAAGCCTACGACCAGATTGATGCGGCGCCGGAAGAAAAGGCACGCGGCATCACCATCAACACCGCGCACGTCGAATACGAGACCAAGACGCGCCACTACGCGCACGTTGACTGCCCGGGCCACGCCGACTACGTCAAGAACATGATCACCGGCGCCGCGCAGATGGACGGCGCCATCCTGGTCTGTTCCGCCGCCGACGGCCCCATGCCGCAGACCCGCGAGCACATCCTGCTGGCACGCCAGGTCGGCGTGCCCTACATGGTCGTGTTCATGAACAAGTGCGACATGGTTGACGACGCCGAACTGCTCGAGCTGGTCGAAATGGAGCTGCGCGAACTCCTGAGCAAGTACGACTTTCCCGGCGACGACATCCCGATCATCAAGGGCTCCGCCCTGAAAGCGCTGGAAGGCGACAAGGGCGAGCTTGGCGAAGGCGCCATCATGGCCCTGGCCGACGCCCTGGACAGCTACATCCCGACGCCCGAGCGCGCCATCGACAAGCCCTTCCTGATGCCCATTGAGGATGTCTTCTCGATCTCCGGTCGCGGCACCGTGGTCACGGGTCGTGTCGAGCGCGGCATCGTCAAGGTCGGTGAAGAAATCGAAATCATCGGCATCCGCCCCACCACCAAGACCATCTGCACCGGCGTCGAAATGTTCCGCAAGCTGCTGGACCAGGGCCAGGCCGGCGACAACGTCGGCGTGCTGCTGCGTGGCACCAAGCGTGAAGAAGTCGAGCGTGGCCAGGTGCTGGCCAAGCCGGGCAGCATCACGCCGCACACCCACTTCACGTCGGAAGTGTACATCCTGTCGAAGGACGAAGGCGGTCGTCATACCCCGTTCTTCAATGGCTACCGTCCGCAGTTCTACTTCCGCACCACCGACGTCACGGGCAGCATCGAGTTGCCGGCCGGGACGGAAATGGTGATGCCGGGCGACAACATTGCCATGACGGTGAAGCTGATTGCGCCGATCGCGATGGAAGAAGGCCTGCGCTTCGCCATCCGCGAAGGCGGTCGTACCGTCGGCGCCGGTGTCGTCGCCAAGGTCATCGAATAACATTTGTTGCAATACGGCGAAAAGGGCGATAAAATCTTGCCCTTTCGCGATTTGCGACCTCGCTCTTTAAGGATTTGTAATGCAAAGCCAAAAGATTCGCATCCGCCTCAAGGCCTTCGACTATCGCTTGATCGACCAGTCGGCGCTTGAGATTGTGGAGACGGCCAAGCGCACTGGCGCAGTGGTCCGTGGTCCGGTACCGCTGCCGACGCGCATTGAGCGTTTCGACGTGTTGCGGTCGCCGCATGTCAACAAGGCTTCACGGGACCAATTCGAAATTCGCACCCACCTGCGTTTGATGGACATCATCGATCCGACCGACAAGACGGTCGATGCATTGATGAAGCTGGATCTTCCGGCTGGTGTGGATGTCGAGATCAAGTTGCAGTAATTCGTAGCAGGGGCGCCGGTTTTGAGGCGCCCGTCGCGGTGACGTTTGTCGCTGATTTTTGAAAGTGGGCCCGGCCAATCGTAGCTGGGGTTTAGGAGAATAAAATGAGTCTAGGCCTTGTTGGACGCAAGGTCGGCATGACGCGCGTTTTTGCCGAGGATGGTTCTTCCATTCCGGTAACAGTGCTCGATGTGTCGAACAATCGCGTCACACAAATAAAGACGCCTGAGGTGGATGGTTATGCCGCCGTTCAGGTGACCTTTGGCAAGCGTCGCGCAAGCCGGGTAAGCAAGCCTGCGGCGGGGCATCTCGCCAAGGCGGGTGTCGAAGCGGGTGAGGTCCTCAGGGAATTCCGCGTCGCACCGGACCAGCTCGCCGGTTTCAAGCCGGGCGATGTGGTTGCTGCAAGCATTTTCAGCGTGGGTCAAAAAGTTGATGTGAGTGGTACGTCGATCGGCAAGGGTTTTGCTGGTGCAATCAAGCGTCACCACTTTTCATCGAATCGTGCTTCCCACGGTAATTCCTTGTCGCACAACTCGGCTGGTTCCATCGGCATGGCGCAGGATCCAGGTCGCGTATTTCCCGGCAAGCGCATGGCTGGACATCTCGGCGATGTGGCGCGGACGACCCAGAATCTGGAGGTTGTTCGCATCGATGAGGCGCGCCAACTCCTGCTCGTCAGGGGTGCGGTGCCTGGCGCCAAAGGGGGCGATGTGATTGTTGCCCCGGCCGTCAAGGCATCCAACTGAGCGGGGATGACATGGAACTTAAACTAATCAACGCCCAAGGTCAGGCCGCATCAACCGTGACAGCTTCTGATGCGCTGTTCGGCCGCGACTTCAATGAAGCCCTGGTGCATCAGGTGGTGGTCGCCTATCAGGCCAACGCCCGCGCCGGCAATCGCAAACAGAAAGACCGCGAAGAGGTGCATCACAGCACCAAGAAGCCCTTCCGTCAGAAGGGTACCGGCCGTGCGCGTGCCGGTATGACCTCCTCGCCGTTGTGGCGTGGCGGCGGTCGAATCTTCCCGAACACGCCGGAAGAAAACTTCACGCAGAAAGTCAATCGCAAGATGTATCGCGCCGGTCTGGCTGCGATCCTGTCGCAACTGGCCCGCGAGGACCGGCTGGTAGTGATTGACGACTTCACCATCGAAGCGCCGAAGACGCGTCTGTTTGCGCAAAAGCTCAAGGCCATGGGCTTGGGTTCGGTGTTGCTGGTGACGGACAACATGGACGACAATCTGGAACTCGCTTCGCGCAACTTGCCGAATGTTCTGGTGCTTGAGGCGCAGCAGGCTGATCCAGTGTCCCTGGTTCGCTTCCCCAAGGTGATTTTCACCAAGGGTGCCGTGGCCAAGATCGAGGAGATGCTGGCATGAGCAAGAACTTCAATCCGGAGCGTTTGCTGCAGGTTCTGGTGGCCCCCCAGATTTCAGAAAAGGCCACTTATATAGCTGACAAAAACGAGCAGGTGGTGTTCATCGTGACGCCCGACGCAACGAAGCCGGAGGTCAAGGCTGCGGTCGAGATGCTATTCAAGGTCGAGGTCAAGTCGGTTCAAATGGCCAACCTCAAGGGTAAGGTCAAGCGCGCTGGTCGCAACATTGGTCGCCGCAGCGACATCAGGAAGGCATTTGTCTGCCTCAAGCCCGGTCAGGAAATCAACTTTGCGGAAGGGGGGGCTGCTTAAATGGCTCTCGTAAAAGTCAAGCCGACCTCGCCTGGTCGTCGCGG
Organism: Sulfuritalea hydrogenivorans sk43H; assembly: GCF_000828635.1. Taxonomy (GTDB): domain Bacteria; phylum Pseudomonadota; class Gammaproteobacteria; order Burkholderiales; family Rhodocyclaceae; genus Sulfuritalea; species Sulfuritalea hydrogenivorans. The sequence continues at coordinate 683,456 of NZ_AP012547.1, forward strand.
CGTCGTCAAGGTGGTCAACCCGAATCTGCACAAGGGCCGCCCGCACGACAAACTCGTCGAAAAGAAAACCAGAACCGCGGGTCGCAATGCGCATGGACATATCACCACGCGCCATATGGGTGGCGGTCACAAGAAGCATTATCGTGTGATCGACTTCCGCCGCGACAAGGACGGAATTCCGGGCAAGGTCGAGAATCTGCAGTACGACCCGAATCGCTCCGCCAACATTGCACTGGTGCTATATGCCGACGGCGAGCGCCGTTACATCATCGCCACCAAGGGAATGATTGTCGGCCAGGCGGTCATCAGCGGTCCCGAGGCCCCGATCAAGCCGGGCAACACACTGCCGATTCGCAGTATTCCTGTTGGTACGACCATCCATTGCGTCGAAATGATGCCGGGCAAAGGTGCCCAGATTGCCCGCTCGGCCGGAACATCGGCCCAGCTTCTGGCGCGTGAAGGTACCTACGCTCAGGTTCGGCTGCGTTCCGGCGAGATTCGCCGTATCCATGTTGAATGTCGCGCGACGATTGGCGAGGTGGGTAACGAAGAGCATAGCCTGCGCAAGATCGGCAAGGCTGGTGCGATGCGTTGGCGCGGTGTTCGGCCGACCGTTCGCGGTGTGGCGATGAACCCGGTCGATCACCCGCATGGTGGTGGCGAAGGACGTACTGGCGAAGGACGGGTTCCTGTCAGCCCTTGGGGTCAGCCGACCAAGGGCTATCGCACCCGCAACAACAAGCGCACGGACGTCATGATTGTCCAACGCAGGCCGAAAGGTAAGAGGTAAGACATGGCACGTTCTATCAAGAAGGGCCCGTTCATCGACGCCCACCTGCTGAAGCGGGTGGATGCAGCGCGCGCCTCCAACGACAAGCGCCCGATCAAGACCTGGTCGCGCCGTTCGACGATTCTTCCGGACTTCGTGGGATTGACCATAGCCGTGCATAACGGCAAGCAGCATATTCCGGTCTATGTGTCGGAAAACATGGTTGGTCACAAACTTGGCGAGTTCGCGCTGACGCGGACCTTCAAGGGCCACACGGGCGGCAAGAAGGCCGCTGCGAAGAAGTAAGGAGCGATGATGGAAACCAATGCAAACTTGCGCGGTGTCCGGCTTTCCGCCCAAAAAGGCCGGCTTGTTGCCGATCTGGTACGCGGCAAGCCGGTGGATCAGGCGCTCAGCATTCTGGGATTTTCGCCCAAAAAGGGCGCCGGGATCATCAAGAAAGTACTTGAGTCGGCGATTGCCAATGCGGAACACAACGACGGCGCTGATATCGATGCTTTGAAGATCACGCGTATCTACGTCGAAAAGGGCACGGTGCTCAAGCGCTTTACGGCGCGAGCCAAGGGACGCGGTAATCGCATCCTCAAGCCTACTTGTCACATTTACGTGACCGTCGGCGACTAAGGAGGGCACATGGGACAAAAGATTCATCCGACCGGTTTTCGTCTTTCGGTCACGCGCAACTGGACTTCCCGCTGGTACGCCAGCAGCAAGACTTTTCCGCAGATGCTCAAGGAAGACCTTGAGGTTCGCGACTACCTGAAAAAGAAGCTGGCCCACGCATCGGTTGGTCGCGTGGTGATCGAGCGTCCGGCAAAGAATGCGCGAGTAACGGTTTATAGCGCACGCCCGGGTGTGGTCATCGGCAAGAAAGGCGAGGACATCGAGCATCTGAAGGCTGAGCTTCAGCGCAAGATGGGCGTGCCGGTGCATGTCAATATCGAAGAGATTCGCAAGCCGGAAATCGATGCGCAGCTCATCGCCGACTCGATTGCGCAACAGTTGGAAAAGCGCATCATGTTCCGCCGTGCCATGAAGCGGGCGATGCAGAATGCAATGCGCCTGGGCGCACAAGGCATCAAGATCATGAGTTCCGGACGTCTGAATGGCGCTGAAATCGCGCGGCGGGAATGGTATCGCGAAGGTCGCGTGCCCTTGCATACATTGCGTGCCGATATCGACTACGGTACTTCGGAAGCCAAGACCACTTACGGCATCATCGGCATCAAGGTCTGGGTGTTCAAGGGTGAGATTCTCTCGCGTAGTGACGCACTGCTGGCCACTCCGGAGCCTGCGGTTGATGATCAGCGCAAGCCGCGCCGCAGCCCTGGAAAGCCCCGGACCGAGACCGAAGGTGAAGCCAAGCCCGCCGCCCGCCGTAGCCCGGCCAAAAAGGCGGAGGAAGTGAAGCCGGAGGCTGCTGCCCCAGCGACCAAGACCCCCGTCAAGCGTGTTCGCAAGGCCCCGGCAAAGGCCGCGGGTGCCGATAGCGCGGCGAAAGAAGGCAAGGAGTAAAACATGCTGCAACCTGCCCGTAGAAAGTATCGCAAAGAGCAAAAGGGCCGCAATACCGGGCTCGCAACCAGGGGCGCCAAGGTGAGTTTTGGCGAGTATGGCCTCAAGGCTATCGGTCGTGGCCGCCTTACGGCTCGCCAGATCGAGGCCGCACGGCGTGCAATGACTCGTCATATCAAGCGCGGTGGTCGTATCTGGATTCGCATTTTCCCGGACAAGCCGATTTCGAAGAAGCCGCTCGAAGTTCGGATGGGTAACGGTAAAGGCTCCCCGGAGTATTGGGTCGCCGAGATCCAGCCTGGCAAGGTCCTTTACGAGATGGATGGCGTGGACGAGGTGCTGGCACGGGAGGCGTTCCGCCTGGCAGCTGCCAAGCTTCCGCTCGAAACCACTTTCGTTACCCGCCATTTGGGATAAGTCATGAAAACAAGTGAGCTGAGAGCAAAAAACAACGAGGATCTGCAGAAGGAGTTGCTGGAGTTGCGCAAGGCGCAATTCGGGCTTCGTATGCAGGTGGCTACACAACAGCTGACCAATACCAGTCAGGTCGGCAAGGTGCGCAAGGATATTGCGCGCATCAAAACCATTCAGCGTGAGAAGGCGGCAGCGAAATGACGGATGCGACCACTCAAACCGTGCGGCGCACCCTTCAGGGTCGTGTCGTTTCGGACAAAATGCAGAAGACCGTGACGGTACTGGTTGAGCGCAAGGTGAAGCACCCAGTGATCGGCAAGATCATGACGCGCTCGAAAAAGTATCACGCCCACGTCGAGGGAATGGAGACGGCGTCCGGCGATCTGGTACAGATCGAAGAATGCGCGCCGATTTCCAAGACCAAAGCATGGCGTGTTGCCAAGGTTATCGAAAAGGCCCGTGCTATCTGATAGTGCAGTAGTTGGACACGCTGTTTGGCAATATTCGAAATAGTAGTTGACAACAAGGCGGCGGGATGTAAAATCTCGCCTCTTTACTCGGCCAGGGTATTCCCTCCTGGCATTCCAGCCCCTAGCGGGCTCCAAGACTGATCGCGAGACTTGAGTCAATCGCGGATTAAGTTGGAGATGAAAAAATGATTCAAATGCAGTCTCTGCTGGATGTCGCCGACAATACTGGCGCGCGTTCGGTCATGTGCATCAAGGTGCTTGGTGGTTCCAAGCGCCGTTATGCCGGCATTGGTGATGTCATCAAGGTCAGCATCAAGGATGCCGCACCGCGTGGCCGTGTCAAAAAAGGCGAAGTCTATAGCGCGGTGGTGGTGCGTACGGCCAAGGGCGTGCGTCGCTCCGACGGATCGCTCATCAAGTTCGATGGCAACGCCGCAGTTTTGCTGAACAACAAATTGGAACCGATTGGCACGCGCATCTTCGGCCCGGTGACGCGCGAGTTGCGCACTGAGCGATTTATGAAGATCGTCTCGCTGGCTCCCGAAGTTCTGTGACCCGGCAATCGAGGACTCGATCATGAACAAGATTCGCAAGGGTGACGATGTGGTCGTCACCACAGGTAAAGACAAGGGCAAGCGCGGCGTCGTGCTGAACTGCCTTGATGCCGAACGGCTGCTGGTTGAGGGCATCAATCGGGTCAAGAAGCACACCAAGCCTAACCCCCTTAAGGGTAATCAGGGCGGCATTGTTGAGAAGGAAATGCCGATCAATATTTCCAATGTGGCGCTGTTCAATCCGGCCACCCAGAAAGCGGATCGCGTCGGCTTCAAGCAACTCGACGACGGTCGCAAGGTCCGGGTGTTCAAGTCGAACGGCGAAGTTGTTGACGCGTAAGGATCAGTCATGGCGCGCTTGCAGGAATACTATAAACAGACGGTGGTCCCCGAGCTTCTCGCGAAGTTTGGCTACAAGTCCATCATGGAAGTCCCACGCATTACCAAGATCACCCTGAACATGGGTGTCGGTGAGGCGGTTGGCGACAAGAAGGTGCTGGATCACGCGGTCGGTGACATGACCAAAATCGCCGGCCAGAAGCCGGTCGTCACCAAGGCGCGCAAGGCAATTGCGGGCTTCAAGATTCGTGAAGGCTACCCGATCGGCTGCATGCTGACCCTGCGTGGTAATCACATGTACGAGTTTCTTGATCGCCTGGTCACGATTGCCATGCCGCGTATCCGCGACTTCCGCGGTATTTCGGGCAAAGGCTTCGACGGGCGGGGCAACTACAATGTCGGGGTGAAAGAGCAAATCATTTTCCCCGAGATTGAGTACGACAAAATCGATGCGTTGCGTGGCATGAATATCAGTATCACCACCACCGCGAAGAACGACGAAGAAGCGAAGGCGCTTCTCGCCGCATTCAAGTTCCCCTTCAAGAACTGAGGGACGTATGGCGAAACTAGCTCTTATTAACCGCGAAGAAAAGCGCGCAAAGATGGTTGCGAAGTATGCTGCCAAGCGCGCCGAACTTTTTGCCGTGATCAACGACGTCAAGCTGTCGGACGAGGAGCGCATGGATGCGCGCCTGAAACTCCAGCAGCTTCCCCGCAACGCGAGCCCGTCTCGTCAGCGCAATCGCTGCGCATTGACCGGACGTCCGCGCGGTGTGTTCCGCAAATTCGGTCTTTGCCGCAACAAGCTGCGCGAGATGGCAATGCGCGGCGAAGTGCCTGGCATGACCAAGGCAAGCTGGTAAGGAGAGCGATATGAGCATGACCGATCCAGTTGCCGACATGTTGACCCGCATCCGCAATGCGCAGATGGCGGAGAAGCAGTCCGTATCCATGCCTTCCTCCAAGCTCAAGGTGGCGATCGCCAAGGTGCTGAAGGACGAAGGTTATATTGATGATTTCGCTATTCGCGAGAATGGCGCCAAGCCTGAACTCGATGTGGCGCTCAAGTACTATGCCGGGCGTCCGGTAATCGAGCGCATCGAACGCGTTTCCAAGCCGGGCCTGCGTGTATACAAGGGCAAGGATGATTTGCCCCGCGTCATGAACGGGCTGGGTGTTGCCATCGTCTCTACGCCGAAGGGCGTGATGACCGACCGCCGGGCGCGGGCTGGCAACATGGGCGGCGAAGTTCTCTGCATCGTCGCCTAAGGAGCTGCTGCCATGTCACGTATTGCAAAATATCCCGTTGATGTGCCGAAGGGCGTCGAAGTGACGCTGTCCGACACCGAGGTCGCGGTCAAGGGGCCGCTGGGGACGCTGAAGCAGTTCATGCTGCCGGCGGTGAAGGTCGAGAGAGATGGCGAAAAGCTGCTCTGCCGCGCCGTCGAAGGCGCCCCGAATGCGGGTGCCATGTCGGGCACGATGCGCGCGTTGCTGAATAACATGGTGATCGGCGTCACCAAGGGCTTCGAGAAGAAGCTGACCCTGGTAGGCGTCGGATATCGTGCGCAGGCGCAGGGAGCCAAGCTGAACCTCACGCTCGGCTTCTCGCACCCGGTGGTGCACGACATGCCGAACGGGATCAAAGTTGAAACGCCGACCCAGACGGAGATCCTGATCAAGGGGATCGACAAGCAAGTGGTAGGTCAGGTAGCCGCTGAAGTGCGTGCTTACCGGTCTCCGGAGCCCTACAAGGGCAAGGGCGTCCGGTATTCCGACGAAGTGGTTGTCATCAAGGAAACCAAGAAGAAATAATCGAGGCGCTGAATCATGGAAAAGAAACAGGCTCGTCTGCGCAGGGCGCGCAAAACCCGCGCCAAGATTGCGGAGCTCAAAGTGGTGCGCCTCGCGGTGCATCGCAGCAACTTGCATATCTCTGCCCAGATATTCTCCGGCTGCGGCACGCGCGTGCTGGCCGCAGCTTCAACCATGGAGCCGGAAGTACGGAGCCAGGTTCCGAACGGCGGCAACGTCAATGCGGCCAAGACGGTTGGCAAGCTCATCGCCGAGCGGGCCAAAGCGGCCGGCATCGAGCAGGTTGCGTTCGACCGCTCCGGTTTCCACTATCACGGCCGCGTCAAGGCGCTGGCCGAAGCCGCCCGTGAGGGCGGACTCAAGTTCTAAGCGAGACGGACATGGCTAAACCTCAAGGCAGGAAACAGCACCAGGCCCAGGAAGAGCGCGACGACGGCATGCGCGAAAAGATGGTGTCCATCAATCGCGTCACCAAGGTGGTGAAGGGCGGCCGGATTCTCGGTTTCGCCGCGCTGACCGTAGTGGGTGACGGCGATGGTGGCATCGGCATGGGCAAGGGCAAGTCACGGGAAGTTCCCGTTGCCGTGCAGAAGGCGATGGAAGAAGCTCGTCGCAAGATGTCCAAGATCAGCCTCAAGGATGGAACCTTGCATCACACGGTCACCGGCAAGCATGGTGCAACGACCGTGTTGATGTCGCCCGCATCCCCCGGTACCGGAGTTATCGCCGGCGGCCCGATGCGCGCAGTATTCGAAGTGATGGGTGTAACCGACGTGGTCGCCAAGACCATCGGCTCGACCAATCCTTACAACGTTGTTCGCGCGACGCTGCATGGCCTGCTGGCCATGAGCACCCCGGCCGAGATTGCTGCCAAGCGCGGCAAGGCCGTTGCTGAAATCCTGGAGTGAGCCATGGCTGAAAAGACAATCAAGGTCACGCTGGTAAAGAGCGTCATCGGCACCAAACAGGATCATCGCGCCACCGTGCGCGGACTTGGCCTGAAAAGGCTCAACAGTTCGGCTGTGCTTGAGGACACGCCCGCAGTGCGCGGCATGATCCGTAAAGTGGCCTATCTGGTGAAGTGCGAAGGCTAAGGGGATATCAATGAGCATGGAACTTAACAATCTCAAGCCCGGCGAGGGCTCCAAGCACGCTGCGAAGCGTGTCGGACGAGGCATCGGTAGCGGCCTTGGCAAGACGGCTGGTCGTGGTCACAAAGGCCAGAAATCGCGTGCCGGTGGATTCCACAAGGTCGGCTTCGAAGGCGGCCAGATGCCGTTGCAGCGTCGGTTGCCGAAGCGTGGCTTCGTCTCGCTGACCGCCAGTCGCAATGTTGAAGTGCGCCTGTCCGAATTGGACAAGCTGCCGGTCGAGGAAGTTGACTTGCTGGTACTGAAGCAGGCCGGCGTGATTGCCGGTGACGCCCTGTCGGCCAAGGTCATCCTGTCAGGCAAACTCAATCGCAAGATTGCGCTGAAAGGTGTTGGCGCGACCAAGGGTGCCCGTGCTGCGATCGAAGCAGCCGGTGGTTCCGTAGCAGACATCGCCGCTGCCTGATAGCGGACGAGGATCGATCACGTGGCAACTCCCCAGGCAGCAGCTCTTGGCAAGACCGGAAAGTTCGGCGATCTTTGGCGCCGACTCTGGTTTCTGCTGGGCGCGCTGGTGGTGTATCGGATCGGTGCGCATATCCCGGTACCCGGGATTGATCCGGTAAAGCTGGCGGAATTGTTCCAGGGCCAGCAAGGCGGCATTCTCGGTGTTTTCAACCTGTTCTCGGGCGGTGCGTTGTCACGCTTCACGCTGTTCGCGCTGGGCATCATGCCCTACATCTCATCCTCGATCATCATGCAACTCATGACGATCGCAGTGCCGTCGATCGAGGCACTGAAGAAGGAGGGCGAGGCCGGCCGGCGCAAGATTACTCAATACACGCGTTACGGCACCGTCGCTCTGGCCCTGTTCCAGGGCTTGGGTATCGCCATCGCGCTTGAATCGCAGGCCGGGCTGGTGCTTGATCCGGGCCTGATGTTCCGTTTTGTTACCGTGCTTACCTTGCTTACCGGCACCATGTTCCTTATGTGGCTTGGCGAGCAGATTACCGAGCGTGGCCTTGGTAACGGGATTTCGATCATCATTTTTGCCGGTATCGTAGCCGGGCTACCGAGCGCACTGGGTGGTCTCTTCGAACTGGTTCGTACCGGTGCCATGCATCCGCTGTCCGCGCTTTTCATTTGTGGCGTGGCGGTCCTGGTCACGGGTTTCGTGGTCTTTGTCGAAAAGGGCCAGCGCAAGATTCTGGTGAATTACGCCAAACGGCAGGTCGGCAACAAGGTCTATGGCGGCCAGAGTTCCCATCTGCCGCTGAAGCTGAACATGTCCGGTGTCATTCCCCCGATCTTTGCCTCTTCGATCATCCTGTTCCCGGCTACTGCCGCCGGCTGGTTCGGGTCGGGTGAGGGCATGACCTGGCTCAAGGACATCGCGGCAACGCTGTCGCCGGGCCAGCCGATCTATGTGATGCTGTACGCAACTGCCATTGTGTTTTTCTGCTTCTTCTACACTGCGCTGGTGTTCAACTCGAAGGAGACGGCGGACAACCTGAAGAAGAGCGGTGCGTTTGTTCCCGGCATTCGCCCCGGCGACCAGACCGCACGCTACATCGACAAGATACTGACCCGCCTCACGCTGGCAGGTGCCATCTACATCACGGCGGTTTGTCTGTTGCCCGAGTTTCTTATTCTGAAGTGGAACGTGCCCTTCTATTTCGGCGGCACGAGCCTGTTGATTATTGTTGTCGTGACGATGGACTTCATGTCGCAAGTCCAAGCCTACATAATGTCGCATCAGTATGAAAGTCTTCTGAAAAAGGCCAACTTCAAGGGGGCCGGGTTCCCGGCTCGCTGATCCATGTCCAAGGAAGACGTTATTGAAATGCAGGGAGAGGTTGTCGAGAATCTCCCGAATGCCACGTTCCGGATCAAGCTGGAGAACGGGCATGTGGTTCTTGGCCATATCTCCGGGAAGATGCGCATGCACTACATCCGCATTCTTCCTGGCGACAAGGTCACCGTGCAACTTACGCCTTACGACTTTTCAAAAGGTCGCATCGTGTTCCGCGCCAAGTAGTTTGGCAATTATTCCGGAGAACTCCAATGAAAGTTCTGGCTTCGGTCAAGCGTATCTGTCGCAATTGCAAAGTCATCCGCCGCAAGGGCGTGGTGCGGGTCATCTGTACCGATCCGCGCCACAAGCAGCGTCAGGGTTGATACAGCGATTCAGATCAGATACAATCTACGGTTTCGCATTTTTCAGCTAGCCCACCACACCGCATTCACTAACGGCGACGAACAGGTAAGCACATGGCTCGTATAGCAGGCGTCAACATCCCGAATCACCAGCACGCGGAAATCGCTCTGACAGCGATCTACGGTATTGGCCGTACCCGCGCACAGAAAATCTGCGACGCCGTCGGCGTCAAGCGTTCGACCAAGGTCAAGGAACTCACGGACAGCGAGATGGATCGCCTGCGTGAGGAAGTAGGCAAGTTCACCGTCGAAGGCGATCTGCGCCGCGAAACGACGATGAATATCAAGCGCCTGATGGATCTTGGCTGCTATCGCGGAGTGCGTCATCGTCGTGGCCTGCCCGTGCGCGGTCAGCGTACCCGCACCAACGCGCGCACCCGCAAGGGTCCGCGCAAGGCGATTTCGATGGGCAAGAAGTAAACCAGGACACCTTACATGGCCAAGACCGCAACCAAAGTTCGCAAGAAGGTTAAAAAGAACGTCGCTGAAGGCATCGCGCACGTTCACGCTTCCTTCAACAACACCATCATCACCATCACCGATCGTCAGGGCAATGCCTTGTCGTGGGCCACTTCCGGCGGTGCCGGATTCAAGGGCTCGCGCAAATCGACTCCGTTCGCCGCGCAGATTGCTGCTGAAGCTGCAGGCAAGGCGGCTCAGGAGTGTGGTGTCAAGAATCTCGAAGTTCGCATCAAAGGCCCCGGCCCCGGACGCGAATCAGCGGTGCGCGCACTCAATGCGCTCGGCATGAAGATCACCAGCATCACCGACATTACCCCGATTCCCCACAACGGATGCCGGCCGCCCAAGCGCCGCCGCATCTAAGGCAATAAGGATACGACACCATGGCCCGCAACCTAGACGCCAAGTGCCGCCAGTGCCGCCGCGAGGGCGAGAAGCTGTTCCTCAAAGGCGAGAAGTGCTTCACTGACAAATGTTCCGTCGAGCGCCGTGCTTACGCGCCCGGCCAGCACGGCCAGAAATCCGGACAGCGGCTGTCCGGTTATGGCACCCAGCTGCGCGAAAAGCAGAAGATCCGCCGCATCTACGGCGTACTCGAGCGGCAGTTCCGCAAGGTATTCGGCGATGCCGAGCGCAAAAAGGGACAGACCGGCGAGAATCTGCTGAAGCTGCTTGAGGCACGTCTCGATACTGTGGCCTATCGCATGGGCTTTGGCGTCTCGCGCGCCGAGGCTCGCCAGGTAGTTCGTCACAACGGCGTGCTGATCAATGGCCGTCGCGTCGACATCCCGTCGTACAACGTGCGCCCCGGCGACGTCATCCAACTGCTCGAAAGCACCCGTGGCCAGTTGCGCACCAAGGCTGCCCTCGAAGCGGCCGAGTCGCGCGGCTTCCCGGCGTGGCTGGAAGTGGATGTCAAGGCCGGCAAGGGTATATTCAAGTCATACCCCGCACGCGAAGACCTGCCGCCCTCGATCAACGAGGGTCTGGTCGTCGAACTGTATTCGCGCTAACACGTAGTTTTGCACCTGGCGTCCACCGGACGCCAGGTGTCTTCCATTTGAAGGAATGCACATGCACACACTTCTGAAACCCCGCAGTATCGATGTCCAGCAGCTTTCGCCGCTGCATGCCCGCGTGGTCATGGAGCCGTTCGAACGCGGCTATGGGCACACGCTTGGCAATGCCCTGCGTCGTATCCTGCTGTCCTCGATGGAAGGCGTCGCTCCGACCGAAGTGTCGATCGAAGGCGTGCTTCACGAGTATTCGACGCTGGACGGTGTGCGCGAGGACGTGGTCGACGTTCTGCTGAACCTCAAGGGCGTGGTGCTGAAGATGCACAACCGCCGCGAAGCAACGCTTACCCTTTCCCGTAATGGCGAGGGCGTAGTGACCGCGCGCGATATCGAAACCACGCATGACGTCGAAATCGTCAATCCGGATCATGTGATTGCCCACATCGCTCCTGGCGGCAAGCTGAACATGCAGATCCGCGTTGAATCCGGTCGTGGTTATGTTCCGGCCAACCAGCGCGAAATCGCCCGCGAGAATCGCGCCATCGGCCAGATCATGCTTGACGCATCGTTCAGCCCGGTGCGCCGCGTCAGCTATTCCGTTGAGTCGGCCCGCGTCGAACAGCGTACCGACCTCGACAAGCTGATTCTCGACATCGAAACCAACGGTGCCATCGACAACGCCGAAGAGGCAGTGCGCACCGCGGCCCGCATCCTGATGGAACAGCTGTCGGTGTTCGCCGACCTCGAAGGCACGCCGATGTCCGCCGAAGCGCCGAAGCAGACCTCCGTCGACCCGGTGCTGGTGCGTCCGGTGGATGACCTGGAACTGACGGTTCGTTCCGCCAACTGCCTCAAGGCCGAGAACATTTATTACATCGGCGACCTGATTCAGCGCACCGAAACCGAATTGCTCAAGACCCCGAACCTGGGTCGCAAGTCGCTCAACGAAATCAAGGAAGTGCTCGCATCGCGCGGCCTGACCCTGGGCATGAAGCTCGAAAGCTGGCCGCCCGCCGGCCTCGAGAAGCTGGCCTGATTCGTTTGACACCGGGCTTCGGCCCGGTTGCTTCATCTGTCGTATTTGTTTGACTTGTTTTACTTGCTGCACCGATTCACCAAACTCGATAACCATTAACCGGCCATTTGCATTGCGCGGTGGCCGCAAAAAACGAGGACATCAAAATGCGTCACGGTAACGGACTTCGCAAACTCAATCGCACCTCGGCGCACCGCCAGGCGATGCTGCGCAACATGGCAGTCTCCCTGCTGCGTCACGAGGCAATCAAGACCACCCTGCCCAAGGCCAAGGAATTGCGCCGCGTGGTCGAACCCCTGATCACGCTGGGCAAGAAGCCCAGCCTGGCCAATCGTCGCCTGGCATTCGATCGCACGCGCGATCGCGACATCGTCGGCAAGCTGTTCGACGTGCTCGGCCCGCGCTATGCAACGCGCAACGGCGGCTATCTGCGCATTTTGAAGATGGGCTTCCGCGACGGCGACAATGCGCCGATGGCCTTCGTCGAACTGCTGGATCGTCCGGCTGTTGAAGAAGCCGCCGAGGCGCCCACCGCCGAGTAAGACTCTCGTGGCGGGGACAAAAAGGCCAGGCAATGCCTGGCCTTTTTGCTTTTGCGGGTGACTCAAAGAATCATGCCGGCGCCGACGGTATTGTTGTTGGTTTCGTCGATCACGATGAATGCCCCGGTGCTGCGATTGTCGGCATAGGTATCGACGCACAGGGGCTGCGCAAGTTTGAAGAAGACACGGGCGATGTCGTTCATGCCAAGCCGTTCCGCAGGCATCTGTTGCAAACTGTTGATGTCCAGTCGATAACCGATGGCCTCGACGGCCGCCCGGGTTTCTCGCGTGGTCTGGCGGATCAGGTATTTGCGTTGCGGGTCAAGCGGTGCTTCACCCAGCCAGCAGAGCATGGCCTCGATTCGCCGTGTCACCAGCGCCGACTTCTGGGCGCGGACAATCATGTCGCCGCGGGACACGTCGACTTCGTCCTCCAGAAGCAGCGTGACCGACTGCTCGGCAATCGCGCGCGGAAGTGAAGTGCCGTAAATCTCGATGGCCTTGACGCGTGTTCGTTGTTCCGATGGCAACACCAGCACTTCGTCGCCAACGGCGATCTCGCCTGATTCAACGCGACCCATGAAGCCACGATAGTCGTGGAGCTTCGGGTCGCCGGCCTTCTGCGGGCGGCAGACGAACTGCACCGGGAAACGGAAAGCTTCATCGCGCTCGCTATGGGCGGTGGGCGCATTTTCGAGGATGTCGAGCAGTGTCGGACCTTGATACCAGGCGAGTCGTTCGCCGCGATCGACGATCATGTCGCCATTGAGCGCAGACAGTGGAATGAATCTGACGTCGCCGATGCCGAGTGTCGCGGCAAACTCCAGGTAGTCGCTGCGGATGCGCTCGTAGCTTGTCCGATCGTAATCCACCAGGTCCATCTTGTTGATCGCCACGATGATGTGCGGGATGCCGACCAGGTGCGCCAGGTACGAGTGCCGCCGGGTCTGGGTCAGCACTCCCTTGCGGGCGTCGATCAGGATGATCGCCAGGTTCGCCGTCGAGGCCGCGGTGACCATGTTGCGGGTGTACTGCTCGTGGCCGGGGGCGTCGGCGATGATGTACTTGCGCCGTCCGGTGCTGAAGTAGCGGTAGGCGACATCGATGGTGATGCCCTGCTCGCGTTCCGCCTGCAGGCCGTCGGTGAGCAGCGACAGGTCGACCGTCTCCAGCCCGCGCCGCTCCGAGGTACGTGTAATCGCGTGCAGGGTGTCGGCGAGAATGGTCCTGGTGTCGTAAAGCAGCCGCCCGATCAGCGTGCTCTTGCCGTCGTCAACACTGCCGCAGGTGAGGAAGCGCAGCAAACCGTTGTCGATCCCCGGCAGGTGTTCGATGGCGCTCATCAAAAGTATCCTTCCTTCTTGCGCTGTTCCATGGAGGCTTCGGAGGTCTGGTCGTCGAGGCGGGTTTCGCCGCGCTCGGTAATGGTCGTCGTTGCGGTTTCCTCGATGATGCGGGCCACCGTGTCTGCGTCGGACAGCACCGGTGCGGTGCAGGTGATGTCGCCCACGGTGCGAAAGCGCACGGTCAGTTCTTCGACGACATCGCCCGGCTGCGCCGGCGTCAGTTCGGTCACCGGCTGCAGCAGGCCGTTCTTTCGCACCACCGCGCGCGGGTGCGCGAAGTAAATCGAAGGCAGTTGCAGGTCTTCGCGTTCGATGTACTGCCACACATCGAGTTCGGTCCAGTTCGAAATGGGGAAGGCGCGGATGTTTTCGCCCTTGTGCACGCGAGCATTGAACAGGTCCCACAATTCGGGCCGCTGATTTTTCGGATCCCACTGGCCGAACTCATCACGAAAGGAAAAAATCCGTTCCTTGGCACGGGCCTTTTCCTCATCGCGACGCGCCCCGCCGATGCAGCAGTCGAAGCCGAACTCCTCGATCGCTTCGAGCAGCGTCACCGACTGATGCTTGTTGCGCGATTCACCGGGCGTCTTCAGCACGACGGTGCCGCGCTTGATCGAATCCTCGACCGAGCGCACGATCAGCCGCTCGTTCAACTGGCAGGCGCGAAAGTCACGAAAGTCGATGACTTCGCTGTAGTTGTGGCCGGTGTCGATGTTGAGCAGCGGAAACGGAAAGCGACCTGGGCGAAAGGCCTTTTCCGCCAGGCGCAGCAGCACCAGCGAATCCTTGCCACCGGAAAACAGCAGCGCGGGGTTGGCGCACTGGCCGGCAACTTCGCGCAGGATATGGATAGCCTCGGCCTCCAGCCAATCCAGGTGCGAAAGCGTGGCATGTTGCTGCAGGGCGAGTAAGCTCATGCTGCAATTTCCTGCTGCGCAACGCGTTGCAGTTTCCCACCCACCAGATGCAGGCCGCACTCCTTGGTCTCCGGGGTTTCCCACCACCAGCGGCCGGCGCGAACGTCTTCGCCGGGCTGGATGGCGCGGGTGCAGGGCGCGCAACCGATGCTGGGGTAGCCGCGGTCGTGCAGGCGGTTGTAGGGCACCTCGTTGGCGCGCAGATAAACCCAAACTTCCGCCTCGCTCCAGTCGGCCAAGGGGCTGGCCTTGACGAGATTGTTCGCCGTGTCCTGGCTGATGACTTTGAGCTTGTCGCGGGTGGTCGACTGCGCGGCGCGCAGGCCGGTGACCCAGGCGCCCTTGCCGGCCAGTGCGCGCTGCAGGGGTTCTACCTTGCGCGCATGGCAGCAGGCCTTGCGTGCTTCCACCGAGTCGTAGAAGCCATGGCTGCCGTGGGCGCGGGCGTAGGCCTCGACGGCGTCATGGCGCGGAAAGAAAATGTCCAGCTTGCGGCCGTAGTGCTTTTCCGTCTGGCGAATGAGGTCGTAGGTTTCCACCGGCAGCCGGCCGGTATCGAGCGAGAACACGCCGATGTTGATGTTCTCGCGCCAGATCAGGTCGGTCAGCACCATGTCTTCGGCGCCCAGGCTGTTGGCGAAGACCACGGGCGCGTAGTCGCGCGCGATGTTGTGCAGGAGCGCGGCGGCGCGTGTGGCCTTGTCGGCGACGACGTCGAGCAACTCGGGATTGTCCTGATCGGGCAGGGATTCTCGGATCATGATGTTCTCGTCAGGCTACGCGGCGGCGGAAAAGCGGATCGGGCTGGTCGGTGCTCGCCTGATACACCTCGGGGAAATCGTCGAAGGCAGCCAGCGCTTCTTCGGCACTGCGACCCTCGCCGATCACGAAGGCATCGAAGCCGACGCGCTTGAGGTAGAACAACTGGTCGCGGCCGATGTCGCCGAAGGCGCGCAGTTCGCCGTCGTAGCCATGGCGTTCGCGCAGCAGGCGCGCGGTGGAGAAGCCGCGGCCGTCCGCGGCCTTGGGGAAATGCACGGCGATCACCGTGAAATCGTCGATGTCATTGGCGATCTCGGCGACGTCGTCCCCGGGTGAGAGCCAGATGCCGAGCGGCGTGCCGTGTTCGTACTCGCGGGCGATCAGGCAGGACTTCTTCGCCTTCCAGACCGAGATCGGCACCAGCAGCGGGCCGACCGGCAGGCAGACGTCGAACGGCGCTTCGCCATCGACCAGGGTCACGATTTTCCACGCGTCATCCTGCAGGCGACGCTCCTTGATGATCTGTTTGTTAGCCATTTGCGACTCTCCTTGATTGATGGGGGTGGGGCTGGGTTTGGGTATATGCAGCGTGACGGAAGGGCTCTTCGCCGATACGATCGAAGGTGTCGATGAAGCGTTCGTCGGCATGACGGTGCGCGAGATAGACGCCAATCAGGCGCTCGATTGCGTCGGGCACCTCGGCGGCGGCGAAGGCGCGGCCGATCACTTCGCCGATGCGCGCGCCATTGCCCTGGCGGCCGCCCAGCGTGACCTGGTACCACTCCTCGCCGTTCTTGTCGACGCCGAGGATGCCGATCGCGCCAAGGTGATGGTGGCCGCAGGAATTCATGCAGCCGGAGATGTTGAGTTCCAGTTCGCCGATGTCATGCTGGTAGTCGAGGTCTTCGAAGCGTTCCTGGATCGCGGCAGCCAGTGGCAACGAGCGGGCATTGGCCAGGCCGCAGAAGTCGCCGCCGGGGCAGGCGATCAAGTCCTGAATCAGGCCCACGGTGGGCGATGCCAGGCGGGCCGCCTTGGCGCGATGCCAGACGGTGTAGAGCTCGCGCTGCGGCACGTTGGCGAGGATCAGGTTCTGCTCGTGCGAAACGCGGATTTCGCCGAAACTGAAACGCTCGGCCAGTTCTGCGGCCGCTTCCATCTGTTCGCTGGTCGCGTCGCCGGGCGCGGCCCCCAGCTTCTTCAGCGACAGCGTGACCGCCGCATACCCGGCGATCTTGTGCGCATGCACGTTGCATTCGACCCAGCGGGCAAAGGCCTTGTCTTCGCGCAGGTGAGCAAGGTGGCACAGATCGTCGGGTGCCAGGGTTTCGTAGTTCGGCGGGGCAAACTGCGCCGAGACGCGGGCGACTTCGGTTGCGGTCAGGGTCGCCGGGCCGTCCTGGAGATGCGACCACTCTTCTTCGACCTGGCGGGAAAATTCCTCGATACCGACGGCCTTGACCAGGATCTTGATGCGCGCCTTGTAGGCATTGTCGCGGCGGCCGTGGCGATTGAATACGCGCACCAGTGCCTCGGTGTAGCTCAGCAGATGCTGCCAGGGTAGGAACGCGCGCACCACCTGGCCCAGCAGCGGAGTGCGGCCGAGGCCGCCGCCGGCATACACCTTGAAACCGAGTTCGCCCGAGTCGTTGCGCACGAGTTGCAGGCCGAGGTCATGCACCTGGATCGCGGCGCGGTCTTGGGCGGCGCCCGAGATCGCGACCTTGAACTTGCGCGGCAGGTAAGCGAACTCGGGATGGAAAGTCGACCACTGGCGCAGCAATTCGGCCCAGGGGCGCGGGTCGGCGATCTCGTCGGCGGCGACGCCGGCAAAGTGGTCGGTGGTCACATTGCGGATGCAATTGCCCGAAGTCTGGATCGCATGCAGTTCGGCCTCGGCCAGTTCGGCAAGAATCTCCGGCACCTGCGGCAGTTGCACCCAGTTCAGTTGCAGGTTGTGGCGCGTGGTGAAGTGTCCGAAGCCGCGGTCGTAGCGGCGGGCGATGTCGGCGAACTTGCGCAGTTGCGTCGCCGAGAGCAGGCCGTAAGGCACGGCGAGCCGCAGCATGGGACCGTGACGCTGGATGTAAAGGCCGTTTTGCAGGCGTAGCGGGCGGAATTCGTCGTCGGAAAGCTTGCCGGCGAGATAGCGCTCGGTCTGACCGCGAAACTGGGCAACGCGGGCCCGGACAATGGTGTGGTCGTAGTCGTCGTAGCGGTACATGTCAATTCCTATACAAAAATCAGTTTGCCGCCGACCAGCAGCAGCACGGAGGCGAGCAGGCCGCGCAGCGCCCGTTCCGGCACCTTGGCGGCGAAGTGGGCACCGAGGGCGATGCCCGGCAGCGAGCCGATCAACAGCGATACGAGCAGCACCACGTCGACCGTGCCCAGCCACCAGTGGCCGAGGCCGGCGACCAGCGTCAGCGGCACGGCGTGGGCGATGTCGGAGCCGACGATGCGGCGTGCGGCGAGTTGCGGATAGAGGAAGGTCAGCGCCGTGACGCCCAGCGCGCCGGCACCCACCGAAGAAATCGTCACCAGTACGCCGACGGCGGCGCCGACGGCGACCGTGAGGCCGGCGACGTGACGATGGGAGAAGTCGGCGCTGGCGCTACGGCGATGCGCCAAGTCCAGCAGGCGCTGGCGAAAGATCAGCGACGCGGCGGTGAGCAGCAGGGCGACGCCGAGCACGACCGAGATCAATCCCGTGGCGCCATGATCTTTTACGCCGAGCTGCGCCAGCAGCAGCACGGTCAGGCCGGCGGCTGGAACGCTGCCCAGCGCGAGCCGGCCGGTGATCGCCCAGTCGATGTTGTCATGGCGGTGATGCACCCAGGAACCGCCGCTCTTGGTGATTGCCGCGTAGAGCAAGTCAGTGCCCACTGCGGTCGCCGGCTTGAAGCCGAACAGCAGGACCAGCAGCGGCGTCATCAGCGAGCCGCCGCCGACACCGGTCAGTCCGACCAGGAGGCCGACGGCGAAGCCGGACAGCGGAAGCAGGGGATTGAGGATGAATTCCATGATGCAGCGCATCGTAGCGATGTCTTATAGTTCTGAAAAATACTTAATTAGTATTTATATATAACCAGAAGATATAATTTGCCCGTGAAACTCCAACAGCTACGTTATCTGGTCGAAGTCGAGCGGCGCGGCTTGAACGTCTCCGCCGCGGCCGAGGCGCTATTCACGTCGCAGCCGGGTGTGTCCAAGCAGATCGGTCTGCTCGAAGAAGAGCTCGGGCTGACGATTTTCGAGCGCAGCGGCAAGCGGCTTACGGCGATAACTGCTCCCGGCCGCATCGTGCTGGCGATGGCGCAGCGCATGCTCGTCGAAGCGCAGAACATGAAGCGGGTCGGGGAGGATTTCGCCGCCGAAAGCAGCGGCACGCTATCCATTGCCACGACGCACACCCAGGCGCGCTACACCCTGCCGCCGGTGATCCAGCGTTTCGTCCGGCGCCATCCGGCAATTCGCTTGCACATCCAGCAGGGCAGCCCGCTGCAGGTGGCCGAGTGGGTCATGGACGGCAGCGTCGATCTCGGCATCGCCACCGAGGCGCTGGACCGCTATCCCGATCTTGTGACCCTGCCGTGCTTCCAGTGGGCGCACAAGGTGGTGACTCCGCGCGATCACCCCTTGCTGGCCATGCAGCCGCTGACGCTGGCGGCACTGGCCGGGTATCCGCTGATTACCTATGACGCGACCTTCACCGGCCGCTCAAGGATTGACCGGGCGTTCGAACGCCAGAATCTGCGGCCCAATGTGATGTTGACCGCCATCGATTCCGACGTGATCAAAACCTATGTGGCGCTCGGGCTGGGCGTCGGCATCATTGCCGAAATGGCCTTCGATCCGGCGCGCGACGAGGCGCTCGCCGCAATGCCGGTTTCCCATCTGTTCGAGGGCAACACGACGCGTGTCGGCTTTCGCCGCGACATCTGGCTGCGCGGCTACGAATACGACTTCATGGAACTGCTGGCGCCGCAACTGACGCGGCGCATGGTCGAGGCCACGCTGAAAGGCGAGGGCGCCGACCCCGGCCTGTGATTTCTTGCGGCGTGGGAGATTTCATTGCCGGTGAAGACGATGCTGGCGGATACCGAAGCTAGAATGGAGTCAGTCCGCGATTGCCACACATTCAAGAGAGCGAGGTTTGCCATGCCCTATACGCCTGATCTTGTCCATGAACTGAATACCCTGATCCGCTTCGATCTGGAGACCAGCCAGCATGGCATCAAGGTGCACAAGACCGCTGATCCCGAAGTGATTGCGGCCGTGAGTCGCCTGCACGCCAAGGGCTTGCTGACGCAGGTCGATGGCGGCTATCTGACCGGGCTGGGGCGGGATGCGGCCGAGGCCGCGCAGGCCTTGCTGACCATACTGACGTCGAGCTCGACCGCAACGGCAACGTCCTGACGAGCTGTCGCCTACGGATTCTCGTCCGCGGCGTCGTCTGTTTCCGGCTTGCCTTCGAGCGCGCGCAACTCCCTGAACAACTCGCGGTAAGCCCGCGGCGGCTTGCCCTGTTGTGCTTCCTTCAATGCGTTGCGGCGCAACTGCCGCAGGTGTTGCATGTCGGCATGCGGATAATCGCGGGCGACTTCGCTGAACACCGCTTCGTCTTCCATCAGGCGCGTGCGCAGCCTTTCCAGTTGGTGCTGGCGAATGTTGGCCGCTTCGGAAACACCCTTGATCTCGTCCATCGCGGCGCGCAAGGGCGCGGCATCGATATCGCGCATGATCTTGCCGATGTACTGCATCTGGCGGCGCTTGGCTTCGTGTTTGGTGAAACGCTGCGCATCGAGCAGGGCATCGCGCAAGCGTTCCGGCATCTCGATTTTCGCCAGCCGATCCTTCGATAGCGCGACCAACTCCGCGCCGAGATCCTGCAAGGCGGTCATCTCGCGCTTGAGTTGCGATTTGCTGGGGCCGGAATACGCGTCCGGTTCGTTGTAAATGTCATCCACGGCGAAGTACCCGGAGTTTGCCAAGGGGAGAGTACCCCCGGTGGGATATGATTATAGCTTCGCCAATTGAAGGGTTCCTGCATGTCCCAGGCTTTTGCTCATTCCCAGGAGGAATTGCGCGCGTTGGCGCAGACCGTTCTCGATCATGCCGCTGCCCAGGGTGCCACGGCCTGCGAGGTCGATGTCTCGGAAGGCTGCGGCCAGTCGGTCAGCGTGCGCCGACAGGACGTGGAAACCATCGAGTACAACCGCGACAAGGGGCTCGGCGTCTCGGTGTATATCGGCCAGCGGCGCGGCCATGCCAGCAGTTCCGATTTCTCGCCGGCCGCGCTGAGAGCGTCCGTCGAAGCCGCGCTGTCGATCGCGCGCTTCACTGCCGAAGATGATTGCGCCGGTTTGCCCGACGCACGACTGCTGGCGAAGCGCAGCATGGATCTCGACCTGTTTCATCCCTGGGACGTTTCCGTGGACGCTGCGATCGATATTGCGCGGCGTTGCGAACAGGCCGCCTTCGATGTCAGCCCGATGGTGAAAAACTCCGAAGGCGCCAGTGTTTCGGCGCAGTCCTCGCACTTTGTTTCCGCCAACAGCCTGGGTTTCATGGGCGGCTTTGCCACCTCGCGGCATTACATCTCCTGCTCGGTAATCGCCGGCGAGGGCGAGGACATGCAGCGCGACGACTGGTATGCCACGCGCCGCAATGCGGATGAATTTCCCGATGCGGCGCGGATCGGCGACTACGCGGCACGGCGCGCACTGTCACGCCTCGGCGCCCGCAAGCTGAAGACGCGCAAATGTCCGGTGATTTTCGAAGCGCCGCTGGCGGCGGGCCTGATCGGCAGTTTCGTGCATGCGATCTCGGGCGGCTCGCTGTACCGCAAGACGTCCTTCCTGCTTGACAGCCTCGGTCGGCAACTGTTTCCGGACTTCGTCCAGATCAGCGAGCGGCCGCATATCCGTGGCGCTTTCGCCTCGTCGCCCTTCGATGACGATGGCGTGGGGACGCATGATCGCGAAGTGGTCAGGAACGGCGTGCTGCAGGGTTACTTCCTCTCCACCTATTCGGCGCGCAAGCTCGGCATGCAGACCACCGGCAATGCCGGTGGTTCGCACAACCTGCTGGTGCAGCCGGGGCGGCACGACCTCAAGGGCTTGCTGCACGAAATGGGCACCGGCCTGCTGGTCACCGAACTGCTCGGCCAGGGCGTGAATTATGTGACCGGCGACTATTCGCGCGGCGCGGCGGGATACTGGGTGGAAAAGGGCGAGATCGCCTATCCGGTGGAAGAGATCACCATTGCCGGCAATCTGCGCGATATGCTGCGCGGCATTGTCGCCATCGGCAACGACATCGAAGTGCGCGGATCGAAGCAGGTGGGTTCGGTGCTGGTCGAGCGCATGACGATCGCCGGCAACTGATTCCAATTCGAATCGGAATGAGGCCACGCAGCATTTAAAAAGTCGGCGCTGGCGACACGGCGATCCTGCTGATCCGTGGTGCTACGGCGAGCGGGCGCTGTCCAGGTCGGCCAGATTCCGTTCGTCGACATAGATTCTGGCTGCTTCGCCGGCTTCGCTCGCGAAGCAGCTGACAATCACGTTGCTGCGCTCGGCTGCTTTCCACAGCACTTCGACGGCGCAGCGGCCGTAGGCACTCTCGATGGTGGCCAGCAGGTTGCGCGCGTAGGGGCTGGCGAGCTTGCCGTCGAGAATCAGGTTGGCCAGCATCACGCCGCCGGGCTTCAGCGCATGCCGCGTATCGCGCCAGAATTCGCGTGTCACCAGATGGCCGGGAATCGAGGTGCGTGCGCTATAGACATCCACCACCACGGCGTCGAAGCGGCGTGCGGTTTCGATCACGAAACGGCGCGCGTCGGTCGCGACGAATTCGCCGCGCGCGGGTTCGCGCAGGAAATCCCGCTCGGCGATGGCGCGGATTGCCGGGTCGATGTCCACATAGGTGTAGCGGTTGGCGGGCTCGCGGTGCGACAGCGTGAATCCACCGGCACCCAGCACCAGGATGTCGCGATCGCGGAATCCGAGATCATCGAGCAGGACCTGTCGCAGATGCTGCACGTAGCGGGTATGGCGGGGTGGTTCGCTGCTGTCGATCAGCGACGCCACCTGGTTGTTCACGCGGAAGACGCGGGGCGACTGCATGCCTTCGCGCGCGACGGCTTCCACCTCGTAGTCGGCATAGGCCGTGTCGGCGCGCTGCCGGTCATCGAGATTGGCGGCGATGCCGAGCCCGGCCACGGCAACCAGCAGTGCCGCCGCCAGCGGCCGGGGGCGCTGCACCAGCACCGCGCCGCCGACCAGCATCAGCGCGCCGAGCAGCACGGCGGCCCAGACGCCGAACAACTGCATGACGCCGAGCGAGAGCGTGACCGAGCCGAGAAAGGAGCCGAGCGTAGACCAGTAGAGCGCGCGTCCGGCGGCTTCGCCGCTGCGCTGTGCGCGCATCAGGTTGGTCAGGATCGGCACCGTCTGTCCCAGCAGCCAGGCCAGGGGACACAGGATGGCGCCGACAAAAATCAGGTAGGCCATCACCGCCGATGTTCCGGCGAAGATGGCGCTGACGCTGCCGCCGGCCAGGCCGGCGCCCATCAGTGCCGCCGAGATGAGGAAGTTGCGCGCCACCACCGCGCGGTAATCCGCCGCGACGCGGCTGCCCGAGTGGTAGCCGAGCGCGAGGGCGAGCAGGAACAGGCCGATGGTCGGCGCCGTGATCACGATGGAACTGCCGACATGCGGGATCAGCCGGCGCAAGGCGATGATTTCGGCGCCGAGCGAGCAGTAGCCCTCGATGAAAACAATGGTGAACAGCAAGCGTGGATGCATGGCGGCAAGGCGAGTCGCGGGGATTGCGACTTTACCCCAGAGAGTCGGCGCTGATGAGGCAACTGCGCTACAAGGCGGTCGAGCAAGAAACGCTCTCCTCGCCGTAGCGGATGGCGGTACGGCGATGCGCGTCCGGTGGATGATTTTCGTTGCCGAAGATCGTGCGTCCAGGCCCCGAAAAAATTTACAGGGTCGCCGTGGCAACGTACCATGCGGCGAAGAGTCACTCGGTGGTAATCGTGGCACCTGAAGACAAATTCATCTCGTGGAGCGAGAACGGCGAGACTTGCTCCGCCCGCTGGCATTCGGAGGGCGGCACGCCGCCGCCGAAGCGGGTGGTCGTTGCCGATGATCGCATCACCGCCGACGCGGCTTACCGCCTGGCATGCGAAGGCACGGCCTTGTTGTGGCGCGGCGATTTCCAGAACGCCCGCCAGTTGCTGCAGGCCATGGCGCGGCGCCTCGACCGCAAGCCGCGCAAGGCCACGGCGACGACAGCGGCCGCCGCCGAGGCCTTTCATCTGTATCGACAGTCCCAGTCGCAGCGGGCCCGCACCCTGGGCATGCTGCTGCTGCCATTCGACGACGATTACCGGGTGCCGTTGCGCCGGGCGCCCGACGTGAGCCAAGCTTGCGTCGAGGCCTATGGCGCCGCTGCCGGCCCGCTCGTCGCATCGCTGCGTGAATTGCTGGGACTGATCGGCGCGCACGAGTGGCGCAAGAAAGGCGTCGAGATTCCCGCGCTGGGCGAACGCATCCATCCGCACTACGGCGTTTTCGCACCGGTGCGCGGCGAATACGTCGACCTGGTCGCCGCCGCACCTTTGCCGGCGGGATGCGCTCAGGCTTTCGACATCGGCACCGGCACCGGCGTCCTGGCCGCGGTGCTGGCGCAGCGGGGTATCGCGCACGTCGTCGCCACCGACCAGGATCCGCGCGCGCTGGCCTGCGCCACCGAGAACATCGAACGGCTGGGGTTGGCGGCGCAGGTGGAGGTGGTGGCTGCCGACATGTTCCCGCCGGGGCGTGCGTCCCTGGTCGTGTGCAACCCGCCCTGGGTGCCGGCCCGCGCCGGTTCGCCGCTCGAACGCGCGGTGTATGACCCCGACAGTCGCATGCTGACGGGATTCATCAGGGGTCTCGCCGCGCATCTGGAACCGGGCGGTGAGGGCTGGCTGGTGCTGTCCGACCTCGCCGAGCATCTGGGATTGCGCTCGCGCACCGAACTCCTGGCGGCTTTCGACGCAGCCGGTTTGCGGGTGGTCGGGCGAATGGATGCCAAGCCGACCCATCCGCGGGCAACGGACGCCACCGATCCGCTGCATGCCGCACGCGCGGCTGAACTGACTTCCCTCTGGCGCCTGGGGGCGCGCTGACGGATGCGAGGCACGCGGGAAGTCGCCGGGGTGCGGGGGAACGTCGTATATGATTTGCCAAATTGCCCAGGCAAGAAACCATGACTCTCCGAGACAGGATGCAAGCATTCCCACGCAAGTTCTGGCCGACGCTGGCCATGTTTCTTGCGCTTGCCGTTACTTTTGTGGTTTACGTCGATTCTGAAAAGCATATCGACCGCGCCAATGAATTGCGGCATCTTTCCTTGTTGCGGGCAGGCCAATTGCGGCAGTCGTCATACGATCTGACGCAGATGGCCAGAAGCTATGTGGTGACCGGTGAGCCGCTCTACAAAAAGTACTATCAGGACATTCTGGACATTCGCGACGGCAAGAAGTCGCGACCGCCGGGCTACCTGTATTCCTACTGGGACATGGTGCTGGCTGGCACCCAATCGCCCCCGGCTACCGAGGGGGAAGCCATCCCCCTGCTGGACCTGATGCGCCAGACCGGATTCACCGAGGAGGAACTGCGCCATCTGGCATTGGCCAAGGCAAATTCCGATGCCTTGGCCGCTATCGAATTCGAAGCCATGAAGCTGGTCGAAAGCGCCGGACCGGATGCCGCAGCCAACCGATCCAGGGCGCTGCAGATGATGCACGATGCCGCCTACCTTCAAGCCAAGGCGGCCATCGTGAGACCGATCAATGAAGCCTACAAGTTGATGGACCAGCGTACCGTTGACCGGATTCGTTCGGCCGAACGCCAGGCTGTCATGTTCCGGATCATGTTCATCGCCTGCGTTTTCGGAGCGCTGCTGGTGCTTTGGCAGGCGTATGTCGCCTTGCGAAAAATCCTGGGAGGGTCCGCGGACGAGGTACGCGCGCAAATGCGCAGGATCGGGCAGGGGGATTTGTCGTCGATCATAGCGATCACACCCGGCATGGAAGACACTGTACTGGCCGATTTGTTGGCCATGCAGGTCCGGTTGAAGACCATCGAGGCCGAGCGTGAAGCGGCTGCTCATGTGCTGCGGCAGTCTGAGCGGAGATTCTCCACGGCTTTCAGTTCGTGCCCCATTGCGGCGTCGATTGCCACGGTAGAGGGTGGCCGTTTCATCGAGGCAAACGATAATTATGAGCGGGATTTCGGCTGGCCCCGAGTCGATCTGATCGGCAAGACTTCAGTGGAAGTAGGCATCTGGCCGGATTCGGCGACGCGACAGCAATGGGTAAATGCACTCACCCGCGAAGGCCGGTTGGTCGATTTTGAAACCAGCTGGATGCACAAGAATGGGCAGCGACGGAATGTCAGCATTTCGGCAGAGATTACCCAGCTGGATGGAAAGGCCTGCATCCTGGCCTACTCCGCGGACATCACTCCCCGAAAGCAGGTGGAGCAGGCCCTGATAGCCAACAGAACGCGCCTGCGCGCAGTGCTGGATGGCGTTCAGAACGGGGTAATCACGATCACCGAGAGCGGCGTCATCGAATCCTTGAACCAGTCTGCGCAACAGATGTTTGGCTACGGCGCGGACGAAGTGGAGGGCAAGAACGTCAGCATGTTGATGCCTGAACCCTACAGCGCAGCGCATGATGGCTACCTCGAGAGTTATCGGCGCAGCGGCATCAAGAAGATCATTGGCCGAAGAACCGAGGTCATCGCCCGGCACAAGGATGGCTCGACTTTCCCGATCGAGCTGGGTGTGACTGAAACCTGGCTGAATGACGAGAGGATATTCATCGGCAGCATCAGCGACATCAGCTTTCGCAGGAAAGCCGAGGCCGAGCTTCGCATCGCTGCCACCGCCTTCGAGTCGCGGGAAGGCACCATCGTTACTGATGCCAATGGCGTGATTCTGAGAGTCAATCAGGCTTTTGTCGATAGTACCGGCTATTCGGCGGAAGAAGTCATCGGCCAGACACCGAAAATTCTCAAATCGGGTCGACACGATGCAGCGTTCTATGCAGCGATGTGGGATTGCATCGGCAGGACCGGAACATGGCAGGGCGAAATCTGGGATCGACGCAAAAATGGCGAGATCTATCTGAAGTGGCTCACCATCTCCGCGGTAAGGGGGGAAGAAGGGAGCATTACCCACTATGTGAGTACGCATCACGACATTACCGAGCGCAAGAAGGCAGAAGAGAGAATCCAGGAACTGGCTTTTTTCGACTCCCTTACCCACTTGCCCAATCGCACGCTGCTGATGGATCGCCTGAAACAGGCCATGACTGTCGGCAACCGCAACAGCAGCTTTGGCGCCGTGCTGTTCATCGACCTCGATCATTTCAAGACGCTGAACGACACGCTCGGCCACGACAAGGGCGATCTGTTGCTGCTGCAGGTTGCGCAACGTCTTTCTTCCAGCGTGCGAGAGGGCGACACGGTGGCGCGGCTGGGGGGCGATGAATTCGTGGTGGTGCTGGGGAACCTGAACAAGACCTCGCAGGAGGCGGCCAGCCAGACTGAAGCCGTGGGTGAAAAGATTCTCGCTGTTCTCGGCAAGTTGTATCAGCTCGGCGATATCGATTATCGCAGCTCGGCAAGCATAGGCGCGACGCTGTTTCGCGGGCATGAGACGTCCATCGACGACTTGTTGAAACAGGCCGACCTGGCCATGTACAAGTCCAAGGCCACGGGGCGCAATGCGCTGCATTTCTTCGATCCCGCCATGCAGACGGTGGTGATTGAGCGCGCCGCCCTTGAGGTCGGTCTGCGCAGGGCCATCGAGGGGCAGCAGCTGGTGCTTCACTATCAGGCCCAGGTAGTTGGGGATGGTCAGGTCATGGGCGCGGAAGCGCTGGTTCGCTGGCAGCATCCCGAGCGCGGCATGATATCGCCCGCCGAGTTCATCCCACTCGCCGAGGAAACCGGGCTGATACTGCCTTTGGGTGAATGGGTGCTGGATACCGTCTGCTCCCAGCTCGCCTCATGGGCAGCGCAGACCGGCATGGCCCATCTCACGGTGGCCGTCAATGTCAGCGCCCAGCAGTTCCGGGATTCTGACTTTGTCCATAAGGTCTTGGCGATCCTCAATAAAAGGGGCGCCAACCCGAGCCGGCTCAAGCTGGAGTTGACCGAGAGCCTGCTGGTGGACAACGTCGAGGACATCATCGAAAAAATGTTTGCGTTGAAAGCCAAGGGGGTCGGTTTCGCGCTCGATGACTTCGGCACCGGGTATTCCTCGTTGTCCTACCTGAAGCGCCTGCCGCTGGACCAGCTGAAGATCGACCAGTCGTTCGTGCGCGACATTCTGGTCGATCCCAACGACGCGGCAATCGCCAGAACCGTCGTGGCACTGGCACAAAGCTTGGGGCTGGGGGTAATCGCCGAGGGCGTCGAGACCGAGGCACAGCGCGCCTTGCTGGCCAGCTCGGGTTGTCATGTCTATCAGGGCTATTTCTTCAGCCGGCCGTTGCCGCTGGCGAGTTTCGAGGAGTTTGTGCGGCGCGGTTGAATGTGTGACGGCTGCCGCAAATGTCGTCGGCTGAGCGATTTTGCTTGTTTGCCCTAAGGTTTTTCCCCTGACAGCCGTAAAAGAAGTACGGATTCGGCAGGGGGACAGAACATGAAATTCAGAGTGAATTACAAGGGCATCCAGAAATACATCGGCCAGCTGGAAATGGCAAACGCCTATCTGGCGAAGCATTGGGGGTCGGTTTCACGGGCCTATGAATTCGGCGTAAAGCTGGAGCTTGTGCAGCAGGTCAGATAGCTGCCGCTTGCAGGGACCTCGCCCGATAGAAACGCTTGCCCTGCGTGCCACGCACGCTTCCCCGGCACCAAAAACAAACCCCGCCATGGCGGGGTTTGTTTTTGGTGCCGGCCGTTTCCGGCCGGGCTCATGCTGTCTTACTTCTTCTTCGGCGCAGCTTTGGTGGTGGCGAAGCGGCCGCTCTGCATGAAGTTGTCGAAGCCGGCTTCGGTGAAACGGAACCACAGGTGCTGCTCGTCGCGGAAGGCGGCGTAGTCCTCGTAGACCTTCTTCCATGCCGGGTTCTTGGCCGACAGGTCGGAGTAAAGCGCCATTGCCGCCTGATAGGCCGCCGTCATGATGCTCTTGTCGAACTGGTGCAGTTTGGCGCCGGCCGACACCAGGCGCTTGAGGGCTGCGGGGTTCTTCGCGTCGTACTTGGCCTGCATGTCGATGTGGGCGTGCGAGGCGGCAGCGGCGAGGATCGCCTTGTATTCGGCGGGCAGTCCGTCGTAGGCCTTCTGGTTGACGTAGAGCGAGAGCTGCGGACCACCTTCCCACCAGCCCGGGTAGTAGTAGTGCTTGGCAACCTTGACGAAGCCGAGCTTCTCGTCGTCATAGGGGCCGACCCATTCCGTGGCGTCGATGGTGCCTTTTTCCAGGGCCTGGTAGATTTCGCCGCCGGGGATGTTCTGCGGCACGCCGCCGATGGCCGACAGCACCTTGCCGCCGAAGCCGCCGATGCGCATCTTGAGGCCC
Source organism: Sulfuritalea hydrogenivorans sk43H (assembly GCF_000828635.1). Taxonomy (GTDB): domain Bacteria; phylum Pseudomonadota; class Gammaproteobacteria; order Burkholderiales; family Rhodocyclaceae; genus Sulfuritalea; species Sulfuritalea hydrogenivorans. Next base: position 712,347 of record NZ_AP012547.1, read on the forward strand.
TTGATGTCGGCCAGGCTCCTGATCTCCTTGCGGTACCAGCCGCCCATCTGGGCGCCGGTGTTGCCCATCGGGAAATTCACGATGTTGTAGGGCTTGTAGAACTCGCGCAGCAGCTTCATGCCGTTGCCTTCGTACATCCAGGCGGTCATCTGGCGGCTGTTGAGGCCGAAGGGAATCGCGCAGTCGATGGCGAAGGTGTCATCCTTGCCGAAGAAGTAGTAGGGCGCGGTATGCGCGCACTCGACGGTACCCTGCTGCACGCCATCCACCACGCCGAAGGCGGGCATCAGTTCGCCGCCGGCATGCACGGAGATGGTGAACTTGCCACCGGTGGCCTCGGAGACGGTCTTCGAGAAGACGTCGGCGGCGCCGAAGATGGTGTCGAGCGCCTTGGGGAAGCTCGATGCCAGCCGCCAGCGGATGGTGGGAGCGCCCTGGGCGTGCACCGCCGGTGCGGCACCGGCGGCCAGGATGCCGGCAATACCGGCGTTTTGCAGAAATTTGCGACGTTCCATGTATGAATCTCCTCGATGTTGTTTAACCAAAACGGCGGTGCCGGAATGGCCTGTCGCCGGATACTACACCACAACTTTTTTCTTATTTGCCCTTGTTGATGGACTGCTGCAAGGCCTTCGCGGGATCGTCTTCCTCTTCCTTCTCGCGCTCGGCTTTGGCCTCCTCGGACTCTTCCTTGCCGTCTGCCGCAAGCTCCGGTTCGGCCGCAGGCGGTGCTTCGAGCTGGATCGTTTGCGCGTCGGCCTTGGGCGCATCGACGCTGCCGGTGACCAGTTGCGGGAAGGCGATGATCAGGCCGACCATGATCACCTGGATGATGACGAAGGGTACCGCGCCCCAGTAGATCTGGGTGGTGGTGACCGGCGCGATGGTCTTCCTGGTCAGGCGATCGATGTACTCGTTGTGTGGTGCCACGCTGCGCAGATAGAACAGCGCGAAGCCGAAGGGCGGGTGCATGAACGAGGTCTGCATGTTCACCGCCATCAGCACGCCGAACCAGACCAGATCGATGCCCAGTTTCTCCGCCACCGGCCCCAGCAGGGGAATCACGATGAAGGCCAGCTCGAAGAAGTCGAGGAAGAAGGCCAGGAAGAAGACCAGGATGTTCACCACGATCAGGAAGCCGATCTGGCCGCCGGGCAGTCCGGTCAGCAGGTGTTCGACCCAGATCGAGCCATCGACGGCCTGGAAGGTCAGGCTGAAGACCGTGGCGCCAAGCAGGATGAAGACCACGAAGCAGGACAGTTTCATGGTCGCGTCCATCGCCTGCTTCATCAGGCTGATGCTCAGGCGGCGGCGAGACATGGCCATGATCAATGCGCCGGAGGCGCCCATGGCGCCGCCTTCGGTCGGCGTTGCGATGCCGAGGAAAATGGTGCCGAGCACCAGGAAGATCAGTGCCAGCGGCGGAATCAGGACGAAGGTGACGCGTTCGGCCATGCGCGAGAGCAGGCCCAGCTTGGTCACGCGGTTGAGCATGGCCAGCGCGAAGGCGACGCCGACACCGACGCACATGGAAATCACGATCTTCTCGTCCAGCGCCGTGTCCGCCGGGCGGGTCTTGGCGTAGGCGATTGCAGCAGCGATGGATACCACCGCCAGCGCCAGTACCGAGCGCAGACCGGCACTGCCGTCGTCCTCGCGGATGGTGCGGGCTTCCAGCGGCAGGGCCGGAACATAGGCCGGCTTGATCAGGCTGATGATGAATACCCAGCCGACGTAGAGTCCGGTCAGGACGAAGCCGGGGATGAAGGCGCCGGCATACAGGTCGCCGACGCTGCGGCCGAGCTGGTCGGCGATCACGATCAGCACCAGCGAGGGCGGGATGATCTGCGCCAGCGTGCCCGAGGCGGCAATCACGCCCGAGGCGATGCGCCGGTCGTAGCCGTAGCGCAGCATGATCGGCAGCGAGATCAGGCCCATCGAGATCACCGAGGCCGCCACCACGCCGGTGGTCGCGGCGAGCATGGCGCCGACGAAGATTACCGCATAGGCCAGGCCGCCGCGGATCGGGCCGAACAGCTGGCCGATGGTATCGAGCAGGTCCTCGGCCATGCCCGAGCGTTCGAGGATCAGGCCCATGAAGGTGAAGAAGGGAATCGCCAGCAGCGTATCGTTCTGCATGATGCCGAAGATGCGCAGCGGCAGCGCCTGCAGCAGCGAGTGCGGCAGCAGGCCGAGTTCGACGCCGAGCCAGCCGAAGAACAGGCCGCAGGCCGCCAGCGAAAAGGCCACCGAATAGCCCATCAGCAGGAAGATGATCAGGCCGCCGAACATGATCGGCGCCATGTTGTGCTGGAGGATTTCGATCATTTTTTGCTCCCGGCGCCGTCGTTTCTGTTCTGGTCGGCTACCATGTCAATCGCATCTTCGACACGGTCGACCACTTCGGGGGCAACTTGATGCTTGAGAATTTCCTCGGCCAGTTCCTCCTCGGCCGTCTTGGTTTGTACGGGTTGCGTCGGGTCGACTGCCAGTCCCATGAGGAAGCCGATGCGCTTGATCAGTTCCGACAGGCCTTGCAGTCCCAGCAGGATAAAGCCGGCCGGGACCAGGGCATAAACCGGCCAGCGGATCAGGCCGCCGGCATTCTGCGACATCTCGCCGCTGTTGTAGGCCTGGATCACCAGCGGCCAGACCAGTTCGTTGACCTTGTAGACGAAGGGCAGCAGGAAGAAGACGATGCCGACGCACTCGACGATAATCTGCGTGCGCTTGGAAAAGCGTCCGACGATGACGTCGATCTTGACGTGACCCTGGCGCAGCATGGTGTAGGCCGAGCCAAGCAGGACCACGGCGGCGAACAGGTACCACTGGATTTCGAGGAAGGCGTTCGAACTCATGTCGAAGGCCTTGCGTATCACGGCATTGACGGCCGAGATGATCACGGCGAAGAGCACCAGCCACATCAGGCTGCGACCGACGCGTTCATTGAGGCCGTCGATCAGTTGCGACAGCTTGAGCATGGCATTCATGTGCGGTTCTCCTCCCGGATTTCGCATCTGTCGCGCCGTGCGCGCAGTGCTGTTCTCTTGTTGGCAGAAGGCATATTAACCCGAGCTCTCAACATTAGTTGATTCAAGAACTTCTCCTTGATGCATCAGTATCTTGCGGAGGATCGCCAGTGCCGGATGGGGACGCGATCGACCAGCCGGGCATTCTTGGTGGGTCAGTGGTCTGACCAAATGTTTGCGGATGTTAGTGATCGCGAGAGGCGATGTCAACAGCTACTGGCCATATCGGCTTGTTTGATCCCGTCCGGTTGATATTGTGGTCAGACCAATGTTATATTGAAAAAATGGAGACGAAAATGACGGCCCCGCGGCTTGCCGATGTGGTGGCCCGGGAGATCGAGCAGCGGATGCTGGAGGGCGGCTTGAAGGCTGGCGATCGCCTGCCTTCCGAAAGGGACTTGTCCCTGGAGTTGGGCGTTTCGCGCGCTTCCCTGCGTGAGGCGATCCACAAGCTGGCGGCACGTGGATTGCTGGAAAGCCGGCATGGGGGAGGTACCTTTGTCACCGACCGGCTCGACGCCAGCTTCGGCAACCTGTGGGAGGAAATTCTGCGTGACCATCCCGCGGTGCATGAGGACATGCTGGAGTTTCGCCACATGCTGGAAGGGCGCGCCGCGGAATCCGCCGCCCATCGCGCCACCGCGGCCGATCGTGAGCGCGTCCGGCAGAACCTGGCAATGCTGGAAGCGGCTTTTGCCGGTGATGACCTGGATGCCCAGGTCGATACCGATCTGGCGTTTCACCAGGCCATCGCCGAAGCTTCGCACAATGTCATCATCGGCCACCTGACCGCGAGCCTGCTGCGCCTGATGCGCGACAACCTGCGGCGCAACCTGAGCGAACTGATGCAGATTCCGGCCGCGAAGGAACAATTGCTCGATCAGCATCGTGCGGTGTGGCGGGCGATCGAACACGGCGATGCGGGACAGGCGATGGAGGCGGCGGCCGACCACATCGGCTACGTGCGCCAGAACCTCAGCCGCCTGCTGCGCAGTGCCGCGCGCCACAAGTCCTGAAACCCGAAGCATGAGCACGGCACGGATCACCCGGTTCTGTTTCGTCCGTCACGGCGAGACCGACTGGAACGGCGAGAAGCGGATTCAGGGGCAGATCGACATCGACCTCAACGCAGCCGGCGAAGCGCAGGCCCGGGCGGTGGGTGTGGGCCTGGCGAAGCATTCCTTTGCCGCCGCATACAGCAGCGATTTGCTGCGCGCCTGGCGCACGGCGCAGATCGCCACCCGCGGCCTCGGCCTCGCCGTGTCGCCAGCGCCGACTCTTCGCGAACGCAATTTCGGCGTATTGCAGGGCATCACCGTGCAGGAAGCCAGCGTCCAGCGTCCGGAGGCGCATCGCCACCATCAGGCGCGGACACCGGATTACAACTATGAATCCGGCGAATCCCTGATTGCCTTCGCGGCCCGGGTCGCGACCGGGCTCGAAGCCATGGCCGCACGCCACGTCGGCCAGAGTGTGCTGGCTTTTACCCACGGCGGCGTGCTTGACGTCGTCTATCGCGCCGCTGCCGGCAGGGCGCTGGATGTGCCGCGCGATTTTCAGTTGCCGAACGCGGCATTCAACTGGCTGGAATACGACGACAAGGGTTGGCGGCTGATTTCCTGGGCCGATTGCAGCCATCTTCAGCGGGTGCTCGACGAGATGCTCGAATAACCGCCTGGCGACAGGGTTTCAGGGGGATTTCTGACGGGCGGGGCCGGATGCTAAAATTCGCGCCTTCCCATCCCTCTCCGGATTCCCGCCATGTTTCTCAAGCAGAACACCCTTGCCAAGAGCGATCCCGAACTCTGGACCGCGATTCAGAACGAAAACCGCCGCCAGGAAGATCACATCGAACTGATCGCCTCGGAGAACTATGTGTCCTGGCCCGTGATGGAAGCCCAGGGTTCGCAACTGACCAACAAGTATGCCGAGGGGTATCCGGGCAAGCGCTACTACGGCGGCTGCGAGAACGTGGATGTGGTCGAGCAGTTGGCCATCGACCGGGCCAAGAAGCTGTTCGGCGCCGATGCCGCCAATGTCCAGCCGAACTCCGGCTCGCAGGCCAACCAGGCCGTGTTCTTCGCCTTCCTCAAGCCCGGCGACACCATCCTCGGCATGAACCTGTCGATGGGTGGCCACCTGACCCACGGCATGCCGCTCAACATCAGCGGCAAGTGGTTCAACATCGTGCCCTACGGCCTCGACGCCAACGAGGAAATCGACTACGCCGAGATGGAGCGGCTGGCGCACGAGCACAAGCCCAAGCTGATCATCGCCGGCGCTTCGGCCTATGCGCTGAAGATCGATTTCGAGCGCTTCGCCAAGGTGGCGAAGGCTGTCGGCGCGATCTTCATGGTGGATATGGCGCACTATGCCGGTCTCGTCGCCGCTGGTTTCTACCCGAATCCGGTGCCGCATGCCGATGTCGTCACCACCACCACCCACAAGACCCTGCGCGGACCGCGCGGCGGCCTGATCCTGATGCGCGCCGAACACGAAAAGGCGATCAATTCGTCGATTTTCCCCGGCATTCAGGGTGGGCCGCTGGAGCATGTGATCGCCGCCAAGGCGGTGGCGCTGAAGGAGGCCATGACGCAGGAATTCAAGAACTACCAGGAACAGGTGATCGACAACGCCCAGGTGATGGCCAAGGTGCTGAAGGCGCGCGGCTTGCGCATTGTCTCGGGCCGCACCGAATCGCATGTGTTCCTGGTTGATCTGCGCGCCAAGAACCTCACCGGCAAGGAAGCCGAAGCCGCGTTGGGCCGCGCCCATCTGACGGTGAACAAGAACACCATTCCCAATGATCCGCAGAAGGCCCTGGTCACTTCCGGCATCCGCCTCGGCACGCCGGCCATGACCACGCGCGGCTTCACCGAGATCGAGGCCGAACAGGTCGCCAACCTGATCGCCGATGTGCTCGATGCGCCGAACGACGAGGCGGTATTGGCGCGGGTGCGCGGCGAAGTCTCGGCGCTGTGCAAGAAGTTTCCGGTGTATGGCTGACCGTCATGAAATGCCCGTATTGCGCCGAGCCTAATACCCAGGTCGTCGACACACGGGAAAACGAGGACGGCGACACGGTTCGTCGCCGTCGTCGCTGCCTCGCCTGCGACAAGCGCTTCACCACCTACGAGCGTGTCGAGCTGCAACTGCCGCAGGTGGTCAAGAAGAACGGCAGCCGCACCGACTACGACCGCGACAAGCTCAAGGCCAGCATGATGCTGGCCATGCGCAAGCGTCCGGTCACCACCGAAAGCATCGACCTGGCGCTGGATCGCATCGAGGAAAAACTGGTGCAGCTGGCGCTGCGCGAAGTCGCGTCGGACCGCATCGGCGAACTGGTGATGCGCGAGCTGAAGAAGCTCGACAAGGTGGCTTACATCCGCTTCGCTTCGGTGTATCGCAACTTCGAGGACGTCGACGAATTTTCCGACGCGATACGCGAAATCAAGAAGCCGCGGCAGCCCCGGGCGAAGTCTTGAACGCTCGTCGCGCATGAGTTTTTCGGCCGTCGACCATGGCTTCATGGCGCGCGCCCTGCAACTGGCGCGGCGCGGCCTGTACAGCACCACTCCGAATCCCCGCGTCGGCTGCGTCATGGTCCGAGATGGCAGCGTGATCGGCGAGGGCTGGCACGAGCAGGCCGGCCTGCCGCATGCGGAAGCCGTCGCGCTGAATGCAATAGTCGGCGCTGACGGTACGGCGAAGGGCGCCACTGCCTACGTCACGCTGGAACCCTGCAGCCATTTCGGCCGCACGCCGCCGTGCGCCGATGCGCTGATCGAGGCCGGTGTCGCCCGTGTCGTGGTCGCGATGCAGGATCCGAATCCGCTGGTGGCCGGGCAGGGCATGGCCAGGCTGGCCGCCGCCGGCATCGAGGTTGCCAGCGGCCTGCTTGAAGCCGAGGCGCGGGAACTCAACATCGGTTTCGTTTCGCGCATGACGCGCGGCCGGCCCTGGCTGCGGCTGAAAGTGGCGGCCAGCCTCGACGGCAAGACCGCGCTCAACAACGGTGTCTCGCAATGGATCACCGGGCCCGACGCGCGACGCGACGCCCACGCCTGGCGTGCCCGTTCCTGCGCGGTGCTGACCGGCATCGGCACGGTTCGGGACGACAATCCGCGACTTACCGTGCGCGAGGTTCAGACCACGCGCCAGCCGCTGCGGGTGGTGATCGACAGCCGGCTCGAAACGCCGCCGGATGCCGCCGTGCTGGAAGGCGGCCACGTGCTGATCGCCGCGGCACGGGACGATGCCGCGCGCAGCGCCGCGCTGCGCGCACGCGGCGCCGAGATCGTGCTGCTGCCCAATGCCGAAGGCAAAGTGGAACTCGCCGGCCTCATGCAGGAGCTCGGCCGGCGCGGCATCAACGAAGTGCTGGCCGAAGCGGGCACGCGGCTCAACGGCTCGCTGCTGCGCGAAGGCTGCGTCGACGAGCTGCTGATCTATCAGGCACCGATGCTGATCGGCGACGCCGCGCGCGGGATGTTCGGCCTGGCGGAACTCAGCGATCTGGCGGGGGCACGACGTCTCAACATCATCGAACGCCGTGTCGTCGGCGCCGACTTTCGCATTCGAGCCCGTTTTGCGTGATCGCGAGGATGACGGCCATCGTGACTTTCCCGGCCGCGGACTGCTGATCAACGTACTGCGCGTGTTTCACATCGCCGGCCTCGCGGGGGTGTCGGCGGTGATTCTGGCCGGCATGGGCGGTGCCGAACGCTGGGGCGCGTTGATGCTGGTTTCTGGCCTCGGCATCGTCACCCTCGATGCCTGGGCGAACCCGTTCTACTTCAGGCAGGCCAAGGGCCTGGGCACGCTGCTGAAGATTGCACTGGTGATGCTGCTGGTGGTCTGGGAGGCGGGGCGTCTGCCGCTGTTCTGGTTCGTCCTGGCGTTTTCCGTCGCGCTCAGCCATGCGCCGGGGCGCTTGCGCCACAAGCAGCTGTTCTGATCAGGACGTCTTCGCGGAACACACGGTGCAGCCCGGATCCCTGGGCACGCGAATCTCGCGCCATTCCATGCCGAGGCCGTCGAGCAGCAGCAAGCGCCCGGCGAGGCTGGTACCGCACCCGATCACCAGCTTCAGGGCTTCGGCCGCCTGCACCGTGCCGATGATGCCGGTCAGCGGCGCGAACACGCCCATCACCGCGCAGCGCACTTCCTCGGCATCCTGGCCTTCCGGAAACAGGCAGTGGTAGCACGGCGCGTTCGGCTGGCGCGAATCGAATACCGCCACCTGGCCGTCGAAACGGATCGCGGCGCCGGACACCAGGGGCTTGCCGAACTTGACGCAGGCGCGATTGACCGCATGGCGCGTGGCAAAGTTGTCGCAGCAGTCGAGGACGATGTCGGCCTGCGCGACTTCCTCGTCCAGGCGTGCGCCGGAAAGGCGCTCGCCGAGCGCGACGACGCGGCATTCGGGATTGATCTCGTTCAGCGTGCGCTTGCCGGATGCGCTCTTCGCCATGCCGACGGCGTCGGTGCGATGCAGGATCTGGCGTTGCAGATTGGTCAGGTCCACCGTGTCGCCATCGGCCAGCACCAGCGTGCCGATGCCGGCTGACGCAAGGTAGTAGGCAGCGGGGGAACCCAGGCCGCCGGCGCCGATGACCAGGGCACGCGCATTGACGATGTTTTCCTGCCCTTCGATGCCGATCTGCGGCAGCAGGATGTGGCGGCTGTAGCGGAGCAGCTGCTCGTCGGTCAAGGCTCGACTACCTGTCCTGCCTCAATTCGGGTGGCGTCTCGTCGTGATCGCCGTGCGGATGATGTTCCCAGGCCTTGGAGTAGACCTCGTGCGATTTCTTGATCAGGCGCTCGGGAACCCGCATGTTGCGCATCTGGGTTTCTTCACAGAAATATACGACGGCCCGCATCACCTTGCTGTAGACGCTGCCATCCAGGTGAAAGCCCTGGCGCATCAGCGCGGCTTCGAGCCCTTCCAGCGAGTAGTCGCTGATTTCGTACCAGATCGAAAGGCTGTAGGGCGCCAGTCCGTCGTCGATTTCCATGCCCTCGAGCCCGGAGAGCAGCTTGCGGGCTTCCTCGACGTGTTCCGGATGCCGGTGGTCGAAGCGCAGCTCGCGATGCTTGCGCGTGCCGGGTTGCGGAACGAAGGCCGCGGGCCGCACGCGATGCTTGCCGTCGCGCTTTTCATCGCGCAACTCGCGGGCCTTTTCCGGATTCATTTTGCTCATCGCAGGCGTCCCGCCATCAGCGCTTGATGATCTGCCAGGCCTTCAGCAGGTTCACGGCCTGGCCGAGCTGGTAGTCTTTCTTCGAGGCGAATTCGATCGGTGCATGCGCTGCCTCATCGGCCTCGTCCGTCTTGCCCTTCTTGCCGTTTTTGGTTTGCGGCTTGGGCGGCGCCGGCTCCACGGGTTTGTCCTTGTCGCCGCCGAGATGGCGTTCCAGGTCGGCCTCGCGCACGCGTTCGCGCGATTCGCCGTTGGCGGTTTCCTCGACGACGATGTCCGGGGTGATGCCCTTGGCCTGGATCGAGCGGCCCGACGGGGTGAAGTAGCGCGCCGTGGTGAGCTTGATCGCCGCGTTGTTGGACAGCGGAAGGACGGTTTGCACCGAGCCCTTGCCAAAGGTCTGCGTTCCCATTACCACGGCCCGCTTGTGATCCTGCAGCGCGCCGGCGACAATTTCGGAGGCCGATGCCGAGCCGCCGTTGACCAGCACCACGATCGGCGTGGTCTTGGCGAAGGCCGGCAGGTTCTTCATGAAGTCGTCCTTGTAGCCGCGCTGGTAGTCCTCCGGGCTGGCCGTGTAGCGGCGCTTGGCGTCCTCGGTGCGGCCGTCGGTCGACGTGACCAGCGTCTTGGGCGGCAGGAAGGCGGCGGAAACCCCGACGGCGCCGTTGAGCAGGCCGCCCGGGTCGTTGCGCAGGTCGAGCACCAGCCCCTTGATGCCATCACCCTTGGCGTCCTTGTCGGCCTTCGCCAGTTTCTCCAGGTGCTTCACCACGTCCGGCGCGGTTTCTTCCTGGAACTGGGTGACCCGCAGGTAACCCAGGCCGCCTTCGAGCAGCTTGGACTTGACGCTGGCGACCTTGATTTTTTCGCGCGTCAGCGTGACTTCGAAGGGCTTGGCCTCGCCCTTGCGCACGATGGTGAGCCGGATCTGGGTCTTGGGCTTGCCGCGCATTTTCTTCACGGCGTCGTTCAGGGTCAGGCCCTTGACCGGGGTGTCGTCGAGCTTGATGATCAGATCGCCCGGCTTGAGGCCGGCGCGGAAGGCCGGGGTGTCCTCGATCGGCGATACCACCTTGACGAAGCCGTCTTCCATGCCGACTTCGATGCCGAGCCCGCCGAACTCGCCCTGGGTGCTGACTTGCAGATCCTTGAAGGCATCCGCGTCGAGATACGCCGAATGCGGATCGAGGTTGGCCAGCATGCCGCTGATGGCGTGGGTGATCAGCTTCTTGTCTTCCACCGGTTCGACGTAGCCCTGCTTGATGGCGTTATAGACGTCGGCGAAGCTGCGCAACTCCTCGATCGGCAATGCCGAGGCGGCTGAATCCTTGCTGGCGACGGCGGAAAAATTCAGACTGACGAGGACGCCGGCGATCAGACCGGACACCACCAGACCCACTTGTTGCAGCTTGCTGCTCATAGGAACTCCGAAGGACACAAAGGCAATTTGAACACCCCCACTCCCCCGCCCGGGTGGGGGCTACCGGTTGGCTCGCAACGCTCGAAAATCAAGAGCCACACCTGTGAAGCACACTAGCGATTGCTGGCCCATTTCAGGGGATCGAACGGCTGGCCCCGATGCCTGAGTTCAAAGTATAAACCCGAGTCCGGGTTGCCGCCGCTGTTTCCCACCGTGGCGACGGATTCACCACTTTTCACCGTGGCGCCCACGGCTGCCAGCAGGGATTCGTTATTGCCGTAGACGGAGAGGAAATCGTCGCCGTGATCGATGATCAGCAGGTTGCCGAAGCCGCGCAGCCAGTCCGAGAAAACCACCGCGCCGGCCGCCACCGCCTTGACCTCGGCGCCTTCGGCGGCGCGGATGAAGACGCCTTTCCAGCTGGCGCCGCCTTCCGCGCGCGGACTGCCGAAGCGCCCGGCGATGCTGCCCTTGATCGGCAGGCGGAGTTGCCCGCGCAGGGCGCCAAATGCGCCCCCGACATTGCCCGGATCGTGGCTTTTGAGCTTCGGGGTTCGTGCAATCGCCGTACCGCCAGCGCCGACTCTCGGGGCCGCCCGTTTTGTCGCGGCGATGCGGGCCAGTCCTTCGATCAGCCTGGCCAGGCGCTGCTCGTCGCGCTTGAGCGTGGTGATTTCACGGCGCTGTGCCTTGAGCTTCTCGGCAATCGCCGCCAGCGTCGTCAGTCGCTGCTTCTTGCGTTCGAGCAACTGGGCGCGGCTTTCCTGTTGCCGACGTTCGATCTCGGCCAGCTGCGCCTGCCGCTCGCGCGCGGCGTCGGCCAGCCGCTTCTTTTCGGCGGCGACGGCGCGCAATTGCTGGATCAGGTCGGCCTTGGCGCGTGAAAGCTGGGTCAGGAAGTATTTGTCGCGTGCCGACTGGTTGGGGTCGCGGCCGGACAGCAGGAGCTTCAGCGCATCCGAATCGCCGCCGACAAACTGGCGGTTCAGCAAACGGGCCAGCTGGTTCTGCTGGGCACCTGCCTGGCGGTCCAGGCGCTGACCCTGCACATCGAGATCGGCCAGTTCGGCTTTCAGCTCGGTGCGTTCGGCACCGAGTTCATGCAGGCGCCGGTTGGCGTTCGAGATGGCCGATTCGGTCTCGCGCAACTGGTCGGCGGCATAGGTTTTCGATTCCTCGGCCGCCGCCATGTCGCGACGCAAGGCTTCGATGCGGCTTTTCAGGTCCTGCAGTTCGCCCTTCTTCGAATCGACGCTGGCGGCGAAGGCCGTCGAAGCGAGAAGAGAGGCAAGGCAAAGAGCTTTGACGCAAAGACGCAAAGACGCAAAGAAAATCGAAAGAACTGTTTTAGCTTGTGCCTTCCTTTGCGTCTTTGCGTCTTGGCGTCTAGGAATCACGCCTTGGCTTTTCCCTGATTCGCCACTGCCTGCATGGCTGCCTTGATCGCTTCGGCGTCACCCAGGTAGTAATTGCGGATCGGCTTCAGGTCGGCATCCAGCTCATAGACCAAGGGCTGCGCGGTGGGGATGTTGAGGCCGACGATGTCGGCGTCCGAGACTTTGTCGAGGTACTTGATCAGCGCCCGCAGGCTGTTGCCGTGGGCGGCGATGATGACTTTCTTGCCCGACTTGACCATCGGCGCGATGGTTTCGTGCCAGTAGGGCAGGAAGCGCTCGACGGTGTCCTTGAGGCATTCCGTGCGCGGAAACTGGGCGGCGGGAAGGTCGGCGTAGCGCGGGTTGCCGGTCTCCAGGCGCGGATCGTCCTCGGCCAGCGGCGGCGGCGGCGTGTCGTAGGCGCGGCGCCAGACCAGCACCTGCTCGTCGCCGAACTTGGCCGCGGTCTCGGCCTTGTTGAGCCCCTGCAGCGCGCCGTAGTGGCGCTCGTTGAGCCGCCACGAATGCTGTACCGGAATCCACATGCGGTCCATTTCCTCCAGCACCGTCCATAGCGTCTTGATTGCGCGCCGCAGCACCGAGGTATAGGCGATGTCGAAGGCGTAGCCTTCCTTTTTCAGCAATTGCCCGGCGGCGACCGCTTCGGCCATGCCCTTTTCGGTGAGGCCGACGTCGGTCCAGCCGGTGAAACGGTTTTCCTGGTTCCAGGTGGATTCGCCGTGGCGAAGCAGAACGATCTTGTACATGGAGAAAGCCTCAACGTGGAGCAAAGCAGTATTCTATAATATTCAAAATTGCCGTCACAAACGACACCACCATTCGGGACCAGCATGGCATGCATACAGCGATCAACGAATTGATAGACAAACAGGAGCACATAGAAACTGCGGCGCGGGCGCTGAAGGCCATCTCGCACCCCTTGCGCCTGAAAATTCTTTGCGTGGTAGGCGACCAGGAAACCTGCGTCCAGGACATCGTCGAAGCCGTCGGCACTTCGCAGAGCAATATCTCGCAACACCTCGCGATTTTGCGCGACAAGGGCGTCCTGCAAACCCGCAAGGATGCCAACCGGGTTTTTTATCGCATTGCCGACCAGCGCACCCTCCAGCTCATCGCCCTGATGCGCGAGGTGTTCTGCGGCATCTCCGTTCACAGGGAATAGACAACAATGGAATTTCTGCAACAGAACATCATGTGGGTGGCTCTTGCCGCCGTCAGCGGCGGCATGCTGGTATGGCCGATGATTGCCGGCGGGACGGTGGCGCACCTGACCACCGCCGAGGCAACTCTGCTGATGAACCGGGAAGATGCGCTGGTACTCGATGTGCGTGAAACCGGCGAGTGGGGTTCCGGCCACATCCACGGAGCGCGCCACATCACCCTCGGCCAGCTGGGAAATCGCATGTCCGAGATCGAGAAATTCAAGGACAAGCCGATCATTGTCATCTGCGCCTCCGGCAATCGTTCGTCTTCTGCCTGCAACCAGCTGAAAAAAGCCGGCTTCGACAAGGTGTATAGCCTCGATGGAGGCATCTCGGCCTGGGTCGGCGCCAATCTTCCCCTGACCACGAAGTCCTGAGCACGGAGCGAAAAATGGCCAAGGTTCTGATGTACTCCACCGCGGTTTGCCCGTATTGCGTGCGCGCCGAACAGTTGCTGACGCGCAAGGGCATCACCGACATCGAGAAAGTTCGCGTTGACCTGGAACCGCAGCGGCGCGAGGAAATGATGCAGCGGACCGGTCGCCGCACGGTGCCGCAGATCTACATCGGCGAGACCCATGTCGGCGGCTGCGACGACCTCTACGAACTGGAGCATCAGGGCAAACTGGATTCGTTGCTGGCCGCGTAGAATTACCCCCTTTTCACCCCACCCAAGAATTCATCATGAGCGACGAGCAGCCGGTTTTCAGCATCGAAAAGATTTACGTCAAGGATCTTTCCATCGAAGTGCCCAATGCGCCGCAGATCTTCCTGGAGCGCGAGACCCCGAGCATCGAAGTGCAGATCCAGAGCACGGCGAACACCATTGGCGAAGGCATGTATGAAGTGGCGCTGACGGTCACGGTGAGCGCCAAGGAAGGCGAAAAGGCGTTCTTCCTGGTCGAGGTGGTGAAGGCCGGCATCTTCCAGGTGCGCAACGTGCCGGAAGGCGATCTGGAACCGATCCTCGCCGTGGCCTGCCCGAACATTCTCTTCCCCTATGCCCGCGAAACGGTGTCCGACGCGATCAATCGCGCCGGCTTCCCGCCGGTGATCCTGGCCCCGGTCAACTTCGAATCGCTCTACCAGCAACGCCTGATGGAACAGCAGCAGGGCGAAAGCCGGATCCAGCTGCAATAGTCGAAAGTCGGCGTTGGCGCTACGGCGATTCCCCACCTTTTTGATGGCTCTGGCGGCCAGCCTGCCGGCATGGGCACTGGATTACCGCAGCGTCGCCGAGGCGGCGCCGATGTACGACGCGCCGTCGACCAAGTCCAAACCTTTGTTCGTGGCGCTTGCCGGTACGCCGGTGGAACTGGTGGTCAGCCTCGACGGCTGGTCCAAGGTGCGCGACAGCCGGGGCGACCTGACCTGGATCGAAAAGAAGTATCTGGCGGAAAAGCGCAATGTCATCGTGCGTTTCGATCGCGCCCAGGTCCGCGCCGCTGCCGACGACAAGGCGGCGCTGGTGTTCGAAGCGGAACGCGACGTGGTGCTGGAACTGCTTGAAGCCGCTTCCGGCGGCTGGGTCAGGGTGAGGCATCGCGACGGGCAATCCGGTTTCATCAAGGCGCCCCAGGTCTGGGGCTTGTAAGGTTCGCGCCGGCGCGCCATGAGCAAATCGATGGAGCGTGCGCGATGCGGATAGCGGTGCTGGGCGCCGGCGCCTGGGGTACCGCGCTGGCCATTGCTTTCGCCGGTCGCCACACCGTCAGCCTGTGGGCTCGCGATGCGATGCGTGTCGATGAGATGGCGCGTCAGCGCGAGAACCGTCGCTATCTTCCAGCCTGTGCTTTTCCCGATGCCGTGCAGGTCACTGCGGACCTGCGCGCGGCACTGGCCGGTGCCGACCTGGCGATTGTCGCCGCGCCGCTGGCCGGCCTGCGGCCGCTGCTGCAACAGCTGAAGACCCTCGCTCCGGTCCTGCCCTTCCTCTGGGTGTGCAAGGGACTCGAAGCCGGCAGCGGCCTGTTGCCGCACCAAGTGGTGGCCGAGGTGATGGGCAAGGCGGTTTGCGGCGTGCTCACCGGGCCGAGCTTTGCGCTAGAGGTGGCGCGCGGCCTGCCGACCGCGATCACACTGGTGGCGACGGATGCAGCCTTTGCCGAGGCCATGGCGCAGAGTTTGCACGGCGGCAATTTGCGCATCTATGCCAACCAGGACTTGATCGGCGCCGAAGTCGGCGGCGCGGTAAAGAACGTCCTGGCGATCGCCACCGGCATCTGCGACGGTCTCGGACTCGGCCTCAATGCGCGGGCGGCGCTGATCACGCGCGGCCTGGCGGAAATCACCCGGTTCGGCGAGGCGTTGGGCGCCCGGCGTGAAACCTTCATGGGGCTGGCCGGCATGGGCGACCTGATCCTTACCTGTACCGGCGACCTCTCGCGCAATCGCCGCGTGGGTTTGTTGCTGGCCGAAGGAAAGGCGCTGGAGGATATCTCCAGGGAGCTTGGCCACGTCGCGGAGGGCGTGCCTGCTGCCCGCGAAGTTGCTCGCCGCGCCACCGAGCTTGGCATCGACATGCCGATCACGCGGGCGGTGGCCGCCGTGCTTGATGGGTGCATCACGCCGCGCGTCGCCGTCGAACAATTGATGGCACGCGATCCGACGCACGAATGAAGCGCTACGAGCCGCCGGCGTATCCCTGTTGCCGCCAGGCTTCATAGACCATCACGGCCACGGCGTTCGACAGATTCAGGCTGCGATTGCCGGGGATCAGCGGCAGTCGCAGGCGATGGTCCGGGTCGATATCGGCCAGCACGTGTTCAGGCAGTCCGCGCGATTCGGAACCGAAGACGAAGGCATCACCCGGTCGGCAGTCGGCGCCGGCATGACGGCGCATTCCCTTGGTGGTCAGCGCAAACAGCCGGGCGCCGCCGAGCGCGGTGCGGCACGCCGCCCAGTCCGGGTGCACCGTGACGCATGCCATCTCGGCGTAATCCAGCCCCGCGCGGCGCAACTGGGCGTCGGACAGGTCGAAGCCGAGCGGTTCGATCAGATGCAGTTTTGCCCCCGTATTCGCGCAAAGCCGAATGACATTCCCTGTGTTGGGCGGGATCTCCGGGGCGACGAGCACGACATGGAACACTTGCGGACACCTCCGAAAACTGCTGCTTCTGTAAAATCAGATGATTAGCGTATGACTTTCGTGCAAAATCACAGCTGCAATGGCCCCGATTTTAAGGCCGCTTTGGAGATCGCCTGATGGCACGTCCGGAAAAAATCCGCCTTGGTGACATGCTGGTGCAGCAAAACCTTGTCACCGGCGAGCAACTCAAGCTCGCGCTTGACGAGCAAAAGCGCTCGGGCCGCAAGCTTGGCCGGGTTCTGGTGGAAAACGGTTATGTCACCGAAGAGGGTATTTCGACGGGATTGGCGCGCCAGCTCGGTGCGGATTTCATCGACCTCAAGACCTTCAAGCTCCAGCCCGAGCTGATCAAGCTGTTGCCGGAAGCCCAGGCCCGGCGACATCGCGCGCTGGTGCTGGCCGAACGCGCCGGCATGCTGGTGGTCGGCATGGCCGACCCGACCGATCTTACGGCGTTCGACGAACTGGCCCGGGTGCTCAAGCGCGAGATCGACCTTGCCGTGGTGACCGAGAGCCAGTTGCTCTCCTCGATCGATCGCGTCTACAGTCGTGCGGCGGAAATCAGCGGCCTGGCCAAGGAGCTCACCGCCGACATGGGCGATGTTTCGACCGAGTTCGGCAACCTCCTCGGTCTCACCGCCGGCGCCGAGGACGCGCCGGTCGTCAAGCTGCTGAACTCGGTGTTCGAAGAGGCGCTGAAGATGCGCGCGTCCGACATCCACATCGAGCCGCAGGAAAAATCGCTGCTGATCCGCTTTCGCATCGACGGTGTGCTGCATGTACAGACCGAAGCCGATTCTAAGATTTCCACGGCGCTGGTGCTGCGCTTGAAGCTGATGTCCGGCCTGGACATTTCCGAGAAACGCCTGCCGCAGGATGGCCGCTTCGCCATCAAGCTGCGCAACACGGCGATCGACATCCGCATCTCGTCGATGCCGACCCAGCATGGCGAATCCGTCGTCATGCGTCTGCTGGCGCAGAACACCGGCCTGCTGCAACTCGACAAGCTGCAAATGCCGCCGCATGTCCTGGAGCGGTTTCGCCATGCCATCACGCGACCATCCGGCATCGTGCTGGTGACCGGGCCGACCGGATCGGGCAAGACCACCACGCTGTATGCCGCGCTCAACGAACTGAATACCCCGGAAAAGAAGATCATCACCGTCGAGGATCCGGTCGAGTATCGCCTGCCAGGCCTCAATCAGGTGCAGGTGCACGAGAAGATCGACCTGTCCTTCAGTCGCGTGCTGCGCACCGCCTTGCGGCAAGACCCGGACATCATCCTGCTGGGTGAAATGCGCGACCAGGAAACCGCCGAGATCGGCATGCGCGCTTCGATGACGGGCCACCTGGTGTTGTCGACACTGCACACCAACGATGCGCTGTCGACCCCGATTCGCCTGCTGGACATGGGCGTGCCGCGCTACATGGTCGCCTTGTCGATCCAGATGGTCCTGGCGCAGCGCCTGGTTCGCGTCATCTGCAGCAACTGCTCCACTCCCCACACGCCGGCGCCGCACGAGCATTTATGGCTCAAGATGGAACTCGGCGACCGCGTCGACGGCATTTCGTATCAGCGCGGAATGGGTTGCAGCCATTGTGCCAACACGGGCTACCAGGGCCGCCAGGCGGTGTATGAACTTCTCGACATGAGCAATGCGCTGGTCGAAGCGGTGAACCGGGGCGATCCCAACGAGTTCATGCAGATCGGTCGCGAACAGATGGCCGGCAACACGCTGCGCCGCGATGCCGTGCGTCTCGTGGTCAGCGGACGCACCACCATCGAGGAAGCCATGCGCATCAGCACGCAGCTGGAAGAATAGGAACGATATGGCCAGCTTCGCCTATCGCGGCCGCAACGGCGACGGAGACATCGTGCAGGGCGTCATGGAGGGCGCGACTGCCGGTGCGGTGGCCGATCTGATAGTCGGCAGCGGCGTCACGCCGATCGAGATCAAGCCGGCGGCCACTGCGGCAAGGGCCGAAGCCGGCGCTGCTACGGGCTTCCAACTGCTCAGGCAGAAAGTCGAGCACATCGACGTGCTGCTGTTTTCGCGGCAGATCCATACCCTGTTGCGTGCCGGCGTGCCGATCATGCGCGCGCTGGCCGGCTTGCAGGAATCCAGTGCCAATCCGGCGATGAAGGACGTCTTGCAGGATGTGCGCGAAAGCCTGGATTCCGGGCGCGAACTCTCGCTGTCGCTGGCCCGCCACCCCAAGGTGTTCTCGCCCTTCTATCTGTCGATGGTGCGCGTGGGCGAAATGACGGGCCGGCTGGAGGAGGTCTTCATCCGCCTGTTCGACCACCTGGCGTTCGAGCGCTTCATGAAGGATCAGGTCAAGTCCGCGCTGCGCTACCCCTCGTTCGTCGTCGCTGCCATGGCCATTGCCATCGTCATCGTCAATATTTTCGTGATTCCGGCCTTCGCCAAGGTGTTCAAGGGCTTCGGCGCCGAACTGCCCCTGATGACGCGCATCCTGATCGGATTTTCGGACTTCATGCTGAACTGGTGGCATGTCTTGCTGCTTGGCGCCATTGTCGGGATTTTCGGCTTCAAGGCCTGGCTGAAAACGACCAATGGCCGCTACACATGGGATCGCTTAAAGCTACGGATTCCGATTGCCGGCAAGATCATCCGCAAAGCCACTCTGGCGCGCTTTGCAGCCAGCTTCGCCCTGGCATCGCGCAGCGGCGTGCCGATCATCCAGGCCCTGACCAACGTGGCGGAAACCGTGGACAACGCCTACATCGCGGATAAGGTCGAAAGAATGCGCGACGGTGTCGAGCGCGGCGAGAGCATCCTGCGCACCTCGATCACGGCCGGTGTGTTCACCCCCGTCGTGCTGCAGATGATAGCCGTCGGCGAAGAGTCGGGCGCGCTGGACGACATGATGAAGGAAGTCGCCGACATGTACCAGAGCGAGGTCGAGTACGAACTGAAGACGCTGGCGCAACAGATCGAGCCGATTCTCATTCTTGCGCTGGGCATCATGGTTCTGATCCTGGCGCTTGGCATCTTCCTGCCCTTGTGGGACCTGGGCAAGGTGACCATGAAGAGATGACATGAGGCGTCAGCGCGGTGCCAGCAAGTTCGAGTTCGCCGTCACGGTGGCGATCTTCGGCGTGCTTGCCACGGCGCTGTTGCTGCGCCTGAACGTCATCCAGGAGGATGCGGAGCGCACCGAAGTCGACCTCACCGTGCGCAACATCCGTGTCGGCATCCAGTTGGCGATAGGCGAGCGCATCATGCGCGGCGAGGAATATCGAATAGCTGAAGTCGCGGCGGCCAGTCCGGTAGACTTTCTCGGGCATCGGCCGCGAGGTTTCCGCGAAGGTCGCACGCCGTCCGGGCCGGGTCAGTGGTCTTACGACGCCGCGAACCGCGAACTTGTCTATTTCCCCCGCTTGCCACAGGCGTTTGCCGATGCAACGGAGCTGCGCTGGCGCTATGTTGCGCGCAACGATTCATCGGGGCGCCCCGTCGGTGCAAGCCTGGTAGGGATAAACTGAATGCTTCCACGGCTGATAATCATCAAAATGGCTCCCGGTTTACCTGTTATTTTTCGCCAGTCAATGAACGGAAATCCTCCATGACCCTGAAATCAGGCCGCACTTCATCGCTTGCACGTGGCTTCACACTCATCGAACTGGTGATCGTCATCACCATCATCGGCATTCTTGCCGCCGTCGCCCTGCCGCGCCTGATCGACGCTCAGCGCGATGCGCGCATCGCCAAGGCCAATGCGATTTATGGCTCGATCCGCTCTGCTGTCGCTTTGGCCCGCTCGCGCTGCGAGCTGGATATTTCAGGCGTGGCACCGAGCGCCACCGCAGTCAATTGCGCATCGACACCGCCCAAGGTGAACATGGACGGCACCATGGTGGATATCGTCAATCGCTACCCGGCGGCCACGGCGGCCGGTATCGACGTCGCCGCAGCCTTGAACCCGACCGCCGATGGCCTGACGCCCGGCGGAACGGGAACCACCCGGACTTTCGACGTGGCCGGCGGCACCCTGCCCAACTGCCGGATTACCTATCAGGAGGCGACACTCAGCGGCACAGCCATTGTTGCGCCGGTGATTTCGGTGGTAAGTTCAGGCTGCTAGCGGTAAAGTATTGCAAAAGATTCAGGCAGGACTCAATTTCTCGGGAGATGGATATGAAACAAAAAGGTTTTACGCTGATCGAATTGGTAGTGGTGATCGTGATACTCGGCATTCTGGCGGCCACCGCATTGCCGAAGTTCATTGACCTGTCGGGTGACGCCAAAACGGCGGCGGTTGACGGGGTAGCGGGCGCAATGGGATCGGCAATGTCCGTGAACTACGCGTCGCGGAAGGTGAACTCAAGTTATGGAACCGCCGTGACCGATTGCAATACCGGAGCGGTGTTGCAGGGGGGGTTGCCGACCGGCTATGTGGTTACAGGGGGCGCCATTTCCGCCGACGGCACGGCGACGTGCACCGTAACCGGTAACGGAATCGGCCGGACGTTCACTGGCATGGGCATCAATTAAGCTCAGCGCACAGGAAAAACCCCGGCCTTTGCGCCGGGGTTTTTTTTCGCCGCAAGTTCCAGCGCCGTGCCAATCGCCGCTTGTTTCGACGAATCGCGGTAGGCCGCGAGGGCCATTTCCAGCAGTTCTTTTCCTTCGGCCGTGCGCCCCGTCAAGTGACGCAGATAGGCGCAGCGAGCAATGATGGCCGCATCGGGCCAGAGTTTCATTGCGCGCTCGCAGACGTGGCTTTGCGCAGCGGCCAGTCGTTCTTCCGGTTCCAGCAGAGATCCGAGCGCTATATAGGCATAAGAGCCCAGCCCTGAATTTTTGGCGATATCGGCAACCGTGTCGATGCGCTGCTTCCAGTCGGCGGCAGTTGGCGTGCCTGGAATGCGATTGGTCGCTTCGTCAAGCCGAGCATAGTCCAGCCTGAGAGGCATCAGCGCCAATACTCCCGCTGCAAGTGCGGCCGGAAGTATCGGGCGGCGAGCCGGGTACGCGACTGAGGCGGCGCGAGGATCGATGGCGCCCAGGACAAGGCAGAAGATTCCCAGCGCATCCGTGTACCACAAGGGGTATTCGAGCAGGGAATGGATGGCCCATACGATCAGCACCGCCAGGCCGAAACACATGCTGCCGTCCAGTCGCGACTTGCGCAGGTGAAACAGCCAGATGGCAAGAATTGCCGCGGACAGCGCAAGCAAGGGTATGCCGAAATCGGCGGCGACTTGCAGGGCGATGTTATGCGAGTGTTCGGCGCCGGGATGGGTTGCAGCGCCTGCCGGTGCTCGGGCCGCGGCCTCGACCATGCGCCATGGGAAGTTGCCGGCACCGTTGCCGACCCAGGGGTGGTCGCCGATGATGGTCAGTGTGTCGCGCCATAGCTCGATCCGCGCGTCACCGCCGATATTTGATTCGGTCAGGCGTTCCGCCGCGGATACCGGCTCCATGCCCGTCCTCGGCAGATTCGAGAAAAGCGGTTTTGCACCAAGCAGCATTGCCAGAGCAAGGAGCAGGAATGAAATCCGGAACCGGTTGTCACTGCGCGTACCGATGCGATAGGCGAAACAGGCGGCAAGCACCAGCGCAACCCCGTTGGCCAGAGCCATGCGCGAGCCGGTGAGCCCTGTTGCCGTACCAAGCAAGAGCACGAAGACAAATGCGGCAAGGTTGGAGACCGCCTTCTGTTCGCGCAGATACAGGACGGAGAGGATGCCCAGCCAAAGGTAACTGCCCAGTTTGTTTGATTGCGCAATGTTTCCCAGCATTCGCCCCCCCCGCTGCGGAAACATCAGTTCGGGGCTGATGGACAGATTCAGTCGCTGGGCAAAGGCAATTCCGGCACTGAGCAGGGCACCGACAAGAATCGCTGCCGCAATCGACCGAAACAGGCGATCCCGCCCGATCCGATCCGACAGAGTCGCGCTCATTGTGACGATTACCGCAGCCCATGCCAGGTATCCGATATGGAACAGGGCAAACTCGGGATAGGCGATCATCCCGGCAAGCCATTGAACCAGAACGACCGCCAGGAAGAGGGCGGGCAATTTCAGGATGGATGGCAGAACCAGCCGCACAGGCGCCGCCAGAAGCCCCGCCGTTGCCGCCAGCAGGCCAAGAACCAGCGCCCACCACTCGCCATAGAACGAAGGTATGGGGTGGTGATGGATCGGATTCAGAAAAGGCACCGTCACCATCAGCCCGAGCAGAAGCAGGCTGATCTGCATCCAGATTGTCTGTGAGCGAGTACTCCCCAGCTTGGTGTTCCGGGACATGGACATTCAGGGTCGGCAGCTTTGGCGGCAGGAAGAGTCTGTCGATGAGCCTAGCATCTATTTCGGCTCTTCCGGCAGTTGATTGCACTACATGTACTCGGGGCGGACAATTCCAGATTTTCGCCCTTGCTTCGCGAACCTTCCAATTGAGCGCCGTTCCCGCCTGATATCCCTGCTTTCTCTATCGCCTTCGGCTAGTATAGTCGGCCAAAAACGGGTGTCGATGCGTCAAGTGCCAAATTTCCTTAAGCCAAGAACCGAGCCAGGCTGGTTGTCCGTCGCGATGAGGGAGGGGCGCGTCGATCTGGTTCATATGCGTCGCGAACCCGGTCGCAAGCCAGCGGTATTGCTGGCCGACTCGGTCGAAAAAGGCGTCGATGACGAGGCAACCCTGAGCGCGCTGAAGAAACCGATGCGACTCGACCATTACCGCTGCACCACATTGCTCAGCCACGGCAAGTACCAGCTCATCCAGACCGACGCGGTCGCCGGCGCGCCCGACGAAGCCCGAGAAGTGGTGCGCTGGAAGCTGAAGGATCAGGTCGAGTTTCCGGTCGATACGGCGGCCATCGACCTGTTGCCGATCCCGTCCGATGGCCGGACGCCGCAGGTGTTTGCCGCGATCTCGCCCGAATCGGCCATCGCGCCTTTGGTTCAGGCGTTCCAGGCGGCCAGGGTGCCGCTGGCGGCGATCGATCTGCCAGAGATGTCCCAGCGCAATCTTGCGACCCTGTTCGCGGAAGAGGGCCGCGGCCAGGCGACCCTGATTTTCGATGAAGACGAAGGCCTGCTTACCTTCACCCGGGACGGCGAATTGCTGGTGGTGCGCCACGTCGAGCTTACCGCACGCCAGTTGATGACCGCCGACGGCGATCGTCGCGGCATGCTGTTCGAGCGAATTGCGCTGGATGTGCAGCGCTCGCTGGACAATTTCGACCGCATGTACAGCGCAATTCCACTGGCCCATCTTCTGGTGGCGCCGATTCCCGGCGTCGATGGTTTCCTTGCTCATCTGCGTGCCAACCTGACGATCTCGGTGGTGCCGCTGGACGTTTCGCGCGTCCTGGACCTCGGTGCCGTACCGGCCCTGCTGGATCCCTTGCGCCAGTTTCAATGCCTGCGTGCAATCGGCGCCGCGCTGCGCGACGAACCGGCGGCGGCATGAGCGCACAGATCAATCTCTACCATCCGCGCTTTCTCAAGCAGCACGAACTGCTCACGCTGCGCAATCTGGCGCTTGCCGCCGCCGCGCTCTACGGCTTGCTGGCGGTGGCCGGCGGCTGGGCCTGGCAGGATGCCGCTGCGCGCAGGGAAGCGGCGGCGGCGGTCGAGACCCAGCTGAAGACAGCCAGGGACCAGGTGGAAGCCGCGACCAAGGCCGCGGCGACACGCAAACCCGGCGTGCAACTGATTGCCGAAGTGGACAGCGCCGAGGCGCTGTTGCGTCGTCGCGGCGAAATTGCCCGCCTGCTGGAAAGCGGAGCCGTCGGCAGTGCCGGCGGTTTTTCCGAGTATCTGCGCGGTTTTGCCCGCCAGGCACCGGACGGCCTCTGGCTGACGGGTTTCACCATCGGTGCCGGCGGTAATGACATGGAGATACGTGGCAGCATGCTGAATCCCGCCACCTTGCCCGATTACATTCGCCGCCTGGGCACGGAGAAAGCTTTTCAGGGGCGCAGTTTTGCTTCCCTGACCTTGAATCGCGCCGATCCGCCCCCGGCGGTTCGCCCCGTGGGAGCAGGTGTCGCCGTGCTACCAGTGCCCTCCGCAAGGGATGCCGCCCCTGGCTCTGCCGGGGGCATGACTCTTGCGCCGCGCCCGGTCGATTTCATCCTGATGCCGAAGATGGCCGAGGCGAAGGACGCCAGGCAATGAGCGCCATGTCCGCGCAATGGGCGCAGTGGGCCGACAAATTTGCCGCGCTGACGCGCCGCGAGCGCATCATCGTTGCCAGTGCCTTGTTGTTGGGCGGGGGCTTCCTGATATTCAACTTCTGGATCGACCCGTTCATGATCGCGGCACGCGGGGCATCCAAAGCGGAGCTTGCGGCGCGTACCGAACTCGTTCAGCAGCAGGCGCAGATCGCCGCGCTCGCGGCGCAGAATGCGGATCCGGATGCATCCAATCGCAAGCGCCTGGCACAGGCCAGGCAGGAACTGGCGAAGGTCGGCGAGCGTCTCGCGAGCTTCGAGGCGGGCATGGTGCCGCCGGCGCGGATGCAGGCATTCCTCGAAGGACTCCTGGCGCGGAATCGCGCGATAGAGCTGCTCGGCCTGAAAACATTGCCGGTAACGCTGGTAGGCGCTCCGGCCCCGGCGGAAAAACCCGCGGCGGCGGTTGGTGCGATCGCCCAGCCGGCGCAGGACCCGGACAAGAACAAGCCCGGTGGCGCGGCCGAAGGCATCTATCAGCATGGTATCGAGATCAGGCTGGCGGGCAGTTACAATGACTTGCTGAACTATCTGGCGGAGCTCGAACGCATGCCGCAGCGCGTGATGTGGAATAGCGTCAGCCTCACGGTGGAGAAGCATCCGCGCAACATCATGGTGTTGCGTGTGTACACCCTGAGCCTTGATCGCAACTGGTTGATTGTATGATGCGCCACGACCTGTTATTGCTGCTGTTGACGGGGCTCGCCGGAACGGCCTCGGCGCTGGCCCAGATGCCGGACCCGACGCGTCCGCCCGGGGTCTTGATGCCGGAGGCGGCGGGCGGTGCGGCAGCGTCGGTGGAGAGCGGGGTGCAGACAGTGATCCTGCGTCCTGGTGGAAAGTCGGTGGCGGTGGTCAACGGCCAGCATGTTACGGTCGGCGGCAAGCTCGGCGACAAGCGGGTGGTGAAGATTACCGAAAGCGAAGTGGTTTTGAAGGGGGAGAGCGGGCGCGAAGTCATAAAAGTGACGCCCGACATTGAAAAAGTGCCGGTAAAGAAGACGGCCGCCGCAAAACGGCGCACGACGGGAACCACGGAAAAATGAGACACGCAATCCACGCGCACTGGATGCTGCTGCTCCTTGCAGGGACGCTGGCTGGCTGCGCCGTACCGCAGCGCCCCGGCAACGAAGTGCTGGGACAGATCAACGACGTCCTGCTGAAATCCGCGACGGAGCGCAAGGCGCCTCCTCCCGACGTCACCGACAAGTCGCTGATGCCGCCGCTGGCGCCGCAGGCGGCTGCTGAAATTGCGGCAACCGAACCGCGCTTCGATCTCTCGGTGGTCAATGCGCCGGCCACGCAGGTCTTCATGGCCCTGGTGTCGGGTACCCGTTACAGCATGCTGCTGCCGCCCGATATCAGCGGCAGCATCACGGTCAACCTCAAGGACGTGACCGTGATGGAGGCGCTGGACACCATCCGCGAACTCTATGGCTATGAATTCCGCCTGCAGGGCAAGCGCATCTTCATCGAGCCCAACACGATCAAGACTCGCGTCTTCCATATCAACTACCTCGCCAGTCGTCGCCAGGGCAGCAGCGACCTGCGGGTCACCGGCAGTTCGATGACCGCCGGCGGCGGCACGGCGGGAAGCGGCACGACATCGACGCCGACCACCAGCCAGACCATTCCGGCCGGCACCGGCACCTCGACCTCCGCGCGCGGCAACGATACCAGTCGCGTCAGCATGACCACCGACAGCGATTTCTGGGGCGACCTGAATCGCGCGCTGGGCACCATTGTCGGCGCCGCCGAAGGCCGCAGCGTGGTCGTCAACGCTTCATCGGGGGTGGTTCTGGTGCGCGCCCTGCCGCACGAGTTGCGCAACGTCGAGAAGTATCTGCGGGCGACCCAGCTGGTTGCCGAGCGGCAAGTCATGCTCGAGGCCAAGATCATTGACGTGACGCTGTCCGAGGACTTCCAGGCCGGCGTGAACTGGGGCGCCTTCAAGAGCGGTCCGAACAGTTTCTCCGGCGTCGGCGTGGGCCAGCCCGGCGCCACGCTTACCGCGGGTGCCGGCACGGCACAGGTGATAGGCACGACCGCCACGCCAACGCTATCGGTGACGCCGGGGCAGTTCGGCTCGATCGCGGCGTCGGTGCTGGGCAAGGGCTTTATCGGCCTCGCTTTCCAGACCTCGAATTTCGCGGCGCTGCTGAATTTCCTGGAAACCCAGGGCAGCGTCTCCGTGCTGTCGTCGCCGCGCATCGCCACGCTCAACAACCAGAAGGCGGTACTCAAGGTCGGCACCGACGAGTTGTTCGTGACCAACGTCACCTCGTCGACCACGACCACGACGACCGGCTCGGTGTCGTCGCCCAGCGTGACGCTGCAACCCTATTTCTCGGGGATCTCGCTCGATGTCACGCCGCAGATCGACGAGGACGGCAACATCATCCTGCACGTGCATCCGGCGATCAGCACGGTGGTGGAAAAGGAAAAGACCATCAACCTGGGCGCGCTTGGCACCTACGTTCTTCCGCTCGCGGCCAGCAGCATCAATGAAACCGACAGCATCGTCCGCGTCCAGGATGGCAACATCGTGGCCATCGGCGGCCTGATGCGCCAGGAACAGACCTCCGACCGCTCGCAGTTGCCGGGCGCCACCGGGTTTATCTCCAACGCACTGGGCCAGCGCTCATCTGCGTTGCGCAAACGCGAACTGGTCATCCTGATCAAACCCACCATGATCGACAATGACCGGGCCTGGACCAAGGATATTCAGGACGTTCAGGAGCGTGTGCGGGCCTACCCGTCAGTCAGACCCGCGCAATAGATTTGCGCGGAGCATGATTTCTGCTGAAATAGGCTCCCATGTACCTCAATCACTTCGGCCTCCATGAATTTCCATTCGGCATCACGCCGGACACCAGCTTCATCTATTCCGCCGACGCGCACCAGGAAGCCCTCAACACCCTGTTGATCGGCCTTAATACGGGTGAGGGCTTCATCAAGATCACGGGTGAAGTCGGTACCGGCAAGACTTTGCTGTGCCGTCGCTTTCTGGCAACGCTCGGCGATGACCAGGTGGTCGCCTACCTGCCCAATCCGATGCTGGAGCCACGCATCCTGCTTATCGCGATCGCCGAGGAACTCGGCCTCAAGCTTCAGGGCCTCGACTACCAGTTCCATCTCCTGAAGGAGTTCAACCAGCATCTGCTGGACATGGCCGCACAGGGAAAGAAGGTGGTGATCTGCATCGACGAGGCGCAATCCATGCCGCTGGCAAGTCTGGAGGCGCTGCGGCTGCTGTCGAATCTTGAAACCGAAAAATCCAAGCTGCTGCAAGTTGTGATGTTCGGCCAGCCAGAACTCGACGAGAAGCTGTCCAATCCCGCAGTGCGCCAACTACGTCAGCGCATCGTGTTTCACTACCGGATGCCGGGGCTCAAGCAGCAGGAGTCGGCGCATTACCTGGCCCATCGGTTGCGCGTGGCCGGGCATCGCGATGGGGACGTTTTTCAGCCGGGCAGTGCGCGCTTGCTGTTTCGCCTGTCCAGCGGCACGCCGCGCCTGGTGAATGTGCTGGCACACAAGTCGATGCTGCTGGCCTACGGCGAGGGCAAGACCCGCGTGAGCCGCAACCACGTCCTGCTGGCGGGCCGCGATACCGAAGGCCTGCCCCCGCTGCACTGGTGGCAACGGTGGTGATCGCCCTCCGCCGGGCCGCCCCAAGGGGGCGCAGCCATCTTATGGAGCCGCTTAGCGGCGAACCACCGTCACCCCCTGCCTTGGGCAGGGGGGTGGGGGGGAGGGTAGTTCGATGAGCCTGGTCAACAAGATGTTGCGCGACCTCGATGCGCGCCGCGCCGGAGAAAGCGACCGTGCCGCCTTGCCCGCGGCGGTGACGCCCCTGGCGGCGCGTCAGGAACCGCGCCGGGGTCTGCCGCCGCTGTGGTTCGGCCTCGCGTTGGCGGCCGCGGGCCTCGGTGCCGCGGCGTGGTACGGAATGCAGCCGGCCATCCCCGAGCCGGCAGTCGCAACGCCCGTCGCGGCAGCACCCGCAGCGGCTCCGAAACCCGAACGTGTCGAGCCTGCCGTTGCACCGGAGGCGGAGAAGCCCGCTTCGATGTCCTTGCGCATGGCCGATGCGCTGTCAATGACTCCGGCGGCTGGCAGCGCGCCGCCGCGCAAGGCCGTGGCGGCTGCGCCGAAGCTGCCCGAGCAAGCGGCCGTTGCTGTTGTGCCGCCGCGTCAGCCGGTGGTGGCTTTGCCCAGGGTTCCGGCGACTGCGCCCGATGCTCGCATCGACAAGCAGGTGCGCTTGCCGTCACCGGCTGAACGGGCGGAGCTTGAATACCGGCGCGGCGTTCAGGCACAGCGCCAGGGCCACGTGGAAGACGCCGCTGCCAGCTATCGCGTGGCACTTGAGGGCTATCCCGAACATGCCGCGGCACGCCAGACACTGGCCGCACTGCTGATCGAGCTAAGGCATTACGACGACGCGGAAGAACTCTTGCGCAAGGGCGCCGAACTGGCCCCGGTGCGTTTGGCGTCGGCCCTGGCCCTGGCGCGACTGAAGGTCGAGCGCAACCAGGCGCCGGCTGCGCTGGATATCCTCCTGAAACATGCGGCCGCTGGCGAGGGCAGCGCCGAGTACCAGGGATTTGCCGGCGCGCTGCTGAATCGTGCCGGTCGCGTTCAGGAAGCGGTCGAGCGCTACAAGGCGGCGACGCGCCTGGCGCCCGGCGAAGGCCGCTGGTGGGCGGCTCTGGGCATTGCGCTCGACGCCTCGGGGAAAATTCCGGAAGCGCGCGATGCATATCTGAAAGCGCGTTCGCTGCCGGGCCTGCCGGCCGATCTGGCGCAGCACATCGAGCAGCGCTTGCGTTAGCCGGCGCGCCTCGACTAACCGATCTGCTGTTCCGCCACCGCCAGTTTGCTTTGCGCCCAGGTACGAAGCGGCCCCAGTGGCCCGGTGAGATTGGCCCACGAATCGAACATCGAACGTTTCTGCTTTTCGCGCAGATTGTCCTCGGCGCGGACGAAGTTCTGGATCTGCTCCTGAATCAGTTCCCGTGCCCGGTCTTCGGCCCGGGTCTGCACCATGCGCAGCGCGTCCCGCGCCGAGTATTCGGCGGAGATCGCATACGGCAGCGGCATCGAGGTCGCCAGGCGCGCAACTTCTCGCAGCGTGTCGGCGCGCTCGATGGAGGCAATTTGCGCATCGCAGCGTGCGGTGAATCGACGCACTTCCATGCGTATCAGGTTTTTGTCGACAGGATCGCGAAGCGCCATGATTGTCTATCCCGGAGTCATTCGATGGCGCTGATTCTACAGCGGCCCCCGGTCCTTCAGCGCCCGCGCCAGCACGCGATTCTCCACGCGCGACGCGCCATGCGCCTTGAGCGTTCGCGCCAGTTCGTCGAGGGTGGCACCGGTGGTCATCACGTCATCGACCACCAGCACGGTCTTGCCGCCAAGGTCGAGATCGCATTCGAAGGCGTGGCGGATGTTTTTCGCCCGCTCCTTCCATGGCAGGCTGGCTTGCGGTCGGGTGTCGCGGCGACGGTGAATATGGTCGAGTTCCAGAGCTGTTCCCAGGGCGCGTGCCAGCGGCCGCGCAATCTCAACGGCTTGATTGAAGCCACGTTCCACGAGGCGTGCGCGGGAGAGGGGCACGGGCACGATCAGGTCGGGGCGCAGCGGTACGGCGATTTGTGCGAGGGCGCTGCCGAGAAAGTCGGCGCTGGCGAGACGGTGAGCGTATTTGAGCGCCTGGACCAGGCTGTCGATCGGAGCTTCGTAGCGGAAGACGGCGTGCGTCGCATCGAAATGCGGCGGTTGCTTCAGGCAGGCCCCGCAGACGCTGGAATCCGGGGTCGGCAGCGCGCAGACGGGGCAGCGTGCGGCGCTCAAATACGGCAGCCCGGCGGCGCACGATGGGCACAGCAGCTTGTCGTCGGCAGGCGCCGCGCAGAGGAAGCAGTCCTGCGGCAGCAGGGCGGCTGCGCAGCTTTTCACCGCCTTGGCCAGACCTGTGGCCATACCCGCTGCAATTGACAAGCCCGGCTCCTTCCACCAAGATTCGCGCCTTCCCGCATTCTAGCGAGTCCGCTGCGATGACCGCCACAGCCGCCCCCCAAACCGCATCCCCCGCCGCATCTTCCTCCACATCCTCCGCCTTTGTTCCGGCCCCGCGCTGGACCACCGAGGCCCTCGTCGCCCTGTTCGAGCTGCCTTTCAGCGACCTGATGTTTCGCGCCCAGGAAGTGCATCGGGCCAACCACAAGGCCAATGCCATCCAGCGCTCGACCCTGCTGTCGATCAAGACCGGCGGTTGTTCGGAGGATTGTGGCTACTGCTCGCAATCGGCGCATCACGGCGAAGCGCAGCGCGAAGCGCTGCTGGAAGTCACCGATGTGGTTGCCGCGGCGCAGGCCGCCAGGGACAAGGGCGCCACGCGCTTCTGCATGGGCGCCGCCTGGCGTGGTCCGAAGGACAAGGATCTCGACCGCGTCACCGACATGATCGTTGCGGTCAAGGCGCTCGGCATGGAAACCTGCGTCACGCTCGGCATGCTGAAGGAAGGCCAGGCCAAGCGGCTGAAGGAAGCCGGGCTCGACTACTACAACCACAACCTGGATACGGCGCCGGAGTTCTACGGCCAGGTCATCACCACCCATGCCCAGAGCGAACGCTTCGACACCCTCGATCGCGCCCGCGAGGCAGGCATCAAGCTGTGCTGCGGCGGCATCGTTGGCATGGGCGAAACGCGGCGCCAGCGCGCCTCGCTGCTGGTCGAGCTGGCCAACATGAGCCCGCCGCCCGAGTCGGTGCCGATCAACGAGCTGGTGCCGATGCCCGGCACGCCGCTGGAAAACGCGCCACCGCTCGATCCCTTCGAGTTCGTCCGTACCATCGCGGTGGCGCGCATCACCATGCCCGGCTCGATGGTGCGACTCTCCGCCGGTCGTCAGGAGATGAGCGACGAGTTGCAGGCACTGTGTTTCCTCGCCGGCGCCAATTCGATTTTCTACGGCGACAAGCTGCTGACGGCAGGCAACCCCGAAGCCGATCGCGACGAAGCCTTGTTCGCGCGGCTGGGACTGACTTCCGCCTGACCGCCCCATGCGCGACGACTTCGCGCGCGCGGCCGAATCCTACGACTCGGCTGCGGTCCTGGCCCGCGAAGTGGGCGCTCGCATGGCGGCCCGGCTCGATCTGGTAAAGATCGCTCCCGCGCGCGTTGCCGACATCGGCTGCGCCACGGGCGACGGCATCCGCGAACTGCAGCAGCGCTATCCGAAGGCGCAGGCGCTGGCGGTCGATTACGCGCTGCCCATGCTGCGCGCCGTCAAGGACCGCACGCCGCTCACCCAGCGCATCATGCGCCGCGCGCCGCGGCTGGTAAATGCCGATGTGCGTGCCTTGCCGCTGGCCGCCAACTCCCTGGGCCTGGTCTGGTCGAATCTGATGCTGCACTGGTTGGACGATCCGCTGCCGGCCTTGCGCGAATTGCACCGCGTGCTGGAAGTCGGCGGCCTGCTCAGCTTTGCCACGCTCGGCCCCGACACGCTGAAGGAATTGCGTGCCGCGGCGGCGAAAGTCGGCGCCGGCGATACGGCGCGGCGCTTCCTCGACATGCACGATCTGGGCGACATGCTGGTGGCCGCCGGCTTTGGCGATCCGGTGATGGACATGGAGCTCGTTACGCTGACCTATGCGGCGCCGCGTGCCTTTCTCGCCGATCAGCGCCACCTCGGTGTACGCGATGCATTGCTCGGTCATCAGGGCTGGCGCGACTGGCGGCGCTTGCTCGGCGCCTGGCCGCGGGATGCCGAAGGGCGGCTTCCGGCCAGTTTTGAAATCGTCCATGGCCATGCCTGGAAACCCGAGCCGCGGCAGATCGCCGACGGGCGCGCGGTGGTGAAGTTCCATTCGCGATGAAGCGGGCCAAACAACGCGCGATCCGTCCGCGCAATCCATTGGTGCTCGATCCATTGCTGAAGAAGGGCGGCGCCCATGGTCGCCGGGACAAGCGCGCCAGCCGGGCGCGGCAGAAGGCGGCGCTGCGGCGTCGAACCGACGAAACCTGAATGTGGCGTCGGGAAGGGCGGGAGGGTGGAGCTGAAGATTTATCGGCTCCACCCTCCCGCCCTTTTTGCCGGGAAAATCATATTGCGCAATGTGAATTGTTGTTTTACAATGCGAAACAAACGCGGTGTGCCGAATCATGAACTAGGTCTATGCTGCGCAAAAGAAGTCTGTCCGGATAACACCCGGCAGACTCCGACAACTCTCAAAAGGAGGAGACCCGATGTCCGCTGCGCCCCAACTTGTCCCACCCGACGCCGACCCGCAGGAAACCCGCGAATGGCTCGACGCACTGGAAGCCGTGATCGCGCACGAAGGCCCCGAACGCGCCCATTTCCTGCTCGAACAACTGATTGCGCTGGGTCACCAGACCGGCATCAACATGCCCTACAGCGCCAACACCGACTACATCAACACGATTCCGGCCGACCAGCAGCCGATCACGCCGGGCGACTACGAGCTGGAGCAGAAGATCCGCGACTATGCCCGCTGGAATGCCATGGTGATGGTGCTGCGCGCCAACAAGGACGACTCCGGCCTCGGCGGCCATATCGCCAGCTATGCCTCGGCGGCGACGCTCTATGACATCGGCTTCAATCACTTCTGGCACGCGCCGTCCGAAACCCACGGCGGCGACCTGGTGTTGTCGCAGGGGCATTCGGCCACCGGTACCTATGCGCGCGCTTTCATGCTCGGCCGCCTGACCGAAGAGCAGATGGACAACTTCCGCCGCGAAGTCGATGGCAAGGGCCTGTCCTCCTACCCGCATCCCTGGCTGATGCCGGATTTCTGGCAGTTCCCCACGGTGTCGATGGGTCTGGGGCCTTTGCAGGCGATCTACCAGGCGCGCTTCATGAAGTATCTCCAGCATCGCGAACTGATCCCCACCGACAGCCGCAAGGTGTGGGCCTTCATGGGCGACGGCGAGATGGACGAGCCGGAATCGATGGGCGCCATCGGCATGGCCGGGCGCGAACGGCTGGACAACCTGATCTTCGTCATCAACTGCAACCTGCAACGGCTCGATGGCCCGGTGCGCGGCAACGGCAAGATCATCCAGGAGCTCGAATCCGATTTCCGCGGCGCGGGCTGGAACGTGATCAAGGTGATCTGGGGCAGCTATTGGGATCCGCTGCTGGCGCAGGACAAGACCGGGCTGCTGCAGAAACGCATGATGGAATGCGTGGACGGCGATTACCAGACCTTCAAGTCGAAGGATGGCGCCTATGTGCGCCAGCACTTCTTCGGCAAGTATCCGGAGCTGCTGAAGATGGTGTCGACCTGGTCCGACGACGACATCTGGCGCCTGAACCGCGGCGGACATGATCCGCACAAGGTCTACGCGGCCTACGCCGCGGCGGTGGCGCACACGGGGCAGCCGACGGTGATCCTGGCCAAGACCATCAAGGGTTACGGCATGGGCGAAGCCGGCGAGGCGCAGAACATCACTCACCAGCAGAAGAAGATGGGCACCACCTCGGTCAAGGCCTTCCGCGACCGCTTCAAGCTGCCGGTGAAAGATGAAGACCTGGAGAAGCTGCCCTACCTGACTTTTCCCGAAGGCTCGCAGGAACTCAACTACATGCGCGAACGGCGCATGGCGCTGGGCGGCTACCTGCCGGCGCGCCGGCGCAAGGCGGAATCATTGCCGGTGCCGCCCCTGTCGGCCTTCGACGCCTTGCTGAAGGCCGGCGGCGAGGGCCGCGAGTTCTCCACCACGATGTCTTTCGTGCGCGGCCTCAACGTCATGCTGAAAGACAAGATCATCGGCCGCCGCGTGGTGCCGATCGTGGTCGACGAATCGCGCACCTTTGGCATGGAGGGCCTGTTCCGCCAGATCGGCATCTGGAACCAGGACGGGCAGAACTACGTGCCGCAGGACGCCGACCAGATGATGTTCTACAAGGAAACCAGGAACGGGCAGATCCTGCAGGAAGGCATCAACGAAGCCGGCGCCATGGCCGACTGGATTGCCGCCGGCACCAGTTATTCGACGCACGGCGTGCAGATGATTCCGGTCTATGTCTGCTACTCGATGTTCGGCATGCAGCGCACCCTGGACCTGGTGTGGGCCGCGGGCGACCAGCGCGCGCGGGGCTTCCTGGTCGGCGGCACGGCCGGGCGCACCACGCTCAACGGCGAAGGCTTGCAGCACGAGGACGGCCATTCGCAGGTGCTGGCCGGCACCGTGCCCAACTGCGTTTCCTACGACCCGACCTTCGCCTACGAAGTCGCCGTGATCATGCAGGACGGCCTGCGCCGCATGGTCACCGAGCAGGAGGACGTGTTCTATTACCTGACGGTGATGAACGAGAACTACGAGCATCCGGCGATGCCGGCCGATGCCGCGCCGGACATCCTCAAGGGCATGTACCAGTTTGCCAAGGGCGCCGCGTCGAACGGGCCGCGAGTGCAACTGCTCGGCTCCGGCACCATCTTCATGGAAGCGATTGCCGCTGCGGATTTGCTCAAGAAAGACTGGGGCGTCGAGGCCGACCTGTGGTCCTGCCCGAGCTTCAACGAGCTGGCGCGCGACGGGCAGGATTGCGCGCGCTGGAACCTGCTGCACCCGACCGAGAAGCCGCGCGTGCCGCATGTTGCGGCCTGTCTCGCGGAAACGCGGGGGCCTGTCATCGCCGCCACCGACTACATCCGCGTCTTCGCCGAGCAGATCCGTGCGCTGGTGCCGCGCCATTACACGGTGCTGGGCACCGATGGTTTCGGCCGCTCGGACACGCGCGAAAAGCTGCGCCATTTCTTCGAGGTGGATCGCCACTGGATCGCCGTGGCCGCACTTTCCGCCCTGGCCGACGACGGGCAGTTGAAGCGGGAAAAGGTGGCCGAGGCTCTGGCGAAATACAAGCTCGATCCGAACAAGCCCAATCCGGTAAAGGTGTAAGCCATGAGCATAGTTGAGGTAAGGGTTCCGGACATCGGCGACTTCAAGGATGTGCCGGTGATCGAAGTGCTGGTCAAGGTCGGCGACACGATCAAGGCCGAGGATTCGCTGGTGACGCTGGAATCGGACAAGGCGACCATGGACGTGCCCTCGCCCGTATCGGGCGTGGTCACCGAACTGAAGCTGAAGGTCGGCGACAAGGTGGCGGAAGGCACGCTGGTCGCGCTGATCGATTCTGCGGGCACTGCCACGGGAGTCGGCGCTGGCGGTACGGCGATTGCGGTGCCGTCGGCAGCTCCAGTGGCAACTCCGAAAGCAGCCGCACCCGATGCGGCGCCCGCTGCAGCGCGCTCCGTCGCCACCCCGCTGGGGTCGAGTGACTCGAACGCCGATTTCCGTCCGGGTGACACCGAGCTGATTCCCGTCCAGCCCCGCGTTTCCATGCCCACGCCGGCCGATCGGCTGCCCGGCCATGCGGCCCACGCCAGCCCGTCGGTGCGCCGCTTCGCGCGCGAACTCGGTGTCGATGTCGCCAGGGTGCCGGGCAGCGGTCCGAAAGGACGCATCCTGCAAAGCGATGTGCAGGCCTGGGTCAAGGGCGTCATCAGTGGCGCGACGCCATCAACCACTCCCGCCGCGAGTTCGGGGGGGGGCCTCGATCTCTTGCCCTGGCCCAAGATCGACTTCGCCAAATTCGGTGCCATCGAGGTGCAGCCGCTGTCGCGCATCAAGAAGATTTCCGGCGCCAACCTGTCGCGCAACTGGGCCATGATTCCGGCCGTCACTTATCACGAGGACGCCGACATCACCGACCTCGAAGCCTTCCGTTTGCAGATCAACAAGGAAAACGAAAAGGGCGGGGGCGCCAAGCTGACCATGCTCGCCTTCCTGATCAAGGCTTGCGTCAAGGCAATGCAGAAGTACCCCGAGTTCAACTCGTCCATCGACGGCGACAATCTGGTGATGAAGAAGTATTTCAACATCGGCTTCGCCGCCGACACGCCGAATGGCCTCGTGGTGCCGGTGATCAAGAACGCCGAGAATAAGGGCGTGTTCGATCTGGCGCGCGAATCCGGCGAACTGGCGAAGCAGGCGCGCGAAGGCAAGATGAAGCCCGCCGACATGCAGGGCGCCTGCTTCACCATCTCCAGCGTCGGCGGCATCGGCGGCACCGGCTTCGCGCCGATCGTCAATGCGCCGGAAGTGGCGATCCTCGGCGTCAGCAAGTCGGCCATGAAGCCGGTGTGGGACGGCAAGGCTTTCGTGCCGCGCCTGATCCTGCCGCTGTCGCTCACGGCGGACCATCGCGTGATCGACGGCGCGCTGGCGACTCGCTTCAATGTCTATCTGGCGCAACTGCTGGCCGACATGCGCAGGAGCATGCTGTGACGACACTCACCGTAGTCAAGAAGGGCGATACGGTCGCCATCGCCGCCGATGGTCTGACGACGTTTGGCGACACGCGGCTGGCGCGCAGCTACAAGGGCGAGCACGACAAGATCCTCAGCATCGCCGGTTCATGGATCGGCATCTGCGGTTCCTCGGCGCACCACCTTGTGCTGCAAAGCGCGTTCTCCAAACTGGAGGACGTCAAGCTCGGTTCGCGCATGGAAGTGTACGAGACCTTTCGCCGCCTGCATCCGATCCTCAAGGAGCACGCCTTCCTCAATCCGAAGGAGGACGAGGACGATCCCTACGAGAGTTCGCAGATCCAGGCGCTGATCGCCAACAGCTCGGGCATTTACGGTATTTATTCGTATCGCGAGGTGTTCGAGTTCGACCGCGTCTGGGCCGCCGGTTCCGGCCGCAGCTTCGCGCTGGGCGCGATGCATGCGCTTTACGACAGCGGTTTGTCGGCGCCGGAGATTGCACGGGCCGGCGTCGCCGCGGGCATCGAATTCGATACCTCGTCCGGGCCGCCGATCGTGGTCCATGAGGTCAAGCTGGAAGGAAAGCGCGATGAGTGACAGCGTTGAAGTGAAAGTCCCCGACATCGGCGACTTCAAGGATGTGCCGGTCATCGAAGTGCTGGTCAAGGTCGGCGACACGGTCAAGGCCGAGGATTCGCTGATCACGCTCGAATCGGACAAGGCGACGATGGACGTGCCCTCGCCGGTCTCGGGTGTGGTGACCGAAGTGAAGGTCAAGGTCGGCGACAAGGTCGCGGAAGGTACGCTGGTGGTGCTGATTGCGAGTGCAGCCGCTACAGCCATACCGGCACCGGCTGCGCCGACTGCCGCCGTGCCGCCAGCGCCGACTCCCGTGCCGGCCCCCGTTGCCGCTGCCGGAACATTCGCCGGCAAGGCCGACCTCGAATGCGAAATGCTGGTGCTCGGCGCCGGCCCCGGCGGCTATTCGGCGGCGTTCCGCGCCGCCGACCTCGGCATGAGAACCGTCATCGTCGAACGCTACGCGACATTGGGCGGTGTCTGCCTCAATGTCGGCTGCATTCCGTCGAAGGCGTTGCTGCATGTCGCCGCCGTGATGGAGGAAGCAGCGCACGCCGCCGATCTCGGCGTCAGCTTCGCCGCGCCCAAGGTCGATCTCGACAAGCTGCGCGCGCACAAGGAAAAAGTGGTCGGCAAGCTGACCGGGGGACTGACCGGGATGGCCAAAGCGCGCAAGGTCGAGACCGTGCGCGGCTACGGCCACTTCCTCGATGCCAATCATCTCGAAGTCGAGGAGACCACCGGCGCAGCGCAGGACAAGAGCGGCGGCAAGAAGGTGATTCGTTTCCAGAAGTGCATCATCGCCGCGGGCAGCGCGGCCTTCCATCTGCCCTTCATTCCGCGCGACCCGCGCATCGTCGATTCCACCGGCGCGCTGGAGCTGCCCACATTCAACAATGCGCTGCCGAAAAAAATGCTGGTCATCGGTGGCGGCATCATCGGCCTCGAAATGGCCACGGTGTATTCGACGCTGGGTGCGAAAGTCGACGTCGTCGAAATGCTCGACGGCCTGATGCAGGGGCCGGACCGCGACCTGGTTAAAGCCTGGGAAAAGCAGAATGCGAAGCGCTTCGACAAGCTGATGCTGAAGACGAAGACCGTTGCCGTCGAGGCCAAACCCGACGGCCTCTGGGTCAGCTTCGAAGGCGAGCAGGCGCCGGCGGAAGTGCAGCGCTACGACATGATCCTGCAATCCGCCGGCCGCGCGCCGAATGGCAAGAAGATCGGCGCCGAGCAGGCGGGCGTGGCGGTGAGCGAGCGCGGCTTCATTCCGGTCGATTCGCAGATGCGCACCAACGTGCCGCATATCTTCGCCATCGGCGACATCGTCGGCCAGCCGATGCTGGCGCACAAGGCGGTGCATGAGGCGCACGTCGCGGCCGAAGCGGCGGCGGGCCAGAAGAGCCATTTCGACGCGTCGGTGATCCCGGGTGTCGCCTACACACATCCCGAGGTGGCCTGGGTCGGCGTCGGCGAAGACGAGGCGAAGAAGGCGGGTCGCAAGGTCAGCAGCGCGAAGTTCCCCTGGGCGGCCTCGGGCCGGGCGATCGCCAACGGCGCCGAGTACGGTTTCACCAAGCTGGTGTTCGATGAAGAAACGCATCGCGTGATCGGCGGCGGCATCGTCGGTCCCAACGCCGGCGACATGATCGGCGAAATCGCGCTGGCCATCGAGATGGGCGCCGACGCGGTGGACATCGGCAAAACCATCCATCCGCATCCGACCCTGGGTGAAACCATCGGCATGGCGGCCGAGGTGGCGCACGGTTCCTGCACCGACCTGCCGCCGCTGCGCAAGCGGTAA
The DNA here is from genome assembly GCF_000828635.1 of Sulfuritalea hydrogenivorans sk43H. Lineage (GTDB taxonomy): Bacteria > Pseudomonadota > Gammaproteobacteria > Burkholderiales > Rhodocyclaceae > Sulfuritalea > Sulfuritalea hydrogenivorans. The sequence goes on from NZ_AP012547.1 coordinate 751,589, forward strand.
AATTCGCTCCGTCATGTCCCCGCGGGAGGCGGGGACGGCATCCCCTTGCGGGAGAACAACGGAGCGAAAAGATGACCCAGGATGAACTGAAGCAGGCCGTGGCCCGTGCCGCGCGCGACTATGTGGCTGACCGGCTTCCGGTCGGGGCAATACTGGGAGTCGGCACCGGCTCCACGGCGAATTTCTTCATCGACGAGATTGCCGCCATCAAGGACCGCATCGGCGGAACCATCGCCAGTTCCGAGGCCACGGCGAAGCGGCTTGAGGGCCACGGCATCCGCGTGCTCGACCTCAACGGCATCGACGCCATCGGCATTTACGTCGATGGCGCGGACGAGATCGATGCCAGCATGGCCATGGTGAAGGGCGGTGGCGGCGCGCTGACGCGCGAGAAGATCGTGGCGGCGGTGGCAAAGACCTTCGTCTGCATCTGCGACGCGTCGAAGCGGGTGCCGGTCATGGGCCGCTTTCCGCTGCCGGTGGAAGTGATCCCCATGGCCAGCGCCTACGTCAGTCGCGAGCTGGAGAAGCTGGGCGGCAAGCCGAAACTGCGCGAGGGCATGGTTACCGACAACGGCAACCTGATCCTCGACGTGCATGGCCTGTCGATCACCGATCCGGTCGGCCTCGAAGCGCACATCAACCAGATCGTCGGCGTCGTCACCAACGGCCTGTTCGCGCAGCGCGGCGCGGACGTATTGCTGCTCGCCGCGGCGGACGGCGTGCAGACTTACACCCGCTGAAATAAATCCTTCACATGCCTTCGTTATAGTGTCAGGATTGCAGACAGGAGTGGCGGCATGAATCAGGAACACATCAGCCGGCAGTTTGATGCCGATCTCGAAGGCCTGCGCACGCGCGTGCTGGCGATGGGCGGCCTCGTCGAACAGCAATTGATCCGCGCCATGCAAGGCCTGAAATCGGGCGACATGGCGCAGATCGAGCAGGTGATCGCGACCGACCGGCAGGTCAACCGGCATGAAGTCGAACTCGACGAGGCCTGCAACAACGTCATTGCCCGGCGCCAGCCGGCGGCGGTCGACCTGCGCATGATCATGACCGTGGTGAAGACCATCACCGATCTCGAGCGCATCGGCGACGAAGCCAAGAAGATCGCCAAAATGGCGCGCGACATTCACCGCGGGGACACCCGCGTCGTGCCGCGCGTCGATCTGGATCCGCCGGCGGAGATCGCGGTGGCCATGCTGCGCAAGGCGCTCGATGCCTTTGCCCGCCTCGACGTGAATGCGTCGGCCGAGGTGGTGCGCCAGGATCGCGAAGTCGATTCCGCCTACAAGGCAGCGGCGCGCCAGCTCATCACTTTCATGATGGAAGACCCGCGCACGATCTCAAGCTCGCTCGACCTGCTGTTCGTCGCCCGGTCGATCGAGCGCATCGGCGATCATGCGAAGAACATTTCCGAGTATGTCGTCTATCTGGTCAAGGGGCGCGACGTGCGCCACATCGGGCTGGAGGCGATGGAACAGGAAGTCGCCCGCCCGCTCGGGAATCCCTGATTTTCGCGCTCAGCGCGGCGGGACGTAGCCGCCGACCTGGTCCGCGCCATCGCCGAAGAAGTGCTTCTGCACCTGCTCGGCCAGATACTTCCGGTGCTGGGCGTCGGCGAGGCTCAGGCGGTTCTCGTTGATGATCATCGTCTGCAGCTTGATCCATTGCTGCCATGCTTCCTTGGAGACGTTCTCATAGAGTTTCCGGCCCATTTCGCCGGGCATGGGAGGCAGGTCGAGGCCTTCGGCCTCGCGTCCGAGCTTGATGCAATTGACCATGCGTGCCACAGTGTTTCCTTTCGCAAATATGAATGGCGTAAGTGTACATTGAGTTTCGTCTCGTGGTTTGGGTATCCGTATTTGCGCCAACCGTTTGCGACAGGAGCCCTCGATGGCACTCATTCATCTGATTTATGTCAGCACGGCCTTCCGTGAGCCGGGCACGGACGATCTCGACAGGATTCTCGAATCCGCCATACGCCGCAACACCGCGCTGAACGTGACGGGCATGCTGCTCTACGCCGACGGCAGTTTCATGCAGGTGCTCGAAGGCGAGGCTGCCGCCGTGGATGAGGTCTTCGCGCGTGTGGAAAATGATGCCCGCCACACCGGCATTTTCCTGATCGAACGGGCGCCGATCGACGAACGCAGCTTCGACACGTGGAGCATGGGCTTCAAACGCCTCGCCGCGCGCGAAGCCGCCGCCCATCCTGCCTATGCGCCATTCTTCGAGCGCGGCTTCGATGCGGCCCGGATCGGCGCCCACCCGGGTCTGGCCTTCGATATGCTGATCGATTTCAGTCGCCGCCAGCGCGCGATTCCGCCCGGCTGAATCGCGACGAAGCCGGGCTGCCCGGCCACGGCCACGCCGGCGATGCCGGCAACCAAAACAAGAGACCATTCGTCGACCGTTGCTGCCGTTTCGCCAGCGCCGACTTTTCGCGCCGCGCCGCGGCTGCGCCTCAAGCGGGTGAGCGATGCTCGCCCAGCAGCGCCGCGCGAGTGACCGGATTCTTCAACTGTGCCAGCCACCATTGCAGCGCCCGACCCTGGCCGGGACGCTCGCTCTTGCGCCAGGCGTAACTGACCTGGATCTGCCGTTCGGATCGCTCCATGCGTTTGGCCACCAGCCTGCCGGAGTCGATGTAGGGTTGCGCCAGTGGGGTCGGCAGGAAGCCGACGCCGAGGCCCCTGATCTGGGCATCCAGCTTGGCCGGCATGCCCGCTACCGTGAACACGTCCTGGCCCGCCAGCAGCCCGATGGTGAGGCCGCCGCCGCGCTGGATGGAATCGGCCACCGCCACCACCCGGTGCTGGCGAATGGTTTCGTCGCTCAGCGGCTCCGGGTGTTTTGCCAGCGGGTGGTGGGGTGCCACGGCAAACGTGAAATTCACGCCGCCGAGTGCTTCGCGATGCAGGCCGGCCGTGGTGCTCGCATGCATGATGGCGCCGAGCGCCAGATCGGCCTGTCCGGAGGTCAGCGCTTCCAGCGTGCCGGAGAGGGTTTCGTCGCGCAGCTTGAGCCGGGTCGGCGGCTTCAGCGATAAGAATTCCGCGCAGAGTTCCATCACCGTGGCGCGACTGATGATGCTGTCCACCGCAATCGTGAACTGCGATTCCCAGCCGGTGGCTACGCGCCTGACGCGATTGGCCACGGCGTCGATGTCGGCGAGCAGGCGCGTGCCTTCGCGCAGCAGTTCGGCGCCGGCTTCGGTGATGCGGGCCTGGCGCGAACCGCGGTCGAACAGCAGGACGTCCAGCGCGTCTTCCATCTGCCGCACGCGATAGGTCAGCGCGCTGGGCACCATGTTGCTGGAGCGGGCCGCCGCGGCGAAGCTTCCGCTTTCGGCGATGGTTTGCAGCATGGCCAGGGCAGCGGGCGTCAATACGTCGCGTGGTGTGGTCATATGGCTTCCGTAAATTCAATTTATTTGAATGATGCCATCAAACCGGCAGGCTCTGGAAGGGCTCGATGGTTCCTAGACTGCATTCCATCGACAGAAAGGAGTTCCAGTCATGCTTGTCCTTCGCAAATCCCGGGATCGCGGCCATGCCGACCACGGCTGGCTCAAGAGCCATCACTCGTTTTCGTTTGCCGGCTATTACGACCCGGCCCATGTCGGCTGGGGCAACCTGCGCGTCATCAACGAAGACCGCATCGCGCCGGGAACCGGCTTTGGCCGGCACGGCCACCGCGACATGGAAATCATCAGCTACGTACTGGCCGGCGAACTCGCCCACCAGGACAGCATGGGCAACGTCAAGGGCATCCCGCCCGGTGACGTGCAGCGCATGAGCGCCGGCAGCGGCGTGATGCACAGCGAGTTCAACCACGCCCGGGACCAGACCACGCATTTCCTGCAAATCTGGATCGAGCCCCGGGTGAAAGGCATCCCGCCGTGCTATGAGCAGAAGACCGTGCCAGTCGCACAGAAGCGCGGCGCCCTGCGCCTGGTGGCTTCACCGGACGGCGCGGCGGATTCGGTCACGATCAATGCCGATGCGTCGCTCTATGCCGGCTTGTTCGATGGCGACGAGAGCGCGCACCTGGCGCTCGATCCGGCGCGGAAAGCCTATGTGCATCTTGTCCGCGGTACGCTGGAAGTCAATGGCCTGCGCATCGACACGGGCGATGCCGTCCTGCTCGAAAACGAACACCGTGTCGAACTGCGCCAGGGCACCGATGCCGAGGTGCTGGTATTCGATCTGGCTGCCTGAGTGCTTACCCCCCGTTCATTCACTTCATCCGACACAAGGAGCATCAAAATGGCAAACGTAGCGATTGTTTTTCACTCTGGATTCGGTCACACCCGGCGCATGGCGGAGGCGGTCGCCGCGGGCGCCGGCGCAACGCTGGTCGCCATCGACGCCGAAGGCAACCTGCCAGAGGGCGGTTGGGACACCCTCAAGGCCGCTGATGCAATCATCATGGGCAGTCCGACCTACATGGGCAGCGTCAGCTGGCAGTTCAAGAAGTTCGCCGATGCGTCTTCCAAGCCCTGGTTCAGCCAGCAGTGGAAGGACAAGCTGTTCGCCGGTTTCACCAACAGCGCCACCATGAACGGCGACAAGCTGTCGACGCTGCATTACCTGTTCACCCTGGCCATGCAGCACAGCGGCATCTGGGTCGGCACCGGCATGTTGCCGAGCAACTCCAAAGCGGCACAGCGCAACGACGTGAATTACGTCGGCTCCTTCAGCGGCGCGATGGCGCAATCGCCCTCGGACGCCAGTCCCGACGAGATGCTTCCCGGCGATCTGGAAACCGCGAGGTTGTTCGGCAAGCGCGTGGCCGAAACAGCCGTCAGATTGAAGGGCTGATCCGCTCCCGGCGTGGCGTCGCTCTACAGTGCCTTGACCAGCACCTTCGACCGCCGCTGCAGGTTGTAGAGTTCGCGCCGGGCTTCCGGCAGGGCATCGACGCCGGCTTCGACGAAGCCGCGCTCGATGAACCAGTGCGCGGTGCGCGTGGTCAGCACGAACAGGCGCTTCAGCTTGAGCTTTTTGGCGCGGGCTTCGATGTGGCTGCGCAACTGGTCGCCGTAGCCGCTGCGGCGAAAGTCCGGCATCACGGCGAGGCAGGCCAGTTCCGCCGACTTCTCGGTCGAGAACGGATAGAGTGCCGCGCAGCCGACGATGACACCGTCGTGTTCCACCACCGAGAAGCGGGTGATTTCCATTTCCAGCCGCTCGCGGCCGCGCTTGACCAGGGTGCCGTCGGCTTCCAGCGGTTCGATCAGGCCCAGTATCGCCCCGACGTCGTCGATCGTCGCGTCGCGCAGCAGCGCCAGCGGCGCGCTCGTCATGACGGTGCCGACGCCGTCGCGGGTGAAGAATTCCATGAGCATGGCACCGTCGGCGCGGGCGTCGAGGAAGTGCACGCGGCCGATGCCGGAGCGGCAGGCGCGGATGGCGCTGGGCAGGACGCGGGCGATTTCGGGCGCCTGCAGGTTCAGGTTGCGGCCGGCCAGTTTCTGCGCCTCGTCGGCGGTGAGGGCGTCGATAAGTGCGCCCTTGCCGTTGACCAGCCCCGGCGCGTCGCACAGATAGATCAGCTTGTCGGCGCCGATGGACACGGCCACGGCCTCGGCCGCCTCTTCCCAGGCCAGGTTGAAGATTTCGCCGGTGGGCGAGGCGCCGATGGGCGTGATCAGCACCACGTTTTCCTGGGCGAGGTCGGCCTGGATTTCCTCGGCGATGACCTTGCGGATCGCCCCGGTGTATTGGAAGTCGATGCCGTCGACCACGCCGACCGGGCGCGCGGTAATGAAGTTGCCGCCGGTGACGCGCAGGAAGGCGCCTGCCATGGGCGTGTTGGGCAGCCCCTGCGAGAGCAGCGCTTCGATTTCGATGCGGGTCACGCCCATCGCGCGCTTGACGCATTCCAGCGCTGCCGCGTCGGTGACGCGCAGGCCCTTGTGGAACTTCGGCACGAGGCCGCGCGCATGCATTTCGGCATCGATCTGCGGCCGCGCCCCGTGCACCAGCACCAGACGGATGCCCATGCTGTCCAGCAGTGCAATGTCATGGATCAGCGCCTGCGCCGCGCCCGCCTCGAGCACTTCGCCGCCGAAGGCGATGACGAAGGTGCGGCCGCGAAAGGCGTGGATGTAAGGCGCCGCCTGGCGCACCCAGGCGACCAGGCGGGTGTCGGTGTCGGGCTGGCTGCTGCGGGTTTCAAGGGTCATGTAGCGGTCTTGCCTTTCCTCGGCCTGGCGGGTTTGACGGCGGGCGGCGCCTTGGGCCGCGCCGGCGTTTTCGGCGCCGGCTTCGCAGCCCTGGGCGGCGGCGCTTTGGGCGCGGGTGGCGGCGCCTTGACGGCCTTCGCCGGCTTGTCCGCCTTCTTTACCTTGCCGGCCTTTTTGCCTTTGTCGTCCTTGTCCTTGGGCGCCTTTTCGGGCTTGGACTGCGGCACCGGCCTGCCTTCCAGTTCGGCTTCGAGGCGTTCGCAAATCGTGCGCAGGATTTTCACCCGGGCATAACCCTTGTCATTGGCCTCGACCAGGGTCCACGGTGCGGTACCCGTGCTGGTGCGGTCGACCATGTCGCAGATGGCCTGCTGGTAAGGATCCCATTTCTCGCGGTTGCGCCAGTCTTCTTCGGTGATCTTGAAGCGCTTGAACTCGATCTTCTCGCGCTCCTTGAAGCGCTTCAACTGTTCTTCCTGGCTGATCTGCAGCCAGAATTTGCAGACAATGACGCCGGCATCGGCGAGGTCGTGCTCGAAATCGTTGATTTCGGTATAGGCGCGCAACCAATCGGCCTCGGCGCAGAAGCCCTCGACGCGCTCGACCAGCACCCGGCCGTACCAGGTGCGGTCGAAAATCGCCACCCGGCCGTTGCGCGGAATGTGCCGCCAGAAACGCCACAGGTAGGGCTGGGCGCGCTCTTCCTCGGTCGGCGCGGCGACCGGAATGATCTGGTAGTCGCGCGCATCCATCGCGGCGGTGATGCGGCGGATGGCGCCACCCTTGCCGGCGGCATCCGCCCCTTCGAAGGCGCAGACCAGCGAACGGCCCTTGAAGCGCGGGTCGCGCACCAGTTCGGACAGCTTGCCCTGCCATTTCGCCAGTTGCTCGTCGTAGTCCTTTTCGCTCAGCGCGTGCTTGAGGTTGAGTTCGGACAGCACGTTGCGCCCGTCGATGTTCACGCGTATCGGCGGCGCCACCGGTGTGGCCTGTTTGCCGGCATCGGACAGGCGCTGGCGGATCGCTTCGAGCAGGATCTTGCCGGTGGTCATCGAGCGGTAGCGGTCGTCCTCGCCTTCGATGATGATCCACGGCGCCCAAGGCGTATTCGACATGCGCAACACATGGCCGACGACATCCTGCAGCTTGTCATAGGTTTTCAGGCGTTCCCAGTTCCACTTGGTGACCCGCCAGGCCGTTTTCGGGTCCTTTTCCAGCGCCTTCAGGCGGCGCTTCTGGCCGTCCTTGGTCAGGTGGAACCAGAACTTCAGCACCAGCGCGCCTTCATTGACCAGCATGGCCTCGAAGCGGTTGATCTGGTCGATGCGCGCATCCATGTCCGCCTTGCTCATGCCGCCGTCGAGCCGGTCGTGGATCGGGCTCGAATACCAGGAGCCGGCGAACACGCCGATGCGGCCCTTGGGCGGCAACGCGCGCCAGTAGCGCCACATGAAAGGCCGCGAGCGCTCTTCGTCGCTCGGCGCCGAAAACGCCAGGGTCGAGATGAAGCGCGGGTCCATCCACTCGTAGAGGATATTGATGGTCTCGCCCTTGCCGGCGCCGTCCTGGCCGCTGACCAGCACGACCACCGGAATCTTGCCGTTCTCCTTGAGGTCGTACTGCGCATCCTGCAATGCCGCGCGCAAGGCGGGCACCGCCTTCTTGTAGGTGTCCTTGTCGATCTTGTGACCGATTTCCGCAGATTCGAACATCACCAATCCCCCCAAAGTGCCATCATCGCCGCCAAGGCGCCGAGTCCGGCGGTTTCCGTGCGCAGTACGCGCGGTCCCAGTCCGATGGCATGAAAGCCGGCAGCCCGCGCCGCCAGCAATTCGCCTTCTTCAAAACCGCCCTCCGGGCCTACCAGCAGGCAGATCGGCCCTTCGGGAGCCGTGAGGTCGCGCAACGACCCGGTCGCTTCGGGCGCACAGACGAAGCGTAGCCCATTCTCCTGCGCTGCGATGCCAAGGTATTGCGGCAGATCAAGAATTGGTGCGACGGTCGGGACGCGATTGCGGCCGGATTGCTCGCAGGCGGCGATGGCGATGTTGCGCCAATGCTCCACGCGGCGCTCCGCGCGTTCGCCGGAAAGCCTGACCAGGCTCCGCTTCGCGGCCACCGGCTGGATCCGCCGCACCCCCAGTTCGACCGCCTTTTGCACCACGAAATCCATCTTGTCGCTGGCGGGCAGGCCCTGCACCAGCGTCAGGGCCAGCGGCGGCTCGCAGTCGATGTCGTCGAATTCGTCCAGCGTCGCGCGCAGGGCCTTGCCGGCCGGGTGCAGCGTGGCGCGCCACTGGCCGCCGCGTCCGTCGAACAGGATCGCCGTATCGCCGGCGCCGACTCGCAGGACCTTCAGCGCGTGGTGGGCCGCCTCGGGGGCCAGTTCCACGGTGGCGCCGGGGTGCAGCGGGAAAGGACAGAAGAATCTGGGTATCATGTTTTCATTATCGCCAATATTTGGAGGCAACGCATGGTCAGCCTTTCTCCGCCGGTATGCGACTTCGGCCGTCCGGCGCCCGATTTCGACCTGCCGGGGGTGGATGGCCGGCGTCATACGCTGGCCAGTGCGCGCGGTCCGAAAGGATTGCTGGTGATGTTCATCTGCAATCACTGTCCCTATGTCAAGGCGGTGATCCAGCGCATCGTGCGCGATACAACCGAACTTGCCGCGCTCGGCGTCGGCAGCATCGCCATCATGAGCAACGACCCGACCGACTATCCGGAGGATTCCTGGCAGAACATGGAGCGGATCGCGCACGAGCTGGAATTCCCTTTTCCCTACGTACTGGACCAGACGCAGGCGGTGGCGCAGGCCTACGGCGCGGTGTGCACTCCGGATTTCTTCGGTTACAACGACAGGCTGGAATTGCAATACCGCGGCCGGCTTGACGAGTCGCGCAAGGAAACCGCTGCGGCTGGCGTCCGCCGTGACCTGTTCGAGGCGATGCGGCAGGTGGCGCTGACCGGTCAGGGGCCGCCGCGGCAGATAGCCGGCATCGGCTGTTCGATCAAGTGGCGAAGCTCGTGAGGCGGGCCCTGATGGCCGTTGCCGCATGGATGATCGCCACATCCGCCGCGGCTGACGACAACGTGTTGCTGATCCAGATGCAGCCGGGCGGCCGCTACCTGGTCTGGCATACCGAAGGCGAAAGCCGGATTACGGACGACGAAGCGATGGAACTCGAATTCACCGCCCGGCCTGGCGGCGGCGCCGAAATGCAGACCAGCGCCGGCCCGGCTCGCGCCCATGAAACCAGTGACGGGGTGACGATTCGCCTTTCCGCGGCAAAAGAGGACAACGCCCTGCTGATCGATCGCGACAACTGCGGCCACATTCGCCTGTGGCATGCCGCCGGCGCCACCAATTTGCCGGAGGATCAGATTACCGACATCGTCATGAGCGCGCTGCCCGGCGGCGGCAAACGACTGACCGTCGGCAGCTACCACGTCAAGGCTTTCATCACCACACTGGGCGTCACCGCGACGCTCTGGAAGGCTCCGGCCAAATAGCCGGCCGGCGTTGCCCGTCAGCGTTCCGGTGCCGCGGCCTTCGGCGCCTGCTTGCCGACCTGTGCCTCGATCAGCCGCGAGCCTTCGCTGTCCATGAAGCCGACAAAGGCGGTCGCCGCCGGCATCAGCCGCTTGTCGGTGCGATAGACCAGGCGCCATTGGCGCATCACCGGCGTGCCGGTGACGTTCAGCTTGACCAGGCGGCCGACCGAGCGTTCCAGGCCGATGGTGTGCTCCGAAATGAAGGACAGGCCGAGGCCCGCCATCACGGCCTGCTTGATGGTTTCATTGCTGCCCAGTTCCATGATGGCGCCGGCGGTCACGCCATGTTCTTCGAGGAAACGCTCCAGCGCGCTGCGCGTGCCCGAGCCGGGTTCGCGGATCAGCAGGGTTTCCTCCGCCAGCCGCTTCGGCTCGATGCGGCGCTTTTCCGCCAGCGGGTGGTCGGGTGCCGCAATGAACACCAGCGGATGCTCGGCAAAGACCTTGGCCACGGTCTCGAATTCGCTCGGCGGCGTGCCCATGATGGCCAGGTCGATGTCGTTCTCCGCCAGATGGCGCACGACGGTGCCGCGGTTGTTGACCGTCAGTTGCAGCTCGACGCCCGGATGCCGGCGGCGGAATTCGGCGAGCAGCGACGGCGCGAAATACTTGGCCGTGCTGACCACCCCGATCTTCAGGCGGCCGGATTCGACGCCTTTTAGCGCCGCCAGCGCCTCACCGGCTTCGCGCAACTGTTCGGCGATGCGCCGCGCCTGGCTCGCCACTTCCTCGCCGGCAGCGGTGAGGCGCACTTTCTTGCCCGCCTGTTCGGTCAATGGCAGGCCGGCCTGCTCTTCCAGCGCCTGAACCTGCATCGATACGGCGGGCTGCGTCAGGTGGAGTTCTTCCGCGGCACGCGAAAACGAGAGGTGGCGCGCGACCGCCTCGAATATCTTCAACTGGCGCAGGGTGACGTTCTTCATGGTGGAGTAGGTGTTTGTGAATGCTTGCCGAGAAAAACCTCGAGTTCGTCCGCCGGCAGCGGACGCGAGAAATGAAAGCCCTGAAATTCGTCGCAGTCGGCGCTTTTCAGCAGGGCGAGCTGCTCGGCCGTTTCGACCCCTTCGGCGACTACCGTGAGCCCCAGGCTGTGGGCGAGTGCAATGGTTCCGCGGACAATGGCGACGTCGTTCTGGTCATGCGCGATACCCGCCACGAAGGAACGGTCGATCTTGAGATGGTCGAAGGGCAGGCGCTTGAGGTAGGCCAGGGATGAATAGCCGGTGCCGAAGTCATCGATGGCAAGCGCGATGCCCATGTCGCGCAATTCGCCGAGCAGGCGGGAAGCCCTTTCCGGATTTTCCATGGCCATGGTTTCCGTGACCTCGAATTCCAGCAGGGCGGCCGGCAGGCGGCTGTCCTGCAGCACCGCCGCGATCTGGCCCGGCAGGCCGGCCAGGCGCAACTGCCGCGCGGAAAGGTTGATCGCCACGGAGGGCATCTCGATGCCCGCTTTCTGCCATGCAACCAGCTGAGCGGCGGCAGTTGCCAAGACCCACTCGCCGATCAGGATGATCAGGTCGCTTTCCTCGGCGATCGGGATGAATCGGCCCGGCGGCTGGAGGCCATGGCCGGGTCGGTTCCAGCGGATCAGCGCCTCGACTCCGGTCACCCGTCCGTTCCGATCGAGGCGCGGCTGGTAGTGAAGCGCGAACTGGTCGAGCTTCAGCGCATCGCGCAACTGGCGCTCGATGTCGAGCCGCTCCATCGCCGCGCGATTCATTTCCGGCGAGAAGAACTGGAAGCCGTTGCGGCCCATGTCCTTGGCGTGATACATCGCGGTATCGGCATACTTCATGACGGTATCGACGTCCCTGCCGTCCTGCGGGTAGAGGCTGACGCCGATCGAGGGCGTGCTGTGCAGGGTGTTGCCATCGATCAGGTAGGGCTCGGAAAGCGTCTTCAGGATGTTACCCGCCAGTGTCGCGGCGACATCCGGCGTTTCCAGCGCCGGCAGTACCACGACGAACTCGTCGCCGCCGTGCCGCGCCACGGTATCCGAGGACCTCACGGTTTGCCGCAGGCGGCGCGCCACTTCGATCAGCAGCAGGTCGCCGACGTGGTGACCGAGCGTGTCGTTGATGGTCTTGAAGCGGTCGAGGTCGAGAAACATCACCGCGACGCTGCGCTGGTTGCGGTTGGCTTCGGCGATCGATTGCTCCAGCCGCGCTTCCAGCGCCATGCGATTGGGCAGCGTGGTCAGCGGATCGTGATGGGCGAGATGGTGGATGTGCTCCTCGGCCTGTTTGCGTTCCGTGATGTCGGAAAAGATCGCCACGTAGTGCATCCGGCCGGCATCCTCGCGATCGCGCACGACGTTGATGGTCATCCATTTTGGATAGATTTCGCCGGTCTTGCGCCGATCCCAGACCTCGCCCTCCCAGAAATCGCCCTCCTGCAGCGCCTGCCACATCCGCTCGAAAAATTCCGCGTTGTGCAGGCCGGAGGCGAGGAACTTCGGATCGCGGCCCAGAACCTCGCTTTCACCGTAGCCGGAAATCCTGACGAAGGACTCGTTGACCGAAATGATCCGGTTCTCGCTGTCGGTAATCACGATCGCCACGGGGCTGTGGTCGAACACCTGCTCGGTCAGGCGCAGGCGTTCTTCGGTGCGCTTGCGCTCGGTCACGTCGAAATCGGCTCCGATCAGGCGCAATGTCCTGCCTGAAGCGTCCCGCACGATGTGGTTGTGTACCTCCAGATGGCGTATCTCGCCGTCGGGCCGCACAATCCGGTAAGACAGCTTGAAATCGGCTTCCTTCGCGCGCAGCATCGCGATGATCCGGGCCAGGGTCTGTTCCCGGTCTTCGGGATGCAGATAGTCGGTCCAGTCGTTGAAGCGGTTGTTTCTGCCGTTCGGAGAAACGCCGAAAATTTCGAACACCCGCGCATCCGCCAGCAGTTTGTCTTCTTTTGCGTCCCAGTCGAAAATGCCGAGTCCCACTGTTTTCAGGGCCAGCGAAAAGCGCTCGTGCAGATGCAGGAGCTCCCGCTCGGCCTGCTTGCGCGCGGTGACGTCGGTATAGATCGTGATGAAGCCGCCGTCCGGCAGGGGCGCGCCGCGAATCTCCAGCACGCTTCCGTTCGGGCGCTCGCGTTCGAACATGTGGGCAACGGGATGGCGCGCACGTTCGAGGGTCTCCGCGATTTTCTGCTCGAGGTTTTTGTCGCCGTACTCGCCGCGCGCTGCGTTGTAGCGGATGAAGGATTCGAATGACGGCTGCGGATCGACAAACAACTCGTCGGGCATTTCCAGCAACTGCTTGAACAGCTGGTTGCAGGCGATCATGCGCAGATCGCCATTGACAACGCTGACGCCTCCCGGCATGTTGTCGAGGATGCTCTGCAATACCGCGTTGCTGCGCCGGATTTCCAGTTCCGCCTGCTTGCGGTCGGTGATGTCGGTATAGGTGGTGATGAAGCCGGCGATCCTGCCGTCGAGATGAAACGGCTTGCCCACGACGAGGTGGGTGCGGCCGCTGGCACGCGTTCGCTCGAAACTGTGCGGTTCGAACTTCAGGGCCAGTTCGCGGCGCTGCCGTACCTGTTCTTCGGGGTCGCCGGGGCCATAGTCGCCGCGTTGCGCCGGGATGCGGATCAGATCCTCGAATGCCACGCCCCTGACCACGATTTCGTGTGGCAGTTCCAGCACGTCGACCATGCCCTCGTTCCAGACCAGCAGCTTGAGTCGGTCGTCGAAGACGCTGATGCCCTGCGGCAGGTTGCCAAGGATGTTTTCGAGCAGGGCCGACTGGCGGCGCAACTCGGCTTCGACGGTGGTTCGCGCCGCAATTTCAGCGTTGAGCCGGAGGTTGGCGTCGGCCATTTCCTTGATGCGGGCCTGCTGGTCCCGCAGCAGCGATTCCAGCCTGCGGTGCATCTGGCCGACCTGCGTGAGCATCATCGCGGCCATCGCGGCAAAGGTGGTCAGCGCGGCGACCCAGCTGAAGGGGCTGCCGACGAACGACTTCAGGTCATAGGAGTAAACCAGGTTTCCGCTGATCGCCAGGGTCGCCACGACGGTCATCGTCGCCCCCGCGGCGATCGCGGCCGCCATGCCGCCGCGCGGCCCGTAGAAGGTGGCGGCGATGATGCACAGCGTAAGGTACAGCGGCGCCGAGTTGCCGATGAAGCCGTAAATGAGGTAGCCGAACGTGCCGCCCAGGTACAGCGCCATCAGCAGGATCGCGGCCAGCCACTGGGCGCCGATGCGCTTGCGCAGGACGTAGACGGTCAGGAACGAGAGATAAAGGACGCTGTGGGGAATGCTGAGCGAGTTGCCCAGGTCCAGGTTGCGCGACATGTTGCCCAGCATCAGCACCGTGCCCGCAACCATGCCGACGGAGTAGGTGGTCATCACCACCTCTTCGCGGACCGACTTCATCAGGCTGGATGCGTCGCTGAAAATCGCTGCCATCTCTCCCCCTGTCATTCCCGACGGTCGCTGCGCCATCGTTTTTGTTCATCTTATCACTGTCATAAGAAAGCATTACTGTCACTTATGGGTGGCTCGCGGCTATCCTGCCGCCCATGCTGAAAGCCCTGATCTTCGACGTCGATGGCACGCTGGCCGATACCGAGCGTGACGGCCATCGCATCGCCTTCAACGCGGCCTTCGCCGAGGCAGGCCTGGACTGGCACTGGGACGAGGCGCTGTATGGCGAACTGCTGGCCGTCACCGGCGGCAAGGAACGCATGCGCTTCTACTGCGAGCGCCACGTTCCGGCCTTTCTGGAGCAGGCCGATGCCGACGGACGCATCAAGGCCCTGCACGCGGCCAAGACCCGGCACTACCTGAAGCTGCTGGCCGCGGGCGGCATTCCGCTGCAGCCGGGGGTGGCGCGCCTGTTGCGCGCGGCGCATGGCGCCGGCCTGCGCTTAGGCATAGCCACCACCACCACGCCGGAGAACGTCACCGCCCTGCTGCCCGCCGATCTGATGGCGCTGTTCGAGACAGTCGGCGCTGGCGACACGGTGGCAAACAAGAAACCCGCCCCCGACATCTACCTATGGGTCTTGCGTGAGCTCAACCTGCCGCCATCGGCCTGCCTGGCCTTCGAGGACTCCGCCAACGGGCTCAAGGCCGCACTCGCCGCCGGCCTGCCGACCGTGGTGACGGAAAGCGAATACACGCGCGAGCATGACTTCGCCGGCGCGCTGGCGGTGCTCTCCGACCTCGGCGAGCCGGACCGGCCAAGTGTCGCGCAGCGCGGTACCCTGCACGGGAAAGACCTGGTCGACCTTGAACTGCTGCGGATCTGGCACCGTGACGCCATAAGGCAAAACTTATGATGATGATAAAAACACGTGACTGGTAGTTATGGATGTTGCTGACTAAGATGCGTATCAAGATTTCCTGAATGCCATACTTTCACACCGTCGAGAATGAGGAGAACCGAATGGATCAATCGAACCGCTATGCCGACCTGAGCCTCAAGGAAGAGGACCTGATCAAGGGTGGCAAGCACATCCTGGTGGCCTACAAGATGAAGCCGAAAGCCGGCACCGGCTACCTGGAAGCCGCCGCGCATTTCGCCGCCGAATCTTCCACCGGCACCAACGTCGAAGTGTCGACCACCGACGACTTCACCAAGGGCGTCGATGCGCTGGTCTATCACATCGATGAAGCCACCGAGGATATGCGCATCGCCTATCCGATCGACCTCTTCGACCGCAACGTGATCGACGGCCGCTTCATGCTGGTGTCCTTCCTGACGCTGGTCATCGGCAACAACCAGGGCATGGGCGACATCGAGCATGCCAAGATGATCGACTTCTACATGCCCGATCGCGTGATCCAGATGTTCGACGGCCCGGCCAAGGACATCTCCGACCTGTGGCGCATCCTCGGCCGCCCGGTCAAGGACGGCGGCTACATCGCCGGCACCATCATCAAACCCAAGCTCGGCCTGCGGCCGGAGCCGTTCGCGGCGGCGGCCTACCAGTTCTGGCTCGGCGGCGACTTCATCAAGAACGACGAACCCCAGGGCAACCAGGTCTTCGCGCCGATCAAGAAGGTGCTGCCGCTGGTCTATGACGCGATGAAGCGCGCCCAGGACGAAACCGGACAGGCCAAGATCTTCTCGATGAACATCACCGCCGACGACCACTACGAAATGTGCGCCCGCGCCGATTTTGGTCTGGAAACCTTCGGCCCCGACGCCGACAAGCTGGCCTTCCTGGTCGACGGCTACGTCGGCGGTCCCGGCATGGTCACCACGGCGCGCCGGCAGTACCCGAACCAGTACCTGCACTACCATCGCGCCGGCCACGGCGCGGTGACCTCGCCCAGTTCCAAGCGCGGCTACACCGCCTTCGTGCTGGCCAAGATGTCGCGCCTGCAGGGCGCTTCCGGCATCCACGTCGGCACCATGGGCTACGGCAAGATGGAAGGCGAGGGCGACGACAAGATCATCGCCTACATGATCGAGCGCGACGAGTGCCAGGGCCCGGTGTACTTCCAGAAGTGGTTCGGCATGAAGCCGACAACGCCGATCATCTCCGGCGGCATGAACGCGCTGCGCCTGCCCGGCTTCTTCGAGAACCTCGGCCACGGCAACGTGATCAACACCGCCGGTGGCGGCTCCTACGGCCACATCGACAGCCCGGCGGCCGGCGCCATTTCGCTGCGCCAGGCCTACGAATGCTGGAAGGCCGGCGCCGACCCGATCCAGTGGGCGAAGGAACACAAGGAATTCGCCCGCGCCTTCGAGTCCTTCCCCAAGGATGCCGACAAGCTGTATCCGGGCTGGCGCGAGAAGATAGGCGTGCACAAGTAAAGGCTTTGGTCCGCAGATTACGCAGATTGACGCAGATTAAAGCGATGTTCATCTGCCCAAATCTGCGTAATCCGCGGATAAAAACGAATTCGACATGACCGACACTTACGCAATTCACGCCGAACCGTTTTACGCGCCGCAAGGCCGCGAGGTGCAGCTCTATGAAGCGGCCTACGCCGCGCGCCTGCCGGTGATGGTGAAGGGGCCGACCGGCTGCGGCAAGTCGCGCTTCGTCGAGTACATGGCCTGGAAACTGGGCAAGCCGCTGATCACCGTGGCCTGCAACGAGGACATGACGGCCAGCGACCTGGTCGGCCGCTACCTGCTCGAAGCCAACGGCACGCGCTGGCTCGACGGCCCGCTGACCACCGCCGCGCGCATGGGCGCGATCTGCTATCTCGACGAGATCGTCGAGGCGCGCCAGGACACCACCGTGGTGATCCACCCGCTCACCGACCATCGCCGCTCGCTGCCGCTCGACAAGAAGGGCGAGTTGATCGAAGCTCATCCCGACTTTCAGCTGGTGATCTCCTACAACCCCGGCTACCAGAGCTTGATGAAGGACCTCAAGCAGTCGACCAAGCAGCGCTTTGTCGCCTTCGACATGGACTATCCGGCGGCGGAACTCGAAACGACCATCATCGCCACCGAAACCGGGATCGACGAAGCCACGGCGGCGAAGCTGGTCAAGGTCGGCCAGGCCGGCCGCAACCTCAAGGGCCACGGCCTCGACGAGGGCATCTCGACGCGCTTGCTGGTCTATGCCGCGTCGCTGATCAGGCATGGCGTCGACGCCACCGATGCCTGCCGCATGGCGCTGGTGCGGCCGATCACCGACGACGCCGACATCCGCGCAACGCTCGACCACGCCATTGACAACATCTTCGCCTAGGCGCCGCAAAAGTCGGCGCTGACGACACGGCGACAGGATCATGGCGGACGCACGCAAGCGGCAGATGACCCATCCCCAAGTCCAGGCCTGCTGGGTCGCGATGGATTGCGGCTTTGCGCAGGTCGCCGACGTCTTCGAGGAATGCGTCTACGAAGCTCTGAGCACTTTCCGCAAGGAAGAGGTGGATGCCTACATCGAAACCGCGCGCCTGCTCGGCAAGATGGGGCGCGGCGCCGAGCCGGTGCTGGCGTTCCTCGAAGAATGGCCTTCCGTCGCCAACGCCGTGGGCGCCGATGTCCTGCCGGCGGTGACGGACTTCATCCGCGCCATGCAGAAGTCGCCCAACAGCCAGGCGATCACGCCCTTCCTGCAAACCCTGGCGGCCGCGGCGCGGCGCCTGCAATCGCGCGAGCAGCTGCACTTCTACATCGGGATCGCGCGCGAGCTGATGACGCGTACCACGGGATCGATCCACGGCCATCACAGCACTTTTCCCAGTCCCGGCCTTCCCGAATTCTTCAAGCAGGCGCCGCTCCTGCTGAAGCTGTTGTCAATGGCCGGGCTGCAGAACTGGACGAACTACGGCATCGCCAACTACGCCGGTCATCCCGAGCGGCAGGAGGAATATTTCAGCCTGCAACTGGCCGACAGCCGCGCGGTGCTGCAGCGCGAACGCCACGGCACGCTGTTCGCCGACGTCGAGCGCAGCCTGGCGTTCTACCTGCGCGCGCTGTGGGATGACAGCGAGCATCTGGTGCCGTATTCGACGGCATTCGATGAACTGCGCCAGCCCATTCCCTACTACGACAAGCTGGGCATGCGCGTACCGGACGTGCTCGACGATGCAGACCGAAAGGGCGGCACAGTCAGCGGCCTCGACCGCTACCGCGCCGTGCTGGCACACATGGTCGGCCACCGGCGCTGGAGCGTCGCACAGGTCGCCGACAACTGGAGCCCCTTCCAGCGCATGGCCGTCGAGTTCTTCGAGGATTGCCGCGTCGAGACCCTGCTGATCCGCGAGTATCCCGGCCTGCGCCGCATCTTCCTCGCGCTGCATCCGCATCCCGTGGCGGACGCCTGCGATCCCGCGACCACCTCCTGCCTGCGCCATCGCCTGGCGATGCTCTCGCGGGCGTTTCTCGATCCGGCGCACGGCTATAGCGATCCGGTGCTGCTCGATTTCGCGGGCCGCTTCCAGGCGCTGCTTGCGACGGGCACGTCGAGCACCGCGGAAATCGCCGCACTGGCGCTGTCCTGGGTCGCCAAAACCCGCCGCCAGAGCGACCAGCTGGCCAAAGTGCATTTCGACGACACGGTGGTCGATTACCGCGACGACAACCGCCAGCTCTGGAAATTCATCGAAGCCGGTGACGAAGAAGAGGCCTTCGATCAGGAACGCAAGATCGAGCCGGGCGAAGAACTCAAGGGCCTGCCGCCGCGTCACTATCCCGAATGGGACAGCGGCAGCCAGACCTATCGTCCCGACTGGGTCAGTGTGTACGAGGCGCTGCATGCGGCGGGCAACGCGGCCGACATCGACCGGCTGCTGGCGAAGCACGCCGCGCTGGCCAGGCAGTTGAAGCGCCTGCTCGACCTGCTCAAGCCGCAGGACAAGGTACGCATCCGCTATCAGGAGGAGGGCAGCGAACTCGACCTCGACGTGGCGATCCGCTCGCTGATCGATTTCAAGGGCGGCGCCACGCCCGATCCGCGGATCAACATGAGCCACACCACCTGCGGCCGCGACATCACGGTGCTGCTGCTGCTCGACTTGTCGGAATCGCTCAATCAGAAAGTCGGCGCCGGCGGTACGGCGGGACAGACCATCCTCGAACTCAGCCAGGAAGCCGTGTCGCTGCTGGCCTGGGCCATCGATTGCCTGGGCGACCCCTGCGCCATCGCGGGCTTCCGCTCCAACACCCGCCACGAGGTGCGCTACCAGCACATCAAGGGCTTTTCAGAGCGTTGGGACGATACCGTCAAGGCGCGTCTGGCCGCAATGGAAGCCGGCTGGTCCACCCGCATGGGCGCCGCCCTGCGCCACGCCGGCCACTATCTGGCGCCGCGCCAGACCGCGAAGAAAATCCTGCTGCTGCTGACCGACGGCGAGCCCGCCGACATCGATGTCGCCGAGCCGCAGCACCTGCGCGCCGATGCGAAGAAAGCCGTGGGCGAACTGGCGGCGCAGGGCATCACGACTTTCTGCCTGAGCCTCGACCCGAAGGCCGACGACTATGTGCGCGACATTTTCGGGAACAACTGGCGCGTCCTCGACCGCATCGAGCGCCTGCCGGAAACCCTGCCGAGTCTCTACCTGGAATTGACCCGCTGACGGCCGCCGCTACTCGGCGCGAACCCAGGTCTGGGTGCGGCCGATGAACAGGATGGAGCCGCGCATTTCGAGCTTCCTGCCGCCGTCGATGACCGTCACCTTGGCGTTGTAGCTCTTGCCGTTGTTCGGATCGAGGATCTTGCCGCCGCTCCAGACGGTGTCGCTTTCCTTCTTGAGGTCGGTCAGGATGGTCATGCCGATCACCGGCTTGCCCTTGCGCGGATCGTCGCCGGCGCATTCGTCGCATTTCGAGTCCTGCTTGGCCGGATCGACGATCTTCTCCACCGTCCCCGAAAGCACGCCGTCCTTTTCCGTGATGCGGACCATGGACTTGACCTTTTTGGTTTCGTCATCGATGGTGTTCCAGGCACCAACCGGCGACATGGACTGGGCAAAAGCCGGCAGGGCGAGGCCGGCAGCGCATGCGACGGCACACAGGCGGGATGGCAATGAAGTCATAGGAGTCTCCTTTTCGGACGGGGGCGTGAAGGCCGGATTATGGCCCGCCGGCCGGATTTCGGCTGCGCCGTGAGCCGCAACAACCGACTTATTTGAAGGATAAGAAAAAGTGAATGGTGCTTATAGATCGATCCGATTACATTGGTCGGCAACAAAGCGGGCTTGTCCGCGCCTGCAGTGCGCAGCGGCCGCAGCTACAACATCCTAAGGAGCAGGACTCATGCACCAGCGACGCACCACGCTGACCCGCTACACCATCGAGCAGGAACACAGGCATCCGGGTGCCTCCGGCGAGTTTTCCGGGCTGCTCAACTCTCTGGCCACCGCGATCAAGATCATCTCCAACCAGGTGAACAAGGGCGCCCTGGTCGGGATGCTGGGCGATGCCGCCAGCGACGGCGCAGCGGTCAATGTCCAGGGCGAGGTGCAGAAGAAGCTCGACGTCATGAGCAACGACGTCATGCTGAAGGAAAACGAGTTTTCGGGCCACTTGAGCGGCATGGCCTCCGAGGAAATGGAAGACGTCTATGCGCTTCCCGCCCATTGCAAGCGCGGCAAGTACCTGCTGGTCTTCGATCCGCTGGATGGCAGCTCGAACATCGACGTCAATCTGACGGTGGGGACCATTTTTTCGATCCTGCGTGCGCCGAATCCCGGCAAGGACGCCAGCCTCGAGGATTTCCTGCAGCCGGGCACCGAGCAGGTCTGCGCCGGCCTCGCGCTCTATGGGCCGTCGACCATGCTGGTGCTGACCACCGGCAATGGGGTCGATGGCTTCACGCTCGACCGCGACATCGGTGCCTTCATCCTCACCCATCCGCAGATGCGCATTCCGGCCGAGACGCACGAGTTCGCCATCAACTCGTCCAACGAGCGTTTCTGGGAGCCCCCGGTGAAACGTTACGTGGAAGAGTGCCTGGCCGGCAAGACCGGTCCCCGCGGCAAGGACTTCAACATGCGCTGGGTCGCCTCGCTGGTGGCCGAAACCTTCCGCATCCTGACGCGCGGCGGCATCTTCATGTACCCGCGGGACAGCAAGGATCCGGCCAAACCGGGGCGCTTGCGCCTGATGTACGAAGCCAATCCGATTTCCTTCCTGATCGAGCAGGCCGGCGGCGCATCGACCACCGGGCGCGAGCGGGTGATGAATGTCGCACCGACGGATTTGCACCAGCGCGTGCCACTGATTTTCGGCTCGAAGAACGAAGTCGAGCGCCTCTCCAGCTACCATGCCGAATATGCCAGCGGCAAGGAGCCGGATACCTTCAACTCGCCGCTGTTCTCGACGCGCTCGCTGTTCAGAACCCAATAACCCAGGAGGTTCCCATGTCGGTCAAGCATCCCATCGTCGCCATCACCGGATCTTCCGGTGCCGGAACATCCACGGTCACCAAGTCCTTCGACCTGGTCTTCCGCCGCGAGAACATCAAGGCCGCCATCGTCGAGGGCGATTCCTTCCACCGCCATGACCGCAAGTCGATGAAGGTGGCGATGGAAGAAGCCCGGCTGCAGGGCAACAACCATTTCAGCCACTTCGGTCCGGAAGCCAATCTGCTCGAGGAGCTGGCGGGCCTGTTCAAGGGCTATGGCGAGACCGGGATGGGCAAGGTGCGCAAGTATCTGCACAATGCCGACGAAGCCGCGCCTTACGGCCAGCAGTCCGGCGAGTTTACGCCCTGGGAGGATATCCCCGCCGGCACCGACCTGATGTTCTACGAGGGCCTGCACGGCGCAGCGGTCACCGACACGGTCAATGTCGCGCAGCATGCCGACCTGCTGGTCGGCGTGGTGCCGACGGTCAACCTCGAATGGATCCAGAAGCTGCACCGGGACAAGAATCAGCGCGGCTATTCGACCGAGGCCGTGGTGGATACCATCCTGCGCCGCATGCCGGACTACATCAACTACATTACGCCGCAGTTTTCGCGCACCCACGTGAATTTCCAGCGGGTGCCGACGGTGGATACATCCAACCCGTTCATCGCCCGCGACATTCCGACGGCCGACGAGAGCTTTGTCGTGATCCGCTTCGCCAATCCCAAGGGCATCGATTTCCCCTACTTGCTGTCGATGATCCACAATTCCTTCATGTCGCGGCCGAACATCATCGTGGTGCCCGGCGGCAAGATGGAACTGGCGATGCAACTGATCTTCACGCCCATGATTCTGCGCCTGATGGAGAACCGCAGGCGGGCCTGAGTTTCAGCGAATCAAGCACCTAGCTGTCTACCTAGCGCGATCCGCCCGGTTTCGCCGATAATACCGGGCTACCCTGACGGAACCCATCCCGTCTCCAGACCAATCGATGCCGCCATGACAAATTCCGCAACCGCACCCGCCTCGGTGGGCTCCAAGCTTTCCAACGCCATTCGCGCCCTCGCCATGGACGCGGTGCAAAAGGCCAACTCCGGCCATCCCGGCGCCCCGATGGGCATGGCGGAAATCGCCGAAGTGCTGTGGACCAAACACCTGCGCCACAATCCGGCCAATCCGAAGTGGGCCGATCGCGACCGCTTCGTGCTGTCCAACGGCCACGGCTCGATGCTGATCTATTCCCTGTTGCATCTGAGCGGCTACGCCCTGCCGATCGAGGAATTGAAGAACTTCCGCCAGTTGCACTCGAAGACCCCGGGCCACCCCGAGTACGGCTACACGCCGGGCGTCGAGACCACCACCGGCCCGCTCGGCCAGGGCATCACCAACGCCGTCGGCATGGCCATGGCCGAGAAGCTGCTGGCCGCCGAATTCAACAAGCCCGGCCACGAGATCGTCGATCACCGCACCTGGGCCTTCCTTGGCGACGGCTGCCTGATGGAAGGCATTTCGCACGAAGCCTGCGCGCTGGCCGGCACCTGGGGCCTGGGCAAGCTGACCGCGTTCTGGGACGACAACGGCATTTCGATCGACGGCCATGTCGAAGGCTGGTTCACCGACAACACGCCCAAGCGCTTCGAGGCCTATGGCTGGCACGTGGTACCGAACGTCGATGGCCACGATCCGGTCGCCCTGAATGCCGCGATCAACGCCGCCAAGGCGGTGACCGACAAGCCTTCGCTGATCTGCTGCAAGACCGTGATCGGCCTCGGCGCACCGAACAAGCAGGGCACCCACGACGTGCATGGCGCGCCGCTGGGTGATGCCGAAATCGCCGCCGCCCGCGCCAACATTGGCTGGCCGCACCCGGCATTCGAGATTCCCGCGGACGTCTATGCCGGCTGGGACGCGAAGAAGAAGGGCGCCGAGTTCGAGGGCGCCTGGAACGACAAATTCGCTGCTTACGCCAAGGCCTTTCCGGCGGAGGCCGCCGAGTTCAAGCGCCGCATGGCCAATGAGTTGCCGGCCAGCTGGGCGGCGCACGCGAAGAAGGTCGTCGCCGAGGCGAACGCCAAGGCCGAGACCGTCGCCACGCGCAAGGCTTCGCAGATTTCCATCAATGCCCTGGCGCCGGCGCTGCCCGAGTTCGTCGGTGGCTCCGCCGACCTGACCGGTTCCAACCTGACCAACTGGGCGGGCTGCAAGCACGTCTCCGGCAAGACGCCCGGCAACTACATTTCCTACGGCGTGCGCGAGTTCGGCATGGCGCACATCATGAACGGCATGGCGCTGCATGGCGGCATCCTGCCCTTCGGCGGCACCTTCCTGATGTTCTCGGAATACGCCCGCAATGCCCTGCGCATGTCGGCGCTGATGAAGCAGCGTGTGATCTACGTGTTCACGCACGATTCGATCGGCCTCGGCGAGGACGGCCCGACCCACCAGCCGGTGGAACAGACCGCGACCCTGCGCATGATCCCCAACATGGACGTCTGGCGTCCCTGCGACACGGTGGAAACCATGGTGGCCTGGACGGCTGCCGTGGAGAAGCTCGGCGGCCCGAGCTCGCTGTGCCTGTCGCGCCAGAACCTGCCTTTCGTGGCGCGCGACGAAGCGACCATCGGCAACATCAGTAAGGGCGGCTACGTCATTTCCGAAGCCAGGAACGGCAAGCCCAAGGCCATCATCATCGCCACCGGCTCCGAGGTCGATCTGGCGCTCAAGGCCCAGGCGGCGATGGAGGCGGAGATTCCGGTGCGCGTGGTGTCGATGCCCTGCACCAACGCCTTCGACCGCCAGGATGCCGCCTATCGTGACTCGGTGCTGCCGAAGGGCGTGCCGCGCGTCGCCATCGAAGCCGGTGTCACCGACGGCTGGTACAAGTATGTCGGCGCCGCCGGTGGTGGTCAGGGTGCCGTGATCGGCCTCGACCGCTTCGGCGAATCGGCCCCTGCCGGGACGCTGTTCAAGGAATTCGGCTTTACCGTGGCAAATGTTGTGAAAACGGTCGAACAGTTCATTTAATCACTATCAGGAGACTTTCCAAATGGCTATCAAAGTTGGCATCAACGGCTTCGGCCGCATCGGTCGCATGGCATTTCGCGCCATCGCCAAGGACTTCCCCGAGATCGAAGTCGTCGCCATCAATGACCTGCTGGAGCCGGATTATCTGGCCTACATGCTGAAGTACGATTCGGTGCATGGCAACTTCAAGGGCGACATCGCCGTCGATGGCAACATGCTGATCGTCAATGGCAAGAAGATCCGCCTGACAGCCGAGAAGGACCCGGCCAACCTGAAGTGGAACGAAGTCGGCGCCGAGATCGTCATCGAATCGACGGGCTTCTTCCTGACCAAGGACACCTGCCAGAAGCACATCGATGCGGGTGCCAAGAAGGTCGTCCAGTCGGCGCCGTCGAAGGACGACACGCCGATGTTCGTCTATGGCGTGAACCACACCAAGTATGCCGGCGAGACCATCGTTTCCGCCGCTTCCTGCACCACCAACTGCCTGGCGCCCGTGGCCAAGGTGCTGCACGACAACTGGGGCATCAAGCGTGGCCTGATGACCACGGTGCATGCCGCCACGGCGACGCAAAAAACCGTCGATGGCCCGTCCAACAAGGACTGGCGCGGCGGCCGCGGCATCCTCGAAAACATCATCCCGTCCTCCACTGGCGCCGCCAAGGCTGTCGGCGTGGTGATTCCGGAACTCAACAAGAAGCTCACCGGCATGTCCTTCCGCGTGCCGACTTCCGACGTCTCGGTGGTCGACCTGACCGTGGAACTGATCAAGGAAGCCCCCTACAAGGACATCTGCGCGGCAATGAAAGCAGCTTCGCAAGGCTCGATGAAGGGCGTTCTCGGCTACACCGAAGAAAAGGTGGTTGCCACCGATTTCCGCGGTAACCCCCTGCCGTCGACCTTCGACGCCGAGGCCGGCATTGCGCTCGACAGTACCTTCGTCAAGGTCGTCGCCTGGTACGACAACGAGTACGGCTACACCTGCAACATGTTGAACTTCCTCAAGCACGTCGCCAAGTAAGGCGCATTGGGAGCAATTGCAATGAGCTTCAAGCGTCTTACTGATTTCGATCTGGCGGGCAAGCGCGTCTTCATCCGCGCCGATCTGAACGTGCCGGTCAAGGACGGCAAGGTCACCTCGGACGCCCGCATCACCGCCTCGATGCCGACCATCCAGCACTGCCTCAAGGCGGGGGCGAAGGTGATGGTGACTTCACACCTCGGCCGTCCGGAAGAGGGTGTGTATGCCGACGAGAACTCGCTCAAGCCGGTGGCCGATGTCATGGCTGCGCAGTTGGGCAAGCCGGTGCGCGTGATCCGCGACTGGGTCGATGGCGGGTTTGAAGTTGCCGCCGGCGAAGTGGTGCTGCTGGAGAACTGCCGCTTCAACAAGGGCGAGAAGAAGAACGTCGAAGCGACGGCGAAGAAGTACGCCGCGCTTTGCGATCTCTTCGTCATGGATGCTTTCGGCACCGCGCACCGCGCCGAGGCCTCGACCTACGGCGTGGCGCAATTCGCGCCGGCGGCCTGTGCCGGCCTGCTGGTAGCCGAGGAACTGGAAGCGCTGACCAAGGCGCTGGCCACCCCGGCGCGGCCGATGGTGGCCATCGTCGGCGGTTCAAAGGTGTCGACCAAGCTCACCGTGCTCGAAGCGCTGTCCGAAAAGGTCGACCAGATGGTGGTCGGTGGCGGCATTGCCAACACCTTCCTCAAGGCCACCGGCAGGAACGTCGGCAAGTCGCTGTGCGAGGACGACCTGGTACCGACCGCCCAGGCGCTGATGAAAAAGATGACGGCGCGCGGCGCCACCATTCCGATCGCCGTCGACGTGGTTTGCGGCAAGAAGTTCGATGCCGCTGAACCCGCGGTGGCCAAGGACGCCGGCGCGGTGGCCGACGACGACATGATTTTCGACATCGGCCCGAAATCGGCCCAGGAACTGGTCGACATCATCATGAAGGCCGGTACCGTGGTCTGGAACGGCCCCGTCGGCGTGTTCGAGTTCGACCAGTTCGGCGAAGGCACCAAGGCCATTGCCATGGCTATCGCCAAGACCAAGGCCTTCACCCTGGCGGGTGGCGGAGACACCATCGCCGCGATCCAGAAGTACGACATTTACGACAAGGTGTCCTACATCTCGACAGCCGGCGGCGCTTTCCTCGAATTCCTCGAAGGCAAGAAACTGCCCGCCGTCGATATGCTGGAGCAGCGCGCCAAAGGCTGACGCAAATCCATCAGACTTTCAATGCTGATACGCCACCGCCGATGATGAAACACGCGAAAGTCAAATTGAAGGCCCGCCCCTCCCATCCTCCCCTCACGGGGAGGCTTCTGATCAGCTCGCTTCGCTCGACGATCACCCGTCGCTCCGAACGAGTTATTTCACGTTAACAATGACCGCCCAACGTTCGACCAAGATCGTCGCTACCCTGGGGCCGGCTTCCAGCAGCCCGGAGCGGCTCGCCGAACTGGTGGCGGCCGGCATCGACGTGGTGCGCCTGAATTTTTCGCATGGCACGGCGGAAGACCACAAGAAGCGCATCGACATCCTGCGCGATGCCGCGCACAGGGCGGGCCGCACGGTCGGCGTGATGGCCGACCTGCAAGGACCGAAGATACGCATCGGAAAATTTGCCGCGGGGCCGGTCGCGATCAAGGCCGGACAAGGCTTCATCCTTGATGCCGCGTGCCCGCTGGGCGACGCGACACGCGTCGGCCTCGATTACCCCGAACTGATAGACGATGTGGTCGCGGGCGATGTGCTGCTGCTCGACGATGGCCGCACCGTGTTCGATATCGAACATATCGAAGGCACCGAAATTCATTGCCGCAACCGTCACGATGGCGAACTGTCGAACAACAAGGGCATCAACAAGCAGGGCGGCGGGCTCTCCGCGCCGGCGCTGACGCCCAAGGACATGGCCGACATCAAGACCGCGGCGGCGCTCAATGTCGATTACGTTGCCGTGTCCTTTCCCAAGTCGGGTGCCGACATGCGCCAGGCGCGGCAGTTGCTGCGCGACGCCGGTTCCGACGCCCTGGTGATCGCCAAGATCGAGCGCGTCGAGGCGGTGGAGAATCTGGAAGACATCCTGCACGCCACCGACGGCATCATGGTGGCGCGCGGCGACCTCGCGGTCGAAGTCGGCGATGCCGCGGTGCCGGCCCTGCAAAAGCGCATGATTCGGCTGGCCCGCGAACACAACCGCTTCGCCATCACCGCCACGCAGATGATGGAGTCGATGATCACCAGTCCGGTGCCTACCCGTGCCGAGGTTTCCGACGTGGCCAACGCGGTGCTCGATGGCACGGATGCAGTCATGTTGTCCGCGGAAACCGCTTCCGGCGCCTACCCGGTACAGGCAGTCGAGGCCATGGTTCGGGTTTGCGTTGCCGCGGAGCAATCGCAGACCGTCACCCTCGATACGCATTTTCTCGATCAGGTGTTCACGCGCATCGACCAGTCGATATCGATGGCCGCATTGTTCACCGCATTCCACCTCAAGGTGAAGGCGATTGCGACGCTGACCGAGTCGGGCTCGACCACGCTGTGGATGAGCCGGGTCAATTGCGGCGTGCCAATTTACGCGCTGACGCCGCGCATCCGCACCCGCTACCGCGTCAGCATCTACCGCGACGTCTATCCGCTGCTGACCGAGTACATCGCGACGGATCGCGACGAACTGCTGTGGCAGGCCGAGGAGATCCTGATTGCCGCCGGTGCGGTGGTGCCCGGCGACCTGATCGTGCTCACCATCGGCGAACCGATCGGACAAGCGGGCGGCACCAACACCATGAAACTCGTCAAGGTCGGCGAGCACCGACCGCCCAAGCCAGCCATCAGATAACCCTAGGAGATTGCCATGCCCCTCGTATCCATGCGTCAACTGCTCGACCATGCCGCCGAAAACGGCTACGGCCTGCCGGCCTTCAACGTCAACAACCTGGAGCAGATCCAGGCCATCATGGAAGCCGCGGCGGAAACCAACAGCCCGGTCATCATGCAGGGCTCGGCCGGCGCCCGCAAATATGCCGGCGAGCCCTACCTGCGCCACCTGATCGAAGCGGCGATCGAGACCCATCCGGACATCCCGATCGTGATGCACCAGGATCACGGCGCCAGCCCGGCGATCTGCATCCAGTCGATGCGCTCGGGCTTCTCCAGCGTGATGATGGACGGCTCGCTGCAGGAAGACGCCAAGACCCCGGCCAGCTTCGAGTACAACGCCCGCGTCAGCAAGCACGTGGTCGACATCGCCCATGCCATCGGCGTTTCGGTCGAAGGCGAACTGGGCTGCCTCGGTTCGCTGGAAACCGGCATGGGCGAGAAGGAGGACGGCCACGGCGCGGAGGGCGCGCTGTCGCACGACCAGTTGCTGACCGACCCCAACGAAGCCGCCGAATTCGTCAAGGCGACGGGTGTGGACGCGCTGGCGATCGCCATCGGTACCTCGCACGGCGCCTACAAGTTCACCCGGCCGCCCACCGGCGCGGTGCTGCGCATCGACCGCATCAAGGAAATCCACGCCCGCATCCCGAATACCCACCTGGTGATGCATGGTTCCTCGTCGGTGCCACAGGACTGGCTGAAAATCATCAACCAGTACGGCGGCACCATGGGCGAAACCTACGGCGTCCCGGTCGAGGAAATCGTCGAGGGCATCAAGCACGGCGTGCGCAAGATCAACATCGACACCGACCTGCGCATGGCCTCCACCGGCGCGATCCGCAAGTACCTGGCGGAGAACACCAAGGACTTCGATCCGCGCAAATATTTCGCCGCCGCCCGCAAGGCGATGAAGGAAATCTGCGTGGCCCGCTATACGGCATTCGGTTGTGCCGGCCAGGCCAGCAAGATCAAGCCGATGTCGCTGGAAAGGATGGCCGAGCGCTACAAGAAGGGCGAGCTCAACGCCATCGTGAAGTAAGCGACGATTTGCGGTAAATTAACGGGCCGCCCCGCTCGGGCGGCCTTTTCCTTTGTCCAGCATGGATATCCGGTCCCACACCTTCGATCGACTGCGCAAGTTCTTCAGCAGCGGCCTCGACATTGTCGAGTATGCCGGCCTGCTGGTGATCGCCTTCGCCACCACCATCGCCATGTACCAGGAAGCGATGCTGATGATCGAGTCGCACCGGGTGACGCTGGCCGACCTGCTGCTGATGTTCCTCTATCTCGAAGTGCTGGCGATGATCGGCCAGTATTTCAAGTCGGGCCAGCTGCCGGTGCGCTTCCCGCTGTACATCGGCATGGTGGCCCTGGCGCGCTACCTGATCCTGGATATCAAGGAAATGACCGAGTGGCGCATGCTGGCGGTTACCGCCGCGATTTTCCTGCTGACGGTTTCCGTGCTGGCGATTCGCTACGGCCATGTGCGCTACCCCTATCGCGAGGATGCCGACGAGAAGTCGGCCAAGCCCTACGTTCGCGAGTAATTTCCAATTTCAGAGCACCTTCATGCCCATTTCCACCCCTCCCATGTTCGAGTCCACCATCAAGAGCCTGCCGCTGCTCGGTCGCGGCAAGGTGCGCGATATCTACGCCGTGGGCGAGGACAAGCTCCTCATCATCACCACGGATCGCCTGTCGGCTTTCGATGTGATCCTGCCCGACCCGATTCCGGGCAAGGGCGCCGTGCTTACGGCCATGGCCAATTTCTGGTTCGGCAAGCTGGCCCATGTGATACCCAACCAGTTGACCGGCATCGACCCGGAGACGGTCGTGGCAAACGAAGAAGAGAAAGCCCAGGTACGCGGCCGCGCACTGGTGGTGAAGCGCCTCAAGCCGCTGCCGATCGAGGCGGTCGCGCGCGGTTACCTGATCGGATCGGGCTGGAAGGACTACCAGGCGACGGGCGCCGTCTGCGGGATTGCCTTGCCGTCCGGCATGCAAATGGCCCAGCAGCTGCCGACACCGATCTTCACCCCGGCGACCAAGGCCGAGATGGGCGACCATGACGAAAACATCGACTACGCCACGGTCGAGAAACTGATCGGCGCGGATCTGGCGAAGACCGTCAAGGAAACCACCCTGCGCCTGTATCGCGAGGCTGCCGCTTTCGCCCGCGTGGTCGGCATCATCATCGCCGACACCAAGTTCGAGTTCGGACAGGACGAGGAGGGCCGGCTGTACCTGATCGACGAAGTACTGACGCCGGACTCCTCGCGTTTCTGGCCGGCCGATCGTTACAAGGTCGGCATCAGCCCGCCCAGCTTCGACAAGCAGTTCGTCCGCGATTACCTGGAAACCCTGGACTGGAACAAGCAGGCACCGGGGCCGACGCTGCCGCGGGACATCATCGACAAGACGGCCGCCAACTATCTCGAGGCGCTGACCCGCCTTGCCGGCCCGCATACGATCTGATGTTGCCGATGCGGCTGGTCCGATGAACGATCCCGTCGCCGTCTTGCCAGCGCCGACTCCCGGTCTTCCGAAAGTCCGCCGCATAGGTTTTTCCGCGCCGCTGAAATGGCTCGGGCTGGGCTGGCGAGACCTCTGGCGGCAACCGGCGGCGAGCCTGTTCTATGGCATCGCGATCGCCGTCACCGGCGCGGTCATTCTCGGCGTGACTGCCAACCTAGCCTATCTGTTCGCCGCCGCCATCACCGGTTTTTTGCTGGTCGCGCCGATGCTGGCGGCCGGCCTCTACGAACTCTCGCGCCGCTATCTGGCCAATGAGCCGGCCTCGCTGCCGGACTCGATGCTGGCCTGGAAGCGCAACCCATCGGCGCTGGTCAGCTTCGGCCTGTTGTCGATACTGGCGGGTACCGCATGGCAGGTGGCGTCCATCGTCATCGTCGCGCTGTTCTACAAGGGCAGTGCCTTGCAGCCGCTGGCCATGATGATCGAGGTGCTGATCAATCCACAGCACTACCTGATGTTCTTCATCTACATCTGTGCGGGCGGCGTGTTCGCGGCGGTGGTGTTCGCCCTCAGCGTGGTTTCGATGCCGATGCTGGTCGATCGTCGCTGCGAGCTGCTCTGCGCGCTGACCACCAGCATCAACGCCGTGGCCGAGAATCCGCTGCCACTGGCGTTCTGGGCTTTCGTCATCATGCTGCTGACCGGCCTCGGTTTCGCCACCGCGCTGGTCGGCCTGGTCATTGTCATGCCCTGGCTGGGACACGCCAGCTTTCATGCCTACAAGGAGCTCGTCGAGTAAACGACGAGGCATTGCAGTTTCCTTCTTCGCCCCCATCTGGACACGATGAATCCATTGCTCGATTTCAGCGGGCTGCCCCGCTTTGACGCCGTTCAGCCCGAACACGTCACTCCCGCCATCCGCCAACTGCTGGATGAAAACCGCGCCCTGACCGAGCGCCTGATCGCGCCGGAAACCGCCGCGACCTGGGATGCGTTCGTGCAACCGATGCTCGATGCCGGAGAGCGCCTGTCGCGCGCGTGGGGCATCGTCGGGCATCTGCATTCGGTCAACGACGTGCCGCCCTGGCGCGAGGCCTACAACGCCATGCTGCCCGAGGTGTCGGCCTTCTACGCCGACCTCGGGCAGAATCTGGCCTTGTTCGCCAAGTACAAGGCGCTGGCCACGGGTGCGGAATTTCCCGCCTTGTCGCCGGCCCGACGCCGCATCATCGAGAACGAGTTGCGCGATTTCAGGCTGTCCGGCGCGGAACTTCCGGAGGAGCAAAAGCCGCGCTTCAAGGAAATCCAGGAGGAGTTGTCGGCGCTGGGTGCGAAGTTCTCCGAGAATGTGCTCGATGCGACCAATGCCCATGCCGAATGGATCGAAGACGAAGCCGGGACCAAAGGCTTGCCCGAGGATGCGAAGGCCGCGGCAAGAGCGGCTGCTGAAAAGGACGGCAAGCCCGGCTGGAAATTTACCCTGCACGCGCCGTCCTACATTCCGGTGCTGCAGTTCTGCGACAACCGCGATTTGCGTGCCCGCATGTACCGCGCCTACGCCACGCGCGCTTCGGAGTTCGGTCCCGCCGAACTGGACAACGGCCCGCTGATCGACCGCCTGCTGGCCCTGCGCAACGAAGAAGCAAAGATGCTCGGCTACGCCAGTTTTGCCGAGGTCTCCCTGGCCACCAAGATGGCCGACACGCCGGGCCAGGTGGCGTCCTTTCAGCGCGACATGGCGGCCAAGGCGCGCCCCTTCGCCGAACGGGACATCGCCGAATTGCGCCGTTTCGCCGCCGCGGAACTGGGCATGGACACGCTGGAAAGCTGGGATCTGTCCTGGGCCTCGGAAAAGCTCAAGCAGGCGCGCTACAGTTTCTCGGATGACGAAGTGAAGCAGTACTTCCCGGAGCCGAAAGTGCTGGCCGGATTGTTCCGCGTCATCGAGGCCCTGTTTGCCGTGAAGCTTGCACCCGATGCGGCGCCCGTGTGGCATCCCGCCGTGCGCTTCTTCCGCATCGAGCGCGGGGGCAAACTGATCGGGCAGTTCTATCTCGACCTGTATGCTCGCGAAACCAAGCGCGGCGGGGCGTGGATGGACGAAGCGATCACCCGTCGCCGAATTCAGCATGGCGTGCAGACACCGGTGGCCTACCTCAACTGCAACTTCCCCGCGCCGGTCGGCGAGGGTACGCAGATGCGGCCCGCCACCTTCAGTCACGACGATGTCATCACCCTGTTCCACGAATGCGGCCACGGCTTGCACCACCTGCTGACGCAGGTGGACGAACTGCCGGTGTCGGGTATCCACGGTGTCGAATGGGATGCGGTGGAACTGCCGAGCCAGTTCATGGAAAACTTCTGCTGGGAATGGGACGTGCTCAGCGGCATGACGGCGCACGCCGAAACCGGCGCACCACTGCCGCGCGCGCTCTACGACAAGATGATCGCGGCGAAGAATTTCCAGAGCGGCTTGCAGACCCTGCGCCAGATCGAATTCGGCCTGTTCGACCTGCTGCTGCACAGCGAGTTCGTACCAGGCGCCGGCAAGGGTTTCATGGATCTGCTGGCCGATGTCCGCCGCGAGGTGGCGGTGCTGGTGCCGCCGGAATGGAATCGCTTTCCGCACAGCTTTTCGCACATTTTCGGCGGCGGCTACGCGGCCGGCTATTACAGCTACAAGTGGGCCGAAGTGCTGTCCGCCGATGCCTACGCGGCCTTCGAAGAGGCCGCCAGATCGAGCGGCAGCACCCTCGATGCGGCGACCGGCGAGCGCTTCTGGCGCGAAATCCTGTCGGTCGGAGGCTCGCGCCCGGCACTCGAATCCTTCAAGGCATTCCGCGGGCGCGAACCGCAACCGGATGCCCTGTTGCGGCACAACGGCATGGCCGTGGCGGCTTGAATCGCCGTTGCCTGCCCGGGCCTTGCCTGCCGGGAATTCCGCTTCGCGGGCCGGCAAAGCGGAATCCCAGGTACGCAGAGCGCAGCCGGCGCCGGCTTTCTGTTTCAGCCTTCGCCAGCCAGGCTGGCGAATTCCCGGTCGAGAATCGCGGGATCGCCGCTGTTCAGCTCCACCAGTCGGCGCAGGTGGGTGATGCTGTCGAGATCGATGCTTTCGCAGCGCAGGCCGACGTGGCGTCCTTCGACATGCATGACCTTGGTCCACATCGTGATGGTGGCGTCCGCCGCGAGTTCCAGGGAAAGGCGGCACTCCTCGCCGGGCTTTCCGTGCCAGGCATTGCCGGTTTCGAGCAGTGCGCCTTTCAGCGATATGTCCTGCAGTCGAGCAAAGGCATTGCCATCATGGGTGGTCAGGCGCACCGGCGAATGAAACACGGCGCGCCAGAAATTGCGGCGCTCAGTAGCCTTTGTCACGCAGTTTCTCCTTCGACTGGGCAACGCTGAAATCGATGCCGGTGAAATATTTCTGAAGCGGGCAAGGGGTGTCCGGGTGGCAGCCGTGCTCGCGGGCGCATTCGCGCTGGGTCTCGTCCAGCAGCACCATCTCGCCGCAGACAGGACAGGGGGCGACAGGTGAATCGAACATGATGCACCTCCATTTCCTCGGGCTGGGTTGGCCCTGCTTTCAATTATAGACGGCGGCCCTGCTCGGGTATCATCGCGGCATGAAAATCGCAACGTGGAACGTGAATTCGCTCAAGGTGCGCCTGCCGCATGTGCTGGACTGGCTGGCGACAAGCCAGGCCGACGTGCTCTGCCTGCAGGAAACCAAGATGGAGGACAAGGTCTTCCCCTACGCCGAACTGGAGGCCGCCGGCTATCGTGCCGCGCACAACGGGCAGAAGACCTACAACGGCGTGGCCATACTTGCACGCGGCGTTCTGGATGATGTCCGCTGGGACATTCCGGCTTTCGCCGACGAGCAGAAGCGCGTGATTGCGGCGACGGTGAATGGCGTGCGCATCGTCTGCGCCTACATGCCGAACGGTCAGGCGGTGGGTTCCGACAAGTACGAGTACAAGCTGCGCTGGCTGGCGGCGCTGGCCGGCTTCCTGCGCGAGGAACTGCAGCGCTGCCCGCAACTGGTCCTGCTCGGCGACTACAACATTGCACCGGAAGATCGCGACGTGCATGATCCTGCCGCATGGAAGGACCAGATTCTGTGCAGCGAACCGGAACGGGCCGCATTCCGCCAGTTTGTCGGGTTGGGTCTGGCCGACGCCTTCCGCCTGTTCGATCAGCCGGAAAAGACCTACTCGTGGTGGGACTACCGGCAGATGGGCTTTCGCCTCAATCGCGGCTTGCGTATCGATCACATCCTGCTGTCCGCGCCGCTGGCCGCCGCATGCCGGGCCTGCGTCATCGACAAGGCGCCGCGCAAGCTGGAGCGGCCGTCCGACCATGCGCCCGTGCTTGCCACGCTGGAAGTGTGAGCGGCATGAAAACGAAGTTTCAGTGGAGGCTGACGTCGGCTTCATCGACGTTAAGCGAAGCGGCCGAAACTAAGACCGCGCGGCTGGCTGCGCTCTATCCCGTCCTGGCAAAGCTGCCCGCCGCGCTTTTGCGGCGCATCGGCGACGCGGCACAGACCCTGTCGCTGCCCGCCGGCGCCACGGTATTCGACGAGCGCCAGCCGTGCCGGGGTTTCCCTTTTGTTCTCGACGGCGCGATCCGCGTCGCCAAGCTGAGTGCCGGCGGCCGCGAGCTGCCGCTGTATCGGGTGGTGGCGGGCGAGAGCTGCATCATCACCTCAAGCTGTCTGCTGGGTCATGCCGACTACAACGCCCGCGGTGTTACCGAGGGGCCGACGACCCTGGCTTTGCTGCCGCGCGAACTGTTCGACGAAATGCTGGGCGAGCCGGCTTTCCGCGACTTCGTATTCGCGCTGTTTTCCGAGCGCATGGCCGAGCTGATGCAACTGGTGGAAGAAGTCGCCTTTCGCAAGCTGGACCAGCGCCTGGCCTCGCTGCTGCTGGGCAAGGGGCGTGTGGTGCACGCCACCCACCAGCAGCTGGCGGATGAACTGGGCAGCGTGCGGGAAATGGTCAGCCGCCTGCTGAAGGGCTTTGCCGAACAGGGCCTGGTGAAGCTTGGTCGCGAGCAGGTGGAGGTACTCGATCCCTCAGGCCTGCGCAAGGTCGCCTCTGTGACTTAGGTTACAGTCAGGCGGGCGTGGGGATGCTGTAATGCGCTCACTGTTGCACAACCCCATAGGAGAAAACCATGAAACTGAACGTTGGCGGCATCGACCGCGTAGTGCGTATTGCCGCAGGTCTTGGACTGGTGGCCTGGGCCGCCATGGGTGGCCCGGTGTGGGCGTGGATCGGCGTGGTGCCACTGGCAACCGGCGCGATCGGCTGGTGCCCGCCTTATGCGATTTTCGGTTTCAACACCTGCTCGGTGAAGAAGCAGGGCTGAATCGCCGCTAGAACTCGATTCCGAGATTGACGGAATCGAAGGTCTGTCGGCCGCCGTTGCTGGCGGCCGTGAAGAATTCCTCGCTGCGCCGCACCCGCGTCAGCGATAGGCGCACCGCGTCGAAGCGCAGGCTGAGGCCGAGGGTCAGGTCGTAGACATGCGGGCGCCGTCGCACGCTCGGGCTGTCGCGGAAGACCGTGCCGTCGAGGAAGATGTTGTGTGCGATCAGCCGGTGATCGAGGCCGGCGAAGACATACCACTCGATGCCGTGGGCGCGGCCGGGTTCGATGTCGCGCCGCATGTTTTGCAGCATGGCGCCGCCCGGTTCGATGGTGTCGGGCCCGAAGCCCGTCATGTGGCGGCCGAAGCGCAGGATGCCGCCGGCACGCGCCAGCGTCATCACCGTGCCGACCGTCGCGCCGCCATGCGGTATCAGTTCCAGATCGGTTGCCGCCGCGCTGCCCAGTGCGTGCTTGCTCTTGGCCAGCCAGGAAACCAGAAAGGCTGGTTCGTTGGGAAGCTGGTTGTGCCAGCCCTCGGGCTGCGTGGCGCCGATCAGCTTGTGCCAGCCGGATTGCACTTCCCGGCCGAGCGCCGACGGACCAACCAGGCCGAGGTCGATTTCCACGGTGTCCAGTCGATTGCCCTTCGCGCGCTGTGCCACGCCGCCAAGATAAAGCCAGGCAGCCCAGGGCCGGTCCAGCGGTTGCGGCTGGCTGATCCTGATCGACTTCGGCGTATACAGGTTCTGGCCGAGGAACAGGCCGAGATGAACGGCGCTGCCGTTCTCCGGCGCCAGTTTCTTGAGCAATTCCGTTGCCGGCAACTGGAGCAGGTCGAACGGGGCGCCGCCGCCGAACTTGATGCCATTGGTGTAATAGCGATCGGTGCGCGCCAGCATGTCGTTTTCGATGAACAGCTGAAATTCGCTGCCTTCCGGCGGGCGCGGCTGGGCGCTGGCCACCGGCAACAGGGAGGCGAACAGGGTGAGCAGGAGGATGGCGCGAAACATCACGAGCAGGGGCGGCGGGCGGTGGTGGCGATTATCGCTCAGTGTTGGCTGTCGCGAGCCAGTCCAGAACGCCGCGTCCTGCCGCACGACCGCTGGCAAGGCAGGCGGTGAGCAGATAGCCGCCAGTCGGCGCTTCCCAATCGAGCATTTCACCGGCGCAGAAAATTCCCGGAAGTTCGCGCAGCATCAGGTTTTCGTCGAGCGCGGCGAAGTCGACGCCGCCCGCGCTGCTGATGGCTTCGTCGAGCGGGCGCGGCGAAACCAGGCGCAGCGGCAGCGACTTGATGAGCGCGGCGAGTTGTGCCGGCGTGGCCAGGTCGGCGGCTTCCGCGAATTCATGGAGCAGTGCCGCCTTGACGCCGTCGATGCCGGCGCGGCGCCGCAGGTGATTGGAAAGCGAGTCGCGCCCGCGCGGATGCGCCAGGTCATTGGTCAGGCGCCGCAAGTCGCGCCCGGGGGCGAGGTCGAGCAGCAGCGTCGCGCTTCCCGTGGCTTCGATGCAATCGCGCAGCGGCGCGGAGAGCGCATAGATCAGGCTGCCTTCGACGCCGTGCGTGGTGATGAGGAATTCGCCTTCGCGCTTGACCCGCGATCCGTCAGGTGCGACAAATTCGGCGACGATGGTTTTTACCGGAACGCCGGCGAAACGTCGGCGCAGGTGTTCGCTCCAGTCCACATTGAAACCGCAATTGGCCGGACGCAGGGGCCGGACGCTCACGCCGCGCGCCGCCAGCAGCGGCAGCCAGGCGCCATCGGAGCCCAGGCGCGCCCAACTGCCGCCGCCGAGCGCCAGCACCGTGCCCACCGTACCGCCAGCGCCGACTTTCATCTCGCCTGCCGGGGTGGCGAAGCGCAGCGCGCGGTCGGCATCCCAGCCCAGCCAGCGATGGCGCGCGTGGAACGTCACGCCGGCGGCGCGCAGCCGGTGCAGCCAGGCGCGCAACAGCGGCGCGGCTTTCATCTCCCTGGGAAAGACGCGGCCGGAACTGCCGACGAAGGTTTCGATGCCGAGTTCTCCCGCCCATTCGCGCAGCTGCTGCGGACCGAACTCCTCCAGCCAGCGCGCGACTTCGCGCTGGCGGCCGCCATAGCGCGACACAAACCGTTCCGAGGCTTCCGCGTGCGTGAGATTGAGTCCGCCGCGTCCTGCCAGCAGGAATTTGCGACCCATCGACGGCATGGCGTCGAAGACCTCGACGCGCAAGCCGGCAGTGCTCAGGACTTCCGCCGCCATCAGGCCGGCTGGCCCGCCGCCGACGACGGCGATTCTTTCAGTCGCGGGCAAGGTCGGCCAGTGCGTTGGCGAGGCGCACATAGTCGGCGACGGCGATGTCCTCGGCGCGTGCCGTGGGCGTGATGCCGAGTGCGGCGAGGTCGGCCTCGCCGATGAATTCGCGCAGGGTATTGCGCAGCATCTTGCGCCGCTGCGAGAAGGCGGCGGTCACCACGCGGGCGAACAGTGCCGGGTCCTTCGCCGTATCGCCGGCGCCGTCCCCGGGGATACCGCTTTGCATAACTCTTGAATAGTCGACGGGGATCATGCGCACGATGGCCGAGTCCACTTTGGGCGGCGGATTGAAGGAGCCGGGCGGAACGATGAACAGGCGCTCCATGTGATAGCGGTATTGCAGCATCACCGACAGCCGCCCGAAATCCTTGCTGCCCGGTTCGGCCACCATGCGATCGACCACTTCCTTCTGCAGCATGAAGTGCATGTCATGTACCAGCGGCGCGAACCGAACCAGGTGGAACAGCAGGGGGCTGGAAATGTTGTAGGGCAGGTTGCCAACGATCTTCAGCGGCCCCGCGCCCTTCAGCGCGCCGAAGTCGAATTCGAGCGCGTCGCCTTCATGGATGCTCAGCCGTTCCGGCGGGAAGCGGCTTTGCAGGCGTGCGATGAGGTCGCGGTCGATCTCGACCACGTGCAGATGGTCGATGCGCTCCAGCAGCGGTTCGGTGATGGCGCCCAGACCGGGCCCGATTTCCACGATCGTGTCGCCGGGGCGCGGGCCGATGGCATCGACGATCCTGCGAATGATGCCGGGCGAGACGAGGAAGTTCTGGCCAAACCTTTTCCTGGCCGTATGCCCGGCGACGGTTTTCATGCGGTGCGTGCCGTGGCTGCCGGCAAGCCGTCGACGAACACCATCAGCGTGCCGGGGTCCATGGTGATCCAGGCTTCGTTGTCGGTCAGCGGCAGGGTGGCGATCAGGGCGACGCGGTCGTCGGGGTTGGTCACTTCGCTGAAGTCCACGCTGACGTCCTGATCCTTGAGATGGGCGACGGCGAACGGGGCCTGGCGCAGGAGGTAGGCGAGTTTGGTGGCGCAGTGGGCGTAAAGGCAGTTGCCGTTGCTGAGCAGGAAATTGAATTCCCCATGGGCGGCGATTTCGCGCGTGATGCCGGCGAGGAAATCGAACATCGGCTGCCGCAGCGGCATGGCGTCGCCGAACTCCTCGCGCAGCCGTTGCAGCAGAAAGCAGAAGGCCAGTTCCGAGTCGGTGTCGCCGACCGGGACGAAGCTGCCGTTCAGCGTCGGCGCGAAGTCCTTGAGGTTGCCGCCGAGGTTTCCATTGTGGGCGAAGATCCAGTAGCGTCCCCAGAGTTCGCGCTGGAAGGGGTGGGTGTTTTCCAGCGCGACGCGTCCCTGGGTCGCCTTGCGGATGTGGGCGATGACGTTCCTCGAGTGGATCGGATAGTGGCGCACCAGTTTGGCCACCGCCGATTGCGCCGAGGGTTCGACGTCGAGAAACACCCGGCAGCCCGGCCCCTCGAAGAAGGCGATGCCCCAGCCGTCCTTGTGCACATCGGTCAGCCCGCCGCGGGTGTGAAAG
The DNA here is from genome assembly GCF_000828635.1 of Sulfuritalea hydrogenivorans sk43H. Classification (GTDB taxonomy): domain Bacteria; phylum Pseudomonadota; class Gammaproteobacteria; order Burkholderiales; family Rhodocyclaceae; genus Sulfuritalea; species Sulfuritalea hydrogenivorans. Next base: position 791,729 of record NZ_AP012547.1, read on the forward strand.
CCCTCGAACGAGAAGCAGATGTCGGTCGGCGTGTTGCAGTTCATTCCGAGCAACTGGCACATTTCAGTTGCTCCGGCGCGATGCCATGTCGATCGCCGCGTCGACCGCGGCGAAGAGGCTTGTTGGCGAAGCCTTGCCGGTACCCGCGAGATCGAGCGCCGTGCCATGATCGACCGAGGTGCGAATGATCGGCAAACCAAGTGTGACGTTGATGCCTTCGTCGAACGCCGCGTACTTGAGCACGGCGAGGCCCTGGTCGTGATACATCGCCAGTTGCGCGTCGGAGCCGGCGAGGACATTGCGGGTGAATAGCGTGTCGGCGGGCAGCGGGCCGACCAGGTCCATGCCTTCGGCGCGCAGCTTGTCCAGCACCGGGCCGATGACTTCGATTTCTTCGCGGCCCATGTGGCCGCCCTCGCCGGCATGGGGGTTGAGCCCGGCGACGAGGATGCGCGGCCGGGCAATGCCGAACTTGTTCCGCATGTCGGCATGCAGGATGCGGATCGTGGTTTCCAGCTCGCTCTTCGTGATGGCGGCGGGGACGTCCTTCAGCGCCAGATGCGTGGTGGCGAGCGCGACGCGCAGGCCCGCGCCGGCGAGCATCATCACCACGCGCGGCGTGCCGGTGTGTTCGGCGAGATATTCGGTGTGGCCGCTGAAGGCGATGCCGGCGTCGTTGATGATGGACTTTTGCACGGGGGCCGTGACCATCGCGGCAAACTCGCCGCGAATGCAACCGGCCAGTGCGACATCGAGCAGGTCGAGGACGTAGCGGGCGTTGGCCGGATCGAGGCGTCCCGCCAGCGCCGACTTTGGCAATGGAACATGGTGAATTTCGATGGCATTTGCATCGAGGCCGAGCATTGCCGCGCGCGCGGCAAGCAGTTCGCGGTCGCCCAGCACCACCAGCCGCGCCGGCCATTTTCGCTGCGCCAGCCGCAGGCAGATATCCGGCCCGACGCCCGCCGGTTCGCCCGAGGTGACGGCGATCACCGGCAGCGTGGAGTTGTGGCCGCTAGCGGTCTTCGCTGCGGTATTCGACATAGGCGCGGTCACGCATTTGCCGGACCCAGTCCTGGTATGCCTCGTCGGACTTGCGCTCGCGCAGCACCTGGCGCGCGCTGAGACGCTGGCGCTCCGCCGTTGCATCTTCGGTGCGGCGTTCCAGCACCTGGATCAGATGGAAACCGAAGGGCGACTGGATGGGTTCGCTGATCTGGTTGATCTTGAGGCGATCCATGCCCTTCTCGAAGTCGGGCACGGTATCGCCCTGATACAGCCAGCCCAGATCGCCGCCCTTGGCGGCGGAGAGATCGTTGGAATGCAGGCGCGCCAGTTCGGCGAAATCGGCACCGTTGTCGAGCCGCTCCTTGAGGGCGACCAGCTTGCGCCTCGCTTCGGCTTCGGATACGAGTTCGTTGACCTTGATCAGGATGTGGCGCGCGCGCGTCTGCTTCAGCGCTACCACCGGCTTGGCGCCGCCGCCCTGCCTGTCGACCAGCTTGACGATATGGAAGCCGGCCGGGCTGCGCAGGATGTCGCTGGTCTCGCCGGGCTTCAGCGTCTTTATGGCATCGGCGTAGAGCGCGGGCAGGCGATCGAGCGGACGGGCACCCATGGCGCCGCCGGAAAGTCCGTCCGGCGCATCGGAATAGCTGGCTGCCACCTTGGCAAAGCTCTCGCCGCGGCGGATCTGGTCGAGCGCGGCTTGCGCCCGCGCGCCGATGCGCATCAACTGGTCGGGCGAGGCCTGTTCCGGCACCCGCAGCACGATGTGGGCCGTCTGCACTTCGATGTTTTCTGCGCTCCCGCCTTGATCCGGGTTGGCCAGGTAGTTGTCGATTTCGCCGTCGGAGATGACGATGCGGCTTTCCACCTCGCGGTCGCGCAGGCGTGACAGGATGATTTCCTCGCGAATCTCCTCGCGGAACTTTGGCCAGGCGATGCCGTCCTTTTCCAGCGTGGCACGAAAATCCTGCAAGGAAAGGCGATTGCCCTCGGCGATGCGGCGGATCGCCGCATCCAGCTCGATGTCGGAAATGCGCAGACCGGTTTCCCTGGCAAACTGCAGTTGCACGCGATCGGTAATCATCCGCTCCAGCAGTTGCCGCTCGAGTACGTCGCTTGGCGGCAGTTGCACGTTCTGCCCGCGCAGCTGGCGTTCCACGGTCGCAAGACGCGAGCGCAATTCGAATGCCGTAATGGCTTCGTTGTTCACCACGGCAATGATGCGATCAACCTCGATCGGCTGCGCGCGCCGGGTCTGGGCGTGTGCCGGGAAGAAGAGGCCGGAGAGCAGGCAGATCAGTAGAAGACGATAGATCATGGGACGGTGAGGGGGCCTTCGGTTCCTTGCTGGTTGATCACGCCGTAGCCCGGCACGTTGCGCCTGAGTATGTCGAGCGGGTTGGAGCCGACTTTGGCGAAGCCGCTGAATTCGAGCTGGAAGAACAGTGCGGTGTTGGATTGCTGCGTCTGTGTCGCCAGGCGCTGGAACACGACGCGCCCGATCCAGCAGCCACCGTCGTATTCGAGGCCGCCGACGGTTTCGATCATGCGGCGCTCCTTGGTCGAATAGTTGAAGCGCCCCACTGCGTGCCAGCCGCCAAACACCGGCCACTGACCGGAAAGGTCGATCTGGCCGAGCGCATCGCGGGTATAGCGGTAATCGGCATTCAGCAGCTTGCCGGCCTCGGGAGAATAGCGGCCGCCGAGGTTGAGCGCCTCCATCCGGCTCAGACGCGGGTTGTACTGCATGTCGGCGTTGGCATAGGTTTGCGGCGCGACACGGACGGACAGCGAACCAAGATAGTTGGTCTGCCGGTCGCTGCGCAGCACTTCGCCCGGCAGACCGACTTTCTGGGTGCTGAAATAGAAGCGCTGGCCGATGGCGGCACGAACGGTCTCGGCGCCGGTCAGCGGGTCGAGCACGCGCGAAGTGAGCATGGCCGTGGCCTGGTTCGCATCGCCAATGCGATCGCCGCCGGCATAGCGGTTCTCGCTGAAGATCTGGGCGAAGTCGAAACCCGCCACGCCGGTATCGAATACCGGGAACAGGCTCTGGTCGCGCACCGGAACATACAGGTAGTAGAGGCGCGGCTCCAGGGTCTGCAAGGCCGGTTTGCCGAACCATTCGAAATCACGCTCGAAACCCACGCTCGAATCGACGCTGAAGATCGGCACGTTGCGAGTCAGTTTCTCGGGGGTGCCGACAGGCTGGCGGTCGCGGTTGTAGCTGGTGGCATGCAGGCCGATCTTCGGCGTGATGGTGAATGCATCGGTCGTCAGGGGCAGCGAAAGCTGCGGGTACAGCGTGAAGCGCCGTGCCTGTTCCAGGGACTGTGTCGCGTTGCTGAAGTTGACGTATTCGCCGTTGAAGGCAGCGGTCAGCCCGAGCGGCAGCCTGCTGCGGCTGGCTGTCACCGTCAGTTGCGGCAGGCGTCGATAGGGTTCGGCCACGGGGGGCAGCGAGGGGTCCTGCAGCGTCTGATAGCTTTGTGCCAGCAAATTGGCCGACCACCAACCGCCCGAATAGGCGAGGGTGGCCTGGCGCAGCAGATTGGTCTGGGCGATCACCGACGAGCCGCTGGCCAGATCGCTGAAGAAGGTGCCGTCGGATGCATTGTTGAGCTGTAGCGATCCGGAAAGGCCGTAGCCCAGGCTCTGGCTGTGATTCAGCGAAAAGAACGAGCGCCGCTTCCTGAGGATCTTGTCTTCGGTCAGATATTGCCCCTGCATCGTGCCGCTGTATGAGGGCTGCAGGTAGCGATACTCGCCGTTCCACAGCGTGCCGCGCTTGGCCATGAAACGCGGCGAAATCGTCGCGTCCATGTTCGGTGCGATGTTCCAGTAGAACGGCTGGGTGTATTCCATGCCGCCGGTGCTGGTGGAACCGAAGGTGGGGGTCAGCAGGCCGCTCTTGCGCTCGTGGTTCAGCGAGAAGCTGATCCAGGGTGAATAGAGGATGGGCGCGCCCTTGAAGTACAGCGTGGCGTTGCGCGCGGTACCCACCTCGTCGTCGTAGTCCAGGCGCAAACTGGTGGTACGCGCAAACCAGTCAGGATCGCGGCCCGCCACCGGGGTGCAGGTGCTGTAAGTGGCATCGCTGAGCCGGTATTTGCCTTCGCCTTCGAAGTCCATGCGCTCGGCGGCGCCGTAGCCGGTCGTCAGGTTCGGCGCGACGCGATCCTCGACGCCGGTCCACAGCGTGGCGGCCGCCCCGGTCTTGATGCGGCGGATGCTGTATTCGGGCTGCTCGAAGAAACCGGTGCTGTCGTCCATCTTCATGCGCATTTTTGGACCGCGAACGCGGTCGCCGTCGCGCGAGAGGCGGACATTGCCTTCCGCCTCCATTTCATTCTCCTGCTGCCAGAAGGTCAGCCGGTCGCTCAGCAGGATCGAATTGCGTTTGCGCAATTCGACGTTGCCGCTCGCCACGACTTCGATGTCGTTCTTGCCGGCGATGTGATCGGCGGCGATGAAGGTCGGCAGCAGTTCCCCCGGACGCTTGAGATAGGGCATCACGCCGGCAGTGCGCTTGAGCGCGGGGGCAGGCAATTCGCCGGCGGCGACATGCGCCGAGTAGAGCGGTGGAATGGCGGGGCGCTCTTCGACGTGCGGCGGTTCCTGCGGCTTCTGGATTGCCTCTGCCAAGGCGGCCAGGGCCGGCGGTGCCGGTTTCGGCTCCGGCGGGAGGGGTTGTGCAGCGGCAGCGGGCGGTGTCACCGTGGCCACTGCGGCGGCTTTGGCAACGGGGGTTTCCGGTTTGGCGGATGTCGCGGCACGGGATGCTCGCGCGGCTGGCGGCGGGACGGCGCTTGTCACCGGCACGGCTTGTTGCGGTGTCAGATCGACCCGCACCGTCGGCGCCGGTGCTACCTGTAAGCGCGTAACGGCGGGCGCTTTTGCCGCCACCACGGGTTCGACCGTCACCGAAACCGCCGCCGGCGGTGGCGGAGTACCGGCACCGAGCAGGGCGGGATTGATGCGCAGTGGCGGCAGTGCTTCCGCCGCCGCCGGGCCTGCGAGCAATGCAAGCAACAAGCCGGTGCCGAATTGTCCGCGATGCGATTGAGACATGCCGTATCGGTGAGTGGGCGCAGCGGTGACGGAAGAACGCGGAACAGAATTCCGTGTACAGCAGGCTGGGAAAGCCTTTGCCGGCCGATGCTAGAATCACGAATTCTAACACTTCATGCCTGCGGAACGCGCTCTCCGACAAAGCTTTTGCGCCTTTTCGCCGCATCTTGCGCATCTTCGACATGGAACGCCAGAAGCAAATCGGGACATGGCTCGCCGACCTGTGGCCGGGCCGCAATTTCACCCTGACCCCGGCCTCGGCCGACGCCAGTTTCCGCCGCTATTTTCGCGCCACGCTCGACGACGGCACGACGCGGGTCGTCATGGATGCGCCACCGGCCAACGAAGACTGCCGCCCCTGGCTGCATGTGCAGCGGCTGTTTCAGGGTGCCGGGGCGCATGTTCCCGAGGTTCTGGCGCAGGATCTCGCGCGGGGCTTTCTGCTGTTGTCGGACCTGGGGAATACCACCTACCTGCAGGCGCTCGATGCCGACAATGCCGTGGCGCTATATGCTGATGCCATCGCTGCGCTGGTGAAAATCCAGTTGGCAAGCCAACCCGGCGTGCTGCCCGACTATGACCATGCGTTGTTGCGCCGGGAACTCGATTTGTTCCCGCAGTGGTTTCTGGCGGAGCACCACCGGATCGTCCTGACGGAGAGCGAAAAGCAGTCGCTGGAAGGGGTTTTTCAGCGCATCCTGGCCGTGAATCTGGCCGAGCCGAAAGTCTTCGTGCATCGCGACTACCATTCGCGCAACCTGATGCGGATCGCCTCGCCCGCCTCGGGCAATCCGGGCATCATCGATTTTCAGGATGCCGTCTACGGCCCGATCAGCTACGACATGGCATCGCTGCTGAAGGACGCCTACATCGAGTGGGATGAAGACCTCGCGCTGGACTGGCTGGTGCGCTACTGGGAACAGGCGCGCAAGGCCGGCCTGCCGGTGGCCGCCGATTTCGGCGAGTTCTTCCGTGACTACGAATGGATGGGCGTGCAGCGCCACGTGAAAGTGCTGGGAATTTTCGCCCGGCTTTACCACCGCGACGGCAAGGATGGCTACCTCAAGGACCTGCCGCTGGTGGCGCGCTACCTGCGCAAGGCCTGCGAGCGATACAGCGAACTCTCGCCGCTGCGAAAACTGCTCGACCGGGTCGAGGACAAGGTCACGGTGCTCGGTTATACGATGGATGCCGGAGATGTTGGCCGGCGCCGCGATCAGTAGCTCCATGAAAGTAATGATTCTCGCAGCGGGGCGCGGCGAACGGATGCGCCCCCTGACCGACGCCATCCCGAAGCCCCTGCTGCCGGTCGGCGGCAAGCCGCTGATTGCCTGGCATCTGGAACGACTGGCGCGCGCCGGGTTGCGCGAAGTGGTGATCAATCACGCGCATCTCGGCGCGCAGATCGAAGCGGCGCTTGGCGACGGCGCGCGCTGGGGCCTGTCGATCCGCTATTCGCCGGAACCCGAAGGCGCACTGGAAACCGCGGGAGGCATCGCCAACGCACTGCCTTTGCTGGGGGAGGACGCACCGTTTCTGGTGGTCAACGGCGACATCTGGTGCGACTGGGATGTCTCGCGAGCCGCCGCCGCGCTGGCGGCGACGGATCTCGCCCATCTGGTGCTGGTGCCGAATCCGCCGCATCATCCCCGAGGCGATTTTTCGCTGGCGGAGGACCGGGTGGGCACCGGTATCGACATCAAGACCGGCAGTGGCGCGCGGGTCTGCACCTTCTCCGGCATCGGCATCTATCGCCCGCAGCTATTCGCGGAAATCCGGCGCGGCCAGCCGGCTAAGCTGGCGCCCCTGCTGCGTGCCGCCATGGATGCAAGGCGTGCCTCCGGGGAATTGCATGCCGGCCAGTGGGTCGATGTCGGCACGCCGCAGCGGCTGGCCGAACTGGATGCGGAACTCCGGTAGCCGTCCCACGGAGGGTGGGACGCCGGCGCGCGCCCCACAAGGGGATACCGTCCCTGCGGGACATAAAGCGGAAACCCCGGCGTGCAAAGCACCGTCCCCGATGCAGGAGCACGGGGACATATAATCGCCCGATGGATACATCGTCCTCCCGAATGGGGAACTCTTTCGAGGCGTGCCGCCAGCGCCGACTCGCATTGATCGATCGCATGACGCGTGGCGGCGGCGGTGTCGCGCTCGTTCCCACTTCACCGGAACAGGCGCGCAATCGCGACACGCACTACCCCTATCGCGCCGACAGCTACTTTCAGTACCTGACCGGTTTCACCGAGCCCGAAGCGGTGCTGGTGATTGTCGTCGGCCGCGGCGATACGTCACCGCAGGCTATCCTGTTCTGTCGCGAGAAGAACCTGGAGCGTGAAATCTGGGATGGATTTCGCCACGGCCCGGACGGCGCCCGCGAAATGTTCGGCCTCGATGCCGCCCATGCCATCGGCGAACTGGAGGGCAAGCTGCCCGAACTGCTGGCCGATCAGCCGGTGCTGTGGTTTTCGATCGGACACGATGCCGGCTGGGATCAGCGGATCGCCGCCGCGCTGAACAAGGTGCGCGGCGAGAGCCGGACCGGCAAGCGGGCGCCGTCCGCGATCCGCGATGTGCGTGCCGAACTGGATGCCATGCGCCTGGTCAAGGACGCCACCGAGCTCGCCACCATGCGCCGCGCCGCGGATATTTCCACTGCCGCCCACATGCGCGCCATGCGTTTCGTCGCGCCGGGACGCTTCGAGTACGAAGTCGAGGCAGAATTGCTGCACGAGTTTCGGCGGCAGGGTTGCGAGTATCCCGCCTACACCTCGATCGTTGCCGGCGGCGCGAATGCCTGCGTATTGCATTACGTCGGCAACGACCAGATCCTGAGGGACGGCGACCTGCTGCTGATCGATGCCGGCGGCGAACTCGGCGGCTATGCCTCCGACATCACGCGCTGTTTCCCGGTCAACGGCCGTTTCAGCGGGCCGCAAGCCGATATCTACGACATGGTGCTCGACGCGCAGGCGGCGGCGATTGCGGCGGTACGACCCGGCGCCACCTTTGCCGATCCGCACGAGGCGGCGCTGAAGGTGCTGGCCCAGGGCATGGTAGACCTCAAGCTGCTGCCGGGATCGCGCGATGCCGTGATCGAATCGGAAAGCTACAAGCGTTTCTACATGCACCGCACCAGCCACTGGCTGGGCAAGGATGTGCACGATGCCGGTGAATACAAGGAAGGCGAGCACTGGGCGCCGCTGGTGCCGGGCATGGTGCTGACCATCGAACCCGGTTGCTACATCCGGCCGGCGGAAGACGTACCCGAGGCCTTCTGGAACATCGGCGTGCGCATCGAGGACGATGCGGTGGTGACGGCCGGCGGCTGCGAAATAATTACCGTAGCCGCGCCGAAGAAAATCGCCGACATCGAAGCGCTGATGCGGGACGCCCGTGGCGGCTGAAGCAAGCCAGGCTGTCGCGATAGTCGGCGGCGGGCCCGCCGGCATGGCCCTGGCGCTGGCATTGAAGCTCCACGGCGTCACCGCAGAAATCTTCGAGGCCCGCGAACGTGCTGTTGTTAGCCGCGACGCTCGCGTGCTGGCCTTGTCCGATGGCGCGCGGCAGATACTCGAATGGCTCGGCGTCTGGTCCGGGCTTGCCGCAACATCCATCGATGCCATACATATCTCGCAGCGCGGCGGCTTTGGCCGCACGCTGTTGCGGGCGACCGAGCTCGACCTGAAAAACCTCGGCTGGGTGCTCCCGGCCAGTGATCTGATCGCGGCGCTCGACGCGGCCGTGAGCGCCGCCGGGATTGTCTACCGTGAGCGAACAAGAGTCGGCGCTGGCGAGACGGCAATGTTTCCGCTGACGGCCTATGCCGAGGGTGCTGTTGAAGCCGGCGCCGGCGAGATGCGTGACTACGGGCAGCACGCCGTGCTGTGCAGCGTGAGCGTGGCGGCACCGCATCGCAATGTTGCCTGGGAACGTTTCACCAGCGATGGCCCGGTCGCGCTGTTGCCGCTCGGTGACCGCTACGCCGTGGTGTTGACCTGTGCGGACGAAACCGTTGCGGACGTCAAGGCGCTCGACGATGCGGCCTTCCTCGCCCTGTTGCAGCAGCGTTTCGGCACGCGCCTGCGCTTCACCGCCGCAAGTCCGCGCACTGCCTATCCGCTCGGACTGCGCTATCGTCCCGACCCGGTGGGCGAACGCCAGGTCTGGCTCGGCAATGCCGCGCAAACTTTGCATCCGGTCGCTGGGCAGGGCTTCAATCTCGGTTTGCGCGACATCTGGGAACTGGCGCAGTCCCTTGGGGCGGCGACCGATCCCGGCGCACCGGAAGTGCTGGCCGCCTATGCGCGCGGCCGCCAGGTCGACCGGCGCGGGGCGATCGCCTTCACCGATCTGCTGATCGACGGCTTTGCCTCGGGTTTCCCGCCCTTGAAGCATGCGCGCGGCGCCGGTCTGCTGGCGCTGGACTTGTTGCCGCCGCTGCGAGCATTTGTGGCGAAGCGCATGATTTATGGTGCCAGGGCATGGCCCTGATTTTTATTGGCTTCAATAAATAGCCTCGATTGCCGCCGTCGCGCTTTGCGCTAAAATCGCGCCCTTCCCAACCGCATCTTTCTTTCCGACATGGACTTCCTCGGTTTTCAGTTGCGCAACAACCTGTTTGTCGCGCCCATGGCCGGGGTCACGGATCGTCCTTTTCGCCAGCTGTGCAAAAAGCTTGGCGCCGGGCTTGCGGTATCCGAAATGGTGACATCAAATTCCCTGCTCTATGGCAGCGCCAAGACGCGTCGCCGTGCCGACCACGAAGGCGAGGTCGATCCGATTTCGGTGCAGATCGCCGGCGCCGATCCGGCGATGATGGCGCAGGCAGCGAAGTACAACGCCGACAACGGCGCGCAGATCATCGACATCAACATGGGCTGCCCGGCCAAGAAGATCTGCAACGTCATGGCCGGCTCGGCCCTGATGCAGAACGAGCCGCTGGTGGCGAAAATCCTGGAAGCGGTGGTTGCCGCCGTGCCCGACACGCCGGTGACGCTGAAGTTTCGCACCGGCTGGAATCGCGACAATCGCAACGCGCCGCGCATCGCCCGCATCGCCGAGGACTCCGGCATCCGCGCCATTGCCATCCATGGCCGCACGCGCGCCGACCAGTATCAGGGTTGCGCGGAATACGACACCATTGCCCTGGTCAAGTCGCAAGTGAAGATTCCGGTGATCGCCAACGGCGACATCAACTCGCCGCAGAAAGCCCGCTACGTGCTCGATTACACCGGTGCCGACGGCGTCATGATCGGCCGCGCGGCGCAGGGGCGGCCCTGGCTGTTCCGCGAGATCGAACACTTCCTGGCAAGCGGCGAAGAACTGCCGCCACCGCGGGTAGCGGAAATCCACGACATCCTGCGCGGCCATCTTGCCGATCTGTATGCGTTCTACGGCGAGCTGACCGGCGTGCGCATTGCGCGCAAGCACATCAGCTGGTACACCAAGGGCCTGGTCGGCGCCGCGCATTTCCGGCACGCCATGAACCAGTTGCAGAGCGTGCACGAACAGCTCGCCGCCACCGACGAATTCTTCCTGGGGCACGCCGCCGCCAACGAGCGTTTGCGCTATGAAGAGCCCCTTCTTGAAATGAGGGCCGCATGAGCGAAATAAACGACTGTGTCCGGCGGACCCTCAATCGCTACTTCCGCGATCTCGACGGCCAGGCGCCGCATGCCATTTACGGCATGGTATTGAAATGCGTCGAGCGGCCGATGCTGGAAGTGGTGATGAAACAGGCGGACGGCAACCAGACGGTCGCCGCCGACATGCTCGGTATCAGCCGCGGCACCTTGCGCCGCATGCTGGTCGAACACGAATTGCTTTAACGCTCATGGCACCAGGCACCACTCGCCGAAGATGAAACACGCGAAAAGCCAATTATTCGCCCGCCCCCCTTCCCCCCTCGCGGGGGGTTACCGTTCGGCGCGCTGCGCGCGTTTATCACAGGGGACTCCGTACAAAGTATTTCACGTTAATTTCCCGAGGTCTCCATGAAGGTCACACAAGCGCTGCTAAGCGTTTCCGACAAGCGCGGCACGGTCGATTTTGCTCGCGGTCTTGCCCAACTCGGCATCAAGCTGCTGTCCACCGGCGGCACCGCCAAGCTGCTGCGCGATGCCGGGCTCGACGTCACCGACGTCTCCGATTACACCGGCTTTCCCGAGATGCTCGACGGCCGCGTCAAGACCCTGCACCCCAAGGTGCATGGCGGCATCCTCGGCATTCGCGGCAACGCCGAGCATGAGGCGACGATGGTCAAGCACGGCATCCCGGCCATCGACCTGGTCGTGGTGAACCTCTATCCCTTCCGCGAGACCGTCGCCAAGCCCGGCTGCTCGCTCGACGACGCCATCGAGAACATCGACATCGGCGGCCCGACCATGGTCCGCGCCGCGGCGAAGAACCACGGCAACGAACAGGGCGGCGTCGGCGTGGTCACCGATCCCGAGGACTATGCAGCTATCCTCGACGAACTCAAGTCCGGCGGCGCGCTGTCATACAAGACGCGGTTCGCGCTGGCGAAAAAGGCTTTCACCCATACCGCGCGTTACGACTCGGCGATTTCCAACTGGCTGACTTCGCTCGACGAACAGAACAAGCCCGGCGCATTCCCCGAAAGACTGCAACTGGCCTTCGACAAGGTCGACACCATGCGCTACGGCGAGAACCCGCACCAGCAGGCGGCGTTCTACCGCGAGCCGGTGCCGGTCCCCGGCAGCATTGCCAGCTATCAGCAACTGCAGGGCAAGGAACTCAGCTACAACAACATCGGTGACGCCGACGCGGCCTGGGAATGCGTCAAGGCCTTCGATGGCGAGATTGCCTGCGTCATCGTCAAGCACGCCAACCCGTGCGGCGTGGCGATCGCCGGCTCGGCGCTGGAGGCGTATCGCAAGGCCTTCAAGACCGATCCGACCTCGGCCTTCGGCGGCATCATCTCCTTCAACTGCGCGATCGACAAGGCCACCGCCGAAGCCGTGGCCGGACAGTTCGCCGAAGTCATCATCGCTCCCGAGATCACCAGCGATGCGCGCGCCGTGTTTGCCGCCAAGCAGAACCTGCGCGTGCTGATCGTGCCGATGGGCAAAGCCAGCGGGCTGATGGATTACAAGCGCGTCGGTGGCGGCCTGCTGGTGCAAAGCGCCGACGAGGCGCGCATCACGCCGGCGGACATCAAGGTGGTGACCAGGCGTGCGCCGACCGCGACCGAGATGAGCGACCTGCTGTTCGCCTGGCGCGTTGCCAAGTACGTCAAGTCGAATGCCATCGTGTACTGCAAGGACGCCATGACCGTCGGCGTCGGCGCCGGCCAGATGAGCCGCGTCGACTCCGCCCGCATCGCCGCGATCAAGGCCGAGAACAACGGCCTTACGGTGGCCGGTTCGGTGGTCGCGTCGGACGCCTTCTTCCCCTTCCGCGACGGCCTCGACGTCTTGGCCAAGGCCGGTGCGACAGCGGTGATCCAGCCCGGCGGCTCGGTGCGCGATGCCGAAGTCATCGCCGCCGCAGACGAGCAGAATCTGGCGATGGTATTTACGGGTTTCCGCCACTTCCGTCACTGAGCCATGAGAATCCTCGTAGTCGGTTCCGGCGGACGCGAACACGCACTGGCCTGGCGCCTCGCGCAGGCTCCCGGGATGCAGAAGGTCTATGTCGCGCCGGGCAATGCCGGCACGGCACGCGAGCAGGAACTGGAGAATCTTCCGCTCAGCGACATCAACGAACTGGCCGACTGGGCCCAGCGCGAAAAGGTGCATGCCACCGTGGTGGGGCCCGAGGCGCCGCTGGCGGCCGGCATCGTTGATGTCTTCCGCGCCCGCAACCTGCGCATCTTCGGGCCGACCAAGGCCGCGGCGCAGCTGGAAAGTTCCAAGGATTTTGCCAAGCGCTTCATGACGCGGCACAAGATCCCGACGGCGAAGTTCCAGACCTTCGCCGACAGCAAGGCCGCTCATGCCTACATCGGTGCCGAGGGCGCGCCCATCGTCATCAAGGCCGACGGGCTGGCCGCCGGCAAGGGCGTCGTGGTGGCGATGGGCGTCCGCGAAGCCCATGCCGCCGTGGACATGATGCTGGCCGACAACAAGCTCGGCGATGCTGGCGCCCGTGTCGTCATCGAGGAATTCCTTGATGGCGAGGAAGCCAGTTTCATCGTCATGGCCGACGGCCATCACGCCCTGCCGCTGGCCACCAGCCAGGACCACAAGCGGCTCAAGGATGGCGATCAGGGTCCGAATACCGGGGGCATGGGTGCCTATTCGCCGGCACCGGTGGTGACGCCGGAGATTCACGCGCGCGTCATGCGCGAAGTGATCATGCCGACCATCAACGGCATGGCGGCGGACGGCATCGTCTACACCGGGTTCCTCTATGCGGGTCTGATGATCAAGCCCGACGGCGGCCTGCGCGTGCTCGAATTCAACTGCCGCATGGGCGACCCGGAAACCCAGCCGATCATGATGCGGCTGAAGAGCAATCTGGTCGAACTGGTGGATGCCGCCATCGACGGTCGCCTCAACGAAGTCGAAGCAGAGTGGGATCGCCGCGTCGCCCTTGGTGTGGTGATGGCCGCCGCGAACTATCCCGATGCCCCGCGCAAGGGCGACGTGATTCACGGCCTGCCGGCGCCGACCGAGGACAGCCACGTATTCCATGCCGGCACGGCACAGACCGACGGCGAGGTGGTGACGGCGGGCGGGCGCGTGCTCTGCGTCACGGCGCTGGGCGACAACGTCAAGGTGGCGCAGAAGCGCGCCTACGAAGTGCTCGACCCGATCAGTTTCGACGGCATGCAATGTCGTCGCGATATCGGCTTTCGCGCCATCAAGCGCTGAGACAATGATCCTCCCTCCAGCCACGCTCGGCATGCTCGGCGGCGGCCAGTTGGGCCGCTTCTTCGTCATCGCCGCCCACGAACTGGGCTACCGCGTCGTCGTCCTCGATCCCGACGCGCAGAGTCCCGCCGGGCGCATTGCCGACCAGCATCTGGTGGCCGCCTACGACGATCCCGATGCGCTGAACCGGATGGCCGAGTCCTGTGCCGCGGTGACCACCGAATTCGAAAATGTGCCGGCGGGCAGCCTGGCCTATCTGTCGAAATTCCTTCCGGTGCGTCCGAGTGCCGAGGCCGTCGCCATCAGCCAGAATCGTAGCGCGGAAAAAGGCTTTCTCAAGCAGCACGGCTTTCCTCACGCCCCCTACACGGATGTGCGCAGCGAAGCCGACATCGCGCAGGCCAACGCGGGCTTGTTTCCCGGCATCCTCAAGGTGGCCCGCTTCGGCTACGACGGCAAGGGGCAGGTGCGGGTACAGAACCGCGAAGAAGCGCTGCTCGCCTTCCGCCAGTTGAAGCACGAGCCCTGCGTGCTCGAACAAATGCTGCCGCTCGATTACGAAGTCTCGGTGGTGCTGACGCGTGATGCGGCCGGCGTGGTGAAGTGTTTCCCCACTGCCGAGAACAGCCACCGCCACGGCATCCTCGATGTGTCGATCGTGCCGGCGCGCACCTCGGGCTGTGTTGCCGGCAATGCACAGGAGATCGCCGAGGGCATCGCACAGAAAATGGATTATGTCGGCACCCTGGCGGTCGAGTTCTTCATCGTGCGCGGCCAGCTCTTCGTCAACGAAATGGCGCCGCGGCCGCACAACTCGGGGCATTACACGATCGATGCCTGCGTCACCAACCAGTTCGAGCAGCAGGTGCGGGCGCTCACCGGCCTGCCGCTGGGCGAGGCGCGCGCGCATTCGGCCGCGGTGATGGTGAATCTGCTCGGCGATCTGTGGTACCTGAAGGACCCCCATCACAGCCACGAACCCGACTGGGCGAAGCTGCTCGCGGTGCCGAATCTGAAGCTGCATCTCTACGGCAAGCACCACGCCAGGCCGGGGCGCAAGATGGGCCATTTCACCGTGATCGGCAGCGATGCGCAGAAAGTGCAGGAGTCGGCGCTGGCGGCACGGCGATTGATCGGCATTCAGGATGACTGAGCTGGCTCGCGCAGTCGCCTTGCTGCGCGCCGGCGAACTGGTCGCCTTTCCCACCGAGACCGTTTATGGCCTTGGCGCCGATGCGAGCAATCCGCAGGCCATTGCCAAAATATTTGCGGCCAAGGGCCGGCCCGCCGATCATCCGCTGATCGTCCATTTGCCCGACGCCTCGCATCTCGAACGCTGGGCTGTCGACATTCCCGATACGGCCCGAAAACTCGCCGCCGCATTTTGGCCGGGCCCCCTGACGCTGATCCTCAAGCGCCACCCTTCGGTGTCCGATGCCATCACCGGCGGCCAGGACACGGTCGGCCTGCGCGTGCCGAACCATCCGCTGGCCCTGCAATTGCTGTGCGAATTCGGTGGCGCGAATGGTGGTGGATTGGCCGCGCCCTCGGCCAATCGCTTCGGCCATGTCAGCCCGACCACGGCGGCGCATGTGCGCGAGGAGTTCGGCGATGCCGTGGCGATGATCCTCGATGGCGGCCCCTGCGACGTCGGCATCGAATCCACCATCCTCGATCTCTCCGGCAGCGAACTGCGGATACTGCGCCCCGGCATGATTGATGCGGCCGACATCGGCGCGGTCCTGGGGCGTGCTCCGGAATTCGGCGGTACGCAGAACGCGCCGCGCGTCTCCGGCAGCCTCGAAGCGCACTATGCGCCGCGCACGCCCTTGCAGCTGGTGGCCGCGGAAGCGCTTGCGGAAACCGCGCGCCAGGCACTCGACACCGGCCGGCGCGTTGCCGTACTGGCCAACCAGCCGCTCGCCTTCAGCCACGACAAGCTCGTCTGGCGTTCCGCCAGCGCCGACCCGGCGCAGTTCGCCCACGATCTGTATGCCCGGCTGCGCGAACTCGATGGCATCGGCTGCGATCTGCTCCTGGTTGCCGCCCCGTCCGCCGAAGAAGCCTGGCGAGCCGTGGCAGACAGATTGCGGCGCGCTGCGGCGGGATCGAAATAGGGGTGAAACATTACTGTCATCAGGCCCTAAAGTTTTTGCGCGGCGGCCGATAATTTTCCTGAAGGGGCGGGTTTTCCGCCCGCAGGAGATGACTATGGCTGCCAACGAGCGCAACGGCTCACGTTCGGGAAAGGCTGGACATGATTCGGCGCGGTCAGGCCGCATGATCGGATCGGCAGTGAATACCGCCATCAATCACGGTTTTGTGGTCGGACGCGAAGTGCTGGTCGGCAGCATCCCGGGCATCGTGGTCGGCTACAACATCGCCAGCTTCGGCCAGTTCATCGGCAACATCTATCCCCTGGTGATACGCACTGCCCTGGGTGTCACCAAATGCAGCATGGACGAGGTGAGTCTGGCCTGACACCAGCCCGCAGAGCTCTGCATGCCGGAGAAAGCGCTTCGCGCGCCGGCAAAGCGGAATTCCCGGCGCACAAGGCGTGCCCGCTTCCCTAGCGCTACCCCGGTTGCTATAATTTGCCCCACGCAATGGGGGTGTAGCTCAGTTGGGAGAGCGCGACGTTCGCAACGTCGAGGCCAGCGGTTCGATCCCGCTCACCTCCACCATTTTGCTGCCGTGCATCGCCGGCAGCAGCTGCGCCCGGCGGAATTCCACTTGTTGCATCCGGCGTCAGGTCTTGACGAACAGCGTTACCAGCGGATGCTCGCCCACCTGGCAACTCCAGTGACCGTGTATCTTCGGGTCGAAGGTCGCGCCTGCGGGCAGCAGGTCGGCCGAGAAGAAGTGATCGCCGGCCCTGAAGTTGCGACTGCTGCCGTCTTGCAGGCCGATTTTCATTTCGCCGCCGAGCACGAACAGCCATTGCGGCTCCGTGGTGCAATGGAACTGGCTGCGAAAGCCGACGGGGCTTTGG
This sequence comes from Sulfuritalea hydrogenivorans sk43H, assembly GCF_000828635.1. Taxonomy (GTDB): domain Bacteria; phylum Pseudomonadota; class Gammaproteobacteria; order Burkholderiales; family Rhodocyclaceae; genus Sulfuritalea; species Sulfuritalea hydrogenivorans. The sequence continues at coordinate 808,640 of NZ_AP012547.1, forward strand.
CGCAGTTGGCAACCGGTGGCCGGCAGCACCGCCGACAGCATCGCCTGGGGCGTACCTTCGTTTAGCGCAAGCTGTTCCTCGCGGAATTTCGCCCGGCCGTCGCTGTCGGTATAGAGGATCACCTTGGTGAAAGTGGACATGGTCGGTCTCCCATTGTTCTGCGCAGCCTGGACTCGGCCGCCCTCGTGCTGGCGACACGGAAAATGAAAAGGGCCTGCATTTCTGCAGACCCTTTTCTGGTACTGGCGCGCCCGGAGAGATTCGAACTCCCTACCCCTTGGTTCGTAGCCAAGTACTCTATCCAGATGAGCTACGGGCGCTTGAGAGGGCCGGATTATACCGAAGAAAACGGCGAAGACAAGATGGAAGCGATGCGCAGACGGCCGAGCCGGGCGGCTGGGCCTTACTTGTTCTGCGCCGCGCGTACCCGTCGCGCCAGTTCCCTCACCTGCTCTGCCGAGGCCTCGCCCGGCCCCTTGTCCTTGAACAAGAGCCAGAGCAGGGCGCCATTGATGATGACCAGCGCGACCTCGATATAGAGAATGGGCGCCACCAGTTGTCGCTGGGAGTTGTCGGCAAGGACGAAATAGAAACCCTCGAAGGTCGGCAGGGCGGCCTTGGTGATCGATCCGAAGAACTCGAAGGGGGGGAACAGGAGCACCAGCACCAGATTGATCGCCATCAGCACCAGAACGATTCTTTGCCTGCGATTGCCACCCGGATTCAGGGTTTTCCGCACCGGCGGGTCGCGCAGCAACAACAGGGCGATACAGGCATTGATCAGGACGACGATGATCTCGAGCGCGAGGAAGTTCGCGTTGACGATCCGGTTCGGATGGGAGCCGAAAGCAAAGTAGAAGCCGTCGAAAGTGGGTATGCCGCCGCGCTGCAACGAGGCGTAATCGAAGGGCGGGAACAACAGAAGCAACACGAGGTTGGCGACTGCGACCATCAGTGCGATGCGTTGTGCATTGTTCATGGCGCTTCCACTGCGGGCTCGAACGGCCCTTCTCTCCGTGCTTTGCAGACCGTCATAGGGTAGTCGAGAACAGATGCCGGCGCAATTGTCTGGAGCGAGGCAGATCGCGTATAAACTTCCGTCTGTTCAGTGAATAAGAGGCGGGGGAATGAAAGGAATTCTGTGGACTTTGCTCGGCTGCGGTGCGGCGTGCTCGGTTTTCGCGCAGGAGATCAGCCTGCGTCACGATCTCGACGGCAAGGCGCTGGATACACTGGCGACCCTGGTGCTGCGTTTCAACGACGAGCTGAAGGGCAAGGGCAAGGTGGTGCTGCAGGACGCCCGGGGGCTGGAAAACAGGCATGTATTGCCGCATCTGGCCCTGCTCGATCCCGACGACAGCATGGAGTTGTTCGGCACCCGGCCGCGTTTCCGCGCCCTGCATGAAGTCATGCGTGAAGCCGGGCAGAAACTCGATGCCGGGCAGTTTTATCCGCAGGTGGCCGATGCGGTAGATGATGCCAGCGGGCGCATCCAGGCGCTGCCGCTGGCCCTTGCGCTGCCGGTGTTGTTCACCAATCGCGACGCCTTGCGCAAGGCCGGTGTCGATCCCGAGAAGCCGGGCAAGACCTGGTGGGAATTGCAGAAAACCGCAGGCGAGATTTACGACAAGGGCGGCAAGTGTCCGCTGACCACGGCGCGCTTCGCCTGGGTGCATTCCGAGAACATTTCGTCGCAGGCCGGCGAGGCGGTGATGGGCAAGGCGGGCAAGGTGGACAAGGTGCTGGTCAATGGCATGGTCAACGTCAAGCATCTTGCGCTTCTGGCGAGCTGGCAGAAGAGCCGCTACTTCCATTACTCGGGGCCGGGACGCGAAGGCAACCGGCGCTTTCTCAGCGGCGAGTGCGCGATGCTGACCGGTGAATCATCGCTGTATGCCGAAGCCAAACGTGCCGGCATCGATGTCGGCGTTGCGCCCCTGCCGCACTACGACGATGTGTATGCGGCCAAGCCGGCCGACGTGCTGCCCGACGGCGCCGGGCTGTGGGTGCTGGCCGGGCACAAAAAAGATGAATACAAGCTGGCGGCGCGCTTCATGAGCTTTCTGCTGCGGCCCGATGTGCAAAGGGAGTGGGTACACGCCACCAGCTATTTGCCGATGACGCCGGGAGCGGTGGCGGCACTGCGCGACTCGGGCATTCCCAACCATCTGCTCGATGCGGCGCAAAAGCGTTTGTCGGTGTCGAAGAAGGGCAGCACGCGGGTCAAGCACGGGCCGATCCGCGATCGCCTGCACGAGTTCCTCGGCGAAGAAGTGGCCTTTGTCTGGACCACCGATCGGGCGGCCAAGGAGGCCCTCGACAACACGGTACGGCGGGTCAATGAGGCGATAGCCCCCTCGCCGGCGCCAGCCAGGGCGGTGGCCGCTTCGCGCAAGTGATGGGCTACCCGCGCATCATCGCGCATCGTTGCGGCGGTGCGCTGGCCCCGGAGAACACCCTGGCGGGTTTGCGACTCGCGGCGCGTCTGGGATGTCGCGGGGTGGAGTTCGATGCCATGCTGGCGGCCGATGGCGTGCCGGTGCTGATCCATGACGAGACGCTCGAACGCACCACCTCGGGACAGGGGCGGGTGGCCGACATGGACTCGGCCCGGTTGATCCGGCTCGATGCCGGCATCCGGCACCATGCCGCTTTCGCCGTGGAGCCGGTGCCGACTCTCGATGCAGCCCTGCAACTGTGCGCCGCGCTGGGTTTGTGGGCCAATGTCGAAATCAAGCCTGCCGTCGGACACGAGGCCGCGACCGGCCGCGTGGTGGCCCGCCATGCGGCGGCGGGAGGCGGTCGACTGGTCTTGTCTTCCTTCTCCGAGACGGCCCTGCGGGCGGCGGCGGCGGAAGCGCCCCAGTTGCCGCGCGCCCTGCTGGTCGAGGTGATTCCGGCCGACTGGCGCGAGCGCTTGGCCGGCCTCGGCGCGATGGCCTTGCATTGTTCGGCGCGAGGCTTGACCGCCGGGGTCGCCGCAGCGGTTCGCGCCGAGGGGTTTCCGCTGGCCTGTTACACGATCAATCGCCGCGACGAGGCCGAGCGCTTGTTTGCCATGGGCGTGAGCGCGGTCTTTTCCGACCGCCCCGATCTCTGGGCGCTAGAGGAAATGTAAGCGCGGCTAACAGTCGCTTACATTTCACGTGTCAACATCGACGGGTATCTGGCGTTATTCTGCGCATGGGGCTGTCCCATTCCAAACACGAGGAGCAACACATGAAACGCACATCCAGTCTGCTGGTCGCTGTCCTTGCCGCTTTTGCCCTGCCGGTTCTGGCGCAAACCGCACCGGCGAAGGACCCGGCCGCCACGCCCGGCATCGACAAACGCCAGGCCAATCAGCAACAGCGCATCGACCAGGGCGTCAAGTCCGGCGAACTGACCGCCAAGGAAGCCGCCCGTCTGGAAAAAGGCCAGGAACGCGTCCAGAGGATGGAAGACAAGGCCAAGGCCGACGGCGTCGTCACGAAGCAGGAACGTGCGCGCCTTCAGCAAGCCGAGAATGTCCAAAGCCGGCACATTGCCAAGGAAAAGCACGACCGCCAGCGTGACCGCAATCACGACGGCAAGAAGGATCGCCCGGCACGCAACAAGTAAGGCCGCCGCGTTCCGTCAAGCCCGCCTTCGCGCGGGCTTTTTATGTCTGCGGCGCCCAGCCGCAGACGGTGCCTTGCACGCCTGGTATTCCGCTTCGCGGGCAGGCGTCCCTTGGTGGGATAAGTCCGTTTGGTTCGCGTAAAATCGCGGTTTCCTGTTCCAGCCAGCATTTCCCGCCATGAAAAGCTCCGAAATCCGCCAAGCTTTCCTCGATTTTTTTGCCTCGAAAGGCCACCAGGTGGTGGCCTCCAGTTCGCTGGTGCCGCACGAGGATCCGACCCTGTTGTTCACCAACGCCGGGATGAACCAGTTCAAGGATGTCTTCCTCGGCTTCGACAAGCGCAGCTACACCCGTGCCGCGAGTTCGCAGAAATGCGTGCGCGCCGGCGGCAAGCACAACGATCTGGAAAACGTTGGCTACACGGCGCGGCACCACACCTTTTTCGAGATGCTGGGTAACTTCAGCTTCGGCGACTACTTCAAGCGCGATGCCATCAAGTACGCCTGGGAACTGCTGGTCGATGTCTTCAAACTCCCCGCAGACAAGCTCTGGGTCACGGTGTATGCGGAGGACGACGAGGCCTACGACATCTGGACCAAGGAGATCGGCGTGCCGCAGGATCGCGTGATCCGCATCGGCGACAACAAGGGCGCGCGCTATGCATCCGACAACTTCTGGATGATGGGCGACACCGGCCCCTGCGGTCCCTGCACCGAAATTTTCTACGACCACGGCGAGCACATCTGGGGCGGCCCGCCGGGCAGCGAGGACGAAGACGGCGACCGCTACATCGAAATCTGGAACAACGTCTTCATGCAGTTCAACCGCGACGAGGCGGGCATCATGCATCCGCTGCCCAAGCCCTCGGTGGATACCGGCATGGGCCTGGAACGCATATCGGCGGTGCTGCAGCATGTGCATGCCAACTACGAAATCGATTTATTCCAGGCGCTGATCGCCGCCGCCGCGCGCGAGACCTCGGGTGCCGACATGGACAGCCCGAGCCTGCGTGTGCTGGCCGACCACATCCGCGCCTGTTCCTTCCTGATCGCCGACGGCGTGATTCCCGGCAACGAAGGGCGCGGCTATGTCCTGCGCCGCATCATCCGCCGCGCCATCCGCCACGGCTGGAAGCTCGGCGCGCGCAGCGCCTTCTTCCACAAGATGGTGCCCGACCTGGTGACGGAAATGGGCGCGGCCTATCCCGAACTCGCCAGCGGCAAGCAGCGCGTGATGGACGTGTTGAAGCAGGAGGAAGACCGCTTCTTCGCTACCATCGAGCACGGCATGGCGATCCTCGAAGCCGAGCTGGAACTGATGGAAAAGACCGGCGTGATGCAGTTCAACGGCGAGACCGCGTTCAAGCTGCACGACACCTACGGCTTTCCGCTCGACCTGACGGCCGACATCTGCCGCGAACGGCAGATTGTGGTCGACAGCGCCGCCTTCGATGCCGCCATGACGCGGCAGAAGGAACAGGCGCGCGCCGCCGGCAAGTTCAAGATGGCCGCCAACCTCGACTACGACGGTCCGGCTACCACCTTCCACGGCTACGAGACGCTGGAAGCCAAAGGCAACATCCTCGCCCTTTACAAGGACGGCACGGCGGTCAATGAACTGGTCGAAGGCGAGCTCGGCGTGGTGGTGCTCGACGACACGCCCTTCTATGCCGAATCCGGCGGCCAGGTCGGCGACGTCGGCGAATTGCGCTCGGTGCACGGCATCTTCGCCGTGGAAGACACGCAGAAGATCCAGGCCAGCGTCTTCGGCCATCATGGCGTGGTACGCACCGGCACCCTGAAAGTCGGCGGTGGCGTCACGGCGAAAGTAGACACCCTGGCGCGTGCCCGTACCATCCGTCATCACTCGGCGACGCACCTGATGCACAAGGCGCTGCGCGAAGTGCTGGGCCCGCACGTGCAACAGAAGGGCTCGCAGGTCGATCCCGACAAGACGCGCTTCGACTTCGCCCATACCCAGCCGGTCACGGCCGAGGAGATACTCCGCATCGAGCGCATCGTCAATGACGAAGTCATCGCTAATGCGGCGACCGATGCGTCGGTGATGGACCTCGAAAGCGCGCAGAAAACCGGCGCCATGATGCTGTTCGGCGAGAAGTACGGCGACGAAGTGCGCGTGTTGACGATCGGTTCGTCGAAGGAACTCTGCGGCGGCACGCATGTGGCGCGCACCGGCGACATCGGCCTGTTCAAGATCGTCATGGAAGCCGGCGTCGCGGCCGGCGTACGCCGCATCGAGGCGGTCTGTGGCGACGTCGCGGTGGCGAAAGTGCAGCAGCAGCAGGCGCTGCTCGATGCCGTCGCCGCCGAACTCAAGGCGCAGCCGGCAGAAGCCGCCGCGCGCGTGGCGCAGATTCAGGACAACGTGAAGGCGCTGGAAAAGGAACTCGCGCGCCTCAAGTCGAAGCTCGCCGCTTCGCAGGGCGACGACCTGCTGAGCCAAGCGGTCGACGTCAAGGGCGTCAAGGTGCTTGCCGCGATTCTCGAAGGCGCCGATGCCACGGCGCTGCGCGAGACCCTGGACAAACTCAAGGACAAATTGAAGAGCGCGGCGATCGTGCTAGCCAGTACCGGCGAAGGCAAGGTCAGCTTGATCGCCGGCGTCACTGCCGATCTCACGAGCAAGCTCAAGGCCGGCGAACTGGTCAACTTCGTTGCGCAGCAGGTGGGCGGCAAGGGCGGCGGCCGGCCCGACATGGCGCAGGCTGGTGGTACGCAGCCGGCGGCCGTACCGGCGGCGCTGGCGTCAGTGAAAGGCTGGGTGGAAGCCAGGCTGTAGAAAAGTCGGCGCTGGCGGAACGGCGAATTTCAGACCAGCGACAGCTGCGCGCTGGAATCACCGGTCGTCCGCACCCGCGCGTAATCGAGCAGTTCGGCCAGCCGTCCGCCCTTGCTGCGCCAATCGTGAAACATCACTTCGCCGAGCAGCACATAGCGCCACTCGCGTTGATCCCGATGCTCGGGCGCCAGTTCGTTGATGCGCTCGCACCATGCGGTGGCGGCCTTCAGCTTGCGTTGCACGTTCGGGTGAGTGGTTTGTTGCTGGGCCTTGGTCTCCACCAGATAGATTGCCTTTTCCGCCCACACCAGAAAATCCGGTGAGTAGAAAGCCGGCAGGCCGTCTTCCTTGACGTAGCGCAACCGGGCGAAATCATGACGGGTTTCGCTGATCTTGCAGAACGCAGCCACGCTGCTGTCCGCCTGGGCCCATTCCATGAATGCCCGCTCCAGCCCGCCGCTGCGCGTAGGATAGGGCAGACGCTCGTAGATGCACTTGCCGACCGGCAGCGAGGCGCTCTCGCGCATGGTCAGTTTGGCCACATCCGAAAGTCGCCGCGGATGCACTTCGGTTTCGCCCTGCCAGTTGCGCTGCTCGGATTCCACCAACGCCAGCGCGAATTTTTCGGTGATGTGATCGACCACTGGCTGCAACAATAGCAAGCGCCAGTTTTCATCGGCCATCGGATCAAAGGGCTCGCCGAACAGCCGTTCGAGAATGTAGTGTTCCAGCCATCCCGTGAGTTCTGCCGTATTTACCTGCATGTAGGGATTGGCGTGATGATCCGCGACCTTGCGCCCTCTCGGTAGCGGCTGACTCAGGGCTTGACCGATCCGACGGGTGAGGCGCGCCAGATAGTCGTTGTAACCGCCGACGTTCATCACCGCCCCCTCGACCCTGTAATCGCCGAACAGGGTGGTGCTCTGCAAGTCCTGGGAGACAAAGGTATCGCCCTTGCCCAGCATGCGCGAAAGTTCCGCGCGGCCTATCGCGGTAAAGGTCGGCAACGCCATGACATCCAGCCGCTGATGATCGAGTGTCTCCTCGGCTTCGCGCAGGATGAAGGGAATGGCGAAATCGAACTCTTCGTAGCCGTCGCGCAGGCCGACCGTGATCATGTCGCCGGCGCTGCTGGCGTTGTCGCTTTCCTCGCTGGTCGTGCCAGCCAGGCCTTCCTCCATCAACTCTTTGTAGAAAGACTGGAAAGCCGGGTGTTCGACGATGGAGAGGATGTCGATCAGGCTCGCCGGTTCCTTGCCGGCATTGATGCGCTCCCGGTTTTCGTGCCTGATGTCGGCGTAGTCGTCCTCGCGCCACATCAGGCGCAGGCCGCGGCCGATGGTCTGCTCCAGCAGAATCTGCGCCTGACTCGAACGCAACGGCACGATGACGCAGATGTTGTTGACGTCGAAGCCTTCGCGCAGCATCAGCACGCTGACGATCACGCGCGGCGTTGCATGGCGATCCACGTCGAACAACCGCTCGCGAACCGGCGCCCATTCCTTTTCGCCCAGTTCTGCCTTGCGGCCCGAGTCGATGGTCATCACTTCATCATCAGTCAGGCCTTCGTTACGCATGAATTGCGTCACCAAGGGAGAGACCGACGTGTCCTCGCAGACCACCAGCATCTTCGGATGCCGCGCCGGGTCAAGCGCAGAAAAATCTGCTTCCAGCTTCTTAAGCTTTTGCAGGCCGGCGCGCAGCATCACGCGCTGGCCTTCGGCCAAGGTCGGATTACCATCCGCGTCTCGTTCGGCCTTGAACTCCAAAGGCAAAGCGCCGATCTCCTTGCGCCGGTCGAGCACCAGCGACTTGACCAGTCCGGCGCGCATGGCGGCCTTGAGATCGAAGTCCACCACGATGTGCGGGAAATAGACCTTGCGCTTGTTTTTTCCCGCTCCGACATCGTTGTAGGGCGTAGCCGAAAAATCGACCTGCACGAAGCCGCGCCCTTTTTTCTCGGCGATGCGCGACAGGCTCTTCTGCCACTCGACTTCGCTGGCCTCGCCCTCTTTCTTCACTTCATGGATGTGATGGGCCTCGTCGTTGAAGACCATCAGCGCCGGTAGCGCGGCCAGGTAGTCGAGAATACCGCCGCGCGCATAGCGCCGATCCAGCATCTCCAGGCTGTTGCCAGCCGACTTGCCCGGCGCCAGCGGCAGCACTTCGGCGATCACCCGTTGCGGATCGGCCGGCGCGCCCGGTGCATCGACTTCCGGCTCGGGCTCCTCCTCGCCTTCCACCAGCGCATGCCAGTTGGTGACGGCGATCAGGCCGTTGCCCGTGGCCTTGAGACCGATTTCATCCTTGATGCAGAGATTGCCGCGCACGAAGCCGAACACCAGTTCCCGTTCGCCTTCGGGAATGAACAGCTCCGCGTAGCGCGCCACGTCGGAACTGGAAAAATCCCGCTCGCCATCCTTCTGCTTGCCGCGCAAGGCATCCAGCAAACGCTCATAGACGATCAGGCCCGGCGCCACAATCAGGAAATGGCGCGTGAAGCGCGGATCGTCGATTCCTTCCGCCTGCGCCGCTGTCCTGTTGAGCAGCGACCAGACCATCAGTGCCTGCATTACCCAGGTCTTGCCGGTGCCGGTCGCCATTTTCAGGCAGTACTTCGGATGGCCGTGTTTGGCCTGCAATACCTCGGCCAGTCGGCCGCCGGTCAGGAGCGCATCCGGCGCCGCCGCGCGGTAGAGAGTCGCCAGATCGGCCGCATTCAGCACCTCGTGCGCGACGATGGCGTTCAGAATCGCCTGTCGCTGCCCAGCGTGAAAATTGAACGGTCGCGTCGCGCAGATGTCGGCCAGAAACCACCAGCGCAGCAGTTCCGCCGTGGTCGGCGTCACCAGGTCGTAAATATCGGCGACGCCGTCTTCAAGACCGATGCAAAGCTGGTTTGTCTTGGCCGTCAGACCGGCGGCAAGGGCCAGCGGATTTTCTGCCTTGCTCATGCGGATCGGCCTGCTTGCGCCGCATAAACAAAATGTTTATATTGATGGTCATGATCCGCAGCTTCGCCGACAAGGAAACGGAATCGCTGTTTACGACAGGGCGGTCGCGGCGATTGCCGCAGAGCATCCTGCGTCGGGCGATGACGCGTCTGTATCAGATGCACTTCGCCAAGCGCATCGAGGATTTGCGGGAGCCGCCCTCGAACCGCCTCGAAGCACTGAAAGGCGATCGCGGCGGGCAATGGAGCATTCGCATCAACGACCAATGGCGTGTGTGTTTCCGCTTTGAAGACGGCGACGCCTTCAACGTGGAAATCGCCGACTATCACTGAGGAGTACCGATCATGAGCGATCCAACCGCGAACAATCCGGTCAACGGGATGCCGCCCATTCATCCGGGTGAGCTTCTGGCGGAAATTTTGGGCGACCGCAAGATGAGCCAGGCCGAGTTCGCCCGTGTCATCGGCGTTTTGCCGATGCGCATTTCGCATGTCGTTCGTGGCGAGCGTCCGGTGACGGCAGACCTTGCGCTGCGCTTCGGTCGCGCCTTCGGCCAGTCGCCGCAGATGTGGTCGAGCTGGCAGGCGGACTACGACCTCAAAATCGCGCAAAGCCACCTCGGCAAGGACTTGAAAAAAATTCCCCGGCTGGCTGCCTGAACGGGCGGATTTCACGCCGCCACCTCTACTATCGCCACCGCTTCCGCCTCGAAGCCGAACACATCCACCGCCCGCACGCAGACGCGGCGCGGGCCATCCTTCGCCGGCAGATCGAGCACCGCCTGCGTCACCACGCGCAGCGGATCGCCGTCGTTCTCCGTGTTGCCGCGATAGTCCTGCCACACCGAGCGGAACACCTTGCCGTCGTAGTCCGGGTCGACTGCCCAGTACTCGATCAGCGCCAGCGGTTCCCGGTTCGCCACCGCCTGCAACTTGGCGCGGTTGGCCTCATCGAGGTTGATCGCCTCGGGCGAGAGCAGCACATAGTTGGCGAGGCGCACGGTCAATATTTCCTGCGCCGTCTCACCAGCGCCGACTTTTGCCCGCTCTACCGGATGCAGCGTCAGGTATTGCAGGCTGGCAAAGCGCACTTGTCCGCGCAGCTTTTCCAGTCCGCCCTTCTTCTTCAGCCGATCCAGTAGGTCGGGCGGGATCACCAGCACTTCGAGGCGCGCATCGTTCATCGCCGCGATGCTTTCGCCTATGCCCGGCTCGAAGTTCCAGCCCAGCACCACCACCTTGTCCCAGCCGCCCATCAGTGTATCGCGCAGGGCGGCGGCTTTTTTGAGCGTCGCCGCGCCCGTCAGCTTGTTCGGCGAATCGGCCAGCACCAGCGTCTTCGAGCCGCCGGCCACGAGCTTACCGAGGTTCCGGTTGGCGTTGTCCTCCGCCGGCAGCGGCAGAGCGCCGTAGAGCGAGAGCACGATCTGCGACAGGTCGCCGACGCGGAAGCCCCGCCCCAGCGACGCTTTTGCCGCCTCCACCTGATAATCGCCGATGGCCTGATAGAGGAAGGGCTTGGCGTTCTGGTCGATCAGGCGCTTGCGCATGACCATGCAGGCCGGCTTGCCGAGGTCGCTGGTAATCCAGCGGCGGCCGAGCTTTTCGGCGACGGCAGCGGTGGTGCCGGAGCCGCCGAAGAAGTCGGCGACGAAGCCATTTTCTGGACAGGATGATTGAATAATGCGATCCAGTAGTTTTTCTGGTTTCTGCGTCGAATAGTCGACGCGTTCATTGGCTACTGGATTTACCGGCGGCAAATCGTCCCATACCGAGTCGACAATGTCCCCCTCTACCTCATCAAGGTAGATCTTTCGGCTACCTCCACCAGTCGGATTCACGTCAGATCGGCACAGCCGGCCAGTTTCGTCCGGTTTGAACCGCTTCAGGTATTCGGGATTGTGGGGTTTGTATTGGGTACGCCAGAAGTAGTTTGGAGATTTGGTGAATGAGAAAAGAACATCATGTTTTTGCGGAAATTTCTTTGCGGTAGATCGCTTGAAGCCGAAGTAGCTCCAGATGACTTCGTTGCGAAAACACTCCTTCCCAAACACCTCATCCATCACGATCTTCACGTAATGCCCGACGTGCCAGTCGAGATGCACATAGATCGAGCCGGTGTCGGCCAGCAGTTCGCGCATCAGAATAAGCCGCGGTGTGATCATCGCCAGATAGGAGGCCGTGCCGTCGGACCAAGTGTCGGAATAGGCGAACTGCTCAATGACGGTCGGCTTCTGTTCCAGTTCGACGCCGGGTAGCGCGACCTTGGTGCGGTAGTCGGCCTTGGAGTCGAAGGGCGGGTCGATGTAGATCAGGTCGATCTTGCCGCGCAGGCTCGGCGTCTGCTCGTCGCCGGCCAGTAGCGCCGCCATTGCCAGCAAGTTGTCGCCGTAGATCAGGCGGTTGGCCCAATCGCCCGCACCATTCGCCGTCCCGCCAGCGCCGACTTTCTGGCTGGCTGCGGCGAGATGCCCGGCGCGCTGACTCTGCGCGATCCAGTCTGTTGCCGCCGTGTCCTTGGCCGGCAGCACCCATTCGCGGGTTTGCAGGCCGACGCGGTGGCGGCCTTCGAGACTTTCGAGAATCTTTTCGGCTTCTTCGCGCCCGCGCTTGACGATATCGGGAAGCTGTTCCAACAGGCTTTTGGGCATGAACTTGATTGAAAGTTACGTTAATGACGTAACAATCATACAGGTTACGTAACCAGTTTGATTCTGGCCGTAATTTGGACGCATGGACAAAGCCAAAGCCAAATTCGCCCAACGCTTACGTCGGGCCATGGAGGAAGCGGGTTACGAGGGAAAGCCCGCCGTGCTGGAACGTGAGTTCAATCAGCGTTACTGGGGCAAGCCGGTTACGTTGCACGGTGTGCGCCGCTGGCTTGTGGGCGAGACCTTTCCAGCCAACGACAAACTGCTTGCGTTGGCGAAATGGCTGAACGTAACGCCGCAGGAATTGCGGGATGGGGTGGAGATCGCGCGGCAGGTGAGCGAGCGACGCAAGCGCTGGGACGAGGGCATCGGCTACCAGGAACGCGAGATGTTCGAGGCTTTCATGAGTCTGCCCGTGCCGCAGCGCAAGGCGGTGCGGGAAGTCATCCTCGGCCTTGTCCTGGCAGGCAAGACCGAGCCAAAGAAATAGCGCCGGCGAGCGTCAGGCCAGAAGCCGGTGCAGTTCAGCCGGGGCTGAGTACAGTCGTTTGCGTTCGCCGTAACAGCTTCTTGAAATCGGCGTTGAACGTGATCAATCGCAGGAAGCTGGCCAAAATCGTCGGTATCAGCCTCAGGCTTGCATCATCGGCGCATGCTTCAAGGGCATGGCCGCAGACTGCGAATGTTTGTGTGGTGGGGATGGTCGCGTCCGTGACGCGGCAATCAACACAATTGACGTCAGGCGTTATTGTCGGCGGCGTCCAGCACTGCCTTGTTACTGGTCGGGTTCAGGTCGGCAACCAAACCGCCGCGTCCCTTGAAGACGGGAATATTCCGTTTGCCGGTCTTGGTTGCGACATGTGGTGAGTGAAGGCGAAGCTGCAATCCTTCCTCGACCAGTCGCGTCAAACTGATTCGCTGCCGCGCCGCCAGCGCCTTGACGTTGGCCAGCAGCGAATCGTTGATGTCGAGCGTGATCTTCATGGGCCAACGATGCAGATTTCTGTGTAGTCGCTCAAGTTGCTGTTGTCGGCAGACGGCACAGCGGCGTCAGAAGCCGGTGCGGATTCCCGGCCACAAGGTTTCCAGCGCGCTCCTGAACTCGGCCTGGATGCGCGTCAGCGCGGCCTGCGTGTCGGCCTCGAAGCGCAGCACCACGACCGGCGTGGTATTCGAGGCGCGCGCCAGACCGAAGCCGTCGGCATACTCGGCGCGCACGCCGTCGATGGTGATCAGTTCGCGCGCGCCGGGCAGCAGTTTCTTGCCGCCGGCCCGCAGCTTCGCCACCAGCGCATGCGGCTCGCCCTCGTTCATCTTGATGTTGAGTTCCGGCGTCGAGATGGCGTTGGGCAGATTCTTCAGCGGCCAGTTGGAGTCTTCCCAGCGCGAGACGATTTCGAGGAGGCGCGCGCCGGTGTACAGCGCGTCGTCGAAGCCGAACCAGCGTTCCTTGAAGAACATGTGGCCGCTCATCTCGCCGGCCAGCGGTGCGCCGGTTTCCTTGAGCTTGGTCTTGATCAGGGCGTGGCCGGTGTTCCACATCAGCGGCCGGCCGCCCTGATGGCGAATCGACTCCGCCAGCCAGCGCGAGCATTTCACGTCGTAGATGATCTGGGCGCCGGGATTGCGGACGAGCACGTCGGCGGCGAAGAGCATCAACTGGCGGTCGGGGAAGATGATTTCGCCATCCCGGGTGACCACGCCGAGCCGGTCGCCGTCGCCGTCGAAGGCCAGGCCCAGTTCTGCACCGGTCTCGCGCAGGGCGCGCTGCAGGTCGACCAGGTTTTCTGGCTTGGATGGATCGGGGTGGTGGTTGGGAAAGTTGCCATCGACCTCGCAAAACAACTCGGTCACCTCGCAGCCCATGCGGCGGAACAGCTCCGGCGCGACACCGCCGGCCACGCCGTTGCCGCAGTCGATGACGATCTTCATCGGCCGCGACAGCTTGACGTCGCCGACGATGCGATCGAGATAGGCCTGGTGCACGCTGGCGTGGCGTACCACACCGCGACCCTGGCAAAAGTTATGCGAAGCGGTATCCCCTGGCGGGACGGCGCTGGCCGCATTTTTCTCTATGCGGCGACGCAGGTCCTGGATCATCTCGCCATACAGCGTCTGGCCGCCCAGCACCATTTTCAGGCCGTTGTATTCCGGGGGATTGTGGCTGCCGGTGACGGAGACACAGCTCTCGGTGCCGAGTTCGTGCGCGGCGAAGTAGGTCATCGGCGTCGGCACGCAGCCGATGTCGATCACGTCCACGCCGGTTCGGGTAATGCCGTCGGCCAGCGCACTCGCCAGCGCGGGTCCGGAGAGGCGGCCGTCGCGACCGATGACGATCGCCTTGATGTCGCGCGCTACGGCTTCGCTGCCCAGCGCCTGGCCGATCCTGCGCACGGTGTCCGCCGTCAGCGTGGTGCGGACGATGCCGCGAATGTCGTAGGCCTTGAAGATCTCGGGTGCGAGTGTGCGCATGTCTGCCGCCGGATGAGTTGGATGGCGGAAATTATCGCACGCGCAAGTTCGCCGGCGGATGGGCGTCGAAGTGCGCCAGCAGGCGCTGCGGCAGCCAGTCGAGGCGGCCGGGCAGGGTGCCGTGCACGAAGCCGACGTGGCCGCCGTGAGCCGTCACTTCGAAGCTCACGGCCGCGGACAAGGCATCGCGCCGCGGCAGCGCGGCTTGCGGCAGGAAGGGATCGTTGGCGGCATGCAGCAGCAGCGTCGGCGCTTGCACGGTGCCCAGCAGCGGACCGGCGCTGCTTTTCGCGTAATAGTCGTCGGCGCCGGCAAAGCCATGCAGTGGTGCGGTCGCCGCATCGTCGAAGTCGCGCAGGGTGCGCGCCGCCCTGGCGCGATCAATGTCGATGCGACCGGGGAAGCGGCGCTCCTTGGCCAGTGCCGCTGGAATCAGCGTGCGCAGGAAATGCCGCGCATAGACCCGGTTGAAGCCGGATGAAAGTGCGGTGTTGGCGGCGGCAAGGTCAAGCGGCGCGCTCACTGCCGCCGCCGCGTCGATCACGCTGGCCGCCTGGCTGCCTTGCTCGGCCAGCCACTTCAGCAGCGCGTTGCCACCGAGCGAAACACCGGCAACGAACAGCGCCGGATCACCGCGCGCCCGCAGGCGGCGCAGCACCCAGTCGATCTCCTGCGAGTCGCCCGAGTGATAGGCGCGCGGCAGGCGATTCGGCTCGCCCGAGCAACCACGGAAATGCACCACCACGCCGTGCCAGCCACGCTGCTCCACTGCGTGCATCAGCCGCCGCGCATAGTGGCTGCGCGAACTGCCTTCGAGGCCGTGGAACAGCGCCACGCAGGGTGTGCCGGCGCGACCGGAAATCCAGTCGAGGTCGATGAAGTCGCCATCCGGGGTGTCCCAGCGCTCGCGCCGGTAGTGCGGTAGCGGCCCCTTGATCAGCAACGGCCAGATGGTCTGCGCGTGGCCGCCGGGCAGCCACTCCGGCGCCAGATAGCGAGGTGTTTCCACAGCGGCGTTCAGTGAAGGACTCGTGGCGCTTCGCCGAGGCTGTCGGGCGGTACCGGCGAAGCATGGTGGGCGACCATGCGCCAGCCGAGGGCCCCGCGTACGTAGATGTTGGTGGCCGCCACCGGCGCGCTCATGCTCTCGTTGTCAACGGTGGCGATATGCTCGAGCAGGGTGCTGACCATCGCGAAGGGTGTCGTTACGGAGGTCTGCTGCGACAGACGCACCCTGAGCTTGCGGCCGTTGGCGAAGACATGCTGCCAGGCTTCGCGGATCATCGTGTAGCCGACCAGGCGCGGCCCGCCGGGATGCACGCAGACGACTTCCTCGTCTTCGGCCCAGACCGCCATCATGGCTTCGATGTCGCAGCGCTCCAGCGCTTCGTAGAAAGCCGCTTCGACATCCTGCGGCGTGGCGAAAAGTTTCTGCCCGGGCATGGTCAGCTCCGCAACTTCGCGGTGACGTTCGCCGCGATCTGTTCAGGAGTGATTCCGTTCATGCAGTCGAAATGTCCCAGCGGACATTCGCGCTTGAAACAGGGGCTGCACGGCAGGTTTCGTGAAATGATTTCCGCCTCCGCCGACAACGGTGGCGTGTAGGCCGGCGACGACGAACCGTAGAGCGCGACGAGCGGCCGCCCCAGCGCCGCGGCCACGTGCATCAGGCCGGAGTCGTTGCTGACCACGCAGCGTGCGGAAGCAATCAGGTCGATGGCCTGTTCCAGCGAACTGCGGCCGCACAGGTTGAGCGCCGCGCCTTCCGCCGCCGCGCTGATTTCATCGCCCACCGCGGCATCCTTGGCCGAACCGACCAGCCAGACCGGGTTTTGCGGGCTCGCGACGAGCCGCGCCAGCGCGGCAAAGTGCTGCGACGGCCAGCGTTTGGCCGGGCCGTATTCGGCGCCGGGGCAGAAGATCACCGGTGCGGCATCGAGAGGCAGGCCCAGTTCCCGGCGTACTGCTTGCTGCTGTTCCACCGTGGAACTCAGATGCGGTTGCGGCAAGGTCGCGGGCGGCGGCCCGGCCAGCGCGGCATAGCGCTGCACCAGTTGCGGATGCGCGCTTGCATCGAGCCGATGGCGTTCGTTGAGCAGCAGGTAGCGGGCTTCGCCCTGATAGCCGATGCGGCGGGGAATTCCGGCGAAGAAGGGCACCAGTGCCGACTTCCAGGAGTTCGGCAAGACGTAGGCTTTTGAAAAGTCGGCGCTGGCGAGACGGCGGCCCAAAGCGCGGCGCGCACCGAAATTGAATTCGCCATGGCCGAAGGGATTGACGATGACCGCATCGACCTCGCCCATGCGCCCCAGCAGCGGCGCCGACCAGTTCGGCGCCAGCACCTCGATGCGGGCGTCGGGATGTTTGCGCTTGAGCAGCGCGAGCAGCGGCTGGGCGAGAATCGTGTCGCCGATCCAGGACGGAGCGACGACAAGAATCTTCATACCGGAAGTGGAGCGCGAATCTGGCGACGAAGCTTAATGGTGGCCCTTGGGGCGCTCGCCTTCGAAGCGGTATTGCGTGCCGCAATAGGGGCAGGCGGCCTCGCCGGACTCGCTTTTCAGCACGTCGATGAAGACGCGCGGATGGCGGGCCCACAGCGGCGCGCCAGGACGCGGGCAGGCCAGCGGCAGATCGTGGGCGGTAACGGCAACCTGGCGTTGCGATTCGTCGAGTGTGGTCATGGCTTACCTCGGTTAAATGTGAGGAAACTCGCTCGGAGGCACGAGTGACATTCGAGCGCAGCGAGCCGATCAGTCACCCCGCCTCGGGGCGGGGCCGGGGTGGGGGCGACCAATTCGCCCTTGCGTTGTTTCATGCTCAGAGATGTGTCGTACTCGACCGTGAGCGTTAAATATAGCTCAGCCAGTCCTTGTGGGCCGGCACCTTGCCGTTCACCACGTCGAAGAACAGGCTCTGGATCTTCTGGGTGATCGGCCCGCGGCTGCCGGCACCGATGGTGCGGTTGTCGAGCTCGCGGATCGGCGTGACTTCCGCCGCCGTGCCGGTGAAGAAGGCTTCGTCGGCGATGTAGATGTCGTCGCGCGTCAGGCGCTTGGCAATCACCTGGTAGCCGAGTTCCGCGGCCAGCGTGATGACGGTGTTGCGGGTGATGCCCATCAAGGCGGAGGCGATCTCGGGTTCGTAGATCACGCCGTCCTTGATCACGAACAGGTTTTCCCCGGCGCCTTCGGCAACGAAGCCATCGACGTCGAGCAGCAGGGCCTCGTCGTAGCCGTCCTCGGTGGCTTCCATGTTGGCCAGGATCGAGTTGGCATAAGTGCCGGCGAACTTGGCGCGCGCCATGTTGACGTTGACGTGGTGCCGCGAGTAGCTGGAGGTCTTGACCCGGATGCCCTTCTCCATGCCTTCCTCGCCGAGGTAGGCGCCCCAGGGCCAGGCCGCGATCGAAACATGCGTCGCCGCGCCGCGCGGGCTGACGCCCATCTTTTCCGAACCGTAGAAGGCGATCGGGCGCAGGTAGCAGGATTCGAGCTTGTTGCTGCGCACGACTTCCTTGTGCGCCTCGATCAGCGTCGCCTTGTCGTAAGGCATCGGCATGCGGTAGATGTGCGCCGAATTGAACAGCCGGTCGGTGTGCTCCTTGAGGCGGAAAATCGCGGTGCCGGAGACGGTCTTGTAGGCGCGCACACCCTCGAACACGGCGAGGCCATAGTGCAGCGAGTGCGTCAGCACGTGGGTGGTGGCATCGCGCCAGGGCACGAGCTTGCCGTCGTACCAGATGAAGCCGTCACGGTCGGCCATGGACATGGTGGGTCTCCAGCATTGCGGTGAATGAAGTAGTGATTTTAGCAGGGGCGCTAAAATACGCGGATGAATCGTGTCTGGAAACCCAATGTCACCGTGGCTGCGCTGATCGAGCGCGAGGGGCGCTTCCTGCTGGTCGAGGAGGAAACCGAAGACGGCCTGCGCTTCAACCAGCCCGCCGGTCACCTCGACGAGGGCGAGTCGCTGGTTGCGGCCTGCACCCGCGAAGCTGCCGAGGAGACTGCGTGGAGTTTCAATCCGACGGCGCTGGTCGGCATTTACCAGTGGCCGCGGCCGCAGGGCGACATTACCTATTTGCGCTTTGCCTTTTCCGGCGAGTTGGGTGCGCATGAGGAAGGCCGTACACTCGATGCCGGCATCCTGCGCGCCGTCTGGATGACGCCGGACGAAATTCGCGCCAGCGCCGATCGCCATCGCAGCCCGCTGGTCTGGCAGTGCGTGAGCGACTACCTCGCCGGGCGGCGCTTCCCGCTTGAACTTTTGAGGCACTACGACTGACCACCATGTCCAAGGGAAAAATAATCGTCGGGCTTTCCGGCGGCGTCGATTCGTCGGTTGCGGCGCTGCTGCTCAAGCGCGAAGGCTACGAAGTCATCGGCCTGTTCATGAAAAACTGGGAGGGTGACGATACCGATGAGTATTGTTCCTCGCGCCAGGACCTGGTCGACGCCGCTGCCGCGGCAGACGTCCTCGGCATCGAGTTCGAGGCCGTCAATTTCGCCGAGGAATACCGGGAACGGGTGTTCGCCGATTTCCTGCGCGAATACCAGGCCGGGCGCACGCCGAATCCCGACGTGTTGTGCAATTCGGAAATCAAGTTCAAGGCCTTTCTCGACCATGCCATCGCGCTCGGCGCCGACAAGATCGCCACCGGCCACTATGCGCAGGTGAGGGAGTTCCTCGGCGAATGGCAATTGCTCAAGGCCGAGGACGGCACCAAGGACCAGAGCTATTTCCTGCATCGCCTGAACCAGGCGCAGCTGGCGAAGACACTGTTTCCCGTCGGCCACTTGTACAAGCGCGATGTGCGCAAGATTGCCGAGGAGGCCGGCCTGCCCAACCATGCGCGCAAGGATTCGACCGGCATCTGCTTCATCGGCGAACGACCCTTCCGCGAATTCCTGGCGCGCTACCTGCCGAAACAGCCGGGCGAGATTCGCGTGTTCGGCACCGATCGCGTGATCGGCCGTCACGAGGGCCTGATGTACTACACCCTCGGCCAGCGCGAAGGCCTCGGCATCGGCGGCGTCAAGGGCGCGCCGGAGGAACCCTGGTTCGTCGCCGGCAAGGACATGGACAAGAATGTCCTGTGGGTGGTGCAGGGCCACGAACATCCCGCCCTGCTTTCCGGCAGCCTGGTGGCCCGGGATCTCTCCTGGATTTCAGGACGCGCACCGCACACGCATTGGGTTTATGCGGCGAAAACACGCTACCGCCAGCCGGATGCGGCCTGCGATGTCGAGCGCGTTTCGGAGACGGAATGCGAGGTCGTCTTTGCTGCTCCGCAATGGGCAGTGACCCCCGGACAGTCGCTCGTACTCTACGAATCGAAGGTTTGCCTGGGCGGCGGCGTGATTGCAACATCGCAGGCGCAACGTGAATAAATACCTTGCACAAGCCCGGTAGAACGGGTTTAGAATATTTTTTGGGCGGGATGCCCTCAAAACTCAGGAGGAATTTAAGGTATGAATAAGGCAGAGCTGATTGAAATCGCCGCCAAGGAAGCCGACATTAGCAAGGCTGCCGCTGGCAAGGCGCTGGATGGAATCATGGCAGCAGTGGTGAAAGCGGTTTCGAAAGGGGATACCGTTACTCTCGTAGGCTTCGGCACCTTCAAGTCGGCCAAGCGCGCAGCGCGCACCGGCAAGAATCCGAAGACCGGCGCCACCATCAAGATTCCCGCGACCACCGTGCCGAAGTTCAGCGCGGGTTCCGGTTTCAAGTTGGCGGTTTCCGGCAAAAAAGCCAAGAAGTAAGGTCACAGGATTCCAGAAAAAGGGCCCGCACTGCGGGCCCTTTTTTTGTCCGCGCGAGGCGTGCGGATGGCATCCAGGCGACATGCCTTCGGTGGCATCCCGGTGGCCGCAAGAAAATTCCCGCCGGATTTCCATTGTCTTTTCAGCCCCCGCTGATTATTCTCTCCATTGAAACGGAATTTTGGGAGGCCCATCATGATCAACACACAACATCAGGACCATCTGGTCGAGTTCGCCGTGTTCGGCGAATTCACCCTGGCCGACTTCAAGGAATTCGAGGAACTGGTTGTTCACGAGATCAATTTCTCGGGAACGGTAAACCTGCTGGTCGATCTGCGCGACATGGCGGATTTCACGCTGGATGTGGTCTGGGAGGAAATCCGCTTTTCCCAGCAGCACGCCGGCGACTTCAATCGCATTGCGGTGATCACCGAAAGCCAGTGGGTGGCATGGAGCGCTTGGCTGGAGCAACTGTTCGTCAATGCCGACGTGACGGTGTTCGAGGATGAGGCCGAGGCTCGCGCCTGGCTCGCCGAAAAAGCGAATGACTGCACTGAAGGAGTCGCCGGCCGCGTTGCTGGTCAGCGCGGAACAACTTGCCGCTCATCCCGAGTGGCGGGTCTTTGACTGCCGCCATGATCTGAAGAATACGGAATACGGCCGCCAGGCCTATGCCCGCGGCCACATTCCCGGCGCGCTGTTCCTGCATCTCGACGACGACCTGTCGGGTGCAAAGGATGGAAGCAATGGCCGTCATCCGCTGCCCGATGTGGCCAGTTTCGCAGCACGCATGTCGGCCTGTGGCGTCGATGCGTCGACGCAGGTAGTGGCCTACGACAACGAAGGCGGAATCTTTGCGTCGCGCCTGTGGTGGATGCTGCGCTGGCTTGGCCATGACAAGGTGGCGCTGCTCGACGGCGGCTTGCCCGGCTGGCGGCGCGGCAAGCGGGCGCTGGAAGAAACGGTGCCCGTGGTGGCGCCGCGCGTATTCACGCCGCAACCACGGAACATGACGGTCGACGCGGGACAGGTGCTGTCCAGCCTGCAGTCGGAAGATATGCTGATCGTCGATGCGCGCAGCCCGGAACGGTTTCGCGGCGAGAACGAGACGCTAGATCCGGTGGGCGGCCACATTCCCGGCGCGGTGAATCGCTTCTACTTCGACAATCTCGATGACGACGGCTGCTTCTTCAAACCGGTGGCGGAACTGCGCGCGGAATTCGACGCGCTGCTTGCCGGTCGACCGGCAACGGATGTCGTGCAGCAGTGCGGCTCGGGCGTCACCGCCTGCCACAACCTGCTGGCGATGGAACTGGCCGGGCTCAGCGGCTCGAAGCTGTATCCCGGATCGTGGAGCGAGTGGTGCGCCGATGCTTCGCGGCCGGTGGCGACGGGCTAGTAGTCAGTCGGTGGCGTGGCGTGCCAGTGCCCACGCCACATGTTCGCGCACCAGCGGCAACGGATGATCGGCGCGTGAGCGCAGGGCGCCGAGCACCGCTTCGCTCGGCGGTGCATTGCCCAGCGCCACGGCGATATTGCGCAGCCAGCGCTCGAAGCCGATGCGGCGGATCGGCGACCCGGCCAGCCTTTCGTTGAAATCGTTTTCGTCCCAGGCGAAGAGTTCGACCAGTGTCGCCCGGTCGAGATCGTGGCGTGGCGTGAAGTCGGTCTCGCGCGCCAGGGGCGCGAAGCGGTTCCACGGACAGGCCAGCTGGCAATCGTCGCAGCCGTAGATGCGGTTTCCCAGCAGGGGCCGCAGCGCTTCGGGAATGCTGCCCTTGAGTTCGATCGTGAGGTAGGAAATGCATAGCCGCGCATCGACCTGGTAGGGCGCGACGATGGCCTGCGTCGGGCAGGCGTCGATGCAGGCGGTGCAGTTGCCGCAGTGATCGGTGACCGGCGTATCCGGCGCCAGCGGCAGGTCGGTGAATATCTCGCCGAGGAAGAAATACGATCCCGCCTCGCGGTCGAGCAGCAGCGTGTGCTTGCCGCGCCAGCCCAGTCCGCTGTTCTGCGCCAGGCCGACTTCCATCACCGGCGCGGAGTCGGTGAATACCCGGTAGGCGAACTCGCCGATCTCGTCGGTGATCCGGTCGGCCAGTTTTTGCAGGCGGGCGCGCAACAGCTTGTGGTAGTCGCGGCCCAGCGCGTAGCGCGAAACGAAAGCCCGCTCGCCGTCGGCCAGCGCTTCCTGGGAGTCGGCGCTCGCGGGACGGTAATTGATGCGTGCCGTGATGATGCTGCGCGTGCCCGGCACCAGTTCGGTCGGCAGCGCGCGCTTGTTTCCCGCTGGCGTCACGTGGGCCGCCATATAATCCATCTCGCCATGGAAGCCGGCGACCAGCCATGCGTCCAGAGCTTCTGCGGCGCCGTCGACCCGGGTGCCGGAAAAGCCGATCGCATCAAAGCCCAGTTCGCGGCCCCAGCGCCGTATGCCGTCCTTCAACGCCGTCGAGTTTTTTTCATCGCCATGCATGCCGACCATCTTACTTTAGCGTTGCCGAACGAAGCCGATACCCTGGCGCTGGGTGCTGCCGTGGTCGGCAATCTGGTGCCGGGCATGGTGGTCTGGCTCGATGGCGACCTCGGCGCGGGCAAGACCACGTTGGTGCGCGGCCTGTTGCGCGCGGCCGGCGACAGCGGCCCGGTAAAAAGCCCCACTTACACACTGGTTGAAGTTCACGTGGTTTCTGGATTAAACTTCTATCACTTTGATTTTTATAGATTCAATCAGGCGGAAGAATATCTCGATGCGGGGCTCGATGAGTATTTTTCAGGAAGCGGAATTTGTCTGGTCGAATGGCCCGACAAGGCCGCGCCATACCTGCCGCCCGCCGATATGCGAATCGAGTTGCGCGTGGATCCGAGCGGCGAGGGGCGCATCGCGTCCATCACCGCAGCAAGTGACAAGGGACGCACATGCCTCGCCGGCGTGATGTCCTCAAGTTCGCCGCGGCCAGCCTGACGCTGCTGGTATCGAGAGTCGGCGCTGGCGCCACGGCGGGAACCAGCATTCTTGCCGTACGCGTCTGGCCGGCACGCGACTACACGCGGGTGACGCTGGAGCACGACCAGCCCATCAAGTATTCCCATCTGCTGGTGAAGGACCCCGAGCGGCTGGTGCTCGACCTCGAAGGCGTCGAGTTCAACTCCGTGCTGCAAACGCTGCCCTCGAAGATCCTCGACTCCGACCCCTACATCAAGCTGATCCGCGCCGGACGCAACAAGCCGGGCGTGGTGCGCCTGGTGATCGAACTCAAGGGGGAAGTGAAGCCGCAAGTGTTTTCGCTGAAGCCGGTCGGCGAGTATGGCCATCGGCTGGTGCTCGACCTGTATCCGGTGGAGCCGATCGACCCCTTGATGGCGCTGCTGGAAAAAACCGGCGAGGCGCCGCCGAAGGCCGAGCTGAAGCCCGCCGAGCGACCCGCCGAAAAGCCGGCCGAGAAGCCCGAGATCGCGCGCCTCGTCACCATCGTGCTCGACCCCGGCCATGGCGGCGAAGACCCCGGCGCGATCGGGCGCGGCGGCAGCCACGAGAAGAACGTCACCTTGTCGGTGGCGCGGCGCCTCAAGGAAAAGATCGATGCCACGCCGAACATGCGCTCGGTGCTGACGCGCGACGGCGACTATTTCATCCCGCTGCAGCAGCGCGTCGGCAAGGCACGCCGGGTGCAGGCCGACCTGTTTGTTTCGGTGCATGCCGACGCATTCATCAAGAGCACCGCGCGCGGTTCCAGCGTATTTGTCTTGTCCGAAACCGGGGCGTCGAGCTCGGCGGCGCGCTGGCTGGCGAACAAGGAAAACTCCGCCGACCTGGTCGGCGGCGTGAACCTCGGCGCCAAGGACCCGTATCTGGCGCGCACCCTGCTCGACCTGTCGCAGACGGCGACCATCAACGACAGCCTCAAGCTGGGCAAGGATGTGCTGGGCGAACTCGGCCGCATCAATACGCTGCACAAGGGGCAGGTGGAGCAGGCCGGCTTCGCCGTGCTCAAGGCGCCGGACATTCCCTCGATCCTGATCGAGACCGCCTTCATTTCCAATCCCGAAGAAGAGGCGCGCCTCAACGACGAGGCCTACCAGGACCGCATGGCCGACGCGATCCTCAAGGGCATCCGCCGCTATTTCGCGAAAAATCCGCCGCTGGCCAAATCCAAGCTGGCACGGCTGGATTGATTCTGGCGGAAAATCTTACCGCAGAGGCGCAGAGGATTCGCAGAGAAAACCAGATGCGAACAATTTGCCGTAGTTGCTTCCCTCTGCGCTGCCTTTCTCTGCGTCTCTGCGCCTCCGCGGTGAAGCCTTCATGCCTTGTGGTTCAGGTCGCACCGGCCTAGCTTGATATAATCGCCCGCTTTCCCTGCTGCCTCAACCCCATGCTGGTTTTTCGCGGTGTTCCCGAGCGGGCGACGACGTCCACGGTACTGACCATCGGCAATTTCGATGGCGTGCATCGTGGCCATCGCGCGCTGCTCGCTGAATTGACAGCCAAGGCACGCGAACTCGCGCTGCCGGCGACGGTGCTCACCTTCGAACCGCATCCGCGCGAACTGTTCGCGCCGGACCAGGCGCCGGCGCGCCTGGCCAGTCTGCGCGACAAGTTCGAACTGCTGGCCGAATGCGGCGTCGATCGGGTTCATGTCTGCCGCTTCACGCGCCAACTGGCGGCGCTCACCGCCACGGAGTTCATCGAGAACATCCTGGTGCGGGGCTTGTCGGTGCGGCATCTGATCATCGGCGACGACTTTCGTTTCGGCAAGGGACGCGGCGGCGACTTCGCCATGCTGCAGCAGGCCGGTCACGAGCATCGCTTTGCGGTCGAGGCCATGCATACGGTGGATTTCGGCGGTGTCCGCGTCTCCAGCTCCGCCGTGCGCGAAGCCCTGGCGGCGGGCGACATCGAGCGTGCCGAGCAACTGCTGGGCCGAGCTTTCGTCATTGCCGGGCGCGTCATGGATGGCAGGAAGCTCGGTCGCACCATCGGCTTCCCCACTGCCAACATCCAGGTGCGGCGCAAGCGCCTGCCCTTGTCCGGCGTGTTCGCCGTCACTGTCTCCGGCGTCGATTCGAAGCCGCTGCCCGGCGCGGCCAACATCGGCGTGCGCCCGACGGTGGACGAAGGCCTCAAGCCGGTGCTGGAAGTCCATCTGCTGGATTTCGATCGCGACATCTATGGCACGCACGTCGATGTGAACTTCCTCCACAAGCTGCGCGACGAAGCGAAATTCGATTCCCTCGACGCGCTCAAGGCGCAGATCGCCCGCGATGTAGCCGACGTGAAGGGATTTTTTTACCGCAGAGGCGCAGAGGCGCAGAGATGACGCAGAGAAAGGCCATTGCGGAGACTGATTTCAACGATCTGAGTGGACGCGTCATTGGGGCAGCCATCGAGGTGCATCGTCAGGTGGGGCCGGGTTTACTCGAATCGGCGTATGTGGAGTGCCTTGGATGGGAGCTTGAGCAGTCCGGACTCAGTGTCAAACGCGAGGTGATTGTGCCCTTGCGCTACAAGAAGTTGACACTTGCGCAATCCTATCGACTGGACTTGCTGATTGATGATTGTTTGATTGTTGAAGTGAAGGCGGTTGAAAAGTTGATGCCGATCCATGACGCCCAGTTACTGACCTATCTCAGGCTGATGGACAAACGACTTGGCCTGCTTATGAATTTCAATGTTGATGCGATGCGCAACGGCATCAAAAGGCTGGCAAATGGACTTTGACCTGTATTCCTCTGCGTTTCCTCTGCGCCTCTGCGCCTCTGCGGTGAGATTTTAGACATGGCTGACTATCGCAAGACCCTCAACATGCCCGACACGCCCTTCCCGATGCGCGGCGATCTCGCCAAGCGCGAGCCGGGATGGATCGCCGCGTGGCAGCAGCAGCGGCTCTACTGGAAAATCCGCGACGCGGCCAAGGGGCGTCCGCGCTTCGTGCTGCACGACGGCCCGCCTTATGCCAACGGCGACATCCACATCGGCCATGCGGTGAACAAGATCCTCAAGGACATCATCGTCCGTTCCAAGACCCTGGCCGGCTTCGACGCGCCCTACGTGCCGGGCTGGGACTGCCATGGCCTGCCGATCGAGCACCAGATCGAAAAGACCCACGGCAAGCACCTGCCGGCCGACCAGGCGCGCGAGCTGTGCCGCAGTTTTGCCGCAGAGCAGGTGGAGCGGCAGAAGAAGGATTTCATTCGCCTCGGCGTGCTCGGCGACTGGGACAATCCCTACCTGACCATGGCCTTCCGCAATGAAGCGGACGAGATTCGCGCGGTCGGCGACCTGTACAAGACCGGCTACCTGTTCAAGGGCCTGAAGCCGGTGAATTGGTGCTTCGATTGCGGCTCGGCATTGGCCGAAGCCGAGGTCGAATACCAGGACAAGAAGTCGCCGGCGATCGACGTCGGTTTCAAGCTCGACGCCGCCGAACGCGGCCGCGTCGCCCATGCCTTCGGTATCGCCGCGCTGCCTGACGGGGATTGTTGGACGGTGATCTGGACCACCACGCCATGGACCATCCCGTCCAACCAGGCGCTCAACATGCACCCGGAATTCACCTACGAACTGGTGAAGACGGCGCGCGGCTGCCTGATCCTCGCCGCCGAGTTGCGCGGCGCCGCACTGCAGCGCTTCGGCCTCGAAGGCGAGGTGCTCGGCGCCTGCCAGGGCGCGGCGCTGGCCCAGGTGGTGTTCCGCCACCCCTTCTACGACCGCGCCTCGCCGGTATACCTGGGCGACTACGTCACGCTCGACACCGGCACCGGCATCGTCCATAGCGCGCCGGCCTATGGCCTGGAGGACTACGATTCCTGCAAGAAGCACGGCATGCAGAACGACGAGATCCTGACCCCGGTGCAAGGCGACGGCGTGTTCGCCGCCAGCCTGCCCTTCTTCGGCGGCATGTTCGTCTGGAAGGCCAACGCGGCCATCATCGAAAAGCTGGCCGAGGTCGGCAGCCTGTTCGGCAGCGCGGAGATCACCCACAGCTACATGCACTGCTGGCGGCACAAGACGCCGATTATTTATCGAGCGACCACCCAGTGGTTTGTGGGAATGAATCGCATCCCGGCGGAAGGCGGCGGCACGCTGCGCGATAAGGCGCTGGCGGCTGTCGAAGCCACTACCTTCTATCCCGACTGGGGCAAGGCACGGCTGCACGCGATGATCGCCAACCGGCCCGACTGGTGCGTCTCGCGCCAGCGCAACTGGGGTGTGCCGATCCCCTTCTTCCTGCACAAGGAAACGGGCGAGCCGCACCCGCGCACGCTGGAGCTGCTCGAAGCCGTCGCGCGGAAGATCGAGCAGGAGGGCATTGACGCCTGGTTCAAGCTCGATGCCGCCGAACTGCTCGGCGCCGATGCCGCGAACTACGACAAGATGAAGGACACGCTCGACGTCTGGTTCGATTCCGGCACCACGCACCGCACCGTGCTGCGCGGCTCGCACGCGGCGGAGTCGACCTACCCGGCCGATCTCTACCTCGAAGGCTCGGACCAGCATCGCGGCTGGTTCCATTCCAGCCTGCTCACCGGTGCCGCCATCGACGGCCGCGCGCCCTACAAGGCGCTGCTGACCCACGGCTTCGTGGTCGACGGCAAGGGCATGAAGATGTCCAAGTCGAAGGGCAACGTCGTCGCGCCGCAGAAAATCTCCGACACGCTGGGCGCCGAAATCCTGCGTCTCTGGGTGGCCAGCACCGACTACTCGGGCGAACTGTCGATCGACGAGAAGACCATCCTGCCGCGCGTGGTCGAGGTCTATCGCCGGCTGCGCAACACGCTGCGCTTCCTGCTCGCCAACACCGCGGACTTCGACGCGAAGAATCAAATGCTGCCGCCCGCCGAATGGCTCGAAGTGGATCGCTACGCGCTGGCGCTGACGCGCCGCCTGCAGACGCAATGCGCTGCCGACTACGAGCGCTTCGAGTTCCACAAGGTGGTACAGGCACTGATGAACTTCTGCTCCGAGGATCTCGGTGCCTTCTACCTCGACATCCTCAAGGACCGGCTGTACACCGCGGCGGAGAATTCCCGCGCGCGCCGTTCGGCGCAAAGCGCGCTGTGGCACATCCTGCAAACCGTGACGCGGCTGATGGCGCCGGTGCTGTCCTTCACCGCCGAGGAAATCTGGACCACGCTGAAGCAGGGCGACAGCGTCATGCTGGCGACGTGGCACGAGCTGCCCGCTCAAGCTGAAGAGTCGGCGCTGGCGACACGGTGGCAAACCCTGCGCAGCGTTCGCGCCGAGGTTTCACGGGTGCTGGAAGACGTGCGCAGCACCGGCGGCATCGGTTCCTCGCTGCAGGCCGAGGTGAGTTTGCGCGTCGACGCCGAAACCCATGAGCTGCTGGCTTCGCTGGGAGAGGACCTCAAGTTCGTTCTCATTTGCTCGAAAGTGGACCTGCAAAAAGTCGGCGCCGGCGACACGGTGATCGAAGCCGTTCCCAGCCCCCACGCCAAGTGCGGCCGCTGCTGGCACTGGCGCGAGGATGTCGGTAGCAACGCCGAGCACCCCGAACTCTGCGGACGCTGCGTGAGCAATCTCCACGGCGCCGGCGAGGCGCGCGAGTTTGCCTAAGTCGGCGTCGTCCCTCGCGCGCTGGCTGGCACTGGCGCTGCTGGTACTGGTGCTCGACCAGGTCAGCAAGGCCTGGGTGCTGGCGAACTTCCGGCTGATGGACCGGCAGGTCGTGACCTCCTTCTTCAACCTCGTCCTGGTCTTCAATCCAGGCGCCTCGTTCAGCTTCCTGGCCGACGCCGGTGGCTGGCAGAAATGGTTTTTCGTTACGCTTGCGCTCGGCATTTCGGCGTGGCTGCTGGTCATGCTGCGCAAGCACGCCGGGGAGCGCCTGCTGTCGGCGGCGCTGGCGCTGATTTTGGGCGGCGCGCTGGGCAATGTGATCGACCGCCTGCGCTTCGACGCCGTGGTCGATTTTCTCGATTTCCATCTGGCGGGCTATCATTGGCCGGCCTTCAACGTCGCCGACTCCTCGATATTCGTCGGCGTCGCGCTGATGCTGCTGCACCAGTTTCTCCAGCCCAAGGAAGCTCCATGAGTGACACCGTCCAGCCCGACAGCTACATCGCCCTGCACTATCGCGTCGCCAACGGCGACGATGTCGAACTGGTCAGCACCTTCGGCGGTGGTCCGGCCACGATGCTGCTCGGCACCGGCGAACTGGCGCCGCCGCTGGAACAATGCCTGATCGGCATCACCCCCGGCGAACGCCATGTGTTCCTGCTCGAACCCGGCCAGGCCTTCGGCGCACACAATCCCGGTCTCGTGCAGCGCATCGGGCGCGCCGATCTGCCCCCCAACATCACGCCCGAACTGCATGGCATGATCGAGTTTTCCTCGCCGGCCGGCGACAAGTTCACCGGCGTGGTGCGCGAACTGGACAGCGAGACGGTGCTGGTCGATTTCAACCATCCGCTGGCCGGAAAATCGATCCGCTTCGAAGTCGAAGTGCTGGGGATCATGTGATGAACATCCTGCTCGCCAACCCAAGAGGTTTCTGCGCCGGCGTCGAGCGCGCGATCGCCATCGTCGAGCGCGCGCTGGAAAAATTCGGCGCGCCGATCTACGTGCGGCACGAGGTGGTGCACAACCGCTACGTGGTCGACGGCCTCAAGGCCAAGGGTGCGGTGTTCGTCGAAGAGCTTTCCGAAGTGCCCGACGGCGCGACGGTGATTTTCAGCGCCCACGGCGTGCCGCTGTCGGTACGGATCGAAGCCGACAAGCGTGGCCTCAAGGTATTCGACGCCACCTGCCCGCTGGTGACCAAGGTGCATCTCGAAGTCTCGCGCCTGCACAAGCAGGGCTACGAGATCGTCATGATCGGGCACAAGGGCCACCCCGAAGTCGAAGGCACCATGGGCCAGGCCACCGGCCGCATGTATCTGGTGGAAAACGTCGAGGATGTGGTTCAGCTAAAGCCGACAGTCGGCGCTGACGGTACGGTGGCGCTGGCCTACGTGACGCAGACCACGCTCTCGGTGGACGACGCACAGGCCATCGTCGCGGCGCTGCGCGCGCGCTTTCCGCACATCGTCGGGCCGAAGAAGGACGACATCTGCTACGCCACGCAAAATCGCCAGGACGCCGTCAAGGCGATGGCCGGCAAGGTCGACGTGGTGATCGTGGTCGGCTCGAAGAACAGTTCGAATTCCAACCGTCTGCGCGAAGTCGCGGCGATCGGCGGCATCCCGGCCTACCTGGTGGATGGCGCCGATCAGATCGACGCCGGGTGGCTGCAAGGCGATGCGCGGGTGGGCGTCACCGCTGGCGCGTCGGCGCCCGAGGTGCTGGTCAATGGCGTCGTGGAACGACTCAAGGAATTCGGCGCCGGTAGCATCGAAACCCTGGACGGCGCGGCGGAGAACATCAATTTCGCCTTGCCGAGGGAATTGCTGGGCAAGTAGGGCGCGGGGCGCCTGCCGCCGTTTGTCGGAATTTCCTGAACCCACCGGCGTGCTGCCTCCTCCGCGGACTGGCGACGGACTACAATTGAATGGTGTGCACTCCGGTTCGAGTTTCAAACAACTCACTCCCCGACACCAAATCAGATTGGTCATGACTATCCCGCATAAGCAGATTCAGCGCGGCTTCACCATCATAGAACTGGTCGTGGTTATCGTGATTCTCGGCATCATGGCGGTGGTAGTACTGCCGCGGATGGATTCGCTGGGAGGCTTTGAAGCGGCAGGATTTCGCGACCAGACTGTTGCGATTCTGCGCTTCGCTCAGAAGTCGGCTCTGGCGCAACGGCGGGCGGTATGCGTTTCAGTGGGAGCGACAGGCGTGACTCTCACCATCGATACCACGACACCGCCGAATGATTCCTGCGATGCCGCTTTGGTTCCGCCCTTCACGCCGCGAGCAGGCAGCGGGCTGGCGGGAAGTGGTTTCAGCTTTCTGCGCATGGGCCAGACCAATCAGGGCAGTGACATTACCCTCACCATTGCAGGAGCCGATCCCGTCAGGATCGATGCGGTGACCGGCTATGTACGCTAGCCGGTTCGGGCGTAAATTGCACCGAGGATTCACCCTGATCGAGCTGATCGTGTTCATCGTCATCGTCAGTGTCGGATTGGCCGGTATATTGATGTCGCTGAATGTGTCGGTGAGGAGTAGTGCCGATCCGCTGCAGCCAAAGCAGGCTCTGGCGATTGCCGAAGCGATGCTGGAGGAGGTTCTTCTGAAACCCTATGTTCCGGTGAGCGGTTACGTCGCATCCTGTCCGACAACCTGCGATCGCCCTCAATTCGACGATATAGACGACTATGCAAATTATGGCCCCGTGACCGCGACGTCGATTGACGGTTTGATAACTCTGGCGGGTTACACCGTGCAGGTGCGAGTTCCCGTTGCAACGGTCGCTATTGGTACCGTTCCAATGAAGCAGATCACGGTTACGGTGGTCCCGCCGAGCGGCGCCGGACATGCCATCTCGCTGACCGGCTATCGGGCGGACTACTGATGACAAGGCAGGGTGGCTTCACGCTGGTCGAGATGGTCATGGCCATCGTCATCACCGGGATTGTCGCCGGGATTGTCGCGGTATTCATTGCCAAACCGGTTGAGGGCTACGTTTCCACTGCGCGCCGGGCCGGCATGACCGATGTTGCCGACCTTGCCTTGAAGCGCATGGCGCTGGACATTCGCACCGCGGTGCCCAACACCGTGCGCATAGCCGGTGCGGGAAGATTTCTGGAGTTCATCCCCGCTCGCACGGGAGGGCGCTATTGCACCGATAGCGACAGCGGCTGCAATCCGCTCGATTTTGCCACCGCCGATCTCAGCTTTGACGTTCTGGGCGAGGCGCACGACGCCGCGGAAAACGAGTTTCTTGTGATTTACAACACCGGCCAGACCGGCCTCAACGCCTATCTCGCCACGGACAACAGACGAACCATCGCAGCGGGAACCACCACCACCGCGATCACTTTCGCGGGCACGTCGTTTCCATTCGCCTCGCCCTCCAGTCGCTTCCAAGTGGTGCCGGTGACAGGCCCGGTTACCTACGCATGCGAGGGCGTCGGCGGCGCGGCGACGGGTACCGGAAGCCTGCGACGCTATACCGGCTACGGATTCAACGGCACGCAGCCTACAACGGGCTTGGGAACCGGGGCGCTGCTGGCTGACAATCTGACCGGCTGTATCTTCACCTATGGCGCGGTATCGGCAACCAACGGCATGGTCAGCTTGCAACTTACAGTCACTCGTGAAAACGAGTCGATATCCCTTTTCCATCAGATCCATGTCGACAACGCGCCCTGATCGCCGCTCCGGCGGCTTCGCCATTGTCTCGGCCATTTTCATTCTGGTCGTGCTGGCCGGGCTGGCGGCGTTCGTGGTTTCCGTGACCTCGACGCAGCATGTGACCTTCGCCCAGGATGTACAAAGTGCGCGCGCCTATCAGGCGGCGCGTGCCGGCACGGAATGGGGAATCCAACGCTGGCTGGCGGCGACGCCGTCCGTGACATGTTCGGGCGCCACCCTGAGCTTTGCCGATCCCGATCTGTCCGGCTTCCAGACCGTGGTGACGGCCAGCACGACGACGGGGGGCGGGGTCAATTTTTGCGTCATCACCGCCACGGCGACGCCCACGGGCGCCAGCCCCGGCGCTCTCGGCTACGTCGAGCGCCAACTCAGAGTCGTGGTCGAGGGCAATCCCTGACGTTTGCCGTACCGCCAGCGCCGACTTTTCCCGCCGTCTGCTTAGCGGGTTTCCCTGCGGTAGATGATTCGCTTTGAGTTGCCGCCCTGGCTGTAGATGCCGAAGCTGGCGCGTGCCGAGGGCGTGGTCACCGCGTTGAACTGCAGGTAGGCGGGAATCGGGCCGAAGGGGACATCGGTGAAGCCCTTGGCGGAAGGTGCCGTCAGGCAGAGGCCAAGGTTTCCGTTGGCAACCGGGTTTGCCGAATTGCAGGCGAATCCGCTGGCTGCGGTGCAGGTGCTGGTCAGCACTCCGCAACGCGGCGTGGTGCTGCCCGACGGGGTTAGCGTCAGGGCCGCCGACGGTCCGACCAGGGCGGCAAAGGTCGTGCAGTTGTCGGTCGCACTGGGAAGCCATTTGCTTCCGTCATAGTATTCGAGCAGCGCCGGCATGTTCAGCGACAGTTGTTCGGCGCCGAAGGCGTTGGACAGGCGCAGGCGGCCGAAGCGTGCGCTGACGGGTGCCCCCACCTTCACGGCGGTGCAGGGCGGCGTAGTCGTGCAGTCGCTGCTGGTGGCGGCATCCATGTCCAGCCCGCCAAGCACCGGGCCGTCGGGATCGGTGAGCGCGATGCCGAGTTGCAGGCTGTCATAGGGGCCATCCGGCGTGGTTGCTGCCACACGGTTGAAGGTGGCGGTGCTCGAATTCACCGTGTAGCTGCCTTTGTTCCAGGTGCTGCTGGCGTTGACCAGGCGTGCGGTGAGATTGGTGCCACTGTTGGCATTTTCGGCTTGCCACGCGACTGTCGCCGGTGCATAGCCCCCTCCCGAAGGATGATAGTTCTCGGTGGTACCGCCGGCAAAATTCTGCGCCAGCAGGGTTGCCGCCAAGGCGAACGGCTGGCCCATGTAGCTCAGCACTGCGCCGCTGGCTGTACAGGCTGGCATCCGCGAGCCGCTCGACAGCGAAAAGTGGTCCGGCACGAAGCGCCCGACATCCACCGTGCCGGATGTAATGTAGCGCTCGCTGTTGGTGGAATCCAATGCGTCGACGGCCGCAAACGTGGTGTCGATAAGTTGCATTTTGAAGGCGCCGACCTCGGCGTAGCTTGCTGTCGTCGAGGTGACTATGCCATCGCCGGCGGTGCCATCTTCGAAAGTACCGCCGTTCAGGGTGCAGGCCGTGCCATTGAGGCAGGTACTGGGGATGATGTGCGATGCGATGCTTGCGGTCGGCGAGCCGGCGTAGTTGGTGGCAATTGCCGGGGTGCCGGCGCCGTTCCAGGCGGTGGCGGTGATGGTGAACGGTCTTCCGGCCTTGTGCTTTGTTCCGCCGGGGGTCGAGACATTATTCAGCGTGCGGGTGGTGCCGGCCGTTTCCCAGTCGCCGTCGGTTACCGTGAAGCTAAGCGAGTTGGGCCGGATGGCGTACTTGTCCGTGGAGCACTTGACGACGGTGGGTGAGGTCGTCGGATAACTGATGCGGACGCTGACGTCCATATAGGCGTTTGCCACGGCGCTGAAGGTGAGGCTGGCGCGACCGGTGGCCAGCGCCACCGGCGACATGGTGGCGAGCACCGTCGGGGTGGTAAGGCAATTGAGGGTGGGAACCACCTCTACCTTAACGTTGCCGGTGAAAGTTGTCATGATTTGCGGTGTCGGGGAGCTGTTCAGTGCGACCACGCACAACGGATAGGTGGTTCCGGCGATTTTGGTCTTGATCGGCCCGGAATTGGTGGCTACCGGCAGCGTTGCGCAGGTGGTTGGCGATACGGGCGGCTCGAAGGCGTTGAAGCCGCCGGGAGTAATGCAGCTATGCAACACCTGAGCCGGCGTGGTCGAGGTCAGCGTGTAATCGGTGGGGCAGGTCGAGGTCAGTACCACCGTGCCGGTCAGGGTGTTCACTACGACATTGGTTGCCAGCGTGATGTTTGGATTCGTCGCATTGGTCACATCCAGGGTGCGCAGAGTGACCGGACTGGTTCCGCTGATCGTCTGCGCGGCGGTGCCGTTCAGCGTCACCGTCGAGGTGCCCGGCGTGAGCGTGCCGTTGCTGGTGAAGTTGCCGCCGACGATGACATTCCCTGAACCTAATGTCATGGTTTCGCCCGCCGCGTTGTTCAAGTGACCGACGATGGACAACGTGCCGGACGAAATGGTGGTGGTTGCCAGGATGGCGCCGTTGCTGTTGTTCAGCGCGGCACCTCCATTGGTGATGGTCAGGATGCCGGCGCCGATGCTCAGGGTGTCGCCGTTGTTGATGCCCCCGGTACCGGTGAGTGTGACCCGGCTTCCCGTGCCGAGCGATACCGTGGAAGACCCTGCGACTGTCGACGCAATGTTCAACGTGCCGCCGATATTGATGCCGTTGCCGAGAGCGGTGGCGCCGGTGACGGTCAGCAAGGCATCGCGGTTGGCGTTGCTGCCGCCGGTCAGGTCGACGTTCCCGGTTACGGTGATGCGTCCGGTGGTGACGCTGACGGTGGCGTCCCCGGTATTGGCGGTCGCCGCAGCCGCCGTCACGCTCAAAGTGCCGCCGACGGTGATGACGCCGGTGGTGAGCGTCATTTGCTTGAGCCCGTTGGTGCCGGAATCCACCACGGCATTGCCGGCGATGGCCAGCGTTCCCGAGGTCACGCTGGTGGTCGCGGCAAGTCCGGTCGTGTTGGTGGTGGTCAGCGTGGCGGCGGCGTTGGTGACACTGACAAGGCCGATACCGACCGTCAGGGTATCGCCATTGTTTATCCCGCCCGCGCCGCTGACCGTGATGCGGCCGGTGGCGTTGGTGGACGACACCGTCGCCGATCCGGCGATAGTCGGCGCAACGATATTCAGCGTGCCGCCGATGTTGATTCCCTGACCGGCGGCGCCCGCGCCGGTGACGGTCAGCAGGGCGTCGCGGTTGGCTGTCGTGCCTCCGGTCACGGTGGTGTTGCCGGCCACGGTGAGGCGTCCGGTGGTGACGCTGACGGTGGCATCGCCGGCATCGGCGGTCGCCGCTGCCGCGGTCACGCTCAGAGTGCCGCCGACGGTGATGACACCGGTGGTGAGCGACATAGTCTTGAGTCCGGTCGTGCCGGAATCCACCACGGCGTTGCCGGCGATGGCCAGCGTTCCGGAGGTCACCCGGGTGGTCACGGCGATTCCGGTTGCAAGAGTATGGGTTGTAGTCAGCGTGGCGGCAGGATTTGTGACATTGAATGTCCCGGCATCAACGTACAGGGCATCCCCGTTGGCAACGCCTGCGGCCCCGGCCACGTTGATTCTTCCGGCCGCGTTGGTAATGGAAACCGTGGACGAGGTGGCCACGGTGGCATTGATGGTCAGTCCGCCGTTGATGGTGACGAGTCCTGTGCTGACCGTGAGCAGTGCATCCCGGGCCGCGGCGGAACCGCCGGTAAGTGTCACGTTGCCGCCGACAGTGAGCGTGCCGGCGCCGACGTTGATCTGTTTGGTTACCGCACCGGTCGGAATGCTGATGGTGACGTTGTTGGTGACGTTGAGGCTGGAGGTGGCAGCGGCAAACGTCAGCCCTGTAGCGTTGGCACCGGTATCGATCGTGACCGAGTTGGCTGTCCGGGCGGCGCCGGACTCAACGGCGATGGAGATGCCGTTGCAAATCGTGACGTCATCGCCCGCGGTCGGGAACGTGGTCGCGCCGGCGGCGGCGCAACTCGTCGAACTCCAGTTGCCATTGACTCCCCAGTTGCCGCTCGTCCTCGCATATTTGGCTGCGGCCATTGCGTCCCCGCTCCATGTTCCCAGGGCGGACAGCGACAGCGCTAAAACGACAATTCTGGCGAATCCGTTGAGGAGTCGTACCGATGTCGGTGATGGCTGGCGGGGGGCCGCTTTACTATGGCGCAAGGCAAATAATTTCAACGCACGATTCGTCCACTGTTGGCGGATGCAATAGTCGGTGCTGGCGATACGGCGATTTGCGGGCGGGGCGGCAATGTGTTCATTGGCGCAGTCTATCAAGTGCCCGCAAAATGGGGCAAGGCAATCCGTCGGCAGACGGGCGGCAGCCGCGTTGCCATGCAACGCGGCCAGCAGGTATAATCTGCCGCCTTTCAGGACGCTGTTGTAGCTCAGTTGGTAGAGCAACTGATTCGTAATCAGTAGGTCGCCAGTTCGATTCCGGCCAACAGCACCAAATCTCTGGGCCTGCCTCCTTTCCGGTCGGCAGGCCCAGTTTCTTTTTTATGTCCCCGGCCTTCTGGTCAGGGACGGTATCCAGACGGACGGGGTGCGCTCATGCAGATCAAGGACAGTGTTTTCATCGTCACCGGCGGGGCTTCCGGCCTCGGCG
Source organism: Sulfuritalea hydrogenivorans sk43H (assembly GCF_000828635.1). Lineage (GTDB taxonomy): Bacteria > Pseudomonadota > Gammaproteobacteria > Burkholderiales > Rhodocyclaceae > Sulfuritalea > Sulfuritalea hydrogenivorans. Next base: position 845,851 of record NZ_AP012547.1, read on the forward strand.
CGGGTACCGCGCGGATGTTGGTGGCGCAGGGCGGCAAGGTGGTCATGGCCGACCTCAACGAGGCCGCCGGCAAGGCGCTGGAGGCCGAGCTGGGCGGCAATGCGCGCTTCGTCGCCACCAACGTCGCCGACGAGGCCAGCGCCAGGGCCTGTGTGGCGGCGGCACAGGCGGCCTTTGGCGGCCTGCACGGGCTGGTCAATTGCGCCGGCATCGCCACGGCGGAAAAGGTGCTGGGCAAGAACGGCCCGCACGCGCTGGATACGTTTGCGAAGACCATCACGGTGAATCTGGTCGGTTCGTTCAACATGATCCGCCTGGCGTCCGAAGTCATGAGCCAGGGCGCGCCGAACGCGGCCGGCGAACGCGGCGTGATCGTCAGCACCGCGTCGGTGGCGGCCTACGACGGCCAGATCGGGCAGGCGGCCTATGCGGCGTCGAAGGGCGGCGTGGTCGGCATGACCCTGCCGATCGCCCGGGAACTGGCGCGCTTCGGCATTCGCGTGATGACCATTGCCCCGGGAATCTTCGAGACGCCGATGCTGCTGGGCATGCCGCAGGAAGTGCAGGACGCGCTGGGCAAGATGGTGCCCTTCCCCTCGCGCCTGGGCAAGCCGGCCGAGTACGCGGCGCTGGTGCGGCATATCGTCGAGAACGAAATGCTCAATGGCGAGGTGATTCGCCTCGACGGCGCGTTCGGATGGCTCCGAAGTAAGCCCGGTTGTGACCATTCCGGCCTGAGCATGGCCGACTGTTACCACTGCGGCCTGCCGATTCCGGCGGACGCGGATTTCCCGGTCGAGATCGAGCGGGTCCGCCGCGAGATGTGCTGCGCCGGCTGCCAGGCGGTGGCGCAGGCCATCGTCGACAACGGCCTCGCCGATTACTACCGCCATCGCGATGCGATGCCGGAGTCCCCGCGCGAGGCCTTGCCGCAGGCCCTGGCCGAGTTCGGCCTGTTCGATCATCCCGATGTGCAGAAGAACTTCGTGCGGCGGGTCGAGGGACCGGCGGGTGAGCACGAGCAGGAAGCCGCGCTGATCCTCGAAGGCATCACCTGCGCCGCTTGCGTCTGGCTCAACGAGTCGCATGTGCGCCGCCAGCCCGGCGTGACCTCCATTGACATCAACTACACGACGCGACGCGCGCGGGTGCGCTGGGACGAGCGCGTCACCAGGCTGTCGGCCATCCTCGAAGCCATCGCCGCGATCGGCTACCGCGCCCATCCCTACGACGTCGGGCGTTCCGAGGAACTGGCGCAGAAAGAACGCAAGGCCGCGCTGTGGCGGCTGTTCGTCGCCGGCTTCGGCATGATGCAGGTGATGATGTACGCCGTGCCGGTGTACCTCGCCGATGGCGACATGACGCCCGACATCGAGCAGCTGATGCGCTGGGCCAGCCTGATCCTGACCGTGCCCGTGATCGGCTATTCGGCGGCACCATTTTTCGTCAGCGCCTGGCGGGACCTGAAGCTCGCGCGCGTCGGCATGGACGTGCCGGTGGCGCTGGGCGTCGGCGCGGCCTTCGCGGCGAGCGTATGGGCCACGCTGATTGCCGCCGGCGAGGTGTATTTCGATTCGGTCACCATGTTCGTCTTCTTCCTGCTCTCCGGCCGCTATCTGGAAATGATGGCACGGCAAAAGGCGGCGCGCAGTGTGGAAACGCTGGCGCGTGCGATTCCGGCGTTCGCCATGCGTCTCGCGGGCTGGCCCGGCAGCACCGAGGGCCAGCATGTCGCGGTGGCCGAGTTGCGCGTTGGCGACGCGGTGCAGATCAAGCCCGGCGAGACGGTGCCGGCCGACGGCTGCGTGCTCGATGGCGAGAGCGCGGCGGACGAATCCCTGCTGACCGGCGAGAGCCGTCCGGTACCGAAAGTGGCGGGCGATGCCCTGATCGGCGGCAGCGTGAATACCGCGAGCCCCCTGGTGATGCGCGTCGAGCGCGTCGGCGAGGCGACCCGCGTGGCCGCCATCCAGCGCCTGATGGAGCGCGCCGCGGCGGAAAAGCCGCGCCTGGTGGAAATGGCCGACCGCGTCGCGGGACGCTTCATCATTGCCCTGCTGGTGCTGGCGGTGGCGACGGCGCTCGCCTGGTGGTGGATCGATGCCTCGCGCGCCCTGTGGGTGTTTGTCGCCGTGCTGGTGGTCAGTTGCCCGTGCGCCTTGTCGCTGGCGACCCCGGCGGCGTTAACGGTGGCGACCGGCGCGCTGGCCGCGCGCGGCGTGCTGGTGACGCGCGGCCATGCGATCGAGGCGCTGGCGCGCGCCGACCGTTTCATTTTCGACAAGACCGGGACGCTGACGCTGGGCCGCATGACGCTGGTCGAGGTGATGCCGGTGCGCGACGATGCAGCACGCGCGCTGGCGCTGGCCGCCGCGCTCGAACGCGGCTCCGAGCATCCCATCGCGCGGGCCTTGGCCGCCGGCGCCGCAGATGCCGGAACGAGTACCGCAATCGGCGTTGACGGCTTGCGCGCCACCACCGGGGCGGGTGTCGAGGGCGCGATCGAGGGCCGGATCTGGCGGCTTGGCCGTCCCGAATTCGCCGCCGCGCTGCATGCCATGCCGGTGCCGCCGGAGGTGCAGTCAACAGTCGGCGCTGGCGACACGGTGATTGCATTGGGCAGCGCGGACGGCTGGCAGGCATTTTTCCGTTTGAGCGACGGCTTGCGTCCGGAGGCCGCTGCGATGGCCGCGAATCTCTCGAAGGCAGGCATCAAGCTGTCGATCTTCAGCGGCGACGCGCCGGCCGCCGCCGGGCATGTCGGCGCGGCACTGGGCATTGCCGATGCGCGCGGCGGATTGTCGCCTGAGGACAAGCATGCTGCGCTGCGCGTGCTGCAAGACGCCGGCGAAACGGTGGCGATGGTCGGCGACGGCGTCAATGACGCGCCGGTGCTGGCCCAGGCCCAGGTGTCGATCGCCATGGGCGGCGGCGCCGATCTGGCAAGGGCCAACGCCGACGTGGTGCTGCTCGGCAACGACCTGCGGGCGTTGCCAGAGGGCCTTGCATTGGCGCGGCGCACGGTGCGCATCGTGAAGCAGAACCTGGCCTGGGCTTTCGCCTACAATTTCCTCGCGATCCCGCTGGCCATGGCCGGCTGGGTGACCCCCTGGATGGCCGGTATCGGCATGTCGGCCAGTTCGCTTCTGGTCGTGCTCAACGCCTTGCGGTTGCAGAGGAAATAGATGGACATCCTTTATTTGCTGATTCCTCTGTCACTGGCGCTGGTCTTCGTGATTGCCGCGCTGTTCTGGTGGTCGTTGAGGAGCGGGCAGTACGAGGACCTCGAAGGTCCCGGCCACCGCATCCTGATGGACGACGACCAGACGGATATTCGCCGGAATCGCAGCGCAATTGACCCAGATCAAGGAGCGGCGGGTGATAAATAACCATACTCCACACGGGTTTTATGGTGATGGCTTCGCGTCGTCACCCAAAGGCTCTCTGTTGGGGTTAGGGGTGCGCGCTGCGCACCCTTTTTTTTTGCCTGTTCGGCAGAGATGCTGATCTATCCCGGTAGTTCCGCAACTGGCGTTCTGCCTCACGGCGGTTGGACAAACCACGCGAATCCACCTATAACCCACACTAATAGTATTGTTATTTTTGTTGAAGTCCGATATATTTTGACCTGCATCAATGAACGCTAATTCATTGCGTGTAATCTCCCCCAAAATTCCCATACTGCACCGCATCAAATGCAGTATTGCCAATGGTTTCTTTTTGTTCAAGTGAGGTGAATCCATCATGCAATCGCAAGCGACTTACAACTACAAAGTCGTGCGCCAGTTCGCTGTGATGACCGTAATCTGGGGCATCGTCGGCATGCTGGTCGGCGTCATCATCGCCGCCCAGCTGGTCTGGCCGGAACTCAACGTACACGAGTGGCTGAGCTATGGGCGCCTGCGTCCGTTGCACACCAACGCCGTGATTTTTGCGTTTGGCGGCTGCGCGCTGTTTGCCACCTCCTACTACGCGGTGCAACGCACCAGCCATGCGCCGCTATTCGCGCCAGGGCTGGCCGCCTTTACCTTCTGGGGCTGGCAACTGATCATCGTGCTCGCCGCGCTGTCGCTGCCGCTGGGCTTCACTTCCGGCAAGGAGTATGCGGAACTCGAGTGGCCGATCGACATCCTGATCACGGTGGTCTGGGTGTCCTATGCCGTGGTGTTCTTTGGCACCATCGTCAAGCGCACCGTGTCGCACATCTACGTGGCGAACTGGTTCTTCGGCGGCTTCATCCTGACGGTGGCCGTGCTGCACCTGGTCAACAGCGCGGCGGTTCCGGTCCTTGCCGCCGGTGTCCTGACGCCCAAGTCCTACTCGGCCTACGCTGGCGTGCAGGATGCAATGATCCAGTGGTGGTATGGCCACAATGCGGTGGGTTTCTTCCTTACCGCCGGCTTCCTCGGCATGATGTACTACTTCGTGCCGAAGCAGGCCGGGCGGCCGGTGTATTCCTATCGCCTCTCGGTGGTGCACTTCTGGGCCCTGATCTTCACCTACATGTGGGCCGGCCCGCACCACCTGCACTACACCGCGCTGCCTGACTGGACGCAGAGTGTCGGCATGATCTTCTCGCTGATCCTGCTGGCGCCGTCGTGGGGCGGCATGATCAACGGCATCATGACGCTGTCGGGCGCCTGGCACAAACTGCGCGACGATCCGATCCTGAAGTTCATGATCACCTCGCTGTCCTTTTACGGCATGTCGACCTTCGAAGGTCCGATGATGTCGATCAAGACGGTCAATGCGCTGTCGCATTACACCGACTGGACCGTGGGCCACGTGCATTCCGGCGCCCTGGGCTGGGTGGCGATGATTTCCATCGGCTCGATCTACTACCTGCTGCCGCGCTTGTTCGGCAAGCCGGAAATGGCCTCGAAGAAGCTGGTCGAGGCGCATTTCTGGATCGCGACGATCGGCATCGTGCTTTACATCGCCTCGATGTGGATTGCCGGCGTGATGCAGGGCCTGATGTGGCGCGCAACCAATCCTGATGGCACGCTGACCTACTCCTTCGTCGAGTCGGTGAAGGCAACCTATCCGTTCTGGACCATACGTCTGCTCGGCGGGCTGATGTTCCTCTCCGGCATGCTGATCATGGCCTGGAACATGTTCCTGACCATGGCGGGCGGCAAGGCGGTCAACGACGCGCCGGTACTCGCACCCGCGGCGGCTCACTAAGCCCCGATTGCAAAGAATAAGGAGCCATACATCATGTTGACGCATGACAAAATCGAACGGAACGTGGGACTGCTGATCGTCCTCACCATCCTCACCATCAGTGTGGGTGGTTTGCTGGAAATCGTCCCGCTGTTCTTCCAGAAATCCACCACCACGCCGGTCAATGAACTGGTCAAGCCTTACGACCCCTTGCGCCTGGCTGGGCGCGACATCTACATTCGCGAAGGCTGCTACAACTGCCACTCGCAGATGATTCGTCCGTTCCGCGCCGAAACCGAGCGCTACGGTCACTATTCGGTCGCCGGCGAGTTTGTCTATGACCATCCGTTCCAGTGGGGCTCCAAGCGCACCGGCCCGGATCTGGCGCGCGTTGGCGGTCGCTATTCGGACCAGTGGCATCGCACTCACCTGCTGAATCCGCGTGATGTGGTGCCGGAGTCGAACATGCCCGCCTATTACTGGCTGGATCGTCCGCTCAAGGACGATGCCATCGACGCCAAGATGAAGGCGCTGCGCGCCGTTGGCGTGCCCTATACCGATGCCGAAATCGCCGGAGCGAAAAAGGCCATCGAGGGTACCAGCGAACTCGACGCATTGATCGCTTATCTCCAGGGCATGGGCACTGCGCTCAAGCAAACGAGGTAATCGAGTGGACATCAACGACCTGCGTTCGCTTGTCACGGTGCTGGCGTTCATCGCCTTCATGGGCATCGTCTGGTGGGCGTATTCGGACCGGCGCAAGAAGACCTACGACGAGGCGGCGATGATGCCGCTCGACGACGACAGTCCCTTTGTGCCATCGGCGCCGCAGGTTACGGAGAATCAGGAAAGGAAATCATCATGAGTGATTTTGTCAGCGGCTTCTGGAACGTTTATGTGGTGGGCATCGTGCTCGCCAGTGTGCTGGGTTGCGGTGTCTTTCTGTGGTCGCAGAGTATTGCGCGACACGTGGAGGGGGAGACCACGGGCCATGTCTGGGACGAGGATCTGCAGGAGTTCAGCAATCCGCTGCCCAGCTGGTGGCGCTGGTTGTTCTACATCACGATCATCTTTTCGTTGTTCTACCTGGCGATGTATCCGGGTCTGGGAACCTACCAGGGCCAGTTCAACTGGTCTTCCACCGGTCAGTATGACGGCGAGATCAAGAAGGCAGATGAGCAGTACGGGCCGATCTTCAAGAAGTTCCAGTCCCAGGACATCTTGGCCGTGGCGGCCAACAGCGAGGCGAAGGAAATGGGCCAGCGCCTGTTCCTTACTTACTGTGCGCAGTGCCACGGTTCGGATGCCAAGGGCGCGCGCGGCTTTCCCAACCTGACCGACAACGACTGGCTGTTCGGCGGCACGCCGGATCAGATCAAGGAGTCGATCCTCAAGGGGCGCGATGCCATGATGCCGGCCAAGGGTGTCAAGCCCGACCTGAATGGCGACCAGATCAAGGATCTCGCCCACTATGTGCGTTCCCTGTCCGGACTGGCTGCCGATTCGATTCGCGCCCAGCGCGGCAAGGAGCTCTTTGCCCCGGCTTGTGCCGCCTGTCACGGCCCGGACGGCAAGGGCGTCCTCGGACTGGCACCGAACCTGACGGACAAGGTCTGGCTCTACGGCAGTTCGGAGGAAACCATTACCGAGACGATCACCAAGGGACGCACCAACCGCATGCCAGCCTTCGGTGAGTTCCTCGGCGATGCCAAGGTACACCTGCTGACAGCCTACGTGTATGGCCTCGGCGGTGGCGTCAAGGATGCTGCTCCGGCCGCGCCTGCCGCAGACCCCGCCGCAGCGGCTCCTGCCGAAAAGAAGTAGACTGATTACTGGTCCCCGGCACCACGACTTGTGGCGCCGGGGAATTTTCAGTCTGCTTTATAAGAATATAGTAATACGATTATCATGACATCAGCCTCTCCCGGGCCGTCGCAGGAAACCAGACCCAGCTTTGTCGAGGAAAGCCTTTACGAGGTGCACCAGAAAGTGCATCCGCGTGCCGTCAGTGGAATTTTCGCTACCTGGCGCTGGTCCCTGGTCTGGTTCACCCAACTGGTGTATTACGGTATTTGCTGGCTGCCCTGGAACGGGCGGCAGGCCGTGCTGTTCGACCTGGTCGAACGCAAGTTCTACATCTTCGGTCTGGTGTTCTGGCCGCAGGACGTAATATTCCTCGCCATCCTGCTGATCATTTCAGCGTACTCGCTGTTCCTGTTCACCGCGGTGGGAGGGCGACTCTGGTGCGGCTATGCCTGCCCGCAAACCGTGTATACCGAAATATTCACCTGGATCGAGCAGAAGATCGAGGGCGAGCGCAACGCCCGAATCAAGCTGGATGCCGCGCCGATGAGTCCGCGCAAGTTCTGGCTGCGGACCGCGAAGTATGGTTTGTGGACCCTCTTGGCATTGTGGACCGGCTTCACCTTTGTCGGCTATTTCACACCGATCAAGACACTGTGGAGTTCGATCTGGAGCTTCTCGCTGGGGCCCTGGGAAACCTTCTGGATGCTGTTCTACGGCGCCTTCACGTACTTGTTTGCCGGGCACATGCGCGAACAGGTATGCAAGCACATGTGCCCGTATGCCCGCTTCCAGGGCGTCATGTTCGACCCCGATACGCTGACCATTACTTACGATACCGAGCGCGGCGAACCGCGCGGGGCAAGGAAGAAGGGCGTAGCACCGCAGGCGGTCGGCAAGGGAGATTGCGTTGATTGCGGCATTTGCGTCCAGGTCTGTCCGACCGGAATCGACATCCGCAATGGCCTGCAATACGAATGCATCGGTTGCGCTGCGTGCATCGATGCCTGCGATCAGGTGATGGAGAAGATGAGTTATCCGAAGGGCCTGATCCGCTATTCGACCGAGCACGCGATCGAGGCGCACTGGGGCTGGAAGGAAATCCTCGGGCATGTCGTGCGGCCTCGGGTGGTCATCTATTCGGCAATTCTCGCCGCGATCTGCGTGGCCTTTGTCTGGGGCATCGCCACCAAGCCGAGCCTGCGCGTGGATGTCATCCGCGACCGCGCAACCCTGGCACGCGAGGTCGAGGGCGGGCTGATCGAAAACGTCTATCGGCTGCACGTGATCAATGTTTCCGAAGTGCCGCACCGTTATGCCATAAGCGTTTCCGGCCTGCCGGGAATCGACATGGTGGGCGAGCGCATCCTTGAAGTGCCGGCGGCAGCGGCCAGGAGTTTCTCGATTCAGGTGCGGGTGCCCCCCGAGTCGGGCAAGAAAGGCTCGAACCAGATATTTTTCGACGTCAAGTCGATTGCCAACGAGAAGGTAGCGGTGCACGAAAAGGCCACCTTCCTGCAACCATGAAGGAAACCCGAATGAACGCTACTGACGTTCGCCCCTGGTACCGTGAACCCTGGCCGTGGATTCTCGCCGCGGGGCCGTTCATTGTCGTGATTGCCGCGTTCTACACGGCGTGGCTTGCCATCAAGAGCAACGATGGACTGGTTACCGACGACTACTACCGGAAGGGGCTTTCCGCCAACCAGACCATTGCCCGCAGCGAACAGGCGAGCAAAATGGGTCTGGTAGCGGGTGTGCGGATCACCAGCGACGCAATGTCGGTGCGCCTTCAGGCGAGCGACAAGGGCTTTGCGATGCCGCCGACGCTGGTAGTGACAATTTCGCATCCGACTCGCGCCGGTCTCGACCAGTCACGCGTACTGTCGAGATCGGGTGACGCGTTTGTCGGCGAGGTGCGGTTGCCGGCCGCGGGACATTGGCTGGTGTTGCTGGAAGACGAACGCAAGACCTGGCGCCTGATGGGCAATGTGATTCTTCCCGCGAATGGGGAAACCCTCATTGGCGGCTCATCGCAGCTGGAGACCCCTCCAGCTCCCGCAGACATCCGGAACGCCAGGTAAGCGTTTCCTCGCAGCCTGCAAAGGAGAGAAAATGCAAAAAATCTTCTGGGTGTTGTGGCCTTCGTTTCTGGTTGCCGGGATTGCCGAGGGCATTTTCTTCACCGTGATCGATCCCCAGGAACTCTATCTCTTCGGTGAGCCGGTGCATTTTTCAAAGATCGCCACCTACTCGATAGGCTTCTTCGGCTTCTGGTTGATCTGTGCCGCATCCAGTTTGATGACCTGGTTCCTGCAACTAAGCGCCATCGAGGTAAACAAGGGTGTTGGTGCCGTATCGGGGAATGGCGGAGACAGTGTCCGCAACTGAGTTGAACCGGCGCTGAATCGGCGGGTTACTTGCGGGCGGGCCCGACGCCGATCGGGGGCGGCGCCAGATTGACGATCCGCGTGAACAGGTCGCGACATTCCTGATCGGCTTCGGTATCGAAACGCGGGTCGCCGTTTTCGCTGAAGGCGGTACCAATTTCAACCCAGTCCTCCGGCGTCAGATGCTTCTTCGCCAACGGCAGCACGGTGCCTTCCTCAAGCGCCATGTGTTTGACGGTGTCATCCGCAAACTTCTCCACGGCTGCAGAAAACCTGTCCAGTCCATCCGGCATCCCCGCCTCGTAGTAACCGAGTGCAAGTTCCAGATCGCGTATGCGTTCGGCACCGGCAAGATGCTGGCGTTCGAGTTCCGCCACCACCGCGTCGGCCTCGTGGGTCCGCAGGCGCAACCTGGCAAACAGATAAGTGTTTTCCTTCGGGTGATGCAGCTTTTCGGGAAACTCGTCGAGATAGAAGATCATCGCCCACAGCAACCGAAAATCAGGCTTCGAGTTCCTTTCGCGAATCTCACGCACGAGGTATCTCAAGCCATGGACGACGGCGGCAAGCGAGCGATGCTCGTCATGGATGATGGCGAGAGCCGAGTTCAACACGGTTGGCTCCAGGCCCGACGCGGTTCAGCGATAGACCAGCACCGGTATTTTCGAGTGCGTCAGCACTTTTTGCGTTTCCGAACCGAGCAGGAGTCCGCTGATGCCGCGGCGGCCGTGAGAAGCCATGAAAATCAGATCGGCACCCGCTTGTTCGGCCGCGGCAATGATTGCCTCGTAGGGAATATCGCTGACCGCGCTTGTTCCCGCACATGCGACGCCTGCCGCCTTGGCTTCCGCTTCATGCGCGGAAAGAATCTCCTTGGCTTGCTGCTCGGCCATTTCCGCGAATTTCTCGGGAGTGGTCGGATCAATCAGCGCGCCCTCGCCATAAAAGGCCACCGGATAGTCGGGTTTGGCGAAGAAGAACGTTACTTTTGCTCCGGTTTCCTTGGCAAACGCTATCGCACGTCTTGATGTGTCGGACGAAAGTTGCGAGCCGTCGGTGGGAACAAGTATGTGCTTGAACATGGGATTCAGCCCTCCATATGATGATTAAGCTTAACGTACTAATGAGCAGCAGCGTTGATCAAGATCAATAGCAGCCTGAACTATACCCGACCGGCATCGGGCACAATTGCATTGTGGCGGCTGAACGATTGCACGCCGCCCTTGTGAAGTGGAGAGACCCGCCATGAGCACGACCAAACAGACCAAATTGCCCCCAACCCCCCAGGCCGCATGGCGCGCAGTAAATCAGGCGGTCGAAGCCAGGATTGATCCGATTGGCATGGCGACCCCGCTGATGCACGCGCAGCTGGCCTGGTTGTCCCATCCGCAGGAGATGTCGGAAACGCTTACGCAGTTTGCGACCACGCTGTGGGAGTTGCAGACGCACTCATGGCACCGCGCACTGGGGATGCCAAGCAAGGATGTGGTGTCGCCGAACCCTGACGACACACGGTTCTCCGATCCGGTCTGGAGCGACTCGGCGAGTTGGGATATTGTCAAGGAGTGGTACCTGATGATGACCCACCAGGTACAGGACATGCTCTACGACACGCCGGGGTTGTCGAATCGTGACCGACGTCGTGCCGCATTCTGGTGGCGTAAGTGGCTGAATGCCGTTGCGCCGACCAACTTCCTGCTGACCAATCCGTCGGCGATGCAGAAGGCCATGGAAACTCGCGGCGAGAGCCTGCTCAAGGGCTTCAACAACTTCGTGACCGATTTTCAGGCGGGCGATGTGCAGATGGCGCGCCCGACCGATTTTGTCGTTGGCAAGGACCTGGGAACCACGCCGGGCAAAGTGGTGTTTCGCAACAGGCTGCTGGAGGTCATTCACTACACGCCGACCAGGGAAAAGGTTTTTGAAACCCCCATGGTCATCGTCACGCCATGGATCAACAAGTTCTACATTCTCGATCTGAACGCCAGGAAGAGCATGGTGAAGTTTCTGGTCGATCAGGGCCACGACGTCTATATCACCAGCTGGAAGAACCCGACGGCAGACATGCGGGATGTGACCTTCGATGACTACCTGATGGAAGGCATCGGCCAGATCATTGAAACAGCCCGCGGCATTTCCGGTTCGGCGAAGGTGCATGCGGTTGGCTACTGCATAGGCGGCGCGGCGCTGGCAACCTGGATGGCATGGGCTAACGCCCGCTATTCCAAAAAGAATGTGCCGGTGGAAACGATCACGCTGCTGACCACATTGGTGGATTATCACAAGCCGGGCGACATCGAAGTGTTTCTCGACGAGAGCAGCATCAAATGGCTGGAAAAGTCGATGGCGGAAAAGGGTTATCTCGATGGCAAGGAGATGGCGTCGGCATTCCGTCTGCTGCGCTCGAACAGCCTGGTCTGGCATTACGTGGTGCGCGGCTACCTGTTTGGCGAGGCGCCGCCGCCGTTCGATGTGCTGTTCTGGAACATGGATGCGACGCGGATGCCGGCGGCGATGCACAGTTGGTACTTGCGCAACTTGTATCTGGAGAACTCCTTGATCAAGAAGGATGTGCTGAATCTGGCGGGCGAGAACATAGATCTCGGGCGGATTTCCCAGCCGCTCTATGCCGTGTCCGCGGAGGACGATCACATCGCGCCTTGGCGCCAGACTTTTCGCATCAACAACTTCGTCGCCGGTTCACGCCGCTATGTGCTGTCAAGCTCGGGTCACATTCTGGGTATAGTGAATCCGGTCGTGAATCCGCCCAAGCGCGATTACCGAGTGGGCAATGTTGAACGGCACGATACGTCGGAAGACTGGCACGAACGGGCCGAACTTCACCATGGCAGCTGGTGGGAGGACTGGATGGCCTGGCTCAAGCCGCAGTCGGGAAAACTGGTTGCGGCCCCACCCGTCGCCACGGAGAAATTCCCTGCATTGACCGACGCACCCGGCACCTATGTGCTTGAACCGTGATTCCTTGCTGACCGTGCTCGTCGCGCGGATTCTTCAGCGCGGCGATATCCGGATGCCCGGATAACTCATAGGGGTATTTGATCCCTGAATAAGCGGCACTCTTGACGGCGGTCAATGTTATCGGATGGGTCAATGTCCAGAATTGACTGCTGTTCAGATGGAGTTTGCCGTCATGTCGATTACTTCCCCGCTTTTCCAGCACCACAAGCACTGCGACGAGATATTCGCCAGTGCCGAGGATGCGTGTGCCAACGGCGACTGGGAGGCTGGCGCGAAGGCCTTCACGCTTCTGGTCGAACAGCTCGAAACCCATTTTGGAACCGAGGAGGAAGTTCTCTTCCCCGCCTTCGAGACGGCGACCGGAATGACTTCGGGCCCCACCGAGGTCATGCGCGGCGAACATCGCCAGATGCGCGATCTGCTGGCGCAGATGAAAGATGCCCTGACGTCCCGTGACGCAGATGCTTTCAGCGGCGCCGCCGAGACCCTGCTGATCCTGATGCAGCAGCACAACATGAAGGAGGAGAACATCCTTTATCCCATGTGCGACAACACATTGGGTTCGTCGGATGTCGGCCCCACCCTGGTCGAGCGATTGAAGACGTCATGACCGAGCACGTAATCGATGGCCGCGAACTGCAGCCGCCGGAGCCGATGGAATTGACTCTGGAGGCGCTGGATCGCCTCGGCGAGGGGGACAATATATTGCTGCTGTTGTATTGCCAGCCGCATCCGCTGTTCAGTATTCTGAAAAAGAACGGCTACGCCTGGAGCGAAGACCTTTGCTCCGACGGCACGCGCGAGATCCGGATTCGCAAGCAGTCCGCCTGAAGACGCCGATCGGATGCACCCCAGCCTTTCCTTCGATCAGGCGCCTCCCATTTCGGTGCCCTACCGCTTTTTTTTCGCGGCCCCCTGGTTTGGCGCGCTGGCCGGAATTCTCCTGGCCTGGTCGGGCGGCGATGTGCTGGTTTCAAGATGGACGCCGGAGGCCCTGGCGCTGACCCACCTGGTCGCCCTGGGCTTCATGCTTCAGGCCATGTGCGGGGCAATGTTCCAGTTCATACCCGTTGCAGTGGGCGGCAATGTCTGGCGCCCGAAGCTGGTCGCGAATACGGTGCAACCCCTGCTGCTGCTGGCCACCATACTGCTGGTTGCGGGTTTGCTGTTCAGCCGCCCGAGCTTGTTCACCGTGGCTGTTCCATTGTTCTTGCTGGCGCTGGGCGGTTTCGTGGTGGTGGTCGCGCTGGCGCTGTGGCAGACGCCGGCTACCGGCATGACCTTGTGGGCGATGCGCATTGCGATCGGGGGATTGACGGTCACCGTGCTGCTCGGTTCGCTTCTGGCGGAGGCGTTGGCGCATGGCCTCGCCGTGCCGATCATCGAATTGACCAACATCCATCTGGCATGGGGCCTGGGCGGCTGGGCGCTGATGCTGCTGGCTGGGGTGTCCTACCATGTCGTTCCGATGTTCCAGCTGACGCGGCCCTATCCAATGTCGTTCACTCGCTGGTTCGGGCCTTTGCTGCTGTTGTTGCTGCTGGGCTGGTCATCCCGGCTGTTTATCGAGGATGTGCGCTGGTCGATGGCGATTGTGCTGCCCTTGCTGTTGCTTCTGGCCTCCTATGCGGGGATCACCCTGTGGCTGCAGTACACGCGGCGCCGGAAAATCCATGATGCAACTTCGCTCTACTTTCGCGTTGCGATGCTGTCGATGCTGGCATTCTCGATTTCCGGCGCGATCATTTTCGTGCGCCCTGAACTGGGGGCCGATCCGAGATTCGTGGTCTGGCTGGGCATGCTCGCATTCGCCGGCGTTTTTGTGTCGGCCATCACCGGCATGATGTACAAGATCGTGCCTTTTCTGAACTGGCTGCATCTGCAGCGGCTGGGCGCCCCGATATCGGCGGTCCCCAACATGAAAAAGATGATCCCGGCCGAGGCGATGACCGGTCAGTTGCGTTTGCATGTGCTCGCGCTCGTACTGTTGCTGGCCGCAGTCTGGCTGCCCGGGTTGACCCGGCTGGCCGGAGTGGCCTTTGCCGCTTCGTTTGCCTGGCTGGGCTGGAACCTGTTGGGAGCGATCAGGCGTTACCGGACCTTCAGAGATCAAATTCGCGCAACCGCTTTACATCGTTGATCGTGATTTGCTTCCCGCTCACATTGATCAGCCCGTCGGTTGATAGATCGTGAAAAATCCGCGACAGGGTTTCGGGCGTCAGATTCAGGCGCGAGGCGATCACCTGTTTCGAGGTAGGCAGCGAAATATTGAAGCTGCCCTCGCAGGGCCCGTCCTGCTGCGGGCAATGTTGCAGCAGGTAGCCGACCACGCGCTGCGCGGAGGAGCGCAGGGAATAGGTTTCGACGTCATGCACCAGGGAATGCAGGCGCATCGAGAGGCCTGCCAGCATGCGCCGGGCAAACAGCGGGTCCCGTTCCAGGAGTTCGAACACGGTAGTGCTGCCGATATGCAGCAACAGGCTGTCTACCAGGCCTTCGGCAAACAGCGGGTAGGGGCGGTCCATGAACATGACGGCCTCGCCGAAGCTTTGCCGCGGTCCGAGAATCTGCACCACTTTTTCATTCCCTTGCGAGGAAGGAAAAGCGAGTTTGATCTGGCCGAACACAACGACGAAAAACCCCTTGGGAGGGTCACCTTTCTGGAACAGCATCTCGCCCTTTGCGAGTCGGCGCTCGCGACACGCCGCTTCAAGCACGGCAATCTGCTCCGGAACCAGTTCCTGGAACAGCGGAAGACGGGAAAGAATCTGGGGAATATCGAGCTTGGTTTCGTGCATGGTCTCTTGCATCGGGGTACTCTAGGTTTATCAATGGAACCTTACCATGCCTCGCCCCGGTGGCGGCAATCCTGATGAATCTTCCCGTATTTTTTGCGGCTCCGCATCGTGTCATGTTCCTGTCGGGTACCGTTCAGGCGCTGGCGGTCATGGCGTTCTGGTCGATCGAAGTGGGCGGGCGCTACGCAGGCCTTTGGGCCGTTCCGGCCTGGCCTTTGCTGATGCTGTTTCCGCCATTCGCGCTGCATGCCTTGCTGGTTTCCTGTGGGGTGTTTCCGTTTTTCATCTTCGGCTTCATCCTTACCGCCGGACCGCGCTGGCAAGGGGCGGGCGAGTTGTCGCAGCGCGATTTCCTGCCCGCTTTTTCCTTGCTGGCCGGCGGCTGGCTGCTGGTCTGGGTGGCCTTGATGTTGCCCCAGGTGCTGGTCGCGGGCCTCTCGGTGGCGCTGGCCGGGTGGATTGCCGTGGCTCTGACCTTGACCCGAATTGCCCGGCATCGAGCGACCGATCGCGAGCACATTGCTTTCGTGGCACTGGCAGCCTGGCTTGGCGCCGCCGGGCTGGGCGCCTTTGCGGTCTTCGCCGCGGGCGGGACGCTGCTGTGGGTGCGTCTGGGAAGCTCACTGGCAGTGTGGGGCTTCCTGCTGCCGGTATTTTTGACCGTGGCGCATCGCATGCTGCCCTTCTTCACCTCGTCGGCGGTACGCGGCTATGTGGTGCACCGACCCGCGTGGGCATTGCGGGCCCTGCTGGCGTTCAGCGTGGCGCACGGCACGCTGGCGGTGCTCGAACAGGGGCGCTGGCTCTGGCTGGTCGATGCGCCGGCCATGCTGGTGGCGGGACGCCTGACATGGCTGTGGTGGAGCCGTGCGGCGATGCAGAACCGGATGCTGGCGGTCCTGCATCTGGCGTTCGCCTGGCTGGCTCCGGCCTTTGCCCTGTCGGCCTTGCAGAGCCTGGCGAAAGATCTGGCCCCGGGTTTTCTTGGCCAGGCGCCGCTGCATGCGCTGACCCTCGGCTTTTTCGCCTCGATGCTGCTGGGCATGGCGTCGCGCGTTACCCTGGGCCATTCCGGCCGGCCGGTGGCGGCGGACAATGCAATGTGGCGGGCGTTCTGCATGATGCAGGCGGCAGCGGTCGTACGCGTGCTCAGTGAATTGCCGGATCTGCCCGGTGCGTACTCGCTGATGTGGCTGTCGTCACTGTTGTGGCTGGGCGCCTTCGCCCTGTGGGCCGCTCGCTATGCGCCGGCCTTCTGGCGACCGCGTGAGGACGGGAAAGGGGGCTAGCGGCGATGTACGTCGTGGTCAAATACATCCATCTCATCAGCGTGAGCCTGAGCCTGGCGGGGTTCTTCCTGCGCGGCCTGCTGATGGTGCGCGCTTCGCCGTTGTTGAACGCGCGCTGGATCAAGGTGCTGCCCCACGTCAATGACACCGTCCTGCTTGCGGCGGCGCTGTCGCTGGCGTTCATGTCGGAGCAGTACCCGTTTGTCGCCGGCTGGGTGACGGCGAAGGTGCTGGGCGTGTTTGCCTACATCATCCTTGGCGCCCTGGCGCTGCGGGATGCCAGTACGCTGAGGATGCGCATCGTTTGCTGGCTGGCGGCGATGGCGGTATTCGGCTGGATCGTCTCGGTAGCCCTGACGCGCAATCCGGCGGGCTTCCTGGCAGTGCTGTTCTGAATCAGCCGATACGTCCGTCGGGCGGCGCCAGCAGGGCCTTGAGCCGCGGGATGTCGAGAATCCGGATGTGCTTTTGCTGCACCGAGATCAGGCCCTCGTCCTGGAAGCGCGAGAAGGCTCGGCTCACGGTTTCCAGCTTGAGGCCGAGATAGGAACCGATTTCCTCGCGCGTCATGCGCAGGTGAAACTCGGCCGGGGAGTAGCCGCGCGCGGTGAAGCGCTGTGACAGGTTGAGCAGGAAGGCGGCCAGCCGCTCTTCGGCGCGCATCGTGCCGAGCAGCATCATGACGCCATGGTCGCGCACGATTTCGCGGCTCATGACCTTGTGCAGGTGATGCTGCAGGGAATGGATCTCGCTGGAAAGCATTTCCAGTTCGGTGAACGGGATCAGGCAGACTTCGCTGTCTTCCAGCGCCACGGCGTTGCAGGTGTGTACCTCGGTGCTGATGCCGTCCATGCCGAGGATTTCGCCGGCCATCTGGAAGCCGGTCACCTGATCGCGCCCGTCTTCGGTCAGCACGTCGGTCTTGAAGAATCCGGCCTTGACGGCGAAGATCGATTCGAAGTGGTCGCCGGCGCGATACAGGTGTTGACCGCGCTTCAACTTGCGTCCGCCGCCGATCAGGTTGTCGAGGCGGCCCATGTCGTTTTCCGAAAGACCGAAGGGCAGGCACAGCTCGCGCAGGTTGCACTGCGAGCAGGCAACCTTGAGGCCTGGAGCGGTGATCGGGATCACATTCTGTTTGACGTTTGCATGCACGCTGCTTGCATTACCCGGCGAGGGGTACCCCTTTGATCTGTGTCAACCCGAGTTCCGGGCGATTGCGGCATTCTGCATGCTCGCGCAAATGTATCGCGCCTGCCGTATTTCCCACACTTTCCGCCAATGAACTATCAGGAACTGATTTTCGACCCGCAGGTCATCCGTCGCTTCGACGTCAATGGACCACGATACACGTCCTATCCGACTGCCGACCGTTTCGTCGAGGCATTTGGCGCGGATGACTACGTGCGCTGGCTCGGACAGAGAACAGTGGGAGGTATAGGCAAACCGCTCTCATTATACGTCCACATCCCCTTCTGCAATACCATCTGCTACTACTGCGCCTGCAACAAGATCATCACCAAGGACCATGGGCGCTCCGCCAAGTACATCAAGTACCTGGGCAAGGAAATCGCCATGCAGGAAGCGGCGCTGGACGGCAGCCGCGATGTGGTCCAGCTGCACTTCGGCGGCGGCACGCCGACCTTCCTTTCCAACGACGAAATGCGGCGCTTGATGGACATCATCCGCAAGCATTTCCGTTTGCTGCCCGGCGGCGAGTATTCGATCGAAGTCGATCCGCGCAAGGTCGATCGCGAAACCGTGAAGCTGCTCGGCGAGCTGGGCTTCAACCGCATGAGTGTCGGCGTGCAGGATTTTTCGCCCGAGGTGCAGGTGGCCGTGAATCGCGTGCAGAGCCTCGAAGAGACCAAACTGGTCATCGATTCGGCGCGCGAGTTCGGTTTCAAGGGCATCTCGGTGGATCTGATCTACGGTCTGCCCAAGCAGAACGTGATCAGCTTCAACCACACGCTGGACGAGGTTCTCAAGCTCGATCCGGATCGCCTGTCGATCTACAACTACGCGCACCTGCCTGCCCTGGCCAAGCCGCAGCGACGCATCAACGAAGCCGATCTGCCCTCGCCCGATGCGCGCCTGCAGATACTGCAACTGGCAATCCGCCGGCTGACCGAGGCGGGTTACGTGTTCATCGGCATGGACCATTTCGCCAAGCCGGACGATGAGCTCGCCGTGGCGCAGCGTCAGGGCCGCCTGCATCGCAACTTCCAGGGTTATTCGACGCATGCCGAAGCCGACCTGATGGCCTTCGGCGTGTCCGCCATCGGCAAGGTGGGGCCGAGCTACTGCCAGAATGTGCGTACGCTGGATGAGTACTACGACCGCCTCGACCAGGGCGTGCTGCCGGTTTTCCGCGGCATCGAGCTGAACGCCGACGACCTCCTGCGCCGCAGCATCATCCAGGCCCTGATGTGCCACTTCGAACTTTCCATCGAATCCATCGAAATCGCCCACCTGATCGATTTCAAGTCCTATTTCGCCGACGAACTGGCGGACCTGAAGGAAATGGAAGCCGGCGGCCTGCTGTCCATCGACGACCAGTGGATCAGCGTCCTGCCGCGCGGCCGCCTGCTGGTGCGCGGCATCGCCATGGCCTTCGACCGCTATCTGCGCACCGACCGCGAGCGTGTCCGTTATTCCAAAGTCATCTGACGAGCCGCGGTGCCTGACGGCGGTTTCCTCGCGGTATTCCTGATCGGCCTGCTCGGCGGCGTGCATTGCGCCGGCATGTGCGGCGGCATCGTGTCGGCGCTGAGCCTGCAGATGCCGCGCTCCGCAGCAAAGCCGGTCTCGACCTTGCCGCTTCACCTGGCCTACAACCTCGGCCGCATCTCCAGCTATGCAGTCGCCGGCGCCTTGATGGGCGCAGTCGGCAGCCTCGGGTTGCTGCTCGACAACTGGCTGCCGGTCCAGATGATCCTGTATGTCGGCGCCAATATGATGATGGTGGCGCTCGGCCTCTACCTCACCGGATTGACGCAGACCCTGGCCTTTGTCGAGCGTGCCGGCCAACGGCTATGGCGGCGGGTGCAACCTTCGACCAGGCGCTTCCTTCCGGTGCGCGGCGTGGCCCAGGCTTTTCCGCTCGGCATGCTGTGGGGCTGGCTGCCTTGCGGATTGGTGTATAGCGTCCTGACGATGACGCTGCTGTCGGGCAGTGCCGCAAAGGGCGCCACCATCATGCTGGTGTTCGGACTCGGCACGCTGCCCAATCTGCTGCTTGCCGGCCTGCTGCTGGTGCGCTTTCGCAGCGCCATTCAGGGACGTGCGCTGCGTCTGGTTTCGGGCTTGATCGTTCTTTCTTTCGGCGTGTGGGGCCTGTTCAATGCCGCGGCGCTGGGTGGCAGGTTGTGGCAGGGAGTGGTCTGAGTCGGCGCTGGCGCTACGGCGACGGGCGGTATCGGCGCGGTGCTTTGCATGCCTGGGATTCCGCTTCGCGGGCAGGTGCTTTGCATGCCTGGGATTCCGCTTCGCGGGCAGGCAACTTGCGACGCGCCGCTCGCCGCCGCATAATTAGCACTTTCTAATGTTTAGTGGAGAGATTCATGGCCGTCACCCCGCACGACCTCGTGGTCGAAGCCAAGTCCCAGATCAAGGAAGTATCGACCGCCGAGGCACAGGCGCTGATGACCAAGCGCACCATCATTGACGTGCGTGAGTACGACGAATATGCCGCCGGCCATCTGCCGGGTGCGATCAACATTCCGCGCGGCGTGCTCGAGTTCAAGATCGGCACCGTCGGCGAATGTGCCGACAAGGGCAAGCCCTACCTGATCTATTGCCGCACCAGCGGCCGCGCCGCGCTGTCGACCGTGCAGTTGCAGAAGATCGGCTACAGCGACCTGATTTCGATGGCCGGTGGCTTCGAGGTCTGGAACACCGAGGGTCGTCCGACCGAGAAGCCCGAGCCGATCAATTTCGAGTAACGATGAACGCGCCGCAAGTCCCCGTCGACAGCAGTCAGGAAACCGTCGAGCTTGCGCTCGGCGGCATGACCTGCGCGGCCTGCGCGGCGCGCATCGAAAAGCAGCTCAACAAGCTGCCCGGCGTCGAGGCGGCGGTGAACTTCGCGGCCGAGCGCGCGCATGTGCGCTATGCGCCGGGCGACGTCGACGTCGGTCGCCTGATCGCCACGGTGGTCAAGACCGGCTTCACCGCCGACGTATCCACCGCCGATACGCGCGCCGAAGAGAAGGCGAAGAAGTTCGCGCTCTATCGCGAGGAGCTGCGCCGCTTCTGGATTTCCGCCGCGCTGACGCTGCCGCTGGTGGCGCAGATGGCCTTCATGTTCGGCGCCGAGACCCATGACGACGTGCTGCCGCGCTGGCTCCAGCTGCTGCTGGCCACACCCGTGCAGTTCTGGATCGGTTGGCGCTTCTATGTCGGCGGCGCAAACGCCATACGCGGCGGCGCCGGCAACATGGACGTGCTGGTGGCGCTCGGCACCAGCATGGCCTGGGCCTACAGCTTCGTCGTTACGGTGTGGGACCTGCACCACCAGCACGTGTATTTCGAGGCCTCGGCAACCGTCATCACGCTGGTGCTGCTGGGCAAGATTCTCGAAGCGCGGGCCAAGGCCAGGACATCGGCCGCGATCGAGGCGCTGGCGAAACTGCAACCGCAGACGGCGCGCATCGAGCGGGGTGGCAAGCTGATCGATGTCGCAGTAGCGACGCTGATTCCCGGCGATGTCTTCGTCGTGCGTGCCGGCGAGGCGATGCCGGTCGATGGCGAGGTCATCGACGGCGCATCGTCTGCCAACGAATCGATGCTCACCGGCGAAAGCCTGCCGGTGACCAAGGCCGCGGGCGACCGCGTCTTCGCCGCCACGATCAACGGCGACGGCCTGCTGCGCTGCCGCGCCACGGGCGTCGGCAGCCACACGCTGCTGGCCGGCATCATCCGGTTGGTGGAAGAGGCGCAGGGTTCCAAGGCGCCGGTGCAGCGGCTGGCCGACAAGGTCGCGGCGATCTTCGTTCCGGTGGTGACCGTGATAGCGCTGCTGACCTTCGTCGCGTGGTGGGCGCTGGCCGGCGACTTCACCCAGGCGCTGGTGAACGCGGTGGCGGTGCTGGTGATCGCCTGTCCCTGCGCGCTGGGCCTGGCGACGCCGACCGCGATCATGGTCGGCACCGGGCAGGGCGCCAAAGCCGGCGTGCTGATCCGCAACGCAGTAGCACTGGAACTCGCGGAAAAGCTCAAGGTGCTGGTGGTGGACAAGACCGGCACGCTGACCGAGGGCCGGCCAGTCGTTACGGATGTGATGACAGTCGGCGCCGGCGCGCTCTGCGTACCTGGGATTCCGCTTCGCGGGCAGGCAACGGCGGTTCTGCTGCAACTCGCGGCCAGCCTTGAGCAGGGATCGACGCACCCGCTCGCCGCGGCGATTGTGGCGCGCGCCAAGTCTGACGGACTCGCGCTCGCGTCGCCGCAGAACGTCGTGACGACCGCGGGCAGGGGCCTTCAGGGTGAAGTCGATGGCTGTCGTGTGCAACTCGGCTCCGTGACATGGATGAAGGAACAGGGCTGGTCCGCGCCCGAAGCCGAGACGTTGGCGTGTGCCGGACGCAGCGTGGTCGCGGTGGTGGCGGATGGCAGCCTGCTCGGTTTCATCGGCATCGCCGATCCGCTGCGTGCCAGCTCAACGGCTGCCGTTGCGCGCCTGAATCGGCTCGGCATCGAGGTGGTGATGCTCACCGGCGACAACGCCGGCACGGCACAGGCCGTTGCTCACGAAGCCGGCATTGAACATTTCGAGGCCGAGGTATTGCCCGGCGACAAGGCGGCAGCGGTAAATAAGCTCAAGGGTGCGGGTCGCCTGGTCGGCATGGCCGGCGACGGCATCAACGATGCGCCGGCACTCGCCGCCGCCGACGTCAGCTTCGCCATGGCGGCGGGGTCGGACGTCGCGATGCAGGCCGCCGACGTGACGCTGATGCGCGACGACCTCACCGGCGTGGCCGACGCGATTTCGCTGTCGCGCGCGACGCTCTCCAAGATACGGCAGAATCTGTTCTTCGCCTTCATCTACAACGTGCTCGGCATTCCGCTCGCGGCGCTGGGTATGCTGAACCCGGTGATCGCCGGCGCGGCGATGGCGATGAGTTCGGTGTCGGTGGTGAGCAATTCCCTGCTGCTGCGCCGCTGGCAATCAAACAAGGACTGATGACATGGAAACGACGACAATCAAGGTGGACGGCATGTCCTGCGGCGGCTGCGTGAAAAGCGTGACTGGTGTGTTGACCGCGCTCGACGGCGTGGCGAAAGCCGAGGTTTCGCTGGAGCAGAAACAGGCGGTGGTCGAGTTCGACGCGGCGAAAGTGACGCGCGACCAGCTCAAGGCCGTGATCGAAGACGCGGGTTTCGACGCCGCCTGAGACGATCGGGAATATCAAGAGTCGGCGCTGGCGATACGGCGATTGCCGTATCGCCAGCGGCCCGCGTCACTCTTCGAGCAGGCTGCGCAACATCCACGCGGTCTTGTAGTTTCGGCCGCCGCTTCGCGGCTTGACCTGCAGACTGCGCAGGTCAGCCTTCACTGAAAGACCGCCGCGCCGTAGATGCTTCCACGCGGTCATTCTTCCAACAGGCTGCGCAGCATCCAGGCGGTCTTTTCATGCACCTCGATGCGCTGCGTCAGCAAATCGGCCGAGGGCTGGTCGTTGGCCTTTTCCACCAGCGGGAACAGCTTGCGCGCGGTGCGCGCCGTGGCTTCCTGCGCGGCGACGAGGTGGCGCACCATGTCCAGCGCCTTCGGTTGGCCGTCGACTTCCTTGATGGTGGCCAGCTTGACGAACTCCTTGTAGGTGCCGGGCGCGGGGTGGCCCAAGGCGCGGATGCGTTCGGCGATCAGGTCGAGCGCGTTCCACTGCTCGGTGTATTGGCCCATGAACATCAGGTGCAGGGTGTTGAACATCGGTCCGGTGACGTTCCAGTGGAAGTTGTGCGTCATCTGGTAGAGCGTGTAGCTGTCGGCCAGCAGGCCGGAGAGGCCTTGCGCGATGGCGGCGCGGTCCTTGTCGGCAATGCCGATGTCGAGTTTGGCGACTTTGACGGGCTTCTTCGTTTTCATGATGTTTCCTCCGGTCATTGGGTCAAGTGGATCAGTCGAAACAGGCAGCGTAATCCCGTTTGCATCAGGCAGGTTGACCCAGATCAACGCCAGATTTCGTCGCGGCCGGCGCGGGCGCCGGACTGCGGATCAGGTGATCGAACGCGGAGAGCGATGCCTTGGCGCCTTCACCCATGGCGATGATGATCTGCTTGTAGGGCGTGGTCGTCGCGTCGCCGGCGGCGAAGACGCCGGGCAGCGAAGTCTGGCCGCGCGCATCGATCTCGATCTCGCCGCGCGGTGAGAGGTTCACGGTGCCCTTCAGCCAATCCGTGTTGGGCAGCAGGCCGATCTGGACGAAGATGCCTTCGAGCTCGACCCGCTTGGTCTGTCCGCCGATGCGATCCTGAAACACGATGCCATTCACCTTCTCGCCGTCGCCGGTGACCTCGGTGGTCAGCGCACTGGTGACGATGGTGACATTGGGCAGGCTGCCGAGCTTGGCCTGCAACACGGCGTCGGCGCGCAGCTTGCTGTCGAATTCGAGCAGCGTGACATGGCTGACGATGCCGGCGAGGTCAATCGCCGCCTCGACTCCCGAGTTGCCGCCGCCGATCACCGCCACGCGCTTGCCCTTGAACAGCGGGCCGTCGCAGTGCGGGCAGAAGCAGACGCCCCTGGCCTTGTATTCCTTTTCGCCGGGCACGTTCATTTCGCGCCAGCGCGCGCCGGTGGCGAGGATCACGCTCTTTGCTTTCAGCGTGGCGCCGTTGGCGAGCCTGACCTGGGCCAGTCCGTCATCGCCGGCCGGGATCAAGGCCTCGGCGCGCTGCAAATTCATGATGTCGACCTCGTACTGCTTGACGTGCTGTTCCAGCGCCATGGCGAGCTTCGGCCCTTCGGTATGCGGCACCGAGATCAGGTTCTCGATCGACAGGGTGTCGAGCACCTGGCCGCCGAAGCGCTCGGCCACCACGCCGGTGCGGATGCCCTTGCGCGCGGCGTAGATCGCCGCCGCCGAACCGGCCGGGCCACCGCCGACGACGAGGACGTCGTAGGCGTCTTTGGCGTTCAGCTTCTCGGCATCGCGGGCAGAAGCGCCGGTATCCACCCTGGCGAGGATTTCCTCGATGGTCATGCGGCCCTGGCCGAAGGGCTCGCCATTCAGCATCACGGTCGGCACGGCCATGATTTTGCGTGCGCTCACTTCGTCCTGATACAAGGCGCCGTCGATCATCACGCTCTCGACGCCGGGGTTGAGCACGGCCATCAGGTTGAGTGCCTGCACCACGTCCGGGCAGTTGTGGCAGGAGAGCGAGATGTAGGTTTCGAAGCGAAACTTGCCACTGAGACCCTTGATCTGCTCGGTCACGGCGGCATCCACCTTGGGCGGGTGGCCGCCGGTCTGCAACAGCGCGAGCACCAATGAAGTGAATTCGTGGCCCATCGGGATTCCGGCGAAGCGGATGCGCGCGGCCTCATTCGGGCGGCCGACGGAGAAGGACGGCTTGCGGGCATCTGTGCCGTCTTCGCGCACGCTGACCTTGGGCGAGAGCGCGGCGATGTCGGCCAGCAGCTCGCGCATCTGGCGCGCGGCATCGCTGGCGTCGAGCGAGGCGACGAGTTCGATGGGCGTCTGGAGCTTTTCGAGATAGGCGGAAAGCTGGGTCTTGATCGCGGCGTCGAGCATGATGTTCTCCTGGTGTGGATTGCAATGGAAAGGCAGCCGTTGTGTGATCTGCCTTGCCGCTGCAATCCCGGCCCCGGGGTCACTGGGGCGGGATGGTTGGGGTCAGGGGCTTGTTGTCAGATCTTGCCGACCAGGTCCAGCGAAGGCGCCAGGGTGGCTTCGCCTTCCTTCCACTTGGCCGGGCAGACTTCACCCGGGTGGCTGGCGACGTACTGGGCGGCCTGCACCTTGCGCAGCAGTTCGGTGGCGTCGCGGCCGATGCCGCCGGCGTTGATCTCGATGATCTGGATCTTGCCCGCCGGGTCCATGACGAAGGTGCCGCGCTCGGCCAGGCCGGCTTCCTCGATCATCACGCCGAAGTTGCGGGTGATGGTGCCGGTCGGATCGCCGATCATCGGGTACTTGATCTTGCCGATGGTCTCGGAGGTGTCGTGCCAGGCCTTGTGCGTGAAGTGGGTGTCGGTCGATACGGCGTAGATCTCGACGCCCAGCGACTTGAAGGTGGCGTAGTGGTCGGCCAGGTCGCCCAACTCGGTCGGGCAGACGAAGGTGAAGTCGGCCGGGTAGAAGAACACGACGGACCACTTGCCCTTGAGGTCGTCCTGGGTGACGGGAACGAACTTGCCGTTGTGGAAGGCGGTGGCCTTGAAGGGGAGGATTTCGGTGTTGATCAGCGATGCGTTCATGGTGTGGCTCCTTGGGGTGGTTGAGATGATTTGCTGCGATGGAGTGAATATTAAATATTACGATCGCTATCGTCTAATTGATTGTTGAAATCGATTGGATAGGCGTGGGCTATCGGTGCCGATCGGATCGTCCAATCGGGCTTTTTGCGACGTGGAGAGCGCCGTGCCGCCGGTTATGTGACGAGCTTGCTCGTGCGGCTGGCTCGCCGGTCACACCGATTGCAGGCAGGATTAAACCGCACCTAGTCGGCGCGGCGAATGCTTGATTGGTCGCGCTTGCCCTTGTTGCCGCGCACGACAACGCGGCCGACGCGCAAGCGGTATTCCTCGAAGAGCTGCGACTGGCGATCCCACCCCGCCTTCTCCAGTGCCGGCAGGATGAACTTGGTGCAGATGTCGCGCTCTGAAAGTCCCTGGGTCATTTATCCGTGGCGGATCGCATAAACACATCGGCATGATACGGGATGGACTGTCGTTCGGAGCGATTTCCTCGGCGGGAGCAGTGTCTGTTCCGGAGTATTGTGGGGCTTCTATATCGCGAATACCTCAGTGACCATGAAAATCGAAAGACTACCTTTGGATATTCATGGTCAGGCATGGCGGCGACGCTCGCCGTGAAAAGTCGGCGCTGGCGATACGGCGATCAAGTCAAAGGATACTGGCGCGAGGCCGCCTGGCGCTCTTGCATTGGCGAAGAAGCGGTGGCGGACGTTTGCGGATCGCGTTCGAGAATCTCGACCAGTTCGCGGGCGTGGCTGCGCAGGTGGCTGTCGGCATCGGGATCGGTGGCCACGCGTTCCAGCAGCATCGCGGCGAGCATGGCGGCACGCGGGCAGCCGGTCGACATGTGGGTGGCGAGATGGGCCAGAGCGCCAGCGACCATGCGGGCCGGGGGTTGTTCGGTGGCGTAGTCGGTGGCGAGTGGGTGGTTGATGGTCATGTGAGTCAATCTCCAGGTCGATGATTGGCTGGCTGCCTTTGGTTCGCAGGGGAACCATGGGTGGCTGGCTGACAGGAAAAGCGGAAGTTCAGCGGGTGATGCGTATTTCCCTTACCAGACAAAGAAGGTCAGCCACCAGCTGGCGCCGACTGCGGCCAGCGGAAGCAGCCAGAGCAGGCCGGCGATACCGCGCGCCGCCGTACCGCTGGCGCCGACTCTCACCAGTTGCCAGCCGAGCGAGGCCGACCAGCCGAGGCCGATGACAAGCAGCGCCGCGCGCAGCGGGGTCAGCCAGCCCAGATGGACGCCTTCGGCGCGCAGATGGGTGGCGCTCATCATCGACAAGCCGAGGAAGAGGCCGATGCCGGCCAGCGGCACGAGGCCCAGCGCCAGTCGACGCCAGTCGACGCCGGCGAGATGTGCGGCGGCGCGCACCGTCAGCCAGGCGAAGCCGCCCAGCACAATCGCATACATGGAAATCCAGATCAGGATCGCGGCACCGTCGAGCCAGGTGAACACGTCGCCGGCTTCGGGGTAGCGCGTGAGCAGCCACCAGGCCGGGCTGTCGCCCAGCGGCCAGAGGATATCGCGCGCCACCAGCCAGTCGGCAGCGGCCTGTTTGCCTCGCACGAACCACGGGTTGACGGTCCACTGGAAGGCGCCCATGGCGACGCCGAGCATGCCGAACAGCAGTAGCACGGCCTCGTTGGTGCGCGGCATGTCGCCGCCGGCGTCGAGAATCTCGGCATTGGGCGAGCGCACGGCGAGCGTCACGGCATCGCGGTGGCCGCTGCAGCGGCCGCAAGCGTGGCACTGTCCGGCGCCCTTCATGTGCTTGACGTCGAGCAGCGGCGCGCAATCGACGGCGGCGCTGCGTTGTGGATGGGCGTCCCAGGCCGCGCGGTCGATGCGGAAATGCACCGGCGCGATACGCGCCAGCAGGCTGAAAACACCGGAGACCGGGCACAGGTAGCGGCACCAGACGCGTTTGCCCTTGCCATACATCCAGCCGACGCCGACGGCGGCGACGGTGGAGCCGCCGAGGATCAGCAGCGCGGCCTGCGGGTAGTCATAGACGCTGACGAGCTGGCCATAGACCGTGGTGAGGATGAAGGCCACCACCGGCCAGCCGCCCCAGCGCATCCATTTCGGGATGGCGCCGCCGCGCCCGTGGCGGCTGGCGAACTCGGCCAGCGCGCCTTCCGGGCAGAGCACGCCGCACCAGACGCGGCCCATGAGCATGATGGAGAGGATCACGAAGGGCCACCAGACGCCCCAGAACAGGTATTGCGCGAGCAGCACCAGCCGGTCCTGCCAGCAGGCGAGGTAGGCGGCCTTTTCTGTAGGGGTCGGGTTCAGTGCGCCGGTGGTGCATACGCTGCGATCGATCGCCGAGGTGGCGCCGAAATCAGAGGAGAACAGCCGCGCTTCCGGATGCGGATGCGGCAGGAAGGCGGGCAGGGCCACCAGTACCAGATAGAAGACCACGATCACCCACTGCACGGCGAGGATGGCGCGCCGGTGCCGCGCCATCCAGTCGCCGAGTCGCGCCAGTCGCGTGCGGCGTTGGGGCAGGCGCGGATGGAGGATGATGGTCGCGGTTTGCATTATTTCTACTTGGCAATGACCAGCAGCTCGCCGGTGGCGATGTTGAATTCGTCGACGAACATGTGTTCGCCCGCCGGCAGCTTGACGACGACGAAGGATTCGGCCTTGGCGGCGAGGATCTTCTCGACGTGCAGGTCGGCGTTCTCGAATTCCAGCGGCCCCGGACCTTCGTTCTTGAGGATGAGCTTGATGCGCTGCCCGGCCGGTACTTCGAGCCGCTTCGGTGTGAACACGCCGTCCTTGACGATGATGGTCCAGGTCGGCAGGGCGGCCGGCGCCGCCTGCGCATGGGCGCCCGTCGCCCAGCCGAGACCCAGCCAGAGCGCGAGGACGAATAATCCGTGCGAGAGTGGCGCCGGCATGATCAGAACCCCACCTTGGCACGCAGGCCGAACACCTTGACCGTCGGCGCGGCGGCGTTGCCTCCGGGCTGGCGAATCAACTGGAAGTCGGGCGTCAGTTCAACCTTGCTGTTGAGCTTGACGCGGTAGTAGAGCTCCAGTTGCTTTTCCGACCCGCTCGCCTGATAGCCGAAGTCGGCGTTGCCGTCGGCATCGGCGTCGATGGCCAGCGAGTCGCGGCGGAAGTTGGCGCTGGTGCGCAAGGCGCCGAGCGCCAGGCCGAGGCTGTCGGCGGCGCGTCCCCACGGGCTGCCGGCCAGTTCGGCGCCGAGCGTCAGCGCACGGTCGAAGCGCACCTGACCCTTCAGCTGGTGGCCATAGCGGCCGAACAGCGTTATGTCGTCGGCGACCTTCTGGTCGGCGGAGAAGCCGATTCCGGCGTGCTTGCGCTCGATCTGGTCGTAGGTCGCGCCGCGGCCGCGGCCGTTGTGCCACAGGTAGGCGCGGTAGGTGCCCGGCAGATAATTGAAGCGTGCGTGGGTCTCGGCCTGGGCGATGACGAAGGGCATAGCCAGCGAGCCGGAGAAATTGGCGCCGGGGCCGGAGCCGAACATGCCCAGCGAAAGGCTCCACTCGGAACCTTTCTGCTTTTCATTGACGTATTGCGCGATTACGCCGGGCGCGAAGCCGTAGGCATCGGCGCGGATGTCGCCGCCGGAATCCAGCAGGGGGTTATGCACGAAGGCGTTGTTCATGAATTTCGCCGATTCGTCATCGGCCGCGCCGTTCTGGTCGAAGAAGACGAAGGGGTCGATCTTGCCGGCTGTGAGGTGCAGGTGTTCGCGGGCATTGGCCTTCGTTCCTCCATCCAGCAAGGGGATCTTGAGCTGATACCAAGCCTGGGCCAGGATGCCGAAGGAATCGTCGCTGCCGGCGGCGGTCTGGAAGGCGGTGGTGTTGGCGCCGCTGGTGTAGGTTGGGCGCAGGCCGATGCCGCTGCCCTGGCCGAAGCGGAAGTGGGCGAAGATCTTGCCTTCGGTATCACCCATTTCGCCGCCGGGCAGCGTCACCGAAATGTCGCCGCGATAGTTGGCGCGGGGTTCATCGGCGCCACTCGCCGTGTGCGCAGCGCCGACCTTCTGCATCACGCCGGTCAGGCTGGCGCCGACCGTGATGCCTTCCAGCGATTCGATCTGGCGCGCCTGCTTCTGCATCGACAGGGTCTGGAATTCCACGGCCTTGAGGCGCGTAACGAGTTCCGGCTCTTTTTCGGAAAGGCGCTGGGTATCCAGCGCCTTTTCCATCTCCTTGTTCTGTTTTTCCAGCATCTCGATGCGCGCCGCGAGCCGTTTCAATTCGGCCAGCACCGCATCGTCGGCGGCCAGCACGGGCGCCGCGAACCCCGCCGCCAGCAGGGCGGCGATTAGCGTTCTGCGCATGATCAGTACCCGCCCTTCTTGCCGATGCCGGCGTAGGTGAATTCCCACTCGGTCTCGACCGGCTTGAACCACGGACGTACGCCGGTGGCGCGGTCGGTGTGGCGGCCGAAATGATTGCCGTGGGGGTTCTCTTTGGCGTTGGGCGGATAGATGATGAACTTGACCTTGTACTTGCCGGGGCCGCGCAACTTGACGTTGTCGCCATAGTGCGGGCCGTCGCTGGCGACCATCGGCATCATGTCGCCGCGGATTGTTTCATTGCTGCCGGCCTTGGTCAGTTCGTACTTGACCAGCAGGTGCGGAATCCACATGCCTTCGGCGAAGCCGTTGGCATTGCTGGAAAGGGCGTGGATGTCGGCTTCGAGATGGATGTCGGATTCGGAGGCCTTGCGCATGTGGCCCTCCGGCTCCATTTCGACGGCCTGCAGATAGACCGCGGCGACTTCCATGCCGGCGACGTTCTGCGGCACGCCGATGGGGTATTCAAGGGCGGCGGCGGAGAAGGACGCCGCGGCGAGGGCGGTGATGACGAGGGAACGCAGGGGAAACAGCATGGCAAACCTCCAAAGGATAAAGACATGTCTTTGGCTGGCTTGCCGATGATCTGGCTGGCTGGCTGTTGAGGCTGCGCGAGTTGCGTTGCCTGTGTTTCGGTTGCTACAGGATGTTCAGAGCGATTGTTCGAACCTATTTTGTCAGGATCAGCTTGCCCTGCCGGGTGCGGCGCAAGCGGTAGGTTTCGCCCTGATGGGTGATCTCGACTTCGCCTTTGGTGCCGAGCAGGGCGACGCTGTCCAGGGGGCGCGGGATAACGGCCGGCGTGCGCGACATTTCCGGCTTTGTGGTCGGGGGCTGAGGGTCGTTCTTCATGGCAAATTGCAGGTCAATCCAAAACGTAATGAGAATGATTCTCAATGATCTGAACCATTTTGTCAACGGGGAATTGCACTTCCTGGAGCCGGCCGTTCTTCGCGTTCAGTCAGGAAGGCGAAATCTTCGCAGCGCTATAATTCAAGCCTTTAGCAAATAGGAGCCAGCCATGGGCCTGGATCGCGTTCCTTCCGGCAAGGATTTGCCGAACGATTTCAACGTGGTGATCGAGATTTCGATGCACTCCGAGCCGATCAAATACGAGGTGGACAAGGAGTCCGGCGCGATATTCGTCGATCGCTTCATGTGCACGGCGATGCATTACCCCTGCAACTATGGCTATATCCCGCACACGATTGCCGGCGACGGCGATCCGGTGGATGTCCTGGTGCTTTCGCAGTTCGCCCTGCCGCCCGGCGTGGTGGTGCGCTGCCGTCCGATCGGCATGCTCAAGATGACGGATGAAGCCGGAGAGGACGCCAAACTGCTGGCGGTGCCGGTGGACAAGCTGACGCCGATGTACCGCGATATCGCCGGTCCGCGCGACCTGCCGCAGATCATGCTGGACCAGATATCGCATTTCTTCCAGCACTACAAGGATCTCGAGCCCGGCAAGTTCGTCAAGATACAGGGCTGGGTCGGCATCGAAGAGGCCAAGAAGGAAATCATGGATGGCGTTGCCGCCTTTGAGAGCGCCAAGGACAAGCCGGCGTTCTGAGTTTCGTCGCATCAAGCGGCCCGCCGTGAGGCGGGCTTATTATTATGTCTGCGGCATGTGCCGCGGACGGTATCCCCTGGTGGGATGCCTTGTTGATCCGCTATAGTTGATGCCATGACACGCCTGCGCATAGCCATTGCCCAATTCAACGCGCACGTCGGCGATCTGGCCGGCAATGCAGCCCGCATTCTCGAGTTCGCCGGCCGCGCGCGCGAAGGCGGTGCCGACGTGTTGCTGACGCCTGAACTGGCCTTGAGCGGCTACCCGGCTGAAGACCTGCTGATGCGGCCGGATTTCTATCGCGCCTGTACCGCGCAACTCGAACTTCTTGCGCGGGCGGCGCCGCTGCCGATCGTGATCGGCCATCCCGAAGAATTGGAAGATAATCGCTACAACGCCGCTTCTCTGGTGGCCGGCGGCAAGGTGGTGGCGACGTATCGCAAGCATCGCCTGCCGAATTACGAAGTCTTCGACGAAGAACGCTACTTTGCTCCGGGACACAAACCCTGCGTGATCGAACTCAAGGGTGTGCGCTGCGGACTGGCAATCTGTGCCGATGTATGGGAGTCAGGTGCAGCCGAGGCCGCCGCGCACGGCGGGGCGGAACTGATTCTTACCCTCAACGCGTCGCCCTTCCACATGAACAAGCAGGCGCGCCGCTATGAGGTATTGCGCGACCGCGTGGCCGGGACCGGCAAACCCGTGATCTATGCCAACCTGGTCGGCGGCCAGGACGAGCTGGTGTTCGACGGCGCCTCGTTCGCGATGGACGGGCAGGGGCGTCTGACGCACCAGCTGCCGGCCTTCGTCGAGGCCCTCGAATTCATCGACTATGCGGATGGGCATTTGCTGCCCGGCCGCATTGCGGAGCCGGCCTCGCGCGAGGCCGAGCTCTATGCGGCGCTCAAGCTGGGGGTTGCCGACTACCTCGGCAAGAACGGCTTTCCCGGCGCGATCATCGGCCTTTCGGGGGGCATCGATTCCGCGCTGACGCTGGCCATTGCGGTCGATGCGCTGGGCGCCGACCAGGTGCGCGCGGTGATGATGCCGTCGCCGTGGACCGCGCAGATGAGCCTCGACGATTCGCGCGAGATGGTACGTCGGCTGGGTGTGCAATACGATGAAATCCCGATTGCCGCGGCGATGGAGCAATTCGCCGTGTTGCTGGCGCCGACTTTCGCGCAACTGGGACCGAAGCCGGCCTGGGACACCACGGACGAAAACCTGCAGGCGCGCATTCGCGGCATGCTGCTGATGGCGCTGTCGAACCGCACCGGGCGCATCGTGCTGACCACCGGCAACAAGAGCGAAATGGCGGTCGGTTATGCCACGCTTTACGGCGACATGGCCGGCGGCTTCGCGGTCATCAAGGATGTGGCGAAGACCCTTGTTTATCGGTTGGCAAACTGGCGCAACGCGGTTTCCGACGTGATTCCGCGGAACATCATTACGCGTGCGCCCTCGGCGGAACTGAAGCCGGGGCAGACCGACCAGGACACGCTGCCTCCCTATGAAGTGCTCGACGCGATCATCGAAGCCTACATGGAGCGCGACGAAAGCCCGCGCCAGATCATCGCTGCCGGTTACGACGAAGCCGACGTGCGCAAGGTGGTCGGCATGTTGAAGAAGAACGAATACAAGCGGCGTCAGGCGCCGGTCGGAATCCGCGTCACGCAGCGCGGTTTCGGCAAGGACTGGCGCTATCCGATAACATCACGCTATCCAGACGAATACTGAATCAGGGGAAGCCAGACATGAAGAAGATCGAAGCCATCATCAAGCCGTTCAAACTCGACGAAGTTCGCGAAGCGCTTTCGGATGTAGGCGTGACCGGCTTGACCGTTACCGAGGTCAAGGGTTTCGGCCGCCAGAAGGGCCATACCGAGCTGTATCGCGGCGCAGAGTACGTCGTCGATTTCCTGCCCAAGATCAAGATCGAGATCGTCGTCGCCGAAGAGACGGTCGAGCCAGCCATCGAGGCCATCATCAAGGCGGCCCGCACCGGCAAGATCGGCGACGGCAAGATTTTCGTTTCGCCGGTGGAGCAGGTCGTGCGCATCCGTACCGGTGAAGCCAACGAAGCAGCGATCTGACCGGCCTTCGGGCCGGCCAGATCGCTGCTTGGCAGCAAATTGGTGAGCCTATCCCCCGGCCCCTTTTCCACGGAAAGGGGTGACCAAGTCAGGCGCTTTGCGCGATTATTTTTTGGCGGCGAGTAACACGATCACCGCGCCCGCGCCGCCCTCGGCGGCGCGCGCTTGGCAGAAGGCCAGCACTTCGCTGCGCTGGGTCAGCCAGCCCAAAACCAGCTTCTTCAGCACCGGCTCGCGGCCGGGCGAACTCAGGCCCTTGCCGTGCACGATGCGCACGCAGCGATAGCCATGACTTCGGCATTCCGCCAGAAACGTGACCACCGCGATTCGCGCCTGCTCGCGGTTCATGCCGTGCAGATCGAGCTTGCTCTGGGTTACCCAGCGCCCGCGCCGCAGATCGCGCAGCCAGGCCTTCGGCAGGCTGTCGCGGCGCCAGGCGGCTTCGTCGCCGCCTTCCAGATACAGGTCGATCAGCGCCGGGCCGTGCAGCGACTCGCCCAGAACGGCGGCCTCATCGCGCAAATGCTGGCGCGGAATGGCTGGTGGCAGGGGTGGTTCGTGGTGGACGCGATCCCAGGCCAGTGGCTGCACATCCGCCACCGCCTCCTGAAATACGGCGCGTTCTTCCGGTGACGGTGTGACGCGCTTGGGCACGATTCGCGGCTGCGCCGGGTTCGAAAGCCGCGATTTGCGCCGGATTACTCCAGGCTGTCGAGGTAGCGCTCCGCATCGAGCGCCGCCTGACATCCGGTGGCGGCGCTGGTCACGGCTTGTTTGTAGATGTGGTCCTGCACGTCGCCGGCGGCGAACACCCCGGGAATGTTGGTCGCCGTGGCGTTACCGCTGCGGCCGCTCTGGGTGACGATGTAGCCGCCCTCCATGTCGAGTTGGCCGACGAACAGGTCCGTGTTGGGCTTGTGGCCGATGGCGATGAAGACACCCATGAGCGCTATGTCTTCGGTGGCGCCGGTCTTGACGCTCTTGATGCGCATGCCGGTGACGCCGGACTTGTCGCCAAGTACCTCGTCCAGCGTACTGTCCCACTTGATGGTGACCTTGCCGGCTTTTTCCTTTTCGAACAGCTTGTCCTGCATGATCTTTTCGGCGCGGAACTTGTTGCGACGATGGACGACCGTGACGTGGCTGGCGATATTGGCGAGATACAGGGCTTCCTCCACCGCCGTGTTGCCACCGCCGACTACCGCGACCGCCTGGTTCTTGTAGAAGAAGCCGTCGCAGGTGGCGCAGGCGGAAACGCCCTTGCCGGAGAATGCTTCCTCCGACGGCAGGCCGAGATATTGCGCCGAGGCTCCCGTCGCGATGATCAGCGCGTCGCAGGTGTAGCTGCCTGCGTCGCCGATCAGGCGGATCGGCTTTTCCTTGAGCAAGGCCGTGTGAATGTGGTCAAAAATTATCTCGGTCTGGAAGCGCACCGCGTGCTTTTCAAAACGCGCCATCAGATCGGGACCTTGGACGCCGTCGGCGTCGGCCGGCCAGTT
Source organism: Sulfuritalea hydrogenivorans sk43H (assembly GCF_000828635.1). Classification (GTDB taxonomy): domain Bacteria; phylum Pseudomonadota; class Gammaproteobacteria; order Burkholderiales; family Rhodocyclaceae; genus Sulfuritalea; species Sulfuritalea hydrogenivorans. The sequence continues at coordinate 881,226 of NZ_AP012547.1, forward strand.
ATCCACCTCGGTGGTCGTCATCAACTGCCCACCCTGAGCCATCCCGGTAATCAATACCGGTTTCAGGTTGGCGCGGGCCGCGTACACGGCGGCGGTGTAGCCGGCGGGGCCGGAACCAAGGATGAGAAGGCGGGCGTGACGGGTGCTCATGGCGGGCAATCCTGTAATGATTAATTGTTTAATTATATAGTTCGACCGGAGAGCTGGCTTCTAAGCGGCGACTATCACTCAAGAATTGCCAAATACTGCACAGACACAATCAGTTAGGTGCATTTTGCATCTTGCAACATGCTAGACTGATTAACTGTCAAGTACTCTTGGGGAAGCTGTGTTCTGGCTTGCGCAAAGAATATCGACTTTGCTTCTTTCAGCCTTTGCGACAAGGTGTCGCGGGTGGGTGCCGGTATTTTTCGTCCTGATTCCGGCGGGCCTCGTGTGGGCTCAGTCGGCACAGCCAATTTCCCGGGTAGCAGAAGCTGCCGGCAACTCTCCCTCTGCGGCCGAAGGCGGGGCGTTGCGCTTCGATATTACCCACTATGTTGCTCACGGCAACACGCTTATTCCGCAGTCGACCGTCGATGAACTGCTGGCACCCTACACGGGATCCGGGCGCGATTTCGGCTCCGTGCAGCAGGCTTTGGAAACGCTCGAGAAAGCCTATGCCGCGAGGGGGTTCAATGCCATACAGGTGATTCTTCCGGAGCAGACGCTTGAGTCCGGCACGGTTCACTTTCTTGTAGTCGAAAACCGGCTGGCGAAAATCCGGGTCGAGGGCAATCGACATTTCAGCAGCGAGAACTATCAGCGTTCGCTGGTTGCCCTTGAGTCCGGCAAGACGCCCAATTTTGACGAGATGGTCGACAACCTGCGGCTGCTGAACGAGAACCCGGCGAAGCAGGCAACCGTGGTGATGCGCGCAGGAGAAAATGAAGGCGAGGTGGATGCCGCGGTACGGGCCAGCGATCAGCCACCGATTCGCTATGCCGTCACGTTCGACAACACCGGCAACGCTCAGACCGGGCCGTTCCGCATCGGAGCGGCGGTGCAGCATGCCAACTTGTTCGACAGCGACCATGTCGTCAGCTTCCAGGCGATCACCTCGCCGCTGAGAGCGCGACAGGTGAAGATCTACGGCCTTGGCTACCAGGCACCGCTGTACTCGAGCAAGGGTACCCTCGGCATGTTCCTCGGCTATTCCAACGTCAATTCCGGAACGGTCAATACCGTCGGCGGCAACTTCAACATCGCGGGCAGCGGCATCATCGTCGGCCTGCGCTACACGCAGTTGATTCCCAAGCGCGGCGATTGGGAACACAAGCTTGCTCTCGGCTGGGATTGGCGCGCCTATCAGAGTAACGTAACCATTGTCGGTGGCAGCACCAAGCTGGTACCGGATGTCACGGTGCATCCGCTCAGCCTTACCTGGCAGAGCACGCTGAGGAAGGCCGACTCGGAGCTTTCAGGCTATGTGAGCCTGATACAAAACCTGCCGGGCGGCAACGACGGCAATGACTCGCAATTCCAGAAGGTCGGCTCCCGGCCGGGTGCCAATGCCCTGTATCAACTATGGCGCTACGGGGTGAATTTTCAAAAGGCGCTTGGAAGCGATTGGGCATTTCGCGCCAATCTCACTGGTCAGCATACCCGCCAGAGCCTGGTGACAGGCGAGATGTTCGGCATCGGCGGCGCCGATTCGGTGCGTGGCTTCCTGGAGCGCGAGCACTCGAACGACAAGGGACATCGCGGCAGCCTTGAACTCTATTCGCCCGAACTCGGTGCTCGTCTCTTGGACAATCTTAAGCTCAGAGTGCTTGGCTTCTATGATTTCGGCTGGGTCAAACGCGTGCATCCGACGCCAGCGGAGATCTACTCCACCGGGATTGCCAGTATGGGGATCGGCGTTCGGGCCAGTCTGGGCAAAGACATTACAGCGCGTCTCGATTACGCCAGCGTAGTGGATAGCTCCCATACATCCCGCGGCACGCGCCTGCACGGATCGGTGTCCTATGTTTTCTAAGGCCGACTCGATCAACATGGCACTGGGGCGCTCTCGGCGGTGGCCACGCTGTTCTGGCGCCTTGGCGCACATCCGGCAACTGCCCCTGAAGCGGATTTCCGTTGCCCTGGCGGCGGGTTTCTCTTCGCTGGTGCTCGCCAATCCCCTCGATCCAACCGTGGTGGCGGGCAGCGCCACATTCCAGAACGCCGGCAATACGCTTACCGTAACCAATGCAAACGGCACGGTAATCGACTGGAAAGGATTCTCGATCGGGCAGGGCGAGATCACCCGTTTCATTCAGGCCAATGCTGCAAGCCAGGTGCTGAACCGCGTCACCAGCGGCGATCCAAGCGTGATCCTGGGCGCTCTCCAATCCAACGGACGAGTATTCCTGATCAACCAGAACGGCATCGCTTTTGGCCCGAATGCACAAATCGACGTGGGTGGATTTGTCGTGTCGTCGCTGGGCTTGTCCAACGCCGACTTTCTGGCGGGCCGGCTCAATTTCACCGAGCAGGCCGGTGCCGGAAACATTGTCAATCAGGGATTGATCCGAACCGCAAGCGGCGGTCTGGTCGCCCTCATTGCGCCAACCATTGAAAACCACGGAATCATTCAGGCGCCCAACGGCGATGTGATTCTCGCTGCTGGCAAGAGCGCAAATCTGGTCGATTTGCAGCGCCCCTCGATCCAGGTGGAAGTGAATGCGGCCGACAACCAGGCACTCAATGTCGGGCAGCTGGTGGGTCGCAACATCGGCATATATGCAGGTGCCATCCGGCATTCCGGTATAGCCAGTGCCAACACCGCGGCGCTTGATGAAACGGGTCGCGTCGTTTTCAAGGCGGTGGGCGACACGCTGGTGTCGGGCAAGGTGTCGGCGCGCAATGAGGCTGGTTCTGGCGGCCGAATCGAAGTGCTGGGCGATCGCGTCGGTCTGTTTGATGGCGCTGACATTGATGCGTCCGGCAAGACTGGCGGCGGGACTGTTCTAGTCGGTGGTGACTTCCAGGGCAAAAATCCGGACGTGCAGAACGCACAACGCACCTACGTTGCCCGGACGGCAAAAATCAGCGCTGATGCAATTGAGCAGGGCGATGGCGGCAAGGTGGTCGTTTGGGCGGATGACACGACGGTTTTCCACGGCTCGATTGACGCTCGGGGCGGGGCAGAGAGTGGCGACGGCGGAAATGTGGAGGTATCCGGGAAGCAGAATTTGGGCTTTACGGGAACTGTTGCTACTGGTGCCGCAAAAGGCAAGACAGGTTCTTTGCTGCTCGATCCAAATGATCTGTATGTCGGTCAGGATCCGAGTAACGGAGCACTGCTCGAGCCAAACGCTGATGCGGATGCAACGACATTTTTTGCGCAGACCAATCCCAATGACTATTTCGTTTTGGCGGCAAGCCTTGCAGGGGATACGAATTACACTCTTCAAGCCAACCACGATGTGATCTTCAATGCCAACGTCGGCTTTGGTTCGGCGGCGGGCAAAACGGTATTGATCACGGCGACCAACAACATCTTCTCTACCGGATTTGCCATCACTACCGCAGGTGGCGCCCTGACCATGAATTCGGCCACGATGTCGTTGGGAGGCATCGATACAGGTGCCGGCTTGCTGACGCTCAACAATTCCGGCGCGGCTTCGCAGTCTGGGGTATTTGCCGGCTCTGGTGGTCTGACCAAAACAGGTGGCGGGACGCTGACCCTATCGCAGATCAACACCTACACGGGCACGACCAACGTAACGGCGGGGACGCTGAGCGTAAGCGACGCAGCGGCGCTGAACACGGCATCGTCGGTGGTGGTCAATGGAGGCACGCTGGACATCAACAACATCACGCTCAACACGCTGGCGGGGATGACGGTGCAGGGCACGGGCGCGGGAGGCGTGGGAGCGCTGACCGGCACGGGAGCCGGAGCGCGCTACGACGGCGCGGTGACGCTGGCGGCGGCGACGACAGTCGGCGGTGGCGGCACGCTGACGCTGAGCGGGATCATTGGCGATGGTGGCAGTGCCTACAAACTGAGCAAGGAAGGCGCGGGCACACTGGTCCTGGGTGGGGCCAACAGCTACACGGGCTTAACTACGGTGAGCGCGGGCACATTGGCCTACGGCGCGGCTGACGTGATTGCCACTGGCGGAGTGACGGTAGATGGCGCGTCCGCAATATTGGCGCTTGGCCTCAACCATAGCGACTCCGTAGGCACGGTGACCGTGGCAAACGGGGGCAGCATCACAGGCACCGGTACCTCGGCACTGACGAGCACCGGCAGCTTTGAGATGCAGTCTGGTTCGGTGAGCGCGATCCTGGCCGGCAGCGGCATTGCACTGAACAAGACCACGGCGGGCACGGTGACGCTTTCAGGCGCGAATACCTACACCGGGATAACCACGGTGAGCGCAGGAACATTGGTTGTCGGGGCCGCTGCGCCTTCTGGGTCGGCTGGCGCGTTGGGTAATGCGACCAGTGCGGTGCTATTGGGAGACACGGCCGGTAGTGCGAACGCAGCGTTGTTGATTGGCGGCGCCTTTACGGTTGGACGTGATGTCACCGTTCAAGCGGGCAGCAGCGGCACGGCGACAATTGGCGGGAGTACCGCAAATAGTTCGACGTTCTCGGGCTCGGTGACGTTGAACAAGAACGCGACATTTACGGCGGCCAACGGCGGTACCACTATATTCTCGGGGATCATAAGCGATGGCGGGGCTCAAACGCTGACACTGGATGGAGCCAACGGCAGCACGATCAACCTCGCCAACAACGTAACGGTGAATGCATTGACTGTTTCGGCAACGACGCAGAATATTTCGCTGGTCGGGCGCGAGCAACAGCATCGCGGGAGCGACGACCTTCAACAACACGGGCACGACGACGCTGGGCGACCAGAACACGGACAGCACCACCTTTACCGGAGGGCTGGTGGCGACGGCGGGGGCGAAGAACATCGCGGGCGCGATCAACACCACCAACACGGCGATGGACCTGGGCACGACGACGGTAGCGGTGACGGACAACGCCACGCTCAACGCTGGATCGAACACCATCACACTGGGCGCGGCGACGCTGGCCGACGGCAAGAGCCTGACGCTGGGCACGGGCGGGGCGACCACCATCAACACCGGCAGCATCACTGGCAACGCGGGCGCGGGCGCGGAGAACCTGACGATCAACACCACGGGCGTGGCGACGATCGGCGGCGCGGTCGGCGCGGTGCCGCTGGGCACGATCACCATCACGCAATCCGGTGGCACGAGCTTTAACGGCACGGTAGCTGCGGCAAGTCTGACCCAGAGCGCAGGCACCGGCACCACCACGCTGAATGGCTCCGTGAGTACCAGTGGAGTATCCGGCGTTAGCCTTACCGGTACCAATCTGGTCGTTAACGCGGGCATCACCACTACTGGTGGCGGAGGGGTGATGTTCAACGAGTCCGGCACCATAGGGACGGCGGCAGCGGGTGATATCGCTGCTAGCGGCGCGGTGAGCATTACCGCTGGCGGCGGGCTTACGACGGCGGGAGATGTTGGCGGTACAACGGTGAGCCTCAGCGGCGTCGGCATTGCCAACACTGGCATAATTTCCGGCACGACCGGTGTGACTGTGAGCGCCGGTACTGGCGCGCTGAACAATGCTGGCGGAACCATAACCAACGGCGGTGGCGTCAGTACTGCTCCCATCGTGCTCAAGGGCGACAGCATGACCCTTGTCGGCGGTACTGTTACCGGCGGTTCCGGGCAGGTGACGCTGACCTCGGGAACCGTGGGCAGGGCGATTCGGATCGGTGCGGCGGCGGTTGGCGGTGAGCTTGAACTGTTGCAGGCAACGCTGAATGTGCCGACCACCACTGGCGGCCTGGTGATTGGAGACCCGGCCCACACGGGGGATATCACCGTCGCAGGAACGATCACAACACTGACCGGGGCAAGTGGCGGCTTCACCATCAACAACGGCTACGATCTTGGCGGCGGGCCGACGTCAGGGCGAATCGTGGACAACGGTTCCGGCTTGATCAACGTGGCGGACCACGTGAAGTTCCGGGCCTATGGAAATATCGGTGACAGCGTCAATCCGATCCATGTCGGGGCGAATGCCCTTTCACTGATGAGCAGTTCGGAGTTGAGTTCCGCCTCGACCTACATCAACAAGACCGGGGCGCTGGTGGTGTCCGGAATCAACGGTGGTGGCGGACAGGTCTTCTTGACGGCGAGCGGGGCAATTACCCAGACGGGTGACATCGTGAATGTCGGCACACTCAAAGCCACCACCACGGTGGGCGGGATCACCTTGCAAAATCTCGGAAACACTGTCACCAATTTGTATCTCACTGCTCCCGGGGCGCTGGCCTACAAACAGACGGCGGGCTATACGGTGGTGGAGGCATCCGGAAACGGAATGGATTTCGCTTCCGGCGGGAATCTCAATCTCGCGGCGGTAATCGCGGGTGGGCCGCTGAACATCGATGCTGGCTCGGGTGATGTGTCCTTGAGTACGACGGGCGCCATTTCGATTTCGGGTCCGGGCAAGGTGCTGGGTCGAAACCTCAATTTCAACTTTGCGAATTCCGTGACGTTCAGTGGTGGCAGCACGGCCGGGCAGTCGAACGACCTCACCATCAAGGCCGGCGGTAATCTAACGCTCAACGCGGCGAGCCTGACTATTTCGGGCGGCACGACCGCCGCGGGAGCCGGCCAGAATCTGAAAAATGATGTAGTCATCGAGGCCGGCGGATTGCTGTCCATTACCACCACCGGCAATTTCACCATGGGTGGTGGCACGGCAACTTCGAACGCTTCGACGGCACAGGCACAGGCCAACGCCTTCCTGACCGCGGGCGAACTCAAGCTGAAGGTCGGCGGGAATTTCCGCGTCAACGGTGGAACGGCCAACCTGACGGGTGGTGGCGAGGCCAACGCAAGCGCCATTGTGCTGGTCAAGTCGGGCAAGACCGTCGATGTCACCGGCGATTTCATCCTGACAGGCGGAAAAATTACGGGAGCCGGAACCAAGGCTACCGCGATGGCGGTGTTTGATCCGGAATTGCCGCTGGAGATCAAGACCGGAGGCAATGTGGCCGTGGTTGCGGGCAGTACGCCGTCATCTTCCCCGACCCTGCTGGCGACAGCCAGCATCCTTAACGCCGGGCCGATCAAGTTCACCATCGGCGGCTCCGGCACCTTCACCCATCCCGATGGCGCCATCGCCGCGGTGCTGGGCTCGGGCATCGACGGCGGCCTGATCATCGCCGGCGGCAAGGGGTCGGGCATTTACGACGTGTTCGACAATCCCGTGACCACCAATGACTATCCCATCAGCTACAAGTTCACCAATGGCGGAGCCCTGACGCTGATTACCGACATGACGGGCTATGCAGATGCGCTGGTCAAGTCGCGGGCGCCGATGGGGATCGACGAGTCGCTGCTGGGCTATATCAATTTCTCGATCAATACCGAGACGATTACCAAGAGCCGGCGCGGCGCCGCTGATCAGGGCAACTTCAAGCGCAGGACCGCAGGACAATGCAGCTAAGGAGATCATCGTGAAAACCATTCGCACCATTCTTGCGACACTGGCTTGCCTGATTGCAGGCAGCGCTTTCGCCAACGGCACGATTATCCAGCTTTCGGGAACGCTTTCGGTCAAGCGGGCCGACGGTTCGACGCGGATCCTTTCGATGAAGTCGGAGGTCATCCCCGGCGACACGCTGGAAACGCAGAAGGACAGCTACGCGCAAATCAAGTTCAAGGACGGCGCGACCATTACCTTGAAGCCGAGTACCCAGTTCACCGTGGCCGCCTATACCTTTGTTGAAGCCAGGCCGCAGGAGGACAACGCGGTATTCAGCTTGTTGAAGGGTGGCATTCGCGCCGTATCGGGCCTCATCAGCAAGCGCGGCGACCAGGATGCCTACAAGATGAACACGACGACGGCGACGATCGGCATTCGCGGCACGATATTCGACGTGGATGACTGCAAGACCGGCCGTTGCAAGAAGGAGGGCGGCGAAGACGACAGCCAGGAGCCCGGCGTCTATGTCAGCGTGCGCGATGGCGAAGTACTGGTCGCCAACGGTGCAGGTTCCCTGTCCCTCTCGGCCGGGCAGTTCGGCTTCATTGCCGCCGCCAATCTGATGCCCAAACTGCTGCCGGGCGATCCCGGCCTGGGCTCGATTCCGCAGGCGTCCCTGGTTGAAACCGTCACCTCGGGCGGCAAGAACAGGGGAGTCTGCGACTGACACCCTGTCGCAAGGGTGGAACAGGACCCGACTTGGGCGGCTTTTTGCGGTTTGGGCGCCCCGACGGGCAGCCATAATTTGGCAGTGTCCGTCATTCCGGTCCGGCTTGAATCGAGGCCTGGCCCCCTGCCATGAGTGCTATCAGCGCGCCTGAATCCGTTTCGACTCCGCTGCCCGAAAAGATCGCCTTGCTGGTGCATGAGGCGCGCTGGCTGCTGGTCGGCCTCGTCGGCCTCTATCTGGGGTTGGTCTTGTGGGGTTTCGAGCGGACCGACCCCGGCTGGTCGCATGCCGCCACGGTTGAGCGCATCGCCAATCCGGGCGGGAAATTTGGCGCCTGGCTGAGCGATCTTCTGCTGTACTTGTTCGGGCTCTCCGCCTGGTGGTGGGTGGCGTTGCCGTTCTTCCTGCTGATGTGGGGCTACCATCGACTGAGCCACCTGTTTGGCGGTGACAGACGTCCCCTGTTGATTGCCCTGTCTGGCTTCGCCCTGCTCCTGCTGGCCAGTTGCGGCCTTGAGGCCATGCGCTTCTGGAGCCTGAAGATAGCGCTGCCCCTGATGCCCGGCGGCATGCTCGGCGTCGAGGTCAGTCGCCAGATCACACAGTATCTGGGTTATACCGGCGGTACACTGGTTCTGCTGGCGTTGGCGATGATCGGTTTCAGTTTGTTCACGGGCGCTTCGTGGATAACGATTGCCGAGAAGTGCGGTACCTTGCTCGAAGGCGTCTATGTCGGCGTGCGCAGCTTGTGGGACGGCTGGCAGGATCGTCGTTACGGGCGCGCGGTGGCCGAGCAGCGCGAAGTGGTGGTTGAAACGGAACGCCGCAAGGTCGAGGAAAATCCGCCGCCGCCGATCCGGATCGAGCCGGTGGAAGCGATGGTGCCGGTCGCCGCCAAGGCCGTGGCCCGTGCGGACAAGGAGCGCCAGGCGCCGCTGTTTTTCGATGCGCCGGGCGGCGCGCTGCCGCCGCTGCATTTGCTGGCCGAGCCCTCGCACAATCCGGCGGATCTGCCGTCAGCCGAGACACTGGAATTCACCTCGCGCCTGATCGAACGCAAGCTGGCCGACTTCAACGTCGAGGCCAAGGTGCTGACCGCGCATCCCGGCCCAGTGGTGACGCGCTACGAGATCGAGCCGGCGGTGGGCGTCAAGGGCAGCCAGATCGTCGGCCTCGCCAAGGACCTGGCACGCGCGCTCTCCTTGGTATCGATCCGCGTGGTCGAGACCGTGCCCGGCAAATCCTGCATGGCGCTGGAACTGCCCAACCCGAAGCGGCAGATCGTGCGCCTGTCGGAGATCATCGGCTCGCAGGCCTATCACGGCATGCATTCGCCGCTGTCGATGGCCATGGGCAAGGATATCGGCGGCCAGCCGGTGGTGGTCGATCTGGCGAAGATGCCGCACCTGCTCGTGGCGGGCACCACGGGCTCGGGGAAATCGGTCGGGGTCAATGCGATGATCCTCTCGCTGATCTACAAGTCCGAGCCGAAGGACGTGCGCATGATCATGGTCGACCCGAAGATGCTCGAGTTGTCGATCTACGAAGGCATTCCGCACCTGCTGGCGCCGGTGGTGACCGACATGACCAAGGCCGCCAACGCGCTGCACTGGTGCGTCGGCGAAATGGAGCGGCGCTACAAACTGATGTCGGCGCTCGGCGTGCGCAACCTCTCCGGCTTCAACAGCAAGATCAACGAAGCGAAGAAGGCCGGCGAGTCCATCCCGAATCCCTTCTCGCTGACGGCCAATACCGAGATCGGCCCCGAGCCGCTGGAGCCCATGCCCTATATCGTGGTGGTGATCGACGAGCTGGCCGACCTGATGATGGTGGTGGGCAAGAAGATCGAGGAACTCATCGCGCGCCTGGCGCAGAAGGCGCGGGCCTCGGGCATCCACCTGATCCTCGCCACGCAGCGGCCCAGCGTCGACGTGATCACCGGCCTGATCAAGGCCAACATTCCGACGCGGATCGCCTTCCAGGTATCGAGCAAGATCGATTCGCGCACCATCCTCGACCAGATGGGCGCGGAGGCGCTGCTCGGCCAGGGCGACATGCTCTACCTCGCGCCGGGCACCGGCCTGCCGATCCGCGTGCATGGGGCCTTTGTCGCCGACGATGAAGTGCATCACGTCGTCGATCACCTGAAGAAGGTCGGGCCACCCGACTATGTCGAGGGCTTGCTCGACGGTCCGGCCGGCGAGGACTCGGGAGTCGGCGCTGGCCAAGGTAACGACACGGCGGCCGGCGATGCCGAAGCCGACCCGATGTACGACCAGGCCGTCGAAGTCGTGCTGAAAACGCGGCGGCCCTCGATCTCGCTGGTACAGCGCAATTTGCGCATCGGCTACAACCGCGCCGCACGGCTGATCGAAGCCATGGAAAAGGCCGGCTTGGTCACGCCCATGAATGGCGCGGGCGGCCGCGAGGTGATTGCGCCAAATCGTCAGGAGTGAGCACGGCAAGCGTGGGGCTGCGATAATCCCCGGATGAAGGTTTTCCGCTCCGTCCTCCTTGCCCTCTGCGGCTATGGGTTTTTGACTCCCGTCCAGGCTACCGGCCTCGACCAGCTCAAGAACTTTCTCGAAACCAACCGCAGCGCGCGCGGCGTGTTTGCGCAAACAGTGATTGCCAAGTCGGGGCGCAAGCCGCAACAATCTGCGGGAATCTTCGCCCTGCAGCGCCCCGGAAAGTTCCGCTGGTCCTACGAAAAGCCCTACAAGCAGCTGCTGGTCAGCGACGGCAACAAGCTATGGAGTTACGATCCGGAACTCAACCAGGTCGCGGTGAAGAAGCTCGGCTCGGCCTTTGGCGCCAGCCCGGCTGCGCTGCTGGCGGGGCAGGATCTCGACAAGCATTTCGAACTCAAGGAGGGCATCGCGGCGGATGGCCTCGAATTCGTGGAGGCCAGGCCGAAGGGCGGCGACGCGAGCTTCGAGCGAATGAAAATCGGTTTCGCCGCCAACCGGCCGATGAGCATGGAAATCCACGACAGCTTCGGTCAGGTGACGGTGCTGCGCTTCACCCAGTTCGAGGCCAACCCCGTGCTGGGGGCCGGGCTGTTCCGCTTCGTCGCACCGGCCGGGGCCGATGTTGTCGGCGACTGATCTGTTCGAGACGGCGAACCCGCATGCGCCGCTGGCGGAGCAGATGCGGCCGCGTGCGCTCGACGAGGTGATCGGCCAGCGCCATCTGCTGGGCGAGGGCAAGCCGCTGCGTCTGGCGTTTTCTTCCGGGACGCCGCATTCGATGATCCTCTGGGGCCCGCCGGGCGTCGGCAAGACCACGCTGGCGCGCTTGATGGCGGACAGTTTCGACGCCGAGTTCGTCGCGCTGTCGGCGGTCTTCTCCGGCGTCAAGGATATCCGCGAGGCGATGCAGCAGGCCGAGGTCATGGCGCAGCAGGGCCGGCGCACGATACTGTTCGTCGATGAAGTACATCGCTTCAACAAGGCGCAGCAGGACGCCTTCCTGCCCTACGTCGAAAAGGGAACGGTCACCTTCATCGGCGCGACCACCGAAAACCCGTCATTCGAAGTGAATTCCGCGCTGTTGTCGCGGGCTTCGGTCTATGTGCTGAAGAGCCTTGACGAGGCCGAGCTGGGCGAACTGTTCGATCGCGCCCAGTCACAAGCGTTGACCGATCTGGAGTTCGACCCCGAGGCGCGTGACCGTCTGATCGGCTACGCCGACGGCGATGCGCGGCGCCTGCTCAACGTGCTGGAGCAACTGCGCACGGCCACCGCCACCGCCGGTCACCGTGTCGTCAGCGCCGACTTTCTGGAACAGACTCTGGCCGCCGACCTGCGACGCTTCGACAAGGGCGGCGACGCCTTCTACGACCAGATCTCGGCCCTGCACAAGTCGGTGCGTGGCTCCGACCCCGATGCCGCGCTGTACTGGCTGGTGCGCATGCTCGACGGCGGCGCCGATCCGCTCTACATGGGGCGGCGCATCGTGCGCATGGCCATCGAGGACGTCGGCCTGGCCGACCCGCGGGCCTGGGAGATCGCGCTGAATGCCTGCGCCACTTACGAACGCCTGGGCAGCCCGGAAGGCGAACTGGCGCTGGCCAATGCCGTGCTCTACATGGCCGTGGCGCCGAAGTCGAACGCGGCCTACGTCGCCTATAATGCGGCCCGCGCGTTTGTGGCGAAGGACAAGAGCCGCGGCGTGCCCGAACACCTGCGCAACGCGCCGACCAAGCTGATGAAGGAACTCGGCTACGGCGCCGATTACCGCTACGCCCACGACGAAGCCGAGGGCTACGCCGCCGGGGAAACCTACCTGCCCGAGGGGATGCCCAAGGTGCATTGGTACCAACCCGTGGCGCGCGGGCTGGAACAGAAGATCGCCGAAAAACTTGCCCATCTGCGCGAGCTGGATGCCAAAGCCGCAAAGACTCGATAGGAAACACCATGCTGGACATCCAACTTCTCCGCAGCAATCTTCCCCTCGTTGCCGAGCGCCTGGCCTTGCGTGGCGTCACGCTCGACACCGCGGCCTTCGAAGCGCTCGAAGCCGAGCGCAAACGTCTGCAGGTGCACACGCAAGACCTGCAGGCCAAGCGCAACACGCTGTCGAAGCAGATCGGCATGTTGAAGGGCAAGGGCGAAGACGCCTCCGCCGTGATGGCCGAGGTCGCGGGGCTGGGCGACGAGCTGAAGGCCGGCGAGACGGCGCTGGCGGAGCTGATGCCGCGCTTCGATACCTTCCTCGAACTGATTCCCAACCTGCCGCACGAGAGCGTTCCGACTGGCCGTGACGAAACCGGCAATGTCGAGATCCTGCGCTGGGGCACGCCGCGCGCCATCGCCGCACCGCGCGATCACGTCGATCTCGGCACCGCGCTGGGCGGGCTGGACTTCGAAGCCGGGGTCAAGATTTCCGGCAGCCGCTTCACGGTGATGAAGGGGCAGATCGCGCGCCTGCATCGTGCGCTGACCCAGTTCATGCTCGACCTGCACACCACGGAGCATGGCTACACCGAGGTCTACACGCCCTACCTGGTCAATCCCGAAAGCATGTTCGGCACCGGCCAGTTGCCCAAGTTCGAGGAGGACCTGTTCATGGTCCCGCGCAGCGACGGCAGCAAGCTCTATCTGATTCCGACCGCCGAAGTGCCGGTAACCAACATTGTGCGCGGCGAGATTCTTGCCGCGGAAACACTGCCGCTCAAGTTCGTCGCCCACACGCCCTGCTTCCGCTCGGAAGCCGGCAGCTACGGCAAGGACACGCGCGGCATGATCCGCCAGCACCAGTTCGACAAGGTGGAGTTGGTGCAGATGGTGCGGCCCGATCAGTCGTGGGACGCGCTGGAGCAACTCACCGGCCACGCCGAGGCCGTGCTGCAGAAACTCGAACTGCCCTACCGCAAGGTCGCCTTGTGCACCGGCGACATGGGCTTTTCCGCGGCCAAGACTTACGACCTCGAAGTCTGGCTGCCGGCGCAGAACACCTATCGCGAGATTTCCTCCTGCTCCAATTTCGAGTCCTTCCAGGCGCGCCGCATGCAGGCCCGCTTCCGCAATGAAAAGAACAAGCCCGAATTGCTGCATACCCTGAACGGCTCCGGCCTCGCGGTGGGCCGCACGCTGGTCGCGGTGCTGGAGAACTACCAGAACGAAGACGGCAGCATCACGGTACCGGCTGCGCTGCGTGGCTACATGGGCGGCGTGGAGAAGATCAGCGCCGCGTAGTGCGGATCAGCGCGGGCTTGCGTTGACGCTGAGCGCCGACTGCACCGGGTAGGGCGAGGAGTAGGCAGGTTCGAAGCGGCTCAGGATGTCGTAGTAGCTGCGGATGTTTTCCACCATGATCACGGCTTCACCACCGCGCGCGGCGCCGCTTTTCAGCCGCGCGTAGATTTCCGGCCGCGCCAGCTGCGGCAGCACCTGCTTCATGTCGTACCAGACGTCCGGGTCGCGCTTCATGCTCTTGGCGATCGATCGCGCGCCGCGAAAGTGGCCCATGCCGAGGTTGTAGGCCGACAGTGCGAGCCACAGGCGGTCCGGGTCCTTTGCGTCGGGTATCTGCTCCATCAGTTCCGCCAGATAGCGCGCCCCGGCGCGAATGCTCTCATTCGCGTCGAGGCGGTTCTTGACGCGCAGGTAATCGGCCGTGTCCTCCGTCAGCATCATCATGCCGCGCACGTTGGTGGGCGAGGTGGCCAGCGGATCCCAATGCGATTCCTGATAGGCCAGTGCGGCCAGCAGGCGCCAGTCGATGCCGGAGAGATCCTGCGCCGACTGGAAATGGCGGCGCCAGTTGGGAAGCTTGCTGCGGGTGTCGTCGAGGAATTTTGCAATTCCTTCGGCATTGATGCGCTTGATGTGGCCGAAGTAGCGGTCATGGATGCGCGCCAGGGTGCCGTCGGCGCGGGTCGCGGCAATGAAGGCATCGGCCCTGGCGCGCAGTTCGCCGGCCTTTTCGCCGCCGAAGGCCCAGCCGAATTCCAGCTTGCCCGGCAGTTGCAGCAGGGGCTCCAATTCCGGATGGAAGTTGACGCCCAGATCGAGATGGATGCCATGCACGGCGACCAGCGCCGTCTTGCGCCCGGCAACACGTTCGAGCAGTTCCATTTCGTTGACGCCGGGCACTTCGACGACGATCGGGCGTGATTTCTCGTCCAGTCCGCGCAGGGTGTCCGCCAGCGGCGAACCGGCGATGACCTCGACGGTCTGGCCGGCCAGGTCGGACATTTTTTCGGGTCCGAGGGCATCGCTGTGGCCGACAATCCACTGGTTGAGACTGCGGATCGGCGTCGAATACTGCAACTGGCTGTTGCCCAGCGGCATCGATGCCGCCAGATGCACCCGTCCGGCAAGCGCCAGGTCGTTCAGCTCCTGGGAGTCCGCGGCCTTGATGAAGCGCACCTTGAGCCCGAGGCTGTCGGCAAAGGCCGTAACCAGATCATGCTCGAAGCCGCTCGCCGTCTCGCCTTCCTGCCGGAAAAATGCCGGCGTTTCGCGCACTGCAACGACCAGCCGGCCTTCGGCTTCGGGCGGATCAATGCGCGTGCAGGCCGCCAGACAGGCCAAGGCAAGACAACAGATCAGGCGAAGCAGTGTCGACAACGCTTTCCCTCCGTGCATCCTGTGCCCGACGGCCGCTTCGCGGGTATAATCCGCGCCTCGCGGAGAGGTGGCAGAGTGGTCGAATGTACCTGACTCGAAATCAGGCGATGTCGCAAGGCATCCGTGGGTTCGAATCCCACCCTCTCCGCCACCTGATTCTACCCCCGGTAATTCCCCTCGGTATGCAGACGCAAAGTCCGCCTTCAGCCGCCCTTGCGGCGCGATAGCGGATGTCGCGGCACGTCCGGGTGACGGCGTGCCGGTGGGGCTTTGCCGGGTTTGGCCGGAGCGGCAGGCGTGGTTCGCCGTGTCGGACTCTGTCTGCCGGGGATTCCGCTTCGCGGGCCGGCAAGCGCCGACTTCTGCGGACGCTTGTCGACGTGTGCGGATTGTCCTGGCTTGTGCGGCGCTGACGCCGTTGCAGTACCCGCCGGCTGCCAGGCCGGGATCAGGTGCCGCTTGCCCGGCCCGATCAGATCGCTGCGGCCCATGGCTTTGAGCGCCTCGCGCAGCAGGGGCCAGTTGGCGGGGTCGTGGTAGCGCAGGAAGGCCTTCTGCAGCTTTCGCTGTCTGCCGCCGCGCACCACGGCAACACTTTCGGAATCGGCCGTGACTTTGCGCAGCGGGTTTTTCTCCGTGTGCCACATTGCGGTGGCGATGGCCAGCGGCGTCGGCAGGAAGGTCTGCACCTGGTCGAGGCGGAAGCCGTTCTTCTTCAGCCATAGCGCCAGTTCCAGCATGTCCTCGTCGGTGGTGCCCGGGTGCGCGGCGATGAAGTACGGAATCAGGTACTGCTCCTTGCCGGCTTCCTTCGAGAACTTGTCGAACATCTGCTTGAAGCGTTCGTAGCTGCTCATGCCCGGCTTCATCATTTTCGACAGCGGGCCTTCCTGGGTGTGCTCTGGCGCGATCTTCAGGTAGCCGCCGACGTGGTGCGTCACCAGTTCCTTGACATACTCGGGCGAGCGCACCGCGAGGTCGTAGCGCAGGCCGGAGCTGATCAGGATCTTCTTGATGCCGGGCAGCGCGCGCGCCTTGCGATAGACCGAGATCAGCGGTGCGTGGTCGGTGCCGAGGTTCTCGCAGATGCCCGGAAAGACGCAGGACAGCCGGCGGCAGGAGGACTCGATCGCAGGGCTCCGGCAGGCCATGCGGTACATGTTGGCGGTCGGCCCGCCGAGGTCGGAAATGACGCCGGTGAAGCCGGGCGTCTTGTCGCGGATCTGTTCGATCTCGTGCAGGATCGAGGTTTCCGAGCGGCTCTGGATGATGCGTCCCTCATGCTCGGTGATCGAGCAGAAGGTGCAGCCGCCGAAGCAGCCGCGCATGATGTTGATCGAGAAGCGGATCATTTCCCACGCCGGAATTTTCGCGTCGCCATAGCGCGGGTGCGGCGCGCGGGCATAGGGCAGGCCGAAGACGTGGTCCATTTCCTCGGTGCTCAGCGGAATCGGCGGCGGGTTGAGCCACAGGTCGCGTCGGCTGGCGCCTTCGCCATGGGCCTGGACCAGGGCGCGCGCGTTGCCGGGGTTGGATTCGAGATGGAAGGTGCGCGAGGCGTGGGCGTAGAGCACCGGGTCGTCACGCACCTGCTCATGGGATGGCAGACGGATCGCGGTGTGGGCGCGTGCTTCCTTTGTCTTCGCCAACCGCTCGGCCTTGGAAACGATGCGAATCGCCGTGGCGCCAGCGCCGACTCTTGGTGCCGCAGCTTCCATTGCGTAGGGATCGGGATGCGGATGTACCGCCCCCGGCGTATCCACGGTCGTCGAATCCGCTGCGGCCCACTCCGGCCCCGGCAGCCAGCCATGCGGCACCATGAAGGCGGTGCCGCGCAGGTCGCGGATCTCGCTTATCTTTTCGCCCTTGGCCAGGCGGTGGGCGAGTTCCACCAACGCCCGCTCGGCATTGCCGAACAGCAGCAGGTCGGCCTTCGAATGCGGCAGGATCGAGCGCCGCACCTTGTCCGACCAGTAGTCGTAGTGCGCGATGCGGCGGAGGCTCGCCTCGATGCCGCCGATCACCAGCGGCACGTCGGGGAAGGCTTCGCGGGCGCGTTGCGAATAGACGATGACGGCGCGGTCGGGGCGGCGGTCGGGCGCGGCGTTGGGCGTGTAGGCGTCGTCGGAGCGGATCTTGCGGTCGGATGTGTAGCGATTGACCATCGAATCCATGTTGCCGGCAGTGATGCCGAAGAACAGCTTCGGCTTGCCCAGGGGCTTGAAATCATCGGACGAGAGCCAGTCCGGCTGACTGATCAGGCCGACGCGAAAGCCCTGCGCTTCGAGCAGGCGGCCGACCAGCGCCATGCCGAAGCTGGGATGGTCGATGTAGGCGTCGCCGGTGACGAGGATGATGTCGCATTCGTCCCAGCCCAGCGCGTCCATTTCGGCGCGCGACATGGGCAGGAAGGGCGCCGGGCCGAAGCGCAGCGCCCAGTACTTGCGATAGGAGGTCAGCGGCTTCGCCGCCACGGTGGTGGTTGCCATGTCGGGAGAATCAGGCCGCGCGGACGCGGCTTTGGGATGGAACGTGGCGGGCCAGGAAGTCCATCTGGTCGGCCAGGATGTTGCGGTTGCAGAGGATCAGGTATTCCGCCTTGTTGGGTACATAAGGCGCATAGACCAGCTCCATGCGAGCCTGTTCCGGGGTGCGTCCGCTCTTGGTCTGGTTGCAATGCCGGCAGGCGGTGACCACGTTCATCCAGGTGTCGCGTCCGCCCTGCGAGACCGGCAGGATGTGGTCGCGGGTGAGTCGCTGCGAGGTGAACTCGCGCGCGCAGTAGGCGCAGATGTGTCGGTCGCGATGGAACAGTTCGCGGTTGGACAGCGGCGGGGTCGGATGCAGGGACTTGCCCGAGAGGGCCTTGCCGCGAATCGCGATGATGCTGCTGGTGGCCAGTTCGGAACGCTCGCCGGTGACGCGATTGGTGCCGCCGTAGAAGGTGAAATGAGTATCCCCCGCGTCCCAGGCGACCAGATCGCGCGCGACGTAAATGCAGGCGTGCTGCCAACTCACCCAGCGGTGGGGAACTCCGTGCTGGTCGAGGGTAAGGATCAGCGGATGGCGATTCATCTCTATAGAATCCTGTATTGGCGAGAATTTAGCAGAGCGCGATGACTTTTGATAGCTCGGATACGAGGGAATTAGCAGCGCGGCGGCTACGCTATTCCATCGTTGCCTCGCTGCTGGTTCACCTGGCGATACTCTGGCCCGGCAACACGCGCGTGCTGACCCGGGATGCACCTGCGATTCTGCACGCCACGCTGAAACCGCCGCCGCGGAGGCCGATGGAGCCCATACCGACGGAAAAGCCGGCACCGCGCGCCGTGGCGCCAGCGCCGACTCCTGGCGCGCCGGCAAGCAAACAGCGGCAACCAGTATTAGAGCAGGCCAGCCAGGATTCGGTTCCGCCGGTGGCTGCGCCGACGGCTCCGCCGGTGAAATCGCAGGCCGAGCCCGAGTCCGCCGCTGCCACAAACCTGCCGCCGTCGCTTTCGGCCGCGGCGGGAGCGGCCGAGGGCGCCCTGATGACGGAAGCCAGCGCGTCCGGCGAAGCGGTGGACGGCCTGCGCGGCTATCGCCTCGCGGTGGCCACCCAGGCCAGGCGCTTCAAGCGCTATCCGGCGCAGGCGATGGCTTCCGGCTGGGCCGGAACCGCCGACATCCGCGTCGAAGTCGGCCGCGACGGCCGGCCGCGTGCCGCCACCGTTGTCCGTTCCAGCGGGCATGAACTGCTGGATCGGGCGGCGCTGGCCATGATTGACGCCGGCGCCCTGCGCGCGCGCCTGCCCGAAAGCTTGCGTGGCAAGGCGTTCGCGATAGTGCTGCCGGTGGTTTTCAATCTGGACGACGGGTAATCAGGCAATCCGTGTCGGGTGCCTGGGCGCAACGGTCAGGTCTTCGGTATGAAACCGGAACTGGCCGGCGCGACGATCCGCAAAGTAGTGCTTGAGGGTGATGCCGATGGTGCGGAAGGCAATTTCGTCCCACGGGACCTCGTCTTCCCGGAACAGCCGCAGCTCAAGGGTTTCCACCCCGGGGGCAAAGTCGAGGTCGAGCAGTCGCGAGCGATAGACCACATGCACCTGGTGAATGTGCGGCACGCTGATCAGCGTGTACATGTCGCCCAGCTCGATGCGGGCGCAGGCCTCTTCCAGGGTTTCCCGCATGGCCGCGCCGGCAACGGTTTCGCCGTTCTCCATGAAGCCGGCTGGCAAGGTCCATTTGCCGTAGCGCGGCTCGATGGCGCGGCGGCAAAGCAGGATGGAATCCTCCCATTCGGGAATGGCCCCGACGACCAGGCGGGGATTGCGGTAGTGGATCGCCCCGCACGAATCGCACACATGGCGCGGTAGCGAATCGCCGGCCGGCACCTTCAGCGCAACGGGGGCGCCGCAAACGCTGCAGAAGTTCATTGCCGGATCCATGCGGCCATTCTAGCGTGCGACGCACGCACTCTTGCGACGAAAACCACGGGCACGCCGACTCGGGCCTGCGCCTGTCACAATAAACCTGAGACTTCACTGAAGCTCAGCCCTCTACCTTGTTGTTTAGCGGATATTTATTTTTTCAGGTTAATAGTGGCAGATCTTCTCGGAGTGCTTGTTTTGTTGGATTATATTGTTCATAAACAATAAGTTATTCTACCTTTGTAAGGTTTTTACTTACAAAGGTGTTCTATCTAATTCTTACAACAGATTGGTTTTTCCATTGATTTCTTTGTTGTCATGCCCTGTGTGATCATGCATCTGCCGTGATTCGGGCTCCAATTCGGGTCTGACCGGCGCTCACAAGGAGTGCATGATGAAATCGACCGACACCTACAACGACATAAAGGAAGTCAATCTCTCCTATCTGATGCTGGCGCAGAATATGGTTCGTTCGGATCGCGAAGCGGCCATTTTCCGTCTGGGCATCAGCGAAGAGATTGCCGATGTGCTTGGGCGCCTCACGCCGGGCCAGGTTCTGAAAATGGCCAGCTCCGACATGCTGCTGTGCAACTTCCGTTTTGAAGACACCCTGCTGCTCGATCTCCTTGCCAACCACGAGCGCGATCGCGGCGTGGGGCATCTGCATGCGGCGATTCTCGCCGCCGGCAGGCCGGTCGCGACGATAGCCTGACAAGGCTGCCATTCGATTCAAGTGTCACGCTGCGGAGGTTCTCCATGCGCAACAAATCAGTCATCATAGAAGCGAAAGATATTGGCCTGGCGATCGAGTTGATCGAACTGGGTGCCCGCCTGCAATTGCTGGAGGCCGAGACCAATCTCTCCCGTGAGCGCCTGCTCAAGCTCTACAAGGAGGTTCGTCACGAGTCGCCGCCCAAGGGCATGCTGCCGTTCTCGACCGACTGGTTCATGACCTGGCAGCCGAACATCCACGCCTCGCTGTTCATGGCCTACTACCGTTTCCTCAAGTCGCATACCAAGCTGACGGGTCTGGAGCTGATCATCAAGTCGTACCGGATGTACCTTGACCAGATCAAGCGCGGCGGCATGGACACGGTGCTTTCGCTGACGCGGGCGTGGACCATGGTGCGGTTTTTCGATGCCAGCATGCTGCAGATGGCGACGTGTCGCGAATGCGGCGGCGAATTCGTCGCCCACGCCTACGATCCCACCCGTGGCTATGTTTGCGGCCTGTGCCACATGCCGGCGCGCGCCGGCAAGACGCGCCGCGCCGCCGAAGCGGCAGCCAGCGCGGCAATTGCCGCGGCTTGAGGTCGGCAGCAGAACCCGCTCTCCACTAGTTCGTTAGTTATATCCGACGCGCTCCTCCGGCAAGCCGGCAGGGGCGCGTTCCATTTAGCATAGTCTCGACGGGAATTTTTTCGGCGTGGTTTCAGCGCCGACTTTCGATTCATGTTTCGCCCCGGCATCCTCTGCCAAGGGCCTCGACCTGTGTTGAAACTTGGCTTTGATTGCCGCGAGCCCTCTGTTTGCCGTTATGATTGCATTTCAGGCAGGCTCCGAGATAGCATCGTTTCGCAAAAGAACAACAGTTCAGGGTAGGGTCCAAGATGTTGCTGATCGTTGGGTACGTGATCATTCTGGTGGCTTCTCTCGGCACCTACGCAGTCCATGGCAGCCTGGCTGCTTTATGGGTACCGATGGAGTATCTGGCGATCGTCGGCCTGACGATAGGCGGATTCGTCGCCGGAAATGGCGGCAAGGCAGTCAAGGCGACCCTGAAGGCCTTGCCGACCGTGCTGAAGGGATCGCATCTCAACAAATCGCTGTACATGGACTTGCTGGCGATGCTCTACGAGATTCTCTCCAAGGTGCGCAAGGAGGGCCTGATGTCGGTCGAGAACGACATCGAGAATCCCGAGGGCAGTGCGATTTTTTCGAAATACCCTGGGGTTCAGCATGACCACCATGTCATGGAATTCATCTGCGACTACCTGCGCATGATGGTGGGCGGCAACTTGAATGCCTTTGAAATTGAAAACCTGATGGATATCGAAATCGAGACCCATCACCAGGAGGCGCATCTGCCCGCGCACGTGATGTCGAAGGTGGCGGATGCGGTGCCCGCCTTCGGCATCATCGTGGCCGTGATGGGGGTGGTGAACGTCATGGGCTCGGTCGGCCAGCCGCCGGCGATACTCGGCAAGATGATCGGCGGGGCGCTGGTCGGCACCTTCCTCGGCATTCTGATTTCCTACGGCTTCGTGGCGCCGATTGCCAGCCAGCTGGAGCAGAAGTGCGAAGAAGACGGCAAGATATTCCAGGTGATCAAGTCCGTTTTGCTCGCCAGCATGAATGGCTACGCGCCGCAGGTGGCCGTAGAGTTCGGGCGCAAGGTACTGTACTCCGGCGACCGGCCGTCCTTCCTCGAACTCGAAGAAGACCTCAAGGCACGCAAGGGCAAGTGAAGGCTGTTTCTTGGCGCGAGTGACCGACAATGAGTGACGATACCCAGCAGCCCATTGTCGTCAAGAAGATCAAGAAGGGTGGCGGCGCCGCGCACGGCGGCGCATGGAAGATCGCCTACGCCGACTTCGTGACGGCGATGATGGCCTTCTTCCTGCTGATGTGGCTGTTGGGATCCACCTCTCAGGGCGACCTCAAGGGCATTGCGGAGTTCTTCCAGAATCCGCTCAAGGTTTCGATGGGCGGTGGCTCCGGCTCGGGTGACTCGTCATCGGTGATCACGGGTGGCGGCCGGGATCTGACGTCAACGCACGGCCAGGTAAAAAAGGGCACGATCGAGGCGGAAAAGAAGACCCTCAATCTGCAACGGCTCAAGGCCGATTACGAGCGGGCTGAAAAGACCCGGCTGGAGACCTTGAAGGGCGAACTCGAGAAATTGATCGAGGCCAGCCCCGCGCTCAGCCAGTTCAAGAACCAGTTGCTGCTCGATATCACGACCGAGGGCTTGCGCATCCAGATCATGGACGACAAGAATCGGCCCATGTTCGATTCGGCGAGCTCCGATGTGAAGCCCTATACCCGGGTCATTCTGCGGGAGATCGGCCTGGCGCTGAACAAGGTCGAGAATCGCATCAGTCTTTCCGGTCACACCGACGCGCAGCCCTATGCGGGTGGCGATCGGGGATTCGGCAACTGGGAACTATCCACCAATCGCGCCAACGCTTCCCGTCGCGAGATGGTCGCGGGCGGCATGGATGACGCCAAGATCATGCGCGTGGTGGGCCTGGCGTCGACCGTGCTGTACGACAAGGTGGATACCTACAATCCGCAAAATCGCCGCATCAACATCATTGTGCTGAACAAGCGGACTGAAGAGGCCATTCTCGCCGATGGTCGTCAGGAGGATGCGGAGGCCGGGCAGGATGCCAATGCGCCAGGCATCAATGTCCCCGCTGCGACAGGCAGATAAACGTGAGTAGAATCGGGCGTCTATGAATTTCATCAACAAGAATCTCGGGTTCGGGCTGGTCTGGGTCGTCCTCGTCGGTAGCGGTGCATCGCTCGTCTCGGGTTCCGGTCTCAGCCTGTCGGCATGGGTCGCTCTTCTGCTGACGGGACTTGGCTGGCAGCTCATTTCGGTGCTTTCAGGTAGCGGCGACACAAGTGACGCCGCGGGCCAGCAGCGCCTGAAAGAGGAAGAGCGGGCGCTTCTGGACGAATTTCGCCACCTGCTGGAGGAGTGCTCGAACCAGTTTTCGCGACAGCTGGACATGGCGCGCGGCGAGATCGGGCAGGTACTTAACTTGTTGGCCGAGGCCATCGTCAAGCTGACCGACAGCTTCCACAGCATGCACGAACATACCCGTCGTCAGCGCGACGTGACGATTTCGGTCACGGCCGGTGGCGACAGCGACAAGAGCGCTCACCAGTTTGACAGTTTCGTCAAGGATACATCCGACGTCATGCAGCAGGTGGTGGACAGCATTGTTGGCAACAGCAAGCTGGGCATGGAACTGGTCGAGCTGACCGAGAACATTTCCGCGCGAACGCAGGACGTGCAGTCGATCCTTTCCGAAATCGGAGCGATCGCCAAGCAGACCAACCTGCTGGCGCTGAATGCCGCCATCGAGGCGGCACGCGCAGGAGAGGCCGGGAGAGGTTTCGCCGTCGTGGCCGACGAGGTGCGCGATCTTTCCGGACGCACCTCGCAGTTCAGCCAGCAGATCAACAAGGTGATCGAGAACATGCAGATCACCGTGAAGCAGACGGAAGTGGCGATTCAGCGCATGGCCAGTCAGGATCTCGGTTTTGCCTTCGAGTCGAAGCAGCGGGTCGAGGAGATCGTTGCCACCATGGAAACGCAGAACCAGTCGCGCATCGTTGCCCTGGGGCAGCTTGGCGGCATTGCCGACAACGTCGATGAGCAGGTTGGTCGCGCGGTTACCGCTTTGCAGTTCCAGGATATCGTGTCGCAATTGCTCGGACATGTCGGGCGGCGGGTAGATGCCATTGACGAAACGTCGCGGCATCTGGGCGAGTTGGCGCAGGTTTTGCAGCGTGACGCCGTGAATCTCGATACAGCCGACGCCATGCAATCCCTCCAGTCGGAAACCCGCCGCGTTTCGGAGCGGCTGAAGGATTTGGCGCAGATGGCGACAAACAATCCGGTCAGTCAGCAAGAACTGAATCAGGGCGGGGTCGAACTGTTTTGATTTAAACTACCTGAGTTAAGCTTCGCCTCGTTCCTTGATGGAGTTCCCTTATGCCAAAAACCATTCTTGCCGTCGATGATTCCGCCTCCATTCGCCAGATGGTCGCCTTTACCCTGAAGAGCTCCGGCTATGAAGTGGTCGAAGCGGTCGATGGCATGGATGGGCTGGAAAAGGCCAAGTCGAAGAGCTTCAACCTGATTCTCACCGACCAGAACATGCCGCGCATGGACGGACTGACGCTGGTCAAGAACCTGCGTGCGCTGGCGCAATACTCGACCACGCCGATCCTGATGCTGACCACCGAATCGTCCGATGCGATGAAGGCGCAGGGCAAGGCTTCGGGAGCAACAGGCTGGCTGGTAAAACCCTTCGATCCGCAAAAGCTGATCGAAGTGGTGAAAAAGGTCATCGGCTAAAAACAAACAGACCATGACCGGGAGGCAGCATGTCCATTGACATGAGCCAGTTCTATCAGGTGTTCTTCGAGGAAGCTCAGGAACATCTGAACAGCATGGAATCCTTGCTGCTGGAACTGGATATCAGCGATCCTGATGCAGAGCAGCTCAATGCGATCTTTCGCGCTGCACATTCGATCAAGGGGTCGGCCGGCACGTTCGGGTTTACCGATCTGGCCGAAGTCACCCATGTCCTCGAGAACCTCCTCGATCGCATCCGCAAGGGCGAGCTGGCCTTGCGTCCGGAGATGATCGATGCATTCCTGGATGCCGGCGATGTCCTGAAAGACCTGTTGGCCGCGCACCGTGGCGATGGCGTGGCGGATCATTCGCAGGTTGAAGCGATGTGCAAGCGACTTTCCGAGCTGACGGTGAGCACTGCCACGACGGTCCAGGCTCCGGCACCGGCCTCGGCGGTGGTCACGGAAGTCGCCGGCCAGACGTCGCCCGGCGATCTCGATGTCAGTTTCGTGCTGGACATGGATGCAGCGGAAGCGGCGAACGCGGTCGAAAATCTGGTCGCGGAGCTGGGTCAGCGTTGGACCGTTGAAGTGGTCGAGCGGGCAAGCGCCGCGGACGATCCGTGGCGCTTGCGTCTTGCCGCGGAGGCCGATCCGGAAATCGTGCGCGGCATGCTCGAATTTGTTGCGCGCAGCGACAGCATTCGCATCGGGCCGGCCGGTTCCATGGGAAGCATCGCGGATGGCAGCGACGGCGCCTACGGTTTCTTTGATGACGACGCAGCGGTTGTCACGAAGGCTGCAACGGATGATTCATGGGGGCTCTTCGGCGACGAGCCCGAGCTTGCGCCAGCAGGGACGCAGGCGACAGCGGCTGCAGCCGATGATTCCTACGGACTTTTTACGGACTTTCCTGCCCCGGCAGTGGCTGCCGCCGTGTCGCCAGCGCCGTCCCTGGATACCGCCCCCGGCTCCGCCGGAGGCATAACTCTTGCCGCTGCGGCGGGAAGCGAAGGCGAAGGCTTTGGTTTCTTCGTCGACGTGCCGGCCGCTCCAGTGAACGCAACGCCGGTCGCGGCTACGCCCAAGCCTGAAGCTCCGACGCCGCCGGATAAGCCGGGAACCGCCAAGCGCCCTGCGCCGAAGCCTGCCGCCGGCGGCGAAACCTCGATCCGCGTCGATGTGGACAAGGTCGATCAGTTGATCAACCTGATCGGCGAACTGGTGATTACCCAGGCCATGCTGGCGCAGTCCGCCTCGACGCTCGATCCGGTCGAGTTCGAGCGCCTGCACAACGGGCTGGCCCAGCTGGAGCGCAACACGCGGGACATGCAGGAATCCGTCATGTCGATTCGCATGATGCCGATCTCGGTGGTGTTCTCGCGCTTCCCGCGCGTGGTGCGCGATCTCGCCCAGAAGCTGGGCAAGCAGATCGAGCTCAAGACCACCGGTGAAGGCACGGAACTCGACAAGAGCCTGATCGAGCGCATCAGCGATCCCTTGACCCATCTGGTGCGCAACAGCCTCGATCACGGCGTTGAAATGCCGGCGGACCGTGTCGCCAAGGGCAAGTCGCCCGTCGGCACGATCACGCTCAAGGCCTATCACCAAAGCGGCAATATCGTCATCGAAGTGGGTGACGACGGCGCCGGGCTGAATCGCGAGAAGATTCTTGCCAAGGCTCGGGAAAAGGGCCTGCCGGCGCATGACCAGATGACCGACAATGAGGTCTGGCTGCTGATTTTCGAGCCCGGCTTCTCCACCGCGGATCAGGTGACCGAGGTTTCCGGGCGCGGCGTCGGCATGGATGTGGTCAAGCGCAACATCACTGCCATGGGCGGCCGGGTCGAGATCGAATCGATGACCGGCATCGGCACCCGCATGACCGTGCGTCTGCCACTGACGCTGGCGATCCTCGATGGCATGTCGGTCGCCGCCGGCAAGGAAACCTACATCATTCCGCTCGGCTATGTCATCGAATCGCTGCAGGCGGATCGCAGCATGATCAAGAGCGTGTCCGGTGTCGAGCGCCTGATCCAGGTCCGCGGCGAGTATCTGCCGGTGGTGGCCTTGTACGAGATTTTCAGGATTCCCGGTACCGTCACGCAACTTGACAAGGGCATCATGGTGGTGCTTGAAGCGGATGGCGTGAAAGCGGCGCTGTTCATCGATGCTTTGGTGGGGCAGCATCAGGTGGTGATCAAGAGTCTGGAATCCAATTACCGCAAAGTTCCCGGCGTGTCCGGCGCGACGATCATGGGCGATGGCCATGTCGCCCTGATTCTGGATGTGGGGGCCCTTGTGCATATGGCGAAGAGTGCCCTGCCCGCCGCTGCCTGAGAACCACTTGGCGAACAAGGAAGCGAGGAGCGAATGATGGTTCAGGAACAACATGCAACCAAGGGCAAGGCTGCCGGCGACGAGGGTGGCCACGCCCAGGAATACCTGACCTACACCCTGGGGCCGGAGGAGTATGCGATCGACATCCTCAAGGTCCAGGAGATACGCGGCTACGAGCCGCCCACCACCATCGCCAATGCACCCGATTTTCTCAAGGGTGTGATCAACCTGCGCGGCACGATAGTGCCGATCGTCGATCTGCGCATCAAGTTCAATGTCGGCAAGGCCGACTACACGCCGTTTACGGTGGTGATCATTCTCAACATCGGCTCGCGCGTGGTCGGCATCGTGGTCGATAGCGTGTCCGATGTCACCATGCTGCGCCAGGAGCAGATCCGCCCCGCGCCGGAATTTGCGGCGACGGTCGATACCAAGTACATCAATGGACTATGCACCCTCGATGAGCGCATGCTCATCGTGGTCGACATCGAACGCCTGATGCTGTCGAGCGAGATGGCACTGGTCGACGCCGCCCAGCACGCACAATAAACAAGCCAGCACCCAGCAAGGAGCACCTAGGATGAGAAGCAACCTGCCCGTGACCCAGAACGAGATCGTGCTTCGCGACGACCAGATGATCGTTTCCAAGACCGACCTCAAGGGCCAGATTACCTTTATCAACAAGGATTTTCTGGATATCAGCGGTTTCACCGAAGCCGAACTGATGGGGCAGCCGCACAACATCGTGCGCCATCCGGACATGCCCGAAGCGGCCTTTGCCGACCTGTGGCGGACACTCAAGGATGGCCGGCCATGGATCGGCATGGTCAAGAACCGCTGCAAGAATGGCGATTTCTACTGGGTCGAGGCCCACGCCACGCCGCTGTACGAAAACAATCAGGTTGTCGGTTACATGTCGGTTCGCAAGAAGCCTACCCGTCAGCAGATAGATGCCACAGAGCCGGTCTATCGGCAGTTCCGCGAGAACAGGGCGGGCGGCATGCGCATCGAACTCGGAGGCGTGGTTTCCGGTGGTGGCATGAAGCAGAAGCTGGTCGATATGAGCATCAAGGCCAAGCTGGGCAGTGTGATGACCCTCATGGCGCTGTTGTTGCTGGCGATCGGCGCACTGGGCCTGTATGGCATCAACACTTCGAACCACGGCCTGCAGACGGTCTATGAGGACCGCACGGTTCCCCTGATGGATCTGGGGAAGATCATCGACAAAATAAATCTGGTACGGCTGAATGCAGTTGCCGCAGCCAATGCGACCAACCAGGACATCGTAAAGGATGCCACGGCGAAGACAAAAGAACGGGACAAGGAAATCGCCGAACTCTGGACAAAGTACGTGGCGACCACCCTTACGCCTGAAGAAAAGCTGTTGGCTGACGCTTTTAGCAAGCAATTCAAGGCCTATCAGGAATCGCGTGACATCACGATGAAAGCTGCCGCCGACGGCAATTTCGAGGCCTCCAGGGCGAATGCTGCTAAAGATGCCGGCCCCAAATACGCCGCGGCACGGGAAACCATCTTCAAGCTGATCGAGCTTCAGGGAGCGGTGGCAAAGGAGGAGTTCGTCAAGGCGCAGGCCCAGTTTGAATTGATCCTCAAGATTTCCATCGGTGCCATGGTCGTCGGACTGTTGCTGGCAGTAAGCGCCGCCGTGGTGCTGATCCGGGCCATTACCGGGCCCCTGAATCAGGCCAGCGACATCTTTGCGAAGATCGGCCAGGGCATGTACAGCAACTTCGTTGACATCACCAAAAACGACGAGACGGGCAAGTTCCTGCAAAACCTGGAGGTCATGCAGATCAAGCTTGGTTTCGACGTGTCCGAGGCGAAACGAATCGCCGACGAAAACCTGCGCATCAAGATCGCGCTGGACAACGTCAGCACCGGCGTGATGATCGCCGACAACGAACGCAGCATCATCTACGCCAACAAGTCGGTACAAAAAATCCTCAAGGGCGCCGAGTCGGCGATTCGCCAGCAGTTGCCGCAATTCGACGCAGACCGCATGGTGGGCGTGAATATCGACAGCTTCCACAAGAATCCCGCCCATCAGGCCAACCTGCTGGCGACATTTACCAGCACCTATGTCGCCAATCTGGAAATCGGCGGACGCTATCTGCGTGTCTCGGCCAGTCCGGTGATGAATGCACGCAACGAGCGCCTCGGCGCGGTGGCCGAGTGGCTGGATCGCACCCCCGAAGTTCTGGTCGAGAAGGAGGTGGCGGGCATCGTCGAGGGTGCCTTGCGCGGCGACTTCGTCACGCGCCTGAGCCTGGAAGGCAAGGAGGGTTTCTTCAGGCAATTGGCCGAGGGCCTCAACCAGTTGTCCAATGTTACCCAGACCGGCCTTTCCGACGTTGCGCGGGTCTTGCAACTGGTCGCCGCGGGCGACCTGACGCAGAAAATCGAGACCGACTATCAGGGCATCTTCGGCCAGTTGAAGGACGATACCAACACCACCATCGAGCGCTTGCGCGAAGTGGTCGGGCGCATCAAGGAAGCCACCGAGGCAATCAACATTGCGTCGCAGGAAATCGCTGCCGGCAATCAGGATCTGTCGAGTCGCACCGAGGAGCAGGCCAGCAGTCTCGAAGAGACATCTTCTTCCATGGAGGAACTCAACGCCACGGTCAAGCAGAATGCCGAGAACGCCAAGCAGGCCAACGAACTGGCCAAGACCTCCAATGCCGGCGTGGTGCGCGGCGGCGAAGTCGTGAAGCAGGTGGTGGTCACCATGGGCGAGATTCAGGCGAGTTCGAAGAAGATCTCGGACATCATCGGCGTCATCGACAGCATCGCTTTCCAGACCAATATCCTGGCCCTGAATGCCGCGGTGGAAGCCGCGCGCGCGGGCGAGCAGGGACGCGGGTTTGCCGTGGTGGCGACGGAAGTGCGCAATCTGGCGCAACGCAGCGCCACGGCGGCGAAGGAGATCAAGACGCTGATCGCCGAGTCGGTAGACAAGGTCGAAAGCGGTGCCAAGCTGGTGCAGCAGGCGGGAACCACCATGGACGAGGTGGTGACCAGCTTCCAGCAGGTAGCCAGCCTGGTGACGGAAATTGCATCCGCCTCACGCGAGCAGAGTTCGGGCATCGAGCAGACTACCCAGGCGGTGTCGCAGATGGATGAGGTAACCCAGCAGAATGCCGCACTGGTGGAAGAAGCCGCGGCGGCGGCCGAGAGCCTGGAAGAGCAGGCGCGCGGCCTGGTACAGACGGTGAGCATGTTCAAGCTGGCAGAAGGTGGCGGGCGTACGATGCCGGCCTCTGCGTTGCGTGACGCGACACCAAGACAACTGGCGGGAGGCCGTCCGCAGGCCAAGCCGACGACGTCGAAGAAGGTCGCGCCGCCTCATCTGGCGGATGCCGGAGAGCAATGGGAGGAATTCTGATCATCGATTGCTGAATTCCGGGTGACGGGTGCCACGGCAACCGTCACCCGATTCATCCGATCAGTTCCTCTGCTGCACGGCAACCCACTTGATCAACGAAAACATGGAACAGCGCGACCGCGAATTTCACTTTACATCCGCTGATTTCGAGCGGGTGCGCACGCTGATCTACAAGCATGCGGGAATTTCCCTTGCGCCGATCAAGCAGGACATGGTGTATAGCCGGCTGGCGAGGCGTTTGCGAGCCCTTGGCTACAGCACTTTCGAGCAGTATCTGGCGCATCTCGAATCGAACGACGAAGCGGAATGGGAGACTTTCGTCAATTCGCTGACGACCAATCTCACATCGTTCTTTCGTGAAGCGCACCACTTTGAAATTCTGACTCGCCATCTGCGCACCTTGAAGCAGCGTCCCATTCGCATCTGGTGTTCGGCCGCGTCCACCGGTGAAGAACCTTATACCCTGGCCATGACCGCCTGCGAGGCTTTCGACACGCTGACGCCGCCGGTGTCGATCGTCGCCAGTGACATTGATACCAATGTGCTGGCTACGGCGGAAAAGGGTGTCTATCCCATGGAGCGGGTGGAAAAGCTCAGCGCCGATCGCTTGCGCCGCTTCTTCCTCAAGGGTAGCGGGGCGCAGGCCGGCTACGTACGGGTACGGCCGGAGTTGCAGAAATTGCTCAGTTTTACCCGCATCAACCTGCTCGATGCGCGTTTGCCGCTGCAAGGTCCTTTCGATGTCATGTTCTGTCGCAATGTAATGATCTATTTTGACAAGCCGACACAGCGCACCATCCTGCAAAAGTTTGCACCCTTGCTGCGCGAAGACGGCTTGTTGTTTGCCGGCCACTCCGAGAGTTTCCTGCATGCCGCCGACGTGTTCCGCTCCCTGGGACGCACCGTGTACGAGCGGGCAGATCGGCCGGCGTCGACGCCGGCGACAAGGATTTGACGATGGAGGCGGGGTTTGTCGAACATCTTGCCGGGAATCGGTACTTCGACCCGACTTTTGGCGCCGAAGCGGTCAAGGTGCTGCCGGGCGAATATTTCGTCACGACGACCGACATGCTGCTGGTGACGGTGCTCGGTTCCTGCGTCTCTGCCTGTATCCGTGACAAGGAAAAGGGCATTGGCGGCATGAATCATTTCATGCTGGCCGATTCCGGCGAGCAATCTCCGTTTTCGGCGTCGGCCCGCTATGGCACCTACGCCATGGAAATCCTGATCAACCATTTACTCAAGCTCGGCGCCCGCCGCGGCAGCCTGGAGGCCAAGGTATTCGGCGGCGGCCGGGTAATGGCTGCCCTGTCCAGTTCGAATGTCGGCGAGCGCAATTGCAGCTTCGTGCTCGATTTTCTGCGTACTGAAGGTATTTTCGTTTCCGCGCAGGATCTGCTCGATGTCCATCCGCGCAAGGTGTATTTCTTTCCGGCAACCGGGCGTGTCCTGGTCAAGAAGCTTACCCGCCTGCATAACGACACCCTGCTGCGGCGCGAAAGTGAATACGCTGCGCGCCTCACCGAAGCGCCGGTATCGGGTGACATCGAGTTGTTCTAGAGGAAGTCATGCCAATCAAGGTGCTTATTGTCGACGACTCCGCGCTGATGCGCGCATTGCTGACTGAAATCATCAATGGTGCGGCGGATCTCAAGGTGGTGGGTGCTGCCCCGGATCCCATCGCCGCGCGCGAAATGATCAAGACCTTGAACCCCGACGTGCTGACCCTTGATGTCGAAATGCCGCGCATGGATGGACTGGAGTTTCTTGACCGGCTGATGCGCTTGCGGCCGATGCCGGTGATCATGATTTCCTCATTTACCGCCGCGGGCTCCGAGGTTACCCTGAAGGCCCTCGAACTCGGCGCGGTCGATTACCTGGCCAAGCCGCGGGCCGAGAATATCTCCATGTTGCAGGGCTATGCGGAAGATATTCGCGACAAGATCCGCGCTGCGAGCGGCGCTCGCCTGAAGTCGACCGCGGTGCGCGCCGCCGTGCCGCCAGCGCCGACTCTTGTGCCGCAGAAAAGCAGTTTCTCGCCGCGTCTGCTGGCGGAGAAAGTCATTGCCATCGGCGCTTCGACGGGAGGCACGGAGGCCATCAAGGAAGTACTCAGTTCGCTGCCGGGAGAAATGCCGCCCATCGTCATGGTGCAGCATATGCCGGAAAGCTTTACGCCGTCATTCGCACAGCGTTTGAACAGCTTGTCCAAACTGACGGTCATCGAGGCCCAGGGAGGCGAGCGGCTGCAGCCGGGCACTGCCTATCTGGCGCCGGGCCATTCGCACATGAGGGTGCGCAAGAGCGGCGGTGGTCTTGTGCTGGAACTGTCCCGGGAGGAACCGGTGAACCGTCATCGGCCGGCCGCCGATGTGCTGTTCCGCTCGGTGGCCGAGCAGGTCGGGAAGAACGCCATCGGAGTGATCCTCACCGGTATGGGCAAGGATGGCGCGCAGGGTTTGCTGGCCATGCATCAGGCCGGGGCCTGGAACATCGGCCAGGACCAGATGTCCTGCGTTGTTTACGGAATGCCGCGAGAAGCAGCCGAGATCGGCGCGCTGGATGAGGTTGCCGGCCTCGCTGATATTTCGGCAAGCATCGTGGCAAAGTTGCGCGCGCTGGACAAGCGCGCTGGAGGCTGAGTCGGGTGGCCCCAATCCGGGCTATACTCGACGCGTCAGCCCCTGTTTGAGCGAGGATTATTGTATGCAGGCTTCTGTCACTGTCACCGAAGGTCACGCCGCCATTCGACTCCAGGGACGTTTCGATTTCAATTCGCATCGGGATTTTCGCGAAGCGGTTGATGCGGCTTTGGCGAGCCCTGCGACAGCCATTACTGTGGACTTGGCGGGTGTCGAATATCTTGACAGTTCCGCTCTGGGCATGCTGCTGATGTTGCGCGACAGGGCCAAGGGCGCTGCGCGTGAAGTCAAGCTGGCCGGTTGTCGCAATGCAGTAAAGCAGATTCTTGATATTGCCAACTTCGGTAAGCTGTTCACCATCGATTGATGGCGGCGCGTTGGTAGCGCGCATCCGTCGACTTGGGTGTTGCCCATATCGAGCTCCGTCAGTTGCTTGTGGCAAACGCCGACTCACGCCTCCGGCTTTGAGTTCGGCCGCAGTTTTGCTAGAGTGAACCAATAAAACAATGACGCGCCAGCTCGCAAATCGCTTCCCTCCCGGTTTCGGAAGAGACATACAAGACCAAATCGCGGGTTATCGCTTAAGCTATAAAAAGCCTCAAGAGGAGGAGTGGAAAAATGGCTGACTCAGAATCTCGTGCGCCGTTGGTGCATATTGTTGCCGGGTTGATTGTTGCTGTTGGCGGGGCGGGAGTCGTCAGTTATGCGGGAGGCGCGCTCGGCATGGATGTCATGGTGTTGCTGGGAGTGCTGGGCCTTCTGGTTGCCGTGGTGCCTTCGATGCACTTCAATTCCGCTGTCGCTGGTCCGATAAACCACCTGCGGGAAGTGCTCTACACCACCCGCAACGATGGCGATCTGGCTCGCCGCGCAGTTGTGCCGCCGTCATCGAGCGTGGCCCCGGCGGCCACCGCCTACAATGAATTGATGGCGAGCATTCAGGGCATCATCACGCGGGTGTTGTTCAATTCCAATCAGTTGGCAGACGCCGCGGAGAAACTGATTGCCGAGGCGCGGGAAACGGCGTCAAGTTCGGAGCAGCAAAGCGCTGCCGCCAACGCCGCCGCGACCGAGGTCGCGGCCATGGCGGAGGGCATGACCCATGCCGCGCAGAGCGCCGAGGAGACCGCGCGCATTGCCCTTGCGGCACGCGAGAATTCGGCACGCGGCGCGGCCATTGTTCATGATGCCGCTGCCGAGATCGCGCGCATTGCGTCCTCTGTCGAGCAGTCGGCACAGGTCGTCGCAGCCCTGGGAGAGCGCTCATCGCAGATTTCCGGCATCGTCAAGGTGATCCACGATATCGCGGACCAAACCAATCTGCTGGCTCTGAATGCCGCGATCGAGGCGGCGCGGGCGGGTGAGCAGGGTCGCGGATTTGCCGTTGTGGCCGATGAAGTGCGCAAACTTGCAGAGCGCACGACCGCTGCCACCAGTGAAATCAGTTCGGTGATTGCGGCAATCCAGAGCGAGACCAGCCACGCCATCTCGACCATCAAGGCCGGATCCTTGCAAGCAGCGAACGGAGCCCAATTGGCGAACCAGGCCGCCGAGGCGCTGGAGCAAATCAAGTCGGGTGCGCAGGAGACGCTGGACAAGGTTTCTACCATTGCCCAGACAATGCACGGGCAGAGTCAGGAAACCAAAACCATTGTTGAGCACGTAAGCAGTATCATGAGTCTGGCCGACCGCAATGCGCAGTGTTCAAAAAATACCCTGGCTGAGGCAAATCAGCTCGACTACCTCGCCATGAATCTTGAGGAAGTGGGCACGATTTTCAAACTTGGGGCGGCCGGTGATCAGGCACTCAAGGTGCACGAACGCATGCCGAGTGTTGTTCAGGGCATGGCAAAGGCCATGTCGAAGGCTTTCTCCGATGCGATTGACCGGGGGCAGATCAAGCTTGACGATCTGTTCGATCCGAATTACGTGCCGATCGCGAATACCAAGCCGCAGAAGTTCCACACCAAGTTCGACGGTTTCTGTGACAAGTTGTTGCCGGCAATCCAGGAGCCCGTACTGGATGGCAACAAGGAGGTAGCCTACGCGATCGGCTGTGACCGGCGCGGCTATGTACCGACGCACAACAATCGTTTCTGCCAGCCGCTTACCGGCGACGAGAAGAAGGATTTCGTTGGTAACCGCACCAAGCGCGTTTTTGGCGATCCGGTCGGCAAGCGTTGTGGCGACCACGAACTTCCATTTCTGCTGCAAACCTACAGGCGGGACACTGGCGAGATCATGCATGACATTTCGGCACCGGTTTATGTCAAGGGCCGTCATTGGGGCGGTGTGCGAATCGGGTATCGCACCGAGTGATGTTCTTGTCCGGGAAAAGGTCTGAAGCCTTGGGCGACTCCTTTTGCGACCAGCGAAGCTGGCGCTTTTTGCCCATGCCGCAACTAAAAGTGGCGTACTATTGGCTGTCGCGCGCGAAGGCTCGCTTGTGTAGTTGCCAGCGCTGAAAGGCTCGCAAATGTCTGAATTGTTTAACAGTATCGACGCCCGGACTCGTTTGGCCGGCACCAACAAGCTGGAGATATTGCTGTTCGCGCTTGGCGTGGATAGCCGCACGGGACGTCGCGAAACCTTCGGCATCAATGTGTTCAAGGTTCGCGAGGTCATGCGTACGCCGCCGATTACGGCTGCGCCCGACATGCCTCCAGCCGTCAAGGGCATGGTCAGCCTGCGCGGCGCCCTGGTTCCCGTGGTCGATCTGGCCGATTACATCGGCATGCAGCCGGACAGTCCGCGCGACATCATGATCGTGACCGAATACAACGGCAAAACCCAGGGCTTTCTGGTCGAGTCCGTGGACACCATCCTGCGCCTCGATTGGGAGCAAATGCGCGTTCCTCCGCAAATGCTGACTTCCAACCTGGGCGGCCTGGTGACGGCCGTTACCGAGTTGCAGGATGAACGCCTGGTGATGATGCTGGACGTCGAGCGGGTACTTGCAGAGACTGCCAAGGAAGACGACGCGATGATATTCAGCGGAATATCGTCGCTCGGGCGTGACGATTTGACCATACTCTTCGCTGACGACTCTTCCGTCGCGCGTAACCAGATTGAGCGCACCCTGGCTGTTCTGGGAGTCAAGCACATCAGCGCGGTGAATGGTCGGGCCGCATGGGAGGAGATGCTGCGGGTTGCATCCCTTGCCGAAAGTACGGGCAAGCATGCCAAGGACTATGTGCAGCTGGTGTTGACCGATGTCGAAATGCCGGAAATGGATGGCTATCTCCTGACCAAGAACATCAAGTCCGATCCGCGCTTTGCCGGCATCCCGATCATCATGCATTCCTCTCTGTCGTCGATGTCCAACCAGCAACTGGGCCGCTCGGTGGGCGTCGATGAATATGTGCCGAAGTTTGAACCCCACCGCTTGTCGGAAACGCTTGGGCGCCTGCTGCTTGGTCACAAGCCCGCGGCCGCAACCACAAACTGATCGAGAGAGTTGTTCGCCATGAATTCCACCCAGACTTACGCGGGCACCAATTCGAACGGCAACTCGCTGCTGGAAAACGTCGATGCGCGTACCAAGCTTGCGGGTTCCAACCGGATGGAGATTCTGCTGTTCTCGCTGGGGACCCACGAAACCTTCGGCATCAATGTATTCAAGGTGCGCGAGGTCAGCCAGACGCCAAGCATCACCAAGGCGCCGAACATGCCGGGCGGAGTTGAAGGCCTCATCAGCTTGCGCGGCAATGTGATTCCGGTGCTTTCCCTGTCGAAAGTCATGAATCTGGCCGATGCACCGACGACCCGGGGTGGCTCGATGATGGTCACCGAATACAGCAAGCGCACGCTGGGCTTTCTGGTGCATGGGGTCGACCGGATCATTCGCGTCGAATGGGACAAGGTGCGCGCCCCGGACTCCGTGACCACCGGCTCGCATGCCTACATCACGGCCATAACCGAGCTGCCCAATGGAAAACTGGTGTCGATAGTCGATGTCGAGCAGATCATGGCCAATACCTTTGGCGAGGCGGTGATTGGTCAGATTGAGCGTGTTCACGACGCTGAAAACATGAACGTTTTCTTTGTCGACGATTCCGCCATTGCGCGCAAGAAGATTGCCGAGGTTCTGGACAAGCTCGGCGTCAAGCACAAGCATGCGCAGAATGGCCTGGAGGCCTGGACACGACTTTCAGGCATGGCGGCCCATGCCCAGCAGACCGGACAAAGCCTGCGCGACGAGGTCAACCTGATTCTGGTCGATGCCGAGATGCCGGAAATGGACGGCTATGTGCTGACCAAGAATATCAAGTCCGACGCGCGCTTTACCGGAATTCCGGTGGTGATGCATTCATCGCTTTCGTCGGAAGCCAATCGGGCGATGGGCAAGAGTGTGGGCGTCGATGCCTACGTGGCAAAGTTCGACGCGGATGCGCTGGCGGAAACCATGCGTCCGATGTTGATCAAGTCTGCTCGCGATTGATGGAGCGGGGAAAACATGGCAATTGATCCAGGCAAGCTGAAGATTCTGGTGGTCGATGACTTTTCGACCATGCGAAGGATTGTGCGCAATTTGCTCAAGGAACTCGGCTTTACCAATGTCGATGAGGCGGAGGACGGTGCGGTGGCCCTGGCCAAACTGCAGGGTGGGGGCTTCGAGTTTGTCGTATCAGACTGGAATATGCCCAACATGGATGGGCTGACCCTGTTGCAGTCGGTGCGCGCGGATCCGGCATTGCGGAGTTTGCCGTTTCTCATGATTACGGCCGAGGCGAAGAAGGAAAACATCATTGCTGCCGCTCAGGCAGGGGCATCCGGCTACATCGTCAAACCCTTTACAGCGGCCACCTTGAACGAGAAGTTGGCAAAAATTTTTGAAAAGATGGGGCAGGGCGCCTGAGGGCGCCAGGCGATCAGGAAAAGAGCGCGATGGCAAATCCGATCAAACCAGACGACGGCAGCGATTCCGACGACCTCCAAGCCTTGTTCGACAGTATTGCAGCAGGTGCACCACCGGCTCCACCGCCCCCACCGGCGCGGGCCGACTCGTCGGGCGACTCGGATGACCTGCAGGCGTTGTTCGATAGTGTCGCCCAGGCGCAGCCAACCGAGGCCGCCGTATCGTCAGCGCCGACTGTTGCGAGCTCGGATGGTGCTCCGCAGGAGGAAGTGGTATTCAATCGCCTGGGGCATCTGGCGCGACAATTGCACGACAGCCTGCGCGGGCTGGGGGCCGACAAATTGCTGGAAGATGCCGCGCACAAGGCGATTCCGGACGCTCGCCAGCGACTGACCTACATTGCGCAGATGACGGAACAGGCTGCCTCCAAGGTGCTGAATGCAGCCGATATCGCCAAGCCGGTGCAGGACGAGTTGATGGCGCGCTCCGAAGCGATGTCTAAACGCTGGGACAAGATGTTCGCCAACCAGTTGTCGGTCGATGAGTTCAAACTGCTGGCGGCCGATACGCGTACCTATTTTGCCGAGGCACCGCCCAAGCTCAAGATCACCAACGATCAGTTGATGGAAATCATGCTGGCACAGGATTTTCAGGACCTGACGGGGCAGGTGATCAAGAAGATAGTGGATGTCGTGCAGAACATGGAGACTCAGCTACTGGCCCTGTTGATCGAGGCCATGCCGGAGCAGCGCAAAGCCGAGGCTCCGGAAGGCCTGCTGAATGGGCCGGTGATCAATGCGGCAGGGCGTAGCGACGTGGTGACGAATCAGTCGCAAGTCGATGACCTGTTGGAGAGTCTGGGGTTCTGATCCGGAATCCTGCGGCTTGCCAAGGAGACAGTAATGAGCGATTTCAGTTTTGGCATAAGGTGCGCTGCGCGCGCATCAGCCTGCACCGAGGTTGCTTCAAGGAGATTGATATGAGCGACTTTCAAGGAATGGAAGACCTGCTCCAGGATTTTCTGGTTGAGGCCGGCGACCTTTTGTCCGGGGTCGATAACAAGCTGGTCGATCTCGAGCAGAATCCGGAAGACCATGCCCTGCTCAACGAGATTTTCCGAGGCTTTCACACCATCAAGGGTGGTGCCGGTTTTCTCAATGCGGCTGAATTGGTCACGCTCTGTCATCTGACGGAAAATCTTTTCGACCGTTTGCGCAATGGTGAGCTCAGCATCACCGGCGAGCTCATGGATGTGATCATGGCGGCAACGGCCGGCGTGCGAGACATGTTTGGCGTACTGGAGCACGGTACGCAGCCCGAGCCCGCCGATCCCGTTGTTCTTGCGAGACTCAAGGCGGCGCTGGCAGGTGAACCATTGAGCTCCGTTGCCGTGCCCGCCGCGCCAACTGCCGCTGCGCCTGTTGTGGCTGTCGCTGCGTCTGCAGCCGCGGCCCAGACGCCCGCGGCTGCCGGCCCTGACTGGGGCAACCTCTTCAATGCCGTGACGGGTGCCGCCGCACCGGCGGCGGCAATTGCCACCACGGGGGTGACAGCCGCCGGAGTTCACCTTAGCCACGATGTTGCCGGCGAGTCACCGGAGCAGATCATCCACGCCGCTGTCGGCCGCCGTGCCAGCGACAAGCCGGGGGCGCAGGTTCCGGTGGGTCGTCGCGACACAGAGAAAACTCGCGACAACTCGATCCGGGTAGACACCACGCGACTGGACCAAGTGCTCAATCTGTCGGGCGAAATCGGTTTGACCAAGAACCGTCTGAATGCATTGCGCTCGGATATTCTCAATGGTCGCTCGGACACCGAGACCTTGCATGCCCTTGATCAGGCGGTGAGCCAGCTCGATTTGCTGGTTTCCGATCTGCAGAACGCGGTGATGAAAACCCGCATGCAGCCAGTCGGCCGATTGTTCCAGAAATATCCGCGGATCGCCCGGGATCTGGCGCGCAGCCTGGGCAAGGATGTCGAGCTTGTGCTGGTTGGCGAAGAGACGGAAATCGACAAGACCATGATCGAGGACCTGTCTGATCCGATCATTCACCTGATCCGCAATGCCGTTGATCACGGTGTCGAGTCGACCGACGAACGGCGTGCGGCAGGCAAGCCGGAGAAGTCCCAGGTACGGCTTGAGGCGCGCCAGGAAGGCGACCATATCGTTCTCATTGTCTCCGATGATGGCCGCGGCATGAATGCGGAACGCTTGCGTGCAAAGGCCCTGGCGAAGGGCATCATCACCGACGAAGAAGCCAACACGATGGACGAGCGGCAGAGCTTCAATCTCGTCATGCTGCCGGGCTTCTCGACCAAGGATGTGGCATCCGATGTATCCGGGCGTGGCGTTGGCATGGATGTGGTCAAAACCAACATCCAGAAGCTCAATGGCTCGATCGAGATCAAGAGCGTGCTGGGGAAGGGATCAACTTTCATCATTTCCCTGCCGCTGACACTGGCGATCCTGCCGGTGCTGCTGGTGAAGCTTGGCGAACAGCCATTTGCCGTGCCGCTGTCCATGGTCAGGGAAATCCTGCCGATCAAGATCGAGGCGGTGCAAGAGGTGGGCGGCTGCGCCACCATGGTCGTGCGCGGCGAGGTCATGCAGATGTATCCGCTAAGCCATTTGCTCGGATGGGAGTCTGACGTGATCCCCGAGTATGGCGTATTGATGCAGATTGCAGAGCACGCATTCATTCTCGCCATCGATGGCTTCATGGGGCGTGAAGATGCCGTAATCAAGTCGCTTGACGATTTCCGTCCCAAGGGTGTCGCTGGAGTCACCACGTTGTCGAATGGACAGATCGTGCTGATTCTTGACATGAAGGAAGTCCTTGGAGCTTTCGGCGAAGGCCGGGGCGTTCCGCGTTCCGCCTTCATTCCGCTGGAGAAGCTGGCGGCAGCCTGAGGTTCGGCCCCGGCCTTCGCTTCCGGGGACATGAAGCAGTAATCCGGGTGTGCAACATCACGAAGCGCCAAGCGTTGCAAATGCGGTCTTCGGCAGGAATTTCGGTTTCATCGGACGTTGGTTTTAAATAACGGGCGTTTCGGCGCTTGTTCACAGGTTCTCCGTGGGTGCCGGCGGCAATAATTGCCGGTATGAGTGAGGACCTCCGTGGCTGAAGAAAGCGATCTCGAACGAACTGAACCCGCGTCAACGCGGCGCCTTGAACAGGCGCGCGAAGAGGGTAACGTTCCGCAGTCACGCGAGCTGATGGCCTTCATGGTGCTGGCTGCGGGCGCGGGTGTATTCTGGGTTCTCGGCGGCTGGCTCTCGCAACGTGCGTCCGGCCTGTTGCGGCAGGGCTTGAGTTTCAGTCGTGAAGCCGCTTTTGATACCGCCTTGATGAAGGGTTCGGCGCTCTCGCTGACGGTCGACGCCTTCGTTATTGCCGGACCTGTTTTCCTTCTCGCCATAGTCGCAGCCGTTGTTACGCCTTTGATGATCGGAGGCGGGGTGATTTCTCCCAAGGCTTTCCAGCTGGATCTGAACCGGATGGATCCGATCAAGGGTCTGGGACGGATGTTCTCCTGGCAAAGTGTCGCCGAACTGGTCAAGGCAGTGCTCAAGGCGTTGTTGATTGGCGGTGTCTTGTACTGGGTGGTGAGGCATGAGCAGGATCGGCTGTTCGCACTGCTCGGCCAGCCCATTGAAACCGCGCTGATTTCCTTTGCGCGGGTCCTGCTCTACAGCTTCCTCGCGCTGGTTGGCGGCCTTGCCATCATTGCTGCGATCGATGTGCCATTTCAGCTCTGGCAATACCATGATCGGCTGAAAATGACTTACGAGGAGCTGAAGCGGGAAGCCCGTGAGAGCGAGGGCGATCCCCACCTCAAGGCACGCATCCGCAGCCAGCAGCGGGAATTGGCGCGCAGCCGGATGATGTCGGCAGTACCCCGGGCGGATGTCGTGGTGACCAACCCGACGCATTTCGCCGTTGCCCTGAAATACGAGAGCGGCACGATGGGCGCGCCGACGGTCGTGGCCAAGGGCATGAATCTGATTGCCCAGCGCATCCGCGAACTGGCGGGTGAAAACCAGGTGCCCGTTCTGGAGGCGCCGCCACTGGCGCGGGCGTTGTATCGCCACACGGATGTCGGCGAGCAGATTCCGGCGCCGCTGTACACCGCGGTGGCCGAGGTCATGGCTTATGTCTACCAACTGAACCAGTTCGCGCTCTCCGCCGGAGACCTGCTGCCTCCCGTTGCGCCGGAAGCGATTGCGGTACCTGCAGGGATGGATCCGGGGGTACCTGAATGAATGACGCACTGACACTGCAGGGCTTCCTTGGACGGCTGAATATCCGCCAGATGCTGGCGCCGCTGCTCATCATCCTCATCCTGTCGATGATGGTGCTGCCGCTGCCGCCGTTCGTGCTGGACGTATTTTTCACGTTCAACATCGCAATCTCGGTCATGGTCCTGCTGGTGGCGATGTACACCATGAAGCCGCTCGATTTCTCGATTTTCCCGACCGTGTTGCTGGTGACGACCCTGTTGCGCCTGTCGCTCAACGTGGCATCGACGCGAATCGTTCTGCTGCAAGGTCATACCGGCCCCGATGCCGCCGGCAAGGTCATTGAGGCCTTCGGCCACTTCCTGGTCGGCGGCAACTATGCGGTAGGCATAGTAGTATTCATCATCCTGACCCTGATCAACTTCATCGTCATCACCAAGGGCGCTGGCCGCATCGCCGAGGTTACGGCACGCTTTACCCTGGATGCGATGCCGGGCAAGCAGATGGCGATCGACGCCGACCTGAATGCCGGCCTGATCGGGGAAGACGAGGCCCGCAAGCGGCGTGCCACTGTTGCCCAGGAGGCCGATTTCTATGGCTCCATGGACGGTGCCTCGAAGTTTGTTCGCGGCGACGCGGTTGCCGGAATACTTATCCTGTTCATCAACATAATCGGCGGCTTGATCATCGGCGTCATCCAGCACGACATGTCGGCGGGCGATGCGGCCAGGACCTACACCTTGCTGACCATCGGCGATGGCCTGGTGGCGCAGATTCCGGCGCTGATCATCTCGACGGCGGCGGGCCTGGTGGTGACGCGTGTCGCCACGGGGCAGGACATCGGCCAGCAACTGGTTGCGCAATTGTTCGGCAATCCGATGATCCTTGCCATCACCGCCGCCATTCTGGGAATCCTCGGGTTGGTTCCCGGCATGCCCAATTTCGTATTCCTCATGCTTGGATCGATGTTGGGTTTTCTGGCATGGAAGATGATGAGGAAGTCCGCGGTATCCGAGCAGGCGGCCGAAGCCGCCGCGGCGGAGCAACTGCCTGCCGCCGTCCCGGAAAGCGTCGAGGCGAGCTGGGCCGATGTTGCGCCGGTGGATGTTCTTGGGCTTGAGGTCGGCTACCGGCTGATTCCCCTGGTCGACAGGGGGCAGGATGGTGAATTGCTCAAGCGCATTCGCGGCCTGCGCAAGAAGTTTGCCCAGGAGATCGGCTTCCTTTCGGCGCCGGTGCACATCCGCGACAATCTCGAACTCCGCCCCAACGCCTATCGCCTGACACTGAAGGGGGTGGCCATTGGCG
This sequence comes from Sulfuritalea hydrogenivorans sk43H, assembly GCF_000828635.1. GTDB lineage: Bacteria > Pseudomonadota > Gammaproteobacteria > Burkholderiales > Rhodocyclaceae > Sulfuritalea > Sulfuritalea hydrogenivorans. Next base: position 924,844 of record NZ_AP012547.1, read on the forward strand.
ATGGTGAGGCCTATCCGGGGATGTATCTGGCCATCAATCCGGGGCGCGTTTCCGGTCAGCTGGCCGGCACGCCAACGCAGGACCCGGCTTTTGGGCTGCCTGCGGTGTGGATCGAAGCAGGGTTGCGGGAGCAGGCCCATGTCTTTGGCTACACGGTGGTCGACGCCAGTACGGTGGTGGCGACCCACCTGAATCACATCATCCTTTCGCATGCCGCGGAACTGCTCGGCCGCCAGGAAACCCAGGCCTTGCTCGACCACATCGCGACCGAATTGCCCAAGCTGGTCGAGGATCTGGTGCCCAAGCAACTGCCCCTGTCCACGTTGCAGCGCGTGTTGCAGAACCTGCTGGAAGAAGGCGTAAATATCCGCGACATGCGAACCATCATCGAAACCCTGGCCGAGCATGCACCACGGAATCAGGATCCCCTGGTGCTGACCTCGCTGGTGCGTATCGCGCTGGGTCGGGCCATCGTCCAGCAACTGTATCCAGGCAGCAACGAGATGCAGGTCATGGCCCTCGAACCGGGCCTTGAGCGGATACTCGGGCAGGCGCTGCAGGGTGGCGGTGAAGATGCGTCGGGGATCGAGCCGGGGCTTGCCGACACGCTGATGCGCGAGACCGCTACCGCATCGCAGCGGCAGGAAGACCTCGGGCTGCCGGCTGTTCTGCTGGTGCCGGGCAATGTGCGCTGGCTGCTGTCGCGGTTCCTGCGGCGCGTGGTTCCCCAGCTGAAGGTAATCGCCAACGCCGAAGTGCCGGATTCAAAAACAATCAAGGTGACGACCATCATCGGAGCAACTAAATGACCGTAAAACGATTCGTCGGCGCATCTGCGCGGGAATGTCTGCGTCGCGTAAAGGATGAACTCGGACCCGACGCCGTGGTGATTTCAAACAAGCCGCTGGACAACGGCGTCGAGATCGTCGCAATGACGCCGGACAGCCTTGATGCGATCTCGCAGCAGGCTGCCGCTCCACGCGCCGCCGCGGCGAGACCCGCGGTGGCGGCATCTGCCTCGCCAAAGCCGAAAGCGGACGACGAGGACTACACCGTAACCCTGTCTTCGGCGGTGCGCAAAGCTCCTGTGGTGCGTCCGTGGATACCCTACGAGGCGGCTCCCGCCGTCGACCCGGTCAAGGAAAATCGTTCGAGCTTGCGGCCATTGCCGCCGCGTGGTGCGGTAGAAACCGATGTGTTGTCACCATCCCAGGTTGCGACTTCATTGCGTTCTGCCACCGAGCAGGCTTTGCCGTCGGCTGCCGAGGCGCCGCCCGAGGTCGCCGAGCTGCGGGACGAAATGCGCCTGATCAAGGGCCTGCTTGAGCGCCAGCTGGCCGGCTTTGCCTGGAGTGAAATGTCGCGCAACACGCCGGTGCGCGCGCTGCTGCTCGGCGAGATGATCGAGGCCGGATTCTCGGGCCAGCTTGCGCGACGCCTGGTGCAGGAGATGCCTGAAGACATGAATCAGGAGGATGGGCGCAAGTGGCTGAAGGCGGCTGTGAATCGGCGCCTGCGCACCTTGCCGACGGAATCGGATTTCATCGACCGCGGCGGTGTATATGCCATCGTCGGGCCCACCGGTGTCGGCAAGACCACCACTACGGCGAAACTGGCCGCACGTTGCGTGGTGCGCTACGGAGCCGATCGCCTTGCGCTGCTGACCACCGACGGTTACCGGATCGGCGCTCAGGAACAATTGAGAATCTACGGACGCATTCTTGGCGTTCCGGTGTTCGTGGTACGCGACGGCGAGGATCTGCGGCGCACGCTGGCCGACCTGCGCGACAAGCACATGGTGCTGATCGACACGGTGGGCATGAGTCAGCGCGATCGCATGGTGGCCGAGCAGGCGGCGATGCTGATGCGTTCCGGAGAGGTGAATCGACTGTTGCTGCTCAACGCCGGCAGTCGCGGCGACACTCTGGATGACGTGGTCCGTGCCTACGCCGGGGAAGACCTGGCCGGCTGCATCATGACCAAGGTCGATGAAGCGACGGCGCTGGCTCCGGCGCTGGATTGCATCGTGCGGCATGGCTTGACGCTCAGCTATGTAGCCAACGGTCAGCGGGTTCCCGAGGATCTGCATCTGCCCAATCGGAACTACCTGTTGCATCGGGCCTTCAAAGTCGGCGCTGGCGAGACGGCGCACAGCCTGCGTGAAGAAGAAGTTGCCATGGCAATCAGTTCGCGCAACTCCTCCCCGCTCGGAGCTTCCTTTGCTTGAGGCGCTGCATTCGACCGCGGGAGACCAGGCCGCCGGATTGCGCCGCCTCTTCGGCGCCCGCCCGCCACAGGTGATAGCGTTTGTTTCCGGTCGGGATGCCTGCGGGCGCACCACACTGCTGGTCCAGACTGCCGCTGCTCTGGCGCAGGCCGGCCACGGCGTGGTCATCATCGACGAAAATCCGGGACCCAACAATGCGCTCTCGGCCTTCGGCACGACATCGCGCCATGACCTGATGGACTTAGTGCAGGGTACCCGCTCGGTGCAGCAGGTCATGCGACCCGCCGCACCTTTGGTGAGGGCTGTTGCGGCGTCGCGGTTTGCCGACGAACTGCTTCATGTCGACGCCGTTGCGGCGGATCATTTGAGCGCGGGCCTGCGGCAGATTCAGCAGGGCGCATCCTTCGTGATGGTCGATTGCGCCGCAAGGCGCGGCGGGCAGATTTCACCGCTGGCCCTCGCTGCCCGGCACATTGTGGTCGTGGTCGCGGCCCAGAGCGTGGCGATCACGCATGCCTACGCCTTGATCAAACGATTGGCACGGGAGCGCGGGCGCGATGCCTTTCAGGTAGTGGTTACCCGCGCCCGTTCCGGCGAAGAGGCTCAGGCGATATTTGACAACCTGCGCCGTACCGCACGCGAGCACCTTGGAGTCCGGCTCGATCATCTTGGCAGCTCGTGCGTGCCGGTGACCGATCATCTGGCTGATGCCCTGCAAAGCCGGCTGCCGGTGGGTACGGGAGATGCCGAAGGCGGCGGATTTCTTCCGTTCGAGGTACGGCCGGCCCAGCGTCGGGGAGCCTCCGGGCATGCGCCGAAGCACCTGGAATCGGTGTTATAGTCATTCCGTCATAGATGGCCTGATCGACTGGATCGATGTACACCGCGCAGGGCGTGCTCGCCAAAGAGCAGCTCGTTTCCAAGTATGCCCCCCTCGTCAAGCGCATCGCCTTTCATTTGATGGCGAAGCTGCCGGCGAGTGTCGAAGTTGACGACCTGATTCAAAACGGGACGATCGGCTTGCTCGACGCCATGAGTCGCTACGAGGAAGGCTTGGGCGCCCAGTTTGAGACCTATGCCGTGCAGCGGATCCGTGGCGCCATGCTTGACGGGTTGCGTGACAACGATTGGCTGCCGCGTGGCGCGCGACGCGAAATGCGGCGCGTCGAGGCGGCAATCCATAAACTGGAACACGAGAACGGACGCCAGCCGTCGGAGAGCGAGTTGGCGGCTGCGTTGGACCTGAGCCTGGCCGATTACCAGAAACTGCTGCAGGAAGCGCGCGGTCACCAGCTGGTTTATCTGGAAGACCTGTCAGAAGGGCAGGACAGCGATTTTCTCGAGCGCCATGGGGCGGCTCCGGGACTTGATCCGCTGGCCATGCTCGAAGAGGCGGATACCCGCCAGGCACTGGTAAAAGCCATCGAAGATCTGCCGGAACGCGAAAAAATGATGATGGCGTTGTATTATGAACAGGATCTGAATCTTCGGGAGATTGGCGAAGTGCTGGGGGTGACCGAATCACGGGTATGCCAGTTGCACAGCCAGGCAATTGCCCGTCTGCGCGCCACGGTGGTTGGCGAAGGCAAGCCGGTGAGCAAGGCCCGCCGGGGCCGCAAGCCGGCGAAGGCCGCTACCTGAACCCCATGGACAAGATAAGTTTTGCCGGCCTGGCCTTGGGAGTTGCCGCGATTGTCGGCGGCCAGGTGCTGGAGGGCGGGCATGTCGGGTCGTTGATTCAACCCACTGCTTTTCTGATCGTGCTCGGCGGCACCTTGGGCGCCGTAATGTTGCAAAGCCCCCTGCCGGTGTTCATGGCCGGAATGCGAATGGGCGTCTGGGTATTCTTCCCGCCGGTGGTGGACTCGGAGAAGCTGATCAGCGACATTGGGCGCTGGAGCCAGGTTGCACGCAAGGAAGGTTTGCTTGCACTCGAAGCGCAGATCGTGTCCCTGCCGGATCCGTTTGTCAGGAAGGGTCTGCAACTGCTGGTCGATGGCGCCGAGCCGGAGCGCTTGCGGGAAGTGCTGGAAGTCGAAATCGGGGCCTATGAGGCCAAGCTCAAGCTGGCCTCGAAGGTATGGGAGTCTGCCGGCGGCTATTCGCCCACCATCGGCATTCTCGGCGCCGTGATGGGCCTGATCCATGTGATGGAGAACCTGTCCGATCCGGCCAAGCTGGGCAGTGGAATTGCGGTCGCGTTTGTCGCGACGATCTACGGGGTCGGGGCCGCCAACCTGGTATTTCTCCCCGTCGCCAAGAAATTGATGGCGAACGTGACGCGTCTGGTCACCTTGCGCGAGATGCTGGTCGATGGCTTGGTCGGCATCGCCAACGGCGACAACCCGCGGATCGTCGAAAGCCGGTTGCAGGGCTATCTCTCCTGATGTCGCGCTCGGGCCGACGCCATCAGGAAGAGGAGCACGAGAACCACGAACGCTGGCTGGTGTCATACGCCGACTTCATCACCTTGCTGTTCGCCTTCTTTGTGGTGATGTACGCCCTCTCGTCGATCAACGAGGGTAAGTATCGGATCATGTCGGACTCGATCAGTTCGGCCTTCCGCAGCATTCCGGGCAGCAGTTCGGGAGCCCAGGTTGCGGTCAATACCATCAATTCGCAGTTGTCGATCGCCATTCCGGCGAAGCGCCTGCCGCCCAACGTCAAGACCGATACGGCTCAGGCAGCGAAAAGGGACCGTCTGCGAAATACGGCCAAGGATATCAACAAGGCCCTGGCGCCGCTGGTCGATGAAGGCAAGGTTACGGTCACCGAAGGGGCGCTGGGAATCACGGTCGATATCAACGCCAGCGTACTGTTTGCCCCCGGCGATGCGCGTCTTGATCTTGGTGCCGTGAGAGCCCTGGCCGCAGTTGCACAAATTCTGGCTCCGACCGACTTTCCCATCATCGTCGAAGGACATACCGACAATACGCCGATCAGCACGCCACAGTTTCCCTCCAATTGGGAGCTCTCGGGGATGCGGGCATCGAGTGTGGTGCGCCTGTTCATCGAGAGCGGCGTGGATGGACGCCGCCTGACCGCGACCGGCTATGCCGACCAGCGGCCTTTGGCCGATAACGCGACGCCGGATGGGCGCCAACGCAACCGCCGGGTGGCGATCACGATCGAGTCGCGCAACCCGGACAATGCGGTGGAAGTACAGATTTCCGACAACTGAGGAGATCGCTGCGGCTCGCCGCGCCGGGGCTGTTCCCCGACCGTTTGCGCTTCAAACAGCGCCGAAAGATCGTTTCCCCGCAGCCAGGCCGCGTTGTTGCCCGTCGGCACCATAGATCGAGTCGGTTCCGCCTGACAGCAATACGGAAAGCGCGTCCTGATTCTGCTTGAGCAGGATATTGATCAGCTTGCCGTTGGTTTCGTTACCGTCGCGTGCCTGTGCGGCGAGTTTCAGCAATTCTGTCCAGCGATGTCTGTCGGAAGAGGCATTCGGCAGGCTTGCCAGCCATGCTTCAATGCCGGAACGCCCTTTGGCGAAACCGTTCTTGACCAGAAGCGTATCGCGCCGTGTTTCAAGCTGGTTGAGTTGGCCGACAAGCGCCGCCTTCTCTTTCGCGATATCCGGCAGGCGATCTGCCTGGGTTCCGGTGAGGGCTTTGCGCTCCTCTTCCAGCAAATCGCAAAAGCGTTTCAGGTCGGACAGTTCCCTGACCAGCAAGTCTGACAAGGATTCCACGGCGGCCAACGAGCTTGCCTGCAGGCAGTCAGGATTTCACCGTCAGGGATTGCGGCGATTTTGTCCCAGCATTTCGCGTACGCTGGAGATCAGGCCGTCGGCAATCCGTTCCGGATTGATCTGAAAGCGCCCTTCACTGATGGCCTGGCGGATTTCGGCGACTTTTTGCGAATTGAAGGCGGGTTCGGAACCGGATACCGAATGGAAGGCCGTGGCGGCCACTGTGGTCGACTCGCCTGCCGAGGAGGGGCTTCCTGCCTTGACGCCGGGGGCCGCCGAACGGGTCGCGGGCGCACGGGAACCTGCCGTGTTTTGCACGGTTCCGATGGTTTTGGCAGAGTTGTCGATCTTCATGGATGGAGTCTTCCGTCGTTTATGCGGCGTCTGCTTGCGTTTACGGCATATCTGCAAATAACTTTATGCCGTTCGGGAGTATTCTTTCGTAGGGGGTAGTTTCAAGAAAATCAAAACCTTATCTCTACTGTGCCATCCGCCCGGACGACCCCGCTCAAAATCTGACCGGAGTTTAGCCGTACCTGGGTGACTTGTCCAACTACCGCGTTGGTGAGCGCTCGCCCTTCGTTGGTGACTTGAAATCCGCTGCCCTTGCCGACGATCTTCACACTCTGGCCCGCTTGCACTACGGTGGGCTGCCGGAGCATGTCGGCCCGCAGCGGGCGACCGGCGGCGAGGGAAGCAATCGCTGCGCGACCGATAGCCTGGTCCTTGTTCATCAGGACGCCATTCGGCAGATCGGAAAGCTCGCCCAGCTGTGGGCGGATGTCTGCATCCGTGAGATTCTGGCCTGCATTTATGGGTCGGGCAATAACCAGGTATTCGGCAACGACGCGAATCTGGACCGGAACCCAGAGACTCCAGGTACCGCCGCGACAGCGCACGACGACCTGGGTCCTGCCCCAGGGGCGCGCCCCATTTCCCATCGATACGTCGAAGCCCTCGCAAGCGCCTGCCAGCCGTTCTGCATCGATGTTCCCGATGCTGTAGCTGGCGGTTCCCGGCAAGCCCTTGATCTGGACGAGCAGGAATTCATCAACCGCGCGCCTGATTGCCGAAGAATCGGCTGCAAGAACGGACGGACCGGAGACGCACAGCACCAAGGCTGCCAGGAGGGAAGGAAGCGCACGCATAAGCAGCTATTCAATCACGACTTTCGTTGCGCGTATGCGCTCAGCAGCATCTCAGTCCCCCCTCAATTCCTGATGAACCTGCGCAGCCGGTGCGGCGGCAAGTTTTGCCGAAGCTCGCGCCGTGTTTGCCGCCAATGGAGTGCTGAAGGGGTCTGATGGCAGGCTTTTGCAGTCAGCAAGGGCTATGGCACGGATGATGCATTGCTGAACGCATCCTAACCCGTGATCTTCCTGCGACCGTGACAGACAGAATCGATGCCCTCCTCCAAGTCAAGCGTACAGCCCTCAATGCGCGGGTGTATCGGCAGGAATTGCTCGCTTCGAATATCGCCAATGCGGATACGCCGAACTACAAGGCCAGGGACATCGATTTCAAGGACGCCCTTGAGGGCGCGCTGGCTGGCCGCACGGAGGGTAGCCTGAATCTGGCCAGAACGTCGGCAAGGCATCTGGGCAGCGAATCCAGCCAAGCATTTGGCGGCGCTGCCAAGTATCGCACCGAGTTCCAGCCGAATGTCGATGGCAACACCGTAAACATGGATGTCGAACGCGCCGCCTTTGCCGACAACGCGATACAGATGGAAGCCATGCTGACCTTCATTCGCGGCGATCTGAGCACGCTTCAGATGGCGATGGCGAGCCAGTAAGCGAGGAGATTATGTACCCCCACGCTCGCATTCACTCGCTGCCCCCCAGGGGGGCGTATGCCTCCTTCGGGACGGCCCTTCGGGAGGCATCATGAGCCTGTCCAATATTTTTGCCATTGCCGGATCGGCGCTTACCGCGCAATCGGCCCGACTCAACGCGGTGGCCAGCAATCTGGCCAACGCCGACAGCATAACCGGCGCCGACGGCCAGCCGTATCGCGCCAAGCAGGTCGTGTTCAAGGCGACCGCGGTCGAAGGTGGCGGCGTCGGGGTGCGTGTGACCGGGGTGGTGGATAGCGCCGCGCCGCTGCGCATGATGTATGAGCCCTCGAATCCGGCCGCGAACGAACAGGGCTACGTTGCGATGCCGAACGTCAATGTGGTCGACGAAATGGTCAACATGATTTCGGCCTCGCGTTCCTATCAGAACAACGTGGAAGTGATGAATACCGCCAAGTCGCTGATGCAGAAAACGCTGGCAATCGGGCAATAGGCCTCTAGGGGAAGAATGACATGACTACGACAGCAACCGCCGCCACATCAGGAGTCGCCCAGGCTCTGCTCGACTCGATCAATGGCACGGCAAGCAAGAAAACCTCGAGTGCGACCAACGACGCACAGGATCGCTTCCTGAAACTGCTGACGACCCAGTTGAAGAATCAGGATCCGCTGAATCCGCTGGACAACGCGCAGATGACGTCGCAACTGGCGCAGATCAGCACCGTTGATGGTATCGAGAAGCTCAATGCCACCCTGCAAAAAATGCTGGCGAGCACGGTGGATGCCGAAGCAATGCAGGCAGCGGCGCTGGTGGGGCATCAGGTCATGGTGCTCGGCAGCGGACTCAAGCTGGGAGATAGCGGAGCGGCGGGTGGCGTGGAGCTCAAGGCGGCGGCCGACCATGTGGTGCTGACGATCAAGGACTCCAATGGTCTGGTGATGCAGACCATGGACCTCGGAAACCTCGAAGCCGGGACGCACAACTTCGTCTGGGACGGCAAGACCGACGCGGGGGCGCAGGCGGTGAACGGAGCCTACAGCGTCTCGGTGGCGGCGAAGCGGGGTACGGAAAAGGTCGAGGCCTCGACGCTTGAACTCGCCGGGGTAGTGAGCATCAACCGCAGCAGTTCGGGTGTAACCCTCGACCTCGGGCAACTCGGCCTGGCAAAAATGAACGACATCAAACAAATATTCTGAGCAGGAGAAAAACATGGGCTTTCAGCAAGGATTGAGTGGTCTCAACGCGTCTTCCAAGGCGCTTGACACGGTTGGCAACAATATCGCCAACTCCGGTACCGTCGGCTTCAAGAGCGGTTCGGCGCAATTCGCCGACGTTTTTGCAGCGTCCCTCAACGGTGCGGGCGCGGCTCCGGTGGGTATTGGAGCCAAGGTGGGGGCCATCGTCCAGCAATTCACCCAGGGCAATATCTCCGTCACCAACAATCCGCTGGACACGGCAATCAACGGCGGCGGCTTTTTCCAGATGGACGATGGTTCGGGCGGCACGGTATATGGCCGCAACGGCCAGTTCCAGCTCGACAAGGACGGCTATATCGTTAACGCCCAGGGCCTGCAGCTCAAGGGCATCGCGGCGGTGAACGGCGTGATCGCGACCGGTTCGCCGTCGGTACCCCTGCGCCTGTTCGATCCGACGCAAAGCCTTTCGGGAACGCCGCAAATGACCGGCGGCAGCACGTCGGGTACCGGCATCCAGGCCAACATCAACCTCGATTCCCGTCTCGGCGTACCCGCCACCGCGCCGTTCGACTACGGCGATCCCACTTCGTACAACCAATCGACGGCGACGACCGTCTACGACAGCCTGGGAAATCCGCACACCTACTCGATGTACTTCGTCAAGAATGCGGCCGCCAATACCTGGGACGTTTATGCCACGCTGACGAACCCCGCGGGATCGACGCCGCCCAATCCGCCGTCCACCGCGACATTCCAGGATCTTTCCTTTGGGGGTCTGGTTTCGGTCGGGCAACTGACCTTCGATACCTCGGGAGCGCTCACTTCGGCCGCTTTCGCCGCATCGATCTCGGATACCGACCTGGGTTATCCGGGCGCCGTGGTTACGCCGCAGAACTTTCCGGTCGATTTCAGTGGTTCCACCCAGTACGGTTCGTCGTTTGCAGTGAATGCGATGCTGCAGGACGGCTACGCTGCGGGCACGCTGGCCGGCTTCAATATCGGCAAGGACGGCATCGTGCTGGGACGCTATACCAACGGTCAGACCAAGCCTGTCGGCCAGGTCGTGCTCGCCACGTTCCGCAATCCGCAGGGCTTGCAGCCCCTGGGCGACAATCGCTGGGCGCAATCGCCCACCAGCGGCGATCCGATCGTCGGTGCGCCGGGATCGTCCGGCCAGTATGGCGTGCTGCAGGCCTCCGGACTTGAGGACTCGAACGTGGACCTGACGGCGGAACTGGTCAACATGATCACCCAGCAGCGCGCCTATCAGGCCAATGCGCAGACCATCAAGACGGTGGACAGCATCCTGCAAACCCTGGTCAACCTGCGCTGATAGTCGGCGCTGGCGATACGGCGAATCAAACGACTGAGCGAGCGGCAACATGGACAGATTGATCTACACCGCGATGACGGGTGCCAGCCAGACGCTGAGCCGGCAGGCCGCGGTGGCGCACAATCTGGCCAACGTGAGTTCGACCGGCTATCGGGCCGAAGAACATCGGTTGCGTGCGGTGCAGGTGAACTCGAATGCGCAGCAGAAAGGCCTGCCGACGCGGGCCTTTGCAGTCGATGCGAGTACCCATGTCGATTTCACGCCGGGACCGATGATGCACACGGGTCGGGCGCTTGACATTGCGGTGCAGGGCAACGGCTGGATCGCCCTGCAAATGCCGGATGGCAGCGAGGCCTATACGCGGAACGGCAATTTCGAACTCAATGTCAACGGAATTGTGCAGACCCGCAACGGCATACCGGTGCAAGGCGATGGCGGTCCGATTGCGGTTCCGCCTGACGTGAAGCTGAGCGTCGGCGTCGATGGCACGATCTCCGCGCTGCCCGAATCGGGCGCGCAGAACACCGTCAGCGTGATCGGCCGCTTCAAGCTCGTCAGCCCACCCGACGCCGACCTGGTCCGTGGCGAGGACGGCCTGTTTCGCATGCGCGATCGCAGCGCGGCCCCGACCGACGAGCGCGTCAAGGTCGCCGCCGGCAGCCTCGAAGGCAGCAACGTCAATCCCGCCGAGCAAATGGTGAGCATGATTTCCCTGGCGCGGCAGTTTGAAATGCAGATGAAGATGTTGTCGACGGCAGATGCCAACGACAAGGCGGCGACCCAGATCCTCGCCATGCGCTAGGACCAAGACATGAAGCCGGGCAACGGAAGGAAACAGAAATGAGTTTTGCACTGAGTCTGAGTGGCCTCAACGGCGCATCGAGGGCGATCGACATCATCGGCAACAACATCGCCAATTCGCAGACGGTCGGCTTCAAGACCTCGAAGGCGCGCTTTGCCGATGTGTATGCGTCTTCCGTCTCCGGAGGGCCGGCTGAAGGTGCGCCCAACGCCGGTGTCAGCACGGCGATCATCAACCAGCAACTTACCCAGGGCGCCCTGATCCAGAGCGACGATCCGCTCGACATGGCGATCACCGGGCCGGGGTTTTTCCGCCTGAACAATGGAGGCGAGATTACTTATTCACGCGATGGCCAGTTTCAGCTGGATTATGACAACGCCACCTCGGATCAGCGAATTCTCGTCAATAACTCCGGCCTCAATGTGACGGGGTATCTGGCCGAATATACGACTGACCCTCAGGGCGTGATCGCCAGTTCTTCCGCGCCGGTGGACATTGTCATCGACGCCGTCATGCCCGCGCTGGCCACCGGCACGGTATCGGTTGGCGCGACGCTGGATGCGCGCGCCGCTGTTCCGCTGGTGGCGCCTTTCGATCCGGCCAATCCGGCCACGTACAGCTATACGACGGGACTCACGGTCTACGATTCGACTGGTGCGTCCCATGATATGAGGATGTATTTCGCAAGGTCAGCCCCGGGTAATCACTGGGAACTCTTCAGCACCCTCGATGGCGCCTCCCAGGCGGGGCCGGTCGCCATGGATTTCGATACCGTCGGGGTGATGAGCACTGCGATGCCCCTGGCTGCCCAGACCTATGCATTGGGTGCCGGCGGTAGTCTTTCCATCGCGATCGATCTCACCGGAACGGTCCAGTACGGCAATGCTTTCAGCATCGACTCGCTCAGCCACGACGGTTATCCCGAGGGCGCCCTGAATGGCACCAACGGCCTCAGCGTCGGTGCCAATGGGGTCATCTTCGGTTCCTACTCCAACGGCCAGTCGCGCAAGGTGGCGCAAGTGGTACTGGCCAATTTCGTCAATCCCAATGCGCTGATCAGCCTGGGCAACAACCAGTGGATGGCCAATGCCGACCCGGTCAGCGGATCGGGCGCCGAGCTCCTGGACACTCCGCAGGGAACTCTGGGCATGGGAGTGGGCGCCATACAGGGTGGGGCCAAGGAGCAATCCAACGTCGACCTGAGCACGGAACTGGTTGCGTTGATCGAACAGCAGCGCAACTACCAGGCGAGCGCCCAGACCTTCAAGATTCTCGACCAGATTCTGCAGAATCTGGCGAACGTGCGCTAGCCATGAAGCATCTCAATTCCTTTCGTTTCGCCAGGAGCAAGCCGCGATGATCCGTTCCCTTTGGACTGCCAAGACCGGTCTGGATGCCCATCAGACCTCCATGGATGTCATCACCAACAACCTGGCCAACGTCAGCACCAACGGCTTCAAGCGTTCGCGGCCGGTGTTCGAGGACCTGCTGTATCAGACCATGCGCCAGCCGGGCGCGGCTTCCTCGCAGGCGACCACGGTTCCTTCCGGCCTGATGATCGGTACCGGTGTGCGAACCGTCGGTACCGAACACATCTTTACCCAGGGCAGCGTGCAGCGGACCGAAAACCCGCTCGACCTTGCCATTCAGGGCAACGGGTTTTTCCAGGTACAGATGCCGGATGGAACACTTGCCTACACGCGGGACGGTTCCTTCACCAAGGACGCCAATGGCCAGGTGGTCACCGCCAATGGTTATCCCCTGAGTCCGGCCATCACCATTCCGGCCAATGCCATCAGCGTATCGATCACGCGTGATGGAATCGTGTCCTATGCCCAGCAAGGGGTGACGGCGCCAACCCAGGTAGGCAACATACAGCTGGCCAGCTTCGTCAATAACGGCGGACTACAGAGTGCCGGCGAGAATTTGTACGTGGAAACCGCCTCGTCGGGAACGCCGACTCCCAACACGCCGGGAACGAATGGCACCGGCCTGCTCAATCAGGGCTACGTCGAAACATCCAACGTCAATGTGGCCGAGGAACTGGTGAGCATGATCGTGGCGCAGCGGGGATACGAGATGAACTCGAAAGCCATCACGACCTCGGATCAGATGCTTGCGCGTCTGACCCAACTCTAACGTTCATGCAGCAGTAGCGAGCGCCCCCTGATGATGAAACACACTGAACACGAATTGAAGACCCGCCCCTCCCATCCTCCCCTCGCGGGGAGGCTTCTGATTTGCTCGCTTCGCTCGGCTGTCACCGGTCGCTCCGAACGAGTTGTTTCGCACTAAATGGGTGAAATCATGAAGAACCTAGCCCTGATCGCCAGTTTTGCCGCACTGCTGTCCGGATGCGTCACGACCACGCCGACGACGGCGATCCACCAGCCGATGAGCATTCGTCCGGAAGCACGCAACTATGCGCCGCCGAGCAATGGGGCCATTTTCAACATCGCCTCGGCACGTCCCCTGTTCGAGGACCGTCGTGCCCGTTTTGTCGGCGACACCATCACCATCAACATCGCCGAAAAGGTTCAGGCGTCGAAGAAGTCCGAGAACAAGTCCACGCGCAGCCAGTCGGTCGATGTCAGCGTGCCGACCATTGTCGGCCTGCCCTTCAAGGGGGCACAGGGAACGGCGCTGGCCGCGAGCGACAGCAACAACTTCAACGGCAAGGGCGAGAACACCTCGTCGAACGATTTCACCGGAACGATTACCGTGACCGTGATCGAGGTATATCCGAACGGAAACCTGCTGGTATCCGGCGAAAAACAGATCGGACTCAAGGAAGGCGAGGAATTCATTCGCTTCTCGGGGGTGATCAATCCGAACACGATCACCGCCGCCAATACCGTGACATCCACACAGGTGGCCGATGCGCGCATCGAGTACAAGGCGAACGGCTTTCTTGACTCGGCGCAGGTCATGGGATGGCTGGGGCGCTTTTTCCTGACTTTCATGCCGTTCTGAGGAGACTGACATGACGCGAATGGAAAAAAGTTTTCTGGCATTTCTCTGGATGCTTGCCGCGCTTCTGGTGGTGGATACCGCCCGTGCCGAACGGATCAAGGATCTCGCCTCGATCGCCGGCGTGCGCAACAACCAGCTCGTTGGCTACGGCCTTGTGGTCGGGCTCGATGGCAGCGGCGACCAGACGACCCAGACGCCGTTTACCGTGCAGAGCATCATCAGCATGCTGTCGGCAATGGGAGTCAATCTGCCTCCCGGGCAGTCACTGCAACTGAAGAACGTGGCGGCCGTGATGGTGACCGCCAGCTTGCCGCCGTTCGCGCGCTCCGGCCAGCCCATTGACATCACGGTGTCGTCGATAGGCAACGCCAAGAGCCTGAAGGGCGGTACCCTGATCCTCACTCCCTTGAAGGGAGCCGACGGGCAGACCTACGCCATGGCGCAGGGCAATGTCGTGGTGGTGGGCGCCGGGGCGTCGGGCGCCGGTTCCAAAACGACGGTCAATCATCTCTCGGTGGGCCGAGTCACCGGCGGCGCAACGGTCGAGCGTGAAGTGCCGATGCCGCTCGGGCAAGGCGAATTCGTCTATCTTGATCTGAACACCACCGATTTCGGTACTGCCCAGCTGATGGTCGAGGCAATCAACAAGACCACGCCGGGTGCGGCTACGGCGGCCGACGCACGCCAGATCCGGGTGCGTGCCCCGACCAATCCGGATGAGCGCGTATCGTTCATCGGACGCATTGAGAATATTCAATTGACTCCGGCGAAAATGTCCGCCAAGGTCATCGTCAACAGCCGCACGGGATCGGTGGTCATGAATCAGTCGGTGTTGCTTGACAGCTGTGCGGTTGCACACGGCAATCTTTCCGTGTCGGTCAGCACCGACAATACCGTGAGCCAGCCGGGTGCGCTGTCCGGAGGCCAGACTGCCGGCGTGAGCAATGCCCAGATCGATATTAAGCAGGAAGGCGGGGCGATGATGAACATCAAGGCAGGCGCCAACCTGGCCGACATCGTCAAGGCGCTGAACGCCCTGGGTGCCAATCCTCAGGACCTGATGGCCATTCTGCAGGCGATGAAGTCGGCAGGTGCCCTGCGCGCCGAACTGGAGGTCATCTGATCATTCGAGTCGGGAATATTTTGCCGCCCTGATCCAGCGAATGGCGATGCCTGCCTTCTGACATCCTTCCGTCAGCCATGAGTGCCAGCGCAAATACCCCCGCCGCCGTCAACCCCAACGTCTTCGACGTCAACAGCCTTGCCGCATTGAAGCGGCAAGTGAAAGACGGCGACCCCAAGGCACTGAAGGCTGCCGCGCAGCAGTTCGAAGCGCTGTTCCTGCAAATGGTTTTGAAGTCGATGCGCGATGCCACGCCACGCGAAGGCTTGTTCGACAGCGAGCAGGCGCGCATGTACGAATCCCTGCTCGATCAACAGATGGTCCAGGTATTGGGTGCCAGGAGCGGCGGTACCGGCTTGGCGGCGATGATCGAGAAGCAGTTGTTGCGACAGAATCCGGAACCGCAGCCGCTCGATGGCCCCGTGCCCTTGTTGCCGGCAACCCCGGCTTACCGCTTGCCGCGCGAGGGAATGATTCCCTTGTTGCGCGAAGGACTTCGGGCACCGCTGCCGCTGCATGACATGCAGCGGAATCCTGCGCTCGACTCGCGGACGTCTCCGCTTTCCTCCCTGGTCGTTGATCCGGCGGGCATCGGCGATGGCGTCAGTCCGTCGGCCGCCGTTCGTGAATTCGCCACCCGGCTATGGCCGGCGGCGACCGAGGCCAGTCGGGCGACGGGCATTCCTGCCCATTTCATGGTGGCTCAAGCGGCGCTGGAGACCGGCTGGGGCAGATCCGAACCGCGCCGTGCCGATGGCAGTCAGAGCTTCAATGTGTTCGGCATCAAGGCCGGCCGCAACTGGCAGGGGCCGGTGGCCGAGGCGACGACCACGGAATACGTGGATGGAGTCGCGCAGAAGCAGGTCGAGCGTTTCCGTGCCTATGGTTCTTACGCGGAAGCGTTTCGCGACTATGCCGGCCTGCTGGCCGGTAACTCGCGCTACGCCGGTGTGCTCGGCACGCAGGATGCAGCCAGTTTTGCGCGCGGACTGCAGCGTGCCGGTTATGCCACCGATCCGATGTACGCCGCCAAGCTTGAACGAATCATCGGCGGATCGACGCTGAGACAGGCCCTCGCTGCCTGATACAGCGGCACGGCTGTTTGCGGTGGCACGCGGATTGCTCTAACTCGTGTGAAGGCTTAACTCACGGCAAGTTTTGCCGTTATTTAGCCCAATCCACGGAGCAATCATGAGCATTTTCAGTGTTGGCGTCAGCGGCCTCAATGCCGCGCAGGCTGGAATCCTTACCGCCAGCCACAATATCTCGAACGCGTCGACTCCCGGCTTCAGCCGGCAGGAGACCGTTCAAGGCACCAATATTCCGATGCTCACCGGCTCGGGCTTTCAGGGGCAGGGCACCCATGTCGTCACGGTAAAGCGGATCTACGACGAATTTCTCGGTCGCCAGGTGCTCAGCGCCGAGGCTTCGGCCAGCGAGATGGACAGCTATCTGGCGCAGATCAAGCAGATCGACAACCTGCTGGCCGATCCCAATGCCGGCCTGTCTCCGGCGCTCGCTGCATTTTTCAAGGGTGTGCAGGATGTCGCGGCCAACCCGGCATCGATCCCCAGCCGCCAGTCGATGCTGTCCGCTGCGCAGTCACTGGTAGCGCGGTTCCAGTCGATCGATCAGCGCATGACCGAGATTCGCGACGGCACCAATTCCCAGATCATGGGCCAGGTGACGGCGATCAATACCTACTCCGCGCAGATTGCCGATATCAATCAACGAATCATTCTGGCGCAGGCCGGCAACCAGACTCAGGCACCGAACGACTTGCTGGACCAGCGCGATCAGATGCTCAAGGATTTGAACAAGCTGATCCGGGTCAGCACGCTGACCCAGGGCGATGGCAGTTTCAATGTGTTCATCGGCAACGGTCAGCCCCTGGTGGTCGGGACCCAGTCGTATCAACTGCAGGCAGTGGCTTCGCGGGATGATCCCGAACGCATTGTCGTCGCCATGAAAGGTGTCGGCGGCACGACGCTGACCTTGCCCGATTCGCAGATTACCGGCGGCACCCTTGGCGGTCTGGTAGCCTTTCGCAGCCAGTCGCTGGACGCGGCGCAGAATGCCATGGGCCGCCTGGCGCTGAGCCTGGCGCAGAATTTCAACGACCAGCACCATTTGGGCATGGATCTTACGGGGGCACTGGGTGTCGACTTCTTCAATCTGTCGAACGCGGTGCCCACCGTGCGGGCGAACGGCGGCAACAGCGGCAGTACGCTCGTGACCGGCATGCCGACGGTGACGATCGACAGCCAGAACATCGACGAACTGACTGTCAGCGACTATACGCTCACCACCGACGGCACGAATTTCACCTTGACTCGCCTGTCGGACAATGTGACGACGGCGATCACTACCGTCCCGCAACTGGTCGATGGCATGTCGATCAATACGTCTACCTGGACGTCACTGGTGGCGGGAGACAAGTTCCTGATCCAGCCGACGCGTGTCGGCGCACGCAACATCGCCGTCGGTTTCTCGGACGCCCGGATGATTGCGGCGGCAGCCCCCGTTCGCACCTCGGCGGCTCTGGCGAATACGGGAACCGCTAGCATCAACTCGGGGACGGTGGTAGCGCCGCCGCCGCCGAATCCGGCCTTGCAGAACAAGGTGACGATCACGTTCACCAGTGCCACGACGTATGACGTGCTCGATGTAACCACCGCCACCACGCTGGCAACGGGTGTGGTCTATCCTGATCCCTTGCCGGCCACGGGAGGCGTCGTCACCTACAACGGCTGGACGGCACAGATCACCGGCAATCCGGCGACAGGCGACGTGTTCACCGTGGAAACCAATGCAAACGGAGTAGCCGACAACCGCAACGCCATGCTGCTCGGGGCGCTGCAAACCGCTGCGACCATGCTTGGTTCGGCATCCGGTCCGACCGCATCCTATCAGTCGGCCTATTCGCAGATTGTCAGCGAGGTGGGCAGCAAGACGAACGAGGTGACATCGATCGGAGCCTCGCAGCAGTCGCTCGTCGACCATGCCACTGAATCCCTGCAGCAGCTCGCTGGCGTCAATCTGGACGAGGAGGCCGCCAATCTGCTGCGTTACCAGCAGGCCTATCAGGCGTCGGCCAAGATTTTCGAGATTGCGTCAAAGATATTCGACGAAATCATTGCTCTGGGCAGATAAGTCCGGAACGGTACGGACAAGAAAGGCGCGCTATGCGAATCAGTACGGGAATGATCTTTGATGCGGGTGTGAGCACCATCAACAAGCAGACTGCGTCCCTGTTGCATTTGCAGCAGCAGGTTGCCAGTGGCCGCCGCATTCTCTCGCCCAGCGATGATCCGGTGGCGGCTGCGCGCGCACTGGAAGTTACGCAGTCACAGGACATCTCGGCGCAGTTCAAACTCAATCACAACAATGCCAATTCAGCCCTTGGCCTGGAAGAGGCCCAACTGACCGGCGCCACCGATCTTCTGGCGCGAGTGCGGGAACTCGCCGTGCAGGCCGGCAATACCAGCTTGTCCAGCAGCGATCGACTTGCTCTCACCGCGGAACTCCGGCTGCGCTTCGAGGAGCTTACGGGAATCGCCAATGCCACCGATGGCGGCGGCCAGTACCTGTTTTCCGGATTCATGGGCTCGACCAAGCCATTCGGCGGTACGGTCGAAAGCGTCTTGTCCGGGAATGAAATGGTGTATCAGGGCGACGATGGACAGCGGAAACTGCAGGTATCTCCCACCCGGTTTCTCGAGGTCAGCGATTCCGGCAACGATGTCTTCAAGCGCATCAGGAACGGCAACGGCTACTTCGTCACCAACTATGCCGCGACCAATACCGGCACCGGCATCGTCGATGCCGGCAGCATTACCGACCCTGCGACGTGGAATGCCTTGCCGACAAAGAACTTCAGCATCAAGTTCAGCATCGACAATACCGTGGTGCCGCCTGTTACCTACTACGACATCGTGGATACCGATCCTGCCAGCCCGGGCAACGGCAATTCGCTGCTGACTGGCGCGCCGCCCGTGCTGCCGCCAACCACGCTGACCGGTCAGCGGGTATATCAAAGCGGTCAGCCGATTGTCTTGAAGAACCAGGGTGCCGAGCCGGCGTTTGACTTGGGCGGCAGCGTCCTGGTTGCGGGCGATCCGGCATCCGGCGACAGTTTCAGCATCGCGCCGAGTTCGTCACAGAGCGTTTTCGCCACCATCGGCAAGCTGATCGGCGCCATGGAGTCGGCGAATGCGGGAGCGAGCGGCGCCATGGCAAAGCTGTCCAACGATATCGGATTCGCCCTGACCAATCTCGATCAGGCCACCGACAATATTTTGCGGGTTCGCGCACAGATCGGCGCGCGCATGGGGGAAATCGATTCCCTTTCCAGCGTCAATGAGGACCTGAGCCTGCAATATCAGCAGACCCTGTCGCAACTGCAGGACCTCGACTACGCCAAGGCAATCTCGGATCTCACGCGCAAGCAGACCGATTTGCAGGCGGCGCAGCAGTCCTTCGTCAGAATGTCGCAGCTTTCGCTGTTCAACTATCTATGACGCCGTATCGCCAGCGCCGACTCTTGCTTGTCTCCCTGCTGTCCTGTGGGTTGGCGGGTTGCGCCATCATGGATTATCCAGGACCGACCAGTCTCGGCGGCACTTTGCCCGCACAGGGGCCGATCATTCCGGAAACCACGCTGAATGTCACAAACTCGCTTCAGATATCGCTCGAGAAACTGGTTTTCTGGGGTGCATACGCCGGTGCCGCCTACCTGATTCTCGATCCGCTGGCGCCCAACTGGGACATCGAGCAGGCCGCTTTCCCGGATGGCCACTACCATTTTTCGCTGAAAATGAAACGCTTCTACGCCGGAGGCGCCGGCGAATCGCGCGTGGTGTTCCATCAGCGAGCGAAGGAACTGATGCGGCGGGGCGGATATGACGGCTATCAGGTGCTGGAGTATTCGGAAGGCATGGAGTCTTCGGTGCTGGGTTCGCAGCGTGTGTCACAGGGCGTCATTCGCTTGACCCGAAGCGAAGCCGCAGCGAAGGCCGGCAACGCCGCGAACGACGCCAAGCGCAACGGCCGCAACTGAACCGAGGGGCTACTGGACCGGATTGCCGGCGGCCCGCATGACCATCCCCATTGCCTGAAAGCCTTTGCTGAAGAGGCCCTCCATGGCTGCCCCGATATACGGCAGCGACAGCATCAGGACCAGGAATCCCAGTGCCAGCGTGACGGGAAAGCCGACCGCGAACAGATTCAACTGCTGGGCGATCCGCGCCAGTACGCCCAGGGCAATGTTGGCGATCAGCAGCGCGGTGATCAGGGGCAGCGCCAGCAGCAACCCCGTCGCAAACAGCGTTGCCGACCAGGCCAGCAGCGATGAAAAGGCACCTGCATGGATTTGAGTCGTGCTCACCGGCAGCAGCGTGAAGCTTTCCGCGAGCACGCTCAGCGACAGCAAATGGCCATTCAGACTGAGGAATATCAGCGCGGTCAGCAGTCCGAGAAATTCGGCAATGACCGGCGTCTGTCCGCCACTGTCCGGGTCGAAGAAGGTGGCGAAGCCCAGGCCCATCTGCAGGCCGATGAGCTCGCCGGCGACATCGACCGCTGCAAAGGTGATGCGCAGCGTGAAGCCGAGAAGAACTCCAATCAGGATTTGTTGCCCCAGAACGACCAGGCCAATCCAGGAGCCCGCGGGAATTGCCGGTGGTGGCGGCAGAGCTGGCGCCACGGCCAGGGTAATTGCAAGACCTGCAATCAGGCGTATCCGCGCGGGCAGCGCGGCATTGCTGAAGACGGGAGCGGAGGCCAGCAGGCCGAGAATTCGCGACAGCGGGAAAACGAACAGGGCAAGCCAGGTGTCGAGCTGTGCCGAACTGATCGAAATCATGCTCAGCCCCGGTCAGCCGATCATGCTGGGAATGGCTTCGTAGAGGCGGCGCATGTAGTCGGTCATGATGGTAATCATCCATGGTCCGGCGACGATCATGGTAATGAATATGGCTACCAGCTTGGGCACGAATGAGAGCGTGGCTTCGTTGATCTGTGTCGCCGCCTGAAAAATGCTGACAATCAGGCCGGTGATCAGCGCCGCCAGGAACAGCGGAGCGGAGATCATCAGCGTGATTTCGAGTGCGTTGCGACCGATCTCGACGACAGTGGTGGGAGTCATGGCGTGCTTCTACCCGAAACTCAGCACCAGCGAGCCGATCAACAGGTTCCAGCCGTCGACCAGCACAAACAGCATGATTTTGAAGGGCAGCGAAACGATGACCGGAGACATCATCATCATGCCCATCGACATGAGCACGGAGGCGACCACCATGTCGATGATCAGAAATGGAATGAACACGATGAAGCCGATCTGGAATGCGGTCTTGAGTTCGGAGGTGACAAACGCCGGAATCAGCACGCGCATCGGTATGTCATCTGCCTTGGCGGGAGCGGTCAGCTTGGCGACTTTGGTGAATGTCGCCAGATCGGCCTCGCGCACCTGTTTGAGCATGAAGGTGCGCAAGGGCACGGCGCCTTTTTCCAGCGCGGCCTGCAGGCTGATCTTGTTCTCCGACAGCGGCAGATAGGCATCGATGTAAATGCGTTCGGTGACGGGCGCCATGATGAAGAAGGTCAGAAACAGGGCCAGTCCGACAATGACCTGATTGGGGGGGGACGTCTGGGTGCCCAGTGCGTGGCGCAGCAGCGACAGCACGATGATGATGCGTGTAAAGCTGGTCATCATCAACAGCATTGCCGGCAGAAAGGTAAGGCCGGTCAGCAGCAACAGGGTCTGGATGGAGAGCGACCATTGCGTGCCGCCGCCGGCAGCCGGGCTGCTGGTGATTGCAGGCAATACCTGAGCGTCGGCGAATAGTGGCGTCAGCAACAGGACGCAGGCCAGGAGTCTCGCCAGCATTGCCTAGCGCCTCTGCGTCAGCTTGCGCAGCCAGTCGGGAAACCCTTCGCCGGATGAAGGGCCGACACCGGGGGCTTGGGCGGCGATGGCCTGGCGGGGCACTTCGGCGAGGGCGGAAACGCGGCCCGGCGCGACTCCGAGCACCAGCCATGTGCTGCCGACTTCAACGATCACGACGCGTTCACGCGTGCCCACGGCAGTACCGGCAACGACGCGCAACAGGCCCGCATTTTCGCCGCGCTGGGCAACCAGTTTTTTCAACACCCACAGGCTGCCGATCATCAGCGCCAGGACGACGGCCAAGCCGAAAAAAAGCTGCCACAGGCTGCCGCCGAGATCGGTCGCGGGCGCTCCCTGGGCGGATTGCGCCGAGGCCTCTGCCATGGCAAAAAACAGCAACGGGGTAAGGATGAAACGAACCATGCTCGCAACCGGGGTGACCTTGTAGGGCGCGAGCTTAGGCTTTCGTCGTCGGCAAAAAACCCCAAAGTAGAGGGGGGAAGCCTCGACTTATCAGCGGTTCAGTTTGCGAATGCGCTCTTGCGGCGTGATGACGTCGGTAAGGCGGATGCCGAATT
Source organism: Sulfuritalea hydrogenivorans sk43H (assembly GCF_000828635.1). GTDB lineage: Bacteria > Pseudomonadota > Gammaproteobacteria > Burkholderiales > Rhodocyclaceae > Sulfuritalea > Sulfuritalea hydrogenivorans. The sequence goes on from NZ_AP012547.1 coordinate 947,455, forward strand.
TTTCGTTAACCACAACCACCTCTCCCTGGGCGATCAAGGTGCCATTGACCAGCACATCCATCGGCTCGCCGGCCAATCCCTCGAGTTCGACCACCGATCCATGCGCCAGCTGGAGCAGGTTTCGTATCGATATCTTGGTGCGACCCAGTTCCACGGTCAGATTCACCGGGATGTCGAGAATCATGTCGAAGCCCTGGGGCATTGCCGGATTTTCGGTGCCGCCGGAGAACTCCTCGAAGATGGCAGCCGGCTTGGCATCCGCGGCAGGCGCAGGGTCAACCGCAGTCTGCTCGCCCATGGCTGCTGCCCAATCGTCCTCGGATACCTGGTCTTCGGTTTCGTTAGTTTCGCTCATGACATGCTCCATGCATATATTTGCCTAGACCTCTTCTTCGGCGAGAAAGCGCTCGATCTTGAGTGCGTACTGCCCATTGCGCACTCCGTAACGGCATTCCAGCACCGGGACGCCGTTGACCGAGACCGGCACCATTGGATCAATCGAGATCGGAATCACGTCTCCAACCTTCATTTCGACAATGTCGTTAACCGTCGCACTGGCGCTGCCAAGCCTGGCCACCAGTTCCACTTCGGCGGTCTGCAACTGACGTGTCAAGGTGCCGGTCCAGCGCTTGTCGGACGAAGCCTGCTCGCTGTGCATGGTGCTGTAGAGCACATCGCGAATGGGTTCAACCATCGAGTAAGGCAGGCAGAAGTGCATTTCGGCGGTAGTGCCCGAGAGTTCTATGGTGAATGTGACCGAAACAATCACCTCGGAAGGCGTTGCGATGTTCGCAAACTGCGTGTTCATTTCCGACCGGACAAACTCGAACGTCAGTGGATATACCGGCGCCCAGGCTCTCTGGTATTCCTCGAAGACAACACCCAGGATCCCCTGGATGATGCGCTGCTCGGTGGCGGTGAAATCGCGACCCTCGACCCTGGTATGGAAGCGCCCGTCGCCGCCGAACATGTTGTCGACCACGAGAAACACCAGATTGGGATCAAACACGACCAGACCGGTGCCGCGCAAGGGTTTGGCCTGGATCAGGTTCAGGTTGGTCGGCACCACCAGGTTGCGGATGAACTCGCTGTACTTCTGCACCTTGATCGGCCCGACCGAGATTTCCGTGCTGCGGTGCATGTAGCTGAACATTCCGATACGCAGGTAGCGCGCGAACCGTTCATTGATCAGTTCGAGCGTCGGCATCCTGCCGCGCACGATCCTTTCCTGCCGACCAAGGTCGTAGCTCTTGACATCCCCGGTCTCGGCTTCGGCGGGTGCCTCGTCCGATTCGCCGGTGACGCCCTTGAGCAGGGCATCAACCTCTTCCTGGGAGAGAAAGTCCTGACTCATCGCGCGCTATTGAATGATGAAGGAGGTGAACAGCACTGCCTGGACTGGCGCATCGGGAGCCGCGACATCGCCGGGTTCCTTGGCGGCATCCTTGCGCTTTGTGCTGCCCGAGGATTCCAGCGTGCCATTGACGGTCTCGCGAATTTCGTTGGACAGTCGCTGCACGCCCTGCGCCGTAACCAGATCGGACGCTTTCTTGCTCAATAGCGTCAGCATGATGCGGTGTTTGACCTCCGGGTCATATTGCTTGAGCAGCTCCAGCGCGTTCGTGTCGAGGACTTTCAATTGCACCTCTGCCTGCAGGTAAGCCTCCTGCTGCTCGGTCTGCAGCTTGACGGTAAACGGCTTGTCGAACTTGTGGAATGCCGGAGGGGCGCTGTCGGCTTTCTTGTCCTTCTTTTTCGCTTTGCCTTCCTTTGCCGGTTCTTCGCCTTCGACGGCATCCTCCACCGGCTTTTTCTTCATCAGAAAATACGCAGCGCCGCCACCGCCCAGCACCAGAACCAGAACGCCAATGACGATGAAAATTATCAGCTTTCCTTTTTTCTTCGGAGGAGGGGCTTCACTCTCGGTTTCCGCTTTCTTTGCATCCGCCATCAATTCTCTCCCTGATCCGGTTGTTGTGTGCGGACTCGCTCCGGATATCCCGTATTGCGTTCATGCACGATAGTTGTTCCCGTGAAAACCAGTAGTTTACTTCCGCAAGGCTTGCTAACGGCCGCTGGCGCTTTATTCTGAAGCCCGGGCAGGCAGAGCTGTCGCATCAGGCGAAAATATCTATCATGCTGCGACCGCCGCCGGTTCTTGCCATTGCTTCCGGTCCCGGCAATGGGATGGTCGAAGAAGCATAGCGCACGCTGTCGTTCATGCCCAGATCCGCATTATCCTTGCGCGATGAATGCTGCGGCGACTCGGATCCGACTTGAGTCTGGCCGAGGCTGACGCCGGCGTCAGCCAGCACTTCGCGCAGGCGATGCAGGGAGCTTTCCAGCGCCTCCCGGACCGCCGGATTGGCCGAGGTGAATATGGCGCTGGCCTGATCGCCGTTCATCGTTAGGGAGACCTCGACACGGCCGAGGTGTGGCGGGGTCAGCACCAGATCGGCCTGTTGACGGTTGTTGCCAATCATCCAGGTCAGTTTCTGGCCCATCTCGTCATGCCAGCCGGTTTGTCCCAGCGGGGTGTCGATACGCAGGTTGGGGCTTGAGGACGATGCGCTGCCAGGATTTGCCGGTGATACCCCCCCCGCTCCAGCTACACGCGACTCTCCTGTGGCGACACGTTCGATGAGAGCGTGAAAATCGCCTGAAGCGAGCTCGGAGGATTTTTGTTCGCCGTTGATGCGATCGGAGTCGGCATTAATTGCCGCATCGAGCGAAATCTTGCCGGAAGCCTGCGCGGGGCGGTCGGACTTCGAACCGACGGAGGCGAAGGATTCGTCCCTTGTTTCGACATTCCGTTGGCGCGGGTTTGCTTCCAGAAATGCGGCCGGGGTTCCAGGCACGGCCGCGAGGATCTGAGTCGAGTCGGCTTCCGCACTGGTTTGAAGGACCGGCAATCCCTTTTCCTGAGAGGATTCGGTCGCTTGCCCGGCAGTGGCGACGGGAGTCGCAGGGGTAGTCGATGTTCCGTTGGGGTTGGCGCCAAGAAACTGGAAAAGTGCAGAAAAATCAATGGGCGCTACTGTATTCTCGATACCGTCGGTGACCTCGGTAGAGGCGCTTCCATTGCTGGCCGAGTCGGTCGCGGGAGCTTCTTTCTTGCCTATCTCGGACTTCAGCACCGAGGCGAATGGTGATCCCGCATTGCTTTCCGTATCTGCCTTGGCCCCCTCGCTTGCCCGAACGGCAGCATCGCTTTGGCCGAGAGCCTGTGCGTTTCCATTCTGGGGCGCTGCTGGCGTGGCTATTGGCGCCGGACTGATCAGCAATTCGGACATCGTCGTTTCCTCGCGGCCTGAGTATTCATCGCACTCACAGATGCAAGGGGTGTGCCACCTCAGTCTTTTGCCTTTTCCGCATGGCGACGGGCGCCATGTTCGTCGCTGGCTTTTTGTTCCTGGCGCTGATCCTGATAGGTGATGCGTGATTGATGGCGATCCGACAGGGTATCGAAAGCTTTTACACGTCCTCGTTTGCTGATCCATTCCACCTGGCCTGCGACTGTCATCTGCCTGGTATGGTTCATCGCCGAGCTGGCCTGGTTTATCGCTTCGTCGAGCCTGGCGATGAACTGGGTGTAGTTCTGCCATTCGCCTGGACGCAATCCATCCTGGGCGGCGCGCACAAAACGTGTCCGGTATTCCTCGCGATATTGCACCAGCAAGCCGTGCCGCCGCGAAGCCTCTTGTTCGCCTGCGATCAACTCGCCCAGCTTCCGTCCGGCTTCATCAAGACGCAGTTGCGAAAGGTCGAGGAGGGACTGAAGTGGAAATACGCGGGACATGTGAGAAAGGGCTTCAACGAGCGATGATGGCCAATCTTACGCTCCACCAAACAACTCTGCCAGACGCTTCCGTGACGAATTCGAATCCGCTCGTTCGTTGATCTGTTGCGCAAGGAAGCTTTCGAGTTTCGGGTTCATCATGATGGCCCGGTCGAGCAGCGGATCGGAGCCTGCGGAATAGGCGCCGACTGCAATCAGGTCGCGCGCGCGCTGGTAGCGCGAATACAGCTGCTTGAAGTGACGTACCTGTTCCAGATGGTCCGCTGCGACAAGATTGGTCATGACCCGCGAGATCGATTGTTCGATATCGATGGCCGGGTAGTGTCCGGCATCCGCGAGCAACCGGTTGAGCACTATGTGACCATCGAGGATGGCCCGTGCCGAATCGGCGATCGGGTCCTGCTGGTCGTCGCCCTCGGTCAACACCGTGTAGAAGGCGGTCACTGAACCTCCGCCGGTCGGGCCGTTGCCGGCGCGTTCGACGAGTTGCGGCAAGCGGGCAAAAACCGAGGGCGGATACCCGCGCGTCACCGGAGGCTCGCCAATCGCCAGCGCGATTTCCCGTTGCGCCATGGCGTAGCGCGTCAGGGAATCCATGATGAGCAGAACATGCTTGCCCTGGTCACGGAAATGCTCGGCAATCGATGTGGCATAGGCGGCTCCCTGCAGCCGCATCAGCGGACTGACGTCGGCCGGAGCGGCAACCACCACCGAACGGGCGCGACCTTCTTCGCCGAGATTGAGTTCGATGAATTCCTTTACTTCCCGTCCCCGCTCGCCGATCAGTCCGACCACAATCACGTCGGCTTCCGTGTAGCGGGCCATCATGCCGAGCAGGACGCTTTTGCCCACGCCCGACCCGGAAAAGAGGCCGAGGCGCTGGCCGCGACCCACCGTCAGCAAGGCGTTGATGGCACGGATGCCGACGTCCATGGTGTGACGGATCGGTTCGCGCAGAAGCGGGTTCAGGGGACGGCTGGCCAGCGAGCGGGTTTCCTTGCTGTTCAACGGACCAAGGCTGTCGAGCGGACGGCCGTTGCCATCGACCACCCTTCCGAGCAGTTCATCACCCACCGGCAAATGTTTGGCGCGGTCCGGCGCGCGTCGTCGCGGGGGCGAGGCCTGGCCTGGAACTGGCGGAGCGGCGGGTAATTCCATCGGGATTACCAGTGCCCCCGGAGACAGTCCGTAGACGTCTTCGGCCGGCATCATGTACAGGCGGTCACCGGCAAATCCGACCACTTCGGCCTCGACCGTGCCGTCGCCCGGGATTTGTATCAGGCACCCCGATCCCAGGGGCAGCTTGAGCCCCGATGCCTCCATCACCAGCCCATTGATACGCGTCAGTCGTCCAGAGGTCTGCCAGGGCCGGACATCGGAAATATGCTCGCGGCAGTCGACGAGAAAGCGCGAAAGGTCGGAGACGCTCATTTCTCGATCGTGTCGATCCATGGAGTTTGCTGCCCAAGGGCTTCCATCACGCGTCGCCAGCGGGTTTCCAGGCTTGCATCAAGATGACTGCCGCCAGCTTCGATGATCACGTCGCCGCGCATGAGCTTTGTGTCTTCGTGAATCCGGTGCCCGGCATGGGCGAACTGGTCACCCGCGCGCAGGCGCGCAAGCGATGCGTCTTCAGGATTCAAATGGATGGAGGCATGAAGCAAAGGCAGTTGCTCCAAGGCTTCGCGGATTACGCCCAACAGCACTTCCGGCTTTGCGGCGACCGTTTGGCGGACAACCTGGCGGGCTATCTCGATGCTCAAGGCCAGCAGGTCGCTGGCGACAGCCTGATTCAGGTCCGTGATGCACTGCTCGAGCTTCTCCAGCGTTGCCGCCAGAAGCAGGGCTTCCTCGCGTCCCATGGCTTCGGCCTGTGCTTTTCCCGCGGCAAGTCCTTCGGCATGTCCCGCCTCATATCCGGCCTGATGCCCTTCCCGCCGCGCCTGTTCGCGGATCTGGTGCACTTCGCGGTCGCTGACTGCTGACGAGCCAGGTTCGGCTGCAATGCCGACCGACGGGTCGGCAGGCGAATCGAAGCTGGCAAGTTCCCAGCGCTCCCAGGCGGTGAGCGATGATTTGGGGTGTTCGTCCATGGCGATCAGACGAATGCGTCACCTTCACCCGCGCCGCCAAGCTGGATCTGGCCTTCATCGGCGAGCCGGCGTGCGATCTTGAGGATTTCCTTCTGCTCGGCCTCGACTTCGGAAAGACGCACGGGGCCTTTCGACTCGAGATCCTCCCTGAGCATTTCGGCAGCGCGCTGCGACATGTTCTTGAACACCTTTTCGCGCAGTTCCTGCGACGCTCCCTTCAGCGCAATGATCAGCGAATCCGATTGCACCTCGCGCAGCAGCAACTGGACTCCGCGATCATCGACATCCATCAGGTTTTCGAAGACGAACATCTCATCGAGGATCTTCTGCGCGAGTTCGGGATCGTATTCGCGCACGTTGTCGACAATCGCGGTTTCCACCTGCTGGCCGACAAAGTTGAGAATTTCCGCCGCATGGCGAATGCCTCCCATGGCAGCTTTCTTGACGTTGCCTGACGCGCTGGACAGAACCCGCTTCAGCGCCTCGTTCAGTTCGTGCAGCGCGGTCGGTTGCACGCCGTCGAGGGTGGCAATGCGCAGCAGAACATCGTTGCGCAGGCGTTCCGTGAAGTGCTTCAGGACTTCGCCGGCCTGATCGTATTCGAGGTGTACCAGGATCGTGGCGATGATCTGGGGATGCTCGTTGCGAATCATGTCTGCCACCGTGGCGGCATCCATCCATTTCAGGCCTTCGATCCCGGCGGTGTCGCCCCCCTGCATGATGCGGCTGATCAGGTTGGCGGCGCGGTCATCGCCCAGCGCCTTGGTCAGCATGGCCTTGATGGTTTCGTTGTCGACGGCAACCGGCGCGCCTTTGGCCGCGTGATCCTCGAACTCGTCGATCACCTTCTCGATCTGGAGGCGAGGCACCTGCTTCAAGGCGGCCATGGCATGACCGAGCTTCTGCACTTCCTTCGGGCCGAGGTTCTTCAGTATTTCGGCGGCCTCGTCCTGCCCGAGCGAAAGCAGCAGGATGGCGGCTTTTTCTACGCCTTCACTTTCCGTGCTCGCCGCCATCTACCCATTCCTTGATCATGTTGGCGACCGCCTTGGGATCCTTCTTCGCTATTTCGCGCGCGTCCGCCAGCTTTTCGTCGTAGCTGCGGTGGCGGTGCAACATGCCGTCCGCGCCGACCTCGAATTCCTGCTTCTCCGGCGCCAGTCTCGGTGGTGGCGGCTCCATCAGTTTCTCGAACACCGGCTTCAACAGGCGGGTCCATAGCCAGAAGGCTGCGCCGGCGATGAGCAGATACCTTGCCAGTTCCTTCAGCGTTGCAATCAGTTCCTGATTGGCCCAGATCGGCGCATCGGCGATGACTTCCTTTTCCGCAGGCGTGAAGGGTGCATTGGCGACATTCAGCGTATCGCCGCGGTCCTTGCTGAAGCCCATCGCCTCGCGGGCAAGGTCGGTAATCTGCTTGAGTTCGGCGGGTGTCAGGGGAACCGGCTTGGGTTTGGTCGGATCCTTGCGGTGGTTGACCACCACGGCCACCGACAGGCGCCGCACCGTCCCCGGCACGCCTTTTGTGTGACGAATGGTCTTGTCCACTTCGTAGTTGATCGTGGCGTTGCGGGTGAAGTTCTGCGACGGATTTGCAGCCGCGGCCGCGCCGGTCGGGCCTCCCGGCCCGGATTGGGTCAATGGCGCGGTTGCCGGGACCGGCGGCTGATTGCTCAAGGCTCCCGGAACCCCTGCGGCCTGCGGCGATCCGCTTCCCACTTCGGCGGTCTGCTGGCTGCGGATCGCTGTTTCATTCGCGGGGTTCGGCTTGTAGCTTTCAGCGACCTGGTCGATCTGCGAGAAGTCGAGATCGGCGGTTACCTGGGCGCGCACATTGTTGGGACCAACCAGCGGAACCAGGATGGTTTCGATGCGCTTGCCGTAGTCCGCCTCGACTTCGCGGAGGAACTTGAGCTGGGTGGCATCGAGGCCGGCATTGCGTTGCGGATCGCGCTGCTGCGAGATCAGCTTGCCCTCCTGGTCGATCACGCTGACGTTGCTTGAGCTGAGTTGCGGCACGCTGGAGGCAACCAGGTTGATGATCCCCGCCACCTGGATTTGATCCAGTGTGCGTCCGGGATGCAGGCTGACCAGCACCGAAGCCGAGGTTTTCTGATCGTCACGCAGGAAGGCGGTCTGTTTGGGAATCGCAAGATGCACCCGGGCGCCGCGCACGGCTGCCAGGGACTGGATAGAGCGGGCCAGTTCGCCTTCCAGGGCGCGCTGATAGTTGATCTGTTCGGCAAACTGGCTGACGCCGAGCTTCTGCGTCTCCATCAGCTCGAAGCCGACCAGTCCACCCTTGGGCAGCCCCTGGGATGCCAGTTTCAGACGAGTGTCATGCACCACCGACTGCGGCACCAGAATGCCGCGACCACCGTCGCTGAAACGGTAGGGAATGTTCTGTTGCGACAGTGCGGCGACAATTTGCCCGCCGTCCTTTTCGTCCTGAATGGTGAACAGCAGGGCATACGGAGGCTCCTTGGTCCACAACCAGCCCCCGACCAGCACTGCCACGAACAGGGCAACGCCAACCATGCCCATCAACTTCTGGCGTGGGGCGAGGCGGAGAAATGCCTCCATCGATATCGGATCGGCCGTCGCTGTGTTTTCTGCCATGCTGTTCTGTCGTTACCTGTACGCGCAATTTGCCCGCTCGCGGATTGTGAACTGCCCTAGCAAGAGCGGTTCCTGAAAGAAGCGGCAATTTTTGCCGGCATATCGACAGCCTGCTTTCCTTGTCCAGTCCGGGTGATTCTGCCATCATCGGGTGCCATGAATGTTCCCGCGGTTTCGTCCGCTCAATCCAGCAGCGTAACAGTCGCCCCCGGTGAGGCGGAGCATCTCGCCGAGGCCTTCCGGATTTTCAGTCAGGCATCGGAAGAACTTGCCGCTGCATACAGCGAACTGCAAGGTCAGGTGGCGCAGCTTACCGAAGAACTGGCGGCCGCCAACGGCGCCCTGCGCCAGCAGTATCAGGAGAAGGCGGCAATCACGGAACGCCTGACGCTGCTGCTGGACGCGCTGCCGGCAGGTGTGGTGGTACTTGATGGCGCCGGTCGCGTGCTGCAAGCCAATCCCGCTGCCAGTCAGGTTCTGGGTGGGGGCATAGTCGGCGCTGGCTGGACGGCGATTGAGGCCGATGCGCTGGAGGCCAGCGAAACGCCTGGCGAATACCTCGCCGGAGAGAGGCGGCTGGCGGTTGCAGTCACGCCGCTGGATTCAGCGGGCGGCCGCATCGTGCTGCTGCACGACGTGACTGAAACCCAGCATCTCAAGACTCAGGCCGAGCGCAACCAGCGATTGGCCGCGATGGGGGAGATGGCCGCGCAACTGGCTCATCAACTGCGTACGCCGCTCGCGGCGGCGTTGCTGTATGCGGGCAATCTGGAGAATGCGGACCTGCCCGCCGCAAGCCGTGTTTCCATCGCACAAAAGACCGTAGCGCGTTTGAAGCATCTTGAGCATCTGATCCAGGACATGTTGATGTTCGCGCGGGGCGAAGTGCTCGGGCGTGAAAGCTTTGCCGTCGCCGACCTGCTGGCCGAGTTGGCGCAGACCTTTGAGCCGCTGGCGAAAAGCCGCGACATTGCTTTTTTGTTCAGTGACGACAGCGAGGGTGCGGTACTGACCGGCCATCGCAAATCGCTGGTCGGAGCAATAACCAATCTGCTGGAGAATGCGCTGCAGGCCGTCGACAGTGGCGGTCGCATTGATCTCGACGCACGGCGCGACGGATCGTTAATGCTGCTCTCCGTACGCGATAATGGGCGCGGCATGAATGCTGAAACTGCGGCGCGGCTGTTCGATCCTTTTTTCACTACCCGAACCGAAGGCACCGGTTTGGGACTTTCCATCGCGCGTGGTGTTGCGCGTGCTCACGGTGGTGGCATCGAGGTCGTATCCAGTCCCGGTGCCGGCGCCGAATTCATACTTACACTGCCATGTCCGACTCATTGAAAATTCTGGTTGTAGAAGACGACGATGCCTTGCGCGATGCGCTGCTGATCACGCTTGAGGCGGCCGGACATCATGTCACCGGGGTTGACGGCGGCCCGGCGGCGCTGGTTGCCCTTGCACGCAATCCGTTCAGCATGGTGGTCTCCGACCTGCGCATGGATCCGATGGATGGCCTGACGCTGCTGGGCGAGATCCGCAGCCAGCATCCGGGGCTGCCGGTGTTGTTGATGACGGCCTTCGGCGACGTGGACAAGGCGGTTGCCGCGATGCGCGGCGGGGCCTGCGATTTCATGCTGAAGCCCTTCGAACCGAAGACCCTGATCGAGCAAATCGCGCGCTACGCCGTCCCGCCGCCGCCCGCCGACGGCGTGATTGCCGCCGACCCGAAAACGCGCGAGACCCTGCTGCTCGCCGCGCGCGTGGCGAAGACCGATGCCACTGTGCTGCTCACCGGAGAATCAGGCGTTGGCAAGGAAGTGTTCGCTCGCTACATCCACGACCAGTCGGCGCGGGCCGGTGGACCCTTTGTCGCGATCAACTGTGCCGCGATACCTGACAACCTGCTCGAAGCAACGCTTTTCGGCTACGAGAAGGGGGCTTTTACCGGTGCCCAAACCGCACAGGCCGGAAAGTTCGAGCAGGCCAATGGCGGCACCTTGTTGCTTGATGAAATATCCGAAATGCCGCTTGGCCTGCAGGCCAAGCTGTTGCGGGTGCTGCAGGAGCGCGAAGTCGAGCGCGTGGGCGGCAAGAAGCCGGTAGCTCTGGATATCCGCGTGCTGGCCACCAGCAATCGCGACATGGCCGGCGAGGTTCGCACCGGGCGTTTCCGCGAAGACCTCTACTATCGACTCAATGTGTTCCCGCTGGAAATTCCTTCGCTGCGTCAGCGCCCCGGCGACATCCTGCCCCTGGCCCGGCATTGCCTCGCGCGACAGGCGGCCACCTCGCGCCGGGCGGCAAGATTTGCCGCCGCGGCTGAAGCTCGGTTGGCAGCCTACCCCTGGCCAGGCAACGTACGCGAACTGGAGAACGTGGTTCAGCGCGCCCTGATCATGACCCCGGGCGAACTGATTGAGGCCGACAGCCTGCCGCTCAATGGCACCACGGCGTTCCCGAACGGGGAAGCCCCGGCCGTTGCGGCGAGCATGGCAGGCGCCGTGCCGTCAGCGCCGACTCCCTCCGAAACCCAGGCCAGTAGCGGATCTCCAGCCAACATGAGAGACCTGGAGCGGCAGCACATTCTGGACACCCTGACCAAATGCGGCGGTTCGCGCAAAAAGGCAGTGGCAATTCTCGGCATCTCGGAGCGTACCCTGCGCTACAAACTATCCCAGTATCGGGCCGAGGGATTTTTCAGCGAAGACGAGGATGCGTAGGCGGCAAATGGAAACCGGCACGTTGTTTGCTCTTTCATTCCCGAGCGAATTCAAGTAATGTTTCCCCATGGCCATCGATACACGACAAATTGACCAGATGCTCTCCGAGCTGCGTTCCGCCTCTGCCCTGGCGGGGAGCAAGCCGGCGGGTAATGCCGCGCCTGCGGACGGACCGGATTTTTCGCAAGTCCTGAAGTCCACCATCGATCAGGTCAATGCCGCCCAGCAGCAGGCGCACAAGATGGCCGAGGATTTTTCCAGCGGACAGAGCAACGTTAACCTGCAGGACGTCATGGTGAACCTGCAGAAGGCCAACTTGTCGTTCCAGCAGATGGTTCAGGTCAGGAACAAACTGGTGTCGGCATATCACGACATCATGAATATCCAGGTTTAAGTTCGCGTCGCGTTTCCGGGCCCTGGATGTCGTGCGTGTGACGTTCGGCCTGGACGAGCACTATCCTTCCGGAGTGTCCCCGCCTCCCAGCGCCTTGTAGAGTTGCGCCGCCGTGCTCAGCTGGGCGCGGCGGACCTGGACTGCGCCTTGTTGCGAGGCAAACAGTTCCCTCTGCGCATCCAGCACTTCCAGGTAGCTGATGCTTCCCGATTTGAAGCGCATCTCGGCGACGGTCAGGCGCTCCTGATGCGCCTTGACCGTGGCTTCCGTAGCGCGCCGCTGGTCGGCCAGGCTGGCGCGGGTGGACAAAAGATCGGAAACCTCACGAAACGCCTGCTGGATGGTTTTTTCGTAGTCGGCGACAGCCGAGTTTCTTCTTGCCTCGGCAATGGCTTCGAAACCTGCTGTCCTGCCGCCATCGAAAAGGGGTAGTGACAGCGCCGGCTGATATGTCCAGTTGCCCGACCCGGGTCCGAAAAGCGCCGAGAGGCTGCGGCTGGCGAGACCAATGCCGACGGTGAGCAATATTTTGGGAAGAAAAGCGGCCCGTGCCGCGGCAACATTCGCGTTGGCTTCCCTCAGGCGATGTTCGGCTGCAATGACATCGGGCCTCGCATACAGCACCTCTGACGGGATTCCAGGCGCAAGGTCGTTACGCACCTCCTGCTCGTGAAGCTTTCGTCCCTTCGGCAGATCAATGGCCGGATTGCCCACCAGCATGAACAGGGCATGTTCGGTATTTGCCTGCTGATTTTCGAGAACGGCAAGCTCGGCCTCGACAAAATGGAAAGCGCCTTCCGCGAGAAGATAGTCCGACCGTGCGGCGGCGCCCAGTTCCATGCCGCGCTTCACCAGATCGCGATTCTTTCGTCTTGATTCGATCGCGGTGCGCGTGATGTCGATTCGCTCGTTCAATTCCAGCAACGTGAAATACAGATTCGCCACTTCCGCAATCAGCGTTATCCGCATCGCCCGGCTTGCCGACTCGCTTGCCAGATAGCTTGCCCGCGCCGCTTCGGAGAGGTTGGCGATGCGGCCCCAGAAGTCCAGTTCGAACGAGACGACGGTGAGGTTGAGCTCTGTGCGCTCGGTGGTTACCGGACGATCGGTGCCGGTGAAGGCGGCGGGGATTTTGCTCTTGGTCTTGTTCGCCGCCAGGCTGGCTGATGGCAGCCGGTCGGCGTTGGCAATGCCATACTGGGCACGGGTCTCCGCAACCCGTGCCAGGGCCATTTTCAGATCACTGTTGTGTTCCAGGGCGCTGGTGATGAGTGCCTGCAATCTTTGATCCTGGAAAAAGCTGCGCCACTGGATCTGGGCAACAGGAGTTGCCTCTGCCCCGGGTGTACTTTGTCGCCATTGAGCCGGAATGCCGGAGGCGGGGCGTTGATAGTCGCCGACTTCGGCGCAACCCGTCGCCAGTCCGACGATGCAGGCAAGCATGCCGATGGGTATCGCGGAACCCTGCCGGAGCCGGCATGTTCCATTCGGCCCGGATGGGCGACGGGACATGTCAGGGCTCCTTGAGCGACTCGAACAGCCGGCGCGAAATCGGGGCCATCAGATAGGACATGAAGCTGCGTTCGCCGGTCTTGATCACGACTTCGGTAGACATGCCCGGGCGCAGCTGGCGCCCCTTCAACTTGGCGATTCCATCGGTGGTCACTTCGACTCGCGCGAGGTAGTAGGGTGAGGCGTTGGGGGGTTCATGGCGATCACCCGATACCGACTGGACGCGCCCCTGAACGACGATTGACGGGGTATCGGGGAAAGTGGAAATTCGAATGTCGGTATCAAGACCCGACTTGACCCGGCTTGCAGCCGTGATGGGCACTTGCACATCAATCAGCAGCTTGTCGCCGGCGGGAACGATTTCCATCAGTTTGCTGTTTGGCGAGATAACCACGCCGGGAGCTTGCGCAATCATGGCGACGACTTGACCCGAGAGGGGCGCGCGAACTGTCATTCGTTCCAGGTCGGCGTCGGCGTCTTTCAGCCTTTCGGTCAGGTTGGCGACTTCGCGGCGGGTTTCGGTAGCCTGGGTTTCGACATCCTTGAGATACTCCTGACGACGCTGGAGCTCGCGCAAGCGAATCTCCGCGCCGCTGCTGCCCTCCCGGGCGATACGGGCTTCAAGCTCGCTGGTGACGCTGGTCAGCTCTGCAAGCTGGCGCTCCTGCTCAAGCAGGCGATTGCGCGGGGTATATCCCTCCTCGACCAGCGGTCGGGTGCTTTCGATTTCCTTCCGCAACGACTCGGCCTGCTGGCGACGCGCATAGAGCTGATTGCGGGCTCCCGTCGCCTGAATCCGTGAAGCGGCCAGGTTCTCCTGCAGAATGGCCAATTCGCCCCTGAATGCATCCTGCCGTGCGCGGAACAGCGCTTCTTGCGCGCGCAGCAAATCCTGTCGTCCAAGTTGCGCTGCATGGGTAACGATCTCTTCCGGAAACGCCAGTCGTGCCGCAAAGGTTTGCTCGGCGGTTAGTCGCGCCAGCTTGGCAACTGCCGCGATGTACTCATGGAGCACGGTATCGCGTGCCGATTGGGCGCGGACCGCATCCAGTTCCAGAAGGATGTCGCCTTCCTTAACGGCCTGGTTCTCGCGGACCTTGACCGTCGATACCGTGCCGCCGGTAAGGTGGGAGATGGTCTTGCGATGCGATTCAACGACGACAACGCCGGGGGCCGGAATTCCTTCGTCAAGCGGTGCGAAAACCGCCCATAGCGCGGTAACGACGAGACCGAAGAAGATCACCCGGTAGCCAAAGGAGATCGCATCGCTTGGATCGTCGATGTTCTCCGCAGGATATCCCGTACCGACGGCAGCCATTTCGGGACGAGCAATATCCTGGCCTGCTGGTCGGCGCAGCAATTTGCGCCACCATGAATCGCTAGCGGCCATGGCGAAGACTGGCTGGGAACATTAATCGCATTCGAACATCTTAGTGCCGGCGGTCTTTGCCAAAGACGTACAAAAACAGGGGAAATGCGAGTCTTCCCGGCGGCTTGGCCCGATGTGCTCCGGGTCGGTCCGGAGGATATGGCTGCTCAGGTCTGGGCAGCCGCTGCCGCGGAGGCCAGCTTGGCCATGACTTGCTCGCGAGGACCGTAGAGCAGAACCTGTCCCTCCTGCATGACCAGAATCAGATCGCAATTGCGGATTGCGATCGGCCGGTGGCTCACAATCATCACCGTCTGCCCACGCTGCTTTGCTTGCTGCAGGGCGGTGTCCAGTGCAAGTTCTCCGGCTTCGTCCAGATTGGCGTTCGGCTCGTCCAGGACCAGCAATGGCGGGTCGCCATACATTGCACGGGCAAGGGCGATGCGCTGGCGCTGCCCGCCTGACAGGAAGGCGCCATTGGCACCCACCTGGGTGCCGTAACCATCTGCCATCTGCAAGACCATTTCATGCACGCCGGCAGATCGTGCTGCCGCAATGACCTTGTCGCTGTCGAGCGGGCCCAGACGCGCGATGTTTTCGGCGACCGTACCTTCGATCAGTTCAACGTCCTGGGGTACATAGCCGATATAAGGCCCCAGCTGATCGCGCCGCCATGTACGAAGATCGGCCCCATCGAGACGCACGGTTCCCATGCGAGGAGCCCAGACCCCGGTAATCAATCGAACCAGCGTGGATTTTCCCGAGGCGCTGGAACCCACGATCGCGACGATGACCCCGGCCGGGATTTTCAGATTGACACTCTGGACGAACGGTGCCGACGCACCCGGCGGGCCACCAAAGACTCCTTCCAGGGTGACCTCTCCCTTGGGCGGAGGCAAGGTCACGCCCGAGTACTCCTTGTCCGCATGGCGCAGGGCGTCATCAAGGCGTCGCCAGCATTCGGTGGTCGTCCCGAGTTGTGACCAGGTCATCAGGAGGGATTCGATAGGTCCGGAAATCCGGCTGGATAACAGCATCGCGGCAAACACGATGGATGGCGAGACGTCGGTGGATAGAAACAGAAAGCCGCCGACCCCCATCGCAACCGACTGGTTCGCCATCCGAACAAACTTCGACACGCCCTGGGTGAAGCCGGCCCGATCACTGGCTATCGCCTGATGCACCAGATGGCGTTCCTGCTTTTTCTGCCAGCGCTCCAGCATCATCGGGAACATGCCCATCGCTTCTATTACTTCCCCGTGCCGCATGTTGGTTGCCACGAACTGCGAGGTCTCTGCTGCGCTGTTGTTGGAATCGGCCAGCGGCGTTCGAACCGAGCGGTCGGTGATGTAGGTCAGAATCATCATCACGATGGCTCCGCCAAGAACGACCAGGGCAAGCAGCGGATGAATCATCAGCGTAACCAGAAGGAATATGGGTACCCATGGTGCATCGAGCGCAGCCAGCACGGCATATCCGGTAAGGAAGGATCGCACCTGGGCGAGATCTCCCAGCAGGCGGCGGCCGTCGCCCAGCTTTTCCACCTCGAACCGATGTGATAAGGAGAGCAGTCTTGGACCGATACGACGATCCAGTCGCACCCCGAGCCTGACCAGAACTCGCGAACGGGCCCATTCCAGTGCGCCCATGACGGCAAAGATGGCCAGGACGAGGAGCGTCAGCATGAGCAGGGTCATCATGTTTCGGCTGGTCATGACGCGATCCGACACTTGCATCATGTAGACCGTCGGCGCGAGCATCAAAAGGTTGATCACGGCGCTGAATACAAACACCGCGAGCCACGCCTGGCGCGATTCGAGCAGGATCCCGAGCAGGGGCGACGGTTGCGATTTGCTACCGGAGGCCAGTGCCGCGCGTAAAGACATTGAGGACATCATGCAATGCTATGGCACCCGAACCTTCTGTCTATTTGCTAACAGGACCATAAAATTGGCGCTTTCCGTAGATTGAACGGGATATCGGGATGCATTGCCAACCAGTTCGGGTTCCGCCATGAAGGAACTCGGGTATTCGTGGCAATGGATGAGAAGGCCGGTAATTCCCCCTTTTCGTCGGCGACGCGAAATCGCAAAGCATCGCTATGCTTGTCCGATGGCATGTCCTTGTCGACCTGAAAAAGGGAGCCCGATCGGCTCTCGACCGCCTTTGGCAAATGGCTGCACTCGCCAGGCCACCTTCGCATGAAGGCGCGGCAGACAGTCCGGCGCAAGGGTTCTGAAGAGTCCACGAGGGATGGTATGAACGATTTGCAGCAGATTCTGGTCAGCGCAATCCAGGCGCAGGAGCGCGGCGAGATAGATGAAGCCGTGCGGCTGTTCAAGGCGGCGCTGGAAATGCATCCCGGTCATCCGGCTGCCTGCTACTCGCTCGGTGTGATTGCCATCCGGCGGGAAGATCCCGCCGATGCCCTGCATTGGGCCGAGGTCGGAATGGCGGCGGCACCCGGATACGCTCCGCTGCGTTTTCTGGCCGGGTCGGCGTTGCGAGCGGCGGGTGCGAGCGGCGAGGCTGCCCTGCAGCGTTTCGACGAGGCCATTGCCCTGCAGCCGGATTACATAGAAGCATTGGTCAATAGCGGCGTGGCCCTTCGCGACATGCTCCGTCACAAGGAAGCGCTCGAACGGTTCAATCAGGTGTTGGCGATCAACCCGGACTACACGACCGCATTGGCCAACTGTGCCGTTCTGCTTACCGAATTCAAGCAGAGCGAAGAAGCGATAGCGATGTTCAAGCATCTGCTGGAGGTGCAGCCTGACTATGACTATGGGCCAGGCCTGCTTTGTTTCGAACGCTTGCATGTCTGCGACTGGACTGACTACGATGAGACCGTCAATAAAATCATCGGGGAAGTCCGGGCCGGACGCCGCAGTTGCAAGTCGCTGGCAATGATGGCGATTTCCGATTTTGCCGGGGATCATTTCCAGTCAGCCCGGATTTTTGGCGAACATCTCTATCCGTCAGGGTCGAGGCGCCTGTGGCAGGGCGAGGTTTATCGGCATGACCGGATTCGCCTGGCCTATATCTCGCCCGATTTGCGGGAGCATCCGGTCGGCCACCTGATGGCCGGGGTATTCGAACATCACGACAGGTCGCGATTCGAACTTATCGCGATTTCCCTGGGAATAGATGACAAGAGCCGCTTGCGTGGGCGAATGCTGAAGGCGTTCGACCGATTCATCGACGCCAAGACCATGAGTCCGCCGCAGATCGCTCAGCTGATCCGCTCCCTCGAAGTGGATGTCGCCGTGGATCTTGCGGGTTACACCGCCGATTCCCATCCCGAGGTACTGGCGCAGCGGCCGGCGCCCGTGCAGGTCAATTTTCTGGGTTATGCCGGATCGATGGGCGTCGACTACATGGATTACCTGATAGCCGACCGTCACGTGGCCCCGCGCGAACACTGGCCCTATTACAGCGAAAAGATCGTATATATGCCGGACGCGTATTTACCGACCGACGGCAGTGTTGAGATACCTGAAGAGGCTCCGGGTCGCTCGGCTTACGGCTTGCCGGAAACCGGTCTGGTGTTTTGTGCCTTCAGCCATGACTACAAGATTTCGCCCGGGATATTCGCCATCTGGATGCGCTTGCTCAAGCGCACCAAGGGAAGCGTTTTGTGGCTCATGTCGCGCAGCGAGATCAGCCAGAAAAATCTCTGGGCCGCGGCAGAGGCGCAGGGTGTTGACGCAGCGCGATTGATATTTGCGACTCGCGTGCCGCGGGTCGAGGACCATCTCGCGCGGTATCGGCTGGCTGACTTCTTCCTGGATACCTATCCCTACAATGCCCATACTACGGCTGCCGACGCGTTGATGGCCGGGGTTCCGGTGGTGACATGCATGGGTGAGGCTTTTCACGCACGAGTCGCCGGCAGCCTGGTACATGCTGCCGGCCTGCCCGAACTGGCCACGCATTCGCTGGCTGACTACGAAGCGCTGGCCCTGGCCCTGGCTGCCCAGCCAGAAAGAGTCAGCCGCCTGAAGGCGCATTTGCGCGAGACGCGTGCCAGCAGTCCGCTGTTCGATACCGCAAATTTCTGCCGCAACCTCGAGGCCATCTACATTTCCATGTGGCGCAAGTATCGCCTCGGAACAGCGCCGGACTCACTATGAGGAGGTGGGGCGTAGATCGGCGACGATTGATGATATTCGGCTATCCGGACCGGCTGGGCTAGCGATGCATCCGACCGCCATGCTCAATGCCCGAATGTTTTTCGACGTCTACGGCGCGTCGTTCGCGTCGGCGCGGGTGGCGGATATAGGTGCGCAGGATGTGAATGGCTCGCTGCGTGACGTTTGTCCATCCAGGTTCACCTATATCGGTGTTGATTTCGTTGCTGGAAAAGGCGTTGATGTCATCCTGGAAGACCCCTATCGATTGCCGTTTGAAGATCAGTCCATTGACATGGTCGTGAGCAGTTCTTGTTTCGAGCACTCGGAACTGTTCTGGGTGCTTTTTCTCGAGATCGTCCGCGTTCTCAAGCAGCCCGGGCTGCTTTACTTGAATGCACCGTCAAATGGAGAGGTTCATCGTTATCCACTCGACTGCTGGCGCTTCTACCCGGACAGTGGCAAGGCGCTGACAACCTGGGCGCGACGGAGTGGATACGATGTTACCTTGCTCGAGTCATACACAAGCAAGCAGATCGGAGATGTCTGGAACGATTTCGTCGCGGTTTTCCTTAAAGGCGACAGGTTTTCGCACGATTTTCCAGGACGCATAACCGACGGTTTCGAGGGATTTACCAACGGCACAGCCCTTGGTCGGGCGAACAATCTGAATCCGCAACGATATCCCGAGGATATGGACAAACTGATGCTGATCTCCGATCTCATAAGCAACAGGATTTCGGTAAAGCGCTGAATGAATCGGATGGAGGGGTGATTCCATGGTGAGGAAGCTGCATATCGGCGGCAAGGTAAGACTGGACGGTTGGGAAGTCCTGAATGCCTTGCCCGGAGACTACGTGGATCATATCGGTGACGCGAGAGACCTTTCGCAGTTCGCCGACAACACTTTCGATGAGATTTATGCTTCGCATGTGGTGGAGCATTTCGACTACATGGGGGAACTGGAGAGCACATTGCGCGAGTGGTATCGGGTTCTTGCGCCATCAGGCCGACTAGGCATCAGTGTTCCTGACCTGGATATCCTGGCCACACTGTTCATCCAAAAAGAGGTCATGACGTTCGAAGATCGATTCATGATCATGCGCATGATTTTTGGGGGGCACGTTAATCAATATGACCATCACAAGGTCGGTCTGAGCCAGGATCTGCTGACCGGATATTTGATGCTGTGTGGATTTGCCGGCGTTGAGCGCGTGGGCTCTTTCGGCATTTTTGACGACTCCAGCAACGCCATATTCAAGGGGCAGCCGATCAGCCTCAATGTGGTGGCGGTGAAACCAGCCTGATCGAAATGATGAAAAGAATCGGCGGGATGCCGCAGTCATCCGCTTGGAGCCCGATGGACGTGCCGACATGGCAACTTGATAAAGGCAGCTGCAATGGAAAATCCTAATGCATCGCAGGGCGAAGTGCTGAACCTGCTTAACCTGTTTCGACCGTGGCACATGGTGAATTTCAGCAAAATCCGTCTTGGCTCGCCGAATGACGGCGGTTACGTATTGCCCGCCCTGGCTCTCGAGTCGAATCTGCTGGTATCGATAGGAATCGGCAACGACATCAGCTTCGATGAAGAGTTTGCCAAGCGGGGAGCGCAAATCTACCAGTTCGACCACACAATCGAAGCACCGCCCTATACCCATCCAAACATGCATTTCTTCCGCAAGGGATGGGGAGCTGTCGCGTCCGAGCAACTAATGTCTTTTGATCAGATTGTCGATGTCGTCGATTGGTCCAATGCCCGACATCCCGTGCTGAAGTTCGATGTCGAGGGAGCCGAATGGGGCGGTCTGAATTCGATGAATCCGGAACATCTTGCCCGTTTTGAGATCGTGACCGCCGAATTTCACAATATTGAACAGATCTTCTACAGAGCCAACTACGAGTTGTTGTTCTCCGCGTTCAGCAAGCTAAGCGCCAGGCATGTACCGGTGCATCTGCACGTAAATAACTATCAAGGCGTAACGCTGGTGAGCGGCGTACCGGTGCCCTGCGTGATAGAGCTGACCTATTTGCGGAGGGATTGCGGTGTTTTCGGCGGACATTCCACCGAGCCGATTCCCGGTCCGCTCGATCAGCCGAACAACAAGATGGCCCCCGATATTTGCCTTCGGCCGTTCTAAGGCCGACAGATGATTGCCTGGCACATTCGCGCATCTTGGACAGCCCGAGAGTAACCAAAGAAAATGGCCATGAAACAAGTATTGATCGAGGGTTGGCGCGGCATCAGCCAGTCGTTCGCGATGGTGAACCAATATCAACTCGTAGAGTTGGCAAAGCTCGAAGGATTGTCGCTGAGCCATCTCGACTTGCCGTACTCCAATCCGGCATGGACCGTGACAGGTAACGACCCCTCGTTTCCGCCCGAATTCAAGGCGGTGATAAAGGCGGTTCCTGCTCCCGTGGGCCAGAGTTTCGACACTGCGTACAACATCTCGTTTCCCTTCCGGAGGCCAGTTACGGAAGCGGGAAGATACATCTCCTTCATGACAGGCGAGTTCGGCCTGTTGCCCACGAGCTTTTCGCCGACGGGAGCGGATGTCGACCAGTTCTGCCGCGGAGAAGGCATCATCACCGTGCCTTCGAACTGGTCACGCATGAAAGTGATTGAGTATGGGTTTGATCCGGACAGGATAGTTGTGGTCCCGCATGGCGTCAGCTCAGACGTTTTCAGTCCAGTCGAGCAAAAAGGGCGCGAGGAAGTCCGCAGCCAAATTGGCCTTGATGCCGACCATTTCGTCTTTCTGAACGTGGGTGCGATGACCTGGAACAAGGGCATCGATATTCTGCTTCGTGCGTTCGTGGACGTGAGAAAGAGGCACGCAGATGTACGGCTGGTTCTGAAAGATGCCAGTACCTTGTACGGTATAAGAGGTGCCAACGTGGTTGCGACGTTCATGCAGGAGAATGCCGAACTGACGCCCGACATTTTGGCTTCGATAAAGGTGATATCGTCGGGGCTGCCCCTGTTCCAGATGCGTTTGCTCTATGGTTCAGCGGACGCATATATTTCACCCTATCGGGCCGAAGGTTTCAATCTTCCCGTCATTGAAGCAATCGCGTGCGGCACTCCGGCCATTGTCACGGACGGTGGTGCGACAGACGACTTTTGTGGGCTATCTACAGGATGGAAAGTTCGTAGCGATCAGGTCCAAAACATCGACAAGGCTGTCCCTGGAGCCGGATATCATCTTGAGCCTCGGCTTGACAGCCTGATTGAGCAGATGGAGTCGGCAATAAGCGAGCAAAAATCGATGACGGAATCGTTTGCCGCGGCCAGACAAAGACTGGTCGCCAGATTCTCATGGGCTTCGGCAGCAAGGCAACTGGAGGCTCTGTTTTGATGGGAGTGCAGTGAGGTGGCTGCTTGAAGAAGCCTCGGCGAACGTCTATTGGGGAAGATATCCATTCAGGAAGTATCACAGCGCCTGGTGACGCGCGGGTAGCAATCCTGATTCCGGTATATAAGCCTGAACTGTCGCCTCTCGAGCAGTTCTCTATCGATTATTCGCTCTCGGTCATCAAGGACAGGAAATGCTTCTTCATTGCTCCAGCCGGCCTTGATTGCAGCTATTACAGTAATCGCTACCCCCGGGTCGAATTTGAATTCTTTCCACGGGAGTACTTCGATTCGATCGACAGCTACAGCCGCCTTTTGTTGGCTCCATTTTTTTATGATCGCTTCCTGAGCTTCGAGTTTGTTCTTATTCTCCAGCCGGATGCCATCCTGATTCGCGACGATCTTGATTTCTGGATCGGGCAGCCATTCGACTATATTGGGGCTCCTTGGCCGGACGGGGTAGAACTTACGGTTTGGCGTGACCGGTTTCGTGATGACCTTCGTCGGCGCGTGAGGGCGACTGTTGGAAATGGCGGCCTGAGTCTTCGTCGGGTCAGAAAATGCCTTGCCTTGATCCATGAATTCCCGGAGACCCGCACAGTATTCATGGAATCAGGGACAAACGAGGATTCTTACTTCTCCTTGTTGGGGGCTCTGTCGATAGATTTCATCATTCCGAACGAGATTATTGCTTCCCGCTTTTCGATGGAACTGCGCCCCGAGTATTTCCACGCAGTAAATGGAGGTTATTATCCAATGGGTGTCCATGCATGGTGGACCGTTCAGCCTAGGTTCTGGGCACCCTGCATCCCGCCGCTTGCTGCCGTGCTCTAGCAAGGGCTCCTTGGCCAAGGAGCGACGCTGACTCCGCTCTGGAGTCACCTGCCGGATAAATGGCTCGAATCCCTAAAGATTTCCTTATCACTGCCGTTGTAGACATCGATAGCGGAGAACTGTAGTTCGAAGTCGTGGTGTCGATTTTCCGCCAGTCCGCAATAACATACTGTTATAGATATGTTTTGTGATGGGGAAGGGGGTTGGGGCATTGGTTGTCAGCAATTCTGCTTGGCGACTGCAAGTTGAACACAATTAGCTGGCTTGTAACTTGCTTAAATTTTGCGGATTGATTCGGGTGTGAAGTATTTCACGGTAGGGGTGGTAGGTGCGTGCTATACAGGACAACAGAGGGTGCGGCGCGGTATTGGTGGTTGCGGTGAGTGAATTTCGAGCGAAGTAGTTTGGGTGGGTTGATTCGGTCCAGTAATAATCATTCCAGGCAATTTCGACAGTCGGTTGGATATGCGCAGGTCTAGCGTGCCAAGGTATTTGCCGCAGGAAGCGCAGCGTTTCTTAAAGGATGCAAAATGGCACTAACTACTTCGACGACGACGGCCGAAATTGCCGCACTAACCACCACCCAGATGGCGGCATTGACCACCGATGAGTTGGCATTGCTGTCTTCCGTTCAGGCATCTGCGTTTTCTTCTACGCAGATCGGCAACCTGACCACCGCCCAACTCTCGAAGCTTGCTACTGCAGCGTTTGGGGGGCTGAAAACCACAGTAATCTCCGGTTTGACGACGGTACAGACGGCTGGTTTGACAACCGATCAGATTGTGGCGCTGACTACGGCACAGGCAGCTGTACTCAAATCGACGCAGCTTGCTTCGCTATCCACCGATCAGATTTCGAAGATGGAGGTGGCTGATCTTGCCGCCGTGCAGGCAACCTCGATAATCGGCATTACTACCGCCGGCATCCAGGCACTCACCACCAGCCAGATTCCGGGTCTTGCGGCTGTTTCGAGCTTGACCACGGTGCAGACAGCAGCGCTTTCAGCCGGCCAGATTCAGGCGCTGACCACGACACAGGCAGCAGCGCTGATCTCGGCTCAGGTTTCAAACATGTCGACGGCGCAGATCAATGCCTTCGAAACGGCAGACTTGGCAAAGCTCTCTGCGACAGTTATTTCAAAGTTATCGACGGACCAAGTCAAGGCGCTGTCGACTGACCAGATTCAAGCGCTCACCACGACGCAGGCTGCCGCTCTCGTTTCAGCCCAAGTGGCGGGACTGACAACGGCTCAGATCAGCAAGATCGAGACGTTGGATTTGGCCGCTTTGAAGAGCAGCGTGATTGGGGCTTTGTCGACTACACAGGTCAGCGCATTGACAACGGACCAAATGGTTGCGCTGAACGTAGCGCAGACCCCTGCATTGACGTCGACACAGCTTGCCGCACTTTCCACGGCGCAAGTATCGAAAATCGATGCTGCCGATCTGGTTGGCATTACCAGTACGGCGATTGTTGGCCTGACAACGGATGCGATTGCGGCATTGAGCACTGCTCAAGTTGCGGCGATTGCGGCCACTTCGGTCGGGGCGATGACTTCCGATCAGATAGGTGCACTGTCCACCGCTCAGGTAGTCGGATTGACAGGCTCGCAGGTTGGAGCAATGACTGCCGCGCAGATGCCGGGCTTTTCGACCACGCAACTGGTTGCGATGCAGACGGCGGATGTCGCCTCGCTAAAGAGCAGTGCCATTGCTGCGCTCTCGACGGATCAGCTTGGCGCTCTTACCACGGGTCAGATTGCGGCCATTTCGGCGACTGCGGTAAAGGGGCTGACGACGGACCAGATGGGGGCGCTGTCGACGGACCAGATCAAGGCGCTGACGGCTACTCAGGCGGCTGCCTTGACTACTACCCAAATAGGCGGCTTGTCGACGACGCAGATCAGTGTATTTGAGACCGACGATTTCGCGGCTCTTTCTACTGCAGCTATCGGCGCATTGTCGACCGCCCAGCTTGCCGCATTGTCGACCGCACAAATCGCCGCGCTGACGCCGACCCAGGCTTCGGCATTGAGTTCGACTCAGATCGGCAAGTTGTCGACAACCCAGATTTCCAAGATGGAAGCTTCGGATATCGCCGGAGTAACCAGTACTGCGATCGCGGGTCTGACCACGGCCGACATAGCGGCGATGAGTACGAGTCAGGTAGCCGGAATATCGGCGGCGGCGGTCGCGGGTATGACAACCACCCAGGTTGGGGCGCTCTCAACGGATCAAATAAAGGGTCTGACAGCTTCGCAAGTAGCGGGCATGGGTACCACGCAGGTGTCCGGCCTATCTACTGCCCAGCTTGCGGCCATTGAAACCACGGATCTGAAATCCATGACCAGCACGGCGATCGCCGGCTTGTCGACGACCAATATTGCCGCGCTGTCGACGGCTCAGATGGCGTCGCTCTCGGTTTCCGCCATGGGAGGTCTGACCAGCGGCCAGGTCGCTACCCTATCGACCGATCAGATTCAGGCATTGAGTTCTACCCAGGTTGCCGGATTGAAGGCGTTA
This sequence comes from Sulfuritalea hydrogenivorans sk43H, assembly GCF_000828635.1. Lineage (GTDB taxonomy): Bacteria > Pseudomonadota > Gammaproteobacteria > Burkholderiales > Rhodocyclaceae > Sulfuritalea > Sulfuritalea hydrogenivorans. The sequence continues at coordinate 972,805 of NZ_AP012547.1, forward strand.
CAGGCACCGGGTCTCACTACTGATCAATTGACCCAAATGCAGACGGCGGGGACCCTGTCCGCGCTAACCAGCACGGCCATATCGGGCTTCACCACCGACCAGATTCAAGCCTTGAGTACGGCCCAGCTGGCAGCACTATCAACCTCCGGCGTCAAGGGTTTGACGACTTCTCAGGTCGGCGTGCTGTCGACAGATCAGATTCAGGCTTTGACGACTGGACAGGCTGCCGCCTTGGGAACCGCCCAAGTTGTCGGTCTGACCACGACACAAGTCGCGGCGATCGAAACTGCGGACCTCGCTTCTCTGTCAGCGACGGCAGTTGGTGTCTTGACAAGCAATCAGATCGGGGCCCTGACGACCGACCAGATCAAGGCGCTGACGACAGCTCAGGCAGCAACGTTGGGGACCGCGCAAGCGGCGGGCTTGACCTCGACTCAGATCGGGAACATCGAGACGGTAGACTTGGCGGTATTGAAGACTACCGTGATCGCGTCTTTGACCGCGGGACAACTGGCTGGATTGACGACGAGCCAGATTGCGGCCTTGACTACTGCCCAGAAGGCAGTCTTGCCGGCTGCCGGCATGACGACGGATCAGATCGCTGCACTGACGACGACCGAGATTTCCAAGCTATCGACGGCAACGATTGCCGGTCTCACGACAGATCAGATACAGGCTTTGAATACCGATCAGATTGCAGCCCTGAGCACGACCGCGATTCAAACTTTGTCTTCCGGACAAATCGGAGGCATGACGACCACCCAAATTGCCGCTCTAACCACCGGCCAGGTTGGGGCCTTCGGCACCACACAAGCGGCCGGTCTGAGCACAACACAGATCCAGGCCATTGAAGTGGTTGACGCGGCCAAGCTTTCAACAAGTGTTATCGCAGGGTTGAATACTACGCAAGTCGGTGCGCTGACAAGTCCGCAAATCGCTGGATTGACAACCACACAGGCTGCGGCACTTGGCACGACCCAGATATCCGGAATGAGTACGGCGCAGGTCGCGGCTTTGGAAACCGTTGATTTCGCAGCACTCACGACCACGGCGTTGGCTTCACTTTCCACAGCTCAAATCGCGAATTTGGGCCCTGATCAATTTGCCGCACTGAGTTCGACGGCGATTGGCGCGCTGACTACCGGGCAGTTGGGAGCCATTACCAATGCGCAGTTCCAGGCGCTGAATACCACGCAGGTAGCGAGCATCAAATCCTCCCAGATTTCGGGGCTCACCACGAGCCAGATTTCGCAAATCGACACGACTGACCTTGCCGTGCTCAAGACCAATGTTCTTGCGGTACTGACGACGGCCCAGATGGCCGCGTTGACGGTGGATCAGGTCGCCGCGTTGAGTACCACGCAGCTAGGTGCCGTGACCTCAACGCAGCTGGGAGCGCTGGGCACGCCCCAGATACAGGGTCTTACCACCCTCCAGGCGTCGAAGCTGTCCGTGGCTCAGGCCGCGGGGCTTACGACGCAACAGGTTGCCGCGCTTGAAACCGCGGATCTTGTCAAGCTGACTCCCAGTGTGATTGCCGCTCTTACCACGACTCAGGTCGCGGCATTGACCGCGGATCAGGTCGCGGCATTGACGTCAACCCAGATGGCATCGATGACGGCGGCGCAGCTTGCTGTTCTCGGTGGTGGCAATGTCCAGTCCCTTACGACAGACCAGATACAGTCGCTGACATCAACTCAGCTTGCCGGGTTGACCACCGCTCAGATCGCCAGCATCGAGACGGCGGACTTGGTCAAGCTCTCCACCAGCGCACTGCCAGGGTTGACGACGACGCAAATGGCCGCACTGACCGGTGATCAGGTCGCTGCGCTGACGACGGCCCAGTTGTCGAAGTTGAGCTCAATGCAAATTGGCGGAATTGCGACGACCCCGATACAGTCATTGACTACTACCCAGGCCGCTGCCTTGACGGCAACACAAACGGCCGGTCTGACCACGGCGCAGATCGCCAATCTGGAGGTTGCCGATGCCGCAAGTCTGACCACGGCGGTGGTCGCAGCTTTGACGACAACCCAAGTTGGCGCCTTGACTGCGGATCAGGTGGCCGGCCTGAGCACCTCGCAAACCGCGGCGTTGAGTTCTACGCAGCTTGGCAAGCTTGGCACCGCCCAGATAGAAGCGCTTACAACGGCACAGGCAGCGGCGTTGACCGCTGCGCAGGCAGCTGGCCTCACTACAACACAGTTGGCCAAGCTTGAAACCGCGGATGTGGCACAGCTTTCCACCTCGGTAATCGCCGGATTGACCGCGGCGCAACTCGGCGCCATCGGAACGTCGCAGATTGAAGCACTGACTACGGTGCAGGCTGGGGTATTGACCTCGGCTCAGGTCGCGGGGCTCTCGTCATCGCAGATTGCTGCGATGCAGACGGCCGATCTGTCGAAGCTGTCGACAAGTGCGATTACAGGTTTGACCACGGCTGGAATGGCGGGCTTGACGGTCGATCAGGTGGCGTCACTGAGCACGGCGCAGATGTCCAAGCTCACATCGACGCAGCTTGGTGCGTTAGGCACGGCGCAAATCGAGGCGCTGACGACGGCACAGGCGGCGGTGTTGACCTCCGCGCAATTCGCTGGGCTGAGCACAGCACAGATTGCCAGGCTGGAAGCGGCGGATCAGGCGCAACTGTCGACAGCGGTAATCGCGGCGATGACGCCGGCGCAACTCGGTGCGCTCTCGGCTCAGCAAGTCGCTGATCTCACCACGACCCAGGCGGCCGCATTGACTGCAACGCAGGCAGCGAGTTTGACAACGACCCAGTTGGTCGCAATGGAGACGGCGGACCTCGCGCAATTGTCGACCAATGCCGTTGCCGCATTGACCACGGCGCAACTCGCGGCGCTGACAGGTGATCAGATCGCCGCGTTGAGCACTACCCAACTGGCCAAGGTCAGCTCGGCACAACTTGCGGCAATTGGTACCACGCCGATCCAGTCGCTGACGACAACCCAAGCGGCGGCACTGACCGCGACCCAGGCGGCTGGCCTGACTACTGCCCAGATCGCCAATCTGGAAGTTGCGGACGCAGCGAAGCTGACGACAGCGGTGATCGCCGGTTTAACCACGACCCAAGTCGGTGCTTTGACGGCAGACCAGGTGGCAGGGCTCAGTACTACGCAAATCGCGGCGCTGACCTCGACGCAGCTCGGCAAACTCGGCACGGCCCAGATTGAAGCGCTGACAACCGCGCAAGCAGGGGTTCTGACAGCGGCTCAGGCAGCCGGTTTGTCCACCGCGCAGATTTCGAAACTTGAAGCGGCCGACTTGGCTCAGCTTTCGACGGCCGTTATTGCCGGTCTGACGACGACGCAGATCGGCGGCTTGACCAATCAGCAAGTGGCAGACTTGACTACGACGCAAGCAGGAGCTCTGACAGCCGCTCAGGCCGGGGGGTTGTCTACGGCTCAGCTTGCCGCGATGGAAACGATAGACTTGGCCAAGCTGTCGACAGCAGCGATCACGGGGCTTACCACGACCCAAGTAGGCGCCCTGACGGCGGACCAGGTGGCGGCGCTGACTCCGACGCAACTGGCCGCGATGAGCGCCGCGCAACTGGGCAAGCTCGGCGCGACACCGCTTCAGTCGATGACCACGACGCAGGCTTCGACGTTGACGTCGACACAGCTTGCCGGACTGTCCACCACGCAGATTGCGGCGATGGAAACGGTCGATATCGCGGCGATCTCGACCAGCGCGATTGCGGGACTGACAGTGCCTCAGGTCGCGGCCATGACGGCGGATCAGATCGCGGCATTGAGCACCAGCCAGATTTCGAAGTTCAGCGCATCCCAGCTGGGTGCGATCGGAACCGCCCAGATCGAGGCGCTGACCACCGCGCAAGCCTCGGTGCTGACAGCGACCCAGGCAGCCGGCTTGACGACCGCACAGATCGCCAAGCTGGAAGCCGCAGATCTGGCAAACCTGTCCACTGCTGTTGTTGCCGGTCTGACTGCGACCCAGGTCGGCGCACTGACGAATCAGCAATTGGCTGATTTGACAACCACTCAGGCGCAGGTTCTTACCGCAACCCAAGTCGCCGGGTTGTCCACCGCCCAGCTTGTGGCAATGGAGACGGTCGATCTGGTCAAGCTGACGACCAGCGCGATACAGGGGCTGACCACAGCCCAGATGGCCGCGCTTACCGGTGACCAGATCGCGGCGTTGAGTACCACCCAGGTATCGAAAATAAGTGCCGCACAGATCGGCGCGGTCGGAACGACGGCACTCCAGTCGCTGACGACGGAACAGGCGGCCGTATTGACGGCGGCCCAGGCTGCGGGATTGACGACGGCCCAGATTGCCGGCATGGAAGCCCTCGACGTCGGCGCACTGACGACTGCGGTGATTGCCGGACTTACCGCGGCACAGGCGGGAGCTCTGACCGCGGATCAGGTAGCTGGATTGAGTACCACCCAGGTGTCAAAGCTGACATCGACTCATGTTGCCGCCATCGGGACGAGCCAGATACAGGCGCTGACCACCGACCAGGCAGCTGTACTGACCGCAGCGCAGGCAGCGGGGCTGACCACTGCGCAAATATCCAAGCTCGAATCGGCCGATCTGGCGAAACTGTCGACTGCGGTAATCGCGGGGCTGAGCACGACGCAGTTTGGCGCGCTGAGCAATCAGCAACTGGCGGATCTGACCACGACACAGGCGGCCGCGCTGACGGCAACACAGGTTGCCGGATTGTCAACGGCGCAGCTGGCGGCGATGGAAACGGTCGATCTCGCCAGCTTGTCCACCAATGCCATTCAGGGTCTGACCACGACGCAGATGGGGGCACTGACGGGCGATCAGGTGGCGGCGCTTACCACAACGCAATTGTCCAAGCTGAGTTCGGATCAGATCGGAGCCTTGGGCACCGGGCCACTTCAATCGCTGACGACCGCACAGGCGGGGGCGCTGACTGCCGCCCAGGCGGCGGGGTTGACGACTGCGCAAGTTGCCAACATGGAGGTTGCCGACGTTGCCAAACTGACCACGGCGGTGATTGCCGGTCTGACGACGGCTCAGGCGGGCGCCTTGACCGCGGATCAACTCGCCGGCTTGAGCACAACCCAGATATCCAAATTGAGTTCGTCGCAGCTTGGCGCGATCGGAACGGCCCAGATCCAATCCTTGACGACGGATCAGGCGGCGGTTCTTACGGCCGCCCAGGCGGCGGGACTGACGACGGCACAGATATCCAAGCTGGAATCCGCCGATCTTGCCAGCCTGACGACATCGGTGATTGCCGGACTGACGACGACTCAGACGGGCGCCTTGAGCAATCAGCAAATTGCCGATCTGACCACCACCCAAGCGGGAGCGTTGACCGCGACCCAGGCGGCAGGCTTGTCTACCACCCAGCTCGCCGCGATGGAAACCGTCGATCTGGCGAAACTGTCCACCAGTGCAATCCAGGGCTTGACCACGACTCAGATGGCGGCGCTGACAGGCGATCAGGTCGCCGCGCTGACCACAACACAACTGTCGAAGCTGAGCGCCGACCAGATCGGCAAGATCGGCACGGCGCAAATCGAATCCCTGACCACCGCGCAAGTCGCCGCTCTTTCCGCGACGCAGGCAGCCGGCTTGAGCGCGGCCCAGATTGCGAAGATGGAAACTGCTGATGCCGCGGCCCTGACAACGGCCGTGATCGCCGGTCTGACGACGACCCAGGTCGCCGCGCTGACCGCGGATCAGTTGGCCAACCTGACCACCGATCAGATATCAAAACTGAGCGCGACCCAGATCGGTGCGATCGGGACCACGCAGATTCAGTCACTGACCACTGACCAGGCAGCGGTGTTGACGGCTGCGCAGGCGGGTGGGTTGACCACCGCCCAGATCGCCAAGCTTGAAGCGGCGGATATGGCCAAGTTTTCGACATCGGTGATCGCCGGACTGACGGCTGGTCAACTCGCTGCGCTTACTACCCAGCAGGTTGCCGACTTGTCGACAACCCAGGCCGGGGCGCTGACCGCGACTCAGGTCGCGGGTTTGTCCACTGCCCAGGTGGCGGCAATGGAAACCGTCGACCTGGTCAAGCTGACAACCAGTGCGATCCAGAGCCTCACCACAACGCAAGCGGCGGCACTTACCGGCGACCAGGTCGCGGCATTGACCACAACCCAGTTGTCGAAGATGTCGGCTGACCAACTCGGCAGCATCGGCACGATCGCAATCCAGTCGCTGACGACGGATCAGGCCGCGGTGCTCAGTGCCGCCCAGGCCGCCGGCCTCACCACTGCACAGATTGCCAAGCTTGAAGCAGCGGATTTGGCGCAACTGTCGACCGCCGTAATTGCCGGACTGACGACCTCGCAATTGAGTGGCCTGACAGCGCAGCAGATCGCTGACCTGACCACCACCCAGGTAGCGGCGCTGTCCGCGGCTCAGGTTGCCGGTTTGTCGACTGCCCAGATTGCCGCCATCGAAACCGTCGATCTGGTGAAACTGACTACCAGCGCTATTCAAGGCTTGACAACGACGCAGGTCGGGGCGTTGACCGCGGACCAGATTGCGGCGCTGACAACGACCCAGTTGTCGAAGCTGAGTTCCGATCAGATTTCCAAAATCGGTACGTCGCAAATCGAGTCGCTGACAACCGTGCAGGCAGCGGCACTTACCGCGACACAGGCAGCGGGGCTGACAACCGCCCAGATCGCCAAGCTTGAAGCGGCGGATCTGGCGCAGCTGACGACGGCCGTGATTGCCGGATTGACGACAACACAGATCGAAGGCTTGACCACCCAGCAAGTGGCAGACCTGACCACCACGCAGGCAGCGGCCTTGACCTCGGTCCAGATCGCGAAGCTATCCGCACCGCAGCTTGCGGCGATGGAAGCTGCTGATTTGGGCAAATTATCGACAACGGCAATACAGGGTCTGACGACCACTCAAGCGGCGGCCTTGACTGCCGACCAGGTGGCGGGCCTGAGTACCGCGCAGTTGAAGGTATTGACTTCAACGCAGTTCAGCAAACTGGGCACCGCACAAATTGAAGCGCTGACGACGGCGCAGGCTGCGGCTTTGACTACGGAGCAGGCGGCCGGTCTCACGACCGCACAGATCCAGAAGCTGGAAGCCGCCGATCTGGACCAGCTGTCGACGGCTGTCATTGCCAGTCTGACTACAACCCAGTTGGGTGCCCTGACCACGCAGCAAGTCGCTGATTTGACGACAACGCAGGTAGCGGCGCTAACCACGGCCCAGCTTGCCGCTCTTTCGCCAACGCAGTTGGCGGCGATGGAGGTTGCGGACATTGCCAAGCTGTCGACGACGGCAATCCAGGGTCTCACGACGAGCCAGATCGCCGGACTCACTGCCGATCAGGTGGCTGGTCTCAGCACCTCGCAAATCGCCTCGATGTCATCGACCCAGATCGCCAACATCGGCACCGCGCAAATTGCGGCCCTGACGACGGCGCAGGCAGGCGCCTTGACCGCAGCGCAGGGCGCCGGGCTGACGACTGCCCAGCTATCCAAGATGGAAATCGAGGATCTGGCCAAGCTGTCGACCGCCGTCATTGCAAATCTGACAACAACCCAGGTCGGCGCACTGACGACACCTCAGATCGCTGAACTGACAACCACTCAGGCTGCGGCTCTTACAACCGCACAGGCAGCCGGTTTATCGACTGCCCAGATGGCGGCAATGGAAACCGTCGATCTGGCCAATCTGACTACCCGCGTGATTGCCGGACTGAGCACAACCCAGGTTGCCGCGCTCACGGGTGACCAGGTCGCTGCATTGAGCACGGCGCAGATCGCTAAGCTCGGTTCCGACCAGATCACTGCGATAACGACTTCGGCGATCCAGTCACTGACGACGGATCAGGCAGCAGTTCTGACAGCCGCTCAGGCGGCAGGGCTGAGTGCGGCGCAAGTGGCCAAGCTCGAAGTGGAGGATCTTGCCAAGCTTTCCACGGCAGTGATCGCCGGCCTGACCACGGCGCAGGTGGCCGGACTCACCAATGTTCAAGTGGGCGAGTTGACCACGACACAGGCGGCGGCGCTTACGTCCACCCAGGTCGCCAAGCTTTCCACGACTCAGCTTGCCGCCATGGAGACGGTCGACCTCGCGAAACTTTCGACCAGTGCGATCAGCGGCCTGACAACGACCCAGACAGGGATTCTGACGGGCGACCAGGTGGCGGCATTGACCACCGCGCAGCTTGCCAAATTGTCCTCGGATCAACTCAGCAAGATCACAACGACGGCGATCCAGTCGCTGACGACGGATCAGGCAACTGTCTTGACGGCCGCACAGGCGGCCGGGCTGACTGCCGGCCAGATTGCGAAGATGGAAGCAGATGACGTCGCCAAGCTATCGACCGCTGTGATCGCCGGGTTGACCACAACCCAGGCGGCGGCATTGACTGGCGATCAGATCGCTGCCTTGAGCACCGCACAGTTGTCGAAGATGACTTCCGACCAGATCGGGGCATTGGGTACGTCGGCAATCCAGGCGCTGACGACTGCGCAGGCATCGGTAATGACGGCTGCCCAGGCGGCGGGGCTCACCACCAGCCAGATATCGAAGCTGGAAGTGGAAGATCTCGCTACGCTATCAACCACCGTTATTGCGGGACTGTCGGCGGCGCAAGCGGGTGTCTTGACTAACTTGCAAATCGGCGAACTGACCACAACCCAGGCTGGCGCGCTGACAACAACGCAGGTTGGACAATTCACCACCGCCCAACTGGCGGCGATGGAGACGGTCGATTTCGTCAAGCTATCTACCAGCGTGATCGCAGGTCTGACCACAACCCAGGTGGCGGGTCTGACGGGCGATCAGGTGGCTGCGCTTACCGCAACTCAACTGGCGAAGCTGAGTTCCGATCAGATTGCCGCGATCGGCACGTCGCAGATACAGTCGCTGACCACGACTCAGGCTGCGGCGCTCACCGCTGCGCAGGCAGCGGGGTTGACCACGGCCCAGATTGCCAAGCTCGAAGCCGACGATCTGGCGAAGCTTTCGACTGCTGTCATTGCCAACCTTACGACCACGCAAGTCGGCGCACTCACCAATCTTCAGGTTGGTGAATTGACCACCACACAGGCGGCGGCGCTCACGTCGACGCAGGCCGGGAAATTGACGACAGCGCAACTGGCGGCGATGGAGACGGTCGATCTGGCGAAACTCTCGACCAGCGCGATTACCGGGCTGACCACGACGCAAATGGCGGCATTGTCCGGTGACCAGATTGCTGCCCTGACGACTGCCCAATTGGTGAAGATGTCGTCCGAGCAGATTGGCGCAATCGGGACCACGCAGATTCAATCCTTGACGACTGATCAGGCGGCGCTGCTTACCGCGGCACAGGCTGCCGGACTGACGACAGCTCAAGTGGCCAATCTGGAGGTTGCCGATTTCACGGTACTCGGTACGGCGGTGATCGCCGGCCTGACCACCACGCAGGTCGAGGCGCTCACGGCGGATCAGGTTGCCGGTTTGACTACAAGCCAGTTGCCGAAGATTACGTCGTCGCAGTTGGGCGCGCTTGGTACGTCGCAGATTCAGGCGCTGACTACCACTCAGGCACAATCACTGACGGCAGCCCAAGCTGCGGGCTTGACGACGGCTCAGGTCGCCAAGCTTGAAGTTGATGATTTGAAGAATTTGACGACCGCAGTAATTGCCAGCCTGACGACGACCCAGGTGGGCGCGCTGACCAACCTTCAGATCGGTGAGTTGACGACGACCCAGGCCGCCGCCCTGACGGCCACCCAGGTCGGGAAACTATCGACGGCCCAGCTCGCCGCGATGGAAACCGTAGATTTGGCAAAGCTCTCCACCAGCGCAATCCAGGGACTGACCACGACGCAGATGGCGGCGCTTGCCGGAGACCAAGTCGCGGCGCTGAGTACCGATCAAGTCGCGAAGCTGACCTCCGACCAGATCGCCGCAATTGGTACCACGCCGATCCAGTCACTGACCACGACGCAGGCGGCAGCGCTGACCGCCGCCCAGGCGGCCGGCCTGACGACCGCGCAGATATCCAAGCTCGAAACCGAGGATCTGGCCAAGTTGTCCACTGCCGTCATCGCCGGATTGACGACCACCCAGGTCGGTGCGCTGACCAACGCCCAGGTTGGCGAATTGACCACGACGCAGGCTGCGGCTCTGGTTGGTACGCAATTGGCCGCGCTCTCCACCAGTCAGTTGGTCAACGTGGAAACGCGCGATCTGGCGGCTATCAAGACCAGTGTCATCTCCAGTCTGACCACCGACCAGATGGCGGCCTTGACGGTCGATCAAGTGGCCGCGCTCACCACCGGCCAGTTGTATGTGCTCAATTCCGATCAGATCCAGGCAATGACCACCGCCCAGATCGAGGCGCTCACCACCACGCAAGCGGCGGCGCTGACCGCGACCCATGCGGCTGGGCTGACGGCGACCCAGATCGCCAAGGTCGAGACGGCAGACCTGGTGCAATTGAAGACCACGGTCATCCAGGCCTTGAATACCACGCAAGTGGCGGCCTTGACCACTGACCAGATTGCCAGCCTGACGACGGCACAGTTCGCCAAGCTGTCCGCCGAGCAGATCGCGGGCATGACGACGGCGCAAATCGCTGCGCTGACGACTGACCAGGTGCCGACCTTGACGGCGGCCCAGATGGCGAGCCTCACCACCACCCAGGTGTCCAAGATCGAGGTGGCCGACCTCGCTTTGTTGCAGACCAGCGTCATTCAGGGTCTGAGTACCGCCAACATCAGCAAGCTGACGACCGACCAGATTGTCGCCTTGAGTACGGCTCAGGCCGCCGTCCTGACTGGCGAGCAGGTGGCGGCGATGTCGGCAGCGCAACTGTCGAGCATGGAAACCCGGGATCTCGTGGCGCTGCGGACCAGCCAGATGTACGGTTTGAGCACGGACCAGGTGGCGGCGCTGACCACCAGCCAGGTGGCTGCACTGACTACGGGCCAGTTTGCCCAGCTGTCCGAAGCTCAGGTCGGAGCCTTCACCACCGCAGGGATTGCAGCGCTTACCACGTCGCAGGCGGCGACCTTGTCCGCTACCCAGGCGCTTGGTTTGACGACGACCCAAGTGTCAAAGATCGAGGTCACTGACCTGGCCAAGCTCAAGACCAGTGTTATTCAGGCGCTGTCGACAGCGCATGTTGCCGTGCTGACGACGGACCAGATTGCCGCGCTGACGACGGACCAGGTCGCGAAGCTGTCGGCGGAGCAAATCACCGGCATGACGACAGAGCAGATCGCCGCACTGACCACCGATCAGATTCCGACCCTGACCGCGTCGCAAATGGCCAACCTGACGACGACCCAGGTGTCCAAGATCGAAGTCGCGGACCTGGCCTTGTTGAAGACCTCGATCATCCAGGGCTTGAGCACCGCCCATATCGCGCAGCTGACCACCGACCAGATCCAGGCATTGAGTACCGCGCAGGCGGCCGCTCTCACGGCGGATCAGTTGGGGGCGATGTCCACGGCGCAGCTATCGAAGATGGAAGTCGCCGATTTCGCGGCCCTGCGGACCAGCCAGCTCTATGCGCTGACCACCGACCAGATCGCGACGCTGACCACCGACCAGATTGCCGGCATGACATCTACGCAGATTAGCAAGCTGAGCGCCGAGCAGGTGGCTGCACTGACCGCGACGCAACTGCCAAGTCTGACCACCGCACAGGCGGCGGCCCTGACGGCAATTCAGGTTGTGGCGATTACTACTGATGCTCTGGCTGTGATGGAGACTGCCGATCTGATGGCAATGACCACCAGTGCGATCAGGGCCTTGACCACCGACCAGATAACCGCCTTGACGACCACCCAGCTCAGTTCTTTGTCGACGGCTCAGGAGGCGGCGCTGACGGCAGCCCAGTTGACAGCCTTGGGGGCGGATATCTCGTACGTAACGCAGGTTACGTCGCCTTTGGTTCTTGACCTGAACGGCGATGGCGTACAAACCGTCGGTATGGCACAAGGAGTCCGGTTTGACCTCACGGCTACCGGCATTCAGCACGAAGTGGGCTGGGTCTCCTCGAGCGACGGCTTCCTGGTTCTGGATCGCAACGGCGATGGCCTGATCAACAGCGGCCGCGAACTGTTCGGACAGGCAACTCTGTTGCCCGACGGTACAACCGCCAAGGATGGTTACCAGGCGCTCGCAACGCTCGATGCCAACGGCGACGGCATTATCGACGTGAGCGATGCCGAGTTTGCGAGTTTGCAGGTTTGGCAGGATTTCAACCAGGACGGGGTCACGCAGTCCGGCGAACTGCACGATCTCAATTCCATGGGCATAGTCAGCCTCGATCTCCATGCTCATCAGACATCCGTGGTGCAGGAAGGCAACTGGATCGGACTTGATTCCAGCTTTACCACTGCCGATGGTTTGACTCACGCCATGGCCGACGTCTGGTTCGCGATCAACAAGGATATGAACCATACGGTCGATCTTTCGAAGCTTGATCCGACACTGTCGCAGGGCGTTCATCTGCCACTGGTCGATCTCTCGGGCAATGGCGGCAACGGCGATACGGTGCTGGTGAATGCCCAGGATGTTGCCAAGCTGGGGCAGATGGATCTGGTGGTGAATGAGCAGACCGGCAACGGCCATATCCAGATGATGATTCAGGGCGATGCCAACGACGTGGTCAAGATCACCGATCAGCCGGGTGTCTGGACGGACGCGGGAACCACCCAGATCGATGGGGAAACCTACCGCATCCTCAATGATGCCCAGCAGCACCAGCTGCTGGTCGGGGTGAAGATTCACGATCCGCTGGCTTGATCGTATCGCTGTCGTAGAATTGCAGGCCGCGTTGCCAGGTGCAGCGCGGCCTGTCTCTTTTGTGCGGCATGGCCAGGAGCGCCTTGGCAACGATGTTTTCCAGCGGAGCGAATCGAAATGTCTGACTGGTCGGAAGGGTATGTCAATGGTATTGACTATACCTATGATTATTATCGCGAACTGAGTCCGCTTGCGGCGAAGCTCGCATTGCTCAATGCCGGGATCGCATGTGACAGTGGCGCAACCGGCGTGTCGTGCGAGTTGGGTTTTGGTTTTGGCGCAAGCACGAATATCCACGCCGCTGCTTCGGCCAGCCAGTGGTGGGGCACCGACTTCAATCCGGCGCAGGCCGGCTTTGCGCGCGAATTGGGACGGGCGTCAGGTGCGAATGTGCATCTGTTCGACCAGTCGTTTGCCGAGTTCTGCAATCGTTCCGATCTGCCTGACTTTGATTTCATCGGTTTGCATGGCATCTGGAGCTGGGTCTCCGATGAAAACCGCCGTCTTATCGTGGATTTTGTTCGTCGCCGCTTGCGTGTGGGTGGCGTCATGTACATCAGCTACAACACCCAGCCTGGCTGGTCGCAGATCGTGCCAATGCGCCAGTTGATGACGGAGCATGCCGAAGTCATGTCGGCCCCTGGCAATGCCATTGCCAGCCGCATTGAATCGGCAATCGAATTCGTGGATGCCCTGGTGGATGCAAGCCCCGGCTATGCCGCAATCAACCCGGCGGCGGCAGGTCGCATCAAGAAACTGAAGGAACAGAACAGGAACTATCTTGCGCACGAGTACTTCAATCGGGACTGGCAGCCGATGTTGTTCTCCGAGTTCGCCCGTTGGTTCGAGCCAGCCAAGGTGAGTTTTGCATGCTCTGCCTTGTATTCCGACCACTTTGACACCTTCAATCTATTGCCGGCCCAGATCGAGATTTTGCGGCGGATTCCGGATGTACGGTTTCAGCAGTCCGTCCGGGATTTTGTGATCAACCGGCAGTTCCGCAAGGATTACTGGGTCAAGGGTCCGCGGCATTTCGAGGCTCCAGAACGAAAGATCGCACTGAGAGCGCACCGGGTCGTGCTGGTCAGCGAGCCGGACAGTATCGTTCTGAGGGCAGGAGGCTCACTGGTTGAACAGGACCTTCCGGAGGCTGTCTACAGGCCGCTGATCGAATTGCTGGCAGATCGGCAGATTCGTTCCCTGGGCGAGATCGAGGCGGGATTGCAGGCCAGGGGAATTTCGTTCGCGCCGATGCTGGAAGCAGTCATGGTGCTGGTCGGCAAGGGTGATGTGGCCTCAGCTCAGGAGGAGGACGCCATGGAACGTGCACTGCCTACCACCACCAGATTGAATCAGTACTTGATCGAGAGTTCGACGGGGGCGTCAAGGGTTCGCAATCTGGCCAGTCCGGTTACGGGCGGCGGATTGCACGTCCAGCCATTTCATCTGCAGATGTTGCTTGCCCGCCTGAAAGGCCGCCATCGCCCTGAGCAATGGGCTGAGTTTCTTCTGGAGAACCTGGTTGCCAACGGAGCGGGGATCGCCAAGCGCGAAGGGGGCGTGATGTCCGAGCAAGAGAGCCTCGCAGCGCTCACGGATGAAGCGCATTCGTTTGCCACAAACCAGTTGCCTGGTTTGCGGGCGCTCAAGGTTGTCGATTGATCAAGAGGTGACGATGGTCGTCAAAGACGCCAACGCAGTTGCAGAGTCTTTGAGAGTATTGGCCGAGAAAGGCGATGCATCGGCGCAGTATCGTCTGGGCCTGCTCTATGCGAGCGGCCAGGGAGTCAAGCAGAACCCCCGGCAGGCGCTCGCCTGGTACCGGGAATCGGCCGATCAGGGATTCGCGCCGGCGCAATGTGTCCTTGGCAACAAATACGCTCTTGGCCAGGGGGTGAAGCAGAACTTCAAGACTGCGTTTTCCTGGTACCTGAAGGCTGCCGAGCAGGGCCATGCGCGAGCCCAGTATCATCTCGGCACCATGTATGAGGAGGGCCATGGCACAGAGAAGGATGCCATGGACGCCGAGTACTGGTACTTCCAGGCGGCAGAGCAGGGAGATGCCGAGGCGGCTTTGAAACTGGCCCGCCTGAATGAAGACAACCAGTACATGGCGGCAACGTGGTACCTGAAGGCCGCGGAACAGGGCATTCCCGAAGCTCAGTTCATGTTGGGGAACAGGTATGCCACGGGACAGGGCTTGCGCAAGGATCCGGCGAAGGCCTTCGACTCCTATCTGAAAGCCGCCAACCAGGGGGATTTGCGGGCGCAGTGGAAAGTCGCCCTGGCCTATCAGGACGGCCTTGGTGTCGACGCAGATGAAGGCGAGGCTCTGGAGTGGCTTGCAAAAGCCGCAAAGGCCGGATTCGCTCCGGCGCAAGCTTCGCTAGGACTCAGATACGCAAACGGGCTGGGCGTTGCACAGAGCTACGCTAAGGCCATTTTTCTTTGGGAAAAAGCGGCGAAAAAAGGCGATGCCGAGTCTCAGCACAATTTGGGATATCTTTTCAACAATGGCCTCGGAGTAACGAAAGACGTCAAGCAGGCTGAAGGCTGGTACCGGCAGGCTGCGGAGCAGGGTGTGGCCGAGGCGCAATGCATTCTGGGGCTGATGTGCGCACGTGGCGAGGTGGCGGAAATCGACTACATTGAAGCGCACAAGTGGTTCAGTATTTCTGCAATGGCCGGCAATAAAGCCAGCGAGGCCAATTTAAAATACGCTGAAACGCTCATGACGCCCGATCAGATTGCCGAAGCAAAACGGCGTGCCGCGGAATGGATGGAAACATTCCGGAATCGCTGACAAGCGTTCAGGCAGATTTGCGGCCTCAGCTCGTTCCGCAGACGCACTTCGTCCGAACTCCCTGATATTCAAATAGTGGTAATGACCAAATGTGGTTTCGCAATCTTCAGATTTTTCGCCTGACACCTGAGTGGGCATACAGCACTGACGCTTTGTCCGATGCCCTGCAGAAGGGCCTGTTCCATGGCTGCGGCGCAAGCGATCGCGTCGCACGGGGCTGGGTACCGCCGCGTGGAGAACCGGGTGATCTGGTTTTCAGCGTCGAGCACCAGCAGTTGATCGCGCTGGGCGTCGAACAGAAGCTGCTGCCGGCTTCCGTGGTGCGTCAGTATGCCCAGGCCAAGCTGGCCGAGATCGAGGCGGCGCAAGGCTACAAACCCGGGAGAAAGCAGACGCGCGAAGTCATCGACCAGATCGAGGCTGAATTGCTGCCGCGTGCCTTCGTCAAACGCGGCCTCACCTACGTCTGGATCGACCCGGTCAATCGCTGGCTGCTGGTTGATGCATCGTCAAGCGCTCGCGCCGATGAAGTCATGGAACATCTGAAGTTGTCCCTCGGCGAGCTGCCTGTCACTCTGATCAAGACGCAACTGGCGCCGGCGACCGCCATGACGCAATGGCTGGCGGCGGGCCATGCGCCCGGCAGTTTCACGGTCGATCGCGATTGCGAACTGTGTGCGGCGGTCGAAGAACGTGCCGCGGTGCGCTATGTGCGCCACAACCTGGACAGCGACGAGGTGCGCAGTCACATCGCCGGCGGCAAGTCGGCTACCCGGTTGGCGCTGACCTGGAACGATCGCGCATCGTTCGTGCTGACCGAGCAATTGCAGATCAAGCGCCTGGCGTTTCTTGATTTGCTGAAGGAGGATGCCGAGCGCCAGGCCGAGAATGCCGATGATTTGTTTGCGGCCAATTTCACCCTGATGTGCGGAGAGCTGGCACAACTGCTCCAACATCTGGTGGAAGTGCTGGGCGGTGAAGGCGAATGAAATGAAACACGCGCTGCTCGTCCTGGCAGCGCTGACTTTCGGGCTGCCCGCACTGGCCGATGGCGTTGATGTCGGCAAGCCATCCAGCGTGCGCAATCTGGTGCCGGCGGGTGCGATTGAACAGCAGGCGGCCCAGCAATACGAGCAGCTCAAGCGTCAGGCGTCTGCCAAGGGCGCGCTTGGGCCGGCGGATCATCCGCAGGTAATTCGCCTGCGAGCGATAGCCGCGCGCATGATTCCCTTTGTCGAACGTTTCAATCCCCGCGCCAGGCACTGGAAGTGGGAGGTCAACCTGATCGGCTCGAAGCAGATCAATGCGTTCTGCATGCCCGGTGGCAAGATCGCCTTTTATTCGGGGATTCTCGATACGCTCAAATTGACCGATGACGAGGCGGCGATGGTGATGGGCCACGAGATTGCCCACGCCCTGCGCGAGCATGCCCGCGAGCGCATGGCGAAAAGCCAGATCACCCAGTTGGGCGCCAATCTTCTGGGAGAACTCGTGGGGGGCGGTCGCTATGCCGGGGCATTTCAGATCGGCGGCAATCTGCTGTCGCTCAAGTTCTCGCGCGACGATGAATCGGAAGCCGATGTGGTCGGGCTGGATATCGCGGCACGGGCAGGTTTCGATCCGCGCGCCGGGGTCAGCCTGTGGCAGAAAATGACTGCCGCCAATAGCAGGGCGCCGCTGGAATTTCTTTCAACCCATCCGGCGGGCGATCATCGCATCAGGGAAATCGAAAAACACCTGCCGGAAGTGATGCCGTTGTATCGGCGCGCAATTTCCGCGAAGCCTGGCGCCAGTGCTGTCGGCGCCCGGGACAGCGTCCGGAACTGAGAGTCGGCGCTGGCGATACGGCGATACCGGAGCGGACCAATGCGTCCGATCAGCCCATCCCCGACTCGCGGGCCTTGCGCTCGCGTTCGACCTTGATGATGTAGCGCTGGATCAGCGTCAGCATCGGACCGGGCAATTTCACGAATTCGCAGCCTGCCCGCTTGGACTTGACGCCGCTGCGTGTCGCGGATTCGGATACGCTGCGCACAATGATCGTGCCGGTTACCACGCCAACCTCGGGCAGATCGATCTTGCAACCGAGTTCGAGCCGGGTTTCAATCTTGAGGTCGATTGGAAGCGAAACCAGGCCCAAGCCGCCGCCGCTGATGTCACCGATGTGAGCTTCGACCGTCTGACGCTTGCCGTCGATCGCAGGAAAGGAAATCGTGCATATCAGCGGGCGCGTGATCGGTGTCGCCAGCCGGTAGTATTCCCGGCGCTGCAGGCGCAGCACGCTGTCGGGCAGGGCGGCAAAGAACGCCGGCCCGCTTTTCGTCTCGACCTGCTTCAATCCGCGCAGGATGAACTGGACCTTGACCTTGTCGAGCAGCGTGACACAGAACAGCCTCTGGGCTTCCAGCGCCTTCCGGTTCATCTCCTGACTAGGCCCGAGATCGAGAAGGATGCCGTTGTCGTTGTAGCTGATCATGCAGGTCAGCACCATGTCGCGGCCTTCGTTGAAGAACATGGTGACTTGCGAGACATGATCCACCATGCCACGGAACACCGCGAACATTTCGTTCTTGGTATTCAGCATGTACTGGCTGAATTCGTCCGTCGACAGAAGCTCTGCCGCCAGCTTCTGCGAACTGGTCTGCTCGGGAACGGGTGCCGGCGCATCCGGCTGGGAGGGTTTTTCGGCTTCGATACCGCTCATTGTTCGAGAAACGACAGGATTGGAACAGAATAATTCTTCATTTTAGCCGAGTTTGTCGGCCGAAAGACCATCCGGACGGGCACCTTCGCGCTCCACCTGGTATATCCAGGCCAGCAATTCGGCAACGGCAATGTAGAGCTGGGGAGGGATTTGTCCATCAAGGTCGACTTTCGACAGCAAGGCGACCAGCTCCGGCGATTCGTGCACAAAGATGCCGTGTTCGCGTGCGCGGGAGATGATCTCTTCGGCGATCAATCCCCGTCCTTTTGCCACAACCGTCGGTGCCGAATCACCCGGCGCATACTTCAGTGCCACGGCAAGTGCCCGCTGTTCGCCGTCCTTAGTCTTCGGTGACATGCTTGACCTGCAAGGAGAGCAGCGGCACACCGGCTGCGGCCATTGACTTCTCCAGCGATGGGGCGGCGTCAAGCAAGTTCGCGGCGCTGACGCCAGTCGGCGTGGCTATGGTGATTCTGGCTCCCGCCGGCGTCAGACTGAGTCGTGCGTCGATTTCGCCCAGGCGTGGTGTCGTGAGGCGCAAGGACGTAATCCAGCCTCTTTCCGAGTCTGCCTGTTCGCTGTCCGTTTGCCGTCCGTCCGGTTCGATCTGCCAGTCCAGCGATTGTCCGGGCCAGACTTCCCCATGCCATGCCAGGCGCTGCGTTGCAACAGCGTCCAGTTGCTGCTGAACCAGTGGTCGCAGGTCTTCCGGTACCGTTTGCGCCGGATTTGCGGTTGCTGCAGTTGGCGTACCGGCGTGCTGGCGAATCTCCTCACTGCCGAGCAGATTTTGCAGGAGTCCCATCGGTCCCGAGAGTTCGGCTGAACGTCCGCTGGATGTCGGCCTTGTGGCCGGGTTACCAGGTTCTTCTCCACTTGCAAGCGAGGCTTCCGCAGGCGAGTGTTTCGCCTGCGGCTCCACCAGCAGATCGCTGATAGGGCGCTGCCCCATGACCCACTGTACTTGATGGGCTTCGTAGAACAGCCCGCTTTGGCCAACAGCCTTGGCCAGTAGTGGTGCCAGCTCGGCGGCCATGTTGGCTGCCTGTGTCGATGCGCCGGGAAGAAGTGGCTGCCCGCGTGTCAGCGCCGCCGGAGCTGGCGAGGTACCATCGCGTGCCAGCAAAGCGCCAATCAATTGGGCCGTGCGCGACAGGTTGGTGAATGGATAATCGCCATCAGTCGCCGCAGTGCCGGGACTGCTCTGGCTGGCGAGTTGGGCGACGATCAGGCGTGGCGTCCGGTCGACCACGACCAATTCCAGCGTGTCGCCCGCTTTGGCTCCCTGCGGCAGTGCCAGTGTCAGGGATCGGCCCGCCACCAGGGCTTTGTAGGTGTTCTCCGGCAGGACCTCCTGGATGCGCGCCGAAAAGGTCTGGCCCGGACGCAGTTCCACCAGATCGGCCGGAATTTCACTGACCGGGCTTATCGGATGCAGTGCGGTTTCGGTTTCCATCCGCATGCGGATGCCGGCATCGTTGGGGATCAATACCATGGTGCTACCCGGATCTCAGAAGGACGTGAAGGCGAGCATCGTGGTCGCCTGCCAACGCCGGAAGCTCAGGCTCCGAAGCGGCCGGGATCAGCTTCTCCGGCGCCGGCCGCATAGGCTTTCTCGACGTCGCGGCGGCGGGTGCTGTTGCCCAGGTACTTGCGGACATGCTCCATCCAGGGTTCGGTGTGGCGTCGCACTTCCGCATCGTCTTCAAGGATGCGCCGGATCAGGCTGCGTTTCCGCTCCAGATCCGTGGCGGGCGCATTGCGGTCTTCGGGCGTGGCCATCAAGGTGTTGCGCAAGCCGGTAACGCCTCGTTCGAGCTCAATCAGTTCGTCCCATTCGCTCGCGCGCGCGGCTTCGACCATGCGCGCCGAAAGAAGGCTCATTTCTTCGTAGAGTTCGATTTGGGAGGGCATCCCGTGCATCGTAGCCATCATGCGGGCAGCTTGTAGCGGGAAGCTACGGCCGGATCATTGGCTATTTCTTCCCAGCCGGCCTTTATCTCTCCAAGCAGGCTGGATACTTCCTGAATTGCGGCCAAATCATTGTGCAAATTGGCATGGAGCAGGCGGGTGCACATGTAGTCGTACAGCGAATTCAGGCGCTCGGCGATTTCGCCCCCCGCTTCAAGGTCGACGCTTGCCTGCAGACCGGAAGAAATGATGTCGATCGCGATCGATATCTCCTTGCCCTTTTCCGCGATGCGTTTTTCCTTGAGCGCCTGAGCCGCGCGTCCCAGCGAGAAGGCGGCGCCATCGAGCAGCATCGTGATCAGGCGATACGGATTCGCGCTATCGACTCCGGTCTCAAGGCCGACCTTGCTGTAAGCATCGGTCTTTTTGTTGGATGTGGCAAACATCAGCGTCTCCTCGACGTCATGAAGTGGTGCTTGGCAGGTTCGCCAGTTGCTGCGTCAGATACTGCGATGTCTTCTGCATGCTCGCGACCAGGGTATCCAGGGCGCTGAATTGCTTGCGGTAGCGCGCTTCGATCTGCACCAGTCGGCGCGCCAGTCTTTCCCGCTGATCGCCGACATCCGCAATGCTGCGGTTGATCCCTTCGGTCCGGCTGGCGAGCAGGCCGGTGCTTGAAAGAATCCCGTCCAGGGTTTTTGTCATGCGTACCGCGATTCCCGGCGAATTCGTCGATGTGGAGCTCAGCAGATCGCCGACATTCGTCGTCGATGAGGCCATCGCGGTTTCGAACTTCGATGAGTTGAATACCAGCGACCCGTCGCGCTGCAAGGCGACACCGAGATCCGACAAGGTGGAATAGTTGCTGCCGGTGGAGCTGCGGGAATAGCCGATCATTTCGCGCAGGGCTGTTTGCAGGCTGCGCGCGCCGCTGTCGCCGGTCAGGATCGATGCCTGCTTGGTCGATGCGTTGTAGGCAGTCGCGTCGCGCAATTGTTTGGCGATGTCGTTGTACGCTTTGACGAAGCTGTCCAGTGCGCTCTTTGCCGAAGCCGAGTCCTTGCTGACGGTCAGTGTCGTGGTGCCGACTCCGGTCAGGCTCAAGGTGACGCCGGTGATGGCGTCGGAAACCGAGTTCGTCGTGCGATAGACATCCAGCCCGTCAATTTTGAAGTGGGCATCCTGGGCAGTTGTGTTGACCTCGAATTCATTACCCGCGCCAGCCATTGCCGCAGGGTTGAAGGAGAGTTTTGCCAGACCCGTATTGTTGTTCTGGACGACATCGCTTGTGTCGAGGACGGTCAGCTTGATGCTGTTCTTGGCGCCCGTGCTCTCGGAGGTGACCGTCAGCTTGTATTCATTGTTGCCCACGTAAACCAGGTTGGCGCGCACGCCAGCGCCGGAATCATTGATCGCGTCGCGTATTTCCTCGAGGGAACTGCTCGTCGCACCGATCTCGATGGTGGTTGCGGTCTTGTCGGGGTCGGCGGTAAACACTCCACCGGAGAACGTTCCCAGTTCGATCTTGATCTTGCCGTCCGCCACGCCGACATCGGTCGTGATGCTGGAAAACGCCTGGGACGAAATCGCCTGGGCCTGGGCGCGGGCAACTACCTGAAGCGAATAGCTGGCGGCTTGTGCGGCGGTGTTGGCGCTGGCGCTGAAAACGCTGCTGTCGCCTGTTTTGGCGGACATGCTGGCGTAGAGGGAGCTCGACTTCAGCGCGCGCGCAGCCGATTGCAGCGAGGCCACCGAACTCTTGAGCGTTCCGAAGGTGGTCAATTTCGACTGATAGCCGGCCTCCTTGGTGTCGAGCGCCGTCAGGGGTTGCTTCTCGACAGCCATGAGCTGCGTAACGATGCCGTTGACATCGAGGCCAGAACCGATACCGGCAGATGAAATGCTTGCCATTGGGGACTCCTTTACCCTGCTGATACTTACGGCATTGCGACGGGATCCTGAAGGGCGGGGCGGTCCGACGGTGCCAGTCGCTTGCTAGATTGTAGGTTACGTGGTCAGCCGAATAAAGCAAGAAAAAGGCCCGCAGTGCGGGCCTTTGGCAAAACTATTGCATTTTTGTCGGTCAGGCTTTTTGCTTCAGCAGCATCCCCTGCATCTTGTCGATGGCTCGGGCGATTTCCAGCAGTTCCTTGGATGGAATCTGCCGAATCACTTCTCCGGTTTCACTATCGACGACGCGGGCAATGGTCTGCCCGGAACTGTCATCCAGCGAGAAAGTCAGCGCATTTGACTTGATCGGCACGGCTTGTTTCAGTGCCTCAAGCGCTTTCTGGAGTTGTTCCGGGGCTGGCTTCTGGGTGGGCTGTACCGACTGTACGGGTGCCTGCGGCAACTTCATCGCAGCATCCTGCACGGGCGCCGGATTGCTCCGGGCCTGTGCGGGTTGCGGCGTGTTGCCGGCGGCTCCGTTCAAGGATTGAATACTCATGTAAGACTCCTTGGTTTTACAGGCGAGGCTGAATCATTCGGATTTTCAGTCCACGCCTGTCAGTCGAACTTCCCTATTAGCCGCGGAGCAGCGTCAGAACCTGGTTCGGCAGCGCATTCGCCTGAGCCAGCATGGCGATGCCTGCCTGCTGCAGAATCTGGGCGCGGGTCAGGTTGGCCGTTTCCATCGCGAAGTCGGCATCCTGAATCCGGCTGCGGGACGCGGCGAGGTTCTCCGACGTCGTCTGCAGCGAGGTTACCGTGGTTTCGAACCGGTTCTGCAGTGCGCCGTAACGGGCACGCTGGCTACCTACGTTGGCCAGGGCGCCGTCGATGATGGCGATACTGCGGTTGGCCGCATCCTTGCTGGATACGTCGGCGTACTGGACGGTCTGCTGCTGGGCGGAAGCCGTGGCCGCGCTGAAGAACTCATCGACGGTCGCACCGCTGACGTTGAAGGACTTGTCCGAGTCGAGCGAAAGCTCACCGACCACGACGTTGGTTGCAGCGGCATTCGCTGCCGTGACCACGGCGGCGGTGATACCACCGTTGTTGGCCCCGGTGAAGGCGGTCAGCGTATAGGCTGCGCTGGTGTTCACCAGGGTGCTGACGGTCATGTTGTTGCCCGAAGCGTTGGTCAGCACCAGGGACGTACCCAGGTCATCGACCCGTGCCGTGACGCCGGTGGTGGCCGACTTGTCGTTGAAGGCATTCACTGCGGCGCTGAGGCCGTCGGCATTGATCGTGGCGCCGGTAGTGAAGGCGATCGTCACGGCCGAGGCGTTGTCGGACGTCATCTGGAAGGAATAGGAAGACGCTGCCGTCAGCGTGCCCATCTTGATTTCAGTGACGGCATTTGCGGTTACGCCGGTCTGGCCCGTCTTGGCGTTGACCAGTGCGGCGACGTCTCTGGCGGAAGCCGATGCACCGTAGGTGACGTCAGCACTGCCCAGCGCGCCGTTGATGGTGAAGGTATCGCCGGCAAGGCGGGTTGCCGCCGCTACCGTGGAAGTGATGGTGTTTGCCGTGCTGCCGGCGACCAGCGCGCCGCGGGTGGGTTCCGGATTGCTCGCAAGCACAGCCTGCGCGCCCATGCGGTAGCTGCCATAGTTGTTGGTGCGGAAGTTGGCGCTGGTGGCGGTGATGGTCTGGTTGGCGTTGGCGCCGACCTGGAACTGGGCGTAGGTGAAGGTTCCGTCCAGCAGGTTGCGGCCGTTGAACTGGGTGGTCTGGGCAATCCGATCGAGTTCGGACGACAGGTTTGCGACTTCGCCCTGGAGGGCGGCGCGGTCGGAGGCCGAATTGGTTTCGTTGGCGGACTGTACTGCCAGTTCGCGCATGCGCTGCAGGATGTCTTGGGAGCCGGAGAGCGCGCCTTCAGCCGTTTGGGCCAGCGAAATTCCGTCATTGGCGTTGCGGCGGGCCTGATCAAGACCGCGAATCTGCGATGTGAAGCGGCTGGCAATCGCGAGGCCGGCGGCGTCGTCCTTGGCGCTGTTGATGCGCAGACCCGAAGACAAGCGCTGCAGCGAGGTCGACAGGCTGGTTTGCGACGTGTTGAGATTGCGCTGGGCATTCAGCGATTGGATGTTGGTGTTGATTACCTGTGCCATTTTGCTTCTCCTTTCAGAGGGTTAGACTGATCGGAAGCGCCTGAATCGCTGTCTCCGACAGATTTCTTGGGCGGCGTTGTACCGCCGACAAGTTCATTATCGGAGTGCGAAATGAAAACTTTAGGGCATTGGCGAAATACCCAAAAAGAAGCGGCTCCTTATGGGAGCCGCGATGGTTTGCTGCTGGATACGCCGTTTGTTGTCAGCGTTGCAGCAGCGAAAGTACCTGATTAGGCAGGGCATTTGCCTGAGCCAGCATGGCGGTACCGGCTTGCTGCAGGATCTGGTTGCGGGTCAGCACCGCGGTTTCCGCGGCAAAGTCGGCGTCGCGGATGCGCGAGCGCGAGGCGCTGAGATTCTCCGAGGTGGTTTGCAGATTGACGATGGTCGACTCGAACCGGGATTGCAGGGCGCCATAGCGCGCGCGCTGGCTGTTGATGGCGGCCAGTGCCGAATCCGCCATGGCGATGGTGCGACCCGCCGCATAGGTGGTGCTGATGTCGGCCTTGGCGACTTCCTGCAGGGCGGACGCCGATACGGTTGCGGCCGTCATGAATCCCGCGGCGCCGCCCACGCTATCCGTGACCGAGAAGGACTTTTCCGAATCGAGATTGAGCTGACCGGTGACCCAGTAGCCATCGGCTGCGGCCCATGTGGTCGTGGTGCCTGCCACCGCCAGTGTGGCAGCGGTGGCCGCCGTCGCCGCATCGCCGTCGATGGCCTTGATGTCCTGCATCACGACGGATGTGCCGGAAATATTGTTGATGCGCAAGTCCTTGCCGCTTTCATTGACGATGTGCAGGCCGAAGCGCCCGCCATCGGTCTTGACCACCCTTGCCGTGAAGCCGGTTTTGCCGGCCGCGTCGTTGAAGGCCTGGGCCGCTGCATTCAATTGGTCTGCCGAACTGATTTCACCACTGCCGGTGGTTCCGCCGGTGGTGAAGGAGACGGTCGTGAAACCGGCGCCGGGAGTCGCCGCCACGGTCGGGCTGGTCGTGTCGGTCGCGAGGTAGAAGGAGTAAGTGGTGTTCTGCTGGAATGCGTTGGCGGCGGCGGCGCCGTCGTTGGCGCCCAGGATGAACTGGGTGGTGGCGCTGGCGGTGATACCCAGGGCGGCCTGATTGATCGAGGCGGCCACGTCGAAAGCCGAGGCGCCCGCGGCATAGTCGAGTACGGTGGTTCCCGTGGCCGTGTTGATGGTCAGGGTTCCTGCCGCCTGGATCGGCGATTCATTGATGTTGCCGGTGTCGGTACGTGTCAGTTGCGCATAGGCAGTCTGGCCCTTGGTCAGGTCGCCGATGCCGGTCTGCGTCGTGGCGGCGAGGGCGCCGATGCGGTAATTGCCGTAGGCATTGGTCTGGAAATTTCCCGAGGTCGCCGAAATTGTCTGGTTGGCATTGGCGCCGACCTGGAAGATGGCTGCGGTGAATGAACCATCGAGCAGGCGCTGGCCGTTGAACTCGGTGGTCGAAGCGACCCGCTGCATTTCCTGGATCAGTTGCTGGACTTCGGCGTTCAGGGCTGCGCGGTCGCCCGCCGAATTGGTCGCGTTCATCGACTGGATCGACAACTCGCGGATGCGTTGCAGGATGTCGGATGACGTCTGCAGGGCGCCTTCCGCGACCTGTGCGAGGGAAATGCCGTCGTTGGCGTTGCGCCGCGCCTGATCGAGGCCGCGCACCTGTGTGGTCATTCGCTCGGAGATCGCCAGGCCCGCCGCGTCATCCTTGGCGGAGTTGATCCGCAGGCCGGAGGATAGTCGCTGCAACGAAGTCGCCAGATCCAGTTGCGACCGGTTCAGATTCCGCTGGGCATTCAAGGATGCAACGTTGGTATTGATGACTTGTGGCATGGCGATTCTCCTGGCTGGACGATTTCCGATGCGCTTGGCGGTCTCGCGTCGAGACAACCGGGCCCGGACCTCTACTCGTTGTGGTCTTGCGTTCTACTGAGCAACCTGCGTGCCATCTTTGGCGGAAAGAATGAAATTCGTTAAAGACAGGTGTTTTTCGGTGGTTGATCCGGCTACTGCGTCCATCCGGGCAATTGCAAGGGCAATTCTTGCCGCCATCCGGCCAAGTTTTCCCGAGTTGTTGCCGCCTTCGGTCGCGAACATTTCTCGTCAGGCCGATTCCGGCTGATACACCCGGTCGGTCGCCAATTCAAGCAGCAGCGCCTTGACGCCTTGTATGGCTTCGGCGCGATGGAAGCGGGCCGAGTCGGTGGCGAACCAGCGGCGCAAGGCCTCGCGGTCGGCCACGCTCCAGTCGGCGGCGCGCGATTCCCAGTCCGCGGCGACATAGTTCGCGAAATAGGGGAGGCCGTTCTGCTCGTTGAAATGGACCGCGTCCAGAACCGGAAGCAGGTCGTCGGGGTCGTGCAGGGCGTCGGCGGTGATGAATGCCTGCTCGAGTTCGAGCCGCCCGAGCAGGGCATAAAAGCGATCGAGAGAAAATTCGATGCGACGGCCGCTGGGTAGTACGGGCATGGTGTTCTCCTTGTTGAAGAAGTACATGCTCGTCACAGCGAATACCGTGCCAGTGGCAGGTGCGAATTGTTCTCCGCCGTATCGCCAGCGCCGACTATTGCCTCGCGCTGGCCGACAGGGTGGTCAGTGCGCGGTTGCCAACCGCCGTGTTTCCAGGCTGCGCTCGTCGATCGGCAGGTGGATCAGCGCCGAGAGCACGCCGAGCAGGATGCAGATGCCCCACACCGTGTCGTAGGCGCCGGTGGCGTCGAACAGCTTGCCGCCGAGCCAGACGCCGAGGAAGCTGCCGACCTGATGGCTGAAGAACACCAGGCCCGACAGCATGCCCAGGTAGCGCACGCCGAACACCTGGGCGACGATGGCATTGGTCAGCGGCACGGTGGATAGCCAGAGCAGGCCCATCACCGCCGAGAACAGATAGACGCTGACGGGCGAGAGCGGCGCCCAGAGGAACAGCGAGATGACCACGCTGCGCGCGGCGTAGATGCCGGCCAGCACATGGCGCTTGGGCAGGCGATTGCCGAGATGGCCGGCGCTGTAGCTGCCGAACACGTTGAACAGGCCGATCAGCGCCAGCGCCGTCATGCCGACTTCGGCGCCCATGCCCTTGTCGATCAGGTAGGTGGGGAAATGCACGCCGATGAACACCACCTGGAAGCCGCAGACGAAATAACCGGCGATCAGCAGCACGAAGCTTTTCTCGCGCATGGCCTCGCCCAGTGCCTCGCGCGCCGTCTGGCCGTGTCCGGAGGCGCCCGCCACCAGGCCTTTGGTCAATGCGCCGCCGAGCGGGATGATCAGCAGGGCGGACGCGGCGAATACCAGCAGCGTGCCGAACCAGCCCATGCCGCCGATCAGGCCGGAGGCCACCGGAATCATCAGGAACTGGCCGAAGGAGCCGGCGGCGGCCACCACGCCCATCGCCCAACCGCGCTTGGCGTCGGGCACCAGCTTGCCCATGGCGGCGAATACCACGCTGTAGGTGCAGCCGCTTTGCGCCGCGCCGATCATCAGGCCGGCCGTGGCGGCAAGCCCGGTGCCGGTGGCGGCGTAGGCCATGCCGAGCAGGCCCAGCGCATACAGCACGCTGGCACTCCACAGCACGCGCCGCGCGCCGTAGCGGTCGGCGAGCCAGCCGGCGAAGGGCTGCGTCGCGCCCCACAACAGGTTTTGCAGCGCCAGGGCGAAGGAGAACACTTCGCGGCTCCATTGGTGCTCCATGCTCATCGGCGTCAGGAACAGGCCGAAGGTGTGGCGGATGCCCATCGCCACGCAGACGATCAGCGCGGCAAAGGTGAGCACGGTGGCGAGCGGGCGCTGCGCCAGTGGCGGGGAGGGATTTGTCATGGTTGGAATGCTAACATTTGAAACCGCTACGGATTGCCACAAGATGAACAAGGCCTTTGTCAAAGAATCCGACGACGCGGACGAGGAGGAAGCCCCCGAGTCCACGATTCCCGCCGGTACCAAAAACTACATGACGGTGCGTGGTCACGCGGCCTTGCGCGCCGAATTCGAGCATCTGGTCAAGGTCGAGCGGCCGGCCATGGTGCAGGTCGTGTCGTGGGCGGCGGGCAACGGCGACCGCTCGGAAAATGGCGACTACATCTACGGCAAGAAACGCCTGCGCGAAATCGATCGGCGCATCCGCTTCCTGACCAAGCGGCTGGAGTCGGCGGTGATCGTCGACCCGGCCGAGCAGCAGAATTGCGAGCAGGTGTTCTTCGCCGCCACCGTCACCGTCTGCGACGCCGACGGCACCGAAGCCACCTACCAGATCGTCGGCATCGACGAAGCCAATGCCATGGAAGGCCGCATCAGCTGGATTTCGCCGCTGGCGCGCGCCCTGCTCAAGGCGCGCGAAGGCGACACGGTGCGTTTCGACAGCCCCGGGGGCTTGCGCGAAATAGATATCCTCGAAATCCGCTACGAGTAAATCAGGCGCGACGGATCGCGTGATTCGCCCACAGCACCAGGCCGAACAGCACCATCGCCCCGGCCTGATGCGTGGCGGCCAGCGCCACCGGCACCTGCAGCAGCAACGTGGCGATGCCGAGGCTCACCTGCACCGCCAGCCAGAGCGTCAGCAGCACGGCCGCCGGCCGCGCCTCGGGGGTTTCGTTCCAGATGCGCCAGGAGAACCACGGAATCAGCCCCATCAAAACCCAGGCGATCATGCGGTGGTCGAATTGCACGGTGGCCATGTTGGTGAAGAAGTTCAGCCACAGCGGCTCCACCATGAAAATCTCGGGCGGGACGAAATCCCCGTTCATCAGCGGGAAGGTGTTGTAGGCCAGTCCGGCGTGGATGCCGGCCACCAGCGCGCCCGAAAGGACCATGATGAACACCAGCACCACCAGCCAGTTGCCCAGGCGCCGCGTGAGAGTCGGCGCTGGCGCTACGGCGCGCGGTTGCAGCATGCCCAGTCCGGTCCAGCCCATCAGGCCGAACAGCAGGAAGGCCAGCCCCAGGTGCGCCGCCAGCCGGTATTGCGACACGCGCGGGTCGTCGACCAGGCCGCTCTTGACCATGTACCAGCCCATCGCGCCCTGCAGTCCGCCGAGTATGAAGAAGCCGAACACCTTCGCCGCCAGCGCGCCGCGCAGTTTGCCGCGCAGCAGGAACCAGACGTAGGGGACGAAGAACACCACGCCGATAAGGCGGCCGGACAGGCGGTGCGCCCATTCCCACCAGAAGATGAACTGGAAGCCATCCAGCGTCATGTCGTGGTTGCGCTTGATGAATTCCGGCGTCTGCTGGTACTTGGCGAAGAGTTCCAGCCAGTCGGCGTGGGAAAGCGGCGGCAGGGCGCCGATCAGCGGTTTCCATTCGACGATGGAAAGTCCCGAGTGGGTCAGGCGCGTCACGCCGCCGACCACCATTGTCAGGAAAACCATGGCGCAGCAGGCGAACAGCCACCAGGCCACGGCGCGTTGTTGATTGTTTGTATTCATTTGCAGTCTGCCAGCCAGTGTCCCGATTTGCCGCCGGCTTTTTCCAGCAGGCGAATGTCTTCGATGATCATGCCGCGATCCGCGGCCTTGCACATGTCATAGATGGTCAGCAGGCCGACGGAAACCGCCGTCAGCGCTTCCATTTCGACCCCGGTGCGGCCGACGGTCTCCGCCGTCACTTCCAGCGTCACGCGATGGCGCCCGGCATCCAGCGTGAACCCGGCGGCGACGCGGGTCAGCGCCAGCGGATGGCACAGCGGGACCAGGTCGGACGTGCGCTTGCTCGCCTGGATCGCCGCGATGCGCGCGATGCCGAGCACGTCGCCCTTCTTCGCCGAGCCGCTCTCGATCAGCGCAAAGGTGGCGGGGGCCATGCGGATGTGGCCCTGGGCACGCGCCACGCGCGTGGTTTCGGCCTTGGCGCCGACGTCGACCATATGGGCCTGCCCGGCGGCATCGAAATGGGTCAGCGGCGCGGCCGACGGCTTGGAGCGAGCCTTGGGCGGCGGTTTGCGGGGTGGATTCATGAAATACCCTGTCACAACTCGATTTTGCGGAGCCGCTATCATAGCGGTATGAAACTGCATCTGCTCAGCCGCGCTCTGGTTCTGGGTTTCGGCATCGTCGCGGCGCCGCCCTTGTCGGTGGCCGAAGGCCTGCCCGATCTGGGCGAAGCGGCGCAAACCGAATTCTCGCCGGCGATGGAACGCCGCATCGGCGAATCGGTGATGCTGGAGATTCGTCGCGACCCGGCCTGGCTCGACGATCCCGAGGTCAACAGCTATCTCAACCGGATCGGCAATCGCTTGTCTTCGCAAAGCGAGGAAATGCGCCAGGAGTTCGAATTCTTCGCCCTGCGCGACCCGACGCTGAACGCCTTCGCCATGCCCGGCGGCTATATCGGCGTGCATACCGGGCTGATCCTCGCCGCGGTATCGGAATCCGAACTCGCCTCGGTGCTGGCGCACGAAATCTCCCATGTGACCCAGCGTCATCTGGCGCGGCTGATGAACAAGTCGGGCCAGGGGCAGGTGACCAGCCTGCTGGCACTGGCGGTGGCGATTCTTGCCGCGCGCAGCAGTCCCGATCTTGCCGTGGGCGCGGCGATGGCCGGGCAGGGCGCGGCGATCCAGAATCAGCTGAACTACACGCGCGATTTCGAACGCGAGGCCGATCGCATCGGCTTGAGGTTGCTGGAGCGCTCCGGCTTCGACATACGCGGCATGAGCGGTTTCTTCGAGCGCCTGCAAAAGTTCGGCCGCCTCTACGAGAACAATGCGCCCGGCTATTTGCGGACTCACCCGCTGACGACCGAACGTTTGGCCGACATGGGAAACCGGATCCAGAGCCGTCCCTACAAGCAGGTGACCGATTCGCTCGAATTCCAGCTGGTGCGCGCCAAGCTGCGTGCCCAGGAGGGCACCTCGCGCGATGCGGTGACGGAGTTCGAAACCCGGCTCAGGGATCGCAGCTTCGCCGGCAGCGAAACGGCCATGCGCTACGGCCTGGCGCAGGCGCGCCTGCGCGACGGCAATGTCGCCGCGGCGGAAAGGGAGCTGGGCGAATTGCGCCGCCTGAAAGCCGTGTCGCCGATGATCGAGACCTTTGCCGCCCAGTTGCGGCTGAAGCAGGGCGATGCCGCGGGAGCAGTGAAACTGCTGCGCGCCGCACAGCCGCGCTTTCCGCAGGAGCGCGCCATCGCCTACGGCCTGGTCGAGGCGCTGCTTGAGGCCCGCCTGCCGCAGGAAGCGATCAAGGTCACCGAGGACGACCTGCTGAGCTATCCCTCGGACCCGAAAATGCACGGCTTGCAGGCGAAGACTTACTCGCTGCTCGGCAAGCGCCTGCAGCAGCATCGCGCCCAGGCCGAAGCCTATGCCCTGCTGGGCCAGGTGCCGGCCGCGGTCGAGCAACTGGAGCTGGCGCAGAAGTCCGGCGACGGCAATTTCTACGAGCAGTCGCAGGTGGATGCGCGGCTGCGCGAAATGAAGAAACGCATGGCCGACGAAGCGAAGCAGGCCAAACAGAAATAGGCGCCGACATGACTGCTCCCAGGCCCGCCGCGCGGAACGAAGTCCGCGCCGATATTCACACTCTCGCGACGCCGCTGGTGCGCCTCGCAAACGAGCCCTACTATCACGCCACCGGCGACGAAGTGGAGGTGTTCGCCGCTGCCGCCGGCAGCCGCCTGCCGGTGATGCTGAAGGGCCCCACCGGCTGCGGCAAGACGCGCTTCGTCGAGCACATGGCCTGGCGCCTGAAACGGCCGCTGGTCACTGTCGCCTGCCACGACGACCTGACCACCGCCGACCTCGTCGGCCGCTACCTGATCGTCGGCGACGAAACCGTCTGGATGGACGGCCCGCTCACGGCCGCGGTGCGCGCCGGCGCGATCTGCTACCTCGACGAGATCGTCGAGGCGCGCAAGGACACCACCGTGGTGATCCATCCGCTGACCGATTCGCGTCGCGCCCTGCCGGTCGAAAAGCGCGGCGAGTACATCGAGGCGCCGCCTGACTTCATGCTGGTGATTTCCTGGAATCCCGGTTACCAGAGCGTGCTCAAGGAAATGAAGCCGAGCACGCGGCAGCGCTTTGTGGCGCTGGATTTCGACTACCCGCAAGCCGACACCGAAGCGCGCATCGTCGTCCACGAAGGTGGCGTCGATGCCGATACCGCGCAGAAGCTGGTCAAGCTCGGCGGCCTGACGCGCAAGCTCAAGGGTGCCGGGCTCGACGAAGGTGCCGGTACCCGCCTCCTGGTGCATGCCGCGCAACTGATCGCCAGCGGCATGGCACCGGCGACAGCCTGCACGGCGGCCATCGCCCGGCCGCTGGCCGACGAACCCGATACGCGCGATGCGCTCGACGACCTGATCCGCGCCGTGTTCTGATGCTTGAAAAGCAGTTGATCCGCAGATTTCGCAGATTACGCAGATGGAACAATACGCTGGGCGCGACTCACACCTCCCTCATTGAGTTTTCCGGAGATCATCTCTAAGCCGATGAGTTACCGAGTTTTAATCTGTGAAAATCTGCGTCATCTGCGGATAATTGACTGATTCGTCATGAGCGAACGCAAGCTCTTCGCTCACGAACTCGAAGCGCGGCTCGACGAACTGCTGCTGCTTTCCCTGCGCCAGCGTTCCGCCGCGGAGCCGGCAGCGCTGCTCGAAGCCCTGCCGCGCGAGACCCAGGACCGGGTGCTGCACTGGGCGGGGGTCGCGGCACAAACTTCGGACGATCTGGGTTGGCTGATCGCCTCGCTGGCCGCGGAACGGGCGTCCGGGCTCGGCGCGCAACTCGACGACTGGGTGCGTGCCGGGCTCGACGCCTATGATCGCAGCGGTCTTGCCGCCACGCGCAAGGCCTTGAACGAGTTCGCCGAGACCCACGCCGCACGCGTGCGGCATTCGCAGGAAGGCATCGATTTCGCGACGGTCGAAGGCCGCCTGTCGCGCTTTCTGCAGGCGCTCGACGGCCGTGCGCTGAAGCTCGCCAGCGGCCCCAAAGCCTGGACCGACAGCGAAACCCTGTGGCTGCCCGAGCGGCTCGACGTCGCGCCGGATGTCGTCGGCAACCAGCGGCTATACAAGGTCATGGCCGCCCTGCTCTGGGCCCAAACGCGCTTCGGCAGCTTCAACATCGATCCCGAGCCCGAGCTCGAACTCTGGCCCGATCGCGAACGCGGGCTGCGCTGGTTCGCCGTGTTCGAGGCGATGCGCCTGGAGGCCTGCATCGGCGTTGAACTTCCCGGCCTCGCCAGGGACATCGCGCTCCTGCGCGGGCCGTGGCCGGGCAAGTTGGCCGCCGTGGCGGAGAGCCTGGCGCGACCGCGGGCCACGGCGGCCGACAGCCTCGCCTGCATGGCCGAACTGCGAAGAGTCGGCGCTGGCGACACGCCGATTATTCCGCACATCGGCGTCATGGACCCGGTGGCCGCCCGCCGCGTGCGCGCCGCACGCATCGCGCGCGAGCTGGCCGTCGTGCGCCGCGCCCTCAACGTGATCGCGGCGACCGACACCAAGCCGGGCGCCGCGGAAAATTCCGACTATCCGCCGCTGGCGGCGGAAGGCGAGCTGCAGGTGCCCGACCCGCAGGCTGACCTGCTGGCCCTGCCGCCCGCCGCGCGCGAGGCGGCGAAATCGCTGATGCAGGATCTTGGCGAACTTCCTCCCGAAGCGCTGCATGCGGCCGGGCCGGGGGCCTGGCAGCCGGTCGATGGTGGCGACGAGTCCATGACGCCCGGTGTCACCACCCAGCCCGACGCCTTCTACGATGAATGGGACTACCGGCGCGGCTCCTGGCGCCACGGCTGGTGCCATCTGTACGAGATGACGGCGCCGGTCGGCAGGCACGAATGGGTCGACGAAGTGCGCACCCGCCACGCCCACCTGATCCGCAGCATCCGTCGCCGCTTCGAGGCCCTGCGCGGCGAGGACAAGCCGCAGAAGCGCCAGTTCGACGGCGAGGAGATCGATCTCGACGCGCAAGTCGACGCCCGCGCCGACCGCATGAGCGGCGCCGAACCCTCGCCGCGCCTGTTCATCCACCGCCGCCGCATCGAGCGTTCGCTGGCCGTGATGTTCATGGTCGACATGAGCGGCTCGACCAAGGGCTGGGTCAATGACGCCGAGCGCGAATCGCTGGTGCTGCTGTGCGAGGCGATCGAGGCGCTGGGCGACAGCTACGCCATCTACGGCTTTTCCGGCTGGACGCGCACCCACTGCGACATCTATCCGGTGAAGCGCTTTGCCGACCGCTACGATGCCGCCACGCGCCAGCGCATCGCCGGCATCGAGGCCAGGGACTACACCCGCATGGGCGTCGCGGTACGCCACCTTTCCGGCCTGCTGATGCGGCAGAACACGCGGCACAAGCTGCTGGTGACGCTTTCGGATGGCCGCCCCGACGACTACGGCGACGAATACCGCGGCCGCTACGGCATCGAGGACACCCGCCGCGCGCTGCTCGAAGCACGCGAGAAGGGCATCCGCAGCTACTGCGTCACCATCGACCGCCACGGCGCCGACTACCTGCCGCAGCTCTATGGCCCCGCGCACTATTCGGTGATCGACGATGCGAAAAAGCTGCCGCAGAAAATTGCGGAGATCTACCGCAAGCTGACCGGCTGAGGCGGCGCGGCAGACAGCAAGCGACTTGCATTCCTGCAATTCAAAAGCTAATATTCAAACGAATACTTGAATATGGGGAAGGCGATGAGTCGAGTCGATCATTGGGAGCAGGTTTACGCCACGCGCTCCGCTCATGAAGTGAGCTGGTATCAAGTCAAGCCTGAAACGTCGCTGCGGCTGATCGCCAAACTGGGCATGCGACGGGAGGATGCAATCATCGATGTCGGCGGCGGCGCCTCGAACCTCGTCGATCACCTTGTCGATGACGGCTTCCGGTATCTCACGGTGCTCGACATTTCCGCGACGGCCATTGCCGCGGTCAAGGCTCGACTCGGCGATCATGCCGGGCAGGTGACCTGGATGACCGGCGACATTACGGAAACAGCCCCGCCAGGGCCCTACCGCCTTTGGCATGATCGCGCGGTATTTCATTTCCTCACCACGCCCCGGCAGCGCGCACTCTATGTCGCCGCATTGCGAGCGGCCGTGCCAGTGGGTGGCTATGCGATCATGGCTACCTTCGCCGAGGACGGTCCGGCTGAATGCAGCAACCTGCCGGTTTGTCGCTATTCCCCCGACCAGCTGGCTGCCGAAATGGGCGAGGGTTTCGAACTCATCGAGTCGTTGCGCGAAACCCATGTGGCTCCATCTCAGGGCAGCCAGAAGTTCATCTATTGCTGTTTTCGTCGCTGTTGAGGAATTCGCATGCCTGTACCGAAGCCGTCGCCCAAGCTGAAGCTCCTGTCGCATTTCGCGGAGGTGGCGAAGGCATTGGCGCACCCGGTGCGCCTTGAATTGCTGGAGGCGCTCAGCCAGGGTGAGCGCGGCGTCGAAGCGCTGGCGCAAGCATGCGCACAGTCGATTGCCAATACCTCGCATCATCTGAAAATCCTGCGCCTGAGCGGGCTTGCCGTTTCGCGCAAGGAAGGCCTGCAAGTGATCTATTCGCTGGCAGACGACGCCATTCCCGGCGTCATTGCCGCAATTCGCGGCGTGGCCGAGCGGCAAAGCGCCGAAGTGGAGCGCATCGTGCGCGACAGTTTCGAGCGGCGTGATGCACTCGATCCGGTGGGTCGCGACGAACTGCTGGACCGCGTCAAGCGAGGCGAGGTCATCGTGCTCGACGTCCGTCCGCCGCAGGAGTATTCCGCCGGCCACATTCCCGGCGCCGTCAACATCCCCCTCGAAGAATTGTCCCGGCGCCTGGCCAGCCTGTCCAGGAAGCGGGAAATTGTCGCCTACTGTCGGGGCCCCTATTGCCTGCTGGCCTTCGACGCCGTGGCCCAGCTGCGGAAATCCGGCTATCGGGCGCGCCGCTTGCAAGACGGGTTCCCGGAATGGAAGGCCGAACACAGGCCCGTGGCGACGCAGGAAAACGCCTGAAAGAAGGAGAAGTCCGTGAATACCCTGCTGATACTCAATGGAGCCCCCTATGGTTCCGAACATACCTACAACGGCCTGCGCCTCGCCCGTTCGCTGTTGAAGACGGGCAAAACCGACGTGCGTGTGTTTCTGATGGGTGATGCTGCATCCGGAGCCCATGGCGGCCAGAAAGTGCCGCAAGGCTATTACAACATCGCCGACATGCTGGGCATGCTTGTCGCGCACAACGCTGAAGTGGCCGTTTGCGGCACCTGCATGGATGCGCGGGGGATCACGGACGCCGAGCTGGTTGACGGCGCCAGGCGCGGCTCCATGGATCAACTCACCCAGTGGACTCTCGCAGCCGACAAGGTGCTGAGCTTCTGATTTCGGCTGCGCGCCGGTTTCAGCGCCCCGTGATGTTCTCGGGAAATATCCTGCAATGGCGGATGGCGCTTCAGCGGAACGACATCCACGCTTACCAGTATTTCTCGAACGCCATCTGTTCCGGCACGACGCGCCGGTTGGTGGCGAAGCCGCGGCTGTCGGCGAGCAGCAGCGGGATGCGTTGCGCCAGCTTGGTCACGCCAGTCCCAGTGCGGTGCGTCCCTTCGGAGACTCTTGCGGCGGGGCGGCTGTGAAGGCTACTCCGAACCCGGCCCCTTGTTGCTGCCGCCCTTAGTGCGCGGCGGTTCCGTCTCGGTATCGATGCCCCAGTCGCCGTAGTCGAGCCAGTCCTCGCCGAGCAGTTCCGCGGGGTGCTGGGTGCGGTCCGAGCCGTTGCCGCATCCGAGCGCATCGACCGGGCAGTACTTGTCGCAGCCCCAGCAGATTCGCTCGGGATGCTTCGGGTGCAAGGGAAATTTCTTCGCCATGGATCTATGGGAACAGGAGTTCCGCTTCCCGTCAATTCGCGTCAGGGCATCCAGAACTTTGATTTCTCGGTGACGGCCACCGCGGCGTCGGCCACGTCCTCGATACTGAAGCTGATCGGAATCGCGCCGGATTTCGCCGCGCCGGGATCGGCCCTGACGCTGGCGGTGCGGCTGCCGATCTCGCCGCCCGGCACGGTGACCGGCGTGTCGTCGTGGAGGCGGATGCCCTCGACGCCGGCGATGCGGATGCGGAAAGTCCGGGTCTTGTCGCCGGTGTTCATGATCTGCAGGCGGTAGATGTTCTCGACGGAGCCGTCGTCGGCTTCGCGCGACAGCGCGCCGCGGTCCTTGAGCACATTGACCTTGAGCGGAATGCGCGTCGATAGCGACCAGGCGGTGGCGGCGGCGAGCGAGAGCAGGATCGCGGCGTAGACGATCACGCGCGGCCGGAAGGCCCGGCGCACGATGTCCAGCGGCGTGAGGCGCTCGCTGACGGCGTTCTCCGTCGAGTAGCGGATCAGGCCGCGCGGATAGTCCATCTTGTCCATCACCTGGTCGCAGGCGTCGATGCAGGCGGCGCAGCCGATGCACTCGTTCTGCAGCCCGTTGCGGATGTCGATGCCGGTCGGGCAGACCTGGACGCAGATGCCGCAGTCGACGCAGTCGCCGAGGTTCTGCTGGCGCGGGTCGACGCCCTTCGCGCGCGCGCCGCGCGCGTCGCCGCGCTTGGCGTCGTAGGCGATGATCAGCGTGTCGGGGTCGAGCATGACGAACTGGAATCGCGCGTAGGGGCAGATCTGCCGGCACATCTGTTCGCGCAGGAAGCCGGCGTTGCCGTAAGTGGCGAAGCCGTAGAACAGCACCCAGAAGGCCGACCAGGCGCCCGGGGACAGCGTCAGCAGATCGTGGGCCAGCTCGCGGATCGGCGTGAAATAGCCGACGAAGGTGAAGCCGGTCCACAGCGAAAAGATGATCCAGACGGCATGTTTGGCGGTCTTGATTGACAGCTTGTGCAAAGACCACGGCGCGGCATCGAGCGCGATGCGCTGCCGCCGCTCGCCCTCGATGAGTTTCTCGAACCACAGGAAAATTTCAGTGTAGACGGTTTGCGGACAGGCGTAGCCGCACCACAGGCGCCCCGCTACCGCAGTGAATAGGAACAGGGCCAGCGCCCCGATGACCATCAGCAGAACGAGATAGATCGTGTCCTGCGGCCAGAGCACCAGGTCGAAGAGGTAGAACTTGCGCGTGTCGATGTCGAACAGGATGGCCTGCCGGCCGTGCCACGGCAGCCAGCACAGGCCGTAGAAGATGCCCTGCGTCAGCCAGACGAAGACCCAGCGCCAGCGGGCGTAGATGCCGCTGATCGAGCGCGGGTACACCTTCGCTTCCGGATCGGCGTAGGGCTTTATTTCGATGACTTTTCTGGCGACGGCCTGCTGGGTCATGGCCTTGTTCAAACGGTGTCCACGCCGAGCCTGGCCTGGACTGCCTCGAAGACTTCGCGTTCCTCGAAGCGGACATGCGCGCCCAGCAGCTCGGCAAAACTCAGCAGCGTCTCCGCATCGGGCGTGGCCAGACGTTTGGCGAGGCGGCGCAGCTCGGCGTGGTCGGCCAGGGTGCGCCCTGCCAGCTCATGCTCGCCGGCTTCCGCCAGGAGAATCAGGATGCCCTGCTCCTCGACGCGGAAGTGCGGATCGAGCTCGGCGGCGAAAAGGGCGGCGACGCGCTGCGCCAGCGCCGTTACCTCGTCCGTTGCGCCCGATTCGGCCGCACGGCGAGCATC
Source organism: Sulfuritalea hydrogenivorans sk43H (assembly GCF_000828635.1). Taxonomy (GTDB): domain Bacteria; phylum Pseudomonadota; class Gammaproteobacteria; order Burkholderiales; family Rhodocyclaceae; genus Sulfuritalea; species Sulfuritalea hydrogenivorans. Next base: position 1,011,648 of record NZ_AP012547.1, read on the forward strand.
GCGTGCCAGCTTCAGCGCGCCGTAATGCTCGCGCGAGAGTTGCAGCAGGTCGGGGTGGCGCTTCATCGCGGCGGCATCTCCCGGCTACCAGTATTTCTCGAAGGCCATCTGCCCCGGCACGCCGCGCCGGTTGGTGGCGAAGCCGCGCGTCGTCAGGAATTGACGCAGTTCGCGGGTCATCTCTGGATTGCCGCAGACCAGCACGCGCGAGGCGGCGGCATCGAGCGGCGTCGCGGCGGCGGCTTCGAGGCGGCCGTCGGCGAGCAGCAGAGGGATACGTTCGGCCAGTAGGGTTTCACCCGGCTCGCGGGTGACGACCGGCAGATAGGTGAGCGTGGATTTGGCGTCGGCGAACAATTCGCGTTTTGGGATGTCGGCAATTTCGTCGCGCCAGGCCAACTCGGACGAGTGGCGCACGCTGTGCGCGACGATCAGGCGCTCGTAGTTCTGCCAGACGGCAGGATCCTGGAGTATCGAGAGGAAGGGGCCGAGCCCGGTGCCGCTGGCGAGCATCCAGAGATCCCTGCCGCGGGCCAGTTGGTCGACGGTGAGGAAGCCGTAACTGGCCTTGTCGACGCGCAGCCTGTCGCCGGCGCGCAGGTGCTTGAGCTGCTCCGAGAACGCCCCGCCCGGCACCAGCACGGCGATGAATTCGAGGAAGTCGTCATAGGCCGCCGAGGCCAGCGAGAAGGGACGCCACACGATGTCATCGGCGGCGCCGAGCCCGAGGCGCGTGTAGTGCCCCGGCGTGAAGCGGAAGCCGCGATAGCGCGTGGTGCGCACGGTCACCAGCGTCGGCGTCCAGTAGCGTATCGAAAGCACACGCTCGGTGGTCCATTTTTCCTGCGGGCCGGCGCTGTTGCGCTTGCCGAGGATTTCCGGGCCGGGTTCTTCGACGGCGCCCATCATGCAGCTCCTTGAATGGCTGTTTCGCGCTTGCCGCGCAGCACGCTGGCGACCATCGTGACGATGAACAGCAGCAGGGCGACGGCATTGAGCAGGCCGCCTTCGCGGCGCAGCGGAAATCCGTCACCGAGGCCGCCGAGGATGCGCAGCGCCAGCGAGGCGTGCAGCACCAGCAGTGGCAGGTAGAAGAACGGGTGATACGGAATCTTCACCCGCACCACGGCCGGAAAAATGATTGGCGCGTGGCCGAAGATCATCGAGAACACGAAGCCGAGGCCGACCGCATGCAGCGTCGCGTCGCGCCACGGGTGGCCGGGCAGGAAGCCACCGGCCAGCCCGAGCAGGCCGGCCAGCACCAGCCAGCCGTACCCCGAGAGCAGGCACAGGGCGATGAAGCGGACCAGCCCCTGCTGCTTTGCATTGCGCCGCGCGATGTCGTAGCGCAGCAGCCAGAGGGCGAGCGCCAGCAGGCCGGCGGCGAACAGTCTGAGGCCGGCGTCTTCCTGCCAGAAGCTGAGGGCGGCGCCGGCGAGGATGCCGCCGGTGATGGCGAAGAACAGCCGTTGCGCGGCGGCCGGGGTGGGCAGGAAGCGCGTCAGCTCGAGCCGTTCGCCGGCGATGGTCAGCACCAGGAAGGCCAGCCACCAGGGCACGGCCGCCGTCAGCGCGCCGCCGGCAAGCCAGGCGAGGTTGCCCGCCAGCCAGCACGCGGCGCCCGTGCCGAGGATGATCGTGAAGGGCGCCACCAGGCGGCGCAGCACCTGAATACTGGCGGCGACGAGTATCGCCGCTGCGACGACCGTCAGGACTTGAGTCACCACCAGCGGCGCACCGGCGAGCAGGGCGATGCCACCGATGCCGGAAGCCGCCGGCGCCACGTAGGCCCAGCCGCGACCGAGCGCGACGGCGCGTTCGAGGCTGATGACCGTGCCGAGGAAAGCGGAAATCATCAGCGCCCCGTGCCAGCCGGCGGCGTTCGCCGCGGTCGCCGGCACGCCCCAGTCGAGCCGCGCCAGGCCCGCCAGCACGCCGCCCACGAGGGACAGCATGCCCAGCACCAGCAGCGGCACGCGGGCGGCGGGGCGCAGGTCAGCCATGGTCGTGAGCCGGTCCTAGTGGTTGCAGCCGCAGCCGCCGACAGGCGCGGCGGCGCCCTCCGGGACGGGCTTGCCGATCCGGACCTGCCAGACATTGGGGCCGGCTTCCAGGTAATCCCAGGTGAACTCGCCTTTCGATTCGGCCTGGAACTGGTAGAAGAGCGGCTTCGGATCGTGGTCGTTTACCAGCAGCAGCGCCTCGCCGGCGCCCAGATGGTCGAAGGTGCTGAAAATCAGCGGATGGCGCTCGCGGGGAATGATGTGGCGGACATCGATGGTGGCCTTGAAGTTCTGTGTCGTGCTCATGGTCCTGCTCCTCTGTGGCGGGGTTGAAAAAGGATGGGGTTCGGGATGCGTCGCTTTTGTCATTCGGGGGTCCAGCCGAAATGCTGCTTGGTGGCTTCGTCCATCATCGAGGGATTCCAGGGCGGTTCCCAGACCAGGCGGATGTCGGGCCCGATCGTGTCGGGCAGGACTCTCGCCAGGGCGGCATGGACGTCGTCTACGATCATGTCGCCCATCGGGCAGGCCGGCGAGGTCATGGTCATTTCGATCACCAGGCTGCCGGGGGCGACCTCGACGCGATAGACCAGGCCGAGGGAAACGATGTCGCGGCCCACTTCGGGGTCGATGACCTGGCGCAGGACGTCGCGCACCTGCTCCTCGTCGAGGGCGGATCGGTCGGAGGCTGCGGCGGCTTCTTTCGTCATGGCTTTTAAAGCGGTAAAATGAATACAGCTTTATCCTAACACCACCTTTTTCTTAAAGCAATATCTTTTTTACTGCTTATTGGCGTAGACTGGCGGACATGAAACTGACCACCTTTTCCGACTACACCCTGCGCGTGCTGATGTTCCTCGCGCTCAACCGCGAGCGGCTCGCCACCATTCCGGAGATCGCGGCTGCCTACGACATCTCGGAGAACCACCTGATGAAGGTGGTGCACCAGCTGGCGCGCTCCGGGGTCATCGAATCGGTGCGCGGCAAGGGCGGCGGCATCCGCCTGGCGCGCGAGCCCGAGGCCATTCGGCTGGGGCAGGTCGTTCGCGCCAGCGAAGGCAGCACGGCGATCGTCGAATGTCTTTCGGACGATGCCGGAGCCTGCCGCATCGCCCCGGCCTGCCGGCTCTCCGGAATCCTGGTGCGTGCCTTCGACGCGCTCTATGCGGCGCTCGACGACTACACACTGGCTGATCTGGTGCATGCACCGCGTGGCCTGAAGATGCTGCTGGTGCGCAACTAGCGCCTGATCAACGAAAAGGAAAAGGACCCATCATGGCCGGCTCATGGGGTTGCCCGCACGAAGCGAACGATCTTTGCTCGAAGGTCAACAACCTGCCGTGCGACCCCGGCATGAAGGGCTGCGTGCTGCACGGGCGCTTTGTTTTCGCCAACGACGACAAGAACGAGCGCCTCAGGCAGAAGAAGGCCCGCGAGGAGGCGGCGGCAAGGGGTCTTCCAGGGCCGTCTCCCGAAGAACTACCTTGAGGTCGAGACTTCGCATCGCATCGACGGCGACTTCCCAGGCACCCTCCTGGCACAGGCCGGCGACCTGAGCCTGCTCGTAGCCTTCCAGCGCGGCCCGCACGCAGGCGCTGCGTACGGCCTGGGCGATTTCGATCGGAAGGGTCACGGCGTTGTTCCAGTCACGGCTACTCCTGCTGCAGTTCCTGGAGTCTGGGCAGGAGGAAGCCGCCTTCGAGATTCAGCAATTCGTCGCGGTGCAGCTTCGCCATTTTGCTCACCATGCGTTCGCCCTTGGCGGTGAGATGCACCTCCACTTCGCGCCGGTCCGCCCGCCCCTGTTCGCGCGTCACCCACTCGCGCGTCTCGCACCGGGAAATCAGGGCGACGACGCCATGATGCTGGGCCTGCAGGCGCTCGGCCAGCTCGCCCACGGTCGCCCATGAGCGTCCGGGAAACCCCTTGATGTGCAGCAGCAGCAGGTATTGCAGCGGCGTAATGCCTGAGCGGCGCGTCACCTGCTCGCTGAAGCGCATGAAGCGCCGCAACTGGTAGCGGAACTGGGAGAGGGCTTCGAATTCTCGTTTCTGGAGTGCCGCGTTACCCATTCGGCCGACATCCTTGAAATGAACTGCCACTGAATATATCATAGTGTGCGTATATCATGGCGTGATGGATTATTGCAGCGTGGACTTTTCTGGATCGACGGGAGAAATAGCGATGGACGCGACAAGCGTATTGCCGGCGACGGATGGCGAAGGCTATCTGGTTGATCCGGCGGACTGGAACGAGCAGCTGGCGGAGGTGCTGGCGCGGCAGGAGAACATCGAGTTGACGGACACACACTGGATCGCGATCCGTTTCATGCGCGAGTTCTACCAGGAGCACCAGGTGATTCCCGATGTGCGTTTCGTCACCCGCCACCTGGCGGCGCAAGTGGGTGGCTCGCGCAACCTCGTTTTCGAACTGTTCCCCTACGGCTACGTCAAGCAGGCCTGCCGTATTGCCGGCATGAGGCGACCGCGCGGCTGGAGTACCGGTTAGCCGAAGGTTGCCAGCGCCCGGCGAAACGGAAAACGGGGGAAGAATGGCGGCATTTGCAGCGCTTTACCCGGCCTGTTCATGCTTATCCAACGGCACTGCCTGGACACACAATTGGGGCTGTCCAGACCGATACCCCGATTGCTCTTCATACGCACCATGGCCAAGCCGCGAACAGCCTCCAGCCGCACACCAAGGAAGAGTACGAGCAATATCGCCGATCTCAGCAGCGTCGCCCACGCGCTGGAAGAGTCGGGTGACACGGCGGGTGCAATCAAGCTGTACCGCGACTGGCTAGCAAGAACCGACTCGCCGGATGCGTGGATCGCGCATTTCAACGTGGGCGTATTGCTCAACGGCGCGAACGATCTGGCGGGAGCGGAGGAGTCATACACCGCTGCCATTGCGCTTAACCCAGGCTATGCGGCGTCGCACGTCAATCTCGGTCATGCATTGGATCGCCAGGGCAGGGACCTTGATGCCATTGCCGCATGGTCGGAGGCCCTGAAGCTGCTCGATGCCACGCCGAACCCGGATCAGGAGGCGCTGCGCGTTACGCTCAACAGCCTGGGACGGCGCCTGGAGGCGCTGGAGCGGATTCCCGAGGCGCTGACCATGCTCACCCGCAGTCTGGCGGTACAACCCGATCAGGAAATCGTTCTGTATCACCTGATCTACCTGCGGCAGCAGCAATGCGAATGGCCGGTGCTGGCGCCCTTGCCGGGTATTTCGGCGGACAACATGCTCGCCGCCGTTTCGCCGGTGGCGATGCTGGCCATATCCGATGACCCGGCGCTGCAATTGCATGCCGCGGTCAGGCACCGCGAACCGTTGCCGCTGCCCGTCATGCCGCGCTTCGCGCCTGTTGCCGGCTACTCCCACGGGCGGTTGCGGATCGGCTACCTCTCGTCGAATTTCGGGCGGCATCCGGTGTCCTATCTGACGGCAGAACTCTATGAATTGCATGATCGGCACCGTGTCGAAGTGTTCGGCTTTTGCGGCAGCCCCGAGGACAATTCGGAGATTCGCCGCCGCGTGTCCGCCGCAATGGATCACTTCATCCGGATTGACCAAATGTCGGACGAAGACGCCGCGCGTGCAATCTGCGACGCCGAAATCGACATCCTGGTAGATCTGCAGGGACACACCGCCGGTGCGCGTCCCAACATCCTCGCCTATCATCCGGCGCCGGTGCAAATAGCCTATCTCGGATTTCCCGGCACCAGCGGCATGCCCGAGATCGACTACGTGCTGGCCGACCGATATGTGCTGACAGAGGAATCGGTTCGCCATTTCAGCGAGAAGCCGCTTTACCTTCCCGACTGCTTCCAGGTCAATGACAGGAAACGAGTCGCCGCGGCGCCACTGGGTCGAGCCGAATACGGATTGCCGGAGGACGCCTTTGTCTTCTGCACCTTCAACAAGAACACCAAGTTCAATCCGGAGTTTTTCTCCGCCTGGATGCGCATCCTGGCACGTACTCCGAACAGCGTGCTCTGGCTGCTTGCCGCGGATGAGGGGGCACGGGAAAACCTTGTTCGATATGCCCTGGCTCAGGGGGTAGGCCGCGAGCGCCTGATTTTCGCCCCTCGCGTACCGATGGCCCGCTACCTCGCACGATTTGCCGTCGCCGACCTGTTTCTCGACATTTCACCGTTCAACGGCGGCACCACCGTGGCGGATGCCTTGTGGATGGGACTTCCCGTGCTCACCTGTTCCGGCAGGAGCTTCGCCTCGCGGATGGGGGGCAGCCTGCTCAATGCCATCGGACTGCCGGAACTGATCACCACCTCACTCGGCGACTACGAGGAACTGGCGGTTGGGCTGGCCGGCGATGCGGCGCGACTCGCTCTGATCCGGAGCCGCCTGGCGGCGAACCGGGACACCCATCCGCTGTTCGATACACCGAAGTTCGTGCGCAACCTCGAAGACATATTCCTCCGCATTGCGAAAACGGAGTCCGGCCATGAACCTGCCAGTCCGATGAACACCTTCGATGTGCGGCCGTTTGCGGAACGGGAGATAGTCTTTGTCGTGTATGCGCCGGCCTTTCATCGCACCAGCGGTGGAGTTTATGCACTTCATGCCATGGCTGAAGACATGTACGCCATGGGCTGCAACGTCGGCATGCTGGCGGGAGCGGGCATGCCGGGGGCGAGGGTTCCGCTCGTCAGTCTGGAGTACCTGGAGACCATGCGGGCGGCGGGGATGACGATCGTGGCGATTTACCCTGAAATCGTTACTGGAAACGTGCTCAAGGCCGATTACGCGGTATGGTGGCTGCTCAACTATCCGGGACATATCAAGGGCAACTGGGACGGCAGTTTCGACTGGGCGGATCGCGTTATTGGTTTCGGGCCGGAGCTGGGGCGCAGTGGGCGATGCGACTCGACGCTCACCTATCCCCTGTACGACCCGGATTTCTTTTTTCCGAACGACGCGATCCCGAAAACGGAAGTCACCTACTATGTGAATAGGATATTCAGCGTTGCCGAAACAATTCAGGCCCCGGTGAATCCCACCTGCGTCCTGAACCCGGCTGACAATCTCAGCTACAGGCAACTACGCGATGTCCTGTGGCGGTCGAAGGTCGTGATTTCCAATGAATGGTCGGGAACCCTCGTCATGGCCAGACTCTGCGGTGCTCCCGTGATTTACCTTCCGTCCCCCCTGTTGTCCCCCGAGGTCCAGAACACGGTGGAGCATCGGCTTGGCGCTGCCTGGGGCTATTCCGAACGGAATGTCGAACTGGCCCGTCAATCGCTCGGGGCCTTGAAAGCGATTCATCAAGAAAGGAAGGCGACATGGTTGCCAAGCCTGGCCAGGGAGGTTCGAACATGGATTCAGGGCGCGAAGTGCAAGCCGTAGTTTGGACAAGGGCTTTCCGGTATTCCGGCGTCCGCGACGTGAAAGGTCAAGCATGAAGGTGGTCCAACTGGGCAGAAACGATCTGTACGTTGTCCTGTCCATGACTTATAAGGCCATGGCGATCGCGCCGAAAGTCATCGAGCTTGGTGTGTTGCGCGGAGACAATGCGCTGGTGTTGCATCGAACTTTGTCACCAAGCCTCATGGTGCTGATCGATGCCTGGAGCGCGGAAGCGGCCACGCAAGGATACTGTCCGTTTGACGAGCTCCCCGCCTGGGTGAATCCGGTTGATACCTATGACTACTATTTCGGCGGATCCGTTCGGGAGCAGCGAACCTACGATGTGATCCACGATGAATGCGTGTCGAAGCTCGAGGGACTTGCCAATGTCGTTTTTCTGAGATACGCAACCATAGAGGCTTTGGCGCATATCAAGCCGAGAACCGGCGAGGATCACTTCGATCTTGTGTATGTCGATGCCAACCATCAATATGAGTATGTCCTGCGGGATTTGATGCGCTATCAGGAAATCGTCGCAGAAAACGGCTGCATCATGCTTAACGATTGCTGCCACAGCAGCGCCGGAACCTTGCAGAACCTGGGCGTTCTCGAAGCCGTATCGAGCTTTCTGAAGCGCTCCGATTTTCGCCCGGTCGCATTGACAAATACCGATTGGTCGGATTTGATTCTCGTTCGAAAGGGATCCGCCATAGGACAACTGCTGGATTACACCATTGCGAATTCGGACATTGCCTATGTCGAAATCCCGGATCAACTTCTGCCCGCCGGAAGAATTATCGATGGCAAGCAACGAAAGAACATTTCCTTCGCGTAACCGATGAAACAGGACTGATCAATGGGGGCGGCCTTCGGCGGAATCTGCACATGAAATGGACAAAACTCGGCCAGGTATTTTGCGCCTCCGGCCAGAACGAGTCGATGGTGGCGGGCGGCCGAACTCCCGTACCGCTGCATCTCTTCGGGGATGTCTATCGCATCTATTTCGCCGCCTACGACGGGCTGGGACGCGGTCGCATTTTTTCACTCGAACTGGACCTGAAAACCCCCGGCCAGATTGGTAACCTGATAACCGCCCCGATCATCGACATTGGAGCAACCGGATTCTTCGACGACAACGGCATCATTCCATCCGACGTAGTGCGGGTCGACGGGAACATCTATCTTTACACCATCGGTTTCAGCCTCAAGAATCGCCTGATGTTCGACGCCGCCACGGGGCTTGCCATTTCCCGCGATGATGGCCTTAGCTTCTCCAGACTGAACGGACCTGTGCTCGACCGGGGCGTCGATGATCCCTGTTTTGCCGCCTCTCCCGCGGTAATGCTGGAGAATGGCAGTTGGCGCATGTGGTACGTATCCTGCGATCACTGGACGCCGCGGCCGGAGGGCTTCCGCCATTATTACAATATCAAGCATCGTCGTTCCGTGGATGGCATCTACTGGGAACCCAGGGCCACCGTCTGCATCGACTACGCCAACGAACACGAATATGCCATTTCGCGCCCCTCCGTCATCAGGGGGGCAGACGGAACGTATCGCATGTGGTATTCATTCAGGGCGCAACCTGGAATAGAGACCTATCGGATAGGCTATGCCGAGTCGGCCGACGGCCTTGACTGGGTTCGCATGGACGACCAAGCGGGCATCGATGTCTCGGACAGCGGATGGGATTCGGACATGATCTGCTACCCCAGGGTTTTTTCCCATGAAGGGCGCCTTTATATGCTCTACAACGGCAACGGTTACGGAAAAACCGGTTTCGGTCTGGCGGTGATGGAGGCGGAGGAATGACGAAGGTAATTCTGGCGGGCAACGCAATAACGGCCGACATCCTTTACTCCTATCTGCGGGCCGACAGCCGCTATGAAGTAGTGGGGCTTACGGTGGATGACGAATTCATCGACCAGGGAAGCGTGGATGGCTTTGCTGCCGTAGGCTTGTCCCAGGTAAAAGAACGTTTCGCGCCACAGACCTGCCGTGTCGTTATGGCGGTCGGCTACAACGATCTCAACCGGGTCCGCGAGTCGCTTTTCCTGCGGCTCAAGGCAATGGGATATGCGGTGGAGACCTACGTTCATCCCGCTGCGCAAGTGTGTTCGAGTCATGCACTGGGGGAAGGTTGCGTGGTATTGCCATCTGCCGTCATCGAACCCCATGCACGCGTTGGCGCCAACAGCATGGTATGGAGCAACGTGACCCTGGCCCATCACAGCAGCATCGCGGAGCACTGCTGGATTGCGGCGGGAACCGTCATTTCGGGCCAGGCCAGCGTATTGCGCAACAGTTTCATCGGCGTGAATGCCACGGTGGTGAACGAAGTGACGGTGGGCGAGTACAACATCGTCGGTGCCGGCGCCCTGATCACCAAGGACACCAAGCCCCACACCGTGCATCTAGCACGCTCCGCCGAGCCGTTTCGCTACTCGTCGGATGACTATGTGAAGTATTTTGGAATCTGACATGAACAAACGATTGACAGCTCTGTTGGCCGACGTGTTTCGTTTGCGCGAATCCGAGATTCATCCGGACCTGAAAAAGGCCGACGTGGGAAGTTGGGACTCACTGAAACAGATGGACCTGGTGATGTCCCTGGAAGGCGAATACGGGATCGTGCTGATGATCCCCGACATCGTTCGCATGGTGTCCGTCGCCGGTATCGTCGCCGTGCTGAAGGAGAAGGGAGTCGATCTTGCGGATTGACGGCGCCGTCGCCCTGGTGACGGGAGGCGCCCGGGGACTGGGCTTGGCAATCGCCAGCCATTTGCAATCCCTCGGCGCCACCGTGATCGCCGCCGACCTGGATCAGGATGCGCTGAGCCAATTGCCCGCATCCCTGACAGGGCGCATTCTGGACGTCACCTCTCCCGCCGATGCCAGGGCGGTCATCGCCGAAATCATCGAGCGCCACGGCCGCATCGACATCCTGGTGAACAACGCCGGCGTGATTTACAACGAACCCTTCGTCAACATCATGAATCCCGACGGCATCATGCACGACTACGGCCGCTTCCGCGCTTCGCTGAACGTCAATCTGGATTCGGTGTTCATCATGACGTCAGCGGTCGTCGAGCAGATGGTCACGCGACGCGGCAAGGGCGTGATTGTCAATATCAGTTCCATCTGTGCCTGCGGCAACGAGGGCCAGACGGCGTATTCCGCGGCCAAGGCGGCGGTCAATGCGATGACCGTCACCTGGTCCAGGGAACTGGGGCGCTGGGGCATACGCTGCAATGCCGTGGCGCCCGGCTTCATCGACACCGACTCTACCCGTCGGGCCCTGAGCGAGCCGATACTGAAGCATATTCAGGCCAGTACCCCTCTGCGCCGCCTCGGCGAAGCCGGTGAGGTGGCGCAGGCGGTGGCGGCCGTCATTGAAAACGATTTCATCAACGGCGCGGTCTTGGCCGTCAATGGCGGACTCGCGATCTGATGGGCAGTCGTTTTGTTTTCGTCGGCAACAGGCGATTTGTCCTGGAGCAGATGATCCTTGAGGGCCTGGACCTGACTGCCGTGTTCGTGGTCGGCGGCACGCATCTGGAGCGCGACCTGAACAACGGCCTGCTGCCGAAAGTGACCAACTGGATCGTCGTCGGCAGCAAGGCGGAACTCCTGAGTCAGCTTGAGAAAAATCGATTCGATGTATTGGTCTCCAATGGCTGCCCTTACATCCTGCCCATATCCGACCTGCCTGCGGCCCGTTACGTCAATATACATCCATCATTTCTTCCAGACCTGCGCGGGGCCGATCCCACCATAGGCGCGATACTGCTCGAACGGGACACCGGCGCCACGTGCCATGTCATGGATGCGGGGATCGACACCGGCCCCATAATTTCGCAAGTCCGCATCCCCTACAGCGACGACCTGGACGCAACGACGCTTTACCAACTGAGCTTCATCGCCGAGAAACGGGTCTTCTCCCGGTCCCTGGCCCGGGATTTTCAACCGGCGGCGGATCAGGAGGAGGTTCCGGGCCTGATTTACTACAGCCGGAAGGGGGGCGACCGGGTGATCACCTTCACCGAACCGAACGATCTGATCCTGCGAAAAATCCGGGCGTTCAACAACAGGTCGCAAGGCTGCGAATTCGTCGCGAGTGGCGGCCGGTTCCGGGTGTTCTCGGCGCGACTCATGCACAACCCGTTTCTTGCCGAAATCGTGACGGATTTCCCGGCGCTGACCGTGGCCTTGATCTATGAGAATTCCATAGCCTTCCACAAGGACGGCCAGGTCATGCGCTTTGATAGCGTTCAGCCTGACGGAAATGGCGCAATGGCCATCGGCGACCGGCTGCTTTCGGCATGAAGGCCTATGCCTACAATTTGTCCCAGCGCTTTGCCGAGGTCTGCGGCGGCGACGGCAGTCGCCCGGCGCTGCGGTATCCCGAGCGCACCGTCAGCTTCGGCGAACTGGCCGGCATGGTTGAACGTCTGGCCCGGCACATCCTGAATCACGGATGCCAGCGCGGCGACGTCATCGCCATCGGCCACACCAAGCGCCCCTTGTCCTTCGCCCTGATGCTCGCCGCCCTCAGGCTGGGGGTGGCCTATGTCAATATCGACGTGGCGTCGCCGACGGCGCGCACGGCCAGGATTCTGCGCACCAGCGGCGCCACGCTGCTGTTTTTCGACGATCCGGCCCATTGGGACGCCATGGCGGAACTGGCCGCTTCCCACGCCTGCCCGCTGCTCCATCTCGACGAGTCGCAATTGCCGGAGATTTCCGCCGCCGAGCGGGAAGAGCACTCCCGATTGTCGTCCCGGGTGGACGGCGCCTGCATCGCCTACATCATGTTCACTTCGGGTTCCACCGGCGTCCCGAAAGGCGTGGCGGTCACCCATCAGAACGTATTGCACTTCATCGCCTGGGGCCAGCGGCAGTTCGAGGTCTCGGAGAAGGACAACTTCGCCAACCTGAGTCCGATGTACTTCGACAATTCGGTTTTCGATTTCTATGTCGGACTGTTTTCGGGGGCATCCCTCAGCCCGGTTTCCCGTGAGTTGCTGTCCGACCCCTACGCGTTGGCGGCCCACGTCGGGAACATGGCGTGCACCGTGTGGTTTTCCGTGCCGTCCCTGCTCATGTACCTGATGACCATGAAAGCCTTGACCGCGGCGGGACTGCCTTCGCTGCGGGCCATCGTTTTTGGTGGCGAGGGCTATCCCAAGGTGGAGCTGAAAAAACTTCACGACCTGTTTTCAAGGCAGGCGCAACTGGTCAACGTCTACGGCCCCACCGAATGCACGTGCATTTGCAGCGCACATCGCCTGGGCGATGCAGACTTCGACGATCTGGAGGGGCTGCCCACCCTGGGCCATCTGAATCCCAACTTCGATTACCGCATCGTTGACGAAGAAGACCGGGACACGGCGAGCGGCGAGCTGTGCCTGATCGGACCGAATGTGGCAGCGGGCTATTTCAACGATCCGGAACGAACCGCCGCCGCCTTCCATACCCTCACCGACGCCCGCCGCTACATGAAGCGAATGTATCGCACCGGCGACCTGGTGCGTGAAGAGGGCGGCCGCCTGTATTTCATGGGCCGCAAGGACAATCAGATAAAGCACATGGGCTATCGCATCGAACTGGAGGAAATTGAACAGGCCCTGATGCGGCAGCCCGCGATACATCAGGCCGCCGTAATGTATCAACGTGGCCATGCGGCCTACGGCAAGTTGATCGGCTTCGTCGCCAGCACCGAACAATTGGACGACCGGGAGGTATTGACGGAATTGGCCGGGCTGCTGCCGGATTACATGGTGCCGGCCCGGCTGTTCGTCCTCTCCGAATTGCCGAAGAATCCGAATGGCAAGGTGGATCGCCAGCGGTTGAAAGACCTGCTGGCGCAGCAGTGACTATGCCGGGCAGCTTGCCGTGAGGGTCGGCATCATCCAGTCCTGCTACGTGCCCTGGCGGGGCTTTTTCGACTTCATCGCCAGCGTGGACAAGTTCGTGTTCCTCGACGACGTGCAGTACACGCGTCGCGACTGGCGCACCCGGAATCAGCTGAAGACACCGAACGGCCTGGTATGGATTTCCGTCCCGGTCAGATATGGCGCCCGTGGCACGCAGGCCATCGACCAGACCGAGGTGATCTACTCGGCCACGGATGACTGGCGGGAGCGGCACTTGAACATGTTTCGCCAGCATTATTCCAGGGCGCCCTCCTACGCGGCCGCCAGAAGCATCCTGGAAAACGCCTTCGCGTTCCAGGACCGCAGCATCAGCGAGCTGAACATTCGCCTCGTGCGCTCGGTCTGCGCAAGCCTCGGCATCCGCACCGAACTCCTGTCGTCCCGCGACTTGCGCGCCGAGGGCGCAAAAACCGATCGCCTGATCGACATCCTGCGCAAGGTCGGCGCCTCCCGCTATCTGTCGGGCGCCAGCGCCGACGCCTATCTCGACAAGCATGCCTTCGCCGCCAGCGGCATCGCGCTGGAATACAAGACCTACGACTATCCGCCGTATCCGCAGTTGTGGGGCGAGTTCATCGGCGGTGTCAGCGTGCTCGACCTGATTGCCAACTGCGGGCCGGCCAGCGCGGATTTTCTTCGCAGCCGCAGCCCCGACCGGGTCATCGTTCCGGCGCCGCATCCGCCAACCTGAGGTGAAGTCCATGGAAACAATCGGATTCAACAAGCCCTACATGAGCGGCAAGGAGCTGTACTACATCGCGCGAGCCCATTTCAACGCGCGCCTGGCGGGCGACGGACCGTTCACCGCGGCCTGCCACGAGTCGCTGGAGGGGTTTGTCGGCTGCAAGCGTGCCCTGCTGACCCATTCCTGCACCGCGGCACTGGAAATGTCGGCGCTGTTGCTTGACATCCAGCCCGGCGATGAAGTCATCATGCCGTCGTACACCTTCGTATCCACCGCCAACGCGTTTGCCCTGCGCGGCGGCGTTCCGGTATTTGTCGATATCCGCGAGGACGTCCTGAATCTCGACGAATCGCTGATCGAGGCGGCGATCACGCCGCGCACCCGGGCGATCGTGCCGGTGCATTACGCCGGTGTCGGCTGCGAGATGGACACCATTCTCGACATCGCCGCCAGGCACGGATTGAAAGTGGTCGAGGATGCCGCGCAAGCCTTCATGTCGCGCTATAAGGGGCGTCCGCTGGGTGGCATCGGCGATCTTGGCGCGCTGAGTTTTCATGAGACGAAGAATGTGATCTCGGGCGAAGGCGGTGCGCTGCTGGTGAATGACGCATCCCTGATCGCGCGTGCTGAAATCATCCGCGAAAAGGGCACCGACCGCACGCGCTTTTTCCGCGGCGAAGCGGACAAGTACACCTGGCAGGAGGTGGGTTCGTCGTTCCTGCCGGGGGAACTGACAGCCGCCTTCCTGCTGGCGCAGCTCGAAGATGCCCGTGAAATCACCCGGCGCCGCATCGAGGCCTGGAATCATTACCATGAACTGCTGCAGCCCCTGGAAGCCGGGGGCCTGCTGCGGCGCCCGGTGGTTCCGCCGGAATGCGAGCACAACGGCCACATGTACTACGTCCTGCTGCCGGCCGAGGTCGATCGCCAGCACGTGCTCGCTGAATTGCTCGGGGAAGGGATCCACGCCGTTTTCCACTATGTACCCCTGCACGATTCTCCGGCGGGAAGGCGCCATGGTCGTGTGCATGGCACGTTGAAGCAAACCGAAGACCTTGCCGCGCGCCTGATACGGCTTCCGCTCTGGGTCGAAATTTCCCGGCCGCAGCAAGCGCGCATATGTGCAACCCTGAGGCGGGTACTCGAAAAGTCCTGACTGCCCGCCAGCGGGCATGCGCTGCGACAGGGTAATTCCGCGTCGGCGGCACGCCTCTTGCTGCAGCTGTTTCATGCTGCGCATTCTCATCATCGACGAATCCCGCGCCCGCGCTGCCGAACTCTGCGCGGCGCTGGCCATGGCCGGCCACCAGGTGGCGGCCGTGCTGCCGTCGGCGCTCGACCTCACGGCGCAAATCGAGCAGATCAAACCCGACGTGATCCTGATCGAAACCGATTCGCCGTCGCGCGACACGCTGGAGAACCTCGCGGTGATGGAGCGCGAGATGCCGCGCCCGGTGATCATCCTGACCCAGGACCGCGACGCGGCCCTGATGCGCGCCGCGTTCCAGGCCGGAGTGTCGGCCTATGTCGTTGATAATCTTGACCTGGCGCGGCTGAAGCCGATCGTGGACGTGGCCATTGCGCGCTTCGAGGCGCACCAGCTTCTCAAGCAGGAACTGGCGACGGCCACCCGCAAGTTGTCCGAGCGCAAGCTCATCGACAAGGCCAAGGGCATCCTGATGAAGACGCGCAGCCTGGACGAGGATCAGGCCTACGCCGCCTTGCGCAAGCTGGCGATGGACCGCGCCCAGCCGCTGGGCAAAGTCGCCGGCGATCTGGTGGAAATGGCGAAGCTGTTGCTGTAGCGGCACGCCGCAGCCCGGCCACGCCGGCGCTTCATTCTGGTGCATGGAACTTCATCGGCGCGCTACCGCGGTGCAGCATCCCTCATGTGTCGCCGTATCGCCAGCGCCGACTCCCGACTGCAATTCCCAGCACCGACGCGGCGTTGGGGCAATTTCGGCAGGAGTGGCACAGCGGTTGCTAAGTAGTGCCTGAGTGCCGAATCAAAGGCGGTTCGGTGCAAATGACAACGGTGTCTGTTGCGTCTCGTGGGAGTGCTTCCCGCAGATGCGCAACGGGCGCCGTTTTGCGTTTCAGCCACTAGCGGAGATCGAGATGAACCATGAAGACAAGCTTTCCAACCTGTCCGCGACCAGCGTCGCTACCGAGACTGTCGAGCTTCCCGCTCCTGCCGCGACGGGCCCTTCGCGCCGCGACTTCCTTCAGCTCGCAGGCGGAGCGGCGCTCATGAGCATGGTGCCGCCCGGAGTGCGGTCCGGCGCCTGGGCCGCCGGTTCCGATGCGCCGGAGAAGAAGGAAGTGCGCATCGGCTTCATCCCGCTCACCGACTGCTCCTCCGTCGTGATGGCGGCGGTGCAGAAGTTCGACGAGAAGTATGGCATCAAGATCATCCCGACCAAGGAAGCGTCCTGGGCCAGCGTGCGCGACAAGCTGGTGAATGGCGAGCTCGACGCCGCCCACGTCCTCTACGGCCTGGTGTACGGCGTGCAGCTGGGCATCGGCGGGCCGAAGAAGGACATGAGCGTGCTGATGAGCCTGAACCACAACGGCCAGGCCATCACGCTCTCCAACAAGCTCAAGGACGCCGGCGTCACCGACGGTGCGAGTCTGGCAAAGAAGGTCTTGTCGAAGGATCGCGAATACATCTTTGCCCAGACCTTTCCCACCGGCACCCACGCCATGTGGCTCTACTACTGGCTGGCGGCACAAGGCATCAATCCCTTCAAGGACGTCAAGAACATCACCGTGCCGCCTCCGCAGATGGTCGCCAACATGCGTGTCGGCAACATGGACGGTTTCTGCGTCGGCGAGCCCTGGAACAACCGTGCCATCATGGACAAGATCGGCTTCACCGCGGTGACGACGCAGGACATCTGGGTCGACCATCCGGAAAAGGTGCTCGGCACCACCGCCGACTGGGTGGCGAAGCATCCCAATACCGCGCGCGCCATGACGGCTGCGATCATCGAAGCCGGCAAATGGATCGATGCGTCGCTGGTCAACCGGCGCACGA
The DNA here is from genome assembly GCF_000828635.1 of Sulfuritalea hydrogenivorans sk43H. Lineage (GTDB taxonomy): Bacteria > Pseudomonadota > Gammaproteobacteria > Burkholderiales > Rhodocyclaceae > Sulfuritalea > Sulfuritalea hydrogenivorans. The sequence goes on from NZ_AP012547.1 coordinate 1,028,682, forward strand.
CGGCCGAGACCGTGGCGCAAAAGGCCTACATCAACACCGACATGGACGTGATCCTCGAGCGCATGCTCGGCCGCTACAGCAACGGCTTGGGCAAGAGCTGGGACGACAAGAACCACATGAAGTTCTTCAATGACGGCGCGGTCAATTTCCCCTACCTGTCGGATGCCATGTGGTTCCTCACGCAGCACAAGCGCTGGGGCCTGATCAAGGACGATCCCGATTACCTCGCCGTGGCGAAGAAGGTCAATCGCATCGACATCTACCGGCAGGCGGCCACCGCCGCCGGCGTCAGCCTGCCGAAGAGCGACATGCGCAGCCACAAGCTGATCGACGGCGTGGTGTGGGACGGCAAGGACCCGAAGAAGTACGCCGCGTCCTTCAAGGTGCGTGCCTGATTGATTGTCTGCAATGGAAAAGGAGAGCGGCATGAGCACACTTGCATTGAAGCTGGTCGAAGCGCCGGTCAAGACGGAACCTGCAACCCCTGCCGCCGCGGCTGCGGAGCGTCCCGTGACAACCGAGCGCAGCGAGCAAGCTGTCACCCCTCCCGCGCGGGAGGGATTGGGGGAGGGCGGGCGTGATTTGATGCGCAGAATCATCCCGCCGGTTTTCGGGATTGTCCTGCTCATTGGCATCTGGGCGCTGGCGGCGATCAAGTCGGGCAACATTCCGGGGCCGGACAAGACCTGGGTGGCCGCGGTGAAGCTGTTCTCCGATCCGTTCTATCGCAACGGACCGAACGACCAGGGCATCGGCTGGAACGTGCTCTCGTCGCTGCAGCGTGTAGGGATCGGCTTCGGTTTTGCGGCCCTGGTCGGCATTCCGATGGGCTTCATGCTCGGACGCTTCGCCTTCATGAGCCGCATGTTCGAGCCGATCATCAGCCTGCTGCGGCCGGTGTCCCCGCTGGCCTGGCTGCCGATCGGCCTGCTGGTGTTCCAGAAGGCCGACCCGGCGGCGACCTGGACCATCTTCATCTGCTCGATCTGGCCCATGATCCTCAACACCGCGCAGGGCGTGCAGCGCGTGCCGCAGGACTACCTCAACGTCGCCCGCGTGCTCGGCCTGCCGGAAACCAAGGTCATCACCAGGATCCTGTTTCCCGCGGTGCTGCCCTACATGCTGACCGGCATCCGCCTCTCGATCGGTACCGCCTGGCTGGTGATCGTGGCCGCGGAAATGCTCACCGGCGGCGTCGGCATCGGCTTCTGGGTGTGGGACGAGTGGAACAACCTCAAGGTCGAGCACATCGTCATCGCCATCTTCGTCATCGGCATCGTCGGCCTGGTGCTGGAAACCATGCTGCTGCTGCTGGCAAAACGCTTCACTTACGAAAGCCGCTGATCATGAAGACACTGGTAAAAATCGAGAAGGTCGGACAGACCTTCAACACCAAGAGCGGAAAATTCACCGCGCTGCGCGACATCGACCTGAACATCCGCGAAGGCGAGGTGGTATCGCTGATCGGCCACTCCGGCTGCGGCAAGAGCACGCTGCTCAACCTGATCGCCGGGCTGACCTTGCCCAGCAGCGGCGTGCTGCTGTGCGAGGAACGCGAAATTCCCGGCCCCGGCCCGGAGCGCGCGGTGGTGTTCCAGAACCACAGCCTGCTGCCCTGGATGACCTGTTTCGAGAACGTGATGCTGGGCGTCGAGCAGGTCTTCGGCAGGAAGGAAGGCAAGCCCAAGCTCAAGGCCCGCGTCGATGCGGCTCTGGCGATGGTGCACATGGATCATGCCAGCGGCAAGTATCCGCACGAGATTTCCGGCGGCATGAAGCAGCGCATCGGCATCGCCCGCGCCTTCGCCATGGAACCGAAGATCCTGTTGATGGACGAGCCCTTCGGCGCGCTCGACGCTTTGACTCGCGCCGCGCTGCAGGACGAGCTCAACGGCGTGATGGCCAAGACCGGCGCCACGGTGGTGATGGTGACCCACGACGTCGACGAGGCGGTGCTGCTGTCGGACCGCATCGTGATGATGACCAACGGACCGGCCGCGACCATCGGCGAAATCCTGCGGGTCGAACTGCCGCGCCCGCGCGACCGCCTCGAACTGGCGCATGACCCGCGCTTTGCCGACTATCGCGCCGCGGTGTTCGAGTTCCTGTACCGCAAACAACTGAAAAAGGCCGCTTGAGGATCGCGATCATGAAGAAGCAAAAACTCGTCGTCGTCGGCAACGGCATGGCCGGCATCCGCGCGGTGGAAGAGCTGCTGAAGCTTGCCCCCGATCTCTACGACATCACGGTGTTCGGTGCCGAGCCGCACGGCAACTACAACCGCATCCTGCTCTCGCCGGTGCTGGCGGGCGAAATGACCATCAACGACATCATCCTCAATCCGCTCGGCTGGTATGCCGACAACGGCATCCGCCTGCATGTGGGCAAGACGGTGACGAAGATCGATCGCACCGCGCGCAAGGTCATCGCCTCCGACGGTACCGAGGAGGAATACGACCGCCTGCTGCTGGCCACCGGTTCGATGCCTTTCATCCTGCCCATCCCCGGCCGCGACCTGCCCGGCGTGATCAGCTATCGCGACATCAAGGACACCGACGAGATGATCGCCACCGCCGCCACGCACAAGCATGCGGTGGTGATCGGCGGCGGCCTGCTCGGGCTCGAAGCCGCCAACGGCCTCAAACTGCGCGGCATGGATGTCACCGTGGTGCACCTGATGCCCTGGCTGATGGAGCGCCAGTTGGACAAGTCCGCGGCCGACATGCTGAAGACTTCATTGGAGGCGCGCGGCCTCAAGTTCCTGCTGGAAAAACAGACCGAGGCCTTGATCCGCGGTGAATCGGGAAGAGTCTGCGCGCTGCGCTTCAAGGACGGCCTTGAAATCCCCGCCGACCTCGTCGTCATGGCCGCCGGCATCCGCCCCAACACGGCGCTGGCCGAATCGGCGCGCCTGTATTGCAACCGCGGCATCGTGGTCAATGACACCATGCAGACCTACGACCCGCGCATCTATGCGGTCGGCGAATGCGTCGCGCATCGGGGCATCGCCTACGGTCTCGTCGCGCCGCTGTTCGAGCAGGCCAAGGTCTGCGCCAACCACCTGGCCAATTTCGGCATCGCGCGCTATTCGGGTTCCGTGCTGTCTACCAAGCTCAAGGTCACCGGCATCGATTTGTTTTCCGCCGGCAATTTCATGGGCGGTGAGGGCACCGACGAGATCGTGCTCAACGATCCGTCCGGCGGCGTGTACAAGAAGCTGGTGCTGAAGAACGACACCCTGGTCGGCGCCGTGCTCTACGGCGACACGGCTGACGGCGCCTGGTATTTCCAGCTGGTCAAGGACGCGCAGAACATCCACGAAATCCGCGACCACCTGATGTTCGGCCAGAACCATGTTGGTGACGTCGGCCATGCCGGCAAGACGCTGGCCGCGACCCTGCCCGACGACGCCCAGGTCTGCGGCTGCAACGGCGTCTGCAAGGGTGACATCGTCAAGGCGATCAAGAGCCAGGGCTTGTTCACGCTGGACGAGGTGAGGAAGCACACCAAGGCGTCGTCCTCCTGCGGTTCCTGCACCGGACTCGTCGAGCAGATCCTCGCCTCGACGGTCGGCGGTGCCTACACGCCCGCGGATACCAGGGACAAGCCGATGTGCGGCTGCACCGACCATTCGCACGGCGTGGTGCGCCAGACCATTCGCGAGCGGCACCTGATCACCATTCCCGAGGCGATGCGCTACATGGAATGGAAGACGCCCAACGGCTGCCCCTCCTGCCGTCCGGCGCTCAACTACTACCTGATCTCGACCTGGCCAGGCGAGGCGAAGGACGATCCGCAGTCGCGCTTCATCAACGAGCGGGCGCACGCCAACATCCAGAAGGACGGCACCTACAGCGTGGTGCCGCGCATGTGGGGCGGGCTGACCACGCCGTCCGAGCTGCGCGCGATCGCCGACGTCGCCGACAAATATAAGGTGCCGACGGTGAAGATGACAGGCGGCGCGCGCGTCGACCTGCTCGGCATCAAGAAGGAAGACCTGCCGAAAGTCTGGGCCGATCTCGGCGCCGCCGGCATGGTCTCCGGCCATGCCTACGGCAAGAGCATCCGCACCGTGAAGACCTGCGTCGGCGCCGAGCACTGCCGCTTCGGCACCCAGCGTTCGATGGCGATGGGCGTCAAGCTCGAAAAAATGCTGTTCGGCATGTGGAGTCCGCACAAGGTCAAGCTCGCGGTCAGCGGCTGCCCGCGCAACTGCGCCGAGGCCGGCATCAAGGACATCGGAGTGATCGGCGTCGATGCGGGCTACGAGCTCTACGTCGCTGGCAACGGCGGCATCAAGACCGAAGTGGCGGAGTTCCTCTGCAAGGTGAAGTCGGACGAGGAGGTGATGGAATACTCCGGCGCCTTCCTCCAGCTGTATCGCGAAGAAGGCTACTACCTTGAACGCACGTGTCATTACGTCGCCCGTGTCGGCCTCGACCATGTGAAGAAGATCGTGGTCGAGGACGCGACGAAGCGCAAGGAGCTTTACGAGCGCCTGCTGTTCGCGCTGCAGGACTACGAAGACCCGTGGCAGGCGGCGGTGGCCAAGCCCGCGGTGCGCCGCGAGTACGAGGTCATCCGGATCAAGGAAGTCGCGGCAGAGGTGGTGTCATGAGCGGCTGGATCAAGGTCTGCGCGCTCGACGAGATCGCGCCGCAAGGCAGTCGCGTGGTGGCGTCGAGCCAGGGCGACATCGCCATCTTCCGCACCGCCGACGACGGCGTGTTCGGCCTCCACGACAAATGCCCGCACAAGGGCGGGCCGCTGTCGCAGGGCATCGTGCACGGCGATACCGTGACCTGTCCGCTGCACGGCTTCAAGATCGGCCTCAAGGACGGCGAGGCCGTGGCGCCGGACAAGGGCTGCGCGCGCCGTTTCGAAGTGAAGCTCGACGGCGGCGCGGTCTGGCTGCAACTCACCTGATCGCCGTGTCACCATCCGCAGCGGCGAGGAGAGCGTACTTTGCTCGACCGCCTTGCTGCGCAGGGGGCTCATCAGCGCCGACTTTTTGTATGAAAGGCAGTCCGCAGATTTCGCAGATTGACGCAGATTAGATCAAAGGCGGTCTGTTTTTATCTGCGCAAATCTGCGTAATCTGCGGATAAACAGGGTTTAGTCATGGCGGAAACAAAGAGCACCTGCCCCTACTGCGGCGTCGGCTGTGGAGTGATCATCGAGCACGATGAAACCCGCATCACCGGCGTGCGCGGCGATCCGGACCATCCGGCGAACTTCGGTCGCTTGTGCACCAAGGGCGGCACGCTGCACCTGACCATGACGCCGCAGGTCATGGCACAGCGCCTGACGCGCCCGCAACTGCGCCGCGAAAAGGGTGCCGCGCGCGCGCGGGCAAGCTGGGACGCCGCGCTCGACCATGCCGCGGAAAAGTTCGCCCGCGCCATCGCCGAACACGGCCCGGACAGCGTCGCCTTCTACATCAGCGGCCAGCTCATGACCGAGGATTACTACGTCTTCAACAAGCTGGCCAAGGGCCTGATCGGCACCAACAACGTCGACACCAACTCGCGCCTGTGCATGAGCTCGGCCGTGGCGGGCTACAAGGCCACGCTGGGCGCCGACGCGCCGCCCTGTTCCTACGAAGACATCGATCACGCCGATTGCCTGCTGATCGCCGGCGCCAACACCGCCTGGGCACATCCGGTGCTGTTCCGCCGCATCGAGGACGCGCGCGCCGCCCGGCCGGACATGAAGATCATCGTCGTCGATCCGCGCCGCACCGATACGGCCGAGGCCGCCGACCTGCACCTCGCCATCCTGCCCGGAACCGACATCGCGCTCTACAACGCCATGCTGCACGTGCTGCTCTGGGAAGACCTGGTCGATGCCGACTTCATCCGCGCTCACACCGAGGGTTTCGAGTCGCTGAAGGCCATCGTGCGCGACTACACGCCGGCCATGGCCGCCGACATCTGCGGCGTGAAGGCGGAAGACATCGTCACCGCCGCGCGCTGGTTCGGTCAGGCGCCGGCGGCGCTTTCCCTTTACTGCCAGGGCCTCAACCAGTCCAGCCACGGCACGGACAACAACGCGGCCATCATCCATCTGCACCTCGCCACCGGCAAGATCGGCAAGCCCGGCTGCGGCCCCTTATCGCTGACCGGCCAGCCGAACGCCATGGGCGGGCGCGAGGTGGGCGGCCTGGCCAACCTGCTCTCCGCGCACCGCGACATGGCGAACCCCGAGCATCGCGCGGAAGTCGCGCGTTTGTGGGGCGTGGCGGACGTGCCGGCCACGCCCGGCCTCACCGCGGTGGAACTGTTCGAGGCCGTGCATCGCGGCGAGATCAAGGCGCTGTGGATCGCCTGCACCAATCCGGCGCAGTCGCTGCCCGACCTGGCGCGGGTGCATGAAGCGCTGGCGAAGTGCCTTTCGTCGTGGTCCAGGACGTCAGCGCCGACACCGACACGGCGGCCTACGCCGACCTGCTGCTGCCGGCCGCCGGCTGGGGCGAGAAGGAAGGCACGGTGACCAATTCCGAGCGCCGCATCACGCGCGTCAAGGCGGCGGTGCCGGCGCCGGGCGAAGCGCGGGCGGACTGGCGCATCGCGGTGGATTTCGCGCGGCGGCTGGAAGCCGGGTTGAAGAGTCGGCGCCCGCGACACGGCGGCACGCTGTTTCCCTACGCGAACGTCGAGGAAATCTTCACCGAGCACCGCGCCAGTACCGTCGGCCGCGACCTCGACATCGGCGGCCTCTCGTATGCGCTGCTGGAACAATCCGGACCCCAGCAATGGCCGCTGCGCGCAGGCGCCACGGCCGGCATGGCGAGCCTGTATGCCGACGGCGTGTTTCCCACCGCCAGCGGCCGCGCCCGCTTCACGCCAACGCAGCACCGCCCCTTGGCCGAAGCCACCGATCCGCGCCATCCACTGCACCTCAACACCGGGCGGCTGCGCGACCAGTGGCACGGCATGAGCCGCACCGGCGTGGTGGCGCGCCTCGCCGCCCACGCGCCGGAACCGGCCATCGAAATGCATCCGCGCGACATGGAACGGCGCGGCATCGTCGATGGCGACCTGGTGCGGCTCAAGGGCAAGCGTGGTTCGCTGCTGCTGCGCGCGGCCGCGTCATCCACGCTGCGCCCGGCGCAGACTTATGTGCCGATGCACTGGGGCGGACGCTACATGTCCGGTCTCGGCGTCAATGCCCTGACCCTGCCGGTCACCGACCCCGTCTCGCGCCAGCCCGAACTCAAGCACGCGGCGGTGCAGGTCGAGAAATTCGCCACCGGCTGGCATCTGGTGGCCATGCGCCGCGACGAAGTTGGCAACAACGGGGGCGGCCTGCACGCGGCCCTGCAACCCTGGCTGGCCCGCTTCGACTACGCAACGCTGACCCTGGCCGGGCGCGAATCCACGGTGGTCGTGCTGCGTGCCTGGGGCGGCGCCGAGACGCCGCCGACGACGCCGGAACTGCTGGCCGAACTGGCCGCCGCGATGGGCCTCGACGGGCCGCGAATGCTGGCCTTCGACGACGTCCGGCGCGGTATCGCCAAGCGCGCCCTGATAACCGACGACTGCCTCGCCGGTGCCCTGCTGTGCAAGGAAACCCGCGCCACCGACTGGCTGCTCGACCTCATCGTGCGCGGTGGCAGCACACAGGACCTGCGCAAATGGCTGTTTGCCCCGCTGGCGACCCCGCCCGCCTCCGGCCCGGCGCGCGGCCGCATTGTCTGCAACTGCTTCGATGTCTCGGAAAACGAAATCCGCGCCGAGCTTACTGCCGGCCTCACGCTTGCCGCGCTGACGGAAAAGCGCAAGTGCGGCACCAACTGCGGCTCCTGCCTGCCGGAGTTGAAGCGGCTGGCCGCGCAGGCGGAGGTCCCGCTCCCGCTCGGCGCTTGAAATAGCTGGGCGCCTGGTGGGGTATGCTTGCACCATTGGAAATCTCAATTTTCGAGGGAAGCGGCATGCCGAAGCTGGTTGTTAACGCGAATGGTCACGTGCTTGGGGAATTTCAGGTCAACAAGGACCGGATGGTCATAGGCAGCAAGGCATCCAATGAGATTCCCCTCGACAATGTCAATGCCGACAATGAACATGCGGTAATCAACCGCTGTGGCGATCTCTACGTCATCGAAGACCTTGGCAGCGCCAATGGCACCTTCGTGCACGACAGGAAAATCACCAAGCTGCTGCTCGCCGACGAGGACCTGATTTCGGTCGGTACCTGTCAACTTCGTTTCGTCGAGGAAGATGTCAAGCGTGGCGATGCCAGCCCTGCGGCGAGCAAAGCCAAGGCGCCGATGCCGGGCGCAGCCAAACCGGCACAGGCGCCCCAGGCCAGGCCATCCGCGGCACCGGCCGCCGCCAAAGGACCCATGGCGCCGGGCGAATGCCCGCACTGCGGCTACAAGCGCCTGCCCAAGGATGCGAAGGCGGCGGAAGACAGGTGCCCTTCCTGCAAGATGGGCTATGCCACCACGCCGGGCGCCCTGATGAGCGCCGAGTCGAAAACAGGCGACCGCCTCGAGGTCTATGACAAGGAGGTCGTAATCAAGCGCAAGCTGGGCGTGAAGGTGCTCTTGCAGAGCCTCAAGGGCGACCTGCTGGAAGGCATCAAGGGCGACAAGTACATTCCCATCGACTCGATCGCCTCGATCCAGCTCAAGCCCGCCAGCACCCTGCTCGCCGGGCACATCACCATCGTCCTGCCGGAATCGAAGGAGGGCTTCATGCTCGCCGGGCTGGACGATTGCACCGTCGAGTTCGTCAAGCGCGAGGAAGAGAAATTCCTCGAGATCAAGGCCTTCCTCGACGCAAGGATCGGCCGCTAGCCGCAGCCTCAGTACACGGTGGCCAGTTCGCTGGTCGCCTGCGCCAGCCGGTCAACCAGGATGTTCATGAACGAGCGGTTGAAGCGCAGCTGGCAGTTTTCCGACGCCTTGTGCAGGGAATCAGTCTTGATCTTGAAGAGGGTGACGGCCGTGTCGGCGACGATGGTGGCGGTGCGCGTCAGCGCGCCCTGCCGGATGTAGCACATCTCGCCGAAACAGTGCCCCTTGCCCAGCGTGCTCAGCTTCTTGTTGCCCTTGACCACGTCCACGCTGCCATCGGCGATGACAAAGAAGAAGTTGCCCGTGGTCCCCTCGTCGACCAGGAAGGTGCCGGAAGGCACGCGCCCCCAGATGCTGATGCGCAGCACTTCCCATAGTTCGATTTCGCTGAAGCCCTGAAAGAAGGGCAGTGCCTTCAGCATGTTGAAGCGCTGGGTCTCGGAATCGGCCTCCTTCGGCAAATCCAGCTCCGCGATGGTCGACAGGTCTTCGGTGAACTCGCGCCAGTTGGCATGGCGCTCCGGCGTGTTGCGGCGCAAGGCCTTGGTGACAATGTCGGCCAGCCGCGCCGACAGCGCGGGGCGATGGGTGCGGATGCCGGGTGGGTCTTCGTTCAATATCTTGTGGGTGAGCGCGTAGTTGGTGTCGGCTTCGAAGGGCAGGCGGCCGGTGAGCAGCTTGTACATCACCACGCCCAGGGAATAGATGTCGGTCTGGTAGCTGAGGGTGTCGTTGCGAACCTGCTCCGGCGACATGTAGGCAGGCGAGCCGACCCCGGTCAGCTGCGTCTCGTCGTTCTTTGCCAGGATCGCCGCGCCGAAGTCGGCGATCTTCACTGCGCCATCCTCGCAAAGCATGATGTTTGCGGGCTTGATGTCGCGATGGATGATGCCGTTGCGGCTGGCGAAATCGAGCGCCAGGGCGCACTTGAAGGCGATCTCGATCACCTTGTCCACGGGCAGCAGGTTCTCGACATGGCCGTATTTTTCGAGCGTTTCGCCCTGCACGTATTCCATGACGATATAGCCGTCGTCGCGGCCCAGCGCCGCGTCGTAGATGCCGACAATGTGCGGGTGGTTGAGGCGCCCCGCCAGGGCTGCCTCGTTGGCGATCAACTTGCGGTAGGTATTGCCGTGTTCGGTGTCTGACAGGATCTCGGGTTTGAAGACCTTGATCGCCACCTCGCGATCATTGAACGTGTCATGGGCGAGGTAAACAATGCTCGTCGCGCCCCTGCCGAGCTCCCGGATGATTTCGTACTTTTCAGCAACTTGTTCCATTTACCGTGGGCTCCTCGTGCAGGACAGGAAATCCAAGCAATCGTCAGGAAGTATGGCTGACGCCGGGTGTAGCCGTCAAACGCCGATTTCGGTCGGCCAAAGGTAGCTGGCAGGCCGACGTCCGCCCGGTCCGCCCCTGAGTTCGCCCCTGGGTTCGCCACGGAATCGGTGCCTGTCGCGCGGGCACTTGTCCCTGCTCTTGAAATGGCCTTGGCCGACCCCATATCGGGCCGGTACACTTCGTTTTTCAGGGGATTTTCGATGGCCACCGCGACTCAAGACACTTCCAAAGAAACCCTCGGCTTCCAGACCGAGGTCAAGCAGCTCCTGCAACTGATGATCCACTCGCTGTACTCCAACCGCGAGATTTTTCTTCGGGAGCTGATTTCCAATGCGTCCGACGCCTGCGACAAGCTGCGTTTCGAAGCGCTGCACAACGCCGCCCTGTTCGAGGGTGATTCGGATTTCAAGATACGGATTTCCTTCGACAAGGACGCTAAAACCCTGACCATTGCCGACAACGGCGTCGGCATGAGCCGCGAGGAAGTGATCACTAACCTCGGGACCATCGCCAAGTCCGGCACGCGCGAATTCTTCTCCAAGCTGTCGGGTGACGAAAAGAAGGACGCCAGCCTGATCGGCCAGTTCGGCGTCGGCTTCTACTCGTCGTTCATCGTTGCCGACAAGGTCACGGTGCACACGCGCCGCGCCGGTGCCGAGCCCAATCAGGGCGTGCGCTGGGAGTCCGAAGGCACGGGCGAATTCACCATCGAGATGGTCGACCGTCCGATCCGCGGCACCGAGATCACCCTGCACCTGAAGGAAGGCCAGGACGACCTGCTGTCGAGCTGGAAACTCAAGTCCATCATCCGCAAGTACTCCGACCACATCGTGCAGCCCATCGTGATGAAGGGCGAAAAGTGGGACGACGAGAAGAAGGAGCAGGTCGCCACCGACGAGGACGAGACCGTCAACCAGGCTTCCGCCTTGTGGGCCCGTTCCAAGAACGACATCACCGACGAGCAGTACAAGGAGTTCTACAAGCACGTCGGCCACGATTTCGAGGACCCGCTGACATGGACCCACGCCCGCGTCGAGGGCAAGACCGAGTACACCCAACTGCTCTACGTGCCGGCCCGCGCGCCCTTCGACATGTGGGACCGCAACGCCCGCCACGGCGTCAAACTCTACGTGCGCCGCGTCTTCATCATGGACGACGCCGAGCAACTGATGCCGCTCTACCTGCGCTTCGTGCGCGGCATCGTCGATTCGGCTGACCTGCCGCTCAATGTCTCGCGCGAGATTTTGCAGGAATCGAAGGACATCGAATCCATCCGCAACGGCTGCACCAAGAAAGTCCTCGGCATGCTGGAAAGCCTGGCCAACAGCGAGGACGCGGCGGAGAAGGAGAAGTACGCCAAGTTCTGGGGCGAGTTCGGCCGCGTGCTCAAGGAAGGCATGGGCGAGGACCACGCCAACAAGGACAAGATCGCAGCACTCTTGCGCTTCGCCAGCACGCAGGCCGACACGCCCGACGAAACCGTCTCGCTGGCCGACTACATCGGCCGCATGAAGCCCGAGCAGGAAAAGATTTACTACGTCACCGCCGAAACCTTCAATGCGGCGAAGAACAGCCCGCACCTCGAAGTCTTCCGCAAGAAGGGCATCGAAGTGATCCTGCTCTCCGACCGCGTCGACGAATGGGTGGTCTCGCACCTGACCGAATTCGAAGGCAAGCAACTCGTTTCCGTGGCCAAGGGCGGCCTGGATCTCGGCAAGCTGGAAGACGAAGCCGAGAAGAAGGAACAGGAATCCGCCGCCGGCGAATTCAAGGAGCTGACCGAAAAGATCGCCAAGTCGCTCGGCGAGCGCGCCAAGGAAGTGCGCGTCACGCATCGCCTGACCGACAGCCCGGCCTGCCTCGTGGCGGACGAGCACGATGTTTCCGGCAACCTCGCGCGCATCCTCAAGGCCGCCGGACAGAAGGCACCGCCCTCGAAACCCATCCTCGAAATCAACCCCAAGCACCCGGTGCTGCTGCGCCTGAAATACGAAGAGAAGCGCTTCGACGACTGGGCGGCGGTGCTGTTCGACCAGGCCCTGCTGGCCGAAGGCGGCCAGCTCGACGACCCGGCGACTTTCGTCAAGCGCATGAACCAGCTGATGCTCGAAATGAGTGGCAGCTAAGCCAATCAGACTGACGGGCCTCGCGCCCGTCATCGACGCACGAGCCCGGGTGCTGATCCTGGGCTCGTTTCCGTCCACGGCTTCGCTCGCCGCGCAGCAGTACTACGCCCATCCGCAAAACCAGTACTGGCGCATCCTCGGCGCGGTGATCGGACAGCCGCTGAAAGAGATGGATTACCCGGATCGCATCGCCGCGGTGCGCGCCGCCGGCATCGCCATCTGGGATGTGTTCGCTTCCTGCGAACGCGCCGGCAGCCTCGACACGGCGATACGCGATGCGGTGCCGAATCCGCTGGCAAAGCTGCAAGAGTCGGCGCCGGCGCTACGGCGAATCTGCTTCAACGGCCGCGTGGCGGCAAGGCGCATCCGCGAAGTCGAGGCCATGGGCTTCGAAGCCGTGGTGCTGCCCTCCACCAGCCCGGCCCACGCCGGCATGAACTTCGAGGAAAAACTGGCGCGCTGGCAGGCGGCGCTGCGGAGCGCTCCCGCCGGCTAGGCGGCTGTGGCGGATCGGCGCCCGGCGAGTATCATGACATTCGTCCGCTTCGAGGGAGCACGCCAATGAAAAAGCCCGCCGCCTTGCCCGAGCTCGACCACCCGACGCTCGATGCCGCGTCGATCCGGCGCTCGCTCCACAACCGCCTGGTCTATACGATCGGCAAGGACCCGATCACCGCCACCGACCGCGACTGGTTCCACGCCGCCGCTGCCGTGGTGCGCGAGCGGATGATCGAGCGCTGGATGGAAACCATGCGCAGCTATTACGTGGAAGACCGCAAGCGGGTCTACTACCTGTCCATGGAATTCCTCATGGGCCGCGCCATGACCAACAGCATGCTCAACATCTGCGCCGAGAAGGAATTCCGCGACGCGCTGGCGGCGCTGGGCGAGATGGGGCTGAAGCCGGAGAGCATCAGCGAGATCGAGCCCGACGCGGCGCTCGGCAACGGCGGCCTCGGCCGGCTGGCGGCCTGCTTCCTCGATTCGATGGCGACCATGGGCATCGCCGGCTACGGCTACGGCATCCGCTATGAATACGGCATGTTCCACCAGGGCATCGAGAACGGCCAGCAGGTCGAACACCCCGACAACTGGCTGCGCTACGGCAACCCCTGGGAGTTTCCCCGCCCGGAAGTGCTCTACCAGGTCAAGTTCCACGGTCGCGTGGTGGATTTCGCCGACGAGCACGGCCACAAGCACTACCAGTGGGTGGACAGCGACGACGTCATGGCCATGGCCTACGATTACCCGATTCCCGGCTACGACACCGGCACGGTAAACAACATGCGGCTGTGGGCCGCCAAGGCCAGCCGCGACTTCGACCTCAAGTACTTCAACGAGGGCAACTACATCGCGGCGGTGGAGGACAAGAACGATTCCGAGAATTTGTCCAAGGTGCTCTACCCAGACGACACCACCGAGATGGGACGCGAGCTGCGGCTCAAGCAGCAGTATTTCTTCGTCTCCGCCTCGCTGCAGGACATGCTCTACCGCTTCGCCAAATCGGGCACGCCGCTCGACAACCTGCCGGACAAGGTGGCGGTGCAGCTCAACGACACGCACCCGTCGATCGCCGTCCCCGAACTGATGCGCATCCTGATCGACGAGCATCGCATGGAGTGGACGCGTGCCTGGGGCATCGTCACGCGCACCTTCGCCTACACCAACCACACGCTGATGCCCGAGGCGCTGGAAACCTGGCCGGTACCGCTGTTCGAGCGCGTGCTGCCGCGCCACCTGCAGATCATCTACGAGATCAACCAGCGCTTCCTCAGGGACGTGATGCACCATTACCCCGGCGATCCGGCGCTGTGGCAGCGCATGTCGCTGATCGACGAAGCCAAGGGCAAGCGCATCCGCATGGCGCACCTGGCCATCGTCGGCAGCCACAAGGTGAATGGCGTCGCCGCGATCCACACCCGCCTGATGAAGGAAACCATCTTCGCCGACTTCCACCGCCTGTGGCCTGACAAGATCGTCAACATGACCAACGGCGTGACGCCCCGGCGCTGGCTCAACCAGGCCAACCCGGCGCTGTCGAAGCTGATCACGACGCATCTGGGCAAGGGCTGGCTGAAAGACCTCGACCAGCTGCGCCAACTCACGCCGCTCACCGTCGACGCGGGCTTTTGCGAGGCCTTCGTCCGCGTCAAGCGCGACAACAAGGCGCGCCTGGCGGCGATGATCCAGCAGCGGCTGGCGATCCGGGTCGATCCCGCCTCGCTGTTCGACGTGCAGATCAAGCGCATCCACGAATACAAGCGCCAACTGCTCAACGTGCTGCACGTCATCACGCTCTACAACCGCCTGCGCGCCGGCGGCGACGCGCCGCCGCGCACGGTGATCTTCGGCGGCAAGGCCGCGCCCGGCTACCGCCTGGCCAAGCTCATCATCCGCCTGATCAACGACGTCGCCGACATCGTCAACAACGACCCGCTGGTGCGCGACCGGCTCAAGGTGGTGTTCATCCCCAACTACGACGTCTCCAACGCCGAGATCATCATCCCCGCCGCCGATCTCTCCGAGCAGATCTCCACCGCCGGCACCGAGGCCTCCGGCACCGGCAACATGAAGCTGGCGCTCAACGGCGCGCTCACCATCGGCACCCTGGACGGCGCCAACGTCGAAATCCGCAACGAGGTCGGCCCGGAAAACATTTTCATCTTCGGCCTCACCGCCGACGAAGTCGCGCAGCAGTACGCCGCCGGCTACAGTCCCTGGGTCCATTACGACAACAACGCCGAACTCAGGCAGACCCTCGACATGCTGCGCGATGGCTTCTTCTCGCCCGAGGACCGCGACCGCTACAAGCCGGTGTTCGACCAGCTCACCTACCACGGCGACCACTACCTGCTGCTCGCCGACTACGCCTCCTACATCGCCTGCCAGGAACAGGTCGGCCAGCTCTATCGCGACCCGGCGGCATGGACGCGCAAGGCCATCCTCAATGTCGCCGGCATGGGCCAGTTTTCATCGGATCGCACCATCGGGCAGTATGCGAAGACGATCTGGAATGTGGAGCCGGTGGCGCGAACGGCGGGCTAGGGCCGCACGTCTGAAAGTCGGCGCTGGGGGTACGGTGAATTTGTTTGGGGGACCGATGCCAGGGAGGATTGCGGACGTGCGCAGTTTCATATTCAGCCTGAATGACGGAAAGCATTCCGTCATTTAGGCGCCACATTTATCGTTAGATTTCCCAATGAGACGCTCCCGTACTCCACAAGTCGGCCTCGATTCACAGTGCCTTTCGTATCTTCTCGACGGCATAGCGGGTATTTCTGAACCAACCGATCCCTTAGCCCCCGAAAAGATTGCGTTGTTGCGCTCTTGGTTCTATCGGTCAGGCACTTTTACCCTTACCCAAACCGTTGCCGCTGAGGTTGCTGACATTCCAAATCCAGAGCGCCGGGAGCTTCATCAGAGCTTTATGCGAACCCTGTTCCTTGACTACCCGGTGCAGGACGCTCAAGCAGTACAAAACCGCGCGGAGCTTTTTCAATCCGAGCACCCAAAGCTAAATGATTGTCGTGTTCTTGCGGAGGCCGAAGAACTTGGGCTTGATGTCATGCTCACCTACGACAACAAATTCTGGAAACGCCTTCAAAATTCATCGGCAACTACGATGCTCGTTAAGCCCTCCACCTATTGGGCCGGCTTGGGAGTGCCCCGCGGCGCACAGCCGAAAACTTTGCCCGACCATACCAACCCACTTAGTTCGCAATCGTGGTGGCGCTGGTAGGGAAATCTAACTCTGCGCTCGACCTTAAGTGATAAGGGGTCGGGCTCAAATGGAATTCGGCCCTCGTCGCCACGCTTGAGCGTTGGACTGATTGACAACATCCGGACATGTTGGCACTATCTCCAACATGAAAGCCGTTCAGCTTGTTGACTCTCGCATCGTCTACTCGGGGTCGGCGTTTGCGGAATTGGTGCTGTGGCGCCTTCCGAAGCCACTCGAAGGGTCGGCGCACGCGTTCAAGTACCGGCTGGCCTATGTCGTGCGTGGACAATGCGTCCTGCGCTACGACAACGAAGCGGGGAAGGGCGATCACCGGCATTTTGGCAAAAAGGAAAGTGCCTACGCTTTTACTACGCCGGATCAATTGATCGCCGACTTCCAGAAGGATATTGCGAGGTGGAACCATGAAAACAGTAACTCTTGATGTGCGACCCCCTGCCGACTCCATGGCTGATTTTGCGCGCGTCTGGAAGACCGGGAAGGCCCAAAAGACTGCGCGTATCAGCTTTGCCACTCCCGAGTTGCTGTGGAGGGTGCTGACCGAAAAACGCTGGGAACTGCTCAAGGTGCTTTGCGGGGCTGGGCCGGTGTCCATCCGCGAAGCCGCACGTCGCGCTGAACGCGACGTAAAGGCCGTGCACGGTGACGTCACTGCGCTGCTCAACGCGGGAGTGCTTGACAAGACGGAGGACGGTCGGATCGTTTTCCCGTATGAGGCGGTGAAAGTCGAGTTTCTATTGCAAGCCGCGTAGTGCGGGTGATTTCAGACGCAGGTCCTTCCGGATTTCATCATGGCTTTGACCATCCACCAGGGCTACCTGCCCGGCTGCATCGGCAGGATCGTCGAGCTTCACGCGCGCTATTACCGCGAAAGCACCGGATTCGGCCTGCCCTTCGAGAGCAAGGTGGCGCGCGAGCTTGCCGCGTTCTGCGACGCCTTTGACGGCGAGCGCGACGGTCTCTGGCTGGCGCTGCGGGATGGCCGCATCGAGGTCTCGATTGCCATCGACGGCTCCCGTGCCGGGCAGGACGGCGCGCATCTGCGCTGGTTCATCACGTCGGACCAGCTGCGCGGAACGGGCGTCGGCACGGCCTTGCTCACCGCGGCACGCAATGGGGCGCCGAGGTGAATGAACAGCGCTTCGAGCGCCAGGGAGTCGGCGCTGGCGCTACGGCGTGACGGCGTCGAAATGCCGCATCCTGAATGAAGAAGACTATCGCGGCCCGCTGGCCTTGATTCCGGAGAAGACCGATGACGCAAACCATTCCCGCCCGCTGGTATTTCGATCTCGTTTCGCCTTTCGCCTACCTGCACTTCAAGCGCTTCGCCGAACTGCATCCGGCCCTTGATGTCGAGTTGGTGCCGGTGCTCTTCGCCGGCCTGCTCAAGCACTGGGACAACAAGGGGCCGGCCGAGATCGTGCCGAAGCGTCTGCACACCTACCGCAGTTGCGTCTGGAGCGCATCGCAGCACGGCATTCCTTTCCGCCTGCCGCCGCGCCACCCGTTCAATCCGCTGCATGCGCTGCGCCTGCTGGTGGGGCTCGGCAGTCCGCGCACGGCGGTCGATGCGGCCTTTGATTTTGTCTTCGGCGAGGGGCGCGATGTCGCCGGGGAGTGGCCGCTGTTCTGCGCGCGCCTCGACGTCGGCGCGGCCGAGGCCGCCACGCTGATCGCCGATCCCGCCGTCAAGAAGCAACTCATGGACAACACCGCGCACGCCGCCGCACAGGGCGTCTTCGGCGTGCCGACGCTGGTCGTGCGCGGCGAGAACTTCTGGGGCAGCGACACGATCGCGTGGTGCAACGCCTTTGTCGATCAGCCGCGGATGTTCGAAGCGGGAGAGATGAAGCGCGCCGCCGAAATCGGGATCGGTGCCGCGCGCAAGGAAGCGGGCTGAGGTTCGTTTCATCGGTGCCGGCTGTTTCGCAGCCTTTCGATCCGGCACGCAGTTGCTGACAATCGACACCGCGCTCGTCGTGTCGGCCCCGGGAAATGCGGCCAAAGAGAAAAGACCGGAGTAATATTGTGGGCAATCGCTGCATCCGGTGTTTTCCCATGAGTACAACGAAACACGCTGTGAAGCATGCCGCCTCCAATTTCGGTCTCAAGAACATGCTTCTTTGGACGTCCGTTGGCTGGTCTGCCATGATCTTCGCCCTTGTTGTCTGGGACCAGTGGGGGGCTTACGTCGCATCGCTTGACAATGTGCGAGCCACCGCGAGGGAAAGTTTCAGCAAGGATGTGGTGTATCGACGCTGGGCCTCGATACACGGAGGCGTGTATGCCCCGGTGACACCTCAGACGCCTCCCAATCCGAACTTGTCCCATGTTCCGGAAAGAGACATCACTACCCCGTCAGGCAGGAAACTGACGTTGATCAATCCGGCCTACATGACACGTCAGGTTCATGAGCTGGGACAAAATGATTTTGGCTCGAAAGGGCATATCACAAGCTTGAAGCCCCTCCGGCCCGAAAATGCCCCGGATGAGTGGGAGCGCCGCGCCCTGGAAGCATTTGAACGGGGTGAGCAGGAAGTATCGTCTGTCGAGCCGATAGGCGGCGAGGCATACTTTCGCTTCATGCGCCCGCTCATTGTGGAGCAGGCCTGCCTGAAGTGCCATGAGGCACAGGGCTACAAAGTCGGCGATATTCGCGGCGGAATCAGCGTTTCCCTCCAGTGGGCACGCTACAACGCATTTCTTTGGAGCAAGCTGTTTTTTCATCTCGCCATATACGGCGGGATCTGGGTCATTGGGCTTTTTGGGGTGCGCTATGCCGGTAGCCAGATACGGGCCCGTTTGTCCGAGCGCACTCAGGCAGCGAAGCTGGTTCAGGCAAGCGAAGCACGCTACCGCGCGGTTGCGCAATCCGCCAGTGACGCCATTGTCACTGCCGACAGCACGGGAAAGATCATTAACTGGAATCGGGGTGCCGAAACCACATTCGGCCACACCGAAGCCGAGGCCATGGGGATGTCCCTGACCGAATTGATGCCAGCGAGATATCGCGACCGGCACGCTGGCGGATTTGGCCATGTAATGTCAGGAGGCGAGCCGCGCACCAAAGGCAAGGTGGTCGAATTGTCGGGATTGCGCAAGGACGGCAGCGAATTCCCGATCGAGGCCTCGCTGTCGCATTGGGACGTTGCCGAGGGACGTTTCGTCACGGGAATCATTCGTGATGTCACCGAGCGCAAGCAGCGGGAGGAGGTCGATGCCTTCCTCTCGCTCGCCGGCAGCAGTTCGATGGACGAGCCATTTTTTGACGCGCTGGCCCGGTTTCTCGCCCGGAACCTCGAAATGGACTACGTGTGCATCGACCAGCTCGAAGGGGAGGGATTGAGTGCCCGGACATTGGTTGTCTGGCACGATGGCCATTTCGAGGACAACGTCACCTACACGCTCGATGACACACCCTGCGGCGATGTCGTGGGCCAGAACGTCTGCTGCTTTCCTTCCGGCGTATGCCAGCACTTTCCCCGCGATCAGGCGCTTCAGGGTCTGCGGGCGGAGAGTTATGTCGGCGTGACGCTCTGGAGCCACGCCGGCAAGCCAATCGGCCTGATCGCGGTTATTGGTCGTCGCCCGCTGGCGAACCGCCTGCACGCCGAAAGTACGATGGCGCGGGTCGCCATGCGCGCTTCCGGCGAACTGGAACGCTTGATTAACGAGGTCGAAATCAAAAAGCTCAATGCCGACCTCGAACAGCGGGTCCTCGCCCGTACGGCAGAACTCGAAACGGCGAATCGTGCGCTGGCGGCCGCCAAGGAAGCCGCCGAAGCCGCCAGCGTCGCCAAGAGCCAGTTCCTGGCGAACATGAGCCATGAGATTCGCACGCCGATGAACGGCATCCTGGGCATGGCCAGCATCCTGCGCCGCGAGGGCGTCACGTCCAGGCAGGCACAACGCCTGGACACGATCGACACTTCCGCCAAACACCTGCTATCCATCCTCAACGACATCCTCGACCTGTCCAAGATCGAAGCCGGAAAGTTCGTCCTCGAAGAGGCACCGGTCGTCGTCAGCAGCCTGCTGGCCAACGTCAGTTCGATCCTGTCCGATCGAGCCAGGGACAAGGGGATCGGGTTCTTTACCGAGGTCGAAGCATTGCCGCGCAACCTGGTGGGAGACCCCACGCGATTGCAGCAGGCCTTGATCAACTACGTCGTCAATGCCATCAAGTTCACCGAAAAAGGGGCCGTGACGCTGCGTGCCTTCAAGCAGGAGGAAAGCGCCGATTCGGTGGTCGTCCGATTCGAAGTGCAGGATAGCGGGATCGGCATATCGCCCGAGGCAATGTCCAGGCTCTTCAGCGCATTCGAACAGGCCGACAATTCAATGACGCGCAAGTACGGCGGCACCGGTCTCGGATTGTCCATTACCCGGCGTTTTGCGGAGTTGATGGGAGGCGAGACGGGTGTGGAGAGCTCTCCGGGAGCGGGAAGCACCTTCTGGCTGACCGCGCGACTGAAGAAACGGGGCGCGGACGTCGCTGCAACGATATCGGCAGCGAGCATGGATGCCGAGGCGCGCATTCGCCAGGAGTATCCGGGAGCGCGCATTCTTGTCGTGGATGACGAGCCGATAAACCGGGAGGTGGCCTTGATGCAGCTGGAAGCGGCCGGGCTGGTCGTGGATGCCGCGGAAAATGGGGCAGAGGCAGTCGCCCTGGCCGGGAAGACCGGTTATGCGGCGATCCTCATGGACATGCAGATGCCGATTCTGGACGGACTGGAGGCGACGAGACAAATTCGCGGGCTTCCGGGATACCGGCAGATCCCGATTGTTGCCATGACCGCCAACGCGTTTGCAGAGGACAAGGCGCGCTGCATCGATGCCGGAATGAACGACGTCCTGGTCAAGCCGTTTGACCCTGATCAGCTGTTTGCGGTGTTGCTGAGCTCACTGGATCGATCCGGCGCATAACGCGGAACCGGGCGCCACGGCCATCCGCGGGAAGATCCGGATCGCGCTCGCGAACGACGTAGAATCGTTTCACCGCGGCTCACATCGTTCGACGCATGCCTTCGCCATATGCTCCCGAGACCCTTTGGCGCGACGGCAACTACCGCCGCCTCTGGTTCTCGCTGCTGATCAGCGCCTTCGCCGGGCAAATCGGCGCGCTTGCGCTGTCCCTGACGGCGGCCGAGGTGCTGCGCGCGACGCCGACCCAGATCGGCATTCTCGGTTCGATGGGCACCCTTCCCTTCGTATTGTTCATGCTGCCCGCCGGCGTGGTGCTCGACCGGATTCGCAAGCTGCCCGCCTACCTGTTCGGCGAGGTGGTGATGAGCCTGATGTTCCTGTGCATTCCGGTCGCGATGGTGCTGGATCGCCTCGACATGGGGCTGCTGTATGCCGTCGCCTTCGTCGGGGCATGCGTTTCCGTGGTCTCCGGCACCGCCGGGCAGATCGTGCTGACGCAGCTGGTGCGTCGCGGGGAACTGATCGAAGCCCACGGCCGCAACCGCATGGCCCAGGCGTTCGCCGAAATCGCCGGGCCGGGCCTGGCCGGGATGCTGATAAAGCTGGTCGGCTTCCCGCTGGCGATTTTGCTGAACTGCGGCCTGATGCTCTGGAGCGCGGTCGTGCTGCGCGGCCTGCGCGTCGACGACCAACCCGCCGCAACGCGGCCGGCGGGGTTCTGGCCCGAGCTGCTCGAAGGGATTCGATTCGTCCGGCATGACCGCCTGTTGCTGACGATGGCCTTGTCGGTCGGCGGCTGGCAGGTTTTCCAGACCGGCGCGATGGTGACCCAGGTCCTGTTCGCCACGCGCGAGCTGGGCTTGAGCGCGATGGCCTTCGGCTTTTGCCTGGCCGGGGCCGGCGTCGGCACCGTCGTCGCCGGTGCGTGGGGGCATCGCCTGGCGGCGCGCATCGGCCCCGGACCGTCGATGATCGTCGGCATGGCCGCCAGCGGCATCGGCTGGCTGCAACTGGCGCTGGCGCCCGGCGGCGGGCTCGGGGTGGTTGCGTTCGTCGTGATGCTGGTCTGCCTCGGCGGCAGTGTCGTGCTGATTTTCAGCAACCTGCTGGCGCTGCGCCAGGCGGTTACGCCGGCGCCGCTGCTGGCCCGCATGACCAGCACCATGCGCTGGCTGACGCTGTTTCCGGCCTGGCCGGGCGCCTTGCTCGGCGGCGTGCTGGCCGAGCGCTTCGGCCTGCGCTTCCCGCTGCTGGTCGGCGGGCTCGGCGCGATCCTGCTCGCCGTACTGCTGTGGCGCTTCTCGCCGCTGCGCTCGGTCAGGCAACTGGGTGCCGCCGCCTGATCTCAGGCGAAGCGATTGACCAGCCGGCCGACGCCGTCGATCGCCACCTCGACCGTATCGCCCTCGCGCAATTCTCCGGCGCCCACCGAGGTGCCGCAGGCGATGATGTCGCCGGCTTCGAGCGTCATGTCGTGCGAGATGCGGCTGACGATTTCGGCCGGCGAGAAGAACATGTCGCTCACCGGGTAGTCCTGCCGTTCTTCGCCTGAAACGATGGCGCGCACGCGCAGGGCGGCCGGGTCGATGTCGGTGGCGATGACCGGGCCGAAGGGGCCGAAGCTGTCGAAGCTCTTGGCGCGCGTCCAATGCACGAAGGCCGGATCGAGGCGCATCAGGTCGCGCGCGGTGACGTCGTTGACGCAGGTGTAGCCGAAGATCGCGGCCGGCGCGTCGGCCGGTGCGATGGCGCTGGCGCGGCGGCCGATGACGATGCCGAGCTCGGCTTCGAACACCACCATGCCGCCGTAGCCCGCCGGGCGGCGGATGGTTTCGCCGTGGGCGGCGAAGCAGGTGCCGGCCTTGAGGAAGTAGAGCGGATGCGCGGGGCGTTGCAGGCCTTCCTTCGCCGCGCGCTCGTGGAAGTTGTTCCACAGGCCGAGCATCTTGCCCGGTTTGCAGGGCGTCAGCAGGCGTACCTCGGCCAGCGCGAAGCGCTGCGCGGTTTGTTGCGGATGATCGAACATGTCGCCGCGCCAGGCGGTGACGGTGTCGCCGTCGAGGGTGCCGAAATGTTCCGCGCCCGCGGCTTCGAATCGCAGCCAGAGTGCCATGGCGTTCAGCCGCTTTCCCGCGCCCGCTGCTTGGCGGCGACGTAGTCGGCGTGCGGGACGTAGAGCAGGTCGGCAATCTTGCGCATGAAGTGCTGCTCGTGGGCGTCGAGGTGGCCGTCGGCATACGCCACCTGCCACAGGTATTCGACGACCTGGATTTTCTGCCCGGCGCTGAAGTTCTTGTTGATGAGCGAGGTGAACTGGAAGTAGTCGGTTGCCTGGCGCGCCTCGTCCGCCGCCAGCACCAGGAGCGTTTCGACGTCTTCGGCGCGAAGCCCGAAGCGGCCCTGCAACAGCTTCGTCACGGCCGCCGTTTCCTCGGCGGTGACGGCGCTGTCCATGCGCATCATTTCCAGCAGCAGCGCCGCCGTGGCGAGCTGCAGTGCATGTTGCGACGCGGCGCCAGGCTCCTTGGCGCCCGGTTCGATCATCTGGGTGAAGAAGTTCCTGATGCCGGCAATCATGATGCTTTCTGTTTCCGGGCCTTCTTTTTCTTCTTCCGCGGCTGTTCGTCGCGCAGGCATTTTTTGAGTTCCTTGCCGGTCTTGCCCTTGCAGACTTCCTTGGCCTTTTGCGCCGCTTCGCAGCGCTGCGGGTTTTGCGCCTTGCTGCAATCCACCGGCGGAATGCTGGCGTCGAGGCAGGCGCGTTTTTCGGCGCCGCGCTTCTCGCCGCAGCTCTTCAGGGCGGCCTGGCGCGCTTCGCAGCGGGCCGGGTCGCGCGCCTTGGCGCAGTAGTCGATTGCGGACTGGGCGAAGGCGGGCAGGGCGAGCAGGGTGCCCGCGGCCAGCATCAGCAATTTCTTCATGCGGTATCTCCCGGTGTCTCGAATGAAATTGGAGCCGGGATAATACCCCGGCATTGAGGCCAAGCCGGCTGTCGGCTATAGTTCGCCGTGTCACCAGCGCCGACTTTCCGCCATGAACCACGCTTCGCACAAGGAACACCGCCTGACTCTGCCTGAAACCGTCGATGCCCTCGTCGCCGATGGCCTGGTCGATGCCGAAGAAGCCGCCCGCTTCAAGCAGGAGCGGCGCTACTACAAGGGCGAGGTGCATCCCCTGATCGCGATTGCCGAGCAGCGCTGGAAATCGTTGCAGCCGCCGCACCGCGTGCTCGACCTGGACGGCCTGACGCAATGGCTGGCGAAGTGGTCCGGGCTCGACTACTTCCACATCGATCCGCTGAAGATCAATTTTTCGGCCGTGACGGAGGTGATGAGCAACTCCTACGCGACGCGCTACCGCATCCTGCCGGTCGAGGTGAAGTCGCACGAGGTGGTGATCGCCACCGCCGAGCCCTTCCAGCGGGCGTGGGAGGCGGAGATGCTGCCAATCCTGCGCAAGGACATCCGCCGCGTCATCAGCAGCCCGGACGACATCACGCGCTACCAGGTGGAGTTCTACAACCTGGCCAAGTCGATCAAGGGCGCGCTGGGCAAGGGCGACGTCACCGGCGGCGCCGCGAACTTCGAACAACTGGTGGAGCTGGGCAAGGGCAACAAGCAGTTCGACGCCAACGACCAGCACATCGTCACCATCGTCGATTGGCTCTGGCAATACGCCTTCGAGCAGCGCGCCTCGGACATCCACGTCGAGCCGCGGCGCGACCTGGGCATCGTGCGCTTCCGCATCGACGGCGTGTTGCATCAGGTGTATCAGATGCCGATGGCGGTGCTCAACGCCATGACCAGCCGCATCAAGATCCTCGGCCGCATGGACGTGGTGGAAAAGCGCCGCCCGCAGGACGGCCGTATCAAGACGCGCACCCAGGACGGGCAGGAGGTCGAACTGCGCCTGTCGACGCTGCCGACGGCCTTCGGCGAAAAGCTGGTGATGCGGATTTTCGATCCGGAAGTACTGGTCCGCGATTTCTCCGAACTCGGTTTCGCCGACGACGAAGCGAAGACCTGGCACAGCATGTCCGCCCAGCCCAACGGCATCATCCTGGTGACGGGCCCGACCGGCAGCGGCAAGACGGTGACGCTGTACTCGACGCTGAAGCAGCTGGCGACGCCCGAGGTGAATGTCTGCACGCTGGAAGACCCGATCGAAATGGTCGAGGCCGCCTTCAACCAGGTGCAGATCCTGCCCGACATCGGCATGGGCTTTGCGGAAGGCATCCGCTCGCTGATGCGCCAGGACCCGGACATCATCATGGTCGGCGAAATCCGCGACCTGGAAACCGCCGACATGGCGATCCAGGCCGCGCTGACCGGCCACCTGGTGCTGTCGACCCTGCACACCAACGACGCGCCATCGGCGATGACGCGGCTGATCGATCTGGGCGTGCCGCCCTACCTGCTGTCGGCGACCGTGCTCGGCGTCATGGCGCAGCGCCTGGTGCGCACGCTGTGCCCGCATTGCAAGCAGCCCGGCGGCCTGCGCGCCGAGGACGAAGCGGCATGGACGGCGCTGGTGGCGCCCTGGAAATCCAGCATGCCGACGCAGATCTATCGTCCCGTGGGCTGCCTCGAATGCCGCATGACCGGCTACAAGGGACGCATCGGCATCTACGAGATCATGCCGATGTCGCTCGACATCAAGAAGCTGGTGGCCGGCGGCGTCGAGTTGTCGAAGCTGCGCGAGCAGGCCATGCGCGAAGGCATGAAGCCGCTGCGCATCGCCGGCGCCAAGAAGGTCGCGGCGGGGCTGACCACGATTGAGGAAATCATCAAGGTCGCGCCGCCGATGTTCGACGCGGGCTGATCACCTCGGTCGGCGGAACGGGTATTCTGAAAGTCGGCGCTGGCGGGACGGCGGGAGCCGGCTAGACAGAGTCAAAATTGGCTTGACTATTCACCCAAGTGTGCTGTCAGGAACAGTGATTTTTCCAATGAAGAAAAGAAGTCCTGATATGCCTTGGGGTCTTCGATCGGCTGGATGTTCAACTGACCGTTTGCACGGACCGCCATTTGTGTGTTGCCTTTAGGCCTTACTGATACTGTCATCCGAATTGCAAGTTGTTGTTGATATTTTGTCCCGCTGACGGTTCCGAGCATCATGTCAGCACGCTCAACAACGAAAGAAAGGTCTTGCAGAGTGCTAATGACTCCACGCATAACCTTCTCTTTGTCAGCCGTATCGAATAGCCTAGTCTGGTAGCTACGCTTCTGTAGTTGAGACTGGTCGCTTGAATCGAGGACACGTTCCTTCATGGTGGCGTTGCATCCACCAAGAAATATGGCAGCGGTAATGACGGTCAGTGCGGCAGGATGTTTCATATCTTTTGCGCCTCCAGAAAGATCGATTTGGATAGCTTCTCAAAAAAACCTTCGTAGAGTTCGTTATCGCTCAGGGTCTCCGCAAACAGGCTGTTATCAGTTCGTCGAACTACGCGCTGGAACGTGATTCTTACGAAGTGGCTATCGGTTGGGGCAGTTTCTTTTGTTGCTTGTAGGGGCCTAACCACTAGCGAAACGCGGATGGTCTGGTCTTTGCTGACAGGTGTAGCGCCGCCACCGAGGAGGGCGATAATTATCGCTGCTGCGACTTCTCCACCATGCGTCGCATCACGCTGCTTGCTCGCTGTGAGTACCCCAAGTTTTGTTTCAGAGTTGTCAAGCGTATAGCCCAAGTCCTGTAGAACGTTAGAGGATGCGACTAGGATGCTTTCTTCCTTGGCGCCGTCATATCGACGTGTTTCAATTTGACGTCGTGCCAATTGCTCTGGCGTCACGACAAACGCATTGGGTGGCAAAGTAACGCAGCCGGATAGCAGTACTGATATTGCTATAACGCAACCCAGAAGACGTCTCATGTCAGAACCTCGACGTATGGTAAGCAAAGTCCCGTACTTTGCTAGTTTTGTCAAACTTGATAATCACCGTCAGTGTTCGTTGACTAGTCGATGAAGCACCTGCACTAGAACTCCCTCCTCCACCGAGACCGCCTGCGGCACCATGACCAAAACCGAAGATCAACGCGTTAACACCACCACTGCTGCCTGAATAAACTCTTTCAGTAGCGATCTTGTCGTAAACCCAGACTTCTCTGCGCTCATCATCAGTGCTGATCATGTTTGGTGACCCAAGGACAGAAACAACATCGGCGCCGCTCATGCCGATACGGATTTCTTTCTGAACCACACCAACAGTCAATCGATCGCCCGTATCGTCCTGAACAGCCCTTCGGTGTTCTCCTGCCGTTTGACAGCCGCTGGCTAACAGGGCAACAAATGCTGTGAGAATGATATTGATGACAAAACGGTTCATGGCGAAATTTCCTTGTTGGTTTTTTACTGCTGGCGAATTGCTCTCTTGAATCGGAGCGCAAGCAAGTAATAGCTTCCACAGCACAGCCATCCGAGCAACAAGAATATCACTGTCGCATAACGAGTGGCCGTTTTTCTTTCTCAATGATTGTTGGTGAAAGCCCGCGTCCGAATTGCTCCACTGACAGGATTGGGCTCAAAGCAGGCAGGCAGGGGCGGGATCCATTCAGGAATCCTGCCGAGATCCCGTCAGTACCTCGGCCCGCCCTGCCCATAGAACGGCGGCCAGCGGCCGACCAGGGCTTCGAGCAGCTTGAGTTCGTCGTCGCTGTGGTTGATGACGCCGGCCGGCACCATCATTTTCGGCATTTTCATGTCGTTGTGGATGTACATCGGTTTGTCGTGGTGGGTGGTGCTGTAGCGCTCGGCTTCCTGCGGCGCGGCGCCGGGCGTCAGCTCGACGTCGCCGTAGCAGAGGCAGAAGTAGGTGCGCGCCGTGGCGCCCGCGCCTTCATCCTCGATGTAGCAGCCGGTGCCGCGGATGCCGATGGTGGCGGTGGATACCTGGATCGTGCGCGCGCCCTTGCCGAACACCGAGAGCAGCTTGCCGGTGACCACGCGCATCAGGTTCAGTGCGACGTCGGCGCCGAAATTGACGGTGGAGCTTTCGCGTTGCAGGAAGGCATCCTGGCCGATGACGTAGATCGCTTCGCTGCCGGGGCCGGTAACCACCGTATCGCCAGCGCCGACTAACTGGCCTTCGCGCGCCGGCTTGCCATTCACGCTGACGGTGCCGCGCAGCTTGTGCACGCCGGGCGCGACAGGCGCATTGCCTTTCGCCAGGGCGTTGCCGATCAGTCCGGAGATTCCCGCCGGGCCGAACAGGCCGGCGGCGGCGAGGGCTTTCAGCAAGCGGCGGCGTAGCTGCATGGTCGACTCCTTATTTGTTCAGTTCGCGCATGGCGCGTTCGAGACCCGCCAGCGTCAGCGGGAACATGCGGCTGTTGAAAATGGTGCGGATCAGCTCGATGGAATGTCGATAGTCCCATAAACGTTCGGGTTCGGGGTTGAGCCAGACGGCGCGCGGCCAGGTGTCGAGCATGCGCTGCAGCCAGACCGCGCCGGCTTCTTCATTGGAATATTCGACCGAGCCGCCGGGCTGCAGGATTTCATAGGGGCTCATGGTGGCATCGCCGACCACCACTACCTTGTAGTCCTCGCCGTACTTGTGCATCACGTCCCACAGCGGGAAGCGCTCGCCATGGCGGCGGCGATTGTCCTTCCAGACGTAGTCGTAGATACAGTTGTGGAAGTAGTAATACTCGAGGTGCTTGAATTCGCTCTTGGCCGCCGAGAACAGCTCCTCGCAGACCTTGATGTGGTCGTCCATCGAGCCGCCGATGTCGAGGAACAGCAGCACCTTGACCTTGTTGTGCCGCTCGGGGCGCATCCTGATGTCGAGCCAGCCGGCGTTGCGCGCCGTGCCGGCGATGGTGCCGTCCAGATCCAGCTCGTCCTCGGCGCCTTCGCGGGCGAAGCGGCGCAGGCGGCGCAGCGCGATCTTGATGTTGCGCGTGCCGAGCTCCACGGTGTCGTCGAGGTTGCGGTATTCGCGGTTTTCCCAGACCT
Organism: Sulfuritalea hydrogenivorans sk43H; assembly: GCF_000828635.1. Classification (GTDB taxonomy): domain Bacteria; phylum Pseudomonadota; class Gammaproteobacteria; order Burkholderiales; family Rhodocyclaceae; genus Sulfuritalea; species Sulfuritalea hydrogenivorans. The sequence goes on from NZ_AP012547.1 coordinate 1,057,571, forward strand.
TGATCGCGGTGCGGTTGCCGGCCGATTCGCCGCCGATGCGGATGCCTTCGGGATGGTAGCCGCCGTGGCCGAAGGGCGAGCTGCCGCCGGTGCCGATCCACTTGCTGCCGCCGGCGTGGCGTTCCTTCTGCTCTTCGAGGCGCTTCTTGAATTCCTCCATCAGCTTGTCCCAGCCGAGCTTTTCCAGCTTGGCCTTTTCCTCGGGCGTCAGATGCTTCTTCATCAGCATCTTGAGCCATTCCTCGGGAATGTCGGCGTCGAGGCCGGGGACCGCCGTTACGCCCTTGAAGTATTCGCCGAAGGCCTGGTCGAACTTGTCGTAATGCGTCTCGTCCTTGACCAGGCAGGTGCGCGCCAGAAAGTAGAAGTCGTCGATCGAGTTGCCCGCGACGTGCTCCTTTAGCGCCTCCAGCAGCGTGAGGAACTCGCGCGTGGAAACGGGGAGTTTCTTCGCCTTGAGGTGGAGGAAGAAATCGATCAGCATGAAAGGCTCACATCGTCCGCAGATTTCGCAGATTTGCGCAGATTAAGAACAAAGCGCTTGTATTCGAGGCTAGGTGCTCCGAAATTGAGCAGCAGTGCTTTGCTTCGCCGCGCGGCTTTCAAGTAGTTGATGATCTGGGCGTAGTCGCTGGCTGTAAGCTTGCTTATTGCCTTCAATTCGACAACCAGATCGTCATAGCAGAGAAAGTCGGCGCGATAGGCGCAGGATAGCGGCTTGCCCCGATAGTGAACCGGAAGTGTTGCTTCTCGTTGAAAAGGAATGTTCCTGGCCGCCAACTCCAGACCGAGTGCTTCCTGATACACGGCTTCCAGAAAACCGTGCCCGAGCTCACCATGCACCGCCATCGCGGCACCGATGATCGCGTGAGTCTGAGCATCCCTCGCGGCTGTATCTGAATTCATCTGCGCAAATCTGCGAAATCTGCGGACAAAATCAGCGGTTCTGCCGGGCCATGAACACCAGCCGCTCGAACAGATGCACGTCCTGCTCGTTCTTCAGCAGCGCACCGGCCAGCGGCGGCACCACGGTCTTGCGATCCTTCGAGCGCAAGGCTTCCGGCGGAATGTCTTCGGCGACCAGCAACTTGAGCCAGTCGAGCAGTTCCGAGGTCGAGGGCTTCTTCTTCATGCCCGGCACCTCGCGCAGTTCGAAGAACACTTCCATCGCCTCGCGCAGCAGGTTCTGCTTCAGCTTGGGGAAGTGCACATCGACGATGCGGCCCATGGTCTCCTTGTCCGGGAACTTGATGTAGTGGAAGAAGCAGCGGCGCAGGAAGGCGTCGGGCAGTTCCTTCTCGTTGTTCGAGGTGATGATGACGATGGGGCGCACGGCGGCGCGGATGGTCTGCCGCGTTTCGTACACGTGGAACTCCATGCGGTCGAGTTCGCGCAGCAGGTCGTTGGGGAATTCGATGTCGGCCTTGTCCACTTCGTCGATCAGGATCACGGAGGGCTTGCCCTGCTCGAAGGCCTGCCACAGCACGCCCTTGACGATGTAGTTGGAAATGTCCTTGACCTTCTCGTCGCCGAGCTGCGAATCGCGCAGGCGCGACACCGCGTCGTATTCGTAGAGGCCCTGCTGCGCCTTGGTGGTGGACTTGATGTGCCATTGCAAGAGCGGCACGCCCAGGGCGCCGGCGACTTCCTCGGCCAGCATGGTCTTGCCGGTGCCGGGCTCGCCCTTGATCAGCAGCGGGCGTTGCAGGGTGATCGCGGCGTTGACCGCGAGCATCAGGTCGGGGGTGGCGACGTAGGAGTTGGTTCCTTCAAAGCGCATGATGTTTTCTTTCAAGGTTGAAGCAATAGATTATCCCAGAGTGGATGTGTTTGGCCGCATCGCCGTGTCGGCAGCGCCGACTTTTGGTGGACGGTTAGCCGGCCTTGCGTCGCACGCAATCGACATAGGCGTCGCCGTCCGGGGGCAGCCTGCTGCGCTGGGCGCGCCAGAGCATTTCGCCGAGGCATTCGAGCACGTCGTGAAGTGCCTCGTGGCGGTCGCCGCGCCTGCTTTGCAGGGTGTTGAAGGCGGCGCGGATGCCCGGCGGCTGGTCGATGGACAACTGTTCCTCGATCGCGAGGTGCAGCGACAGGTGCAGGAAAGGGTTGGTCTCACCTTGCTCCGGCGTCCATTCGCGGGTCAACGCGTCCTCGGCTTCGAGCAGGGCGTGGTATTCGGGATGCAGCGCGACGAGGTCGGCGGCCAGCGTGTCCATCGGCGTGCCGGGCAGCCGGTTGCGGCGCTTGGCCCAGACGTCGATCAGGAACTGGCGCGCCTGGTCGCGGCTCGGATTAAACATTTTTCTCCTTGCAGGCGCAGAGGTCGAAGACCGGGCAATGCACGCAATCAGGGCTGCGCGCCTTGCAGGTGTAGCGGCCGAGCAGGATCAGCCAGTGGTGGGCGTGCAGGCGGAATTCGGCGGGCACCACCTTGAGCAGCTTCTGTTCGACCGCTTCGACCGTGCTGCCCGGCGCCAGTCCGGTGCGGTTGCCGACGCGGAAGATGTGGGTGTCGACCGCGATGGTGGGTTCGTGGAAGGCGATGTTGAGCACCACGTTGGCGGTCTTGCGGCCGACGCCGGGCAGGGCTTCGAGAGCGGCGCGGTCATGCGGCACGTCGCCGCCGTGGCGTTCCAGCAGCAGGCGCGAGAGGGCCACGACGTTCTTGGCCTTGGTCGGATAGAGGCCGATGGTATTGATGTATTCGGCAAGACCTTCCACGCCCAGCGCGGCGATCGCCTGCGGTGTCGGGTGGTCGCGGAACAGCGCGCGCGTGGCGCGATTCACGCCCTTGTCGGTGGCCTGGGCGGAAAGCACCACGGCCACCAGCAACTGAAAGGGTGTCGCGTATTCGAGTTCGGATTTCGGCTCGGGGTTCGCCGCCGCGAGGCGGGAAAAGAACTCGCGAACCTTCTTCGGGCTCATGCCGGCGCCGAACTTGGGTGATCGGTGGCGTGTTCAGCCTGATGGTGGATGCGCTGTTCGCGCATGCGCTGGTTGGCGCGCGCATCGAGCCAGTTGCGGCCGGCGATCAGCAGGCCCAGGACGAAGAAGGCGCCGGGCGGCAGCATGGCGATCAGGAAGCCCGGATAGTCCACCGGCAAGATCTGGATGCCGGACAGCGTCGGGAAGATCATCTCGATGCCGGAAAATAGCGTGCCCTGGCCGATCAACTCGCGCACGGCGCCGAGCAGCGCGATCACCCAGACGAAGCCGATGCCCATCATCAATCCGTCGAAGGTGGCTGCGCGCAGCCCATTCTTGGCGGCGAAGGCCTCGACGCGGGCCAGCACGATGCAGTTGGTGACGATCAGCGGGATGAAAATGCCGAGCACCAGATACATGTCGTGCAGGAAGGCGTTGAACAGGAGATCGACCACGGTGACCAGCGCGGCGATGATCAGGATGAACACGGGGATGCGAATCTCGTAGGGAATGAAAGCGCGCAACGCGGAAATCCCGAAATTGGACAGCATCATGACGACGATGGTCGCCAGGCCGAGGCTCGTTGCATTCACGAAATTGGTGCTCACGGCCAGCAGCGGACACAGGCCCAGCACCTGGGCGAGGATGGTGTTCTGCTTCCAGATGCCGTTCCAGGCAATTTCCTTGTAGGCGCTCATGGCTGCTTCTCCTCAAAACGGCTGTTGGCCGGCAGGGCGAACAGCTTGTCCCGATTCTCCACTGCCCATGCCAGCGCACGGCCGCTGGCATTGGTCACGGCCCGGGCCGAAATGGTCGCGCCGCTCATCTGGTCGAAACGTCCACCATCCTTTTTCACGCGCCATTTTTTGGGCGGCACGCTGTCGAAGCCGAGCTTGCTGAACTGCGTGATCCACGGCTGCGTCTTGTTCTTGTCCTTCTTCGGGTCGATATAGTCGCCCAGGCCCGGCGTTTCCTTGTGGGTGGTGACGCGCAGGGCCAGCAGCCTGCCACTGGCATCGACGGCTAGGATCAGGCTGATGCGGCCGGAATAACCATCCCGCGCCGCCGCTTCGAATACCAGCGCCACGGGGGCTCCGCCCTTGCGTGCGCGCCAGACCCGGGTTTCGTCGTCGAGCCCGAGGATTCCTTGCGGCGGCAGGATGATCGAATCAGCCATCAGGTCGTTGTCGTACTGGCCGGGCGGCAGCACTTCGCCGATCAGGCGCAGCTTCTCGGCCAGCGCGCTGGCCGTGACCATGGGTTCGGTGGCCTTGTAGGTGCCGGCCATCAGGGCGGTGAACACCAGCGTGAAGGCCAGCAGGATGGCCGCGGTACGCACCGAGATGCGCAGCACGCTGGATTCGCGCCGGGTGACTTCGATGGACTCGCTCATTTGGGGTCATCCCCCTTGATCTTGTGCCCGAACACCGGCGGCTGCGTGTACATGTCGATCAGCGGGGCGGCGATGTTCATCAGCAGGACGGCAAACGCAATGCCATCCGGGTAGGCGCCGAAGGTGCGGATGATCCAGGTCAGCACCGCGGCGCCGGCGGCGAAGATCAGCTTGCCCTTTGGCGTGGTGGCTCCGGAAACGGGATCGGTGACGATGAAGAAGGCGGCAAGCATGGCGCCACCGGTAAACAACTGGAAGCCGGGTCCGGCAAAGCGCTCGGGATCATGAAGGGCGAAAGCGCCCGAGATGACGAACAGCGTGGCCAGGAAGGCGGCGGGCATGTGCCAGGTGATGATGCGCTGCTGGAGCAGATACAAACCTCCGAGGAAGTAGCCGGCGGCGATCCACTCCCAGCCTTTGCCGCCGACGTTGCCGAAAGTGGCCTTGGTGCCCAGCACGCCGCCTATCATTGCCCGCTGTTCCGGATCGCGCAGCACCGTGCGCAGCGCGTCGAGCGGTGTGGCCATGGTCATGGCATCGAGGACCTGGCGGTTGCCGAAAATCGCCTCCCATTGCACGGCAAAATCGGTGGCGTCCACTCTCGGCCATTGCGACATGAGCAGCGGATAGGCGACGATCATCAGCGCAAAGGCCACCATGGCCGGGTTGAAGGGATTCTGTCCCAGTCCGCCATACAGGTGCTTGGCGACGACGATGGCGAGCAGGGTGCCGAGCACGGTCAGCCACCACGGCGCGATCGAGGGAAAGGTCAATGCGATCAGCCAGGCGGTGACCAGCGCAGATCCGTCGCCGAGGAACATCATCAGCGGCTTGCCGCGCAGCTTCAGCATCGCGGCTTCGGCCGCCAGCGCGGTAATCGAGGCCAGGGCGATCTGCACCAGTATCCCGGCGCCGAAGAACCAGACGTAGGCGGCGATGCCCGGCAGCAGCGCGAGCAGAACCCGCAACATCACGGATTGGACACTGGCGGGTTGGCGGAAGTAGGGTGAGTTGTTCACGGTCTTGTCTAGTCGTCCTGCCGCAGATGCGGCTTGGCCATTTCGCGGATTTCGGCGCGGCGCGCCTCGATGGCGGCGATTTCGGCCTGCTGTTCGGGGGTCAGGTTGCTGACGTTCTCGGGATGCGCCTGCTCCTTCTGCGCGCGGGCCCGCTCAAGGGCCGCCGCGATGAGCGCTTTCTTCGCATCCTGCTCCGGCGTGACGGCCGGCTTCTCGGCTTCGGCCAGCGCCACGGCGGCCTTTTCGCGCCCGGCGGCGGTCTTGGCCGCGAGCTTGGCGGCTTTCTCCTGCTTCTCGCGTTCTTCGCGCAGCAGGCGGAATTCGTAGCGCTCGCGCGCAACGTCGGCGGCTTCCTTCTCGGTTTCGCGCGCCCAGATTTCGCTCTTGGCGAAGCGGTAGTAATCGACCAGCGGAATGCGCGAGGGGCAGACATAGGCACAGCAGCCGCATTCGATGCAGTCGAACAGGTTGTACTCCTGCGCCTTGCCGAAGATTTTTGCCCGCGAGAACCAGTACATTTCGAAAGGTTGCAGGTCGCTCGGGCAGGCCTTGGCGCATTCGCCGCAGCGGATGCAGGGCATCTCGGGCGGCGGCGGCGGGAACAGCTTCTTCGACCCGACCAGCACGCAGTTTGCGGCCTTGACCACCGGCACGCTGTCATCCGGCATCAGCAGGCCCATCATCGGGCCGCCCATGATCACGCGGTCGCTGTCCGGCAGCGGTCCGCAGAGGGCGATGATGTCGCGCATCGGGGTGCCGAGCAGCACTTCATAGTTTCGTGCCTTTCCGACATTGCCGGCCACGGTGACGATGCGCGAGATCAGCGGCTGGCCGAGCGCAATCGCCTCGTAAATGGCATAGGCCGTGCCGACATTGAAGCATTGCAGGCCATAGTCCGTGGAGCGTTTTCCGTGCGGCACCTCGATGCCGGTCAACACCCGCATCAGCTGCTTGGCGCCGCCCGCCGGATAGCGCGTCGGCACCGACACCACTTTGAACGCGTCCTCCCTCGCGGCTGCGTTTGCCGCCCGGGCGGCGATTTCCATCGCGGCGATGGCTTCCGGCTTGTTGTCTTCGATGCCGATCAGCACTTGCCCGGCGGCGAGCATCTCGCGCATGATCGCGGCGCCGTCGAGGATGGTCGCGGCGCGCTCGCGCATCAGCAGGTCGTCGCAGGTAATGAAGGGCTCGCATTCGGCGCCGTTCAGGACCAGGGTATCGAGCTTGCCCTGCTTTCCGGGATTGAGCTTGAGATAGCTCGGGAACACCGCTCCGCCCAGGCCGACGACACCCGCGTCGCGCAGGTAGTCGCGGGTTTGCGTCGGCGTTGCGCTGCGGAAGTCGAAGGGCTGGCGCGGAATCCATTCGTCGCGGCCGTCCGGCTCGATCACCACGCACAGCGCCGACAGCCCCGAGGTATGCGGCATCAGGCGCATTTCGACGGCGACCACGGTGCCCGAGGTCGAGGCATGCACGGCGGACGACACGTTGCCGTCGGCGCCGCCGATGCGCTGGCCCTTGAGCACGCGTTCTCCCGCCGCGACCATGGGGCGCGGCATGCCGCCGATGCTCTGGTGCAGCGGGATCACCAGCCGGGTCGACGTTGGCGCCACGGCGATCGGCAGCCCGGTCGATGCTTCCTTGTTGTAGGCCGGCTTGACACCGCCGTGAAACTTGAACAGTCGCTGGAGGGCGGTCATGCCGCCTCCTTTTGCGCCGGAGTGATCTTGACCACGGGGTATTTCCACTTCCAGGTTTCCACGCTCTCGGCAATCGGCTGCATGGATATGCAATCGACCGGGCAAGGCGGCAGGCACAGTTCGCAGCCGGTGCATTGCGGGGCGACGATGGTATGCATCTGCTTCGCGGCGCCGACGATGGCATCGACCGGGCAGGCCTGGATGCACAGCGTGCAACCGATGCAGCTTTGTTCGTCGATGACCGCGACCGACTTCGGTTTCTCAATCCCGTGTTCGGCGGAAAGCGACTTGAACTCGCGGCCGAGGAGGTCGGCAAGCTTGTGGATGCCTTCGTCGCCCCCCGGCGGACAGCAGTTGATGTCGGCCTCGCCCTTGGCGATGGCCTGTGCGTAAGGTTTGCAGCCGGGGAAGCCGCACTGGCCGCATTGCGTCTGCGGCAGGATGGCATCGATCTTGTCGACCAGCGGATCGCCTTCGACGCGAAAGCGCACCGCGGCATAACCGAGTGCGGCGCCCAGCACGACGGCGCCCAGCGCCATGACCAGAATTGCCTCGAACATCTTTACTTGTACTTGTCCAGGCCAGCGAAGCCCATGAATGCAAGGCTCATCAGGCCCGCAGTGATCATGGCAATGGCCGTGCCGCGAAAGTGAATTGGAACATCGGCCGCTTCGAGGCGCTCGCGAATGCCGGCGAAGAGGATCAGCGCCAGCGTGAATCCGACCGCACTGCCGAAGCCGAACAGCAGGGATTCGAGGAAGTTGTGGCGCAGGCTCACATTGAGCAGTGGAATGCCGAGCACGGCGCAATTGGTGGTGATCAGCGGCAGGTAGATGCCGAGCACCTGGTGCAGCAGCGGACTGGTCTTCTGGATCACCAGTTCCGTCAGTTGCACGATCGCGGCGATCGTGACGATGAAGGACAGCGTGCGCAGGTATTCGAGCTGATTGGGTATCAGCAGCCAGCGATCGATGACATAGCTGGCGCCGCAGGCCATGGTCAGGACGAAGGTCGTCGCCGCTCCCATGCCAACAGCGGTTTCGAGCTTCTTGGAAACGCCCATGAAGGGGCACAAGCCAAGAATGCGGACGAAGACGACGTTATTGACGAGGACGGCGCCGAGAACAACGAAGAGGTAACTGGTCATGATGCGCGGAAAGCCGCGACAGCTCCGCAACAATTGGTGGAGATCAAATTATCTCGCTTTTAATGGTATTTGCGCAAGTCGACAAATTGTAGCTGCCACGCTCAGGTGTGGGTAGCTTCGATGCATTCGGCGACAAGCTGCGGGCCGCTGTAGATCAGGCCGCTGTAGATTTGCACCAGCGCCGCGCCCGCATCCAGTTTGGCGCGCGCCCGTTCGCCGCTGGTAATCCCTCCGGCGGCAATGATGGGCAATTCCCCACCAAGAGCATGGGCAAGGCTGCGGATCACGGCAGTGGATTTCTCAAACAGCGGGCTGCCGGAAAGTCCGCCAGCCTCGTTTGCGAGCGGCGACGTTTCGACACCTTCGCGGCCAAGCGTGGTATTGGTCGCAATCACGGCGTCGATCCGGTGCCGGCGAAGGACGTCGGCGATGTTGACGATCTGGCTTTCATCGAGATCGGGCGCGATCTTCAGCGCCAGCGGAACGTACTTGCCGTGCTGGTCGGATAGTGTGGTCTGGCGGGATTTCAGGGCGGCCAGCAGGGCATCGAGTTCGGATGCCCCCTGCAACTGGCGCAGGTTCTTGGTATTGGGCGACGATATGTTGACCGTGATGTAGCTGGCCGGGAGGTAGGCTTTGTCGAGGCAGATCAGGTAATCGTCGACCGCCTGCTCGATGGGCGTATCGAAATTTTTCCCGATGTTGATCCCGAGAATTCCCCGGTAGCGGACCTGTGCCAGGCGTTCGCGCAATGCGTCGATCCCGGCATTGTTGAAGCCCATGCGGTTGATGATGGCCTGTTGTTCGGGGAGCCGGAACAGGCGGGGTTTGGGATTGCCCGGTTGCGGGCGCGGGGTGACCGTGCCCACTTCCAAAAAGCCGAAGCCGAGACGGCTCAAGCCATCAAGGGCGGTTCCATTTTTGTCGAGGCCGGCTGCCAGCCCGACGCGGTTGGGGAAATGGAGTCCCATCACTTCGACCGGCGCCGTCTTTTCTGGCGGCAAGTTGTGCAACCAGAGCGAGTCGCCTATGGCCAGAAGCTTGAGCGTCAATTCATGGGCTCGCTCGGCGTCAAGCGAGAAAAGGAGCGGCCGAATCAGTGCGTACGGAATCATGGCGGAGGATTCTACGATGCCCGCGAGAAGAAGATTTTTTGCGGAAGTCGAAAGAAAAAACAGCGGAGGGGTTTACACAAGGGAAATGCGTCCCTATAATCTCGTTTCTCTGCTGATTGCGGAGCCGCTGAAGGAAGGCGGAAGTTCTTTAAAAACCAAACAACCGATAGGTGTAGGTGCTTGCTGTGCTGGAGGTGGTGGTGGGCTGTCGTTCCGAAATCGAAGGGACGGTGGCTGACCGGAGTCGAAAGACGAGGGTTGAGTTCTGAGGGTAATCCGGAAGGGTTGCGTGAAGGATCTGCTGCTGCTGGATGCTAAGAGTATTAAAAGCAAGTGCTTACACGAAACAAACAGTAAGGTTAAATGCAAATTTAGCCTCTGAGATTCGTTTGAGCGAGTAGTAAAAAAGACAGATTGAACTGAAGAGTTTGATCCTGGCTCAAATTGAACGCTGGCGGAATGCTTTACACATGCAAGTCGAGCGGCAGCGCGGGGGCAACCCTGGCGGCGAGCGGCGAACGGGTGAGTAACATATCGGAACGTACCCCGTCGTGGGGGATAACACAGCGAAAGTTGTGCTAATACCGCATACGACCTGAGGGTGAAAGCGGGGGACCGTAAGGCCTCGCGCGATGGGAGCGGCCGATATCGGATTAGCTAGTTGGTGGGGTAAAGGCTCACCAAGGCGACGATCCGTAGCTGGTCTGAGAGGACGACCAGCCACACTGGAACTGAGACACGGTCCAGACTCCTACGGGAGGCAGCAGTGGGGAATTTTGGACAATGGGGGCAACCCTGATCCAGCCATTCCGCGTGAGTGAAGAAGGCCTTCGGGTTGTAAAGCTCTTTCGGCAGGAACGAAACGGTGGTCCTTAATACGGGCTACTAATGACGGTACCTGAAGAAGAAGCACCGGCTAACTACGTGCCAGCAGCCGCGGTAATACGTAGGGTGCGAGCGTTAATCGGAATTACTGGGCGTAAAGCGTGCGCAGGCGGTTCCATAAGACAGATGTGAAATCCCCGGGCTTAACCTGGGAACTGCGTTTGTGACTGTGGGACTCGAGTGTGGCAGAGGGGGGTGGAATTCCACGTGTAGCAGTGAAATGCGTAGAGATGTGGAGGAACACCGATGGCGAAGGCAGCCCCCTGGGTCAACACTGACGCTCATGCACGAAAGCGTGGGGAGCAAACAGGATTAGATACCCTGGTAGTCCACGCCCTAAACGATGCGAACTAGGTGTTGGGGAAGGAGACTTTCTTAGTACCGCAGCTAACGCGTGAAGTTCGCCGCCTGGGGAGTACGGTCGCAAGATTAAAACTCAAAGGAATTGACGGGGACCCGCACAAGCGGTGGATGATGTGGATTAATTCGATGCAACGCGAAAAACCTTACCTACCCTTGACATGTCAGGAAGTCTGCTGAGAGGCGGATGTGCCCGAAAGGGAACCTGAACACAGGTGCTGCATGGCTGTCGTCAGCTCGTGTCGTGAGATGTTGGGTTAAGTCCCGCAACGAGCGCAACCCTTGTCATTAATTGCCATCATTCAGTTGGGCACTTTAATGAGACTGCCGGTGACAAACCGGAGGAAGGTGGGGATGACGTCAAGTCCTCATGGCCCTTATGGGTAGGGCTTCACACGTCATACAATGGTCGGTACAGAGGGTTGCCAACCCGCGAGGGGGAGCCAATCCCACAAAGCCGATCGTAGTCCGGATCGCAGTCTGCAACTCGACTGCGTGAAGTCGGAATCGCTAGTAATCGTGGATCAGCATGTCACGGTGAATACGTTCCCGGGTCTTGTACACACCGCCCGTCACACCATGGGAGTGGGTTCCACCAGAAGTAGGTAGTCTAACCGCAAGGAGGGCGCTTACCACGGTGGGATTCATGACTGGGGTGAAGTCGTAACAAGGTAGCCGTATCGGAAGGTGCGGCTGGATCACCTCCTTTCTAGAGCAAAGGCGTGGTGAGCACCTACAACCTATCGGTTGTTTAGAACCCAACAGCGGGTCTGTAGCTCAGCTGGTTAGAGCACCGTCTTGATAAGGCGGGGGTCGATGGTTCGAACCCATCCAGACCCACCATTGGTCTGCGATAACCGGCGCATGACGGCGTTGTCGCCTCGCTTGCATACCAATGCGTATGCGGCGCGAGGTTCCGCCTTGTCCTGCTTGATTCTCGCAGACCAATGTGGCCGCTAGGGGTGATGAGGCTTTTGCAGTGCGTACTGCGCCGCAAAAAGGGGGATTAGCTCAGCTGGGAGAGCACCTGCTTTGCAAGCAGGGGGTCGTCGGTTCGATCCCGTCATCCTCCACCAAGAACAAAAGCCGTTATTCAAGTCAGCTTCGATGGAAGCGATTTGAATAACAGTTTTTACTGTTTCGGTTGTTGGATCTTTAAAAATTCGGAAGAAGTAAGGTTGTGTCACCCTGGAAGGGGTGGCACATGGGTTGTGATTGTATCTTCACGACTCCCGTCCTTTGAACCGGCGCGGGGGTCTGAAAAAGTAATACTTTGGTTGCTTCCTGTAGAGGAGGATTTCGGGGAACCGGAGTTCAATGTTATAGGGTCAAGTGACTAAGTGCATGTGGTGGATGCCTTGGCGATTACAGGCGATGAAGGACGTTGTAGCCTGCGAAAAGCTGCGGGGAGCTGGCAAACAAGCTTTGATCCGCAGATGTCCGAATGGGGAAACCCACTCCGCAAGGAGTATCCCTGACTGAATACATAGGTCAGTGGAAGCGAACCCGGCGAACTGAAACATCTAAGTAGCCGGAGGAACAGAAATCAACCGAGATTCCCTAAGTAGTGGCGAGCGAACAGGGACCAGCCTGCAAGAGATAACTATTTTGTTAGTGGAACGCTCTGGAAAGTGCGGCCGTAGTGGGTGATAGCCCCGTACGCGAAAACAAAGTAGCGAGACTAAGTTTGCGACAAGTAGGGCGGGACACGTGAAATCCTGTCTGAAGATGGGGGGACCATCCTCCAAGGCTAAATACTCGTAATCGACCGATAGTGAACCAGTACCGTGAGGGAAAGGCGAAAAGAACCCCGGGAGGGGAGTGAAATAGATCCTGAAACCGCATGCATACAAACAGTGGGAGCCCCTCCTTTAATGGCCTTCGAGGGCTTTGACGTCGACGCGTAGCGACGGCGGCAAAAGTTCGAAGGGAGGAGTGAAATGGACCTCTTGGCAGTTCGGAGAGAGGGCCATTAAAGGAGGGGTGACTGCGTACCTTTTGTATAATGGGTCAGCGACTTACGTTCTGTAGCGAGCTTAACCGAATAGGGGAGGCGTAGCGAAAGCGAGTCTGATAAGGGCGCTTTAGTTGCAGGGCGTAGACCCGAAACCAGATGATCTACCCATGGCCAGGATGAAGGTGCCGTAACAGGTACTGGAGGTCCGAACCCACTAATGTTGAAAAATTAGGGGATGAGCTGTGGGTAGGGGTGAAAGGCTAAACAAATCTGGAAATAGCTGGTTCTCCCCGAAAGCTATTTAGGTAGCGCCTCAGGTATCACTCGCGGGGGTAGAGCACTGTAATGGTTGGAGGGGTCATTGCGATCTACTCCGCCATAGCAAACTCCGAATACCGCGAAGTGCGAGCCTGGGAGACAGACGGTGGGTGCTAACGTCCATCGTCAAGAGGGAAACAACCCAGACCGCCAGCTAAGGTCCCCAAGCCATGGTTAAGTGGAAAACGAAGTGGGAAGGCATAGACAGTCAGGAAGTTGGCTTAGAAGCAGCCATCCTTCAAAGAAAGCGTAATAGCTCACTGATCGAGTCGTCCTGCGCGGAAGATGTAACGGGGCTCAAACCATGCACCGAAGCTGCGGATGTGCGTAAGCACATGGTAGGGGAGCGTTCTGTAGGTCTGCGAAGGTGTGGTGTAAACCATGCTGGAGATATCAGAAGTGCGAATGCTGACATGAGTAGCGATAAAGGGTGTGAAAAGCACCCTCGCCGAAAGCCCAAGGTTTCCTGCGCAACGTTCATCGGCGCAGGGTGAGTCGGCCCCTAAGGCGAGGCCGAAAGGCGTAGTCGATGGGAAACGGGTCAATATTCCCGTACCGATCTGTAATGCGATGGGGGGACGGAGAAGGTTAGCTCAGCCGGGTGTTGGACGTCCCGGTTTAAGCGTGTAGGCGTGCTGCATAGGCAAATCCGTGCGGCTTAGTCGAGGCGTGATGACGAGGAACTTCGGTTCTGAAGTGAGTGATACCCTGCTTCCAGGAAAAGCCTCTAAGCTTCAGTTACAGATTGACCGTACCGCAAACCGACACAGGTGGGCAGGATGAAAATTCTAAGGCGCTTGAGAGAACTCAGGAGAAGGAACTCGGCAAATTGATACCGTAACTTCGGGAGAAGGTATGCCTCGGTAGCGTGAAGCCCCTCGCGGGTGGAGCGTGATGAGGTCGCAGAGAATCGGTGGCTGCAACTGTTTAATAAAAACACAGCACTCTGCAAAGGCGAAAGCCGACGTATAGGGTGTGACGCCTGCCCGGTGCCGGAAGGTTAAGTGATGGGGTGCAAGCTCTTGATCGAAGCCCCGGTAAACGGCGGCCGTAACTATAACGGTCCTAAGGTAGCGAAATTCCTTGTCGGGTAAGTTCCGACCTGCACGAATGGCGTAATGATGGCCACACTGTCTCCTCCTGAGACTCAGCGAAGTTGAAATGTTTGTGAAGATGCAATCTACCCGCGGCTAGACGGAAAGACCCCATGAACCTTTACTGTAGCTTTGCATTGGACTTTGACGGGACTTGTGTAGGATAGGTGGGAGGCTGTGAGGCGTGGTCGCCAGATCGCGCGGAGCCAACCTTGAAATACCACCCTGGTGTCGTTGAGGTTCTAACCTTGGTCCGTGAATCCGGATCGGGGACCGTGCATGGCAGGCAGTTTGACTGGGGCGGTCTCCTCCCAAAGAGTAACGGAGGAGTACGAAGGTCTTCTAAGCACGGTCGGACATCGTGCTCATAGTGCAATGGCAAAAGAAGGCTTGACTGCGAGACCCACAAGTCGAGCAGGTGCGAAAGCAGGTCATAGTGATCCGGTGGTTCTGTATGGAAGGGCCATCGCTCAACGGATAAAAGGTACTCTGGGGATAACAGGCTGATTCCGCCCAAGAGTTCATATCGACGGCGGAGTTTGGCACCTCGATGTCGGCTCATCACATCCTGGGGCTGTAGCCGGTCCCAAGGGTATGGCTGTTCGCCATTTAAAGTGGTACGTGAGCTGGGTTTAAAACGTCGTGAGACAGTTTGGTCCCTATCTGCCGTGGGCGCTGGAAATTTGAGGGGGCCTGCTCCTAGTACGAGAGGACCGGAGTGGACGGATCTCTGGTGTACCGGTTGTCACGCCAGTGGCATCGCCGGGTAGCTAAATCCGGAAGAGATAAACGCTGAAAGCATCTAAGCGTGAAACTCGCCTCAAGATGAGATTTCCCGGGGGTTCAACCCCCCTGAAGGGTCGTCCAAGACCAGGACGTTGATAGGTCAGGTGTGGAAGCGCAGCAATGCGTTAAGCTAACTGATACTAATTGCCCGTGCGGCTTGACCCTATAACAGTGAACTTCAGTTCCTGTATAGAACAACCAAAGACAACACAATCACCACCCAACACTTACTTCTCCCGAATCATGTGCTCCGGCCCAACGCCCCTCAACAGGTCGCGCCACCCCGAAGCACCCCCTTCAAGTCTGGTGCCCATAGCGTCTTGGTACCACCCCTTCCCATCCCGAACAGGACCGTGAAACGGGACCGCGCCGATGATATTGCACTTCACCGTGTGAGAAAGTAGGTCAGCGCCAGACTCCCCCTTGAAACCCCTCCCCCGGATTGCCGGCGGAGGGGTTTGGCTTTTACGGGCGGACATAAAATCGGCGATCGCGGGACGGTGGCCCGGATTGGCTAGATGCCACGGCTGACTGCTAAAATGCGTTCATGAAAACAAGCTTTCTTGAATTCGAACAGCCTATCGCGGAACTTGAGGCGAAGATCGAGCAGCTGCGCTTCGTGCAGGATGATTCCGCAGTCGACATATCGGAGGAAATCTCCCGTCTGGACGCAAAGAGTCAGAGCCTGACCAAGGAGATTTACGCCAAGCTCACTCCATGGCAATGTGCTCTGGTTGCCCGGCACCCGCAGCGGCCGTATACTTTGGACTACCTTGGGTTGGTGTTTACCGACTTCGAGGAACTTCACGGCGATCGCAACTATGCCGACGACCACGCCATCGTTGGCGGCTTGGCCCGGTTCA
Organism: Sulfuritalea hydrogenivorans sk43H; assembly: GCF_000828635.1. Lineage (GTDB taxonomy): Bacteria > Pseudomonadota > Gammaproteobacteria > Burkholderiales > Rhodocyclaceae > Sulfuritalea > Sulfuritalea hydrogenivorans. Next base: position 1,073,133 of record NZ_AP012547.1, read on the forward strand.
ATGGGCAGTCATGCATGGTGATCGGTCACCAGAAAGGGCGGGATACCAAAGAGAAAATCCATCGGAATTTCGGCATGCCGCGGCCCGAGGGATATCGAAAGGCCCTGCGCTTGATGCGATTGGCGGAAAAGTTCGGACTCCCTGTCTTTACCTTTGTCGATACGCCCGGGGCTTATCCTGGTATCGATGCCGAAGAGCGCGGACAGTCGGAAGCGATTGGACGCAATCTGGCGGTCATGACGGAGCTCAAAGTACCGTTGATCGCCACCGTGATCGGAGAGGGTGGATCAGGCGGCGCCTTGGCGATTGCGGTTGCCGATGTCGTAGCGATGCTTCAATACTCGACCTATTCCGTAATTTCGCCTGAGGGCTGTGCATCGATTCTGTGGAAAAGCGCCGAGCGGGCAGGTGATGCGGCCGAAACCATGGGTATTACTGCACCTCGTCTCAAGTCGCTTGGATTGATCGACCGCATCATCAACGAGCCGGTTGGAGGCGCGCATCGTGACCATCGTGCGATGGCGCAGAGTGTGAAGAAGTCCCTGCAAGAGGCACTCAAGCAACTTGCCGGCTTGTCGACAAGCGAGCTCATCGAGCGGCGCTTCGAGCGTCTGATGAGTTATGGCCGGTTCAAGGAACAAACCATTCACTGAGCCCGTTTTGCAGGCTGTTGCGGCCTGTTTTCTGCGCTATACAAGGCCGGGCCAGTCCGTCGTCGTCGGCTTTTCGGGCGGGCTCGATTCCTCGGCCCTGCTTCACGCTGCGGCCTGCCAGGCGAAGGAATCGGCCATCGAGCTTTCGGCCCTGCATGTTCATCATGGATTGAGCACGAATGCCGATGCCTGGGCGGACGCCTGCCAACGGGTCTGCAAGCAGTTGGAGGTTCCGCTGGAAGTACTCCGCGTGGATGTCCCGATAACAACTGGCGAAGGAGTCGAGGCGGCGGCTCGAAACGTGCGTCACCAAGCGCTTGCCGGTCATTCGGCCGACTGGATTCTTCTTGCACACCACGCCGGCGACCAGGCGGAAACCGTTCTGCATAACCTGCTGCGCGGAGCGGGCGTGCGCGGAGCTGCGGCAATGCCGGAATCACGGGGGCGGGTATTGCGCCCGCTGTTGGGCTTGCCACGTGACGCGCTGCAGGCGTATGCAGAATTCCACCGATTGGCATGGGTCGAGGATGAGAGCAATGCCGATTGCCGATACACGCGAAACTTCCTGCGGCACAAGGTTTTTCCGCTGATCGCCTCGCGCTTCCCCAAGGCAGGCCAGCAGCTTGCTGCTGCAGCCTCACGCTTCAGTGAAGTGGACTCATTGCTTGAAGACCTGGCCTCCCTGGACCTGCGCGGCAGCCCTCCAGAGTTTCCAATGTCATTGGGGCTGTTTCGCGATTTGCCGGACACCCGCTCCAGAAATCTGTTGCGAGCCATGCTGACCTGGCATCAGGTTCAGCCGCCTGACGAATGCCGTCTCAATGAGTTCGTTCGCCAACTGCGTACTACCGGGAACGACAGGCATCCGCGTATCGATCTGGCGCGGTATTCCCTCTGGTGCAAGGCCGGCCATCTTCATTTCAAGAGGCAGGATTAGTTTGGCGGCTTGTTTCCCAACGGGCTGATCGCTTGCGACAGCTCGACAGCCGAGCGGACCTGCATCTTCTCGAAAATGTGGGAGCGATGGACCTCGACGGTCCGCATCGCAATTCCAAGTTCATCGGCGATAACCTTGTTCAATTTCCCGGCCAGAATCCGTTGCATGACTTCCTGCTCGCGGTGTGTCAGTTGTGCCACTTTTTGCTCCAGCAAACGGATCGAGTTTTCCCTGATGCTCCGCTTGTTGTCTTGATCGACGGCGGCCAGAATTTTGTCTACGAGCGCATTGTCGTCATAGGGCTTTTCGATGAAGTCGAAGGCCCCGTCCTTCAGGGCCTGGACCGCCATTGGAACGTCGCCGTGCCCTGTCAGAAATATGACCGGCAGTCGGCATTGCAGCGCACGCAGCCGATCGAACAACTCGATGCCACTCATTCCCGGCATCCGTACATCCAGCAACAGGCAGCCGCACAGGTCTCGACTGGCGAAGGCGAGAAACTCCTGGGCGGATTCCCATGTCCGTGATTCAACATCACGTGACTGCAGCAACCATTTCAATGCGTCGCGGACCGCCGGATCGTCGTCGACAATGTGGGTAGTAGTACCGCTCATGTGGCAGCCAGAGGCAGCAAAATATGGAACATCGTTCCCCCTTCCGGGTTGGCCTCAAACGAGAGGCGGCCGCGATGATTTTCCACGACCGAACGACAGATTGCCAGCCCCATGCCCATGCCTTCAGCCTTTGTCGTGAACAGCGGATCAAACAGCTTGTCGGCGACGCTGGCGTCAATCCCGCAACCCTGGTCGGCAATCGTCAGTCGGGCATAGTGGTCGGCACACGCAAGCGCAACACTGATTTGGCGTTGGTCTGGCGCCGTATCGCGCATTGATTCCACCGCGTTTCGAAAGAGGTTGAAAAGTGCCTGTTCAAGCAGCACCGGATCCCCTTCGATCAGGGCTTGCGCCTGGATGTCAAGATTGATGCGGATGCCCCTGTTGCGGATATCGGTTTCCATCAAAGCCAGGGCTGCGTCAATGTGCTCCCCAAGCGAAATCAATTCGAAACGATCATTGCTGTGGCGAGCAAGGCTGTAGATACGGCGAATCACTTGCCCTGCGCGCTTCGCCTGTTCCACCGCCTTGTCCAGCGCCGGGACTACCTCTGCCGGCGGGCTGTCGTTGCGCAGCATGTTCGCCGCGCCTGTGCAGTAGCTGGAGATTGCAGCCAGCGGCTGGTTCAGCTCATGTGCAATGCTTGAGGCCATTTCACCCATGGCGACAAGACGTGCCGTGGATTGCAGGTGATCCTGTTGCTGGCGTGCGCGTTCACTCGCCTGTTTTCGCTCGGTGATATCCACCATCGATCCCATCCAGCCGAAATGCTTTCCATGAGCGTCGATCAACGGTGCTTCATGAATCAGCACGTCAATTACCTCCCCATTGCGGCGCTTGAACTTCAGTTCAAAACCTTCTCCCGGCCCTTCTCCGGCGAGTACGCGATCATGAATGGCTCGGGTTTCATCGAGATGGTCGTCTGCCCAGTACGGCATCGGCGGACGACGACCGATCAGTTCTGCTGCCGGCCAGCCAACCATGCGACAGAAGGCCGGATTGACGTAGATGATTTCCCCGTCCAGGTTCCTGGCACGCATGCCGGTGTCGAGGGAGTCTTCCATGGCCTTGCGAAAGGCGTACTCCTGCCGCAATTGCTCCTCGACAGCTTGGCGGCGCACCGCATGGCGACGAAGAATCCACAGGCTCCATAGCACGACCATTGCAAGCACGATCAGGCTGGCTGAGAGCAGTATGCTGGCCACGGGGCGTGGCGCGTGGTAGGGCACCGCGTGGAGGGCCAAACCCCAACCGGGCGGATCGAAGCCGACTTGATAGCCTTCGTCGGTAACCGCCGACTCGACTTTGGAACGCGTTCCAAGGACCTTGCCCGAGTCCTCCACGATGCTGATCCGGTAACGTTCCGCCAGCCACCACGGCACGCTGTCGCCGAGAAGGTCCCGGATTCGGTAGACGCCTACGGCGACACCGACAACCCGGCCTTCCCGCGATACCGGAACGTGCACCTCGAACTGCCAGTCATTGGTGAAGTACGGATACGCCTTTCCATACACGGGCTTTCCCAGTGACCGCGCCAGAAGGAAGCTCTGGCGGGAGGGAACGGCCTCTCCGGCATCGCCAACCAGACTGGGATCCATGGTGATCGGATGTGCGAGTCGTACGGTTCCGTCCGCATCAAGCCAGATCAATTGACGCAATCCGCTCTCGAAGCCGAACATGGTGCGGGCGAAAGACTCAAAGCCTGCCGCATTCGTCGTATGGGCCAGGTCGATACGCCCAAGCAACTCCTCATTGCGGGTCAAATGGAAACGAAGGTTCTGTTCCAGCCACAGCATGTCGCTGATCAGCGTGGCGCGCCGCTCCTCCTTGTCGGCACGGTCGGATGTCCAGAGCAGGAGGGCGACGCCACCGACGAACAGGATGAAGGCCAGCCGTGGCAATATCCACAGCCAGCGCCAGCGGCTGGTGCGCTCCCCGGAGGGTGACGGTGTCGACAATCCCATCACGGGATGTTAGCGTGCCTGATCGCTTTGGGAAGATGTCTGCGGAAATCCACAATAGCCACGCTTGGGATGCCCGCGGAAAATGTGTAGTACCGCATGGTGCGGACTGGATGCTTTTTGCACAAAAAACAGGAGGATGAAAATGAAGATTCGTACCGTATTCGCTGGTCTGGTGGCGGCGACCTTTTCGGCGATCGCTATGGCGCAAGCGCCGATTGTGATCAAGTTCAGCCATGTGGTCGCGGTAGATACCCCCAAGGGCAAGGCATCGGAGTTTTTTGCCAAGAAGGCCGCCGAACTGACCAAGGGCAAGGTCAAGGTAGAGGTCTATGCCAACAGCTCTCTTTACAAGGACAAGGAAGAGATGGAAGCCCTGCAATTGGGCGCCGTGCAGATGCTGGCTCCCTCGCTGGCAAAATTTGGCCCGCTGGGCGTCAAGGAATTCGAGGCGTTCGATTTGCCGTATATTTTTGACAATACCGCCGAGCTTCACAAGATTACGCAAGGTCCGGTCGGCGCTTCGCTCCTGGCCAAGCTGGAGCCCAAGGGCATCAAGGGGCTGGCATTCTGGGACAACGGATTCAAATCGTTCTCCGCCAATAAACCCCTGAAATCTCCTGCGGACTTCAAGGGTCTCAAGATGCGGATTCAGTCGTCAAAAGTGCTTGAATCGCAGATGCGCTCCTTGGGCGCCTTGCCGCAGGTCATGGCTTTCTCGGAGGTTTATCAGGCACTGCAGACCGGCGTGGTTGACGGTACCGAGAACCCGCACTCGAATCTCTACACGCAAAAAATGCACGAGGTACAGAAGCACATGACTCTGACCGAGCATGGTTACCTGGGCTATGCGGTGATCACCAACAAGAAGTTCTGGGATGGTTTGCCGGGGGATGTTCGCGGTCAGCTGGAGCAGGCGATGAAGGAGGCAACTGTCTTCGCCAACAGCATCGCCAAGGAAGAGAACGATGGCGCGCTCGAAAAGATCAAGGCATCGGGAAAAACCCAGGTCTATTCGCCGACCGCAGCCGAGCGCACCGCGATCAAGAAGGCATTGGTGAAGACGCATACGGACATGGAATCCCGGATCGGCAAGGAAACCATCCAGGCGATCTACAAAGAGACCGGCTTCGATCCGGCCAAGCTGTAAGTCTTTTCGCAGGACGCCGTCGACGCGAGACTGCATCGGCGGCGCTTCATCCCATGTCGTGCTTGTGATCGGCGAACAGACCGCTAAACGGGGGAATACCGTTCATGAAATATCTTGATCATCTTGAGGAATGGTTAATCACCTTCCTCATGGGCGCCGCGACACTGATCATTTTTGTTGCGGTAGTCCATCGGTACGCCGCGGGAATGAGCATTCCCGGTCTGCAAGATTGGTTGCTGGCGCTCGATATGGGGTGGGCACAGGAGCTGACCATCATCATGTTCGTCTGGATGGCCAAGTTCGGTGCGGCCTACGGCGTGCGTACCGGCATTCACGTCGGGGTCGATGTGCTGATCAACCGGCTTGACGACAAGGTCCGCAGCAAGTTCATCATTTTCGGCCTGCTCGCCGGGGCGACCTTCACCGGAATCGTTGGAACGCTGGGGGCATTTTTTGTCTGGGACAACGGCGCGCATTACGCGTTTCTGAAGCTGACGGGCATGCCGTTCGGCGATATTCCGGAGGGTCCGACGACTCCGGATCTTGAATGGCCCACCTGGATTGTCTATTCGGCAATTCCCCTGGGCACCAGCCTGATGTGCTTTCGTTTCCTGCAGGTGCTGGCCAACTTCATCAGGACTGGTGAGTTGCCACATCATGACCACGGCCACGTCGATGGCCTTGAGGAAGCGACACCGAAGGTCGACATCGATGTCTATGCCCTGGACGACAACCTGCACATGCACGACCTCAAGCACACGATGATTGGCGACAACCGACGCCGGCAGGACACCGCGGTCGATCCAGACCGCCGCAAGACGGATCTTGGAGGCGAGCCGAAATGAATGCCGCCATAATCTTCCTGTTGCTGCTGGCCCTGATGCTGACGGGCATGCCGATTTCGATTTCGCTCGGCCTGACCGTTCTCAGCTTTCTCTTTTTGTTCACGCACGTACCGCTGGAGTCGGTAGCCCTGAAGCTGTTCACCGGGATCGAGAAGTTCGAGATCATGGCGATTCCGTTCTTCATCCTCGCGGGAAACTTCCTGACCCACGGCGGGGTGGCGAAACGCATGATCCGGTTCGCCTCGTCCATGGTCGGGCATTGGTACGGCGGCCTCGGCTTGTCCGGTGTGGTTGCCTGCGCCTTGTTTGCGGCGATTTCCGGTTCTTCGCCAGCGACGGTGGTGGCGATCGGCTCGATCCTGCTGCCGGCCATGGTCAAGGCGGGCTTCCCCAACAAGTTCGGCGCCGGTGTCATCACCACGTCCGGCGCGCTGGGCATCCTGATTCCGCCCTCGATCGTGATGGTCATGTATTCGGTGGCGACCAATACTTCCGTTGGCGCCTTGTTCATGGCGGGTGTGGTACCCGGCATTGGTCTGGCACTGGTTCTGGGCGGAGTAACCTACTACCGCGCGAGAAAGTTCGACTATCCACGCTTGCCCAAGGCAAGCTTTGCCGAGCGTTTCAAGGCGTTCCGCGAGTCGGCGTGGGGCTTGTTGCTGATCGTGATCGTGATGGGCGGGATATACAGCGGCATGTTTACCCCCACCGAAGCAGCGGCCATGAGCGCGGTCTATGCATTCTTTGTGGCGGTTTTCGTCTACAAGGACCTCGGCATGAAGGACGTGCCGCGCGTGCTGCTCAACTCGGCCAACATGTCGGCGATGCTGCTCTACATCATCACCAATGCGGTGCTGTTCTCCTTCATCATGACCAACGAGAACATTCCACAGGCACTGGCGGACTGGATGTTGGGCCATGGCCTGGGCATGATCACCTTCCTACTGGCGTGCAACATCATCCTGCTGCTGGCGGGCAACTTCATGGAACCTTCGTCGATCGTGCTCATATTTGCGCCGATCCTGTTCCCGGTGGCCATCAAGCTGGGGATCGATCCGGTGCACTTCGGCATCATCATGGTGGTGAACATGGAAGTCGGGATGTGCCATCCCCCAGTGGGCCTCAACCTTTATGTTGCCTCGGGCATCACCAAGATGGGAATTACGGAATTGACGGTCGCCGTCTGGCCGTGGCTGCTTGCAATGCTTTGTTATCTCGGCGTGGTGACCTACTGGCCCGGTTTGTCGATCTGGTTCCCGAAATATCTCGGCATGATGTAGCGCATGTTGGTATCGGAAACAAAGGCCCGGTGATCCCGGGCCTTTTCTTTTTGTGCTCGTGACAGCGGCGCAAGCCCGGCTCCAGCCAAGAAACTGAGCTAAAATATCAAGTTAGCTATTTATGTCCGCAACAGCTCGTTGTGGACGGGATCCCCCGGTGGGATGTCTGATCGCTACCTGTAATTCAACCTGTTCTGGAGAAAGTAATGGCTGTCGAACGCACCCTGTCGATCATCAAACCCGATGCAGTTGCAAAGAACGTGATTGGCAAGATTTACTCCCGCTTCGAGACCAACGGTCTCAAGATCGTTGCCGCACGCATGATTCATCTTTCGCGCCAGGAGGCGGAGGGTTTCTACGCGGTGCATAAGGCTCGTCCTTTCTTCAAGGATCTCGTCGAGTTCATGATTTCCGGCCCGGTGATGGTCCAGGTACTCGAAGGCGAAGGCGCAATTGCCAAGAATCGCGACCTGATGGGCGCCACCGATCCGAAAAAGGCCGAAGCGGGCACCATCCGCGCCGATTTCGCCGACAGCATCGATGCCAATGCCGTGCATGGTTCCGACGCGGCGGAAACCGCCGCCGTTGAAATCGCCTATTTCTTCCCCGCGCTGAACGTCTATTCGCGCTAAGAGTCGATGGCGACAAACCTCCTCGATTTTGATGCGGAAGGCCTGACAGCCTGGTTCGCGCAGCAGGGCGAAAAGCCTTTCCGCGCGCGCCAGGTGCTGCGCTGGATGCATCATTTCGGGGAGAGCGATTTCAATGCGATGACCGACATCGCCAAGTCGTTGCGCGACAAGCTGATCGCCACGGCCGCCGTATCGCCAGCGCCGACTATCAGCGACAAGTTGTCGGACGACGGCACGCGCAAGTTCCTGTTCGATGTCGGCAACGGCAATGCGGTGGAAACCGTCTTCATTCCCGAGGATGATCGCGGCACGCTGTGCATTTCCTCCCAGGCGGGTTGCGCGCTGGAATGCGCGTTCTGCTCCACCGGCCGCCAGGGATTCAACCGGAACCTGAGCACCGCCGAGATCATCGGCCAGCTGTGGCAGGCCAACCGCGCGCTGGGCTATGCGCCGACGAGCGGCGACTGCGGCGAGCGAGTCATCAGCAATGTCGTGCTGATGGGCATGGGCGAGCCGCTGGCCAACTTCGACAACCTGGTGCCGGCGCTGCGCCTGATGCTGGATGACAACGCTTACGGCTTGTCGCGGCGGCGCGTTACGGTATCGACCTCGGGCATCGTGCCGGCCATGGACCGACTGGCCGAGACCTGTCCGGTGGCCCTGGCGGTTTCCCTGCATGCGCCGACCGACGGCCTGCGCGACAAGCTGGTGCCGATCAACCGCAAGTATCCGCTGGCCGAGCTGATGGCGGCGTGCCAGCGTTATCTGGTTCATGCGCCGCGCGATTTCATTACCTTCGAGTACGTGATGCTCGACGGCGTCAACGACAGCGACGCGGATGCGCGCGCGCTGTTGCATCTGGTTCGCGACGTTCCCTGCAAGTTCAACCTGATTCCTTTCAACCCCTTCCCCGCTTCCGGCTTCAAGCGTTCGCCCGCCGAGCGCGTCAGGCGCTTCGCATCGATCCTGATCAATGCCGGCATCGTTACCACGACACGCAAGACGCGCGGCGACGACATCGATGCCGCGTGCGGACAGCTGGCCGGAAAGGTGCAGGACAAGTCGCGGCGCGTGATCCGTGCCACGGGTGCAGCCACCGGATCGGCTGCCACTTCTACTTCTGCTGGAGTCGCATTGCACCCATGAACAAGACGATTGCCGCAATTGGATTGGTGTTCCTGCTGGCCGGCTGCACCGTAACCGGGGGCGGTTCGGGAAAAGGAGCCCAGCAGGCTGTTTCCGCGCAACCGGCGGCAAACGAAGAGCAGCAGCGGGCCAAGGTGCATACCGAGCTGGGATCGCTGTACATGCTCGATGGCCGTTCGGCGATAGCACTCGAGGAAGCGCGCATTGCGCTCTCCGTCGATCCGAATTACGCGCCGGCCTACAACCTGCTGGGCCTGACCCATATGGTGCTCAACGAAGCGAAGCTGGCGGAGGAAAACTTCGAGAAGGCGCTGCGTCTGGCTCCGGGCGATCCGGAAATCAGCAACAACTTCGGCTGGTTCCTCTGCCAGAACGGCCGCGAGAAGGATTCGATCGCCTACTTCATGGCGGCAGCGAAGAATCCGCTCTATACGACGCCGACCAAGCCATACACCAACGCCGGAATCTGCTCGTTAGGCCTGAAAGACGACAAGGCGGCCGAAGAGTACTTGATGACGGCATTGCGTTTGTCGCCGACCAACACCCAGGCATTGTTCTGGCTGGCCGATATTGCCCATCGGCAGGGACGTCATTCAGAAGCGCGGCAGTGGACTACGGATATCGAAAAAATGGTGGAGCCGACGGCGGAAGTCATCTGGCTCGCTTTACGCATCGAGCGCAAATTGGGCAATCGCGATGCCGAGGCACGCTATGCCTCGCAACTGCGTCGCCGGTTTCCGGGATCTCCGGAACAACGCCTGCTGATCCAGGGGCAATATGACTGAAACGCAAGCAACCGAGAGTCTCGACACGGAAGCCGTTGAGGGCGTGTCGGCAGATGATGTCCCGGCGGAGGTGACGGAGGTTGTCGCGCCGACTGAATCGGAGACACCCGGAGCGGTGCTGCGCCGGGCACGGGAAGCGCGTGGCCAGTCGATTCCGGATGTGGTGCAGGTGATCCGCTTCAGCGCACGCCAGATCGAAGCGCTGGAGCGCGACGATTACGCGAGCCTGCCCGGTTCCACGGCGGTGCGTGGCCTGGTGCGCAACTATGCCAAGTTTCTCAAGCTCGATGCGGCACCTCTGCTGGTGCAGCTTGAACCGGCGGTGCCGGTTCCCGAGGCGGATGTCCGTCCGCCCACCAACATGGGCGAAGCCGAGCAGCCGACGCTGGTCGAGCGGGTGCCGCCCAGGTTCATTGTCGCCGGAGGTGTGGCCCTGCTGCTGGCGCTGGGCGGGTACTGGCTTGCGACTTTGCCGGCCGACGGCGGACTGTCGAGTTTTTTGCGCGGCATGTCGGGCGGTCCTGCCGCGGTCAGGTCGGGGAGTGTCGCGGTTCCGGTGGTGGCTCCCGTGGTGCAACCGGCGCCGGCAGTGGTGGCCGAAAGCGCTCCCGTTGCCGAAAACGCAGCATCCGCGCCGCCTCCGTTTGCCGGGTTGCGCGTCGAGTTCGACGATCATTCCTGGATCGAAATTCGCGATGCGACGCAGAAGGTCGTGTTCGTCGGTGAATATCCCGCCGGCACCCGTCAGAATGTGGAAGGCAAGGCGCCGTTCCAGGTCTGGGTCGGCAGGGCGTCCGGCGTGCGCATGTTCATGGGCGAGCGCAGCATCGATCTCAAGCCGCATACCCGCGAAGAAGTCGCCCGGTTTACCGTCGAATGAGCGAGTCGCCCCGAGTTCAACTGGCGCGGCGCGCAAGCCGTCTCGTCATGGTGGCAGGAGTCGGCGTTGGCGGTACGGCGCCCGCATCCCCCGTGGTCATCCAGTCGATGACCAATACCGACACCGAGGATGTGTTCGGCACCGCGATGCAAGTGGCGCAGCTGGCGCGCGCCGGATCGGAACTGGTGCGCATCACGGTGAATACCCGCGAGGCCGCCGCCGCCGTGCCGAAGATCCGCGAGCGTCTGGCGCAGATGAACGTCGACGTGCCGCTGATCGGCGATTTCCATTTCAACGGCCACAAGCTTCTGGCGGAACATCCGGCCTGCGCCGAGGCGCTGGCCAAGCTGCGCATCAATCCGGGCAACGTCGGCAAGGGCGCCAAGCGCGACGAGCAGTTCGCGCAATTGATCGAAATCGCCTGCAGGTTCGACAAGCCCATCCGCATCGGCGTCAATTGGGGCAGTCTCGATCAGTCCCTGCTGGCTCGCATCATGGACGAAAACGCCAGGCGTCCGGAACCGAAGGATGCCACCGAGATCATGCGCGAGGCGATGGTGACGTCCGCTCTGGAGTCGGCGGCGCAGGCTGAGCAGTTCGGGCTTGGTGGCGATCGCATCGTGCTGTCGTGCAAGGTTTCCGGCGTGCAGGACCTGATCGCGATTTATCGCGAACTCGCGGCGCGCTGCGACTATCCGCTGCATCTGGGACTGACCGAGGCGGGCATGGGCAGCAAGGGAATCGTTGCCTCGACCGCGGCGCTCAGCGTGCTGCTGCAGGAAGGCATCGGCGACACGATACGCGTGTCGCTGACGCCCGAGCCGAACGGTGACCGCACGCGCGAGGTGATCGTTGCCCAGGAAATCCTGCAGACCATGGGCCTGCGCGCCTTCACGCCGCTGGTGGCGGCATGCCCCGGTTGCGGGCGCACCACCAGCACGGTATTCCAGGAACTGGCGCAGGACATCCAGAACTACGTGCGCGAGCGCATGCCGGAATGGCGCCTTGCCCGTGTCGGCGTCGAGAACATGACGCTGGCCGTGATGGGCTGCGTGGTGAACGGGCCCGGCGAAAGCAAACACGCCAGCATCGGCATCTCGCTGCCGGGCACCGGCGAAGCGCCGGTGGCGCCGGTGTATATCGACGGCGAGCGCGTCGTCACCCTGCGCGGCGAGAACATATCCGCCGAATTCCGCCAGATCGTTGACGACTACGTTTCGAGAAAGTATCCGGAAAGAGCGAGTCACTGATCGCGATTGGCACAGCACCATCGTGCCTGCCGAAATAGACAAAACATGAGCCAGACATTGCAAGCCGTCCGCGGCATGAATGACATCCTGCCGGTCGAAGCCGAACTCTGGGAGCAGTTCGAGGAGTCCGTGCGCGACTGGTTGGGCGCCTACGGCTACCGTCCGATCCGCATGCCGATGGTGGAACCGACGCCGCTGTTTGCCCGCGCCATTGGCGAAGTGACCGACATTGTCGAAAAGGAAATGTATTCCTTTGAGGATGCCCTGAACGGCGAGAGCCTCACCTTGCGTCCGGAAGGCACCGCGTCCTGCGTGCGCGCCGTGCTGCAGCACAACCTGCTTTACGACGGGCCCAAGCGCCTCTGGTACATGGGACCGATGTTTCGCCACGAGCGGCCGCAGAAGGGGCGCTATCGCCAGTTTCATCAGGTGGGTGTCGAAGCGCTGGGCTTTTCCGGCCCCGACATCGATGCCGAACAGATCGCGATGTGCGCCCGGTTGTGGGATGACCTCGGGCTTGAGGGTATCCGCCTCGAAATCAATTCGCTCGGCCAGAGCGAGGAGCGGGCACGCCATCGCGCCGCTTTGCTGGCCTATCTCGAACAGCACCATGAGCAACTGGATGCCGATGCCCAGCGCCGGCTGCACAGCAATCCCCTGCGCATCCTGGATACCAAGAATCCCGCAATGCAGGCGCTGGTCGAGGCGGCGCCAAAGCTGATCGACTATCTTGGCGAGGAATCCATCAGGCATTTCGAGGGCGTGCAGCAACTGCTCAAGGATGCCGCGATTCCGTATCGCATCAATCCGCGCCTGGTGCGCGGGCTGGACTATTACAACCTCACGGTGTTCGAGTGGGTCACAGACCAACTCGGCGCGCAGGGCACGGTGTGCGCCGGCGGCCGTTATGATGGCCTCGTCGCGCAACTCGGCGGCAAGCCTGCGCCAGCCTGCGGTTTCGCCATGGGCATCGAGCGCCTGCTGGCGTTGTGGCAGGATCAGGGCCATCGTCACGAAGCCCCGGTTCCCGATGCCTACTTCGTGCATCAGGGTGAGGCCGCCGGCCGGTTTGCCTTTCGCGTCGCCGAAGCCCTGCGCAGCGCCGGATTTTCGATCCACCTGCATTGCGGCGGAGGCAGCTTCAAATCACAGATGAAAAAAGCCGACGCTTCCGGCGCGCCGATTGCACTGATAGTCGGCGATGACGAGACGGCGGCAAATCAGGTTAGCGTAAAACACCTGCGTTCCGGCTTCGATCAGCCGGCCGAACAGGTGCGTGTGAGTTTCGACGAACTGGCCGATCATCTCGGCGATATTCTTTTCCCCCTGGAAGACGACAATGGCAACCTATGACCTCGAAGAACAGGAACAGCTCGACGAGCTGAAGACCTGGTGGAAGATGTACGGCAATCTGGTGACCGGTATCCTGGTCGTCGTGGCGCTGGCGGTGGCCGGATGGCAGGGCTGGAACTGGTGGCAGCGCCAGCAGTCGGCGCAGGCGTCGGCACTGTTCTCCGGGCTGCAAACGGCGACGATGCAGCGGGATGCCAAGCGGGCGCGCGAGCTGGCCGGCGAATTGATCGACAAGTATTCCTCCACATCGTATGCCGGCATGGGTGCGATGCTGGCGGCGCGCGCGCAGCTCGAAACGGGCGATGCGAAGAACGCCCGGGCACAACTGGCATGGGCCGCGGAGAACGCCAGGGATCCGGGGCTGCGCGAATTGGCGCGCCTGCGACTGGCCGCGGTGATGCTCGACGAGAAGGCCTACGACGAGGCCATGAAACAGCTTGCCACCGAGCCGGCCGCCGCATTTGCGCCGCGCTTTGCGGAATTGCGTGGCGACATTTTTGCTGCCCAGGGAAAAACCGAAGAAGCGCGCAATGCCTACGATGGCGCATTGGCAAAGTTCGACGCCCTGGCCAAGGACGATGAAACCCGGCAGCGCAGCGGCTACAAGGAAGTGCTTCAGGCCAAGCGCGATGCGCTCGGAACGGGCAAGTGAAAATCATGCGGTTGCCATTGCTGGTTGTGGTTTCAGCACTGATGCTGGGTGCCTGCTCGACGGTCGAGAAGCTCAATCCTTTCAGCTCCAGCGCACCCAAGATCAAGCCGGCGGAGCTTGCCACCATCCAGCCGACTGCGGAACTGAAAAGTCTCTGGCAGGCGAATGTCGGCAGGGCGGGCGAGTTTACGTTTTCACCCGCCGTGGTGGATCGCAGCGTGTACGCGGCTGCCCGCGATGGAACGCTGGCCCGTTTCGATGATGGGCGTCAGGTCTGGCGGATTGCCGCCGGCCAGACGGTTTCCGGCGGCGTCGGCAGCGACGGCAAGCTGGTGGCGGTCGGCACGCCGAAGGGAGAAGTGCTGGCCTTCGACGCGGCAAGCGGTCGCGAAATCTGGAAGGCGCGCGTGAGCTCGGAAGTTCTGGCTGCGCCGGCGGTGGCGGAGGGACTGGTCATCGTTCGCTCCGGCGATTCGCGCATCTTCGGTTTTGACGCAGCCGATGGCAAACGGCGCTGGGTCTATCAGCGCAGTACCCCAACCCTGTCCTTGCGCTCGAATGTCGGCGTGGTGCCGGCGGGGAAAGTCACGCTCGCCGGATTTCCCGGCGGCAAGCTGGTTGCCATCGCCAACAACAACGGCGCGGCCGTGTGGGAAGTGACGGTGGCGCTACCCAGGGGTGCGACCGAACTGGAGCGTGTCGCCGATGTCACCAGCTCGCCGGTAGTAATCGGCAGCAGCGTCTGTGCGGCGGCATTCCAGGGGCGGGTCGCCTGTTTTGATGCCAACAGCGGCAATACCCTCTGGTCGCGCGACATGTCGTCCAGCGCGGGTCTCGACGTGGACAACCGCTACGTATATATCGCCGACGACAAGGGTGCAGTGCATGCGCTGGATCGCAGCAGCGGGGCCAGTATCTGGAAGCAGGACAAGTTGTCCAATCGCGGTCTTTCGCGGCCCCTGGCACTGGGCGGACACGTCGCCGTCGCGGACTACCAGGGCGTGGTGCACTTGTTGCGCCGCGAGGACGGCGCCTTTGCCGCGCGTGCCAACACCGACGGCAGCGCCGTGCGGTCCGAGCCGGTGCGTTTTGGGGCCGGCCTGCTGCTACAGACTGCGAACGGCGGACTGCATGCGCTGGAAGCGCGTTAGTTTCGGCATGCACATGAAGCATTGGATTCCGGCGATGCCGGCTTAGGATGAAACCAACCCTTGTAATTGTCGGCCGGCCGAATGTCGGCAAATCGACCCTGTTCAACCGCCTCACGCGCTCGCGCGATGCGCTGGTGGCCGATCAGCCGGGACTCACCCGGGATCGCCATTACGGTCATGGCCGCCTGGGAAACAAGCCCTATCTGGTCGTCGATACGGGCGGCTTCGAGCCGCAGGCCAAGGAAGGCATCGTCAAGGAAATGGCGCTGCAGGCCGAGGCCGCCATCGCCGAAGCCGATGTGCTGATTTTCGTGGTCGACGTGCGCACCGGTCTGACCTCGCAGGACAAGGTGATTGCCGATCTCCTGCGCCGGAGCGGGCGTCCGCTGCTGCTCGCGGCGAACAAGGGCGAAGGCATGGATCGGGCGGTGGTCTCGGCGGAGTTCTACGAGCTTGGCTGCGGCGCTCCCTGCGTGATTTCCTCCGCCCATGGCGAGGGCGTGCGCGAACTGGTCGAGCTTGCGCTGGCGCCGTTTCCCGATGAGAGTGAGGCGGACGAAGAGTCGGCCGGTCCCCGGGTCGCCATCGCCGGCCGCCCCAACGTCGGCAAGAGCACGCTGATCAACACCCTGCTCGGCGAAGACCGCGTGATCGCCTTCGACATGCCGGGCACCACGCGCGATGCCATCGAGGTTCCCTTCGAGCGCAACGGCCGCGCCTACACCCTGATCGATACCGCGGGGTTGCGGCGCAAGGGCCGCGTGTTCGAGACCATTGAAAAGTTTTCGGTGATCAAGACCCTGCAGGCTGTCGAGGAAGCCAATGTCGTGGTGTTGATGGTCGATGCCACCCAGGAAATATCCGACCAGGACGCGCACATCGCCGGATTCATCATCGATGCCGGGCGCGCGCTGGTGGTTGCGGTGAATAAATGGGATGCGGTGGATGACTACCGCCGCGAGCAGATCAAGCTGGACATCACGCGCAAGCTGAACTTCCTGGGTTTTGCCCGCGTCCATTACGTTTCGGCCTTGAAGGGGCAGGGCATCGCCGGCATCCTGTCGTCGGTCGACAAGGCTTACGCCGCAGCGATGGCCAAGATGTCGACGCCGAAACTCACCCGGGTGCTGATTGCCGCCGTGGAAAAGCAGACACCGCCGCGCCACGGGGCCTTCCGTCCCAAGCTGCGCTATGCACACCAAGGCGGCAGCAATCCGCCGATCATCGTGATCCACGGCAATGCGCTGGAGCACATTCCGGCGTCGTATACCCGCTATCTGGAGCGCTATTTCCTTGAGGCCTTCAAGCTGCAAGGCACGCCGTTGCGCATTCAATACAAGACCACCACGAATCCCTTTGCCAGTGAAGGTCGCCCCGCAAAGCAGAAGCTCCGCCGCGAAAAGTGAAAGTCGGCGCTGGTGGCACGGCGAACCAAAATCGATTACAGTATTTGACTCAAAAAACCAGTAGCTATAAAAGGATCACCAACATGAGTAATAAAGGGCAAATGTTACAAGACCCGTTTCTGAACACGCTGCGTCGTGAACACGTTCCGGTTTCCATCTACCTGGTCAATGGCATCAAGCTGCAGGGGCAGATCGAATCCTTCGACCAGTATGTGGTTCTGCTCAAGAACACGGTGACGCAGATGGTGTACAAGCACGCCATTTCGACGGTGGTTCCCGCTCGCCCCGTCAATTTCGCCCAGGAAGCCGAAGCCGATTGATATGTCCTCGTGCGCTTGCGCCGGGGACGGTATCCCCCGGTGGGACCGCTTCGGGCTGTTGTCGGCGATTGCCATGAGGGCATCGCGCTGATGTTCGAGCGTCCCGCCAGTGGCGAGAATGCGGTTCTGGTGCAACTTGATTTCGGTGAAGGGGACTTTGCCGAGCGATTGTCGGAATTCAATCTGCTGGTCGGCAGCGCCGGCGCACGGTCGCTGGCGGTAATTTCTGGCAAGCGGGCAAGGCCCGACCCCGCACTGTTTGCCGGCAAGGGCAAGGTGGCCGAAATTGGCGATGCCGTGGGGCTGCACCAGGCCGACGTCGTGATTTTCAACCACGAGCTTTCCCCCGGCCAGCAGCGCAACCTCGAACGCACCCTGGAATGCCGCGTGGTCGACCGCAGCAGCCTGATTCTGGACATCTTCGCCCTGCGCGCGAAAAGCCACGAAGGCAAGCTCCAGGTCGAACTCGCCCAACTCCAGCATCTGGCCACCCGGCTGGTGCGCGGCTGGACTCACCTGGAGCGGCAGAAGGGCGGCATCGGCTTGCGCGGCCCCGGTGAAAAACAGCTTGAAACCGACCGCCGCCTGCTGGGAAAACGTGTCTCGCTGCTCAAGGACCGCCTGAAGCAACTGGAACGCCAGCGCGAAGTGCGCCGGCGCGCGCGAACCCGCGGCGAGGTACTGGCGATTTCGCTGGTGGGTTACACCAACGCGGGGAAGAGCACGCTGTTCAACGCCTTGACCCGAGCCGGCGCCTACGCCGCCGACCAGTTGTTCGCCACGCTCGATACCACGTCGCGTCGGCTGTTCATCGAAGGCGCCGGGCCGATCGTTCTGTCGGACACCGTCGGCTTCATCCGCGACTTGCCGCACGCTCTGGTGGCGGCTTTCCAGGCGACCCTGGAAGAAACCGCCCAGGCCGACCTGCTGCTGCACGTCGTCGATTCGGCCAGTGCCGATCGCGACCAGCAGATGGCGGCGGTGGGTGCGGTATTGGAAGAGATCGGGGCGCTCGATGTGCCGCAAATCCTGGTGTGGAACAAGGTCGACCTGACCGCCGCCAGCCCCGGAATCGAGCGTGATGACTGTGGTAACATTTCATGCGTTCGCTTGAGCGCCCGCACCGGGGCCGGGGTATCCTTGCTGCGTGAGGCTCTGGCCGAAGTGGCGAGTCGGCATGACGAAATTCCCGCTGCTGCAGCCTGATATTTGCCTGACGTTTTTTCCTTCTCGACTACCCAAACCAAACAAACGTGATAGCTGGAATCCTGATGTCCCTGAATGACCACGGCTGGGGCAACCAGCCCGGTGGTGGCAAGCGCGGTGGTGGCAATCAAGGCCCTCCCGATCTCGAAGAACTCTGGCGCGATTTCAATCGCCGCTTGTCGGGCCTGTTTGGCAACAAGGGCAACAGGGGCGGCGGTGGTGACGGCGGCGGAGGTGGCGGGGACAATCGCATGCCGTCGATCAGCCCCAGGCAGTTCGGTGGCGGCATCGGGGTCGTCATGATGCTGGTGGCGGCTGTCTGGCTGGGCAGCAGCTTCTACATTGTCGACGCTTCGCAGCGTGGCGTCGTGCTTCAGTTCGGCGCCTTCAAGGAGTCCACCGAGCCCGGCCTGCGCTGGCGCCTGCCGTGGCCGATCCAGAGCCACGAAATCGTCAACCTGACAGGGGTGCGGACGGTCGAAGTCGGCTACCGCGGTTCGGACAAGAACAAGGTTTTGAAAGAGGCCCTGATGCTGACCGACGACGAAAACATCGTCATGGTGCAGTTTGCGGTGCAATACCTGCTCAGGGATCCCAAGGCCTATCTGTTCAACAACCGCCATCCCGATGATGCTGTCATGCAGGCGGCGGAAACCGCGATTCGCGAGGTGGTCGGCAAGAACAAGATGGACTTCGTGCTTTACGAAGGGCGCGACCAGATCGCCGCGAACACGCAAAAGCTGATCCAGGAGATTCTCGATCGCTACGACACCGGGATTCAGGTCCGTTCGGTCAACATGCAGAGCACCCAGCCGCCGGAACAGGTGCAGGCGGCGTTCGATGATGCCGTCAAGGCGGGACAGGACCGCGAGCGGCACAAGAACGAAGGGCAGGCCTACGCCAATGACGTGATTCCCAAGGCGCGCGGCGCGGCTTCGCGGCTGATGGAGGAGGCGACCGGCTACCGGCAGCGCATCATCGTCACTGCCGAAGGTGACGCCTCGCGCTTCAAGCAGATTCTCACCGAATACAGCAAGGCACCGGAAGTGACGCGCAGCCGCATGTATCTCGAAACCGTGCAGCAGGTTTACGCGAACACCAGCAAGGTGATGATCGACGCCAAGGGCCAGGGCAACCTGCTTTATCTGCCGCTCGACAAGCTGATGCAGGCAACTGCAGCCACTGCCGCAGCGCCGGTGGCAGCGGAGGCTGCCGTAGTTCCGCGTGGCGTCATATCCGGGCCGGCCGCCGCAACGGATGCACCGCCACAGACCGAGCGTACCGCACCGGGTGATGTGCGTACGCGCGGCAGCCTGGGCTCGCGTGAGCGGGGAGAACGTTGATGCAGCGCCATTTGTCTTTCGTCGCATCATTCCTGTTCGGACTTCTGGCGCTGTTTGCCATGACGATCTTTACGGTCGATCAGCGCCAGTTCGCGATCATCTTCCAGCTTGGCGAGATCAAGGAAGTCATATCCGAGCCGGGTCTGGCATTCAAGTGGCCGCTGATCCAGAACGTGCGGATTTTCGACAAGCGCATCCTGACCATGGATACGCCCGAACCCGAGCGTTTTCTGACAGCCGAGAAGAAGCCGGTGCTGGTGGATTCCTTCGTCAAATGGCGCATCCATGACGTCAAGCAGTACTACGTTTCGGTCGGCGGCGACGAAACCCTGGCCAGAACACGCCTTGCACAGACCGTCAATGCCGGATTGCGCGAAGAATTCGGCCGGCGTACGGTGCACGACGTGGTGTCCGGCGCGCGCGACGACATCATGGTTGTCGTGAAGAAGAAGGCGGATGCGGACATGCGCAACATCGGCGTTGAAATTGTCGATGTGCGGCTGAAGCGAGTCGACCTGCCGCCGGAAGTCTCCGAGTCCGTTTATCGACGCATGGAAACCGAGCGCAAGCGCGTGGCCAACGAATTGCGTTCCGAAGGTGCCGCCGAAGCCGAGAAGATCAAGGCCAATGCCGATCGTCAGCGCGAGGTAATTCTGGCCGAGGCCTATCGCGATGCGCAGAAGATCAAGGGCGAGGGCGACGCCAAGGCTGCCGCGCTATACGGCCGCGCGTTTGGAGAGAACCCCGAGTTCTATGCCTTCTATCGCAGCCTCGAGGCCTATCGTGGCAGCTTCAAGAACAAGAGCGACGTGATGGTGATCGAACCCAATTCCGAGTTTTTCAAGTACCTGAAGAACAGCGGCAAGGGCAAGTGACGGGGCTGGTATCAGTTTGAAATGGTCAATACGCTGCTGCTGGCTTTCGCCCTGATGCTGGTGATCGAAGGCCTCCTGCCCTTTCTCGCACCCCGCGTATGGAGGGAAACCTTCCGTCGCGTGACCGAGCTCACTGATGGACAGGTCCGTTTCATCGGACTGTCGTCAATGGTCGTGGGTGTTGTCCTGCTTACCGTCTTCCGTTGACCGTCATGACAAATCCGCGCTGGCTGCTGCCCGAAGCGATTGAAGATGTGCTGCCGCGCGATGCGGCGCGCATCGAGGCGCTGCGGCGCGGCCTGCTCGACGAATTCGCCCGTCACGGCTACGAGTTCGTCATTCCGCCGCTGCTTGAATACGTCGAATCGCTGCTGACCGGCAGTGGCCACGATCTCGATTTGCGCACGTTCAAGCTGGTCGACCAGCTTTCCGGTCGCAGCATGGGCGTGCGTGCCGACATCACGCCGCAGGTTGCGCGCATCGATGCCCACCTGCTCAATCGCAAGGGCGTAACGCGGCTTTGCTATTGCGGCAGCGCGCTGCATACGCTGCCGGCCGGCTTCAACGCCACGCGCGAGCCGCTGCAGATCGGTGCGGAACTCTACGGCCATGCCGGCCTGGAGGCGGACATCGAGGCGATCCGTTTGCTGGCCGTGGCGCTTGGCCTTTGCAAGCTTGCCGCGTCGCGTTTCGACCTCGGCCATGTCGCGGTCTTTCGCGCCCTGGCCAAGCACGCCGGCCTTGCGCCGGAAGCCGAAGAGGAACTGTTTGGCGCGCTGCAGGGCAAGGACGTGCCGACCGTGCGCGAACTGGTAGCGGGCATTGCCGATCCCATCCGTTCGGCGCTGCTGGCCCTCCCGGAACTTTATGGAGACCGGCGGGTGCTGGACAGCGCGGCACAGATCCTGCCGGCCTTGCCCGAGATCACTGCGGCCCTGTCCGACCTGCGGCGTCTTGCCGATGCACTTGCCGACCTGCCCCTGAGTTTCGATCTGGCGGACTTGCGTGGTTACCACTATCACAGCGGCGTTGCCTTCGCCGCCTATTGCGCGGGCGCTGCCGGTGCGGTGGCGTTGGGCGGGCGCTATGACGATTTCGGCCGTGCTTATGGAAGAGCCCGGCCTGCTACCGGATTTTCCATGGACTTACGCGAATTGGCGCGCTTGTCGCCGAATGAGGCGCCGTGTGGGGCGATTCTCGCTCCGTGGCCGGAAGACGATGCTTTGCATGCCGAGGCATTGCGCCTTCGTGCAGCAGGAGAACGCGTGGTGCTGGCCCTGCCGGGTCATGAGGGCACGTGGCGCGAAGCTGGCTGCGACCGGATACTGGTACGCCGCGGCGACAACTGGATCATTGAATCCCTGAAGGAAGACTGAAATGGCAAAGAACGTAGTAGTCGTCGGCACCCAATGGGGCGACGAGGGCAAGGGCAAGATCGTCGATTGGCTGACCGATCATTCGCAAGGCGTGGTGCGCTTCCAGGGCGGCCACAACGCCGGCCACACGCTGGTCATCGGCGGCAAGAAGACCGTGCTGCACCTGGTGCCTTCCGGCATCCTGCGCGACGGAGTTACCTGCTATATCGGTAACGGCGTAGTGCTGTCGCCCGAGGCGCTGATTAAAGAACTTGACGAACTTCAGGCGGCCGGCATCGATGCCGAAGCGCGGCTGAAGATATCCGAGGCCTGCCCGCTGATCCTGCCTTACCATCAGGCGCTCGACGTGGCACGCGAAGTGGCCAAGGGTGCCAACAAGATCGGTACCACCGGCCGCGGCATCGGCCCTGCTTACGAGGACAAGGTGGCGCGGCGCGGTTTGCGTCTGCAGGACCTGACCAAGCCCAAGCGTTTTGCCGAACGGCTGGGCGAGATCCTCGAATATCACAACTTCGTGCTGAAGAGTTATCACGGCGCCGAGCCGGTCGATTTCCAGAAAGTGCTCGATGGCGCCATGGCCATTGCGCCGCGACTGACCAGGATGATTGCCGACGTGCCGCGTGCGCTTTACGATGCCCACCGGGGCGGCGCCAACCTGTTGTTCGAGGGGGCCCAGGGCACCTTGCTCGACATCGATCACGGCACCTATCCGTTTGTTACCTCGTCCAACTGCGTTGCCGGAGCGGCCGCAGCAGGCGCCGGGGTCGGACCGGGCATGTTGCACTACATCCTCGGCATCACCAAGGCCTACACCACGCGCGTTGGCGGCGGCCCCTTCCCGACCGAGTTGTACGATGCGGTGGACAAGCAGGATCCGGTCGGCAAGCACATGGCCACCAAGGGGCACGAATTCGGTGCCACGACCGGACGTGCCCGACGTTGCGGCTGGTTCGACGCCGCCGCATTGAAGCGGGCGATCCAGATCAATGGCATTTCGGGGCTGTGCATCACCAAGCTCGACGTGCTCGACGGCGTCGAGGAGCTGAAGATCTGCACGGGCTATCGCATCAATGGCGGCATTTCGGACATCCTGCCGGTAGGTGCGGATGATCTGGCGTGCTGTGAGCCCATCT
Organism: Sulfuritalea hydrogenivorans sk43H; assembly: GCF_000828635.1. GTDB lineage: Bacteria > Pseudomonadota > Gammaproteobacteria > Burkholderiales > Rhodocyclaceae > Sulfuritalea > Sulfuritalea hydrogenivorans. The sequence continues at coordinate 1,096,081 of NZ_AP012547.1, forward strand.
ACGAGTCGTTGCCGGGCTGGAAAGGCAGCACGGTGGGGGTCAAGACGCTTGACGGCCTGCCGGCCGAGGCTCGCGCCTACATCAAGCGCATGGAGCAGCTTTGCGACGTGCCGGTGGACATGATTTCCACGGGCCCCGATCGCGAAGAAACCATTGTTCTACGGCATCCGTTCGAATAATAACGCCGCGCAGAAAAGAAAAGGCCGCCCGGATTACTCCTGGCGGCCGATGCTCGTTCTCGTTTTCGCGTACCATGCTTGGTGCCCAGGAAGGGACTCGAACCCCCACGCCTCGCAGCGCTAGTACCTGAAACTAGTGCGTCTACCAATTCCGCCACCTGGGCAGGCGCGAAACGAGGCGCGAATTCTAAAGGAAAAAAACAGATTGTCAAACAAGTCGCATAGCAGCCACAAGCTTTCGAAAATTCGTCGCGCCGATCCGCAGTTCGAGCGCGAAAAGGCGCAGTACGAACATCCCCTGCCGAGCCGCGAGTACATCCTGCAAACGTTGACGGCGCAGGGCGCGCCGCTGGAGTTTGAACGTCTGGTGAGTTTGCTTGATGTTCAGCCGTTCGAGCTCGAACCCTTCCAGCGCAGGCTGGGCGCCATGGCGCGCGAGGCGCAGTTGATGCAGAACCGGCGCGGTGACTGGCTGATTCCCGACAAGGCCGATCTGGTGCGCGGCCGCGTTACCGGTCATCCGGATGGGTTCGGCTTTCTGGTTCCGGAGGAGGGCGGTGCAGACCTGTTCCTGTCAGCCAAGGAAATGGACAAGGTGCTGCACGGCGACAAGGCCATCGCACGCGTCATCGGTGTCGATCGCAAGGGCCGCCCGGAAGGCAAGATCGTCGAAGTCACCGAGCGCGCCAACCGGTTCGTCGTCGGACGGGTGATCGAGGAGCATGGTGTGCGCTTTGTCGCCGCGGAAAACAAGCGCATCAGCCAGGACATCCTGCTGGCGCCTCCCGAAAAGGGCGCGAAAAAGGCGCTGAAGGCCCAGTCCGGGCAGGTGGTGATGATCGAGCTCATCGAGCAGCCGAGCAAGCATTCGCAGCCCATTGGCCGCCTGGTCGAAGTGCTCGGCAACTATGCCGATCCGGGCATGGAAATCGAGATTGCGCTGCGAAAACACGAACTGCCCTACGAGTTTTCGACCGCGGCGCTGGCTGAAGCGAAGAGGCTGCCCGACGTCGTGCGCAAGTCGGACTGGAAGGACCGCGAAGACATCACCGGGCTGCCCTTGGTGACCATCGATGGCGAGACGGCCAGGGATTTCGACGACGCCGTATTTTGTGAACGCAAGGGCAAGGGCTTTCGCCTCATCGTGGCGATCGCCGATGTGTCGCATTACGTGACGGCAGGGGGCGCCCTGGATGTCGATGCCTATGCGCGCGGCAATTCGGTGTATTTCCCGCGACGGGTGATTCCGATGCTGCCGGAGAAGCTCTCCAACGGCTTGTGCTCGCTCAATCCAAAAGTCGAACGCCTGTGCATGGTCTGCGACATGGAGATCGCCGGCACGGGGGCGATCAGGCGCTACCGGTTTTATCCCGCGGTGATGTTCTCGCACGCACGCCTGACCTACGAAGAGGTGGCGGCTGCCCTTTACGAAAGGGATGCAGGTGCGCGTGCGCGCCTGGAACCGTTGTTGCCGCACCTCGAAGCTCTCGATGCGCTCTATCGGCAGCTCGCCAAGGAGCGCGTCAAGCGCGGTGCGATCGATTTCGAAACCGTCGAAACGCGCATGGTCTTCGACGACCACGGCAAGATCGCCCGTATCGAGCCCTATGAACGCAACGATGCGCATCGACTGATCGAGGAATGCATGCTGGCGGCCAATGTCTGCGCTTCCGAGTTCCTGCGCGAACGCGAGCATCCGTCGCTGTATCGCGTGCATGAAGGCCCGACGCCCGAGCGCCTGGTGAAGCTGCGCGATTTTCTCGGCACCTTCGGCTTCCAGCTGGAGGGCGGCGACACGCCGAAGGCCCAGGATTACGCCAGGCTGCTGGAAAAGATCGGCCAGCGGCCGGACCGGCAGCTCTTGCAGACCGTGATGTTGCGGTCATTGCGGCAGGCCATCTACAGCCCGGACAATGTCGGACACTTCGGTCTGGCCTACGAGAGCTATACGCACTTCACCTCGCCGATCCGCCGCTATCCCGATCTGCTGGTGCATCGCGCCATAAAGTCGGCGCTGGCGGGACGGCGCTACGAGCCGGGGAATTGGGAGGAGATCGGCCTGCAATGTTCCATGACCGAGCGCCGGGCGGATGAGGCCACGCGCGATGTCGAGGACTGGCTCAAGTGCTTCTACATGAAGGATCGTGTCGGCGAAATCTTCGAGGGCAGCATCTCTTCGGTGGTGCCCTTCGGCATCTTTGTCGCGCTGGATGGCGTATTCGTCGAAGGCCTGGTGCATGTGTCCGAACTCGGCCAGGACTATTTTCATTTCGACGAGAAGGCGCATGCCATGGTCGGCGAGCGCAGCGGCCGGCGTTTCCGTCTTTCCGACCGGGTGCGCGTGCAATTGACGCGGGTCGACATGGAGGCCAACAAGATCGACTTTCGTCTGGCCGATGCTGGCGATGCGGCGCCGGTGCGTGGAAGGCAGCGGCATTGACGGAAGATTGAAGCGCCCCGGCCGAGCCGGAAATCCAGACCAAAAAAAACCCGCCGATGGCGGGTTTTTCTCAAGGGTGCGCCGAATTACTTCAGCTTCACTTCCTTGTAGGCGACGTGCTTGCGCGCCTTGGGATCGTACTTCAGGAATTCCAGCTTTTCCGGGGTGGTCTTCTTGTTTTTCGTGGTCGTGTAGAAGTGTCCCGTGCCGGCTGTGGATTCCAGCTTGATTTTTTCGCGTCCGCCTTTGGCCATGATGCTTTCTCCTGTTAGACGCGCTCGCCGCGCTCACGCAGCTCGGCGAGGACAACGTCGATGCCCTTCTTGTCGATGGTGCGCAGACCGGCGTTTGACACGCGCAGGCTGACCCAGCGGTTTTCGGTTTCGATCCAGAAGCGGCGGCTGTGCAGGTTAGGCAGAAAGCGACGCTTGGTCTTGTTGTTGGCGTGGGAGACGTTGTTCCCTACCATCGGGGCCTTGCCCGTCACTTGACATACGCGAGACATGTGATGCTCCTGAATGCTGATTTAGCAAAGCTCGCTAGTTTACCAAAGATTTGCTTGAAAACTCAATCCTTTTCTCAAATCAAACCGCGTTCTGCAAAGGACAGGGGATTCGCGCCGCCGGTGACGATGAAATGATCCAGCAGTTTCACATCTATCAGCAATAACGCCTGCTTCAGCGATGAAGTGAGCACTTCGTCGGCGCGCGAGGGTTCGGCAAGGCCCGACGGGTGGTTGTGCGCCAGGATGACGGCTCCGGCGTTGTTTGCGAGTGCACGCTTGACGACTTCGCGCGGATAGACGCTGGTCTGGGTCAGCGTGCCACGAAAGAGTTCTTCGCTGGCGATCAGCCGGTTCTGGGAATCCAGCCACAGCGCAACGAAAACCTCGTGCTGCAGGCTGCCCAGCGACAGGCGCAGCCAGTCGCGGACTGCCTGCGGCGAAGCCAGGGCATCTTTCAGTTTCAGCGGGCCGGCGAGCGCGCGTCGCGCCAGTTCGAGTGTGGCGGCAAGCTGGGCGGCTTTGGCGGGCCCGATGCCGGGCAGTCGGGCAAGCTCTTTCGTGCTGGCGGCGGCAAGACGGGCCAGGTCGCCATCGAAGCTGGCCAGCAGGTCGCGGGCCAGATCCACCGCACTCTTGCCGCGGATCCCGACGCGCAGAAAGATCGCCAGCAGTTCGGCGTCGGACAGGGCCGCCGCGCCCTGCTGTACCAGCCGTTCGCGCGGGCGTTCTGCCGCGGGCCAATCGCATATGGCCATGGTTTAGAATCCCCGCTTGAGTGCCGATTGGCGGGATTTTAATGTCATGAACGAATTTCAGGGCAAACGGATTGTGCTGGGCGTGACCGGCGGCGTCGCGGCCTACAAGGCGGCCGAGCTGGTGCGTTTGCTGGTCAAGGCCGGCGCGGAAGTGGATGTTGCACTGACGGCGGCAGGCGCCCAGTTCGTCGGCGCGGCAAGCTTCCAGGCGCTCACCGGTCGCCGCGTCTGGCAGGCGTTATGGGACGAGCGCATGGACAACGGCATGGCGCACATCGATCTCACGCGCGGTGCGGCTGCCCTGCTGGTGGCGCCGGCGACGGCGGACTTTCTCGCCAAGCTCGCGCACGGCTTCGCCGATGACTTGCTATCCACGCTTTGCCTGGCGCGCGATTGTCCCCTGCTGGTGGCGCCGGCCATGAACCGCCAGATGTGGGAAAACCCGGCAACGCAACGCAACGTCGGCCAACTGCGCGTCGATGGCGTGAGCGTTCTCGGCCCCGCGCACGGCGAACAGGCCTGCGGCGAGGTGGGCGATGGGCGCATGCTGGAGGCCGGCGAACTGTTTGACGATCTGCATGCCTTCCTGTTGCCGAAGGTGCTGGCCGGCAAACGCGTACTGCTGACCGCCGGGCCGACCTTTGAAGCCCTTGATCCGGTACGCGGCCTGACCAACTCCAGCTCCGGCAAGATGGGTTTCGCGCTGGCACGTGCTTGCGCTGCTGCGGGGGCGCAGGTAACGCTGGTGGCCGGGCCGGTGTCGCTCGCCACGCCACGCGGGGTGCGGCGGATGGATGTGCAAAGCGCCGCGCAAATGCGCGAGGCGGTGTTGCAGGCGCTGCCGGGGCAGGACATCTTCATTGGCGTGGCGGCGGTGGCCGACTACCGGCCACGACAAACTGCGGCACACAAGATCAAGAAGGGCACATCCAGCCTTACCCTCGAACTCGACGCCAATCCCGATATCATCGCCGAAGTGGCGGCACGGTCCGATGCGCCGTTTTGCGTCGGCTTTGCCGCCGAGAGCCGGGATTTGGCAACCTACGCCGAAGGCAAGCGGGTGGGGAAAAAACTCGGGCTGGTGGTCGGCAATCTGATTCAGGATGGGCTGGGCGGCGACACCAACGCCGTGACCCTGTTCGACGCAACGGGTGCGCATGTTTTGCCGCCTGCCGACAAGTCGGAGGTGGCGCGCGGCATCGTCGCGCACATCGCCGCGCTTATGGAGACGCCGCATGGCCAGCATTGATCTCAAGATACTCGACGCCCGGCTGAGGGAAAAGCCTTACGCCCCGCAATACGCCACGCCGGGGTCGGCCGGCATCGACTTGCGCGCCTGCATCGAGATGGCAATCAAGATTCATCCAGGCGAGACGATTCTGGTTCCCACGGGCATCGCCATCCATCTGTCCGACCCAGGTTTGGCGGCAATGATCCTGCCGCGCTCGGGGCTGGGCCACAAGCACGGAATCGTGCTGGGCAACCTGGTTGGGTTGATCGACTCCGATTATCAAGGCGAGGTTTTCGTCTCGACCTGGAATCGCGGCCACGATACTTTTACATTGAATCCGCTGGATCGCCTGGCGCAGTTGGTCGTGGTGCCGGTGGTGCAGGTGAGCTTCAATGTCGTAGATGAATTTCCCGTCAGCGAACGGGGGACTGGCGGCTTCGGCAGTACGGGCGTTGGCGGATAAATTTCAGGCTGTGCAAGGAGCGATGCCCATGATTTCATTTGTCAGATCGTTGTCGGCTTTGGGTGCCTGCATGATCTCGTTGCACGTCGCCGCGGCTCCTTCCGGGCCGGCGGTTTCTCCGCGTGTCGCGGAGATCGTCGCTTCACGCTGCGCCTTGTGCCATGGGCCGGAAGGTGAAAGCGCCAGTGCGGTTTATCCGCGTCTTGCCGCGCAGCATCCTGACTACATCATCAAGCAATTGAAGGATTTTCGCGACGGGCGCCGCAAGAGCGAGACCATGACGGACATGGTGAAGGACCTGAAGGACGATGAGATCGCCGGCCTGGCGGCCTATTTTGCGAGCAAGAAGGCGGCAGCACGCCAGCCCGGAGACGTTGATTTCGCGGGGGTGGGCAGGTTTATTTTCCAGCGTGGCAATCCTTATTCCGGGGTGCCGGCCTGTACATCGTGTCACGGCATCAACGGGCACGGAACCCAGCAGCTTCCACGCCTGGCCGGGCAGCATCCGGCCTATCTGGAAATCCAGCTGAAGGAATTCACCAAGCGCGAGCGGACCAATGACAATGCCGTGATGCACACGGTTGCATCCAAACTGACCGAACTGGAGACGCGCGCCGTCGCGATCTATATCGGCAGCCTGCAGTAGCGTTTGCCGCCGTCCCGCCAGCGCCGACTCTTGACGGGGCGGCGCCAAAAACAAACCCCGCCGTAGCGGGGTTTGTTTTTTGAGGCGGACAACGTCAATCAGGTCGACATTTCGGTCAGGATGTTCCGCAGCCAGCTTTCGGCATAGGTCGCCTCGATCTTCGACATCGAGTAGTCCGCAGGCGAAACGCCCCCGGAATTCGGGACGGCAATGATCTTGCCCTCCTTGACCGCGTAAACGCCGGCAACGCTGATCGCATCCTTGTCGGTGATGTAGCTGTAGCAGGTATTGATGCCCGACAGGTCCGTGGTCTCCTTGCCGTTAATCAGCGCCACCACATTGGTGGCGCAGACCTTGGCTTCGGAATTGGCCGAATAGCCTGACTTTGGCATCGGACCCGCGATGCAGGCGTCGCCAATGACATGGATACCGGCCTGCTTGGTCGATTCAAAGGTGGTCTGATTGACCGGGCACCAGTTCTTGTCATCGCCGACGAGGCCGGCAGCAACCGCGATGTGTCCGGCGCGCTGTGACGGAATCACGTTGATGACGTCGCCCTTGACCTCTTCGAGCCCTTCGACCATGACCGCCATCGCCTTCGGATCAACTTCGGTAACCTTCTTGGCCGGGCGGTAGTCGATGATGCCTTCGTAGTTGTCCTTCCAGCCCTTCTTGAACAGGGGACCCTTGGAGGTGATGTCCGGGTTGGCATCGAGCACGACGATTTTCGACTTCGGCTTGTTGTGCTTGAGGTAGTGCGCAATCATGCTGGTGCGCTCGTAAGGCCCGGGCGGGCAGCGGTAGGGCGCCAGCGGCACGGTCATTACCACGGTGCCGCCGTCCTTCATGGCCACCAATTGCTTGCGCAGCAGCACGGTCTGCGGACCGGCTTTCCACGCATGCGGCATGACTTCCATGGCCGCTGCGTCATAGCCCTTCATTTCTTCAAGACGGAAATCAATGCCGGGGGATACCACGAGGCGATCGTAGGTGATCGTTCCCTTGGATGTGGTGACCGATTTTGCGGCCGCATCGATGGCGGTAACTTCTGCCTGCACGACCTTGACGCCGTGATTGGCGGCGAGTTTGTCGTACTTGATGGTCAGCGGGGTGAGGTCCTTGAGGATGCCGCCGATGTAGAGGTTGCTGAACGGGCATGAAACGAAATGGTCGTTGCGTTCGATCATCACCACTTCAATGCTCTTGTCCATCATGCGGATGTACTTGGCGGCGATCGTGCCGCCATAGCCGCCACCGATCACGACAACGCGCTTGCCCGACTTGGGCATCAACTCGGCGGCACGGCCGATCAACGGCAAGCCTGCCGTACCGGCGCCTGCACCGACCAACTTCAGAAAACTTCTGCGATCCAGAGTCATGTTGTGTTCTCCCTTATTTAACGCTGGCGTAGAAGTGCAAGAGGGCGTCCAGGTCTTCCTTGGACATCGGATCGACCTTCTCTTTCATTTTTTCCGGCATCTTGCGCTTGCCAGACAGGTAGTCGGCCATTTGCATCTGCATGTACGGCAGCCATTGGCTGGCCATGGCCGGCGTGTCGTCCTTGCCTTCCTTGCCATCTTCGATGTGGCAGCGGCCGCAGTTGGATTCCTGCAGGCTGGCGCCCTTGGCGATCTTCGCCTTGTCGAGCGCCTGGGTGGTCGCGTGGAGTTTCTGCTTGGAGAAGAACTCGGCCATCGCAGTGATCTCGGCGTCGCTGTAGCCCTTGGCCAGGCGTCCCATGATCGATCCGGAGCGCTCGCCGCTCTTGAACTTCTTCATGGCGACCGTAATGGCTTCCTTCGACTGGCCGGCCAGGCTCGGCATCGTCGGACCCGCGCTGCCGCCGTTGGTGCCATGGCATCCCGCGCAGGCATTGGACAGCATCGCCGCCGTGGGCGGTGCCGCCTGTGCCACTGCGGATATCGCCAGGACGCCGGTAGCCAGCGCCCATTCTCTCCACTTCATCATCATTTTGTCTCCTCCTTGGTGTTGATGACTGTGCTGCTGAAAAATGCTTCCCCTCTTATTGCTTCTGTACGTCGATATAGTTCTTGACGCCGGGATTCGGCTTGTCGAGACCGAACTGATAGCCCAGTGAGACATAGTGATAACGGGCGTTGGTAAAGTCTTCGTGAATCGCGAAGCCGAAGTTATACACCTTATCGGCAGTAATGGCATGGTTGCCCTTGCCACCGCCAGCAAGGGTGCGTTCGAAAGTCACGATCCACTTGTTGCCTTCCTTCTTGCCTTCGGCCTTGAGCTGGCTCTTGCCGCCGTCCATGTGGCGCTCGCTGTCGACCCAGCCGTCGACCGGGCCCAGCCCCTTGCCGCTGCGGAACTGGATCAGGTCCATGAACTTGCCGCCGGCGAGATCGGCATCCTTGATGTATTTGGTCTTCTTGTCGTCCTTGGCATCCTTCATGGTGCGCAGGTCTACGTGACAGGTGGCCCAGCAGCCATTGATCTCGCTGCCTTCGACCGTGCCGCCGCCGTCGAACATCATGGTGAGCTTGACTTCGTTCTTCGGGTCCATCTTCTTGTCGCCATTTTTCGGCGGTACCCATTCGAAGCGGAAATAGATCTTGTTGCCGTCGTGGGTGGTCTGGAATGTGACCGGGATGAACCCTACCTTGCCGGCGGGCGGGTTCGGCTCCATCACGGTCTTGGAAACGCCCACCGGCTTGCCGGCCACGATGGCCGCGCCGACTTCGTTGGCATCTCCTTCGTGGCATTTGGCGCAGGCGCGCTTCTTTTCGATGATGTCCGCCGCGGACGAATGATCGGCCTTGTTCATCACCCACTCGAGACCGGCCTGGCCTGGGTAGAAGACCTTGACCTGGCGAGCCGGGACCTTGCTCCAGTCCAGCGCGGTGATTGCGCTGGCGGCGGGTGCGGCGGCACCGGCGGGTTCTGCCTTTGGCGTTGCCTTGGCGGGCTGAGTCGGTGCTGCGGCGACGGCCGTGGCGGTCGCTGGTGCAGCAGCGGGCGCGCTGGGTGCAGTCACCGGGGCGGCTGCGGCCTCGACCTTGGGTGCTGTCGGCGCTTCGGCTTGAGCTGGTGCCGCAGTGCCAGCGGCCGCTGCGCCAGCCGGAGCCGGGCCGCCTTCCAGCAGATGATGCACCGGCTTGTGCGCTATGCCCTTGTGGCAGTCGATGCAGGTCTTGCCGTCCTGAACCGCGCCTTCATGCTTGACGGCGGAGCGATCCTTCTGCTTCGTCGTGTCCATCTTGTCGAACTTGTGGCAGTTGCGGCACTCCTTCGAGTCCGTTTCCTTCATGTGCGCCCAGACGCGCTTGGCCATGGTCAGGCGATAGGCCTCGAACTTCTCCGGCGTGTCGATGGTGCCCAGGATCTGGCCGATCACGTCCTTGGAAGCGAAGACTTTCTGCGTCAGCTTGCGTGCGTAGTCGAAGGGTTCCTTGCTGCTGGCAACATGGCAATCGGCGCAACCGACGCTGGTGCCGGTACGGTTGCTGTAGTGCACCGTCTTCTTGAGCTCCTCGAAGGGCGTCTGCATGGTGTGGCAGGAGAGGCAGAACTCGGTGCGGTTGGTATATTCGACACCCGTATTGAGCAGACCCCAGATACCGATGCCGCCCAGCACGCCGATCACGATCATGCGAAACATCGAGCATTTCGGCGGGTTCCGAAGGCGCTTGAAAAAGCCTTCCTTGAGTTCGGCTTGTTGAGCTTCGTCTGCCATTGTTCAAATCCAAATTGGGCGTTTGCCACGGACGGCAAAGCGTCTGATTTTGAGTCAATGGAAATAGCAAGACACGCTCAGCATTGAACAGTGCAATGCTTGCTGATGCCCTGCCTATCTCCTCCAATGCAACGTCATGCCAGCGTTACGATTGCGTGTATTGGAATTATTACAGGCCCGTGGAGGCAGGCGAGCAAAAAAAGTGATTGCCCCATCGACACGGCTATTTTTAGGCTTCACTAATGCTAAGGCCTATTTTTTTAAGCATAGAGCAAGTTTGGCCGGCCAGTGAATTCTGCCGCGTCAACGCAAAGCGGCGCTCGGATTGATCCGTGCGCCGCCATTGCCGCCGTCCTGCCAGCGCCGACTCTCGCCGGCGACAGCGATCCTTACTCCATCGCCTCGTACAGCGGCAGCGTGAGAAATTCGGGATAACTGTCGGCCAGCGACATTTCCTCGAATATCTTTGCGGCCTGATCGTAGGTTTCGGTCTTCTCGCCCTGGGCGGTGACGGTCGCTTTCACTTTCGCCAGTTCCTCGGGAATGATGGCGCGCACCATGTCGGCCGTGACCTTGCGGCCGTCATCGAGCTTGCCCTTGGGGCTGACTACCCACTGCCACACCTGCGAGCGGCTGATCTCGGCGGTGGCCGCGTCTTCCATCAGATTGTGGATGGGCACGCAGCCGTTGCCGGCGAGCCAGCTGCCGAGGTAGTGGATGCCGACGTTGATGTTGTTGCGCACGCCGGCTTCGGTGATGGGCTGCTCGGGCTGGAAGTTGAGCCAGTCCTTGGGGCCGAAGTTCTCGTCGCGCTGCTTTTCCCACTGGTTGGGACGCTCGCCGAGCACCTTCTGGAATTCTTCCGCGGCGATCGGCACCAGGCCCGGATGGGCCACCCAGCCGCCGTCGAAGCCGTCGTTGGCGTCGCGCGTCTTGTCGTGGCGAATGCCGGCCAGCGCCTTTTCATTCGCTACCGGATCATTCTTGATCGGGATCAGCGCGCTCATGCCGCCGATGGCCGGCGCGCCGCGCTTGTGGCAGGCTTTGACCAGCGACAGCGCGTAGCTGCGCATGAAGGGCACTTCCATGGTGATGGCGCCGCGGTTGGCGAGGCAGAAATCCTTGTTGCGCTTGAACTTCTTGATGCAGGAGAAGATGTAGTCCCAGCGTCCCGCATTGAGGCCGGCGCTGTGCTGGCGCAGTTCGTAGAGGATTTCTTCGAGTTCGAAGGTGGCGAGGATGGTTTCGATCAGCACGGTGGCCTTGATCGTGCCCTGCGGCAGGCCGATCTCGTTTTGCGCCATGACGAAGATGTCGTTCCACAGGCGGGCTTCAAGATGACTTTCCATCTTCGGCAGATAGAAGAAGGGGCCGGCGCCGCGGGCGATCTGTTCCTTGGCGTTGTGGAAGAGGAACAGGGCGAAATCGAAGACGCCGCCGGAGACGCGCTGGCCGTCGATCAGCACATGCTTCTCGTCCAGATGCCAGCCGCGCGGCCGCACCTGCAGGGTGGCGATCTTGTCGTTGAGCTTGTATTCCTTGCCGGCCTCATTCTTGAAGCTGAGTTCGCGGCGGATGGCCTTGTAGAGGTTGACCTGACCCTGGATCTGGTTGTCCCACTTCGGGCTGTTGGAATCCTCGAAGTCGGTCATGTAGCTGTCCGCCCCGGAGTTGTAGGCGTTGATGATCATCTTGGCTTCGACCGGGCCGGTAATCTCGGTGCGACGGCGCTCCAGGGCTTTCGGCAGCGGCGCAATCTTCCAATCGCCTTCGCGGATGCTCTTCGTCTCGGGCAGGAAGTCGGGCATTTCGCCGGCATCGATGCGCGCCTGGCGGGCGACGCGGGCCTTGAGCAGTTCCTGGCGGCGCGGCTCGAACGCACGGTGCAATTTGGCGACCAGCGCCATGGCTTCGGGCGTAAGAATCTTCGCGTAGTCGGCGGTGATGGGGGCGTTGATCTGAACGCCGGCGGGCAGGCTCATGAGGGACTCCTAGATGTGGGTTGCGGCAATGAGTGAATTGTATTCTTGCCAATTCGGATACAGAAGCTATGATTCGATCAATTGATTAGTGACGAATAGTATCGAATGGATCAGTTCAAGCAGATTTCTGCCTTTGTCGGTGTCGCAAGTCGCGGCAACATGTCGGCCACCGCTCGTGCCGAGGGGGTGACCCCGGCCATCATTGGCCGGCGCCTCGATGCGCTGGAAGAGCGCCTCGGTGTCAAGCTGCTGTTGCGCACCACGCGGCGGATTTCGCTGACGTTCGAAGGTGCTGCGTTTCTCGAGGATTGCCAGCGCATCCTGCGCGAACTGGCGGACGCGGAAGGGGCGGTGAGCCTGGGCGGCATCCGTCCCGGTGGACACTTGAAGATCTCGGCGCCGGCGGGCTTCGGCCGGCGTCACGTGGCGCCATTGCTCAAGCGCTTCGTCGAAGACAATCCGGACGTGACGGTACGGCTTGATTTGTCCGACCGGCTGGTTGACCTGGTGGAGGAGAACGTTGATTGCGCCATACGGATCGGCGATCTGGCGGATTCGAGCCTGATCAGCATCCGGCTCGGCGAAATGCAGCGCGTGGTGGTCGCCAGCCCGGCCTACATCGCGAAATTCGGCGTGCCGCCAGCGCCGACTTCTCTCGCCGAGCACAACTGCCTGTCGCTGCGCCAGCAACGCGGCTGGACCCTGCGCGTCGAGGGCGAGGTACGGCTGGTGAAGGTGAGCGGCAACTTCGAATGCAACGATGGCGCGGTGCTGCACGACTGGGCATTGGACGGCAAGGGGCTGGCCTGGCGTTCGCTGTGGGAAGTCGGTGCCGACATCGCGGCCGGGCGGCTGGTGACCGTCCTGGATGAATTCGCCGCGCCCGCGGTCGGCATCCATGCCGTCGTGCCGCAGCGCCGCCATCTGCCGCTGCGTGTCAGGCTGTTCATCGATCTGCTGAAGGCCAACTGGCGCGATCCGGCTTACTGGGCGGCGACCGGCGCTTGACCGGCTACGAAACCTCAATCGCTCACGGCAAGACCGGTTGCAGGAATCCGTCGAACTGCCGGATCCAGTCTTCCCGGCCGAAGACGAAACCGTCATTGTGGCCGCCCTCGACTTCCAGAAACTGTTTCGGCGGCCGGGCGGCTTCGAACAGGCGCCGGCCGTGGGTGTAGGGAATGATGTCGTCGTTGCGGCTGTGGATCACCAGCAGCGGACACGCAATTTCCTCCAGGCGCGCGAGGCTGTCATAGCGGATGTGGGCGAGCCAGTGTATCGGCAGCAGCGGATACAGTTCGGCGCCCAAGTCGGGGACGGAGGTGAAGGTCGAGGCAAGCACCAGCGCGGCAGGATGCGTCTTTGCCGCCAGTTGCGCGGCCACGCCGCCTCCCAATGACTCGCCGAAGAGGACGATGCGGCCGGCAGGAAACCCGAGTACTTGTGTCGCATGGAGCCACGCCGCTTCGGCATCACGATAGGTGCCTTGCTCTGACGGGCTGCCGCTGCTCTTGCCGTAGCCGCGGTAATCCATGATCAGCGTCGCCAGGCCGAGGTCATGGAACATGCGCAGATAGTCGAGCCGGTGAGCGATGTTGCCGGCATTGCCGTGGAAGAAGACCACGAGGCCGCGCGCCTCGCGTTTCGTGCCGGCCGGCACAAACCAGCCGTCGAGGTTTTCGCCGTCGGCAGTCGTCAGCTTCAGCGGGGTAAATGGCAGACCGATATCGGTCGGGCTGGCGCGGTAGTCGCGATCGATCTCGGGCAGGAAAACCATGGAACCCTGCCTGAAATAGATCAGGGCCATCAGGCCGAGATAAATCAGCAGAACGATCTGGAGTGCCGACCAAAACATCGAGGAGAGCTTTCCGGGGTGCCGAGCGGTCATCAATGGATCACATCCAGGCGGGTTTTCGCAGGCCAGTCAGGCGACTACTCTAACCCACAAAAAAATGCCGCACCGGTTTCCCGGTGCGGCATTCTTGCGAATGCTGTCCGCTTGCTGCTTAGTGGAACTGCTCTTCTTCGGTCGAGCCGGTCAGCGCCTTGACGCTGGACGAACCACCCTGGATCACGGTGGTGACGTCGTCGAAGTAGCCGACGCCGACTTCCTGCTGGTGCGAAACGAAGGTGTAGCCCTTGTCGCGTGCGGCGAATTCCGGCTCCTGCACCATGTTCACGTAGTGCTTCATGCCTTCGCCGCGGGCGTAGGCGTGGGCGAACTGGAAGGTGTTGAACCAGTTGATATGGATGCCGGCCAAGGTGATGAACTGGTACTTGTAGCCGAGCGCCGAGAGTTCTTCCTGGAAGGAGGCGATCTGCGAGTCGGACAGGTTCTTCTTCCAGTTGAAGGATGGCGAGCAGTTGTAGGACAGCAGCTTGCCGGGGCAGGCGGCGAGCACGGCCTGGGCGAATTCGCGGGCGAAACCGATATCCGGCACGCCGGTTTCACACCACACCAGATCGGCGTAGGGTGCGTAGGCGATGCCCCGGCTGATCGACTGTTCGAGGCCGTTCTTGACGCGATAGAAGCCTTCCTGGGTGCGCTCGCCGGTGATGAAGGGCTTGTCGTTGGCGTCGTAGTCGCTGGTGATCAGGTTCGCGGCCTCGGCATCGGTACGGGCCAGGATGATGGTCGGCACGCCCATGGTGTCGGCGGCGAAACGGGCGGAGATGAGCTTTTCAACGGCTTCACGGGTAGGAACGAGCACCTTGCCGCCCATGTGGCCGCACTTCTTCACGGCGGCCAGCTGGTCTTCGAAGTGCACACCGGCGGCACCGGCAGCGATCATGTTCTTCATCAGTTCGAAGGCGTTGAGCACGCCGCCGAAACCGGCCTCGGCGTCAGCCACGATCGGCAGGAAGAAGTCGATGTATTCCTTGTCGCCCGGATTGATGCCGCGGCTCCACTGGATTTCGTCAGCGCGCTTGAACGTGTTGTTGATGCGGCGGACCATGGTCGGCACCGAGTCATAGGCGTACAGCGACTGGTCCGGGTACATGGTTTCGGAAGTGTTGCCGTCGGCGGCGACCTGCCAGCCCGACAGATAGACGGCCTCAAGGCCGGCCTTGGCTTGCTGCATGGCCTGACCGGCACTGATGGCGCCGAAGGCATTGACGTAGCCCTTCTTGGCACCGCCATTGACCTTGGCCCACAGGGTTTCGGCACCGCGCTTGGCCAGCGTGTATTCGATGGGAAGGGAGCCGCGCAGGCGAACTACGTCTTCAGCGGAGTAACCGCGCTTGACGCCTTTCCAGCGGGGATTCTCTTTCCAGTCCTTTTCCAGGGCTGCGACTTGTGCTTTGCGATCGGTCATGTTCAATCCTCTGAGGGTCATTGTCGAAGGGGATGCTCCAAGCGGGAGCGGTGCCGACAGTATAAAGAGGATTTTGCGATGCAGCAATAGTCTTATATAAGACTAGCCGATTTTCTTTTTTTGTTATTTAACAAGCCACTGGGGGTCGCATTTCGTAATGCGAGAAGCGTTTCGCGATAATAAAGGCGCTTTGGCTTTGTTGATATATGTCTTATATAAGACATTGGCTAATGAAGGGGCGTAGCGCTGACAATGACGCCGTCTTCGTCCGCATAGAGCCATTCGTCAGGAGTGAATGTCACTCCGCCAAAGGTAACCGGAATATCGCTTTCGCCGACGTTTTTCTTTACGGTTTTCATCGGATGGGTGTCGATCGCAAATACGCCGATATCCATCTCGCCGATTGCGCGGGAATCACGAATGCAGCCATAGACGATCACGCCGGCCCAGCCGTTCTTGACGCCCAGCGCCGCGAGTTGGTCGCCGACCAGGGCGCGTCGCAAACTGCCCCCGCCATCGATCACGAGAACGCGGCCCTCGCCAGGGGATTCGAGTGCCTTTCTGACCAGTGAGTTGTCTTCAAAAAGCTTGAGTGTGGCAATGCGGCCAAAAAAGGCGGTACGCCCGCCAAAACTGTTGAACATGGGTTCAACGACACGTACCTTTTCTTCATGGGCGTCGCAGAGATCGGTGGTAAGCAAGTCCATGGCGTAGCGCTAAACAATGAAAAAGGGGAAAGGCCCCGGCAGCGACACTACATTCGCACCTTGTCAGGACTGGATTGCAGAGGGGACTGCAGGCGTGCTGGCCGTCTCTTCGAAATTGAGCACGATTTTCTCGTGCTCATCGATATCAATGGTGATGCGACCGCCATGCACCAGCCGGCCGAACAGCAATTCGTCGGCGAGTGCGGAGCGGATCGTGTCCTGAATCAGACGCGCCATCGGACGTGCGCCCATCAGGGGGTCGAAACCCTTCTCTGCCAGCCAGGCACGCAGCGAGTCGGTGAATATCGCCTCGACCTTCTTCTCGTGCAACTGGCCTTCGAGCTGCATGAGGAACTTGTCCACCACGCGCAGGATGATTTCCGCATCCAGTGCGCGGAACGAGATGATGGCATCCAGCCGGTTGCGGAATTCCGGCGTGAACATGCGCTTGATGTCGCCCATCTCATCGCCCGGCCCCTTGCTGGTGGTGAAGCCGATGCTGGTTTTTTGCAGGGCTTCGGCGCCGGCGTTGGTGGTCATGACAATCACCACATTGCGGAAGTCCGCCTTGCGGCCGTTGTTGTCAGTCAATGTGCCATGGTCCATCACCTGCAGCAGGATGTTGAACACTTCCGGATGCGCTTTCTCGATTTCATCCAGCAGCAGCACCGCGTGCGGCTTCTTGGTTACCGCTTCGGTGAGCAGGCCGCCCTGGTCGAAGCCGACATATCCGGGAGGTGCGCCGATCAGCCGGCTCACCGCGTGGCGTTCCATGTACTCGGACATGTCGAAGCGGATCAGCTCGATGCCCATGCCATAGGCCAGCTGGCGGGCAACCTCGGTCTTGCCAACGCCGGTGGGCCCGGAGAACAGGAAACAGCCGATGGGCTTCTGCGGGTCGCCCAGACCCGAGCGCGACATCTTGATTGCCTTGGCCAGTGCATCAATGGCGGCTTCCTGGCCGAAGACCATGTTCTTCAGGTCGCGGTCGAGATTCTTCAGCGCCGATCGATCGTCAGCGGAAACATGCTGCGGCGGGATACGCGCAATCTTGGCGACGATGTCTTCAATTTCCAGTTTGCCGATGGTCTTCTTCTGCTTCGACTTGGGCAGTATCCGCTGGGCGGCACCGGCTTCGTCGATGACGTCGATCGCCTTGTCAGGCAGGTGACGGTCATTGATGTACTTGGCCGCCAGTTCCGCGGCGCTGGAAATGGCCGCGGCGGAATACTTGACGCCGTGGTGCTCCTCGAAACGGGACTTGAGGCCACGCAGGATCGAGACGGTTTCATCCACGGAAGGCTCATTGACGTCGACCTTCTGGAAGCGGCGAGACAGCGCATGATCCTTTTCGAACACGCCGCGGAATTCCGCGTAGGTCGTGGCGCCGATGCACTTCAGGGTGCCGGACGACAAGGCCGGCTTGAGCAGATTGGAAGCGTCCATGGTGCCGCCCGATGCCGCGCCCGCACCGATCAAGGTGTGAATCTCGTCAATGAACAAAATGGCGTTCGGGTTGTCGGCCAGCTGCTTGAGGACACCCTTCAGACGCTGCTCGAAGTCGCCGCGATACTTGGTTCCGGCCAGGAGGGCACCCATGTCCAGGCAATAGACCGTTGCGTTGGCAAGAATCTCCGGAACACGTCCTTCAACAATATGAAGTGCCAGTCCTTCTGCGATGGCTGTTTTGCCAACGCCCGCTTCGCCAACCAGCAGCGGGTTGTTCTTGCGGCGGCGGCACAGGGTCTGGATCACCCGCTCCAGTTCCTTGTCGCGGCCAATCAGGGGATCGATCTTCCCGGCCAGTGCGAACTGGTTGAGGTTCTGTGTAAAACTTTCCAGAGCCCCCGCTTTTTCCTGGGTTTCGACATCGGTCTCGACCGGCTCGTCCTTGCCTTTGGGCTGAGGTGTCTTGGTGATTCCGTGCGAGATGAAGTTAACCACGTCCAGTCGCGTGACGTTCTGGCGCTGCAGGAAAAATACGGCGTGCGAATCCTTTTCGCCGAAGATGGCAACCAGCACGTTCGCCCCGGTGACTTCCTTCTTTCCCGAGGACTGCACATGGAGGATCGCGCGCTGGATCACTCGCTGGAAGCCGAGTGTCGGTTGCGTGTCGATCTCGTCGCTGCCGGCCACGGTCGGCGTGTGCTCATTGATGAAGGTCAGAAGTTCCTTGCGGAGGCCTTCTATATCCGCGGCGCAGGCACGCAACACTTCAGCGGCAGAGGGGTTGTCCAGCAATGCCAGCAGCAGATGCTCGACGGTGATGAATTCATGGCGTTTTTGTCGGGCTTCGACAAAGGCCATGTGCAAGCTGACTTCGAGTTCCTGGGCAATCATCAATTTTCCTCCATCACGCAAGCCAGCGGATGCTGGTGTCGACGTGCAAATTCGCTCACCTGCTCAACTTTGGTCGCAGCTACATCACGAGGATACACTCCACAGGCACCCTTTCCTTCGCGATGAACCTTGAGCATGACTTGCGTCGATTGCTCGCGCGACAAACCAAAAAACTTCTCCAGCACCACTACGACGAAGTCCATCGGAGTGAAATCGTCATTGAGCAGCAATACCTTGTACATCGGTGGCGGCTTGGTGCGGCTCTGTTCCGGTGCCAATGCGGCACTATCCCCCGGCCCGACTTGCTTGCGTGTAACCATGAATTGATTCTAATGTGATTCCCGTACAGTTCAACACCACGAAAAGGAGGGGAATAGGGCATCGATAAATGTGAATTTTGGGGTGATTTTCATATATGCAAGGGTCCCGCATGTGCGATGCAGCATCGAAAGTTGTTGACGCTGCTTGACAATGTGCGTAAAACGCGCAAGGTGTTTAGTTCAAATTCCCTCGCAGTGACCTTCGGTCGTCTCACAGTCTGTCAGTTTGCAGCTCCTCTGAATCGCCGCTTGGCCCCCTCTGCTATTTCGAAATTGAGCTTTAAACATGCCCCGGCCGGGGTGCGGTGTTTTGCAGCCCGCAGCGGTGGCCGATTCGTTCGTTTTTGATTAAGGAAAAGTTACATGGCAACTGGTACTGTTAAGTGGTTCAACGACGCCAAAGGTTTTGGCTTTATTACCCCGGATGACGGCAGCGAAGATCTGTTCGCGCATTTCTCGGCCATCAACATGGCTGGGTTCAAGTCCCTCAAGGAAGGCGACAAGGTGACTTTTGACGTGGTGCAAGGCCCCAAAGGCAAGCAGGCGTCGAACATTCAGAAGCCTTGATGTCCTGATCATTTCGGCGGCCGGATAATTTCGGCTCCGAAAGAACAAAGCCCGTCCGACGTAAGAATCGGACGGGCTTTGTTTTTAGTGCGGCTAGCCGCTTCGTGGCTTACATCCGGTCAATCATCGCCTGGCCGAACGCCGAGCATTTCACTTCCTTGGCACCTTCCATGAGGCGTGCAAAGTCGTAGGTCACAACTTTGTCGCCGATGGCCGCTTCCATTGACTTGATGATGAGATCGGCGGCTTCCACCCAGCCCATGTGGCGCAACATCATTTCTGCCGAAAGGATGAGGGAACCGGGATTTACGTAGTCCTTGCCGGCGTATTTCGGCGCTGTGCCGTGAGTGGCCTCGAAACAGGCGTACAAATCGGAAATGTTGGCGCCCGGGGCAATGCCAATGCCGCCAACCTGGGCTGCCAATGCATCGGAAATGTAGTCGCCATTGAGGTTGAGCGTGGCGATGACGTCATACTCGGCCGGGCGCAACAATATCTGCTGCAGGAAGGCGTCGGCAATGGCGTCCTTGATGACGATGCCGTTGGGCAGCTTCAACCACGGGCCGCCGTCGATTTCCACACCGCCGAATTCGTTCTTCGCCAGAGCATATGCCCAGTCACGGAAACCGCCCTCCGTGTACTTCATGATGTTGCCCTTGTGCACAATCGTCACGGACTTGCGCTTGTTGGCAATCGCGTAGTTCACGGCTGCGCGCATCAGACGCTCGGTGCCTTCACGCGAAACCGGCTTGATGCCAATGCCAGAGGTGTTGGGGAAGCGAATCTTTGTTACGCCCATTTCCTCCTGGAGGAACTTGATCAGCTTCCTGGCGGGCGCCGATTCGGCCTGCCACTCGATGCCGCAGTAAATGTCTTCGGTGTTCTCGCGGAAGATCACCATGTCGGTCTTGCTTGGATCCTTGAGCGGGGAGGGGATGCCCCTGAAGTAGCGTACAGGCCTCACGCACTGGTACAAATCCATTTCCTGCCGCAAGGCGACATTGAGCGAACGGATACCGCCCCCGACCGGGGTGGTCAACGGCCCCTTGATGGAGACAGAGTATTCCTTGCAAGCAGTGATTGTCTCCGCCGGCAGCCAGACATCCGGGCCGTACAGCCGGGTGGCCTTTTCTCCGGCATAGACCTCCATCCATGAAATCTTGCGCTTGCCGCCGTAGGATTTCTGTACGGCGGCATCCACCACTTTTTGCATGACTGGCGTGATGTCCACACCAATGCCGTCGCCTTCGATGAAGGGAATGACCGGATTGTCGGGAATCGGCTGACCTGGAATGATTTTCTGGCCTTGTGCGGGAACCTTGATAAGGGAAGTGCTCATGCCTGCTCCGTTATTTGTGTGTTGAAAATCGAGAGGGATGCGGGATAGACCGAGGTCGATTATCCTCCAAATCACACCGTGCTGCTGTCGGCTTCGTCGTCAGGCGATGGCTGTGCTCGCTGGTAGAATCGATTCGGTTCGCCTACCGAGATTTTCTTCATGGCCGCCGATCCCTCCGATACCCTGATCGCCGAATCCATCGCCAATGTTCTTGTCGATGGATTCAACAAGCACTATCGCCTGTTTCATGAAAGTTCGGCGCTTGCCAAGCAACGCTTCGAAGAGGCGCAGTGGCCGGAGGCGCAGCAGGCAGTTCGGGACCGCATCCAGTTTTATGACGATCGCGTCAAGGAGACCACGGACAAACTCCATCGCGCGTTCAACGCCGACAGCTTGAGCGACACCGTCTGGCAGCAGGCGAAGCTCCAGTACATAGGTTTGCTGACCAACCACAAGCAGCCCGAGTTGGCGGAAACATTCTTCAATTCGGTGTTTTGCCAGATTCTTCATCGAACCTATTTCCACAACGATTTCATTTTCGTACGCCCGGCGGTGTCTACCGAATACATCGAGTCCGAGCCGCCAACCTATCGTTGCTACTATCCGAATGAAGCGGGTTTTCGCACGTCGATTCGTCAAGTGTTTGTCGATTTTGGCTGGACGAGGGAATTTGACGACCTGGATCGGGATGTCGACTTCATTTTGCGCAGCATTGAATCTCATCTCGAAACCGTTCCGGCTCGTGAGGCCAACCTGCAGATACAGGTACTCAACTCGGCTTTCTATCGCAACAAGGGCGCCTATGTAATCGGCAAGGCCGTCAATGGTGCGTTTGAGTATCCATTTACTGTTCCCGTACTGCATTCGCCGGATGGCAAGCTCTATCTGGATACGATCATTCTTGACGCCTGGCGGATCGGAGTGCTGTTTTCACTTTCGCGCGCCTACTTCATGGTCGATATGGAAGTACCTTCGGGCTACGTCCAGTTTTTGCGGTCGATCATGCCCAACAAGCCGCGCTCGGAGCTTTACACCATGCTCGGCCTGGGCAAGCAGGGCAAGACGATGTTTTTCCGAGACCTGATATTTCATTTGCATCATTCGGCAGACCAGTTCATCGTCGCGCCCGGCATACGCGGCCTGGTCATGCTGGTGTTTACCCTGCCGTCCTACCCCTATGTGTTCAAGGTCATCAAGGACGTTTTCGGCAGTTCGAAGGAGGTCGATCACGACACGGTACGGCGCAAGTATCAACTGGTGAAGCAGGTCGATCGCGTCGGCCGCATGGCGGACACCCTCGAGTTTTCAAAAGTAGCCCTGCCGCGCAAGCGTTTTTCGCAGGAATTGATCGATGAACTCTACAAGGAAGTGCCGTCCCTGATCGAAGAAGATGGCGACGACCTGATCATCAAGCATCTTTACATCGAGCGGCGCATGGAGCCGCTTAACATCTACCTTGAGAAGGCCGAAAAAGCGGGACGCGACGATCAGGTGGAGCATGCGGTGTGCGAATACGGCAATGCCATCCGGGAGCTGGCGATCGCCAATATTTTCCCCGGCGACATGTTGTGGAAAAACTTCGGCGTCACTCGCTACGGGCGTGTCGTGTTTTATGACTACGATGAAATCGAGTACATGACTGATTGCAGGTTTCGGCGAATTCCACCACCGCCAAATTTCGAGGCCGAAATGTCGGGTGAGGTCTGGTATTCGGTGTCGAGGCTGGATGTGTTTCCCGAGGAATTCGAAACCTTTCTTCTGGTGTCGGACAAGATTCGCGACGCCTTCATGCGTCATCACTCCGACCTGTTCGATGCGTCGTTCTGGCAGGACACGCAAGAGCAGATTCGCAAGGGCGCAGTACAGGATTTCTTTCCCTATCCGGAGTCACAGCGCTTCTGCAACGTTTTTGGCAGCGGTTGTTCGGCTTGAGTCGCGTCATCCTCTTCAACAAGCCGTATGGCGTCCTGACCCAGTTTACCGATGCGGACGGGCGGCCCACGCTGGCTGACTACATCCCCATTCCCAAGGTTTATGCTGCCGGACGGCTGGATGCCGATTCGGAAGGCTTGGTGGTATTGACTGATGATGGCGCCCTGCAAACACGGATTGCCGACCCTCGCCACAAACTGGCAAAGCGGTACCTGGTTCAGGTTGATGGCTTGCCTACAGACGCGGCCCTGCACAAACTCAAGACAGGGGTTGATCTTGGCGACTTTCGCACACGGCCCTGTCAAGTGTTCCGCATTGACGAGCCAGCAGGCCTTTGGCCACGAAATCCGCCGATCCGGTATCGGGCGGCGATTCCGACCAGTTGGCTGGAAATCGTCCTGCGGGAGGGGAAGAACCGTCAAGTCAGGCGCATGACGGCCAGCGCAGGATTTCCGACGCTCAGGCTGATTCGCTGGCAGGTCGGCGAGTGGACCCTGGAAGGACTTGCGCCCGGTCAGTGGAGGGAAATTGAAATTTCAGGTCAACCTGGTTCAATGCAGCGCGTTAATGTGTCTAACGCCTCGAAAAATCGTGGTGTTATCAATACCCTACCTATACACAAATTAAAGGAAACACTATGAACAAGCTTCTCGCTACCCTGGTTGCCGGCCTGATCGCCACTTCCGCTTTCGCCGCTGATGCTCCGAAGGCCGCCGCCGCTCCGGCCGCTGCTCCCGCTGCCGCCGCCGCTCCGGCTGCTGCTCCGGCCGCTGAAAAGAAGGCTGAAGCCGCTCCGGCCAAGGCTGAAAAGAAGGCCAAGAAGGCCAAGAAGGCCAAGAAAGCTGAAGCCGCCAAGTAATTCCCCGTTTCGGGAAAAAAATGGCAGGGAAACCTGCCATTTTTTTTGCCTGTCGGCAGCCGAAAATTTCATTTAAGCTGTTGATCCAGCGGATTTTGAGTTCTTCCGGAAGACCTTGTTCGGGCTTTCGTAATGGAGATTGATCATGTTTGTCAGGATGGCCCTGATAGTGTCGATGCTGGTGACTGGCATGTCCAGTCGGGCCCAGCAGCCGCAACTGCCCTTGGTCGAGTTGCTGGCCGGGATGCATCGCATCGAGGCCGAAGTCGCGGCGACTTCCGAGAGCAGGCAAATCGGGATGATGCAGCGCACAGTGATGCCGCCTCACCGTGGCATGCTGTTCGTGTTCCCCGAGATGGCGAAGCATTGCATGTGGATGCGCAATACGCTCCTGCCGTTGTCGGTTGCCTTCCTTGATGAAAAAGGCGGGATCATCAACATCGAGGACATGCAGCCGAGGACCGAAGTGAATCATTGTGCGACCAGGCCCGCGCGCTACGCCCTTGAGATGAATCTGGGCTGGTTCAGGAGCCGTGGTCTGGGTGCCGGATTCGCGATCACCGGAATCGAAAAGCTGCCTTCCGGTCGCTGAGGAACGCCGCGCCGGACTGACCTCAGTAGTGCGGCGGGATTTCGTCGCGCAAATTGCGCGGTTCGGTCGGGTCCGTCGGCTGCATCAGTTGGTACAACTCGCGGATCTGTGCCTGCAGCAGATCAATTTGCTGCTGCTGCCTGAAGATGGTGCGGTTGAGTTCTTCCAGGTGATCCTCGCTCAGAGCAAGCTTGATCTCGAGCTCCGTAATTCTGGATTCCATTGTGATTCCTCTTGTAAAAGCAAAGGGCGCCTTCCGGGCGCCCTTCGCTGATTACGACATTGCTCTGACGCCGATGGCGTGATCAGGCAAAATTCTTCGCCGCAAAATCCCAGTTTGCCAGGGAGGCGAGGAAGGTCTCGACGAACTTGGGCCGGGCATTGCGGTAATCGATGTAATAGGCGTGTTCCCAAACGTCGATGGTCAGCAGCGCCTTGTTTTCGGTATTCAGCGGTGTGCCGGCACCGGAGGTGTTGACGATATCGACGGAGCCATCCGGCTTCTTCACCAGCCAGGTCCAGCCCGATCCGAAGTTGCCGACGGCTGAGGCCTGGAAGGCTTTCTTGAACTCGTCGAAGCTGCCCCACTTCTTGTTGATCGCATCAGCCAGCGCGCCGGTCGGCGTGCCGCCACCGCCGACTTTCATGCTGTTCCAGAAGAAACTGTGGTTCCAGACCTGGGCCGAGTTGTTGAAAATGCCGCCGGCCGGAGCTTTCTTGATGATGGCCTCGAGGTCGAGACTCTCGTACTCGGTACCCTTGATCAGATTGTTGAGATTGGTGGCGTAAGCCTGATGGTGCTTGCCGTAGTGATATTCGAAGGTTTCCTTCGAAATGTGCGGAGCGAGGGCATCCATCGCGTAGGGCAGGGGGGGAAGGGTATGTTCCATTTGGATTCTCCTGATGCTGTGGGGGTGAGGGCGATAAAGTTGACTATTATAGTCAGGAATATTTCAGGTGGCAATTAGTCATCGGTCGGTAGTACTGCTCAGGATGCTGGCCTCGGCTGTACCGCGCGCTAGATGGAGGCTGACGGTTTGACCCGCATGCAAGCCGGCCGCGTCGGTGATCAGCTTGCCGTCGGCGTCGCGAATGATTGAAAAGCCGCGCGCCAGGGTTGCTTCCGGATTCAGGTGCATCAGTGCCGTTCCGATGTTTTCGAGTGCATTCCGGCGTTTCTGCTGTTGCGCGCGAAGGGCTGCATCCAGTCGCTGCGCCAGCATGCCGATGAACCCGCTGCGTTTCTCGGTGCGGGGAATCGTGCGTCCCAGTCCCAGTGCGGCACGGTTCAAGCGTTCCCGATGGCGACGCAGGCCGTGCGCCATCGACGCATCCAGTTGCGACCCGCGCAGCGCAAGTCGGCTGCGCGCTTGCGCCAGCCTTGTCGCCGGGTGAATCAGGCGCAGCGACAGGTTGTCCAGCCCCTGCTGCTGTCGGGCGATGCGGTATTGCATGGATCGGCCCAGTGCCGTTCCCAGGCCTGCAATTTCTCCAGTCGCCTCGTGCCATCCTTGCGTGACCAGTTCGGCAGCCGCGGTGGGCGTTGCGGCACGCAGGTCGGAGACGTAATCAATGATCGTGGTATCCGTTTCGTGCCCGACGCCGCTGACAGTCGGCAGCGGACTGGCGGCGATAGCGCGCGCCACGATTTCTTCGTTGAACGCCCATAGGTCTTCGATGCTGCCGCCGCCGCGCACGATCAGCAGCAGATCGCATTCATTGCGCTGGCCTGCCACGGTGATGGCCTTGGCAATTTCTTCGGCGGCGTGATCGCCCTGCACCAGAGTCGGATAAAGGATCGCTGTCAGGTGCGGCGCGCGACGCTTGAGCGCCACCAGGCCATCGTGCAAGGCTGCGGCGCGGGGCGAACTGATGATCCCGATGCGGTGCGGGAAGCGCGGCAGCGGCCGCTTGCGCCCGGCTTCAAAAAGCCCTTCGGCCTCCAGCCTGGCCTTCAATCTGGCGAAGGCCTCGAACAGTCGTCCGAGTCCGGCGCGGCGCAAGGCTTCGACGTTCAACTGGTAGTCACCACGCGGCTCATAGAGCGAGACCAGGGCGCGCGCTTCGACCTGCTGCCCGTTTTCCAGTCGCCAGGGAATTGACTGGGCGCGGGAGCGGAACATCACACACCGTGCCTGGGCGTTTTCATCCTTCAGCGAGAAATAGACATGACCTGAGGCGGCGCGGGTCAGGTTGGAAATTTCTCCCGACACCCAGAGTAGCGGGAACTCCCGTTCCAGGGTCTGGCGCGCCAGCCGGTTGAGCTCGCTGATGCTGACGACAGTTGCGGGATCGAACATGGATTGGAGGCCCGGAGCCTAGGATCAACGCAATGGAAAAATTGTACAGCATCCACACATTGCGCCGGCCCGCACGGCAGGACATGCAAAGCCTCACTCTTGCTCGGTGCCTCCGTGTAACTTTATGATTAATTGTGATGTTTTCTTTGCTCCGAAATTGCTCGAAAAATGGAAAGCCCTTGCGGGAGGCCGGCTTAGCGCGTTATTCGCACTGCGATCCACAAACTTATCCACAGATTTTGTGGATAAGCTGCCCACTGTTCCCTCGCTTTGCAACGGGGCCAATCGACTACTGTACGCGGCATGTTCCGGTCCCGCTTTCCCGCATGAGCCATTCCCTGATTCCGCTACCCGCAGGGGCCTTGATCGGCCTGCTGCGCGAGGCGCTTGAAAGTACGCTGGTCGAACGCGGCGTCGGGCAGGGACTGGAGCTGCTCGGTCACGCCGAAGAATTCTGGGCGGCCTTGCCGCTGATGGAACTGCGGCGCATGGCCGAGGCCGGGAATCGCAATGCGCAAGCCGAACTGGCCTGGCGGCATGCCGTCGGCGAAGGCGTAACCAAGTCCCATGCCACCGCGCTTCGCTGGGCCTCGGCCAGTGCCGAACACGGCTGTCCGGCGGGTGAGGCCGTGCTGGGCTGGCTGCTGTACCAGGGCTTTGGGTTGCCGCGCGATTACAACGAGGCGGTGCGCTTGTTCGACTCGGCGGCACGGCAGGGTGACACGCGCGGCATGACGTGGCTGGCCTTGTGCCTGCTGCGCGGTCACGGAGTGAGTGTGGATGCGCCCCGCGCCGCCGGCCTGTTCGAGCAGGCCGGACAAAAAGGCGCACGTCTGGCCCAGTACTGGCGGGGCCGTGTGCTGTATTTCGGCATCGGCATCGAACGCGATTTTTCGGCTGCCGTGCATTGGTTGCACCTGGCCGCCGCACAAGGAGAATCAAGCGCGAAGGACTTGCTCGCGCGTTGTTGCTTCTTCGGCCGCGGCTGCGATCAGGACCGTGCCGCTGCGGCAGGCTATTGGCGTCAGGCGGCCGCCGATGGGGTCGTCAGCGCAAGCTTCTGTCTGGGCATGTGCCTGTATGCCGGCGAAGGATTGCCTGCCGACGCTGCCGAAGCGGTGACCCATTTCCGTGTCGCGGCACGCAAGGGGCTGGCCGGCGCGATGTTTCTCCTGGGTCAGTGCCATACCTTCGGCTTCGGCGTCACGCGCGATCCGGAGGCTGGTGTCGCCTGGTATCGGCGTGCCGCGGAAAAGGGCAGTCGCGAGGCCGAGTTTGAAATGGGCGAGTGCCTCGCCCAGGGGGTCGGCGCCGCGAGCCGTGACTACGAAGAGGCCTTGCGCTGGTGGCGCATGGCCGCACGCCGTGGCCATGCGCGGGCGCGCATCAAGATTGCCCATGCCTATCGCTGGGGCGATGGCGTTGCCGAAAACAAGGCGCTGGCGCTGGCGTGGTATCGGCGGGCGGCGGAGCAGGGCGACATTTCAGCGCGGGTCTGGCTGGGCGAGTGTTACGAGCACGGCGAAGGTGTGCGCGCCGATGCGAGTGTTGCCCTGACGCACTACCAGGCGGCGGCCGAAGCGGGCGATGCGCATGGGCAGGCCGAATACGGCCGCTGCCTGCTGCTCGGCATCGGCTGCGAGGCGCAGCCCGCGCGCGGTGAAGCCTTGCTGCGCAAAGCCGCGGGGGCTGGCTGGGCGCAGGCGCTGAAGGAACTCGAACGCCACGGTTTTGCGCAGGGGGAGCGCTTGCTGCGCGCCGCAACAAGTGCCGATGACCAGCGATTGATTGAAGCGGTCGCTTGCTTTCGCAGCGCCGCCGAACTCGGACATCGTCGAGCTGCTTTCATGCTTGCCGAGTGCCTGCGCCATGGCACCGGCACGGCTGTCGATGTGCCGCAGGCGATCATCTGGTACCGCAAGGCGGCGACGTTGTTCGATGCAAAGATCGTGCTTGGCGACCTGTTCTATTTCGGCCAGGGCGTGCCGCGCAATCTGCGCGAAGCCTTGCGCTGGTATGAGCAGGCGGCGACTCACGAAGATCCGTATGCGATGTACAGCCTTGGCTATTGCCTGCTGCATGGAGAGGGCGCGCCACGCGATCCCCGCGCCGGCGTGCACTGGCTGCGACAGGCGGCTTTGCAGGGGGAGGCGGATGCGCAGTATGAACTGGGCCTGGCGTACTACCGCGGCGACGGCTTGAAGGAAAGTTTGCGGCTGGCGGCGAAGTGGCTGCGGGCGGCGGCCCGTCTCGGTCATAACCCGGCGCGCGCCTTTCTGGAACGCATGGAGCGCGGCAGCCGGCTCAGCTAACGCTCATTCCGCGTTGGCGGCACCCACAGCAAATGAAACACGCGAAAACGAAGTTTCAGTGGAGGCTAACGCCGGCATCATCGGCGTTAAGCGTAGCGGCCGTAACTAAAGGCAAATTGAAGCCCCCCCCACCCCCGTCCCCGCCCCAGGGCGGGGCTACTGTTCAGCTCGCTTCGCTCAACAATCACCCGTCGCTCCGAACGAGTTGTTTCACGTTAAGCGCTTGCAGCGAACTGCTGCTGCAACTGCTTGAGGGTGTCGTCGAGCTTCTCGGCCATTTCAGCCAGGAGATCACGGCCTTGGCGCCGGGCCTGTCGTGCCGCGATGAACAGTTCGTAGAGCCTGGATCCAAACAGTTTCTGCAACTCTCGTTCGATTTCGAGCAGCCTTGCCCGCATGCGTTCCACCTGGCGTGCGAGAGTCGGCGCTGACGCCACGGCGACGTTCTCGGCCAGAGGCTCGCGGCGGCCTTCCGGTCCCTCCTGCCACAGCGCCGCGACTTCCTGCAAGGCGGCTTCGTCGCCGGCGCGATAGGCGCGATTGGCTTCCGACATGAGTTGGGTGCGCCAGGCACGGTCGGCTTCGTCGGTCGCGCGATCGGGATGGATTTTCTGTGCGATCTGGCGAAACAGCCGCTTCACGTCGGCGCTGGGCCGGAATGTGGCCGGTTCCTCCGCGCTGGCTTCTGCGAAGCGCTTGTTTTCCTGTGCCGACTGCTCGGCCTTTTCCTGTTTTGCCTTTGCCTCGGCGCGCACCTCGGGGTTCTCCGGTGCGCGCTCCGCGTGCTCGCGGGCAAGCCGGGCCTGGGCGGCGTCGAGTTCGACCATGCGACGCCCCACCAGCTCGTAGTAGCGGCGCGTGAAGTCCGCAACTTCCGCCTGGGCCGTCGCCAGTTCAAGTTCGAGCTCGGCGACCTCCTGCGTCAGTTGGGCCAGTTCCATTTGCAACTGCAGATCGGCGTCGGCTACTGCAATGGAGCGATGGCGCGGCGTTTCTGCGCGGGCGCCGACCTGCAACAGGCTTCCGGGAGGAGCAATCAGCTCCGGCGGCGCGTCGCAGCGATAGAGTACCGTGATGTCGGAGTTCTTCTGCCTCAGGCTGCGATAGGCCTCGATCGGCAGAATGCGCACGGGAAACAGATCGGCAACCTGCTCCGGCCACTCGCTGCGATCGTTGCGGGCCACCCAGCGATGGGCTTCCTGCCAAAGGGCCTCGTTCTTCGCGATTCGCTCGCGTTGCTTCTGCCAGGCTGCACCCTGTTCGTCCTCGCCATCGCGCGCAAGGCGGCTTTTCATCAGCGACAGCGTGGCGCGCAGGGCGATGCGGGCGGCAAAATCGGCCGCCGGAAGTACCAGGCAAAGGGGGCGGATGGAAAGGTCGAGCGCGTTGGATATTTCAGGCAACTGCTGGTCGTCCGGCGACAGGACGACCAGCGTCCGTCCCTCTGCCAGGGCAATCGCGGCAAATGCGGCGAGCACCGCGAGAGGGCGCTGCGGAACTGCTTCTTCGTGCGGCATCGCCGCCAGCGAGGATGTGGCGAAGTGCGCAAACCAAGCCGCTGCGACGAGCGCGGGATCAAGATCGGGTTTGGCGGTGGGCGCGGATAGCGAAGGCATGTCCTTCCAAGTCTATCCAGCCACAAACGGTTCCAGGCTTCGGATGAAAGCGGATTTCCGGCCCTGTTTAGGATTTCACCGGGGTATCCGTTTGTATTGCCGAATCGGGCCAGTCCGGCTAAAGTTGGCGCTTTCCTGCTTACCGGAGTCGTCCCCGTGTTTTCAATCATTCAGGCTGCCGGCTGGCCCATCTGGCCTCTGTTGTTCGCATCCATAATCGCTGTGGCACTTATCATCGAGCGCGCCACGGCCCTGCGCCGCAACAAGATCGTCCCTGCCGGATTGCTGCATAGCGCGGTCGCCGATTATCGCCAGAGCGGTGTCTCCGACGCGCAGTTGGCTCGCCTCGAAGCCCATTCACCGCTGGGCCGGGTGCTCGCCGCCGGCATGCGCAATGCGAAGAGCTCGCGCGAAATCATGAAAGAGGCGATCGAAGAAGCCGGACGCGGGGTCGCGCATGATCTGGAGCGCTTCCTCACCACGCTGGGCACCATCGCTTCCATCGCACCCTTGATGGGGCTGTTCGGCACTGTAGTGGGCATGATCGAAATCTTCGGCTCGCCGACCTCCTCCGGCAACAATCCGCAGGCGCTGGCACACGGCATTTCGGTGGCGCTTTACAACACCGGCTTCGGCCTCATCATCGCCATTCCGAGCATGATTTTCTATCGCCACTTCCGGGCCCAGGTCGATGGTTTCCTGGTCGAGATGGAGCAGGAAGCAGTGAAGCTGGTCGAAGTCATGCAGGGCGAACGCAAGTAGGGATGGCGCGATGAACTTCCAGCGAGGACGGCAGCGCGAAGAACTCGAGATCAACCTGATCCCGATGATCGACGTGCTTTTGGTGATCCTGATCTTTCTCATGATCACCACCACGTATTCAAAGTTTTCCGGGCTGGAGATCAACCTGCCCACCGCCGATGCGCCGCAAAACAAGGAACAGCCGAACGAGATCAACGTGGTGGTCACCGCGGCCGGCGAGATCATGGTGAACAAGGCGGCGCTGGGCGGTCGGGACATCGAAACCATCGCCAACGCGATGAAGCGCCTGACCGGCACCGGCAAGGAGCCGGTGGTCATCATCAACGCCGACGCGAAGGCCGCGCATCAAAGCGTCATCGATGTCATGCAGGCGGCGCAACAGGCCGGGCTGTCGCACATTTCCTTTGCCACCCAGCAGGCGCAACGCTGACGCCGGCGGTCTGGCCGCAGTCTGGCGGCGGCGTGGCCCGGGGGCCATCCTGCTGCTTCCCTTTTCGCTGCTGTTCATGATGCTCGTTGCCGCTCGGCGAGCCCTGTACCGCGCCGGTCTCCTGCGGCGCGAGCACCTTCCTGTGCCCGTGGTCGTGGTCGGCAACATTACCGTCGGCGGCACGGGCAAGACGCCGCTGGTGATCCATCTGGCGCAGTCCCTGCGCGCGTTCGGCCGTTACCCGGGAATCGTCAGTCGCGGTTATCGCAGCGATGCCGCGCATGTGGTGGAAGTGACGTCTGGCAGTGATCCCGGCGCGGTGGGCGACGAACCCCTGTTGCTGGCCCGGCGCAGTGGCTGCCCGGTCTTCATAGGCAGGGACAGGGCTGCAGCGGCCCTTGCCCTGCTAGCTCGGCACCCACAATGCGATGTGATTCTTGCCGATGATGGTCTGCAGCACTATCGTCTGGATCGCACTGTCGAGATTGCGGTGTTCGATGAGCGCGGGGTGATGAACGGCTGGTGCTTGCCCGCGGGAGCCCTGCGGGAACCGGTCTCGCGCCTGGCGCTGGTGGACGCAGTGGTTCTGAATGGAATCGCCGTGCCACCAGCGCCGACTCTTGATCGGCCCGTGTTCGCCATGCGCTTGCTGGGCGAAAGCTTCTATCGTCTGGACGATCCGCTGCTGACATGTGGAGCGGCTGACCTGACCGACAGGAAATTGCACGCGGTCGCCGGCATCGGTGCTCCGCAGCGCTTTTTCGATCGACTGGGGGCCATGGGGCTCAGCTTTACCGGGCACGCCTTCGACGATCATCATCACTTTCGCGTCGAGGATCTCGCGTTTGCCGGCGACGCCATTCTGACGACGGAAAAGGATGCCGTAAAATTGGCCCGACTTTCCTTGTCTCTGCCGGTCTGGGTATTGCCCGTCACCGCCGAAACAAGTCCCGACCTCGCCGCATTTGTTCTGGAGAAGATCGATGGACGCCCGTCTGCTTGAAATACTCGTTTGCCCCGTCTGCAAGGGACCGCTGGAAAACCGCAAGGCGGCTTCGGAACTCGTCTGCAAGGCCTGCAAGCTGGCCTATCCGGTCAAGGATGACATTCCGGTAATGCTCGAGGATGAAGCACGGCAGCTCGGGGCCGAAGAAACCTGATGGGTCTGCGCGTCGTTATCCCGGCGCGTTATGCATCGACGCGCTTGCCGGGGAAACCCCTGGCCGATATCGCCGGCCAGCCGATGATCGTGCGTGTCGCGGCGGCAGCCCGCCGCGCAAAGACGGATGGCGTCTGGGTCGCGACCGATGACGAGCGGATTGCCGCTGCGGTTCGGCAGCACGGCTTCGACGCGGTGATGACCCGCGCCGATCATGCCAGCGGTACCGACCGCATCGCCGAAGTGGCGGAACAGCTTGCCTGGGACGACGAAGACATCGTGGTCAACGTGCAGGGTGACGAGCCGCTGCTGGATCCGGCTCTGATCGAAGCTGTTGCCGCGGCGTTGCACGGCGATCCGGATGCCGTCATGGCGACTGCTGCGCATCCTTTGGATGCCGCCGCCGATTTGTTCAATCCCAATGTGGTCAAGGTGGTGTGCGATTTACGCGGGCGCGCCCTGTACTTCAGTCGCGCCCCCATCCCCTGGGATCGCGATCGATTTGCGAAAACGCGCGATCAACTGCCTGCCGATCTTCCCGCGCGGCGCCACATCGGCTTGTATGCCTATCGCGTAAGCTTTCTGCGACGCTTTGGACAGCTTGCACCGTCACCGCTGGAGCGCTGCGAGTCGCTGGAACAGCTGCGCGCGCTCTGGCACGGTTATCCGATCCAGGTTGTCAGCGTCGATCACCCGCCGGCGCCTGGAGTCGATACGCCGGAAGATCTGGAGCGCGTGCGCCGACTGTTTGACGCCGGCAAGGATTCGGAGTAAGTTTTGTCACGATCAAAAATATTCAAAAAAATCTTTTAAATCATCGAGATAAACTTTACTTTGGGAGGTAGATATGAAACTGATTCTGTTGGGTGGTCCGGGTGCAGGCAAGGGGACGCAGGCTGGATTCATTACCGAGAAATACGGGATTCCGCAGATATCGACGGGCGACATGTTGCGTGCGGCAGTCAAGGCCGGGACCCCGATGGGTCTGGCCGCAAAGAAAGTCATGGATGCCGGCGGTCTGGTGTCCGATGACATCATCCTCGGTCTGATCGGCGAGCGCCTGAAGCAGCCGGACTGTGCCAAGGGCTTTCTGCTGGATGGTTTTCCGCGGACCATTCCGCAGGCCGAAGCTCTGCGCACCCAGGGCGTCGAACTCGACTGCGTACTCGAGATCGACGTCAGCGACGAGGAAATCATTCGACGCATGAGCGGTCGTCGCGTGCATCTCGGGTCCGGGCGCACTTATCACATCGTATTCAATCCGCCCAAGGTCGAAGGAAAAGACGACCTCACCGGTGAGCCGCTGATTCAGCGTGACGACGACAAGGAGGAAACGGTCAAGAAGCGTCTGGCGGCATATCACGCCCAGACCAAGCCGCTGACCGACTTCTATTCCAAGTGGTCCGAGTCCGGCGCCAGGGGCGCGCCGAAGTACCGCAAGGTTTCCGGGATCGGCTCGCTCGATGCGATCAAGAGCGCAGTATTCGCCGCATTGAGTTAACGGATCCCCCGGCCGCATTCCCGACGCAGGAGTTCCCATGTCCAGTCAAATTCGACGCATAGCTGTCTGCACCGGCGGGGGCGACGCCCCCGGTCTGAATGCCGTGATCCGGGCGGTTGTCATCGCTGCCGCCAATCGAGGCTGGGAATGCTATGGAATCCGGGAAGGCTTCAACGGCATCATGTTCCCGGAGCGTTATCCGGAAGGCGGCGTGTTTCGCCTGACGCGGGAAAAGGTCCGTGGCATCGGCCACTTGGGCGGCACCATACTGGGTACCACCAACAAGGGCAACCCGATGCATTTCCCGATGAAAATGCCCGACGGAACGACCAAGGATCTGGACCGAACCGACGAGATCCTCGAGTTTTTCGCGAAGAAGGAACTCGATGCGCTGGTCTCGATAGGCGGCGATGGTTCGCTCACCATCGCCAATGCGCTGCATCAGAAGGGTTTGCGCGTCGTTGGCGTGCCCAAGACGATCGACAACGATCTGGACAAGACCTTCACCACCTTTGGTTTCGATACGGCGGTGGCCTTTGCCACCGAGTGCCTGGACCGTTTGCACAGCACAGCCGAAAGCCACCAGAGGGTAATGGTGGTCGAGGTCATGGGGCGTTATGCCGGCTGGATTGCACTGCATGCGGGTATTTCCGGCAGCGCCCACGCCATCCTGATCCCCGAGATTCCCTTCGACGTGGACAAGGTGGCCGCCAAGATCCGGGCTCGGGACAACGAAGGCAGGATGTATACCCTTGTGCTGGTCGCCGAGGGCGCCGAGCCGATTCACGGTCACCGGGAGGTCCTCGCGCCGGCCGAGATTGGTCACGCCGAGCGCTTGGGCGGCGTTGGTGAGCGAATTGCGAAGGTACTCGGCGAGCGGACCGGCAAGGACGTGCGGGTGGTCGTGTTGGGGCATCTGCTGCGCGGAGGCAGCCCGACCTCGTTTGATCGTCTCGCGGCCATGCGCTTTGGCACTGCCGCGGTCAGGGCCCTGGAAGAGGGCCAATCGGGCGTCATGGTGGCCCTTGCATTTCCCAACGTGAACTACGTCGCGCTGGAAGAAGTCGCCGGCCGCATGAAGGGCGTCCCGCTCGACTGCGACACGCTCCAGACCGGCAGGGATCTGGGGATCAGTTTCGGCGACTGATCTGCACCGTCCGGCGCAGATCGGTTCTTTGCGGCTCGCCCGGCTTACTTGCCCGGGTTCAGGATTTTGGCGACCTTGTTGAGCCGCAGGCGGTAGGCGTCCGGCAGGCCGGAACCCAGCAAGGGCCGCAGATACATCCTGAATGCATCGGTGACATCGGTACCGCTGTCCGTGATGAACTCGTTTTCCATGACGCGGGTTTTGCCCGCCACCGATTCCAGCGGAACCAGCTGATAATCGACCGAGTAGAAGCCTGTCCGCTTGATCGCCACGGAACCGTCGCGATCACCCCACATGGCGTATTGCACGGCTTTTTCCCCGACCTCGCGCG
Source organism: Sulfuritalea hydrogenivorans sk43H (assembly GCF_000828635.1). Taxonomy (GTDB): domain Bacteria; phylum Pseudomonadota; class Gammaproteobacteria; order Burkholderiales; family Rhodocyclaceae; genus Sulfuritalea; species Sulfuritalea hydrogenivorans. Next base: position 1,131,516 of record NZ_AP012547.1, read on the forward strand.
CCTCGCGCTGATCGACATCCGAAACGCAGCCCATGAATGAGCGTTGCAGATAGCCGAAGGTGTCGCCCCGCACGCGCTTGATGCCGAGCTTGTTCTTGATCTCGTCGCACAGCAGATCGGCCAGGGCACCGGTGCCGGAGAGTTGCACGTTGCCGTGGGCATCGCGCTCGACCTGGCTCATCAACTGGGTGATGATCGGTGTGCCCTTGCTGTCATGGATGCCTTCCGAGGCCGCGATCACACAGCGGCCGTACTTCTCATAGGTCGTTTTTACGTCGGCCAGAAACTTGTCGACGCTGAAGGTGCGTTCCGGAAGATAGATCAGGTGCGGACCATCGTCGGGGAATTTCTTGCCAAGTGCCGCTGCTGCGGTCAGGAAGCCGGCATGACGGCCCATGACCACGCCCAGATAAACTCCTGTCAGCGCGGCATTGTCCAGATTGGCTCCCATGAAAGCCTGGGCGACAAAACGGGCGGCGGAGGGGAATCCCGGCGTGTGGTCATTGCCGACCAGATCGTTGTCGATGGTCTTCGGAATGTGGATGCAGCGCAGGGGATAGTCGGCCCGCCGCGCTTCTTCGCTGACGATGCGCACCGTGTCGGACGAATCATTGCCGCCAATGTAGAAAAAATACCCGATGTCGTGGGCCTTGAGAACCTTGAATATCTCCTGGCAATACTTCAGATCAGGCTTGTCGCGTGTCGACCCGAGTGCGGAGGATGGCGTGTTGGCCACCATTTCAAGGTTGTGGCTGGTTTCCTGGGTGAGGTCGAGGAACTCTTCATTTACGATGCCGGACACTCCGTGGTAGGCGCCATAGACCAGTTCGACGTTGCGAAACTTGCGGGCTTCGAGAACCACGCCGGCCATCGACTGATTGATGACGGCGGTTGGCCCGCCGCCCTGGGCGACCAATACCTTGCCGCGCGGCATGGTCCTGCGTTCGATTCGGTTTGTCGGGCTGGATTGATTGTCGGTCATGTGAGTAGATCCATCTTCAATATTGAGCCTTGCTGGCTGGGAAACTACATATTTTTTTACTATATCCGCCATTTTCGTTGCCGAGCATCCATCAACCGGATTTGGTCATCAATTGAATTTCTTCGCTCTTGGCGCCGCCTGATGCACTATGCGATTTCATCCGTGCGACCGGGGGATTCGCGGAATCCGAAGCCGCAAAACTTGACGCTTCCGGAGGCTGCATAGTTCGGATCGCATGATAAAATAACGTGTTGAGTTCATTAATTATCTGAGGGGGAACGTTTATGTCAGCAGGACTGATCTTTGCGCTGGTCTGTGCCGTGGCGGCCATCGCCTACGGGTGGATCATGAGCCAGTGGATTCTGGCGCAACCGGCGGGCAATGACCGCATGAAGGAAATTGCGGCGGCCATTCAGGAAGGCGCCCAAGCCTATCTGAATCGCCAATACACGACGATCGGTATCGTCGGTGCAGTGCTTGCGGTCCTCATCCTGATATTTCTCGGGACAAAGACGGCCATTGGTTTCGTGATTGGTGCCGTGTTGTCCGGCGCTGCCGGCTACATCGGCATGAACGTTTCGGTTCGTGCCAACGTCCGCACGGCACAGGCGGCAACCGTCGGCCTGAACGAGGCGCTGAACGTGGCCTTCAAGGGCGGCGCCATCACCGGCATGCTGGTGGTTGGCCTCGGCTTGCTGGGTGTCGCCGGCTACTACGCCGTGCTGAAAATGATGGGCGGCCCGGGCATCAAACTGGAAGACATCATCCATCCGCTGGTCGGCCTCGGTTTCGGCTCTTCGCTGATTTCGATCTTCGCCCGTCTTGGCGGCGGCATCTTCACCAAGGGCGCCGACGTCGGCGCCGACTTGGTGGGCAAGGTGGAAGCCGGCATCCCCGAGGACGATCCGCGCAACCCGGCGGTGATCGCCGACAACGTCGGCGACAACGTCGGCGACTGCGCCGGCATGGCAGCCGACCTGTTCGAAACCTATGCGGTGACGACGGTGGCGACCATGCTGCTGGGTGTGCTGTTGCTGAAGGCGAGTCCGACCTTCGCCGAGCAGGCTGTCATCTATCCGCTGGCCCTCGGCGGCTTTTCGATCATCGCCTCGATCATCGGCGTGATGTTTGTAAAGGCGCGTGACGGCGGCAAGATCATGAACGCGCTATATCGGGGTCTGGCGGTTGCCGGTGTTCTGGCGTTGGTGGCCTTCTACCCGATGACCACCATGCTGATCGACGATCACTTGCTCGACAGCGTGCTGAACATCAGCGGCGGTTCGCATCTGCGCCTCTACGGTGCTGCGGTGATCGGTCTGGTTCTGACCGGCCTGATGGTGTACATCACCGAGTACTACACCGGTACGGAGTTCAAGCCGGTGCAGCATGTCGCGGAAGCTTCGACCACGGGTCACGGCACCAACATCATCGCCGGTCTCGGCGTGTCGATGAAGTCCACTGCATGGCCGGTGCTTTCCGTTTGTGCCGCCATCTGGGCCTCCTACGCCATGGGCGGTTTGTACGGTATTGCCATCGCAGCGACTTCCATGTTGTCGATGGCAGGCATCGTGGTCGCACTTGACGCCTACGGCCCGATCACCGACAACGCCGGCGGCATTGCCGAAATGTCGGAACTGCCGCCTTCCGTGCGCGCCATCACCGACCCGCTCGACGCGGTGGGCAACACCACCAAGGCGGTCACCAAGGGCTATGCCATTGGTTCCGCCGGCCTTGCCGCACTGGTGCTGTTCGCCGACTTCACGCACGGGCTGGAGTCGCTCAAGCCGGGCATCAAGTTCGCCTTCGACCTGTCCGATCCAGCCGTCATCATCGGCCTCTTCGTCGGCGGCATGGTGCCCTACCTCTTTGCTGCAATGGGCATGGAAGCAGTGGGCCGCGCCGCCGGCTCCGTGGTGGTCGAAGTGCGCCGCCAGTTCAAGGAGATCAAGGGGATCATGGAAGGCACGGCCAAGCCCGAATACGGCACCTGTGTCGACATGCTGACCAAGGCCGCGATCAAGGAAATGATGATCCCGTCGCTGCTGCCGGTGCTGGTTCCGGTCGTGGTTGCCGTCATCATGAACTTCCTCATGCCTTCGCTGAATGGCGTCGGAGCGGGCGTTCGCGCCTTGGGCGGTGTGCTGATGGGCACCATCGTCACCGGCCTGTTCGTTGCCATTTCGATGACCACCGGCGGCGGCTGCTGGGATAACGCCAAGAAGTACATCGAGGACGGCCACTTCGGCGGCAAGGGTTCCGAGGCACACAAGGCGGCCGTGACCGGCGACACCGTGGGTGATCCGTACAAGGATACGGCGGGTCCCGCAGTGAATCCGCTGATCAAGATCATCAACATCGTGGCTCTGCTGATCCTGCCGCTGGTGGTGTGATTCTTCACGACATGTTTGATCGAACGGGCAGCCTGCGGGCTGCCCGTTTTTTATTGGTCTTTGCCGTCCTGGCACGGGCCATCGCGAGCTGGGCCCAGGTCGCGCAGCCGGAAGCGGCCAGCGGCTTTGCTGTACGAGCGGCGGTTGCCGGCAAGGGCTTCATGGCGGTCACCGCGAATCCTTACGCCACCGATGCTGCGGCCGAAATCCTGCAGCTTGGCGGCAATGCGCTCGATGCCGCGATCGCCGCACAGTGGGTATTGAATCTGGTCGAGCCGCAATCGTCCGGAATCGGCGGCGGCGGATTCATGCTGCATTGGGATGCCACGCGACGCGAGGTCGCAGCCTGGGATGGCCGCGAGACCGCTCCCCGTGGCGCCAGCGCCCTCCCCGGGGAAACCGCTTCACATAGCTTTGCCAGGCGGCCCGATGGCAGTCTCGCGAAATACCACGAAGTGCTCGCGACGGGGCGGGCAGTTGGTGTTCCCGGGCTGGTTGCGATGCTCGAAGCGGCGCACCGACGCCACGGTAAATTGAAATGGGAGCGTCTCTTCCGCCCGGCAATTCGTCTCGCAGAAAACGGCTTTGCCGTCTCGCCGCGCCTGCACCTGTTGTTGCGCGATGATTCGCTTCTGCGCCGCGATGCGGCGGCTCGGGCCCTCTATTATCGTGAAGACGGCCAGGCCCGGCAGGTCGGCGAAACCCTGCGCAACCCGGATCTTGCCGCGACCCTGCGAGGCATTGCGGCAGCAGGTGCGGATGCGCTGCATCGCGGCGAAGCGGCGAATCGCATTGCCACAGCGGTCAAGCAGCGTGGCGGGGCGCTGACGGCGGCAGACATTGGCGACTACCGCCCGAAGCAGCGCGATGCGGTTTGCGGCCTGTATCGACGCTGGCACATCTGCGGCATGCCGCCGCCTTCATCGGGAGGCATTGGCGTCCTGCAATTGATGGGCTTGCTGGAACGCAGTGATGCGGCGACGCGTGATCCTGCTGCGCCGGATCATGTGCATCTGTTCGCCGAAGCCGGACGACTGGTTTACGCCGATCGGGCACGCTATCTGGCGGATCCTGACTTCGTTGCGGTACCGCAGCGTGCCATGCTCGATCCCGGATATCTGGAGCAGCGCGCACGACTGATGGACTCCCGGCGCAGCATGGGCATCGCGGCACCGGGAAAGCTTCCGGCAGGCCATGCGCAGGCTGACGATGATGCCCCGGAACTTCCTGCGACGACGCATGTTTCGATTGTCGATCAGACCGGCAATGCGGTGGCTCTGACCAGTTCGATTGAAAGTGCATTCGGCAGCCGAATCCAGGTCGACGGCTTTCTGCTCAACAATCAACTCACCGATTTTTCCCTTGCTTCCGAGCAGGACGGCCGCCCGGTTGCCAATCGCCTCGAACCCGGCAAGCGGCCGCTGTCATCGATGGCGCCCACCTTCGTCTTCGATGCCGATGGGCGGCTCCATGCCGTTCTCGGCTCGCCCGGAGGCGGCCGCATCATCAACTATGTGGCACGTACTCTGGTCGCCTTGCTGGACGGTGGTATGGATCCGGCCATGGCGGTTTCTTTGCCGCACGTCGGCAACCGTAACGGCGCCACGGAAATCGAGCGTGGCCGTGTGCCGGAGACACTGGCACAGGAACTGGAAAGGCGTGGGCATGCGTTGCAGCGCAGTGACATGACCAGCGGCCTGCATCTGATCGTGCGCGTCGGCGACGCCTGGGTCGGAGCGGTCGATCCGCGCCGTGAAGGGACTGCCCGTGGCGAGTGATCAGGCCGCCTTGCGGCGGAAATCGCGGAGCCGGAAACCCAGCAGCCACAATGTGGCGAAGTAACTGGCGACCCCTCCCAGCACCACTCCTGAAAGCTTCAGCACGCGCTGGCCACCGTTCATCGCCAGCCACGAGGCGTCGTCGGCGCAGGCGAACCACAGTACTGATCCCAACACAGTCAGTGCGGCTGCGAGTTTCAGCATGAATGTCCCCCAGCCGGCCTGTGGCTGATAGACACCGCGCTGACGCAGGCCACGCCAGAGCAGCCATGCATTAAGGCAGGAAGCCAGTCCGATCGACAAGGCCAGGCCGGCATGCTTGAGCCAGCCGATAAAAGCGATGTTCATCAACTGGGTCAGCGCCAAGGTGATCAGGGCGATCTTTACCGGTGTGCGGATGTCCTGCCGGGCGTAGAAGCCGGGCGCCAGCACCTTGACCAGAATCAGGCCGGTCAGGCCAATGGAATAGGCGACCAGTGCCTCGCGGGTGCGCAGCACGTCGGCCGCGGCAAACGCTCCGTATTGAAACAGTGTCGACAGCAGCGGGACGGCAAGCATGGCCAAGGCCAGAGACGCCGGCAGGGTCAGCATCAGGGTCAGGCGCAGTCCCCAGTCGAGCAAGGCCGAGAAATCTTCTGTTTGTCCGCTGGCATGGGTTTTGGCCAGGCTGGGCAGCAGGATGGTACCCAGCGCGGCGCCAAGGAGGCCGGCGGGGAACTCCATCAATCGATCCGCATAGTAGAGCCAGGATACGCTGCCGCTTTCCAGGAACGAGGCAAATATGGTGTTGATCAGCAGGCTGATCTGGGATACGGAAACTCCCAGTACCGCCGGCGCCATGAGTTTGAGGATGCGCTGCACGCCTTCATCGCGCCAAAGCGGGTCAAAGCGCGGCAGCATGCCGATTTTTGCCAGGGCTGGAAGTTGAATCGCCAGTTGCAGCCCGCCACCCAGAAATACCGCCCACGCCAGTGCCAGAACAGGCGGATCAAACCAGGGCGCGGCGAAAAGCGCCATGCCGATGAAGGACAGGTTCAGCAGGACCGGCGTGAAGGCGGGCAGTGCAAATCGGCTCCAGGTATTGAGGATTCCGGCAGAAAGTGCCACCAATGACATGAACAGGATGTAGGGGAAGGTGATGCGTGTCAGCTCCACGGTCAGCTGGAATTTCTCGGCGTCAGCGCTGAAGCCGGGGGCAGTCATTGCGATCAGCAAGGGTGCGGCGGCCATGCCGAGCGCGCTGACGGCAATCAGGATCAGGAACAGCATGCTGGCGACGCGATCGACGAGGCTCTTGGTTTCCGCCTCTCCCCGGCGATTGCGGTATTCGGCGAGGATGGGCACGAATGCCTGGGAAAAGGCGCCCTCGGCAAACAGGCGGCGCAACAGGTTGGGCAAGCGGAAGGCAACGAAGAAGGCGTCGGTCATCATCCCGGCGCCGAAGCTCCTGGCAATGACGAAGTCGCGGAGGAAGCCCAGAATGCGGGACAGCAGGGTCATCCCGCTGACGGTGGCCAAGGCGCGGAGCAGATTCATTTGCCGGTATGGTATCCGGGATGTGGCCGACAGAAGCGGCTTGCAAAGGGCGGAAGACCCCTTTATAATCCCGCGCTTTCCCCAGATCCACCGGATATCGATATGGCCAATACCGCCCAAGCTCGCAAACGTGCCCGTCAAGCAATCGAGCAGCGTGCTCACAACATGAGCCAGCGCTCCACGTTGCGTACTGCAATCAAGAAGGTCCGCAAGGCGATTGATGCTGGCGACAAGAGCGCCGCACAAGCCGTGTTCAAGGAATCGCAGTGCGTGATCGACTCGATCGCCGACAAGAACATCGTGCACAAGAACCTTGCCGCGCGCCAGAAGAGCCGCCTCTCGGCTGCCATCAAGGCACTCTAAGCCGCCAAGCTTCTGTAGCTTCAAGCACTCAAAAAGGCCGCCCCGGATACCGGGGCGGCCTTTTTGTTTTGTGTTTCCCGCTCATCTGCGAGGCTCGAATCCCGGCTTTCCCCCCCCCATGGCTCGAAGCTCGGATCCTTCCCATGTGCGTCTGCCCGGTTTTCCGCCAAAACAACCATTGGCATGACGTCCTTTAAAATATGCTTCGAAATTAAAGAAATAGGTTGAGTTTGCCGAAATCACTACATATAATCACCAGACCTTGTTGAAGTGAAAGGGGTTTCATGCAATCCCATCAGTTCATAAAATACGCATTCCGTATCCGCACTCGTCTTGGCGTGGTTGTGGATAATTTGATGATTCACGGTCGTGATGAATACGATGCCCAGCGCAAGTTGCGGCAGGTGTATCACGATTGCCAGATTATCGAGTGTGTTTGCCATCACGGCAGCGTCCGCATACCGGTGGCCAGCTTCGAGGAAGTTGCAAACCTCATTGTTCGTTGAGGTTGTGCCCGGCGTCAGCCGGGTGTAGATCGCGGCGCTCTCCCCAGAATCAGAGGAATCGCGCTGCCCGTAGTTCTTCCATCAGCGCCTGATAGTCCACTGCCCCCCGGCTGGTCGGGCTATGGTTGAAAATGTCGAGGCTCATGGCCGGCGCTTCGGCGATCGCCACGTTCTCGGAAATTACCGTTTCGCATAGTTCGGCGCCGAACTGCGCACGCAGGCGGTCCTGAATCTCGAAGCTCATCTTGCGCCGTCGGTCGAACCGCGTCAGCAGGTAGCGGCGTTCGATGCGCCGTTTGAGTACCGGTTCCAGGGCTTTCAAGGTGCGCTCGATCTGCAGCGCGCCGCGCAAGGATAGATAGTCTGACGATACGGGCACGAGTATCCGGTCGGAAGCGAAGATTGCATTGAGCGAGAGGACGCCCAGAAACGGGCAGCAATCGATTACCGCCGTGCTTTCGCCGCCGGAAGCTTCAAGAGCCTGCAAGCCGAAGTTGAGCCGGTTGAGAATTGCCGGCCCCTTGCCGAATATGGAATCGACCTTGATCAGTTCCGCATGGGCCGGGACCAGCCGGCCCACGTCGTTCCACGTCACGGTCAGTTCTTCCAGTGGCCGGTTGTCCTGATACAGCGCGAACACGCTGTTGTGAGCTTCTTCCGGGGTCTTGCCGTGTATCGCAGTCAGGTGCGCTTGTGGATCGAGGTCGACCAGCAATGTGGGTGCCGAATCCCGTGCCAGTGCAGCGGCGAGATTGAGGGCGGTGGTCGTCTTGCCGACCCCGCCTTTTTGATTGAAAACGGCCATCCTCACTGCTGGATCCTCTGTCTCCCTGCTCTGTACAGGGGCTGGTTTTTCACTTAGTATAGAGCCGTTATCAAGCACGGCGGCCGCGTTGCTCTTCGGCCGCCGTATGTTTTTTGCGTGGAGCTTTTAGTTGCGGTCGCGGCGCTTGACGCCGATATGGCCGGCGTTACCCTACACTGAAACAATGTTTTCGCGGAGTGCTTTCATGCCGCATTTGATGAATACCTACGGGCGGCTGCCGGTTGCCTTTACCCATGGACAGGGTTGCCGGCTGTTCGACGAACAGGGCAAGTCCTATCTCGATGCCCTGGCCGGAATCGCCGTAAACACGCTGGGCCACAATCACCCCCGGTTGGTGAAGGCGCTGAGCAATCAGGTCGCCCGCCTTATCCATACTTCCAATCTCTATCGCATCAGCGAAGCCGAAGCGGCGTCCGACCGCCTCGCCGCCCTGTCCGGCATGGACGAGGTGTTTTTCTGCAACTCGGGTTGCGAGGCCAACGAGGCCGCAATCAAGCTCGCGCGGATGTACGGTCATCAGCAGGGCGTCGAGCAGCCAGCCATCATTGTCATGGAGCACGCCTTCCATGGCCGCACCCTGGCGACGCTTTCCGCTACCGGCAACCGCAAGGTGCAGGCCGGTTTCGAGCCCCTGGTTTCCGGCTTCGTGCGAGTGCCGTTCGACGATCTGGCGGCCATCGAGCAACTTGCCGAACGCAACCCCAATGTCGTGGCCGTGCTGTTCGAACCCATCCAGGGTGAAGGCGGGATCAACCTTGCACATAATGATTTCATGCGTGCGTTGCGGAAAATTTGCGACCGCAAGAACTGGTTGTTCATGGTCGACGAGGTCCAGTGCGGCATTGGCCGCACCGGAGTCTGGTTTGCCCATCAGCACGCCGGTATCCTTCCCGATGTCATGACCCTGGCGAAAGGCCTCGGCTCGGGCGTGCCGATCGGCGCGTGCCTGGCCGCCGGGCGAGCGGCCGGCGTGTTCAAACCAGGCAATCACGGTTCGACCTTCGGTGGCAATCCGCTGGCCTGCGTTGCCGCATTGACCACGCTGGACGTTGTCGAAGCCGACGGCCTCATGGCGCGTGCGACCATGCTGGGCGAGACGATCCGCGGCGGTCTGCGCAGCGGCTTGGCGGGAACTTCCGGCTTTGTCGAGGTGCGCGGCGACGGCTTGATGATCGGCATCGAACTGGATCGCCCCTGTGGCGATCTCGTCAGGCGCGGACTGGAAAGCGGCTTGCTGATCAATGTCACTGCCGACAAGGTGGTGCGCCTGCTGCCGGCACTGGTGATGAGCGATGCCGAGGGGGCGGAGCTGGTGACCGGGCTGGTGGCGCTGATCAAAGAGTTTCTCGGAGCCTGATCATGGCGGCGCCGCGGCATTTTCTGCAGTTGAAGGATCTCTCGCGCGACGAGCTCGACCATGTCTTCGAGCGCACCCGGTCGATCAAGGCGCGCTTCAAGGCCTATCAGCGCTATTGGCCCCTGCAGGACCGCACGCTGGTGATGATTTTCGAGAAGGCCAGCACGCGCACGCGCCTGTCGTTCGAGGCCGGCATGCAGCAGCTGGGCGGATCGGCGATCTACCTGAATACGCGGGACTCGCAGCTTGGACGCGGCGAGCCGGTCGAGGATGCGGCCCAGGTTATTTCGCGCATGAGCGACATCGTCATGATCCGCACCTTCGAGCAGGAAATCATCGAGCGCTTTGCCGGTCACTCGCGGGTGCCGGTGATCAACGGCCTGACCAACGAATATCATCCCTGCCAGATCCTCGCCGACATCTTCACCTTCATCGAGCAGCGTGGTCCGATTCAGGGCAGGACCGTGGCCTGGATCGGCGATTCGAACAATGTCTGCAACACCTGGCTGCAGGCGGCCGAGGTGTTCGACTTCAATGTCCATGTTTCGACACCGCCGGGCTACGAGGTCGAGCCCGAGCGTGCCGGTCTATATGGCACGGGTCACTTCGAGGAATTCGCCGATCCGATGGATGCGGCGCGCGGCGCCGATCTGGTGACCACCGACGTGTGGACCTCGATGGGCTTCGAGGCCGAGAACGACGAGCGCCTGCGCGACTTCGCCGACTGGCAGGTCGATGCCGACATGATGCACGCCGCAAAACCGGAGGCTGTGTTCATGCACTGCCTGCCGGCGCATCGCGGCGAGGAAGTCGCCGCCGAGGTGATCGACGGCGCGCAAAGCGTGGTGTGGGACGAGGCCGAGAACCGGCTGCACGTGCAGAAAGCATTGATGGAATTCCTGCTCCTGGGCAGGGTGAATGATTGAAGGAAGAACGATGAAACAGACAAAGAAGGCCGCCAAGGCCGAGACCAGCAAGGTTGTCCTCGCCTATTCGGGCGGGCTGGATACCTCGGTGATCCTCAAGTGGCTGCAGGACACCTACAACTGCGAGGTGGTGACCTTCACCGCTGACCTGGGGCAGGGCGAGGAACTCGAACCGGCGCGCACCAAGGCGCTGAAAATGGGCATCAAGCCGAAGAATATTTTCATCGACGACCTGCGCGAGGAATTCGTCCGCGATTTCGTCTTTCCGATGTTCCGCTGCAACACCGTGTATGAAGGCGAATACCTGCTCGGCACCTCGATCGCGCGGCCGCTGATCGCCAAGCGGCTGGTCGAGATTGCGAAGAAGACCGGCGCCAATTCGATCTCCCACGGCGCCACCGGCAAGGGCAACGACCAGGTGCGCTTCGAACTCGGCGCCTATGCGCTGATGCCCAATGTGAAAGTCATCGCGCCGTGGCGCGAGTGGGACCTGCTTTCGCGCGAGAAGCTGATGGCCTATGCCGAGAAGCACGGCATCCCGGTCGAGATGAAGCACAAGAAGGGCGGCTCGCCGTATTCGATGGACGCCAACCTGCTGCACATTTCCTACGAAGGGCGCCATCTCGAAAATCCTGGTGCCGAGGCCGAGGAATCCATGTGGCGCTGGACCGTATCGCCCGAGAAGGCGCCGGACAAGGCCGAGTACCTCGATCTGGAATTCAAGCGCGGTGACCTCGTCGCCATCAACGGCAAGAAGATGAAGGCCCACGAACTGCTGGCCACGCTCAACCAGCTGGGCGGCAAGCACGGCATCGGCCGCCTCGACCTGGTCGAGAACCGCTACGTCGGCATGAAGTCGCGCGGCTGCTACGAAACGCCGGGCGGCAGCATATTGCTCAAGGCGCATCGCGCCATCGAGTCGGTCTGCCTCGACCGCGAGGAAGCGCACCTCAAGGACGACCTGATGCCGCGCTACGCCAGCCTGATTTACAACGGCTACTGGTGGAGTCCGGAACGCCGCGCCCTGCAGACCCTGATCGACCACACCCAGCAGCACGTCAATGGCTGGGTTAGGCTCAAGCTGTACAAGGGCAACGTCATCGTCGTCAGCCGCGACTCGAAGACCGATTCGCTGTTCGATCCGACCATCGCCACCTTCGAGGACGACGCCGGCGCCTACAACCAGAAGGACGCGCACGGCTTCATCCGCCTCAACGCACTGCGCATGCGCATCGCGGCCAATCGGGCGGAGGGCAGGGCGGGCAAGAAGAAGGGCTGATCGCGTACCGGAAGCAATAAAGGAAGCCGCCGATGTTGGGCATTTCCGAGGAGCAGTTGGCAGAGTTCGGCATGACTTTCGGCCTTGGGGCCTTCATGCTCTACATGCTGTTCATCATCGGCGAGCTGGCCTGGAAATCCAAGGCCGGCAAGCTCGGTACCTTCGTCTTGTTTTTCGTCCTGGCGTTCGGCATGCTCGGCTTTGTCGCCAAATTCATCATCCAGAAAATGTGGGGAATCTGATATGTCGCAATTCGATAACGTCTCCGTGGTCAAGAAGGCCAACGTCTATTTCGACGGCAAGTGCATCAGCCATACGGTGCAGCTGCCCGACGGCACGAAAAAAAGCGTCGGCGTGATCCTGCCGTCGACCCTGACCTTCAACACCGGTGTGGCGGAAATCATGGAGTGCGTTTCCGGCGTCTGCCGCTATCGCATCAAGGGCGAAGACTGGAAGAGCAGCGGCGCCGGCCAGAGCTTCAAGGTGCCGGGCAACTCGAGCTTCGAGATCGAAGTCAGCGGCGAGCCCTATCACTACGTTTGTCATTTCGCCTGATCACGGGAGAGCGGCATGCCTTCATTCGACATCACTTCCGAAGCAGATCTGGTGGCCCTGAAGAACGCCGTGGATGTGGCCGGGCGCCACATCGGCAATCGCTATGACTTCAAGGGCACCTCGGCGCGCGCCGAGCTGAACGAGAAGGACAAGACCATCACGATTCATGGTGACTCCGAATTCCAGCTCGGGCAGGTCAAGGACATCCTGTTTCCGGAGATGGAAAAAAAGGAGCGCGAGAGTACCAAGCGGCTCGACCACGGTCCGGTGCAGTCGGTCGGCGGCAACAAGTCCAAGCAGGTGCTGACCATCAAGGTCGGCATCGAGCAGGAGCTGGCGAAGAAGATCGTCAAGATGATCAAGGACAGCAAGCTCAAGGTGCAGGCCAGCATCCAGGGCGACGCCGTGCGCGTCACCGGCGCCAAGCGCGACCTGCTGCAGGAAGTCATCGCGCTGGTGAAGAAGTCGGTCACCGACTTTCCCCTCCAGTACGGCAACTTCCGCGACTAAACCCGTGCGGCGCCGTACCGCCGGCGCCGACTTTCAGTTCCGGCGCAGGCCTTCGATCCAGCGTCCGTAGAGCCGGTCCGCCACCGCGCGCATTGCCGCGATGCGCGCCCCCATGTTTTCTTCCATTTGTTCCGGCGTCTGCACCGAGGCCGAGGGCGGCACGCCTTCCGCCGTCCACTGCCGGCACCAGCTCTGGATCATGGTATCCGTCATTTCCACATGGCATTGCATGGCCAGGTGCGGCCCGCGCACGAAGGCCTGGTTGGCGCAATGGGTGCTGTGCAGAAGGCGGCTGGCGCCTTGCGGGATAGTGAACGTCTCGCCGTGCCAGTGGAAGGCCTCGAAGCGGGCGATGTCGCCCAGCCAATCCTTCGCCGCATCGGTCGTCGCCACCTCGCCCCAGCCGATTTCCTTCACGGGATTGCGGCCCACCGTGGCGCCGAAGGCCCTGGCCATGAGCTGTCCGCCGAGGCAATGGCCGATCACCGGGATGCCGGCAGCATCGGCCTGGCGGATCAGGGCCAGCGTCAGCGGAATCCACGGCAGGTCGTCATTGACGCTCATCGGCCCGCCCATGAAGCACAGCCCCGAAAATTCGTCGGGAGTCGGCGGTGGCGACACGCCGTCATCGATCTTGAACAAGGTCCACGGCAGGGAATGCCGGTCGAGGAATGTGGCAAAATAGCCCGGTCCCTCGCCGGGGCTATGACGGAATATTGCGATCGGTTTCATGCCGGAGTCTCTCGTTAGCGCAAGCCCGAATTCTAGCGGAGGCTTGCTTTCCCTGATGCGTCGTCGGTTCAGCGAAGGCTTCGTTACGCCCCCTGTATGCGAGTCGTGGGTGACTGCGGAGAAGGATCCGATCGCCGCCGCCGTGCTGGTGCCGGTGGTCGTGCGCGACACCGGGTTGACCATGTTGCTGACCCAGCGCACGGCACATTTGCGCGATCATGCCGGGCAGGTCAGCTTTCCGGGCGGGCGCTGCGAGGAACATGACGCCTCGCCCGAGGCCACTGCCTTGCGCGAAGCCGAGGAGGAAGTCGGCATTGCTTCTTCGCAGGTGGAAATCCTCGGTCGCCTGCCGGAATATCGCACCGGAACGGGCTTTGTCATCACGCCGGTAGTGGGTCTGGTGACCCCGCCGCTGAACCTGAAACTCGACGATTTCGAGGTGGCCGAGGTTTTCGAGCCGCCGCTCGAATTCCTGCTTGACAGCGCCAACCATCAGCGCCAGAGCATCGAGGTACGCGGCGTCAAGCACGAGTACTGGGCCATGCCATGGCAGGGCTATTTCATCTGGGGCGCAACCGCCGGCATGCTGGTCACCTTGCATCGCCTTCTGCATTCCGAGGCCGGGGGGAGGGTCGTCAGATGACCCTGATCTCCATTGTCATCGCCCTGATTCTCGAACAGCTGCACGCGCTTTCGGTTCAGAGCGTGGTGCGCGGGCCCGTTTCGAGGCTGGCGGCCCTCCTCGAAGACAAGTTCAACGACGGCGGGGGCAACCATGGCGCCATCGCCTGGGGACTCGGCGTGGCCCTGCCCGCGGCGCTGCTTGCGCTGGTACATGCCCTGCTGGCGTACTTCCAGCCGCTTCTGGCATTTCTGCTGGGAATCGGCGTGCTGTACCTGACCATGGGTTTTCGCCAGTTCAGCCATTTCTTCACCGGCATTCATCTGGCGCTGCGGCTGGGCGAAGTCGAACAGGCGCGGCAGCTGCTCGCGCAATGGCGCGGACGCGGCGGCGACCGCCTGACGGCGAGCGAGATCGCGCGCCTGTCCATCGAACAGGCTTTGCTCGCATCGCATCGGCACGTCTTCGCGCCGCTGCTGTGGTTTGCGGTATTCGGCCCGGCCGGGGCATTGCTCTACCGGCTGGCGCATTCGTTCGACGAGCTTTGGGGCGAACGCAGCGAGATGGAATTCGGCCAGTTCGGCGAGTTCGCGCATCAGGCGTTCGCGCTGATCGACTGGCTGCCCTTGCGCGTCACGGCGGCGTCATTCGCCGTGGTCGGCGATTTCGAGGACGCGGTGCATTGCTGGCGCACCCAGGCTGTAAGGTGGCCGGAAGCCGGCTCCGGTATACTTTTGGCCAGTGGTGCCGGCGCGCTCGGTGTGCGCCTGGGGATGCCGGTACATGACGTAATTCAAGACACGGGCGACGCTAGCGATCGCCCGGAACTGGGATTGGGGGAGGACGCCGATCCCGACTTCATGCAGAGCACCATAGGCCTCGTTTGGCGCAGTCTCGTGCTCGGTTTGGCCGTACTGGCCCTGGTCTGGATTTCCGGCTGGGTCGGCAGTTGATATCTAATTAAGGAGTTTCGTAATGGCTGACAAGAGAGAAGTCGTAGTACTGAGTGCCGTTCGTGCCGCGGTAGGCACCTTCATGGGTTCGCTGTCCGGCATGGAACCCGCCGACCTGGGCGGCCTGGTGGTCAAGGAGGCCATTGCCCGTTCCGGCGTCGATCCCAAGGCCGTTACCTTTGCCACCGTCGGCAATGTGATCCCCACCGAATCGCGTTATCCCTACGTTGCGCGCAACGCCACGATCCAGGGCGGCATGACGATGGAATCGGTTACCTTCGCCGTCAATCGGCTGTGCGGTTCCTCGCAGCAGGCGGTCGTCAGCTCGGCGCAGGCCATCCTGCTCGGCGATGCCGACTTTGCCATCGGCGGCGGCGTCGAAGTCATGTCGCGCGGCGCCTACCTGTCGCCGGCGATGCGCTCCGGTGCGCGCATGGGCGACACCAAGATGGTCGATGCCATGGTCGCCGCGCTGACCGACCCGTTCGGCGCCGGCCACATGGGCATCACCGCCGAGAACCTGGCGAAGAAGCACAACCTCACGCGCGAAATGCAGGACGAGTTTGCCTGCGAATCGCAGCGCCGCGCCGCCGCCGCCGTTGCCGCCGGCTACTTCAAGGAACAGATCGTGCCGATCACGCTCAAGACCCGCAAGGGCGACGTGGTGTTCGACACCGACGAACACATCAAGGCCAATACCACCATGGAATCGCTGGCCAAGATGAAGCCGGCCTTCGACAAGGCCGGCACCGTCACCGCCGGCAATGCGTCCGGCATCAACGACGGCGCCGCCTTCCTGGTGCTGGCCGACGCCGCCAAGGCGGCCGCCGGCGGCCACAAGCCGATGGCGCGTCTGGTGTCCTACGGTATCGGCGGCGTGTCGCACGAGGTCATGGGCGAAGGCCCGATTCCGTCGACCCTCATTGCGCTGGCCAAGGCCGGCCTCAAGATCGCCGACATCGGCGTCGTCGAATCCAACGAAGCCTTCGCCGCCCAGTCGCTGACCGTGGCCAAGGTGCTCGGCCTCGACCCGAAGAAGACCAACCCCAACGGCGGCGCGATCGCCATCGGCCACCCGATCGGCGCCTCCGGCGCGGTGATCATCACCAAGGCCCTCTACGAAGCCAGGCGCGTCGGCAGCAAGTACTGCCTCGCCACCATGTGCATCGGTGGCGGCCAGGGCATCACCACGATCTGGGAAATGATCTAGGCCGGATCGGGTTTCCTCTCAACCAAAAAAGCCCGGCAGTGCCGGGCTTTTTTGTGTCCACTGGCTGCTTGATTTCGGTCCGTACGCCGTTCTGATTTGCTGCTAGAGTGGTCGCTTGGGATGCATACCGTTGATAGCCTGGGCGCGCGCTCTGCAACCGCAGGGTTTGTCCTGCGTTGCGGCCGCATCGCGGCCGGTTATCGGTTGCTTGTCGAAATCGGGTAGCGGGAGTGATCGAATGAGCTTGAAGACCAGAACAAAACTGATTCTGATGGGGGCGGTTCCTACCCTCGCCCTGCTGTATTTCGCCGTTTCGGGAACCGTCGACAAGGCCGCGGTGGCCGCCGAGATGACCAAGCTGGAAGCGCTGGTCGAAGTCTCGGTCAAGATCGGCGAACTGGCCCATGAATTGCAGAAGGAGCGCGGCCTGAGCGCGGGGTTCATCAGCAGCAAGGGTGCCAGGAATGTCGCCGAACTGCCTGCCCAGCGCGCGGAAACCGACAAGAAGAGCCAGGTTCTGGGCGAAGCCCTGAAAAGTTTCGATGCCGCGCGCTACGGCGACGAACTCAAGGCCCTGCTCGGCAGCGCCGAGAGCAACCTTCAGGAACTGGCCGCCAAACGCAGTGCCGTCAGCGCACTGCGCATCGAGGCACCCGAGTCGGCCGCCTATTACACCAAGACCATCGCCGGATTTCTCAAGGCGCCGGCAGCCGTTTCCACGCTCAGCAGCAGCGGCGAGATTTCCCGCCTGAGCTCGGCCTATTCGAGCCTGCTCGAAGCCAAGGAGCGCGCGGGCAGGGAGCGCGCGATGCTGGCCGCGGTATTCACCGTCGACAAGTTCACGCCCGCCACTTTGACCGGCTTCCTCAAGAACCTTGCCGCGCAGGAAGTCTACATCGACGAGTTTTTCCACTACGCGCTGGATCGCCAGAAGGCATTCTTCAAGGAGAAGATTGCCGGGCAGGTCGTCGAGGAAGTCGCGCGGATCAAGAAGCTTGCCGCCGACGGCGCCAGCCAGCCGGCGCTGGGTGTCGATCCCGCGCACTGGTTCAAGGCATCCACCGACCGCATCAATCTTCTCAAGGAGGTCGAGAACCGGCTGGCCGACGACCTGCTCGGCGAGCAGGCCCGGCTCAAGAGCAGCGCAAACAGCACCATGACGCTGTTCATCGTGCTGACCATCGTCGCCGTGCTGGTGACGGCGGTGCTGGCAATCTACCTGACACGCAGCATCCTGCGCCAGCTGGGCGGCGAGCCGGATTATGCAGCCGACATCACGCGCAACATCGCCACCGGCAAGCTGGACAACCACATCGAGGTCGCGGCCGGCGATACCGGCAGCCTGGTGGCCTCCATCCGGTCGATGCAGGAGCAGTTGCTGCAGCGAATCACCGCCGACAAGAAAATCGCCGACGAAAACCTGCGCATCCGCATTGCGCTGGACAACGTCAGCACCGGGGTGATGATCGCCGATAACGACCGCACCATCATTTACGCCAACAAGTCGGTGCTGGGCATTCTCAAGGGCGCGGAAGCGTCGCTTCGCAAGCAGCTGCCGAGCTTCGACGCCAGCAAGGTGATGGGCGAGAACATCGACAGCTTCCACAAGAACCCGGCGCACCAGGCCAATCTGCTCGCCACCTTCACCAGCACCTACACGGCCAATCTCGAAGTCGGCGGCAGTTTCCTGCGCGTGATCGCCAGCCCGGTGAGCAACGAGCTCAACGAGCGACTCGGCGTCGTCGCCGAATGGCACGACCGCACGGCGGAAGTCACCGTCGAGCGTGAAGTGGCGGCAATAGTGGAAGGGGCGTTGCGCGGCGATTTCAACCAGCGCCTGGCCCTGGAAGGGAAGACCGGCTTCTTCAGGCAACTGGCCGAAGGACTCAACAAGCTCTCGGAAACCACGTCGACCGGCCTCAACGACGTGGCGGGTGCGCTGCGGGCCATTGCCCAGGGCGACCTGACGCACACGATCGAAGCCGAGTACCAGGGCATCTTCGGTCAGCTCAAGGACGACACCAACACCACGGTTGCGCGGCTTTGCGAAGTGGTCGGCCGCATCAAGGAAGCCACCGAGGCGATCAATATCGCGTCGCAGGAAATTGCCGCCGGCAACCAGGATTTGTCCGGGCGCACCGAACAGCAGGCCAGCAGCCTCGAAGAGACGGCGAGCGCGATGGAACAGCTCAACTCCACCGTCAGGCTCAATGCCGACAATGCCAAGCACGCGCAGGGGCTGGCGCAAGCCACCAGCACCGCCGCCGCGCGCGGTGGCGAAATGGTGAAGGGCGTCGTCACCACCATGAACGGCATCCAGGGCAGTTCGAAGAAAATTTCCGACATCATCGGCGTCATCGACAGCATCGCCTTCCAGACCAACATCCTGGCCCTGAACGCCGCGGTGGAAGCCGCCCGTGCCGGCGAGCAGGGCCGCGGTTTTGCCGTGGTGGCCACCGAAGTGCGCAACCTGGCGCAGCGCAGCGCCACGGCGGCGAAGGAAATCGCCACCCTGATCGCCGAATCCGTCGAGCAGGTCGAAAGCGGCGTCGCACTGGTGAATCAGGCAGGGCAGAGCATCGACAAGGTGGTTGAGGGCTTCCAGGAAGTCGCCGGGCTGGTTACCGAAATTGCCAGTGCCAGCCGCGAGCAAAGTTCTGGCATCGAGCAGACCACCCAGGCCGTCAGCCAGATGGATGAAGTGACGCAGCAGAACGCCGCGCTGGTCGAAGAGGCGGCGGCGGCGGCCGAGAGCCTCGAAGAGCAGGCGCGCGGCCTGGTGCAGGCGGTGCGGATGTTCAAGCTGCCCGGCGACGGTGGCCGCTCGCCCGCCGCGCCCCTGCGCACCATTCCCCAGCCGACCCGGCTGGGTGGCGGCCAGGCGACGAGCAAGGCATCAAAGGGCACGCCGGCGCGCCTGGCCAAATCCGACGAAAGCTGGGAAGAGTTCTGACCGCCGCAATCGCCGGGCGGCGGGCGCCGCAAACCCCGCATGAACAGTCGGCGCTGGCGGGACGGCGATACTGAATCGCCCCGGAACCCGTAGACGCTCTGAAGCCTTATTCTTAGGCAAACTCAGGAGGCGTCATGAGCAGCAAGCGATACCCGGAAGAATTCAAGATCGAAGCGGTCAAGCAGGTCACGGAACGAGGCCACTCGGCACCGGATGTGGCGAAGCGGTTGGGGGTCTCACAGCCGACCTTGTATGAATGGATCAAGCGTTACAGCCTGCCGGAGTCGGATCGGATCGAGCAGCAGGGCCAGGCCGCCGAGATCCGGCGACTCAAGATGGAGCTGAAGCGCGTCACCGAGGAGCGCGACATCCTAAAAAAGGCCGCAGCGTACTTTGCCAAGGAGTCCCGGTAAGGTACGCGTTCATCGCGAAGCACGAAGATCAGTTCCCGGTGCGGCGCCTGTGCCACACCTTGTCTGTGCATCCGAGCGGCTACTACGCCTGGAAGCATGAACCGAAGTCAGCACGGCAGAAGGACGATCAGCGGCTGTGCGGATTGACCTTGCTGACTGTCTTTCCCATTCGACACCTCCAAAGATATTGTCTACCTTCAAATGTGTCCGGGAAAGCCGGTCTACCTCAGCTTCGGATTAATTTCCAAGCCCAAAAGAGGCAGCGTCATTTGACTTTCTGCACATCCAATATGCAGCCAGCCAAAGAAATCGACACCACCCCGGTTTCGGGATGCCGGCACCCAATTCGCCGTACCGTCAGCGCCGACTTTCCAGTGAGGCTTTAGCCTATCTGGTCGTCGGCGGTCTTGGTGGCCGCGCCGACCAGCAACACCGGAATCCGCGCGCGGCGGATGACTTCTTCGCTGACGCTGCCAAGCAATTTGCGGCTGAGGCCGCCGCGGGTGTGGCGATAGAGCACGATCAGGTCGGCCTGCGTTTCTTCCGCGGCGGCAAGGATGCCGTCGGCGATTCTCGCCTGCCTGACCATCAGCTCGCCGGCAATGCCTTCCAGCTTGAGCGTGGCGATCGCCAGCTGCGCGGCGTCATCGATGGCCTGCGGCAAGTTCCCCTTGCGGTCGGATACCGAGAACAGCGTGACCGGCAGTTGCGCCGGCTTGGCCAATTGCCCGGCGAGATCGTAGGCCGCCATCGCGGCATCGCTGCCGTCGAAGGGCACCAGGATGCGCCGCTGCCACAGGTGCGCATCGGGCGTGACGACCAGCACGTGGCAGGGCGCGGTGGCGAGGATGCGCTGCGCCACGGGGCCGAGCTCCTTCGCCGTGTCGGGCATGACGCGGCGCCCGATCACCAGCAGTTGCGTGTTTGCCTGCATGGCCGCGGCATGAATCTCGTGCGCGAGGTCGTTACCCTGCCGCGTGATGAGTTCGCAGGAGACATCGGCGGCAACGCCCGCGACGCGGATTGCGGCGAGGCGCGCGGCGACGGCGTCGGCCTGTTCCGCATGGGTGACGACGCCGGCGACGTCGAGCGTGACGCCGAGCTGGCTCGCCAGCGCGATGGCCAGTTCGCGCGGCGCGGCCGCCATCTCGCTGCCGTCGGCGGCGAGCATCAGGCGCAGGCGCCGGTCGCCGTCGGGCAAATGGCCGCTCTTGCAGTTGGCGAAGATGCGCGTCTTGCAGGTTCGACAGACATTGGGGTCCAGTGTCCAGTACAGCGCTTCGGTCGGGTTGGTCTTGACTTCGAAGAAGGCGCCTTCGCCGATGTCGCCGACATAGCCGCCTTTGCGCAGCAGCTCGTAGGGCGTCGATTTCATGCGATAGAAATACAGGCCGCCACCCATGCGCCGGCGCCGCCGCGCTTCCTGGGCGAACATCTCGGCGCCGGCGACGTCGATGAAGTTCATGCCGAGCGAGACGACCAGCACCGACTTCTGCCGCGGATTTTCCGCATCGATGGCCTGCAGCGTGCTTTGAATGTGATCCACGGCGCCGAAATAGGCCGAGCCGTTGATGCGCAGGATGCGCAACTGCGGGCACTCGGGCTTGCCGCGCGCCTCGACGAAATGGTGGCCGCTGGCATCGACTGCCGGCACCAGCGGTTCGATGCCGGGGCGCGAGGTGCGGTTTAGGTACAGCAGCAGCGAGAGCAGCACGCCGGCAACGATGCCGGCTTCGAGGTTCATCAGCGTGCCGATCACGGTGACCCAGAGGATGGCCGATTCGGAGCGGCTGGTTTTCCAGATCGAGGCGATGTGGTGGAAATCGATCAGCCCCCACGCCACCAGGAACAGGATGCCGGCCATCGCCGCGTTGGGCAGGTAGGCGGCAAGCGGGGCGACGATCAGCAGGATCAGCACCAGGAAGATCGAGGCGAAGATGGTGGCGAGCGGGGTGCGCGCGCCGGCTTCGTAGTTCACCCCGGAGCGGTTGAAGGAGCCCGACGAGGCGTAGCCGGAGAAGAAGGCGCCGACGATGTTGGACAGGCCCTGGCCGATGAATTCCTGGTTGCCGTCGATGCGTTGTTCCGAGCGCACGGCGATGGCGCGGGCGATCGATACCGCCTCGGTGAGCGCCAGCATGGTGATGACCAGCGCCGGGCCGAAGGTCTTCTTCAGCGCGGCGAACGAGAAATCCGGCAGCGAGAGCGGCGGCAGCCCGGCGGGCAGCGCGCCGACCGTCTTGATGCCGGTTTCGGCCTGGCCGATCAGGGTGTTGAGGGCATAGGCGGCGACGCCCCCCGCCAGCATCGCGGCGATCATGTAGGGGAATTTTTTCCAGTAGCGCCGGGTCAGCATGCCGGCGGCCAGCGTGACGGCGCCGACCCCGGTGACCCACGGATTGATGTGGTCGAGCTGAACGAAGAACTGGTGCAGGATTTCGTAGAAAGGCACGCCACGCGGAATGTCGATGCCGAAGAAGCTGCGGATCTGGCTCGCCGCGATCAACACCGCCGCGCCGGTGGTGAAGCCGATCACCACGGTATGCGAAATGAAATTGACCAGCGCGCCCATGCGCGCGAGGCCCAGTGCCAGCTGGAAGATGCCGACCTGCAGCGTGAGCGTCAGCACCAGCCCGATGTACTGCGGCGTGCCGGGTTCGGCCAGATGATGGATGGCGGCATACAGCGCGATCGAGATCGCCGTGGTGGGGCCGGAAACCAGGTGCCACGAGGAGCCGAACAGCGCTGCGACGATGGCCGGCACCATTGCCGCATAGAGGCCGTATTGCGGCGGCAGGCCGGCGATGGTGGCGAAGGCCACGCCTTGCGGCAGGACGATCATGGCGCCGGTGAAGCCGGCCAGCAGGTCGTCCTTCAGGGTGCTGCGGGAGACCAGCGGCCACCAGCGCAGGAAGGGAAGGACGCGGGCAAGTTGCGCGCGGCGGGCGGCGGTGGTCATGGCGGGGCAGGTCGGCCGGAACTGATCAATGTCCCGGAATGGTAACACCGACCATCACTATCGCTTATGAGGATTGCTTATGGCCGGTATCAGCGCGCCGCCGTTGGCCAAGGCGTTCCGGCGGCGCACATGACCTCAGGCGGCGCTTGCAGCTTCCTTTTCCTGCAGTGCGCGCCACATCACTTTGCCAGTGGCGGACTTGGGCAGGGTTTCGACGAACTCGACGATGCGCGGCGACTTGTAGGCTGCCATGTTGGCGTGCGCCCAGTCGATGATTTCCTGCTCGCTGACCTTGCCGCGCTGGGCCTCCTTGATCACCACGACGGCCTTGACGGTTTCACCGCGATGCGGATCCCTGACGCCGATCACGCAGGCTTCCTGGATTGCCGGGTGCTGGTACATCAGGGCTTCGACCTCGGCCGGCCAGACCTTGAAGCCGGAGGCGTTGATCATGCGCTTCAGGCGGTCGACCATGAAGAAATAGCCGTCCTCGTCGACGCGGCCCAGGTCGCCGGTGCGGAACCACTGCTTGCCGTCGATGTCGACGAAGGCATTGTGCGTCGCTTCAGGATTGTTCCAGTAGCCGAGGAAGACCTGCGGCCCGCGCGTGACGATCTCGCCAACCTCATTGGCGGGCAGTTCCTTGAAGGTATTGGGGTCGACCACCATCGATTCGGTGTCGAAGATCGGGACGCCGAGGCACTGCTTCTTGGCCCGGTCCGGCGGGTTGATGTGCGAGGGCGCGATGGTTTCCGACAGGCCGTAGCCTTCGACGTAGGTGATGCCCATGTCGAGCAGCTTTTGCGCGATTGCCTCGGGCATCGCCGCGCCGCCGCCGCTCATGCGCGTGATGGTGGACAGGTCGTAGTCGCCGAGCTTCGGATTCATCAGGAAGTCGATCACCATGGTCGGGATCGAGGTCCATGAGGTGACGCCGTAGCGCGCAATGCACTGCGCCGCCGCGTCGCGGTCCCAGCGCGGCAGCAGCACCACGGTGGCGCCGGCCTGCAAGGGGCCGCTCATGCTGCCTTGCATGCCGGTGACGTGGAAGAAAGGCAGTACGGCGAGGTACACCGCGTCCTGCTGGATGCCGAACCACTGGTAGCCCGCCATCATGGTATGCATCACCGTGCGGTGGCTGTGCATGCAACCCTTCGGGTGGCCGGTGGTGCCCGAGGTGTAGGGCATCACGCACAGATCGTCGGGACCGACGGTGATCGGGCCGGGGCGCAGGTTCGCCGCCAGTACTTCGTTCCACGGCGTGACGCCCGCATCGCCGATGGCCTGGCGCGGCGCCTTGATGAAGTCCGGCACCTTGAGGTCGGTTGCCGCCTTGAGGTAATCGGCATAGGCGGCAACGACGATCTGTTGCAGGCCCTGGTCGGCACCGTTCCCCAGCAGCGGCTTCATCTGCGGGTAGATGTCCTGCGCCGCGATGGCCACCGTGGCGCCGCTGTCCTTGACATAATGGCGCAATTCCTTCGTCATGTTCATCGGATTGACCGGCACCACTACGGCATTGGCGCGCAGGATGGCGTAATAGGCCAGCACGAACTGCGGGCTGTTCTGCATGTAGAGCAGCACGCGGTCGCCCTTCTTCACGCCCTGCTTTTCCAGCCAGCCGGCGAGGCGTTCGGCTTCGTCCTTGAATTCGGCGAAGGTGATTTTGGCGTCGTAGAACACCAGATAGGGTTTGTTCGGGTAGCGCCGCGCCGAAACCTCGACGTTGTAGAACAGGTCGGTCTCGGGCACGCTCATGTGGCGTGGCAGGCCCTTGGGCCAGAACGCGAAGTGACGGTCGGACATAGATTTCCTCACTGCCTTGGTTGTGCTCACATCAAATTCCTCACCGCGGAGGCGCAGAGGCGCAGAGAAAGGCGACGCAGAGAAATCAATCGAGGATATTTGCTTCTGTCTTCCTCTGCGTGATCTCTGCGTCTCCGCGCCTCCGCGGTAAAGGGTTTGCTTACTTGCTCAGGTAACGCCCGAGTTCCTGCTTGGCGATGGCGTTGCGATGCACCTCGTCGGGGCCGTCGGCGTAGCGCAGGGTGCGCGCCTGGGCGTAGGCGGCGGCGAGCGGGAAGTCGTCGGAAATGCCGGCGCCACCATGCACCTGCATGGCCCAATCGATGACCTGCAGCGCCATGTTCGGGGCGGCGACCTTGATCATGGCGATTTCCTGCTTCGCCACCTTGTTGCCGGCGGTGTCCATCTTCCAGGCGGCGTTCAACGTCAGGAAGCGCGCCTGGTCGATCATGATGCGTGCCTCGGCGATGCGCTCGCGCGTCACGCCCTGGTCGGCAATCGGCTTGTGGAAGGCGACGCGCTTGATGGCTCGGCGGCACATCAGTTCCAGCGCGCGCTCGGCCAGGCCGATCAGGCGCATGCAGTGGTGGATGCGGCCCGGGCCGAGGCGGCCCTGGGCGATCTCGAAGCCGCGGCCTTCGCCGAGCAGGATGTTGGAGACGGGAACGCGCACGTCCTTGAAATCGACTTCGCCGTGGCCGTGCGGCGCGTGGTCGTAGCCGAACACGCTGAGCGCGCGCACGCGCGTGACGCCCGGCGTGTCCATCGGCACCAGCACCATCGACTGCTGGTTGTGCCGGCTGGGATTGTCGGGGTCGGTCTTGCCCATGAAGATGAGGATCTTGCAGCGCGGGTCGGGCGCGCCCGAGGTCCACCACTTGCGGCCGTTGATCACGTATTCGTCGCCCTTGCGTTCTATGCGGGCTTCGATGTTGGTGGCGTCAGATGAGGCCACCGCCGGCTCGGTCATGGCAAACGCCGAGCGGATTTTGCCTTCCAGTAGCGGCATCAGCCACTCGTTGCGCTGCGCGTCGTTGCCGTAGCGCTCGATGGTTTCCATGTTGCCGGTGTCGGGCGCCGAGCAGTTGAAGGCTTCGGGCGCGATGTGCGAGCGGCCCATGATCTCGCACAGCGGCGCGTATTCGAGGTTGGTGAGCCCTGCGCCGCGTTCCGATTGCGGCAGGAACAAATTCCACAGCCCGGCGGCGCGCGCCTTGTCCTTGAGTTCCTCCATGATCTTCGTCGGCACCCAGGGGTTGCCCTTGGCGCGGTTGGCTTCGACCTCGTTGTGGAAGGCATCCTCGTTGGGATAGATGTGCTGGTCCATGAAGGTATTGAGGCGCTTCTGCAAATCCTTGACCTTGGGTGTGTAGTCGAAATCCATGATGTGTCCTCGGTGGTGTGGTTCGTATCAGGTTAAAAGAGGCAGTTGATCCGCAGATTTCGCAGATTACGCAGATGGATCAATGAAGGCCGAGTGTTCATCTGTGAAAATCTGCGTAATCTGCGGAAACCGGGTTTCAGTGGCTTGCCAGCAGGCGTTCGACCTGACGCCAGGCTTCTTCGGCCAGTGGCCGGGCGCGCTTGCCGGTTTCGATGGCTTCGGTGCTCGACGCGTTGCCTTGCAGGGCGCGCGCCATGATGCCTTGCAGGATGCCGGCCAGGCGGAACATGTTGAAGGCCATGTAGTACTCCCATTCCTTCGGCGGAATCGGTGCGCGGCCGGTACGTTTGCAGTAGGCGGCGACGTAATCGGCTTCGGCCGGAATGCCCAGCGCGGCGAGGTCGTTGCCGGCGAGGCCGCGGAACTGGCCCGGCGACAACCGCCAGGTCATGCAGTGGTAGGCGAAGTCGGCCAAAGGATGGCCCAGGGTCGACAACTCCCAGTCGAGCACGGCGAGGATGCGCGGTTCGGTGGGGTGGAACACCGTGTTGTCGAGGCGGAAGTCGCCATGCACGACGCTGGTTTCGTCACCGGCCGGAATGTTCTGCGGCAACCAGTCGATCAGCTTGTCCATGGCCTCGATCTTTTCGGTTTCCGAGGCGCGGTACTGCTTGCTCCAGCGCGCCACCTGGCGTTCGAGATACTGGCCTGGCTTGCCGTAGTCGGCGAGGCCAACGGCGGCGTAATCCACCCGGTGCAGTGCGGCGATGACGCGGTTCATCTCGTCGAAGATCGCGCCGCGCTGTGCCGGCGTCATGCCGGGCAGCGACGGGTCCCACATGATGCGGCCGTCGACGCAATCCATGATGTAGAACATGGTGCCGATCACGGAGTCGTCTTCGCACAGGGCCCAGGCCTTCGCCACCGGCACGTCGGTGGCGGCCAGCGCCGAGATCACCTTGTATTCCCGGTCCACCGCGTGGGCGCTGGGCAGCAGCTTGCCTGGCGGCTTGCGGCGCAGCACGTACTTGCGGCCGCCGGCCGTGAGCAGGAAGGTCGGGTTGGATTGCCCGCCCTTGAACTTCTCGACCTGCAAGTCGCCGGCGAAACCCTCGACGTGGCTTCTCATCCATGCCGCAAGGCTGGCGGTGTCGAGGGCGTCTTTCTCCGTGACCGGACGCGTACCGGTATGCGCGTTGCTCATTTTCAGGTCAGCTTTACGAGTTGCTTGCCGAAGTTGCCGCCCTTGAGCAGGCTGATGAAGGCGGCGGGTGCGGCGGCGAGGCCATCGGCCACGCTCTCGCGGTACTTGATGCGGCCAGAGGCGACGTGGCCGGCGAGTTCCTTCAGCGCCGGGGGCCAGCGCGAGAGGTCGTCGGAGACGATGAAGCCCTGCATCCTGATGCGGTTGATCAGCACCGCGCCGATGTTCTGCATCGGGTAGGGCGCCGAGTTGTATTGCGCGATCAGGCCGCAGACAGCGATGCGCGAGAAGGGGTTCATGCGCGTCAGCAGGGTGTCGAAAATCTCGCCGCCGACGTTTTCGAACAGGCAGTCGATGCCTTTTGGCGTGGCTTCCTTCAGGTCGCCGCGCAGATTGCCGGCCTTGTAGTCGATGCAGGCGTCGAAGCCAAGCTCCTCCACCACGTAGCGGCACTTCTCCGCGCCGCCGGCGATGCCGACCGCGCGCGCGCCGTGGATCTTCGCCAGTTGGCCGACCACGCTGCCCACCGCTCCGGAGGCGGCGGTGACCACCACGGTTTCGCCGGCTTTCGGTGCGCAGATGTCCATCAACCCGACCCAGGCGGTGACGCCGGGCATGCCGAGCACGCCGAGGTAGGCGGACAGCGGCACGGCACTGGCGTCGACCTTTTGCAAGGCGGCGCCGTCGGCGACGGCCCATGTTTGCCAGCCCATTGCACCGACCACGGTGTCGCCGACGGCGAACTTGGGATGATTCGACTTGACGACTTCGCCGGCGGTGCCGCCGACCATGACTTCGCCGATCTCGACCGACTTGGCGTAGGACTTGGCTTCGGACATGCGGCCGCGCATGTAGGGGTCGAGCGACAGCCAGCGGTTCCTGACCAGCACCTGGTTGGCGCCGGGTTCCGGAATCGGGCTTTCTTCAAGGCGGAAATTGCTTTCCTCGACCCAGGCCGCGGGGCGGTTGGCGAGGACGATTTTCTGGTTCTTTTCCATGGTGGGGAGGACCTGTTGGTTTGGGTTGGAAAGTCGGCGCTGGCGCTACGGCGATTGCTGTCTCTATTCTGTCTTTGCGCGGGTTTCGCGGCGCAGCTTGAAGGTGCCGAGCGATTTTGCGATCAGTTCGCCGGACTCGTCGAAGGCCTCGCCCTCGCAGAAGTGCAGCGAGTTGCCGCCGCGCAGCAGCTTGCCCTCGGCGACGATGCGGCCTTTCGCCGAACGGATGAAACTGAGCGACATGTCGATGGTCATGACGCCGCCGACATGGTCGTGCGCGGTGCGCGCCGCGACGGCCATGGCGACGTCGAGCATGGTCATGATGACGCCGCCGTGGGAGACCTCGAAGCTGTTCATCAGCTCCGGGCGCAGTTCGAGCGAGATACGCGAGCGCCCGCCCTCGGCCATCTCGGCCTTGACGCCGAGATGCTTGAGGAAGGGAACCTTGAGGCCGAAGAAGTCGGACATTTAAGGAAATGCTGAACAAGCCACCGCAAAAAACGGCGACGGGCTGAAATAGAGACGAAACTGTGACGGAAATGCCATATTCATGGGGTGCTTGGCCCATTCGGGAGCGGATAAGGGGGAATTCTCCCTTGTCTTGCTCATGCCGGACGCACCTCTCCCGTCAATGGTCGTGCCCACATGCTGACGTTGAGCATCGCCAGCATGGCAAAGGCGCGATTGGCGTTCTTTGCCAGACCGCGATAGCGAACCTTGGCAAAGCCCCACAGGCGCTTCACGGTCAGGAACGGGTGCTCGACCTTGGATCGCACGCTGGACTTGCGGCGGTTGGTTTCCTTGTCGGCGTCCGTCAGCGGGTTGTTCCGATAGGCGCGCTTGTTGGTGAAGTCCTTCGCCTTCGGCGCGATGACCTTCAGCCGCTTACGCTGCTCTTGGCCCCGATAGGCGCTGTCGCCGTAGAAGCGAGTTTCCGCACCATGCAGCAGGTTCGGCACTTGGTGGCTGTCATGAACGTTGGCGGCCGTGACGCTGGCGCTATGGACCAGTCCGCTCTGGCTGTCCGTGCCGATGTGCAGCTTCATGCCGAAGTGCCACTCGTTGCCCTTCTTGGTCTGGTGCATCTCCGGGTCGCGGCTCTTCTCCTGGTTCTTGGTCGAGGGCGGCGCGGCAATCAGGGTGGCATCGACAATCGTGCCGCCGGAGAGCTTCATGCCGTTGGCCAGCAGCAATTCGCCGATCTTGGCGAACATGGCGGCTCCCAGATCGTGACGTTCCAGAAGATGCCGAAAGTGCAGCAGGGTCGTGGCGTCTGGCACCCGTTCCCGGCCCAGGTCGATGCGGCAGAACTCACGAAACACGGGGACATCGTAGAGGGCGTCTTCACAGGCTTCGTCGGCCAGGTTGAACCAGTTGGCGACGCAGTACATCCGCAGCATGCGCTCCAGTCCCACCGGTGGCCGGCCATTCCCGGCCTTCGGGTAATGCGGTTCAATCACGGCGCAGAACTCGGCCCACGGCATCAGGCGATCCATCCGCGCCAGAAACTCCGCCTTGCGCGTCGCACGGTTGTGCTTCTCGAATCCTCGTGTCGCCGCCAGCGTCATTTGTTTCATCGTTCTATCCCTTGTGATCAACACTCTTTGTCTGACCCAATGACGATGAGATCGTTCACAGTGTTTGTACCTTATTCAGTGTTTCCTTAACGTGAAACAGCTTGTTCGGGGCGACTGGCATTGGTCGAGCGAAGCGAGCAAATCGGTAGCCCCCCGTGAGGGGGGACGGGGGGGCGGGCCACTAATTTGCTTTTCGCGTGTTTCATCTTCTGCGGATGGAGCTTGCTGGCATGAGCGTTAAAAAGTCATGCTGCCGCCATCGACGGCCAGCGCCTGGCCGGTGATGTGGCGCCCGGCTTCGGAGGCGAGCAGAACCACCGTGCCCTTCAGGTCCTCGTCGCCGCCGACGCGGCCCAGCGCGGTGCCGGCGATGATGCGGTCGCCGAGTTTTTCCATGATGCCGCTGGCCATCTTCGAGGGGAAGAAGCCTGGGCAGATGGCATTGACGTTGATGTTGTACCTGCCCCATTCGGCGGCCAGGGTGCGCACGAAATTGACGTCGGCGCCCTTGCTGGTGTTGTAGGCGATGGTCTGCATGTCCGGCGGATTGCCGCGCAGGCCGGCGATCGAGGCGGTGACGATGACCTTGCCCGACTTCTGCGGGATGAAGGCGCGCTTGCCGACTTCCTGCGTCAGGAAGAACATGCCATTGACGTTGAGGTTGATCACCTTCATCCAGGCGTCGAAGGGATAGTCCTCGGCCGGCGCACCCCAGGTGGCGCCGGCGTTATTCACCAGGATGTCGATCCTGCCGTAGTGCTCCAGAACCTTGGTCAC
This sequence comes from Sulfuritalea hydrogenivorans sk43H, assembly GCF_000828635.1. Lineage (GTDB taxonomy): Bacteria > Pseudomonadota > Gammaproteobacteria > Burkholderiales > Rhodocyclaceae > Sulfuritalea > Sulfuritalea hydrogenivorans. The sequence goes on from NZ_AP012547.1 coordinate 1,162,112, forward strand.
GAGGCCGGGAATCTGGTCGAACTTCGACAGGTCGTTGGTCACGGTGAGCACCTCGACACCGAGCTTTTCGAGGTGGGACTTGGCTTCCGCCAGTTCGTCGGTCTTGCGCGCCGTGATGGCGAGCTTGGCGCCCATTTCACCGAGTGCCTCGGCCATCTGCAAGCCGAGGCCGCGCGAGCCGCCGGTGATGATCGCGACCTTGCCGGTCAGATCGAATAACTGTTTCACGCCCATTTTCGTATCCCCTCAAACAACTTCAAACAAACCGGCTGCACCTTGCCCGCCGCCAATGCACATGGTGACGACGACGAGCTTCGCGCCGCGCCGCTTGCCCTCGATCAGCGCATGGCCGACCAGGCGCGCGCCGGAGACGCCGTAGGGATGGCCGACGGCGATCGCGCCGCCATTCACATTGAGGCGATCCAGCGGGATGCCCAGCGTGTCGGCGCTGTAGAGCACCTGCACGGCGAAGGCTTCGTTGAGTTCCCATAGGTCGATGTCCGCCACTGTGAGCCCGGCCTTCTTCAACAGCTTGGGTACCGCGAACACCGGGCCGATGCCCATCTCGTCGGGCTCGCAGCCGGCCACTGCAAAGCCGCGGAAGATGCCCAGCGGGGTCAGGCCCTTTCTTTCCGCGACGGTGGCGTTCATCACCACGGAAGCCGAGGAGCCGTCGGAGAACTGGCTGGCGTTGCCGGCGGTGATGACGCCGCCCGGCAGCGCCGAGCGGATCTTGGAGACACCTTCCAGCGTCGTGTCGGGGCGGATGCCCTCGTCGGCGGCGATGGTGACTTCCTTTGTCGACAATGCGCCGGTGGCCTTGTCGGCGACACCCATGGTCACGGTCATCGGTACGATCTCGTCGGCGAACTTTCCTGCGGCCTGACCGGCAGCGGCGCGCAACTGGCTGTTCACGCCGTATTCGTCCTGGCGATCCTTGCCGATCTTGTAGCGCTTGGCCACCTGTTCGGCGGTCTGCAGCATGCTCCAGTACACCTCGGGCTTGATTTTCAGCAGCGCGGGGTCGGTGATCATGTGGCGATTGGCTTCCTGCTGCACGCAGGAAATGCTCTCGACGCCGCCCGCGACCAGGATGTCGCACTCGCCGGCGATGATGCGCTGGGCCGCCATGGCGATGGTCTGCAGCCCCGAGGAGCAGAAGCGGTTGACCGTGGCGCCGGGCACCGTCACCGGCAGGCCGGCGGCCAGCGCGATCTGGCGTGCGATGTTGCTGCCTGTCGCGCCTTCCGGCGTGGCGCAGCCCATCAGCACGTCTTCGACCTCGGCCGGATCGATTTTGGCGCGGGCCACGGCGTGCTTCACGGAATGCGCGCCGAGGGTGGCGCCATGGGTCATGTTGAAAGCGCCTTTCCAGGACTTGGCCAGTCCGGTGCGGGCGGTGGATACGATAACGGCATCAGTCATGTGATTCTCCTAAAACCTAATAATCCACCGCGGAGGCGCAGAGGCGCAGAGAAAAACACGCAGAGGAAAAGCTATGCAAACAGGAGCTTGCACTGTGCCTTTCTCTGCGCATCCTCTGCGCCTCCGCGCCTCTGCGGTAAAGGGTTTGTTTCAAGTAAGCGACTTTCCGTCGGCGACGCGCTTGGCGATCAGCGGCGCCGGTTCCCAGAAGGCGTCGCCGGACGTGGCGGCGAACTCCTTCATGCTCCGCGCGACGTTGTAGAGGCCCACCTCGTCGGCATAGAGCATCGGGCCGCCGCGATGCAGCGGGAAGCCGTAGCCGGTCAGGTAGATCATGTCGATGTCGGAGGCGCGGGCGGCGATGCCTTCCTCGAGGATGCGCGCGCCTTCATTGACCAGCGCGTAGATGCAGCGCTGGACGATTTCGGCATCGCTGATCTTGCGCGGCGTGATGCCGAGTTCCTTGCGGTAGGCCTCCAGCATCGTGTCGACTTCCGGATCGGGGATGGCCTTGCGGTTGCCCGGCTGATAGAGATACCAGCCCTTGCCGGTCTTCTGGCCGTAGCGGCCCTGTTCGCAAAGCTTGTCGGCGAACTTCGCGTAGCGGATCGATGGCTTCTCGACATAGCGGCGCTTGCGGATCGCCCAGCCGATGTCGTTGCCGGCGAGGTCGCCCATGCGGAACGGGCCCATGGCCATGCCCCACTTTTCCAGCGCCTTGTCCACCTGCGCCGGCGTCGCGCCTTCTTCCAGCAGGAAGCCGGCGACGCGGCCGTAGTGCTCGATCATGCGGTTGCCGATGAAGCCGTCGCAAACGCCCGAGACGACGGCGGTCTTCTTGATCTTCTTCGCCACCTGCATCACCGTGGCCATGACGTCCTTGGCGGTCGCCGCGCCGCGCACCACTTCCAGCAGCTTCATGACATTGGCCGGACTGAAGAAGTGCATGCCGACCACATCCTGCGGGCGCTTGGTGAAATTGGCGATCTTGTTCACGTCGAGCGTCGAGGTGTTGGAGGCGAGGATCGCGCCGGGCTTGGCGATGGCGTCGAGCTGCTTGAACACGGCTTCCTTGACGCTGATTTCCTCGAACACCGCCTCGATGATCAGGTCGGCGTCCTTGAAGTCGTCGTAGGACAGGGTGCCGCTCAGCATGCCCATGCGCTGGTCCAGTTTCTCCTGGGTCAGCTTGCCCTTCTTCATGCTGTTTTCGTAGTTCTTGCGGATCGTGGCGATGCCCTTGTCCAGCGCCTCCTGCTTCATTTCGAGCATCGTCACGGGGATGCCGGCATTGAGGAAGTTCATGGTGATGCCGCCGCCCATGGTACCGGCGCCGATCACGCCCACCCTGGCGATCTTGCGCGCAGGGGTGTCGTCCGGCACGTCGGGAATCTTCGAAGCGGCGCGCTCGCCGGTGAAGGCGTGGCGCAGCGCGCGCGACTCGGGCGTACCCATGAGTTCGATGAAGCAGGCGCGCTCGAACTTCATGCCTTCGTCGAAGGGTTTGGTCAGCGCCGCCTGCACGGCGTCGATGCACTTGAAGGGCGCGGGGAAGGGGCCGGCGACGCCCTTGACCATGTTGCGCGAGAACTGGAAGAAGGCCTCCTGTCCCGGGTAATCGATCCTGATGTCGCGGATGCGCTTCAACGGACGCTTTTCGGCGACCACCTTGTCGGCAAAGGCCAGCGCACCCTTGAGCAGATCGCCGCCGTTACCCTCGATGAATTCGTCGAACAGCGGCGTGCCCTTGAACTTTTCGGAGGGGACCGGATTGCCGGAGAGGATCAGGTTCAACGCCGCCTCGACGCCGACGATGCGCGGCATGCGCTGCGTGCCGCCGGCGCCGGGCAGCAGGCCCAGTTTGATCTCCGGCAGCGCGATCGAGGCGCCGGCGATGGCGACGCGGAAGTGGCAGCCCAGCGTGAGTTCCAGGCCGCCGCCCATGCAGACGCCGCCGATCGCGGCGACCACCGGCTTGGGGCAGGCCTCGACGATGCGGATCACGGTCAGCAGGTTGGGTTCGGCATAGGACTTCGGCGAGCCGAATTCGCGGATGTCGGCGCCGCCCGAAAAGGCGCGGTCGGAACCGATCAGCACCACGGCCTTGACGGCGGGATCCGCCGTTGCCTGGTCGATGCCGGCGACGATGCCGCACCGCAGGTCGTAGCCCAGACCGTTGACCGGCGGATTGTCGAGGGTGATGACGGCGGTGCTGCCGTGCAGTTGGTAGTTGGTGCTGCTCATGGTGACTCCTTGCGGGGATGATCGGGATTCAGAAGCATTTGATCCGCAGATTACGCAGATTTGCGCAGATTACTCAGTGTCTTGGCTCATCTGCGTAAATCTGCGAAATCTGCGGATCGACCTTGGATTTTCGGATTCATACTTCCAGCCATTCCTTGCGGATGGCTTCGTTGTTCTTGAGGTCGGCCGGCGTGCCTTCGAAGACGATGCGGCCATGGCCCATGAGGTAGAGCCGCTCCGAGATGTCGAGCGCGATGGCCAGCTTCTGTTCGATCAGCAGGATCGAGACGCCGCGCTTGCGAATCTCCTGGAGGAATTCTCCGACCAGTTCGACGATCTTCGGCGCGAGGCCCTCGGTCGGCTCGTCGATCATGATCAGGTCCGGGTCGCCCATCAGCGTACGACACAAGGTCAGCATCTGCTGTTCGCCACCGGAGAGCACGCCGCCCGGCGTGTTTTCGCGCTCCCTGAGGCGCGGGAAGAGGGCGTACATGTCGTCGATGTTCCAGCGCCCGACCGCCTTGGTGTCCTTGACGCCGAGCATCAGGTTCTGCTTGACGGTCAGGTCGGGAAAGATCGAGCGGTCTTCCGGCACCAGGCCGATGCCGAGGCGGGCGACTTCGTAGGCCTTCAGGCCGAGGATGTCGCGGTCCTTGAAGCTGATTCTGCCGCGCGCGACGACCTGGCCCATCACGGCCTTGGCCGTGGTCGAGCGGCCGACGCCGTTCCTGCCGAGCAGGCAGACGATTTCTCCGGGATTGACGTGCAGGTTGACGCCATGGAGGACGTGACTCTTGCCGTAATAGGCGTGGAGGTCGGCAACTTCCAGCATGGGCTTGGTCATGACTCATTTTCCAGATGTGCGCTGGTACCAAGATAGGCTTCCTGCACGGCGGCATTGCAGCGGATCGCCGCTGGCGCGTCGGTGGCGATGATCTGGCCATAGACCAGCACCGAGATGCGGTCGGCCAGCCCGAACACCACGCCCATGTCATGCTCGACCATGACCAGCGTCTTGCCTTCGGTGACGCGGCGGATCAGCGCCACGGCGTCGTCGGTTTCGGAACGGCTCATGCCGGCGGTGGGTTCGTCGAGCAGGATCACGTCGGCGCCGCTGGCGATGGTGATGCCGATTTCCAGCGCGCGTTGCTCGGCGTAGGAGAGGATGCCGGCTGGCGTGTCGCGGCGTTTGGCCAGCCCGATGTCCTCCATCACGGCCTCGGCGCGCAGGCGCGCGTCCGCAAGCCCGGCCAGGCGCTGCCAGAACGAGTAGCGATAGCCCAGCGACCACAGCACGGCGCAGCGCAGGTTCTCGAACACCGACAGGTTGTGGAAGATGTTGGTGATCTGGAAGCTGCGCGAGAGGCCCTTGCGGTTGATCTCGAAGGGCTTGAGGCCGATCACGTTTTCGCCCTTGAGCTCGATGGCGCCGGAGGACACCGGCAGGCGCGCGCTGATCAGGTGGAACAGCGTGGACTTGCCGGCGCCGTTGGGACCGATGATGGCGTGGCGCTCGCCGCGATGGATGTCGAGATCGACGCCGCGGATGATTTCGCTGGCGCCGAAGTTTTTCTTCAGGCCGCTGATGCGGATCGCGGGAGAACTCATTTTGGAAACCTTGGTTTCATCCGCAGATTACGCAGATTATCCAGAGAGACGAGCGAAGCGGCCGGCGCCAAGCAATGCCCCGATCCATCTGCGTAAATCTGCGAAATCTGCGGATCAAATGCTTCTTGCAGGCTCACGATTTATCTCCATGCAGTGTCGCCAGTGTCGAATTCCACGCCGCGCGAGTCCGGCCGCCGATCCAGCGCGTCAGCGCGAGGCCAGCCGCCGTGACGCCCAGCGCCGCCAGCCACGGGACGGCTGTGTTGAGGTGGAGTTCCATCTTCATTACCTTCGTCGCCGTGTCGCCAGCGCCGACTCCCTCGCCGGCGAGCAGGGCATAGCTCATCTCGACCAGGCCGACCAGGCCGGCCAGCAGGATCAGGATGGGCACGGCGACGGCGAGGTAATGCGGCACCATGCGGCCGAACAGTCCCGCCATCCACAGGTTGCGCTGGATCGCGATGACGCTGGCGATGCCGCCCGGCGCCATCAGCACCATGAACAGGAAGAACAGGCCGAAGTACAGCAGCCAGGCGTGCGTCATGCCGCCGACCACGATCTGCATCACGGTGATCAGGATGGCGCCGATGATCGGGCCGTAGAAAAAGCCGATGCCGCCGACGAAGCTCATCAGCAGCACCACGCCCGAGGTATGCGCGTTGAGGGTTTCCGCGGTGACGATCTCATAGTTGAGTGCCGTCAGGCCGCCGGCGACACCGGCGAAGAAGCCGGACAGGATGAGCATCAGGTAGCGCACGCGCTGCGTGTCGTAGCCGACGAACTCGGCGCGTTCCGGATTGTCGCGCACCGCATTGGCCATGCGGCCCAGCGGCGTCTGCGTCAGGGCGAACATGGCGACGGTGGCGAGGAAGGCCCAGGCCACGATCAACCCGTACATCTCGACCTGCGGTCCCCAGGTGAAGCCGAGGAAGCTCTGCTTGGCGATCACGCGATTGCCGGAGACGCCGCCTTCGCCGCCGAAGAAGCCGGGGAACATCAGTGCGCAGGCCGCGACCAGTTCGCCGATGCCGAGCGAGATCATGGCGAAGGTGGTGCCGGCCTTCTTGGTCGTGACGTAGCCGAGCACCACGCCGGCCAGCAGCCCGGCGAGGCCGCCAACCAGCGGCAGCAGGGCGACCAGCAGCGGACTGCCGTCCTTGCCGATGTAGTTCAGCGTGTGCATGGTGATGAAGGCGCCGATGCCGTAATAGACCGCATGGCCGAAGGAAAGCAGGCCGGTCTGGCCCAGCAGCATGTTGTAGGAGAGCGCGAACACCACCATGACGCCCATCTGGCACAGCAGCGAGATCATGAAGCCGCTCTTGAACGCCAGCGGCAGGGCGACAACGAGGGCGAGGCAACTGCCCCAGAGCAGCAGGCGGCCGCGCGGAAATATGGCGCTGTTCATACTAAAAACCCCAGTTCAATCCGCAGATGACGCAGATTTCGCAGATTGAACAGCGAAGTGGCCCGTACCCACGGCTCATCCGGCAGGCGGTCCGACCCGACCAGGCAAGGCCCTGATTCATCTGCGTCAATCGGCGAAATCTGCGGACCAAATGCTTTTTGCAGGTTCATGATTCGCGCGCCCCCATCAGGCCGCGCGGGCGGAAGACCAGGATCGCCACCATCAGCATGTAGGGCAGCACCGGTGCCAACTGCGTAATGGTCAGCCGCGCCACTTGCGAACCTTCGGGCAGCGTGACGCCGATCAGGGCGAAGACATCGGTGATGGATATCGTCAGCGCGATCGAGAAGGTCTGGATGCAACCGATCAGCAGCGAGGCGACGAAGGCGCCGCCCAGCGAGCCGAGGCCGCCGACGACGACGACGACGAAGACGATGCTGCCGACCGCCGCCGCCATGCCCGGTTCGGTGACGAAGGCATTGCCGCCGATGACGCCGGCCAGCCCCGCCAGCGCGGTGCCGCCGCCGAAGACCAGCATGAAGATGCGTGGCACGTTGTGGCCCAGCGCCTCGACCATGTCCGGCTTGGTCAGCGCGGCCTGGATGATGAGTCCGATGCGGGTGCGCGTCAGCAGCGCATAGAGGGCCACCAGCATGCCGACCGAAACCAGCATCATGAAGCCCTTGTAAATCGGGAAATCGGTTGCGAACAGGGTGAACAGCGTGCCGTCGAGTTCCGCGGGAATCCGGTAGTCGACCGCCACCTTGCCCCAGATCAGGTGCACGATTTCCTCGACCAGGAAGGCCAGGCCGAAGGTGAACAAGAGTTCCGCGACGTGGCCGTACCTGTGCGCGCGGCGCAGGCCGTAGCGCTCCACGGCCGCGCCGACGGCGCCGACCAGCAGCGGGGCCACCAGCAGGCCGGGCCAGAAGCCGACCCAGGTGCTGATCTGGTAGGCGAAGTAGGCGCCGAGCATGTAGAAACTGGCGTGGGCGAAATTGAGGATGCCCATCATGCTGAAAATCAGCGTCAGTCCGCTGGACAACATGAACAGCAGCAAGCCGTAGGTAATGCCGTTCAGCAGCGATATGGCGACGAATTCCATTTCATCCTCTAGGCGTGTTCAGGACGGTTGGTGATCGTGAATCCGGGGTGATTGCCGAGCGTAGCGAGCCAATCAATCGCCTCCCCCGCGAGGGGGGCGAGGCGGGAATTCGCGACGCATGCGTCGCGCCGCCGCAGCCGGCTGGCTGTGCAAAGCCAGCCGTGGGCCGCGTAGCGGTTGGGAGGGTTGAACTTGGAAAACCCCAGGGCAAGGTCCTCTCTGCTTGTCCGGCTCGCCCGGTCAGGGACGTTCCATGATGCAGGAGGTCGGCAACTGCGAGTCGCGCTGCGAGATCGTCGCCAGCGTCTTCCAGCCGTAGCCCGTGCCTTCCGAATCATGCTTGACCGTCTTGCCGTCCTTCTTGCTGAAGATCGAGATGTACAGCGGTTGCATGGCCTGGTGGTCGCTCTTGCGCATCCAGACTTCGCCGGTGTCGACCGGCATGCGCATGTCTTCCAGCGCCAGGGCCACGGCCTTGGGGTCGGTCGATTTGGCGGTGTTCATGGCCTGGGCCACCATCTGCACCATGTTGTTCACCCGCAGGTAGTAGAACCAGACGCCGGGATACTTCTTGTTGAAGTCCAGGGCGAACTTCTCGGTGTTCTTGGTCGGCACGTTCATGTGCCATTCGGTGAGCTGGATGACCTGGTTTTCGCCGGCCGCGCCCATCGCCTGCGGCGTGCCGAGGCCGCCCGCGTAGTAGGTGAAGAAGCGTGCCTTGAGGCCGGCATCCTTGGCCGCCTTGATCAGCAGCGAGAGGTCGTTGCCCCAGTTGCCGGTCATCACGGTGTCGGCGCCCGAGGCCTTGATCTTGGCGATGTAGGGCGCGAAGTCCTTGACGCGGCCGATCGGATGCAGATCCTCGCCGACAATCTTGATGTCCTTGCGCTTCTTGGCCAGCATCTCCTTGGTATACTTGGCCACCTGATGGCCGTGGGCATAGTCCTGGCCGATGATGAAGACCTTCTTGATCTTCTTGTCCTTCTCCATGAAGTTGCTGATCGCCTCCATCTTCATTTCGGTGTTGGCGTCGAAGCGGAAATGCCAGAAGCTGCACTTCTCGTTGGTCAGTGTCGGATCGACGGCCGCGTAGTTGAAGAACAGTACCGTCTTGTCCGGGTTGCGCGCGTTCCACTTGTTCACCGCGTCGATCAGCGAATGCGCGGCGCCCGAGCCGTTGCCCAGCGTGACGAAGCGGAAGCCCTGGTCGATCGCGGCCTTCAGCTGGATCTGGGTTTCCTGCGGGCTGCCCTTGTTGTCGAAGCCGGTGAACTCAAGCTTCTGGCCCATGATGCCGCCCTTCTGGTTCACCAGGATTTCGGCGGCTTCCTTGAAGCCCTTGAGACCGGCTTCGCCGACGTTGGCGAACGGACCCGACAGCGGGTCGATGTAGGCGATCTTGACCTGGGCGAAGGCGTTGCTGCCGATCAGCAGCGTGCTCGCGGCAAGCGCGAGGCGTTTTGCAAGCGTGTATTTCATGGATGTCTTCTCCTGTATGTAATCCGGTCCGGACTCGGGCGGCTGAATCTTGTAGTTCTGCGTAGCGGAACATAGTTCTGTAATACACGCCAAATGATACTGATTGTGTCTCGGGCTGTAAACGATTTTTTTGCGCCGTGCGCTGGTGCTTGCGCGCACCGTGATGCCCGCGTGTCAGCGCTTGCGGCCGGTCGGCGCACGCGCTTGGCGACGGGCGCCAGGAAGCAAGCCCACCTTGAAATGCTGCACTGCGGAATAGCGGCGCCGGTTCGGCATTTCAGTCGCAGGCGCCTATTTCGCCTTGGTTTTCCGGGATGGCGGGGCCTTGGCTTTGGCTGCGGGAACCGTTTTGGCCACCGGAGGCGGTTCCGGTTCGGGCGCCTTGGCCGCGACATACTGGCCGCCATCCGGATTGCCCAGCAACTGGAACGGCGCCCAGAAGAACGGTTGCGGACGCTTGCCCTTGAGCTCCAGCTGGGCCTGGCGCAGGGCGTCGAGTTTGCCGGTCCGGCTCAGGTTGCTGTAGAAGGCCCGCATCAGGTCCGAGGTGGCCTGATCGTCGACTTTCCACAGGCTGGCGACAATGGTGGCGGCCCCGGCATAGAGGAAGCCGCGCGTCAGGCCGACCACGTCGTCGCCGTTGGCGATCTTGCCCAGCCCCGTTTCGCAGGCCGACAGGGTGACCAGGTCGGTATCGAAGCGCATCGAGTACAGTTTGCTGACAGTGAGCAGGCCGTCGTCCTGATCGTCTTTCGACAGGTAGAGCGCCGAGGCGAGCGGATTGTCGGCCTTGAATTCGCCGTGGGTGGCGAAATGCAGGTAGCGGAAGCCCTGGCCGTACTTGCGCAACGCCGCCGTGTTGGCCTCCTTGCGCAGGAAGGCGCGCGACTGGGGCACCATCTTCGCGATGGCGACCGCCTCCTGCTGGGCGAACTCCAGATCGAGGCGCGGATCGCCCAGGTCCGGATTGCCCAGAGTCAAGGCGCCGGCCGGGTAGTTCGCCTCGCCGCTGCGCAGGTATTTCATCACGCTGGCGCTGGGCAGCAGGCGCACGGTGAATTTGTCGAGCAGGTATTCGTTGCCGCTGTGGAGTGCCGCCAGCGGCACGTAATGCAGCACCCCGTGCGCGACGAAGGTGATGCGCGGGCGGTCGAGCTGGCCCAGGATCGGCGCCACCAGTTTCCCGTACAGGGATTGCGCCAGCGGCAGCTGCGTCTTGCCCTGCGGGTCTTCCAGGGCGGCGCGCCAGGTCCGCACCTCCGCTTCCAGATCTCCGGCGTCCACCCGCATGGCACTCAGGCTCTCGCGATTGAGGACAAAGGCATAGAGCGATTTCTCGTCATAGTAGTACTCGACCAGGGTTTCATCCGGCCGCAGCCTGGCCTGGATCTCCGCGATCGGGGTGGCGCTGACCGAAACCAGCGTCGCCAGTTCCGGCGCCTGTTCGCGCAGCACTTCCGCCGGCGCGGCAACACTGAGGGTCCGGCTGCGGCTTTCCACTCCCTGGGCGAGGCTGGCGATTTCGGACTGCTCCGCTTGCGCGAGCAAGTCGCGGATTTTCTCCGCGTCGCCGGTGACCACCGCGAAATCCTTCTTCGAGGCGAGCATGTCGACCAGGGCGCGCGACTTCGAGCGCTCCAGGTAGTCGAAGGCCTCGGCGAACTGGCCGGTCGCATGCAGGCCGCCGATCAGGCGGCCGTAGACGGCCTGCTTGTCGCCGACAAAGCCGATCTTGTTGGCCTCGGTGTTGATCGACGAGCGCTGGTGCTCGATGATCTCCACCGCCTCGCGCCAGAGCTTCACGGCTTGCGCCATGTCGCCCTCGCCGGCGGCGATGCGGCCGCGGTCATACAGCAGCAGCCAGTAGATCTCGCCGTTGCCCTGGGTGCGCTTGTCCTTCAGCAGCTTGTCGAAACCTTCCCTGGCCTCCTTGACCTGGCCGATTTCGAACTGCGTCTTGTAGAGCAGGAATTCCTTGGGCAGCTCGACATAGGAAAACATGCTGTCGCCCACGTCCATGCCGGCAATCGCGTCCGCCAGGCCGACCGCGAGCGAGCCGATCAGCGAGCTGGTATCCTCTTTCAGCGCTGCGTTGGCCTTGACGAAATCACCGACCGAAACATAGATGCGCGCCACGCCGTGCCATTTCTCGGCCGCGAGCAGCGAGTAGGGATAGGACGTGCCGACGGCGGCCAGCTCCTCCGCAACCTTGACCGCTGCCTCGCGGTTGCCGCCGAAGCCTTCGGCCAGGCCATTGGCGGTCAGCGTCATGATGCGCATGCTGCGCTCCACGCTCCATCCCGTCGGGATCGACTTGGTCGCGGCCTGGGCCGCGGCCACGGCCTTGGGATAGTCGCGCAGCTCGTTCCAGGCTTCCGCCTTCATCAGGTGCACAAAGGGCACCACGGTGCCGGCAAGCAGCAGTTCGCTGCTGGTGGAGCCCCCGGCGATGCCGGCGCCCATGCGTGCGAGGCCGGTAAGGAACGGACTGTCCTTTGCCATTTCCTCCAGGTCGTTCATCGCCGTGTCGCCCTTGGCGATGTTTGCTTCCATCCTGGCCAGGCAGGGGAACAGCTTGTTGTAACGCTTGAGCTTGCTGAAGGCGGCGCACTGGAACATCAGCTTGGCGTTCTTCGGATCCGGATCGTCGCCGATTTCCTTTTCCATGAGCTTTTCCAGCTCGGCATAGCGCCCGGCGGTGAACAGCTTCTGGCGTTCGGGGATCAGGGCCGCGTCGGCCGTTGCGGGCAGCAGCGGCGCGAGCAGCAGCAGGGCCAGGAGCAATGAGCGCAGCATGGTTTTCTCCTCGCATCGTTAATATGAAAAACCTTGTTCGAAGTCTCCGGTACAGAACGCGCGCAGCGCGCCGACTGGTAACCCCCCGTGAGGGGGGGAAGGGGGGCGGGTGACCACTTCGCCTTTCGCGTGTTTCATCTTCGGCGGGCGGCACTCGGTGCCATGAGCGTTCGGTTGGCAACCATCATAGACCCTCCCTCGTTCCCGTGTCGCGGCGCTGGACGCCGCCCTTTCGACGCAGCAAAATCCGCCCATGAACCCCGTCGATGCTTCGCGCTGGCTGCTGCTGCTGAACCCGGTGTCCGGGCGCGGCCAGGGGCTGCGCGACCGCGATCGCATCCTGGCGGCGGCGTGCGCGGCCGGGCTGGCGTGTGACGTTGCCGTATCGGCGCACGCGGGGCATTGCATCCAGCTCGTGAGCGAGGGCATTGCCGCCGGCTACCGGCGCTTTCTGGTCGGTGGCGGCGACGGCAGCCTTTCCGAGGCCGTCAACGGCGTCATGGGACAGAACGAAGTGCCGGCGGCGGACATCACCCTCGCGTTGCTGCCCGTCGGCACCGGCAACGACTGGGCACGCGGCCAGGGCATCAGCCGCGCCTACGCCACGGCCCTGGCCGTGGCGGCGGCGGGCCATGTTCGCCGCTTCGATGTGGGCGTCATCGATTTCGAAGGCGGCGGGCGGCGCTGGTTCATCAATGTCGCCGGCATCGGCTTCGACGCCGGGGTGGTGGAAAACATGCCCTCGCGCTCGCTGGGGCGGCTGGCCTACCTGATCGGCCTGTTGCGCGAGCTGGCGGCCTACCGGCCGCTGCCATTGCGCCTTCGCGCCGACGCGGAGCCGGTCGCGGCATCGGCCATGCTGCTGTTCGCTTGCCTCGGCCGCTATTGCGGCGGCGGCATGCTGGTGGCGCCCGAGGCGCGCGCCGACGACGGCGCGCTCGATCTGGTGCTGATCCGCCACATGCCCTTGCATCGGGTGCTGCGGGCCTTGCCGCGCCTGTTCGACGGCCGCATCGCCAGTCATCCGGAAGTCAGCGCCTGGCGCTGCCGGGCCCTGGAAATCGAGGCCCCGGCGGGCGCGCCGATGGAAGCCGACGGCGAACTGGTGGGTTACGCTCCGGCGCGCATCAGCGTTCTGCCGCGCGCCGTCGGCATCGTCGTGCCGGCCTGAAGGCTTGCGAAAATGGATGTCGGAATGGCGGTTGATGGACGAGCCGCCTGCCGTGGCGTGGCCGCAATTGATGTTTGCCGCGTCAGACTATTGGAAACAGCGATGTCTCCGATGTGCCCATTGCTGCCATATACCACTCGCATAAGCAATGGCCGTTTCTCGCTTCTATGCAGCCATCCAAAGTCTACTTTCCCATTCCATCCCCAACCAGCGAAAAAGGTGCCCAAAAGGCGGGATGCGCATAACTCAGACCAGCCTTGGGGTCGCCTGTCTTCATCACGTCCAGCATTGCTTGACGCAAAGCCTCAGCCCTTGGCAGGGATGGGTTCTCAACCTCACGTCGGAATAGTGCGGTGGTCAATTGGCGAGCCGACGTGGTTTCCACCGCCCAACTTGACACCAACAGACTACGGGCGCCAGCGAAGAAGAAGGCTCGGCCGAGACCGGAAACTGCCTCAGAAGCTTTGCCATCTGGACTGGCCGTATTGCACGCCGACAGCACCACCCAGTCGGCATCCAGCTTCAGTCCGAGCACTTCGTCCATGGTAAAGAATCCATCTGCATCGGCCTCCCCGGTCAGTGCGGGATTCGAGAGCACAAGTGCCGGCTGATCGAGGCCTGCGACTTCGCCGGACGCAATCCCGTGAGTTGCAAAGGCCACCACGCGCCGATCATCGAGTTTGGTTTGCTTGACTTGGCTCTCTGTGGCTCGGCGTCCCACATAGACGTCACGACCAGGATCAGCCTTGAGTGCCGCCGCAATTTCCATCAGTTCGTCGCTGGTATCGGGCAGGGACGGCATTAGCCTGAAGGCATTTGCCAGAAGACGACTCGCGTCCACTCGGGGTTTGGACTCAATGGTGGAACTACTCCCAGCCTGCAAAGAGAGTTGTTCGTCAACAGCATTGCCTTCCCTGCCTATCGAGAGATTCCGTGCGCGGCCACGCTTGCTGGCAACACCCTCCGTTGCGACGAACAGCGGATCACCAAAGCCGATGAAGGGCGTCCGTCCGGCACGCGCCAGTGGGGAACGTCTCAGCGCCAGGAATGCGGTCGCCGAGGGCAGCTGGGCCAGCGCAACTTTCCGAATCAGCCATGGTGTGTTGCGAAAAATTCCCTGATCGTCATCACCTGTGCGAGCCGTCTCGGTTGGCAGCAGTGAAAAAGGAATCTGACCTAACGATCCATGAGGAATAACGGAAAGCACCTTGGCCTGCCGCCAAAGTTCAGCATCAGGGGCCAGGAATGCTTGATAGAGTTTGCTTGCACGAGTCAAATCGAATGAAGAGGGCCGAACGTCGTCATCATCAAACATCAAACCGGCGCGCAATTTCGCCACATCGGCGTCGACTTCGGCGCGGCCAATGGGCACAACCCGAAAGCCCGTCTTGCCCTGGTCTCCCACCGTCCAAACGTAGGATTGGGCTTTGCCTAGATAAATGGAAACCAGAGCTTCGCCTGGAGCGAGGGCTTTCCTGACCTCAGCCAGCGTGGCAGGCTTGGGGGCAATCAGATCGCCGAATTCCGGGAAGCGCCGATGGATGTCGTCTTGCAGAGCAAGGTGTTCCTTTCGCAAGCGCTCAACCTCTGTCCGCATGTCGGCGATGATCTTGTTCAGCCGCTCCGCCTCGGGTGCAGTAACCAGCTTTGCCAGTATCTTGTCGAGCGCGACGGCCTGGTTCTGGGTGTCCTGATCGCGCCGCACCAAACCAGCCAACTCTACGTTCGGAAGCTGCGCCCGTGTTGCACTCGCAGCGATGGCGGCTTGTACACTTGAGCCTCTCGCCAGATCGGCGGTGCGAAAGGATTCTGCAATCGCATCAAGACCCGGCGGTACCTTGCCTTCTGTTTGAAGTCTTGCCAGCAGATCGACATAGGCTTCCAGAATCTCAGTGCGCCAAAAAACTCGCGTAACACCGGCACCCTCAGCCGCACTGTTATCCGAGTCCGACCGGACCATTTCCGGCAACGCTTGCTGAAAAGCTGCCAGCGCCCCCGGCAAATCTCCGAGGCTCGTCAATGTCATGCCCAGTACCCCCCGCTGACGGGCGACGTGGTAGGAGTTTGGAACAGACCGCTGATGCTGGATAGCGATGAGTCGTTCGGCCATGTCCTTAGCAGCTTGCGACGACCCAGACCGATGAAGCGCCAACGCCCAGGCAATAGAATCCGTACGAAGTTGCGTCGCCGGATCGGATTGAAGGTCTTCGGCCCTCTCCTTGAAAACATTCATCGCCGCATGCCAGCGCTCCTGTTCAACCAGTAGCTCGCCTAGGGATAGTCGCGCCTTTGGGGTACCACCTGATTTCAGCGCGACCGTTAAGGCGTGGCGGTAGAGCTTTTCCGCACCGACTAAATTGCCGGACTGATGCCGGATATATGCAAGGAGCCCAAGTACCTGGGCAGTTTGAATCGAACTGGGACCCGCGTACTTGATGGCATCTTCCACCGTTGCTTGGGCAAAAAACTCTGCTTCTCCAAACTTGCCTCGCGCCACCAGAACTGCTGCCAAGTCGCCCCTAGCGTATGCAAGATTCTCCGCAGCAACTCTTAGCCACTTAGCGGAACGCAACTGCAGATTGAAATCTTCCTGAGCATTGTCAAGAGCAAGTCTTCTAAGGCGTTCCGCTTCCCGCATATTGCCTTGGGCGGCCATGAAGTGAGCATGCCGGGCCTGATTCAAATAGATCTGGTTGTACTTTAGCCATCCCCAGTCATTGCGGTTCGCCATTTGTCTTAGTGTTTCGTCGGCGTCCTTCAGCGACTGTTCCGCACTAGCGAAATCTCCAAGGCTCAGGTGCACCCGTGCGAGCATGAGCTTCGCTAGATGGTGCTCAGACCAGTTTGACGGGTACTGAGCGGCAAGACTTTGCCAGTGCACATTTTCGGAAAGCAGATCGCCCTTTCTGCGCAATGAAGTGCCCAAGTCATTTTGCAGACGCCAGAGATCGCCCCATCCACTAACCGCGATACGGCTTGGCATGTTGTTCCGCAAAGCGATTTGCAGATCATTCACCGATTGATCATAGTTACCCAATGTGTAATGGGCCATGCCCCGTTTGTGGTGGAAGACCGCAATCTCATGCTTGTCATCGGTTTGTGGTGGCGCCATTGCCGCTTGCTCTTGGGCTTTACGGGTGGCAGTGCTATTTTGAAGGCGGTCGATCAGACCGGAGGCTGCATCTTCCTGCGCCCATGCCGGGGCAGCCAAGCCGCACAACAAAATCGAGCAGCGGATGAATCGTTGGTAAATCGTCATGTAGCTCGCACCCTTCGCTTAGTGCCAATCGCCTGCCAGATTGAAAGGGGCCCAATTAGAACGAACGGCGCGGTTGAAAGGTTGCGCGAACTATCTTCGGCAAAGGCACCTGAACAACCGAGTACCGTAGTGATTGGCAAGACTTTCTTGATCATTGTGTTCTGTCCAAAAATTGAGGTCGACGCTGTTCTCAGCCCCCAAAACAGCTTGCAGGTCCAAGTGCGCATGAAGGGAAAGCTTAGGATGTTATTGGCGCTATGCCAATTGCACATATTATTGAACATGTTATAGGAATCGCAATCGACAAGCCATTGAGCGACGGCTATAGTGGCGAAAAGTCACAAACGGCATAAATTTCAGGGGGATCTGATGCGTTTTCATCTACTTATTGCGGCTGTACCGCTCCTACTCGCGTTCAGGGGGCAGGCACAAACGCCGCCAGCTCCGCCCCGCAACGTGGCCGATATTCTTGCGGTACTGGATGAGTACAAGCCAGATCCAGCGGCAGTGGAGAAACTGCGCGCCCAAGCATCTGCACAACCGCCCTCTGCGACGAGTGGTCAAGAACTTGCCGTCTTCTTTCATCGGCGCGGCCACGCCAACAAGATTTTGGGAAATGCGAAGCAACAAATCGCTGATTTTGGCCAAGCGCTCGAAACTGTGCGTCCTAACGCCATGCCAGAAAATGAAGGCATTGGCGACCGCAATCGAATTCTCATGGATTTGGCTGAGGCTGAGTTCGCTGCAGGAAACTGGATTCGTTCAATTTCGGTTGCTAAGGAATTGGCAATTGACACCAGAGGCAGTGGTTTCGTTGGCTTGTACTTCATCGCCCAGAATCTTGCAGCGCTCTCCGATCAGGAGCGGACTCGAATTGCTTTGCGTGATCTTGACCAGAGGTACTCGCAACTTGGTTCAAATTTGGTCTACCAAGCGATGCACGAGCGCGTCCACGGTATGGGTTTGGATCTGCAAGGGAATCTTGGTGAGGCCGAGCGACGTCATCGTAAATCGATGGAGTTAAACGAACTGGCCTACGCTCAGTCAAAAAAATCTATTGTATCTAGTCGCTATGCGCGAGCTCAGAGCACTGCACTGATGTCGTGGTCTGTGTCAGAAAGGTTGCTTGCTCGCAATTTGAAAAACCAAGGTCGTGGAGCGGAGGCAGAGTATCACTCGCGAAATACTCTGTTGCGCATGCTGCAGGGCTACGGGCGCTACTCAAGCTACACGGGTTCATTTATCTATGAACTCGGTCTTGTCGTTATGGAATCTGGACGGTTCCGGGACGCTGAGTTGCTGGCTCGATCCGCCGTCGAGAGTTTCGAAAAGTCTGGCTCAGTCCCGTATGCGTTCCATTTGGCCCGCGCTAGAGGCGTTCTTGGCGAAGCGCTTGTCGCTCAGGGGCGCTGGTCGGAGGCACTCACCGTATTCGCTGCACGTGACAAGGCTCTTGCCATCGATCCTGCCCAATACGCCCTCATAAATGGTAACGACCCCAATTGGGGCATTGCCCTACTGCGAGCCGGCGACTCTAAGAAAGCGCTCGCCATGCTGGAAAGCATCTATCGTAAGCGCCTATCAGACGGTCTTCCCCAAACCGAATACTTCACCGCAGAATCGCGTGGCTTCTATGCCATGGCTTTGGCCGCCGACGGCCAGCCCGAAAAAGCGCTGTCTGAATTTCATGGTGCGGTCGCCGTTCTACTTGACGACGCCCGCCGCAACGGCGGTAGCGAACAAGGCGGTGGGGTCGCACGCCAGATACGTCTTGTCTGGATACTTGAAAGCTACATGAAACTGCTGGCCGGCCTGCACGACTCGCCGCTGCTCAAAACTGCCGGCATCGATGCCGCCGCCGAAGCCTTCCGTATTGCCGATGTCGCGCGCGGCAGCGCCGTGCAACGGGCGCTCGCCGAAAGCGCCGCCCGTGCCACGCCCAGCGACCCGGCGCTGGCCGATCTTGCGCGCCGTGAACAGGATGCCCAGCAGCGCTTCGGTACGCTCTCCGATCTGCTCAATCGCCTGCTCTCGGCGCCGCCCGAACAGCAATTACCGAAGATCATCGCCGAGCTCCGCCGCGACATCGAAACTCTGCGCGTCGAGCGCGACAAGCTCAAGCTCGAACTGGCCCAGCGCTTTCCCGACTACGCCGATCTGATCGCGCCCAAGCCCACCACCATTTCCCAGGCGCAGGCCGCTTTGGCCGCCGACGAAGCACTGATCTCGATCTATGTCGGCGCCGAGCGCAGCTACGTCTGGGCCGTGCCCAAGACGGGCCGTGCAGCCTTTGCCGAGGTAACCCTGACCGATGCCGACGCCGCCCGGCAAGTCGCTCATTTGCGCAAGGCACTGGATGTCGGCGAAGTCGCTTTCGAAGACATGCCGCGTTTCGATCTGGCGCAATCGCATGAGCTGTACCGCAAGCTCTTGCAGCCGGTGGAGACCGGTTGGCGCGAGGCGAAGAATTTGATCGTGGTGCCGCACAAGGCCTTGGGACAACTGCCTTTTGCGCTGCTGACGACGGCGCCAGCGGTCACTACGCCGACAGCCAGCCTGTTCGCGGAGTATCGTCAGGCCCCCTGGCTGATCCGCCGCGCCGCCGTCACGCAACTGCCTTCGGTCAGCACCCTGCTCGCCCTGCGCCGCATGCCCGCCCCCAAACCGGGACGCACCGAGTTCATCGGCTTTGGCGATCCGCTGTTCAGCACGAAAATGGCGCTGGCCGCCAACGACGGCACGACCACGCGTCGCCGCTTGCGCAATCTTGGCATTGGCTCGGTAGTCGCCGCACCGATGGCGACCGTGGCGGATGCACTCGTGGCCATGCCGACGGTGGCGGTGGCCAATTCCGCCGGGCTGGCGCAATTGGCACGATTGCCCGACACGGCCGAGGAGATCATCAGCATCGCCCACGTGTTGAAAGCCGATGCCGCCAACGACGTTTTTCTGGGACGTGTCGCCAGCGAGAAGAACGTCAAGTCGGGCCAACTAGACAACCGCCGCATTGTGATGTTCGCCACCCACGGTCTGGTGCCGGGCGACCTCAACGGCCTGACGCAGCCGGCGCTGGCCTTGAGCGCGCCCGAAGTCACCGGCAACGCCAGCGAGGACGGCCTGCTGACCATGGAGGAAGTGCTGGGCCTCAAGCTCAATGCCGACTGGGTGGTGCTGTCGGCCTGCAACACGGCGGCGGGCGAGGGTGCCGGCAGCGAGGCGGTGTCGGGGCTGGGCAAGGCTTTCTTCTTTGCCGGGGCGCGCACCTTGCTGGTGTCGAACTGGCCGGTGGAAACGGTTTCGGCGCGGCTACTGACGACCAAGCTGTTCGAGCATCAGAGTGCCAACCCAACCGCGACACGCGCCGAAGCCTTGCGTGCGACGATGCTCAATCTGATGGACAAGGCTGTTCCGAGCGACACACTCGGCAGCAAGGGCTATACCTACGCCCACCCGATGTTCTGGGCTCCGTTCTCACTCGTGGGGGATGGGGGAAAGTGAAAGGTTGTCCCTATGAGCGACCGTTCATGGTTGGGTAGCTGTCGCTCGCCAGGACTCCAATGTGGCAACGTGAATGTCTCTTGCTGGCCGATTGCAGCCTCCACGCCGGGCACTGATACGAGTACGGAGTTCGCGTTGTCTCGCCGTGTCGCCAGCGCCGACTTTTCTCGGCGCGCTTATTCCGTTGCGGGTGCCTTGGTGGCGACGTCCGCCGCCGCAAGCATCGCGGCGCGGCTTTCCGGAGTTTCCAGGCTGACGCGGCCGAGCTTGCCGGCGCGGTAATCGGTGAGCAGGATCATGCCGGCCTTTTCCAGGTCGAGTTCGCCGCCACGGCGGCCCTTGACGATGCAGCCGCGCTTCTTCGCCACGGCCTCGACCACGCCGACGCCGTCCATGCCTTCGACGGCAATGCCGTAGCGCTCGGCGAGCATGGCGGGGTAGCGTTGCAGCAGCAGGCCGGCCAGGAAAATCGCGACTTCCGAATCGATCACGGCATTGCGGCCGATGGCGTGGCTCGCGGCCAGCATGTAGCCGTCGCTGTCGTGGATGATCTTCGGCCACATCAGGCCCGGCGTATCGGTGATGCTCATGGTCGGGCCGAGGTCGATGCACATCTGCGATTTGGTCACCGCCGGTTCGTCGCCGACGGCGGCGACGCGGCGCTTGAGCAGCGCGTTCATCAGCGTCGACTTGCCGACGTTGGGGATGCCCATGATCAGCATGCGCAGCGGCTTGATGCCGTCGTTGCGATGCGGCGCCAGGCCCTTGCACAAGTTGGGCACGCGCGCGGCCTCGCCCGGCTTCTTGCTCGAAATCGCCACCGCCTTGACGCCGGGCTGGGCGTTGTAATGGTCGAGCCAGGCCTGCGTCACCGCCGGGTCGGCGAGGTCGGCCTTGTTCAAGAGCTTGAGGCAGGGGCGCTGGCGGTGCAGGCGCAGCTCGCGGATCATCGGGTTGCTGCTGGCCTCGGGCAGGCGCGCGTCGCAGACCTCGATCACCACGTCGGTCAGCGCCATGGTCTCGGCCGCCTTCTTGCGGGCCGAGGTCATGTGGCCGGGGAACCACTGTATGGTCATGTGCGTGTCAGTTCGTAAAAATCAGGGCGCGGCGTCGGCGGCGTCGATGCGGATTTCCTCATCCGCCACGCGCACGCTGTTGCCGCGGCGCAGCTTGCGCCGGGTGCGGGTCTCGACTTCGCCATCGACGCTGACGGCGCCCTCCGCGATCAGCGCCTTGGCGGCGCCGCCGGAAGGCGCCAGCGCCAGCAGCTTGAGCAGCACGTTCAGTTCGATGAACTCGCCCTGCAACTGGAAATGGTGGATGGCCACGCAATGCCCCGGAACAAAAATCGCGCGGCAGGATCAGCTGCGCAGGGCGCCGATCAGGGAGGCGACGTCTTCCGCCGACTCCTTCAGGATGCTGCTCAGCATCTCCTGGTCGAGCGATACGTCGAGATCGATTCTGGTTCCTTCGCGCGCATTGCCGGCGAGCTGGGCGAGCGGCGATTCGACGGGGGCCAACTGGCTGGCCAGCAGCAAGGTGTCGCTCAGCGATTTTGGCGGAATCGCCATGTAGCCGTCCCACAAGCCTTCCATGGCTTCCATGACGGCCGTGGGCACGCCCAGTCGTTGCAGTACCGCGCGGCCCACTTCAGCCGCACCGCCCTCGGCCCACGCGATCAGGCTGCCGTCGCCGCCTTCCAGTAGTCCGGGGAAATCTCCGGCGCGGGCGATCAGGTAGAAGCCGCCCACCTCATGAACGATGCCGGCAAAGAAGGCCGTATCCGGGTCCTGGTGCGTCACTCGCCGCGCGATGACGTTCGACAGCGCGGCGACGTGGGCGGTGCGCTCCCAAAGCCGGATCGCCAGCTCGCGATGCTGCGGCGTCTTCGCCATGCCTTCCATCTGCCTCACCACAACGGATGCGGCGAGGACGCGCAGGGTCTTGAAACCGAGCCGCGACACGGCGCTCTTGATATCCGCGATGTTCCGGCCGGAGCGGTTATAGACCACCGAGTTGGCGACCGCGACCACCCGTGCCGCCAGCAGCGGATCGGCTTGCACCAGGCGGGCAAGCTGTTCCACCGAACAGTCGAGGTCGTCCAGTACGCGCTGCACCTTGAGCGCCATTTCCGCCGTGGTGGGGAAGATCACGTCGCCCTTGTGCGCTCCGGCGGCAAGCTGCGCCAATATTTCCTGCACATTCACGGCGTTGGGTTCTCTTGGTAACGAGGGGGGAAGATCAGGCGCGGATTATAGCTCCGGCAGTATTCCCGCCGCGTCGGCATCGACAGTCGGCGCTGGCGGCACGGCGAACAGGCAACGGCGCACAGCTAGCGCATCTCGAAGGCTTCCTGGTGGAAGCGCGGATGCCAGCCCATGGCACGCAGGCCGTGGCGCAGCGACTCGGCCAGGCCGCGCGGGCCGCAGAACCAGATCTCCGCATGCTTCGCGCCGTCGAGCGCTGCCGCTTTCAGGGTCGCGCCCTGGCGTGCGTCGTGGACATGCAGGCGGACGCCCGGAAGCGCGACACACAAGGTTTCCAGGCGCGGAACAAAGGCATCCGTCGTCCGATCGCGGGTGCAGTAGTGCAGGTCCGCAGCGGGCGCTTGTTCCGGCCTGGCCTGCAGCGATTCCAGCCAGGCCAGGAAGGGCGTGACGCCAATGCCGCCGGCGATCCATATCTGTCGGGCCTTCGTGTCGCAGCGGGCAATGTCGAAGCGGCCGTAGGGGCCTTCGACGCGCACCGCCTGCCCGACTTGCAGGCGTCCCGCCAGGCCACTGGTGTAGTCGCCCAGCGCCTTGATCTGGAAGCTGATGGTGCCGTCGCCCCGGTCGGCGCTGGCGATGGTGAAGGGATGCGCGCCCTCCCGCTCCTCGAAGGTGACGAAGGCGAACTGGCCCGGAGAATGGGCGCGCCAGCCTCGTGCCAGGTGGCAGCGCACGGTGGTGATGTCATCCGATGGATGCTCGATGGCGACGATGTTGCCCGTCGCCTCGCGGGCACGGCCGATGCCGCCCAGCAGCGAGCGCAGCGCGCCGTGGGTGCCGGCCGCCAGCAGCAGCGCCAGCAGCGCGCCGGCCGGTTGTGCCCAGTAGTCCCGCGGCGCGAGCAGCGCGGCGTGGAATGCCAGCATCAGGTAGAGCACCGGCATCGCACGATGCAGCAAGCGCCAGGTGCGGTAGGGAAACTTTTTCCAGAGCGTGATGAGCAGCATCGCCAGTACCGCGTAGATCGCCCATTCCCCCATCTCCTCGGCCAGGTCGCGCAGGATTTCGAGGAAGCCGGAGAACTTTTCCTTCGGCAAACGGCCTTCGCGGCCGATCGTCGATTTCAGGATGTCGCTCGCCATCTCGATCAGCCAGTGCGTCGCCGCGAAGGAGACGGCAAGAATGCCGGCCCACTTGTGCGTGCGATAGACGCGATCCATGCCCCCGAGTGGGGTTTCGAGCCAGACCGGGCGCGTGGCGAGAAACATTGCCAGCGACATCATGGCGATCGACAGCAGTCCGCTCAGGTAGAGCGCTTCCTGGCGCGCGATCCACAGGGGATGCGCGCCGGCGGGATGGATGGCATTCATCGCATCCCAGCCCCAGGCGATGCCAACCAGGGCCACCAGTGTTGCGAGTAGAGTTTTCATGGAGATTCGTTCAGGAAATCCGGAAGGCTTGCCAGGCAGTCCGCACGATGCCGAAGCACATCACTTGGTCGCAGGCGCGGGACTCGCGGCTTTTGGCGGCAGATCGTCGCGGCAACGGCGCTCGTTGCAATCGGCGGCATAACGCCGTTGCTTGTCGCTGCCGTCACTGGCCCGCCTGCCGGAGCGCTGGTCGAGCAGTTCACCGGTCTGCGGATTGACGTAGAGCTTGACCCGCTCGCCGTTGCGGTCGATGGCGCGGACCTCGTAGCCGCCGCGCTCGCGTTCGATCTTCTCGATGTTGCGGTAGCCGGCCGCCTCCAGTTTTTCATGGACCTGCGGGATGGTCAGCCATTGCTTCTCGCCTGCCGACGCGGTGCGTCCTTCGCCGGCAAACGACGGGGCCAGCAGGCTGCCGCCCGCCACCAGCGCGCCGATCAGGGCGAATGAGGAAATCGTTGTCGATGGTTTCATTTTGGATACCTCCGGATAGTCGTTGAATTGGAAATCGTGAATCGATGTTGCGCGGCCCTTGCTGAGCCTTCCCTGAAGCCTTTGTTCATCCTTGAAATGCAGTTGATCCGCAGATTTCGCAGATTCGCGCAGATGACTCAACAAGATTAGTGCGCCCGGCTTGTCACCCATCGGGTTGGCGGGCAATTGCCTACAATTCGGCGAACTACCGCGCTTTAATCTGTGAAAATCTGTGTCATCTGCGGAAAATAACTTCATTCGGTGTTCATCACGCTGGGCCGGGACGCTCCGCGATCACTCGTCGTAGTAGCCGAGTGCGGCATCCGCATGGCAGGCCGTGCAGTTGGCCCGGGTGCGGACATCCTTGTGCTTCCACTCCCAGTCGGGCACCTTGCGGTGCTCGCGGATCCATTTGGGCAATTCGGTGATGCGCAGCGGCGCATTCGAGCCGGATACCCCGCGCAGCAGCTTGTCGCTGTAGCGCAGGCCGCCCCTGTCGGCCGCGTTGGCGACCAGGTAGTCGGTGATGATCGCAGCGGTTTTCGGATCGACCGTTGCGTCGTCGCCGAAGTGGTCCTTCAGGTTGGCCATCATGCGTTGCCACGAACCGGCCGGCAGCATCGACGGCGCAAAGGCCAGGTGGCAACTGCCGCACTCTTCCTTGACCACGGGGTTGTTCACCGGCGCGAAGTAATGGCGGCCGCCGGCCTGCGCGCGGCCGAGCACGATCGCCGAGAAGCCGAGAACCAGCAGGCCGAGGGCCAGCGGACGGTAGGGGATGTTCATTGCGGATTCCTTTCCTGTGCGGGATGTCACTGGCCGGACATGAACGTCAGCCAGTCGCCTTTTTCCTGCGCGCTGCATTCGCGACCGAGCACTTCGTTGCAATTGCGCTTGAACCATTTTTCGACCTTCGCCGCGTCGGTGTAGCGCGACGGCGCGGTGGATACGGCCATCGGGTCGATGGCCTTGCCGGCCGGGGTGCGGCCGCCGGCGCGGGTATCCTTGCCGTGACAGGTGGTGCAGGCCGGCGTGTCGGGCTTTCCGCCGCTGAAGTTTTGCGTATGGAGCGTCTTGCCGCGCTCGGCGGAAAACCCGGAAAATGCCGGGTTGGCGGCTTTGACGGCCTTGGCATACTGGGCCAGCTGGTCCTCGCGCGGGCCGGCGATGCCGGCGCCGGAAAACATCAGGGTCAGGGATGCGGCGAGCAGGGCGGCGGTTGATTTCAGTTGCATGGTGTTCTCCTCGGTGGGGGTGCTGTGGGGCGTACTATGCGCGGGACGAACTGAACCGAAAGTGAATCGCCCATTCATCCGGCGTTAAGCTTTTCGAAGCTATAAACAGAACTTGCAGAAACCAGAAAGCCGGAATGCCGTGATCTCGAATCTCCTCTCCTCCCGTCGTTGGCACACGCCATGCCTGTCGCTGTGCGCGGTTCTGCTTGCCTGCGGCAGCGGCGCGAGTGTCGCCGGGGATGGCCACGACCGCGCGCGCCAGGCGCTGGAGGCGGGCGAAGTGCTGCCGCTGCGCGCCATCCTCGACCGGGTCGAGCGCGAATATCCGGGGCAGGTGATCGATGTCGAACTGGAGCGCGAACACGACAACAAGCGCGAGCGCTGGGTCTATGAAGTCAAGGTGCTGCGCTCTGGCGGCACCCTCGTCAAGCTCAAGGTCGATGCACGCGACGGTACGATCCTCGGGCGCAAGGACAAGGGCCGGCATCATGACCAGGGCACCCAGCAAAAAGATTCACCCGGCGGAGACGGACGCTGATGCGCATCCTGATCGTCGAAGACGAACCGACCCTCCAATCGCAGCTCGCCCAAAGCGCCCGCGAGGCGGGCTACGCGGTGGATGTCGCCGGCAACGGCGTGGATGGCCACTTTCAGGGCGATACCGAGCCTTACGATGCGGTGATCCTCGATCTGGGGCTGCCGCAGATGGATGGCGTCACGGTACTCAGGAAATGGCGCGCCGCCGGACGCACGATGCCCGTGCTGATCCTCACCGCGCGCGACGGCTGGCACGAGAAGGTCGCGGGCATCGATGCCGGCGCTGACGACTACCTAACCAAGCCGTTCCACATGGAAGAGCTGCTGGCCCGGTTGCGGGCGCTGATTCGTCGCGCCGGCGGCCATGCCAGTTCCGAACTGGCGTGCGGGCCGCTGACGATCGATCTGCGCAACAGCCGCGCCACGGTGGACGGCCAGGCGCTGACCCTGACCAGCCACGAGTACCGCGTGCTGGCCTACCTGATGCACCATCGCGACGAAGTGATTTCGCGCGCCGACCTCGTCGAACACATCTACGCCCAGGATTTCGACCGCGACTCGAACACGGTCGAGGTCTTCATCGCCCGGCTGCGCAAGAAGCTGCCGCCCGGCCTGATCGAAACCGTGCGCGGCCTCGGCTACCGCCTCGCCACGCCAAAATGATTCCATCCCTGCTGCGCGGCTCGCTGCGCCTGCGCCTGCTTGCAGGCACGCTGTTCTGGATCGCGGCCTCGATTCTGGTGGCCGGCTGGGGCCTGGGCGGCCTGTTCCGCCAGCATGTGGCCGCGCAGTTCCATGCCGAACTGCGCACGCATCTCGACCAGCTGACCGCCCAGCTCGCGCTCGACGAGCAGGGTCGCCCGCAACTGACCCTGCCCCTGAGCGATCCGCGCCTGAGCCGTCCCTACTCGGGCTATTACTGGCAGGTCGATGGCGTGGGCGATGTCGCGGCCAGGGGAGCCGCCGCTGCGGGGTTGCTGCGCTCGCGCTCGCTTTGGGATCACGTGCTGGCGGTGCCGCCGGACACGCCCGCCGACGGCGAAATCCACGAACACTGGGTGGTCGGCCCGGAGGGCAGGATGCTCGGCATGGTCGAACGCAGCGTGCGCATCGACGAAACCGCGGACGGCAAGCCGCGAACATTCCGCCTGATTGCCGCGGCCGATGAAAGCCTGATGTCGGAGCCGGTGCGCCGCTTTAGCGGCGTGCTCTGGGCGGCGCTCGGCGTGCTCGGCGCCGGCCTGGTGATCGCGGCGCTGGTGCAGGTGTTCGTCGGCCTGGCGCCCCTGCGCGCCTTGCGCAGCGCGCTCGGAAAAGTGCGCAGCGGCGAGACGCAACGGCTGGAGGGGGATTTTCCCGCCGAAATCACGCCGCTGATCGAGGAATTCAACAGCGTGCTGGCGCAGAACGCGGAAGTCGTCGAGCGCGCGCGCACGCATGCCGGCAACCTGGCCCACGCGCTGAAGACGCCGCTGAGCGTGCTCGCCAATGCCGCTGATGGCAGGGAACACCAGGGCTCCGAGCTGGCCCGCCTGGTTGCCGACCAGATCGGTGTCGCGCGCACGCAGGTCGATTACCACCTCGCCCGCGCCCAGGCGGCGGCTTCCACGCGCGTCCCGGGTGCAAGGACCGCGCTGCTGCCGGTCGTCGAAGGACTGGTCCGGACCATGCGGCGCATCCATGCCGAACGACGGATCGAGCTCGCCGTTCTGCCGTTTCCGGAGGCCTTGAGTTTTCGCGGCGAAGCGCAGGACCTGCAGGAAATGCTCGGCAACCTGCTCGACAACGCCTGCAAGTGGGCGGTGCGGAGGGTCGAACTAAGTGCCCAGGCCAGCGGCGCCACCTTGACCATAACGATCGATGATGACGGTGCCGGGCTTGCGCCCGAACAGCGCGACCGGGTGATGCGCCGGGGCGTCCGCGCCGACCAGCAGGTGCCCGGATCAGGCCTCGGCCTGGCCATCGTCGACGATCTTGCGCGGCTCTATGGCGGCCGGGTGGAACTGGCCGATTCGCCGCTGGGCGGCTTGCGCGCAGTGCTGACGTTGCCGGCTGTTCAGTAGGGCCGCGATCGCGGAGTCGGCGCTGATGAGACCCCTGGGCAGCAGGGCGGTCGAGCAAAGTACGCTCTCCTCGCCGCTGCGGACGGCGACACGGCGTTTTTCGGCCGTTCGTCAGCCCGGCTTGCGGCGGCTGGCGATGAAGCGATCGAGCTGGTTGGCGAAGCTCTGCCGGTCGGCATGGCTGAATGCCGGCGGCCCGCCGGTTTCCACGCCGCTGCTGCGCAGGCTGTCCATGAAGTTGCGCATGTCCAGCACCTGGCGGATGTTCTCCACGCTGTAGAGCTCGCCGCGCGGGTTCAGGGCGAAGGCGCGCTTCTCGATCACCAGCGCGGCCAGCGGGATGTCTGCGGTGATCACCAGGTCGCCCGCCGTTGCCTGTTCGACGATGTGGCTGTCGGCGACGTCGAAGCCTTGCGGCACCTGCACGGCGCGAATGAAGGGCGAGGGCGGCACGCGCAGCCACTGGTTGGCGACCAGGGTCACCGACAGCGAATGCCGGGTGGCGGCGCGGTAGAGGATTTCCTTGATGACGCCGGGGCAGGCGTCGGCATCGACCCAGATCTGCATAATGACGGTTTCGAGTGACAGGATTCCATTATGAACGACGGCAGCATCGAAGCCTTTTCGCTTCCCGCTGACGGGCTCGCAAGCCTTGCCACGCCCGAAGTGCAACGCCTCGCCGCGCGCATGGCGCAGGATGCCTTCACCCGCATCTTCCGCCTGACGCTGGAAGGCGACGAAGCCGCCTTGCAGGCTGCCGTGGAGGAGATCGAACGGCTGTCGCGCAACTGGGCGCGCGCCGCAAGCGATGAAGATTCCCGCGCCCTGCGCCAGGCCTTGCTGGTGAGCGGCATCGACCAGTGGGGGCTGGCCTGGTGCCAGGCTTTCGGGCTGACGGCGATTCCCGCCGTCAGCGCCTTGCTCGGCGCCCTGCGCAACGACCTCGATGCGGCGGCGGATGCGCGTTTCCAGCAGCAGTTCGCCGCGATCGAAAAGATCGAGAGCGACGCCGTCGATTTCAAGATGGAACTGCGGCGCAACATCCACATGGCCCTGTGGCACGCCATGGTCGCCTGCGAGGAACGCGGCGAGGCACTGGCGATACTCGCCGCGCTGGGCGGCATGCTGGCGGCGCTGACGACGCACATGCCGACACTGGGCTGGCGGCTGGTGGCGGATGCCCTGGCCAGCATCCAGTTGCGCTGCCTCGCCGAGGCCGCGGCCAGCACGGAGCTGGCGCGCGAAACCAACGCGGCGCTGTTCACCGCCCTGCGTCAAAACCTGCCGCGCGAAATCTCCGAGCCGATGTTCGCCCACGCCAATCAGGCGGTGATCGCCTGGCAGCAGTCACGGCGGATGCATTAAGCGCGCTAACCATTCCGTCCGGTGACGGATTCATACACCAGTTGCGCGGCGACGGCATCCTCGACGGCCTGGCCGAGCGCCTTGAAGATGACCGTGGTTTCCGGCGGCACCGCGACCTTGCCCGCCAGCACCTCGCCGATTTCGCAACGCACCCTGGCGCCGGAGAGAATCACGTCGCCCGATTCTGTTTCGGCGGCGGCACGGTGGTCGGCAATGACGTAGTTGCCCATGGCCTCGTCGTCCAGTTCGCGCCAGCCGGGGCGCGGTGCGCCCACCGCGTGCACCAGCGCACCGGGCTTGAGCCAGCGGCCCATCAGCACCGGCGTGCTGGCGTTGGTGACGGTGACGATGATATCGGCATTGCGCACGGCGGCCTCCGCATCGGCGCAGGCGATGCCGTCGATGTCCGCCGCGCAGCGCTCGGCGTTGGCGCGGGTCGGGCTCCAGACGCGGATGGCGCGGATCGGAACCACCTTGCGCAGCGCCAGCGCATGGCTGCGGGCCAGCGCGCCGGAACCGAGGATCGCGAGGTGCTTGGGCCGCTGGTCGCACAGCGCCCGGGTTGCCACCGCCGAGACGGCGGCGGTGCGCAGTTCGGTCAGCCAGGTGGCGTCCATCACCGCCAGCGGGTTGCCGGTTTGCGGGTCGAGCAGCAGCAGCGTCGCGATCATGGTCGGCAGTCCGCGCGCGGCGTTGTCCGGCACCTGGGTGATCAGCTTGGTGGCCAGCGCCCCGGCGGCAAGCGCCGGCTTGACGAAGAGCAGGCTGCCGGGAGCGGGCAGCTCCATCACGGTGCGCATGGGCTGGACCACGCGGCCGGCCGAAAGGTCGATCAGCGCCTGTTCGATGGCCGGCAGCAGGGCATCGAGCGAGAGGTGCCGGCGCACGGTGTCGTTGTCCAGCAGCAGGGGGAGCTTGCTTGCGACGTTTGCGATTGGCGGGCGAGTCATGGCGGTGGCAAGCTTTTTACGGGATGCACCATCCTACCCCGTCGCGGCCGGATGCATTAGGATGCGCGTCTGGACACCCGAAGGCGGAGAACGATATGAAGAAGCTGTCACTTGAACTGCATGCGGAGCTCGAAATCCCGGACGATTGGGAACTGGTCGAGCATCCTGCCGGAATCTACGTGCTCAAGGTCGGCGACCGCTTTGTCGACTTCGACATCACGCCGCTGGTGACCGCATCCGAGGCGCCCGATGCCACCTGGAGCGACGAAGACGAGAAGTTCACCGACGACATCCTCGACATGGTGACCGGGCTCGATTCGAAGATGGAAATTACCTATTTGCAATAATCGTGCAGTAATCGCAATCGCCGTGGGCAGGCCGCTCAGCGCAAGGGCGCGTTGCCGCGCCTGACGGTGCCTGGCCGCGACTGATCCGCATCCATCATGCCGCGGATGCGCGCGGCGATTTCCCGGGCCGGTGCGGTCATGGAGAACTTGGTGACGAAGCGGCCGTCGCCGTCCAGCAGGTACATTCCGGTCGAGTGGTCCATGGTGTAGATGTCCGCCGGAGCGCCGGGTTCCCGTACTTTTTCGTAGCGCACGCGGAAGCTTTCCGCCGCCCGCTGCAGTAGTTCCGGCGTACCCCGCAAGCCGACAATCGCCGGGTGGAAGGCGGCCGTGTATTCCTGCAGCAGGGCCGCCGTGTCGCGCTCCGGGTCGACCGTGATGAACAGCGGCTGCAGGCGCTCCGCCTGGTCGCCCAGCGCCTCCAGAATATTCCTGAAGCCGAGCAGCGTGGTCGGGCAGACGTCCGGGCAGGAGGTGAAGCCGAAGGTGACGAGCTGGAAGCGGCCGCGAAAGCTCTCATGCGTGACCACCCGGCCGCGCGGGTCTTTGAGCAGGTAGCGCGGCGCCAGGTCGACGATCGCGGCAGCCGGCTCCTCGGAATGCGTCGGCAGCGCCGGGGCGGTCTGGCCGAAGGCGGGAAGGACACAGCACAGCGCCAGGCACAGGGCGGAGCGCGCCGGGACGCGCAAGCGGTTTCGCACTTTCGCTTACTTCGCCACGGGTTGGGCTGCGGGCAATGCCGTCCTGAGTCGCTGCGCGACCTCGTCGATCCTGCCGGCGAGGCTCCTTGCATCGGGGCAGGCGACGGCGGACCGGGTCTGGGTCAGGTAGCCCTCCTGCGTCGCTTCCTCATACGCCGTGCCGAAGCGCTGCGTCTTGGGCGCATGGGCCAGCATCAGTACCTTGGCATGGGCGGCGGCATCCTTTTCGGCACAGGCCAGCGCCTGTCCGTTCAGGGTGCCGAGCTGCCTGACGGCGGCCAGGCCGGCTTCAAGGTCTTCGGCGCTGGCCGGCAGTGCAGCCGCGAGGCTCAGCAGGATGATCAAACGTATCGATTGTTTCAAGGTTCTTCCCTCTTGGTTCGGCGATCCGATGGATTCCGGAAAGCCGCGATTTTAACGTGAAGCACCGTGTTCGAAGTCCCCGGCAACGGACGCGCGCAGCGCGCCGACTGGTCAGAAAGCCATCGGCAGCACTGCGCTAACGCTCGACTTCGATCAGCACCTGCTGGTCGCCGCTGGCATCCACGGCGGCGCCCAGTCCCACCCGCACTCGCCCGGCGAGCACCAGCTCTTCGCGACGCAGCAGCAGTTCCTGGCCGTTCTGCAGCCGGACGAAGGTGCCGTTGCTGGACTGGTCGGCAATGATGATCTTTTCCTGGCGCAGCATGACGCTCGCGTGGTGGCGCGAGGCCGTCGCCGCGGTGACCACCACCGTGCTTTTCGCATCGCGGCCGATGGTCGCCTCGGGATGCCGTTCATCGACCTTCCACACCTTGCCCTGGTAGGAGATTCTGGCGTCCCTGGAGGGCGCCTCGTCGACGGTGAAGTGGTCCGGCAGGATCGTGGTCTGCCCCTGGTCCTGCTGCCACAGGGCTTCGATGATGGTGACCTTGCCCTTGCGCCCCTTGACGGCCGTCGAGTAAAGCTTGCGGCAGGTGGCTTGCAGGTAGGAAGGCAGCGCTTCGTAGGTTTCGCGCGAGGTCAGGATCTGGTCGGGCGAGGCCAGTGTCGTGAGGCGCGACGCGAGGTTCACCGTGTCGCCGAAGTAGTCGCCATCGGTTTCGATCACCGACCCCAGGTGGAAGCCTATCCTGAGCCGGATGCCGGCCTTGCCGCCGACGGTCTTCTCGAAGGTGGATTGCATCGCGTTGGCCGCCAGGATGGCCTGGGTTGCGGAGTCGAAGGCCGCCATCAGCTCGTCGCCGATGGTCTTGATCACCTGCCCGCCGTGGGCGACGGTCACCGCCTTCAGGCAGTCGAGGCAGTTGACCACGGCCTGCAGCGCCACGGTATCGCCGCTTTGCTCGTAAAGCCCGGTGCTGCCGGCAATGTCTGCGAAGAGAATGGCGCGCTGGTGTTCCATCGGTTTCGGAAAATTGCAGGACTCGTCAATGGGCAATTGTAGGGCTGCCGCGGGGAGAATGCCATCGATGCGCGTCGTGGCGCATCCGGCCCCGGCCGGCAGCGGCGCATAATTGCGCCATCATGGATCAGTCGCAAAAGCTCACGCCGCGCGCCGCCCTTGTGGTCGGGCTGATATTCGTCGCATCGGGAATTTTCCCGATGCTGGCGGCCTTCGACATCGGGCCGCTGAGCCAGGAGGACATCAACGGTCCGCCGTGGCTGGGCTTTGTCGCCGGCGGGGTGTTTGCCAGCGCCGGCCTGGGTGTGATGGCCGGGCCGCGCTCGTCCATGGCGGCCAATCTGTTCGGCCTGCTGTCCCTGGCCGGCCTGGCGATGATCGGCAACTGGATCGCCTTCGGCGCTGGCGAGCGCGTCTGTTCCGGCAGCATTTCGCTGCCCTTGATGTGGACCGAAACTGATTTCTCGGGACTGGGTTGCCGCATTCCCTTTGGCCTGGGCGCGCTGATCACCGATGCCTTTCTCTGCTACCTGATCGTGTCGATGGCGCAGAAGGCGCTGGGCGGGCCACCCCGCCTGGCGCGGCTGCTCAAGGCCGCCGAATGGCTGATCGTGGCCAGCATTTCCCCCTTCATCCTGCTGCTGGCGGTCATCGGCATCGGCAGCGCGGTTGTCGGCGCGCTGAAGACCCGCTGGACCACCGGCGCCTGGCCGCAGAACGAGGCATTCATTGCAAGGCAGAAGGCGAAGGGCTTGTTGGGGCGCTTCGCCAGGAAGCCGCCTGCCGAAACGAAATAGGCACTACCATTCGCGTATGGATATTGTTACTCACGCCGTGATGGGCGCGGCGCTGGCGGCGGGCGTGGCCTCGCTGCGGAACACAGGCGAGGAGTCGGCGCTGGCGGTACGGCGACGGGCAGCCGCGATCGGCGCCGCGGCGGGTTTGCTGCCCGATGCCGATGCGCTGATCCAGAGCGGCGGCGACGCGCTGCTGGTGCTCGACTATCACCGCCACTTCACCCACGCCCTGGCCTTCGTGCCCTTCGGCGCGCTGCTGGCCGCGGCCTTGCTGTGGCCCCTGCTGCGGCGGCGCATGAGCTTCGCCACGCTCTACCTGTGCAGCCTTGCCGGCTACCTGCCGCATCCGCTGCTGGATGCCTGCACCAGCTACGGCACGCACCTCTGGCTGCCGTTCTCGGAGCGCAGGGAAGCCTGGAACCTGATTGCCGTGGTCGATCCGGTGTTCACGCTGCTCCTGGCGGTGCCGCTGTTCCTCTTCCTGCGCCGGCCGGACTCGAAGGCCGTGCGCTGGGGCCTGCTGCTCGGGCTGGCCTATTTCGGTATCGGCTTCATGCAGCAGCAGCGCGCGGAAACGGCGGCGGTTGCGCTGGCGACGTCGCGCGGTCACCAGGCGACGAAGCTTTCGGCCAAGCCGTCGATGGCCAACCTGGTGCTGTGGCGCTCGCTGTATGTGCATGAGGGGCGGGTGCATGCCGATGCGTTTCACCTGGGCTTCTGGACGCGCCACTATCCCGGCAATTCTGCGGCGCTGCTCGATGCGGCGGCGGCGCGGAAGATCGCCGCGGGCGATGCGAAACGGCTGCGCGACATCGAGCGCTTCCGGGTGTTTTCCGACGGCTTCATCGTGCCGGATCGCATCCGGCCGGGCTTTGTCGGCGACGCGCGCTATGCCATGCTGCCGACGGCGATCGCGCCGATCTGGGGCCTCGAATGGCGCGGACCGGGGGCGGCGACGGAGTTTGTCAGCCGTCACGATTTTTCGCCCGCGATGCGCCACGACTTTTGGGTCATGCTGCTGGGCCGCGACATTTCCCACTTGCGCTGACACCCGCCTCCGCCCTCCCGGAAGGGACGGGCAACAGACAGGATCGCTCAGTCGAGCCGCGCGGCGGCGAGGAGTTCGCGGGTATAGGCCTGGGTCGGCGCGGTGAGCACGGTTTCCGTGTCGCCACTTTCGACGATGCGTCCCGCCTGCATGACCATGACCCGGTGGGCCAGGGCGCGGATCACCGCCAGGTCGTGGCTGATGAAGAGATAGCTAAGGCCGTGGCGCAACTGGAGATCCACCAGCAGGCGCAGCACCTGCTGCTGCACCGAGGCGTCCAGCGCGCTGGTGGGTTCATCCAGCACGATCAGTTCCGGTTCGAGGATCACGGCGCGGGCGATGGCGATGCGCTGCCGCTGGCCGCCGGAGAATTCGTGGGGATAGCGGCCCAGCATGGACTCGTCGAGACCGACGTCGTGCAGGGTGGCGACGATGCGTTCGCGGCGGGCCGCGGCGTCGAGCTGCGGCCAGTGCAGGGCCAGGCCTTCGCCGATGATCTGTTCGATGGTGTAGCGCGGCGAGAGCGAGGAGTAGGGGTCCTGGAACACCACCTGCATGCGCCGGCGCCGGGCGCGCAGGGCCTTGCCGTCGAGTGTGTCGATGCGTTCGCCGCCGAGCTCGATGCGGCCGGTGCCCGCGTTCAGGCGCAGCAGGGCGAGGCCCAGGGTGGTCTTGCCGGAGCCCGATTCGCCGACGATGCCGAGGGTCTCGCCGCGCCGTAGCGTCAGCGCCGACTTTTCCACGGCATGGAACCAGTCGCGGCCGAACCAGCCGCGCTTGACCGGATAGCGGCAGGCGATGTCTTCGCCCTTGAGCAGCACCGGGGCCTCGGTTGGCGGCGCCGGCGGCGCGATGCGCTGGGGCCGGGCGGCGAGCAGCTGCTGCGTGTACGCGTGGCGCGGCGCGGCGAAGAGCTCGGCGGTGGCGGCGGTTTCCACCAGCCTGCCGGCCTGCATGACGCCGACCCGGTCGGCGAAGCGGCGCACCAGATTGAGGTCGTGCGTGATCAGCAGCACGGCCATGCCGAACTCGGCCTGCAATTCGGCGAGCAGGGCGAGGATTTGTGCCTGCACGGTGACGTCGAGCGCCGTGGTCGGCTCGTCGGCGATCAGCAGCTTGGGCCGGCAGGCCAGCGCCATGGCGATCATCGCCCGCTGCCGCTGGCCACCGGAAAGCTGATGGGGGAAGGCGGCGAAGCGTCGTTCCGGTTCCGGCAGGCCGGTGCGGGCCAGCAGTTCGATGGCCCGCCGGTTGGCCTCCCGGCGGCTCAGGGCTTCGTGCAGCTCCAGGGTCTCGACAATCTGGTTGCCCACGGTGTAGAGCGGGTTCAGGGCCGTCATCGGTTCCTGGAAGATCATCGCCGCTTCGCGCCCGCGCAGGCCCAGCATTTGCGATTCCTTCCAGGCCAGCAGGTTGTCGCGGCCCTCCCAGAGGATTTCGCCGCGGTATGCCGCACCCTGGTTCAGGCGCAGCACCGAGAGGGCGGTGACGGTCTTGCCCGAACCCGACTCGCCGACCAGGGCGAATTTCTCGCCGGCGGCGATGTCGAGGGAAACTTCGTCCACCACCGTCGATTCATCGAAGGCGACGGAGAGTGCGCGGATGGAGAGCAGGGGCGTGGTGCTCATGTTCAACCCTTGCGTGTGTCGAGGGCGGCGCGCAGGCCCTCGCCGATGAAGATCAGCAGCATCAGGGTGCCGACGAGGACGCCGAAGGTGGTGAGCGAAATCCACCAGGCATCGAGGTTGTTCTTGCCCTGCGACAGCAGTTCGCCGAGGCTGGGCGTGGTCGGCGGCACGCCGAGGCCGAGGAAGTCGAGGCTGGTGAGGGCGAGGATGGCGCCGCTCATGCGGAAGGGCAGGAAGGCGATCACCGGCGTCAGGCTGTTGGGCAGCAGGTGGCGCCACATGATCTGGCTGTTGGAAAGGCCCATGGCGCGGGCGGCGAGGGCGTATTCGAGATTGCGGTTGCGCAGGAATTCGGCGCGTACGTAGTCCGACAGCCCCATCCAGCCGAAGAGGGAGAGCAGGACGAGGATGACGAGGATGCCCGGTTCGAACAGGGAGGCGAAGATGATCAGCAGGTAGAGCTCGGGCATCGAGCCCCATATCTCGATCAGACGCTGGCCCCAGAGGTCCACCTTGCCGCCGAGGTAGCCTTGCAGCGCGCCGGTGAGGACGCCCAGCGCCATGCCGATCGCGGTCAGCGCCAGACCGAAGAGCACGGAGATGCGGAAGCCGTAGATCAGGCGGGCGAGGATGTCGCGGCCCCGGTCGTCGGTGCCGAGCAGGTTTTCGCCGGACGGTGCCGCCGGATTGGGGCTGGGGGCGAAGTAGTTGAGGCTGTCGAAACGGTAGCGGTTGGGCGGGTAGATGGCCCAGTTGTCGCCGGCGGTGATGCGCTCGGCGATGAAGGGGTCCAGGTAGTCGGTGGGCGTGACGAAGTCGCCGCCGAAGGTGGCTTCCGGGTAGGTCTTGAACAGGGGGAAATAGGTCTGGCCCTCGTAGCGGACGATGATGGGTTTGTCGTTGGAGAGGATTTCGGCGAACAGGCTGAGGCCGAAGAGCACGGCCAGTATCCACAGGCTCCAGTAGCCGCGACGATCCGCTTTGAAGCGCAGCCAGGCACGCCGCGAGGGGGAGAGGGAGCGGGAGAGCGCGCGGGCTTCCACCGCCGGGTTCATGTCGACGCTCACGACGACGAACTCCCGAACTGCATGCGCGGATCGACCAGCACGTAGCAAAGGTCGGTGATCAGCTTGGTGACCAGGCCGATCAGGGTGAACAGATACAGCGTGCCCATGACGACGGGGTAGTCGCGCTTGATTACCGATTCGTAGGAAAGCAGGCCGAGGCCATCGAGGGAAAACAGGGTTTCGATCAGCAGGCTGCCGGTGAAGAAGGCGCCGATGAAGGCGGCGGGGAAGCCGGTCACCAGCGGGATCATGGCGTTGCGGAAGATGTGTTTGTAGAGTACGCGGCGTTCGGAGCATCCCTTGGCGCGGGCCGTCAGCACGTACTGCTTGCGGATTTCCTCGAGAAAGGTGTTCTTGGTCAGCATCGTCGTCACGGCAAAGCCGCCGACCACCGAGGCCAGGATGGGCAAGGTGATGTGCCAGAGGTAATCGGTGAGCTTGCCCAGCAGGGAAAGTTGCTCCCAGTTGTCGGAGGTCAGGCCGCGCAGCGGGAAGAGTTGAAGGAAGCTGCCACCGCCGAAGAGCACCAGCAGGGCGACGCCGAGGACGAAGCCGGGGATCGCGTAGCCGACGAGGACCAGGGTGCTGGTGGCGAGGTCGAAGGCCGATCCATGGCGCACGGCCTTGGCGACGCCGAGCGGTATCGAAACGAGGTAGGTGAGGAAGAAGGTCCACAGGCCAAGGCTGATGGAGACCGGCAGTTTTGACTTGATCAGCGTCCATACGTCCTGATGCTGGAAGTAGCTGGTGCCGAGGTCGAAGCGGGCGAAGCGGCCGAGCATGTCGATGAAGCGCTCGTGAGCCGGCTTGTCGAAGCCGTAGAGGGCCTTGATCTCGGCCAGCTTTTCGGCGTCGACGCCCCGATTGCCGCGATAGACGTTGGCCGTCGAGGCCGCTACTTCCTCGCCGCCGGCAGGGCCTTTGAGGAACTGCACCATCTGGTCCACCGGGCCGCCGGGAACGAACTGGATCACCGTGAAGGTGAGCAGCAGGACGCCGAACAGGGTCGGGATCATCAGCAGCAGGCGTTTGGCAATGTACTGGAGCATGCTCGGTCCCCTCAGTCCTTCTTCATCCACCAGGCCTTCAGCAGCCAGTCGTCCGGTTGGTAGTAGAGCGGCTGCTTTTCCGGAATGCCGAGGTGTTTCTTGTAGGACACCCGGTGCACCGTGTTGTGCCACTGGGGAATCATGTAATACCCGGCAAGCAGGGCGCGGTCGAGGGCGCGGCAGGCGGTCACCAGCTTTTCCCGGGTGTCGGCGGTGAGGATGGCGTCGACCAGGTGGTCTATGCCGGGGTTCTTGAGGCCGATCAGGTTTTGCGAACCCTTTTCGTCGGCGGTCTCGCTGGCGAAGCGCAGGAACTGTTCGTTGCCGGGGCTCTGGCTGGACAGGAACCAGTGCAGCAGCATGTCGAAATCGAAGTCGTCGGTGCGCTTGGCAAGGATGGCGGAATCGATGATCCGGTACTTGACGCTGACGCCGAGTTTTTCCAGGTTGCGGGCGTAGGGGGCGACAACCCGTTCCCAGCTCTTGCCGCTGAGCGGAATCTCGAACTCGAAGACTTCGCCCCTGGCGTTGCGCAGGGCGCCGTCGCGGAACTCCCAGCCGGCGGCGCGGAACAGCTCGCGGGCTTCGCGCAGGTTTTCTCGCAGCGACCGCGGGGCCACGGTAGTCGGCGGTCGCGGCACGGGTCCGAAGGCCTCGGGTTCGAGGTGGCGCCGCACGGGCTCCAGCAGTTTCAACTCTGCCGCGTCCGGGCTGCCGGTGGCGGCCATTTCGCTGTTGGTGAAGTAGCTGTAGTTGCGCTTGTACTGGTTGTAGAAGAGCTGGCGGTTCATCCACTCGAAATCGAGGGCCAGGGTCAGGGCCTTGCGCACGCGTACGTCCTGGAACAGGGGGCGCCGCAGGTTGAAGACGTAACCCTGCATGCCCTGCGGATTGAGGTGGGTCAGCTCGCGGCGGATCAGCTCGCCACGGTCGAACTTGGCGCCCTGGTAGCTGCGGGCCCAGTTCTTGGCCATGTTCTCGTGCACGAAATCGAACTCGCCGGCCTTGAAGGCTTCGATCCGGATCAGTTCGTCCTTGTAGTAGCGATAGGCGACGCCCTCGAAATTGAACATGCCGCGTCGCGCCGGAATGTCGCCGCCCCACCAGGCTGGATTTCGCCGGTAGCTGATGGTCTTGCCCAGCGCTGCCTTGTCCACGAGATAGGGGCCGCTGGCGATGGGGGTGTCGGTGACGATCTGGTCGAAGGGCTTGCCGTTCCCCCACTTGCGGGAGAAGACTGGCAACTGGCCGACGATCATGTGCAACTCGCGGTTCCTGCGCTTGAACTCGAAGCGCACGGTGCGCGGATCGACCACCACGATACCCTTCACGTCGGCCCACATGGCACGGTACAACGGACTGGCGGCCTTGCTTATGAGCATGTTCCACGAGTGCTTGACGTCCTCGGCGGTGACCGGGTCGCCGTTGGAGAACTTGGCTTTCGGGTTCAGGCGGAAGGTGATGGACATTTCGTCCTGCGCCAGGGCCATGTCCTCGGCCAGCAAGCCATAGACGGAAAATGGTTCGTCATCGCTCTGGGCGACCAGGGTTTCGAATACCAGTTCGGTCAGGTTGACCGGCGGCACGCCCTTGAGGGTGAAGGGGTTGAGCTTGTCGAAGCTGCCCATCGCGGCGAGGGTGAGCTGGCCGCCCCTGGGCGCCGCTGGATTGACGTAATCGAAATGGGAGAACCCGGCCGGGTATTTGGGCCGGCCGCCGAGGGCGAGGCCGTGGGAGGCGAAGGATGCGCCCGCCACCAGGGCGCACAGCAGGGGGGCAACGACGTGCGCAATCCGCTTCAGCATGTGCCGGAGTGTATGTCAAAGCGCAGGCACGGTGGCGTACCTCGGAGGCCGACCGTGGAACTCAGCGTTTTTTCGGTTTGACCGCCGGTTTCCTGATCTTGACCGCGACGCCCTTGGCCTTGCCCTTCCCCTTTTTCCACTTGGTGGCGCGCGGCGGCTTGGCCGGAGTTTGCGGCAGGCGGGCGGCGATGTCCTCGTGGCCGATGGCATCCTTGCCCGGCACCAGCAGGGCGAAGCCGGGCGTGACCTTGGTCCGCGCGTTGATGCCGTTCAACTGTTTCAGCCGTGCGGCACTGATGCCGTAGCGGCTGGCGACGCCTTCCAGCTTCTCGCCCTTCTTCAGCTTGTGCGTGAGCCAGGCGGTGAGCGGCTTGTCCTGCGCTTCGTGGTTCTGCAGGTTGGCAAGAAAGGTCTGCACTTTTTCGGCGGGCAGCACCAGCGGGCTGTTCGCCGTACCCGGCATCACCGGGCGGCTGTAGGCGGGGTTGAGTGCAATGAACTCCTCCACCGGGATTTCCGCCAGGCGCGCCGCCAGCGCCACGTCCATGTTTTCGCTGCGCTCCACGGTGCCGAAATAGGGCCGGTTGGGAATCGGGTCGAGGCTGATGCCGAACAGTTGCGGCTGGGCAATGATGTTCTTGATCGCCTGCAGCTTGGGTACGTAGTAACGGGTTTCGCCAGGCATTTTCAGGCTCAGGTAGTCGGTCGGCATCCCCTTGGCCCGGTTCTTCGCCACGGCACGGCCGACGGCGCCTTCGCCCCAGTTGTAGGAGGCCAGCGCCAGGTGCCAGTCGCCGTGCATTTCGTAGATGTACTGCAGGTAGTCGAGCGCGGCGCTGGTCGAGGCGACGATGTCGCGGCGCTGGTCGAACCACCAGTTCTGCTGCAACTTGTAGTTCTTGCCCGTCGACGGAATGAACTGCCACATGCCCAGCGCCCGCGCCGACGAGTAGGCCAGCGGATTGAAGGAGCTTTCGACGATCGGCAGCAGGGCCAGTTCGGTCGGCATCCCGCGCTTTTCGAGCTCGTCGACGATGTGGTGCAGGTAGCGCCGGCTGCGTTCGAAGATGCGCTTGAGCAGGTCGGGCCGGTTCAGGTACCAGGCCTGGCGGTCGGCCACCAGCGGGCTGTCGAGGTCGGGCATCGAGAAGCCGTTGCGCATGCGCTGCCAGAGGTCGTCGGGCGGCGTGGTGAGGTCGATGGTGGGGATCGGCGGCAGGTCGTCCTTCACTTCGCGTGACGGATCGGGCAGCAGTTCGACCACGGGTGTCGGCGGCGGTACGGCGCCGATGGACAGGTTATGGGGCGCGGCAATTTCCGCCGTGAGCTGCAATGCCTGCTCGGCATGTGTGTGGCTCGTCAGCAAAAACAGCAGGGGCAGAATCAGGCGGCGAAACAGTGGCATTGGGAGGAAGGCG
This sequence comes from Sulfuritalea hydrogenivorans sk43H, assembly GCF_000828635.1. Lineage (GTDB taxonomy): Bacteria > Pseudomonadota > Gammaproteobacteria > Burkholderiales > Rhodocyclaceae > Sulfuritalea > Sulfuritalea hydrogenivorans. Next base: position 1,203,610 of record NZ_AP012547.1, read on the forward strand.
AAAGGCACCGTCAATGGTGCTCGTGAGGGCGGCGCATCTTAGCATCCGCAGCGGGGGGGCAGGGACCGGAATATTGCCGGTGCCGTGTGTCCTGCAGAAGCTTTCCTTCGGTGGTCGCGCTTTCGACTCAGCCGGTGCACGTACTCTTGACGGTCAAGGTGCGGGCCATCCCGCTGCCGGGTGTCAGGCAGGCCGACTGGATGGTCTGCTGGCGCAGGGCGACGAGCTCATGCCTTTCTGTGCTGCCGAATCGTCCCCACTTGTTTTTCGTGACAAATTCGCGCTTGATTCCAAAGTTCAGCCCCGGTACCAGCCAGAACCTTACTTCGAGTCGTGCGCTAACAGATGTGTTCCAGCCTTCGCCTTCGATCCGGAAGGTATCGAAGGTCCCTGCCGGAACCGTGATGGTTTCCCGCTTGACGATCTGCAGATCGTAATAGGCGTTTGTCGTCTGGCCATTCTGGGTGCGGCGGAAAGTTGCCGTCCACTTTTTGCCGATCTGGAATTCTGCCGGGGTGAATTGCACCGGGCTGTCGAACTCGATCGGTCCGGACTTGATGCTGTTGCCCATCAGGTCGGAGATGATGGTGCCGTTGTTGAGTTCGACCCGGTCCTCGTCGTAGTCAACTTTGGTCACGCGCGCCGTGTAAGTACGTTCCTCGACGCCGGTCAGGATGTCCGTTTGCCGGACCGTCGCAAAATCCCCGATCGTATAGATCCGGCCCAGCGGATAACGCCCGGCGGAGAAGGGATTGTCTGACGGCGGAATCAGCAGCGGCACCGGCAGGCCGGCGCGGATGTCGATCATGGGTGCGCCGGCGGGTGCTGCCGCGACTGGTTTGGGTGTCGGGCTTGGTGCCGCGGATGTTGTCGGAACGGGCTTCGCCGCCGCAGCCTGCGCTAGCTTTTCCTGCTCGATCCGCTTCCGTTCCGCGGCGAGGCGTTGCTCCTCTTCCTGCTTCCTGCGTTCCTCGGCAAGGCGTTCGGCTTCGGCGATGCGCTGGCGCTCGCGATCCAGACGTTCCTGCTCCTGGCGGCGCTTGAGTTCGGCGGCCTGCTGCTCTTCCTGGCGGCGGCGCTGTTCCTGAAGCTGTTGCTCCTCGAACTGCCTGCGTTCGGCGACAAGGCGCTTTTCCTCGGCGACACGAATCCGTTCGCGTTCGATGCGTTCCTGCGCCGCCAACTGGCGCTGCTCCTCCTGCTTCTTGCGTTCCGCCGCCTGGCGCTCGGCCTCGGCGATGCGCTGGCGTTCGCGATCGAGGCGTTCCTGCTCTTCGCGACGCTTGAGTTCGATGCGCTGCTGTTCTTCCTGGCGTCGTCGCTGCTCCTGCAACTGCTGCTCTTCGAGCTGCTTGCGTTCGGCAGCCAGGCGCTGCGCTTCGGCGATCCGGATCTTTTCGCGCTCGATGCGTTCCTGTTCGAGCCGCTTCTGTTCTTCCTGCTTCCTTTTCTCTTCCTCCTGCCGCTTTTCGGCGGCAAGCTTGTCGGCCTTGGCCGTATCCTGCTGTTGCTGTTCGACGCGCTGCTTTTCGACATCGGCGAGCAGGCGCGTCAGCCGCATCTGGGCGATTTCGGCGAAGCGGCCATTGGGGAAGGTGCGCAGGTAGCCAACCCAGTCGTCGATCTTTTTCGAGGACTTGATGCGTGCCCATTCGGTGACGTCGGCCTCGATCAGCTTCTCCATCTCGGCTTCGGAGAGTTTCTTCTGCCCTTCGTTGAAGATGAAGACGTCGCTTTCGAGCGAGGTGGTCTCCCAGGGAATCTGTTCGCCATGCGAGGCCAGGCGCACATTGAGCCGCACGCGCTTCAGGGCATCTTCGATGCGGGTGTTGTGCTTGGACAGTTCGCGCACCAGGTTCTCGGTGTAGAGGCCGTTCTGGCCGTCGCCGTCCGAGGCCACGTTGCCGGGCGAAGTGGCGTAGGCAAGCAGGCTGCCGACCGGCGCGTCGAACTGCGACAGCCCCTTCTGTTCGGGTCGGTAGGCGCTGCCGAAGGGATTGTTGCGGCAGGCGTCGAGGATGATGATGAAAGTCTTGTCCTTCGCCGCGCTGAACTGTCCGAGCAGAAGGTTCAGATCGATGCAGCGCTGCTTCATGTCTTCCTGCCGCTGCACCACGGCATCGACCGGCAGCAGGTAGTTGCGCCAGTCGAGCTGGGCGCCGTGGCCAGCGTAATAGAACACCACCAGCTTCGTCTCCGACCGTTTGGCCGCCGCGCCGAATTTTTCGATGGCGGCCATCATGTCGGCGCGCTTGGCGTTCAGGTGGGAATCGACGGTGAAGCCGGCCTGGGTGAACAATCCGCCGACGGCCTTGGCATCGTTGGCCGGATTGACCAGCGGTGCATCGTGGTAGGCGCTGTTGCCGATGATCAATGCCAGCCGCGAAGGGTCGGGAGCCGCCCATGCGCGCCTGAAGGACAAGGCCGGAGGAATCGCGACGAGGGTCTTGATGAAAGTACGACGCGTGGTCATGGCGGGATTATTTCACCTCAGAAACGATTTTTCCACTCGCGAATCGCGGCAAAGGTTTCCACCGCGTCAGCCGGAACATGCCCAAGGCGGCTGGCGGCGGCGGACCGCACCGCGGGTGCGTCCCAGCGCAGGAAGGGATTGGTTTCCAGTTCCGTCCCGATGGTGGTCGGAATCGTGGACCGTCCCGCTGCGCGGTCCCGGGCGACGCTTTCGCTGCGGCGCTGCACGGCGATGCTGCCCGGTTCGACGGCGATCGCGAAACGCAGGTTGCTCTGGGTGTACTCGTGGGCGCAATACACAAGAGTCGGCGCTGGCAACACGGCGAGTCTGGCCAGAGACTGGTGCATCTGCGCCGGCGTGCCCTCGAACAGGCGGCCGCAACCGGCGCCGAACAGCGTGTCGCCGCAGAAGATCGCGCCGTTGTCATCGAGACTTGGGCCATAATAAGCAATGTGGCCGCGGGTATGACCGGGGACGTCGATGATCTCGAGTTCGAGGGCGAGTTCGGACACTTCGATGCGCTCGCCGCCGGCCAGCGGATGGCTCACGCCGGGAATGTTTTCCAGGCTCGGGCCATAGACGGGGACGGGGAAGCGGGCGAGGAGTTCCGCCAGGCCGCCGACGTGGTCGCCGTGATGATGGGTCGCGAGGATGGCGCAGAGGCGGTCGCCGCTTTGTTCCAGGTGGCGCAGCACGGGTGCGGCATCGCCCGGGTCGACCACCGCGACGCAGCCCCGGTCGCGCAGCAGCCAGATGTAGTTGTCGTCGAAAGCGTGCAGGCCGAGTATCTCAGTCATTCGGGAATTTTCTCCAAACGGGGCGCAATGTCAATTCAGGGATTCGAAGACTGGCTCAAAACGCCAGCCGGCCAGTATGTGCTCAACTGGGAACAGAAGCAGCACGACTTGCTGGTCGCCGACATTTTCGGCTTCAACGCGGTGCAGCTTTCCCTGCCCAGCCACGATTTCCTGCGCGCCAACCGCATGCCGCTGCGTTTTCGCTGCGATGACGGGCGTTACGACGGCTTTTCGGAGGTGCGCTCCGATCTGCATTATCTGCCCTTTGCCGCCAACAGCATCGATCTGGTGGTGATGCCGCATACCCTGGAGTTCGACGCCAATCCGCACCAGGTGCTGCGCGAGGTCGAGCGCATCCTGGTGCCCGAGGGCCATGTGATCGTCACCGGCTTCAACCCCTTTAGCCTGTGGGGCGCCAAGCGCAAGCTGTCGCGGCGGCAGGCGCTGCCGCCCTGGCGCGGCGCCTACCTTTCGGTGCCGCGCCTGAAGGACTGGTTTTCGCTGCTCGGCTTCGAGATGCAGGCGGGCGCCTTCGGTTGCTACGCCCCCGCGGTGACGCAGGAAAAGTGGCTGCGCCGCTTCCAGTTCATGGATGCGGCCGGCGACCGCTGGTGGCCGATCGCCGGCGCCGTGTATATCGTGCAGGCCATCAAGCGCCAGCACGGCATGCGCCTGATTACCCCGACCTGGAGCGATCGCATGGCGCGCGCCAAGGCGCTGGTCACCGTGACGCAGAAAGTGGATCAATGATTGAAATTTTCACCGACGGCGCCTGCAGCGGCAATCCCGGCCCCGGCGGCTGGGGCGCGATCCTGCGCAAGGGCGCGATCGAAAAGGAACTGTTCGGCGGTGAGGCGCTGACCACCAACAACCGCATGGAAATGATGGCGGTGATCGAGGCGCTGCGTGCCTTGAAAGGGCCGGTCGAAGCCAAGGTGCACACCGATTCTCAGTACGTGCAGAAGGGCATCAGCGAATGGATCCACGGCTGGAAGCGGCGCGGCTGGAAGACCGCCGGCAAGGAGCCGGTCAAGAACGAGGATCTGTGGCGCGAGCTGGACCGTCTGGCGGCACAACACAAGATCGAATGGATCTGGGTCAAGGGCCATGCCGGCCACCCGGAGAACGAACGCGCCGACGTCCTGGCGCGGCGCGGCGTCGAACTTGCCCGCAACGCGGCAGCGCGCCCAACGCCAACCGGCGCGGGGCATGATTTCTACTGAAATGGGCTCCACATGCGCAAAGTGATTCTCGATACCGAAACCACCGGACTCGATTTCCGCACCGGCGATCGCATCGTCGAAATCGGCTGCGTCGAACTGATGGGGCGGCAGATCACCGGCCAGCGCTATCACGTCTATCTCAATCCGGAACGGCTGGTCGCCGATTCGGAACGCATCCACGGACTCTCCGACGAATTCCTCGCCGACAAGCCGAAGTTCGCCGAGATCGCCGCCGACTTCATGGCCTTCGTCCGTGGCGCCGAGCTGGTGATCCATAACGCGGCCTTCGACGTCGGCTTCCTCAACAACGAGTTGGGCCTGTTGCAGCAGGAGAGCATCGAGCAGCTGTGCAGCGAGGTGATCGACACGCTGCGCATGGCGCGCGAGATGCGGCCGGGCAAGAAGAACAACCTCAACGCCCTGTGTTCGGAATTCGGCGTGGACAATTCCGGTCGCCAGCTGCACGGCGCGCTGCTCGATGCCGAACTGCTGGCCGAGGTTTACCTGGCGATGACCCGCGGCCAGAATTCCCTGGAGATGAATTTCGACAGTCCGGCCGTCGATTACTCGCTGGGCGGTACCCGTCAGCGTCCGCCGCTCCTGGTGTTGCCCGCCAGCGCAGCCGAACTCGCCGACCACGACCGGGTGCTGGCCGAAATCGCCAAGGAGAGCAAGGGAAAGTGTCTCTGGCGCGACCTCGAGAGCGCCGGGCAGGCTTGAGTCGCTGCCGGGGTTTGCAAACCGGGCCTTATTCCGATTCGGATTGGAAACGAGTCGCGAAGACAAGTCGTAGACAGTGCTGTAGCACGGCAAGGCGCAGTCGACAAGGTATCGGTTCCAATGCGAATTGGAATTACGAGGCGGGCTTGGCGGCGGCCTTCTTGCCATCCGCGGGAGCTTCCGCCTTGCCCGAAGTGGTTCCCTCGACGGCAACGCCCGGAATCTTGTTGAGTTCTTCCGCAAATTCGCCAAGGCTCAATTTGCGGGACGCAGCGGCTGATGGGGTCGCCGATGGAGCGGGCTGTGCCGATCCTTTGGCCGCGGGCTCCGCCTGCGCGGTATTGGTCGCCGGTGCAGAAGATTCAGTTTTGGCCGGATCGGGCGGTGGCGGTTCCGGAGGGCGCCTGGCTTCCAGCAGCTGGCGATCCGACGCCGCAAAGCGCTCGGGACGCCTCAAGCCGGCGGCAAGGCAATCGTCGAGTCCGTCGATGACCTCACAACGCTGCTCCGCAATCATCCGCGCATAGGCGGCGCGCACCTCATTGTGCTGCTTCTCGACCATCTTGCTTTCTTCTCTCTGCTTGGCGATGGTGTTTTGCAACAGGGAAATTTCCGCCTGGCTGTGGGAATTTCCCGTGATCATCATGGCGACCACGCCAAGCAGGGAGCCGCCCGCCGCGGCGGCGGCGAGCCAGAGGGCCAGGGTTTTTCTTTGTACTGAAATCGGGCCGGCGGGAGCGTGCTCGCCGAGGACTTCGTTGGCGAGTTCGCTGACGTCGCCGCCGTGGGAAACTGAATGATCCGGTTTGTTCATGCTGGACAACTCTGGTTTGCTGGAAGCCTGTCGCGGCGAGTCAATTGGTGTCGGTCGGCACTCGCGGCGGAGCAGTGTCGTCGGCGAGTCTTTCGCGCACCCAGGCATCGGCCTCCGCCTCGGTCTCGTAGGCGGCGAACCTCCTTCCCGCGGCGGCGTATGTCGCGGCGAACATGGGCAGCATCAGAGAGCGGCCCTCGACCTCCGGAGCCACGACAAAGGCGACGGCGCTCGCGCCGCGTCCGGCCCGGTTGTTGGCGCGCAGAAACTCGCCGAAGGCATCCAGCACTTCTTGCGAAACCACGACGCTACGGCGCATCACGATGATGTTGGCGAATGGGCCATTCACCGGCATTTCGTCGAACAGGCTATTCCACGTGGCGCCGAGTGCGATGACGACTTCCTTGTTGAAGGGGCCGGTTGCGTCCAGACGCATCACATTGCCTTCAGACCAGATTTCAACCTGGCCGTGAGGACGGAACGGCCCCGTGGCGAACTGGTCGGTGTTCCTTCTGAAATCTTGTTCCATGTCATCCACGCAGCATCGATCGGATATACGACGGGGCAACAGCCCAGGGACCGGGGACCGCACCAGGCCCCCGGCATGCTGCAAGGATACTACTTTCGTCCTAACGGGTGGGGCTGTCAGTCATCCCTTTGGCGCCGGGCGGAACTGCATGGCTTTGAACTCGAGGAAATCCTCGAGGCCGTACTTGCCCAGCTCGCGGCCGTTGCCCGACTGCTTGTAGCCGCCGAAGGGCGCGTACATGTTGAAGGTGCCACCGTTGATTTCCACCTGGCCGGTGCGCATGCGGCGCGCGACCTGTTCGGCGTGTTCGTCGGTGGCTGACCAGACGCCGCCGGCGAGGCCATACACCGTGCCGTTGGCGATGCTGACGGCATCTTCCTCGTCCGCGTAGCTGATGATCGAGAGCACCGGGCCGAAGATTTCCTCCTGGGCGATGCTGCTGTCGGGCTTGACCTTGCCGAAGATGGTCGGCTTCACGTAGTAGCCATCCGGATTCACGCCCTCGGGCAGGTCGGCGCCGCCGGTCAGCAGTTCGCAGCCTTCGGCGATGCCCTTGCCGATGTAGTCGCGCACGCGGTCCTGCTGCATCTTCGAGGCCAGCGGGCCGAGCGTGACGCCCTCGGCCATGGGGTCGCCGACGCGATAGGCTTGCGCCGCTTCGACGGCAAGCTTCGCCGCTTCGGCGTAGCGAGTGGCCGGCACCAGCATGCGCGTGTGCGCGGTGCAGGTCTGACCCGAGTTGAGGTAGCAGTTGCCGACCACGCCCTTGACCGCGACATTGAAGTCGGCGTCGTCGAGGATGATCGCCGCCGACTTGCCGCCGAGTTCCAGCGCCACGCGCTTGACCGTGGCCGAGGCCAGCTCGGAAACGCGGGTACCGGCGCGGGTCGAGCCGGTGAAGGAGACCATGTCGACTTCCCTGTGCGTCACCATGGCTTCGCCGACCACCGGGCCGTAGCCGGTGATCAGGTTGAAGACGCCGGCCGGCACGCCGGCGGCATGGATGATCTCGGCCAGCAGGAAGGCGTTCAGCGGCGCGACTTCGGAGGGTTTCAGCACCACGGTGCAGCCGGCGGCGAGCGCGGCGGCGACCTTGGCCGCGATCTGGTGCAGCGGGTAGTTCCACGGCGTGATGGCGGCGACGACGCCGACCGCTTCGCGCACCACTTTTGAATTGCCGACCTTTTCCTCGAACGGGAAATCGGCCAGCATTTTCGAGTACATGCCGAAGCTCGCCGTGGGCGAGCCGACCTGGATGCGCTGCGAGAACTTGTAGGGCATGCCCATTTCGAGCGTGATGGTCTTCGCGATTTCATCGGCGCGGGCCTTGAGGCTTTCCTGGATTTTCTTCAGATACGCGGCACGCTCGGCGGCCGGCGTCACGCTCCAGGCGTCGAAGGCGCCGCGCGCCGCCGTCACGGCCTTGTCGGCATCGGCCGCGTTGCCTTGCGGCACGGTCGCCAGCAGGGCGCCGTCGGTAGGCGAGAAGACCTCGATCGTGCCTTGTCCGGCCGGGGAAACCCACTGGCCGTCGATGTAAAACTGGGTGCGTTGTTCCATGTTGTTCCTTAACGTCAAACTCCTTGTCGGAGCTACTTGTGGGGCCGACGCGCGTAGCGCGCCGATCGGTAACCCCCCGCGAGGGGGGGGAAGGGGGGCGGGCGAATATATTGCTTTTCGCGTGTTTCAACTTCTGCAGTGGCGCTTGGAACGATGAGCGTTAATCGTTGGGCAGTACCACGATTTTGCCCTTGACCTGGCGGTTGGCGATGCTCGCGATGGCATCCTTCGCGGCGGAAAGCGGAAAACGCTCACTGACGACGGGGCGAATCCTGCCGGTGGCGAACCACTCGTGGAGCTGGTGCAGGTTGGCCAGATGGCCCGTCGGATCATGCTTGGTCGAATCGCCCCAGTACACGCCGATCAGCGAACGTTCCTTGAGCAGCGCCAGGTTGAGCGGAATCTTCGGGATCTCGCCGGCGGCGAAGCCGATGATCAGCAGCCGTCCGCGCCAGGCCAGGGCACGTACGGCTGGCTCGGTGTAGGGGCCGCCGACCGGGTCGTACACGACGTCGGCGCCCTTGCCGCCGGTGAGTTCGTTGATGCGGTCCTTGAGGTTTTCGGTGCTGTAATTCACCGTCTCGTCAGCGCCGACTTTCCGGCACAACGCCAGCTTGTCGTCGCTGGAAGCCGCCGCGATCACGCGTGCGCCCATGGCCTTGCCGATCTCGATCGCCGAGATGCCGACGCCGCCGGCGGCGCCGAGTACCACCAGGGTTTCGCCGGCCTTCAGGTGGCCGCAGTCCTTGAGGCCGTGCAGCGAAGTGCAGTAGGTCAGCACCAGCGCCGCGCCGGTTTCGAAATCCATTCCCGTCGGCAGCGGCATCGCCTTTGCCGACTCGACTATGCATTCCTCGGCGAAGCCGCCGGTACTGGTCAGCGCGATGACACGGTCGCCGGCCTTATAGTGCTTCACCTCGGCACCTACGGTTTTGACGATGCCGGAAATCTCGGCGCCCGGCGTGAAGGGCAATGGCGGCTTGACCTGGTAGAGGCCCTGCACCATCAGCGCATCGGGGAAGTTCACCGCCGCGGCTTTGACTTCGACCAGCAGTTGTTTGGGTCCCGGCACCGGGGAGGGGATGTCCTTGACGACGAGGTTGTCGATCGGACCGTAGGCTTCGCAGAGCAGTGCTTTCATTGGGGGTTTCCTTGTTGGTTTAATTTTTGAAATAGAGCAATTGATCCACAGATTTCGCAGATTGCGCAGATGGATCAATGCGGTTGTCGCGTCTCGTCCATCACACGTGGGGTTTGCCGGGAACCATCTCCAACCGGATGAATCACCGGCATTTATCTGTGAAAATCTGCGTCATCTGCGGAAAATGGGTTTATGAGAGCGGCGTCGGATTGCGCAAGTTCATGATGTCTTCCATGCGCAGCTGGATGGCGTTGTTGAGCTTGCGGTGCGGGATCACGTAGAAGCGGCCTTCCTGAACCGCGGCGAATACCTCGTCGGCCATGTCGGCGGCGGTCAGGCGCCCCGACTTGACGGCCTGGCCCATGCGTTCCTCATAGGCGGCGGAGAGGCCGTCGGCGGGCTTGGGCTGGCCGAACTCCTGCTGCCGGTTGCGGGCGGACTGGTGGATGCCGGTAGGCACCCAGGCCGGGCACAGCACCGAGACGCCGACGGTCGCCTTGGCGGCCTGCAACTCGTGGTACATGGTCTCGGAGAGCGTTACCACGCCGTGCTTGGCCACGTTGTAGGCGGCCATGCCGGGGGTGGAGGTGAGGCCGGCGGCGGAGGCGGTGTTCACCACGTGTCCGCCTTCGGCCTGCTTCAGCATGCGCGGCACGAAATGCTGCACGCCGTGGATCACGCTGAACAGGTCTACGCCCAGCACCCAGTTCCAGTCGGCGGTGGTGTGTTCCCAGGTGACGCGCGTCAAGCCGACGCCGGCGTTGTTGCACAGCAGATGCACGCCGCCGAAGCGGGCGAAGGCGGCATCGGCCAGCGCGGCGATTTCGGCTTCTCGGCTGACGTCGGTGCGTTGCAGCAGCAGGCGTTCTGCCGGCAGGCCGAGCGTCGCCGCTGCCTCTTCGAGGCGGGCGTATTCGATGTCGGCCAGCACCAGGTTCATGCCCTCGGCGGCGGCGCGGCGCGCCAGTTCGAGGCCGATGCCGCTGGCGGCGCCGGTAATGACCGCGGTGCGGCCGTTGAATTGCTTCATTTGCGGGTCCTCGGTGGGTGATTGCGTGCGGGAGTGCGCGGCTTTGGCGATACGGACGACGGGCGCAGGCCGATCATCTTGAACAGGGTGGCCGTCAGCCGCTTGACCAGATCGTCGGGCGGCAGGCGGCCGTCGGGGCGGTACCAGGTGTACATGAAGCCGACCACGCCGCCCATCGACATCACGGTGACGGAGGTGTCCTCGAAGGACAGCGTGCCCTGGCGGCGGCCTTCTTCCATCAGCGCGCCGAGATCGGCATAGAAGTCGTTGGCCAGCGTGCGCAATTCGGCGCGGAATTCGGGACGCAGCGAGGCCGTGACGCGAAACGCCAGCGTGCTGCCGCGAAAATGCTCGACGCAGGCCGCCACCCAGCGCTGCAAGCCTTCGGCCAGCTTGACATGCGCCGGTCGCTCGTCGTCGGCGGGAAACTTCATGGTCGACAGGCAGGCGACCGAAGCGCGCCACGCGATGGTCTCGACGATCTCGTGCTTGTCCTGGAAATAGTAATAAACGTAAGGCTTCGTCACGCCGAGTTCCGCACAGATCATGTCCACCGTGGTGCCGGCAAAGCCGTGTCGATAGAACAGGTCCTCGGCCACCGCCAGGATGCGTTCGCGCTTGTCGATGCAGGCCTGCGTTTCGGCGGGCCTGCCGGCGGCGAGGGGGGCGGCTTTGACGGCATTGCGGATGGCGGGCATGGGCAGGGGCGGCAACTGGTTTGCGATGTGGCGGGGAAGGGGATCAGGCACGGATTATACTGGGTGGTAGAAACTATTCTACCCGCTGGTAGCACCATGTGGCGAAGCGATCTTGGGCGGATACTGGGCAGTCTCGGAGGCAATGACATGAGCAGGAAGAACCCAAAGGAATCAGGGATCGAAACCCTCAGCGGTGTCGACGGCGCTTTCCTCAATCTGGAAACCGCGGCGACGCCGATGCATGTCGGTTCGCTGCATCTGTTCGAGGTGCCCGCCGGCTACCAGGGCGATTTTTACAAGGCGGTGCGGCACATGATGGAGAGCCGCATGGTGCCGGTGCTGCGTCGTCGCCTGGCCTCCCTGCCGCTGCATCTGGCCAATCCGGTCTGGCTGCAAGGCGAGGTTGATCTCGACCGGCACATCCGCCGCGTGCGCCTGCCGAAGCCGGGTACCTGGGCGCAACTCGAAGCCGTGGTGGCCGACCTGCACGCGGAACTGCTCGACCGTTCGCATCCGCTGTGGATGCTGTATGTGCTGGAGGGCCTGGCCAGCGGCGAGAAGGCCTACTACTTCAAGATTCACCACGCCATGCTCGACGGCCAGGCCGGCGTCGCGCTGGCCGGCGCGCTGTTCGACACCACGCCGGACGCCGCGCCGGTGCCGAAGCGCCGTTCGGGCCAGGCAGCCGCCGCCAAAGCCGCCACCAAGCCGGGCACGCTGGCGCTGGCCGCCGCGGCGTTTCGCCACGATGCCGCACAGTACGTCAAGCTGGTGCGCGAGTTGCCCGGCGTGGTGCGTACCCTGGCCGGCATCGTCAGGAGCTCCTCCGGCCGCGCGCGCGGCAAGGCGGGAAGCGAGCATGCGGCGGATTTCGGCGAATTGAAGCGCAGCGTTTCCTTCGGTCCGCGCACCGCCTTCAACGTCACGATCACGCCCGAACGCGGTTTCGCCACGGCGACGGTGTCGCGCGCCGAACTCAAGGCCATCGCCGCCGCCAACGAGGCGACGGTCAATGACGTCGTGCTGGCGCTGTGCAGCGGCACGCTGCGCCGCTACCTCAAGCGCAACGCGACCATTCCGCGCAAGCCGCTGATCGCTTCGATGCCGATCTCGCTGCGCGAACAGGGCAACACCGAAATGCGCACCCAGGCCACGCTGAGCCTGGTCAATCTGGCGAGCAATGTCGCCGATCCGCAGAAGCGCCTGCGGGCGATCCGCGATTCGGCCGGGGCCACCAAGGCGGTGGCGCGGCAGGCCAAATCGGTGATACCGACAGATTTTCCGCTGATCGGGGTGCCCTGGCTGGTCGGTGCGCTGGCCTCGCTGTACGGTCGCCGCGGCGTCGTCGAGACCCTGCCGGTGCTGGCCAACGTGCTGGTGTCCAACGTGCCGGGGCCGCCGGTTCCGCTTTATGTGAATGGCCTGCGCATGACCGGCTACTGGCCCTTGTCCATTGTCGAGCACGGCGTCGGTCTCAATATCACCCTGATGAGCTATGCTGGCAATTTATGCCTCGGATTTGTCGTCGCCCGCAACGCGGTGCCCGATGCGCGCGAACTGGCGGACGACTTTCTCGATGCCTTTGAGGAGCTGAAACAGCGCATGCAGAAACCGGCAAGAGCGCCGCGCAAAATCGCAACGGTGGAACCAGCGGAAAAGCGGGCCCAAGCGCGGACCCAAGCGCAGGCCCAAGCGGGCAAAAGCCGGCCGGCCGTGCGCAAACCGGTAGCCGGAGCCTGACATGCCGCGTCGCCGCACCGTCGTCCGCCACGCCCACACCGGCAAACCGCACGCCCTGAACTCGATTCTGGAGCCGCGCGCCCTGCTCGAAATGGCGCTGCTGCCCGCCTCGCTGCCGCTCTTGATGCAGGCGCCGCAAGGTGACGGCCATCCGGTGCTGCTGTTGCCCGGTTTCATGGCCGACGAAAAATCGCTGATCGCACTGAAACTGTTCCTGCAGCGCAAGGGCTACGAGGTGCACACCTGGGGCCTGGGTCGCAACCTCGGCTTTCGCAGCAAGCACGCCAGCGCGCTGCCGCAGAAAATCCGCTACCTGCACCACGTCACCGGACGCAAGGTCAGCCTGGTCGGCTGGAGCCTGGGCGGCGTGTTTTCGCTCTATGGCGCCGAAAGCACGCTCGAATGCGTGCGCTCGATCATCACGCTGGGCAGCCCGGTCAGCGTCGACGCCGCCGGCAGCCAGTCGCCGCCCGCCGTGAAGGCGCTCTACCGGCTGATCTCGCATCGCCTCGGCGCCGCGGCGCATGTCATGCAGCCGCGCGCCAAGACGCTGCGCGAGCAGCGCCGCCTGCTGGTGCCGACCAGTTGCCTCTACTCGCTGGGCGACGGCGTGGTGCCGCCGCAGGAGGCCACCATCGACGGCGATCCCGCCTTCCACGAAAACATCCAGGTGCCGGGCAGCCATCTCGGCCTGGGCTTCAACGGCATCGTGCTGGCCATCGTCGCCGACCGCCTGGCGCAGCCGGAAGGTGCCTGGCAGCCGTTCCAGCCGCAGGGCCTGCTCAAGCGCGTGTGGCACATGACTGCCGGCCCGGTGCAGGTCGACGCGGCTTCCCGCGTCGCCTGAACCAGAAACTCGCGAAGGAACCGCATGCGACAACTCAGCGAACACGATGCCGCCTACATCTACTCGGACAGCGCTCACGCCAATTCGAACGTCACGCTGCTGCACATCTACGACCAGTCGACCGCGCGCGGCGGCATGGTGCGCTTCAAGCAGATCCTGGCGCATGTCGAGAGCCGCCTCGGCCGCATGCCGATCTTCCGCCAGAAGATCCTGCGCGTGCCGCTGGACATCGACTATCCGTACTGGATCGAGGACGAGAACTTCGACATCGAATACCACGTGCGCCACATCGCGCTGCCCAAGCCCGGCGACTGGCGGCAGTTCTGCATCCAGGCCGCGCGCATTCACGCCCGCCCGCTCGACCTGCAGCGCCCGCTGTGGGAAATGTACGTGATCGAAGGGCTGGACAGCTTCCTCGACCTGCCGGTGGGCAGCTTCGCCGTGCTGCTGAAGATCCATCACGCCGCGATCGATGTCGAGCACCACAACGAAATCACCGCGCTGCTGCATGACATCTCGCCCGATTCGCCGCCGCCCGCGCCGCCCGAGCCGTGGTTTCCCGAGGATGCGCCGGGCAGCGTGAACCTGCTGGTGCGCGCCGGTTTCAACGTCGCCACCTTTCCCTTGCGCATGGCGCAGCCGCTGGCGCGCAGCTGGAGCACGCTGAAGTCCGCGACGCGCACCTTCGTCGGCGAATTTCTTGGCCGGCCGCACGAGTTCCCCATGACGCGCTTCAATACCGAAGTGTCGCCGCATCGCGTGTTCGAAACGCGCCGCTTTGCGTTGAAGGATTTCAAGGCCATTCGTCGTTTGGCGCCCGGCGCCACGGTCAATGACGCGGTGCTCGCCGTATGCGCCGGCGGCTTGCGGCGCTATCTCGACCAGCAGGCCGAGTTGCCGGACGACAGCCTGGTCGCGGCGACGCCGATTGCCGTGCGCGCAAGGGATGGCAAGGAAGGCGCCGAGGAGGGACAACCGAGCTTTTCCTGGGTGCGCCTGGAACTCGGCACCGATATTGCCGACCCGGTCGATCGCCTGGTTGCGATCCAGGCCACCAGCTCCTCGTCGGACATCGTGGCGCGGGCCGTCAGCGCACGCGAACTGGTCGACCTCGCCGAACATGCACCGTCGGCCGCGATCGCCGCCACCAGCAAGATGCTGCGTTCCGCCTCGGCCCTGCTCGGCGACTGGGTGCCGCTGGCCAACTGCGCCATCGCCAATGTGCCCGGACCGCAGGTGCCGCTGTACCTGCAGGGCGCGCGCCTGACCTACCTGTCGGCGATCATGCCGATTTCCGACGGCATGGGCCTGGTGTTTTCGGTCACCAGCTACAACGACATGATGATCATTTCATTCACCGCCTGCTACGAGCAGCTGCCCGATCCGCAAGTCTTCGCCCAGTGCCTGCGCGACAGCTTCCAGGAATACCTGGCGCTGGCGCGGCCGGCGGCGCGACGCAAGGCACGTGCTCCGGCTGGAAAGGCCGCTCGCCTCGCCGCGGTCGCCACGCCGAAGCCCCCGCGCCGCAAGCCCGTCGCCCGCGTCGCTGCGCACTGAGCGATGAGCGACGCGCCGCTGCACCTCGAATACGAATCGCTCGGCGATCCGTCGCATCCCTCCATCGTGCTCATCATGGGCCTCGGCATGCAACTGATGGCCTGGCCCGATTCCTTCTGCCAGGCGCTGGTGGCGCGCGGCTACCGCGTGGTGCGCTTCGACAATCGTGATTGCGGCCTGTCCGGGCGGGCGCCGGGGAAGAAGCGCGCCAACCTGCTGCTGGCCATGGCCGCGTCGGCGCTCGGCCTGCCGGTGCGCGCGCCCTACACGCTGGACGACATGGCCGGCGACACCATCGGCCTGATGGACAAACTCGGCATTGCGCGCGCGCACATCGTCGGTGCTTCGATGGGCGGCATGATCGCGCAGGTGCTGGCGGCGAAATTCCCGCGGCGGGTGCTGAGCCTCACCTCGATCATGTCCACCTCGGGCAACCGCAAGGTCTCGAAGCCGACCAGGCCCGCGCGCAAGGTACTGTTGGCGCGGCCGGCCAATCCCAAGGACCCCGAGTCGGTGATCGAGCATCTGGTCGAAATGTTCGGCGTGATCGGCAGCCCCGGCTACCCTTCGACGCGCGAGGAACTGCGCAGCCGCATCGGCAAGAGCGTGCGCCGCGCCTATGACCCGGCAGGCGTGGCGCGCCAGTTGCTGGCCATCATCGCCTCGGGCGACCGGCGCAAGCTGCTGCGCACCATCGCCGCGCCGACCCTGGTGATCCACGGCGCCGACGATCCGCTGGTACCGCTGGCCGCCGGCCGCGACACGGCGCAGAACATTCCCGGCGCCTCGCTGCAAATCATCGAGGGCATGGGCCACGATTTCCCCGAGGCCCTGATGCCGCGTCTGGCGCAAGCGATTGCCGATCACTGCGATCGCCGCGTCGCCGCGCCGAATGCTGCGTAGGCTGGCGGGGCTGGCCACGGCCCTGTGGGCGGGCGCGCTGGCCGCCCAGCCATTGACCGGCGGCGGGCACGACTACGACGCCCTGCTGGCACTGACGGCCAAGGCCCGCGTGGTCATGCTTGGCGAGGCCACCCACGGCAGTCGCGAGTTTTATCGCGAGCGGACGCGCATCACGCGGCGCCTGATCGCGGAGCAGGGCTATCGCGCGCTGGTGCTGGAGGCGCCGTGGGAGATGGTTCGCCGCGTCGACGCCTACGTCCGTGGCGAGTCCGGCGATGCCGACGCCACGGCCGCGCTCGCGGGCTTCACGCGCTTTCCCGACTGGCCGTCACGCAATTCCGAATTACGCGATCTGGTCGAGGCGCTGCGCGCGCTCAATCGGACGCCCGCGCACCGCGACGACCCGGTGCGGCTTTACGGCATGGACCTTTACAGCCTGCCCGAATCCGCCGATGCCGTCGTGCGCCATGTCGCGCGCCGCTCCGTTGCCGCGGCCGCCAAAGCGCGTCAGCGCTATCGCTGCTTCGACGACTACGACGAGCCCTCGTTCTACGGCCGCGACGTCGCGGTCGGTCGCGCGCCCTCCTGCGCCGTCGGCGCGCAGGAACAAGCCGTGGAACTGGAAGCCGGGCCCGTCGCCGGCGAGGACGATTTCATGGCCGGCCAGAGCGCGCGCACCGTGGCCGCCGCCGAGGGCTACTACCGGGCGCTGTACCGCGGCGAGAGCATCGGCTCGTGGAACCTGCGCGAGCGCCACATGGCCGGTACCCTCGACCGCTTGCTGGAGCGCATGGGGCCGCAAGGTCGCATGGTGGTCTGGGGCCACAACCTGCACCAGGGCGATGCCCGCGCCACGGCGCAGGCGCGCGGCGGCGAACTGAGCATCGGCCAGCTGATGCGCGAGCGCCATGGCGATGCCGCGGTGCTGGTCGGCTTCTCCACGCATCGCGGCACGGTACGCGCGGCACCCGCGTGGGGCGCGCGCGACCGCGTCCGGCCGCTGCGTCCAGCGATTCCCGAAAGCTGGCACGGTGTCCTGCATCGCGACGCGCCGCCCGCGGTGCTGCTGGTGTTTCGCGGCAATCCGGCGCTGGCTGCGGAGTACGCTGCCAGCCGTCCGGAGCGGGCGGTCGGCGTCCTCTACCTGCCCGGCAGCGAACGCCGCGACCACTATTTCAACGCTGCGTTGTCGGGGCAGTTCGATGCCGTGATTCACATCGACGCGACGACGGCACTCGATTCGCTGGGCCGTTCCGCGCCGGCGCGATAGAGGCCTCGGCGCGCCAGCGCCGCGCTGATTTCGGGCGCACGGCGCGCTTCGCGTATTTCGCGGTACAGCTTCTCCGCCTGCGGATAGCTGCGTTGCATCATGCCCAGCCATTGCTTGAGACGGCCCGGCGACTGTGTTGGCGTGAGCTTGGCCTGCACGCGCGCCCAGAACTCGGCGATCATGCCCCGCAGCTCTTCCCAGTCGGCGTCCGTCGCGTGCTCTTCCTCGCCGGCACGGATGCGCCGCGCCAGCAAGGGATCGGCCACCGCGCCGCGACCGAGCATGACGTCGCTGCAGCCGGTGGCGGCGCAAATGTTGCGGTAGTCGGCGAGGTTCCACACCTCGCCGTTGGCGATGATCGGCAGCGTCACCGCCTCGCGGATGCGCGCCACCCACTCCCAGCGCACCAGCGGCCGGTAGCCGTCGGCCCTGGTGCGGGCATGCACCGCCAGTTCCTGCACGCCGCCGGCCTCCAGCGCCAGCGCGCAGTCCAGCGCGCGGTCGGTGTCCTCGATGCCGAGGCGCATCTTGGCGGTGACCGGGATTTCCGCCGGCACGGCGGCGCGCACGGCGGCGGCAATTTGCCGTAGAAGTTCCGGTCGGTCGAGCAGCGCCGCGCCGCCGCGATTGCGATTCACCAGCGGCGTCGGGCAGCCGAAATTCAGGTCGATGCCGGCGGGTTTCAGCAGCGCCAGATGCGCGGCGTTCCGCGCCAGCAAGTCCGGGTCAGAGCCCAGCAGCTGGATGCGCACCGGGGTGCCGCCGGAAGTGCGTGAGCCGTTCATCAGCTCGGGCGAAAGGCGCGTGTACAAAGAGTGCGGCAGCAGCGTGGTACTGACGCGGACGAACTCGGTGACGCACCAGTCGTAGCCGCCGGCCGAGGTCAGCACGGCGCGCAGCACGTCATCGGCGAGGCCCTCCATCGGGGCGAGAATGATTCGATTCAAGCTATTTTCCGCAGATTTCGCAGATTCAATGCGCGACGGGCGTGATGCTGATCTGCCGGCCCTTCTTCAGCTTGCCGATGACGTGCATTTCGCACTTCTTGCAGTCGAAGCGCAGGGTGAGTTTTTCCTTGCCATTGACCAGCGTCATCGGGTCGGGGCGGAGGCCTTTCACTTCCTTGGGGCAGAGGTTGTAGCTGTAGCGCAGGCAGTGGCGCGTGATCATCAGCGAGACCTCGCCCTTTTCGCTGTCGGTCTCGTAGGCTTCGGCGATCACCGACACGCCGTGCTTTGCGTAGAAGGCGCGCGCCGCGCTGTTGAGCACGTTGGCGAGATAGGAAAGCTCGTTTTCCGGATAAGTCGGCGCGGCTCCGCCTTGCGTGGCTGGGATTCCGCTTTGCGGGCAGCCAACGGCGATTCTTCGCGGCAGGCGCTCGCAGGCGGCGGCGCGCGCTGCTTCGAGCGCGGCAATCGCGTCGCGGCGCAGGCCGTTCACCGCCGAGGCCGGGAGGAACCAGGGCTGCGAGAGATCGAGTGAAATTTCCTTCGCCGCGAAAATCGTGCTGCCCAGCTTGCCGAGGTTCTCGCGCAGGCCGGCAAGCGCACGATCGGCGTTCTTCGATACCTCATGGGCGTGGGGCAGGGCGGCGCTCGCGGTGATGCCATCTTCATCGGTCAGCGTCAGCGCGAAGCCGTCCGGCGTCTCGCTCAATTGCAGGTGCAGGCCGATGCGCCGCTCGGCGGATTTTTTTTCCAGCGCGCGTTCGAATTCCTGGTCGCGGTTGCGGTAGAGCTCGGTGCCGACGGCGAGATCGTCCGGCATCTCGTTGGGGAACAGGCGCGCGCCATCGGCGCGGTTGACGCGCAGGCCGACCAGTTCGCGATGGCTGTCGTAATAGCTGAGGCCGTCGCCGTTGTGCAGCGGCGCGCTGGTTTCGGCCTCGAACCAGTCCGGCCCGATGCGGCTCACCTCGCCGATCAGCTCGCCGGAAAACTTCGGCGTATCGAAGGCGCCGATGTCGGGCTTGCGCTCATTGACGAAGTAATCCGTCGCGCCGCGGTTGAAGGTCTTCTCCGGGCGCGGCGTGAAGGTATAGCTGCAACGTCCCGACGAGGCGCGCCGGTAGCCGGGCGAAGCGTTGAGAAATTCGTCGAGCAGGGTGCGGTAGTGCGCCGTGATGTTCTTGACGTAGGAAAGGTCCTTCAGCCGCCCCTCGATCTTGAAGGAGCGGATGCCGGCCTCGATCAGCGCGCGCAGGTTGGCGCTCTGGTCGTTGTCCTTCATCGACAGCAGGTGCTTGTCGTGGGCGACGATGCGGCCGGCCTCGTCTTCCAGCGTGTAGGGCAGGCGGCAGGCCTGCGAGCATTCGCCGCGATTGGCGCTGCGCCCGGTGTGGGCGTGGCTGATGTAGCACTGGCCGCTGTAGGCCACGCAGAGCGCACCGTGGACGAAGAATTCGAGCGTTGCCGGCGTACCGTCAGCGCCGACTCTCAGCCCCTCGTCGATCTTCGCGATTTCCTGCAGCGTCAGCTCGCGCGCCAGAACGATCTGCGAGAAGCCGACGTCCTGCAGGAAGCGCGCCTTCTCCGGCGTGCGGATGTCGGTCTGCGTGCTGGCATGCAGCTGGATCGGCGGCAGGTCGAGTTCGAGCAGGCCCATGTCCTGCACGATCAGCGCATCGGCGCCGGCCTCATAAAACTGCCAGGCCAGGCGCCGCGCTTCTTCCAGCTCGTCGTCGCGCAGGATGGTGTTGAGCGTGACGAACACCTTGGCGTGAAAGCGGCGCGCGTGGGCCGCCAGCCGTTCGATGTCGGCGATGCCGTTGCCGGCATTGGCCCGCGCGCCGAAGGCCGGCCCGCCGATATATACGGCGTCGGCGCCGTGCGTGATCGCCTCGATGCCGAAGTCGGCATTCTTGGCGGGGGCGAGCAGTTCCAGAAGGGAAGACATGGACGCCAATTTTACCGGACCGCGGCCAGAGGTCCGGCAGAGGTGCCATGGCGGCTTGCGCTAAACTTCCCGGATGAAACGCCTATTTGCCAACGCCGCCGGCCACTCCGCGGAACAGACGCAGCTCAATTCGACCATTCTTGCCAGCTTTGCCCTGGTTACCGGCCTGATAGGCATCGGAACAGGCATCGCCAGCCTGCTGACCACGTACCGCGACGAGTCGCTTGCAGCGACCGTTCTGCGCGTGGCGGCGCCATTGACGGCGGGCGTGGTCCTGCTGGCGGCGTGGGCCGCCGTCCGCTTCGCCAAGCGGCTGGGGCTGGCTTTTGCGATCACCACGTTGATGGCGGTGAGTTTCGCGCTGGCTTTTCCATTGAGCCTGCACATCGGCATACATGCCCAGAGCCTGACGGTGCTGACCCTGGTGATTCTTTTGTCGGGGCTGATTTACGGTCCGCGCGAAGCAAAGCTGACGACCGTGTTTTCGATAGCCACCGTTTGCGTTCTGTATGCCGCCGAACTGTATCAGTGGTTCGGCATCCATACCCCGCAGCCTCCGGTGACGGCGCCGATCATGCGCTTTGCCAATTTCATCGTTCTGTACGGGGCCAGTGGCTGGCTGATCTCCCGCTACGGCAAGCTGTTTCACGATACGCTGCAGCGGCAGCAGGACACGCTGGCGCAACTGCATGCTTCGATGGCCGATATGGAGCGGGCGCGCGCCGCGCGCGAACGCCAGACGAAGGTCATCCGCACCGTGACCGAAGCCATTCCCGGCACCATCGGCTATTGGACCAGCGAACTGCGCTGCGAGTTTGCCAACGCCGGATACGCGCGTTATCTGGGGCTGAATCCGGAACAAATGATCGGGGCCCGCTACGAAGACGTGATGCCGCCCGCCGTGGTCGAAAACAACCGGCCCTTCGTGCGGCGGGCGCTTGCCGGCGAGGCGAGTTCCTTTCCCATGAGCGGGACCAGCCCCGATGGAGTTTTCTGGCACGGATGGATGCGCTATCTGCCGGATGTCGCCGACGGCAAGGTGAGGGGTTTCTTTACCGTCGGCTGGGACATCACCGAACTGCACCAGAGCCAGCAGCGCCTGGAAGCCACCAATCGCATGCTCGAAGAGCGCACCCGCCAGGCGGAGGCCGCGAACGTGGCCAAGAGCCAGTTTCTGGCCACCATGTCGCACGAAATCCGCACGCCGCTGAACGGCATCATGGGCATGGCGCAACTGCTCCTGATGCCCGGGCTGGCAGAAAGTGAAAGCCGGGACTACGCGCGGACGGTGCTTGCCTCGGGGCAGACCTTGCTGACGCTGCTCAATGACATCCTTGATCTGTCGAAAATCGAGGCCGGCAAGATGGAGTTGATGCGGACGACTGTCGATCCCGATGCCCTGTTGATGGAAACGCTGTCGCTGTTCGCGGCCAACGCCGAGAAGCAAGGGCTGGCGCTGGAGGGGAAATGGCATGGGCCAAAGAACGCGCATTACCTTGGCGATCCCGCACGCTTGCGCCAGATGCTCGGCAACCTCGTCAGCAACGCCGTCAAGTTCACGCCGTCCGGGACGGTGAGCGTCGACGTGCGTCCGCTGGACAATCCGGCCGGCGAGAGTTTCGGCAGCGTGATGATCGAGTTCTCGGTGCGCGACACCGGCATCGGCATCGCGGAGGAAAAGCGCAACTCGCTGTTCCAGCCGTTCTCGCAGCTTGACGCCTCGCACACCCGAAAATACGGCGGCACCGGCCTCGGCCTGTCCATCGTGCGCAGCCTCGCCGAACAAATGGGCGGCGTCGTCGGGGTCGAAAGCGTGTCTGGCGCTGGGTCCCGGTTCTGGTTCACCGCGCGCATGGAACAGGTGGCCGATGGCGGCGAACGACGACATCAGGAGCGATACGGTCCCCATTCGCTGAACCCGGGCGACACCGTGGCGACGACGCACGTGCTGCTGGTGGAAGACAATCCGACGAATCAGGTTGTGATCCGGGCCCTGCTCGACAAGGCCGGCTGCGTGACCGTCGTGGCCGGCAACGGGCGGGAGGCGCTCGAAGCGCTCGGTATTGCGGAGGGCAGCACGGCGAACGTGCAGCCGGACATTATCCTGATGGATTGCCACATGCCGGAGATGGACGGTCTGGAGGCAACGCGCCGCATCCGGGCTTGGGAGTCGGAATCAGGCAGTCCGCGGATGCCGGTCATGGCCGTCACCGCGAGCGCATTCGTCGAAGACCGGGAGCGCGCGCGCGAGGCCGGCATGGATGATTTCATAGCCAAGCCGGTCGCTTACGAGGAGCTGATCGCCAAACTCGGGCACCTGGTGAAGCTTCACCAGCGGGAAGTCGATCGCGCCGTGCCCCGGCTCTGAACAATCATGCTCCGCCCTTGCCCGTCGCTTGTCCTCGTGCTGGCCCTGATCCTGACGAGCTGCGCCGATACGCCTGTCGCGCCGCCGAAAATCGAACGCCTCGGTGCCGAGCAACTCGAGGCCAGCCTGCCGCAGCCGGCGGCGGCGATGCCTCTGCAGCAGATCGTGGCGCTGTCCCGTCTGGGCATTCCCGCCGAGGAACTCATCGGCCGCATCACGGCATCGGGCTCGCGCTATCGGCTGTCCGCCAGCCAGATCGTCGACCTGGCGCGGGATGGGGTGCCGCTTGCGGTGCTCGACCACATGGTCGCCAGCGAACGCACGCACATCTTCGACGACATGGCCGCCGACGTGGAGCGCCGCGAAAAGCTCTGCCTCGACCGCATCGAGCAAGAGCTCAGGCACTGCCGCGCACAGATTCCGATGCAGTGGTTTCCCGGCCAGAATCCCTTCATGAACTGCTTACCACCAACCGCTGGCTGGCCCCACTGGCGCTGTCTGTGAACGGGGAGCGAGTCGTGGGGCCGGCAGAGGCCAGCTGCCGCCAAAGGTAACGGAGCTATTTTTTCTCGAACACGCGCTTTTCTATCTTGGTTCCGCGATCGTTCGTTTCGGCTGCATAGTAAGCGTCGGAAAGCTTGAAGAAATACCGGCAGTCCCCCCAGCGCGCTCCGTTGGCTCTGATCATTTCGCGACAAAATTTTCCGGAATCGTCCACTTTCCACGTGCCGGTGCTTGGGAACTCGCGCCCGTCAGCGGTACGGAGCCCGCCGGAAACCGTGCCATCGGCCTTGTAGCCGAAGCGAATGGTGCCTCCCTGGTTGGTAAAGCTTTCTCCGGACATGGTCAGGCCGGAAAGCAGCGACACCAGTTCGTCCTTTTGAATCTGCTTTGCGCCCATATCCAGCAACTCGCCGAGATTGCCCTGTGCCATTGTCGGCCCAGAGCAGGCAAGAGCCAATGCCGCCATCCACTTTCGTGCGCTCATGGTCATTCCTCCTCCAAGATAGTTACATGACATATCGGAATGGGGGCATCCTAATTTTAATTGGACGCTTGTCTTTGATGTCGATCAATTTTTTGGACATGCCGCCAGACCGCGCCCGCTACTCCGCCCATCCCTTCAATTGAAATGCCGCCCAGAAGAAGAGATGCGGGAAGGCCTCGCGGTTTTCAGGAGTCAGGGACATTTCGCTTTTCGATTCGCATGGCTGTTCGCTCCACCCGGAAAGTCAAATGTCTCTTACACCAATGGCTGGCCTCACTGGCGCTGCTTCTGACGGCGGATCATGCGATCCGGAAAAGTGGGCCGGTTTTCCGGGCATGTTCCATGCATTGAGTTGGTTTCCTCATACGGTAAGGAAAGGACTCGTCATGCACATCACGGACAGCCAGCTCACGCTGGGGAGCCAACACGCCCTCGAAAAGACCTCGTTCAGGGAGACGACGCTGGAACGCATTCGCGGCCCCGGCGAGGGAAAGATCTTCGGCGGCCTCTTTGAACAGGAACTCAACAAGCTGATGGCGGCGCGCCTCGACGAATGCGCCCCGATCCAGCTCAAGCCCTGCGGCAGCGCCGCCGAGCGCATCCACGACATGGTCGAAACCATGCTCGCCGCCCTGTTCGGATCGAAATCCGACACCCGTTCGATCGCCGCGTCGGCCCTGGCGATTGCCGGCGACACCGTGCCGCGCGATCAGGCCGCGGCGGTGCTCGATCTGCCGCGGCCGCGCTGGCAGATCACGCAGACCGAGCGGGTGAGCGAAACCGAGCGCTGCGAGTTTGCCGCCAGCGGCAAAGTTTGCCTCGCCGACGGCAGCACGCGGCAATTCGACGTCGGCTACACGCTCGAACGCAGCGAAGAAGTGAGCCGCACCATCAGCCGCACCCTGATCGATCCGCTGGTGGTCGACCGTACCGCGCCGCGCGCCGCGCTGTCCGACACCCGGGTCGACTTCGACCTCGACAACGACGGCACGCTGGAGCAGATGCGGCTGCCCGCCGCCGGCTCGGCCTTCCTGTTCCTCGACCGCAACCACAACGGCCGCGCCGACAACGGCAGCGAACTCTTCGGCCCCGAAAGCGGCAACGGCTTCGCCGAACTTGCGCGCCTCGACAGCGACCGCAACGGCTGGATCGACAGCGCCGATCCGGCCTTCGCCGACTTGCGGCTGTGGCAGGGAATGGAAGAGGATCGGCAGCTCGTGCAGCGGCTCGAAGCGGCCGGCATCGGCGCGCTGGCCACTCTCGCCGCCGAGACGCCGTTTGCACTGAAGGAGCACGGCGAGCAGGTCGGCCAGATGCACTCCAGCAGCGTCTGGCTGGGCGAGACCGGCGGTGCGGGCGTGGTGCGGCAGATCGACGTCAGTACAACACCGGTAACCGACAAGACGGTGTGATGGATGCGGGCGTTGCGCGATACGTTTCGCGCGCAACGCCTGTTCAAAAAGTCGGCGCTGATGAAGCAACTGCGCTACAAGGCGGTCGAGCAATAAACGCTCTCCTCGCCGTAGCGGATGGCGGGACGGCGTGGAGTCGGGAACCAGTGGGAATAATCCACAGAGTCCAAACTTACGCCGTTTCATGACTCCCGGTTTTCCATGTGGTGAAAAGACATGAGACATCATCGCCAGTCGGACCGCCTTTATCCCATTGCCGCGCGTGGCGAAAATGGCCGCCTCTGGAGCAATCCGACGCATGGCGATCACCGCGTTTGCAAGTTCGAGGGTAGTGAGGTGACGTCGATCACCGCACAGCAGCATGCGGTTTGCCATATCGAATTGCCTCTCTTGTATTCGCCTTGCGAAAGCTGATTACCCGGATGCCTGTGTCGGTCTCGGTAAAACACAGTACATGCAGCCGGCGATCCAGGTATCAGAGCGCATGTACAAATAAGCGATGGGTCAAACTATTTGTATGCACGAATACATCTCTTCGCGTCTGCGCGGTGTTGGGGTGGAACGTCGATGGTCAGGGGCGCCGCAGGCTTCTACTCCGCCCGCCCCGTCAGTTGAAACGCCGCCCAGAAAAACGGATGCGGAAACGCCTCGCGGGCCTTGACCTGCGCCTGACGCAGCGCCTCGCGCTTGTTCATCGAGGCGAGGTTGGCATGGAAAGCCTGCATCAGCGTGGCGGTCGCCTTGTCATCCACGCTCCACAAACTCGCCACGATCGAGCGGCTGCCGGCATAGAGGAAGCCGCGCGTCAGGCCCACCACGTCGTCGCCGCTGGCGATCTTGCCCAGGCCCGTCTCGCAGGCCGATAGCGTCACCAGATCGGCCTCCAGATTCATCGAGTACAACTCGCCCACGGTGAGGATGCCGTCGTTGTCCGCGTCCTTGGCGAGATACAACCCCGACTTGAGCGGCTCATCCGCCTGGAACTTGCCGTGGCTGGCGAAATGGATGCGCGAGAAGACCGCCCCGGCCTTCTTGAAATTGCTCTCCGACGCATCCTTGCGCAACAGCACCCGCGAGCTCGGATAGAGCGACGCCACCAGCTTAGCCTCGCCCTCGGCAAAGGCCAGGTCGAGCCGGGCATCGTCGAGATCGGGATTGCCCAGCGCCAGCAGGCGCGTGTCCTTCTGTTGCAGCACCGGGCGCAGGAACTTCAGCACCGAGGCGCTGGGCAGGAAGCGCAGGCTGTAGCGGTCGAGCAGGAACTTGCCCTCGCCATCCTGCAAGGCGGCGAAGGGCAGGTAGTGCAGGGCACCGTGGGCAACGACGATGAGGTTCCTGCTGGTGACGAGCTTCTCCAGCGGCTGCCACAGACGGGTGTAGAGGGCGCGGGCAGGTTCCTGCCAGGCTGCCGACTCGGTCGCTTCGAGGGTCTTGCGCAGGGTCTGCACCTGAGCCGAAAGCTCCGTCGCGTCGAGCTTCACCGCCAGCAGTCGTTCGCGGTCGAGCAGGAAGGCGTACAACTCGTTGCCCTGGTAGTAGTACTCGACCAGGGTTTCGTCGGGACCGACCAGCGCCTTGAGCTCATCGGAAGGCACCGAACTGACCGTGACCAGCGTGGACAGCTCGGGAGCGGCCGATTGCAACGCTTCGCGCGCGACCTGCAGGTTGCGCACGCCGCTGGTCCTGGCCTCGGGGGCGGCGCCGCCCTCCTGGATGCGGGCGTTGAGGTCGGCGGCATCCAGCTGGGCCAGCACCAGCGCGGCCTGCGCGGAATCCTGCGCGGCGAAGTCCTTCTTCGCGGCCAGCATGTCGACCAGCGCCCGCGACTTGGAGCGCTCGACGTAATCGAAGGCCTCATTGGCACGGCCCTGTTCGATCAGCACCGCGATCAGCCTTCCATACACCGCCTGCTTGTCGCCGACGAAGCCGATCTTGCTCGCTTCGGTGTTGATGGTGGAGCGTTGTTGTTCGATGACGTCGATGGCTTTGACATACAGCTCGGCGGCCTTCGCGTTGTCCTGGTCTTTTTCGGCGAGGCGCGCACGTTCGTAGAGCGCCAGCCAGTACAGGTCGCCCAGTTCCCTGGCGCGCGGATGGGCGAGAATCTTTTCGAGTTCCGTCTTGGCCTCGGTGGTCTTGCCTGTTTCCGACAGGGCCTTGCCGCGCATCAGCTGGCGCGGTATTTCGGATGTGGCCATGACGTCGTCGCCGCGTCCCGCGAACGGGCTGAATACATTGGTGATGGCGCCGGCGAAAGCCAGGCCGGCGCGTTCGCCGAGCCGCTCCAGCGCCTTGTCGTACTTGCCCATCGACATGTAGGCGCGCGCCAGGGCGTTGTCCTTGTAGGCGGAAATCGTGGGCCCGCCAAAGAACGGGATGCGCACCGCTTCCAGTTTCGCCAGGTAGCCCAGCGCCTGCTCTTCGTCACCGACGAGCCTGGCTGCCAGCACCATCGTGCCCAGCACCGTGGCCTGGTAGCGCTGTGGCGTCCACACGGATGTCGACGTGCCTTTGTCGTCGCTGGCAAAAGCCACCGCTTGTTCGCCCGCCTTGATGGCTTCGGCATACTGCGCCAGCTCGGTGTAGACCTCCGATCGCACCATGCCGGGGATGGGGCGGGCATCGGTGTCCCAGTCGATCACATAGTGTCCCGTCATCACCCGGTCGCCTTTGGCGATGCGCGCATCGAGCTTCTCGGCGCAGTCGAGCGCCTTCGAGTATTGCTTGACCCGCGTGTAGGCGATGCAGAGCCAGCCGAGGTGGCTGGTCGTGGCCTCGACGCCGCCGGCGAGCTGTTTCTCGGTGAGCCGCACCAGGTCGGCATAGCGCCCGGCGGAATCGAGGTACATCGCGTCCTCGCCCTTGTTCTGGGCGCTGGCGGGAAGGCAGAAGAGGAGGGTGGCCAGCCCTGCGTATCCGAGCAGCGTGCGCGACATGATGTGTCCTGAATGAAGACCTTATCGTTTCAGGATAGCCAACCGGCAAGGGGCAAGCAAGGTCCCGAAATCGCCGTACCGCCGGCGCCGACTTTCGGGATGCGGCAGAAGCTTTGCACGCGGTATGCTGTCAACTCGTCCATGCCTTCGAGAAGCGCTCATGAGCAAAGACCGCAATGTCGGTGTTGATCGCCGCCGCCTGTACATGGTGGGTGGCCTCTGCGTTCTTGGGGCCGGGTTGGGCGTGGCGAATTACCTGACGTCGCGGCCGCAGCCGCCGGCGGGCAATCCCCTGCCGGTGGATTTCGGCGATCTGCCGCCGGGCAGGCTGCGCACGGTGGATTGGCACGGCCGTTCGGTGTGGCTGCTGCGCCGCAGTGCCGACGACATCGCGGCGCTCGCGGGTTACGAGAGCGAACTGACCGATCCCGCTTCCGAGCATTCGCTGCAGCCGGCGGCCTGCCGCAACGCGCATCGTTCGCTGCGCCCGGAGTTGTTCGTCGCCATCGGCCAGTGCACGCACCAAGGCTGCCCGCCAGCCTTGCGCAGCGGCGCCGGCAATCGCGGCGAATTTCTTTGCCCCTGCCACACCTCGAAGTTCGATCTGGCCGGGCGGGTGTTCCGCATGGGTCCGGCGCCGGCCAATCTCGTTATTCCCGAGTACCGGCTGGAGGGCGACAGCCGCGTGGTGATCGGCGAGGCCTAGGATCGCTGCGGCTGCTGCTCGCAGCCTGTTTCTCGAGGATCACCAGCGCGATGCCGCCGAGGATGGCCAGCGACGCCAGTGCCAGGCGCAGGGTGATGGCTTCGCCGAGGAGCACCACGCCGCCCAGGGCGGCGATCACCGGGACACTGAGCTGGACGGTCGCCGCGTTGGTGGCCTTCAGCGCGGGCAGGGCGGTGTACCAGATCGAATAGCCGAGCCCCGAGGCCAGTGCTCCCGAAGCAATCGCGTAGAGCAGGCCGGCACTGTCCAGCGTGGTGCCGCCCAGCATCAGCAGGCTCAAGGTCGCGGCGATGGGCACGGCGCGCAGGAAATTGCCGGCCGTGACGCGCGTGGCATCACCGGCACCCCGTCCACGCAGCGAATAGATTCCCCAGGCCACGCCGGCGCCGAGCATCAGTGCCGCGCCTTGCAAGGGCGGCGCCGAAAGGCCGGGCAGCAGCAGGCCGACGAGGCCGCCGAAAGCCAGCAACAGGCCGACGAGTTGCGGCCAGCGCAGGCGCTCGCCCAGCCACAGCCCGTGGCCGATCATGGTGGCCTGCACGGCGCCGAACAGCAGCAGCGCACCGCTGGCCGCCGAAAGGCTGAGGTAGGCGTAGGAGAAGCCCGCGGCATAGGCGAACAAGGCCAGCGCCGACAGCCAGTTGCCGGCGCCGGCGCGGGCGCCGCCGCGCATGCGCACCACCAGCCAGAGCATTACTGCGCCCGAGAGCAGTCGGATCGTGGTGAAGCTTGCGGCGTCGATCGCGGTGTGCTTGAGCGCGAGCCGGCACAGCAGCGAATTGCCGGCAAACGCGATCATCGCCAGTGCCACCAGCCCGAGGATGCGCAACTTCGACATGCGGGGTGGCGGGCTATTTCGTCGAATCTGTTGGCAACTTCGCCGGCAGTGTCGGCAGCAGCCAGATTGTCAGCAGCGGCAGCACCGGAATCGACAGCGCGAGGATCACCCAGCCGGTGACCGAGCGCTTCTTCTTCCTCGCCAGGATCGCCGTGGGGATGGCGGCGGCCACCGTCACGATGGTGAGGAAGAGCAGGGCGGAGAGGGCGGACTCGATGGTGTCGGTACCGATGCCCAGCTGGCCAAGGAGCGCAACGGTATTCGGATCGAGCATGGGCTAGCGCGTGATCGGCTTGTAGCGAATCCGCTTCGGCTTGGCACCTTCCTCGCCGAGGCGCTTCTTCTTGTCTTCCTCGTACTCGTGGTAGTTGCCGGCGAAGAAGCTCCATTGCGACTCGCCTTCGCACGCCAAAATGTGGGTGCAGATGCGGTCGAGGAACCAGCGGTCGTGGCTGATGATCATGGCGCAGCCGGCGAATTCGAGCAGTGCGTCTTCGAGTGCGCGCAGCGTCTCGACGTCGAGGTCGTTCGAGGGTTCGTCGAGCAGCAGCACGTTGCCGCCGGCCATCAGCGTCTTCGCCAGATGCAGCCGCCCGCGCTCGCCGCCGGAAAGGTTGCCGACGTTCTTCTGCTGGTCGCCGCCCTTGAAGTTGAAGCGGCCGATGTAGGCGCGGCTGGCGATTTCCTGCTTGCCGATGGTGATGATGTCGGCGCCGTTGGCGAGTTCGTCGAACACTGTCTTTGAGCCGTCGAGGCAGTCGCGGCTCTGGTCGACGTAGGAAATCTTTACCGTCGGGCCGGTGACGATTTCGCCGCTGTCCGGCTTGTCCTGCCCGGTCAGCATCTTGAACAGGGTCGATTTGCCGGCGCCGTTGGGGCCGATGATGCCCACTATCGCTCCGGGCGGCACGGTGAAGGAAAGCTTGTCGATCAAGAGGCGGTCGCCGAAGCCCTTGCTGACCTCATGGAACTCGATGACCTTGTCGCCGAGGCGATCGGCGACGGGGATGAAGAGTTCGTGCGTCTCGTTGCGCTTCTGGTAATCGGTTTCCGACATTTCGTTGAAGCGCGCGAGGCGCGCCTTGCTCTTGGCCTGGCGCGCCTTGGGGTTGCTGCGCACCCATTCCAGTTCCTGCTTCATGGCCTTCATGTGCGCGTCGACCTGCTTGGCTTCGGTCTCCAGCCGTGCTTCTTTCTGCTCCAGCCATGACGAATAATTTCCCTTCCACGGGATGCCGTGGCCGCGATCGAGTTCGAGGATCCATTCGGCGGCATTGTCGAGGAAGTAGCGGTCGTGGGTGACGGCGACCACGGTGCCGGGGAAGCGGGTGAGGAACTGCTCCAGCCACTCCACCGATTCGGCGTCGAGGTGGTTGGTCGGCTCGTCCAGCAGCAGCATGTCGGGGCGCGAGAGCAGCAGCTTGCACAGCGCGACGCGCCTTTTCTCGCCGCCGGAGAGGTTCTTGATCGAAGCGTCCCACGCCGGCAGGCGCAGGGCGTCGGCGGCGAGGTCGAGCTGGTGCTCGGTGTCGGCGCCCGAGGCGGCGATAATGGCTTCGAGCCGTGCCTGTTCCTCGGCCAGCTTGTCGAAGTCGGCATTCTCTTCGGCGTAGGCCGCATACACGGCTTCGAGCTTGGCCTGGGCTTCCATGACTTCGCCCATGCCGGATTCGACTTCCTGGCGCACGGTCTTGGCCGGGTCGAGCTGCGGTTCCTGCGGCAGGTAGCCGATGGAAAGATTCGGCATCGGCGTCGCTTCGCCGATGATGTCCTTGTCGATGCCGGCCATGATGCGCAGCACCGTCGATTTGCCCGAGCCGTTCAGGCCGAGCAGGCCGATCTTGGCGCCGGGGAAGAAGCTGAGGGAGATGTCCTTGAGGATCTGGCGCTTCGGCGGCACGATCTTGCCGACGCGGTTCATGGTGAAGACGTATTGGGCCATGGTGCTTTCGTTTGTGTCAGAAACCGGTGAAAAGGAAATCCAGCGCGGCAAGGATCTCGTCGCGCTGGGGGGAAAGGTTGGCAACGGGGTGTCGCAGCAGGCGGTTTGACACCGAGGCCATGTCCTGTGTCAATACGACCAACGCCGTGTCGCCGACGCCGACTTTCGGGTTGAGGCGCAGGATCGGGGTCTCGATGGCTTCAGGATAGGCCAAGGGGATGACGACGTGGGTAGGCAGGTCAGCGAGCAGTTCGCTCTGGACGTCGACTACGTAGGGGATGACGCTTGCCGTCGTGGCATCCGGATTGCGAAAGACGT
Organism: Sulfuritalea hydrogenivorans sk43H; assembly: GCF_000828635.1. Lineage (GTDB taxonomy): Bacteria > Pseudomonadota > Gammaproteobacteria > Burkholderiales > Rhodocyclaceae > Sulfuritalea > Sulfuritalea hydrogenivorans. Next base: position 1,235,336 of record NZ_AP012547.1, read on the forward strand.
CGAGGTGAGCCATCAACCCTCACGCATGAAGTTGCGGAAGCGGTCGGAGAACACGCCGTGCTTCTCGACGAAACGCCCGTAGGCGGCAATGGCCTCCTTGTTCTGCTCCAGCCACTCGGTTTCGCGACACTTCTTCAGCTCGACGGAAAGCGCGACTTCGAGCGTCTGCGAGAGGTTGATCTTGCGCGCGCGGGCTTCTTCAAGCAGATCGGCGCGGACGGTGAGGTTGGCGGCTTTCTTGGGATGGGCGCTCATGGCTGTGCTCCAAGGATTCGACGCGCAGAGATTACGCGCATCGATAATGCGCGTCAAGATGTGATGGGTTCATGGTAAAACGCAACGAGGCAATTCGGTGGAGAGTTTTGGATGGGCATTCTTTCCGGCCTGGGCCGCTGGCTGGGGCCTGCGCCATCGCCCGATCCGGCGATGCGGCAGACCATCGAGCGGGCGGTCGAGACGGTCGATCCGCTGCTGAGAACCGTATCGGGCTACGAGCGCAAGCTCGCGCCGGTGGTGGGCCGCGCGCTGGATTACTGCGGAGAACTGGCCACCGCCATTCCCGGCCCGATCGAGATCAACACGCGTGCCTTCGGCAGCGATCCTCTGGTGCACGCGATATTCGCCGGGCCGGATGGCATTGCCGAGATGCTGGGCAAGAGTCGCGAACTGCGCGAATTCCTGGCCGATCCGGGGGAGTGCCAGGCGGATGAATTTTTCGCCCTGCTGGGCATGCGCCAGCGCGAGAAAACCGCGATGGGCATGGCGCTGCATGGGGATGTGGTGCAAAGCGACGTACCGCAGCGCCTGCTCTATTTTGCCGACCACACCTTGGGCGAACTCGGCGGCGACCACGCCGTCACGCGCCAGCGTCTGCGGGCGGCGGCCTTCGACGGCCTGGTTCGGGGCTTTGCGCACTGCGTTGCCGAGTTGCGCCAGGAACGCCAGGATGCGCGCACCGCCTGGAGCATGGAGCGGGCGAGCGGTGCCGTTCCCGGCGAACGCCGGCAGGTGCTGGAAGAGCGCCAGCGCCAGGCCGTCGCCTCGCTGGCTCCGGAACATTTGCTGCAGGCATTCATGGAATGGCTGGAAGCGCCGCGGGAGCGCCTGTACCTGAAGCCGACCATGGTGACGGTGGATCGCATGGGCGTGATCTCGCGCGAGCCGCAAAGCGGCGGCAATTTCAACACCCTGAATTTCCCCGAACTGGTCGGGCGCGACCGGCGGCAGTGGATCGTGCTGGTGGCCCGGATCAGCCGGGAGGATGCGCGGGACGCGCTGCAACGGCAAGAGCAGGCGAACCGCTACCTGCTGATCTGATCAGTCCGCTTCCAGCGTCAGGATCAGCGCGCCCTCGGCGACTTCATCGCCGGCTTCGACGAACACTTCGACGACCCGCCCGGCGCAGGGCGTGGGGATGTCGAGCGCGACCTTGCCGGTTTCCAGGATGATGACGTTGTCGTCACGCTGGACGGTCTCGCCCGGCTTGACCAGTACTTCCTCGACGCTGATGTCGCCCTGGGCGCAGCTGCCGCAGGTCTCCCAGCACTCCGGGTATATCGGGATGCGGACTTCGACGAGTTTCGACATGCGGTCGCCTAAACGAAGCGCGCGACGAAAGCCCCCTCGCAGCCCGGCGGCAGGGCGATGCGCACCCGATGGCCGCTGCCGGGGGCCACGGTGACCGGCGCGCCCTCGTGATTCTTCATGGCCTCGATGACGACATCGAAGTTGCCGGCGGGGCGGATGATCTCGATGCGGTCGCCGACACTGAAATGGTTTTTCACCGCGATTTCGGCGAGCCCATTGGCGTCGTAACCGGTCACGTCGCCGACATACAGGCTGCGGCTGGATTCGGAGCTGCCGCGCAAATAGTTCTGGTACTCGCGGTCCGGATGGCGCTCATAGAACCCGGCGGTGTAGCCGCGATTGGCCAGGCCGTCGAGCTGGCCGACCAGTTGCGCGTCGAAGGGCCGCCCGGCGACGGCGTCGTCGATGGCCTGCCGGTAGCTCTGGCAGGTGCGCGCGACGTAATAGGGCGACTTGGTGCGGCCTTCGATCTTCAGCGAATCGACGCCGATCTCGGTGAGTTTGGCGACGTACTCGATGGCGCGCAGGTCTTTCGAGTTGAGGATGTAGCTGCCGTGCTCGTCTTCCTCGATCGGCATGTATTCGCCGGGGCGTTCCTTCTCTTCGAGCAGCCAGGTGGCGCCGGGGCGGCGCAGGGTGCTCGGCTTCGCGGCGCCAGCCAAAGTCGGCGCTGGCGCCACGGCGAGCGGGCGCGGTGTGGTGAGGCCGACATCGCCGGCGGCGTCTTCGCTGCCCTCATGCAGCTTGTAATCCCAACGGCAGGAGTTGGTGCAACTGCCCTGGTTCGGATCGCGGTGGTTGAAGTAGCCGGAGAGCAGGCAGCGGCCCGAGTAGGCGATGCACAGCGCGCCGTGCACGAAGACTTCGAGTTCCGTGTCGGGACATTCCTGGCGGATCTCGGCGACTTCGTCGAGCGAGAGTTCGCGCGAGAGGATCACGCGCGAAACGCCGACGCTGCGCCAGAACTTCACCGCCGCGTGGTTCACCGTGTTGGCCTGCACCGAGAGGTGGATAGTCATTTCGGGCCAGCGCTCGAGGATCATCATCATCAGGCCGGGGTCGGCCATGATCAGTGCGTCGGGCTTGAGCGCGATGACCGGCGCCATGTCGTCGAGATAGGTCTTGAGTTTGGCGTTGTGCGGCAGGATGTTGCTGACGAGATAGAACTTGCCGCCGCGCGCGTGGGTGAGCGCAATGCCTTGGGCGAGGTTCTCCAGCGTGCCGAAGTCGTTGTTGCGCACGCGCAGGCTGTAGCGCGGCTGGCCGGCGTAGATCGCCGTGGCGCCGAAATCCAGCGCCGTGCGCGCCATCGCCAGCGAGCCGGCCGGGGCCAGCAGTTCGGGAGTTTTCACTTGGCGGGAACGCGCAGGTCGGCCGTGATCGTCCCGGCCTGCCGCAGATCCACCTCGTGCTGCGCTTCGCGGAAATCCTCGGCGAGCGCCGCCGTTTCCCATTCGCGCATGGCCGGATGGTCGATCAGGGTTTGCACATATCCCGCCGCGGCACCCTGCAGCGGGACGCCGTAGGTGCGGAAACGGTAGGCCACGGGGGCGAAGAAGGCGTCGACGGCGGTGAATTTCCTGCCGGCCAGGAAGGGCCCGCCGAAGCGCGCCAGGCCGGCGTTCCACAGGTCTTCGATGCGCGCGATGTCGGCCAGCACCTGCGGCGAACGCTGCGCCACCGCCAGCCTGACGCCGACGTTCATGCCATGCTGGTTGCGCAGCGCGGCGAAGCCCGAATGCATCTCGGCGGCGGCGCAGCGCGCCCAGGCGCGCGCCTGGGCGTCGGTCGGCCAGATGCCGGCGTGGTGCTCGGCGAGGTATTCGACAATGGCCAGGGAATCCCACACCACCGTGTCGCCGTCGACGAGGCAGGGCACTTTGCCCGAGGGCGAGAAGTTGGTGAACTTGCCGCTGTTGTCGCCCAGCGGATGCATGCGCTCCGCGAAAGGAATGTCCAGCGCCCGCATCAACACCCACGGCCGCAGCGACCACGAGGAGTAGTTCTTGTTGGCGATGTGCAGTGTGTACATGAGGCTTACCGTGAAAAACCGCTGCTTGCGAAGTCACTGGTGATGACCGAGCGAAGCGAGCGGAATGATAGCCCCGCCCTGGGAAGGGGGCGCAGGCGGGGTTTCGCGAAGCACTGCTTCGCGCCGTCGCAGCCGGCCGGCCATGCAGGGCCGGCCGTGGATCGGGGGTGGGGGGCCTTCAATTCGCCTTTCGCGTGTTTCATCCTCGGCGGGTGGCGCTCGGTGCCATGAGCGTTACGCCCGGATCGTTTCGTCGAGGGTGATATCGACCATCAGATCGTTGGAGATGCGCTCAAGTTCCCCGGTCAGCGCGGAAACGTCGAGATTCGGCGCGGCGGTGAGTTCGGCCACGGCGTGGAACAGCACGGCGGCCGACATCGGTGCGCTGGAGGTGTGGGTTTCCAGGCTTTCGACGTTTACCGCGTGGTGTGCCAGCACCTGCGAGACTTCGCGCACGATGCCGATGCGGTCGTGGCCGACGAGCGCGAGCTTGAGTCGCCGTCCCGTCAGCGCCGACTTCTTGGCGACCGCCGATTCGATGGTGACTTTCAGTCCCGCCAATTGGCCGAGCGCCTTGCTCAGCGCGTCGGCGTGAGCCGCGTCAACGGCCACCTCGACGATGCCGGCGAACTTGCCCGCCAGTTGCGCCATCGAGGATTCGAGCCAGTTGCCCTGATGGGCGCTGATCGCGGCGGAAAGCTCGCCGACCAGTCCGGGCCGGTCGTCGCCGATGACGGTGAGAACGAGATGTTGGTTCATGGTTGTCTTCTGAAGATATGTTCGGGAGAAAGGGATGTTTCAGCTCCGGCTTTTTTTGACGACAATCACGCCGGGCAGCTTTTCAAAGTGCGCATCGCAGGTCAGTAACTCGGCATCGAACTCTCGTGCCGTGGCGTATACCACGGCGTCGGCGGTTGCCAGCTTGTATTGGCGATGCAGGTCGGCGGCGAGCAAGGCGATGCGAGTGTCAAGCGGTGCCACGACGCATTTCTGCGTGAAGGCAATCATTTGGTCCGCCTGATCTTCACCGACTTCCCGCGTAAGCCATTTCGTCAGTTCCAGTTGCACGATGGTGGGCACGATGCATTCTGTTCTGTCCGGAATCTCTCGCGCCAGCTTCTTGCCCAAGGGGCTGTCGATCAGCCATTCGATCCAGACTGAGGTGTCAATGACGCGCATTAATAGCGATCCTGCCGGTCTCGATATCCGTCAGCGTTTGCGCCATGGGCAATGCCGGCGAGTTGTTTCAGATCGGGAACGGGCATGAGCAGCACGCCCTTGCCCTTGAGAATGAAAACGAACTCCTGCCCGGCTTCCCAATGAAGATCGTCGCGAATCGCTTTGGGAACTGAAATCTGATATTTGCTGGACAGGGTGGCGGTCGGAGTCATTGTCTTACCTCATATGTATCGATATCAATTGGGTAAGAATATCATGCCGATATCCGCAATGCCAGCGGTGGAGCTTCCTTTCTCATCATCCTGTGGCGTAGTTCTCCATCGGCACGCAGCCGCAGAACAGATTGCGGTCGCCGTGTACGTCGTCGATGCGATTCACGTAGGGCCAGAACTTGTTCTCGGCCACCCAGGGCAGGGGGAACACCGCCTGCTCGCGCGAGTAGGGTCGGGTCCACTCGCCGATCACGTCCGCCTCGGTGTGCGGGGCGTGCTTCAGCGGGCTGCCATCGAGCGTCCATTCGCCGAGCTCGATCTTGCGGATCTCGTCACGGATGCTGACCATTGCGGCGCAGAAGCGGTCGAGTTCGGCCTTGTCTTCCGATTCGGTGGGTTCCACCATCAGCGTGCCGGCCACCGGGAAGCTCACCGTCGGCGCGTGGAAGCCGTAGTCCATCAGGCGCTTGGCGATATCGATTTCGGCGACACCGGTTTGCGCCTTGATGGCGCGCACGTCGAGGATGCACTCGTGGGCGACGCGGCCCTGGCTGCCGGTGTAGAGCACCGGGTAGTGGTCCTTGAGTTTGGCCGCGACGTAGTTGGCGTTGAGGATCGCGATCTCGGTGGCGCGGGTGAGCCCCGTGCCGCCCATCATGGTGATGTACATCCAGGAGATCGGCAGGATCGAGGCCGAGCCCCAGGGTGCCGCCGACACCGCGCCCTGGCCGCCGTGCGGTCCGGCGACGGTCTGCACCGCGTGGTTGGCCATGAAGGGCGCGAGGTGCGCCTTGAGGCCGATCGGCCCCATGCCCGGCCCGCCGCCGCCGTGCGGGATGGCGAAGGTCTTGTGCAGGTTGATGTGCGAGACGTCGGCGCCGATGTCGGCCGGCCGGCACAGCCCCACCTGGGCGTTGAGGTTGGCGCCGTCCATGTACACCTGTCCGCCGTGGGCATGGACGATGGCGCAGATGTCCTTCACCGCTTCCTCGAACACGCCGTGGGTCGACGGGTAGGTGATCATCAGGCAGGACAGGTTCGCCGCGTGCTGCGCGGCCTTGGCCTTGAGATCCTCGACGTCGACGTTCCCGCTGTCGTCGCAGGCCACGACCACCACTTCCAGGCCGCACATCTGGGCCGTGGCGGGGTTGGTGCCGTGGGCCGACTTCGGGATCAGGCAGACGTTGCGGCTGCCTTGCCCGTTGGCGGCCTGGAAACGGCGGATCGCCACGAGGCCGGCGTATTCGCCCTGCGCGCCGGAATTCGGCTGCATGCAGACGGCATCGAAGCCGGTGATCGCCTTGAGCTGGCTTTCCAGCCCGTCGATCAACTCGGCGTAGCCCTGCGCCTGGTCGAGCGGCGCGAAGGGATGCATCTGGCCGAACTCGGGCCAGGACACCGGAATCATCTCGGCGGCGGCGTTGAGCTTCATGGTGCAGGAGCCGAGCGGGATCATGGCGTGGTCGAGCGCGAGGTCGCGGTTCTGCAGGCGCTTGAGGTAGCGCAGCATGCCGTGCTCGGTGTGGTGCGTGTTGAACACCGGGTGCGTCAGGATCGGCTCGCGACGCTGCAGCGAGGCGGGAATCGCGCAGGGCCGCGCGGCGTCGAGCGCTTCGACCGGGGTGGTCTTGCCGAAGATCGCGAGCAGTGCGGCAACGTCCTCGCGCGTGGTGGTTTCGTCGAGGCTGATGCCGATGGTTTGCTCATCGACACGGCGCAGGTTGTAGCCGGCGTCGCAGGCGGCTTTCATGTATTTCGCCGTGTCGCCAGCGCCGACTCTTATTTCAAAGCTGTCGAAGAAATCGCGTTCGGTGACGCCCAGCCCGCCGGCCAGCAGCGCCGCCAGGCGGTGGATGCGCGCGGCGATGGTGCGCAGGCCTTCGGGGCCGTGCCACACCGCGTACATGCCGGCCATGTTGGCCAACAGCACCTGCGAGGTGCAGATGTTGGAATTGGCCTTCTCGCGCCGGATGTGCTGCTCGCGGGTTTGCAGCGCCATGCGGTAGGCAGTCTTGCCGCGCGCATCCTTCGAGACGCCGATGATGCGGCCCGGCATCGAGCGCACGTGCGCTTCGCGCGTGGCGAAGAAGGCCGCGTGCGGGCCGCCGAAGCCCATCGGCACGCCGAAGCGCTGGGCCGAGCCGAGCGCGATGTCGGCGCCCATGTCGCCGGGCGATTTCAGCAGCACCAGCGCCATCAGGTCGGATGCGACGGCCACCACGCCGCCCTTGCCCTTGATGGTGGCGATAGCGGTGGTGAGATCGGAAATTTCGCCGCGCGCATTCGGGTATTGCAGCAGGGCGCCGAACAACTCATGTTGCGCGGCCTCTTCGGGTCGGCCGAAGACCAGCTCGAAACCGAAATACGCGGCGCGCGTTTTGATCACGTCGATGGTCTGCGGGAAGGCCGCTTCATCGACGAAGAACACATTGCCCCTGGCCTTGGAAACGCGCCGCGCCATGGTCATGGCCTCGGCGGCGGCGGTGGCCTCGTCGAGCAGCGAGGCATTGGCGATTTCGAGGCCGGTGAGGTCGATCACCATCTGCTGGTAGTTGAGCAGCGCCTCCAGTCGGCCCTGGGCGATCTCGGCCTGGTAGGGCGTGTAGGCGGTGTACCAGCCGGGGTTCTCGAACAGGTTGCGCAGGATTACCGGCGGCGTGTGCGTGCCGTAATAGCCCTGACCGATCAACGATTTCTTCAGCACGTTCTTTGCCGCGATGGTTTTCAGCGCGGCCAGCGCGGCGTGCTCCGGCATCGGCGGCGGCAGGTCGAGCGGACGCTGCAGGCGGATCGTCGCCGGCACCGTTTCGCCGATCAGCGTGGACAGCGATGCGGTGCCGATCGCGGCCAGCATGCCGCCGATGACATGTTCATTGGGGCCGATGTGGCGGCCGATGAATTCGTCGCCGTGTTCGAGCTGGATCAGCGGTGTCGTCAGGTTGTCGGCGTGCATGGCGGCCTTTACAGCGTGGCGTCGTAGGCGGCGGCGTCGAGCAGGGCGCCGAGTTGCGTCGCGAGTTCCGCCGCGCCGGCGGGCTTGATGCGGAACAGCCAGGCACCGTAGGCGTCGGCATTGATCGACTCCGGCGCGTCGGCGGCGGCTTGGTTGATATCGATCACTTCGCCGGACACCGGCGAGTAGATGTCGGAGGCGGCCTTGACCGATTCGACCACGGCGCATTCCTCGCCGGCCTTGACCACGCGGCCGACGGCCGGCAGTTCGAGGAAGACGATGTCGCCCAGCGCTTCCTGGGCGTGGTCGGTGATGCCGATGGTGACGCTGCCGTCGGCTTCCGCGCGGGCCCATTCGTGGGAGGCGGCGTATTTCAGGTTGGTGGGGGTGGTCATTTGCTGGCTCCTCAGAGTAAGGGGGTTCCGTTGCGGACAAAACTGGGTTTGACGACGCGCGCCTTGAGGCGCTTGTCGCGGATTTCGACCTCGACTTCGCTGCCGAGGGCCACGCCCACCGGCAGGCGGGCCAGCGCGATCGACTGGTTCAGGCTGGGCGAAAACGTGCCGCTGGTGATTTCGCCCTCGCCCTGCGGCGTGATGACTTTCTGGTGGGCGCGCAGCACGCCGCGGTCGAGCAGCAAGAGGCCGGCGAATTGGTTGCGTACTTGCCGCGCATTTGCACCCTCCAGCGCCGACTTGCCGATGAAGTCACGCGCGGCGTCCTTCAGGTCGACCGTCCATTTGAGTCCGGCCTCATAGGGCGAGATGCTCTCGTCCATGTCCTGGCCGTAGAGATTCATGCCGGCTTCGAGGCGCAGCGTGTCACGGGCACCGAGGCCGCAGGGCTTGACGCCGGCCTCCAGCAGCTTCTGCCAGACCGGTCCGGCGTCGGCGGCCGGCAGCGCGATCTCGAAGCCGTCTTCGCCGGTGTAGCCGGTGCGGGCGACCAGCCAGCCGTCCACTTCGGCGGCCTGGAACACGCCGAGCATCACGGTTGCGCCGCGCATGGCGGGGAAGGCGGTCCAGAAGCGTTCGCGGGCGTTTGGCCCCTGCACCGCGATCATGGCCAGCGCATCCTTGCCCTCGCGGCGCTGCGTCAGCGTGGCCTTGAATCCGGTCAGCTGCGCGCGCATCCAGGCGATGTCCTTGTCGGCGGTGCCGGCGTTGACCACGATGCGGAAGTGTTCGGGGGTGAAGAAATACACGATCAGGTCGTCGATCACGCCGCCATCTTCCTTCAGCAGGCAGGAATACAGCGCCTTGCCCGGCACGGTCAGCTTGGCCACGTCGTTGGCCAGGAGATGCCGCAGCCAGCGCGTGGCATCGGGGCCGACGAGGTCGAGCGCGCACATGTGGGAGACGTCGAACATGCCGGCGTCGCGGCGCACGGCGTGGTGCTCCTCGATCTGCGAGCCGTAGTTGATCGGCATCTCCCAGCCGGAGAAATCGACCATCTTGGCGCCGGCGGCGAGGTGGGAGTCGTAGAGCGGGGTGCGCAGCGGCATGGCGGTCCTTGGAGCTTGAGCGATCAGGGGCGCGACGGGGCTCCGTCACGTCCCCATCTGTCCTTGGCGCCTGAGAGATTTACTCCGTCGGCGGGCAGGCTTCACGTGCTGCAATGAGCTGCCGCTCTCCAGATTTGTGCTGCGTCGTCGGCCCTTTTGCCTGAGCGGTTCCTGGGGGTTGCGCCTTCGGCGGTGACGGTGGGAGTCACTCTCTCCCGACGACCGGCACGAATTATCCTACAAACGCGTGCGTCGCGCTTGGGCCGTCAATCTTCCGCCTCTATTACCGGCAGTGCCTCGGCGAGGATGCCGTCGATGTCGTCTTCGGTGATGTCCAGCAGGCGCAGGCAGCCGTCGCCGAGCTTCTGCCATTCGTGGGTATGGCTCAGCCCGGTATGGCGCTGCACCAGGTGTTCGGCGAACTGCGCCATGGCGATGCGATAGCGGCTGGTGAGAGGCGGGGTGATGGAGGGCGTCTCGATCACCGCGGTATCGTGGTGATGGCGAATGGCAAGGCAGAGTTCTTCCGGCAACCACCAGCTTTGTGCCAGCAGGCAGCCGACCATGGCGTGGTTGGTCGGCAGTTGCGCATCTTCGACGGCGGTAAAGCTGCGGCTGTCTTCGCTGTTGGCCCTGGCCAGGATTTTTTCGTAGCCGGGAAAGCGCAACAGCAGCACCGGGATGCCGGCGTCGCGAAACAGGCCGAAGGTATAGGCATCATCCGGTCGCAGCTTGTTGTGGCCCACGTGCTGCGCCAGCCAGCCGGACAGGCGCGCGATGCGCGCCGAGGCATCCCAGAAGCGTTCGAGGTGGAGCGAGTTGGGAAAGGTCTTGCGCAGGATGATGCCGGCGATCGCCCGGCTGGCCACATCGAGGCCGAGCATCATCAGCGCCTCGTTGACCGAACGCACCCGGTTGCGGAAGCCGAAGAAGGGCGAATTGGCGGTCTTGATCAGGGCTGCCGAAAGGCTGACGTCGGCGCCGATGACATTGGCCAGGCGCTTGTAGTCGGGCTCGTCCTGCAGCATTTCGCGCGAGATGCGGTCGAGAATGGTCGGCCGCGGCGGGATTCCGATGTCCTTGAGCGAGCCTTCCAGCAGTGCGTCGACCGATGGCGGCGGTGGCGGCGTCGACTCGTCGTCGGTGCTTCTCATCTTGTTTTCCTTTTTTGAAACCAGCTCAGGAGCGCCTCTTCAGGCATGGCATGCGCATGAATATACCCCTGAATCGCGTCGACGCCCGCTTCCCGCAGGGAATCGAGTTGCGACTGTTCCTCGACGCCCTCGGCCACCACGGTCATGCCCAGCTCGCGGCCGAGCTGCGACATCGCCTTGATCACGGAAAAGGCGCGGCGATCCTGGGGCAGCACGATGACGAAGGCGCGGTCGAGCTTGAGCTTGGTGGCCGGGATGTCCTTCAGGTTGGCCAGGCAGGAATAGCCGGTGCCGAAATCGTCGATGGCGAGCCCGACCCCGGCTTTCTGCGCGGCGTTCAAATTGCTCTGCACCGTTTCCGAGATGTCCATGAACAGCGATTCGGTCAGCTCCAGCTCGATCAGCTCCGGATGGACGTTGGCGCACAGCAGCGCGGCATGCAGGGCCTGGGCGAACTTGGGCGAAGCCAGCTGCGCGCGGGAAACGTTGATCGCGACCTTGGTGCGGTAGCCGGCCTGGTCCAGCTGGCTGGCGTAGCGCGCGCCGGCGAGCAGGCTCCATTCGCCGAGGCGGATGATCAGGCCGGTCTTTTCGGCCACCGGAATGAACCGGGCCGGCGGAATCAGTTCGTTGTCGAAGGTGCAGCGCATCAGCGCCTCGACCGCCTCGACGCGGCCGTCGAAGCCGACGATCGGCTGGTAGTGCAGGCTCAGTCCGCCATTTTCGAGGGCGAGGTGCAGCTTGTTCTCGATCGCCAGTTCCTCGCGTGCGAGCAGGATGCCCAGCCGCCCCGGCATCGGCTCCTCGCCGGAAGCCACGGCGCGCCCGCCGCCCTGGCGCTTGGCGGTGCTCATGGCGCGGTCGGCGCGTTCGAGGAAGGCGAAGGGATCCTCGTCCTGTTCAAGAATGGCGATGCCGATGCTGGCCGAAGGGTGGAGGAACAGCTCGCCGAAGCGCAGCGGCGCCTCGATCGCCTGCAGCAGGTCCTGTGCCAGTTGCCGGGTGTGTTCCGCGTCGCAGTTGGGGATCAGGCAGACGAACTCGTCGCCGCCCATGCGGCACCATTCGCCGCGCCCGGCCGATTTTTCGCGCAGGCGCTGGGCGATCTGGGTGATGACCAGGTCGCCGCCGAGGTGGCCGAAGGATTCATTGACCTGCTTCAGGCGACTGAGATCAATCCAGAGCGCCGCCAGCAATTGATTGCCGGCGGCCGCGCTGAACGCGAGTTTGCTTACCAGTTCCAGGCAACTGCTGCGGTCAAGAAAGCCGGTGCCCGGATCGATACCATGGGTCTGCATGCGGGATCTCGGTACAAATGACTGTTTCGGATCATAGATAACTGCAGTACGGCGACAGGCTGGCAATTGTCGGCAATATACCGGCCTGTTTGCCCTATTGAACCGTCGGGATGGGGAGTCGCCACCCTTGATGAAGGGGCGCTCCTGCGTTTCCGCCTGGGGGAATCCGGCTCCGGGCGATCGGGCCATCCGTTCTGTCGCAAGCGACTGGCGCTTGCGACGGTTTTCATGTACTGTACGGATAAACAGCTACCGGAGCATGCCATGGCCGACGATCTCACTTCCCGCCAGCGGGAAATTCTTGATTTCATCCGCAACAGCCTGGAAGTCTTCAGCGTGCCGCCGACGCGCGCCGAAATTGCCAGCGCGTTTGGTTTCGCCTCGCCCAATGCCGCCGAAGATCACCTCAAGGCGCTGGCCAAAAAGGGCGCGATCACGCTGGAACACGGTTCCGCGCGCGGCATCCGGCTGGTGGAGCAGCTCGGCCTGCCGCTGATCGGCACCGTTGCCGCCGGCAGCCCCTTGCTGGCGGTGGAAAACCGCCTGGGCCAGTTGCGCATCGACCCCGGACTCTTCACGCCGCAGGCAGATTTCCTGCTGCGCGTGCGCGGCCTGTCGATGATCGAGGCCGGTATCCTCGACGGCGACCTGCTCGCCGTGCATCGCACCTCCGAAGCCGCCAACGGCCAGATCGTCATCGCCCGCATCGGCGACGAAGTCACCGTCAAGCGCTTCAAGCGGCGCGGCACCATGGTCGAACTGATCGCCGAGAACCGCGACTTCGCCCCCATCCTGGTCAATACGCGCAAGGAATCCTTGACCATCGAGGGCATTGCGGTAGGCCTCATCCGCGACGGCCGGACCTTGTAACCGCGCTTGTGAGTTCCGCCCCGTTCGGGTGCGGAAGCGCAGCGGCATTCCAGCAGGGCGGCCGCGCCTAGGCAGCGGCTATCGCCGCAAAGGCCTCAGCGATTCGCCGTGTCGCCATCGCCGACTTTGCGGCAGACCGTAGCGACATGCTCCGGCGCAAGCTCCAGGCCGAAACTCTCGTTCAGAATCCGACGCATCTCCTCATCGCTTTCCAGCGTGCGCGTCGTCACGATGTCGCCGTGATCTTCGACGAGTTCGCGGTTGCGCAGGATCATGCGTTTCTCCGGATGCGGCAGTTGCACGGTCAGGGTCTGCACGAAGCGCGACTTGGGGTGCGTTGCGGTGTAATGGTTGGCGAGCTCGTAATCGACGGCCTGCTGCGGCTCCAGCGTGAACGCATAGAGGTCGCACCACGAACCGTCGCGCAGGGATTGCAGGACCCACTGGCCGTCGGCTTCCTTGATGACGCGATAGCTCCAGGCGTAATGCCGCACCTCTGCACCGGAACCGAAGGGAACCGGCAGCAGCAGGCCTTCGCCGCCGAAGCCGACATCGGCCAGCCAGCGGCTGCCTTCGGCCTCGACCAGCAGCAGCATGTGGGTGCGCGGCAGCACGGCGGTAGTGCGATAGCGCACGCGCGCGGCGAGCTGGGTGACGCCGAAGCCGAACTCGCGCAGCACGGCCGCCAGCAGCAGGTTGTGTTCGAAGCAGTAGCCGCCGCGGCGCCGGCCGACCAGCTTGGCCTGAAGGCTGGCCAGGTCGAGCGCGATCGGCCGGCCGAGCAGGATGTCGATGTTCTCGAAAGGGATATGCGTCGCATGCGCCAGATGCAACGCCTCCAGCGCCTGCCGGGTGGGGGCGATGGCGCCGGTATAGCCGGTGCGGGCCAGGTAGGCCGCAAGGTCCAGCGTGTCAGTGTTCATCGATCCGACTTTTTTGAATAGCTGTTAGAACCATTATTGCATGCAGGAATTCGGTGTTCCGGCGTAAGGTTGCAAGGGTCCGGTTTTTCACGCGAAAGGCAGCAATGGAGGTTTCCTTCAGCAGGGAGGTGGAGCAGTTGCGCCAGGGCGCCGGCGAGACTTTCCACGGCGAGGGCATACTCGCGATCACCAAGGCGCTGCTGCAATCGGGCGTGGCCTATGTCGGCGGCTACCAGGGCGCGCCGGTGTCGCACCTGCTCGACGTCATGGTGCAGGCCGGGGACTACATGGCCGAGCTCGGCGTGCAGGTCGAGGCCTGTTCCAACGAGGCCTCGGCGGCGGCGATGCTGGGCGCCTCGATCCACTATCCGCTGCGCGGCGCCGTGACATGGAAATCCGTGGTCGGCACCAACGTCGCTGCCGACGCCTTGTCCAACCTCGCCTCGCCGGGCGTGGTCGGCGGCGCGCTGATCGTCGTCGGCGAGGATTACGGCGAGGGTGCCAGCGTGATCCAGGAACGCACCCATGCCTTCGCCATGAAGTCGTCCCTGCTGCTGCTCGATCCGCGGCCGCAACTGCCGAACATGGTGCGCATGGTGGAGCACGGCTTCCAGCTTTCCGAGGCCTGCAACACGCCGGCCATCCTGCAGTTGCGCGTGCGCGCCTGCCACGTGCGCGGCAGCTTCGAATGCGCGGACAACCGCGCGCCCGCCATGTCGCGCAAGGCCCTGCGCGACGAACCGGCCAACTTCGATTACGAGAAGCTGGCGCATCCGCCGGCAACCTTCCGCCAGGAAAAACTCAAGACCGACCAGCGCCTGCCGGCGGCGCGGCGCTTCATCGTCGAGCGCGGACTCAACGAAATTTTTGCGGGGAAACGCGAGGACATCGGCATCATCGTGCAGGGCGGCCTGCACAACGCGCTGGTGCGCGCGCTGCAGCAGTTCAATCTCGCCGATGCCTTCGGCGACGCCGAGTTTCCCATCCTCGCGCTCAATGTCACCTATCCGCTGGTGTCCGAACAGATTGCCGATTTCTGCCGCGGCAAGCGCGCCGTGCTGGTGGTCGAGGAGGGCCAGCCCGAGTTCATCGAGCAGGAAATCGCCACCGTCCTGCGCCGCATGGATGTGAACACCGCGATCCACGGCAAGGACCTGCTGCAGATGGCCGGCGAGTACACCGTCGAAGTCATCGCGCAGGGGCTGCTCAAGTTTCTCGTCCGCCATGCCGCCGATGTATCGGTCGCCGGCGCGCAGGACTGGCTGGCTGCCAACGCCATGCGGCGCAAGGTCGTTGCCGAGCAGCTCGCCGCGCCGCTGCCGCCGCGCCCGCCGCAGTTCTGCACCGGCTGTCCCGAACGGCCGGTGTTTTCCGCCTTGAAGCTGGCACAGCAAAACGTCGGCCCGGTGCACATCGCAGCCGACATCGGTTGCCACTCGTTTGCCACCTTCGAGCCCTTCGGCTTCGGCCACACCATCCTCGGCTACGGCATGAGCCTGGCCAGCCGCGCCGGCGTCTCGCCCATGCTCAAGCGCCGCGCGCTGGCGGTGATGGGCGATGGCGGCTTCTGGCACAACGGCCTGCTCACCGGCGTCGAGTCGGCGCTGTTCAACAACGACGACGCCGTGTTGCTGATCATGAAGAACGGCTATACCTCGGCCACCGGCACGCAGGACATCATCTCGACGCCCGACGACGAGACCAAGGCCACGGCGGAAAACAAGCACCAGAGCCTGGTCGACCGCAACCACACCATCGAGGACACGCTCAAGGGCATCGGCGTCACGTGGCTGCGCACGGTGCCGAGCTACGAAGTCGATGGCATGCGGCGCACGCTGGAGGAGGCCTTCACCACCGATGTCGGCGGCCTCAAGGTCATCATCGCCGAAGGCGAATGCCAGCTCGAACGGCAACGCCGCGTCAAGCCCTGGCTGGCGGGGCTGCTCAAGGCGGGCAAGCGCGTGGTGCGGGTGAAGTACGGCGTCGATGAGGATGTCTGCTCGGGCGACCATTCCTGCATCCGGCTTTCCGGCTGCCCGACGCTGACGTTGAAGGACAGCGGTGATCCGCTGAAACTCGATCCGGTCGCCACGGTCATCGATGGCTGCGTCGGCTGCGGCCTGTGCGGCGAGAACGCGCATGCCGCGACGCTGTGCCCGTCGTTCTATCGCGTCGACATCGTGCAGAACCCCGGCCTTGGCGAACGGCTGCTTTCCGCGCTGCGCCGCGGCATCATCGGAATGTTCCGGAAATCATGAATACCAATCAGCCGATCACGATACTGATCGCCGCACTCGGCGGCGAAGGCGGCGGCGTGCTGGCCGAGTGGCTGGTCGAACTCGCCATCCGCGCCGGCCACCCGGCGCAGGCCACCTCGATCCCCGGCGTCGCGCAGCGCACCGGTGCCACCACCTACTATGTCGAGATCCATCCGCAAACCGTGGAAGAACTCGGTGGCCGCAATCCGGTGATGAGTTTGTCCCCGGTGCCGGGTTGCGTCGACCTGATGGCCGCTTCGGAATTGCTGGAGGCCGTGCGCGCGATCCAGAACGGCTTCGTCTCGCGCGAACGCACGCTGCTGCTGACCTCTTCGCAGCGCACCCTGACCACTTTCGAAAAGCTGGTGCCGGGCGACGGCCGCTTCGATTCGCAACGTCTGCTGGAGGTCGCCGCAAGCAACAGCCGACAACTGGCGACCTTCGATGTCGAGGGCACGGCACGCACTGCCGGCACCGTGCCGAGCGCCGTGCTGTTCGGCGCCATTGCAGCGAGCGGTGTGCTGCCCTTTGAGCGTAGTGCCTTCGAAGAAGTCATTCGCGCTTCCGGGCGCGGCGTCGAGGCCAGCCTGCGCGGCTTCGGCATGGCCTGGGAGCGTTGCCGCGCGGCGCTAGGTGACGCTGGCGCCGTCCCGCCGGCGCCGACTCCCGATCTCGTCGCGCTGGGCCACGCCCGCGTCGTCGAATTCCAGGATGCCGCCTACGGCGAGCTTTACCTGCAACGGGTCGCGCGCCTGCGCGCGGCAGAGCAGGGCGCCGATCCGCAGGGGCGGCACGCTGGTGCGCTGACCCGCGAAGGCGCGCGCTTCCTCGCGCTGTGGATGGCCTTCGACGATGTCGTGCGCGTGGCCGACCTCAAGAGCCGCTCCAGCCGATTTGCCCGCGTGCGCGCCGAGGCCGGTGCCAAACCGGGCGACATCGTGCGCATCGCCGACCATTTCAAGCCGGGGCTCGCCGAACTGGCCGGGCTGCTGCCGGAGTCGCTCGCACAGCGCTTATTGGCCATCGAGAGTCGGCGCTGGCGGAACGGCGATCCGCCGCTGGCAATTGCCGTGAAATTGCGCGCCGACAGTCTGTCGGGATTCCTTCTCCTGCGCCTGATGGCATCCCTGCGCGGGATGCGCCGTCGCGGCCGGCGTTACGCCGAGGAACAGGCGCTGATCGAGCGCTGGCTGTCCGCGGTGGAAGCCGCCGCCAGTCGAGGCTGGGAGCATGGCTTCGAACTGGCGCTGTGCGCGCGGTTGATCAAGGGCTACGGCGCGACCAACGAGCGCGCCAGGGAGGACCTGCGCCACATTGTCGAACATCTGTCGGGCGGGGATGCCGTGGACATTCGCCGGGCGCGCGAAGCCGCACTGGCCGACGAAGCCGGCACCGCGCTGGATTTGGCGCTGCGACAGGCCGGCGCGCCGCCGCGGCCGATCAGGGCGGTGCCGGTGAAATGGATCAGACACGCAAGGAGCAGGCAATGAACAAAGCAGCAGCAACGCAGGAAGCCGCCACACCGGCAGCGCACCGACATATCCAGCACTACCGCATCGCGTTTTCCGATTGCGACCCGGCGCAGATCGTGTTCTTCGCCAACTACTTCAAGTGGTTCGACACCGCCAGTCGCGAGTTCTTCACCGCCTGCGGCATACCGAGCTGGCGCGACACCGAACGCGAGCGCGGCATCATCGGCACGCCGCTGCTGGATGCACAGGCAAAGTTCCTGAGTTCCGCCACCTACGGCGAGGACATCGAGATCGAAACCTTCGTCGAGCGCTGGAGCAACCGCAGCTTCGTCATGCACCATGTCGCGCGGCGCGGCGACACCGTGCTGGTCGAGGGCCGCGAGGTGCGCATCTTCGCCATCCGCGATCCGGACGATGCGAAGCGCATCAAGGCGATCCCGATTCCCGAGGACATCAAGGCCGCCTGCTGCTGATGGCATCGCGGGTTCCGTTCGCGAAGGGCGGCCCCACAGTAGAATCCGGCATTTCCGAAAACAGGCGCGTGCCGGTTTGACCGTGATTACCGAACTCATCGATCCGCGCACCTTCCTGCTCGTCGCCAACCTGCTGGGGATGTTCTGCGCGCTGGTGCTGTGGGTGCAGGCGAGAAGCTTCCCCGAAGACATCAAGGGGCTGCGCGACTGGGCACTGGCGGTCGTGCTCATCGGCTGTGCATCGGGGCTTGCTTCGATGCGCGGAATCATTCCCGACTACCTTGCCATCGTCGCCGCGAGCGCCGCGCTCCTGCTGGGACAATTCCTGCTCATCGTCGGCCTGCAACGCTACGCGGGACAGCAGCCCAAGTGGCGCCCCGCGCTGGACGGCATCGGCGCGGTGGTGATCCTGATCGTCTGGTTGACCTACGGCAGCCACCACTACCAGGGCCGCATTTTCATCATGTCGCTGGCGCACATCGGCCTGTTCTCCGCCGGCGCGGTGCTGGCGTGGCACGCCAGGCCGACGGGGCTGGGCAGCCGCTTCCTGTGCGCGTTCTTCGTGCTCGGGGTGGCCGTCGCGGTGTGGCGGATCACCACGCTGAGCACGGCGCTTGACCAGGCCGACGAGATCTTCGACCGCAACCTGATCCAGCAGGTGTACCTCGGCATGTTCTCGCTGGGCGTGCTGGGCCTGTCGGTCGGATTCATCCTGCTCGCCAACGAACGCCTGCACGCCGAACTGGAATTCATGGCGACGCGCGATCCGATGACCGGCGCCTTCAACCGTCGCGCGTTTTTCGCCCAGGCCGCGGTGGAGTGGGCGCGCAGCATGCGCACCCAGCGGCCGCTGGCCGCCATCACGTCCGACATCGATTTCTTCAAGAAGGTCAACGACCAGCATGGCCACCATGTCGGCGACCTGGTGATCAAGGACTTCACCGTTCGTGCGGCGCAGATGCTGCGTCTGCCGGATGTCCTTGCGCGTTTCGGCGGGGAGGAATTCGTCATCCTGCTGCCCGACACCGGCATGGTCGAAGCGAAGAACGTCGCGGAGCGAATCCGGCGCGAGATCGAAACCCATCGCGACAAGGCATTGCCGGCCTACACGGTGAGCCTCGGCCTCTCGGTGGCGCAGGGCGATGTCGGGCAGGCCGCCGACATCGAGGCGCTGATCGCCGAGGCGGATGCGGCGCTTTACCGGGCCAAGCAGCGGGGCCGGAACCGGGTCGAGACATAGGGATCGACCGGCGGAAGGCGAGCCCCTGCCGGTGTCGCGCGCCACGTGTAAGTTTGCGGCATCTTGATCGACTATTCTTTACCCCGTTCCCTGGAGTCAACGATGAGCCTCTTGAAAGACATTTCCCGCATGCTGGGTGGCACGGATGGTTTGCGCCATCAGGAGGATTTGTTGACCACGCTATTGGTCATGGCCTGGATGGTCGAAGCCCGCGATCCTTACACCGGCGGGCATCTCTGGCGCGTATCGCGTTTTTCGCGCTTGCTGGCCACGGAAGCGGGATTGCCGGATACCGACGTGGCGCGCATCGCCGTCGGCGGATTCCTGCACGATCTTGGCAAGATCAGCATTCCCGACCATATCCTCGGCAAGAAGGATCGGCTGACCGACGACGAATATGCCGTGATCAAGACGCATCCGGATGTCGGCTGGCGCATGCTGGCCAGCCATCCGCTCGCGGCGCTGGCCGAGGCGGCCGTGCGGGCGCATCATGAAACACCCGACGGCGGCGGTTATCCGCGCGGTCTTGCCGGCGAGGCGGTGCCGATCGATGCGCGCATCGTCGGCATCTGCGATGCCTTCGATGCGATGACCAGCACGCGCCCCTACCGGCGCGGAATGCCGATCGAAAAGGCGCTCGCCATCATCGAGGAGAACTTCGATCGCCAGTTCGACCGCGGCTTCGGCCTGCGCTTCGTTGCGCTGGGGCGCGCTGGCCGGCTCGATCACATCGTCGGCCACAGCGATGACGGCATCCCGCTGCACGAGTGCGTGATGTGCGGGCCGACGCTCGTGCTGCGGCGGGACCAGAAAGCCGGCGACAGCGTTTATTGCCCTGCCTGCACCGGCGAGTATGCCGTCGAGTCAGGCGATGGCGCACTGGTGACGAGCTTCACCGGGCGCAAGGCAACACCTGCCCAGCTCGAACCCGAGGCCGACACCCTGCTGATCGCCTGCGTGGTGCGCGAGTCGGCGCGGGCGCTGCTGGCCTGAGCTAAACGCTACCCAGGTATTCGCCGCGTGCCGGATAGTCGTTCTTGACGACAAAATCGATGGCACCGAGGATCTCGTCGAAATGCGGACGGGCGAAGGGCATGGTCTGGGTGGAGCCCCAGTAGAGCGTCCCGTCCGGCTTGACCAGGAACAGCCCCGGCTCGGAGAACAGGGCCGGCTCGTCGATGCCGATCGAGGTCTTGCCGCGCGATGTCGAGATCGTCAGTCCCCAGGCGCGGGCGGTCGACAGGGGCAGGTCGTGGCAGAACTTCAGCTTCGCGGCATTTATCTTGCGGGCCATGGCCTCCGCCCGTTCGGCGTTGTCCGAGCTGATGGCCAGCGGCAACACGCCGCGCTGGACGAAGTCATCGTGCAGCCGTTCCAGCTCGATGAGATATTTGGCGCACAGGGGGCAGTGCAGCCCGCGATAGAACACCAGCAGGTTGAAAGTCGGCGCCGGCGACACGGCGAGGTTGAAGTGTCCGCCGCCCAGCACGGGCGCATCGAGTGCCGGCACCGGCTGGCGGGGAATCAGAACGCGCGGCGGATTCATGGTTGAATCTCCTTGTCATCGGTCAGCGTCGCCTTGTAGCCTTCGCAGGCGCGGCGCAGGAAGGCCATCTGGTCGCGGTAGTTGCGGCAACCCTTGCAGAGCAGGATGTGCATTTCCAGGGCCAGCTTCTCCTTCACCTTCAGGGAGCGGTCCTCCGCTTCCGAAATCAGGTGGGTGGATTCCTTGCAATTCAGCATGACGATTCTCCGGGACCGAACCAGGTCTGCTCCAGGCAGCCACGCAGCCTGTGGCGTGCCCGGTGCAAAATGACATAACAATTCTTCGAGCTGATCGCCAGCTCGGCGCAAATCTCGTCGACATCGAAGTCGAGGAACTCGCGCATCATGAAGACGCGTCCCGAATTGGCGGGAAGATGATTCAGGCAGGCGTCGAAGACGGCCCAGAACTGCCGCTGCCGCAAGGCTTCCTCCGGGTCTTCCCAGGTGGACGGCTTGTTGACCGGCGTCCAGTGGCCATTCGCCTTGAACAACGCGTCGAAGGTTTGCTCGAAGCTGCCATCCTCTTCGGCCAGCGCGGAAACATTGACGGAACGATTCCGCATGCGAATGGCATCGATGATCCTGTTGCGCAGGATCGAGAAAACCCAAGTCTTGAGGGCGGACCGGCCGGCGAAATCCTCGACCGCGGCAAGCGCGGCGATCAACGTCTCCTGGACCACGTCCTCGGCCAGGTGGTCGTCGCGCAGCTGGAGCCGGGCGAAGCGAAGCAGGTCGGAACGGAAACCGGCGATCTGGTCCGCGACGATCACCGCAGGACGCGCCGCCGGACCAGTGCATCGACCGAGAGCCGGCCCGGACCGCTGAGTATCAGCGGCAGCAGCATCGCCATGAAGATCACCGGCAGCTTGAAGTTGCCGTGCCCCTGGTCGGTGATGGCATAGCCCTTGAGCAGGCTGCCGACGGTGCTCCAGTCCGCCGGCCAATGCACGCTGGCGATGGCGACGACGGTGAGCATGAACAGCGACACGCCGAAGAAGCGCGTCGCCAGCCCGATCACCAATGCGATGCCGCCCGCCAGTTCGAACCAGGTGGCCATCTGCCAGCTGACGGCCGGCGGCACGATGTTGAAGGGCCAGGGGAACTTGTCCTGGATGTCGAAGAACCAGTTTTCGCCGCGGAATTTCTCGACGCCGGATTCGAAGAACTCCCAGCCGAGGATGATGCGCAGGGCGAGCAGGCCCAGCCAGAGACCGGCGAGGTCAATGGCCGACAGGGTGGTGCCGAGAAGTTTTTTCATGGGCGGATTCCGAGGATGGCGCCGATTGCCCGCAGCTCTTCCAGCAGCACTTTACCGTGCGCGAGCAGCGTTGCGGGGTCGGCGTGGTTGATTTCCCGCGCCGCGGCGAGGCAGGCGGACTTGCCGGAATGCCGGCCCTCCTGCAGCAAGGCCATCAGCCGGGCGCTGACCGCGCTCAACTCGACGAAGCGAATCTCGTCGCCGTGGTCGCGAAACACCAGCAGATGGGTGGCCCGTGGCTTGCGCGGGCGCCAGTCCGGGCCGATCCGGTGCACCGGCCAGGCGTAGGCGAGGTTCATCAGCACCGGCGCCGGAACCGGAATGCCGTCCAGCAGGTCGCCATCCGCATCGCATTCAGGGGTATCAGCGTCCATTACGTCGAGCGCCAGTTCCACCCATTCGTAATGGGCGAGCTCCGCCAGCCAGGGCGGGCCGGGAAGCCGCTCCGCCGCCTGCAGCCAGGCGAGGAACTCGCGCGGGATCTCGCGAAAATACGGTGTCCGGCAGCGTGCCTCGCGAAAGAAGGCGCGGACCAGGCGGGGCCAGCGCCGGTCGCCGACGATCCGGCGCGTGATTGGAAAGCAGGCGAGCAGAAAGCCTTCCAGGTTGTTGTAGGGCAGCTCGTTGTAGATCGCCATGCGCCGCGCCGGCACGCCGGCGGGCCGGGCCGTGCCGCGGGGATCGCGAACGTGGCGGCCGAAGTCCTGCTGGAAGTGCTGGAAGGCGAGCATCAGGCGGCCTCGCGCACCGGCGCTGCGATGCGACGCTGGGCGGCGGCGATCCGGCCGACTTCGACGGCCAGTTCGTCCAGTGGCGGAATGTTGAAGTCGCGCTCCAGGCAGGTCGGCAGCGGTCCGACGCGCGCATAGGCGGCGTCGAGCAGCGCCCAGACCGGATCGATGACAGCCGCGCCGTGCGTGTCGACCAGCACGCCATCGGCTTCGACGTAGTGGCCCGCCATGTGCAGGTAGCAGGTGCGTTCAAGCGGCAGGGCCTCGATGAACGCGAGCGGATCGAAGCCGAAGTTGCGGCTATTGACATAGGCGTTGTTGACGTCGAGGTGCAGCAGGCAGTCGGCCTCCCCGATCACGGTGCGGATGAACGCAGCTTCGTCCATCTCCGCGCCCGGCGGCGCGATATAGCGGGAGGCGTTCTCGATGCCGATGCGCATGCCGAGGATGTCCTGCGCCTGGCGAATGCGGCCGGCGACCCAGCGCGCGGCTTCATGGGTGCACGGCATCGGCAGCAAGTCGTAGAGATGGCCGTCATCCCCGCACCAGGACAAGTGTTCGGTATAGAGCGTCATGCCGTGCTCGCGCATGAAGCCCTTGATGCGTTTCAGCAGCGCGACATCGAGCGGACGCGGTCCGCCCAGGTCGAGGGAGAGGCCGTGGCAAACGAAGGGGAAGCGTTCGGTAAACGAGCGCAGGTCCTTTGCCGAGCGCCCGCCCACGTCGGCCCAGTTCTCCGGCGCCAGTTCGAAAAAGCCGATGGCGGAAGGCACCCCAGCCTTCAGGTCGGGAATGATCTCCCGCCTGAAGCCGAGGCCGGCGCCGGAAATCCCGGGGGATTTCACCGGATCGCCTTACTTCTTGGCGCCGCAGGAACCGTCCTTGGCCTTGGCTCCGCCACAGGAACCATCCTTCTTCTTGCTGTCGGCCTTGGCCGCGCCGCAGGAACCATCCTTGGCCTTGCCGGCGCCGCAGGAGCCATCCTTCTTTTTTTCCTCGACCTTCTTGGTGGCGCCGCACTTGCCTTCGCCGCATTTGCCGTCGACCTTCTTGTCGGCCTGGGCCAGCTGGTAGCCGGCACCGAGCGTTTGCATGCTGAAAGGATTGTCGGCGGCCAGGGCCACCGGGGCAAACGCAACCGTGGCGGCGAGGGCGGCGCCTGTCGCCAGCTTCAAATGGGAATTTCTGGTTTTCATTTTCACTCTCCTGTTGTTGGGGTAAGGGGATGCGCTGATATTGACGGGCGGGGTCCGTATTTCTTACAGGCGGGGCACAAATAAAAAAGGCAGGCCCGCGGGCCTGCCTTTCAATGGCGTCGGAATTTATTTTCTTACATGCTGCCGTGCTTCTTCAGCAATGCGACCGCCTCGTCGTAGAGCGCCTTGCCGTTGGCGCCCTTGGCGGCGGCTTCCTTGTACCAGGCGTCGTCGACCAGGTCGGTGGCCTTCTTCCAGCGCGCGTATTCGGCCGGCGTGATGGTGATGAAGGTGTTCTTGCGGTCCTGGGCGATCTTGCGCGCCTCGACTTCGGGCTGGTCGAAGATCTTGCCGGCCCACTTCGAGGTTTCGAGGCCGCTGTTGGCGTCGATCACCTTCTTCAGGTCGGCCGGCAGGCTGTCGTACTTGGCCTGGTTCATGACGAAGGCGAAGATCGAGTTGCCCGGCTTGGGCATGCCCTTCGGCACCTCGACGTGGAACCTGGTGATCTCCTGCAGCTTGAACGGGGTCACCACTTCCCAGGGAATGTTGGCGCCGTCGACCACGCCCTTGGCGATGGCTTCCGGAACCTGCGGCGCCGGCATCGGCACCGGCACCATGCCCAGCGCCTCGATCATCTTGCCGCCGAGGCGGCTGGGGGCGCGCACCTTGAGGCCCTTGAGTTCCTCCAGCGTCTTCGGGCCGACCTTGCCGAAGTGGAACACGGCGCCGTCGTGCATGTGCATGAAGATGGGCTTGACGCCCTTGAACTCGTCCAGCGCGTTCTTCTGCACGTATTCCCACAGCGCCGGGCTGGCCGTGGTCGCGTTGAGCGTGAGGAAGGGCAGCTCGAACACCTCGGACTTGGTGAAGCGGCCGGCCTGGTAGGTCGGCAGGGTCCACACCAGGTCGGCGACCCCGTCCTTGGCCTGGTCGAACAGTTGCGGCGGCGTGCCGCCGAGCTGCATGGCCGGGTAGATCTGGCACTTGAGGCGGTTGTTCGATTCCTTGGCGATCTTGTCGCACCAGGGCACCACCAGGTTGGCGTGGGCGTTGCCACTGGGCGGCAGGAAGTGGTGCACCTTGAGGGTGATCTCCTGCGCCAGTGCGCCGCCGGCAACCGTGGCAAGCGCGGCGGCTATGAGTCCGGTAAGTTTGCGAGTTTTCATCTGTGGGTCTCCTCTGTTGAAGCTCGTTATTGGAAGGTGTGCACCAGGTACAGCGAAATGACGGGGAAGTACAGCAGCAGCGCGATGCGGATGAAATCCGAGGCCAGGAAAGGCATCACGCCCTTGAAGGTCTCCACCAGCGGCACGTCCTTCGCCAGGCGGTTGATGATGTAAACGTTCATGCCCACCGGCGGATGCACCAGGCCGATCTCAACCACCATCAGTGCGAGGATGCCGAACCAGACCGACTTGTCGACCTGCGACATGCCCCAGTAGTCCAGCCCCATCACCATCGGATAGAAGATCGGGATGGTGAGCAGGATCATCGCCAGTGAATCCATCACGCAGCCCAGCAGCACGTAGATCAGCAGGATCATCAGCATCACCAGCATCGGCGAGAGGCCGCTGTCCTTGACCCAGGCCGCCAGCTCGGTCGGCATCTGCGACACGGCGAGCGCGGTGTTGAGCATGTCGGCGCCGAGCAGCACGAGGAAGATCATCGCGGTGGTTTGCGCCGTGCCGACGATGCTTTCCATCAGGCCCTCGAAGCGCATGCCGCCGGTGACCACGGCGAGGATGCCGCAGGCCATGGCGCCGACCGCGGCGGCCTCGGTCGGGTTGGCCCAGCCGCCGTAAATGCCGACGATGACGATGACGAATACCAGCAGCACCGGCAGCACGGCGACGAAGCTCTTGAGCTTTTCCGCCCAGCTCGTCGCCGGGCCTGCCGGGCCGGCCGCCGGATCGAGGGTGACGATGATGCGGATCACGATCATGTAGCCGAGCATGGCGATGATGCCGGGCAGCACGGCGGCCATGAACAGCTTGCCGATCGACTCCTGCGTCAGGATGGCGTAGATCACCAGCGGTACCGAGGGCGGGATCATGATGCCCAGCGTGCCGCCGGCGGCCAGCGCGCCGGTGGACAGCGAGCCCGAGTAGCCGAAGCGCTTGAGTTCGGGCAGCGTCACCTGGCCCATGGTCGCGGCGGTGGCCAGCGAGGAGCCGCAGATGGCGCCGAAGCCGGCGCAGGCACCGATCGCGGCGATGGCGACGCCGCCCTTGAAGTGGCCGAGGAAGGCCGAGACGAAGCGGAACAGCGCTTTCGACAGGCCGCCGTGGGTGGCGAACTGGCCCATCAGCAGGAACAGCGGAATCACCACCAGGTCGTAGTTGGAGAGCCGCGCGTAGGCGAGGTTCTTCAGCGAATTGAGCAGCGGCAGGGTATCGCCGACCAGATACACATAGCCGCCGGCGCCGACCATGAACATCGCGATGCCGATCGGGATGCGCACCACCAGCAACGCCATGAGGATGCCGAACATCAGGAAACCGAGGCTCATGCCGCTCATGGGACGACCCTCCCCCCAGCCCCCTGCCCAAGGCAGGGGGTGACGGTGGTTCGCCGCTGCGCGGCTCCATGCATTGGCTGCGCTCCCCTTGGGGCGGCCCGGCGGGGAGCGCTCATTGCCGCTCCTTGGCCGCCATGCGCAACTGATGGCCGAACATGTAGAAGCCGGCCGCCGCCAGCACGAGGAAGCCCGGCACCATGAAGGCCTGAGGAATCCACACCGGCCAGGCCAGGATCATCGACGTCTCGCCGGCTTCCTTCACCGTCATTGCGCCGGCCCAGGAGCGCCAGGCCACCAGGGCGCCGAACAGGCCAACCAGCAGGGAGCCGAAGGCATCCATGATCCACAGCGTCTTCTGCGGCAGATTGTGGGTGAAGAAATCGACCTTGATGTCGCCGTGGCGCAGGTGGCAATAGGGGAAGAAGGAGGCCGCGGCGCATGCCGAGAGCATCTGCAGCACCTCGACGTCGCCCGGCACGACGAAACCGACCGTCTTGCGGCCGACGATGGAAATCACCGACATGACGACCAGGCCGACGAAGATGACGCCGCCGATGATCGCCATCAGCCGCGCCAGGAAGTGAATGAATTTTCCCAGCGGGCCGAAGCTGTCGTGCAGCGCATACGGGGTTGCCGGTTGCGGTTCTTGCATGCGATGCCTCTCCTCGGCCAAGCCTATTGGTATGGGCGCATTTTTGCAGGCAAGGGGGGCCCCGCATAGGGACTATGGCTACTACTAGCTATCTCATTTTGTTATGGCTTTGCGCCATCGTGGAGGGAAGGGGTGCGGCGGAAGAGGCCGGCGCGGCGATGCCTGCCGGATCGTTTCCGGGCGCCATGCGGCGTGTCAGGTCCTGGGTTTCCTGAAGCGCCCGAGCAGGTCCAGCAGCAACTTCTTCTCGGCGATCGTAAAGGGCTTGCAGACCTCCTTCTCGTGCTCGCTGGCACGGCGGGTCGCCTCGGCCAGAAGCTCGCGTCCCGCATCGGTGAGGTGCAGGTGGTTGTGGCGGCGGTCGGTGGTCGATGCGCGGCGTTCGACCAGTCCGCGTTTCGCCAGCTTGTCCAGCAGCGGCACCACCGAGGATCGATCCAGGCTCACCGTGGCTGCGAGTGTAGACTGGGTGATGCCATCGTTTTGGTGCAGGACTTCGAGCACGGAGAAGATCGCGGGCGAAACGTCGATCTCGCCGAGGCGGCTCTCGAAACGCTCGAACACCGCCAGTTGCGCGAGCCGCAAGTGGAAGCCGACGTGGCCGGCAAGGCAACCGAGGGCAGGGCTTTTCCGACTGGAGGGCATGGTGTCGCAAGCAGGAAGGTTTCGAACAGTGTGCCAGATAATTTTATATCAAACAAGTATTACGGATGCCGGGACCAAAACCGCTTAAGTCAGAAAAGGTATTGAAAAGCAATGTATTAGAAAACTATTATTTACACAAAGCTGAAATAGTTTGATATAAAACCAGTTGACGGCAACACAGTCAGGCGTCAGAATCCGTTCGCACTCGCCGCCGCCGAGCCAAGGATTTGGCAGCTCGGACAGGGGGCGAGGCCAACAATAAATAATGCTTGGAGGAGCAATGAACACAAACCGCCAGGGGCGGCCGCGGCGCAAGCACGCCGGTTTCGAAGCCGAGTGGCCGCGCACGTGGATGCATCGGTTGCCCTGATCCTGGCCCAGGACGGCATCACCAACGGCGCGATCTACGCGCTGTTGTCGCTGGCCCTGGTGCTGGTGTTCGCCGTCACGCGCGTCATCTTCATTCCGCAGGGCGAGTTCGTCGCCTACGGCGCGCTGTCCATGGCGGCGATCCATGCCGGCCTGCTGCCGCCGACGATGTGGCTGGTGGTCACGCTGGGCATCGCGGTGGCCCTGGTCGAATGCGTCGCGGCGCTGCGCGAAGGCGCGGCTGCGCGCCTGCCGCTGATCGTGGCGAGGAACGCGATGCTACCCGCCGTCGCGGCGATTGCGGTGCACTTTCTGCCGCTGAAGAGCCTGGCCTATCCGCTGCAGGCAGCAATCGCCCTGCTGTTCGTCGTCCCGCTCGGGCCGCAGATCTACCGCCTGGCCTTCCAGCCGGTGGCCGAAGCCTCGGTGCTGCTGCTGCTGATTGTCTCGGTCGCGGTGCATTTCGTGCTGCTCGGCCTCGGCCTGTATTTCTTTGGCGCCGAGGGCGGCCGCACGCCGGCATTCACCGATGGCGGCTTCGATCTCGGGCCGACCTACATCCAGTTCCAGACGCTGTGGATCGTCGGCATCGCGGCGCTGCTGATTGCAGGCCTGGCGCTGTTTTTCGAGCGCTCGATCTACGGCAAGGCGCTGCGCGCGACGGCGATCAACCGTACCGGCGCGCGCCTGATGGGCATCTCCGCCGACCTCGCCGGCAAGCTCTCGTTCACGCTGGCGGCGCTGGTCGGCGCCTTCTCCGGCATCCTCGTGGCGCCGATCACCACCATCTATTACGACACCGGCTTCCTCGTCGGCCTCAAGGGTTTCGTCGGCGCCATCATCGGCGGCCTGGTGTCCTATCCGCTGGCGGCGGCGGGCGCGATCCTGGTCGGACTGATCGAGTCCTACTCGTCCTTCTACGCCTCGGCCTACAAGGAAGTCATTGTCTTCACGCTGATCATTCCCGTGCTGTTATGGCGTTCGCTGACCACGCACCACGTCGACGAGGAGCACTGAGGTGGTGCTGATCACGCCCAACCGCGCCCTGATCGCCTTCATGCTGGCTGTTTCCCTGGTGCCGCTGTTCGCCGCACCATTCACCGTCACGCTGACCAACTACATCGGCCTCTACGCGCTGGTGGCGCTGGGCCTGGTGCTGCTGACCGGCATCGGCGGCCTGACCTCCTTCGGCCAGGCGGCCTTCGTCGGCCTCGGCGCTTACGCCACGGCCTACCTCACCACGCGCCACGGCATGTCGCCCTGGGGTACCCTGATCGTCGGCATGACCCTCACCACCGCGGTGTCGCTGGCGCTGGGCTTCATCACCCTGCGCCTGTCCGGACACTTCCTGCCGCTGGGCACCATCGCCTGGGGCATTTCGCTCTACTTCATCTTCAGCAACCTCGAAGCCCTGGGCGGCCACGGCGGCATCGACGGGATTCCGCCGGTGGACCTCTTCGGCCTCGAACTTGGCTCCGGCCGCGCCTTCTTCTATGTGATCTGGGCCACGCTGCTGGCGGCCATCGTCACCACCCAGAACATGCTCGATTCGCGCGAAGGCCGCGCCATGCGCTGCCTGCGCAGCATGACCATGACCGAGGCGATGGGCATCAACACGCTCTGGTACCGCATGGTGCTGTTCATGATCGCGGCGCAGTTCGCCTGCGTCTCGGGCTGGCTCTACGCCCACCTGCAGCGCTTCGTCAATCCGACGCCGTTTTCGCTCGGCCATGGCATCGAGTACCTGTTCATGGCCGTGCTGGGCGGCGCCGCGGCGGTCTGGGGCGCAGTGTTCGGGGCGACGGCGGTGACCTTCCTCAAGGAGTGGCTGCAGGACCTGCTGCCGAAACTGCTCGGTGCCACCGGCAACTTCGAGATGGTGGTGTTCGGCCTGCTGACCATCATTGTTTTGCATCGCGCCCGCGACGGCGTGTGGCCGATCCTGATGCGCGCCTTCGGCAACCGGGTTCCGCAGCGGGAACAGGCGAAGACCGTCGAGCCGGCCCTGCCCCTGCCGCGCCGCGACATCCCGGCGCGCGGTCGCGAAGTGCTCCTGGTGAGAAATGTCACCAAGCGCTTCGGCGGCCTGGTCGCCAACAACGCCATGAACCTCACCGTACGGGCCGGCGAAGTGATGGCCTTGATCGGTCCCAATGGCGCCGGCAAGAGCACCCTGTTCAACTGCATCTCCGGCGTCAGTCCGGCGAGCGAGGGCGAGATTCATTTCATGGACCAGCGCATCGATGCCCTCGCTTCGCGCGAGATCGCCAAACTCGGCATCAGCCGGACCTTCCAGCATGTGCGCCTGAACCAGGACATGACGGTGCTGGAAAATGCCGCCATCGGCGCCCACCTGCGCGGGCGGAAGAATTTCGTGCAGTCGGCCTGGCGCCTCGATCGCGAGGAGGAACGCCGCCTGCTCTGGGAGGCCGCGCACCAATTGCAGCGCTGCGGCCTCGGCGAGCACCTGTTCGATGCGGCCGGCAGCCTGCCGCTGGGCAAGCAGCGCATCGTCGAAATCGCCCGCGCCCTGTGCAGCGACCCGACCCTGCTGCTGCTCGACGAGCCTGCCGCAGGCTTGCGCCACCTGGAAAAGCGCGCGCTGGCCGAACTGCTGGACAAGCTGCGCGGCGAGGGCATGGCGATCCTGCTGGTCGAGCACGACATGGATTTCGTCATGGGCCTGGCCGATCGCGTCGTCGTCATGGAATTCGGCGAACACCTGGCCGAAGGCCTGCCGCAGGAAATCCAGGCCAATCCGAAAGTGCTCGAAGCCTACCTGGGCGGGGTGGACGCATGAGCAGCGGAGGCGGCCGCACGAAACCGGTGCTGCTCGAAACCAGCGGGCTGTGCGTCAATTACGGGCGCGTCGAGGCCATCCACAATGTCGACGTGCGAATCCGTGAAGGCGAGATCGTCACCGTGATCGGCCCCAACGGCGCCGGCAAGACCACGCTGCTCTCGGCGCTGATGGGCCTGCTGCCGGCGCGCGGCGAGGTGCGCTACCAGGGTCAGCCGACGCTCGGCAAGATGTCGGTCGATGCGCTGGTGGCCAGGGGTCTGGTGCTGGTGCCGGAAAAGCGCGAACTCTTCGGCGAGATGTCGGTGGCCGACAACCTGCTGCTCGGCGCCTTCGCCCGTTATCGGCGCGGCGAGCGCGATCAGGCGAAGACCATGGACGAGGTGTTTGCCATTTTCCCGCGCCTGGCCGAACGCAAGGCGCAGCAGGCCGGCACGCTGTCCGGCGGCGAGCGGCAGATGCTGGCCATGGGCCGCGCCCTGATGGCCAAGCCCGCGCTGCTGATGCTCGACGAGCCCAGCCTCGGCCTGGCGCCGCTGATCGTCAGGGAAGTCTTCCGCGTCGTGCAGCAGTTGCGCGAGATGGGCGTCTCGGTCCTGCTGGTCGAGCAGAACGCCCGTGCTGCATTGCAGGTGGCGGATTACGGCTACGTGCTGGAGAATGGCAGCGTGGCGGTGGAGAACGATGCCAAGTCCCTGCTCGGCGATCCGCGCGTGATCGAGAGTTATCTCGGGCTTGGCGGCAGTCATTCGATCGCCGCCTGATTCCGTACCGCTTTGTCGTTGTCATCCGCAAGTCGATATACCCGGATTCATTTCAAACCAACAACACGAGGAGAAAGCATGAAAACCAAACTGTCCATCAAGCCGCTGGTCATCGCCCTGTCGCTGATCGGCTCCGGCGCCGCTCTGGCCGACATCAACATCGGCGTCAGCGTTTCCGCCACCGGTTCGGCCGCCGTGCTCGGCGGCCCTGAAAAGAACACGGCCGAACTGATGCCGACCAGCATCGGCGGTGAAAAAGTGAACTGGATCATCCTCGACGAGGCCTCCGATCCCACCGCCACGGTGAAGAACGTTGCCAAGCTGATCAACGAACACAAGGTGGATCTGCTGATCGCCGGCTCCATCACCCCGGCCGCAATGGCCGCCGCCGGCGCCGCCGCCGAGTCGAAGACGCCGCTGATCGCGCTGGCGCCGAACCCGGCCGACGGCGAAAAGCTGAAGTGGACCTTCACCACGCCGCAGAACTTTGCGCTGATGGCGGAAGGCATCCTCGAGCACATGAAGGCCAACAACCAGAAGACGCTCGGCTTCATCGGCTTTGCCGACGGCTATGGCGAAACCTGGATCAAGGCGCTCGACGCCGTGAAGGCCAAGTACGGGGTTACCGTCGGCCCGATCGAGCGCTTCCAGCGTACCGACACCTCCGTCACCGGCCAGGCCGTCAAGCTGATCGCCGCCAAGCCCGATGCCATCCTCGTCGTCGCCTCCGGCGCGCCCGCGGCGATGCCCCACAGCACGCTGGTCGAGCGCGGCTACAAGGGCCAGATCTACCAGACCCACGGCGCTCCCTCGCCGGCCTTCCTCAAGATCGGCGGCAAGAACGTCGAAGGCGGCATCCTGGTTGCCGGCCCGCTGATCGAGTGGGAGCAACTGTCTGACTCGCACCCCTCGAAGAAGGCCGGCGCCGAGTACGCCAAGCTATATGAAGGCAAGCATGGCGCCGGCTCGCTGTCGTCCTTCGGCGGCCACGTGTGGGATGCCTGGGCGCTGGCCTCGCGCGCCATTCCGGCGGCCAAGAAGAAGGCCAAGCCCGGTACCGCGGAATTCCGCGCCGCGTTGCGCGACGCGATCGAAAGCGAGAAGGATGTCGTCGGCGTGCATGGCGTGTTCAACATGAGCCCGACCGACCATTCCGGCCACGACCGTCGCGCCCGCGTGCTGTTGCAGGTGCAGAACGGCGCTTTCAAGGTCATTTCCAAGTAAGCCGCGTCACCGCCACAAAGCAAAAGGACGTCGCATGAGCCCCATCGCCCGCAAGCCGGCCGAGCTGTTCGTCGATCCGGCCGTGATTCTCGAAGCCCGGCCGGACGGCAGCCGCCTGTTCCGTTCGGCCCTGACGCTGCCCGACTACTCGCGCTGTTCCGGCGAGTGGCTGGAACGCTGGGCGGGCGAGACGCCGGATGCCGTCCTGATCGCCGAGCGCGGTCTGGATGGCGAATGGGTCAAGGTGACATACGGGCAGGCGCTCACGCGCGTGTATCGCATCGCCACCTGGCTGCTCGGGCAGAATCTCTCGCCCGAGCGGCCGGTGCTGGTGCTCTCCGACAACGGCATCGAACATGCGCTGCTGATGCTGGCCTGTCTGCATGTCGGCGTGCCGATCAGTCCGGTGTCGCCCGGCAATTCGCTGCTCTCCAGGGATTTCCTCAAGCTCAAGGCCAACGTCGAGCTGCTGCGTCCCGGCGTCATCTTTGCCGATTCCATCGAACGTTTCCTGCCGGCGCTCAATGCCATCGCCGGGCTGCATGACGGCGTCGTTGTCGCCGGCAGCCGCAGCCAGCCCCAGCCGGGAACGCTGCCCTTCGCCGACATCGAGAAAGTTATGCGAAGCGGTATCCACTCGGACGGCGCTGACGACACGGCGGTGAAGGCCGCGTTTGCGGCAATCACTCCCGACACCATTGCCAAGTTCCTGTTCACCTCGGGTTCCGTGGGCGCGCCCAAGGCGGTGATCACCACGCAGCGCATGATGTGCTCAAACGTCGAGATGAAGTCGGTGATCTGGCCTTTCCTCAACACGCAGAAGCCCGTCATCTGCGACTGGCTGCCCTGGAGCCACGTCTTCGGCGGCAGCCACAACTTCAACAAGGTGCTGCGCTTTGGCGGCAGCCTCTACATTGACGATGGCAAGCCGCTGCCGGCCTTGCTGCCGAAGACGGTGAGGAACCTGACCGACATCTCCCCCACCATCTATTTCAGCGTGCCGCTGGCCTATGCGCTGCTGGTGGCCGAGCTGCGCGACAACGCCGCCTTGCGCAAGAGTTTCTTCTCGCGCCTGCAGATCATTTTCTACGCCGGTGCCGCCCTGCCGCAGTCGACCTGGGATGAACTCGAACGCCTCGCGGTCATGGAGCTGGGCCATCCCGTGGTCATGCTCTCGTCCTGGGGCTCCACCGAAACCGCGCCGGCCTGCACCGATTGCCACTTCCAGGCGGTGCGCTCCGGCGTGATCGGCGTGCCGATTCCGGGCACCACGCTGAAGCTGGTACCCGTGGCGGACAAGCTGGAAGTGCGGGTCAAGGGTCCCAACCTGTTTCCCGGCTACTGGAAGCAGCCCGCGCTGACCAAGGCGGCCTTCGACGAGGAAGGCTTCTACATGATCGGCGACGCCGTGTCCTTCGTCGATCCGGCAAAGCCCGAGCAGGGCCTGCTGTTCGACGGCCGCGTCGCCGAGGACTTCAAGCTGCTGTCGGGCACCTGGGTCCATGTCGGCAGCATCCGCGTCGCCGGCATCAGCGCGCTTTCGCCAATTGCCCAGGACATCGTGCTTACGGGACATGACCGCGACGACATCGGCTTCCTGGTGTTTCCGAACATCGCGGAATGCCGCCGCCTGGCAAGCCTTGGCGACGACGCTCCCGCGGCCACGGTCATCGGCCATCCGGTGATCAAGGAGCGCATGCGCGAAGGCCTGATGCGCCTCAAGCAGCAGGGAGGTGGTTCTTCGACCTATCCGACGCGCGCCCTGCTGATGGCCGAGCCGCCGTCGTCCGAGCATGGCGAACTCACCGACAAGGGCTACATCAACCAGCGCGCCGTGCTCACGCGCCGCGCCGACCGCGTGCTGGAACTGTATTCCGACGTCCCCGATGCGGCCGTCATCTTCATCTGATGCTCGTTGCTTGCAAGCGCCAACCGCCGAGGATGAAACCCGCGAAAACAAAGTTACAGTGGAGGCTAACGCCGGCATCATCGGCGTTAAGCGCAGCGGCCGTAACTAAAAATCATCATTCGCCCGCCCCCCTTCCCCCCTCGCGGGGGGTTACTGATCGGCGCGCTGCGCGCGTCAGTTACGAGGGGCTCCGAACCAAGTATTCAGTGCCGCAAAGGAACACCCCGTGACAGACAAACTCGTAACACACTCGACTGATGGCCTCGTTTACACCATCACGCTGAATCGTCCGGCCAAGCGCAACGCCATCAGCGACCGCCTGCTCGACGCGCTGGACAAGGCATGGGAAGAGCGGCCCGCCGAAGCCCGGGTGGTGATCCTGGCCGGCGCCGGCGACCACTTCTGCGCCGGACTCGACCTCAGCGAGCACCAGCACCGCGAACCCTTCGGCGTCATGCTGCATTCGCAGGGCTGGCATCGCCTGTTCAACAAGATCCAGATGACCGGCATCCCGGTGGTGGCGGTGCTGCACGGGGCCGTGATCGGTGGCGGCCTCGAACTCGCCACGGCAACCCATGTGCGCGTCGCCGAGCCCTCGGTGATGTATCAACTGCCCGAAGGCCGTCACGGCATCTTCGTCGGCGGTGGCGCCTCGGTGCGCGTGGCGCGCATCGTCGGCCAGGGGCGCATGGCCGAAATGATGCTGACCGGCCGCATCCTGAATGCCGAGGAAGGCCAGGCCCTGGGGCTGTCGCACTATCTCGTCGGCAAGGGCGAGGGCATGGCCAGGGCGCAGGAACTGGCGGCGCGCATCGCCGAGAACGCACCGATGGCCAACTACGCCATGGTCACGGCGATCCAGCGCATCGGCAACATGTCCACCGACGACGGCTTCTACGTCGAGTCGCTGACCGCCGCCCTGACGCAGACCAGTCCCGAAGTGGTCGCGCGCATCGGCCAGTTTCTGAACCGCAAGGGCAAGGGGCCGCAGACGTGAACCTCAACGAACTCGTCGCGATCGACACCCACACCCACGCCGAAGTCTCCTGCTGCCAGCCGAAAGACCCGTATTTCGAGCCCTACGAACGCGCCGCCGACAAGTATTTCAAGAACGCAAACCGGCCGACCATCGCGGAGACGATCGCCTATTACCGCGAACGCAAGATCGGCCTGGTCATGTTCAGCGTCGATTCCGAATCGCACATCGGCAACCGGCGCATCCCCAACGAGGAGGTCGCCGAAGCCGCGCAGCAGAACAGCGACATGATGATCGCCTTCGCCAGCATCGACCCGCACAAGGGCCGCATGGGCGCGCGCGAGGCGCGCAAGCTGATCGAGGATTACGGCGTCAAGGGCTTCAAGTTCCACCCGACGGTGCAGGGCTTCAATCCGCAGGACCGCATGGCCTGGCCGCTGTATGAAGTGATCGCCGAGTACCAGCTGCCGGCGATCTTCCACAGCGGCCATTCCGGCATCGGCAGCGGCATGCGCGGCGGCGGCGGGCTGCGCCTGGAGACTTCGAACCCGATGCTGCTCGACGGCGTCGCGGTTGATTTTCCGGACATGCAGATCGTCATCGCCCATCCCTCGTGGCCCTGGCAGGACGAGGCGCTCTCGGTCTGCCTGCACAAGCCCAATGTCTGGATCGACCTCTCAGGCTGGTCGCCGAAATATTTTCCGCCGCAACTGGTGCAGTACGCCAATACTTTGCTCCGCGACCGCATATTGTTCGGTTCCGACTTTCCGCTGATCGCGCCCGACCGCTGGCTCGAGGATTTCGAACAGGCCGGGTTCAAGGATTCGGTCAAGCCGCTGATCCTCAAACAGAACGCCATCCGCCTGCTCAAGCTGGATCAGCCGGCATGAATACCGGTGCTGCGAGGCTCGCGCCGAGGTAGTCCTCGCGCAGCATCGCCGTACCGCGAGCGCCGACTCTTACACGACACGCGACCATGACCGATTACACCGCACCGCTCGCCGACATGCGCTTCCTGCTCAAGGAGGTCGCGGAATTCGGCGCGGTCTCGCGACTGCCCGGCTGCGAGGAGGCGACGCCCGACCTGGTCGATGCCGTGCTCGAGGAAGCCGGAAAGTTCGCCGCCGGCGTGCTGGCGCCGCTCAACAGCGTCGGCGACCGCGCCGGTTGCCGCCTCGAAGACGGCAAGGTCATCACCCCGCCGGGCTGGACCGAGGCCTATCAACAGTTTGCCGCAGGCGGCTGGGTGGGGCTCGGACTCTCGCCCGACTACGGCGGCCAGGGCCTGCCCAAGTGCGTGGCGACGCCGGTCTGGGAAATGTGGTTCTCCGCCAATACCGCATTCACCATGCTGCCGCAACTCAACACCGGCGAATCCGAGGCGATCCTGCTCGCCGCCAGCGACGAACTCAAGGCCACCTACCTGCAAAAGCTGGTCACGGGGGAGTGGGGCGGCACCATGAACCTTACCGAACCGCAGGCCGGCTCCGACCTCGCCGCGATCCGCACCCGCGCCGAGCCGCAGGCGGACGGCAGCTACCGCATCAGCGGGCAGAAGATATTCATCTCCTACGGCGACCACGAAATCACGCCCAACATCGTGCATCTGGTGCTGGCGCGCCTGCCCGATGCGCCGCCGGGCGTGAAGGGCATTTCGATGTTCCTCGTGCCAAAATTTCTGGTCAATCGTGATGGCAGCCCCGGCGCGCGGAACGACGTGCGCTGCGTCGGGCTCGAACACAAGCTGGGCATCCACGGCAGCCCGACCTGCGCCATGAGCTTCGGCGACGCAGGTGGGGCGACGGGCTGGATCATCGGCGAGCCGAACCGCGGCCTCGAATACATGTTCATCATGATGAACGAGGCGCGCTTCGGCGTCGGCGTACAGGGCATCGGCATCGGCGAGCGCGCCTACCAGCAGGCGCTGGCCTTCGCCCGCGAGCGCGTGCAGGGGCGCGACGCGGTCACCGGCGCGGTGGGCCAGAGCATCATCAACCATCCCGACGTCAAGCGCATGCTGCTGACCATGCGCGCCCGCATCATGGCGGCGCGCGCGCTGGCCTACACGGCGGCCGGCTGGTTCGACCTCGCGCGCCATTCGCCGGACACGGCGGCGGCGGACAAGTCCAAACGCTACGTCGACCTGCTGATGCCGGTGGTCAAGGGCTGGAGCACCGAGCTGTGCCAGCAGGTCTGCTATGACGCGATCCAGGTGCACGGCGGCATGGGCTTCGTCGAGGAAACCGGCATCGCCCAGCACACCCGCGATGCGCGCATCATCACCATCTACGAAGGCACCACCGGCATCCAGGCCAACGACCTGGTCGGCCGCAAAGTGCTGCGCGAAAACGGCGCAACCCTGCGCGAACTGATCGTTGAAATGCGCGGCGTTGCCGCCGAACTCGCAGCGGCCGAGGGCATGCAATCAATGGCCGTGCGTTTCGCTGAGGACATCGCCGCGCTGGAGCGTGCGCTGGACTGGATCCTCGCCAACGGGCGCGAGCGCCTCGCCGCCGTGCTGGCCGGCGCGGTGCCCTTCCTGCACCTGCTGGGTTCGGTCTGCGGCAGTTGGCAACTGGCGCGCGTGGCGCTTGCGGCGGCCAAGCCGACCGCAGCGGAAGCCTACGGCGCCGACTACCTGCGCGGCCTGATCGAACTCGCGTGTTTTCACGCCCACGCCCTCGCGGTGCAGGCCCCGGCGCTGGCGGCGGCAATAGTCGGCGCTGGCGAGACGGCGACTGCATTCGCGCGGGACGTCGAGTAAGGCAGCCCACCGCGCGGCAGCGCCAAGTACCGTGGCCGTGTCCAGCGCGAGCTAGAATAGGCCGCGAGGTCGATTGTTCATGTGATGACCTCACCGATGTCGTGCATGCTCCGGTGGCTCAATGAACCTCAAGCAACTCGAATACTTCGTGCGCGTCGCCGAGCTGGGCAGCTTCAGCAAGGCGGCGCTGATCCTCAACATCGCGCAGCCGGCGCTGTCGCGCCAGGTGCGGCTGCTGGAAACCGACCTGCACGTGACCTTGCTGATGCGCAACGGCCGCGGCGTGGTGCTGACCGAGGCCGGCAAGCGCCTGTTCGACCACAGCATCGGCATCCTGCAACTGATGTCGCGGGTACGCGAAGACCTGGAGACCACGCGCGGCGAGCCGGCCGGGCGCATCGTCGTCGGCCTGCCGCCGAGCATGGGCCGGCTGCTGACGCTGCCGCTGGTCGAAGGCTTTCGCCGCAGCCTGCCGAAGGCGCGACTGGCCATCGTCGAGGGCTTGTCCACCCATCTGGCGGAATGGATCTCCACCGGCCGCGTCGATGTCGGCCTGCTGCACAACCCGGAATCGCAGGCCGCGCTCGAACTCACGCCCGTGCTGGACGAACCGCTGGGCATGGTCAGCCCGGCCGGGGCGAAGCCGAAGAAGAAAGTCGGCGCTGGCGACACGGTGACGCTGGCCGAGTTGACTGCTTTCCCGCTGATCCTGCCCGAACGCAGCCACGCCATCCGCAAGCTGCTGGAAACCCAGGCCGCGCTGGCTGGCCACAAGCTCAATGTGGCGCTGGAAATTTCCAGCGTGCAGTCCATCCTCGAACTGGTGCGCGCCGGCCACGGCCACGCCATATTGACGCCGACCGCGCTGGCGGCCTCCGGTTCGCCCGAGGCCTTCGTCCTGCGCAAGCTGGTCGAACCGCGCCTGACCAGCACCCTGTGCCTCGCGGTGTCGGCGCACAAGCCGTCGACGCCGCTGACCAAGCACGTGCTGCGCCTGCTGCGCGAGCTGATCCTGGCGGCGGCGGAGCCCGTGCCGCCAGCCATTCCCAGTCGCACCCATAACAAAACGCGATAGCTAGTAGTGCCCGTGGCGGCTAGGCCCGCCAGCGCGGTTTTGTCAAAATGCTCGCATCGATTTTGGGTGGTGCACATGCAGACTCCGGTCATTCGCGGTATCTCGTCGATGGCGACGCGCCAGGTGCTGGCTGAACTTGCCGCTGCGTATCGAATGCAGCGTGGCGTCGCGGTTTCCTTCGAATCGGTCGGCGGCGTCGATGCGGCCAAACGCGTGCAGGCCGGCGAGCCCTTCGACCTCGTGGTGCTGGCCGCCGATGCAATCGACCGGCTGGTCGCCTCGGGACATGTCGTGGCCGACAGCAAGGCCGACTTGGTGAGATCAACGGTGGCGATCGCCGTGCGTGCGGGCGCCGCGCGGCCGGACGTCGGATCGGAAGGGGCACTGCGCCGTGCCGTGCTGGCCGCGAAGACGCTGGGTTATTCGACCGGCCCCAGCGGCACGGAACTCATGAAGCTGTTCGAGCGCTGGGGCATCGCCGACGAAGTGCGCGAGCGCGTGGTGCAGGCGCCGCCCGGCGTGCCGGTGGCCCAACTCGTCGCCGAGGGAAAGGTCGAGCTCGGTTTCCAGCAATACAGCGAAATGGCGCATGCCTTCGGCATCGCCGTGGTCGGCACCATGCCGCCCGGCTGCGAGATCGTCAGCACCTTCGCCGGCGCCCTGTGCGCCGCTTCGACCCAGCCCGAGGCCGTGCGCGACTTGCTCGACTTCATGCGCTCGCCCGAGGCCGCCCTGACCAAGCGTCGCCAGGGCATGGAACCCGCCTGATTCCCGGAGAAACCACCATGATCATCGACATCCACGGCCACTACACCACCGCGCCCAAGGCGCTGGAAGACTGGCGCAACCGCCAGATCGCCGGCATCAAGGACCCGGCGCTGATGCCCAAAGTCTCGGAGCTGAAGATCAGCGACGACGAACTGCGCGAGTCGATCGAGACCAACCAGCTGAAGAAGATGAAGGAACGCGGCTCCGACCTCACCGTGTTCTCGCCGCGCGCCAGCTTCATGGCCCACCACATCGGCGATTTCAACGTCAGTTCGACCTGGGCGGCGATCTGCAACGAGCTGTGCTTCCGCGTTTCGCAACTCTTCCCCGACAACTTCATCGGCGCCGCGATGCTGCCGCAGTCGCCCGGAGTCGATCCGAAAACCTGCGTCGCCGAGCTGGAAAAGTGCGTCAAGGAATACGGCTTCGTCGGCATCAACCTCAACCCCGATCCTTCCGGCGGCCACTGGACTTCGCCGCCGCTCCATGATCGCCACTGGTATCCGATCTACGAAAAGATGGTCGAGCACGGCATCCCGGCCATGGTCCACGTCTCGACCTCCTGCAACGCCTGCTTCCACACCACCGGCGCGCACTACATCAACGCCGACACCACGGCCGTGATGCAGTTGATCCAGGGCGACTTGTTCAAGGACTTCCCCGAGCTGAAGTTCATCATCCCGCACGGCGGCGGCGCCGCGCCCTACCACTGGGGCCGCTACCGCGGCCTGGCGCAGGAGTTGAAGAAGCCGCTGCTCAAGGACCACCTGCTGAACAACGTGTTCTTCGACACCTGCGTCTATCACCAGCCGGGCATCGACCTGCTGACGAAAGTGATTCCGGTGGACAACATCCTGTTCGCCTCGGAAATGATCGGCGCGGTGAAGGGCATCGATCCAGAGACCGGCTTCAATTTCGACGATACCAAGCGCTATATCGAAGCGACGCTCAACCTCGGCGCGGAAGACCGCTACAAGGTGTACGAAGGCAATGCGCGGCGCGTCTATCCGCGACTGGATGCGGCGCTCAAAGCAAAGGGGAAATGACATGTACGAACTGGGCGTCGTCTATCGCAACATCGAACGCACCGGGGCGAACATCGCCGACGGCCTCGCGCGCTACGGCAGCGCCACGGTGCATGAAGCCATGGGTCGCGTCGGACTGATGCAACCTTATATGCGGCCGATTTACGCCGGCGCGCAGGTGTCGGGCACCGCCGTCACCGTGCTGCTGCACCCCGGCGACAACTGGATGATGCATGTCGTCGCCGAGCAGATCCGGCCCGGCGACATCGTCGTCGCGGCGATCAGCGCACCGTGCAGCGACGGTTACTTCGGCGACCTGCTGGCCACCAGCTTCATGGCCCGCGGCGCGCGCGCCCTGGTCATCGACGCCGGCGTACGCGACGTGAAGACGCTGACCGGGATGGGCTTCCCGGTCTGGAGCAAATGCATCAGCAGCAAGGGCACGATCAAGGCCACGCTCGGCTCGGTGAATATCCCCGTGGTCTGCGCCGGCATGCTGGTGACGCCCGGCGACGTCATCGTCGCCGACGACGACGGCGTGGTCTGCGTGCCGCGCGCGATGGCTGCTGCGACGCTGGAAGCCGCCGCGAAGCGCGAGGCCAACGAGGGCGCCAAGCGCGAGAAGCTGGCGTCCGGTGTGCTCGGCCTCGACATGTACGACATGCGCCCCGCGCTGGAAAAGGCCGGGCTCAAGTACATCGACTGATGAGCATTCCCGCCAATCCATTGCAGTGGTCCATCGGCCTCGTCGGTTACGGCGAGGTCGGGCGCATCCTCGCCGAGGACTTGCGCGCGCGCGGCGTCGAAGACATTTTGGCCTACGACATCAAGTTCGGCACGGCTGACGACGCGCCGCTGCTGGCTCATGCGGCGCAATACGGCGTGCGCCCCATGACCAGCCATGCCTTCCTGGCGCGAGCCGCCGACCTGGTGATTTCCGCCGTCACGGCCGACCAGACGCTCGCGGTCGCCGTGTCCTCGGCGCCGACTCTCAAGCCGGGCGCCTGGTTCCTCGATTTCAACTCCGCGTCCCCCGGCGCCAAGATCAAGGCCGCCGGCATCGTCGATGCGGCAGGGGGGCGCTATGTCGAGGGCGCGGTGATGACCTCGATTCCGCCCTATCGCAGCCGCGTGCCGCTGCTGCTGGGCGGGGCAGGGGCCGCCGAGCTGGCGCCGCTGCTCAAGGTGCTGGGTTTCGAGGGCAAGGTCGCCAGCGAAAAGCTCGGCGTCGCCTCCGCCACCAAGATGTGCCGCAGCGTGATGATCAAGGGCCTCGAAGCCATGGTGATCGAAAGCTTTACCGCGGCGCGCGCCTATGATGTCGAGGACCAGGTAGTTGCCTCGCTCTACGAAACCTTCCCCGGCATCGACTGGGAAAAGCAGGGCGCCTACTTTTTCCAGCGCGTCATCGAGCATGGCCGCCGCCGCAGCGAGGAAGTGCGCGAAGTTGCCGCGACAGTACGCGAAGCCGGCCTCGTGCCGTGGTCGGCGCAGGGCACGGCGGAGCGCCAGGCCTG
The DNA here is from genome assembly GCF_000828635.1 of Sulfuritalea hydrogenivorans sk43H. Lineage (GTDB taxonomy): Bacteria > Pseudomonadota > Gammaproteobacteria > Burkholderiales > Rhodocyclaceae > Sulfuritalea > Sulfuritalea hydrogenivorans. The sequence goes on from NZ_AP012547.1 coordinate 1,278,230, forward strand.
GGTCGCCGACCTGGCCGACGCCGGCGTGTTCGGCAAGAGGGGCAGCGCCGGCTTCGCCCGCAGCACCGACTGGCGCGTCGAGGCCGACCGCATCCTGGCCAACGTGAAGCCGAAGGACTGAGGATGGAATTCCAGAAAACTCCCGGCTGGCTCGACTGGTTCGCCGTCCCGTCAGCGCCGACTTTCAAGCTGCCCGCCGGCGCGGTCGACGCGCACTGCCATGTCTTTGGCCCCGGCGCCGAGTTTCCCTATGCGCCGGAGCGCAAGTACACGCCTTGCGACGCCTCGAAAGCCCGGCTCTATGCGCTGCGCGACCACCTCGGTTTCGCCCGCAATGTCGTGGTGCAGGCCACCTGCCACGGCGCCGACAATCGCGCCATGGTCGATGCGCTGGTGCATTCAAATGGCAAGGCCCGTGGCGTCGCCACGGTGCGGCGCACGGTGAGCGATGCCGAATTGCAGCAGATGCACGCGGCCGGCGTGCGCGGCGTGCGTTTCAACTTCGTCAAGCGGCTGGTCGACTTCACGCCGAAGGACGAGCTCATGGAAATCGCCGCGCGCATCGCGCCGCTGGGCTGGCATGTGGTGATCTATTTCGAGGCGGTGGACCTGCCCGAACTGTGGGACTTCTTCACGGCGCTGCCGACCACCATCGTGGTCGACCACATGGGCCGCCCCGACGTGAGCAAGCCCGTCGACGGGCCCGAGTTCGAGCTCTTCGTCAAGTTCATGCGCGACTACCCGAACGTCTGGAGCAAGGTCAGTTGTCCCGAGCGCCTGAGCCTCACCGGGCCGAAGGCCTTGAATGGCGAGCAGAATGCCTATCGCGACGTGGTGCCCTTTGCCAAGCGCATCGTCGAGACCTTCCCCGACCGCGTGCTGTGGGGCACCGACTGGCCGCACCCCAATCTCAAGGACCACATGCCCGATGACGGCCTGCTGGTCGACTTCATTCCGCACATCGCGACCACGCCCGAATTGCAGCAAAAACTGCTGGTGGACAACCCGATGCGCCTGTATTGGCCGGAGGAAAAATAGTGTCGCTCGACAAGCCCTACCAGGATGTTCCCGGCACGACGATCTTCGATGCCGACGAGTCGCGCAAGGGATACCACCTCAACCAGTTCTGCGTCTCGCTGATGAGGCCGGAGAACCGCGCCCGCTTCAAGGCCGACGAACGCGCCTACCTCGACGAATGGCCGATGAGCGAGGAGCAGAAGCTGGCCGTCATGGCGCGCGACCTCAACCGCTGCATCGCGCTGGGCGGCAACATCTACTTCCTCGCCCGCATCGGCGCCACCGACGGCAAATCCTTCCAGCAGATGGCCGGCAGCATGACCGGCATGAGCGAGGAGGAATACCGCGACATGATGATCCGCGGCGGCCGCTCGATCGAGGGCAACCGCTACATCGGCGAGGACGGCGATGCCCAGGCACACCGCCAGCCGCAAGGTAAACGCGGCCAGGCCGGCACAAAGGAGGGCTGCTGACATGGCCCGCATCACCGCATCCGTCTATACCTCGCACGTGCCCGCCATCGGCGCCGCGATCGACCTCGGCAAGACCGGCGAGCCCTACTGGCAGCCGCTGTTCGCCGGCTACGACAAATCGAAGCAGTGGCTGAAGGACAACACGCCCGACGTCATCTTCCTCGTCTATAACGACCACGCCACGGCCTTCAGCCTCGACATCATTCCCACCTTCGCCATCGGCTGCGCAGCCGAGTTCCAGCCGGCCGACGAAGGTTGGGGCCCGCGCCCGGTGCCGGTGGTGAAAGGCCATCCGGAACTCGCCGCGCACATCGCGCAATCGGTGATCCAGGACGATTTCGACCTGACCATTGTGAACAAGATGGCCGTCGACCACGGCCTCACCGTGCCGCTCTCCCTGATGTGCGGCCAGCCGCGGGAATGGCCCTGCCCGGTGATTCCATTCGCAGTGAATGTCGTGCAGTATCCGGTGCCCTCGGGCCGCCGCTGCTTCAATCTCGGCCGCGCCATCCGCAAGGCCGTCGCGTCCTACGATCGGCCGCTGAAGGTGCAGATCTGGGGCACCGGCGGCATGAGCCACCAGTTGCAGGGCCCGCGCGCCGGCCTGATCAATCGCGAGTGGGACACCGCCTTCCTCGACCAGTTGATCGCCGATCCGGCGACGCTGGCGCAAAAGCCGCACATCGACTACGTGCGCGAAGCCGGCTCGGAAGGCATCGAGCTCGTGATGTGGCTGATCGCGCGCGGCGCGATGAACGACGAGTTTGACAAACGCGCGCCGCGCGTTGCGCACCGCTTCTACCATGTGCCGGCGAGCAACACCGCCGTCGGCCATCTGATCCTGGAGAACACATGAAAACCATCAAAGTTGCGCTGGCCGGCGCCGGCGCCTTCGGCATCAAGCACCTCGATGCGATCAAGCTGATCGACGGCGTCGAAGTCGTCTCGCTGATCAGTCGTGATCTGGCGAAGACCAGGGAAGTCGCCGACAAGTACGGCATCGGCCACGTCGCCACCGATCTCGCCGACAGCCTGGCCATGAAGGAGGTCGACGCGGTGATCCTGTGCACGCCGACGCAGATGCACGCCGATCAGGCCGTCGCCTGCATGAACGCCGGCAAGCACGTGCAGGTCGAGATTCCGCTGGCCGACAGCCTGGCCGGCGCCGAGGCGGTGGTGGCGCTGCAAAGGAAGACCGGGCTGGTCGCCATGTGCGGCCACACGCGGCGCTTCAATCCGAGTCACCAGTGGGTGCACAACAAGGTCACCGCGGGCGAATTCAACATCCAGCAGATGGACGTGCAGACCTACTTCTTCCGCCGCAGCAACATGAACGCGCTGGGCCAGCCGCGCAGCTGGACCGACCACCTGCTGTGGCACCACGCCGCGCACACCGTCGATCTGTTCGCCTACCAGACCGGCGGCAGCATCGTCGCCGCCAACGCGCTGCAGGGCCCCATCCATCCGGGTCTCGGCATCGCCATGGACATGTCGATCCAGTTGAAGAGCAGCACCGGCGCGATCTGCACGCTGTCGCTCTCCTTCAACAACGACGGCCCGCTCGGCACCTTCTTCCGCTACATCGGCGACAGCGGTACCTACATCGCGCGCTACGACGACCTGATCGACGGCAAGGACAACAAGATCGACGTCACCAAGGTCGATGTCTCGATGAACGGCATCGAACTGCAGGACCGCGAGTTCTTCGCCGCGATCCGCGAGGGCCGTGAGCCCAACGGCAGCGTGGCGCAGGTGCTGCCGTGCTACTACACGCTGCACCAGCTTGAACAGCAGCTGGCGAAGAGAGCCTAGGATGAAACCTGTTGTCCGTTCCGCGAGCGGGCCGGCCGGGTGCTCTGCGCCGCTCATGTCACCCGTCGCCGGCTTTAGGCCGTCGCCTCCTTCTTTACTTCGCTCTGCAGAGCACCCGGCCGGCCCGTTCGGGACACGCCTTGGGTGTTTGGCGGTTCAGAACCGCGGGCGTACCCCGCCGCGGGTGGCAGGGGGCCGACATGGCGAAGTCAAGAAGGAGGATCGGGCGCAGCCCGGTCCGGGTGACATGAGCGATGGCGGCCCCCTGGCGCCCTCGGCACCCTCTGCCTCCCTCCAACGAACTTGGCGTGCCGTGCGTCGCGGATGCCGCAATGCGTGGTGGAACAACTGACATGCAGCATCGTCGCCTCGGCCCCTTCACGGTCTCGGCCCTCGGCCTGGGCTGCATGAACCTCAGCCATGCCTATGGAACGCCGCCGGCGCCCGAGGCGGCCGAAGCGCTGCTGCTGCGTGCGCTCGACAGCGGCATCACATTCTTCGACACCGCCGCGCTCTACGGCTTCGGCGCCAACGAGACGCTGCTCGGCCGCGTGCTCAAACCGCACCGGCACAGGATCGTGCTCGCCAGCAAATGCGGCATGACCGGGGTCAATGGCAAGCGCGTCATCGACGGCCGGCCGCAAAGCCTCAAGCGCGACTGCGAGGCCAGCCTCGCCCGCCTGCAGACCGACGTCATCGACCTCTACTACCTGCACCGCTGGGACAAGCAGGTGCCGATCGAAGACAGCATCGGCGCGCTGGCCGACTTGGTGCGCGAGGGCAAGGTGCGCAGCATCGGCTTGTCCGAAGTGTCGGCGCTGACGCTACGGCGCGCACATGCCGTGCATCCGGTCACCGCGCTGCAATCCGAGTATTCGCTATGGACGCGCGAGGCCGAAATCGCCACGCTCGCCGCCTGCCGCGAACTGGGCGTGGCCTTCGTCGCCTTCAGCCCGCTGGCGCGCGCCTTCCTCACCGACACCCTGCACGATCCGGAGGCGCAACTGGAGGCGAAGGACATCCGCCGCCAGATGCCGCGCTTCGAGCCGGCCAATTACGCGAAGAACCTCGAACTGCTGCCCGAGTACCTGCGCATTGCCGCCGAAGCCCGCTGCACGCCGGCCCAACTGGCGCTGGCCTGGCTGCTGGCGAAGGGCGAGGACATCATCCCCATCTTCGGCACGCGGACGCTTGAGCATCTCGACGAGAACGTTGCCGGTGCCGACGTGCAGCTCGATCGGAAAACGGTCGAACGGCTCGACGCCCTGATCAACCAGCAGACCGTAAGCGGGCCGCGCTACAACACGGCCACGCAACTTGAAATCGACACCGAAACATTTCCGATCGCAGCCTAGGAGTCAGGACATGAACAACGGCAAGCAGAAGCGCGTGATACCCGGCACCACGATGTTCGACGGCGACATGGCACGCAAGGGCTACGCCCTGAACAAGATGTGCTTTTCCTTCAACTCGGCCGAGAACCGCGCCGAGTACCTCAAGGACAAGGAGGCCTACTGCGACAAGTACGGCCTCAACGCGCAGCAGAAGAAGGCCGTGCTGAGCCTGCAGGTGCTGGACATGCTGGCGGCCGGCGGCAACGCCTACTACCTGGCGAAGCTCGGCGGCATCTTCGGCCTCGACATGCAGGACATCGGCGCGCAGCAGACCGGCATGAGCAAGGACGAGTTCAAGGCGAAGCTCGTCGCCGCGGGGAGGAACTGATCATGGCAAAAATCGTCGGCGGACTCAACGTCACCCACGTGCCCTACATCGGGCGCGCGATTGCCAACAACACGCAGCAGGATCCTTACTGGAAGCCCTTCTTCGACGGCTTCCCGCCGGTGCACGCCTGGCTGGACAAGGTCAAGCCGGATGTCGCCGTGGTGATCTACAACGACCACGGGCTCAACTTTTTCCTCGACAAGATGCCGACTTTCGCCGTCGGCGCCGCGCCGCAGTACAACAACGCCGACGAAGGCTGGGGCATCCCGACCCTGCCGCCTTACCAGGGCGACCTCGATCTGTCGTGGCACATGATCGACGCGCTGATCGAAGAGGAATTCGACATCGTCACCTGCCAGGAAATGCTGGTCGACCATGCCTTCACGCTGCCGCTGGAACTGTTCTGGCCCGGCCGGCATCCTTGTCCGGTGCGCACCGTGCCGGTCTGCGTGAACACCGTGCAGTTTCCGCTGCCGACGCCGGCGCGCTGCTTCAAGTTCGGCCAGGCCATCGGCCGCGCCATCGAGTCGTGGGACTCGGATGCCCGTGTCGTGGTGATCGGCACCGGCGGCCTCTCGCACCAGCTCGACGGCCAGCGCGCCGGCTTCATCAACAAGGAATTCGACCTCATGTTCATGGAAAAGCTCATCACCGATCCGCTGTGGGTGACGCGCTATTCGATTCCCGACCTGGTCGAACTGACCGGCACCCAGGGCGTCGAGCTGATCAACTGGCTGACCACGCGCGGCGCGCTGCTCGGTGAAGTCGCCAAGGTGCATGCCAACTATCACGTGCCGATTTCCAACACCGCATCCGGCCTCCTTTGCATGGAAGCCGTTTGACCAGAAAGAAGGATCAAACATGAAAACTCAAGTCGCCATCATCGGCGGCGGGCCTTCCGGGCTGCTGCTTTCCCAGCTCCTGCACCTCAAGGGCATCGATACCATCGTCCTCGAACGGCAGTCGCGTGACTACGTGCTGAGCCGCATCCGCGCCGGCGTGCTGGAGCACGGCTTCGCCGAACTGATGCGCGAAGCCCAGTGCGGCGAGCGCATGGACCGCGAGGGCGAAATCCACGACGGCTTCATCATCGCCCACGGTGGCCGGCAGAGCCGCGTCGACCTGCACAAGTACAGCGGCGGCAGCTCGGTGGTGGTCTATGGCCAGACCGAGCTCACGCGCGACCTCTACGATGCCCGCGAGCGGATGAAGGGCGTGGTCATCCACCACGCCGAGGATGTGCAACCGCACGACATGACCAGCGCCGCGCCCCATGTCACCTTCCGCGTGGGCGACGAGGTGCAGCGCATCGATTGCGACTACATCATCGGCGCCGACGGCTTCCATGGCGTCAGCCGCAAGTCGATTCCCGCCACGGTGCTGCGCGAGTACGAGAAGGTCTATCCCTTCGGCTGGCTCGGCGTGCTGTCGCGCACCAAGCCGGTTTCGCCCGAGCTGATCTACGTCAGGCACGAGCGCGGCTTCGCGCTGTGTTCGCTGCGTTCGCAGGTGCTAAGCCGCTACTACATCCAGGTGCCGCTTTCCGACAAGGTCGAGGACTGGTCCGACGACGCCTTCTGGGCCGAGCTGAAGCGCCGCCTGCCTGCGGAAGTGGCCGAGCGCCTGATCACCGGGCCCTCGATCGAGAAGTCGATCGCGCCGCTGCGCTCCTTCGTCGCCGAGCCGATGCGCTACGGCAACATGTTCCTCGCCGGCGACGCGGCGCACATCGTGCCGCCCACCGGCGCGCGCGGCCTCAACAGCGCCGCCTCGGACATCCATTACCTCTACCACGCCATGCTGGCGCACTACCAGAACGGCGACGACAGCGGCCTCGACAACTACTCGGCCAAGGCCCTGGCGCGGGTGTGGAAGGCGCAGCGCTTCTCGTGGTGGATGACCACCATGCTGCATACCTTCCCCGACAACATTGCCTACGACCAGAGGTTGCAGCAGACGGAGCTCGAATACCTGTTCTCGTCCGAGGCGGCGCAGAGTTCGCTGGCCGAAAACTACGTCGGCCTGCCGTTCTGAGCCCGGCGACCCGGCACCGACTCTTGCGCCGAATGCCGAGATGCGATAGCATCACCGCATCACATCACGCTACGGGATCGGCATCATGCGAACCACGCTCGAAATCGACGACGATGTTCTGCATGCCGCCAAGGAGCTTTCCCGTCGCGGCGGGACAACGGCCGGGCGGGTGATTTCCGACCTGGTGCGGCAGGCGCTGACGCAACCGGCGGCAAGCACGGCCAATGGCGTCAGGGAACCGGCGGCGGTGTATGGCTTTCGCCCGTTTCCGTCGCGCGGCAGCGTGGTCACCAACGATCAGGTCGACAAGCTGCGCGACGAAGAAGGCGCCTGATGCGCGCCTTGCTCGACGTCAATGTGCTGATCGCCCTGCTCGACAGCGATCATCTGCATCACGCGCGCGCCAGGGCGTGGCTGAAGGAGAACATCAAGGCCGGCTGGGCGTCCTGCCCGCTGACGCAGAACGGCTGCATCCGCATCATGGCGCAACCCGGCTATCCCAACGCGTTGCCAGCGGCGGCGGTGGCGGAACGCCTGACCGCCGCGACGGCGACCACGCATCACGCCTTCTGGCCGGACGCCGTCAGCATGCTCGATGCCGGACGCATTACCTGGAACGCCGTGCTCGGCGCCCGCCAGGTGACGGATGTCTATCTGCTGGCGCTGGCGGTGGAGCAGGGCGGACGGCTGGTCACGCTGGATCGGGCGGTGCCGCTGAAGGCGGTACCCGGTGCCAAAGCCCGGCATCTTGTGGTGATCTGAATCCCGCATTCGACAGCCGATTGGCCGGTTGTTGCCGGGCAGTCCGCGGCATGGTCATCGGGCAGGGTTTGAAGAGTCGGCGCCGGCGACACGGCGCCCGGTGCCCGCAGCTACATCAGCCCCATGCTCTTCAGCACCACGATGCCGGCGCTGGTGAAGAACAGCGATCCGACGGTGGTCAGGGCGATGATGTTGGCCGCCAGCACGGCATTGCCGCCCATCGCGCGCACCATCACATAGCCGGCCGCCGCGCTCGGCGCCGAGGACATCAACAGCAGGATGCCGAGGTCCATGCCGCGAAAACCGAGGGCGATGCCGCCCAGCACGAACAGCAGGGGCACCGCGACCAGCTTGCCGGCGGCGGCCAGCACCGCATCGCGCGGGTCCTCGCGCAGGCTGCGAAAGTCCAGCGCGGCGCCGGTGCACAACAGGGCCAGCGGCAGGGTCATGCGCGCGAAGTATTCGCCCGACTGGATCACGATGCCGGGCAGGCGCAGCCCCGCGATCGAGATCGGCAGCGCCAGCACGATGCCGATGATCAGCGGATTCAGGGCCACCGAGCGCAGCACCTGCCCCACGTTCTGGCTGGCGTGCAGCGAGGTGCTCAGGCTGATCACCGCGAGTATGTTGAACACGATGGTGACCAGCCCGACATAGAGCGAAGCCGCGGCCATGCCCGCGTCGCCATAGGCATTGACGCAATAGGCCAGCCCGATGATCGCCATGTTGGAACGGAACACGCCCTGCACCACCACCCCGCGGTCGCGCGGCGCGCGCACGGCAAGGCGCGCCAGCAGTTCGCTCGCGCCCCACGCCAGCAGCGTCGCCGCGATGCCGAAGCCGATCAGCGAAAAGTTCGCCGAGGTGTCGAGGTGGGTCTTGCTCACGCTGATGAACAGCAGGGCCGGCAGGGTGACGTTGAACACCAGCCGCGAACCCACCTCGATGAAGGCGTCGTTGATCATGCCGATGCGGCGCAGCCAGCCGCCGAGGCCGAGGATCACGAAGATCGGGCCGGTGACGGAAAGCGAGAATTCGAGCGTGTCGAGGAATTCGGAAATCATCGCGCCGCACTATGACACAGTCGACTGCGGCAGGGGCGCGACGTGGTTCTGATCACTGTGAAAGTCGGCGCTGGCGGGACGGCGGCTGTTCGGTCGGAACGGCCATGCGACCGGTTAGCCGATTTAGTCAGCAATACATCGGTAAGCAGTCTGTCGCCGCGAAATTATTTCGACGGATGTCTCTCTATGTGGTGACGGCATACTCCGGTCCCTGCCGTTCAATTGAGGTGTTGACAGTAGTTCCGAGAGATCCCGCGACCACTGCGTTATGTAGGCTCTTTCTGAGGAATAGCAGCAAATGGCAACAGCTACTAATGGTCGCTAGAGCCAGGATCTGCTCCTTGGAATTTTTCGCATGCAGCACGCGTTCTCGGATATCGAATGAGTTGCTCCCAAGAGAGAGCCGGATTCACGCGCAATATGGATTCCTGACCCTTCACGCCAACCACGAATATCTTCGCGTGTCCCGATGCCGGATCGAGGCTTTTCCAAACAATATCCAGCGGCGTATCAGTGGCCTCAGCAACTATTTTCGCTAGCGCATGCCAATCCGGCGCGGTGAAAGACCTGCCTTCCGAAATGACGGTCAGCAGCTTTGCCAGGAAAGAATCTACATGCGCGAACTCAGAGCGCCGGGTAGGAGAATTCGACAAAACATCAAACGCCTCCAGTGAGGACGACGCAACCGCCTCTACCATTGAGAGAGGTGCCGGTGCCCGTACTTCGGACGTTGGTGTGACAGGGTCTGGTGCGCTTGGCGCAGCGTTCTGTACGGATTGGCTCGCCGCTTTGGCTGCACGCTTTTCGGCACGTTTCTGATCAGCTAAGGCCTGACGGTTGGCTGCCGCATCTGCATATTTCTGTAGCAACATATTCAGGCCATCAAAGTCCACACCCTCCCAAGATTTAGTCGAAGGTGGATTCTCCACCGACCAGCGAGCCGGCGAGTCATCCTCTTCATCATCGTCCTCGTCTGCCTCTCTTCGTTGGGGGCTATGCTTTTCCCTGACAAGCCATTCTGTGCGTGCTCTCGGAAATAACTTGAACCTCCCAGTCCAATCAAAGGACCCATCGAGAAGGTAGTGCGGAAGTTCCCCCGGGATGTCGACCAGAATCAAAAATCCAGAGTTGAGCAATTCAGCCACCAGAATCACCTGTTCAGCACCCCTAAAGCCCGTATCTGATTCGAGAGCTTCCTCAAATGGAAGTTCCTGCGCCACATGGAAATCCAGACAGCCGATTAGTGTCACAAGGAAGGCATCAAACGAAGCGAGGGCTCTAGGTAGTGTTTCGCGCGTGGATTGCGCAAAGCGGCCATCAGTCAGCGTTAGCCGATTCTGTGTGTCTTCCACGAAGACCGAGCGCAGGTGATTTGCACAGTGCTGCACTAAGAGAAAGTAAATCTCGCGGAGGCCAGCTCCGCCAAATTCCCGCCGTGTCTCTTCAACTAGTTGCCCAAAGGTGAAGCTACCTCTTGCCGTACATTTGTCGATGGCTACCTCTAAGGCCGCCTCAAGGGAGTCATAGCGCTTCTGATCTTCCTGCACGGCAGCCTGGGCGACAATGCCCAAGTCGAGCACTGTGGCCGGCACGGGCACAGTGTTTGGCAGGTCTAACTTGACAAGCCTGGCACGAACTTTTCGACTGTCGGACGAGAGCGAAAAGCGCGGCCGCCTTGTAGGGATCTGAGCCGCCTCCTCGTCCAACCATTGCACGAAAGCGTTACCTTCATCGACGGCAGGCGGAGTAGTTGCAAGCCACTGGGCATCAAACCAATTGCACAACTCAGACACTAGGGAATCGCTGAATAAGCCACCGCAAAATGCGACAGCGAATTGAAATCGAGACGGAATTGTGATGGCAATGTCATGTGCATTGGATAGTGGGCCGTATTCAAGCCTGGATTCGGGGAATTCTCCCGATTCCTGCTCATGCCGGACGCACCTCTCCCATCAGAGGTCGGCCCCATTTGCTGATGTTGAGCATCGCCAGCATGGCGAAAGCGCGGTTGGCATTCTTCGCCAAGCCGCGATAGCGAACCTTGGCAAATCCCCACAGGCGCTTCAAGGTAAGAAACGGGTGCTCGACCTTGGAACGCACACTGGACTTGCGCCGGTTGGTTTCCTTGTCGGCTTCGCTCAAGGGATGATTCTTGTAGGCGCGTTTGTTGGTGAAGTCTTTCGCCTTCGGCGCAATGTCCTTGAGTCGTTCCCGCTGCTGCTTGCCCCGGTAGGCACTGTCACCGTAGAAACGGGTTTCCTCGCCATGCAGCAGGTTCGGCACTTGGTGGCTGTCATGGACATTCGCCGCAGTGACGCTCGCGCTATGAACCAGGCCCGTCTGACTGTCGGTGCCAATGTGCAGCTTCATGCCGAAGTGCCACTCGTTGCCCTTTTTGGTTTGATGCATCTCGGGGTCACGGCGTTTCTCTTGATTCTTGGTCGAGGGGGGCGCAGCGATCAGTGTGGCATCGACAATCGTGCCACCGGACAGCTTCATGCCGTTGGCCAGCAGCAATTCGCCCACCTTGGCGAACAGCGCCGCGCCCAGCTTGTGCTCTTCCATCAAGTGACGAAAGTGAAGCAAGGTCGTCGAATCGGGCGCCCGTTCGCGGCCAAAATCGAATCGGCAGAAGTCTCGAAACACGGCCACGTCGTAGAGCGCGTCTTCGCAGGCTTCGTCGCTCAGGTTGAACCAATTGGCCACGCAGTACATCCGCAGCATCCGCTCTACACCCACCGGCGGACGGCCATTCCCGGCCTTCGGGTAATGCGGCTCGATCAACGCACAGAACTCGGCCCACGGCATCAAGCCGTCCATTCTCGCCAGAAATTCCGCCTTGCGCGTCGTTCGGCCGTGCTTCTCGAATCCTTTCACTGCCGCCAGCGTCATCTGCTTCATCGTCTTGTCTCCTGTGATCACAACCCTTTGTCTGACTCCATGACAAAGAAATCGTTCACGGCGTTTGTACCTTATTCAGCGTTTCCCTAGCGCTTTGTCGTCCAACAGAACGCCAAGCTCGGTGCGGCCTAGGATGCCCTTTTGCGTGAGATTTGCACTGCCCAAGACCGCAAGCGAATCTGAGATAACAGCTTTGGCGTGTATGTCGGGGATGTGGTGAATCTGGGCAAGGTTTTCGCGTACAAATGACCAAGCACTTGGGCGATCTCGCGTGGAAAGTGCCCGCAACCATTCGGTCACGTCGGAGAGCATGCGCCAATCAGTTGTGACGCTAAGAATGCGCCGCAGGTATTGAACCCCGACATAGGGGCTCACGATCCGCACTGGACCGCTGAACGCAACGCGTAAGACCGCCGAATCAAAAGGTGATTCAGTGTCGGTGTCAGAGTGGTAGAGAAGTTTCGCCATGATCGCCAGTAAAGACCGGTCACATTATGCGCTAGGGCATGGCTATGACGAGGAGATGGAATTCGGTATGTCCAGATTTAACGGACAACCTGACGGGCTAGTCCTCGGCCTGGACGGCCGTTGGACATGCGACTCGTTTCGTCAGCAGTCCGTCGGAAAGCCGCCGTCAACGATTGATCGCCAGCCTTCAGGGTCGCTGTGCCTGAGCGGTCGGTGGCTGCGGAGCGAGTTCAGAGGCTAGGGCAGTGCCACTGAACAGGCGCTGAATCAGATCTGCCAACCTAGGCGACGCCGCATCATTGGCAATTTTTCGGCAAGCCTCCACAAATCGTTCTGTGGCCGTGCCGAAATTGGGATCGTAGGTTTTCCGTTGAAGCCGCATCTCGATCATGCGGCGCATGAAGCGGCGAAGCTTGTCGAGGTCCTCCATGCCGCGGATAGCAGCCTCGAAATCAGCTGCCGTGGCGCGCTGCATCGCCACTTGTTGCAGGGTCCCCCAGCCACTGTTCTCGATGATGTAGATGCACGCGTCGACCACTGTGGCGTTGGCCTCGGCGTTTGCATTAATTTTCGCGAACTCGGCTTGGATCTTTGGATGGAGCGGGTTATTGAAGGGGTTGTCGTCATTCACCGTGGTTGGCTTGCTCGCCTTGAAGGCCTGAATCCAGCCTTCGACGATCGCCTCGCCAATAGCCGCCCCTCCCGGCATTTTCGTGAGTACCGAGTCGAGCTGCGTTGCGACGAATGGATCGAGCAGGCCTGAGCGCGCGGGAAACGAAGCGGCTTCGGCCACCAACTGCGCCTCGTCGACACGATGATCCCAATAGACCCGTTTGAGGAATTCTTGCGCGGATTCTCTCGCCTCCATGGCTTCCGTTTCCGCCACATAGCGATCGATGATCGTTTCGATACTGCCGGCCTCAAATAGGCCTGATTCCAAAAACTCGACCAGTCGTTTCTCAAATTCGTCGCAGCTGTGGATGCCCAACTCTTGCATAAGCATCCGCCAACCGTCCTCCCGTTTCTCCTGTAAGGTCGGCTCCTTGTTGCTGTCCCTGACGAAGGCAGTCCAGTCCGGATTGCCAGCATTCAACGCGAACTTGAAGTCCGGTCCATCCGCCAAGCCTCGATAGTGGATGGCAGAAAACAGGACAATGGATGGAATCACACGCGCTTGGATGGCATTCTTCAAGTCGCGCTCCGCCAAGATCAGATTGGCGACACGAATGACTTTAATGACGATCCGGATGTTGGTAAGGCCGCAGGCAACGGACGCTCGTTTGATCGCTTCCGCATATTTCGATGGCACGAGCATGTTGGCAATGGAAAATGTTTCGTCGGCGGAGGTCGATAGCCTGATCTCTTGGTCAATCACCTTCTCCCGAAACGTCGCCCAGAGCTTTTCTTGGTCACCCTTGCTGGATAGCTGGTCGTCGTTGAGCACGAGGACGAATCGCGAGTAGTGCTGTTTTGAATATTCGTCGATGAAGCCCAGCACCTCGTCGATGCCCAACTTCTCGTGCTTGCGCTCGATATCGTCGATGACGATTACCTTGCCTCGAAGCACCACAGGCGCCATCAACAGCACATTCAGGTCATTAAGGGCTGCCAACGCCTTGTAGTGCGTCGAAAGAGCCTTCACGCCGACCCTAAACAGGCCCTTGATCCCATCAAACACGCCGCCGTGGGACTCCACGCCAGGGATGGCAGCTTCGATGAGCTTGCGTTTGATATGGTCGATACTCGACAGGCCGAATAGCGACACATAGAGGGCTTTCTTGACCTTGTCATCGCTGGATTCATTCTTGACCTCATTCCAAAGGTGGGTCTTTCCGGTACCCCATTTGCCCGACAAGGCGATCACGTTGTTGTCAGCTTGTCCTAGGAGTTTGACCAGCTGATCTCTTGTCTTTTTCAGCGACACAGTTTTCTCCCGATAGATTCAAGCTGGCGTGGTCCGCTGAACCATCGATGAAACGCCCTATCGACGCACAGCGAGCTGGTAACTCTGGCGATGCCGATCCACCAAAAACTATTCGCATTTAACCAGACAAAGAAAGGAGACGCGACGCTATCTGGGTCAATGGTAGAGATGTGACACCTGTCATGTAACCCGAGCGTGTGGGAACTGCTACTCAGATATGAAACACGCCGGATGGCGGCAGTAGATGAGATCGCGGCCGCTCGCGCTGCGGAAGCTGAACGGCCGTTCCGGCCGAACATCGGACCAACAATCCTCGGCATCGTGCTGCCTTTGTCGCGGCATGAATCGCCGTCCCGCCGGCGCCGACTCCCGTTTTGTTTCTACCGTTTGCCGCCCAGTTGCTCGCCCTCAGGCCCCTTCGCGCTCCGCGAGGCGCCGCAGCACCAGCGGAAATGCCCCGGTCAGGAAACAGGCGACGGCCGAGACGATCAGGGCCCAGCCGGCCATGTCGTCGTTGAACAGCGGGTGGACGCCCTTGAGCATTCCCGCCAGCGCCGCGCCGCCGGCCAGCAGCAAGACGAGGCCGAGCAGGGTGAAGGCGATGAAGGTCCAGGGCCAGTGGTGGGGTTTCATGGTTCGTTCCGGTGGGGCGGTGTCGCAGTGCTTTTCATGATGGCATGAAAGGGACGGGTACGGCCGGGCGCGGCACGGATAGTCGGCGCAGGGGCTTTCCGGGGCAAAATGGCGGCTGTGATTTCGCAGGAGCCGCAATGAACCCGACCCGAACGCCCGTTATTCGACACGCCTTGCATGGCCTTGCGGCGCTGTGCGCCGCCGCGCTGCTCGCCGCCTGCGGCAAACCCGAGTCGGCCTCGGCGCCGTCGGTCGCCGCGCCGCCGGCCGGCACCCCGTGCGTGCTGCCGCGCATTGCGCCGAATGCGGAATTCAGCAAGAGCGATGACGAGCTGTTCGCCGCCGCGGTGGCCGGCAATGTCGGCGCGGCGGTACAGGCGCTCGAAGCCGGCGCGAAGGTGGATGCGATCGGCGCGCTGAAGCGTACGCCGCTGTTTGCCGCTGCCTTCTGCGATCGTCCGGAGATGGTGAAGCTGCTGCTGGAGAAGGGCGGCAAGCACGAGCTGGCCGACGCCAACGGCATGCTGCCGCTGCATGCGGCCGTGGTGGTCGGCGGCGCGGAGACGGCCAGGGTGCTGCTCGCGAGCGGCGCGAACGTCAATGGCCGCGATGCCGCCGGGCGTACCGCGCTGCATCTGGCGGCGGCCACCAACCAGCCGGCGATGGTCGAATTGCTGCTGGCCGCGAAGGTCAACTCGACGGCGAAGGACAAGCATGGCATGAGTGCCGCGGCGGTGGCCGCCGACAATGGCCATTCGGCGCTGGCTGCGTCGATCAGGAAATGGCAGGAGCAGCACAAGGCGCCGAAGCCCTAGCGCGGTGGCTCGCCGCGCGCAATGTCAAGCCGCGGGGGCCGCAACTATTTTTCCGGGGTGGGCGTGGAACCCCGCCATCGCGATCGGCTTTCATCGAAAATGAGTCCGTCGCCACCTGTCCATCGGGATGCAGTGAAATGAAGATCGTAGTCGTTGATGACAATGAATCCATGCGCAAGGTATTGCGCGCCGTCTGCGAGGGCGAAGGGCATCAGGTCATCGCCGAGTTCGGCGACGGCACGGGTTTGCTGGACTACGTAAAGAAGCAGCGTCCCGATGTCGTCTGCCTCGACTTCGAGCTGCCCGGCAAGAACGGGCTCGAACTGCTCGTGCAAATGGATGCCGCGGCGAACCAGGTGGACGTGGTCATGATTACCGGCTCCGAAGATCCGGAGTTGAAGGGGCATGCCGCCGATCTGGGCGCCACGGGCTTCATTCAGAAGCCGTTCGAGCAGGCGCAGGTGATCGACGAACTGAGGGAGATCGCCAAAACGCGCGCAATTGCCGCTCGCGCCGCGGCGATCCCGGTGGTGGCCGAGCCGACCCCTGCGGCACCTGCCGGGTCCGCGCCGCAGGTGGCGACCGGGGTGGTGCCGCGCTCCGCCGTCATCGTCGATGACAGCGGATCGATCCGGCTCCTGTTGAAGGGCATCCTCGGCGAACTCGGCATCAAGGTGCTTGGGGTTGCCGCCAGCGGCCGCGAAGGCATCGAGGTGGTGCAGAAGTTTCGCCCGGCCCTGGTCTGCCTCGACGTCGACATGCCGGGCATGACCGGTGTCGAGGCATTGCCGCAGATCCGCGCCGCCAGCCCGCAAACGAAGGTGGTGATGATCACGGGCAATGCCGGTCGCCCGATTGTGGAAGCGTCGGTGGCCGGCGGCGCCAAAGGTTATTTCCTGAAACCGATCCGCCCGGCCAGGGTCGAGGAATTCATCAAGAAGCTGCTTCAGCTTTAGCGCGGAGCGGTTGCATCATCCGGCGCGCCTCAGGGCCCCGTGCCGCCGCGGCTGCGGTCCCTGAACGAGCAGTCCGCGGCATGGATGTGGCCCGGGTAATGCTGTTCGAAGGTGCGGCAGATGTCCGGCTTGAACAGCCACTCCTGCTCCGGCGTGGTGAACAACTTCGCATCGATGATCACTTCCCGTTCCCGGTACACCTCGAATATCTCCACTCCGGGCGGTGCTATCCGGTTGCGGCTCAGGTGCTCGATCAGGCCGCAGATCGTGTCGGAGAAGTAGGACTTGTACTCGTTGCCTTCCTCGAACATGCGTATCCGCGCCTCATAGGTGTAGGGCAGTCCGCTGTCGTATTTCGACTTCGGGCCGAGAACTTTGCTCAGCAGGTTCATGGCTGATCTCCTTGAGGAGGATTGACCTGGCAACAATGCTACCCCAAGAGCTTCCGTCCGGCACGCAATCGCGCGCCGCCGGTGTTCGCGGCTCCTCATCGGATTTGCCCGGCATGCCCGTCGTGCGTCAGAATGCGCGCATGAGATCCGACTCCCCAGGCGCATTGAATGCCGCCGTGTCGCCAGCGCCGACCAGCGTCTGTCCGCAATGCGGCGCGCAGTTTCGCTGCGGCATGGAGGGCGGCGACGCGACGTGCTGGTGCGCGAGCCTGCCGCCCTTGCTGCCGGTGCCGCCGAAATCCGCCGGGATTGTGCCCGCGGCAAGCTGCCTCTGCCCTGCCTGCCTGGCGACCAGGCTTGATTCGGCCGCAAGGAAAATGGACGCTCCGGGCTAGTAATCCATGTTGTTCGTGTGGATATTTGCTAGGATGGCGAAAATAGTCCGAAAGGCATATGTCCCTTGAGCACAAGCCGCCTCGCTTCGATGAAACTGAAGGACAAGATACTGGTGTTCTTCGTCGGCATCATGGCCGTGCTGGTCGTGGTGCTGACCGTTTTCTCCGCGCTGGGCTTTCGCCGGTTCTCGATCTACAACACCGAGCGCCATGCGCGGTCGGTTGCCGACACGGTCAAGGTCGGTCTGACCGAAAGCATGATCCACGGCACGATCGACAAGCGCCAGCAGTTTCTGGCGCGGCTCTCGTCGGTTGCCGGCGTCAAGCAGGTGCGTGTCGTGCGCGGGCCGGCGGTGGTCAGGCAGTTCGGACCGGGCCTGCCCGGCGAGGGAGTTGCCAACCCAAATGTCATGACGGTGCTGGCGACGGGCAGGGAAGCGTTCGATATCGCCGAAGCGGATGACGACCTGATCTTCCATGCGGTGATTCCCTATGTCGCCAATGACCAGGGCGTCCCCAATTGCCTGCAATGCCATCAGGTTGCCGTCGGCACGGTGCTGGGCGCGGTGAGCATCGACATTTCGCTGGCCGAAGTGCGGCGCCAGGGAATCATCGCGGTGATCGTGGTGAGCCTGGCCGTGTTCCTTGTCGCACTGGTGGCACTGGCGCTGTTGCGCCGCATGATGGCACCGCTGTCGGCAACCGCGGAGGCCGTGCAGAACGTCACCTTGCAGGCCGTGGGAGGCAATTTCGCCGGTCGCATCAGCCAGCACAGGAACGACGAAGTGGGCGACATAGCGCTCAACATCAACCGGCTCATGGAGTTTCTCGAGCGCGAGATGACGACCATCCGCACCCGCGTCGGCCAGTTGATGGGACATCAGGTAACCGAAGGTGGCAACCAGCTGGTGCATACCACCGAGATGGTCGAAAGCCTGGTCGAGGTTTCCCAATTCAAGCAGGCCATCGAGGAAGACCAGACCAAGCTCGAAATCTACCAGCGACTGGCGGACATGCTGCAGCGCAAGTATGACTTCAAGCGTTTCTCCATCTACGAGATCGCGGCGAGCAAGAACCGCATGACGCCAATTCTGGTCGACGGCGAACTCGGCGCCGCATGCCGCCATTGCGACCCGCAGGTAACCATCGATGCGAACTTCTGCCGCGCCCGCCGCACCGGCCACGAAGTGGATGCGGTGGATTTTCCGGGCCTGTGCACCATGTTCCGCCCGGGCGCGGCAGGCGATACCCACATCTGCCTGCCCATTACCCAGTCCGGTTCCGCCGGTTGCGTGGTGCAGATCGTCATTGCGGCCGACGAAACCGGATTGGCGGGCCTGATGGCTCCTTTCGTTTCCGTCTATCTGCGCGAAGCCGGTCCCGTGCTGGAAGCCAAGCGCCTCATGGAGCATCTGCGCGAGAACGCCCTGCGCGACTCCCTGACCGGCCTCTACAACCGGCGGTTCCTGGAGGAATATGTCGGCACCATGGTGAGCGGCAGCCAGAGGCGCAAGAGTGCCTTCTCGGTGCTGATGCTCGACCTCGATTTCTTCAAGCAGGTGAATGACACCCACGGCCACGAGGCGGGCGACAAGGTGATCAAGACCCTTGCCGATATCCTGATGCGCAATGTGCGTACTTCGGACATGGCGGTGCGCTATGGCGGCGAGGAATTCCTGCTGTTGCTGATGGATACCGGCGGCGACGCGGCGATGAAAGTGGCCGAGAAGATTCGCGGCGAAGTCGAGGCGACCAAAATTCCCCTACCAGGCGGAATGCTGCAAAAAACCATTTCGATCGGCGTGGCGGAATTTCCGAATGATTCGGACACCTTCTGGCAGGTGGTCAAATTCGCCGACGTGGCCCTGTACAAGGCCAAGTCGGGCGGTCGCAACCGGGTGGTGCGCTTTCTGCCGGAAATGTGGGACGCCAGCGAGAACTATTAGTTTTTCGCAATTGAGGAATCCGGCGGAATTGCAGGGTTGGTGCCGGCGAAGCGCGGGCCTTGGTTCCTGTCGGGCAGGCGCGGGCAGTGCGGGTCGAGGCAGGAACAGTCGTCAGCCGCGAATGAAGATTGACGGCGGATGCCGATGCCGGGGATACTCCGCCACATGCGCTTGAACTTTCTCTCCCTTCCTGAATGAAGACAACGCCAGGCACGGAAATCGACCTGCTTGTGGTTGGCGGATTGTTTCAGCGCGAGGCGGGACATTTCATCGCCGCCCGGACGGCAGAGGAATGAACTCCACGTCAAGAATGCGGCCGCTGGCCGAGTTGTCGTCCCAGGTACGATCGCGGATCGTCGGCGTGCTGGCGGACATCGACGATACGATCACCAGCGACGGGCGCCTGACGGCGGCCGCCTATATGGCGCTGGAGCGCCTGTACGCCGCCGGCATCATGGTGATTCCGGTCACCGGGCGGCCCGCCGGCTGGTGCGACCACATTGCGCGCATGTGGCCGGTGGATGCCGTGATCGGCGAGAACGGCGCTTTCTGGATGCGCTACGACGGGAAAGCGAAGCGGCTCAGGACGGTCTTCGTCGGCCAGCCGCCGGCGGACCGCCAGTCGCGGATCGAAGCGATCGCGGCGGAGATCCTCGCCGCGGTGCCGGGTTGCGCGCTCGCCTCCGACCAGTTTTGTCGCGTTGCCGATCTCGCGATCGACTTTTGCGAGGACGTCGCGCCCCTGCCGCGGGCCTCCGTCGACGCCATCGTGCAGCGCATGGAAGCCGCTGGAATGCGCGCGAAAGTGAGTTCCATTCACGTCAATGGCTGGTTCGGCGATTACGACAAGCTGAGCACGACGCGACGCATGCAGGCCGAGGAATTCGGCATTTCGCTGGAGAACCCGGTGGAGCGCGAGCGCTGGATCTTTGTCGGCGATTCGCCCAACGACGTACCGATGTTCGGCTTCTTCCCCAATTCGGTCGGCGTCGCCAATGTGCTCGATTTCGCTGATCGGCTGGAAGCCACGCCGGCGTGGATCACCGGCGCCCGCTCGGGGGCCGGATTCGTCGAACTTGCCGAGGCGCTGCTGGCGGCGCGCAAAGCCTAGTCGCTGGTGTCATACTTCGCAGCAATGCGGCGGCATGCCCGAGATACGCACCGGGAATGAACTCATGACGGAATCTGCGGTAGCAAGCATCAACTTCAGGGAAGCGGCGCTCAAACTGCTGCCCGAGGGCGCCAACTTCGAGGCCTGCCTGACCTGCGGGCTTTGCTCCTCGGGCTGTCCGGCCTCGGGGATCGAGAACATGGACCCGCGCAAGTTCATCCGCATGGCCCTGCTGGGCATGGACGAGGAGCTCTCGACCACGCCCTGGATCTGGTGCTGCACGCTGTGCAAGCGCTGCCAGTACGTCTGCCCGATGAGCATCGACGTCTCGCAACTGGTTTACCTCGCCCGCGGCAACTGGCCCGAGGACAGGAAGCCGTCCGGCATCGTGCGCTCCTGCCAGCTCACCCGCTCCAGCGATTCGACCAGCGCCATGGGCATGCCGCCCGCCGACTTTGTCTCCGTGGTCGAGGAGGTGCTGGCGGAGGTCCGCGCCACACAACCCGGTTTCAGTCAATTGCGGGCGCCGATCGACAAGAGGGGCGCGCACTTCTTCGTCAACCAGAACTCCCGCGAACCGATGAACGAGCCGGAGGAAATGGTGCCGCTGTGGAAGATCTTCGACGTCGTCGGCGCCGACTGGACCTATGCTTCGAAAGGCTGGGCGGCGGAGAATTTTTGCATGTTCTCGGGCAACGAGGAGGCCTGGCGCGAGGTGATCCGCAAGCGGGTCGAAGCGGTCAATGAACTCGGCTGCGAGGTCTGGCTGAATACCGAATGCGGCCACAGCTACTACTCGATGTGGCAGGGCATCGAGCGCTTCGGCCTGCGGGCCAATTTCCGCCTCGAAAGCATCGTTACGTACTACGCCAAATGGATACGCGAAGGCAAGCTGCCGATCGATTCGCGCTGGAACACCCATGGCATCAAGTTCACCGTGCAGGACCCGTGCATGATCGTGCGCAAGGCATACGGCGATGCCATCGCCGAGGACATGCGCTTTGTCGTCAGGACCCTCGTCGGCGAAGAGAACTTCGTCGACATGCAGCCCAACCGCAGCGCCAACTATTGCTGCGGCGGCGGTGGCGGCTTCCTGCAGGCCGGTATGACCGACCACCGGCGGGCCTACGGCAAGCGCAAGTTCGACCAGATCGCCGCCACCGGCGCCGCCTACGTCCTCACGCCCTGCCACAACTGCCATTCGCAGATGCATGACATCGGTCACTATTACGGCGGGCACTACGGGGTTGTCCATCTGTGGACGCTGATCTGCCTCTCCCTCGGGATACTCGGCAAGAACGAGCGCATCTACCTGGGCCCGGACTTGCGCGGCTGAACATGTCCTCCGACGCAACGACACTGGAAACCGAAGTCCTCATCATCGGTGGCGGCGTGACCGGCACCGGCATCATGCGCGACCTCGCGCTGCGCGGCATCCACAGCCTGCTCATCGACAAGCGCGACCTGTGCGCCGGCGCCTCCGGCGGCAACCACGGCCTGCTGCATTCGGGCGGCCGCTATGTGTCGACCGATCCCGCCGCGGCGATGGAATGCCGCCAGGAAAACGCGCTGCTCAAGCGGCTTGCGCCGCAATGCATCGAGACAGCCGGAGGCTTGTTCGTCGCCGTCGAGGGGGATGATCCGGCGTTCGCCGAGCAGTTTCCGGCCTTGTGCCGGAACGCCGGCATCGACTGCGAGGAACTGAGTCCCGCCGAGGCGCGCAGGCTGGAACCCGTGCTCTCGGACAAGCTGTTCAAGGCCTGTCGCGTGCCCGATGCCACCATCGATCCCTTTCACCTGGCGCTGCTGAACGTCGATCACGCCCGGCTGATCAACGGCAGCGTCTATCGTCCGCATACCGAGGTCCTGCGCTTCGAAATGGCGGACGGAGAAATCCGCGCGGCGATCTGCCACGACCATCTGCACAAGCGACAGATCACCATACGCGCCAGGCAGTTCGTGAACGCCGGCGGCGCCTGGGCCATGAACATCGCGCGGCTGGCGGATTGTGCCGACGTGCGCCTGCTCTACGCCAAGGGGACCATCCTTGTCAGCAACGACCGCCTGGCGCACCACGTCATCAACCGGCTGCGGCCGCCCGGCGACGGCGACATCCTGGTCCCGGGTGGCACGGTTTCCCTGCTCGGCACCACCTCAACCCGCGTCGACGATCTCGAAAACGTCGGGCCCACCGCGGAGGAAGTCGACCGCAACATCCGCGAGGGGGCGGCGATGATTCCGGCGCTGGCCGAGGCCCGCTACATCCGGGCCTTTTCGCGGGTGCGGCCACTGCTGCAGGCCGCCGGGAATTCCAGCGACCGCACCGCATCGCGCGGCTTTGCGCTGCTCGACCACGCATCGCAAGGACTCGGCAACTTCTGCACCATCACCGGCGGCAAGCTCACGACCTTCCGCCTGATGGCCGAAAAAGCTTCCGATCTCGTCGCCGGCCGGCTCGGCAACCGGCAGGCCTGTCTGACTGCCAGCGAGCCGCTGCCGGATGACGAAGCCTGCAGCTGGACCGAGCCCGCCACTGCGCTGAAGCACTGGCATCGCGACCGGGATGCCGACGACATGATTCTCTGCGAATGCGAAATGCTGCCGCAGTCGGCGATCGAGCAGATCTTCGCCGGCTCGCCGGGCAGCGAGCAGGAGCGCACCATCGAAGCCGTGGCCCTGCGTTCCCGCGCGGGGAAGGGCCCCTGTCAGGGATCGTTCTGCGGCATCCGCATCGGCTCCTGGCTGTATGACCAGGGCCATTACCGTGATGCTACCGGCCTTGCGCACATGCGCGACTTCTTCGACGAGCGCTTCAAGGGCCAGCGCTGCGTGATCTGGGGCCAGCAGGCGGCGCAGATGGAACTGGCGGAAGCCCTGCATTGCGGGCTGCTCGGTCTCGACACGCTGAAAGAAGACGGGTGAGCGCCGAGCCGCGACATTTCACCACGCAACTGGCGGTGATCGGCTCGGGGATCGCCGGCTTTGCCGCGACTATCTTTGCCATCAATCGCAAGATCGTCACCGCGCAAGTCGGCAACACCGGGGCGGTGGCTTATACGACCGGCTACCTGGATTTGATCGGCAGGTGCGGCGGTGCCGCCGTCACCGACCCCTGGCAGGCGCTGGCAAGCTTGCGCGAAACGGAACCGACGCATCCGCTGTGCAGGATTCCTGCCGACGATATTCAGCGGGCATTCACCGAATTCACGGACTTTCTCGGCGCCTGCGGGCTGGCCTACAGTGCGCCGGGGCGTTCCAATATCACGGCGCTGACTCCGGTCGGCACCCTGAAGCAGACGCTCTGCGTGCCGGCCACCATGGTCGCTGGGCCAAGCGCGCTGGCCGCCAATGCGCTCTGCGTGATCGTGGATTTCAAGGGTCTGAAGGGCTTCAGCGGCGCCGAGGTGGTGGCCAATCTGCGCGATCGTTGGCCGCGCCTGAGTACGCAACGCATCGTCTTTCCCGGCATGGAGCGCGGCGAGCTCTATCCCGAAGTCATGGCCCGGGCGCTGGAGGTTCCGGCCACGCGGGAAAAGCTGGCCGTGGCCTTGAACGCTGTTGTTGGGTCGGCACGGGTGATAGGCCTCCCGGCAATCCTCGGTATGCATCGTCCCGACCACGTGCTGGCCGAGCTGGAGCGCCTCACGGGCCGCGAGATATTCGAAATCCCCACCATGCCGCCGTCCGTGCCAGGCATCCGCCTGCGCGAGCTGTTTCAGCAGGCCCTGCCGCAGCGGGGGGTGACCCTGATTCCCCAGCAAAGGGTCACCTCGCTGAGCTTCGACGGCGATGGCGCGACCCTCGCCCTGAGCGACAGCTACGGCCCGATCCGCGTGCATGCGCAGGCGGTCATCCTGGCCACCGGCCGTTTCCTCAGCGGCGGCCTCGAAGCGCATCCCGCGGGCATCCGCGAGCATTTGCTGGACCTGCCGGTGACGCAGCCGGCAGGCAGAGTCGACTGGTACCGCGAACGCTACACCGACCCGCGCGGCCACGCTATCCACCGCGCCGGCATCGAAGTCGATGATTCATTCCGGCCCTTGACCCGTGAGGGTCGCCGCTACGACGAGCGCCTGTTCGCCGCCGGGGTCATCCTCGCCCACCAGGACTGGATACGCAGCCGCAGCGGGGCGGGCATCGCCATCGCCACGGCTTTCAAGGCGGTGGTGGAAGCGGAACGGTTCCTCGCAGGCCGCTGAGGTCGCCCGTCATTCCGGGCAGGGCGCCCGCAACTCAGTCCTCGATGCGCAGTCCGCTCGCGGCGTCGAAGTGGTGTTCGTTTGCCCGGTCGTAGCGCAGCGCCAGCTTGCCGGTGTGCGCGGCAAAGGATTGATGCAGGCGGACTGCGACGCGCGTGCCGTTCGAGCCCCCGGCGAGGCGGCCATAGACCAGCGTATCGCTGCCGAGCGGCTCCAGCAAATCGACGTCCACCGTCAGCATCGCATCGCCCGGCGCGCAGGGTTCGAGGTGCTCCGGGCGGATGCCGAGCAGGATGTCCCTCCCGTTGCGCTGCTCGGGGATCAGGTTCATCGGCGGCGAACCGATGAAGCCGGCGACGAAGGTCGTGGCCGGTTTGGCATAGACATCGAGCGGCGCGCCGATCTGCTCGGCGCGGCCGGCGTTCATCACGATCATGCGCTGCGCCATGGTCATGGCCTCGACCTGGTCGTGCGTGACATAGAGGCTGGTGGTCGCCAGCCGGCGGTGCAGCGCCTGCAGTTCGGCGCGCATCTGCACCCGCAGCTTGGCGTCGAGGTTCGACAGCGGTTCGTCGAAGAGGAACACCGCCGGCTCGCGCACGATGGCGCGGCCCATGGCGACGCGCTGGCGCTGGCCGCCGGAAAGTTCGCGCGGCTTGCGATCGAGGTAGGGGCCGAGTTCCAGGATCTCCGCCGCCCGTTTGACGTGGGCCTCGATGTCGGCCGAGGACATGCGGCGGATTTTGAGGCCATAGGCCATGTTCTGGCGCACCGACATGTGCGGGTAGAGCGCATAGTTCTGGAACACCATGGCGATGTTGCGATCCTTGGGTTCGAGGTCGTTGACCACGCGCCCGTCGATCGCGATCTCGCCGGAGCTGATCGTTTCCAGCCCCGCCACCATGCGCAGCAGCGTCGACTTGCCACAGCCCGAAGGCCCGACCATCACCACGAACTCGCCATCGGCGATGTCCACGTCGATGCCCTGGATCACCTTGACGGCGCCGAAGGACTTGTGAACCTTGCGGATCGATACGCTGGCCATTATCGCTTGCTCATTTTTCGGTTTCCACGAGTCCCTTGACGAACCACTTCTGCATCAGCAGAACCACCGCCGCCGGCGGCAGCATGGCCAGCATCGCGGTGGCCATGATCAGGTTCCACTCGTTGGCCGAGTCTCCGCCGACGATCATGCGCTTGATGCCGATCACCACCGTGTACATCGATTCGTCACTGGTGATCAAGAGCGGCCACAGGTATTGGTTCCAGCCGTAGATGAACTGGATGACGAACAGTGCCGCCATGGTGGTCTTCGACAGCGGCACCACCACGTCCCAGAAGAAGCGCATCGGTCCGGCGCCGTCGATGCGCGCTGCCTCGGCCAGTTCGTCCGGAATCGTCATGAAGAACTGGCGGAAGAGGAAGGTGGCGGTTGCCGAGGCGATCAGCGGCAGCGTCAGGCCGGCATAGGTATTGAGCAGGCCGAGGTCGGCCATCACCTTGAAGGTCGGGATGATGCGCACCTCGACCGGCAGCATCAGGGTGACGAAGATCATCCAGAAAAAGAAATTGCGCAGCGGGAAGCGGAAATAGACGATGGCGAAGGACGAGAGGATCGAGATGGCGGTCTTGCCCAGCGGCACCGCGAGCGCCATCACCGTGCTGTTGAGCAGCATGTCCAGCACCGCCGCCTTCGATCCGGTGGTCGATCCGGCGAACAGCACCTGGGAATAGTTGTCGATGAAATGGCTGCCCGGCAGCAGCGGCATCGGCACCGACATGATCTCTTCGAGCGACAGCGTGGACGCGACGAAGGTCACGTAGAGCGGAAAGGCGATCAATACCGCGCCGACGATCAGGACGGCGTGCGTGATGAAGTCGAGCAACGGCCGTTTCTCTACCATGGGGCGCCCATCAGTACTGCACCTTGCGCTCGATGAAGCGGAACTGGATCACTGTCAGCGCGATGACGATGATCATCAGGATCACCGATTGCGCCGAGGAGCCGCCGATGTCGGCCGACTTCACGCCGTCGTGGTACACCTTGTACACCAGGATCTGGGTTGCCTGCGCCGGCCCGCCTTGCGTGGTCGCGTCGATCACGCCGAAGGTTTCGAAAAACGCGTAGACGATGTTGACCACCAGCAGGAAGAATGCGGTCGGCGACAGCAGCGGCAGCACGATGGTCCAGAAACGCCGCGCCGGCCCCGCTCCGTCGATCGCCGCCGCCTCGATCAGCGACTTCGGAATCGACTGCAGCCCGGCGAGGAAGAACAGGAAGTTGTAGCTGATCTGCTTCCACACCGATGCGATGATGATCAGCAGCATCGCCTGGTCGCCCTTGATGATCCAGTTCCAGTCGACGCCCATGCCTTTCAGCATGTAGGTGACGATGCCGATCGACGGCGCGAAGAGGAAGGCCCACAGCACGCCGGCTACCGCGGCCGCGACGGCGTAGGGCCAGATCAGGACCGTCTTGTAGAGCAGCGCGACCGAGCCGCGCACCACGCGGTCGGCCATTACCGCGAGCAGCAGCGAGATCACTATGCCGAGGCCGGCCACTGCGACGCTGAACACGGCCGTGGTCTTGAACGACTCCAGATAGTGGGGATCCCTGAACAGCGTCGTGAAGTTGTCTAAGCCGACGAATTCGCTGTGCAGGCCGAACGCGTCCTGCAACTGGAAGGAATACCAGACGGCCTGTCCCGCCGGCCAGAAGAAGAAAATGATGGTGATGGCGAGCTGCGGCGCCAGCAGAACATAGGGCAGCCACGCCGAGCGGAAGACTACGCGCTTTTCCATTCGGCGTGCCTGACGGCCGAGCTTACTTGTTCGCCGCCTGGAACTTGCGCAGTATCTCGTTGCCCCGCTTGACCGCATCGTTCAATGCGGTCTGGGCGTCCTTCTTGCCCGCGAACACGGCTTCCATCTCCTCCTCGATCACTTCGCGGCCCTGCACGTAGTTGCCGAAACGCAGGCCTTTGGAGTTCTCTGTCGGCGTATTCAAGGTCAGTTGCTTGACGGCCGTGTCCCGCCCCGGGTTCTTGTCGTAGAACCCTGACTTGCGCGTCAGTTCATAGGCGGCCAGGGTGATCGGCACATAACCCGTGGTGGTATGCCATCCCATCTGGATATCGGGTTGCGAGAGGAAGGCCATGAACTTCGCCACGCCCTTGTACTCGTCGGGCTTCTTGCCGCCCATCACCCACAGCGAAGCGCCACCGATGATCGAGTTCTGCGGCGCGCCTTTCACATCGTCGTGGTACGGCAGGAAGCTCAGTTCCCAGTCCGTCTTGCCCGCCTTGATGGTGCCTGCCAGCGCGCCAGCGCTGATGGTTGCCATCGCGCACTCCCCGGACTGGAACTTGGAGTCCGCCTGGTTGGTGCGCCCGGCGTAAGTGAACAGGCCTTTCTTCACCATGTCGCCAAGCATTGCCACATGGCGCACGTGCAGTGGCGAGTTGATCTTGAACTCGGTGTCGACACCGCCCATGCCGTTCTGCCTGGTGCCGATCGGCACGTTGTGCCAGGCGCTGAAGTTCTCGATGTGAACCCAGGACGGCCAGCCGGAGGTATATACGCAGTCCTGCCCGGCAGCCTTCAGCTTCTCCGCTACTGCGATCAACTCCTTCCAGGTTTTGGGCGGCACCGGCGGCAGGCCGGCCGCCTTGAACTTGTTCCGGTCGATGTAGAAAAGCGCGGTCGAACTGTTGAAGGGGAGGGACAGCATGTTGCCCTTGATGTCCGAGTAGTAGCCCGCCACGGTAGGCAGGTAGGCCTTCGGATCGAAGGGCTCCTTGGCGTCCGCCATCAGCTTGGCCACCGGCACGATCGCGCCCTTGGCCGCCATCATGGTGGCGGTGCCGACCTCGAACACCTGCAGCATGTGCGGTGCGTTGCCGGCGCGGAACGCGGCGATCGCGGCCGTCATCGACTCGGGGTACTGCCCCTTGTAAACGGGGACGACCTTGTAGTCCTTCTGGCTTTCGTTGAACTTGGTGGCAAGTCCGTTGAGCGCCTCGCCGAGCGCGCCGCCCATCGAGTGCCACCACTGGATTTCGGTCACTGCATGGGCGGCGGGGGCGGCGAGGGCGCCGGCGGTGAACAATGCGACGGCGAGTGTCTTGAGTTTCATGGTGACCTCCTCTGGGTACGGCGGCTTCTGAAGATATCGAGAGATATTTTTATGAGTATAGCTTGAATGACTGGAACGATTTCAAGCCCGGTTCACATGGAAACGCCATCGCTTTCACGGCGAATCGCTTGAGACACCGCGCCTCTCGTCGTGGATATCCGCAATTGTCGCGTGGCGGAGAGGGGGGTAGTATCAGTATCGGCGTCCCTGCATTTTCCACGAGGTTGGGAGAACTTTCATCATGAAGACTCACCAGGATTCGATGCCGCACGGGACCAAGCTGTTGCATGACCCGCTGCGCAACAAGGGCACGGCCTTTACCGAGGCCGAGCGCGACGCGCTGGGATTGCGTGGCCTGCTGCCGCCGCACATCCACACCCAGGAAGAACAGATGGCGCGGGTTCTCGAAAACTTGCGCCAGATCGACGATCCGCTTCAGAAGTACGTCGCGCTCGCCGCCCTGCACGACCGCAACGAGGCGCTGTTTTTCCGCGTGGTGTGCGACAACGTCGATGAAATCATGCCGCTGATCTATACGCCGACGGTGGGTCTGGCTTGCCAGCGCTATGGCCACATCTTCCAGCGGCCGCGCGGCATGTTCATCAGCGTCAATGATCGCGGCCGCGTCGCCGAGATCCTGCGCAACTGGCCGCTCAAGGCCGGCATCATCGTCGTCACCGACGGCGAACGCATCCTCGGCCTGGGCGACCAGGGCGCCAACGGCATGGGCATTCCGGTCGGCAAGCTGTCGCTGTATACGGCCTGTGCCGGCGTCGAGCCGTCGCTGTGCCTGCCGGTCACCCTGGACATGGGCACCAACAACGAAACCCTGCTTGCCGACCCCTACTACGTCGGCCTGCGCCGCCACCGCGTGACCGGACCCGACTACGACGAACTGATCGACGAGTTCATCACCGCGGCGCGCGAGGTGTTTCCCGACGTCATCATCCAGTTCGAGGATTTCGCCAATCACAACGCCTTCCGCCTGCTGGAAAAGTATCGTGACCGCATCTGCACCTTCAACGACGACATCCAGGGCACGGCCGCCGTCGCGCTGGCCGGCGTGCTGTCGGCGTTGCGTGTCAAGGGCACCCGGCTTGCCGACGAGAAATTCCTCTTCCTCGGCGCCGGCGAGGCGGCCACCGGCATCGCCGACCTGATCGTGGCGGCGATGGTGGCCGAAGGCATCGACGTGGCCGAGGCGCGCAAGCATTGCTGGCTGGTCGACTCGAAGGGGCTGGTGGTCAGGTCGCGCGAGGGCCTGGCGGCGCAGAAGCTGCCGTACGCCCACGAGCACGCCCCGGTTGCGGATTTCCCCTCGGCGCTTAAGGTGCTGAAACCCACGGGCATCATCGGCGTCGCGGCGGTGGGCGGCACCTTCACCCCGGAGGTGCTGCGCGCGATGGCCGACAACAACCCGCGCCCGATCGTGTTCGCGCTGTCGAACCCCACCTCGAAGGCCGAATGCACGGCGGAGCAGGCCTACCAGGGCACCGACGGGCGCGCCCTGTTCGCCAGCGGCAGCCCGTTCGGGCCCGTGCAGTTTGGCGGCAAGACACTGGTGCCGCGCCAGGGCAACAACTGCTACATCTTTCCCGGCGTCGGGCTCGGCGCAATCGCCTGCGGCGCCACGCGCATCAGCGACGAGATGTTCCTCGCCGCGGCCCGCACCGCCGCAGACGAGGTCACGGCGGCGGACCTGGAGCAGGGCAGCCTGCTGCCTTCGCTGTCGAGCATCCGCGCCGTGTCCGTGCGCATCGCCGTCGCGGTCGCCGAGGTGGCCTGGCGGCGCGGGCTCGCCGCCAGGCCGCGGCCCGACGATCCGCTCGCGCTGGTGCAGTCGCATGTGTACGATCCGCACTACCGGACTTACGCCGAGCGCGCGCCGGCCGCTTGAGCTATTTGCGCGAGGGGATATAGTGGCGCCGTGTGCGTGCCTTGCGAAGATGGAGCATCGATGATGGATCTGGCTAATCTGCCGCTTGACCTTGCCGGCTTGCTGGCGCTGGCTGCCGGGCTCGGCTGGGCCTCCGGCCTGCGCCTGTACACGACACTGTTCGTCATCGGCATCGCCGGCAAACTGGGCTGGGTCGTACTGCCGGATGGCCTGCGCCTGCTGGAACACCCCTGGGTGCTGGGCGCCGCCGGCCTGATGCTGCTGCTCGAATTCTTCGCCGACAAGATTCCGCTGCTCGATTCGCTGTGGGACACGGTGCACACCTTCATCCGCATCCCCGCCGGCGCGGCGCTGGCGGCGTTGGTCTTCGGTGGCCAGGGCATCGAATGGCAGGCCGCGATGGCGATCCTCGGCGGCACGCTGGCCGCCGGCACCCACTTCACCAAGGCCGGCGCGCGCGCCATGATCAACGCCTCGCCCGAGCCCTTCACCAACCTGGCCGCCTCCTTCGGCGAGGATGTCGTGGTCCTCACCGGCCTGTGGCTGATGTTCGCCCATCCGTGGCTGATGCTGGCCCTGCTGCTGCTGCTGGCGGCGTTGATCGTCTGGCTGCTGCCCAAGCTCTGGCGCGGCATTGCCGGGGTCGTGCGCGGCTTGTCCCTGCCGCGCTTTCCGGCCAGGCTTTCGGGATGACGCCTGCCCGCCTGCCGGGACTCGACTGATCCGGCCATGGAGAGACACAGCGAACGTCTGGAACGCATCAGGAAGCTGGCATGGCTGCTGACGGTCCTGTCCTTCCTGGTGGTGCTGGTCAGCGCGTACATCCGCCTGAGCGGCGCCGGCCTGGGCTGCACCGGCTGGCCCGACTGCTACGGGCAATTGCTGACCGCGGGCGGCACTACCCACACCGGCGCGGTGCGCATCCTGCATCGCAGCGTCGCCTCGCTTTCGCTGCTGCTGGGCTTTTATCTCGCCTGGCAATGCCTGCGCCCGCAACCGGTGCAGCCGCTGGCGCGCCATGCCACCCTGCTGCTGGTGCTGATGATCGTGCTGGCGCTGGTCGGCGTGTGGGGCGCCGATCCGCATCGGGCATGGACCAGCTTCTTCAACATGCTCGGCGGCGTCGGCCTGGTGACGCTGTCCTGGCGCATGGTCGTGGCAGCCGGGCCCGCAGCGCCCGGCCCCGCGCCCGCGCGCTCCACCGCCGTGCTGCATGCGGGCCTGATCGCGCTGGGGCTGGCGATTGCGCTGGGCGCCCTGATCGGCGCCCGCTTCGCGGCCACGGCCTGCATGACGACGCCATCATGCGCCGGCAGCTGGTGGCCGGCGGCCGAGGGCTGGGGCGCGCTCAATCCCTTCGCCCGAGTGGCGGCTCCGGCCATGCCCGGCGATGCCGGCGGCGTCGCCTTGCACCTGCTGCACCGTTACTGCGCGGTCTCCGCCGTATTGTTGCTCGGCATCGCCGGGCTGCGGGCGCAGGCGGCGGAGGCAACGCGGGGCATCGGCAAATGGCTGCTGGTGCTGGTGGTGCTGGAATTCGCGCTGGGCGGCCTGACCGTGGTCAGTGGCTTCAGCCTGTGGCTGGCGGTCGGCCACAGCGTTGGTGCCGCGGCGCTGCTGGCGGTCGGCGCGCAGTTGATGGCGCGCTCGCGGGTCGCCGCCGCGTAGTTTGAAAATCGCCGGACGGCACGTGCCGCCGTAGCGCCGGCGCCGACTCCCGGGATTGTCCGCGCGTGCTTCCCGCGCCATGCGCACACGGCCGCCGAATTTGCCGAGATAGAGGCGAAAGCCACCGTGTTCTTGGCCTTTCGCGCCGGCGCCACTGCCCTGATGATGACTCATCCTGTCGATCGTCGATCGGCCCGATACGGCAACAATGGAGGACATCATGATCGTTCGTCGCCGCACCTGGTTCTACCGCCTGGCCGGGCAACGCTTTGCCCATGTCATCACCTTCGAGAATCCGATCACCGCCGCGAAAGTCAAGGAAGCACTGGGCCGCACGATCGGCATGCCCGTCGAACTCTGGGGGCGTTCGACCTAGCCCGCCGGGTTGCCGGCCGCTGCCGCCCCAGGCAAGGAGCCGTTGTGAGAACCATCGTTGCCCTGTTGATACTGGCCGGATGCGGACCAAGCCCCGACTCGGTGATGTGGGGCTGCCAGCTCGATGTGCAAAAGGGCAATGCCGGCAAGTCGGGCGAGGCGCTGGCGGAAAAAATCCGCGACATCGACGCCTGCATGGAAGCCCGCGGCTATCGTCGCGACCGCGACAATCGCGCCTGCCAGTCCGGCGAGGCGAAGTCGTCATGCTATCTGCGCCGATAACGCCACAGCGGTGGCGGATTGCCGGCGCAATGCGTTTCCTTTTCGCGTCGATTTCCTTCTGCCTCATGGCGCTCGGCCAGGGGGCTGCCTGCGCCGAATCGATACGCGACCAGGAAATCGCCGAATGCCGCAGCGGCGAAATCGCCGTCTGGAACGATGGCGTCGACCGCCCCGCGATCCATTCGTCGCTGCGCATCGCCTATCGCCATGACGACGCGCCGCCGTGGTTCGATCGCAGCGAAGTCGAAGCCCTGGTTTCGCGCGCGGCCAACGCCTGGGCGGGATGCGGCGTTCCCGTCGTCATCGTTCCCGATGCGCAGGCCGATCCGCGCCTCCCGGGCACGGTGCGGGTCCAGTGGAGCGAGGCGGGCAGCCGCGGAAATTTCGGGCTGAGCAATCTTTCGGCGCGCACGCTGTCGCTTGGCCCCGGGGCGTTCGCGCTGCTGCGTTCGCGCAATCCGTCCTACAACGCGATGCAGACGCTGCAGATGGTGCTGTCGCACGAGCTGGGGCATTTCTTCGGCCTGATGGCGCATTCGCGCCGCTGCATCGACGTGCTTTCCTACTACCACGACGGCAAGGGCGCCCGGTGCTTTACCCGCGATCCGGCGGGCATCGGCGCCTTCGTCGAATACCGCCACACCCTGCCGACCGCCTGCGACATCGAGCGCTGCCGCGCGGTGAATGGGCTTCCGCCGCTGCAAAAAAGCACGGCCCCCGCCGGCAGGCGCTGAGGGCGGTACCGCCCAATGCCGCGCGGCGATCCGGCGCGCGCGCCGCCTGCGGCAATTCGCCGTTACCTGCCCGCAAAGCGAAATTCCAGGTACGCAAAGCGCGCCGGCGCCGACTCTCGGGAGTTGGACTCGCGCCCGGCCTCCGCGGTCATTCCTCCCGCATCAGGGCCGCGCGCACTCGCGGCCACAGCAGGTTGAGCGCCAGGCCCGCCATCACCAGCGCGGCGGCCGCCAGCTTCCACGGCGGCAGCGATTCGCCCAGCCACAGCGCCGCGCCACCCATGCCGAACACCGGCACCAGCAAGGCCATCGGCGTGATCGTCGCTGCCGGGTGCCGCGCCAGCAGCCAGCCCCAGGCCGCGTAGCCGAACAGCGAATTCCCCCAGGACTGGTAGGCCACCGCGGCCCAGGTTGATGCGTCGGCCGCCCGCAGCGCGGCCGCGATCGCCTCCCAGCCCTCGAATAACAGCGACAGCGCAATCAGCGGCGGCACGGCGAAGGCGCTGGACCAGACCACGTAGGCGAGGATGTTGGCCGGCGCGCCCTGTTTTGCCGCGATGTTGCCGCCGGCCCAGGAAAGCGCCGCCAGCAGCACCAGCAGCAGCCCGAGCGGTGTCGTGCTGCCGTCGGTATGCAGGATGATGACCGCGATTCCCGCCGCCGCGAGCAGCAGCGCGAACCACTGGAAGCCGCGCACCCGTTCGCCGGCGAGGCGCATCGAGAGGCCGATGGTGAAGAACACCTGGATCTGGATCACCAGCGAGGCGAGGCCCGGCGAGACATGGCCGTTGATGGCGACATAGAGCACGCCGAACTGGCCGACCCCGATCAGCAAGCCATAGAGCGCGAGGTTGCCCAGCGGCACCGCCGGGCGCGCCAGGAAGAACAGGGCGGGGAAAAGCACGAGGCCGAAACGCAAGGCCGCGAACAGCAGCGGCGGCAGGTGCCCGAGGGCGAGTTTGATGACCACGAAATTGCTGCCCCAGACGGCGACCACGGCGAGCGCGAGCAGGAAGTGGCGCAGGGGAAGGGCGGCGGGCATGCGGGGATTGTCGCACGGGGGAATCCAGGTCGAGCGTCGCGGTGTTGAATCCAGCGGCCACCTGCATGCAAGGTCGGCATATCCATTCCCCATGCAATTCCGGTAGATTGCCGCCTTGGCCGGGAGTAATGCGATGCGGGGATCGATGTGTCGGTAACGAATGTCATCTGGAGCGTGCTGGCCTTGGGTGCCCTGCTGGTGGTTGGCTTGGCCCTGCGCGCCGAGCGCCGCCGCTTTGCCGCCCGCGGCAAAGCCGGGGCCTGGCTGGGGGTGCGGCTGGCCAGCCTGCCCATCGGCCTGCTCGCCGCCGCGGCGGTGTGGCTACCCGCGCGCGCCGTCAGCGGCCCGGAAGCGCTGGCGGCGTTCTACCTGCTGATGTTCTCGCTGGGACCGGTCGTTTATTTCGGCCTGCACTGGCTCGCCGGCCGCATCGCGAAGCCCGCCCTGAGCGCCGGCGAATCGGCGTCGATAGGGGGCAGCGGCCTGCTGGTGGTGATTCTCCCCGCGCTCCTGGCCAGCATGGCATCGCCATGGGTGTATCAACTGGGGCAGGGCGCGCAGCAGGCGCAGCGCGGCCTGGCGGCGGAATCGCCGCTCGCCCATCGCATCCAGGAGCGCGGGCGCTTTCTGTTGCCCGACATCGGCGAGGTGCTTGCCGAACAGTGGCAGGCGCCGCCCGGCGTCAAGGTCGAGCGCATCGAATGGGAACTGGGCGGCCAGTATCTGCAAACCGGCGACAGCACCGGCAGCATCCTGTGCCGCGACGGCGAGGATTTTCATGTCTTCCGCCTCGCCGCCGCCCCCGCCCCGCGCTGGCGCATGTATTGGCGGGATGCGGCAGCTAGCTTGCACCGTTCCGACTGGACATCGGCGCCAGCGGAGGCGACGACACAAGCCGCGTCCCTGGCCCCGCTCTGGACGCAGGACGGCTTTGCGTTTCCGGTCCGCATCCCGCGCAATTTCGTGACTATCGAACGGCGCTGGGCCACGGGCAAGGTGTTGCAGTCCAACGCACTGGATGGCCAGGCGCTCCCCGCTCCGACCGATACCTGCCTGTCGTCGCCCTATCGCAACCGCGATGCCGAATCGGTACTGTCGAAGGTGGACATCAGGATGTGGCTGCCCGATGCCAAGCGCATCGGGCTTGCCAGCTTCAGCCGGCCGGCGGAGTGAACGCGTGTGGCCGGGGTGCCGTCCCGCCGGCCGTCACCGGCAGGCCCGTGGCTCCGTCAGATTTTTGATTCCTCCGCCCCGGGCCTGCCAGCGCCGGCCTTCGCCGTTACCTGCACGCGAAGCGGAATTCCACGTACGCAAAGCAAGCCAGCGCCGACTTTCAATATCCAGTCGCCAGTCGTCGCAGACGATTTGCACTCCGGCTCGGGTCGGAATAGCCTGGCCAGAAGGCCGGTCATCGGAGATACACCATGAATACTTGGCGCGTGCAAGACGCCGAAGCCCGTTTCCACGAACTGCTGGATGCCTGTGTCAGCGAAGGTCCGCAGGTCGTCACGCGGCGCGGCGTGGAAACGGCCGTGCTGGTTCCCATCGCGGACTGGAAACGGCTGCGCGGTTCGGCGCGCCCGTCGCTGAAGGAACTGCTGCTGTCCGCCTCTGCCCGGTCGAACTTGGCGCTGCCGGCTTGCGGTAGGGCGAAACGCCGCTCCCCGCCCGCGCTTTGACGCTGGCTTGATTGCCGTGTCGCCTGCGCCGACTTTCAAGACGCTGCCCGCGTGGCGCGGACCAGGGGTCGACACAACTAATCCAATGGATTAGTATCGACCGATGCGGGTCACCGTTGCCGAACTGCCGGAATACATTCGTTGCGCCGAGCGCTTGCTTTCCGAAGTCGAACGCAAGGACGTAATCGACTATCTTTCGGCGCAGCCGAGAGCAGGCGACCTGATGCAAGGCACCGGCGGTGTGCGCAAGCTGCGCTGGGTGCGCGGCGGCAAGGGCAAGAGCGGTGGGGTGCGGGTGATCTACTATTTTCACAGCGACCGCATCCCGCTCTATTTGCTGACGATGTTCGGCAAAGGCGAAAAGGACAATCTGAGCAAGGCGGAACGCAACGAGCTGGCCGAACTGGTCGGTCTGCTCAAGCAACTGGCGGGAGACGAGATATGAGCAAGGCATTCGCAAGCATCAAGCAGGGGTTGCAGGAAGCCATCGCGCATCAGCAGGGCGGGCAAGCGGGCGTCAAGCTCCACGTGCCGCCGCAGGTCGACGTAAAGGAAGTGCGTCGCCGCACGGGCCTGACCCAGGCGGAATTCGCCGCCCGGTTCGCGATCAGTCTGGGCACGCTGCGCCATTGGGAACGCGGCGATCGTACGCCGCGAGGCACCGCATTGGTGCTGCTCAACATCATCGCGAAAGAACCGAAGACCGTCCTGCGTGCGCTGGAAGCGGCCTGACTGCCGTGTCGCCGGCGCCGACTTTAGCGGGAAAGGTGGGCGGCTATGCAAATTAAATGTGATGCTGACCCCAATTGCTCGACCCCAATTGCTCCTTCGATAGCGGAGAAGCGCCAGATCAGACGCTCCCCGGCCGGACACTGGAATTCATTGGTGGCGGCATCGTAAATGAAGTCTGCCTTGTCGAATCGTCCGTCCGCTTTGGCAGACGAGGTCATGGACTTTGGAACAATCGCTGTAATCCAAAACACGGGGTACATGAATCCAAGAACATTTGGCGCGGAACAGTACTCCCTTCACATGCTATTGGCAATTTTCAGGTAGTCCTGTCTAGGACGGCCATTTGCACCTAGCCCCTATCCCTGATTTGCCACCCCGCTGACCACATGCCCCGTCGGCACCAGCCGTGACGCCGGCTCGCAGTGTCGGGTCTGATCGTCGAAGAAGAAGTCGGGTTCGAATTCAGTGAGGAAGCGTGACTTCTCCAGGCCGCCGAGGAACATGGCTTCGTCGACTTCGACCTTCCATTCCATCAGGGTGCGGATCGCGCGTTCGTGGGCGGGGGCGCTGCGCGCGGTGACCAGCGCGGTGCGGATTTTCATCGGGCAGCCGGCGCTGTCGGCGCGCAGGCGGTGCAGGGCTTCGAGCAGGGGCAGGAATGGCCCCGGTGGCAACGGGTGCAGTGCGCGGCGTTCTTCGTGGTCCTGGAAGGCGGCGAGGCCCTGTTCCTGGAACACGCGCTCGGCCTCGTCGGAGAACAGCACGGCGTCGCCGTCGAAGGCGATGCGTACTTCCAGCGGGTGCTTCTCGGCTTCGGTCAGCGATGCCGCATACACGCGCGCGGCGGGGAAGCCGGCGTTGAGCGCTTCGCGCACGTCGGCCTCGTTGGCGGAAAGGAACAGGTTGGCGCCCAGCGGCTTGAGGTAGTGGAAGGGCGGCCGGCCGCGCGTGAACACGCCGCGTTCGAGTTCAAGGCCGGCGGCGCTGGCGGACTTGAAGATGCGCAGGCCCGAGACCGGGTCGTTGCGCGAGAGGATCACCACGGCGACGCGCTGGCGTTCCGGCGTGTTGAAGGCCAGCAGCTTCTGCACCAGCGGGAAGGCGACGCCGGGCCGCGCCGGCTGGTCCATGCGTTCCAGCTGCAAAGCCATGTAGGCGGAATCGTCCTGGTCCTCGAAGACCTGGTTTTCTTCCTCGAAATCGAACAGCGCGCGCGACGAGAGCGCGACGACGAGCTGGCCTTCGAGGCTGGCGGGCATCGTAATTTACCGCCCGCTCGGGCCCACCTTTGCGCCCCGCGTCTTCAGGCCGCTTCGAGATGTGCGAGCGGCATGTGATTGATTGCCAACTGGTGGATATCGGCACGTAGCGAAGCATGCTGCACGTCGATCCCGACCAGGGCGCCTGCCGCATCGTAATCCAGTACAACCCCATCCGCGACCTCGTCGGAGTCGACCGAAGGCCGCTCGGCCAGATGGATATAGAGCGAATCGGTCGCAGCATCGTAGTTGAGTTTCATGGCTTGAATCTCCTGTCGGGGAAAGCATTATGCAGCGTGACGCCATCCGGCAGCGTTACGACGCGCAGATGGCGTCCGAGTTCCTCAATCCATATTCAATAGCGCACGCGGCCGTCTTCGGACTGGACCTCGCGCCGTACCGGATTCCGTAGCGCCTCGATACACCACTCCAAACGAATGTATGGCCGCTTTTCCAACACGTCGTTCCGGAAGTAGTCAGTCATCGGCTGCATGCGGTCATGTTGCCGGCCATCTCCTGCCACGTCAAGCCAAACGCCGTGTCACCGGCGCCGACTTATCCCCGTGTGACAACCTATTCGTTGCTCCCATGGAGACGCTTGGCCTTGCTGCCTGCTTTCGGCGTGGTCGCATACATCTGCGTCATCCGCACCGTCTCGTCGGCGACACGTTGCCTCAGGTCGGGTGGGGCCAGCACTTCGACGTCGGCGCCGAACTTGAGGATGTCCATGATCAGCTCGCGATGGTCGGCGTAGGGAAACTCCAGCAGCCAGGAGCCGTCCGCCTCGTAGTTGCCCTTCTGCTTCGGATGCCAGGTTTCCTGCGCCACCCAGCGCGCGCGCTTGGGCGTGAAGCGCAACTTCGCGTGCTGCAGCTTGCGTCCGGAGAAGATGCCGTAGCCGGCGCCGAGCGCTTCGTCCAGGCTGCGATGCGAGACTTCGCGTGCCTTGGTTTCGATGAGCGTGGCCTCGCGGATGGAATCGAGGGCGAAGTTGCGGATGTCGTTGCGCAAGTGGCACCAGGCGTCGAGGTACCAGTTCTCGCGGTAATACACCAGGCGCTGCGGCGAGACTTCGCGCTCGGTGGTTTCGCCGCTGCCGCGGGCGAAGTAGGTGATGGCGAGGCGCTTCCTGCGCAGGAGCGCGGCGCCGACTTTCTCGAAATGCGCGAGCTTGAGGTCACGCTTGCCCAGGCCCACGATCAGCACGCGGCGGCGGATTTCCTCGGCGGTGTTCTCGGCGCTGCCGAGCAGGCTGTTGAGCCGCGCGATCAGCGGCTGGATGTGCGGCGTCAGTATGCCGCCGGGATCGAGGTCGGTCAGCAGGTGCTGCATGGTCAGGAGCGCATGCACTTCGCCGGAGTTGAACCAGAGGCCGGGCAGTTCGTACTGCGCGCCGGCCTCGGCGTGCGGCGTGTCGAAGCGGTAGCCGCCAGCGTCCCTGTCCCAGACGATGGGGGCGTTGAGCCGGTTGCGCATGTACTCGAGGTCGCGCTTCAGCGTGGCGCGCGAGACTTCCAGCGCTGACATGAGGTCAGCAAAAGGCACCAGCTTCCGGTCGTGGATCATCTGGTCGATCTTGTAGAAGCGCTCAGTGCGATCCATGGCGGTTCTCGCTGATGAATTGGCGGAAGTGGTCGAGGCGGCGTTGATGGATCACGCCGCTGGCGACGGCGGCCTTGATCGCACAGTCGGGCTCGGCCTGATGCTGGCAGTCGCGGAAGCGGCACTGGCCGAGGAAGGGACGGAACTCGGCGAAGCCGAATTCGATTTCCTGCGGCGTCAGGTGCTTCAAGCCGAACTCCTGCAGGCCGGGGCTGTCGATCAGGGTGCCGCCCGGGCATGTGTCACTGGGCAGTTTGTAGAGCCGGGCGTAGGTGGTGGTGTGCTTGCCCGAATCGAGCGCGGTCGATAGCTCGCGGGTGGGCGCAGCGGCGCCGGGCACCAGGGCGTTGGTCAGGGTGGATTTGCCCATGCCGGATTGGCCGACCAGCACCGAGCATTCGCCCGCCAGCAGCGGCAGCAGCGGTGAGGCGTCGAGCTTGGCGGAGAGTTCGACGACGCGGCAGCCGAGCGCGACGAAGGGCGCCAGCAACTTCCTTGCGGCCGGCAGCGCGGCGGCAAGGTCGCTCTTGTTGAGGACGATGGTGGTGTGCAGGCCTTGATGCTCGGCGGCGACCAGCGCGCGACTGAGCAGCATGTCGGAAAACGAGGGATCGGTGGCGACCACCAGCAGCAATTGCGTGGCGTTGGCGGCGATCAGCTTTTCGCGGTAGGCGTCGCTGCGGTAGAGCAGGCTGCGCCGCGGCGCATGCCCGGTGATCTGGCCGTCGGCGCTGAGCTCGACTTCGTCGCCGACGGCGAAGGGGCTTTTCTTGCCGCGCGGGAAGCCCGTGGCGAGCGTGCCGTCGGCGAGTTCGATTTCATAGTGCCGGCCGAAGGCGGCGACGATGGTTCCGCGCCTGAGCAGTGGCTTGCTCAACGAGCGTTACAGGGTGAGCAGCGCATCGATCTTCGCCGCACAGATGAAGTCGTTTTCGGAGAGGCCGTCGATCGCGTGCGTGGTGTAGCTGACGGTGCACTGGCCCCAGCCGACGGCGAGGTCGGGATGGTGGTCCTCGCGGTGCGAGATCCAGGCCGTGGCGTTAACGAAGGCCATGGTCTCGTGGTAGTTCTTGAACTTGAAGGTCTTGCTGATGACGCCGCCCTGGCGCTGCCAGCCGTCGAGCGTGGCGAGCAGGGTTGCGGACTCTTCATCGGTGAGTGGCGGCACGCCGCCCTCGCAGGGCTTGCACTTGCCCTTGGATAAATCGCAGACCATGGTCATGGCATTTCCTTTACGCGGAATGCAGCCGCGCAATGCGCTGGCTGGCGGGTGGGTGGGAATCGTGGAACAGCGAATGCAGCGGGTCGGGGGTCAGTGTCGCGGCATTGTCGCGGTAGAGCTTGACCAGCGCGGCGACGAGGTCGGATGCGGCGGTCTGTTGCGCGGCGTAAGCGTCGGCTTCGTACTCGTGCTTGCGCGACAGGGCCGAGGTCAGCGGCGCCAGCGGGAAGAGGAACACCGGCAGCACCATGGAGAACAGCAGCAGGCCCATCGCCGTACCGCCAGCGCCGACTCCCAGCCCGGCAAAGAACCACGGCTGGTCGATCAGTTGCCCAAGCAGCCAGAGGAAGGCCAGGCTGAGCACGCCGGAGAGGGCGATGCGCTTGATCACGTGGCGATGCTTGAAGTGCCCGAGCTCATGCGCCAGCACGGCTTCGATTTCCTGCGGCGCGAGCTTTTCCAGCAGCGTGTCGAAGAACACGATGCGCTTGGCGCGGCCGAAGCCGGTGAAGTAGGCGTTGCCGTGCGCCGAGCGCTTCGAACCGTCCATGACGAACAGACCCGAGGAGGTGAAGCCGCAGCGCGTCAGCAGGGTCTCGATGCGTTGCTTGAGCGATGCGTCTTCCAGCGGCGTGAACTTGTTGAACAGCGGCGCGATCACCGTCGGGTAGAGGAACAGCACCAGCAGGTTGGTGCCCAGCCAGACCAGCCAGACGTAGAGCCACCAGTGTTTCCCCATCGCCTCCATCAGCCACAGCACGGCGAACAGCAGCGGGCCGCCGATCAGTACGGTGAGCGCCGCGCCCTTGGCCAGGTCGGCGAACCACAGCGGCCAGGTGAGTTTGTTGAAGCCGAAGCGCGCTTCGATGCGGAAGGTGCGATACAGGCTGGCGGGCAGGCCGATGAAGAAGCCGAGCACGCCGACGCAGGCGAACAACGCGAGGCCGTGCAGATAGCCGCCGCCGAGCAGTGTGCGCAGCGCCTGGTCGATCATGCCGAGCACGCCGCCGATGGTCAGTACCAGCAGCACGACGGTGTCGACGGCGATTTCCAGCATGCCGACGCGCACCTTGGCCACGGTGTAGTCGGCGGCCTTGCGATGATCGGCCAGCTCGATGCGGCCGGCGAAGTCGGGCGGCACCTGCTCGCGATGCACGATGACATGGCGCAGATGCCGCATGTCGAGCCAGAGCCGCAAGGCCGTGGACATGGCGAGGGCCAGCAAAAAAATCAGCGTGAATTGGGATGGGGTCATGGTTGGTGGTTGGCTGTGCCAGAATGCGGGCTACGCAAGCACAGGCGGTGGAAAATTATGGCACAGGATCAGAACGCGCTCGTCTGGCTGGACATGGAAATGACCGGCCTCAATCCCGACGGTGATCGGATCATCGAACTGGCGATGGTCGTCACCAACTCCAATCTCGACATCGTGGCGGAGGCGCCGACCTGGGTGGTGCATCAGTCCGACGCCGTGCTCGATGGCATGGACGAGTGGAATCGCAACACCCACGGCCGTTCCGGCCTGACGCAGCGGGTCAAGGATTCGATCATGGACGAGGTCGAGGTCGAGGCGCAGGCGCTGGAATTTTTGCGGCGCCACGTGCCGCGCCAGGCGACGCCGATGTGTGGCAATTCGATTTGCCAGGACCGGCGCTTCATGGCGCGCTACATGCCGAAACTCGAGGACTGGTTCCATTACCGCAACCTCGACGTGTCGACGCTCAAGGAATTGTGCAAGCGCTGGAAGCCCGAAGTGGCGAAGGGTTTGAAGAAGCATGGCCGGCACGAGGCGCTGGCGGATATTCTCGAGTCGATCGACGAGCTCAAGTATTACCGCGAGCATTTCCTGAAAATCTAGTCGGCGCGGCGATACAGCCGTAGCCGTTCGCTCTTGTCGCCGGGGCGCGAGGTTTCGCGGACCAGCGTCCAGCCCGGCAGGTCCTTCTCGGTGCGTGGCGTGGCCTGCGCGATCAGGTAGCGGCAGTCCTTGGCGCGGCTGCTGCCGACGGTGCGGATGCCGTTGAAGTAATCGAGCGAGGCGCGCTGCGCCAAGCCGAGGCCGCGCCGGGCGATGCAACCGGGATGCGCGCCCAGCGTCTCGCGCAAGTCGGCGCTGGCGCTACGGTAAGTCTTGCCATAGTCGATCCACGGCAGCCAGAGCGCCATCAGCAGCACCCAGATGGTGGTCAGCCCGACGCTCCAGCGCGCCGCCGCGCGCCAGGGCGAGCGCGGCGTGCGCAGCATGACCGCGATCCAGCAGACCGTCGCCGCGATGGCCAGCACGATGGCAATGGTGGAGGCCTCGGCGACGAAGCCGGGGGCGGGTTTGCTGAAGTTCTTGGCGACGCGCGCCGGTTCGCCGGTCAGCATGGCAATGCCGCCCAGCCAGATCTGCGCGGCGACCAGCGTGAAGGTCATCATGCCGAACCAGTCGAAGGCGTTGGCCGCGCCGCGCCGCAGCCGACTGGCGCCGGCCGCCGCCAGCAGGGTGAGCGGCACGAGGGCCGGCATCAGCGCGGTCGGCCTCGGCACGTCGGCAAAAAACGCCAGCAGGGCGACCAGCGTTGCGGCGAGCGGCAGCACGGTTTGCGGCTTGAGCAGATGCCGGCGCTCCAGCCACAGGCTCCACAGCGCCAGGGGCAGCACCGGCCAGCTGGCCCATGCCAGCAGTTCGAGGTGGTTGCGACTGAAGCCTCCACGCAAGCCGAGGCTGGCCAGCTCCGCGTTCCACCAGACCTCGAACAGGCTGGGGGCCTGTTGCTGCAACAGCCAGGGCCACGGCAGG
The DNA here is from genome assembly GCF_000828635.1 of Sulfuritalea hydrogenivorans sk43H. Taxonomy (GTDB): domain Bacteria; phylum Pseudomonadota; class Gammaproteobacteria; order Burkholderiales; family Rhodocyclaceae; genus Sulfuritalea; species Sulfuritalea hydrogenivorans. The sequence goes on from NZ_AP012547.1 coordinate 1,322,266, forward strand.
ATCAGGAGCAGGGCGAGGGATGCGGCTGCGAGCCAGGCGATCAGGCTGCCGCGTATCCGCCACGCCGGATGCAGCGCAAGGATCAAGCCTGCCGCCAGGGAAATGACGACGCTGTCGAGGCCGGCGCCGAGGAAGCCGACGCCCAGCCCTGCGCCGAAGATCGCTCCGCCCCGCAGCGGCGCTTGCCGCCAGGTGGACAGGCCCCAGAGCGCAATGATGGAACCGGTCATCGCGACGATGGCGGGCTGGGCTTCGTGCAGTGGCACCAGCAGGCCAAGCGTGCCGATGGCGAGCAAGGGGGCGGCCAGTGCGGCGCTGGCACCGAGCAGTTGCCCCGCCATGCGCGAAAGGATGGCCAGGAAGGCGGCGCCGAACAGGACCGAAGCGAGGCGGGCGGCATCGTGCCAGGGCAGCAGCCATCCCAGCAGCTTGCCGCAAAGGGCGGCGACCCAGTGATACAGCGGCGGCGAAACCAGCCAGGGGTCGCCCGCGATGCGCGGCACCAGCCAGTCGCCGCCGGCCATGCCGTAGGCAACGCCAAGGTGGAGGACATCATCCACTTTCCACGGATCGTGGCCCACGACGCCGGCCAGCAGCCAGATGGCGCAGAGCAAAATCACGCCATACCGGGCCAGGCTTGGCGCGGGGGCAGGGTTGCGGTCGGTCAGGTCAGGCACGTTTGAAGATTACCAGTCCCGGCAAAAAGAAAAGGCAGCCCGAAAGCTGCCTTTTCTGGATACGGTTGGCTTTGAAGCAGATCAGGCGGCCTTCTTGCCATACTTCTGGCGGAAGCGCTCGACGCGGCCGGCGGTATCGACGATCTTCTGCTTGCCGGTGTAGAACGGATGGCAGGCGGAGCAGACTTCGATGTGCAGCGGCTTGACGCTGGTGGAGCGGGTAGTGAACTTGTTGCCGCAGCTGCAGGTCACTTCGATATCTGCGTAGTTCGGGTGAATTGCGTCTTTCATTTCATTGTCCTTTCTTTGCAAGCGCGGCTCGTGGCTTTGGCGAACCGACAGAGCCGGGCATTATCCGCTAATTTTCAACTATATGCAATCAGCGCTGGCGCATGGCGTCGAAGAACTCGCCGTTGTTCTTGGTGGCCTTGACCTTGTCCAGCAGGAATTCCATGGCTTCCATGTCATCCATGTTGTACAGGAGCTTCCTCAGGATCCACATCTTCTGCAGCACGGCCGGAACCAGCAGCAGTTCCTCGCGCCGCGTGCCGGAGCGATTGACGTTGATCGCCGGATAGACGCGCTTCTCGGCCATCTTGCGGTCGAGGTGGATTTCCATGTTGCCGGTGCCCTTGAATTCCTCGTAGATCACGTCGTCCATGCGCGAGCCGGTTTCGATCAGCGCGGTGGCGATGATGGTCAGCGAGCCGCCTTCCTCGATGTTGCGCGCGGCGCCGAAGAAGCGCTTGGGCTTTTGCAGGGCGTTGGCGTCGACGCCGCCGGTGAGCACCTTGCCGGAAGCGGGCTGCACGGTGTTGTAGGCGCGGGCCAGGCGGGTGATCGAGTCGAGCAGGATCACCACGTCGCGTTTGTGTTCGACCAGGCGCTTGGCCTTTTCGATGACCATTTCCGCCACCTGGACGTGGCGCGTGGCCGGTTCGTCGAAGGTCGAGGCCACCACTTCGCCCTTGACGGTGCGCAGCATTTCGGTGACTTCCTCGGGGCGTTCGTCGATCAGCAGGACGATCAGCGTGACGTCGGGATGGTTGGCGGTGATGGCGTGGGCAATGTGCTGCATCATCACCGTCTTGCCGCTCTTCGGGCTGGCGACCAGCAGGCCGCGCTGGCCCTTGCCGATCGGGGCGATCATGTCGATGATGCGGCTGGTGATGTTTTCCTCGCTGCGGGTGTCGCGTTCAAGCAGCATGTGCTCGGTGGGATGCAGCGGCGTCAGGTTCTCGAACAGGATCTTGTGCTTCGCCGCTTCGGGGGATTCGCCATTGACCTTGTCTACCTTGACCAGGGCGAAATAGCGCTCGCCTTCCTTGGGTGAGCGGATTTCGCCTTCGATGGTGTCGCCGGAACGCAGGTTGAAACGGCGCACCTGGCTCGGGCTGATGTAGATGTCGTCGGTGCTGGCGAGGTAGGACTCCTCGGGAGCGCGCAGGAAGCCGAAGCCGTCGGGCAGGATTTCCAGCACGCCGTCGCCGAAGATGGTTTCGCCTTTCTTTCCCTGGTTCTTCAGCAGCGCATAGATCAGTTCCTGCTTGCGCAGCCGGTTGGCGCCTTCGATGTTGTTGGCGGCCGCCATCTCCAGCAATTGGCTGACATGATGGGCTTTGAGCTCGGATAGGTGCATGGACGACCTGCGCAGAAATCCCGGCGGGGAGCGCCGGAACATGGGGAACTAAGGGATGAACTCAGGAAAGAATTCGATCAGGAGGGGAATCGAATCGGCGCCAACAAGGCGTGGCCGCCTGTCTTGCTCTTCAGCGGCCCGGAAATCAGACTCCGGGTCGCAATGTAACGGGATCAGAGATTGCTGTCAATAAACGCGGTCAGCTGCGATTTGGACAGGGCGCCGACCTTTTGCGCCTCGACATTGCCGCCCTTGAACAGCAGCAGCGTCGGGATGCCGCGGATGCCGAACTCGCCGGGAACCTTGGGATTGTCGTCGATGTTCAGCTTGGCCACGCGCAGCTTGCCGGAATAATCCTTGGCCACTTCGTCGAGAATGGGGGCGATCATCTTGCAGGGGCCGCACCACTCGGCCCAGAAGTCGACCAGGGTCGGAAGCGCTGCGTCGAGCACTTCCGCTTTGAAAGTACTGTCGGTGACGTGGTGAATATGTTCGCTCATGGATTCCTCGGGGGTTTTTGTTCCGGTTGCCGCATCTGTCGGTGTGCGGCGGGATGAATTGCGGCGACCGCAGTCGCATGCATGAGCGAATCCTAGCAAAAAAAATCGGCCGTGGCGAACTGCGCCGCGTGTCAATGGCGCACGGCGATGGTACATTGTTCGCTGAACTTGGAGCCCGATCATGACCTACGTTGTCACCGAAGCCTGCGTCAAATGCAAATACACGGATTGCGTGGATGTCTGCCCCGTGGATTGTTTCCATGAAGGGCCGAATTTTCTCGTCATCGATCCCGAGGAATGCATCGATTGCACTTTGTGCGTTGCCGAGTGTCCGGTCGAGGCGATTTTTGCCGAGGATGACGTGCCGGCCGGACAGGAGCACTTCACGGCACTGAATGCCGAGCTGGCGAAGAAATGGCCGGTCATCATCGAGCGCAAGGAACCCCTGGCCGATGCCGACGAATGGGCGAAGAAGACGGACAAGCTCAGCCTGCTGGAGCGCTGAGAATCCATGTCGGGCAATACTTTCGGTTCTCTTTTCCGCGTCACTTCATTCGGTGAATCCCACGGTCCGGCGATCGGCTGCGTAGTCGACGGCTGCCCGCCGGGCATGGAAATCTCGGCAGCGGAAATCCAGCTGGAACTGGACCGGCGCAAGCCGGGAACCTCGCGCCATGTCACCCAGCGCCGCGAATCGGACACGGTCGAGATACTCTCCGGCGTTTTCGAAGGCCGTACCACCGGCGCGCCGATCGGCCTCCTGATCCGCAACGAGGATCAGCGCAGCAAGGACTACGGCAATATTGCCGAAACCTTCCGTCCCGGCCATGCCGACTACACCTACTGGCAGAAATACGGCATCCGCGATCATCGCGGCGGCGGCCGTTCCTCGGCACGCGAGACGGCGGTGCGGGTTGCCGCCGGCGCCATCGCCAGGAAGTGGCTGCAACAGCGCTACGGCGTGACGGTGCGAGGCTGGATGAGCCGGTTGGGCAGCATCGATATTCCGTGGCAGGACGAAGCCGCGATCGACACAAATCCGTTCTTCGTCGCCAATGCCGAAATTGTTCCGCAGCTGGAGGACTACATGGACGCCCTGCGCAAATCGGGCGATTCCATCGGCGCGGAAATAACCGTGGTGGCGCGTGGGGTGCCGGTCGGCTGGGGCGACCCGGTGTATGACCGCATCGATGCCGACATCGCCTACGCCATGATGGGCATCAATGCCGTCAAGGGCGTCGAAATCGGCGCCGGCTTCGCTTCGGTGACGCAAAAGGGCAGCGAACACGGCGACGAACTGACGCCCGAGGGTTTCCTCGGCAACAATGCGGGCGGAATACTGGGCGGCATCTCGACCGGGCAGGACGTGGTGGTGCGGATGGCGGTGAAGCCGACCTCGAGCATTCGCCTGCCGCGGCGGACCATCAATCTCGCGGGCGAACCGGCAATGATCGAAACCCACGGCCGCCACGATCCCTGTGTCGGCATTCGCGCCACGCCGATTGCCGAAGCCATGCTGGCGCTGGTGCTGATCGACGCCGCCCTGCATCATCGCGCCCAGTGTGCCGATGTCGAATGCACGACCCCGAGGATTCCGGCCCGGCCGATAGTAAAATAATCGCTGAACTGAATCGAATCGGACTGGAATCGCAATGAACGTTGATCACCACGACCTGCATCACGAATTTCCCGAATACGCCGAAGCCATCCATGGCCTCAAGATCAGCAGCAAGCACTTTGCTCGCCTGTTCGACGAGTACCACGCGCTGACCTCGAAGGTGGAGGCGCTGGAAGATAATGGCTCGCCCGTGGCCGACACGGAACTGGAAGGCATGAAGAAGCAGCGCCTGAAGCTCAAGGACGAGCTTTACGCCATGCTCAAGGCCGGCAAGGCCTAGGCAACAGGCAGGTCCGCGGTAGCGTAGCCGCCGATCGCGGTTGGCGGGATACTCCATGGGGCCGCGCCTCTCTGCCTGGTACTTCTGGTACTTCGCCTTCATCGGCGCCTTCCTGCCGTATTTCGCCCTCTACCTGCAATCCATCGGGCTTTCCGCCGGCCGCATCGCGGTGCTGATGTCGCTCGGGCAGTTCATGCGCCTGCTGGCGCCCCTGCTCTGGAGCTGGCTGGCCGACAGCGGCGGCAGGCGCGTGCGCATTGTCGTTGCGTCGAGTGCGGCTGCGCTGGCCAGTTTTTCGGCGGTGTTCCTGACCCAGGATTTTGTCGGCCTGCTGATCGGCATGGCGATCCTGCATTTCTTCTGGAGCGCATCGCTGCCGCTGGTCGAGGCGCTGACCCTGGGGCATCTGGCAGCCCACCCGGAACGCTACGGCCGCATCCGGCTCTGGGGTTCGGTCGGCTTCATCGTCACCGTGCTGGGGGTCGGCTTCCTGCTCGACATTGCGCCGATCCGATCCCAGCTCTGGGTCAGCTGGGCTTTGCTGCTGGGCACGCTGCTCAGTGCGCTGACGCTGCGCGAAGTGAAAGAGCCTGCGGGGCAGGTCGCCGCTCCGATTCTGGATGTGTTGCGCCAGCGCAAGGTCGTGTTCCTGCTGGGTGCCGGCCTGTTCATGACGGCGGCGCATGGCGCGCTCTATGTTTTCTACTCGATTCATCTGGTGGCGCAGGGCTACGGCAAGAGCCTGGTCGGACTGCTGTGGACCCTGGGCGTGGTGGCCGAGATATTCGTGTTCCTGCTGATGCCGCGAATTTCGCTGCGGGTTTCGATGCGGCAGATCCTGCTGGCCTGCTTCGCCCTGGCGGTCTTGCGCTTCATGCTGATCGGCTGGGCGGTCGAGGTCATCGGCCTTCTGGTTTTCGCACAGTTGCTGCATGGCGCCAGCTTTGGCGCGCATCATGCGGCAACCATGGCGGCGCTCAATCGCTGGTTCGTGGCCGGCCAGCAGGCGCGGGCGCAGGCGCTCTATGGCAGCATCGCCTATGGCGCCGGTGGCCTGGGCGGTGCGCTGCTGGCCGGCGCCTTGTGGGAAAGCGCCGGTGCCGGAATCACGTTCAGCGCGGCGTCGGCGCTGGCCCTGATCGGCTTGATTCTGATCTGGCGCGGCGTTCCGGGTGATTCGGCGGGCGCGGCTGTGCGATAATCGCACGTCCACGCTGACGCTTTCGAAATCATGTCAAGAACGCTTTACGAGAAACTCTGGGACAGCCATGTCGTCCATGTCGAGGAAGACGGCACGGCCCTGCTCTACATCGACCGCCATCTGGTGCATGAAGTCACCAGCCCGCAGGCCTTCGAAGGCCTGAAACTGGCCGGACGCAAGCCCTGGCGCATTTCGTCCATCGTCGCCACGGCCGACCACAACACGCCGACTTCGCATTGGGAGCTCGGCATCCAGGACCCGATCTCGCGCCAGCAGGTGGAAACCCTCGATGCCAACATTCGCGAAGTCGGCGCGCTCGCCTATTTCCCGTTCAAGGACAAGCGACAGGGCATTGTGCACGTGGTCGGCCCGGAAAACGGCGCCACGCTGCCCGGGATGACGGTGGTTTGCGGCGATTCGCATACCTCGACGCACGGCGCGTTTGCCTGCCTCGCGCATGGCATCGGCACTTCCGAAGTCGAGCATGTACTGGCGACGCAATGCCTGTTGCAGAAGAAGTCGAAGACCATGCTGGTCAGGGTCGAGGGCAAAGTCGGCGCTGGCGTTACGGCGAAAGACATCGTGCTGGCGCTGATCGGGCGCATCGGCACGGCCGGCGGCACCGGTTACGCCATTGAATTCGGCGGCGAGGCGATTCGCGCGCTGTCGATGGAAGGCCGCATGACGGTGTGCAACATGGCGATCGAGGCCGGTGCCCGGGTCGGTTTTGTTGCCGCGGACGAGACCACCATCGCCTACCTCAAGGGCCGCAACTTTGCACCCAAGGGCGACGACTGGGACAAGGCTGTGGCCGTTTGGCGCACGCTGGTGTCCGACGCCGATGCGAAGTTCGATGCGGTAGTCGAGATGGACGCCCGCCAGATCGTGCCGCAGGTGACCTGGGGCACTTCGCCGGAAATGGTGGCGGGAATTGACGGCACGGTGCCGGCGCCCGAGGATTTCAGCGATCCGATCAAGAGCGAAGGCGTCGCGCGCGCGCTGCAGTACATGGGTCTGACGCCGCGCATGCGCATCGACCAGATTCCGATCGACAAGGTGTTTATCGGCTCCTGCACCAATTCCCGCATCGAGGACCTGCGTGCGGCGGCGGCGGTGGCCAGGGGTCGCACGGTTGCCGCCAACGTCAAGCTGGCGCTGGTGGTGCCGGGATCGGGGTTGATCAAGGAGCAGGCCGAAGCCGAGGGGCTCGACAAGATATTCATCGCCGCCGGCTTCGAGTGGCGGCAGCCGGGTTGTTCGATGTGCCTGGCGATGAACGACGATCGCCTGAATCCCGGAGAGCGCTGCGCCTCGACCTCGAACCGCAATTTTGAAGGGCGGCAGGGTGCCGGCGGCAGAACGCATCTGGTCAGTCCCGCCATGGCGGCGGCGGCGGCGATTGCCGGCCGCTTTGCCGATGTTCGTCAATTGTCATAAGGAGATAACCCATGTCCCGCGTACTCATCGTTTCCGTCCTGATGCTGGTCCTGTCGGCCTGCAATACCGTGCAAGGCATCGGCAAGGACGTCAAGAAGGGCGGCGAAGTCATCGAGAAGTCGGCCAAGTAATGGAGAAGTTCGTTCGGCTCGATGGCCTCGTGGCGCCGCTTGACCGCGCCAATGTCGATACCGACGCCATCATCCCCAAGCAGTTCCTCAAGTCGATCAAGCGCTCGGGCTTCGGCCCCAACGCGTTCGACGAGTGGCGCTACATGGACCATGGCGAGCCGGGGCAGGATTGCACGAAGCGGATCCGGAATCCCAATTTCGTGCTGAATCAGGAACGCTATCAAGGCGCTTCGATCCTGCTCGCACGCAGCAACTTCGGTTGCGGCTCGTCGCGCGAACATGCGCCATGGGCGCTGCACGACTTCGGCTTTCGCGCCATCATCGGCGAATCCTTTGCCGACATATTCTTCAACAACTGCTTCAAGAACGGGCTGCTGCCCATCGTCCTGCCGAAGGCCGAGATCGATGCGCTGTTCGGCCTTACCGAACATTCGCCCGGCTATCGCCTCACCATCGATCTGCCCGGGCAGCGGGTAGTGCGCCCCGACGGTCACGCGATTCCCTTCGAGGTCGATGCCTTCCGCAAGGAATGCCTGCTCAACGGTTGGGACGACATCGGCCTGACCCTGCGTCACGCCGAGAAGATCCGCGAGTTCGAGACACGGCGCCGCGCCGAGCAACCCTGGTTATTTTCCTAGAGGATTTTCAATGAAGATTTGTGTTCTGCCCGGCGACGGCATCGGGCCGGAAATCATCGCGGAGGCGGTTCGCGTGCTGAAGGCACTCGATCTCAAGATCGAGATGGAGGAAGCCCTGCTCGGCGGCTGTGCGGTGGATGCGACCGGCAGTCCCTATCCGGATGCCACCCAGAAATTGGCGCTGGCGGCCGACGCCGTGCTGCTCGGCGCCGTCGGTGGTCCCCAATGGGACAACAATCCGCGCGAACAGCGGCCCGAGCGCGGCTTGCTCGGCATACGCAAGCAGCTCGGATTGTTCGCCAACCTGCGTCCGGCGATCCTGTATCCGGAACTCGCCAACGCATCCACGCTCAAGCCTGAAGTGGTGGCGGGGCTGGACATCCTGATCGTGCGCGAGTTGACGGGCGACATCTACTTCGGCCAGCCGCGCGGCATCGAAGTACGAAATGGCGAGCGCTTCGGCTTCAACACCATGCATTACACCGAGAGCGAAATTCGTCGCATCCTGCGGGTGGCTTTCGAGGCAGCAAAGAAGCGCAATCGCAAGGTCTGCTCGGTGGACAAGATGAACGTGCTGGAATGCACCCAGCTGTGGCGGGATGTGGCGATCGAGACCGGACGCGAGTATCCGGACGTCGAGCTTTCGCACATGCTGGTCGACAACGCGGCGATGCAGCTGGTGAAGAACCCCAAGCAGTTCGACGTCATGGTGACCGGCAACATGTTCGGTGACATCCTCTCGGACGAGGCTTCGATGCTCACCGGCTCGATCGGCATGCTGCCCTCGGCCTCGCTGGATGCCAACAACAAGGGGCTTTACGAGCCTTCGCATGGCTCGGCGCCGGACATCGCCGGCAAGGGCGTCGCCAATCCCCTGGCGACAATCCTTTCGGCGGCCATGATGCTGCGCTACACTTTCGCCAACGAGGATGCTGCCGGGCGCATTGAGACCGCCGTGAAGAAAGTCCTTGCACAGGGCTTCCGCACTGGCGACATTTACGAACCGGGCATGAAGAAGGTCGGTACCCGGGCAATGGGTGACGCAGTACTCGCGGCACTGTAATTCGAAACGAGAGAGTGATGATGAAGCGTGTAGGTCTGGTCGGTTGGCGTGGCATGGTGGGTTCGGTCCTGATGCAGCGGATGCGTGAGGAGAATGATTTCGCCCTGATCGAGCCGGTGTTTTTCACCACCTCGAACCCCGGCGGCAAGGCGCCGGAGTTCGCGGTCGGAGCGCCGCCGCTCAAGGATGCAAAGAACATCGATGAACTGAAGAAGCTGGACATCATCATCAGCTGTCAGGGCGGCGACTACACCAACGACGTCTTCCCCAAGCTGCGCGAAGGCGGCTGGAAGGGCCACTGGATCGACGCGGCATCCAGCTTGCGCATGAAGGACGACACCGTGATCATCCTCGACCCGGTGAACCTCGACGTGATCGAGGCGAGTCTGGCCAGGGGCGGGCGCAACTGGATCGGCGGCAACTGCACGGTGAGCCTGATGATGATGGCCCTGGGCGGCCTGTTCAAGGCGGGGCTGATCGAGTGGATGACCTCGATGACCTATCAGGCGGCATCCGGCGCCGGCGCGCAGAACATGCGGGAACTGTTGACGCAGATGGGTGAGACGCATCGCGTGGTGAAGAACCTGCTCGACGACCCGGCGTCGGCGATCCTCGACATCGACCGCGAGGTCGCCGGCATCCTGCGCGACGAGAGTTTCCCCACGGCCAACTTCGGCGTGCCGCTGGCCGGCTCGCTGATTCCCTGGATCGACAAGGATCTCGGCAACGGCCAGAGCCGCGAGGAATGGAAGGGGCAGGCCGAAACCAACAAGATTCTCGGCCGCACCGCCACCCCGATTCCGGTCGATGGCCTCTGTGTGCGCATCGGTGCCATGCGTTGCCATTCGCAGGCGCTGACCATCAAGCTGACCAGGGATGTGCCGCTGGACGAGATCAACGGCATCCTTGCGGCGCACAACGACTGGGTCAAGGTGGTGCCCAACCAGCGCGAAGTCACCCTGAAGGAACTGACGCCGACCGCCGTTACCGGGACCTTGAGCGTGCCGGTGGGTCGTCTGCGCAAGCTCGGCATGGGACCGCAGTATTTGTCGGCCTTTACCGTGGGTGACCAGCTTCTCTGGGGCGCCGCGGAACCCTTGCGGCGCATGTTGCGCCTGTTGTTGCGCTGATGCCGCGCGCCGGATGCGACCGGAATGTAATGGGAAGGTTGAGCTTGCATCGCTAACACCATGATGTTATTTTAGTTACGGCCGCTGCGCTTGACGCCGATACGGCTGGCGTTAGCCTCCACTGAAACAGATTGTTTTAGTTCCGGCATGACGCCAATCAGAGACGGCGTTAGCCTCCACTGAAACTTGGTTTTGTTAACATGATAAAAAGCCCGTCGGGAGTCACAGTGCCCAATACTGACAAGCGAAATCGTTTCAAAGCCACCGTTATAGCGGCGGCTCTTGCTGTCCTGCCCTTGGCCGCAAGTGCCGCCGGCCTGGGCAAGATTACCGTGCTCTCGGCCATGGGGCAGCCACTCAGGGCTGAGCTTGAAGTTACCGCGACGCGCGATGAGGCGCCTTCCCTGGTCGCCAGGGTGGCGGCGGTCGAAGCTTTCCGCCAGGCCGGAATCGAATACTCGTCTGCGTTGGCGACCTTGCGTTTTTCACGCGACATCAAGGAGCGCGGTGGACGTCGCTACCTCGAAGTAACTACCGATCGCCCCTTGAACGAGCCCTTCATCGACATGCTGGTCGAATTGAATTGGGCGTCGGGGCGGCTGGTCCGCGAATACACTTTCCTGCTGGACCCCCCTGATCTCGCTCCACGGACCGCTCCGGCCCCCGTTGCGGCACCCGAGGTCAGGACCGAGCCTGCAATCGCCAAACCGGCAGAGAAGCCCGCGACGGCGATGCCCGCGCAGGCGCAGCCGGTGATCGACAGCCGTCCCGCGGCATCGAAGCCAATGGCCGAGAAGCCCGCGGCAAAACCGGCCGGTGGCGGTTCGCGCACGGTGGTTTCAGGAGATACCCTGGGCAAGATTGCGGCGCAGACCAGGCCGGAGGGCGTCAGCCTGGATCAGATGCTGGTTTCCTTGTTCCGCAGCAACAAGGATGCATTTGACGGCGGCAACATGAATCGCCTCAAGGCCGGCAAGATTCTTTCGATTCCCGACGCCGAAACCGTGGGCGGAGTTTCCGCCGGCGAGGCGCACAAGGAGGTTATTGCCCAGGCCGCCGATTTCAATGCCTATCGCAAGCGCCTGGCATCTGCCGCCGCTGCCGAGCCGGCCAGGGATCAGGTGGCGAAGCAGTCCGTCAGCGGCAAGATCGCGCCGAAGGTGGAAGACAAGGCGCCGGCCGCCACGGGCAAGGACAAGCTTGAAGTTTCGCGCACCGAAGCGGCGAAGGACGCCAAAGGCAAACCCTTGCAGGGCCGCATCGCAACGCTTGAAGAAGACATCGTGGCACGCGACCGGGCACTCAAGGAGGCGAGCAGTCGCATCGCCGATCTGGAAAAGAATCTCAATGACCTGAAGAGGCTTGCCGAGCTGAAGAGCCAGGCCGGCACCGACCTGCAAAAACAGGCTCAGGCCGCAAAGCCGGCTCCGGCTGAAGTCAAGAAGCCGGATGCTCCGGCGCCGGCTCCTGCCAAGCTTGCAGAGGCGCCGAAGGCGGCGGAACCGGCGAAGCCGGCCGAAGCTTCCAAGGCGGTTGAACCGCCGAAACCGGCCGAGGCCGCCAAGCCGGCAGAAGCGCCGAAGCCCGGCGAGGCAGCGAAACCTGCCGATGCCGCCGCTGCGGCCAAGCCGGCAGAGGAGGGTGCGAAGCCGGCCGAGGCGCCCAAGCCGCCTGCGCCGAAGAAGAAATTTGTTCCACCGCCCCCGCCTCCTCCCGAGCCGGACTTCATCGAGGAAAACGCGCCGCTGGTATTCGGCGGCGGTGCCGTGCTGGCACTTCTGTTCGGATGGCTGGGAATTTCCGCGCTCCGCAAGAAGCGCGCGGCGGCGGCTGAAGCCAATGCCACGATGGCCGAGACCGATCTTTCTGCGCATTCCGTATTCAGCACCACCACGGTAGCGCCCCCTCCGAGCGAGCAGGAACCCAGCCAGTTCAGTTCCACCGGCATGGGCATGGCCGCGCATCAGGAGACGGTTGATCCCGTTGTCGAAGCCGATACCTTCCTTGCGTTCGGCCGCGATGCCCAGGCGGAAGAAATTCTTCTGGAAGCCCTGAAGGCTGATCCGCAGCGACAGGCAGTGCATCTGAAACTGCTCGACATCTATGCCGCGCGCAAGAATGTTTCCCAGTTTGAATCCGTGGCCAAGGAACTGCATATCCTGACCGGCGGTACCGGGGCGAACTGGGAGAAGGCCGCGACCATGGGCGCGGGCCTGGATCCGGCGAATTCCCTCTACACCTCGATGTCCTCGGAGGCAGCGGCTTCCGCCGCACCGGAAATGGACGCCACGACGGTCTTCCAGGCCGCACCGGCGATCGAGCAGCCTGCTCCGCAGGCCGCAGAAGCAGCGCCGACCGAGGCGGCGGCCCTGGATTTCGATCTGGATATCGGTACCGCAGGCCCCGCTGAGGCGGCGCCGATGGCCGAGGCCGAAGCTGTGGCGCTGGATTTCGATCTTGACCTGGGGGCGCCTGAGGCTGCCCAGGCCCCGGCGATGGCTCCTGCGGCAGAAGTGAAGAGTGAATCGGCTGGACTGGATATCAATTTCGACATGCCGACCAAGGATTCGGCGGCGGTCGGACTTGATTTCCCGCTTGCCGCGGAGACACCAGCGGCGGCGCCGGAAGTGCCGGCAGCAGCACCGGAAGTGCCGGCAGCCGATTCCGGCAGCATCGATTTCGAGTTCGATTTGGGAACGCCGGTTGCCGAAGCGGCTCCGGAGCCTTTGTCCGCGGTATCCCTTGAACTTCCCGAGTTGGCTGCCGCGCCCGCACCGGCGGCGACACCGCTCGATCTGGGCGGCATCAGCCTCGAACTGGAGACGCCAGCGGCGTCCGCAGGCGCTGACGCAGCGCAGCCTGACAATCCTGAAGTGGCCACCAAGCTGGAGCTGGCAATGGCCTATGAGGAAATGGGCGATCGCGACGGTGCCCGCGAGTTGTACCAGGAGGCCCTCGCCGAAGGCAGCCCGGCGCAGCAGCAGGCAGCGCGCGCCAAGCTTGACGGCCTCGGCTGATCAATCCTGCCCTCCCGGCGCCGGTGCGCCGGGAGATGTTATCGCCGTGAAACGCCCGTACCCCGCCAGCCTGATACTGCTCGGCCTGGCTGTGCTTTTCGCGGCATCTTCCCGCGATGGGACGGCCTTGCTCCTCGGTAGCTTTGGACTTGCCCTGACGGCGCTGATCGCAGCGTCATCCCATCTGGGTTTGTTGTTGCGCCGCAGCCGCTGGTTGCTGCTCACCATGCTGGTGATGTTCGGCTGGTTCACCCCGGGGACTCCGCTGTCGGGCATTCCCGGAGCAAGCCAGGAAGGCCTGCTGCTCGCCGCCCAGAATCTGGCGCGTCTGCTGATCGCGCTTTCGATCGTCGCCTTGATGCTCAAAGCCTTGCCTGTGCCCGATCTGGTTGCGGGAATGCGCGCGCTGCTGGTCCCGCTTGAATTGCTGAATGTTTCCCGTGACCGGATTGCCGTGCGCCTGGCGCTGACGCTGAACGAGGTGGAAAGCTCAAGGCACGGGGTTCGCGGCGAGGCGGAACGTGTGGCAGCCACGCTGACACTTCCGGCATCCGGTTTTGGTGTCGCCGACGCAATTGCCGGCGCATTGACAGTCGCCTTGCTTGTTGGCGCGTGGCTGGCATGAGAATCGCGCTCACGCTCGAATACGATGGTTCCGGCTTCTGCGGCTGGCAGTCGCAGGCTGGCGGAGGCGCGGTACAGGACGCGCTGGAGTCCGCATTGTCCCTGGTCGCCGATGCGCCGATACGCGTGGCTTGTGCCGGGCGTACCGATGCCGGAGTGCATGCGATCGGGCAGGTAGTGCATTTCGATACCGCGGCCCTTCGTCCGGATACGGCATGGGTACGCGGCGTCAATTCGCATCTGCCGGCCAGCGTCGCCGTACGCTGGGCGCAGTCCGTGCCCGACGATTTTCACGCCCGTTTTTCCGCGACCGGCAGGCGTTATCGCTATGTGCTGCTCAATCGCGGCGAGCGGCCCGGCCTCATGGCGAAGCGTGTCGGCTGGTTTCATCGCCCGCTGGACGCCGATGCGATGCAGGCAGCGGCGGGCTTGCTGCTCGGCGAGCACGATTTCTCCGCCTTTCGTGCCGTCGAATGCCAGGCGAAGTCGCCGGTCAAGACCCTGCGTCGCGCCGACGTGACGCGTCACGGCGACCTGCTGGTGTTCGACTTCGAAGCCAGCGCATTCCTGCATCACATGGTGCGCAACATCGTCGGCGCGCTGGTGTATGTCGGCAAGGGGGCGCATCCGCCGGAATGGGTCGGCGAGCTTCTGGCCGGCCGCGATCGGGCGCGCGCGGCGCCGACTTTCGAAGCCTGCGGCCTGTATTTTGCCGGGGTCGATTATGATCCGGTCTGGCAATTGAAAGTCGGCGCTGGCGACACGGCGCTGCTCCTGCCCTGAACTCATGACCCGCACCCGAATCAAGATCTGCGGCATCACCCGCGAGGAAGACCTTGCCGCCGCCGTCGCCGCCGGCGCCGATGCGCTCGGCTTCGTTTTCTATGCGCCCAGCCCGCGTTATGTAACGATCGAGCGGGCGGCGCAATTGATGGCGCAGGTGCCGGCATTCGTCACCAAAGTCGGGCTTTTCGTCAACGCAGAACCGCAGGCCGTGCGTGAAACGATGGCCCAGGTGCCACTCGACCTGCTGCAGTTCCACGGCGATGAAGACGCGGCATATTGCGCAGCTTTCGGCCGCCCCTGGATCAAGGCGGCACGCGTGAGGCCGGGCTTCGATTTGCTAGAATACGCGTCGCTGTTCGCCAAGGCTCCCGGCGTCTCGGGCCTGTTGCTGGATGCCCATGTCGAAGGCTACGGCGGCGGCGGCAAAACCTTCGACTGGACCCTGATTCCACGGAACCTGTCGCTGCCTGTGATCCTGTCCGGCGGGCTGCATCCGGGCAACGTTGCCGAGGCGGTTCGCACAGTGCGACCGTGGGCGGTGGATGTCAGCAGCGGCGTCGAGGCCGCCCGTGGCATCAAGGATGCGCAGAAGATCATCGAATTCATTGCCGGAGTGCGAGAAGCAGATGCAGGACCTTCCCTATAACTTGCCCGATGCGGGCGGCCACTTCGGCCCCTACGGCGGTGTCTTCGTCGCCGAGACGCTGATGCCGGCCCTGGCCGAACTGCGCGCGGCCTATGCCGCCGCGCAGGCCGATCCCGAATTCCGCGCCGAGTACGAATACGACCTCAAGCACTATGTCGGCCGGCCCAGCCCGATCTATCACGCCAAGCGCTGGTCGGGCCTGCTGGGCGGCGCGCAGATCTATCTGAAGCGCGAAGACCTCAACCACACCGGCGCGCACAAGATCAACAACTGCATCGGCCAGGCGCTGCTGGCGCGACGCATGGGCAAGCCGCGCGTGATCGCGGAGACCGGCGCCGGCCAGCACGGTGTCGCCACCGCCACGGTGGCCGCCCGCTACGGCATGGAATGCGTGGTCTACATGGGCTCCGAGGACGTCAGGCGCCAGGCCGCCAACGTGTATCGCATGAAGCTGCTGGGGGCCAAGGTTGTTCCCGTGGAATCCGGCTCGAAGACGCTCAAGGATGCCTTGAACGAGGCCATGCGCGACTGGGTGACCAACATCGGCAACACCTTTTACATCATCGGCACGGTGGCCGGCCCGCATCCCTATCCGATGATGGTGCGCGACTTCCAGGCGGTGATCGGCGAGGAGTGCAAGACGCAGATGCCGGAACTCGCCGGCCGCCAGCCCGATGCCGTAATCGCCTGCGTCGGTGGTGGCTCCAATGCCATGGGCATTTTCTATCCCTACATTCCGGTGGCGGGCGTCAAGCTGATCGGGGTCGAAGCCGCCGGCCACGGTCTCGATTCGGGCAAGCATTCCGCTTCGCTGACCGCCGGCCGCTCCGGCGTGCTGCATGGCAATCGCACCTATCTGCTGCAGGACGAAAACGGTCAGGTGATCGAGACGCATTCGATCTCCGCCGGCCTCGACTATCCCGGCGTCGGCCCCGAGCACGCCTGGCTCAAGGATTCGGCGCGGGCTGACTACGTCACGATCACCGACGGCGAAGCCTTGCAGGCCTTTCATGACCTGTGTCATTTCGAGGGCATCATTCCGGCGCTCGAATCCAGCCACGCGCTGGCCTATGCGGCGAAGCTGGCCCCGACCTTGCCGAAAGACAAGCTGCTGCTGGTCAATCTTTCGGGTCGCGGCGACAAGGACATGCACACCGTCGCCGATGCGTCCGGCATCAAGTTCTGACTTCATATATTCATGTCACGCATCCAGACCACATTTGCAGCTCTCGCCGCGCAAGGCCGCAAGGCCCTGATCCCGTTCATCACCGCCGGCGATCCGCATCCCGACCTCGGCTTGCCGCTGATGCGGGCACTGGTGGCGGGCGGCGCCGACATCATCGAACTCGGCGTGCCGTTTTCCGATCCGATGGCGGATGGGCCGACCATCCAGCGCGCCTCGGAGCGGGCATTGGCGCACGGCATGAGCCTGCGCCGCGTGCTGGCGCTGGTACAGGAATTCCGCAAGGAAAATGCGACGACGCCGGTGGTGCTGATGGGCTATGCCAATCCGGTCGAAGCCTACGGCATCGAGGCTTTTGCCCGCGATGCGCGTGAAGCCGGTGTCGATGGCGTGCTGGTGGTCGATTACCCGCCGGAGGAATGTGTCGGATTTGCCGCCGTGATGAAGCGGGCGGACATCGATCCGATTTTCCTGCTGGCGCCGACATCCACCGAGCAGCGCTACGACGAAGTGGGCCAGATCGGCAGTGGTTACATCTACTATGTATCTCTGAAGGGTGTCACCGGATCGGGCAACCTCGATCTGGACGAAGTTGCGCGGCGCATTCCCCTGATTCGGGAGAGGGTCGGGATGCCGGTCGGCGTCGGCTTCGGCATCCGCGACGGCGCCACCGCCGCACGCATCGCCGCGGTAGCGGATGCGGTGGTGATCGGCAGCCGCATCATCGAGGAAATCGAACAGGGTCCGGCAGACGAGTCGCCGGCCCGTGTCGCCAAACTGCTGGCGGGGATTCGTGCCGCCATGGACCAGGAGACGGGACGATGAGCTGGCTACAAAAACTGCTGCCCCCAAAGATCAAGCGCTCGGAAGGCGTGCGCAAGTCGATTCCCGAGGGGCTGTGGGCCAAGTGCCCGGCCTGCGAAGCCGTGCTCTACAGCACCGACCTGGAAAACAACCAGAACGTCTGTCCGAAGTGCTCCCATCACCTTCGCCTGCGCGCCCGCGCCCGGCTGGATGCCTTGCTCGACCCCGAAGGCCGCTTCGAGATCGGCACCGAGGTCCTGCCGATGGATCCGCTCAAGTTCAAGGACAGCAAGCGCTACGTGGACCGCCTCGCCGCCGCAAACGAGGACACCGGCGAAGCCGATGCCATGGTGGTGATGCAGGGCGCGATCAAGACCGTGCCGGTGGTGGTCGCCTGTTTCGAATTCGAGTTCCTCGGCGGTTCGATGGGCGCCGTGGTCGGCGAGCGTTTCGTGCGCGGCGTCAAGGCGGCGATCGAACTGCAATCGCCCTTCATCTGCATCACCGCTTCGGGCGGTGCGCGCATGCAGGAAGGCCTGTTCTCCCTGATGCAGATGGCCAAGACCACGGCCGCCGTGACACAGCTGGCGCATCACCAGCTGCCTTTCATCAGTTTGTTGACCGATCCCACCATGGGCGGTGTTTCCGCTTCCTTCGCCTTCGTCGGCGATGTGGTGATCGCCGAACCGGGCGCGCTGATCGGCTTCGCCGGGCCGCGTGTGATCGAGCAGACGGTACGCGAGACCTTGCCCGAAGGATTCCAGCGCGCCGAATTCCTGATCGAAAAAGGCGCCATCGACATGATCGTCGACCGGCGCGAACTGCGCGACAAGCTCGCCTCCCTGATTACGCTCCTGCAGCGCGTGCCGGCAGCTTGATGCCGTTCTCGGCACCGGGTTTGCCGGATACCGGCCTGGACGGCTGGCTGGCGCACCTCGAAGCCCTGCATCCGCGTGGCAGCGCCGGCATCGAGCTTGGCCTGGAGCGGGTAGCCGCCGTCAAGTCGCGGCTCGGCCAGCGCGAGACCTGTCCGGTGATCCTGGTCGGCGGCACCAACGGCAAAGGCTCGACCTGCGCCATGCTGGAACGCATCCTGCTCGCCGCCGGCTATCGCGTCGGGCTCTACACCTCGCCGCATCTACTGCATTACAACGAGCGGGTCAGGATCAACGCTGTTGCAGCCGATGACGCCAGTCTGTGCGATGCGTTCGTCCGCGTCGAACAGGCGCGTGGCGATGCCGCGCTGACCTATTTCGAGTTCGGCACCCTGGCGGCCTGGGAAGTGTTTGCGGCGGCGGGTCTCGATGCCGTCATTCTCGAAGTCGGTCTCGGCGGCAGGCTCGACGCCACCAATGTCTACGAGCCGGCGTGCGCCATCGTCACCGGCATCGATCTCGATCACATGGATTTCCTCGGCGACGATCGCGAGGCCATCGGCCGTGAAAAGGCCGGGATTTTTCGTGCCGGAGTGCCGGCGATCTGCGGCGATCCGAAACCACCGCAGTCCCTGCTCAGTCATGCCGGCGCGGTCGGCGCCAGGCTCCAGGTCATGGGCCGCGATTTCGGCTATCAGCGGCAGGAGCAGCAATGGTTGTACTGGTCGCGTCCGGCCGATGCCGCGGAAATCCGCCGTGGCGGGCTGGCCTTCCCGGCCTTGCGCGGCGACCAGCAACTGGCCAACGCCGCCTGTGCGCTGGCCGCGCTCGATGCCCTGCACCACCGGCTGCCGGTGGCGATGAAGGACATCCGGCAAGGACTGATCGAAGTCGAGCTGGCGGGACGTTTCCAGGTCTTGCCGGGCCGTCCGGCCGTGGTGCTCGACGTCGCCCACAATCCGCAGGCGGCGCGCGTGCTGGCCGCCAATCTGGGCAACATGGGCTTTCATCGCAACACCTGGGCCGTGTTCGGCATGCTCGCGGACAAGGACATCGACGGCGTGATCGATGCCCTGGGCGAGCGGGTGACGCACTGGCTGCCATGCACCCTGGAAGGTCGCCGTGCCGCCAGCGCCGACTCCCTGGCGAGCCTGTTGCGGGCCCGCGGAATGACGGTGCAGGAAGAGTTCGAATCGCCCGCGACGGCGCTTCTTTACGCGCAAGAGAACGCGGGCGAAGATGATAGAATCCTCGCCTTCGGATCCTTCCTCACTGTTGCTGCGGCCATGCAATTGCTTGGCCGGCCAGCGTAACCACGATGGCGGAACAAGACACCTCGCCGGACGCAGATTTGCAACTGAAGAAGCGCGCTCGCCGCCGGCTGGTCGGCGCCGTCGCGCTGGCGCTGTTTGCGGTCATCATCCTGCCGATGGTCATGGATCGCGAGCCGCGTCCCTTGAGCCAGGATATCCAGGTGCGCATCCCCAGCCAGGATTCGACCGGACTCGCGTCGAGGGTCATTCCCGGCAAGCCCGCAGCGACGCCCATGCCCGCGCCCGAGTCGAAACCGGCGGCGGAACAGAAACCCGAAGTCCCTGCGAAGCCCGAACCGGCTGCCGCAGTTCCCGCTGCGGCAGCCCCCGCTGCAAACACCAAGCCAGCCCCCGCAGCGGCAGTCATGCCGGTCGCAAAACCCGCGGAAAAGCCCGTGGAAAAGCCGGCCGCGCCCGAGAAGAAGGCCGAAACAGTTGAAAAACCGGCGACCAAGACGAGCACGGAGGCCAAGCCGGCTGTCGATGCGTCCGGCCAGTGGGTGGTTCAGTTGGGCGCTTACAAGGAAGCGGGCAACGTCAAAGTGTTGTTGTCCAAGCTGAAGGGTATCGGCGTGCCGGCGTACACGGAAAAGTTCGACTCGCCGCAAGGGCCGCGCACCCGTGTTCGGGCTGGGCCCTTCGCCAGTCAGGATGCGGCCGAAAAGGCTCGCGCGAGAATCAAGATCATCGGCGTAGACGGCCCGGTCGCACCAAAGTAGGGCGATGACCGCGTTCGATTACGCCGTGCTGACGGTAATTGCGGCGTCGGTGCTGTTGGGCTTGTGGCGTGGCGTGGTCAGCGAGATACTGGCGCTGGCGGCGTGGGTGGTGGCGTTTCTGGTGGCCCGTGCGCAAGGCTCGCAGGTGGCGGACTGGCTGACCGGACAGATTGCCGAACCCGGCATGCGGCTGGCGGCGGCGTATGTGTTGATTTTTGTCGGTGTCTTGCTGGTCTTCGCAATAGCGCGCATGATTATTTCGCTGATGCTGAAGGCGGTGGGTTTGGGTTTGCTGGATCGCTTGCTGGGTGCCGCTTTTGGTGTCTTGCGCGGCGTGTTGGTGGTGTGGGTGGCAGTACTGGTGGCGGGCATGACGCCGCTGCCAAAAACTGACTGGTGGCGCGACGCGATGCTGGCGCCGCCGCTGGAAACCGCGGTGATCGCGGCAAAGCCCTGGTTGCCGGCGGAAGCGGCAAAACGGATTCGGTTTCGATAGAGGAAGATGACCATCCCCCCTTCCCCCTTCCCGGGGAAGGGGACGATAATTGTTCGCGGGCGTTGCCCGCTTCATGTTTTGGCCGCTCCTCCTTGGGGCGGCCCTGCGGAGAAGGACCATGTGCGGAATTCTGGGTGTGGTGGCCACCACGCCGGTGAATCAGTTGCTCTACGACGGCTTGCAGGTGCTCCAGCACCGCGGCCAGGATGCCGCCGGCATCGCCACGGCGGAGGGCGGGCGCTTCCACATGCACAAGGGTTCCGGTCTGGTGCGCGATGTTTTCCGCACCCGCAACATGCGCAGCCTGATGGGCAACTGGGGCATCGGCCATTGCCGTTATCCCACCGCCGGTTCGGCCGACAACGCCGCCGAGGCGCAGCCCTTCTATGTCAATTCGCCCTTCGGCCTGATGCTGGCGCACAACGGCAACCTGACCAATGCCGACCAGCTGAAGCAGGACATGTTCCTGCAGGACCTGCGCCACATGAACACCAACTCCGATTCGGAGGTGCTGCTCAACGTGCTGGCGCACGAATTGCAGGCCGCGTCGACCAAGTATCAGGTGGACGCCGAGACCATTTTCAAGGCGGTGGCCGGCGTGCATCGCCGCGTCAAGGGTGCCTACGCCGTGGTGGCGATGATCGCCGGCTACGGCCTGCTGGCCTTCCGCGATCCCTACGGCATTCGCCCGCTGGTGATGGGCCGCAACGAAACATCCGAAGGCATGGAATACATGGTCGCCTCCGAGAGCGTGGCGATCGACACGCTGGGCTTCAAGATGCTGCGCGACGTCGAACCGGGCGAGGCGGTGCTGATCGACATGCGCGGCAACTTCGTCAGCCGGCAGTGCGCCGAACGCACGCTGCATGCGCCCTGCATGTTCGAGTACGTCTACCTGGCGCGTCCGGATTCCGTGATGGACGGAATATCGGTGTATGAGACGCGGGCCAAGATGGGCGACTTCCTTGCCGACAAGATCCGCCTGACCATGCCGAATCTGGCGATCGACGCAGTGATCCCGATTCCCGATTCCAGCCGCCATTCGGCGATGGAGCTGGCGGCGCGCCTCAAGCTTCCGTATCGCGAGGGCTTCGTCAAGAACCGCTACATCGGGCGCACCTTCATCATGCCGGGGCAGGCCACGCGGCGCAAATCCGTGCGGCAGAAGCTCAACGCCATCAGCCAGGAATTCAAGGGACGCAACGTGCTGCTGGTCGACGATTCCATCGTGCGCGGCACCACCAGTCGCGAGATCATCATGATGGCGCGCGAAGCCGGGGCGAAGAAGGTTTATTTCGCTTCCGCCTCGCCGCCGGTGCGTTTTGCCAATGTCTATGGCATCGACATGCCGACGCGCAGCGAGCTGATCGCCGCCTTCCGCAATGACGAGGAAATCTGCCGCGAGATCGGTGCCGACGCACTGATCTACCAGGATCTCGACGACCTCAAGGCGGCAGTGCGCGCCATCAATCCCGCGGTGACCCAGTTCGAGACTTCCTGTTTCGACGGCAGCTACATCACCGGCGATGTCACCGCGACCTACCTGCAGAACATGGAGCACAAGCGTTCCCAGCCGCCGCTGCCGGCGTCGGATGACCAGGACGGCTTCGACGGGCCGGATGGAGAACAACTCGACCTGAACCTGGTGCAGGCGGGATGAGCGTGCCGGACAATCCGGGCTGGTCCTTCGACACGCTTGCGGTACGCGCCGGGCAGGAACGCAGCCAGTTCAACGAACACTCGGAGGCGCTCTACCTCACCTCCAGCTTCGTCTTCGAAAACGCAGCGCAGGCGGCGGCACGTTTCTCGGGAGAGGAGCCGGGTAACGTCTATGCCCGCTTCACCAATCCCACCGTCACTACCATGCAGGAGCGCCTGGCGGCGCTGGAAGGCGCCGAGGCCTGCGTCGCCACCGCCACCGGCATGGCGGCGATCCTGTCCACGGTAATGGCGCTGATGAAATCGGGCGAGCATATCGTCGCCTCGCGCAGCATCTTCGGCGCCACGCAGCAACTGTTCGGCACCATCCTGCCGCGCTTCGGCGTGGAGACCGCGTTCGTCGATCAGGGCAGCGTCGAGGCCTTCCGCGCCGCGCTGCGCCCGACCACGAAGCTGGTCTTCATCGAGACGCCGTCGAACCCCCTGACCGAAGTCTTCGACATCGCCGCGTTGGCCGAAGTGGCGCACACCGCGGGCGCGCTGCTGGTGGTGGACAACTGCTTCTGCACGCCGGCGTTGCAGCGTCCCCTTGAACTGGGTGCCGATCTGGTGATTCATTCCGCCACCAAGTATCTGGACGGGCAAGGCCGGGTGCTGGGCGGCGCGGTTTGCGGCTCCAAACCACTGACCGATGAAGTTTTCAAGTTCCTGCGCACCGCCGGGCCGACCTTGTCGCCGTTCAATGCGTGGGTGATTCTCAAGGGTCTGGAAACCTTGTCGGTGCGCATGAAGGCGCAATCGGCGAATGCGCTCGAACTCGCACAATGGCTCGAAGCCCAGCCGCAGGTGGCACGCGTCCATTACCCCGGACTGGCCTCGCATCCGCAGCATGTGCTGGCGATGCGCCAGCAGGCCAGCGGCGGCGCCATCGTCTCGTTCGAGGTCAAGGGGGGGCGTGAGGCCGCATGGCGGGTGGTGGACAACTGCCGCCTGCTGTCGATCACCGCCAACCTGGGCGACACCAAGACCACCATCACGCATCCAGCCTCTACCACGCACGGACGCATCACCGCCGAAGCGCGGGCGGCGTCGGGCATAGGCGAGGGCTTGTTGCGAATTGCGGTCGGGCTGGAGAGTCCGGCCGACCTGAAGGCCGACCTGGCGCGGGGATTGGTCTAGGCCGACAGGTCGATGCGGCGGATGCCGGCCGCGTCGATTTCCAAGGCGTCACCGCGTCCGGTATCCCAATCGGAAAGCACCCAGCGTTCAGCGTTGCCGGACGCCAACTGAATCACCTCGTGTCCGGGCCGGTGCGTGTGGCCGTGGATCAGCCGGGTGCAGCCGTGGGCCGTCAGTGCCTCGCGTATCGAGGCATTGTTGGCATCCATGATTGCGGCCGTCTTGCCCTGCATTGCCTCTGCGCTGCGGCGGCGCAGGTTTTCCACTTCGGCACGGCGTTCTGCCAGGGGGCGGGCAAGAAACGTCCGCTGCCAGTCCGGCGACCGCACCATGCGCCGGAACTCCTGATAGGGAATGTCGTCCGTACACACGGTATCACCATGCATCAGCAAAGTCGCCGTACCGCCAGCGCCGACTGTCTCGACGTCGCTGAGCAGGCGCATGCCGGCGGCGGCGGCGAAGGTCCCGCCGATCAGGAAGTCGCGGTTGCCGGCGATGAAATATATCCGCGTACCCCGGTCCGCCAGGTCACGCAGCAGTTTGCAGACTTGCGCATTGAACGGATCGGCCAGGTCGTCGTCACCGATCCAGTATTCGAACAGATCGCCGAGGATGAACAGGGCTTCGATCTTTGCCGCGGCGGTATCGGCCAGAAAGGCCGCGAAGCGCGCGGTCAGGTCGGGCCGTTCGGCCCGCAGGTGCAGGTCGGAAATGAAGCGGGCGGTTCCGGCGATGGTCAGCATGGAACCGCGCCGGGCTATCAGACGACTTCGGCGCGCTCGATGACGACGTCTTCGGCGGGCACGTTCTGGTGGAAGCCCTTGTTGCCGGTCTTCACCGACTTGATCTTGTCCACCACATCCTGGCCTTCGACGACGCGGCCGAAGACGCAATAGCCCCAGCCATCCTGGCATTTGTCATTGTCGAGGAAGTCGTTGTCGCCGACGTTGATGAAAAACTGCGCAGTGGCCGAGTGCGGGTCGCTGGTGCGCGCCATGGCGACGGTGTAGCGCTCGTTGCGCAGTCCGTTCCTGGCTTCGTTCTCGATCGGGTCGCGGACCGGTTTCTGGTCCATGCCCGGCTCGAAGCCGCCGCCCTGGATCATGAAGCCGTCGATCACGCGATGGAAAATCGTGTTGTCGTAGTGGCCGGACTCGACGTAGGCGAGAAAGTTGGCGGCGCTCTTGGGCGCCTTTTCGGCGTCGAGTTCGAGCGTGATGGCGCCGAGGCTGGTGGTGAGCTTGATCATGGTGTGTCGTCCTGTGTGGATTATTTTTTGGCCGGAGCCGGAACCGGTGCGGGCAGCAGCTTGACGGATTCAATCAGGATCGGCGTGGCCGGCACGTTCTGGTGCGGGCCGGCGTTTGTCGTCTGCACCGTGGCGATTTTCTGCACTACGTCGAAGCCTTGCACGACCTTGCCGAAGACGGCGTAGCCCCAGCCGTCGCGTCCCGGGTAATCGAGAAAGCTGTTGTCCTTGAGATTGATGAAGAACTGCGCGCTGGCGGAATGCGGGTCCATGGTGCGTGCCATGGCCAGCGTGCCGGTTTCGTTCTTCAGCCCGTTCTTGGCTTCGTTCTGGATGTTGGCGCGGGTTTCCTTCTGCTTCATGTCCGGCGTGAAGCCGCCGCCCTGGATCATGAAGCCCGGAATCACGCGGTGGAAGATGGTGCCGTTGAAGAAGCCATCCTTGGCGTATTGCAGGAAGTTCTCCACGGTTTTCGGCGCCTTGTCCTGATACAGCTCGATGGTCAGCGTGCCCTGCGAGGTCTTCACCTCAAGCATGGGGTTGGCGGCATGCGCAGCGATGCCGAACAAAAGCGCAAAGACAAAAAGAAACAGGCGATGCATGGAGCCTCCGGGGTTTGAACGTGAATGGGGAATGTGAAACGTGCGCGGGACGCGAATTCTTACGCGGCGCCTTCGAAAACGATCTTCCAGTGGCCGCCTTCCTTGATCCAGTACTGGCGCTTCTTCATCTGGTTCGAAAGATTGCTGGAGCGGTAATCCTGTTCGAAGGTAACGACGACGTGTTCTTCCTTGCCGGGATTGCGGAACATGCTGATGTTGCCGGTGCCGACCTTGATCCAGCTCTTGCCGGCATTGACCTTGCGCTTCTGTTCGACCCAGCCCTGGTAGGTCTGGCCGTCGGCATTGAACTTGTGCGAGTAATGCCGCGCGTAGTGGCCGACGTCGCGGCTTTCCCAGTCCTGCCGCCATTCCTCGATCACCTTGAGCAGCGAGCTGCGTTCGTTCTGCCAGTCGTCGAGTGAAAGCCATTCGATGCTGTTGCTGATGATGACCGGCGTGAGGCCGACCTGCAGGCTTTTCGACAGGCTGTCGAGATCCTGGTTGGCCAGCACCACGCAGCCGTCGGAGGCCTTCGGCGGCCGCGAGAAGGTGTCGGACGGCGTGCCGTGCAGCCAGATGCCGTGGCCGTTTCGCCCCTGGCGCTTGTCCCAGTCGTTGGGATAGTTGATGGGGAAGGCGCCGCTGCCGTAGAAGTCGGTCAGCTTCTGGCGCGGCAGGCTGGAGGTGACGTGATAGACGCCGATCGGCGTCTTCTTGTCGCCTTCGCGGGCTTTTTCGGCGCCGAGCTTGCCTTGCGAAATGTAGTAGTCGGCGATGAAGCGCGGCGTGCCGTTGTCATTCTGGTAGAGATAGAGCCGCGATTTCTGCGTATCCACCACCACCGCATGCTTCTGCTCCGGGTGCATCTGCAGCAGGTAGCGCGGCACGTAGTCAGCCGGGGGCTTGGTGCGGTAGCCCTTGAGGCGGACGATGGCTTCGTCGCGCAGGTCGGCGATCTTTTCTCCCGCCGCCGGTCCGCCGCCCTCGCCAAAGGACATCAGGGGGCGCGAACGGGCCAGCAGCAGATCGCCCTTGACCAGATGTGCCAGGCGGAAATTCGGATAGGCCTTGATCAGCATTTCCGTCTGCTGCATGGCGACGTCGAGCCGGTTGGCCTCGATGGCGTCGAATACTTTGGCCAGCAGCGGCTCCGGTCCCGAATCGGTATAGATCGCCTCGACCGCCGGGCCGCCGGCGTCCTTCTTGAGATGCTTGGGCGCCTTGCCGGCAGCGCCGACCGTGCCTGCCGCAAGCAGCAGGCCGCAGGCCGTGGCAATCGCCAGTGAGCGCGACAGGCCGGCCATCAGCTACCGACCCGCTCCTGCAGGATCTGCCACTTGCCGTCGCGCTTGCCCATCAGCAGCACCTTGTTGCTGGAGGTCTTGAGCGACGCCGACTTGTAATGCTGGCGGAATTTCACCGTGGCGGTTTCGCCATCGACGGCGATGCGCAGGTTCTCATAGCTGACCTGGATGGCGCCCGGCTTGGCGATGCGCTTCTGCCGTTCGGCATCCCATGCCGAACGCGATTCGCCGGACGGGGTCTTGAAGTCGCGGGCGTAGGCGGCGAGATAAGCCTTCACGTCCTTGCGCGACCAGGCGGCGGCCCACAGGTCGATCGCCTTGGTAATTTCGGCATTGGCGTCGCCGGCGGCTTTCGCCACGGCCGGCTTGGGGGCTTCGACCGGCTTGGCCGGGGAGGCGACAGGCACCGCGGCCGGGGTGGCGGGGGCGGCGGTTGCGGGTGCGGCCGTTCCGGGTGCGGCCGGCTTGGGCGCTTCGGCAATCTTCACGGGTTCGGGCGGGCGTACCTCGGCAACCGGCTTGGTGACCTTGCCGGGGCGGTTGGCCGTGCTCATCAGGTCGCGAATCAGGGCCAGCTTGTTCTGCGCGCTGGAGTTCGACGAATCGATCTGCAGCGCCTTGTCATAGGCCTGGCTGGCGAGCCGCGCATAGATGTCGCCGAGGTTCTCGTGGGCGGTGGCGTAGGAGGGATGGGTGCGGATGGCCATTTCCAGCGCCTGCTTGGCCTTGTCGTACTGCTTCTGCTGGGCGTAGATAACGGCGAGGTTGTTGTAGGGCTCGGGCAGTTCCGGGAAATCCTCGGTCAGCTTGGAGAAGATGGCGATCGCCTCGTTCGGCTTGTTCATCTCGGTCAGCACGATGCCCTTGAGAAAGCGGCCCTGGGCGTCCTTCGGCTTGCCTGCCAGATACTTGTCCACCTGTTCCAGCGCCTGGGCGTGCTGCCCCTGCTTGACCAGCTTGCTGATGTCCTGCAGGGCGTCGGCGTGGGCGGCGGGCGCCAGTGCCAGAAGGGCGATGGACATGGCAGATGCCAGCAGGCGGGCGGCATTGAGGCGGATTTGGGTCATGGTGTATGGACTTTTCTTTGACGGTTGCCCGTAAACGAAGTTTCAGTGGAGTAACGTCGGCTTTGTCGGCGTTAAGCGTAGCGGTCGTGACTAAAATGAATTTCGCGGGGACAAACCATGCTGGATTCAGCCTCGGATTCTAACAAGAAGCCCCCCTGTCCCACAACCTGAAGCGTTTGATGAATGGGCCGATAATGCCGGCCTTTCGTACCCATTTTTTTGCTTAAACCCGCCGTTTCGGTGATTTTTGTTACGGCCGCCATACCGGCGCCGATAGAATGCCGACCTTGGCTTCCACTGCACCCATATTTTTTCCGCCATGCTGAAGATCTACAACACCCTGGCCCGCGAAAAGCAGGTCTTCGTTCCCATCGAGCCCGGCCGCGTCAACATGTACGTCTGCGGCATGACGGTGTATGACTTCTGCCACCTCGGGCATGCCCGCGTGCTGGTGGTGTTCGACATGGTGGCGAGATGGCTGCGGGCCAGCGGCTACGAAGTGAAATACGTGCGCAACATCACCGACATCGACGACAAGATCATCCGCCGCGCGCAGGAAAACGGCGAAACCATCCGGCAACTCACCGACCGTTTCATCGCGGCGATGAACGAGGATGCCGGCGCGCTGGGCGTGCTGCGTCCCGACGCCGAGCCGCGCGCCACCGAGTTCGTGGCGCAGATGCTGGACATGATCGGCACGCTGGAAAAACAGGGCTATGCCTATGTCGCCGGGAGCAACGACGTCTGTTACTCGGTGCGCAAGTTCGACGGCTACGGCAAGCTTTCCGGCAAGTCGCTGGAAGACCTGCGCGCCGGCGAGCGGGTCGATGTCATGGCCGGCAAGCATGATCCGCTCGATTTCGTGCTGTGGAAGCACGCGCGGGACGACGAACCCGCCGAAGTGAAATGGCCCTCGCCCTGGGGTCCGGGCCGGCCGGGCTGGCACATCGAGTGCTCGGCCATGGGATCGGAACTGCTCGGCCGGCATTTCGACATCCACGGTGGTGGCCAGGACCTCCAGTTTCCGCATCACGAAAACGAGATCGCCCAGTCCGAAGGCGCCCACCAGTGCCAGTACGTGAATTACTGGATGCACAACGGTTTCGTGCGGGTCGATGACGAAAAGATGTCCAAGTCGCTGGGCAACTTCTTCACCATCCGCGAAGTGCTGAAACAGTACGACGCCGAGGTGGTGCGCTTCTTCATCCTGCGCGCCCACTATCGAAGCCCGCTCAACTATTCGGACGTCCATCTCGACGACGCGCGGCACGCATTGACCCGGCTTTACACGGCGCTCAAGAGCTTCGCCGGCGAGGCGGCGGTGGACTGGAGCGAAGCCCATGCCGTGCGTTTCAAGGCCGCGCTGGACGACGACTTCGGCACGCCGGAAGCGATGGCCGTGCTGTTCGATCTGGCGAGCGCCGTGAATCGCGGCGAAGCGGCGCTGGCCGGGCAGCTCAAGGCGCTGGGTGGCGTGCTCGGCCTGCTCCAGCGCGACCCGCAAGGCTTCCTCCAGGCCGCGCCCGAAGGTGGTTTGAGCAACGCGGAGATCGAGGCGAAAGTCGGCGCCCGCGCCACGGCGAAGAAGGCGAAGAACTTTGCCGAATCCGACCGCATCCGCGATGAACTCAAGGCGGCCGGCATCGTGCTGGAGGATGGGCCGCAGGGAACGACCTGGCGCCGGGCCTGATCAGGTATCCCCCGCCGCCGGATGCGTTCAGGCGGTGATATTGATGGTCTTGCCGGTGACTTGTCCCATGACGTTCAGGAAAGTCTGTTCCTGATCCTGCCGCTCTTCCTCGGGCTGGCCTGACTTGCCATTGCGGCGGGATTCGCGGCCGGATTGCTCCTTGGCATCCTGCCTGGGATGCACCGCCTGGACACTGAGAGTGGGCTGTACGGTATCAATTGTCATGATCGAATCCCTCCGTCATGACCCATATAACGGCACGCGTCGCGCTGCCTTAAGTGTTTTTCATGTGATTAATACATTGAAAAGAAGGGTAATTCTGTAGTTTTGGCGGTCTTTGGCCGTTACGGCCCACTTGCCCCGATTCCTGCAGACCCTGCGAAGCAGGAACCTCGTGGCTGGGGGCTGCGCGTTTTTGCGCGGCCTCCAGCCACGAGGTTGTAGCTCCCTCTCTCACCCCGGATAGCTACAATTCGCCATCAACAACGTCCTCGCGCTCGTGCAGTTGTAGCTCCCTCTCTCACCCCGGATAGCTACAATTTGCTCGTATCGCGCCCCGGTGGCGTGGTCCGTTGTAGCTCCCTCTCTCACCCCGGATAGCTACAATTTAACGCGCAGTGCGGCCAAGGCAACGCGGGGTTGTAGCTCCCTCTCTCACCCCGGATAGCTACAATTGCAAATCGACAAGCAATTGCGTTCATCTCTGTTGTAGCTCCCTCTCTCACCCCGGATAGCTACAATTCGCCGAGCTTGAAGAAGTCGCGCCGAACGTGTTGTAGCTCCCTCTCTCACCCCGGATAGCTACAATTCAAACCAGAGAGAAGCAAACTGGAAGAACGGTTGTAGCTCCCTCTCTCACCCCGGATAGCTACAATTACGCTGTAGATAGCATCCTCTCCGAGTTCTTGTTGTAGCTCCCTCTCTCACCCCGGATAGCTACAATTGCGAATCCTTGGATACCTGCTGCATCGTGGGTTGTAGCTCCCTCTCTCACCCCGGATAGCTACAATTGCGTTGCGAATAATTGTGCGGCAGACAAAGGTTGTAGCTCCCTCTCTCACCCCGGATAGCTACAATTCTTTGTTATCGGGCTTATCGCGTTCGTCTAGTTGTAGCTCCCTCTCTCACCCCGGATAGCTACAATTATGCTTGCACTCTGCCCCCGAAATAAAACGGTTGTAGCTCCCTCTCTCACCCCGGATAGCTACAATTCGAATTCCTCCATGGTCGCGTTCAGCGACGGTTGTAGCTCCCTCTCTCACCCCGGATAGCTACAATTACCCTCGTAAGCCGCCCCGCTGGCCACCTCGTTGTAGCTCCCTCTCTCACCCCGGATAGCTACAATTAGTTGAAGACATCCAGCGGATACTCGCAGGGTTGTAGCTCCCTCTCTCACCCCGGATAGCTACAATTTGGCTGAACCTTGATCCCCACCCGGTCTATGCCGGGCGGGGATTTTTCTTTTTGATTTTGGATTCAGAAGAGCAGCATTTGGGATGCCGCGACCTTTTTTTCCTGAAACAGCGGCAGGCCGACCAGCAGGCGCATGCCGGCATATTGCTTCTCGGTCACGGTCATACAGCGTATGGAGCCCTCTGGCGGAAGGCTTTCCACAAGCCGCGCAAGGTGCTTTGTCTCAGCGTCACGTCCGTTCAGGATGCGGCCATAGACCGACCACTGGATCATGTCGTAGCCGTCATTGAGCAGGAAGCGACGGAACTGGACGTAGGCGCGTTTTTCGGCCTTGGTTACCATCGGAAGATCGAAGAAGACGAGCAAGCGCATGTATCGCCTCGTCTCGACGCCCACATCAATGCTCCAGCCGGTGCGGCTGCAAGCCGATCAGGCCGGGCAGGTCGAGGTCCTTCGTGTCGCCCTCGTAGGCGCGCACCAGGCTTTCCACCACGTATTCGATCGCGGACAGTACCGACATGCGCCCCTGCGGCATGGCGACGTCGATATTGAGCAGCGCCACCAGCGCTTGTTTGTCGGCCGGGATCAGGTCGCCCTCGGTCATGGCTGCATGCTTGGTGACGTGCAGATCAACCAGCGGGCGAAAGGGCTCGATCAAGTCATCGGCAAGATTGAAGGCATTCTGTTCGCTGTCATGGAACAGGCCGACCGTGGGATGCAGGCCATGCGCCACAAGGCCGCGTGCGATTGCGCCGCGCAACACCGCATAGCCGTAATCCAGAGCGGCATTGGTCCAACGCTCTTCGGCGCGGTGGAAATCCTGACCAAAGAGTTGCGCGAAGTAAAAGGCGGCGGCCTGGGCCTCCATGTTGTCGGGATCGCCCGAGCGAACCCGGCGAGCATAGGACGCGAGCCGGTCCGTACCCTTCTTGCCGCCAAGCTTGAGGCACGCGGCCTGATTTTCGATTTTGCGGCGGACGATGCCGGCCCAAGTCTGCTTGGCGGTCGGTTTGGCGATCTTGAGTTGCAGGCGCATCATGCGCGTGGTGCGCGAGTGAGACAGGAAGGGCAGGAACACGCCAGCCGGCTGGTGATTGCTGCCGGTGGCATAGAGGCCGATGCCGTATTCGGCACAGGCCGAGAGCACCGGATGGGTAAGGGTGATCTCGCGGTGGTTGAGGACGATGACGGCGATGTCCTCGAAAGGCACGAACGCCGTTTGTTCCTGCTCGATGGCCAGCGAAAAATGCTCCCGCCTCAGTTTGGCGGGGCTGGAGATCATGACGCTACGCCAGACCACGGCGCTGCTCCGGTGGAGCGGGGTAGATGTTGCCGAGGGTGTCGACGTGGAATTTCTCCATGTTCGCTGCCATCTTTACCCCGATCCCTTCGATGAGGCCGAGCTTGTCGTTCGGTATCGGTTTGCCAGGATTTTTCTTCGAGAAGGCAAGGCTGGTTGTCTTCTCGGCGTAGGCATATCGATCATGCAGGGCGATATTGATTGCTGCTGTTCCTGAATGGCATCCCCGGTAATAGCCAAAGATGGTTTCACCAGATTTTTGCGTAATTTTGAGTAGATCGTTCGGATGAGCTGAAAAACAGAAGTCGAACTTGTCATCAATCAGCGTCCACTCATCTTCATCCTTTGCCTGAACAATCGCTCGATTCGGAAATTCCTTCGCCACTGCGTGATACACATACACCGGTACCAGATGGAACTTGCCGTCCTTCTTGTGGCGGAAGATGTCCACTCGCAGCATGGTGTCATTCTTCGCGATGCCGCCTCGCACCGGAATGCCGGATAGCTTGTCGATCACCATCGTGACGGTTCGCACGACCGGGCCTGTTGGATTGCCTTCGCGGTCGGGCTTGCGTAGAGGATTGCCCGCCGGGAAAGCCTTGTCGGCCTTGCCGCCATGCGCCTCCAGTCGGGCACGAATAGCCGCGTAGAGCTTCTCGTTTCGGTGCGGGTCGATCAGTTTGTCCAGGTCCTTCAATGTCAGGCTGGTGAGCGGCACCTTCTGTGTGACGCCGCCTTGTTCCTTGAGCCGTTCCGGCTGGGCGTAGATAGTGTCCTTGTGCGCAGCGCCGCTATTGCGCCGCTGTGGCGCGCGTGAGACAAACAGCGGGCGCAAGGTTTCCAGTGCTTCAGGTGCATAGGTGCCGAACAACTCCATGCGCGCGCGCAAGTCGGCGGTATCGTCAACATTCAGCCGCGCTTCAAGCTCCGCGCGGAAATGCGGCCACGGGTCGGGAAAATGGGCATGCAGTTGCTGGAACATGACTGGATCGATGATTTCGCCGGTTTCCGGGTCGGGAAAGCCGTCGTGCACCTTGGCCAGTTCCTTGGTGCGCGAATAGTCGCCAAGCCGTTTCACCATGCCGTGGCTGCACGCGGCGACCACGGCGGCATCGAGGGCGTGATGGCGGTCGCTGTTCCCGCGAACCTTGAGCAGTCCCCAGCGTGCTCGCAGAAAAGCGGTGGTCTGGCCGCTCAGCACCACGCAGCGCTTGGCAGAGATTTCCGCCGTATCGCCAGCGCCGACTTTTGCATCCAGCTTCAGGAAGCGTTCGACGGTGTTCTTGAAGAAGCGGCAGATGTAGCGCGTGTCGTTGAGATTCCGTTCGCGGAACTCCTCGGCGGCACGACCTGAGAAGTCCTTGCGCAACAGGCGCGTGCGCTTGGCGAGGCGGTAAGCCTTGTTCGTTTCGACGGCGACCGAAAAGTTGCGCCAGCGTTCGCCGTTCTCGCCACCGGGGAATGAAGTCAGGTATTCGTAGGCGGTGCGATTGCCCTTGTTGCGGTTTTCCTCGGTCAGTGCCAGCACCTTGTTGTTCTTGCTGTCGTCGTAGCTGCGAGAGTAGGGCAGTGCATGGTCGACTTCGGCATAGCCGATGTCGTGCAGCACGCGATGCAGATCGAGTGACTTGAGCGAGTAGGCACATTTTCCTTGCTGCTCGCGGTAGAGCTGGAACTTTTCGAACTCCCGGCTCTTGGGGGCAATGCCGTATTCGGCGGCGAACGCAGCCTTGTCCTTTTCGTTGCGCTCGCGGTATTCGTCCTGCGCTTTCTTGACCTTGTTGCGTTCATCGAGCGGACGAGAAAGGTCGCGCGCCATCTCGATGTGCACGGCGGTTGGCGAGCCGTAAGTACGCACCAGGGCATTCAGCACTTTTCGGGCCTGGTTGAGCGCGCGCAGCACGACCGGGTTGCGGGGCACGTCGAGTTCCTCGTTGAACACCATCCGGCCATCCTTGTCGCGACGGGAATAGAACGGTGGCAGAAACTTGTGTTCTCCCGCGCCGGCGGCGTGCAACTGGCTGTGGTGGTAGCCGGCGACCGCGCAGGCTTCGTCGTAGCGCAGGCCGGATTCCATGTGCGGGACGATCTTGCGCAACGCTTTGAGCGACAGCGCATGGAACTTGTCGAAACTGATTTCGCTCAGCGCGTCGATCATCGCTTTGCCGCCGGGCAAGGGCAGCTTCCACAACTCGGCGGTGACTTCATCCCCGTCCTTGAAGACGGAAAGCACGCGCGCGATTTCGTCGAGCAGCTCGGGGTTGCCGCCCGTCGCCGCACCCGCCATGCCTTCCCATTCGGTTTCGAGATTTTTGTCTTTGAGTGTTTTGCGTAGTTCCTGCCAGGCAGGCAGCCTGACCAGTTTTTCGCTTTCAGGGTCTTTGGCTTTGGGGTCGTCGAGTTGTCTGCCGGTCGGATAGGACAGGCCAGCGAATTTGAACCCTTCCGGCAACAAACCGGCCTTGGTCAGAGCGGTTCGCAATTGCTTGTAGGTGAAATCCCCGGCTTGTTTGTAGGGCAGGGGCAGGACAAGTCGGTGCTCCGCGTCGTCGAGCGACCGTGTCGTGCCATCGACGACGACCCGTAGGTTGTTGAGCCGGGTCAGCCAGACATGGCGCTCGGCGGTGAAGCTGGCTTTCGGGGCGCGGTATTCATTTTTCTCGAACGTGCATCTACCGAGCATCTTCAGCAAGTCGGCGCCGGCGAGCGGTGGTTTCTGCTCCCAGAACAAACCGCTTTTGCGGTTGCCGTTGCCAAGGATGGTGGCTTCGAGTTCATTGCCGGCATTCGGGTTGCCCAGTTCGCGCTGGCGCCGGAACAGCAATGCCAGTTCGTCGCTGAGCAGGATGCGGGAAAGTGCCTTGCCGTAGTCGCCCTGTTTGTTGCGCTGGGCGTCCGGGAACTCGGCAAGCACCATTTCGGCGGCGCTGCGGTAGCCTTTTTCCGTCATCCGCCGCTGCGTATCGGATAAGCCCTTCTTGACCCGGCCGCCTTCCTTGGCGTCGCTTTCGGCTTTCCTCTCCTCGGCGCGGCTGATCCAGTGGAAGCCGCGATGCTTGCACAAGTGATAGATGACACGTGCCCATTCATCATCGGTCAGGCGGCGGTCAATTCCTTCGACACGCAAACGCCACGGCGAAACCGGGGAGGGAATGTGTATCCGGGAAGCTTCGGCAATCAGTCCTTCGCGTTTGAGTAGTCGCGCTAGCTTGGTCAGGCGCCATGCGCGACGCCGCAGGCGGCGGCGCATCAGGCGTGCGGTGCGTCGCGCGAGGTTCAGCGATTCGCCTTCTTTCGCGGTTTCGGCTTTGTCGAAGCAGCGCACACCAAGATTGACGATTCGGTTTTCGCCGAGCACACACCAGCCGACCGAGGCGATGCCGATGTCGAAGCCGAAGGTCAACGGGCCGTGGGTATTGCCTGACATAGTTTCCTCCCGCATAATCGTCCCCGTTGTGGCTATCCGGGGTGAGAGCCGTTGCTACAATAAAGAATCGAAAGATTCTGTATCCAGGCCCGGCGGGGAAACCCGTCGGGCCTTTCCATTATGCGAGTCGAATGGCCGGAGGGCAAGTCAAGTTTGCCATCGGCATTTGTTCAGGCGCCTTCCGCCAGCGGTGGAAGGGCGATGGTTCAGGAGCGCTTCAAGTCGCGGTAGAAATTCTCGTGCGAGCCGAGCAGCAGTAGCAGTCGGGTGGCGGGGTCGTATTCGTAGGCAAGCAGGGCAAGCTGGCCGGCGCACTTGAACTTGTAGACAAAGACGCCGGCGAGGTCGCCTTTCTTTGCTTCGCCCAGCGTGGGATCGGCGACGATGGCCTGTACGGCGTCGTCGACATCGGCCTTCTGGTTGGGGTGCAGGCGCTTGTAAGCGCGGCGGAAAGCAGCGGCTTGCAGTACCTGGACGGCGGCCATCGTCAGTCGCGCTTTCCTTCGGCGACAAAGGGCGTCGCCAGGGTCGGGCCTTCGGCGCGGGCAATCAGCAGTTCGCGGACGAAATCGGTCGGCAGGTCGGGGTTGTCCAGCGCGGCCTTGCCGACCATGGCCCAGAACTCGATTTGTCCGGCGATGGTGCGGCGTTCGGCCTGCGCCTGGGCGCGGGCCTGGTCATAAAGGGTGTCGTCGATGCGGACAGGCATACTCATAGCTTCACCTCGAATCGGTTCGCTACAAAAGTAGCAAATGCTGAGACTATAGCCGCAAAATCGCCGTATCGCCAGCGCCGACTTTCAGGAATATTGGGTAAACCTCAGCTACTGAAGAACTCCTTGACCCGATC
This sequence comes from Sulfuritalea hydrogenivorans sk43H, assembly GCF_000828635.1. GTDB lineage: Bacteria > Pseudomonadota > Gammaproteobacteria > Burkholderiales > Rhodocyclaceae > Sulfuritalea > Sulfuritalea hydrogenivorans. Next base: position 1,358,782 of record NZ_AP012547.1, read on the forward strand.
CAGCCAGCTTTGCGCGCGTGGATTGTGGCGCTGGGCGTTGCCCTGGCTGATTTCCTCGAATTCCTGCAACAGTTCCTTTTGCCGGTCGGTGAGGCTGACCGGTGTCTCCAGCACCACGTGGCAGAGCAGGTCGCCGTGGCTGATGGAGCGCACGCCCTTGATGCCTTTGCCGCGCAGGCGGAAGACCTTGCCGGTCTGCGTTTCGGCGGGCACCTTGAGCTTGGCGACGCCGTCCAGCGTGGGAATCTCGATTTCGCCGCCGAGCGCGGCGGTGGCGAAGCTGACGGGCATTTCGCAATGCAGGTCGTCGTGGTCGCGCTGGAACACGGCGTGGGCCTTGAGGTGGATCTGGACGTACAGGTCGCCCGGCGGGCCGCCATTGACGCCCGGCTCGCCTTCGCCGGTGAGCCGGATGCGGTCGCCCTCGTCGATGCCGACCGGTATCTTGACCGAGAGTGTCTTGTGCTGCTTGACGCGGCCGGAGCCGTGGCAGGTGCCGCAGGGGTCGGGGATGTAGCGGCCGGTGCCGTGGCACTTCGGGCAGGTTTGCTGTATCGAGAAGAAGCCCTGCTGCATGCGCACCTGGCCATGGCCGCCGCAGGTGGGGCAGGTCTTCGGTTCGCTGCCTTTCTTGGCGCCGCTGCCGCTGCAGGTTTCGCATTCGGCCATGGTCGGGATGCGGATGCGGGTTTCAGTGCCGCGGGCGGCTTCTTCGAGCGAGACTTCGAGGTTGTAGCGCAGGTCGGCGCCGCGATAGACGTTGGAGCGTCCGCCGCCGCGCTGTCCGCCGCCGCCGAAGATGTCGCCGAATATGTCCGAGAAGGCATCGGCGAAACCGCCCATGCCCGCACCCCCCTGGCCCATGCCGGCCTGCGGGTCGACGCCGGCGTGGCCGTACTGGTCGTAGGCGGCGCGCTTCTGCGCGTCGGACAGGATCTCGTAGGCCTCCTTGGCTTCCTTGAAATGCTCTTCCGCCTTGGGGTTGTCCGGATTGCGGTCCGGATGGTGTTTCATGGCCAGCTTGCGGTAGGCCTTCTTGATTTCATCATCCGACGCATCGCGGTTGATGCCGAGGATTTCGTAAAAGTCGCGTTTTGCCATATCAGTCGGTCCAGGCTAATCAGAGCAAAGGCCGAGTCAAGGGGCGACGAGGTCGCCCGCTTCAACTCGGCCAGTTAGAACGGCGCTCAGCTGTTCAAATGAGCGTCCGGTCTAAGCTTTCTTGTCTTTCACTTCGGTGAATTCCGCATCGACGACATCGCTGTCGTCCTTCTTCGCTTCACCGCCCCCGGTACCGGCGCCCGCCGCACCCGCTGCACCGGCAGCGCCCTGGGCGTCGCCGTAAATCTTCTCGCCGAGTTTCTGCGATGCCTTGGCCAGCGCTTCGGTCTTGGCCTCGATCGCCGCCTTGTCGCCATCCTTCAGCACGTCTTCGGCTTCCTTGATGGCGGCTTCGATCTTGGCCTTTTCGTCGGCTTCCATCTTGTCGCCATGCTCGCCGAGCGCCTTCTTGATCGAATGCACCATGGCGTCGCACTGGTTGCGCGCGTCGACCAGTTCGTGGGCCTTGCGGTCGTCTTCGGCGTGGGCCGCGGCGTCCTGCACCATGGCCTGGATTTCGGCTTCGGACAGTCCCGAGTTGGCCTTGATGGTGATCTTGTTTTCCTTGCCGGTGCCCTTGTCCCTGGCCGAAACGTGCAGGATGCCGTTGGCGTCGATGTCGAAAGTGACCTCGATCTGCGGCATGCCGCGCGGCGCCGGCGGGATGTCGGACAGGTTGAACTGGCCCAGGCTCTTGTTGCCGCTGGCCATTTCGCGCTCGCCTTGCATGACGTGGATGGTCACCGCGTTCTGGTTATCGTCGGCGGTGGAGAAGGTCTGGCTGGTCTTGGTCGGGATGGTGGTGTTCTTGGCGATCAGCTTGGTCATGACGCCGCCCAGGGTCTCGATGCCCAGCGAAAGCGGGCAGACGTCGAGCAGCAGCACGTCCTTGACTTCGCCTTGCAGCACGCCGCCCTGGATCGAGGCGCCGACGGCCACGGCTTCGTCGGGATTGACGTCGCGGCGCGGTTCCTTGCCGAAGAATTCCTTGACCTTGTCCTGCACCTTGGGCATGCGGGTCATGCCGCCGACGAGGATCACGTCGGTGATGTCGGAGGTCTTGACGCCGGCATCCTTGATCGCGATGCGGCAGGGTTCGATGGTGCGGGCGATCAGGTCTTCCACCAGCGATTCGTACTTGGCGCGGGTCAGCTTCATCGCCAGGTGCTTCGGACCGCTGGCATCGGCCGTGATGTAGGGCAGGTTGAATTCGGTCTGTTGCGCCGAGGACAGCTCGATCTTGGCCTTTTCCGCAGCTTCCTTGAGGCGTTGCAGGGCCAGCACGTCGTTCTTCAGGTCGACGCCCTGTTCCTTCTTGAACTCGGTGACCACGTAGTCGATCAGGCGCTGGTCGAAGTCCTCGCCGCCGAGGAAGGTGTCGCCGTTGGTCGACAGCACTTCGAACTGGTGTTCGCCCTCGATTTCGGCGATTTCGATGATGGAAATGTCGAAGGTGCCGCCGCCGAGGTCATACACGGCGATCTTGCGGTCGCCTTCCTGCTTGTCCATGCCGAAGGCCAATGCGGCCGCGGTCGGCTCGTTGATGATGCGCTTGACATCCAGTCCGGCGATGCGGCCGGCGTCCTTGGTGGCCTGGCGCTGGCTGTCGTTGAAGTAGGCGGGCACGGTGATCACGGCCTCGGTGACTTCCTCGCCCAGGTAATCCTCGGCGGTCTTCTTCATCTTGCGCAGCACTTCGGCGGAGACCTGCGGCGGCGCCATCTTGTTGCCGCGCGCCTCAACCCAGGCGTCGCCGTTGTCGGCCTTGACGATCCTGAAGGGCATCAGGTCGATGTCCTTCTGCACTTCCTTTTCCTCGAAGCGACGGCCGATCAGGCGCTTGACCGCGAACAGGGTGTTCTTGGCATTGGTCACGGCCTGGCGCTTGGCCGCGGCGCCGCACAGAATCTCGCCGTCGTCGGCGTAGGCGACAATGGACGGCGTGGTGCGCGCGCCTTCCGCGTTTTCGATGACCTTGGGCTTGCCGCCTTCCATGATGGCGACGCAGCTGTTGGTGGTGCCGAGGTCGATGCCGATGATCTTGCCCATGATTTTTCCTTTAAAAATATTGCTCGCCCGGAATGTCCCGCGGCGAATCTCTATGCCTGATATGGGGGTATTGCGGGGGGCTTCAAGCCTTGCCCTTCGCTACGACGACCAGCGCCGGGCGAATCACCCGTCCGTGCAGGGCGTAACCCTTCTGCAGGACGGTGAGCACGGTGTTGGCTTCGGTGGTGGCGTCCGGGGGCTCGATCTGGCTGATGGCCTGGTGATAGTGCGGATCGAATTTTTCACCAAGCGGGCTGATCTCGGCCAGACCGGATTTTTCGAAGGCCGCAATCAATTGCCTGAGGGTCAGTTCGACGCCGGCCTTGAGGTTTTCGGCGCTCTGGTTTTCATTGGACAGGGCCGCTTCGAGGCTGTCCTTGACGGCCAGCAGTTCGCCGGAAAACTTCTCGACGGCGAACTTGCCGGCCTTGCCGATGTCCTCCTGCGCGCGGCGCCGCACGTTCTCGGTCTCGGCCTTGGCGCGCAGCCAGGCATCGTGATGCTCGGCGGCCTTGAGTTCGGCCGTCTTGAGCATTTCTTCAAGGCTGGGCATCACCGTTCCATCCTGTGCGGCGTCAGGAGTCATGCCTCCGGCGGAGCCGGGGGCGGTATCCCCCGTAGTCGGCGCTGGCGGTACGGCGGTTTCAGTGTCTGGCGAGGTAGATGAGTTGTCCTGCATGGGTCGGGCTCCGGAAGAAACCCGACGCATATGAGGGTGAATCCGGAGGCTTCAAGCCCGTCGCGGAGAAATATTTTCTCGGGGTAGCCAAGCCTGATACGGACGGAGCCGGCAGGCTTTACTCGGTACTAGGTTCGGAAGCGCCCCACGGTGCTTTGCAGGGTTTCCGCCAGTACTTCCATCTTCTGGGCCGAGGCGGCCGTTTGTTCCACGGCCGCGGCGTTGTCGCGCGACATGGCGGCGATCGACTCGATATTGCGCGCCACTTCGCCGCTGACCCGGCGCTGCTCATCCGTGGCGCGGGCAATGGCGTCGAGACCGGAGTCGACTTCGTTGACCGAGGTGCTTGCGGTCGCCAGCACTTCAGCCACTGTTTCCATTGAATTCTGGCTGGAGGCGATGTGCTCCAGGCCGCGTTCAATCGACTGCTTCACGATATCGGCCTGCTGGGACAGCCTGTGGGTCACCGCATCGATTTCACTGGCCGAGGCGCTGGATTTTTCGGCCAGTTTGCGCACTTCGTCGGCCACCACGGCAAAGCCGCGCCCCTGCTCGCCGGCGCGGGCGGCTTCGATGGCGGCGTTGAGCGCGAGCAGGTTGGTCTGGTCGGCGATATCCTTGACCTGACGGGTCATGCTGGTGATGGCCTCGGTACTCTGGACGAAGTGGGCCACCGATTCGGCAATTTCCTTGACCGTGTCTTCCACCTGCCCGAGTTCGCCGATCAGGCTCGACAGGCTTTCATTGCCTTCTTCCGAACGGCGCAGGCTTTCGCGCGACTGCTCATGCACGTGTTCCATGCCCTGTGCGATCGAGCCGATGCTGGAGAGCATCTGTTCCACGGCGGCAGCGGCGGCCGCCGACTTTGCGTCCTGTTGCGTCGAACTGGCCGCGACCTGCCCCGCGCTGTCCGCCAGCGTATGGGAGGCCGACGAGACCTGGATGGCCGATTCTCCGACGTGGCGCACCAGGGCGCTGAATTTCCCCATCATTTCGTTGAAGGCGGCAGCGGCATCGCCGATTTCGTCCTGGCTGCGGATATCCAGCCGGCGGGTGAGGTCGCCTTCGCCGCTGGAAATCTCGCGCAAACCCCTGACCATCTTGTCCAGCGGGACCGTGACCACGTTGCGGATGAAGAGGTAAATGAAAGCCAGCAGGGGGAGGCTGACAAGCAGGGCGGCGAGCAGTGACTTGATGCGCTGAGCGGCAACGGCCTCATTGACGTGGTTCAGTGAAATTTTCATGCTCACCGCGCCGAGTACCGAGCGTTCCGGCACCTGATGGCAGGCGATGCAATCCTTGCCCAGATAATTCTTCAGCGCCAGCGCCGGCCGCACCACGCGCAGGTATTCGCCCTTTGGGTCGGACTGGACTTCGCTGAACTCCTTGCCGCTGGCCATGACCTGCTGCTCGATGGCATCCAGCGCGCCAGCGTCCTTGGCAGTGCCCGGCCCGAAAATCTTGCTGACGTTGTCGCCGCGGATGACCTTGAGGTCGCGGATGATGGCGAGTTGCTTGATCTGGTCCAGAAAGACCTCGCGTTGCCCGACGGTGCCGGTGATCATCATGCCCGTGAGCCCGGCCATCGTCGCTTCATGCATGGAGTTGGAAAACTCGCGCGCCTGATCGATGGCGGTTTGCCGGTTGACGTGGCTTTCCCAGAAAATCATGCCGGACCACACTACCAGCAGCATCAGCCAGATGGCACCCGTCAAGCGAATCCAGATTTTCAAGTCAGAAATGCGCGCCATCGAGTTGCTCCGTCAATCCGTGTCCATTGAAACAGTCTAACCCGGGGAGACCCTGGGTTATCCGCGCAAACTGGCGGCATGCTCCCGCCGGGCGCCATGTTTGCACGATTTTTGTGAAGTGTACCTGTCCCAAGTCAATTAATGGGTATAAGGATGGGAATACACTGGAAAGCTTATGCATGGCGAAAGCGCCACCTGCAGGAGGCGCCGCTTCAAAGATGAATAGCCCGTTTTCGCAAGCCGCGTCCGCCCGCCTCGTCAAGCACCACTCGTTGTGGCTGCTTGCGGCTTTTTTCATTGTGTTGTCGTTTTTCTCCGCGCGCAACATCTACGAGAAACGCGCGGACGAAGTCCGTGCCGGATTCGTCTATCAATGGGCCGAGACAAACACGGGCATCAGCGCCCTGATCCATCATCTGCAGCTCGAACGCGGGCTTTCAAGCGGCTACATTGCATCCGGGGGGCGGTTCTTTGCCGACATCCTGGTGGCGCAGGGAAAGCAGACCGATCAGGCCCTGACGGTCGTGACGCCGATCCTGTTCTCGGATGTGCATCCGCACCTGGCGAACGACAAGGGCCACATTTCGGCATTGAGCGATCTGCAGCAGATCAGGAACCTTCGGCAACTCGTCAGCGAACTGGTGGTTTCGCGCGACGTGACGGTAGATCGCTACTCGGCCATGATCGAAATGCTGTTTGACGAGATGAATGCGAGCCTTGTCACCGACAACGGAACGCTGCGCCCGCAACTGGCCTTCATGGCCTTTTTGCAGGCAAAGGAGATGGCCGGCCAGGAACGGGCCCTGCTTACCGCCATTCTCTCCTCGGGGGACTTCGGTTCCTTTTCCCGCATGGCGGCCCTGCATCGAATTCGCGCCATCGAGGAGTTGGCCGTCAAGCGTTTCCTGCAATTTGCCGAGGACGATGCCAAGGCGGGTTTCGAGGCCATCCTGGCCAAGCCTTTCATCCGGGAGGGCGATGCAATCCGCCGTCGCGTGATCGCTGCCGGCCACAGCACCGCGGCGTCGGTGGAGAACTTGCCGAGTCCGGAAAGGTGGTTTCAGGTTTCTTCGCAGAAAATCGACGCCATGAAGGAGTTGGAGCACGTCATCAGCGGTTCGGTCAAGCATAGCGCCAGCGAATTGAAGCAGGGTGCAAGTGCCGGCCTGGTTGTCAGCGCCCTGTCGGCCCTGGCTTCCTTCCTGCTTGGTGGAATGTTGCTGCTGCAGGTGCGTCGCGGCAGGAAGGTCGCGGAAAAAGACCTGCATCTGGCCGCCACCGTATTCGGTAACAGCGTCGAATCGATTGTCATTACGGATGCGCAATCGAACATTGTTGATGTGAACCGGTCGTTTACGCGGATTTCGGGCTATACGAGGGAAGATGTCGTCGGCAAGCATGCCAGATTGCTCAGATCGTCGATCAACGACGAGAAGATGTATGCCGATATGTGGCAGAAGCTGCTGGAGTCCGGAAGTTGGGAAGGCGAACTCTGGAACCGGCGCAAGACTGGCGAGAACTATCCGGTCTTGCTGTCGATTGTCGCGGTGAAGGACCTGAAAGGCGTAACCACCAACTACGTTGGCATGATCGTCGATATCAGCAAGCGAAAACGTGCTGAAAAACAGGTAGAACAATTGCGCACCTTCGATTCCCTGACCGGCCTGCTCAGCCGCAATGCCTGGCTGGCTTCCCTGGAGCATGCGGTTGCGGATGCGCAGGTACGGCCGCGGCAGTTCGCCCTGCTCGAAGTGGGCCTTGATCGCTTCAAGGTGATCAACGATTCTCTCAGTCATGCCATCGGTGACATGGTGCTGGTGGAGGCCGCGGATCGCATTCGAAATGTCTTGCGCCGTCAGGATGCGGCCTCTCGACCCGGCGGTGATCGCTTCTCGATACTGCTCGATCATGTGCCGTCGCCGCGCAGCATGGAGATTATTTGCGAGAAGTTGCTGAACGCATTCGTGATGCCATTCATGGTCGACGGGCATGAGCTGCATGTCTCGATCAGCATCGGTGTGGCGCTTCATCCGGACAACGGCAAGGACGTCGGAACGCTGCAAAGCAACGCGGAAGCGGCAATGTTTCGCGCCAAGCAGGATGGCAGGGGGTGTTACAAGTTCTACTCGGAGGGCATGAACGCGGACGGCGTTCAGTTGTTGACACTGGAGCGCATGCTGCGCCTTGCGCTGGAGCGAAACGAGTTCGAGCTGCATTACCAGCCCCAGGTGGATGCCGTTGACGGACGTCTGGTTGGAGTCGAAGCCTTGCTGCGCTGGAACAGTTCCGATCGCGGACCGGTGTCTCCATCAGAGTTCATTTCCGTGGCCGAAGAGACGGGGCTGATCATGCCGATCGGCGAGTGGGTCATGCGCCAGGCCTGCCGGGATGCGCAGGAATGGCGACGTAGCCTGGGCCGGGACGTGCCCGTCTCCATCAACCTGTCGGCACGCCAGTTCCGCAGCAGGGATCTGCTGGCTGCCGTGCAACTGATCCTCGACGAAACCGGTCTGCCCAGTGCCCTGCTGGAGCTTGAGATTACCGAGGGTTTGCTGATCGTGGACCCGGAAGAGGCAGTGGATGTCCTGCGCGGGTTGCGGGCAATGGGCACTCGTACCGCGCTCGACGATTTCGGGACAGGGTACTCATCGTTGGCCTACCTGAAGACTTTTCCGCTCGATCGCCTGAAGATAGACCAGGCATTTGTGCGTGGTTTGCCCGAGGACGAAAGCGACAAGGCGATTTCCCGGGCGGTGGTGGCGCTCGGACTCAATCTGAACATGGAAGTCCTGGCCGAGGGCGTCGAAACGGAAGCGCAAAGGGATTTTCTGGAAACGGCGGGTTGTCAGGTGTTCCAGGGCTACTTGCATGGCCGGCCGATGCCGGCCGCCGATCTTATGCAGTTGATTCGCTCCGGCGCCCTGCGCTTGGAATAATTCCGTTTCCAGATCATCCGTGACTTTGCCAACTTCGCCTTGCCGTGCGATTTGCACTGTCTGCGGCTCGTTTTCGCGTCACAAATGATCTGGAAACGGAATAAGTCGAGGCAGCAGGGAGCAATCAGACGGTCAGGAGCACTTCCTGGACGCTGCCGGCGCGGCCGTCTTCGGTGAGATAGATGCCGCTTGCCGAGATTGCACCGAGATTGCCGTTACCGGCGCCGCGCAACTCGAAGGGGCTGGCGACATGATCCACGGCCAGGGCGCCTACCTTGCGTTGGGCGAGAGTTTCCAGCATGCCGTTACCCTGCGCGTCCGGTGTCCAGATGCGCAAGGCGCCGAAAGCACTGTCGTTGTCGTCGATCCAGCGATTGCCGTCGCTGTCGAGCGCGGCCAGTTCGCCAAAGCCTGAATTCGTAGCGGGGCCGAACAACTCGAGACCCGAGTCGATCTTGCCGTTGCCGTTGCGATCGATGGCCAGGTAACCGCTGCCGCCGGCCAGCATGGCGAGATTCTCCGTGCGACCGTTGCCATCGAGGTCGAAGCTGAAGCGGCGATCGGAAAGCTGCGCCGCGGTGCCGTTGAAGTTCAGCACGAGAGGATCCTTGCGTACCGCGTCGCCGGCGCGGAAGCTGACGGAGGTTTCCTCGCGATGGCTGCGCGCCATGGACAGCTCGACCCTGAAGCTGATTTCCTTGCCATCGGCCGTCTTGACCTTGCCTTCGGCCGAAACCCGGGTCTGTTCGAATTCTTCATGTACCGCGTGATACTCGTATTCGATGCCGAAGCCGGCGCGTCGGGCAGGTGCCTGGGTGGCTGCAGTGGGAGTGGCGATGGGCGGCGGCACGTCGAGGTGGCGCATCTGCCTGGCCGACACACTCTTGACCGGCTCGCCGGTCATCATTTCCACCATGAATTTGATCAGTTGGAGATAAGGATCGTTGTCGACCGCGTCGACGGCTTCTTCGACGGCTGACGCAGCCGGTGCCGGCTGCGCGGCTTGCGAGGCGGACTGTGCGGCCGTTGCGCGCTGGATTTCCGCGGCGAGAGAAGCGCGGGCGGCGGAAGACAGGGCGACGATGGACGTCGGAGTGCTTTCGCGCGCTGTAATGTCGGGTCGCCGGTCACCTCGCCAGAAAAGCAGGGACTCCTGCTCTTCGTCGCGGGTAAAGGCCAGGTGGCTGGAACTCAGGGAAAAACTCGCGCTGTCGATTTTCATGATGGGTGCCCTCCGGAGCCCATCGAAATGACGGCGCCGACCCATGGGTTAACGACAGCGGCATGTTTAAATTTAGCGCTGGTTGCGCACCCAGCGCATCAGGCTGGCAGCATCCATCGCGCCGGCCTGGCGCGCGACTTCGCGACCATTCCTGAACAGGGCCAGTGTCGGAATCGAGCGAATGCCGAAGCGCGCCGCGAGCTGCTGTTCTTCCTCGGTATTCACTTTCGCCAAGCGGAACTCGGGTTCGAGCTGTTTTGCCGCCTGTGCGAAGGCCGGCGCCATGGCGCGACAGGGGCCGCACCACGGCGCCCAGAAATCGACCAGCAACGGAATGTCGGAACGGCCGGCGTGGATATCGAAGCTTGATGCATCGAGTGCAAGCGGTTCGCTGGCGAACAGGCGCGCCTTGCACTTGCCGCAAGTGCCGCCGTCGGCAAGGCGTTGTGCAGGCACGCGATTGGCGGCATGGCAGTGGGGGCAGACGACGATCAAGGGTTCGGACACGGTGCGCTCCATATATCAGATATCACTGATATATGGATGCTGCCGACAAATTCAAGGGAGGGCTACTGTCTGGCGCCCAAAGCTTTTGCGCGTTCAGTTGCAGCCGTATCGGCCTGGGCCGATGCCGGCCAGCCGGCGAGATGGGTCGAGACCAGGTCGCGCAGTGCGGCGATCCAGTCGGGCCGCTCGTTCAGGCAGGGAATGTAGTGAAACTCCTTGCCGCCGGACGACAGGAACGCCGCCTTGCATTCCAGCGCGATTTCTTCCAGGGTTTCCAGGCAATCGGCGACGAAGCCGGGGCAGATCACGTCGACCCGCGCCGTGCCGCCAGCGCCGACTTTCTCCAGCGTCGGCTGGGTGTAGGGCTGCAGCCACTCGGCCTTGCCGAAGCGCGACTGAAAGGTGATCAGATAATCGTCCGCGCGCAGTTGCAAGGCTTCGGCCAGCAGGCGTCCCGTCTTCTGGCACTCGCAATAATAGGGGTCGCCCAGGTCGAGCGAGCGGCGCGGCAGGCCGTGAAAGCTCATGACCAGTTTGTCGGGCCGGCCATTGGCCTGCCAGTGCTCGCGCACGCTGGCAGCCAGCGCGCCGATGTAGCCGGGATCGTCGTGGAAGTGCTTGATGAAGCGCAGTTCCGGCGGGTTGCGGCTGCGTTTCATCCAGTCGGCGACGTCGTCCATCACGCTGGCGCTGGTGCTCGCGGCGTACTGCGGATACAGCGGCACGACCAGAACGCGCTCGACGCCATCGCGTTTGAACTGGTCGAGAACGCTGCCGATCGAGGGTTGGCCGTAGCGCATGGCCCAGGCCACCACAAGCTCCGGCTTGCCGGCCTGACCCAGCCAGCCCTTGAGCAGCTTTGCCTGACGCTCCGTGTAAACCTTCAGCGGCGAGCCGTCCTTCATCCAGATCTGCGCGTACTTGGCAGCCGATTTCGCCGGGCGCAGGTTGAGGATGATGCCGTTGAGGATCAGCCACCAGACCGGGCGCGGGATTTCGACCACGCGCGGGTCCCAGAGAAACTGCTTGAGATAGCGGCGCAGCGCCGACGCCGTGGGCGCCTCCGGCGTGCCGAGATTGACCAGCAGGACGGCGGTGCGGCGCGGTGCGCCGTGCTGCTGCGCGGGTTCGGGAGCGTAGCGGGACATCAGGGGGTCGAGAGGGCCGAGGACAGCAGCTTGGCCGTAATGTCCACGATGGGGATCACGCGCTCGTAGGCCATGCGGGTCGGGCCGATGACACCGATGGTGCCGACGATCTGGCCGTCGACCTCGTAGGGCGCGGCGACCACGCTGCATTCGTCGAGCGGCGCAATGCCCGATTCGCCGCCGATGAATACCTGCACGCCTTCGGCGCGGCTGGAAAGCTCCAGCAACTGGGCCAGCCCGGTGCGCTGTTCGAATAGATCGAACAGGCGGCGCAGGCGGGTCATGTTGGACGACAAGTCCTCGACGCCGAGCAGGTTCTTCTCGCCGCTGATCACGTATTGCGTCGAGGTGTCGGCGATGGCCTGGTTGCCGGCGTCAAGCGCCGCCGTCATCAGGTCCGACATGTCGGCACGCAACTGGCGCAGTTCTTCCACCACGCGCGCGCGCACCTGGTCGAAATCGAGGCCGAGGCAGTTCTGGTTCAGGTAGTTGGCGGCTTCGATCAGCTCGGTCGGGCTGTAGTTGCGCTGGGTGAACAGAATGCGGTTCTGCACGTCGCCGTCGGCGGTGACGATGATCAGCAGGACGCGCTTGTCCGACAGGCTGAGGAACTCGATCTGGCGGATGCGTGGCTGCTGCCGGCGCGGCGCCACCACCACGCCGGCGAAGGCGGTGAGCTGCGAAAGCAGTTGCGAGGCATGGCTGATCACCAGTTGCGGCTGGTCGGGCTGGATGGCTTCCTTGATCTCGGACAGCTCGCTGCCTTGCAACGGCCTTACAGTCAGCAGGGAATCGACGAACAGCCGGTAGCCCAAGGGCGTCGGCACGCGCCCGGCCGAGGTGTGCGGGCTGGCGATGAAACCCATTTCTTCCAGATCCGACATGACATTGCGGATCGTCGCCGGCGACAGTTCCAGGCCGGAATATTTCGACAGCGTGCGCGAGCCGACCGGCTGACCTTCGGCGATGTAGCGTTCGATCAGGGTTCGGAGCAGGGTTTGCGCGCGATAGTCGAGCATGGGCCGATTTTAGAGCGAAATTCGATGAATACGCCGCCAAAAAACGCCAGCGCAAATTGTGGTCTAATCGATCCGATGAACCCTGCATTTCGCACCGTCGCCCTGATCGGCAAGTACCAGAGCCGGGAGATCGCCGCATCGTTGCTGTCGCTCGTCGCCTTCCTGCGCGAACGCGGCGTCGAAGTGCTGGTGGAGGAGGGTACGGCGACGGCGGTCGGGGTCGGCGGTTATGCGGTGGCCAGCTATGAAGCGATCGGCGCCCGCGCCGACCTGGCGGTGATTCTCGGCGGCGACGGCACCATGCTCAACGCCGCGCGGCACCTGGCCCGCTACGAAGTGCCGCTGGTCGGCATCAACCAGGGCCGGCTCGGCTTCATGACCGACATTGCGCTGGGGGCGATGATCGAAAGCGTCACGGCGCTGCTCGACGGAAAGTTTTCGCGCGAGCAGAGATTTCTGCTCAACGCCGAAGTTCTGCGCGACGGTGAGGTGGCTTTCCAGACGCTGGCGCTGAACGACGTGGTGGTCAACAAGGGCGACATCGGCCGCATGATCGAACTGGAAGTCAAGGTCAATGGCGAACTGATCCACGTCCTGCGCGCCGACGGCATGATCGTGGCGACGCCGACCGGGTCCACCGCCTACGCGCTTTCCGCCAACGGGCCGATCCTGCATCCGTCGGTGCCCGGCATCGCCATCGTGCCGCTGTGTCCGCATGCCCTCACCAACCGGCCGATTACCGTCAGCGACAGCAGCATGATAGACATCGCCCTGCTGCCGCCGCACGATGCGCGCGTGCATTTCGACGGCCAGACGCGCTTCGATGCCCGCGCCGGAGACGTGGTGCGCATCATGCGTTCGCGCTACAACCTTACCTTGCTGCATCCGCCGGGCTACAGCTACTTCGCCATGCTGCGCGAGAAGCTGCACTGGAGCTCGACTCCCCGTCATTAACGTTCATGCTGCAGTAGCGACGCGCCCCTGATGATGAAACACACGAAAGGCGAATTGAAAGCCCGCCCCCCCACCGCTACGCGGCCCGCGGCTGGCTTTGCACAGCCAGCCGGCTGCGGCGGCACAACGCATGCGTTGCGAATTCCCGCCTCGCCCCCTCACGGGGGGCTATTGCTCGGCTCGCTTCGCTCGACTATCACCCGTCACTCCGAACAAGTTATTTCACTCTAACGATGCTGCTGCGCCTGATCGTCCGTGATTTTGTCATTGTCGACCGTCTGGAACTCGAGTTCGACGGCGGTTTCGGCGCCCTGACCGGCGAGACCGGCGCCGGCAAATCGATTCTGGTCGATGCGCTGTCGCTGGCGCTGGGCGAACGCGCCGATGCAACCGTGGTGCGCAGCGGCGCGGAGCGCGCCGAGATTTCCGCCGAGTTCGACGTGACGCCGGCCGGTGCGCTCGAGGCCTGGCTGCGGGCCAACGACTACGATACCGATGCCTGCCTGCTGCGCCGCGTGATCGATAGCGCCGGCCGTTCCCGCGCCTACATCAACGGCGCGGCGGCGACATTGGGACAGATGCGCGAAGTAGCCGACTTTCTTGCCGACATTCACGGCCAGAACGCGCACCATTCCCTGCTGCGTGCCGATGCCCAGCGCGACTTGCTCGACACCCATGCCGGGGCGCAGGTGCTGGCGCGCGACGTGGCCGCGGCCCATGGCGCATGGCGCACGGCGCGCGAGGCGCGCGAGGCTGCCGAGAAGGATGTCGAAGCCACCGTGCGCGAACGCGAACTGCTCGAATGGCAGGTGAAGGAACTGGTCGCCCTTGGTTTCGATGCCGTTGCATGGCAGGAAGCCGAACAGGAACACCGCCGCCTCGGTAATGCCAGCGAACTGCTGGAAGCGGCCGGTGCCACGCTGGCGACGCTGGAGGAAGGCGAAGCGGCCAGTCTGCCGCTGCTGCAGCACGCCGGAGCGCGGCTGTCCGAATTGACCGGCGTTGATCCGGCGTTGACCGATGCCGCCCAGTTGTTCGAGACCGCCCTGATTCAACTTGAAGAGTCGGCGCTGGCGCTACGGCGATATCAGGATCGGCTGGAGCTCGACCCGGCGCGACTGAGCGAACTCGACAGCCGCATCGACGCCGTGACCCAGATGTCGCGCAAGCATCGCGTCATGCCCGAGGAATTACCTGACTTGTTGCTGGGTTTGCAGAACCGTCTGGCCGAGCTTGTGCTGCGCGCCGACCCGGCCGCGCTGGCCGAGCGGGAACGCAAGGCCGAAGCGGCGTTCCGCGACGTCGCGAAGAAACTTTCCGCCGTGCGGACGAAGACCGCCAAGGCCTTGTCCGCCGCCGTGACGGCCGGCATGCAGGAGCTGGCGATGGCGGGAGGGCGCTTCGAGATCGCGCTGGAAGCCTTGCCCGAAGGCGCTTCCTGCGGGCTGGAGGCCGTTGAATTTCGCGTTTCGGCCAATGCCGGCCAGCCGCTGCGGCCATTGGCCAAAGTGGCCTCGGGCGGCGAACTGTCGCGCATCGGTCTGGCCTTGCAGGTCATCGCCAGCCAGGCAAATCCGGCGGGCACGCTGATTTTCGACGAGGTCGATGTCGGCATCGGCGGCCGTGTCGCCGAAATCGTCGGCCGCATGCTGCGCCAACTGGGCAAAAGCCGGCAGGTGCTGTGCGTCACGCATCTGCCGCAAGTGGCGGCGCAGGCTGACTGGCAATGGTCGATCGCCAAGGAAACCCGTGGCGGCGCGACAACTTCGTCGGTCAGCGTACTGGATGCGGAAGCACGTATCGGCGAGATCGCCCGCATGCTCGGCGGCGAGAAGATCACCGAAACCACCCGCCGCCATGCGGCGGAAATGCTGGGCCTAAGCTAACGCAGGCGCGCCGAGCATGGTCACCACGCCGGTGGCGATGAACACGGCGGCGGCAATCCAGCGGATCATGTTCAGCGGCAGCCGCTTCGCCAGTTTTTCGCCGACGATGACGGCCGGCACGTTGGCCAGCATCATGCCCAGAGTGGTGCCGAGCACTACGGCAACCAGCGCGCCCTGAAACTGCGCCGCCAGCGCCACAGTCGCAAATTGAGTCTTGTCGCCCATCTCGGCGATGAAGAAGGCAATCGTGGTGGTGACGAAGGCGCCCGCGGGGTGAATCTTCGGGTCCTCGTCGAGCGAGTCCGGGTGCAGCGCCCACAGGCCGAAAGCCACGAACACTCCGCCGGTGATCCACGGCAGCCAGTGCGGCGCGATCAGTTGCGCGAGCCAGACGCCGATCGAGCCGGCCAGGGCGTGGTTGAGTATCGTGGCGATGAAGATGCCGGCGATGATCGCCATCGGTTTGCGCAGCCGGGCGGCGAGAACGAAGGACAACAGCTGGGTTTTGTCGCCGATTTCGGCGATGGCGACCAGGGTGGTCGCGGTCAGGAAAGCTTCCACTCAGAAGTTCAATTCGACGCTTTGCGATGCGGACAGTGGGCTCTGTTGCACTCGACGTAGAGATAAAGGGCGTGTTCGCGAACCGTGAAGCCGCGTTCTTCGGCGATCTTGTTTTGCCGTTTTTCGATGGCTGCATCAAAGAATTCTTCCACGCGACCGCATTCCACGCAGACCAGATGATCGTGGTGTTGCCCTTCGTTCAGTTCGAAAATGGCTTTGCCGGATTCGAAATGGTGGCGCTGCAGCAGGCCAGCCTGCTCGAACTGGGTCAGCACGCGGTAGACGGTGGCCAGTCCGATATCCATGCCATCGGCCAGCAGGTGGCGATAGACATCTTCCGCCGTGACATGGCGCGGCGAGCCCTCATCCTGCAACTTGTGGAAGAGGTCGAGAATCTTCAGCCGGGGATAGGTTGCCTTGAGGCCGATGCTCTTGAGGTCGTCGGGGTGGGTCATGGAGCGTTGTCCGAAGGCTCGGGGCCGCGCAGGGGTGGGGGCCGGCTATGATATAGTTTTCGCGGCCCGATTGGGATAATGCAATCGGGAAAAGACGAGGCCTGCCGGAATCGGCGGCCATGACCGAATGGTGGTTTTCCCGGAATTTCCCGATGAAGCGATTCCTGTTGTTCCTGCCGTTTCTGGCAGCCTGTTCCAATACACCGCAGATCACCAGCTATCTCTCGCCCTATCGCATCGATGTGAGGCAGGGCAACTTCGTTACACAGGAAATGGTGGCACAGTTGAAGCCTGGGCTGACCCGCGAACAGGTGCGTTTCATCCTTGGTTCGCCGCTGGTGGCCGACATGTTCCACGTTGATCGCTGGGACTATGTCTATCGCTTCCAGCCTGGAAAAGGCGAGGCTCAGCAGCGTCGGCTGGTGGTGTTCTTCCAGGACAACAAGCTGACGCGCGTCGCCGGCGATGTGGTGGCGGAAGACGGCACCAAGGCGGATGCGCCCAAACCTGCCGCACAGGTGATCGATATTCCGGCACCGGCCGCCGCCGGCGCCGCCACTCCAGAAAAGAAGTAAGTCATGGAAAAGATCCGCTATGCCATCGCCGGCAGTTCGGGCCGCATGGGGCGCACCCTGATCGAGGCCGTGCAGCAGGACGCGGGCGCCGTGCTTGCCGCCGCGCTCGAACACGAAAGCAGTCCGTTCCTCGGCAAGGATGCCGGCGAACTGGTCGGCGCGCCTTGCGGCGTCCGGATCACAGCCGACCTGGATGCCGCGCTGGCGGTCGCCGACTGCCTGATCGACTTCACGCGACCGGAAGGTACGCTGGAGCATCTGGCGGCATGCCGGCGCCACAAAGTCAGCCTGGTGATCGGCACCACCGGGTTTTCCGCGCAGGGCAAGCGGGCCATCGAAGAGGCGGCAAGGGAAATTCCCGTCGTGTTCGCGCCGAACATGGCGGTGGGGGTCAATGCCGTGTTCCGCCTGCTTGATGTCGCGGCGCGGATCCTCAACGAAGGCTATGACATCGAAGTCATCGAAGCGCATCATCGGCACAAGGTGGATGCGCCGTCCGGCACCGCCCTGCGCATGGGCGAGTTGGTCGCCGCGGCGCTCGGCCGCGACCTGTCGGAGTGCGCCGTGTATGGACGCGAAGGCCATACCGGCGAGCGGCCGGCGACGCAGATCGGTTTTTCGACCATTCGCGGCGGCGACATCGTCGGCGACCATACGGTGCTGTTCGCCGGGGCCGGCGAGCGCATCGAAATCACCCACAAGTCGGCCAGCCGGATGCCCTATGCGCTGGGCGCGCTGCGCGCCGGACGCTTCATGAGCGGCCATGAGCGCGGCCTGTTCGACATGCAGGATGTATTGGGACTGAGGTAGCTTCGCTGTCGCCGCCGGAAGGCGCCGCGCAGCACGCGGGTTTGCGATCGGTGACCTGACAGGATATAATTCAAAGGTTTGCCGGGCGCTATGTGATTCAAGCGGTGTCCGGTTCCGATTGCCGAATATTCTTGTTCCGGGAGCTCCATCGTGCCGCACTTTCCGCCCGCCCTTCTTGCCCTGGCCGACGGAACGGTGTTCAGAGGCAAAGGTATCGGCGCCAACGGCAGCAGCGTGGGCGAGGTAGTGTTCAACACCGCGCTTTCCGGCTACCAGGAAATCCTGACGGATCCGTCCTACTGCCGGCAGATCGTCACCCTCACGTATCCCCACATCGGCAGCTACGGTGTCAATCGCGAAGACTGCGAATCTGCGCGCATCCATGCCGCCGGCCTCGTTATCCGCGACCTGCCGCTGCTGGCCTCGAATTTCCGCAGCGAGCAGACGCTCGATGCCTACCTGCGCGCCGAGAACGTGCTGGGGCTGGCCGACATCGACACCCGCAAGCTGACCCGCGTCCTGCGCGAAAAGGGCGCCCAGGCCGGCTGCCTGATGGCGGGCGAGCATTTGAACGCCGACGACGCCGTGGCTAAGGCGCGCGCTTTCCCCGGTCTGGCCGGGATGGATCTGGCGCAGGTGGTCAGCGCGCGGCAGTCCTATGCCTGGAGCGAAGGTGAATGGAAACTCGGCGCGGGTTTCGTGCAGCCGGACAACTTCCGTTTCCACGTGGTCGCCTACGATTTCGGCGTCAAGCGCAACATCCTGCGCATGCTCGCCTCGCGCGGCTGCCGGCTCACCGTGGTCCCCGCCAAAACACCCGCGGCAGAAGTGCTGGCGCTGAATCCCGATGGCGTCTTCCTGTCCAACGGACCCGGCGATCCGGAACCCTGCGATTACGCCGTCGCGGCGATCCGCGAATTTCTCGACCGCCGGTTGCCGCTCTTCGGCATCTGCCTCGGCCATCAGCTGATGGCGCTTGCGTCGGGCGGCAAGACCCTGAAGATGAAGTTCGGTCATCACGGCGCCAATCATCCGGTCAAGGATCTGGAGACCGGGCAGGTGCTGATCACCAGCCAGAACCACGGCTTCGCGGCCGATCCCGCAACCCTGCCGGCCAACGTCAAGGTGACCCACGTCTCGCTGTTCGACGGCAGCCTGCAGGGCATGGCCTGGACCGATCGACCGGCCTTCTGCTTTCAAGGGCACCCCGAAGCCAGCCCGGGGCCGCACGATGTGGCTTACCTCTTTGACCGTTTCATCCAGTCCATGGCGGCGAAGTAGCTCATGGTCTACGGCATTACCGACCTGACGACCTATGTGCTGGGCACGATTTTCATCGTGCTGCTGCCGGGGCCGAACTCGCTCTATGTGCTGTCGGTGGCGTCCCAGCGCGGAGTTCGCGCGGGCTACCTCGGCGCCTGTGGAATCTTTGTCGGCGATGCGATCCTGATGGTGCTCTCGGCGACCGGCGTGGCCTCGTTGTTGCAGGCCAGCCCGGCACTGTTCATGGTGCTCAAGTACGTCGGTGCAGCGTATCTGGCGTGGCTGGGCATCGGTTTGCTGCGCGCGGCCTGGGCGATGTGGCAGGTTCGGCAGCAGGCGACCGCGTCGGAGTCGCGGGTGGACGCGACACGGCCTTTCCATGCCGCGCTGGTGATCAGCCTGATGAACCCCAAGGCCATCATGTTCTTCGTTTCCTTCTTCATCCAGTTTGTCGATCCGGGCTACGCCTATCCGGCGCTGTCCTTCGCCATTCTCGGACTGATCTGCCAGATCATCAGCGGGGTGTACCTGTCCGTGCTGATTCTGGGGGGCGCCCATCTGGCGCAGCAGTTCCGCAGCAGGCGCAGGCTGGCCGCCGGTGCAACCGGCGGGGTCGGCGCAATGTTTATCGGTTTCGGCGCCAGACTCGCCGATTCGACCCTGAATTGACAGGCACACCAGGCAAAACGTCATGCCCAAGCGTAGCGACATACACAGCATCCTGATCATCGGCGCAGGCCCGATCATCATCGGCCAGGCCTGCGAGTTCGACTATTCCGGCGCCCAGGCCTGCAAGGCCCTGCGCGAAGAGGGCTACCGCGTCATCCTGGTGAACTCCAATCCGGCGACGATCATGACCGATCCCGGCACCGCCGACGTCACCTACATCGAGCCGATTACCTGGCGCGTACTGGAAAACATCATTGCCAAGGAACGGCCCGACGCCGTGCTGCCGACCATGGGCGGGCAGACCGCGCTCAATTGCGCGCTCGACCTGGCCAAGCATGGCGTGCTGGAGAAATACGGCGTCGAAATGATCGGCGCCTCGCGTGAGGCCATCGACATGGCCGAGGACCGCGAAAAGTTCAAGCAGGCGATGACCCGCATCGGACTCGGTTCGGCGCGTTCGGGCATCGCCCACAGCATGGAGGAAGCGCAGCAGGTGCAGGGCGCCATGGGCTTTCCGACCATCATCCGGCCGTCCTTCACCATGGGTGGTTCGGGCGGCGGCATCGCCTACAACCAGGAAGAGTTCGCCGAAATCTGCAAGCGCGGCCTCGAAGCCTCGCCGACCAAGGAACTGCTGATCGAAGAGTCGCTGCTCGGCTGGAAAGAGTACGAGATGGAGGTGGTGCGCGACCGCAAGGACAACTGCATCATCGTTTGCTCGATCGAGAACCTCGATCCGATGGGCGTCCATACCGGCGACTCGATCACCGTCGCGCCGGCGCAGACGCTGACCGACCGCGAATACCAGATCATGCGCAACGCCAGCATTGCCGTGCTGCGCGAGATCGGTGTGGACACCGGCGGCTCCAACGTACAGTTCGCCATCAACCCGAAGACCGGCGCAATGGTGGTGATCGAGATGAATCCGCGCGTCTCGCGTTCCTCGGCGCTGGCCTCGAAGGCCACCGGCTTCCCGATCGCCAAGGTGGCGGCCAAGCTCGCCGTCGGCTACACGCTGGACGAACTGAAGAACGACATCACCGGCGGCGCGACGCCGGCCTCCTTCGAGCCCTCGATCGACTACGTGGTGACCAAGGTGCCGCGCTTCGCCTTCGAGAAATTCCCGCAAGCCAACGACCGCCTGACGACGCAGATGAAGTCGGTGGGCGAAGTCATGGCCATCGGCCGCAGCTTCCAGGAGTCGATGCAGAAGGCGCTGCGCGGGCTGGAAGTCAGCGTTTATGGCTTCGACGAGATCGAAGCCGATCGCGAGGAAATCAACCGCGAACTGGCCAGCCCCGGTCCGCAGCGCATCTGGTACCTGGCCCAGGCCTTCCGCGAGGGCTACACGCTGCAACAGGCCTTCGACCTGACAAAAATCGATCCGTGGTTCCTGGTGCAGATCGAAGACATCATCACCACCGAAGGCTGGATGCGATCGCAGAACCTGGCCGACCTCGATGCCGCCACGCTGCGCAATCTCAAGCGCAAGGGCTTTTCGGATCGGCGCATCGGCACCCTGGTCAGCGCCACTCACGATCCGGCGGCGGGCGCCAGCGGCGAGACGGCGGTGCGCGAACTGCGCCATGCACTCGGCATCCGTCCGGTGTACAAGCGCGTCGACACCTGCGCGGCGGAATTCTCGACTTCGACCGCCTATATGTATTCGACCTACGAGGAAGAATGCGAGGCGCGGCCGACCGCGAAGAAGAAGATCATGGTGTTGGGCGGCGGCCCCAACCGAATAGGCCAGGGCATCGAATTCGATTACTGTTGCGTGCATGCGGCGCTGGCGATGCGCGAGGACGGTTACGAGACCATCATGGTCAATTGCAACCCCGAGACCGTGTCCACCGACTACGACACCTCGGATCGCCTGTATTTCGAACCGGTGACGCTGGAAGACATCCTCGAAATCGTGCACGTCGAGCAGCCGACCGGCGTCATCGTCCAGTTCGGGGGCCAGACGCCCTTGAAGCGGGCGCGCGAACTCGAAGCCAACGGCGTGCCGATCATCGGCACCAGCCCCGACATGATCGACGCCGCCGAGGACCGCGAGCGCTTCCAGAAGCTGCTGCACGACCTCGGCCTCAAGCAGCCGCCGAATCGCACGGCGCGCACCGAGCCCGACGCGATTCGCCTCGCGGCCGAGATCGGCTACCCGCTGGTGGTGCGGCCTTCCTACGTGCTGGGCGGCCGCGCCATGGAAATCGTCCATGAGCAGAAGGACCTCGAACGCTACATGCGCGATGCGATCAAGGTGTCCTTCGCATCTCCGGTACTGCTCGACCGCTTCCTCAACGATGCCACCGAGGTCGATGTCGATGCCCTGAGCGACGGTACGCAGGTGCTGATCGGCGGCATCATGGAACACATCGAGCAGGCAGGCGTGCATTCGGGCGATTCCGCCTGTTCGCTGCCGCCATTCACCCTGTCGCGGGAAATCCAGGACGAACTGCGGCGCCAGACCGAAATGATGGCCAAGGGCCTCAATGTCGTCGGCCTGATGAACGTGCAGTTCGCCATTCAAGGCAGCGGCGCCGATGCGGTGGTCTATGTGCTGGAAGTCAATCCGCGCGCATCGCGTACCGTTCCTTTCGTTTCCAAGGCCACCAGTCTGCCGCTGGCCAAGATCGCGGCGCGCTGCATGGCCGGGCGCAGCCTGGCCGATCAGGGCGTGACCGGCGAAATCATCCCGCCGTATTTTTCGGTGAAGGAAGCCGTCTTCCCTTTCATCAAGTTCCCCGGTGTCGATACCATCCTCGGGCCCGAGATGAAGTCCACGGGCGAGGTGATGGGCGTCGGCCGCACGTTCGGCGAAGCCTTTGTCAAGTCGCAGCTCGCGGCAGGAACGCGTTTGCCCAAATCCGGAAAAGTCTTCATCAGCGTCAAGCCGGCCGACCGCGCGAAAGCCGTCGATGTTGCGCGCGAGCTGCATGAACTCGGTTTTTCCCTGGTTGCCACGCGCGGTACCGGCGGTGCAATCGAGGCGGCCGGCATCCCGGTCGGCATGGTGAACAAGGTGACCGAAGGCCGGCCGCATATCGTGGACATGATCAAGAACGGCGAGATCGTGCTGATCGTGAATACGGTCGAGGAAAAGCGCACGGCGATCGCCGATTCGCGTTCGATCCGTACCTCCGCGCTGGGCGCCAAGGTAACGCTGTTCACCACCATCGAAGGCGCCCGCGCCGCCTGCGCAGGCATGCGCCACGATGGGCTCGAAACTTATTCGTTGCAGGCCTTGCATGCCGAGCTAAAAGTATGAGCGGAAAATTTCCCATCACCCTGCGCGGCGCCGAACTACTGCGCAAGGAACTGCAACGCCTGAAGGCCGTCGATCGTCCGGCGGTGATCGCAGCCATCGCCGAGGCGCGTTCGCACGGCGACCTGTCGGAGAACGCCGAGTACGATGCCGCCAAGGAACGCCAGGGCTTCATCGAAGGCCGCATCAAGGAAGTCGAGGGCAAGCTCGGCAACGCCCAGATCATCGATCCGGCATCACTGGATGCGGACGGCCGCGTGGTGTTCGGCGCCACGGTCGAACTGGAAGACATGGACAGCGGCACTACCGTGACCTACCAGATCGTCGGCGATGACGAAGCCGACATCAAGGCCGGCATGCTTTCGCTGAACTCCCCGGTGGCGCGCGCGCTGATCGGCAAGTTCGCCGGCGACGTCGCCGAGGTGCAGACGCCCGGCGGACGGCGGGAATACGAGATTCTCGACGTCAAGTACATCTGAATGAGGAAGCTGGCTTCCGCGCTCTACAGCATCGCGGTTGCTGCCTGGGTCGGCGGCCTGCTGGCAATCGGCTTCATCGCCGCGCCCGTGCTGTTTACCCAGCTGGCGGATCGCAGCGTGGCCGGCAACCTGGCCGGCGCGATGTTCACCGTCACGGCGTGGGTCGGCCTCGGTTGTGGCGCTTACCTGATCCTGTTCGTGCTGTTTGTCAAAGGCTGGCGGGCGCTGCAGTCCGGCGTGTTCTGGATCGTGCTGCTGATGGTCGGCCTGACGGTCGCCGGGCACTTTGGCGTGCAGCCGATACTAGCCCAGTTGCAGGCGGACGCCTTGCCGCGCCGGGTCATGGAAAGCGCCTTGCGGGATCGTTTCACCACCTGGCACGGCGTGTCGAGCGCGCTCTACCTGGTGCAAACCCTGCTGGGAATCTGGCTCGTGATCGTGCAGGAACGTGGCAGGGCGCGCTAGACGCTAGCGCTTGCGGTTACGGGCTTCGGTGCGGGCAGCGGCCTGCTTCTTGGTGATGGCCGGCTCGGATTTTCGCCGTCCCGCCAGCGCCGACTCCTGAGCCGCGGCATCCTTGGGATTCTCGCGCCAGAGCACCAGCAGGTTGCCGATGTGCTGCACCTCGGCGCACTTGAGCGCAGTGCAGATTTCAATGAACAGGGCCTCGCGCACTTCCCGTTCAATGCCGTAAAGTCGCAGCTTGATCAGTTCGTGGGCCTTGAGGCAACGGTCGATTTCGGCCAGGACGGAAGGTGTCAGGCCCTTCTGGCTGATGGATACGACAGGATTCAGATGATGCGCGGCGGCCCGCAGGGCGCGACGCTGGGTGGGGCTCAGTTGAGCAGTATTTTCAGTCATGGCGGGATTGTAACGTGAGCGGCAAGATCGAGAGCAACAAGAAGGTCAAGAAGAACAAGACCACCAAGGCCTGGATCACCGAGCACGTCAATGACGCCTACGTGCAGCGGGCCAGGGCCGAGGGCTGGCGTTCGCGCGCGGCATTCAAACTCATCGAAATCGACGACAAGGACAAGCTGCTGAAGCCCGGCATGACCGTGGTCGACCTCGGTTCCGCGCCGGGTAGCTGGTCGCAGGTCGCCGCCAGGCGCATCGCCCCCGGCGGACGGTTGATTGCGCTCGACCTGCTGCCGATGGAGCCGGTACATGGCGTCCAGTTCATCCAGGGCGATTTCCACGACGACTCCGTCCTGAAGGCGCTGTCCGATGCCCTCGATGGCCGCCAGGTAGACCTTGTATTGTCGGACATGGCCCCCAATATGTCGGGTATCGGCATGGTCGATCAGGCGCGGGTGATGGTTCTGGCGGAGCTGACCCTGGAGTTTTGCGCGCTGCACTTGAAACCCGGGGGCGACATGCTGGTCAAAGTCTTCCAGGGTGATGGTTTCATGGAGTTGCGCAAGGCGTTGCAGTTGCAGTTCGACAGCCTGCAGATGAGGAAGCCGGCCGCCTCGCGCAATCGCAGCGCCGAGATATACCTGCTGGCACGGGGTAAAAAGGCCTGATCGAGGCATGGATGACCGGCCGCTGCGGTTTGCAGGGCTTGGGAATCGGCATTAGAATGAACTGATATGTAATCCCGACCGAGGGAAGAGAGGCTCCACCTTGAATAACATGTTCAAAAATATGGCGATCTGGCTGGTGATCGGCATCGTTCTGATGACCGTCTTCAACCAGTTCAACACGCGTCAGGCCGTGCTTGGATCGCTGGAGTACTCGCAGTTCCTCGAAGAGGTGAAGCAGGGGCGCATCACCAAGGTGGTGATCCAGGGCCGCACCCTCGAAGCCACCACCACCGACGGCAAGCGCATCACCACGTATGCGCCTGCCGACCTGTGGATGGTCTCCGACCTGCTCAAGAACAACGTCAAGGTCGTTGCCAAGCCCGAGGAAGAGCAGTCCTTCCTTACCAGCATCTTCGTTTCGTGGTTCCCGATGCTGCTCCTTATCGGCGTCTGGGTCTTCTTCATGCGCCAGATGCAGGGCGGCGGCAAGGGCGGAGCATTCTCCTTCGGCAAGAGCCGGGCGCGGATGATGGACGAGTCGTCCAATACCATCACTTTTGCCGATGTCGCCGGCTGCGACGAGGCCAAGGAGGAAGTCTACGAAATGGTCGACTTCCTGCGCGACCCGACGAAGTTCCAGAAGCTCGGCGGCCGCATTCCGCGCGGCGTGCTGCTGGTCGGTTCGCCCGGCACCGGCAAGACGCTGCTGGCCAAGGCGATTGCCGGCGAGGCCAAGGTGCCGTTCTTCTCGATTTCCGGTTCCGACTTCGTCGAGATGTTCGTCGGCGTCGGCGCGGCGCGCGTGCGCGACATGTTTGACCAGGCCAAGAAAGCCGCTCCCTGCATCATTTTCATCGATGAACTCGATGCCGTCGGTCGCCAGCGCGGCGCGGGCTTGGGCGGCGGCAACGACGAGCGCGAGCAGACCCTGAACCAGATGCTGGTCGAAATGGACGGCTTCGAAGGCTCCGCCGGCGTCATCGTGGTGGCTGCCACCAACCGCCCCGACGTGCTTGACCCGGCGCTGCTGCGCCCCGGTCGCTTCGACCGCCAGGTGGTGGTGCCGCTACCCGACATTCGCGGTCGCGAACAGATTCTCAAGGTGCATATGCGCAAGGTGCCGGTGGCTCCGGACATCGACGCCTCGATCCTGGCCCGCGGCTGCCCCGGCTTCTCCGGTGCCGACCTGGCCAACCTGGTCAATGAGGCCGCGCTGTTTGCTGCGCGCGGCAATAAGCGCCTGGTGGACATGGAAGACTTCGAGCGCGCCAAGGACAAGATCATGATGGGCGCCGAGCGCCGTTCCATGGTCATGCCCGAGGAGGAGCGTCGCAACACGGCCTACCACGAGTCCGGCCACGCCGTGGTGGCCAAGCTGCTGCCGAAGACCGATCCGGTGCACAAGGTCACCATCATCCCGCGCGGCCGCGCGCTCGGCCTGACCATGCAGTTGCCGGACCAGGAACGCTACAGCCAGGATCGCGAACGCCTGCTCAGCACCATCACCGTGCTGTTCGGTGGCCGCATCGCCGAAGAACTGTTCATGCAGCAGATGACCACCGGCGCGTCGAACGACTTCCAGCGCGCCACCGATCTGGCGCGGCGCATGGTCACGCAATGGGGCATGTCCGACACCATGGGACCGATGGTCTATGGCGAAGAGGAGGGCGAAATATTCCTCGGCCGCTCCGTCACCACGCACAAGAACGTTTCCGAATCGACCATGCAGAAGGTCGACAACGAAATCCGCCGCATCCTCGACGAGCAGTACGCGCGTGCCCGCAAGCTGCTGGAAGATAACCGCGACAAGGTCGAGGCCATGACGGCAGCCCTGCTGGAGATGGAAACCATCGACGCCGACCAGATCAACGACATCATGGCCGGCCTGCCGCCGCGCCCGCCCAAGCCTTCCAGCGCGCCGCCGGCACCCAGGGGCGACAGTGCGCCGGGTCCCGAGCCGACCGCCCCGGCTCCTGCCTGATTCCTATCACAGCCCGGACGGGCCGCCGAAGCAGAACCGGTTCGGCGGCCCCGGTTTTTTCATGACACAGAATTTCCACTGCGGCCGTTTCGTACTCAACGCCGGGCGCCCGTTGATCATGGGCATCGTCAACCTGTCCGACGATTCCTTTTCCGGCGACGGGCTGCAGGGCAATACCGATGCCGCCATTGCCCAGGGCCTGCGCCTGATCGAAGAGGGGGCGCACATCCTCGATTTCGGCGCCGAGTCATCGCGCCCCGGGGCGGCGCCAGTGCCGGCACAGCAGGAAATCGACCGCCTGCTGCCGGTGCTCGAAGCCCTGCGCGATTGTGGCACACCCCTGTCGATCGACACCGTCAAGCCGGAAGTGATGCGGCTTGCGCTGGCGGCCGGCGCCGACATGATCAACGACATCAATGCCCTGCGCGCGCCGGGAGCGCTGGAAACAGTCGCAGCGAGCAAGGCTGGAATCTGCGTGATGCACATGCAGGGCGATCCGGGCACCATGCAGGACGATCCGCATTACAGCGATGTCGTCGTCGAGGTGGCTGAGTTTCTTGGCGAGCGCGTGGCCGCAGCCGAAGCGGCCGGCATTACCCTGAACCGGATCGCGGTTGATCCGGGCTTCGGCTTCGGCAAGACGCTGGAGCACAACATCGAACTGCTGCGCCGCCTGGATGAACTGGTGGTGCCGGGCCTGCCGCTGCTGGTCGGCATGTCGCGCAAGTCGATGCTCGGCCTGCTGACTGGGCGCGCGGCGCCCGATCGGATTTTTGCCGGAATCGCGGCGCATGTCCTGGCGGTCGAACGCGGTGCGCGCATCGTACGCGTGCATGATGTCGCGGCGACGCGCGATGCGCTGGCGGTATTGCAGGCGGTGGAGGATTATTAAAATGGCAAGAAAGTATTTCGGCACCGACGGTGTCCGCGGGCGCGTCGGCCAGGCGCCGATCACGCCGGATTTCATCATGCGCCTGGGCTACGCGGCGGGTTCCGCGCTGGTGGCGCGCGATGGGCTGCCGGCCAACGAGCATCCGGCGGTGCTGATCGGCAAGGACACGCGCATTTCCGGCTACATGCTGGAGGCCGCGCTGGAGGCCGGATTTTCCGCGGCGGGTGTCGATGTGATGCTCTGCGGGCCGATGCCGACGCCGGCCGTGGCCTACCTCACCCGCGCCCTGCGCCTGCAGGCCGGCGTGGTGATTTCCGCCTCGCACAACCCCTACGACGACAACGGCATCAAGTTCTTCTCGGCGCAGGGCACCAAGCTGCCGGATGCGGTGGAACTCGACATCGAGGCGCGACTCGACCAGCCGATGACATGCATGCCTTCCGCCAGACTCGGCAAGGCGCGTCGCGTCGATGACGCCGCCGGGCGCTACATCGAATTCTGCAAGAGCACCTTTCCCAACGACCTCGACCTGCGCGGCATGAAGATCGTGGTGGACAGCGCCCACGGCGCGGCCTATCACGTCGCCCCCAGCGTGTTCCACGAACTCGGCGCCGAGACAGTCGGCGTTGGCGATACGCCGAATGGCCTCAACATCAACCACGAAGTCGGCGCCACGGCACCCGAAGCGCTGCGCCGCGCCGTGCTGGAACATCGCGCCGACTGCGGCATCGCGCTGGACGGCGACGGCGACCGTCTGGTGATGGTCGACGCGGCGGGCCGGCTCTACGACGGCGACCAGTTGCTCTACGTGATTGCCCGCCACAGGGCGCGCAGCCAGTCCGTGCCTGGCGTTGCCGGCACGCTGATGAGCAACCTCGGTTTCGAGCATGCGCTGGGCCGGCTGGGCATCGCTGTCGGACGCGCCAAGGTCGGCGATCGCTATGTGCTGGAAATGATGCAGCAGAAGGGCTGGCAGCTTGGCGGCGAAAACTCAGGCCACATCATCTGCCTGGACCGCCATACCACCGGCGACGGCATCATCGCGGCGCTGCAGGTGCTGGCTGCGCTGCGCGCCACCAGCGAGACTCTGGGCGAAGCCTGCGCCGATCTGAGCTTGTATCCGCAGAAGCTCATCAACGTCAGGATGCCCGCCGGTTTCGACTGGGCCGCCGCCGACGGCATCACGTCAGCGGTGAAATCCGCCGAGGCGATGCTCGACGGCAGCGGCCGCGTGCTGTTGCGCCCCTCCGGCACCGAGCCCCTGCTGCGGGTGATGGTCGAGGGACGCGAAGAAGCGCTGGTGCTCGGTCAGGCCGAGGCCATCGCAGGAGCAGTACGCCAGGCCTTCGGCCAGTAGAGCTGCAAGCCGGCAGACGCCGGCTACATGGCAAAGCAGGGCATACCCGCAAGAAGATTCGGCGCTGGCAACACGGCGTCCATGCCGGGGCCTGCATCCGCCGTGCCGGCGCTGCCGCGATATTGGCGGCGTTCGATGAACAGCACGCTGCCCGGCAGGCGTTTGGCTTCCTTCTTTGCTTC
Organism: Sulfuritalea hydrogenivorans sk43H; assembly: GCF_000828635.1. GTDB lineage: Bacteria > Pseudomonadota > Gammaproteobacteria > Burkholderiales > Rhodocyclaceae > Sulfuritalea > Sulfuritalea hydrogenivorans. The sequence continues at coordinate 1,388,049 of NZ_AP012547.1, forward strand.
GCTGAGGGCCGCCGATACATCGTGGTGGTTGGCGAAGGCGCCTGGCGGTACGATCACGCAGCCGATCGACAGCGCCGGCAGCGCGTGGAAAATCGGCTGTCCGCGTCTGTCCTCGCCATAGTAGCCGCCCGCCGAAAGATGCTCGGCATTCGTCACATATTTTGGCAGCGTGGCGTCGAACTGCTCGATGACGCGTCGCAGCCGCGCTTCCCAGTCGCGACTTTGCATCAGTACGATGAAGTCGTCGCCGCCGACGTGGCCGACGAAGTCCTGGTGATCGGCGGTTGTTTCGCTAAGCAGCGCACCCACCTGCTGGATCATCTGGTCGCCGCGCCGGTAGCCATAGGTGTCGTTGTAGGGTTTGAAATGGTCAAGATCGCAGTAGGCGGCGACAAAGCCGTGCTCCGTCTCGATCAGTCGATCCATCTGTTCGTTGATGGGAACGTTGCCGGGAAGCTGGGTCAGGGGGTTGGCGTAGCGGGCGGCGCGAATCTGCATGTCGGTGATGATCGCCATCAGTTCCCGGAGGAAGCCGATGCCGCGATAGCGGCCCTGCCGTGTAATGATGATGGCATCACAGGCTTCGGTGCTGCGCAAGCTGCCGATAAGCTGCGCGACTTCCTGCGCGCTTTGCGCTTCATCGAACACCAGTGGCGGATCCATGACCATGGTGCAAGGCCGCTTGCCATGGAGTTCGCGGTGAAACGGACGGGCAAAGCGGTCGATCAGCGAATAGCGTGAAATGATCCCCACCGGCTGGCCGTTGGCAACCACCGGTACGACATTGAGCCCCGGTTGATGCTCGAAGATGCGGTAGACGGCATCGTTGTCGGTTTCCGGAGAGACCGACCTCACCTCGTGCAGTATCTGGTCGATGCGTGGCGTCCGTCGGCCTGCTTGCGGGCGCAGCGGCAGCAGCAGAATGCTGTTGTTCATCGGTTGGTCGACGTTGGGCATGGTGGCAATGGCGCGCTGCGGACGGGCGATGCCGAAGCCCTGCAGGTAAGGAATGCCGATGTCGCGCAGCACCGCCAGTTGGCCTTCCGTTTCCACGCCTTCGGCGATCAGGGCGCTGCCGCAAGCGTCGGCGATCTCGTGCATGGCGCGAACAAAATGCAGCTTGAGCGGATCGGTGTCGATGCCGGTGACAAAGTGGCGGTCGATCTTGACGAACTCCGGGCGCACCTCGGACCACATGCGCAGATTGGAAAAGCCTTCGCCCATGTCGTCCATGGCGATCTGGATGCCGATCCGGCGAAAGTCCTGCAAGGTTTCCTGCAGATCGGAGAAATCGGTCACCGATTCGTTTTCGGTCAGTTCGATGACGATTCTGGACGGCGGCACGCCAAGTCGAAGCAGCTCCTGGCGAATCGCAACCAGGCGTTTGCGGCTGGCGTGCAGGCAACTGATGCTCATGTTCAGAAAGAGCCGCAGCGCACACTGCTGCGCGGCGAACTGCACGATGGCGGTTTCCACCGCCAGCCATTCGAGTTCATGCGTGCAGTCGGCCGCGGCGGCGGCGGCGAACAAGGCACCCGGCGCATGCAGTTCCGAGCCTTCCGGGCCGCGAATCAGCGCCTCGCAGGCAAGGTAGTTTCCCTTGCGGACATCCAGGATGGGCTGGTACACGGAATGCAGGCCGCGATCACTCATCAGGCGCCGCAGCGCGCCACCGTGGGGACTTGCGTCCTCGGTCATCTTGTTGCTTCGATTGTGCATGTTCATGCTGTCTTGACCTCTCTTTGGGGCTTTCGCCGATTCCGGTCTTGCCTCGGGTCCTGCACGGTTGATGTCAGGCCGGTTCGACAACAACCGTGCTGAACTTCAGCGAGCGGTGTTCTTCCTTCAGGTCGATGCCGAACTCCAGCATCATGTCGTCGTCTTCGTCATGCAGCCAGTCGACCGAGATCGAAGGCCCGTTTTCAGCCGCCTTGTCGAGCATGCCGACAAGGGCGCGAATCAGCTTGGTGCTGGAACTGTTGAAGTAGCGCAGGCCGATGCCGACCTCGATCCGGCTGTCGGCGGGAACCTGGTCCAGGTAGCTCTGGAGGCTCGCCCGGACCGGGCCGTAGAAGCTCATCGCATTCTCCGGATAGGACTCGCCATGCATGCTGAGGCGATGGCGGGAAAACTCGAACCTGATTTCCGGCGTTTCATTGCTGGCAGGGATATGCAGATCTTCCATGGCTCATTTCTCCTGTGGTGCGGTTATTCGTTGCGGACGCGGATCAGATGGTGGCGCGCAGGTAAAGATCGGCGCGGCCGTTTTCGGCCTTGCTGGCATAGGCAATGCTGTATTCGATCGGCTCGGTGGCATCGCGCGCCATGGTCAGGAAGCCGAGGCCGGCGCCCTTGCTTGATGTATCGCCGGCGTGGCCATCGTTGCGCAGTTGTTCCCGGTAGGCGGCTTTGATTTCCTCGATGCTCATCTGGCGCAAGGGCTCAAGCTTCTCGTGCAGCCGCGAAACATCCTCCATGCGCACCGGATTGCCGCAGACGACAAAGAACTTTTCGTTGTCATTGCGGCCGACGGCGAGGGCGCCATAGCCGGCCGGACAGCCGGCGCCGCCGGTTTCCGGGGTTTCCGGGGCGTAGTGCAGGATGTTCTGCGCCATTTCGATGAAGGTGGAAAACACCTTGCGGCGCGCGGTGCCGCTCGCGTTGACGCTGTCGAGGCGCTGCCTGAGCGTATCGCCGATGGCGGCGACGATATTCTGCGAGAACATGCCGGTGTAGTAGAAGATCACGCCATTCTCGGTGGCGGTGGTGCGAAAGGCATTGAACAGATCGAGTTTCATGATCGATGCCGCGCTTAGAGGCGAAAGCCGATAAGGCCGACGTCGTCGCGACGCGTTTCGGTGCCTTGATAGTCCTCAAGAGCCTTGAGGACTACCGCGCGCAAAGGCGCCAGGGCCGAGGCATTGCGGTGCTCGGCCAGCAGGGCGCACAAGCGCTTTTTGCCGAAGGCAATGCGCTTCGGGCCGCCGGGCTGATCGACCAGTCCGTCCGTGGCGAGGAACACCGCCGTACCCGGTGGTACCGGATGGCAATGGTTTTGCCAGGTCTGGTCCATCGGCGTCGAGGCGTAGCCGACTCCGGCTCGATCGCCTTCGATCAGCTCGATGTCCTCGCCGGGACGCAGCAGGATCAGCGGCGAATGGGCGCCTGCGTAGATGATCCTGCGCTCGGCCGTCGCCACCCAGCAGAAGGCCGCGTCCATGCCGTCGTCCGAGCGGTGTTCGAGTTCGTCATTGCTCGCCGCGCTCTTGTGGCTATGATCGATTTGTCCGAGGGCGCTCTTGACGCGCTGGTTTACCTCGGCCATCACCGCCGCCGGATCATGCCGGTTCTCGTTGGTGAGGGCGTGGTCGATGAAGGAAGCCATGATCAGCGTCATGAAGGCGCCGGGGACGCCGTGGCCGGTGCAGTCGAACAGGGTCAGGAAGAAACCGTCGTCGAAGCGGCGGCAATAGAAGTAGTCGCCGCCCACCAGGTCGCGCGGCTCCCACAGCAGGAGGTGATCCGGCAGTTGCGAACGCAATGCCTCGCGCGACGGCCGCAGGAAGGAGCGCTGGATGACGCTGGCGTAGTCAATGCTTTCCATCACGATGCGGTTCTTCTCCGCCTGCAGTCCGGCGATGGCGCGGACCAGATCCTGCCCGGTGCCCATGCCGGCGTAACGGCCGTCGATCGTGATCACGAAGCCGTCATTGAGTGTCTTGCCACCCTTTTCCACGACGCGGAAGCTCAGGTCCTGGATGCTCATCCCGCCATCGACGATCAGCGGCTGCTTGTCCATGAAGGCAATGCAGCTCTTGCGTCCGTATACCTCGCGATGAAACGGTCGGGCAAAGGAATCCATGAAAATGTTGCGGTTGATCAGGCCGATAGGCCTGTCGTCTTCCGTCACCGGCAGCGCCGACAGATTCGGTGCCGAGTCGAAGATGCCGAATACCTCGTCGTTGGTCTGGTTCGGCGACGCAGCAGGAAGGGGAAGCAGCAGACTGGCCGTCAGGGCGTTCTGACGGGATGACGCCGCGTTTGCGGTTGATGCGGGATGCAAGGCGGCCAAGGCGAGCGCGGACATGGGGAACTCCGGAGGAATGTTGATGCGAACGTCTAGCCTAGGGTTCGATTGTTACGCTTCGATCACCGAATTGTTGCGTCGCAATGGCTGCATGGCGACGTTGTTGTCCGTCGTCGATGCGCCGCGTGCTGGCTACGCCGCCGATCGCGGGCGTGAACTCGATCGGCGGGCCCGATGCAGGGCGATCAACTCGACGATGCCCCAGAGCAGGGCGCTGCCGATGGCCATTGCCGGATGTGCAATCGTCCTGCGCAAGGTCGGATCCATGGAAATTCCCGTGAGTCAGAGGCCGTCGGGCAGCCACAGGCTTATCAAGCCGTTCTCGAAGAGCCTGTTGATCGCGCTCTGCAGGTCAAGCAGATTCAGTGCAAATGCCCTCGGTACTGGTGTCAGCGTCATGGTCCATCCGGTTTCGGCAGGGAATTCGGGCAGCCTAGCAGCGCGAGGTTAAGAATCCGTTGCAGGTTTGCGACAGTTGCGTGCGCGCAGTGTCATGCATTTGTCACATTGGCGGACGCCCGGCCGGGGTATCCTTGGCGCTGCCCGGGTTTTGAATGAATGCCGTGTCCACACACAAACTGGCCGAACTGAACGAACTGGAAAGCATCATCGAGGAGGGCGCCCCCTATCTCGCGGCACGTGTAGTTTGCGAGGTGGCGAGCGACGCACGACGCTTCCCCGTTTATGCCATCTGCCTCGGCAATCCGGACCCCGGGGTACCCGCCGTCGGCTTTTTCGGCGGGGTGCATGGCCTCGAACGCATCGGCGCCGAAGTTGTGCTGGCCTATTTGCGCAGCCTGGTGGCGCGCCTGCGCTGGGACAGCGTACTGCACCGCGAACTGGAATCGGTGCGCCTCGTTTTCATGCCCATCGTCAATCCGGGCGGCATGTGGCGCGGCACGCGCGCCAATCCGAACGGTGTTGACCTGATGCGCAATGCGCCGCTGGAGTCGACCGAACGCGTGCCCTTCCTGATCGGCGGCCAGCGCATCAGCTCCGGCCTGCCCTGGTACCAGGGACCGCGCGGCGGGCCGATGGAGGCCGAAAGCCAGGCGGTGTGCCGCATCGTCGAAGAGGAACTGCTGCTACGCCAGTTCAGCCTTGCCCTCGACTGCCATTCCGGTTTCGGCCTGCACGATCGCCTCTGGTTTCCCCATGCCCACACCATGCTGCCGATCGAGCACTTGCCCGAAATGCATGCCCTGATGGAAATCTTCGATCAGACCTATGCCAACCACAGTTATCTGTTCGAGCCGCAAAGCCGCCAATACCTGACTCATGGTGACCTCTGGGACTACCTGTACCTGCAGGCAGAGCATTCCGGCCGCGTCTTTCTCCCGCTCACCCTGGAAATGGGTTCGTGGCTCTGGGTGAAGAAGAATCCGCGCCAGCTGTTTTCGCGTCACGGCATTTTCAATCCCCTGATCGTGCATCGCCAGCAGCGCGTGCTGCGGCGGCATCTGTCGTGGCTCGAGTTTCTCGCCCGCGCCGCCAGCGGCTATCAGCGCTGGCTTCCCTCCGGCGCGGCGCGCATGCAGCATCGCGAGCAAGCCCTGTCACTCTGGTACCGCAGCAGCGGCGCATGAGCACCTGGATCTTCCTGCGCGGACTGACACGCGAAAGTCGCCACTGGGGAGACTTTCCGGAAGTCTTTCGCCGGGCCATCGCCGATGCCGACATCGTCACGCTGGATCTGCCCGGCAACGGCCGCCTGAACCAAATGGAAAGCCCCCTGCGCGTCGATCTGATGGCCGACCATTGTCGCGCCGAGATGCATGCGCGCGGCATCAAGCCGCCGTACTTTTTGTTGGCAATGTCGCTTGGGGCGATGGTGGCACTGGCCTGGGGGCGGCGCCATGCCGAAGAAATATCCGGCTGCGTGCTGATCAATACCAGCGTGCGTCCTGTCAGCCATTTTCATCAGCGCTTGCGGCCCCGGAATTATCCAGTCTTGCTCAAGCGCGCCTTGTTTGGCGGCAGTCCGGACGAATTGGAGGCCACGATCCTGGAACTCACCAGCAATCTTGCCGGCAATCGCGCATCGATACTCGATGCCTGGATCGCATTGCGAGGCGAATCCCCGGTCTCGCGCCGCAATGCATTGAGGCAGCTGTGGGCGGCAAGTCGCTACCGGATTGATGCCCGGCCCGCGACGCGCTTGCTGATCCTCGCCAGCACGCGGGATCGTCTTGTCGATCCGTGCTGTTCGCGACGGCTGGCCCGGTGCTGGGAATCCGGCTTTGCCGAACATCCGGATGCCGGCCATGACTTGCCGCTCGATGACGGCCCCTGGGTGGCACGGCAGGTGCGGTATTGGCTTGCTACGGCGCCGTCGTCCGGGTAAGGATGATGGGGCAGGGGAGGTCATCGAAACTTCCCGGAGGGATGCGCGGCGCTGGCACCGGCGATACGGCACCGGGGAGTGCTTCGGTCGCTGCGGCGGCGGCAGCAGGTTGCCAGGCGCGCACCAGTTCCAGGCGGCCGTCATGGTGTTCGACGATGGCGGTGCAGCTATCCACCCAGTCGCCGCAGTTGACATACACGACGCCCTCGACCGGGCGGATTGCCGCGCAGTGGATGTGGCCGCAGATCACGCCGTCCAGTCCGCGTTCGCGCACGGCGTGGATCAGTGAATCCTCGAAGTCGAAGACGAAGGACACGGCGCGCTTGACGCGGCTCTTGGCGTAGCCGGCGAGCGACCAGTAGCCGGGGCGGCGCAGCAGGCGGCGCAGCCGCGAGAGCGTGGCGTTCACGCGCACCAGCAGGTTGTAGCCGATGTCGCCGATCACCGCCAGCCAGCGGTGGTAGCGCGTCACCTGGTCGAACTCGTCGCCGTGCAGCAGCAAGTAGCGGCGGCCGTCAGCGGCGACGTGGATATGTTCGAGCCTGACCTCGATGTCGCCGAAGGAGACGCCGTCGTACTCGCGCATTGCCTCATCGTGGTTGCCAGGGATCAGCATCACGCGCTGGCCGTGGCGGGCGCGGCGCAGGATCTTCTGCACCACGGTGTTCTGCGCCGGGGTCCAGTGGATGCCGCGGTTCATCGACCAGAAATCGATGATGTCGCCGATCAGGAACAGGTTGTCGCTTTCGTGGTCGCGCAGGAAGTCGAGCAGACGTTCGGCCTGGCAGCCGCGGGTGCCGAGATGGACGTCGGAAATGAAGATCGAGCGAACGTGCATGGCCTGTGCCTAGTCGGGAAGGAAGCGGTAGGTCGGTTCGTTCGCCGCGGGAAGCGCGGGTCGGCCAATGGCCTCGCGCAGCGCATCCACCAGGCGGTCGTGAATGCGTTCCCAGTCGAGCGCCGCCACGCTCCGTGGCGCGGCTTCGGCGGCTCGCTGGCGAACGCCGGGACGGGTGACGAGATCGAGCGCGGCGCGCACGAACTGGTCGCTGGCGCCGGGATCGGCCAGTATGCCGTTGTCGCCATGGCGTATCAGTTCGGCGGCGGCCGCCATGCGGTAGGCCACGACCGGCAGGCCGCTGGCCAGCGCTTCGAGGGTGACGTTGCCGTAGGTTTCGGTCATGCTCGGAAACAGGAACAGGTCGGCCGAGGCGTAGTGGGCGGCGAGATCCTCGTCGTGGCGCATCCCGGCGAAGATGTGCTCGGGATGCCGTTTCTCCAGTTGCCGGCGCGACGGCCCGTCGCCGACCAGCAGCAGGCGCGCCGACGGGGCGTAGCCACGGATCGCGGCGAAGGTCGCGAGCAGCAGCGGCAGGTTTTTTTCCGGCGCCAGGCGACCGACATGGGCGACGACCAGATCGTCGTCCCCGACGTTCCAGGCCTTGCGCAGGGTGGGGTTGCGGCGCGCGGGATTGAACAGCGCGGTGTCGACGCCGCGGGCGACGACGCGAATGCCGCGGTAGCCCCGGCGCATCAGGTCGGTGCCCAACTGGTGTGAAGGGACCAGCGTCATTGCGCTGCGGTTGTGCAGACGGCGCAAGTGGGTGGCAACGATGCCTTCCAGCCAGCCGAAGCCGTAGTGCCGGCTGTAGGCGTGGAAGTTGGTGTGGAACTCCGAAACCACGGGGATGTCCAGTTCGCGCGCCGCCGCGATGGCCGAAGCGCCCAGTGGGCCCTCGGTGACGACCTGCACCACGTCCGGGCGGTCGGCGCGCCACTGGCGGCGGAACAGCCGCGGTGCCGGCAGGCCGAAACGGAGACCGGCATAGCCGGGAATCGGCAGGCCGCGCACCAATGTCGTCGCGGGCGACCCCGCTGTCGGCGCAGCTTCGCCAATCTGGCGCGGCCGCGTCAGGCTGACGCGATGTCCGCGCGCCAGCAGGCCCTGCACCATGCGGCCGAGCGTCATGGCGACGCCATTGACTTCCGGCGGCCAGGTTTCCGTGACGACCGCGACATGGAGCGCGGCACCCATGCTCAAGCCAGCAACACCAGCGACCACGTCGCCAGGACGTTGATCAGGGCGATCAGCACCGCCGCACTGCCGATGTCCTTGGCGCGTTTGGAGAGCCGGTGTCGATCCAGCGAAATGCGGTCGATGGCGGCCTCGATGGCGGAATTCAGCAGTTCGACGACGAGCACCAGCAGCACGCTGGCTATCATCAGCGCCTTGCCGACGCCGGGAAGCGGCAGTGCCAAGGCGACGGGAATCATGATCGCCGCCAGCAGGCTTTCCTGGCGAAAGGCGTCTTCGTTAAGGTAGGCGGCGTGGAGGCCGGACAGTGAATAGCTGAAGGCATTCCAGATGCGGCGCAGGCCGGTCTGGCCCTTGAAGGGGCTTTCTTCGATGGCGGGTTCGCTGTTCATGGGCTGGTGGCGAGGGGAAGAATGCAGTCGGCGGTCATCGGTGCGCGTACCAGTTCGCGGTAGAGCGCGGCAAGCCGTGCGCCTTGCGTCGCGGCATCCCACTCGCGGGCAAAGGCGATCGCCGCATCGGCCAGCGTGGCCAGTTCGGCGGGATGCTGGAACAGTGCCACCAGTTGCGCGGCAAACGCGTCCGGTGTGGTGGCGGCAGCAACGGCGCCGCGCCGGGGGAGAATGATTTCCGCCGCCCCCAGTGCCGGAATCGCCAGCACCGGCAAGCCGATCGCCATGGCTTCGAGCAGCACCAGGCCCTGGGTCTCGGTCTGCGAGGCAAAAGTGAACACATCGGCGGCCGCGTAGCAGTCGCGCAAGCCGCCTTCGCGCGGCAGGTAGCCGACGAAACGGACGTGGTCGTCGAGCTGCAGGGCGGCGGCCTGGCGGCGCAAGGCCGGCAGGGCAGGGCCTTCGCCGGCAATCACCAGCATCAGCTGCGGCTGCTGCCAGCTCGCCAGCGCCGCCATTTCAAGCAGGAAGCCGATGTTCTTTTCGAACGCGGCGCGACCGACGAAGAGCGCGACCTTGCGTTCCGGGCTGATGCCCCAGGCCTGGCGAAAGTGTTGGCCGTCGCCGCGCACGAACTGGCTTTTCGGCAGGCCGGTGGGAATCACGTGCAGCGGCGTGTCGACGCCATAGTCGCGCAAGGTGGCGGCCATCGGCTGCGACGGCACCACGACGGCATCGAGCGCATTGCACTGATGGCCGGCGAGCCAGCGCGCAGCGGCGCGCAGCGCGCTTCCGGGCAGGAAGCGGATGTAGTGGAACAGGTATTCCTCGAAGTGCGTGTGATAGGTGGCGACGCAGGGAATGCCGCGCGAGCGCGCCAGGCGCAGGCCGGCATAGTGCGCGGCGAAGGGAGTCTGGACGTGGACCAGGTCAAAGTCGGCGCTGGCGAGACGGCGATCCAGGCCGGCCAGGTGCCGCCACTGCATCAGCCGGTCTTCCGGGTCCAGTGGCACGGCGTGCGAGGGCAGGCGGACAATGCCCGTCGCAGCATCGGCGATGCCGTCCGTGCCTGCATATGCGGGCGCAACCACGGTGACCCGGATGCCGAGCGCGGCAAGTGTGGCGCGGAAGGTTTGAATCGAAGTCGAAACGCCGTTGATGCGGGGGAAGTAGACGTCGCTCAGCATCAGCACATGCAGCGGTCGGCCGGCACGCGGCGTCAAGGCGCGCGTTTCGCCCCGAGGGCGGGAGAGCGGTGCCAGCGGGCTCTCGCTCATGCGGCGATCGGAGCGGCCGGCTTGACGAAGTGCCGCAGGTAGCGCTTGTCCATGCGCGACATGGGCAGCAGCATGAGCAGGTCGGCGGTATTGAAGTCGGGATCCCAGGCCGGTTCGCCGCAGATCCAGGCGCCGACGCGCAGGTAGCCCTTGATCAGCGGCGGCATCAGTGCCGGCTGGTTGTTGGCGAGGCGCTCGAAGGGAAGGCCAAGATGGGGGCAGACCCGGTATTCCGCCGGCGCCATGTGCACCGGATCGAGTTGGGAGAACAGGTTGGCGGCATTGTGGCCGCCGTCCGCCATGCCGATCGAGGCGCAGCCCATCAGGTACTCGTGGTTGTTGCGTACCATGTAGTCGGCCAGCCCGGCCCAGAGCAGGGTGATCACCGCGCCGCTGCGATAGTCTGGATCGATGCAGGAGCGGCCGACTTCCACCATGCGTTCGCGCAGGTTCTGCAGCCGGTTGATGTGGAACTCGTTTTCGGAGTAATAGTTGCCGACCCGGCGCGAGGCTTCCGGCGACAGGATGCGGTAGGTGCCGACGATGCGGTCGGCGCGGCTTTCGCGCACGATCAGGTGCTCGCAGAAGGCATCGTAGTGGTCGATGTCATGTTGGGGGATGCGGGTCTGGATGTGGGCGCCCAGTTCTTCGACGAATACCCGGTAGCGCAGGCGCTGCGCCTCGCGGACTTCTTCTTCGCTGCGCGCCAGAGCCACGGTGAAGCTGAGCTTCTGGCCGAAGGCGGCGTTGGTTTCGGTGTGATGTTGTTGCATGGCGTTCTCCTGTGCTTTCTCTTGGGGTTCGCCGGCATTCTCCAAATCAGGCGTTACCGCGTGATTTCCGCTTCGTTACCGGGAGGTTGCGCATTGCTTCGGCTTTCCGCATGCGCCAGCGCTGCCGCAATCGTGCCGTGGCAGCGATGGGCGAGATGCCTGCGATCGGGCGGCGGCGGATCAAAGCTGGCGGCCAGGCTGAGGTGCGCCACCAGCCTGTCGGCTTGCAGCACGGTCAGCAGGCAGTCCGCCAGGCTCATGTCGTCGATATAGGCCGGGGCGGTCGAGCGTGCGCCGTTGGCGGCGCGGTAGCTCAGCGCAATCGCATGCACTGGCACCGCGGCATCGATGGCGCTCTGGAACAGCGCGGCGTGAAAGGGCAGCAGGCGATCGCCGGCGGTCGTGGTGCCTTCGGGGAAGATCGCCAGGCGCCGGCCGGCGAGCAGCGCTTCGACCATCTGCCGGTGGGCCTGATGCGCAGCCTTGCGGCTGCCGCGCTGGATGAATATCGTGTCGGCGCGGCCAGCCAGCCAGCCGATCAGCGGCCACCGGGCCACCTCGCTCTTGGCAACGAACGCGGAGGGAAGCACGGCGTTGATCACCGCGATGTCGATGAAGGATATGTGGTTGGCGACCAGCAGCCCGTGTTCGAGACCTGACAGAACGTCGTCCGCCGCGGCGAGGCGAATCCCGAGCACGGCCAGAAGCTGCCGCGACCAACGGCGCTTCAGTCTTTGCCTGAATGCCGCGCCGCCAAAAGGAAACAGCAGTGCCACCTGCAATGCGCCGTACAGCAGAAGCAGCCCGACCGGCAGCAGGCGCAGTCGGGGAAACCGGGAAATGTGCAATGGAGCGGTCCGCATATGCCCACCATGGACCAGCGACATTACAGATGCGTGACTCGGCGATGCGGAAAACGATTTCGGCATCGGCCGGGCCGATTTCACGGCTTTGTAACATTCGCTCCCTAGACTGCGGTTTTCTCGCACCGCACAAAGGAGTCTATTGATGAAATCCCTGAAAATTGCTGCTGTCGTCGCCGGCGTATTCGTCTCGGCAACCGTTTACGCCCAGGTCCTGGTCAAGATCGACGGCTCCTCGACCGTGTATCCGATCACCGAAGCCGTGGCTGAAGAATTCCAGAAAATGAAGAAGAACGCCGTCAAGGTCACCGTGGGCATTTCCGGGACCGGCGGCGGCTTCAAGAAGTTCTGCCGCGGCGAGACCGATATCTCCGATGCGTCGCGCCCGATCCTGAAGAAGGAAATGGAAGACTGCGCCAAGGCCGGCATCAAGTATGTCGAACTGCCGATCGCCTTCGATGCGCTGACCGTGGTGGTGAATCCGAAGAACACCTTCATCAACCAGCTCACCGTCGCTGAACTCAAGAAGATGTGGGAGCCGTCTGCCCAGGGCAAGATCACCAAGTGGAACCAGGTCAATCCGGCCTGGCCCGATGCGCCGCTCAAGCTCTTCGGCCCGGGCGCCGATTCGGGCACCTTCGACTACTTCACCGAGGCCGTCAACGGCAAGTCCAAGTCCAGCCGCGGCGATTTCACCGCCTCGGAAGACGACAACGTGCTGGTGCAGGGCGTCTCGCGCGACAACAATGCGCTGGGCTTTTTCGGCTTCGCCTACTACGACGAAAACAAGGGCAAGCTGAAGGCCGTGCCGATCGTCAACCCCAAGGGCAAGGCCGTCATGCCGTCGATCGATGCCGTGATGGCCGGCGAATACGAGCCGCTGGCGCGTCCGATCTTCATCTACGTCAGCGCCAAGTCCATGGATAGGCCCGAGGTCAAGGAATTCGTCGAGTTCTACCTCAAGCACGGCGGCAAGCTGGCCAAGGAAGTAAAGTATGTTCCCCTGGGCGATGCCGACTACAAGCACGCAATGGATAACTTCAGCAAGAAGAAGACCGGTACGGGCTTTGGCGGTGAGGCCGAAGTCGGCGTCAAGGTTTCCGACCTGCTGAAGCGCAACCCGAAGGAGTAAGGTTTCTTTCCTGTCAGGACGGTCGGTCGCCGGATTGCGCCCGACTGTCCTGCGGATTGAATGTATGTGATAGTCAACATCGGCACTGATTTGAAAATTTCCGGATCCCAGCAATGAGTGCAAGCGCATCGGCGCCCTCTTTCTCCTCGCCCATCGGTAGCGGTGTCAGCGACCGGCTGAGCAAGAAGGCCTCGCGTCACGTCAAGGAGCGCATCATCGAGGCGCTGCTGTTCAGTGCCGCGGCGTTCTCGGTGTTCGTCACCCTTGCCATCGTCTATGTGCTGGTCAAGGAATCCTGGGTTTTCTTCGAGACGGTGCCGCTGTCCGATTTCCTGTTCGACACGCAATGGACGCCGCTGTTCGACGACGCGCACTACGGCATCATGGTGCTGCTCTCGGGCACCCTGACCAGCTCGGCCGTGGCCCTGATGGTGGCGATTCCGCTGGGCACCATCATTGCGCTTTACCTGTCCGAATTCGCCGGCTTCAAGGTGCGCGAAATCGCCAAACCTTTCCTTGAACTGCTGGGTGGCGTCCCGACCATCGTCTATGGCTACTTCGCCCTGACTTTCCTCACGCCCATCCTGCAAAAGATCTACCCCGACCTGCCGGGCTTCAACCTGCTGTCGGCCGGCCTGGTGATGGGCATCATGATCATTCCCTACGTTGCTTCGCTCTCCGAAGATGCCATGCGCGCGGTGCCGATGGCGCTGCGCGAGGGTTCCTATGCGATGGGCGCGACACGCCTGCAAACCGCCTTGTGGGTGGTGACGCCGGCGGCGACCTCGGGCATTGCCTCGGCCTACATCCTCGGCATCTCCCGCGCGGTGGGCGAGACGATGATTCTCGCCGTGGCGGCAGGCATGCAGCCGAACCTGACCTTCAATCCGACCGAACCGGGTGCGACCATCACCTCCTACATCGTGCAGGTGGCGCTGGGCGACTTGCCGCACGGCTCGATCGGCTACCAGACCATTTTTGCCGCCGGCCTCACCCTGCTGCTGATGACGCTGGCCTTCAACCTGCTCGGCTACTGGCTGCGCAAGCGCTTCCGCGAGGTGTATTGAAATGATGAAAGCCGCCGACCTCGCCGCCATTCGCGCCATCATCACGCGGGCCAAGCGCTGGGACCTGTTCTTCTCCCTGCTCGGCATCCTTTCGCTGATGGTGGGCGTGCTCACCTTCACCGTGCTCTTCGTCGATATGGCGATCCAGGGCGTGCCGCGACTGGACCTGGATTTCTTCACCTCCTTTCCGTCGCGCAAGGCCGCCAACGCCGGCATTCTTTCGGCCTGGGTCGGTACCGTGCTGGTGATGCTGCTGACCGCGCTGGCGGCCGTGCCGTTGGGCGTCGCCGCCGGCGTCTACCTCGAAGAATATGCGCCGAAGAACTGGATGACGGACATCATCGAGATCAACATCAGCAACCTGGCCGGCATACCGTCGATCGTCTATGGCCTGCTGGCGCTCGGCCTGTTCGTGTATTACTTCGGTTTCGGCCAGAGCATCCTCTCGGCCGGCCTGACGCTGGCGCTGCTGATCCTGCCGGTGATCATCGTCGCCACGCGGGAAGCCATTCGCGCCATTCCGCAGTCGATCCACGAGGGCTCCTATGCCTGCGGCGCGACGACCTGGCAGACCGTCAGCGACCACATCCTGCCGTATTCGAGTGCCGGCATCCTCACCGGCGTGATTATCGGCATGGCGCGCGCCATCGGCGAAACGGCGCCGATCATCACCATCGGCGCGCTGACCTTCATCGCCTTCCTGCCGCCGGCACCCTTCAGCGGTGAACCGCCGGCCGGCCTGTTCGACTGGATTTTCGCGCCCTTTACGGTGATGCCGATCCAGATGTTCAACTGGACCTCGCGGCCCGAGGCAGCCTTTACCATCAATGCGGCGGCGGCAGGTTTCGTCCTCGTTTTCATGACCCTGGCCATGAACGGCCTGGCCATCTACGTGCGCTATCGTCTGCGCAAAAACATCAAGTGGTGAGTCCCATGCAAATTCCAACTGGTTTCGAGGCGGGCGTCGAGGGCGCTACCCTCAAGGCGGACGTGCGCGACCTCGACTTCCATTACGGCGCCTTCCATGCGCTGAAGCGGGTTTCCATGCCGATCCATGACCACAAGGTCACGGCACTGATCGGCCCTTCCGGTTGCGGAAAATCCACGCTGCTGCGCTGCTTCAACCGCATGCACGACCTGTATCCGGGCAACCGCTATGCCGGCGGCGGCATCGTGCTGTATCCGGACAACACCAACCTGCTTTCGCCCGACGTCGATCCGATCGAAGTGCGGATGCGCATCAGCATGGTGTTCCAGAAGCCGAATCCCTTCCCCAAGTCGATCTTCGAGAACGTCGCCTATTCCCTTCGCGTGCGCGGCATGACCAACAAGAACGAGCTCGCCGACCGCGTCGAGGCCGCGCTGAAGGGCGCCGCGCTGTGGAACGAAGTCAGCAACCGGCTCAAGGAACTCGGCGCCAACCTTTCCGGCGGCCAGCAGCAGCGCCTGTGCATCGCCCGCGCCCTGGCCTCCGACCCCGAAATCATCCTGTTCGACGAGCCGACTTCCGCGCTCGATCCGATCGCCACGGCCAGCATCGAGGAACTGATCATCGAGCTGAAGGAAAAGGTCACCATCCTCATTGTCACCCACAACATGCAGCAGGCGGCGCGCATTTCCGATTACACCGCCTACATGTACCTGGGCGAGATGGTCGAGTTCGGCGTCACCGATCAGATCTTCATCAAGCCGCAGAAGAAGGCCACCGAGGACTACATCACCGGCCGCTTCGGCTAGGAGTCGGCGCTGGCGCTACGGCGATTATTCGGCCGCCGCAGACTGCAGGCGGGGCGACTGGTGTCGGCAATGCCTCGCTCGGCGACAGCGACTCCAGAAACGCCAGCAGATCATCCGTTTCCTCGGCGCTGAGCTTCAGCGGCTTGAGGATGCGCTCGCCGTCGGCATGCAGGCGGTCCTCATCCAGATCCGAGTAATGCCGCACCACCTCGCGCAGCGTGGCGAGGCTGCCGTTGTGCATGTAGGGCGCGGTGAGCGTCAGGTTGCGCAGGCTCGGCACCTTGAACTCGCCGAAATTGCGATGCTCGGGCCGCAGGTGCTGGGTGCCGGTCGCGTTGTTGCGCGCCGCATCGTCGTTGTACGTGCCGAGCAGGTTCCAGGGGCTGGCCAGCAGGCGCTTGATGCCGCCCTGGCGGCCGGGATCGACGCCGGTCGGTTTGATGAAAAACGGTATGCCGATGTCGCCGAATTCGCCGTTGCTGAACAGCGGCCCGGCGTGGCAGGTCGCGCACTGCCCGCGACCGAGGAACAGGCGCAGGCCGCGCTTCGCCGCTGCCGGGTAGGCTGCGATGGCCCGCGCATCCTTGCGTTCGAGCGCATCGCGGAACGTGTCGAATGCGCTGGGCGGCGAGACCAGCGTCTCCTGCCAGGCGGCAATCGCCTTGGCGATGTTGACCAGCAGTTCCGGATCGCTCGCGTGGGGTGGCTTGCCGAAGGCCAGCCGGTAATGGCAATCCAGCGCGGCCTTGTCGCGCAGCACGCGTGCCGCGCGCGCCGCGTTGCCGCCCATCTCGCGCGCATCGAGGATGGGACGCAGGCTCGCCGACCACAGGCTGTCGTGGCCGCCGTCCCAGCCAAACCAGCGCTGGTGTCGCACATTGAGCAGGCTGGGCGTGTTGCGCACGTCGTCGACCAGGCCGCGAGCCACGGCGCGGCCGTCCTGAAAGCCCCGCTCCGGTTGGTGACAGGTGGCGCAGGCGACGCGCCGGTTGGCCGACAGGCGCGGCTCGAAGAACAGGTCGCGGCCCAACCGGATCGCCGCGGCATTGCCCGAAACGCGGTTGCCGGGGTCGCCGGTCCACGGCAGCGGCCAGGGGCCGTGGGCGGCGATGCGGCCGAGTTCAGCGGAGGTGAACTCAGTGATCTCTTCGGTGGCGGATACAAGCGTTGCCAGCGCAAACAGCACGACGGCGAGGCTCAGACGCCGCGGCACGCGCTCATTCAATCTGCACGTCATGGGTCAGGCGCACGAGTTCCTTGCCGCTTTGCACTTCGAAGGCGAGTTCCCAGCGTCCAGCCATGTGGAACATCATGCCCTCGACGCGGAAGCGGCCGTCGCCCAGCGGCGTGATTGCCGGGCGATAGTTCATGCCGTGCCGGTGCTCGGGCATCGTGGCGTCGGCCTTGTGCAGGCGTGCGGCGGAGATGCCGCTTTTGTCGCACAGTTGCACGTCCAGCGCGAAATGCTTCGCCATCGGTATCCGGCCGGTCTTTCCGAGCGGCTGATAGGCGAGCAGCAGGCCGTCCTTCCTGAGCACCGTACCATCGGCCGCTATCGGACAGGCGGCATTCACTGCGCCTGCCATCAAGCAAAAGGCCAACGTGCCGAGCTGGTAATCGCCGTACCGCCAGCGCCGTCCCACCAGGGGATACCGCTTCGCATAACTTCTGTCCTTCATTGCTTCGTCGCCATCATCGCGGCGAACAAAGCTTCGCCATTGCGCCAGCCGATCTTCTCGGCAATCTCGCGCGGCAAGTCGGCCAGCCAGGCGCGCGACCAGTCGGCGTGCTCGGCAATGTAGTACCAGCGCTCCGGCGTAAAGGTATCGGTGCCGACCAGGAAGCGGTCGGGAAATTCGACGAAGGCCTCGCGCCAGGCCGGGTCGAGCTTGCCGCCGCTGGCGTGATCGTTGCGGTAGGCCAGGTCGGCATGCAGCTTGCGGTGCTTCCTCAGCATCGCGCGCACCGCCTCGGGCCGGTCGAAGCCGGAATGCGCCCAGAGGATGCGCGCCTCGGGGTCCTGCGCCAGCACCCGCTCGATCGCGTCGCTGTCGCCGTGCAGGTGCAGCCAGAGCTTGTGCTGCTTCGCCAGTTGCACCGTACGCCGCACCACCGGCAGGTCGGCGTCGGCGCCATAGACGTGGAACTCGCCGATCGCCGCGTAGCGATACTGCTTCAGCCGCGCTTCGAGGTGGGGGATGATGGTCTCGTCGCGCACCCAGCTCGAAAGCTCGCCGCGCTTGCGATAGGGCCGCAGGGACGGCACGACCAGGTCCGGCGCTTCGGCGTAAAGCTTCTGCGTGCCCTCGTCGCTGGAACTGGACACCATCGCCCGCTTGAGGCCCGCCTTGCGCAGGATGGCGATGGCCGCCTTGGGCGGGGTGCTTTCCCAGGCGTCATGGCTGTAGTGGATGTGGGCGTCGAAGATCGGCAGCTTCGGCTCGGCGGCGGAGGCGAGCGGCAGCGCCAGCATGGCGCCGCACAGCCAGCGCAGGAAAAGCGTCCGGGGCAGGGAAGGCGTCGCCGCGATCTGCTTGTGTGCTTTCATGGGCTTCTCCGATCGGGATTCATGAAGCCTCAACAATACCACCGCAAGCTATCTGGCCCGGCGTTGTCCGACGTCCGGCATGTGCAGGCTCAGGCGTCGATTTCGGCGCTCGAAAGCGAATAGCTCAGTCGGTACAAGCCGTAATTCAGCCCGCTGACCGCATGGTTCAAGTGACTGCCGGGTCCGACCATCTCCTGCGCAAAGGCGGCGACTGCGCCGCTGTCGTAGCCGGTGATGACCAGCGCGGAGTCGACCCCGCGATCCGCGCCGCGGATGCGCTGTTCAGCCGTCATTGCCGCCGTCTGCGCTGCTTGCAGAAGATGGGCGCTGCCAAGTCCAGTTGTACCGGGAACGCCGGGCAGAGCCTGCTCCAGCAACCAGCGCTGCAGCTCCGCGGCACGTGATTTCTCCGGCGAGAACCTGATGAGAGCGGCTTCGCCGCCCTGCCCATAGCCGAAGCTTCCCAGAACCGAGCAAAGCCCGCGGCTCATTGCCCGGTAGTGGGGCATGATCCTCGAAGTCCATGGCGTCGGATTGTTCAGCCTTTCCAGGTAGGCGTCCGATGCAAGGGTCGCAAGGCTCGCCACCTCGTAGAGCACCATGTACCGGGGCGCACCCGCAACGGCAGTCCATCGTGTGCCGCGATGAAAGCCCGGAATCGACATGCGCTCCGGCAGATGCTCATGCGTGTGCCAGCGGTCGTGTTCGTCGATGGCCCCGGCGTCCACATCGAAGGCCAGGAGCATTGCGGCTGAACCTAGCAGGGGCATGATTTTCTTGTGAGAGTCAGCGCGGGAAGTGGTTTCGGCTGCTGACGTTCGGATTCACCGGTGCTGCGCGGCTTCATCGAGCAAGGACTGTGATCACCGGAGGGGGCGGGCGGCACTTGCGGACCTGTTGAACGAAGCGCTTGACGCTCAGCGTTACACTTTGGGCCGGTGAAGCGCACAAAGCTTGTTGCCGTCGGGGTCTCGCACATAGGCCAGATACATCGCACCCATCTTGCCCTCACGAAGGCCGGGAGGATTTTCGATCGAGGTGCCACCGTGCGCCACGGCCGCGTCGTGAAACTCGCGCACCTGCTCGGGTGAAATGCACTTGAAGCCTATGGTTCCACCGTTGGCGAACGTTGCTGCCTCGCCGTTGATCGGTTCGCTGACGCAGAAGGTACTGCCCTCGTGCCGATAGAAGAGCCGGTTGTGTCCGGTGCTCGCCTCGTTTCTCAGCGGTTCTCCCGCTCCAAGCGCGGCGAGCACCGCGTCATAGAACCGTTTCGAACGCTCGATGTCATTCGATCCGACCATCACGTGACTAAACATGTCTTGCCTCCTGAGTTTTCTGTTTCGTTCCCAACGTACGTCTACCGAGTTATCTCGCATTTGTGTCGCCGAACCTGGAATGCACGTCAAACAAACTCCATCTTGTTCCAAGGCCTGGGCGACTCGATCGTTTGCCGTGCCCACCAAAATTTTCCTGAAACCCAGCAAGGCGAAATTCCGATTCGCATGGTACTCCAGGCCGAGCGAATGCCTGGCAGGGCACCGCCGTCCGCTACATTGGCTTGTGCGCGCCCGGTGCAAGCGGATGAAGGGTCCTGTCGGCGATCTCCTCCGCCAGCGGCCGGGCCACACGCAGCATGACATTCAGCAGCTCCTGCGCAATAAGTTCGCGCAGCAGTGCCAGCGGGCCGGGCAGGCGTACCGAACGGCTGAGTGATCGAGTTTCCTCGGCGTAGAGGCGGAACAACTCATGCAGCAGTTGCGCGAACTCGTCGCGCGAGAAGCTGGCGTGCATGGCCTCGCGCAGGCGGCGGTCGGCGTCGCGTGCCGCCAGGATTTTCCGTGCGGCATCGTGCAGCAGCTTGATGCGCCGGGTGCGGATCGGGGTGATCTCTTCGTAGCGAATCACGATGTCGACAGGGAATCTGCCGACACTGCTGAGAAATCCGCGGTCGATTTCCTTGGTGGCTTGCAGCAGCTGGGGCAGGATTTCATCCCAGTCCGTGGCAGATGCCAGCGCCGGTTCGCGGGCACGCAGGATCACCAGCGAGTCCTTCTTCACTTCCTTGGCGACGTTCATTGCCAGTACCGGTTCCAGGTGCGGCAGGGCAAGGCGCAGGGGCAGGGCGGCGCGCAGCGCGGTGGTGGTGCGCTGGCTGAAGGCATGCAGAATCCGGCCGTTGAGTCTGGCCAGCGAACGCGCCCGCTTCACTATGCGGCGATCCCTATATGCGCAACAGGTAGATCGCCGACAGGAGGCTGCCGACTATCGCCGCGACATACAGGACAGTCGCGACCAGCGTGTCCGCGCGCAGGCCGAAGTCGTAGCAGGTGCAGCGCAGGCGGTGCGCCGAACTCCACAGTGAGAGTGCGACGACGCCGAAGAGGATCAGCTTGCCGAGGCCGCTGCCGGCGAAGGCATGCAGCTTCTCGTAGCTGAGTCCGGCCGGCACGTGGCCGAGCGCGGCGAGGAAGGTGAGGACGACGATCACCGGAATGCAGAAGGCGATCACCGTGCCGCCGGCGGCGAAGGGGAACCAGACCACGGGTTTGTGCGATTTGGCCATGTCAGAACACTCCCGCAAGATAGAGCACGACGACCGACAGCGCCGCCCACGCCACGTAGTGCGCGCCGGAAATCACGTTGCCGGGCACGAAGTCTTCGCCGATCTGCAAGGGCATGGCCTTCTGCGTCGCGTTGAACCAGGTCGCGGCGTGATAGAGGGCGGCGGCCAGGGCCAGCAGGTGGAAGACGATCGAATCGGCGCTCTGCAAAGCCAGCAGGAAGCCTTCCCATGCGGCGGGGCCGGCGGAGAGGCGCTGCAGGCCAACCACCAGCAGCACGCAGTAGGCGCCGACGAAGATGCTGGTGATCTCGCGCGACATGTAGCGCAAATAGCGTGGCTGCCGGAAATACCAGGTAGTCGGCGGGCATTCGCGAACCAGGGGTCTGCGGCTCATGATATGTCTCCTGCGTCCTCGCGGGAGACGGTATCCCTTGCGGATTTTCCTCCCGGAATCAGGTGTTCGACGATCCAGTCGATCGAACTGGTGATCTTCATCTGCTGCAAGGCGCTGGCCGGATCGACGTGGGCCGGGCAGACCTCGGAACAGGCACCGACAAAGGTGCATTCCCAGACCCCTTCGTGGGTGGCGACCACTTCCTGCCGCTCCTTGCGGCCGCCATCGCGCGAATCGAGGTTGTAGCGGTGGGCCAGGGTCAGCGCCGCCGGGCCGATGAATTTCGGCGTCAGCCCGTACTGCGGGCAGGCGGCGTAGCACAGCATGCAGTTGATGCACATGGAATACTGGCGGAACTTCATGAGTTGCGCCGGTGTCTGTTTGTATTCGCCCTCGCTGATCGGCTTCTGCTCTTTCGGGATGACGTAGGGCTTGACGCGCTTGAGCTTCTCCATGAAGTCGTCGGGCGCCGTCACCAGATCGCGCTCGACCGGGAAGTGCGCCAGCGGCTCGACGCGGATCACGCCTTCGTAGTCGCGCAGGAAAGCGTGGCAGGACAGCTTGGGCTCGCCGTTGATCATCATGCCGCAACTGCCGCAGACGGCCATGTGGCAGGACCAGCGGTAGTTGAGCGTCGGATCGATGTCGGCCTTGACCTTGTTGAGGGCGTCGAGCACCACCCATTCTTCCTGGCAAACCACTTCATAGCGCTGGAAGTGCGCTTCGGTGTCGGTGTCCGGGTTGTAGCGCAGGACTTCCAGCTGGACGAGTCGTTCTTTCAGTGGCGTCATTTGTGGTCTCCCGAGTAATCGCGCACGCCCGGCGGCGATTTGGTGATGACCACGTCGAGGTAATCGACGCGCGGCATGTCCATGCCCTGGTGATGGACCATGGTGTGGCAGAGGAATTTCTTGTCGTCGCGCTCGACGTAATCGAGGCGCTGGTGCGCACCGCGCGATTCCTTGCGCGCCAGTGCGCCGACGGTGACGGCTTCGGCGCAGTCGAGCATCGAGCCGAGTTCCAGCACCTGGAACAGGTCGGTGTTGAAGACGCTGCTCTTGTCGGTGAGCTTGACGCGGCGGTAGCGCTGGCGCAACTCGTGGATCTTGTTCACGCCCTCCTGCAGTCCTGCCTCGCTGCGGTAGATGCCGACGTTCTTTTCCATGGTCTCCTGCATTTCCTTGCGCAGGCCGGACATGGATTCGGTGCCGTCGCTGCGCGAGAAGAGTTCGCTGATGCGTTTCGCCGTGGCGTCAGCGCCGACTTTCAGCGCCGCGGCATTCGGCGCCGGCAGGCCCTGCACATGTTCGATGGCGGATAGCGCGGCGCGACGGCCGAACACCAGCAATTCGACCAGCGAATTCGAACCCAGCCGGTTGGCGCCGTTGAGACTGACGCAGGCGCATTCGCCCGCGGCGAAGAGGCCGGGCAGGGGAGTGGCGGCCGCCGTATTGGTGGAGATGCCGCCCATCATGTAATGCACCACGGGACGGATCGGCACGGCTTCCTTGACGATGTCGACGCCGAGGTAGGCCTCGGCCAGTTCGCGCACCAGCGGCAGGCGTTCGTTGATTTTCTTTTCGCCGAGGTGGCGCATGTCGAGCAGCACGCATTCGCCCCATTGCGTGGTCACCGTATTACCCTTTTGCAGTTCATGCCAGTAGGCCTGGCTGACGCGGTCGCGCGGTCCGAGTTCCATGGTCTTGAGTTGCGGCTGGCCGACCGGCGTTTCCGGGCCCATGCCGTAGTCGGCCAGGTAGCGGCGGCCGTGCTTGTTCACCAGGATGCCGCCTTCGCCGCGGCAGGCTTCGGTCAGCAGGCTGCCGGTGTTGGGCAGGCCGGTCGGGTGGTACTGGACGAACTCCATGTCCTTCAAGGGTGCTCCGGCACGGTAGGCCATGGCCATGCCGTCGCCGGTTTTGATGGCGCCGTTGGTGGAGAAGGGGAACATGCGGCCGGCGCCGCCGCCGGCGATGATCACCGCCTTGGCGTGGAACTGGCGCAGTTCGCCACTGCGCATTTCCATCGCGGTGAGGCCCTGGCAACGGCCGTCGTCGACCAGCAGGTCGAGCGCGTAGTACTCGTCGTAGCGCGTGATGGTCGGAAACTGAAGGGAAGTCTGGAACAGGGTGTGCAGGATGTGGAAACCGGATTTGTCGGCGGCGAACCAGGTGCGTTTCTTCTTCATGCCGCCGAAGGGCCGCACCGCTACCGAACCGTCGGCCTCGCGATTCCACGGGCAACCCCAGTGTTCGAGTTGCAGCAGTTCCTTGGGCGCTTCGTGGATGAAGTATTCGACGCAGTCCTGGTCGGAGAGCCAGTCGCCGCCGCCGACGGTGTCGTCGAAGTGCATGTCGAAGCTGTCGTCCGGCTTGATTACGCCGGCGGCGCCGCCTTCCGCGGCGCAGGTGTGGCTGCGCATCGGATAGACCTTGGAGATCAGCGCGATGCGCAGATTGGGGGCGGTTTCGGCGAGGGCGATGGCGGCACGCAGGCCGGCACCTCCGGCACCTATGATTGCAACATCGGTCGAGATGGTTTCCATTGGGGCCGTCCATGGGTTATTTGTTGTTCTTGGGGCGTCAGTATCGGCGCTTTGCAGGCTTTCTTGTTGATTTGTGTCAAGTCGGGCAGGCGAGGCACGGCGATGGCGTCGTGGGCCTTCCGCGGGCGTCGGGCAATCTGGCATTCATCGGGCGCTGCCGCTATAATGGCGGGCTTCGTGTATACGCTCCTGAGTCATCATGCGCACTAAACTTGTTGCCGGAAACTGGAAAATGCATGGCAGCCTCGCCACCAACCTGGGGCTGCTGCATGCCGTACGTGATGGCGTAAAGGGTCCGGCGGAGGTCGCCGTCTGCGTGCCTTACCCCTATCTCGCCCAGGCGCGTGCGGTGCTCGACGGCAGCGGCGTCGCGTGGGGTGCCCAGGATGTCTCCGAACATGCGCAAGGCGCATGGACGGGCGAGGTGAGCGCAGCGATGCTGGCTGATTTCGGCTGCCGCTATGCCTTGGTAGGCCATTCCGAGCGCCGCTCCTTTTTCGGCGACACCGATGCAGTGGTCGCCGCCAAGTTTGCCGCGGCGCTCAAGGCCGGGCTGACGCCGGTGCTATGCGTCGGCGAATCCCTGGCCGAACGCGAAGCCGGTGTTACCGGTGAAGTGGTGACGCGCCAGATCGATGCCGTGCTTGCCAACTCCGGCGTTGCTGCCTTTGCCAATGCCGTGGTGGCATATGAGCCGGTATGGGCGATCGGCACCGGGCGTACCGCTTCTCCGGCGCAGGCGCAGGAAGTTCACGCCCTGATCCGTGCCCGTTTTGCACGCGACAGCGCCGATGTTGCAGCCGGGCTGCGCATTCTGTACGGCGGTAGCGTCAAGGCGAACAATGCGGCCGAGCTTTTCGGCCAGATCGACATCGATGGCGGTCTCATCGGTGGCGCCTCGTTGGTGGCGGCGGACTTTCTCGCCATCTGCAGCGCTGCTTCAACATAATTTCAAGAGGTTCTCATGGAACTGTTGCATACAATCATTCTGACCGTGCACATCATTGCCGGTCTCAGCGTAATCGGCTTCGTCCTGATTCAGCATGGCAAGGGCGCGGACATGGGCGCGGCCTTCGGCAGCGGAGCCTCGGGCAGCCTGTTCGGCGCGACCGGCTCCGCCAATTTCCTGTCGCGCGTGACGGCGGTGCTTGCCGCCGTGTTCTTCGTGACCAGCCTCGGGCTTTCCTATATCGCCACGTCGCGTCCCAAGGTATCGGGCAGCGTGATGGATTCGGCTCCCGTGCAGGCGGTTCCCGCTGCTCCGGTGCAGACGCCGGCAGCGCCTGACTCGAAGGCCAAGGACATTCCGAAATAATTCAGTCAAGCTTCGATCGATAGATTTTTTTGTTGCGGCGCATTAATGAGTCAATGGCTTGTTATATAATTTGCGTCGCTCCCGCAGTAACGAATTGCCGACGTGGTGAAATTGGTAGACACGCTATCTTGAGGGGGTAGTGGCGCAAGCTGTGTGAGTTCGAGTCTCACCGTCGGCACCAGGAATTTGGGCAGTAGCAGAGCAGCAAATAGTAGTCGAGCGTCGGTTGTCTTGCGGAGCATTGCGGGCTGGCCGGTCAACCGAAACGAGTGTAGTGGCTTGCCACCAAAATGCTGGATAATTACTTCCCGATCCTCGTCTTTGTTCTAGTGGGCCTCGCCTTCGGGTGCGCACCCATTCTTCTGGGTTGGTTGGTAGCACCCAATCATCCCGACAGCGAAAAGCTGTCTGCCTTCGAATGCGGTTTTGCTCCCTTCGAAGACGCGCGCATGAAGTTCGATGTGCGCTACTACCTGATTGCAATCCTCTTCATCCTGTTCGATCTTGAAATCGCGTTCCTTTTCCCGTGGGCGACGATCTTCAAGGAGATCGTCAATACCGACGCGGTGAAGATGTTCGGTTTCGTCGAGATGTTCGTGTTTATCGGCATCCTCGTCATTGGCTACGTGTATGCGTGGGCCAAGGGCGCGCTGGACTGGGAGTGAGCGGCGCATGAGCATCGAAGGCATCCTGCAGGAAGGCTTCGTCACCACGTCGCTGGACAAGATCATCAACTGGACGCGCACCGGTTCGATGTGGCCGATGACCTTCGGCCTCGCCTGTTGCGCCATCGAAATGATCCACGCCGGCTGCTCGCGCTATGACCTCGACCGCTTCGGCATCGTTTTCCGCCCCAGCCCGAGGCAAAGCGACGTGATGATCGTCGCCGGAACGCTGACCAACAAGATGGCGCCGGCCCTGCGCAAGGTTTATGACCAGATGGCCGAGCCGCGCTGGGTGCTGTCCATGGGCTCCTGCGCCAACGGAGGCGGTTATTACCACTACTCGTATTCGGTGGTGCGCGGCGTTGATCGTATCGTTCCCGTCGATGTCTATGTGCCGGGATGCCCGCCCACAGCGGAAGCGCTGCTGTATGGCCTGATCCAGCTGCAGAGCAAGATTCGTCGCACCACCACCATCGCCCGCTGACCTGATCGCCCCATCCCATGAGCGCCAAACTGGAACGTCTTTGCAGGCAACTGAAGGAAAGCTTTGGTGATCGCATCGGAGAGCCGGTCCTCTCACTGGGCGAATTGACCGTCGCAATCCCCGCTGAAAACTATCTCGACGTAATGCGTCAGCTGCGTGACGATCCTGCTTTTCGTTTCGAGCAGTTGATGGACCTCAGCGGCATCGATTACTCCGAATTCACGGGCTATCAGGGCAAGCGCTTTGCGGCCGTCAGCCAGTTGCTGTCGCTCACCCACAACTGGCGTTTGCGCGTCAAGGTTTTCGCCGTGGATGACGAGTTTCCGATAGTGGCTTCGGTGATGGACATCTGGAACGTGGCCAACTGGTACGAACGCGAGGCTTTTGACCTGTTCGGCATTCATTTCGAAGGTCATGTCGATCTGCGCCGCATCCTGACCGACTACGGCTTCGTTGGCCATCCCTTCCGCAAGGATTTTCCGATTTCGGGTTATGTCGAGATGCGCTACGACCCCGAGCAGGCGCGGGTGATCTACCAGCCCGTGACCATCGAGCCGCGCGAAGTCACGCCGCGCATCGTGCGCGAAGAAACCTACGCAAAGGGCGGCGGCCGTGGCTGACATCAAGAACTACACCATCAATTTCGGTCCGCAGCATCCGGCGGCGCATGGCGTCTTGCGCCTGGTGCTGGAACTGGATGGCGAAGTCATTGTCCGCGCCGATCCGCACATCGGCCTGCTGCATCGCGGTACCGAGAAGCTTGCCGAGACGCGCACCTGGCTGCAGACGCTGCCTTACATGGATCGCCTCGACTACACGTCGATGATTCCCAGCGAGCACGCCTACTGCCTCGCCGTGGAGCGTCTGCTGGGCGTCGAGGTGCCGATCCGCGCCCAGTACATTCGCGTCATGATGGACGAAGTGACGCGCATCAAGAATCACCTGCTCAACATCGGCACCCACGCGCTGGACATCGGTGCCATGACCATGGTGCTCTATACCTTCCGCGAACGCGAGGATCTGTTCGACGTGCTCGAGGCGATCACCGGCATCCGCATGCACGGCGCCTACTATCGTCCCGGTGGCGTCTATCGCGATCTGCCCGGCCAGATGCCGAAGTACCAGGAAAACCGCTTCAAGAACGCGCAGACGGTGAAGGAACTCAACGAGCCGCGCAACGGGTCGCTGCTGGACTTCCTGGAAGACTTCACCGAGCGTTTCCCGGTATATCTGAGCGAGTACCACACCCTGCTGACCGACAACCGGATATGGAAGCAGCGTACCGTCGGCATCGGCGTCGTCAGCCCGGAACGCGCCCTGCAACTCGGCTTCAGCGGTGCGATGCTGCGCGGTTCCGGCGTTGAGTGGGATCTTCGCAAGAAGCAGCCTTATGAGGTTTATGACCGCCTCGATTTTGATATTCCGGTCGGCGTCAATGGCGACACCTACGACCGCTATCTGGTGCGCATGGAAGAGATGGCGCAGGCCAACCGCATCATCAAGCAATGCATCGATTGGCTGCGCAAGAATCCGGGCCCCGTCATCACCGACGATCACAAGGTCGCGCCGCCGCGCCGCGAAAAGATGAAGGGCAGCATGGAAGAGTTGATCCATCATTTCAAGCTCTTCTCCGAGGGCATGCACGTCCCGGCCGGCGAAGCCTATGTCGCCATCGAGCATCCCAAGGGCGAGATGGGCGTCTGGGCGGTATCGGACGGCGCCAACAAGCCTTACCGCATCAAGCTGCATACCGCAGGAATTCCGCATCTGGCCGCCACCGATGAAATGTGTCGTGGCCACATGCTGGCCGATGCCACCGCCGTGATCGGTACCATCGATCTGGTGCTTGGCGACGTTGACAGATAGACCGCCGCATGAATATCGATTACGACACGTTGAGCCCCGAAGCCCTGGCAAAGATCGACCGCGAGGTTGCCAAGTATCCGGCCGATCAGAAGCAGTCCGCGGTGATGGCGGCGCTGGTGATCGCCCAGGACGAAAAAGGCTGGCTGCCCAAGGAAACCATCGCCGCGGTGGCTGAATACCTCGGCATGGCGCCGATGGCCGCCTACGAAGTGGCGAGTTTCTACAACATGTACGACCTGCACCCGGTCGGCAAGTACAAGGTCACGGTCTGCACCAATCTGCCCTGCGCCCTGTCCGGTGGCGTGCATGCCGCCGATTACGTCAAGGAAAAGCTCGGCATCGATTTCAACGAGACCACCCCTGACGGCAAGTTCACCCTGAAGGAAGGCGAGTGCATGGGCGCCTGCGGCGACGCACCCGTCATGCTGGTGAACAACAAGCGCATGTGCAGCTTCATGCTGCCCGAGCAGATCGACGCGCTGTTGGCGGAGTGCAAATGAATATGGCCCCCCACGCTCACATTCGTTCGCTGCCCCCCACGGGGGGGCGCACTTCTCCTTGGGGCGGCCCGGCGGAGGCGTCATGGCTCTGATCGACACCATCAATCCGCTGCTGACCACTGGCTGGGCCAAGGGTGACGCCGGCTGGAGCCTCAAGGATTACGAAGCGCGCGGCGGTTATGCACAATTGAAGCGCGTGCTTTCCAGCAAGATGACCCAAGACGACCTGATTGCCGAGGTCAAGAAGTCGGTGCTGCGCGGCCGCGGTGGCGCCGGCTTCCCGACCGGCCTCAAGTGGAGCTTCATGCCCAAGGCAGCCCCGGTGAAGTACGTCGTCTGCAATACCGACGAAGGCGAGCCGGGAACCTTCAAGGATCGCGACCTGATGCGCTTCGATCCGCATTCGGTGATCGAAGGCATGATCATTGCCGGCTATGCGGTCGGCGCCAAAACTGGCTACAACTATATCCACGGCGAGATCTTCGAAATCTACCAGCGTTTCGAAGAGGCCCTCGACCAGGCCCGCGCCGCCGGCTATCTGGGCAACAACATCCTCGGCTCCGACTTCAGCTTCGACCTGTTCGCGCATCACGGCTGGGGCGCCTACATCTGCGGCGAGGAAACCGGCCTGCTCGAATCCATCGAGGGCAAGAAGGGCCAGCCGCGCTACAAGCCGCCCTTCCCGGCGAACTTCGGCCTCTACGGCAAGCCGACCACGATAAACAACACCGAAACCTTTGCCGCGATTCCCTTCATCCTCGGCATGGGCGGCGAGGCCTACCTCAACCTGGGCAAGCCCAACAACGGCGGCACCAAGCTGTTCTCGGTGTCCGGCCACGTCAATCGTCCCGGCAACTACGAAGTCCCGATGGGTACGCCCTTCGCCAAGCTGCTGGAAATGGCCGGCGGCATGCGCGGCGGCCGCAAGCTCAAGGCGGTGATTCCCGGTGGCTCCTCGGCTCCGGTATTACCCGCGGACATCATGATGGATTGCACCATGGACTACGACTCGATCGCCAAGGCCGGTTCCATGCTCGGTTCCGGCGCGGTGATCGTGATGGACGAGACTGTGTGCATGGTCAAGGCGCTGGAGCGCCTGTCCTACTTTTACTACGAAGAATCCTGCGGCCAATGCACGCCATGCCGCGAGGGCAGCGGCTGGCTGTACCGCGTCGTGCATCGCATCGAGCACGGCGAGGGCCGTCCGGAAGACCTCGACCTCCTGAATCGCGTCACCGACAACATGATGGGCAAAACCATTTGTGCGCTGGCCGATGCTGCCGCGTTTCCGGTGCGCAGTTTCATCAAGCATTTCAAGAGCGAATTCGAATATCACATCGAGAACAAGAAGTGTCTCGTCGATCCCGCCGTGCAGCGCGCGGGTAGCGGCTTCTTCAAGGCAGGGGCGGCGTAATGGTCGAGATCGAGATCGACGGCAAGACGCTGCAGGTCGCTGACGGCAGCACCATCATCGAGGCGGCCCACCAGTTGGGTACCTACATTCCGCACTTCTGCTATCACAAGAAGCTGTCCATCGCGGCCAACTGCCGCATGTGCCTGGTCCAGGTGGAAAAGGCGCCGAAGCCGATGCCGGCCTGCGCCACGCCCGTGACCAACGGCATGAAGGTATTCACCCATTCGGAACTGGCGGTCAAGGCACAGAAGGCCGTGATGGAGTTCCTGCTGATCAACCACCCGCTGGATTGCCCGATCTGCGATCAGGGCGGCGAGTGCCAGTTGCAGGATCTCGCGGTCGGCTACGGCGAATCCGCGTCAAAGTACGAAGAGGAAAAGCGCGTCGTGCCGGACAAGGATCTCGGTCCGCTGGTGTCGACCGACATGACCCGCTGCATCAACTGCACGCGGTGCATCCGGTTCACCGCCGAGATTGCCGGCTTCATGGAACTCGGCCAGTCCTACCGCGGCGAGCGCGCCGAAGTCATGCCCTTCATCGGCAAGACGGTGGATACCGAACTCTCCGGCAACATCATCGACCTGTGCCCGGTCGGTGCGCTGACTTCCAAGCCCTTCCGCTTCTCCGCCCGTACCTGGGAGCTGTCCCGGCGCAAGTCGGTGAGCCCGCATGACGGCCTCGGCAGCAACCTGATCGTGCAGACCAAGCACGACAAGGTGATGCGCGTGCTGCCGCTGGAAAATGAGGATATCAACGAGTGCTGGCTGACCGACAAGGAGCGCTTCTCCTATCAGGGCCTCAACTCCCAAGGTGACAATGGGCGGCTGACGAAGCCGATGGTGAAGCAGGGCGGCGAATGGAAAGAGGTCGACTGGAGCGCCGCCCTCGATTACGCCGCGCACGCGCTGCGTGATGTGGCCAAGACCCACGGCGCGGCCGCGATCGGCGGGCTGGTGAGCCCCCACGCGACGCTGGAAGAAATGTACCTCGCACAGAAGCTGCTGCGCGGCCTTGGCAGCGAGAACATCGACTTCCGTTTGCGCCAGAGCGATTTTTCCGCCGACGGGCACCGCCGCGGCACACCCTGGCTGGGCATGAAGATCGCCGACATCAGCCGCCTCGATCGCGTGCTGGTGGTGGGCTCCTTCCTGCGCAAGGATCATCCGCTGATTGCCCAGCGTCTGCGCCAGTCGGCCAAGCGCGGCGCGCAGGTCAGCGTCCTGCACAGTGCTGATGACGACCTGCTGATCAAGCTGGCGGCGCGCGCCATTGCCGCGCCGTCACACCTGCCCGCCGTGCTGGCGCAAGTGGTCAAGGCCGTGTGCCAGATCAAGGGCGTCGCGGCCGACGCGGCCCTCGCTGGCGTCACGATATCGGCCGAGGCGCAAGCCATCGCCCAGAGCCTGGCTTCCGGCAGTAATACGGGAGTGCTCCTCGGCAACTTTGCCCAGCAGCATCCGCAGGCGGCCACGCTGCAGTCTCTCGGCCAGCAACTGGCGTCTGCTCTCGGCGGCAGCGTCGGTTTCCTTGGCGAAGCGGCCAACAGCGTTGGTGGCTATGTCGCCAAGGCAGTGCCCGGCGTCTCCGGATTGAACGCCTCGGCAATGCTGAAAGACCTGCGCCAGGCCTATGTGGTGGTCGGCGCCGAAGCGGAACTCGATTGCGCCGACGGCGCACAGGCGCTGGCGGCACTGGGCAAGGCTGCCGTGACCGTGGTGCTGACGCCCTTCAAGTCGCAGGCCATGCTCGACTATGCGGCGGTACTGCTGCCGGTATCGCCGTTCACCGAAACCTCGGGCACTTTCGTCAATACCGAAGGTCGCGTGCAGAGTTTCTATGCTGCCACCAAGCCGCTGGGCGATGCCCGTCCGGCGTGGAAGGTGTTGCGTGTGCTCGGCAACCTGCTCCAGGTGGCCGGTTTCGAATACAACAGCAGCGAAGAGGTACGTGCCGAAGCGCTGGGCGGACAGCCCGTGTTCGTTTCCGGCCTGGACAACGGCATCGATGGCATTGCGCTGAACCTGACGGCAACGGTCAATGGTCTGGAACGCATTGCCGATGTGCCGATCCATTTTGCCGATGCGCTGGTGCGGCGTGCTCCGGCCCTGCAGCAGGCAGCCGATTCCGCGGCGCCGAGCGCGCGCATGAATGCCGCGACGCTGAACAAGCTGGGTGTCGCTGCGGGCGACAAGCTGAAAGTGAAAGTCGGCGCTGGCGGCACGGCGACCGTGACGCTGGCCGCCGAGCTCGATGCCGGCCTGCCTGATGGCACCGTGCGTGTCGCCGCGGCTCACGCCGACACGCTGGCGCTGGGTGCGATGTCTGCCGTTCTGAGCGTGGAGAAGGCGTGATGGAAGCGATGATCGTTCCCTTCCTCGAAAGCTCGCTGGGCTCCCTGTGGCCGCTGGTCAAGCCGGTGTGGCCGCTGATCTGGACCCTCGCCAAGATCGTCCTGATCCTCGCCCCGTTGATGCTGTCCGTCGCCTACCTGACTTTCTGGGAACGCAAGGTCATCGGCTGGATGCAGGTTCGCATCGGCCCCAACCGTGTCGGTCCGTGGGGCTTGCTGCAACCGATCGCCGACGGCCTGAAACTGTTCTTCAAGGAAGTGCTGTTCCCGACCGCCGCCGACAAGAAGCTGTTCGTGCTCGGCCCGATCATGGCCATCGCGCCGGCCCTGGCCTTGTGGGCGGTGATTCCGTTCTCGCCCGGATGGGTGCTGGCCAACGTCGATGCCGGCGTGCTGTATCTGCTGGCCGTCAGTTCGGTCGGCGTCTACGGCATCATCATCGCCGGATGGGCGTCGAACTCGAAATACCCGTTCTTCGGCGCCATGCGCGCGACGGCGCAGATGATTTCCTATGAAGTCTCGATGGGACTGGCCCTGATCACCGTGCTGATGGTGTCGAGCAGCCTCAACCTGACGGACATCGTCAATGCCCAGGGCAAGGGCCAGTTTGCCGGCTACGGCCTCGGCGTGCTTTCCTGGAACTGGCTGCCGCTGCTGCCGATGTTCGCGGTCTACCTGATTTCCGGCGTGGCCGAAACCAACCGCGCACCGTTCGACGTGGTCGAAGGTGAATCGGAAATCGTCGCCGGCCACATGGTCGAATATTCGGGCATGGCCTTCGCGATGTTCTTCCTCGCCGAATACGCCAACATGATCCTGATCTCGGCGATGGTCTCGATCTTCTTCCTCGGCGGCTGGTTGTCCCCGCTCGGCTTCCTGCCCGACGGCTTCCACTGGATGGCGGCCAAGATGGCGGCGATCCTGTTCTTCTTCCTCTGGATTCGTGCCACCTTCCCGCGCTATCGCTATGACCAGATCATGCGCCTGGGCTGGAAGGTGTTCGTGCCGCTGACGCTGGTGTGGATTCTGGTGGTGGGCGTCTGGATGATGTCGCCGCTGACCATCTGGAAATAGGACCGGGAGATCACCATGGGTGCAAGAGATTTCATTGGTAGCCTGTTCCTCAAGGAACTGTTCAAGGGCATGGCGGTCACCGGCCGCTACATGTTCGCGCGCAAGATCACAGTACAGTATCCGGAAGAGAAGACCCCGCAAAGCAACCGTTTCCGCGGCCTGCATGCGTTGCGCCGCTATCCCAACGGCGAGGAGCGCTGCATTGCCTGCAAGCTGTGCGAGGCGGTGTGCCCGGCGATGGCGATCACCATCGAATCCGCCGAGCGCGACGATGGCAGTCGTCGCACCACGCGCTACGACATCGACCTGACCAAGTGCATCTTCTGCGGTTTCTGCGAGGAAGCCTGTCCGGTCGACGCCATTGTCCAGACCCGCATTTTCGAATATCACGGCGAAGCGCGCGGCGACCTTTACTACACCAAGCAGATGCTGCTGGCCGTGGGCGACAAGAACGAAGCGCAGATCGCCGCCGATCGTGCGCAGGATGCCCCTTACCGCTGATGCCTGCCGACCCAGCCATGGAATTCAAGACCATTCTTTTCTACATCTTCTCCGCAGTGACGGTATTTGCCGCGCTGCGGGTGATCACCGCGCGCAACCCGGTGCACGCCGCACTGTTCCTGGTGCTGGCCTTCTTCAACGTGGCGGGACTGTGGATGCTGCTGCAGGCCGAGTTTCTGGCGCTGGTGCTGATCATGGTCTATGTCGGCGCGGTGATGGTGCTGTTCCTCTTCGTGGTGATGATGCTCGACATCAACATCGAGCGCATGCGCCAGGGATTCTGGCGCAACCTGCCGATCGGCGGGCTGGTCGGCTTGCTGATGGTGGGCGAAATGGCCGTGGTGCTCTCCGGCCGCTATTTCGGCCTGGCGAATCTGCCGCCGCAGAACCTGCCGGCGAACTACAGCAACACCAAGGAACTGGCGCGGGTACTGTTCACCGATTACGCCTATCCCTTCGAAGTCGCCTCGGTCATCCTGCTGGTGGCCATCATCGCCGCGGTGATGCTGACGTTGCGGAGCCGCAAGGACAACAAGGCGATGCATCCGTCCGATCAGATCGCCGTCAAGGCCAGGGATCGCCTGCGCATCGTCAAGATGGCGCCCGAAGTCGAACTGCCCGTCCCGGCGGCGAAGGAAGGGGAGTAAGCCATGATCTCGCTTTCGCATTACCTGATCCTCGCCGCAATCCTGTTCTCGATCGGCATGGTCGGCATCTTCCTCAACCGCAAGAACCTGATCGTGCTGCTGATGGCCATCGAACTGATGCTGCTGGCGGTGAATATCAATTTCGTCGCCTTCTCGCACTATCTCAACGACCTTTCGGGCCAGCTCTTCGTCTTTTTCATCCTCGTGGTTGCCGCCGCGGAGTCCGGCATCGGCCTCGCCATCCTGGTGGTGCTGTTCCGCAATCTGTCTTCCATCGATGTCGAAGACCTCGACACACTGAAGGGCTAGCCGGACCATGAGCATGAAATCCCTCTATCTGCTGGTTCCGCTGGCTCCCCTGGCCGGAGCCATCCTCGCCGGCTTCTTCGGCAAGATCCTTGGCCGTACCGGTTCGCACATCGTCACCATCCTCGGCGTGGCGATCTCCTTCATGCTTTCGGTGCTGATCTTCCAGGACGTGCAGGCGGGCAATGTCTTCAACGGGCCGGTTTACACCTGGATGGAGTCCGGCGGCCTCAAGCTGCAAGTCGGTTTCCTGATCGATCCGCTGACCGTGCTGATGATGCTGGTGGTGACCTTCGTCTCGCTCATGGTGCACATCTACACCATCGGCTACATGGCCGATGATCCCGGCTACCAGCGCTTCTTCAGCTACATCTCGCTGTTCACCTTCTCGATGCTGATGCTGGTGATGTCGAACAACTTCGTCCAGCTGTTTTTCGGCTGGGAAGCGGTGGGCCTGGTCTCCTACCTGCTGATCGGCTTCTGGTACACGCGGCCGACGGCGATCTACGCCAACCTCAAGGCCTTCCTGGTCAACCGCGTCGGCGACTTCGGCTTCCTGCTCGGCATCGGCCTGATCGCCGCCTACGCCGGCAGCCTCGACTACGCCGAGGTGTTCGCCAAGAGAAACGATCTGGCAGCGATGACCGAAGCCGTCACCGGCTGGCCGCTGATAACCGCCGTCTGCATTTGTCTCTTCATCGGCGCCATGGGCAAGTCGGCGCAGTTCCCGCTGCATGTCTGGCTGCCCGACTCGATGGAAGGCCCGACGCCTATCTCCGCCCTGATCCATGCCGCGACCATGGTCACGGCCGGCATCTTCATGGTCTCGCGCATGTCGCCGCTGTTCGAGCTGTCGGACACGGCGCTGTCCTTCGTCCTGATCATCGGCGCCATCACGACGCTGTTCATGGCGCTGATCGCCATCGTGCAGACCGACATCAAGCGCGTCGTCGCCTACTCGACGCTGTCGCAGCTCGGCTACATGACCATGGCGCTGGGCGCCTCGGCCTACTCGGTGGCGATTTTCCACCTGATGACGCATGCCTTCTTCAAGGCCGTGCTGTTCCTCGGCGCCGGCTCGGTGATCATCGCCATGCACCACGAACAGGACATGCGGCGCATGGGCGGCCTGCGCAAGTACATGCCGATCACCTATGCCACCATGCTGATCGGTGCCATTGCCAATGCCGGCCTGCCGCCCTTCGCCGGTTTCTTCTCCAAGGATTCGATCATCGAGGCGGTGCATCTGGCCCAGGTGCCTGGCGCCGGCTTTGCCTACTTCTGCGCGCTGGCGGCGGTCTTCGTCGGCGGTTTGTATTCCTTCCGCCTGATCTTCTTCACCTTCCACGGCAAGGAGCGTTTCCGCGAGCCCGCGCATGATGCCCACGGCCACGATGCCGCCCACCACGATGCGCACGATGACCACGGCCACCATGGCCCGGTCGAACCGCACGAGACGCCCAAGGTGGTCACCGTGCCGCTGATCCTGCTCTCGATACCGGCGATTGCCTCGGGCTGGCTGATCGGCACCGTTCTCTACGGCAACTGGTTCGGCGGTTCGATCACCATCGCCGCCGCGCACAAGGGCATGGCGACCATGGCGCACGAGTTCCATGGCGTGTTCGGCATGATGCTGCATGGCGTCACCACGCTGCCGTTCTGGCTGGCGATTTCCGGTGCGGCCACCGCCTGGTTCCTCTACATCAAGCGTCCGGACCTGCCCGCGGTGATCAAGCAGAAGTCGGGCGTGCTGGCCACCATCCTCGAAGAGAAATACGGCTTCGACCGCTTCAACGACTGGTTCTTCGCCGGCGGCGCGCGCATGCTCGGCCGCGGCCTGTGGAAGGGCGGCGACCAGGTGCTGATCGACGGCGTGATGGTGAATGGTTCGGCCGGCACCGTGGGCTGGATATCCGGGCTGGTGCGCCTGATCCAGTCGGGCCGCATCTACCAGTACGCTTTCGGCATGATCTTCGGCCTCGTTACGCTGCTGACGTTTTGGAGGGCCTGATGCAAGCACGCGCTGATGCACACCGGCCTGATGGAATAAAAATCCGATGAATTCGCAACTCTTGAGTCTTGCTATCTGGGTCCCGATCCTCGGCGCCCTGCCGGTGTTCTGGGTCGGCTCCGAGCGCCGCTCGCTGGTGCGCTGGCTGTCACTGGCGGTCGCCATCGCCGGCTTCCTCGTGACCATTCCGCTATACACCGGCTTCGACGTGAGGCAGGCCGGCATGCAGTTCGTCGAACAGACGCCCTGGATCACGCGCTTCAATGTCCAGTACTTCCTCGGGGTTGACGGCATTTCGATGCCCTTCATCCTGCTCAACAGCTTCATCACCGTGCTGGTGGTACTGGCCGGCTGGGAAGTCATCGAAGAGAAGCAGGCCCAGTACATGGGTGCCTTCCTGGTCATGTCCGGCCTCATGAACGGCATTTTCAGCGCACTCGATGGCGTGCTGTTCTATGTCTTCTTCGAGGCTTCGCTGATCCCGATGTACATCATCATCGGCGCCTGGGGCGGACCGAACCGCGTCTATGCGGCGTTCAAGTTCTTCCTCTACACACTGCTCGGCTCGCTGCTGATGCTGGTTGCGCTGATCTGGCTGTTCCTCGAATCCGGCGGCAGCTTCAACATCCTCGAATGGCACGAGATGCGCATCGGCATGGCGCCGCAGATATTGATCTTCATCGCCTTCCTCGTCTCGTTTGCCGTCAAGGTGCCGATGTGGCCGGTGCATACCTGGTTGCCGGATGCCCACGTCGAGGCGCCGACCGGCGGCTCGGTGGTGCTCGCCGCCATCGCCCTGAAGCTGGGCGCCTACGGCTTCGTGCGATTCTCGCTGCCGATCGTGCCTGATGCCAGCCATCACCTCGCGCCGTTCATCATCACGCTCTCCCTGATTGCGGTGGTCTATATCGGCTTCGTGGCGCTGGTGCAGACCGACATGAAGAAGCTGATCGCCTATTCGTCGATTTCGCACATGGGCTTCGTCACCCTCGGCTTCTTCATCTTCAACCAGATCGGCATCGAGGGCGCGCTGGTGCAGATGATCTCGCACGGCTTCATCTCCGCCGCGATGTTCCTGTGCGTCGGCGTCATGTACGACCGCATGCATTCGCGGCAGATCGCCGATTACGGCGGCGTGGTGAATACCATGCCGAAGTTCGCCGCGCTGTTCGTCTTCTTTGCCATGTCCAATTCCGGCCTGCCGGCCACCTCCGGCTTCGTCGGCGAATTCATGGTGATCCTCGGCGCCATCAAATTCAATTTCTGGGTCGGCTTCGCCGCCGCCACCACGCTGATCCTCGGCGCTGCCTACACCCTGTGGATGGTCAAGCGCGTGGTGTTCGGCGAGGTGGCCAACGATCACGTCGCCGCCCTGAAAGACATCAACAACCGCGAGTTCCTGGTGCTCGGACTGCTGGCCGTCAGCGTTCTGGCGATGGGCCTCTACCCCTTCCCGTTCACCGAAGTGATGCACGCCTCGGTGGATAACCTGCTCAAGCATGTTGCGGTGAGCAAGCTTTGAGCCCAAGGCACACGACTAGAAAGACACGAGAGAAGCGATGCTGAACAATTTCGTGATGCCCGACCTGTACCCGGCGGCACCGGAGATCTTTCTCCTGCTGATGTCCTTCCTGGTGCTGTTCGTCGACCTGATTTTCGGCGCCACGCACCGCTGGATGACGGCGATGCTGACCGTGATCACTCTGCTTGGCTGCGCCGCGATCACCTTGGTCACCTCCGACGGCCAGACCACGCTGACCTTCGCCAACATGTTCGTCGACGATCTGCTGTCGGATTTCCTCAAGCTCATGACCTACCTTGCGGTGATCATGATGCTGGTCTATAGCCGGCAGTACCTGGCCGACCGCGGCCTGGACAAGGGCGAGTTCTACCTGCTGGTGCTCTACGCCACGCTGGGCATGATGGTGATGATCTCGGCGGCGAACTTCCTCACCATGTACCTCGGTCTGGAACTGATGTCGCTCTCGCTCTACGGCCTGGTCGCCATCGATCGCGATTCGAAGCGCGCGACGGAAGCCGCGATGAAGTACTTCACGCTTGGCGCGCTGGCCTCGGGCCTGCTGCTCTACGGCATGTCGATGATCTACGGCGCCACCGGCAGCCTCGAAATCGAGGGCGTGGCGCAGGCGCTGTATCACGGCCAGTCGGAAAAGACCGTGCTGGTGTTCGGCCTGGTCTTCCTGGTCGCCGGCATTGCCTTCAAGCTGGGCCTGGTGCCCTTCCACATGTGGATTCCCGATGTCTATCACGGCGCGCCGACGGCCGTGACCATGTTCATCGGTTCCGCGCCGAAGTTCGCCGCCTTCGCCATGGCACTGCGCCTGCTGGTCTATGCGCTGCTCGGGCTGGCCGTCGATTGGCAGAAGATGCTGCTGATCATGGCCGTGCTCTCCATCGGCCTCGGCAATCTCGCCGCCATCGCGCAGACCAACATCAAGCGCATGCTGGCGTATTCGGCAATTTCGCACATGGGCTACATGGTGCTCGGCCTGATGTCCGGCGTGGTCGGCGGGCAGATCGATGCCTTCACCGCGATCAACGCCTACAGCTCCGCGCTGTACTACACCGTCGCCTATGTCCTGATGTCGCTCGGCGCCTTCGGCATGGTGTTGCTGCTGTCGCGTGCCGGTTACGAAGCCGAGAACCTGGAAGACTTCAAGGGCCTCAACAAGCGCAGCCCGTGGTTCGCCGCGATGATGCTGATCATCATGTTCTCCATGGCCGGCATCCCGTTCTTCATCGGCTTCTTCGCCAAGTTCGCGGTGCTGCTGGCCGCCATCAAGGCCGGTTACACGGCGGTGGCCGTGATCGCCGTGATGTTCTCGCTGGTCGGCGCCTTCTTCTACCTGCGCGTCGTCAAGCTGATGTACTTCGATACCCCGGTCGATTCCGCGCCGATTACCGCCGGCCTCGACCTGCGCGTGCTGCTCTCGCTCAACGGCCTTGCCGTTGCAGGCTTCGGCCTGTTTCCCGATGCGGTCATGATGGTCTGCACCACGACCCTGATGCGCTCGCTCTGAGTCGCATCCCGGTCCAGCAAAGCCGCCACGCGTTCGTTCGCGCGGCGGCTTTTTTATGTCCGGCAACGGCCTGATATAAGATGCGAGTTCAAGTTTCACTCATTGGCCCGACGCACGAATGGATGACTCCGAACTGATCGAACAGACTGTTTCCAGCGAGCCGGTTTTCGACGGCAAGCTGCTGCACGTGCGGCGCGACACGGTGCGCATGCCGGACGGCCACGAGACCATCCGCGAGTGGATCGCCCATCCCGGCGCGGTGGTGGTCATCGCCGCGCTGGACAATGGCAAGTTCCTGTTCGAGCGCCAGTTCCGTTATCCGCTGCAAAGGATATTCGTCGAACTCCCGGCCGGGAAGATCGATCCCGACGAGCATCCGCTGGATACCGCCAAGCGCGAGCTGCGCGAGGAAACCGGGCACCAGGCAAAGTTCTGGCGGCATCTGGGCACCATGCATCCCTGCATCGGCTATTCCGACGAGCGCATCGAGATTTTCTGGGCCCATGGCCTGATCTACGTCGGCCACCAGCGCGACCACGGCGAGCATCTCGACGTCATCGAAATGAGCGTGGCCGATGCGATCCTGGCGGTGCGCGACGGCGAGATCACCGACGGCAAGACCATTTCCGCCCTGATGTGGGCCGACAAGATCGACTCCGGCGCATGGCCGCTTCCCGAGTGAACATCATGAACGGTCCCGACGACAGCACGCCCCAGGAGCATCTCGACCTCGATCCTTCCGGCAGCTACACGCTGGAGGCGCTGCATGTCCTCGGCGAGATTTCCAGCAATCTTGCCGACGAAGACGACCTCGACGAACTGCTGGGCCGCTTCCTCGGCACCATGATTCGCCTGGCCAAGGCCGACGCCGGCGTGGTGCGGGTGCTGACCAGCGACGGCCAGCATTTGCGCATGGTTGCGTCGCGCGGCCTGCCGCCGGCGGTGGTCGAGAAGGAGCGCCTCGTCTCGCGCGATTGCGGTCAGTGCGGCATCGCCATCGGCCAGAATCGCCCCTTGTTCGAGATCGACCTCAAGGGCTGCGCCGAGCGAACGGGAGGCGATTTCTTCAAGAGCGGCTGCCAGGCGATGGTGGTCGTGCCGCTGTCCAATGCAGGACGGCTGCTCGGCACCTACAACCTGTTCCTGCCCGAAGCCTTCGAGCTGCCGGAAGAAGTGGCGCTGCTGTTCCGCTCGATCGGCGAGCACCTCGGCATGGCGCTGGAAAACGCGCGCCTCAAGCGCGAAAACCTGCGCATCGTGCTGACCAGCGAACGGCAGATGATGGCCGCCGAAATCCACGACTCGCTGGCGCAGACCCTGGCCTACATGAAGATGCGCATGGCGATGCTCAACGACGCCATTGCCGAGCAGTCGCTGGAGCGCACCGCCAAGTATGCCGGCGACGTCGGCCAGGCGCTGGACGACGCCTACGGGCATTTGCGCGAACTGCTGGTGCAGTTTCGCAGCCGCATGGATCCGATGGGCCTGCAGCACGCCCTGCAAGGCCTGGCCTGCGGTTTCCAGGAACGCACCGGCATCGCCCTGCGCTACGAAAACAAGCTTACCGACCTGCGCCTGGCGCCGGAAGCGGAAAGCCAGGTATTCCATATCCTGCAGGAAGCGCTGGCCAATGTCGCCCGTCATTCCGGCGCCACCGAGGCCAGCATGACGCTGGAGGCGGCGGGCGACTACTACAATGCAACGATCGAAGACAACGGCCGCGGCGGGCAGGGTTTCCTGGCCATTGCCAATCGCGTCGGCGGCTTCGAGGAACATCCTGGCCTGCGCGATCATTTCGGCCTGGCGATCATGCGCGAGCGGGCGGAGAAGATCGGCGGCCATCTCGAAGTCGCCAATCTGGTTCAGGGTGGTTTTCGCGTCAGACTCAGTTTTCCGCCTGGAGGAGGCGTCTCGGGATGAACATGGAAGCCACCGATCCGATCCGCGTGTTGCTGGTCGACGACCACACCCTGTTTCGCAAGGGCCTTGCCGAACTGCTTGAGCAGCGCGGCACCATCACCGTCGCCGGCATCGCCGGCAATGGCGACGACGCCCTGCGCATACTGGCCGAGACGCGGCCCGACGTCATCATCAGCGACCTCAACATGCCGCCCAATGGCGGCCTCAGCATGTTGCGCCAGCTGGTGGCCGACGGCTGGACCGGCCCGGTGCTGATCCTCACCGTCAGCGATGCCGAGGAAGACCTTGCCGCCGCCATGCAGGCCGGGGCCAAGGGCTACCTGCTGAAGGACATGGAACCGGAAGACGTGGTCGATGCCGTGCAGCGCGCGGTGCGCGGCGAAACCGTGGTCGCCCCGGCGATGACGCTGAAGCTGGTCAACCTGCTGCAAGGCGGCAATGCCGCGTCGACCAAGGCCGACACCCTGAAGCTGCTGACGGCGCGCGAACGCGAGATACTCCAGCAGTTGTCGCAAGGCCTGTCGAACAAGGCGATTGCCCGCGTGCTCGATATCAGCCACGATACCGTCAAGCTCCACGTCAAGCACATCCTGGCCAAGCTCAACCTCACCTCGCGCGTCGAGGCCGCCGTATTTGCCGTCGAGCAAAAGGCCGCCGAGCTGGGCCGACGCGGCTCCTGATCAGGCAGCCTCGCACATCGCCTTGAGCAGCGCGTCGGGAGGCTGCGCGCCGGAAGCTGCCAGCTTGTTGTTGAAAATGAAGAAGGGCACGCCGCCGATGCCCAGGCGCCGCGCCTCCGCGTCGCCGGCGCGCACCGCCTCCGCATCTTCGTCGCTATCGAGGTAGCTTCGAACCGCCGCTTCATCCATCCCGCATTCGCCGGCCACCGCCGCCAGCACGGCGCGGTCGCCGACGTGGCGGCCGTGGAGGAACTGCGCGGCGAACAGGGCTTCGATCAGCGCCGGGGTCACCGTACCGTCGGCGCCGTCCGCAAGGGATACCGTCTTCGGCCTTGCCGTAGACATAACTCCCGTGTCGTACTTCTGCGCGTAATGGATCAGCCGGTGCGCGTTGAGCGTGTTGGCGCGCAGCTCGATCTTCTCGAAGGCGAACTCGATGCCGGCGCCGCGTCCCGCCGCGCTGACGCGCTGCCAGAGTTCTTCCAACTGCTTCGGGCCGCCGAATTTTTTCTCCAGGAAGGGCCGGTAGGGCTCGCCCGCTTCCGGCGTGTCCGGGTTGAGGAAGAAGGGCCGCCATGTCACCGTCGCCACGCCGGCGGGCTGCTCCGCGCGCCACAGTTCCAGCGCGCGGTCGAGATGGCGCTTGCCGATGAAGCACCACGGACAGACCACGTCGGAGACCACATCGACGGTCAGCTTCATGGCTGCACGTCCAGCACGATCTTGCCGATATGCCGGCTCGATTCCATCAGGCGATGAGCCTCCGCCGCCCGTGCCAGCGGGAAGCGGGCGAACAGGTGCGGCAGCAGTTCGCCACGCGCCAGCGCCGGCCAGATGTTCATCGCCAGCG
Organism: Sulfuritalea hydrogenivorans sk43H; assembly: GCF_000828635.1. Taxonomy (GTDB): domain Bacteria; phylum Pseudomonadota; class Gammaproteobacteria; order Burkholderiales; family Rhodocyclaceae; genus Sulfuritalea; species Sulfuritalea hydrogenivorans. Next base: position 1,431,433 of record NZ_AP012547.1, read on the forward strand.
CGTCGCGGATTTCGGTCTTCTCGGCCTGGGTGCGCGGCCGCATGGTCGAGCCGGTGATCGTCAGGCGTTTCAGCATCACCGGCATCAGGTCCGCCTCGCCCTTGCTGCCTTCGAGGAAGGCCACATACACCAGCCGCCCGTCGCGCCGCAGCGAGGCCAGGTTGCGCTGCAGGTAGGGCGCGCCGACCATGTCGAGGATCACATCCACGCCGGTGCCCTCGGTGATGCGTTTCACCTCCTCGGCGAAATCTGCCGTGCGGTAGTTGATCGCGTGCGCCGCGCCGGCGCCGAGGCAGAAGGCCGCCTTTTCTTCATTGCCGACCGTGACGAAGCACTCGACGCCGAGGTGCTTCGCCAGCTGGATCGCCACCAGCCCGATGCCGCTGGAACCGCCATGCACCAGCAACCGCTCGCCGGGCGCGAGGCGCCCCAGGTCGACCAGGTTGGCCCATACCGTGAACCAGGTTTCCGGCAGCGCCGCCGCCATGGCGAAATCCATCCCCGCCGGAATCGGCAGCGCATGGCTCGCCGCCGCCACGCAGTACTCGGCGTAGCCCCCGCCCGGCGCCAGCGCCGTAACGCCAGCGCCGACTTTCCATTCCGTCACGCCCGCGCCCAGCGCCGCGACGCGGCCCGCGACCTCCAGCCCGAGCACCGGCGAAGCATCCGCCGGCGGCGGATAGCGGCCCGAGCGTTGCAGCACGTCGGGGCGGTTCACGCCGGCGCAGACCACCTCGATCAGGATCTGGCCGGGGCCGGGCGTTGGCGCCGGGCCATCGGCGAGCGTCATGCAGTCGGCGTCGCCGCCGCTGCCGTGGGCGATGTATTTCATGTCGGGGTGCTCCGTCGGGGAAACGATTGCGAGTCTAGCAGCCCGTCAAGCGGACTGGGCACGGCGCGCTCGCCGCTGTTGAGGGCGTGGCAGTAAATCATGGTGGTGGAAACATCGGAATGGCCCAGCAACTCCTGCACGCTGCGGATGTCGCAACCGCTCTCGAGCAAATGCGTGGCGAAGGAATGGCGCAGCGTATGCACCGACACCAGCTTGGTCAGCCCGGCATCTTGCGCCGCCTTCTTGACGGCACGCTGGATGCGCTTCGCGCAGACGTGTTGGCGGCGCAGCCTGCCCGATTGCGGGTCGACCGACAGGCCCGCCGCCGGGAACACATACTGCCAGCCGAAGCCGTAAGGCAGCCGCGGATGGGCAAGTGCCATGTCGTCGGGCAGGCACGCGTCACCGCGCCCGGCCACGCGGTCCGCCTCGTGCAGGGCCCTGACGCGGGCAAGCTGCGCGTGCAGCGCCACGGCCAATCGGGCTGGCACCATCGTCACGCGGTCCTTGCCGCCCTTGCCGCCACGCACCACGATCTCGCGCCGAGTCAGGCACAGATCCTTGACACGCAGTTGCAGGCATTCCAGCAGACGCATGCCCGAGCCATAGAGCAGGCGCAGGATCAGCTGGCATTCGCTGTCGGCGACCCGGCCGAGCAGGGCGGCCGTTTCCGCCTGTGTCAGCACGGTCGGCAAGCGCGACGGCTGCTTTGCCCGCGTCACCGCGTCGAGCCAGGGAAGCTCGACCGCGAGCACTTCGCGATAAAGAAACAGCAAGGCGCTCAAGGCTTGCGCCTGGGTCGATGCGGCAACCCTTCGTTCCACCGCCAGCGAGGTCAGAAAGGCTTCCACCTGTGGCTTGCCCATGCCGGCCGGGTGGCGCTTGCCATGGAACATGATATAGCGTCTAATCCATCCCAGATATGCCGTTTCGGTGCGCGGGCTGTAGTGTTTGACGCGCAACCGGCCCCGCACCCGGTCAAGCAGGCGCGGCGACGCGGCAGACTCATCCGCAACACAGGAGTTATTGGACACCATGGACGACCCCCGGCGAATAACTGTAAATATAACCAGTATGCTAGCACGGGGTGCCAGCATATTGGACAGTCCAATATGTTGTTTACAGTCAATCCTGTCGCCGACATTACGTTGGGCGTCAAATTCGCCGCGCCACCATTTGCCAAAGGAATTGCTATGACACCCGCTGAGCGACTTGAGGAAATTTTCGCAAAGCTTTCCTCTGACCAAAGCGTAGAACCTCTGACCGTTCGCCAGTTCATTAGCTGGTTTGGTGCGGAGCGGCGTGGGTACATGGTGGCATGGCGTATTAGCCGAGCCTTGGAAAGAGCCAAGCTAATCACCGTACCCGATTTCAATGGCGTCCACATTGATTCAAGAATTCGCTTCGCGCTGAAGCTGCCACCCGTGGTAGAAGCTGCCACAGGTCAGACCATTCAGGCCGATCAGCCGCTCGAAGAAGCCACCCTCGATGCACAATTGACTGAGTCTTCACCCCTTATCGTTGGCGCGTCCGCCGACCCTGCGTTTCGAGTTGGACGATTGGGCTCTGCAAACATTAAGCCGCTGAGTGTGGCCCCGGATTGCAGCCTAGCGGAAGCAGTGACCCTGATGCTTAGGCACGACTATTCCCAATTACCCGTAATGACCAACGAACGTGATGTAAAGGGAATCGTCAGTTGGGAAAGCGTAGGTTCTCGGCTTGCCCTGCGGAAGCAGCCAATCAGCGCAGTCCGAGAGTGCATGAAGGAACATTTCGAGGTTCTGTCCACGGACTCGCTTTTTCGAGTCATCGGGCACATCATCGAACACTCCTACGTTCTTGTGCGCGGTGATGACAAAACGATCACAGGCATTGTCACTACGGCCGATCTTAGTGCTCAATTTCAACAACTCTCCGAACCATTCCTGTTGCTCTCTGAAATCGAAAATCATGTCCGTCTAGTAATTGACGGAAAGTTCACCGCAGAGGAACTGGCCTCCGCCAAAGATACGGCAGACCCTGAGAGAGTCATAGAAAGCGTGGCCGATCTCACTCTTGGCGAGTACATTCGTCTGCTTGAGAACCCGGCTAACTGGGGAAAGACGGGGCTCACGGTGGATCGGAAGGTATTCATCCGGGAGCTTGATAATGTGCGGCGAATTCGCAACGACGTGATGCACTTCGATCCGGACGGTATTACGCCAGAAGATCATCAGCTACTTCGCCACTTTTTGCAGTTCATGCACGAGCTTCGTGAAATCGCGGGCAAGCTATGACGTTGACGCCCAACCCGGCGGTGCAGGGGACGCTGCGCGATAAAGCGTCGCGCAGCGCCCCTGACCTTGAACGTTGGGCCTCTCAATACATCTCACTCACGCCGAAGGAATAGCCGTGGCAAATCTTCTGTACGTAGATAACTCGAACGTTTGGATTGAAGGCATGCACGTCGCAGCCGCTCAGCACGGACTTGCGCCCGATGTCTGGACTGCCGTTCAACAAAAAATCTGCGACTACAGCTGGAAAATTGATTTTGGAAAATTGTTTCAGTTCGCAGGCGGTGATCGCGCTGGGGTAAGGAAGGCCGGACTGTTTGGATCTCGTCCGCCTAAGAATGATTCTCTTTGGACGGCAGCGGAAAAGAATGGCTTTGAAGTCATCGTCTACGACCGCAACGTCGCCGGTCACGAAAAGAAGATTGATACCGACATCGTGGCAACAATGATGGAAGATTCCTACGAAATCCTAAAGGTAGGGGAGGACGAAATCACCTTGGTGTCAGGCGACTCCGACTACGTTCCTGCCATCGAGAAGCTCAAGAAGCGAGGCATTCCTGTGCATGTGGTTTTCTGGGGTCACGCGGCACGCGAACTGAAGGATGCTGCGACAAAGTTCGTAAATCTTGACCAATACCTTGACCACTTGGCGCGGTAAATCCGCGCGACCAATCAACTCGAAGGGGGGCACTATGTTCAAGGATTTTGAGACAACGAAAACACATCTGATTGAGCTTGCGGAAATCATCAACAAGTTCAAATCAGAGGCAGTTCAATTGCGGCTTGTCGAGCTCTTGTTCAATAGCGCTGGCACCGCGACAACTTCGCCCGTCACTCCGGAATCGGCACCTTCCTCCGCAAGGAGTAAGCCCAAACGCAAACCTCGCGCAAAGTCGGCTCAGGCAGGCCAAAAGGACGATAGCGGGGTCACGAAGAAAAAAGCCTCAAGTGGCGGCGGTGCCGTTGCGACGTTGGTGAAAATCTTTGAGGAAGGCTACTTCAAACAACCCCGAAGCATCGGTGACATTTGCACCCACTGCGAGATCAATCTGGCACGCCGGATAAAACCCAACGAAATCTCCGGAAAGCTTGGGCGAATGGTACGTAGCCGTGAGCTTTCACGCACGAAGAATTCCGACAATCAATACGTATATTCAAACGCTTGAATAAATGCTGAACCAAGCACTCAACGGCATTCCAGCTTCAATTCGGAAGCACATCGTAACTTCCTACTTGGAACTGAAAGCCAACCTTTCAGAATCACGCCACGATGCCGCTGGACTTAGCGCGGGAAAACTTTGCGAGGCTGGAATACGTCTCTTGCAAGAGCGTACGTTTGGTCAACACACGCCGTTCGGGAAGAAGATTGCGAATTTCGCAGACGAGTGCCGCCGGATAGTTACAAGCTCTGCTGCAACTGCAATCACTGACTCCGAAAAAGTCGTTTTGCCTCGCGCTTTGCTATTCCTTTACACAATGCGGAATACAAGAGGAATCGGGCACATTGGCGGTGACGTCGATCCAAATGCAATTGATGCTGCACTAATTGGCAAGACTGCCGATTGGATAGTCTGCGAACTAATCCGCATTCACCACCACCTCTCTCTTGAAGAGGCACAGGACATTGTCGATGCGCTGGCAATTCGGCAACTTCCAGATGTTTGGGAGGTCGCCGGCAAACGGCGCGTTTTGAGGGACGGCCTCATTGCAAGAGACCAAGCGCTTCTACTTCTCTACTCAGCTCAAGAAGGGGTAGTAATGACCGAGGACTTGATCGCTTGGATCGAATACTCAAACCCTGGCGTTTTCAAGTCGAAGGTACTGTCAAAACTTCATAGTGACCGTTTCGTCGAATGGGATCGGGAAACTGACAGTGTCACTTTGTCGCCTAAGGGAGCCAAGTATGTCGAAGAAAGCCTGCTAGCGGCCCAACCCATCATTCCACCGGGCGCTTCGCGATGAAGCCGCGCAGCGCCGGTGAATTCAAACGTTGGGGGCTTTAGGAAACCGCCATGCGCGAGTCGTGCCTTTGCTGTGCGAAGAAGCAAAAAACTGAGCTCCCACGCGTCTGCCCAGAGTGCGGTCACGTGTTCCAAGGAAATGGCTGGGACGGCATCGACGCACATTGGCGCTCAAAGCACGAGTCGCTAATGCCCTATCGCGAATTCTGGGAAGGTTTGTGTTCGTCTCATCGAGGTAACAAATGAGCAATCCCAAGGTTGAGGCAGTTGCACGAGTTCTCGCTGAATGGAATCCCCTTGGTGACGCCGCGAAGAAAGTCACAGACCTCGATGGCTACCGCGTCGAAGCGGCAGACATTGTCTTTGGGCTGAAGGTACGGGGCGATTCAGTTAAACCTGAGAAGCATGTGATGGACGTTCTAAATCAAGCGTTCGGGCTCGGGCTTGACCTTCAAAGTTGCGTTGGCCCAGCCAAGAAAATCTCTGCTGTTCTCGCCAAGAAGGACTAGGGAAACACTGAATAAGGTACAAACACTGTGAACGATCTCATCGTCATTGGGTCAGACAAAGAGTGTTGATCACAAGGGATAGAACGATGAAACAAATGACGCTGGCGGCGACACGAGGATTCGAGAAGCACAACCGTGCGACGCGCAAGGCGGAGTTTCTGGCGCGGATGGATCGCCTGATGCCGTGGGCCGAGTTCTGCGCCGTGATTGAACCGCATTACCCGAAGGCCGGGAATGGCCGGCCACCGGTGGGACTGGAGCGCATGCTGCGGATGTACTGCGTCGCCAACTGGTTCAACCTGGCCGACGAAGCCTGTGAAGACGCCCTCTACGATGTCCCCGTGTTTCGTGAGTTCTGCCGCATCGACCTGGGCCGGGAACGGGTGCCAGACGCCACGACCCTGCTGCACTTTCGGCATCTTCTGGAACGTCACGATCTGGGAGCCGCCATGTTCGCCAAGATCGGCGAATTGCTGCTGGCCAACGGCATGAAGCTCTCCGGCGGCACGATTGTCGATGCCACCCTGATTGCCGCGCCGCCCTCGACCAAGAACCAGGAGAAGAGCCGCGACCCGGAGATGCACCAGACCAAGAAGGGCAACGAGTGGCACTTCGGCATGAAGCTGCACATCGGCACGGACAGCCAGAGCGGACTGGTCCATAGCGCCAGCGTCACGGCCGCCAACGTTCATGACAGCCACCAAGTGCCGAACCTGCTGCATGGTGCGGAAACTCGCTTCTACGGCGACAGCGCCTATCGGGGCCAAGAGCAGCGTAAGCGGCTGAAGGTCATCGCGCCGAAGGCGAAGGACTTCACCAACAAGCGCGCCTATCGGAACAACCCGCTGACGGACGCCGACAAGGAAACCAACCGCCGCAAGTCCAGCGTGCGATCCAAGGTCGAGCACCCGTTCCTGACCGTGAAGCGCCTGTGGGGCTTTGCCAAGGTTCGCTATCGCGGTCTGGCAAAGAACGCCAATCGCGCCTTTGCCATGCTGGCGATGCTCAACGTCAGCAAGTGGGCACGACCATTGACGGGAGAGGTGCGTCCGGCATGAGCAAGACAAGGGAGAATTCCCCCTTATCCGCTCCCGAATGGGCCAAGCACCCCATGAATATGGCATTTCCGTCACAGTTTCGTCTCTATTTCAGCCCGTCGCCGTTTTTTGCGGTGGCTTGTTCAGCATTTCCCTAGCTGTGCCATCCCGCCCCCAACCCATCCATCAACACGGACGCTGCGCGATAAAGCCGCGTAGCGCCGGTTAGCTTGAACGTTCGGCGTCTTGTAATCTGTAACGCCTCGGGTTACGATAGCGCATGATCCTGAGTTTCAAACACAAGGGCTTGGCCCGCTTTTTCGAGCACGGTTCCAAGTCGGGTATCCAGGCTCAACACGCGGAGCGGCTACGGCTCATACTCGGTCGGCTGCATGTCGCAACGGCCGCCCGGGACATGGACTTGGCCGGCTTGCGCCTCCACGCGCTAAAGGGCGAGCGCAAGGGCGTCTGGTCGGTGTGGGTGAGCGGCAACTGGCGGGTCGCGTTTCAGTTCGTCGGAAGAGACGCCGAACTGGTGGACTACGAGGACTATCACTGAGGTACTGCTATGCGTATGCACAACCCCCCTCATCCGGGTGAAATCATCAAGTCTTTGTGCTTGGAGCCTGTGGGTCTTACGGTTACCGAGGCTGCGAAAGGTTTGGGCGTAAGCCGCAAAACCCTTTCGGCAATCCTCAACGGGCGCTCGGGCATCAGTCCCGAAATGGCGATACGCCTATCCATCGCCTTCAACACCAGCGCCGAGAGTTGGCTGAGCCAGCAAGTGCAATACGACCTGTGGCACGCCGAGCAAGGGCGCAAAGCACTCAAGGTCATCAAGCTTGCCGCCTAAGACGCCGAACCCGTCGTTCCAGGGGACGCGCCGCGATGAAGCCGCGCAGCGCTGGTCACCTCTACGTTCGACCCCACAAGGCATTCCCACTTCACCGGCACCTATGCATGCTTGACGTTATGCACGGCATACGTTAATATTTGTACATGCCGATCAAGAGCTTCAAATGCAAAGACACACACGCGCTATTTCTTGGTCAGCGGGTTCGCCGCTGGGTAAACATTGAGCGGCCTGCCTTGCGTAAGCTTGAGCAGCTTGACTGGTCTATGGTGCTGGAAGATTTGCGTATTCCCCCTGGAAATCAACTCGAGGCGTTAAACGGAAATCGCAAGGGGCAATACAGCATTCGCATCAACGATCAATGGCGCGTGTGCTTCGTTTGGACTGCGGAAGGCCCGAAAAACGTGGAGATCGTTGATTACCACTGAAGGAGTTTTGACATGCGTACTGTTCCACCTGTGTCTCCCGGCGAAATGCTGGATGAAGAGTTCTTGAAGCCGCTTGGCTTGACCAAATACCGCTTGGCCAAGGATATTGGCGTACCCCCGCAACGAATCGGAGACATCGTTGCGGGCAAGCGGGCCATTACCGCAGACACGGATCTACGCCTGTGCCGGTACTTTGGGCTCAGCGATGGATGGTGGCTTCGGGGACAGGCCAACTACGACACCGCGATTGCACGCGAAAGCATGGGTGAAGTTCTTTCGCGTATTTCCCGTTGTCAGTTGTTGGCTGCCTAAACGCAGCCCGTGCGGCAGGCGGGGTCGAACCCTGCGTTTCAGGGGTCGCTGCGCGATGAAGGCGCGTACCGCCCCTGAGCTTGAACGTTGAAGCTGTAGAAAATCCCCTTTCGAGCCGCAAAATCTCCTCCGACTGGCGCTATCCGCAGCGCGCCAGTTGTCATTTCACCTTACGAATGTTTGAATCGCCGTGCCGTCAGCGCCGACTGTTGCCTTCAGGCTGCTGTTCGTTTCCGAAGAACAAGGGTTGACGGGCCGGCATCGGATTTGTTGCCGGGCCAGCGCAAGCGTCCGCGGCCGGGCAGCAAGGTCGGCGCTTGCCGGCGTGCGTCCTACCAGGGGATACCGTCACTGCGAGACATAAGGGGAACCCCGGCAAACAGAATCCGACACGGCGTAACATGCCGCTTCATGTCCGCTGACGCTCTTCCATCTTCTCCACCGATCGACCTGCTGGTCATCGGCGGCGGCATCAATGGCGCCGGGATCGCGCGCGATGCGGCGGGGCGCGGCTTCTCGGTGGCGCTGGTCGAGCGCGGCGACCTGGCCGGGGCGACCTCGTCGGCTTCCTCGAAGCTGGTGCATGGCGGGCTGCGCTATCTCGAACAGTTCGAATTCCGCCTCGTCGCCGAGGCGCTGGCGGAACGGGAAACCCTGCTGCGCATGGCGCCGCACCTGGTCTGGCCGGCGCGCTTCATCATGCCCCACGTGCCCTGGCTGCGGCCGCGCTGGATGATCCGCGCCGGGCTGTTCCTCTACGACCATCTCGGCGGGCATCACGCCGATGCCTTGCTGCCGGGCTCGGCCTCGGTGCGGCTGGATCGGCCGCCTTACGATGCCGGCTTGCAGGCGCGCTATCGCCACGGCTTCATCTACTCGGATTGCCGCACCGACGATGCGCGGCTGGTGATCGCCAATGCGCGCGATGCACAGCGGCTCGGCGCGCGCATCCTGCCGCGCACCGAACTGGTCGCGGCGCGGCGTGTCGACGGGTTCTGGCAGGCGCGGTTCGGCAATGGCGAAACGCTGCGGGCGCGGGCCATCGCCAATGTCGCCGGGCCGTGGGTCAAGGACGTATTGAACCAGCGCCTCGGCGTACCCTCGACCGATTCGGTGCGGCTGGTGCGGGGCAGCCACCTGGTGCTGCCCCGGCTCTACGCGGGCGAGCACGCCTTCATCCTGCAGAACGACGACCGCCGCGTGGTGTTCATGATTCCCTGGGAGGGGCGCTTCACGCTGCTCGGCACCACCGACGTGGTGGAAACCGGCGATCCGCTGCATCCGCAGGCCACGGCGGAGGAGGCGGCCTACCTGTGCGCCGCCGCCGGGCGCTACCTGCGGCAGGCGCCGCGGCCGCAGGATGCGGTGTGGCGCTACGCCGGGGTGCGCCCGCTGTACGACGACGGCTCGGGTGATCCCTCGGCGATCACGCGCGACTACACGCTGCGCCTGGACGGCGACGGGCAGGCGCCGGTGCTGTCGGTGTTCGGCGGCAAGCTGACCACCTATCGCCGGCTGGCCGAGCAGGTGGTCGACAAGCTGGCGGCGACGCTCGGCGCGCGGCGGCCGGCGTGGACGGAAGCTTCGACCCTGCCCGGCGGCGCGATGCCGGCGAGCGGGCTCGACGACTTTGTCCGGCGCGAGATTGCACCGCGCTATCCCTGGCTGGCGGAGGCGCAACGCGATGCGCTGGCGCGCCGGCACGGCAGCGAGCTGCCCGATCTGCTGGGCGCTGCGCGCGGGCCGGACGATCTGGGCGAGGACTTCGGCGGTGGCCTGTGTGAGCGCGAACTGGAATGGATGCTGGCCCGCGAGTGGGCGCATTCCGCCGACGACATCCTCTGGCGCCGCAGCAAATGCGGCCTGCACATGACGCCGGAGCAGCGCGAGCGGGTAGGGCGGTGGCTGGGTGAGTAGGGCCGATGCGGCGATTGCAAGAGTCGGCGCCGGCTCGCTCTGCGTACCTGGAATTCCGCTTCGCGGGCAGGCAACGGCGGGTGGCGCCGGAGCGGTTTGACGCCACGCCCGGAACCCACTAGATTTAGTGCCGACGCAATCCGAATCGGCCCGACATGAGCACCGGCAACACCCGCACCGCCCACCTCGATACCTTTGCCCGCGACCACCTGCCGCCGGCGGAGCTGCAACCGGAGTTCCTGTTCGAGCTGCCGCATCTGCGCTACCCGGAGCGCATCAACTGCGCGGCGGAGCTGCTCGATCGCGCGGTGAACGAACACGATTGGGGCGAGCGCATGGCGATTTACAGCGCGGCGGGCAACTTCAGCTATCGCCAACTGCTGGAATCCGCCAACCGCATCGCCCGCGTGCTGGTCGAGGACATGGGGCTGATCCCCGGCAATCGCGTGCTGCTGCGTTCCGCCAACAACCCGATGCTGGCGGCCTGCTGGTTCGCCGTGATCAAGGCCGGCGGCATCGTCGTCACCACCATGCCGCTGCTGCGCGCCAAGGAGCTCACCGACGTGATCGTCAAGGCGCGGATATCGCATGCGCTGTGCGACGCCCGGCTCGCCGAGGAGCTGGAGATCGCGCGCGGCGCCTGTCCGACGCTGACCAGCCTCAGCTACTACAACGGCGACGCGGGCGTGCCCGGCCTGGATCGCCTGGAGCCGCGCATGGCGGCCAAGCCCGCCAGCTTCGACAACATCGATACCGCGCGCGATGACATCTGCCTGATCGCGTTTACCTCGGGCACCACCGGCAAGCCCAAGGGCACGATGCATTTCCATCGCGACGTGATGGCGATCTGCGACTGCTTTCCGCGCTCCACGCTCAAGCTCGAAGGCGACGACATCGTCTGCGGCACGCCGCCGCTGGCCTTCACCTTCGGCCTCGGCGGCATGCTGCTGTTTCCGTTGCGGCTGGGTGGATCGGCGGTGCTGGTGGAAAGGCTGACGCCGGACCTGCTGCTGCGGACGGTGCAGGACAGCAAGGTCACGGTGCTGTTCACCGCGCCGACCTTCTATCGCATGATGGCCGGTCAGGTGGGCCAGTTCGACACTTCCAGCCTGCGCAAGTGCGTCTCGGCCGGCGAGGCGCTGCCGGTCGCTACCCGCAAGTTGTGGCAGGAGGCCACCGGGATTTGCATCATCGACGGCATCGGCGCCACAGAGATGCTGCACATTTTCATTTCGCATACCGAGGATGACGTCCGGCCCGGGGCCACCGGCCGGCCGATCCCCGGTTACCGCGCCTGCATCCTCGACAATGAAGGCAATCCGCTGCCGGCGGGCAGCGTCGGCCGCCTGGCGGTGAAGGGCCCCACCGGCTGCCGCTATCTCGACGACCCCCGCCAGGAGGCGTATGTCAGCGATGGCTGGAACCTGACCGGCGACGCCTACCTGATGGATGCCGATGGCTATTTCTTCTACCAGTCACGCACCGACGACATGATCGTCTCCGCCGGCTACAACATCGGCGGGCCGGAAGTCGAAGACTGCCTGCTGGCGCATCCGGCGGTGGCCGAGTGCGGCGTGGTCGGCGTGCCGGACGCGGAACGCGGCCAGGTGGTCAAGGCCTTCGTTGCGCTCAAGGCCGGCTACAACCCCGATGCGGCGATGGCCAAGGCCTTGCAGGAGCACGTGAAGAACCATCTGGCGCCCTACAAGTATCCGCGCCTGATCGAGTTCCGCTCCGCCATGCCGCGCACCGAAACCGGCAAGCTGCAGCGCTTCAGGCTGCGCGACTAGCCGCCGGGCTTGAAAGGATATCGACATGATCGAAGGAGGCTGCCTGTGCGGAGGAATCCGCTACCAGTATGACGGCGAGATCGAGGAGATTTCGCTCTGCCATTGCTCGCAGTGCCGCAAGGCGCAGGGCTCGGCTTTCGCCGCGGTGAGCCCGCTCGATTCGGCCCGCTTCAGGATCATTGCGGGCGCCGCGCTGCTCAGGGAATACCGGTCCTCGCCGGGCAAGGTGCGGGCCTTCTGCGCCAACTGCGGCAGCCCGATCTACAGCGCAAAGGACGATGTGCCGGAAGTGAAGCGCCTGCGCATCGGGACCGTGGACACGCCTTTTGCGTGCGACAACATTTTCCACATCTTCGTCGATTCGAAGGCGTCGTGGTTCGATATCGCCGATAGGCATCCCCGCTTTGCCGAACGCAAGCGCTGACCGATGAAACCTGAAACTCCGGAGACAATGATGAAACGATTTCGCTGGATGATCCTGTGCGGCCTGGCGGCAGTGTGCGGCCTGAACGCCGCGCTCGCCCTGGCCCAGATGCCGATGGCGAAGGACCTCCAGTTTCCGGCCGAGCCGGTGGCGCCGGCTGCCGTCGATCGGCCGCAGATGGCACTGTTCAAGCCGGAGGGCGCCGGGCCGTTTCCGGCGCTGGTGCTGCTGCATCAGTGCGGCGGCCTGGGTACCCGCAAGCCGAATGAATCGATGCTGGGCTGGGCGAAGGATGCGGTGGCGCGCGGCTACGTGGCGCTGCTGGTCGACAGCCTCGGCCCGCGCGGCGTGGATTCGGTGTGCTACGGGCCGAAAGGCGGCGTGATTTTCACGCGCGGGGTCAAGGACGCACTGCAGGCGGCGGAGCATTTGCGGAAATTCGACTTTGTGGACCAGAAGCGCATTGCCCTGGCCGGCTATTCCTGGGGCGCGATGGTCGGTGTCCTGGCCAGCAGCGCGCGCTGGAGCGGCAATGCGCTGCCGGGCACGCGCTTCGCCGCCACCGTGGCGTTCTATCCGGGTTGCTTCAACATCAAACCGCCGACCGCTGCCGCCTATGAAATCGTCCAGCCCGACATCGATCGTCCGCTGCTGGTGCTGATGGGACAGCAGGACACCGAGACGCCGGCAGAGGAATGCGTCGCCAAACTGGGCGCCGCGAAGGCCGCCGGCGCGCCGGTCGAGTGGCATGTCTATCCGCAGGCCACGCATTGCTGGGATTGCAGGAGCCTCGACGGTTACTCGAAAACCGATGCGCGCGGCAACAGCGTGAGCTATCGCTACAACGCGGAATACACCGCCGACTCGGCGCAGCGGATGTTCCAGTTCCTCGAACGGAACATGGCTCTACGCCAATAGGCCCGGTTGCGGGAGCCGCGATTCATGTTCGGGCAATGCTGATGCCATCGCAACTGCGCGCCGTGCAGGCCGACATCACGCGCCTGCCGGTGGATGCCATCGTCAATGCGGCGAACTCGTCCCTGCTCGGCGGCGGCGCCCGCTCGATTGCCTTTCCCGCCATCAGCACCGGCGTCTTCGGCTACCCGGTGGAACTCGCCGCGGGCGTTGCGGTGGCGACGGTGCGCGCGGCCCTGCGGGAAGTCGCTGCCATCGATGAAGTAATCTTCTGCTGCTTTTCAGCGAACGACCTCGCCGCCTATCAGAAACTGATGACGGCGCCAGCCCCCGGATAGGACATTCCATGCAGCCTTCAAACCAAATTTCCGCAACGCCGCGTTTCATGATCCCGGAACGTCTGGAGACCGATCGCCTGGTGTTGCGCATGTTTGCCGCCGACGACTGGCGCGCGCTGCACGAGTACTACTCCGATGCCGAATGCATGCGCTACACCTATCGCCGCGCCCAGAGCGAAGCCGGCACCTGGCGGGCAATGGCCGGCATGGCCGGGCAGTGGCTGCTGCGCGGCTACGGCCCCTACGCGCTTGAAGAGAAATCGACGCGGACCGTGCTCGGCACGGTGGGGCTCTGGTATCCGCTGGAATGGCCGGAGCCCGAAATCAAGTGGGCACTGGCGCGTCGCCACTGGGGCAAGGCTTACGCCAGCGAGGCGGTGCGCGCGGTGCAGCGCATGGTGTCGGAGTGCGTTCCCGAATTGTCGCTGATCAGCCTGATCGACAGCCAGAACGCCGCCTCGATCCGGCTTGCGCTGGCGGTGGGAGCGAGGCTGGAACGCGAGATGGAATTCGCCGGCGCGCCGTTTCATGTTTACCGGCATCCGCGTCGGCCGGCAGTTTGATAAGTCGGCGCCGGCGATACGGCGGCGAGCGAAGCTGTCCCGCCTGGAAGGCATAGAATCACGCATCGCGGTCGGGATGGGGAGACAAAAATGAAAAAATCCATGTTCATTATCCTGCTGGCGCCTCTGCTCATTGCCGCCGGTGCCGCCGCCGCCGATCTGCCGGTCGGCAACTGCGCCGCGCCGATGGCCGCCACCGATCTTTCCAAGTGCGATTTCTCGCGCAAGAAGCTGGCGGGGCGGGACTTGCGCGGCGCCCGCCTGGCCGGTGCCAAGCTGGAAAGCACGGATTTCAGCAAGGCCAATCTTTCCGGCGCCGATTTGCGCGGCAGCAATGCCAAATGGGCCAACTTCACCGGTGCCAATCTCGCGGGTGCCGATTTGCGCAACGCCGACTTGTTCCATGCGACCTTCGACGACGGCGACCTCTCCGGCGCGAATCTCGCGGGGGCCTATCTGTTCGGCGCCAACCTGATCAACACCCGGGCGCCGAAGGCGGATTTTTCAGGCGCCTATCTGAAGGACATCCTGATGGAGGGCATCGATCTTTCGGGCGGATCGATCCGCAACTGCTACGCCTTTCGCGCGGTGTTTTCCGGGGCGAAGCTGGCCGGCGCCGACTTGTCGGGGGCCGACCTGACGGGCGCGTCGATGGAACAGGTCGATTTCAGCAATGCAAAGCTCAAGGCAACGCGGCTGGCGGGCGCGGTGCTGCGCCAGGCGATCTTCTTCAAGGCCGACATGGACGGCGCCGATCTGGCCAATGCCGACGTCTGGAACGCGAGTTTCGACCAGGCGCGCAATCGCGACAGTTCGGTGCAGGAGGCCCTGGTCGAGCCCTTCGTGGTCAGGGATCGCCGCTAGGCTCATACCGGCATGGCCCCGCAAAGCACGCTCTTCGAACTGTACGCCGCCGATGGCGTGAAGCTGTCGGGCCAGGCCTGGCTGCCGCCGGCGCCGCGCGCCGTGGTGGCGGTGGTGCACGGCATCGCCGAGCATGCGGGACGCTATGCCTTCCTCGCCGATCGCGCCAATCAGTGCGGCCTCGGCGTGGTGTCGGCGGACTTGCGCGGCCACGGCCGTTCGCCGGGCGAGAGATCGTATGTCGAGCGCTTCGACGACTATCTGCTGGATGTGGATGCGCTGATGGCGAAGGCGCGCGAACTGGCGGCCGGGCGTCCGCTGTTCCTCATGGGGCACAGCATGGGCGGCGCCATCGCCCTGCGCTGGCTGGCGCAGCGAAAGCAGCCGGTGGCGGGATTGATTTTGTCGTCGGCGGCGCTCAAGATCGGTGGCGACGTGCCGCGCCTGCTGGTGGCATTGGCGCCGCTGCTGTCGCGCTGGCTGCCGCACCTGCGCGGTACGCGTCTCGATCCGGCGACCATCAGTCGCGATCCGGCGGCGGTGGCGGCCTATGTTAATGATCCGCTGGTGAGCCTGCTGGCGCCGCCGGCGCGCACCGGTGCCGAGCTGCTGCAGGCAATGGAGGCCAATCGCGCCGCTGCCGCCGGGCTTGCGCTGCCGGTGTATCTGTTTCATGGCGATGCCGACCGCCTGACCGATCCGGACGGCAGCCGGGACATCCACGAGCGCTGGGGCGGCAGCGACAAGACCCTGCGCCTGTGGCCAGGCAGCCGCCACGAGACCTTCAACGACCTCGATCGCGAGGGCGTAGTGGCGGAACTTCTGGGGTGGATACTGGCGCGCTGCGCCTAGAGCCTCCGCGTCGTCGCTACTTGCGCCGCACGAAGATGAAATCGCCGCCTTCGTGGCCGGCCTGGCGGATATCGCTGTACTGGGGCGTCTGCTGGGCGCTGAGGACTACCTGGCGGCGCATCGAGGAGAAGAGCTGGCTCATGTCGACGATGCCGGTGTTGGTCCGCAGCGCATCGAGGAAGGCCTTGGCGAACACCGAATGCTTGCCGCCGCCGGCATCCTCCACCGGCTCCAGTCCCCCCGAGACCAGCGCGGTACGCGCCCGCTTCTGCGACAGGCGGGTAAAGTCGTCGAGCGCGGTCATCTGCACCGACAGGCTGCGCGTCAGCGTGCCGGCATAGCAGCTGTCGGCGACCAGCAGCACATGCTTGGCGCGGGTGCCGCGCACCATGTCGGCGATGTCCGAATTCGACAGCCAGTTGGCGCGGCGATTGGCATCGGCATCCACCGGCAGCCAGAAGCCGCGGTCGGAGTCGGTGTCCAGATGGCCGTGGCCGGCATAGTAGATCAGCAGATTGTCGGCGTCGGTGAGGCGGCGACGCAGGTCGTCGAAGGAATCGAGCATCTGGTTGCGCGTGGCGTCGAGCAGCAGCGTGACCTTGAAACCGTATTCCTTCTGCAACAGGTCGGCCACGGTGCGCGCGTCATGCGCGGCGGTCTTGAGCGGCGTCACCGAGCGATAGTTGTCGATGCCGATCACCAGCGCGTGGTAGTTGCCGAAGTTGAGCCTGGCATTGCCCGGTTGTGCCAGCGGCTTCATGCGCACCGGAGCCGCCTCGCCCAGTGCGGCGAGCCGGGAGCGGGCCAGGCTTTCAAAGCTGCCGCTGGGGAACTTGCGCAGATAGGCCTGGAAGTCGGCAGGATTCGCGCTGTTCTTGATGCTGTCCCAGAAGGCGAGGTCGATCGCAGCCGAAGTGTCGGCCAGCGACGCCGGCGGCGTGCCCGGCGCCGCGGTCGGTGGCGAGCTCGCGCCGAATGCCAGCAACGCTGCGGACTTGTCGAGCTTGTCGCCGAAGTCCGTATTGGCCGCGTCCCACGCCTCCGCGGCGGCTTCGCCGATCGAGCCCCAGGTATGCCGGGTGGCCACAATCGACATTCCATCGACTTTGACGCCCTTGTTGTCGGCAAAGGACGCCGTGATTTCCGCGGCGCCTTCCTTGCGGATGCCCGGCGACATGGTCAATTTCAGGTCCAGTGACAGAGCCAGGCCGCAGTCGCGGGACGGCAGGTCCGCGGCGGAGTTGATCGAGGTGACTTCGCGAAAGCGGGATTGCAGGGTATTGGTGATGTCGGAGACGAGGCGTCTGGAATCGAATCCGGACATGGCGCTTCCGGCAAGGCCATCGCGCATTGTGGTCAGGTAATCGAAGGTTTTGCTGGTGTTGTCAGTGAGAAGGACGCACAACTTCGCCGCGGAATGCAGGCGGGTCGCCCTGGATGACAGCGCCCTGAATGGATCTTCGGTCTTTGAATACTGCGGCGGCGCCGCGCAGGCGACGAGCACCAATGCCATCAGGGCGGCAGACAAAGGGAAGCGGATCGATTTCCGGAGCAACCCTGTTTCGCGCATGCTATCTCCCTGAATGGCGCATTTCTTCCGCGGCATCTTACTCGCTACGTATTGGCCTTGCAGCTCTTTCCCCGCGACGGCACGCAATGCAATTGCTCCAGTTGGCGCAGTCAGGGTGTGAATGAACTCGCCGAATGCGGAAATAAAATTATCCGTTACATGGCTTCGGTTGCAGGTCTTATAGTTGACTCGTCACATACATGCGGAGCAAAACCCCGCCTCGCATGTCTCCCTGAGTCGGCGTCAAAGCGCCGGCCTCGCCTGTAGATCGGGAGCAACTCCCGGCTGCGCCGTGATCGGATCCGTCGTTCGCGCCCCCAAGGCTGCGGACGGCCGGATTCACTGTGGCGTTGTTGCACTACGGATTCATCCCTTGCTCCAGATCAACGCGGCTTGCCGCGTCTGCGGGCATGGTGAAAACGCGGCGGCAAATCCATGATCATCAAGTGGTTGTTATTTCAGGCCTGAAGTATTTTCGGGTCGCATTGAAAAGGGAGCAGGCGGGAGTGGAGTCGTTGGCGAATCTTGCGGTGGCAGGGGCTTTCATGGCCGGGCTGGGTATCGTCCTGGCGCTGCTGCTGGCGTTTGCCAACAAGAAACTGTACGTCTTCGAAGACCCGCGCATCGGCGAGGTCGAGGAACTGCTGCCCAAATCCAACTGCGGCGCCTGCGGCCAGGCCGGCTGCCGCGATTTCGCCGAGAAGGTGGTCGGCGGCAGCATCATCCCGGCGCAATGCACGGTGAGCTCGCCGCAGCAGCGCCAGGGCATCGCCGACCTGCTCGGCGTCGCCGCCGGCACGGTGGAAAAGAAGGTGGCCCGGCTGGCCTGCGGCGGCGGCCAGCATGTGGCCTTCCTGCGCGCCCGCTACGAGGGCCTCAAGACCTGTCGCGCGGCGGCGGTGGTGTCCGGCGGCGGCAAGGAATGCGCCTGGGGTTGCCTGGGCCTGGCCGATTGCGCCAATGTCTGCACCTTCGATGCCATCGCCATGGATGCCCACGGCCTGCCGGTGGTCGACAGCGAAAAATGCACGGCCTGCAACGATTGCGTCGAGGTCTGCCCCAAGGGGCTGTTCAGCCTGGAGCCGATCAGCCATCGCCTCTGGGTGGCCTGCAAGAACCAGGCGGACGGCGATACCGCCGAGGCTTCCTGCGAGGTGGCCTGCACCGCCTGCGGCAAGTGCGTCGCCGATTCGCCGTTCAAGCTGATGCAGCTTGCCGGCAACCTCGCCGTCGTCAATTACGACTGGAACGACCGTGCCAGCCGTGTGCCGATCGAACGCTGCCCTACCGGAGCGATCCTCTGGTTCGAAACCCCGGACCGTCCGCTGAAGGGCGCCGCCGCCAAGAAAATCCTGCGCAACGACCCGTTGCCGCTGCGCTATTGAACTTGAAAGTTTGAGGAAGTCATCATGTCCATGTCATTGATCAAGAAAATCTTCTCGTTCTCGCTGCTGGAGACCGGCAGCGCCGGCCAGGAGGCGAAGTCGGTGAAGTACCCCGGCGTGCGCGACGCGGTCGATGGCAACACCGCCATCATCCATGTCGAGCGCGAGGCATCGGATGCCGCCGGCGCCTACCCGATCACGCCATCGACGCAGATGGGCGAGTACTGGGCCGAGGAGGTCGCCGCCGGCCACCTCAACATTTCCGACAAGCCGCTGATTTTCATCGAGCCCGAATCCGAGCACGCCGCCGCCGGCGTCACGGCCGGCATGGCCATGACGGGCCTGCGCGCGGTCAATTTCTCGTCGGGGCAGGGTGTCGCCTTCATGCACGAGTCGCTCTATGCAGCGGTCGGCAAGCGCCTGCCCTACGTGCTCAACATGGGCTGCCGCGCCATCACCAAGGCCTCGCTCAACGTGCATGCCGGCCACGATGACTACCACTGCGTCGATGACACCGGCTTCATCCAGGTCATGGCGACCAGTGCCACCCAGGCCGCCGACCTCAACCTGATCGCGCGCAAGGTCGCCGAACTGTCGCTGACCCCGGCCATCATCGGCCAGGACGGATTCCTGACCACGCACCTGATCGAATCCGGGCTGTTGCCCGAACGCGAACTGGTCGCGGAATATCTCGGCAAGCCGGACGACCTGATCGACACGCCGACGCCGGCGCAGGAAATGCTGTTCGGCGCGAAACGCCGCCGCGTGCCGGCGATCTGGGACGTCGATGTTCCGGTGGTCTCGGGCACGGTGCAGAACCAGGACGCCTACATGCAGGCCACCGCCGGCCAGCGCCCGTATTTCTTCGACCACATCGAGTCCATTACCGACGCCTGCATGGATGAATTCGCCGGGCTGACCGGCCGCCGCTACCAGCGCGTCGCCACCTTCAAGGCCGAGGATGCGGACTACCTGATCCTCGGCATGGGCAGCATGATCGTGCAGGCCGAAGCCGTTGCCGACTACCTGCGCGAAACGCGCAAGCTCAAGGTCGGCGTGGTCAACCTGACCATGTTCCGGCCCTTCCCCGGCGACCTGCTGGGCCATGTGTTGCGCGGCAAGAAGGGCGTCGCGGTGCTGGAGCGCACCGATCAGCCGCTGGCCGAAGACCTGCCGTTGATCCGCGAAGTGCGCGCGGTGCTGACCAAGTGCATCGAGAACGGCATGGCCGGACCGGCGGGTGACAAGCCCTATGCCGACTACGCCAGCTACGGCCCCGGCGACATGCCGCGCCTGTACTCGGGCTGCTACGGCCTGGGCTCGCGCGACCTGCAACCCGAGGCACTGATCGGCACGGTGGAAAACATGTTGCCCGAGGGTACGCAGCGCAAGTTCTTCTATCTCTCCGTCGATTTCGCCCGCGATCCGATCAATCCGAAGGACGAGGTGCATCAGCAGGATCTCGCCGACAAGTACCCGCGCATCCGCGAACTGGGCGTGCGCGGTTCGGAGAATCCCAACCTGCTGCCGAAGGGCGCCATCACCGTGCGCATGCACTCGGTGGGCGGCTGGGGCGCCATCACCACCGGCAAGAACCTGGCGATGACCCTGTTCGAACTGCTCGGCTGGGACATCAAGGCCAATCCGAAATACGGCTCGGAGAAGAAGGGGCAGCCGACTACCTACTACCTGTCGGCGGCGCCGGAACCGATCCGCATCAATTGCGAATATGCCTTCGTCGATGTCGTGCTCTCGCCCGATCCGGCGGTGTTCGGCCACAGCAACCCGCTGTCGGGGTTGAAGCAGGGCGGCTTCTTCATCATCCAGTCGAACCTCGGCAAACAGACCTGGGCCAATTTCCCGCTCTGGGCGCAGAAATTCATCGTCGACAACGAGATTCGCGTGTTCTATCTTGATGCCTTCCAGATCGCCCGCGAGGAAGCCGGCGCGGCCGAGCTGCAATTGCGCATGCAGGGCATCGCCTTCCAGGGCGCCTTCTTCGCCGCCAGCCCGACCATGGCCAACGCGGGCCTGACGGAAGACGCGCTGTTTACCGCGATCGAGGCCCAGTTGCAGTCGAAGTTCGGCGGCAAGGGCGCGCGCGTGGTGGCCGACAACCTGCGCGTGGTGCGGCGCGGCTTTACCGAACTGACCGAGATCACCGACAAGGAAATCGGTGTCGCGAAGAAGCAACTGGCCCGGCAGGATGCCGGCCTGCCCGTCATGCTGCGGCAGTTGCCGGTGGCGGAGGAGGGGCCGCGCCTCTCCAAGCCGGCCGACATCCACCGCTTCTGGGAGCAGACCGGCAACTTCTACCTGACCGGCAAGGGGTCCGACAACCTGGTCGATCCCTTCATCGGCATGTCGCTGGTGCCCGCCGCCACCGGCGTGTTCCGCGACATGACCGGCATTCGCTTCGAGCATCCGCAGTGGATCGCCGAGAACTGCACGGCCTGCGGCAACTGCTATACGCAGTGCCCGGACTCGGCGATTCCCGGCCTGGTCAGCTCGATTCCGGACGTTTTCAACGCGGCGGTGAACCGCATCGAAACCAGCGGCACGCCGACCCGCTTCCTGCGCCGCGCGGTGCGCGCCGTGGAGAAGAAACTGCGCGCGCTGATCGACAACGACGGCGGCTTCGTGCGCCCGCTGATCGATATCGCCATGGACCAGGTGCTGGCCGAAACGCCGGAAGGCGAGCGTGCTTCGCTGGCCGCCGAGTTCACCCAGCTGCAGATCCAGCTCGGCGGCTTCCAGTTCGGCGCCACCAAGCCCTACTGGTCGCAGCGCGAGAAGAAAGCCAAGGGCAGCGGCGGACTCTTCTCGATCACCATCAATCCCTATACCTGCAAGGGTTGCGCGCTGTGCGTCACGGTCTGCGAGGACAATGCGCTGAAAATGGTGACGCAGACCGAGGACTCGGTGGAGCGCCTGCGCCGCGACTGGAACACCTGGCTCGACCTGCCGACCACGCCCAAGGAATACAGCCGCATCGACAGCCTCGACGAAAAGATCGGCGCGCTGGAAACCCTGTTGCTCGACAAGCACAATTACGCCTCGATGAACTGCGGCGACGGCGCCTGCCTCGGCTGCGGCGAGAAGACCGCGATCCACTTGTTTACCTCGACCGTGACGGCGCTGATGCAGCCGCGCGTCAAGGCCTTCATCGACAAGCTCGACGATCTGATCGTGCGCCTCGAACAGCACATGCGCGTCAAGCTCGCCTCGGCGGTCGACCTGACCGACACCGGCGCGGTGGTGCGCGCCGTGGATGCGACCGGCCTGCACGACCTGACCCTGTCCAACCTGGCCAACAAGCTGAATGCCGACAAGCCATCGCAACTGCTTGATCCGGCCTGGGTCAAGAACACCGCGCAACTGCTGGAAAAGTTGAAAGACCTGAAGTGGCGCTATGTCGAAGGCCCGACCAAACGTGGTCGCGCCGAGATGGGCATCGTCAACTCGACGGGCTGCACCTCGGTGTGGGGTTCGACCTACCCCTTCCATCCCTATCCCTTCCCCTGGACCTCGCATCTGTTCCAGGATTCGCCCTCCGTGGCGATGGGCCTCTTCGAGGGCCACATGGCGAAGATGGCCGACGGCTTCAAGGCCGTGCGCATGGCCGAGATGGAACTGGCCAGCGACTACCTGCCGGATCGCGACGACGACTTCTTCCGTCGCTTCACCTGGAGCAAGTTCTCCGAGGAGGAGTGGCTGCTGTGCCCGCCGGTGGTGTCGATCGGCGGCGACGGCGCGATGTACGACATCGGCTTCCAGAACCTCTCGCGCGCCATGATGTCGGGCATGCCGATCAAGGTGCTGGTGGTCGATACGCAGGTGTATTCCAACACCGGCGGCCAGGCCTGCACCTCCGGCTTCATCGGCCAGGTGTCCGACATGGCGCCTTTCGGCGCGGCGCAGCGCGGCAAGCAGGAGACGCGCAAGGAGATCTCGCTGATCGGCATGGCGCACCGCACGTCCTACGTGATGTCCGGCACCATCGCCCACGTCAATCACCTGCTCGAAAGCTATGTCGATGGCTTGAACAGCCGCCGTCCGGCGCTGTTCAACATCTACGCGGTCTGTCCGCCGGAGCATGGCGTCGGCGACGACCGCAGCGTGGACCAGAGCAAGCTGGCGGTGGAAGGCCGCGCCTATCCGCTGTTCCGCTTCGATCCCGATGCCGGCACCACCTTCCGCGAGTGCGTCAGCCTCGAAGGCAACCCGTCGCTCGACACCGACTGGCCGACCTACAGCCTCAAGTATCTCGATGACAACGGCGCCGAACAGAGCATGACGCTGCCGATGACCTTCGCTGATTTCGCGGCGACCGAGGCGCGCTTCCTCAAGCAGTTCAAGAAGGCTCCGCCGGAAACCTGGAACGAGAACATGGTGTTGCTGGCCGATTTCCTGGAGCTTGACGCGGACGACCGCGAAGGCAAGTTCCCCTACATCTGGGCGGTGGACAAGAAGAACCGCCTGATGCGCCTGCTGGTCACCGCGGATCTGGTGCGTTCTTCCGAAGAGCGTCTGAATTTCTGGCGCCAGTTGCGCGGCATTGCCGGCCTCGATTCGCAGCCGGCGGATACCGACGAAGTGACGGAGCGCGTGCGCGCCGAACTGCTGGCCAAGGTCAGCGCCAGCCTCGGTCTGGGGGGCGGCGGTGCCGTCGCGACGCCCGCCGCGGGAGTCGGCGCTGGCGGGACGGCGATTTCGAGCGCCGGCGGCGGCGATTACGAGCCGGTCTGGATCGAGACGCCGGAATGCACGGCCTGCGACGAGTGCACCACGCTGGCACCGAAGACCTTCGCCTACAACGACCAGAAACTTGCCATCGTCATCAACCCGAAGGGCGCGAAATTCGCCGACATCGTCAAGGCCGCCGAGAAATGCACGGCCGGCTGCATCCATCCCGGCACACCGTGGAACATGGCAGAGCCGGGGGTGGAAAAGCTCATGGTGCGGGCGGCCAAGTACAACTGATCCGGCGATGAAGCTGCTTTCCTACTTCCGCGGTGAAGCCTTCCAGCGCGGCGTGCATCCGCCGTCCTGCAAGCTGACGGCGGATCGCAAGATTCGCCGCCTGCCGTTTCCGCCGAAGGTCACGGTGCCGCTGTCGCAGCACATCGGCAAGGCGCCGCGGCCGATCGTGCGCGTCGGCCAGGAAGTGGTGCGCGGCCAGCCCATCGCCAGGAGCGACGAGTGGCTCTCGGTGCCGCACCATGCGCCGCTGTCGGGCGTGGTCGAGTTCATCGGCCTGCGCCCCGGCATGCGCGGCACGTGGATCGAGTCCATCGTCATCCGCGCCCATCCGGGAGCGACGCAGGAAGACCTCTGGGGCCGGCCGCGCGACTTGTCGCAGGCCACCGGCCAGGACATCCTGCAGGCGATCTGGGATACCGGCATGGTGGGCCTGGGCGGCGCCGCCTTCCCGACCCACGCCAAGCTCTCGGTGCCGAAGCAGGCGAAAGTGCATACCCTGGTGGTGAACGGCTGCGAGTGCGAGCCCTATCTCACCTGCGATCACCGCGTCATGGTGGAACAGTCCGACGATCTGATCGCCGGCATTCGCTACGCCATGCGCGCCACCGGCGCCGAGCGGGCCATCATCGGCATCGAGGACAACAAACCCGATGCGCGGAGCGTTCTGCGCGACGCCATTGCGCGCGCCGGAACCCTTCCCGAGGGCGAGATATTCGCCGAACTGGTGCCGACCAAATATCCGCAGGGTGCGGAAAAGATGCTGATCATGGCGCTGTTCGGCACCGAGATGCCGGCCGGCGGCCTGCCGATCGCGCTGGGCATGGTGGTCAGCAACGTCGGCACGCTGGCCGCGCTGGGCAAGCTGCTGCCGGCCGGGCAGGGCCTCACCGAGCGGGTCGTGACCGTCACCGGCTCCGGCGTGGCGCGGCCCGGCGATTACCGCGTGATCCTCGGCACGCCGCTCAAGTTCGTGCTCGATTACGCCGGCGTGCCCGCGGTCCACGCGCTCGATGCGCGTCAGGTGATCCTCGGCGGGCCGATGATGGGCCAGGCCATCGGCTCGCTCGACGTGCCCATCACCAAGGGCGTCTCCGGCGTGCTGGTGTTCCGCCGCGAGGACATGCAGGTGCGCGAGACGCGCCAGACCTATCCCTGCATCAAGTGCGGCGAGTGCGTCGAATCCTGCCCGATGGGCCTCAACCCGTCGACCCTGGGCATGCTCGCCGCCAAGCGCGAATACGAGCTGATGGGCGAACGGTATTTCCTCGGCGACTGCTTCGAGTGCGGCTGCTGCACCTATGTCTGCCCGTCCAACATCCCGCTGGTGCAGCAGTTCCGCGTCGCCAAGCAGATCCTGCGGGAGAAGGCGGCATGAAAATGAGGAAGGCATTTTGTCCGCAGATTTCGCAGATTTGCGCAGATGAAAAGGAACCTCGGGCCCGCAACATGGCCATCGTGCCCCCGGCCTCTGAGTTGAGTTGCTTCAATCTGCGAAATCTGCGTAATCTGCGGATTGATTCGAGGTTCGTCGCATGACCGCTCCCATCGAAATCCGTTCGGCCCCGCATGTGCAGGGGGCGAAGACGGTCGAAACCATCATGCGGCATGTGGTGTATTCGCTGCTGCCGATCTGCGCCTTCTATGTGTTCCAGTACGGCATTTCGGCGCTGGCGTCGCTCGTTGTCGTCACCGCGGCCTGCCTGCTGACCGAGCGCTTCTTCGTTCGCACCGGGACGCAGGCGGGACGACTGTCCGACTACTCGGCCGTGATCACCGGCCTGCTGCTGGCGCTGACGCTGCCGCCGGGCTTTCCGCTGTGGATGGGCGCGGTGGCCGGCCTCGTTGCCATCGCTCTCGGCAAGGCGCTGTTCGGCGGCATCGGCTTCAATGTATTCAACCCGGCGCTGGTTGGCCGCGCGTTTGTCCAGGCGGCGTTTCCCACCGCCATCGCCACCTATACGCCGTCCTTCCTCACCGGCCGCTTCACCGAATTCATTCCCTCGTCGCTGGCCTGGCCGCTGATGATTCCGGCCGATGCCGCCGCCTGGCTCAAGGTCAAGAACCTCGACGCGCTGGCCGGCGCGACGCCGCTGGCGAAATGGAAGTTCGACGGCGTGGTGGCCAATGCCGTCGACCTGCTGACGTCGCTTTCGGGCCACATGGCGGTCGGTCCGGCGCCGCTGCTGATCCTGCTCTGCGGCGCGTATCTGGCGCTGCGCCGCTTCATGGACTGGCGCATTCCGCTGGCGATCATCGGCAGCGCGGCGCTGACGGCCTGGCTGCTGTTCGCCTTCGATCCGGCGCGTTATCCGAATCCCTTCTTCATGCTGTTCTCCGGCGGCCTGATCCTCGGTGCCGTGTACATGGCGACCGACATGGCGACCTCGCCGGTGACGCCCAAGGGCATGTGGGTGTATGGGGCGCTGATCGGCCTCCTGACGGTGGTGATCCGCTACTACAGCGGCCTGCCGGAAGGCGTGATGTACGCCATCCTGATCGCCAATGCCGCGTCGCCGCTGATCGAGAAGATCACCCAGCCGGTGCCCTTCGGCCGCAGTGTGCTCAATCGCCGCAAGCGTGCCACCTATCCGCTGAATCCGGGTTACATCTCGCGCGAGGAAGCCGGCGCGGTAACGCCGAAGAAGCGCTTCCTGCCCAAGAAGCCGAAAAAATGAGTGACCAGCCCGCCAGCGACAAGAAGGTGATTCCGATCGCGGTCGCCCAGCCCGAGCCCGCGCCGCCGGCTTCGCCGACGGCCGCGATGATCCGCACCCTGGGCCTGGTGTCGGCCATCTGCGGCCTGATCATCGTCGGCGCCTACGAGGGCACCTACGATGCCGTGGCCGCCAACAAGAAGATCGCCACCGAGCGCGCCGTGTTCAAGGTGATCCCGGCGGCGAAGTCGATTGCCGAGTATGTCGCATTACCTGCTGGCGGCATCGAGCCAAGAGTCGGCGCTGGCGACACGGCGAATGCGCCGGGCGCGGTCAAATTCTTTGCCGCCTACGACGCGGCCGGCAAGCTCGCCGGCATCGCGGCCGAGGGCGGCGCCAAGGGCTACGCCGATACCGTGCGCATCATGTTCGGCTACTCGCCCGACTGCCAGTGCGTGGTCGGCATCGGCGTGGTCAATATGCGCGAGACGCCGGGCATCGGCGACAAGATCATCACCGACAAGGAGTTCCTCGCCAACTTCAACGCCCTCGACGTCAAGCTGAAGGGTGACCTTTCCGCATTGGCCAACGAGGTCAAGGCGGTCAAGCACGGCGCCAAGACCAGCCCGTGGCAGATCGATGCCATCGCCGGCGCGACCATCACCTCGCGCGCCGTCGGCAAGGCCATCAACGATACGGCGCAGGCGCTGCTGCCGCGCCTGGTCCCCAACCTCGAAAAGCTCGGGAGCAAATCATGAATCTGAAAAAGGAATCCGGTCCGCAGATTTCGCAGATTGGCGCGGATGAATCGGGATATCCGCACAATCTGCGAAATCTGCGGATTGAACCGAGGTTTTTTTGATGAATCCGACGACGGCAACCACCTGGGACGAGTTCATGGAAGGCGTCTGGCGCCAGAACCCGGTGTTCGTCATGGTGCTGGGCATGTGCCCGACGCTGGCCGTCACGGTTTCCGGCGTCAATGCGCTTTCAATGGGAGTCGCGACGACGTTCGTCCTGGTCTGCTCCTGTGCGCTGGTGTCGCTGATGCGCAGCTTTACGCCCAAGGAGGTGCGCATCGCGGTGTATATCGTCATCATCGCCACCTTCGTCACGGTGGTCGACTATGTCATCCAGGCCATCAGCCTGGCGCTCTACGATGCGCTGGGCGCCTTCATCCAGCTGATCGTGGTGAACTGCATCATCCTCGGCCGGGCCGAAGCCCACGCCTCGAAGAACACGCCCATGCCGGCGATGATCAACGCCGCCGGCATGGGCGTGGGCTTTACCATCGGCCTGCTGGCGCTCGGCACGGTGCGCGAAGTGCTCGGCGCCGGCACGCTGTTCGGCGTGGCCCTGTTCGGTGCGCAATTCCAGCCCTGGGTGATCATGGTGCTGCCGCCCGGCGGTTTCTTCGTGCTCGGCGCCTGGCTGCTGCTGTTCTCGTGGTGGGCGCGGCGCAAGGCAGGAAAGGAGGCCACGCAAAATGCATGAATCGGCCTTCCAGATTTTCGTCAATGCGCTGCTCGCCAACAACTTCGTGCTGGCGATGTTCCTCGGGCTGTGCCCCTTCCTCGGAGTCTCGGGCAAGCTCGACACGGCCTTCCCGATGGGCGTGGCGACCACCTTCGTGATGCTGGTGGCCTCGCTCTGCGCCTACGGCCTGAACCTGCTGCTGGGCTACTTCCATCTCGAATTCCTGCGCCTGATTTCCTACATCGTGATCATTGCCTCGGCGGTGCAACTGGTCGAGATGGTGCTGAAGAAATACAGCCCGGCGCTCTTCCGTGCGCTGGGCATCTACCTGCCGCTGATCACCACCAATTGCGCCGTGCTCGGCGTCGCGCTGTTCCAGACGGCGCGCGAATACGACTTCGTCCAGTCGGTCACTTTCAGCATCGGCGGCGGCCTCGGCTTCACCCTCGCGCTGGTGCTGATGGCCAGCGTGCGCGAGCGCCTGACGCTGTCCAACGTGCCCGACCTGGCGCAGGGCACGGCGCTGTCGCTGATGCTGGCCGGCATCCTCTCGCTTTCATTCATGGGCTTTGCCGGATTGGGCGGATGATGACTACCTATCTGGTGACCATCGGCCTCATCTTCACCATCATGCTCGCCGGCATTGCCGTCGAGCGCATTTATCGGTGCTTTGCCGCGCGGAACCCGCAGCTCGGTCCCTTCCGCGACAGCAGCAAATGCGGCAGCTGCACCGCCGGCAGCGGCTGCAGCGACACCGCCTGCGAATCCGGCGCCGCCACGCCCGCGCCACACCACTGAACACTTGTTCTGGAGCCAATGACATGCAGACATCCAAGCCACCCACACCGCCTCCCGCCAGGACCTATTCCGCCGTCCTCACGGCATCGCGCCGCATCACGCCGCCCGCCTCGCGCGAGGAGGTCCGGCACCTGGCCTTCAAGACCGGCGACCTGTCCTTCGACGGCACGCTGGGCAATTGCATCCGCGTCATGGCGCCGGGACAGCTTGGCAATCCGTGGCACACCCGCCTGTACTCGATCATGGACCTGGAGCGGCGCAACGACGGCACCGAGTTCGCCATCTGCGTGCGGCGCTGTTCCTACATCGACGATTTCAACGGCGAGGAATACCAGGGTGTCGCCTCGAACTACCTGTGCGACCTGCGCCCGGATGACAGCATCCAGTTCGCCGGCCCGGTCGGCTACCCGTTCGTCATTCCCGAGGACAAGACCGCCGACATCCTGATGCTGGGCATGGGCACCGGCATTGCGCCGTTTCGCACGCTGATCCGGCAGATCTACGAAAAGATCGGCGGCTGGCAGGGCAGGGTGCGGCTGTTCTACGGCGCGAAGAGCCCGCTGGAAATGCTCTACATGAACGACGAGAACAACGACCTCGCCAACTATTTCGACCAGCCGACCTTCAAGGCCTTCCAGGCCGTCAGCCCGCGACCGGGCCTGGGGGCGCCGGTGGCGCTGGACAAGGCCCTGGAACAGAACGCGGCGGAAGTCTGGGAGATGCTCAAGCGGCCGGGCACCCGGGTGTTCGTCGCCGGCACCGGGAACATGCTCGCGATGGTCGACCGGGCGATGGCGGACTTGGCCGGCTCGGCCCGCGAGTGGGCGTCGGTCCATGCCCAGCTGCGTTCCAGCGGACGCTGGAGCGAAGTGCTGTATTAACGGCCCCCGAAGGGGAATTCCCGTTATGCAAAGCAGCGATCGGGCGTTCGTCGCCTGCAAGAACGCTGCCCCGGTTCGTGGCGGCGTTTTCATTTTCGCCGGCAGCCGGCATGAAATGCTTCAAATCGCAATCAATCGTATTGCTTCCGTCATGTGATGTTCGAATGTCCCGGCATTTCATTTTGTGGAAAATTGATCCGCCGCCGGCTGCATAAAAAACAACACAAGCCAGCGCGCATGCCGATCAACGACCAAGGGAGGGGCGTCATGGGAATGCTGGACTGGTTCAAGAACATCGTGAGTGGGGGCGGTAGCCAGGCGGCGCCGGCCGTCAGCGCACTGGACGAGCAAAGCGCCGAACTGGCCGGCCTGAATTTCAAGACCGCGGTCGATGCCCACATGAAATGGAAGGTTCGGCTGGAAAGCTACATCAACGGCACCAGCGAAGAGCAGCTCAAGGTCGATGTCGTCTGCCGCGACGATCAATGCCCCCTGGGCAAGTGGATCTACGACAAGGGCGGCGAGAAGTTCGGCTTTTCGGAAACCTTCTTCGACATGAAGGCGCATCATGCCCTGTTCCATCGCAGTGCCGGCGACGTACTGTCGGCGGCGCAGGCCGGGGACAAGGCCGCCGCCACCAAACTGCTGCACGGCGGCGACTATGTGAAGTCGTCGGAACGGGTCAAGATGCTGCTGGCGCGCATGTTCGTCATCGCCTCGGAAGGCACAGAAGCCATCGATTCCCACATCAAGTGGAAGGCCCGGCTACAGGCACATATCAATGGCGACGGCAAGGAAGACCTCAGGGTCGAAACCGTCTCGCGCGACGACCAGTGCACCCTCGGTCAATGGATCAACGGCATCGGCGGCGAGCGTTTCGGCCAGAATCCGGTGTTCGCCGTGGTCCGCTCGCGCCATGCCAACTTTCATCGTTGCGCCGGGGAAGTGCTGGCGGTCGCCCGCCAGGGCGACAAGGAGAAGGCCCTGCACATGCTGGAGGAAGGGGCTTATCCCGATGCCTCGGAACAAGTGGCGGAGGCGATTGTGCACCTCTTCGCGGGGCAGAAGACCGCGGCCTGAAACGCTGTTTCCGGCAATGCCTCGTCAGGGGCATTGCATCGCGCGGCGATCCCCGGATCGCCGCGCGATGCTATATCCTATTTTCCGCAGATGACGCAGATTTTCGCAGATTTAAACGCGGTACTTCATAGGGTTGGATGTACTCACCGACAAACCCGATGGGTGATCGGCAAGGCGTGCCAAACGTGCTGATCCATCTGCGAAATCTGCGGATCAACTGATTTTTCTGGGTTTATTGCAGCTTTTTCAGGTATGGCACATAGGCCATGTCGGTCCTGGTGATGTGCCTGGTCAGCCAGTCGGTCAGGAATTCCACGGTATCCCGCGAAATGTCCTGACCGATCGATTTGAGCTGGAGTTCATTCAGCCGGGCGCAAAACTTTGCATGTTCCGCCGAGTGTTCGGCCAGACCGGGATATCCCGACGCCTTCATCAGCGCTTCTTCCGCCGCGAAGTGCGCCCGCGTGTAGTGTTTCAGCCGGGTCAGCGAATACACGCCGAACAGCGTACGCTCATCGTCGGCGGCGCTTTGCAGTTCCGCGAGCCACTGGTAAATCTCCTTGTGCTGCTCGTCGAGCAGCGCAACGCCGGTGCTGAGGGCTGGGGTCCATTCGATCATGGCAAAGATGGTAGCACCTTGCGGACTTCCGCAGGCACGCCAAATACATAATTTGGCTGGTGAAGTCGCGGCTCCGGTGCATACTGGCGCCTGCGTCGTGGCTAAATTGAGGAGATGAGCATGCGTATCGGTGTTCCCGCCGAAATCAAGTCCGGGGAGTTCCGCGTCGGTCTGGTTCCCGCGGCGGTGCGGGAGTTGTGCGCCGCCGGCCATGATGTCATGGTGCAGTCCGGCGCCGGCTCGCGCATCGGCTTCGGCGATGCCGGCTATCTGGCTGCCGGCGCGCGCATCGCCGCCAGCGCCGCCGAGGCCTGGGATGCCGAATTGGTGGTCAAGGTGAAGGAGCCGCAGGCGGCCGAGTTCGCCTTCCTGAAAGCGGAGCAGTTGCTGTTCACCTACCTGCACCTCGCCCCGGATTTGCGGCAGGCGGAGGCCCTGCTGCGGGCCGGCTGCATCGCCATTGCCTACGAAACGGTCACCGACGGGGAAGGGCGCCTGCCGCTGCTGGCGCCGATGTCGGCGGTGGCCGGGCGCATGGCGGTACAGGCCGGCGCGCATTTCCTCGAAAAGCCCCATGGCGGGCGCGGCGTGCTGCTGGGCGGGGTTCCCGGCGTGGCGCCGGGGCGGGTCACCGTGCTCGGTGCCGGCACCGTCGGCGCCCATGCGGTACGCATCGCCGCGGGAGTCGGCGCCCAGGTGACGGCGATCGACCGCAACATCAAGCGGCTTGACATGCTTGATCGGGAATATCAGGGGCGGGTGCGGACGCTGATGGCGGGCACGGCCGCCATCGAGGAATCGGTCTGCCGCGCCGACCTGGTCATCGGCGCGGTGTTGCGGCCGGGCGGCGTCGCACCGAAGCTGATCGATCGCGCCCTGCTGAAGAAGATGCAAGGCGGCGCGGTGATTGTCGACGTGGCCATCGACCAGGGCGGCTGCTGCGAAACCTCGCGCCCGACCACGCATGCCGATCCGGTGTTCGTCGAGGAGGGCGTGGTGCACTACTGCGTCGCCAACATGCCCGGCGCCGTGCCGCTGACCTCGACCCTGGCGCTGGGCAACGCGACCCTGCCCTACATCCTCGCGCTGGCCGGCAAGGGCTGGAAGCAGGCGCTGCGCGACGATCCGGGCTTCGCCGCCGGGCTCAATGCCTGCGCCGGGCAAATCACCCATCCGGCCGTGGCGGCAGCGCTTGGCATGACCTGCGCACCGCGGACGGATGTTCTTCGCGCCTGAAATGCCGGACGCTCACGACAACCTTCACTTGTGCGATCAAGCCGTCAAGACGTGATCGGAATACGGTCGCGCATCTTTTTGCGGACTGTAGGACAATGTCGCCAGGGAAAACCGGGGATCAAGAAATGTCCAAGTTGATGATAGAAGACAAGGATCAGTTCCATGCGTTTCTTGCTGCTCAGCCATTATGCAAATGGGTAGCGCAAAAGAAGCAGGAAATTGCCGCGGGAATGCATGAAGAACGAGGCAGGACTGTCATCCATCCTCATCCAAAGGATGACAACGCGGATCTGGCCGCGGCGCTGTCGTCGATGGCTTGAGGGGTGATGCGGATCGCGATCTTCCGCTACTCCGTGTCGCCGAGCGCCTGGCTTGCCCATACAAGGGCTTCGGCAGCCGCCGCGGTGTAGGCGGCGTCGGCGAGTTCGCAGCGCGCGAGTGCCTGCGCCATCTGCTCCGGAAGCGCCGCGGCATCTGCTTCGCCCAGGATCGCCAATGCCAGCGCGTCGGCGTGGGCGCCGGGTTTGCCAAGCAGGGCCTCGCGCACGGCGTCGGGCAGGGTGGCCTTTTCGAGCAGTTCTTGCAGGGGCAGGCCCAGCGCCACGTCGAGCAGGGAAAACAATCCGATGAGGAACAGATGGTCGGGGGCTTTGGGAATGCGCCCCTTGCCGGCAAGCAGTTCGAGGGTGCGGCCGCGGGCCAGCGCGCGTTCGGCCAGTGCGCGTTCGTGGTAGGTGGGGTTGGCAAAGTCGAAGAGCAGCAGCGACAGCCAGCGATAGAACTTTTCGCGGCCGATCAGCACCAGCGCCTGGGTCAGGCTGTCGATCGGCTGCTGCAGGCCCATTGCGGGCGAATTGAGATAGCGCAGCAGCTTGTAGGTCAGCGTCGGTTCGTTCTTGAGCCGGTCGGCGATCAGGGCGAAGCTCTGGTCGCTGCGTACCATGTTCAGGATGGGCAGCACGACGATGCGATTGATGCCGCCGCCGGCGGGACGCAGGCTTTCGCGGCTGTTGATGAAGGGCCCCTGGAAAAACTCGAAGCCGCATTTGTCGCAGAACTGGAAGTCGTCATGGCTTTGCACGTCGCGCGCGACCAGCCGGGGCGATAGTGCCGCGGCAGTTTTTTTCTTCTTGAATTCGGCGGTCAGTGATTTCAGGTCGATGCCGTCGAAGGCCGTGACGTCGATCTGGATGAAATCCAGTCCGTCCATTGCCGGGCGGGCGGCGTCGGCGGCATCGTGAACCCTCAAGCCGCAGGCGAAGCCTTTCTGCTTGAGTTCGGCCAGCCGCGCCGCAATGTGTTCCGAATCGATTGCCTGCTCGGTGGTTTCGAGGATCAGCACGGTGTTTTGCGGCGGAAGCTGGTCGATCAGGCGATTGTCCAGCGACTCGGCCGAGAGATTGACGAAGGCCAGCCGATGGCCGAGGAGCGAGGTGGCGCCGGGGGCGGCCAGGCGGGTCAGGAGGGCGGCGTCATAGGTGCGCCTCGCCATTCCGCCGCGCCGATGCAGCCGGTCCCGCAAGGTGGTCAGCAGCGAGAATTCGTAGCCGGCGATTTTTTCGGAATGATCGAGTACGGCATCCCGACGCACGAAGGAGTTCGGCGTGTCGTCCGGGTCGATGGGCGAGGCAGCGGCATTCGGGCCGGCGATGTCCCTGGAATTGCGCGACGCCTGTTCGCGCACGGTGGGCAGATCGTCCGAGGGCTTGGCGGACCCACCCACCAGGTGTCGCAGAAATCGAAGCATTGAGTGGCCGGAAAGTTGTCGAGGTCAGGAAGGGAAAATAACCGATATTTTTCTCATGCATGCCCTTGAAGCACAATCAACGATGCCGCGATGCTTCGCGCGCCCCGATTCGCCGTAGCGCCGGCGCCGACTCCCGGCACCGATGCGGCAATTAGTCGCAGCGTTCTTCGAACCAGCGCAGCTTGTCGCGCAGCGTAACCACTTCGCCGACGATGATCAGGGTCGGCGCGCGCAGGTTGGCGGCTTCGGCCAGGGCCGGCAGCGTGGTGAGCGTGCCGGTGATGGTGCGCTGGGTGGGCTGCGTGCCGTGCTGCACGATGGCGGCGGGCCAGTCGGCGGGGAGGCCGTGTTCCATCAGCTTGGCGCACAGGTGCGGCAGGCCCGACAGGCCCATGTAGATCACCACGGTCTGGCGGCGGCGGGCCAGTCCGGGCCAGTCCAGGTTCATGCTGCCGTCCTGGAGGTGGCCGGTGACGAAGACGCAGGCCTGGGCGTGGTTGCGATGGGTCAGCGGAATGCCGGCATAGGAGGCGACACCGGCGGCCGCGGTGATGCCGGGAACCACTTCGAAGTGGACGCCGTCGGCTTGCAGGGTTTCGACCTCTTCGCCGCCGCGGCCGAAAATGTAGGGGTCACCGCCCTTGAGGCGTACCACGCGCTTGCCGGTCTTGGCCAGGCGCACCAGCAGTTCGTTGATTTCTTCCTGGGGCAGCGAGTGGTTGCCGCGTTCCTTGCCGGCGTAGATGAGCTCGGCGTCGGCACGGGCGAGCTTCAGCACGGCCTTGGAGACGAGGTTGTCATAGACCAGGACATCGGCTTCGCCGATCAGTCGCGCGGCCTTGAGGGTCAGCAATTCGGGGTCGCCGGGACCGGCCCCGACCAGATAGACCCAGCCGGGTTGGGCAGGAGTAGGTTTCATAAAAAATCTCGGTTGAATCCGCAGATTGCGCAGATTACGCAGATTACCCAAAGAGAACAATGCGGAGACCAACGGCGATGGCCGTCCGCCAGGCGATACGACTTGGTCAGGTAGCACGCCGCCAAATCTGCGTCAATCTGCGAAATCTGCGAATCTAATTTTTTGCAGGTTAATGGACAGCGAATGCTACCTCAGCTTGGCGAGCTGATGCTTGATCAGGAACAACCGCCGCCGCAGCCTCCACAGCCTTGTTTTGACGCCGGCGCATTGCAGCCGCCGCGAAAGATGAACTGGAACTCGCCGGGTGCGACTTCGGCGAAATCCAGCGTGGTGTTCTCCAGCAGGGGCTGGCTGTGCGGCGAAATCAGGATCGGGACGCCGCCGGCGTCGACCACCAGGTCGTCTTCGCGCTCGTCGTCGAAGCCCATGCCATAGACCAGTTCGCCGTCGCTTTCGTCGATCTTGGCGGCGACGCGCAGCATGGGCTGGGGGCCGGCGTCGGGCTGTTCATCGGCGGCGCGGGCGATCTGCTCGGCGGCGGCGGGGGTCAGGGCGAACATGGGGTGGTTTCCTTATAGTCGTTGGTCATGCAGTCGCGGACGTGCTGGACGAATTTCGCCGGCCAGTCGCAACCGCTGGTGGCGCGCAGGTGGGTGTAGGAGGCGAGCAGCCGGTGGCGCAGGACGCCGTCGTGGTGGCCGTCGATGCCGTGGCCGCGCTTTACGGCATAGGCATAGCGGGTATCGGCCGGCAGGTCGTAGAGGTTCGAATAGTGGAACTCGTGGGCGCGCAGCGATGGCGTGCCGTCGCTGCCAGCGCCGCGCCATGGGTGGTTGGCGTTGGGTTCGAGGATCACGTAGCCGCGGCCGACGGGCTTGTCGTGCATGCGGATGTCGCCGGGGATCACGCCGACCATTTCGGCGCTGCGACCCTTCCAGTGGATGCTGCGCGCCAGGTACATGAGGCCGCCGCATTCGGCGTAGGCCGGCAGGCCGCCCTCGATGGCGCGCCGGACGTCGGCGCGCAGTGCGGTGTTGGCCTCCAGTTGATCGAGAAAGCACTCGGGAAAGCCGCCGCCGATCAGCAGGCCGTCGCAGGGCGGCAGCTTGGTATCGTGCAGGGTATCGAAGAACACGGTTTGCGCGCCGGCGGCCGTCAGCGCGGCGAGGTCGTCGGCGTAGTAGAAGCCGAAGGCGGCGTCGCGGGCGACGGCGATGCGCACAGGTTTTTCGTGGCTGCGCGGCTGCGCCGCGGGCGGCGCGAGGGCGGCGTCGGTCCGGCTGATTTCCAGCAGGCGATTCAGATCGACTTGCGCGGCGATGCGTGCGCCGATCGCGGCGATGTGCCTTTCGGCTTCGGCGGTTTCGTTTACCGGCATCAGGCCCAGGTGGCGCTCGACCAGCGCCAGTTCGGGGTCTTCCTGCACCGCGCCGAGCACCGGGACATCGGTGTAATGCTCGATCACGGCGCGCAGCTTGGCTTCGTGGCGGCGCCCGCCGAGGCGGTTGAGGATCACGCCGGCGATGCGGATGTTGCGGTCGAAGGCCTGGTGGCCGAGGATCAGCGGGGCGATGCCGCGTGTCATGCCGCGCGCGTCGAGCACCAGCACCACCGGCAGGTCGAGCAGGCGGGCGAGCGCCGCATTGCTGTTCGAGCCGTCGAGGTCGAGCCCGTCGTAGAGGCCCTTGTTGCCTTCGATCAGGCAGATTTCGGCGTCATGGCCGTGGCGGGCGAACTGGGCTTGCAGTTCGCTGTCGGGCGAGAGGAAAAAGTCGAGGTTGTAGCAGGGGCGCCCGGCGGCGACCGAGAGCCACAGCGGATCGATGTAGTCGGGCCCTTTCTTGAAGGGCTGCACGGTGCGTGCCGGCTGGCCGTGCTTGCCGGAACTCAGCGCCGCCGCGAGTCCGATGCTGATGGTGGTCTTGCCCGAGGACTTGTGCGCGGCAGAGATCAGGAAGCGATGCATGGGGGGGATGGTAAAACCCAAACCTTACCGCGGAGGCGCAGAGGCGCAGAGAAAGGCGACGCAGAGGAAAAGCAAATGCCTTGGACTTTCTCTGCGCATCCTCAGCGCCTCCGCGCCTCTGCGGTTAAGCCTTTTCACCGCATTTCAGTCGCTGCCGGCGGCTTCGAGTTCGGCGATGTCGTCTTGCGGCAGGAAATGCAGCACGCGCACGCCGACGGTGGTCATCGTGAAGGCGATGCCGAGGCCGCCGATTGCCAGGAGGAATTCGGGCAGGCTGGCCGCGTAATGATCGACCGCGCCATCCATGAAGCTGCTCTTGACGTCGTAACCGGGGAAGATGTCGAGCGGAAAGGCCTGGCCGCCGATGATGAAGACATAGAGCTGGAAGTAGGCGCCGACGATCACCAGCAGGGCGGCGACGTTGACCCAGAGCACCCGCGAGCCGGTGGCCGGCAGATACAGAAGGGCCAGCGGCAGCAGGGTGCCGATCAGGATCTGGCCGACCCAGAACATGCTGGCGAACTCGCTGTTGAACAGGATGAAATGTTCGAAGGCGATGTTCTTCGCGAAATAGGCATTGACCAGGTGCAGCACGATGGTGAAGTACAGCACGGCGGCGATGAAGGTGCCCAGCAGGTTCTTCATGCGGCGCAGGATCAGCGGCGGCAGCGTCAGGTTGTTCCAGGCGTACATGGTCGACTGCACGACGAGGAAGACGGCCAGACCCCAGGCAAAGGACATGATGATGAACATCGGCGCCAATAGCGCCGTGCCGTAGGCCTGCCGCGCGACGAGGAAGGCGAAGATGGAGCCGGTGCCGCTGGTCAGGATCACGCGCCAGACGAAGGTCGCGAAGCCCGCGATCTTGGTGTAGGGGTTCATGCGCCGTTCCATCATGGTCCACAGATAGACCGCGACGAAGGCGTAGAAGACCGGATAGAGGATCACGTTCCAGCCGAATACCGAGGTCGGATTGAAGTGCGTCGCCGCCACCATCAGCCGGTCGGCGCGGCCGAGGTCGAGCATGATCACCGCCAGGCCGCCGCTGATCATGGCCAGCGCCAGCAGGCCGGAGAGCGGTGCGCGCGACTTGTAGAGCACGCGGCCGAAGACCGAGCCCATCGAGGCGACGTTGAGTACGCCCGAGGCGGCGATGATCAGGAAGATCGCGAAGACATGCGGCAGGCCCCAGACGATCTGGTTGTTCATGCCGGTAACGACATGGCCGGTGTGTTCCATGTAGAGCGCGGCGGCGACGCCGATGGCCGATACCGCGCCGCCGATGGCGGCCAGCAGGTAGAAGAGACCTTCTTCGTGGCGGGGGTTGAGGGTAGCCATGTTAGATGCCCTGGTAACGGACGCCTTGATTCAGGCGCAGGTCGCTGCGAACTTGCGTGGTCGGCACGCTGGCGATGCGTTTGGCAATCGCGCTGGCGGGATCGTTGAGGTCGCCGAACAGCATCGCGCCCTCGGGGCAGGATTCGACACAGGCCGGCTGCTGGCCCTTGTCCACGCGATGCACGCAGAGCGTGCAGGATTCGACGCAGCCCTGGCCGCGCGGCACTTCGGGGTTCTGTTCGGTCAGCGGCGCATGGACGAAGGAGCGTGCCTTGTAGGGGCAGGCCATCATGCAGTAGCGGCAGCCGATGCAGGTGTGGCGATCGACCAGCACGATGCCGTCGGCGCGCTTCATCGAGGCGCCGGTGGGGCAGACATCGACGCAGGGCGGGTTGGCGCAGTGCTGGCACATCATCGGCAGCTCGGTTTTCTTGCCGTTGCGCCGATCGGTGAGTTCGATCTTGCGGATCCATTGCGAGTTCTGGCGCGGATCGGGCAGCTTCTCGCTGACGCCGTTTTCGGTGTGGCAGGCGTCGATGCACTTGGTGCAGCCGGGCGCGCATCGGGTGGCGTCGATCAGCAGGCCCCAGCGCACGGCGGGCGAGGCGGCGGTGCCGGCCTTGCGGGCTTCGGTCGCGGCGTTTGCCGCATTGGCGTCACTCGCGACGGCCATCAGGTGCAGGCCGGGGGCGATCACCGTGAAGCCGAGGCCGGCGACACCGGCACCGGCGGCGGCGATGAAGGCACGGCGCGGATTGCTGTCGGGGGTTTGCGGGGCCGTCATGGTTTCACTCCGGTTGCCTTGAAGCCGGCCTTGGGCTGGTGGCAATCCCAGCAGTCGAGCTTCACCGCGGCATAGCTGTGGCAGCTCTGGCAGAAGTTTTCATTGCCGCCCAGCACCGAGCCGGTCTTCTTGCTGGCGTGGCACTCGATGCAGGCGTTGAGCGAGGCCGGCTCGCCGCGGATGCCCTGGCGCAGGGTACGGTCGCGCTGGTGCTTGAGCATTTCCATGTGGTTGCGGCGCATTTCCTCGGCCGGTGCCACGCACTTGCCGGGATTGGCGATCTCGATCACCGGCTTCGCGGTGCGCGCGCCGTCGCCGGCAAGAGTCGGCGCTGGCGAGACGGCGATTGCGGCAAGGACGAAAAGACAGAGTCTCACCGCAGAGGCGCAGAGGCGCAGAGAAAGGCGACGCAGAGGAAAAGCAAAGGCGCTTGCATTTCTCTGCGCATCCTCTGCGCCTCTGCGCCTCTGCGGTAAGGGTTTGAGGCTCACTCACCCAATCCCATCTGGATGTAGCCGGTGGGGCAGACGTCGGCGCAGATGTGGCAACCGATGCACTTGTCGTAGTCGGTGGCGACGTAGCGGCCGGTCATGGTCTCGGTCTTCTTGACCTTGTAGACGGCGGTCTGCGGGCAATACACGACGCAGTTGTCGCACTCGAAACACTGGCCGCAGCTCATGCAGCGCTTGGCTTCGGCGATCACCTGCGCTTCGGTCAGCGGGTCGAGGCGCTCGTCGAAGTTGCCCAGCGCCGATTCCTTCGTCAGGTGCGTGATGTGGCGCTTGTTGCGGTCCGTGTATTGGAAGTGGCCGAGGAACAGCTGGTCGTGCGGAATGACGTAGCGGTCGGAACGGTTCTCGTAGTTGTGCACGGCGTTCTTGTCGTCGCAGGTGCCGCGCAGCGGCTCCTTGATTTCGCCCAGCGTCACGCCCTTCTCGACGTACTTGCGCATCAGGTCGAAGGAATGTACGTCGATCTTGGGACGGCGACCGGGTTCGACGCCGGCCAGGAACTGGTCGATGCCGTCGGCGGCAATCGCGCCGTGGCCGACCGCGGTGGTCAGCAGGTGGGGACGGATCACGTCGCCGCCGGCGAAGACGCCGGGCTTGCCGGTGACCTGGTAGTTCTTGTCGGCGGCAACCATGCCCTTGCCGGAATTGAATTCCTCGATGCCGGTGAAATCGACGGCCTGGCCGATGGCGGAGACGATCAGGTCGGCCGGCAGTTCCTTTTCGGTGCCGTCGATTTTCTTGATGTCGAGGCGGCCGGAAACCATCTTGGCTTCGCATTGCATGACGCGCAGCGCCGTGGCGCGGCCGTCCGGACCCTTGACCACGCCGATCGGCATCCAGCCGCCCATGATGGTGATGCCTTCGGCCTGGGCGTGCTCGATTTCGGGCTTGCTGGCGGTCATGTAGACGGAGGTCAGGGTGACTTCGGCACCCTGGCGCAGGGAGACGTCGGCCACGTCCTGGGCCATCTGGCCGGCGAT
The DNA here is from genome assembly GCF_000828635.1 of Sulfuritalea hydrogenivorans sk43H. GTDB lineage: Bacteria > Pseudomonadota > Gammaproteobacteria > Burkholderiales > Rhodocyclaceae > Sulfuritalea > Sulfuritalea hydrogenivorans. The sequence continues at coordinate 1,472,229 of NZ_AP012547.1, forward strand.
CGCGCCTTCCCAGTCGGTGGGCTTGGCCTGGGTGATGTGGCCGAGGCGACGCGCGACGGTGGCGACGTCCATCGAGGTGTCGCCGCCGCCCACCACCACCACGCGGCGGCCGACGGTCTTCAGGCGGCCGTCGTTGAAGGCCTTGAGGAATGCGGTGGCGGTAACGACGTTGGATGCGGAATTGGCTTCGGCGTCGCCCGGGATGGGCAGGGCGCGGCCGGCCTGGGCGCCGAGGCCGAGGAAGATCGCGTCGAAACTCTCGCGCAGTTGTTCCATGCTGACGTGCGTGCCGATGCGCGTCTTCAGATGCACTTCGACGCCGAGGTCGAGGATGCGCTGGATTTCGGCGTCGAGCGTGTCGCGCGGCGTGCGGTAGCCGGGGATGCCGTAGCGCATCATGCCGCCGAGGAATTCATGCTCGTCGAAAATGGTGCAGCTGTGGCCCTTCATGGTCAGATGGTAGGCGGCGGAGAGGCCGGCCGGACCGCCGCCGATGATGGCGACCTTCTTGCCGGTCCTGGTTTCCGGCGCCTTGAATTTGAGGTTGTTCTGGATCGCCCAGTCGCCGAGGTAATGCTCGACCGAGTTGATGCCGACATGGTCTTCGACCTGGTTGCGGTTGCAGCCGGTTTCGCAGGGGGCGGGGCAGACGCGGCCCATCACGGAAGGCAGCGGATTGGCTTCGGTCAGGCGACGCCAGGCGTATTCCTGCCAGCTCATCGGCTTGCCGTCGGCGCCCATGACGCCCGCGGGCGGCTTTTCGATGCCACGCACGATATTCAGATAGCCGCGAATGTCCTCGCCGGCCGGGCAGGAACCCTGGCAGGGCGGGGTCGACTGGACGTAGGTCGGACACTTGTAGGAGTAGCTGGCCTGGAAAATCTTTTCCTGCCAGCGTTTGACCTTGGTGTCGCCTTCCTTGTAACGGCGGAAGGTCAGCTTTTCGGTGGTGGTTTCAGGCGTGGCGGACATGAGAGGTCTCCATTGATATCTTGTTCGTCATTGCTCGTTGTTGAGCACGATCGCGGTACTGACCAGTTGGTGCACACCGCCGACCATGCTCATCTTGAAGCCGTAGTAGGGCAGCACCTTGGTAAATTGGGCCTTGCAGATGGCGCAGATGGTGGCCATGAAATTGACGCCGTTGTCCTGCACGATCCGGTTCAGCGCTTCCATGCGCGGCAGCGCGCCCTTGACCCGCAGGTCGAGCAGCTCGTCGGTCAAGAGGCCGCCGCCGCCACCGCAGCAGAAGGTCTTTTCGCGCGTGGTGGCTTCCGACATGTCGACGTAGTGGTTGGCCACGGCTCGGATGATGTTGCGCGGAATGTCGAACTGGCCGCCGGCGTAGTCGCCCATGCGCGAGCCGCGGGCGACGTTGCAGGAATCGTGGAAGGTGATGATGCGGTGATCGTTGGCTTCCTTGTTGAACTTGAGGCGCCCGGCCTGGATCAGGTCCCAGGTCACTTCGCAGATGTGCGAAGGCTGCTTGTAGTTCGGGTCGAGCTGCTTTTGCAACTGGATGGCGAAGGGGTCGTTGGCGCCGGCGCCAATGCCGGTCAGGGTGTTCCAGAAGGCGTAGGCGACGCGCCAGGCGTGGCCGCACTCGCCGACCACGATGCGCTTGACGCCGAGTTCCAGCGCGGCTTCGCGCACGCGCATGGCGATCTTCTGCATCTGCTCGTAGTTGCCGATGAACATGCCGAAGTTGCCGGCTTCCGAAGCCTTGGAGGATAGCGTCCAGGAAATGCCGGCGGCGTGGAACACCTTGCCGTAGCCGATCAGGCTATCGACGTGCGGCTCGGCGAAGAAGTCGGCCGAGGGCGTGACCAGCAGCACTTCAGCGCCCTTGACGTCGAGCGGATACTTGACCGCGGCGCCGGTGTCTTCCAGTACGTCCTCTTCCAAACCTTCCAGCGTGTTTTCCAGCGCCGGGCCGGGCAGGCCGAGGTTGTTGCCGATCTTGTGCACCTTGCCGATGATCTCGTTCACATACTTGTGGCCGAGACCCACGCTGTGCATGATTTCCTTGGCCGCCATGGTGACTTCGGCGGTATCGATGCCGTAGGGGCAGAACACCGAGCAGCGGCGGCACTCGGAACACTGGTTGTAGTAGCGGAACCAGTCGTCGAGCACGTCCTTGGTCATGTCGCGCGCGCCGACCAGTTTCGGGAACAGCTTGCCGGGCAGGGTGTAATAGCGGCGATACACCGAGCGCATCAGGTCTTGTCTCGCCACCGGCATGTTCTTCGGGTCGCCGGTGCCGATGAAATAGTGGCACTTGTCGGTGCAGGCGCCGCAATGCACGCAGGCGTCCATGTACACCTTGAGCGAGCGGTACTTGCCGAGCAGTTCGCCCATCTTGGCGACGGCCTTCTGCTCCCAGCCATCGACCAGGGTGCCGGGGAAGCCGACCGACTCGTTATGCACCGCGGCGGCGACATAGGGATTGGACTCGACCATGGCGTCGACCTGCAAGGCCGGGATGGTCGGATACTCGCGGAAGGCGGGAGCGACGACCTTGGCCTTTTCAGCCGGTTTGGCCGCCGGTGCGGGAGTCGGCGCTGGCGCTACGGCGACTGGGGTAGTTTCGTCGGCCATGATCAGTTCTTCGCCTCGAATTTGGCGGCCCAGGGCGCCAGGTGGCGCGTCTCGCGCGGGTTGTCGACCTGGTTGCGGGTCGGCGAGAAGAATACGCCGGGCGCATGCAGCAGCTTGCTGACCGGGAAGATGATCATCAGCAGCACGACCATGCCCAGATGCAGGTAGAGGCCGGGATGCGAGGGCAGCGGATTGATTTCGAACACCATCAGGCCGAGGAAGAAGGTTTTCACGGCGACGATGTCGGTATGCATGACGAATTTCATCAGCAGGCCGGTGACGGCGATGCCGAGCAGCAGGGCCAGCATCAGGTGATCGGAGGGGGTCGAGATGTAGCGGATGCGCTCGACCAGGAAGCGTCGCGCCCAGAGCCCGGCGAGGCCGGCGGCCATGGCGAAGCCGGCATACATGCCGAAGGGCTGGATGAAGGCGATGATGAAATTCACCGGCTCGGTGAAATAGCGCAGGTGGCGCAGCAGCACCAGCGCCAGTCCGAGGTGGAAAGTCCAGCCCAGTGCCCAGATCCACAGGTTGGACTTGAACAGGCTTTCGAAAAACACCACTTCGCGGAACATGCGGAAGGCGACGCCGCCGCTCGTGGTCGGTGCCGGGGTGGTGGGAATCTTCAGTGGCGCCGGCGTGCGTGCGTAGTCGTAGATCCTGTAGGCGATACCGCCCACCAGGATCAGCGTGGCAACGTAGAACAACAGGGCGAAGAGAAGATTCATCGGTCGGGGAATACTCGGGTCAATATCTGCGGGCGAGAAAGGAAAGATCGGGAAAAGCGGCGCCGGACGGCACAAGGAGGACCAACAGCCGGCGCCTACCCCAATCAGTCGTTTTTCGGTTCGCTGCTTCCCTTAGACGCAGCCGGTCGGCTTCGGCAGGCCGGCGATCTTGCATGCCTGCTTGGCGGGGCCGTAGGGGAACAGGTCGTAGAGGTACTGGCTGGTGCCCTTTTCCGGGCCGAGCTTCTTGCCGATGGCCTTGGTCAGCACGCGCACGGCCGGGGCGATCTGGAATTCGTTGTAGTAGTCGCGCAGGAAGTTGATGACTTCCCAGTGCTGGTCGGTCATCGTGACGTTTTCGGTTTGCGCGAGGTAGCCGCCAACTTCTTCGTTCCATTCGGCGAGGTTGACCAGGTAGCCTTCTTCGTCGGTTTCGTAGGACTTGCCGTTGACTTCGATGCTGGACATGAGTGTCTCCTTGGTGAAGGGTGATGCGTGGGGTATGCGATGTCGGTTACAGCCGGATTGTTACAGCCACGATTGGCAGTTCTTGTGTTCCGCGACGAGGTCGACGAAGCCGCCGTAATCGACGGTGGTGACGCCGTCCATGACGCGGTCGCCCATGCCGCGCGCTTCGAGATCGGGCGCCAGGGCATAGACCTTGAAGCGCGACAGCGCGTCGCGCAGCTTGATTTCTGCCACGTTGCCCTTGGTGGCGGCATAGACGGCATCCTCGATCAGCAGGATGGCGCCGCCGTTGGCCACGCGCAGGCAGGACTCCAGCGTGTTGCGTTCGAGGGACGATTTATTGACGATGTGCAGCATTCTTTGTATCTCCCTTAGAAGCTGAGGACGACGTCCATCTCGTCCATCAGCTTGCCCAGATCGGCGCGCGACATGACGGTGACGTCGACCAGCAGGTCGTCTTCGGTGAGGCCGCGGGCGGCCAGGGCTTCCTCTTCGACGTAGAGCTTCTCGATGTCGTAGCCGTCCAGGGCGCGGTAGGTCGGCGAGAAGTTCTTGTTCTCGATGCCCTTGGTCTGCTGTCCCTTTTTCAGCTGGAATACGCCGTCGTCCATGAAGACGAGGCTGACGTCCTGGTCGAAGGCCGCCGTGATCAGCACCACTTCCAGCGATTCGAGCGCGTAGATGGTGCCGTAGGGGGCCTTGCGATTGACGAACATGAACTTCTTGATGGCGCCTTCGCTCATGTCAGTCTCCAAAAGTCACGAGGCGGTCGGCTTCGATGCCGGCTTCGACCAGCTGGCCGAGTCCGGAGATGCGAAAGCCGGCGGCCAGGTTTTCGTCGCGGATGCCGCGGCGTAGCGCCGCGGCAACGCAGACCACGAGGTCGAGCTTGTGGTCCTCGGCGAGCTTGGACCAGCGGGCGACGATGTTGCGGTCGTCCTGCGGCGGCTCGGTCAGCGATGAGGCGTTGTTCACGCCGTCGTTGTAGAAGAACACGCGACGGATCTCGTGGCCCTTCTCCAGCGCGGCCTTGCAGAACAGGTAAGCGGAATCGCTCGCCTGGTGCTGGTAAGGCCCTTCGTTGATGGTGACTGCAATTTTCATGAGCTGGTTTTCCTCGAAAGAGCTCAGAAGCGGATGTGGGCCGAGGCGTTCAGGTTGGTGCGGGAACCGCGCCAGTCGTCGATCAGGTACTTGGTGAAGGGCAGGCCGGTCTTTTCGAAGAAACGCGGCCAGCCGATGCGGTCGATCCAGTCGGCCATGCGCTCCCAGGGGCGGGCATCGGCCTTGTAGGCCTTGATGATGTCGCCCACGACCTTGTTGACCTCGGGCCAGCGCGGTGCATTGTTGGGCAGGCCGGATGCGACCATTTTCATGATCTGCGGCTTGCCGCGCGCGTTGGCGTTCTTGCCGCCAACCCAGATCGCCAGCTTGGAGTTCTCCGGGTCGTTGATCTGCATCGGCGGGCAGGGGGGATAGCAGGCGCCGCAGCACATGCATTTCTTCTCGTCGACTTCCAGCGTCGGCTTGCCATTGACCATGGCCGGGCGGATCGCCGCGACCGGGCAGCGGGCAACCACGGTGGGACGCTCGCAGACGTTGGCGACCATGTCGTGGTTGATCTTCGGCGGCTTGGTGTGCTGGATGATGACGGCGATGTCGGCCTGGCCGCCGCAGTTGATCTCGCAGCAGGAGGTCGACAGGTGCAGGCGGTTGGGCAGCTCTTCGTTCTTGAACTCGTGATAGAGCTCGTCCATCATCGACTTGACCACGCCGGAGGCGTCGGTGCCGGGGATGTCGCAATGCAGCCAGCCCTGGGTGTGGGCGACCATCGACATGGAGTTGCCGGTACCGCCGACGGGGAAGCCGTGCTTTTCGAGTTCGGCGATCAGCGGATCGACCTTCTTCTGGTCGGCGACGATGTACTCGATGTTGGAGCGGATGGTGAAGCGGACGAAGCCTTCGCCAAACTTGTCGCCGATGTCGCACAGCGTGCGGATGGTGTAGGTGTCCATCTGGCGCTGGGTGCCGGCGCGCACGGACCACACCTGGTCGCCGGAGTGGGCAACGTGGTGCAGGACGCCGGGACGCGGACGGTCGTGATACTTCCAGTTGCCCTTGTTCTTGAGCAGGGTGGGATGCATGAAGGGGGCGGCATCAGGTACGCCACTCTCGACTGCTCGACGCTGAGCTTGAGCCATGTTTGTCTCCGGAAATGTCGGTATTGATATCAGGGGTATGTAGTCGCAACCTGTCCCGGCGGGTTTGACACCGTCGGGCAGGGCTGCGGGACTTAGGCGGCGGCCTTCTTCGCGTTGATCTTGGCCACTTCGTCGTCCCAGCCGTCGGTGCGGACGTAGGGATTCATGCGCGGCTGGGTCACCATGTTGGCGTCGATTTCGAGACCGATGCCTTCGAGGAAGTTGACCAGGCCGATGCGCTCGATCATTTCGCCGGTACGCTCGTGCTCCAGCGCGTTTTCGGCGAAGAAGTCAATGGTGGTCTTGGCCAGTTCGACCAGCTTTTCGAAGTCCTCGTCGGTGTCGAGCTTCATGAAGGGAACCACCATGGTGCCCATCAGGCTGCCGATCTTGAGGTGGCTCTTGCCGCCGATCAGGATCGAAGCGCCCTTGTCCTTGCCGGGGGCCAGGGCGCCCGTCATGACATTGATGCAGTGCATGCAGCGGACGCAGTCCTTGTTGTCGATTTCGAGGCACTGGCTGTCGTTCAGGGCGACGGAGGAGATGTGGGCGTCCTTGCGCACGTCCTTGGCGTCCTTGATCTGCAGGGCCTTGGTCGGGCAGCGGGAGACGACATCATTGACCAGTTCGTTCATGCCGTGCTTGGCGAACCACTTCTTGCCCATTTCGGCGTCGGTGCGGATGTTGTCGCGCCAGGTGCCGATCACGGCCATGTCGGAGCGGTGGATGGCGTTCATGCAGTCGTTGCCGCAGCCGGAGAACTTGAACTTGAACTTGTAGGGCAGGGCCGGGCGGTGGATGTCGTCGAGGAAGGCGTTGATCACTTCCTTGTGCGCCTTGGCTTCGTCGTAGCAGGACTGCTCGCAGCGCGCGGCGCCGACGCAGGACATCGAGGTACGCACGGCCGGACCGGCGCCGCCCATGTCGAAGCCCATTTCGTTGATCTCGTCCCAGGCCTTCTGTACGTTTTCGGTGGTGCAGCCCTGCATCATGATGTCGCCGGACTGGCCGTGCAGCGCGATGAGGCCGGAACCGTGCTTGTCCCAGATGTCGCAGAACTTGCGCAGGGTATTGGTGTCGTAGTGCATGCCGGGGGGCGGCATGATGCGCAGGGTGTGGAATTCGGCGGCATCCTTGAAGACGGCCTCGCCCTTTTCATTCTTGATTTCGGTGAAGCGGGGGATGACGCCGCCGCCGTAGCCGATGACGCCGACCGTGCCGCCCTTCCAGTAGCCCTTGCGGGTCTGGTAGGAGTGCTCCAGGTGGCCCAGAACGTCGACCATGTAATCCTTGTCCTTGGCCAGGCGCTTCAAGCCGGTAACAAAGCTCGGCCAGGGGCCGCTTTCCAGTTGATCCAGATTCGGTGTTGGGTGCATGGGCTTGGCCATGTGGATTCTCCTCGTGGTCGGGGTAACTCGATGGAAGGATGGTATGAGTCTGTGCGGTGCACAAACCATACTCCCGGAAGGTAATTACACCTACCCAAAAGGGGTATAGGCTTGCACTCCCACGCGGTGATGGCTGTTGACCCGCCGCAGATGCGATAGTCCGCCCCCACAAAGAGGAAAATCCTTGGATACCGTTACCTCGCTCGACAAATTCCGCGTGCCGATCGGCAACCAGGAGATCGAACTGCAGCAGTTCGTCTTCGAATCCGGCGGCATGCCGCTGCTGCGTACGCGCATTCGCGAGGGCAGCCGCTTCACCATTTTCGACATCGATCCGGTCACCGCGGCGCGCTGGGGCAAGGTGCTCGGCGATTGGGCCGCGGCGCAGCCTGCCGAGACCGGCAAGGAAGGAGCGGCGACGTGAATTACGCCACGGATGAGGCTTCCACCGTGATGGCCGACGTGGTGTTTTCGCTCGAAGACGGCACCGTGGGCGATGACCATGTCTATGCCTTGTCCCTCGCGGTACGCCGCGCCTTGCCCTGGTTCGACGAAGAGCCGGAAGCCGGCATCCTGCCGCTGACGGGCCTGGCGCGCGGCAGCGATGGCAAGAGTTTCGTCGGTCGCCGCAGCCGGCTGGTCCTGCGCCTGCCGATACGCCGTGTCGCCAGCGCCGACTCTCTGGCCGGCGTCCGGCTCGATCTGGAGGACGCCACCTTGACCCTGGGCGCGAGCAGCGTGCGGCCGCTGCTTCCCGCGCGGGGCGTGGTGTATTCGCATTTCGTCAGCGTCGGCGCGGATGACGAGATGGAGTTCCTCGGGCGTTGCACCTCCTTGCTGGCGGAGCGCGGCCTGAAGCCGCAACTGATCACCGGCAAGGCACGCGAGCTGCACACCGCGGAAGGCGTGGTGCGCGGTTTCAGCCTGATGCTGCATGGCATGGGTGCCGCCGATTCCCTCGCCGTGCAGGAGGCCGGCCTCGGCGCGCATCGCGTGCTGGGATGCGGCCTGTTCATTCCACATAAATCGGTCGCCGCCGTCGGCGGCGATTGATCATCACATCACTAAAACCAAACGAGGAGATACCTCATGTCTGAACTTGCCACCGTGACGCTCGATGTCAGCGGCCTGCCCTGTCCGGCGCCGCTGCTGGGCGCGAAAAAGCTTATCGACGATCTGCAGCCCGGCCAGACGCTGCGCCTGATCTCCGACTGTCCGGGTACCGCCGACGACCTCTTCGCCTGGGCGAAAGTCACCGGCAACGTCGTGCTCGGCAGCCAGAAGCAGGCGGACGGCAAAACTGCTTACCTGATCCAGCGCGCCGGCAGCGCCAGCGCCACGCCGATGGCGCACGTGACGCTGGACATGCGTGGCGTGTCCTGTCCCGGCCCCATCGTGCAGGCCAAGAAGCTGCTCGACGGCATGAAGGCCGGCGAAGTGCTGCAACTGGTCAGCGATTGCCCCGGTTCGGCCGATGACATCACGTCCTGGGCCAGGGCCGGCGCGGCCGACCTGGTGTTTTCACATGAATCCGGACGCGGCGTGCACGAGTTTTATCTGCGCCGCAAATGACTTGAGCAAACCAGAGGGAGAAGATCACGATGAGCTACACCATCAATGGAGTTGAAAAAGAAGTCGACGACTACGGCTACCTGCTGGAGCCCGATTTCAGCGAGGAAGCGGTGCAGGTCATCGCCGACGCTTGCGGCATCACGCTGACCGAGCAGCACCGGAAGGTCGTCGACTACCTGCGCACCAAGTTCAAGGAAGACGGTCACACGCCGAACATGCGCAACCTGATCAAGGGCCTGCAGGAAGAGGGCGACCTGCCCGAAGCCGACAGCGCGCTGCTGTTCGACCTGTTCCCCGATGGCGGCGCCGCCAAGCAGGGCTGCAAGGTCGCGGGACTTCCCCAGCCCAAGGGCAAGGGAGGCTATTGAATTCAAATCCTTCACCGCGGAGGCGCAGAAGCGCAGAGGATTCGCAGAGAAAGGCTTTTTGCTTTCCTCTGCGTGGATTTTCTCTGCGCCTCTGCGCCTCCGCGGTAAGGTTTTTGCCTTTTCCAATAGTCGCGGCCTAAGGTCGATGGCCGTCCGCATCCGCTCCACGTTTCACACCGGTGGCAAGCCGCGCTCGATGACGGAGCTCGCCGGCGTGATTGCGGTGCTGGGGTGGAAGCTGGCGATCGATTCGATCAAGCGCATGCGCGAGGCCGACTACGACATCGATATCGGCGACGCCTATTTCGATTTCGTTTGCGAGTTCATGGTGTTCCTCGCCCTGGCGGCGGATCGCATCGCCTATCGCGAGCTGACGCCCGAACAGCGCATGGAATTCACCACCGCGCTGGCCCAGCGCATGGCGGCGGCGGTCGATGACAACCGCGAAATGCTGCTCTACGACGTGGCGCCGGGAAAGTGCCATGCATATTTTCTCGATCTGTTCAATCGGCGCGGCCCCGAATATGGCGACCACGGCTACACCGAGCAGGGGCCGGACTTCGGTTTTCGCCGCTGCTTTGCCGCCTGCCTGAAGGAAGTGCTGCCGGAGAAGGATCGCCTGTGGGCGGTCGACCAGGTCATGGAAATCGAATCGCCCGAAGCGATCAAGGCCCTGGAAAAGACCCTGGCCGGCCTGTTCCATCCCGAAGCCAAAAGTCGGCGCCCGCAACACGGCGTTTCCGGCGAATAAACAACAATGCGGCACGGTCCCTTCGATCTCGACGATGTCGCGAGCTATCGCCAGTGGCGCGAGCAGAAGCTCGACTCCGCGCCGCGTCGCATCGAGGACATCCTGGTGCCGCTCGACGATCCGCGCGCGCTGCGCGCCGGCGAGCGCGATGCCTTGCTGGAGCGCTGCGCCACCGCCAACATGGCCATCTACACCAGCAACACCGTGGGTGACGCGGACAAGGAAATTCCGCGCCGGCTCGGTACCCAGCTTGGCTTGCATAGCCTCGACAGCCACTGGCTCACCGACGACGACGCGATTTCGCCGATCTCGGTAACGGGCGTCGAGCAACGCGGCGAGCGCAAGGAATTCATTCCCTACACCGACAAGCCGATCCGCTGGCACACGGATGGTTACTACAACCTGCCCGAGCGCACCGTGCGCGGCCTGATCCTGCATTGCGTGCAAAGCGCCGAGTCCGGCGGCGAGAATCAGTTGCTCGACCACGAGATCGCCTACATCCTGCTGCGCGACGAGAATCCCGACCATATCCGGGCCTTGTCGCAGGTCGACGCCATGATCATTCCGCCGCGCAATGACGAGAATGGTGAAGCCCGCGCCGCCCAGCCGGGGCCGGTGTTCTCGGTCGATGGCGCGGGCTTCCTGCACATGCGCTACACGGCGCGCACCATCAGCATCGAATGGCGCAATGATGCCGCCACGCAGGCCGCCGTCGCGGCGCTGGCGCGCATCCTTGCCGGCTCGACGCCCTGGACCCTGCACGGGCGCCTGGAGCCGGGGATGGGGCTGGTCTGCAACAATGTGCTGCATGACCGCTCCGGCTTTGTCGATGCGCCGCAGCGGCACCGGCTGCTGTATCGTGCGCGCTACCACGAAAGAATCACTCCCTGGCCGGGGTGCGCCGCCAACTGATTCGGTAGCTATAATCGGCCATCCTGATGAGGTCGATGAATTGAGCGCGCTGACTCCCGAACTCGAACGCAAGCTGGGCATGGCCGTTGAGCGGATGCCGGCATTTCCGCGTGCCGTGCAGAAGATTCTCGAACTCACGCGCAACATCAACTGCCTGCCCAAGGAACTGGTGGCCGTCATCGAGAAGGATCCGGTGATGACCATGAAGATCCTCAAGGTCATCAATTCCGCCTACTACAGCCTGCCGTCGAAGATCACCTCGGTCAGCCAGTCGGTGGTCTATCTCGGCATCAATACCATCAAGAACCTGGCGCTGGGTTTTGCCGCCGTGGGCATCCTGCCGCGCATGAACGCGGCGGGCTTCGACGTCCAGCGCTACCTGCTGCATTCGCTGGTGGTCGGCGGTACCGCCCGCCAGCTGGCGACCCAGTTCGCCAAGGGCGAGGCCGATCCGGGCGATTGCTATATCGCGGGCTTGCTGCACGACTTCGGCAAGGTGGTCTTTGCCCAGTTTCTGGCGGAAGAGTTTCGCGGCGCGCTGATGTATTCGTTCGAGAATTCAGTGCCGCTGCATGCGGCTGAGCAGAAAGTCATCGGCGTTGACCATGGCCTGGTGGGCGCCCTGCTGGCCAAGCGCTGGGCGTTTCCCGACTACCTGGTGGACTGCATTCGCGACCACCACAATCCAGAGGCCGAGCCTTCCGCGATGATGGACTGTCTGCGGGTGGCGGATCAGCTGGTGCGCTACCGCGATATCGGCGACAGCGGCAATCCCTGGCGCGAAACCGAGGCGCCGGCCGCGCCGCAACGCTTCGGCGACGACATGGAGGCGATCGTGGTCAAGCTCGGTTCGCTGGACAAGATCGTCGAGGACGCGATGCTGTTTGCCCAGGTAGGCAAAGAGGCGTGAGCGCAGTTTCATGAAGGTGCGCTTCTGGGGCGTGCGCGGCTCGATACCGTCGCCCGGTCAGCACACCATCCGCTACGGCGGCAACACGACCTGCATCGAAGTGCGCGGCGACGACGGCGCGCTGATCATCCTCGACGCCGGCACCGGCATATTTCCGCTGGCGCAGGAGTTGCTGAAGCAATTGCCGGTGCAGGCCAATATCTTCATCACCCACACGCATTGGGATCACATCCAGGGGCTGCCCTTCTTCACGCCGCTCTACATTCCCGGCAACTCGGTGCGCATCCACGGCGGTTTCGACATCGTTTCGGGGCGCGGCATCGACCAGGTGATGGAGGTGCAACTGCAGTACAGCTACTTCCCGGTGCGCGAAGCGGAAATGCGCGCGGGCATCGAATACGAAACGCTGAACATCGGCGAGCCGGTCAGCGTCGGCGATGCCACGGTGACGCCGCTCATGCTCAATCATCCGGTGGTCAACTTCGGCTATCGCGTCGACTGCAACGGCAAGTCGGTCTTCTTTACCGGCGACCACGAACCGTGGCCGAACATCTATGCGCCGGAGGATGACGAATACGCCGAGTTCCAGCAGATGGTCGAGATGCAGCAGGGGCAGCTCGACAGGGCCCTGGCCGGGCTGGATGTGCTGATTGCCGACAGTTCCTACACGGCGGCCGAGTATCCGGCCAAGGTCGGTTGGGGGCACGGCACGCTGGAAGGCAACATTGCCTGGGCACGCCGGCTGGGCGTGAAGAAACTGATATGCACGCATCACGAGCCGACGCGTTCGGATGCCGATCTGGAACGCGCCTTTGCCGCGGCACTGGAAAGCGCGGGTCATGTGCCGGGGGGCGCCGGCGAGCCGGAGATTGTCCTTTCCCGCGAGGGACTGGAACTGGTCCTGTAACAGCGCGGGCGCCGTCAGTTCTGCGCGGCGGCCAGCAGTTCCCCGATACGAGTCAGCTTTTCGCGCTGGCGCCCCTGTCCCGCGGCGACCTCTGCCGCATTGATTTTCTGCCAGCCGGCGAAGTCGACCGGGCGCGCCCCGCGCCCGGCAAGCAGTGCGTCGATCACCGTGCCGCCGGGCTTGCCGGAGGGCGGGTGAATTGCGAGGTCGGCCAGAATCAGCTCGGCCACCGCCAGCGAATCCGCCCGGTTGGCCGGTACCACGCCTTGCGGACCGCGCTTGCACCAGCCAGACGCATAGACGCCGGTTTCGACGCGGCCCTGCTCATGGGCGACCGTACCGCGCGCATGATCGAAGGGCAGGCCGGGGAAGGGCGTGCTGCGATAGCCGATGGCGCAGATGACCGTATCGGCCGGGATGGTGAAGGTCTCGCCGCCCGGGATGGCCCTGCCGTTTTCGATACGGGTTTTTTCCAGCACCAGTTCGCGTGCGCGATGCTCTCCGCGTATTTCGATCGGCGCTGCATTGAAAACGAAGTGGAGGCGCAGCGGCCGTTCCGGCTGTTGGCCGCGCGCGGCGTAGCCTTGCAGCACGTCGAGGTTCTTCTCCGCCAGTTTTCGTTGCTCCTCCTGCAATCCTTCGGGCAGGGTTTGCGGCAACTGTGCCGGATCGACCAGTACCGCCACGCGCGACAGTTCGCCAAATTCCGCCAGCTCGGCGGTGGTGAAGCTGGCCTCCGGCGGGCCGCGGCGACCGATCAGCCAGATGTCCTCGATGCGGGCGGCGGCAAACGCGGCGCGCGCATGGGCACACAAATCCGAGGCCGCCAGTTCGTCGGGCGTCTTTCCCAGCAGGCGGGCGATGTCGAGCGCCACATTGCCGTTGCCGATGATCGCAACGGACTTGCCATCGAGTACGGGATCGAGGTCGCGGCTGTCGGGAATGCCGTTGTACCAGGCCACGAATTGCCCCGACCCATACACGGCGTCAAGGTTCTCGCCGGGGATGCCGAGACGGCGATCTTCCAGCGCACCGATGGTGATGACCAGCACGTCGTAAGCGGACTTGATCTCCTCGTAGGAAATGTCGCGACCGACGGCGATGTTGCCGAGAAAGCGCACTCCCTTCTTGCCCAGCGTGCGTTCGAATTGGCGTGCAATGTTCTTGGTGCCCTGGTGGTCGGGCGCGACGCCGCCGCGCACCAGGCCGAAGGGTGTCGGCAGCCGGTCGAAGACGTCGATGCGGGCGCCCGGCAACTTGCGGCCGAGGGCATCGGCGACGTAGCAGCCCGACGGGCCGGCACCGACGATGGCGATGTGGATGGCGGCCTGGCTCATGCCTTTTCCCCGGTATCGCCTGCGTTCGAGCCGCTGAAGCGCTGCTGGAAATAGGGCGCCGCTTCGGGCAGCGGTCCATTCGCCGTTTCCAGAACGTCGGCAAGGTGACGTTCCGACTGCTGGCGGGTCAGCAGGTAAATTTCGCTGCATATCTGGCGTGCAACATCGCCCGGCCAATCGCCGGGCAGCAACTGTCGTGGCAACTGCGGGTCGCGCAGCTGCACGCGGCGGAATTCGTGGATCATCAGGGTGCGCACGCAGAAGGCCTGCTCCGGGTCGAGTTCCCGCGCGGCCTTGATGGCGCGCACCACGGGGCGGAAGCATTCGCTGAAGCGTTTGTAGTCCTCGGCAATCGTGTCGAGATTCCAGCACTCGCGCACCAGTTCCTGCAGCGGCCGGCTGGAAAGGGCGCCCAGCGTGCGTCCCTCGATCACCACCACCTTGTCATGGGTGCCGGTGGCTTGCAGGATGTCCAGCACCGATTCGTTGTCGGCATAGGGATGGGCGAGCACGCCGGGTGCAATCACGCCAAAGCCTTCCCACAGCAGCTCGCGGCGCAGGGCGTCGCGCTGCGCCGGCGCGAGCAATCCGCCGCCGACGAACACCACTTGCCAGCCGCCGTCCCACTGCTGGCGCGGATCGTCGTAGATGCGTCGATAGGCATGCTCGAAGCGGCGGCGGCCGGTAGCGGTAAGGCTGTAGTAGCTCCTGCGTCCGATCTGTTCGGAGACCAGCCATTTTTCCTTGGAGAGGCGGAACACGCTGGTGCGCACCATGCGCGCGTTCATTCCAAGCGCTTCGACCAGCCTGATGAAGCTGCCGAGCCAGACGGTGCCACCGCGCGGCGCAATCGCATCGCCATAGACGGTGATGATCAATGAGTTGGCGCGCAGCGTATGCTCGGCCAGGAATGCGTCCATCCACTGCTGGATAAAGCGGCTTTTCATGCTTGGTGCAACCCCCTGAATAGTTATTTAAAATGATACCACGAGTATTTTATATATGTAACACGTCTTCGGCATGGATTCAAAATGACGAGTCATTCCGGTTTGCCATCTCGGCATCGAGATAAAAAAAGATTAGATAAAACAGATGGTCACGAAGCATTGGTTGAGGCATCAAAAAGAAATTGACAGTCATGAAGTGATACAGTAACATTCAAACATAAATAATAAGCTGTATCGCAACTACGGTTGTCGTGCATGCGTTGAACTCGAATCCTTGCCCGGTTTCTGGCAAGGTTTGCGAGCCCCCTGTTTGCGTTAGCGCTACCTGGAGAGCTGAAATGAGGACTTTCAAGACATACGACAAGGGTGATGTCCTGCCCGATGACTACAAAAAAGCGCTGATCAACCTGATGTGCTTCCAGGCTGATTCGGAATACGCCGGCGCCCAGCGCGTGGCCGAGAACCATCGCTACGCCACGCGTCCGGAAGAGGCCTATCGCCTGTCGAAAAAAGTGTTCGAGGAAATGGGCCACGGCTTCTATGTGTGGAACCTGTTGCAGGAACTCGGCGTCGATGTCGATGCCCGCCTCTACGAGCTTTCGCACAACCCGGACAATCCCGATCCGAAGAAGGTGAACGTCATCAACGGCTTCCGCAAGGAGAACTGGTCGAAGTTCTTCGAGTGCTGGGAGGATGTCGCCCTGTTCTCGACGGTGGTCACCCCGGCCGCCGTGGCCTTCCTCGGCCAGTACCGCGAGTGCTCCTATTTGCCGTGGGCGCGCGTCAATGTGCGCATCCACAAGGAAGAATACGGCCATCTCGCCTTCGGCGTCTGGGCCTCGAAGCGCTGCATCGAATTCGGCGGCGAGAAGACGCGCGAGTTCATGCAGCAGCGCATTCCCAAGTTCATGAAGATGGGCCTGGGTTTTTACGGTCGCCCCTCGGCCGGCGACAAGAAGTCGCAGATGTTCGACATTTATTACGAGTACGGCATCAAGGTGAAGAAGCCGGAGGAACTGCAGGCCGAATACATGGAGCTGCTCGATTCCCGCCTCAAGGAAATCGGCCTGGTGGTGCCCGAGGGCGTCGAGGCCGACTACGACATGCGCATGGGCTACGAAGCGGAAGAGCTGGCGGCCTGATTCCATGCTGGCTTCCCCGCAACATCTGATCGACGGCGAGGTCGCCGAGCTCAAGCGCTTCGGCTACACGCCCTTCGGCGATGCGGCGCCCGACTGGGCCGGCATGTGGCAACTGCTGAAGGGCGACTTCGCGACCCTGCGCCGAGCACAAGTGCCGGCATATGCGGAGATGAGTCCGTGGCCGCAGGAGGGCGCGCGCATCTACATGCGCCGCCGCCTGCTGGCGGATCGCCTGTTCGAGGAATGCCAGGTGCTGTACCGGTGCCTCCATGAAGAGGGCATCAACACCGAACGGGTCGAGGCCTATACCCTGGCGCGGGATGCCTACGAAGAAGCCGTGCTCGATTTCGGCAAGGCCCGCGAAATGCTGGAAGAGGTGTTCACCAAAACGGTCGACCTGGTCCAGGTCAAGCGATAGGCCGAGGCTTCTGCCACTGCCGATTGGCAGGGAGTATCATTCCTCCGACATAAGGAGGACATACCATGCAGCCAGTGCCAGGCAATGCTCGTCTCGTGACCGCGACAGTCTTCGCGGCTTTTCTTTCGATTCCGACGGCCGTTTCCGCGCAGGGCGCGGCGCCTCCAGAAGCGCAGGCGTGGATCGACATCGCGACATTCTCCGGCATGGGCATGCCGATGGGCGGCATGGGCGGAGCGGGCGCCAATCCGATGAGTGCCCTCGGCGGCATGCTCGGCGGCAAGGCGGCGCTTGGCTCCAACAGCTTCGGCAACACGCGCAGCATGAGCGCCGGGCGCTGGGTGGACGTCACCGTTCGCAGCCGCGCCAATCCGAACCTGGATCAGGCGCAGCAGGCGGTACCGGAGGGATTCCTGAGTCCGGCCCTGGAGTTGAAAACGCCGAAGAATGCGCCGCCGCCACCGCGCGATGAAGAAGATGTCCGGCACGAGGAACCCGAAAAGCCCAAGGGGCGCATGCTGCTCTACTGGGGCTGCGGCAGCGAGATTCGCCCGGGGCAGCCGAAGGTGCTCGACATGGCGAGCGCGACTCCCGGCGATTTTGCCAAGTTCTTCGTCGGGCGCAGCGCGACCCAGCGCGGCGCCCATGCCGCCGCCGGCCGCCCGGTGTGGCCCAACCCGGACGACAGCCGCATGGTGCCGGCCGAGGCTTCGCTGAAAGGCGAGTATGCGTTTTCCGGCAAGGGCATTCCCGACGGCTTTCGTTTCCAGATTCCCGCGGCACAGGACCTGATGCCGCCCCTGACGCTCGATCAGGCGGACAGCGGCGGCGCCACGGAGCTGAGCTGGAATGCGATTGCCACGGCGCGCGCCTATTTCGTTTCCGCCATGGGCAGCAACGGCAAGGAGGACATGGTGATGTGGACCTCCAGCGAACTGGCCGATACCGGCTTCGGCCTGATGGACTACCAGACCAATGCCGCGGTTGATCGCTGGCTCAAGGAAAAGGTGCTGCTGGCGCCGCAGACCACCCGTTGCACCGTGCCCAAGGGAGTCTTCGGCGAGCATGGCGGCATGCTGCGCCTGATTGCCTATGGCGACGAGTTGAATCTGGCGCATCCGCCGCGGCCGAAGGACCCGAAGGCCAAATGGCAGCCCGTGTGGGCCGTCAAGCTGCGCGTCAAGGCCGTCACCAGCGGCTTCCTCGGCATGGCGGCACAGGGCAGGGCGGGCGCCGCGGCCAAAGAGGAGGAAACCAGCATCGTGCCGAAAATCCCGCAGCCGATGGAATTGCTGAAAGGCATTTTCGGGCGTTAGGGAGCGGTACGTCGTTCAACAGGAATGGCTTTTGCAGACTCAAGGGGCTGCTGCAGATAAGTGATCGACATACAAGCGAATGATGTGGCGCGGTAGCGATTCGGCGAGGCTTTTTTTAGCCGTAAGACCAGCGACGTCTCCAATGTGCCCGCTGCTGTCGGTCAGAGTTCTCAGGCAGCACGGCTGTAATCAAGTCTTGGATTCAACTGGTGGATGCAACACACTTAGAAGCTGCGTAAGCAGAAGGAGTGTTGCAGATGAAATACCGGTCGAGGATTTATTACACGGAGCAGCAAAAGGCCCTGATGTGGGAACGCTGGCAGAAGGGTGATTCGCTGCAAAAGATCGCCCAACTGTTTGACCGAAATCACTCGGTTGTGCAAGGGATACTTGTTCGGACGGGCGGGATCAGACCAGCGCATTGCCTGTTAGGGAAACACTGAATAAGGTACAAACACTGTGAACGATCTCATCGTCATTGGGTCAGACAAAGAGTGTTGATCACAAGGGATAGAACGATGAAACAAATGACGCTGGCGGCGACACGAGGATTCGAGAAGCACAACCGTGCGACGCGCAAGGCGGAGTTTCTGGCGCGGATGGATCGCCTGATGCCGTGGGCCGAGTTCTGCGCCGTGATTGAACCGCATTACCCGAAGGCCGGGAATGGCCGGCCACCGGTGGGACTGGAGCGCATGCTGCGGATGTACTGCGTCGCCAACTGGTTCAACCTGGCCGACGAAGCCTGTGAAGACGCCCTCTACGATGTCCCCGTGTTTCGTGAGTTCTGCCGCATCGACCTGGGCCGGGAACGGGTGCCAGACGCCACGACCCTGCTGCACTTTCGGCATCTTCTGGAACGTCACGATCTGGGAGCCGCCATGTTCGCCAAGATCGGCGAATTGCTGCTGGCCAACGGCATGAAGCTCTCCGGCGGCACGATTGTCGATGCCACCCTGATTGCCGCGCCGCCCTCGACCAAGAACCAGGAGAAGAGCCGCGACCCGGAGATGCACCAGACCAAGAAGGGCAACGAGTGGCACTTCGGCATGAAGCTGCACATCGGCACGGACAGCCAGAGCGGACTGGTCCATAGCGCCAGCGTCACGGCCGCCAACGTTCATGACAGCCACCAAGTGCCGAACCTGCTGCATGGTGCGGAAACTCGCTTCTACGGCGACAGCGCCTATCGGGGCCAAGAGCAGCGTAAGCGGCTGAAGGTCATCGCGCCGAAGGCGAAGGACTTCACCAACAAGCGCGCCTATCGGAACAACCCGCTGACGGACGCCGACAAGGAAACCAACCGCCGCAAGTCCAGCGTGCGATCCAAGGTCGAGCACCCGTTCCTGACCGTGAAGCGCCTGTGGGGCTTTGCCAAGGTTCGCTATCGCGGTCTGGCAAAGAACGCCAATCGCGCCTTTGCCATGCTGGCGATGCTCAACGTCAGCATGTGGGCACGACCATTGACGGGAGAGGTGCGTCCGGCATGAGCAAGACAAGGGAGAATTCCCCCTTATCCGCTCCCGAATGGGCCAAGCACCCCATGAATATGGCATTTCCGTCACAGTTTCGTCTCTATTTCAGCCCGTCGCCGTTTTTTGCGGTGGCTTGTTCAGCATTTCCTTAGGTGCAAGCAGGTGCGAAACCAAGATTGGTCGACGCTCGTCAGGGAGAGCCCCGTGTCTGTAGCCCGGAATGGGCACTTCAGGCGGTATGGGCTTCTTCTTTGCGCACTGCCGCTGCCCTCAAGAAGGCTTCGATGAGGGGCTCGCGCGGCAGCAGGCGGGTGTCTTGCGGCACATGGAATTCCGGATGCCACTGTACGCCGAGCACGAAGCCGACTCCGCGCCAGCGGATCGCTTCGATGATGCCGTCGCCGCCCGAGCGGGCTTCGACGGCAAGGTCCTTGCCGAGGTCGCGCACGGCCTGGTGGTGGATGCTGGTCACGATTCCACCGTTCAAACCACCATAGATCGTGCGCAAACTGGCGCCGGGCTCGAATTCGATCGCATGCGTCAGTTGGTCATAGCGCACAGGGTCATTGTGGTCGATGGAGGTCTCGGCCTGGGTCGGCAGGTCCTGCCAGAGCGTGCCGCCGAGGGCGACATTGATCAACTGGCAGCCGCGGCAGATGCCGAGCACCGGCTTGCCCTGGATCATGAACTCCCAGAACAGTTCGATTTCGTAAAGATCGCGCACCCGGTCGCCGCACCATTCCGGACGCAAGGCCTCGCCGCCGTAAGAGGCCGGGGCGACGTCCGCGCCACCCTGCAGGATGAGGCCGTCGAGTTCGCGCACATAGTCGCTGACGCGGATCGCCCGTCGTTCCACTTCGCCGTGCTCGACCAGGGTCGGCAGCATGAAAGCCAGCGCGCCGTGGGCCATCACCCAGTGCGCGATCGATTGTTCGAGGTACTGCAGCTTCTTGTTGCGAAAACCGAGTTCGGCAGGTACCTGATGCATCAGCCGGGGCGAGAGCCCGATGCGCAGTGACCGACTCACCTTCGCTTACGCCTCCTGCCAGCGAATCGATTGTGCCCGCATCAGTTCGGCCGCTGAACCCAGTTCGGTGAAGCGGGCCCGGCACCAGGCGGCGTCGCTCTCGCCCTGCTCGACCCTCGCCTTGATGCGGGAGCAGGCGGCGTCGGCATCCAGTTCGATGGCATGCTGCTCGATTCGCCCCAGTGTCTGCAGGATATCGTCGCGCACGCTGCGGTGCTCGCCGCTTTTCGGGTCGACGAGGACGCCTTCGGCGCCGAAGCGACAGGCCTGGAAGCGGTTGAAGGTATACACGAGGTAATCATCCTCGACCGGGACGATCGGCCGTTCGATCATCAGATAGCGGCACAGCGCCTGCAGATAGGCCGCCAGGTCTGCGGCATGGCCGACCGTCAGCGGGGTGTCGCAGACCCGGATTTCGATGGTGCCGAATTCCGGCTTGGGGCGGATGTCCCAGTAGAAATCCTTCATGCCCTTGACGACGCCGGTATGGGTCATTTTATCGAAGTAGACGCCGAACTCTTCCCAGGAGGCGACCATCGGCGCGCGCCCGCTGAGCGGAAAGGCGAACACGGAGTTGAGCCGCGCCGAGGCGAAGCCGGTGTCGTGCCCATGCACGTAGGGCGAGGCGCCCGACAGTGCGATCATGTGCGGAATGTAGCGCGACAGCGAATGCAGGAGGAATAGCGCCTCGTCGGGTGAAGGACAGCCGATGTGGATATGCTGGCCGAAAATCGTGAATTGCTTGGCGAGATAGCCGTAAAGATCGGAAATGTGGTGGAAGCGTTCCTTGTCGAAAATGCGCGTCTCGCCCCAGTGCTGGAAGGCATGGGTGCCACCGCCCGAAAGGGCGAGGTTGAGTTCGCGCCCGCCGCGGCAGAGGAAATCGCGGATTTCGCCCAGTTCGGCGGTCAGGGTCTGGTGCGTGGTATGGATGCCGGTGCTGATCTCGATCATGCCCTGGGTGATCTCGGGCACGATGTTTCCCGGATTTCCCGGATGGCGCTCGACCCAGTACAGCAGGTCGTTGGCCATCGGCGTCAGCGCGTAGTCGTGGGTGTCGAGGATCTGCAGTTCGAGTTCGACGCCGAGCGACAGCGGGCGCGAGGACTTGAAGCTTTCGAGCGCCATCTCAAGCCTCCCCTTCGCCGGAACCCGGCATGGCTTCACCGCTGCGGCGCAACGCGATCTGGATCGCCACCGGGCCAAGCAGCTCCATGATCAATACCGCACCGAGCACGATGGCGAGGACATCGTCGCCGAAGTCAGCATAAAGTCGGGCGACATCGTGGGCCTGCAAGACTGCCAGGCTGGACATCGGCAGCAGCGCCACACCGAGCCAGGCCGCCTTCTTGGGCACCAGGCCGCCGTAGCCCGCCGAAACATAAGCGCCAAAATACTTGGCCAGGCCGCGAATCAGCAGCAGGCCGATCGACATCAGCCCGCCGGCGACGAGATGGCGCGGATCGAGCGCGACACCGGTCAGCGTGAACAGGATGATTACCAGCAGGGCGCCGGCGGCGCCGAAATGCTCGGGAAACAGATGCAGGCGCTGCGACATGGAACGCAGCATCATGCCGCCGCAGAGCAGGGCCATCGGCACCGAAAGTCCGAGCCGTTCGGCAGCCGTGGTGCCAAGCAGGACGACAGCGATCACCAGCGCAAAACGCTCGCTTTCGCGCTTCAGGTGGAAGAAGCGCGTCAGGTGCATGGCATAGGCGAGCGCGGCTCCCAGCAATATGGAACCCAAGGCGATGTAGGCGGGATGCCCGATCGTCTGCAACAGGCCCGCGTTGCGGTCGAGGTGCACCACGCCGACGCTGATTTTTAGCAACAGGATTGCGTAGAGGCTGTTGAGCGCCGTCATCAGCATCAGTCGTTCCGTCATCTGTCCGCGCGCGTTGTTCTCGGCGACGATGCGCATGACTACCGCCGGACTGGTCGATACGGCGATTGCGGCCACGGCAACGCGCGTCCCCATGCTGAGGTCGAACCAGCCAAGGAAGACATAGGTCACGGTAAAGGTGAGGACGCTTTCGACTACGCTGCTGACGATCAGCATCGGATTGTGGCGCAGCCAGCGCAGATCGACCCGGCTGCCAAGCTCGAACAAGAGCAGACCGAGTCCCAGCAACAGCAGCGGGCGCAGGTCGCCGGTGATGCTCGGCGGCACCCAGCCCAGCACGGACGGCCCCAGCAGCAGCCCGGCGAGCACGTAACCGATCAAGCGTGGCAGGCGCAGCCAGCGCCCGCAGATCTCGGCGCCGGCGATCGATACGATCAGCAGCACGGCGACGCGGCCGAAGGCGTCGATCTCGAAGGGCAGGGCGAGCGGCATGTTCATGCCGCACCCGGCACATCGGGTTTTGTTGTGCGTCGATGGAAGTCGTGCGTCATGGCTTGTCCTCGTCGCGCGGCACCGCCGCGGGATTCCTGCCCGCGTCAGCCGCCGACAGCAGTGCGCGCAAGCCGACGTAGGGCTTTTCGGGTATCGGCGCGGGTGTCACGTCGAGGGCCGATCGTTGCGCAAGTTCGGCTTCCAGATTCCGCCTGACCTGTTCCTGTGCCGCCAACTGCCGCTCCAGTTCGGCGATCCGGCTGCGCTGGCGACCGATCGTCCATTGCCCGCGGATCACTGCCGGCGAGGACAACAGCCCCGCGATCAGCGCACCGAGGCCGAGGGCGCACAGGAGAACCAGCGCCAGCGAACCTTCAAATGTCCAAATTGCTAGGGTCACTGTAACAGGCGCGAGGTTCTGCAGCGCGAAGACCACGGCACCTATGGCGACGACAATGCCGAAAATAAGCATGAGTTGCATCAATTGCTCCTTTCGACGGGACATCCGTCCGGATTGTTCCGTCGAGAACAGGATAAATCAATTCGCGCGGGGACCGATGGAAGCATCAGAAATCAAGGCACACAATGCGATTGCCACCGCTTTGCTTGGCTCCGTACATCAGCCGGTCCGCGTCCGCCAGCAGGCGGTCGAGATCGTCCGGCGCCCGCTGATGGCTGACGAACCCGATACTGAAGGTCACCGGCCACGCGTTCTCTCCCATCGCATCGAGCAGTCGCCGCCGGATTTTCTCGACGTAATTCCTTGCCGCCACGCCGTTCATTCCCGGCAACAGCAGCGCGAATTCGTCGCCGCCGAGGCGGCCGGCGATGTCGCCGGCGCGGATGGATGCAAGCAATCCATCGGAGACGCATTTCAGCAAAGCGTCTCCGGTTTCGTGGCCGAACTGGTCATTGACTTGCTTGAACTTGTCGAGATCGATAAAGACGGCAGTAAAAGGGGTCTGTTGTCGCCGCGCCAGCCTTTCCACGCTCTACAGACTCTCCAATCGCCGTTCCGATGACTCATCGACAATTCGGCAGTTTTTACACAGTCTGGACCGGCAGACGCCAAGGCAATAGTTGCAGCGATCCCGCAACCATCGTGATTGCGGCTTCCCGTCAGCCAGTGTTCTATTTGCCGGTATACCGATTCAACTTGCCGTTCCGAACCTGCACACGATCGCCATTGGCAAATTGCGTCTTGCCGCCAAAGTCGAAAGCCCGCGTGTTTCCATTGTCCATCTTCACGGAAACCTTGGTCATCTGTTTGGTCTTGACCTTCTTTTCGGCCATGTTGCCCAGATAGGCGCCACCCGCCGCTCCGCCGACGGTAGCCACGGTGCGCGTGTTTCCCGTGCCCAACTGGTTTCCCAGCAAGGCGCCGGCAACTCCGCCGGCGACCACGCCGACACCGCTGCCGGTGCCTTCCTTCGTGTAATGCTCGATACCGGTAATTCGTCCGCAGTCAGGCTTGCAGCTATCGGCGTGGGCAAGTTCCGCGGTCAGGGAAAGGCAAACAAGGGCGATCAAGTTGTTGTAGTTCATGTCGTTCTCCTGGGTCGGGAATTTCAGATACGCGCAATAAGTCGGCGCTGGCGATACGGCGACATGCGCCGGGCTTGCGTCGGCCTCACTTGTAGCTGGCCGGATCGATGTTGTGGCGCGCCAGCAGCTTGTAGAACTCGGTGCGGTTGCGTTTCGCGACGCGTGCCGCGTGGGTGACGTTGCCGCCGGTGCTGTCGAGCAGCTGCACCAGGTAGTCGTATTCGAATGCCCGCCGCGCTTCATCCAGTGCTTCCATCTCGCGTTCGGTCTCTTCCCGCAGCAGGCGCCTGACGAGCGTGGCCGGTACCTGTGGCGTGACCGCAAGGGCCAAGGCCTGCTCCACCACGTTGCGCAGCTGGAGCACATTACCGGGCCACGCCGCCTCTTGCAGCATCATCATGGCTTCCGGCGACAGCCCGCGCTCCGCGCCATGGTGTTGTGCAATGAAGGCAGCGACCAGCGCGGGAATGTCTTCCCGTCGATCTGCAAGCGATGGCATGTTGAGCGCGATCCGGCCGATCGCATAGAACAGGTCGGCGCGAAACCTTCCTTCGCGGATCGCCTGGTCAAGTGCTTGCGTGGTGCTGGCCACGATGCGGATGTCCGGTGCGGCGGCAAGGGTGGGCGAGGAAAAAAGACTGTGTTCCCGCACCAAAGGCAGCAGGCGCGCCTGCTCTGCGGCGGGCAGTTCTTCGATGTCGTCCAGCAACAGAAACCCGCCTCGCGCACTCGCCAGTGCATCTGCGAGCGGCGACGACCCGGGTTTGAGTCCGGCCAATTCACCGCAATTGACCACGCCGAAGGGCTTGCGGGCGCGTCCGCTCGCGGCATGTATTGCCCGCGCCAGGGATTCCTTGCCCGAGCCGCGGGGACCGCTGATCAGGATCGGGTCATCGGCGTCCGCCGCGCGCCGTGCGCGACGCAGCAGCTCTTCCATCACCAGGCTCGACGAAACGATGCCGGCGCGCCAGCCGGCGTCCTCGCCGGCGGAGGCATCCACCCTGGGCGAAACCGCCATCGCCTCGGCCACTTTCGCCAGCAGTTCGTGTCCATCGAAGGGTTTGGTGAGGAAGCCGAAAACACCGCGTTGGGTTGCGGCCACGGCATCGGGAATGGTGCCGTGCGCGGTGAGGATGATGACCGGCACGGTGGGCGCTTCGGCGTGCAGATGGGCGAACAGGGCGTGACCGTCCATGCCGTCCATGCGCAGATCGGAAATGACTGCCCGCGGCCGCTCGGCACGAAAGCGCGCGAGCGCCTCTTCGCCGGAGGCGGCGCAACTGACCGCATAGCCGGCCGCCACCAGCCGCATCTCGATCAAGTCCAGAAGACCCGGGTCGTCGTCGACCACCAGGATCCGTGCCCCGGTTTGGGCGGCGTCTGCGCTCACGGCGACTTTCTCCGCAGGTAGGTTTCCCGGTCGATGGCCCGCAGCGACTCGATTTTCTGCTGGATTTCCTCGTTCTTGCGACGTTCCTCGCGCAACTGCTGGGCGAATTGCTCCGCCTTGCGCTGCTCGTCGCGCTGGCTACGCTGGCGCTCGGCCGTCAGCCTGAGCAGGAGTTGGGCCAAATCGTGGCGGGCTGAACGTCGATCGCCCGGCGCGGCTTCGATGCCGCCGAGCAACAACTGAACTCGTGCGTCATCGCGCCATGGAGCACGCGGCAGCAGCATCGCCAGGGCCAGGTTGAGCCGTGTCGTGTCGTTCGGCGTCTTCTCATGGGCGGCTTGCGCCATGTTGAACTCGCGTCGCTGCTCATCGGCTTTCAAGGTCGCCAGCCGCTCAAAGCTGGCCAGCATTCCCGCCACTTCCTGCGCTTCGTCCGGTGCCGGCGGGATGCCGGTACAGCCTGCGAGCAGGGCAATGGCGAGAAGAATCGACAGCCAGCCGGGGCGTCTCATGCTGCCTGGCCTCCCAGCGGCAGGGTGGCGCGGAAATGGGCTCCGCCCTCGCGTTCGACAATCTCGAGGCGGCCGCGATGGGCGAGGGCGAACTCATGGGCAATGGCCAGCCCGAGGCCGGCACCGGGAATGCCCTTGCCGGCAGCGCCCCGGTAGAAAGGTTCGAAGATGCGCTCGCATTCCTCGCTGCCGATGCCGGGTCCGTCGTCGATCACATCAAGCACGGCGTTGTCTTCATCGCGGGTCAGCGTGATGTGCACCACGCCGCCGTCCGGCGAGAACTTTATGGCATTCGAAATCAGGTTGTCGGTCAGGGTTGCCAGGGCTTCACCGCTGCCTTCGACGGTCAGCGGCGCCAGCGAACCGGTGACGCGCAGCTTTCGGTTGCGGGCCGCGAGCTGGATGCTTGTCAGTGTCTGCCCGATGACCTTGTCGAAGCGGATGGCGCTGGTCTCCATATGGTCGCGGGCATGGCTGGCTTGCTGCATTCGCAGCACGCCGTCGATCAACCCCTGCAGGCGCACGGCATTGGTATTCATGATGCCGGCAATCTTGGCCTGCTGCGGCGTCAAGGGGCCGGCCACGCCTTCGCTGAGCAGGCTGGCGCCTTCGCGTAGCGTGGCCAGCGGCGTTTTCAGTTCGTGGGATGCATGGCGCATGACACGGGTTCGGTCCTTCTCCAGTGTCACCATGCGTTTTCTCAGCCACTCCAGACGACTTCCCACGCGCTGCATGTCTTCGGGTCCCTTGAGATGGATCCGCCGCTCCAGCCGGCCTTCGCCCAGCGCCTGCACGGCGCGTTCGAAACGGCTCCACAGGCGGGCCACCGTCCGGCGACCGAACCACACCAACAGGCCGGTCAGCGCCAGCGCCGAGAACATGGCTGCGATCAGTCTTTCCCGCAGGCTTTCGGCACTCATGCGGAATGCCTCGCGCTCCGCCTCGATCAGGCGGTTGGCGTCGATCAGCAGGGGATCGAGGTCACGCTTGATGCTTGCCAGGGTCGTCTTCAACAGCGGCAGCTTTTCGGCATGGGTGCCGAGCTTCTCGTAGGCGGCAGCCTCCCTCTGCTGGATGTCGCGGACGCGTCCGGCCAGGTCGGCGAACAGGGACATGGCGGCATACTCTTCCGCGCTCTTCCGCCACTCCTTGCGTTCGGCAACGTACTCGTCGAGCAGCGATGGATCGCGCAGCACTTCGTATTGCCGCAGAATGCGCTCCATGTGGGTGAGATCCTCCTGCAAGGCATAGCCCAGCGTGGCGGCGCGGGATGCCTGGCGCACCGTCGCCTCGCTGCGTCGCGCAAGGTCGGCGACCGTCAGCGAGGCGTAGCCGACGGCTACCAGCAGCGGCAGGATCGCGAGCACATTGCCGAGCACGATCAGTCGCAGGAATGAACGGGGATAGAGGTTCACGGGGACTTACTCGGTTCCGAACTTGGTTTCAACACGGATGCCCATTTCCTTGAGCATCGGGGTCGGCAGTATGCCACCGGCGCAGACGATCACCGCGTCGTTGGCCAACTTTACGCTTTCGCCGCATTCAAGGTAGACGCATTCTGCCTCGATTCGGCTGACCTTCGAGCCCAGCACGACTTTCAGGCGTCCCTCCTGTTCCGCCGCGGCAAGCCGTTCGCGATTCTTCTGCTTGATGCGGCCAAAGGCCGCGCCGCGATATGACAGCGTGACCGTGGTTCCCTCTTCCGCGGCAATCGCGACGGCGGCCTCGATGGCGCTGTCGCCGCCGCCGACCACCAATACATGCTGGTTGCGGTACTGTTCCGGATCGATCAGGCGATACACCACTTTGGGCAGTTCTTCGCCCGGAACCTCCAGCTTGCGCGGCGTGCCGCGCCGGCCGATGGCCAGCAGCACGGCGCGGGTGCTGTACTCGGCGCGGTCGGTCTTGACGATGAATCCGTTGTCGACGGCCGTCACCTTCTCGACGCGCTGGCCGAACTCGATCTTCATGCCGAAGCGCTCGACGATGTCCTGCCAGAAGGCCAGCAGCGACTCCTTCGAAATTTCGCCGAGCTTGGCCTTGCCGGCCAGCGGCAGCACCACGGGCTGGGTCATCACGATCTTGTTGCGCGGATAGTGATAGACGGTGCCGCCAAGCGAATCCTCCTGTTCGAGCGTGACGAAGCGCAGCTTCTTTTCCATCGCACCGAGTGTCGCCGACAAACCGGCCGGGCCGGCCCCGACGATGACGACGTCGAGATCGCTGCTGCCACGGCCCCCTTTGACCACGGACTCGATGGCCTGTTTGCCCTGCTCGGCGGCCTTGCGTACCAGGCCCATGCCGCCCAGTTCGCCGGCGATGTAGATGCCCGGCACATTGGTCTCGAAAGTCGGCTTGACGTAGGGGATGTCGATGCCGCGCGTTTCCGTCCCGAACACCAGCTTGATGGCTTCCATCGGGCAGGCCGCGGCGCAGGCGCCGTGGCCGATGCACACCGTCGGATTGACGAGCTGCGCCTTGCCGTTGACGATGCCGAGCGCTTGCTCCGGGCAGGCATTGACGCAGGCGCCGGCACCGCAGCACAGCGCCGGATTCACCACCGGGTGCAGGCTGGGCGGTTCGGTCATGCCGGTCTCCACCGATTGCCTCATTACCGCGACGGACGCCAGTTCGCGGCGACGGCGGGCATGAAGGTGGAGCAGCAGCGCGAACGCCAGTGGCACCGCATACGCCATCCAGATCATCAGCGGATTCATTTCAAAAACCCAAATTCAATCCGCAGATTACACAGATTGCGCAGATTGAATAACTCAGTGGCCTGCGCCCTGATCCATCTGCGTCAATCGGCGAAATCTGCGGATCAAATGCTTGTGGCCTATTCATGGTGTTCGTCTCCTGCCGGGAAGGATGAGAGTGCCGCCGGCGGGCGCAATGTTCTCCGGCTTCTTCACCTTGCGCCAGTCGTCGGCGACATGGCATTTGTCGCACTGCAAGTCGAAGCTGCCGAAGTGCACGTCCTCCTTTTCGTGGCAGGCGTAACAGCGGGTTTCGGTTTTGGTCCGGTAGAGCGGGGCGCGGTGGCAGGTGGCGCACTTCTGTTTGACATGCTTGCCGGCGAGGGCGAAGGACGTGTCGCGGCCATGGTCGAAGATCGATGGCTTGAAGCTCTTTTCGTTGTGGCAGGACTCGCATTTGTCGCCGTAGTTGCCCTTGTGGCCCTTTTCGCGGTCGTCGCGCTCGTGGCAGGCTGCGCACTTCTGCGGCAGCTTTTCGCGCATGGCGGCATCCTTGTGGCAGCTGTCGCACCTGGCGATCTTGTGTTTTTCGCGCAGCGGAAACTTCGTGTCGCGGTCGTGCTCGAAACTGGTTCCCTTCCAGCCCTTTGCGTTGTGGCATTTGTCGCATTTGTCGCCGAGCGAGCCGCGGTGGCCCTTTTCGTTGTCATCGACGCGGTGGCAGGCGACGCAGCGCGTCGGCGTCTTTTCCTTGTAGAGCGGCGCGCGGTGGCAGCTGCCGCATTTGGCGATGCGATGGCGGTCGAGCAAGGAAAAATGCGTGTCCCGGTCGTGGCGGAAAATTGAAGCCTTCCACTCACCTTCGTTGTGGCAGCTTTCGCAACGCGCCCCGAAGTGGCCCTTGTGGCCGTCCTTCAGGTCGTCCTGGCGATGGCAGGAAACGCATTCGCGCGGCGTGTCGACAAACTTGTTGTCGAGGTGGCAGTCGGTGCACTTGAGGGTCGGGTCGGCATGGGACAGGCGCAAGGGAAACTTGGTCCTGGCGTGGTCGAAGCGCGCCTCCTTCCACGAGGACTCATTGTGGCAGTTCTCGCATTTCGGGCCGAGGCCGTTCTTGTGTTTGTCTTCCTTGCGATGGCAACTTACGCAGTCGGAGGGCGCCTGGCTGAATTTGGCCTTGGCGCGATGGCAGCTCGCGCAGGTGCGGCCGCGATGCTTGCCGCGCAGTGCGAAATCGGTTTGCGCGTGGTCGAACTTCGTTTCGTCAAGCTTCACGATTCTTGCACCGCGGCCCCGGTGGTCGGTATGGCAGGCGCGGCACTCCCGTTCCTTGATGCGGCCGTGATAGCCGATGCCGGCGTTCACGTCGGCGGCGACCGGCTTGTGGCAATCGAGGCAGAGTTTCCGCTGTGCGGCGCGGTCGAAGCGGATGTGGCAGTTCTGGCAGGCGCCTTCGAGATCGGCGTGGCCCTGGATCACGGAGCCAGGCATGACAGCCGATTCGAGGCTTTGCGCCGCCGCGATGGATGAAGCCATGAGCAAGGCGGTAGCGAGGGCTGCCCTAGTAAGCGTGTACAGCGACGACATGAACGAGCGCGGTGACCACCAGCATGCACAGGAAGGGGATGTGCACGACGTGCCAGAGTGAAAAGAGCTTCTCGAAAGTCGAAAACTGCGCGGTGCGCTGTATGGCTTTCAGGGTGTCATCGATGGTCTTCGCCAGCCTGAGCAGGTTCTCGTGCATCGCCGTGTCGCCAGCGCCGACTTTCATTTCGTAGCCGGCGATTGCCTTGTGTACGCGCCGGCTGGCCAGGTGGCGCTTCCAGCCCAGCGAGGCAATGTGCAGTCCGCGCTGCCAGCGGCCTTGCGCCTGCAGGGAAACCAGCGCGGAGAAGCGCCCGATTTCGCGCTCGATCGCCGGCAGTCCGGCGAGCACGTCCTGCAGCGCGGCGAGTTGCTGTTCCAGCGTGCTCTGCAGTTCCGTCACCGTGGCGCGGGCACCATAGAGGCCGTGGTGAATCTGGCGATAGAGGACGCGGCCGATGATGCCGCTGGCGACCACCAGCAGCATGGAGGCGAGTGCGATCGCGGCGTTGAACGAGCCGACGCGGAAGGTCGAGTGGAACAGCACGATGACCGGACCGGCGATGCCGGCAAACATGTGGAAGCGGAACCAGTGCTTGAGCGGGCCGAGCACCGCAAGGGAACGGAAGCGCTTGCGCAGCGGATAGATCAGCAGCACCAGCATCAGCGATCCGCCCAGTACGCCAAGCCAGTAGCCGAAATCCGACGACGAGGTGTAGAGGCCGTCGCGATGCACGATCCAGCCCGTCAGGGCGAGCGAGATGACGACCGAGGCGACGGCAATGCGACCGCCGGCTGCGAGCAGCGAGCGACCGAGGTTTTGAATCCATGACGATTGCGGTGCCGGACAGCTTCCCGCCGTGGCTTCCAGTTCCATGATGCGGCTCCCTTGATGTCGGTACGGGCGCGGGCCCGTTCATTACGGCCGCATCCTAGGGCGTGGCGCGGATCGGCAAAAGTGTCGGGCGTCGACGACAGTGGCCGCGCCCCCGCCGAATCCGGAACATCCGCCTCGCATCTGACGCGTCCGGACCCGCCGGCTCGGGCAAACGACATCAACCAGCATAGGGAGTTTTCGACATGAACCCACTGAAACGAATCGCAGGATGGTTGGCCGCAAGCCTGCTGCTGCTCGCGGCAGTGCCCGCGCTGGCCGGCACGATCACCGGCTCCGCCCATGACTTCACGGGCCAGGCCTGGTCGGGCGGCCGCATTTGCGTCGCCTGCCACGCGCCGCACAAGACAGACACCACCACCACCGACGCGCCGCTCTGGAGCCATGCCAATTCGGCGGCCACCTACACGCTCTACAGCAGCCCGACGATGAATGCCACCGTGACCCAGCCCGGTGGCGGCTCGAAGCTGTGCATGTCCTGCCACGACGGCACGGTGGCGGTGAACAGCTTCGGTGGCGTCACCGGCACCACCATGATTTCGGCGGCCAACAACCTCGGCACCAACCTCAAGGGATCGCACCCGATCGGCTTCACCTACAACACCGCGCTGGCCACGGCCGACGGCTCGCTGCACGATCCCGCCACCAGGACCGTCACCATCGGTTCCGGCAACCAGACCCGCACCGGAACGGTCAACGCCATGCTGCTCTACGGCGGCAAGATGGAATGCGATTCCTGCCACGACGTGCACAACACCTTCACGGTCGGCGGCCTGGGAACCGGCCTGGTCAAGGTCGATCCGTCCGGCAGCAAGATCTGCCTCGCCTGCCACAACAAATAAGCGTGTTCGCCATCATGGAAAAACCCGGTCACATGCTGGCGTGCTGCATCGTCGCGGTCGTCGCCGCGACGATGCTTGCCGCTTGCGTCAGCAATCCCAGCCAGCCCGAGAAGAACGCGGCGGCCGATGCCGCCGGCCCGGTGTTCTACCCGCCGCTGCCCAACGCGCCGCGCATCCAGTACCTGACCACGATTGCCAGCGAGCGCGATCTCGCCGTCAAAAAAGACAGCTTTGCCGACTTCATCGTCGGTGAGGAAAAGGCGGCGCAGCGGCTGACGCAGCCCTACGGCATCGCCCTGCACAAGGGCAAGCTCTACGTGGCCGACACAGGCGCCGGCGGGCTGGCGATTTTCGATCTGGCGCAGCAGCGCTTCAGTTTCATGACGGGCAACGGGGCCGGTCGCATCAAGCGCCCGATCAACATCCGCATCGATGCCGACGGCACCCGTTACGTTACCGATACGGGACGCGACCAGGTGCTGGTCTTCGATCGCGAGGACCGCTTCGTCAAGGCCTTCGGCGTCGAGGGCCAGTTCCGCCCGGTGGATCTGGCCATTGCCGGCGACCGGCTGTATGTCGCCGACATTGCCCATCATCAGGTCCATGTACTGGAAAAGGGCACCGGCAGGCTGCTCTTCAAGTTCGGCAAGGCCGGATCGGGCGAGGGCGAACTGTTCCATCCGACCAATATCGCACTCGGTCCGGACGGCGACATCTATGTTGTCGAAACCAGCAATTTCCGCGTGCAGCGTTTCACCGCCGAAGGCAAGCCGGTACGCACCTACGGCTCCGTCGGCTCCGCGCTGGGCAGCTTCGCGCGGCCAAAGGGCATCGCCATGGACAAGGCGGGACGCCTGCTGGTCGGCGACGCGGCATTCCAGAACGTGCAGATCTTCGACAACAACGGCAAGCTGCTGATGTTCTTCGGCCAGACCGATGGCCGTGCCGACGGCCTCAACCTGCCGGCCGGGGTCACGGTCGATTACGAGAACATCGCCCTGTTCCGGCGCTTCGCCGATCCGAAGTTCAACATCGATTACCTGATCCTCGTCGCCAGCCAGTTCGGGCCGAACAAGGTCGACATCTTCGGCTTCGGCAGGATGGACGGAATGGACTACCCGGAAGGCAAGCCGGCAGTCAGCCCCACAGCCAAGCCTGTCTCCTGAGCAAATCACCGCGGATTGCAGGAAATGTGTGCTCGGCTATCGGTTGCCGTCCGGATCGCCGCGCTGGCAGTTCTCGCCGACGGCAGCCGCGCCGCCGAGATCGAGCCGTTCAAGCTCACCGGAGTCGATGGCTACGTCACGCTGAACTACGTGCAGGACCAGCAGACCACCGATCAGCCCGCGACGGCATCGCGTTCGCGCCAAACGCAGTCGGGCTTTCGCAATGAGATATTCGTCATGACGCACAGCTACGTCTATCACCCGAACCTGATGACGCTGGATCTCGGCGGCGGCCCGGTACTTCACAGCGAGAGCTTCACCGGCGACACGGGAGCCGCAAGCGCGCGCGGCGCGCTCTACAACCTCACTGCGCGGGCCACGCTGCTGCGCGACAAGCCCTACACCGGAACCGTGTTCTTCTCGCACCTGAATCCGACCGTCAGCGTCGCACCGGGGCAGGTGCTGACGCAGGAGAACACGCGCTACGGCTTCGATTTTTCGCTGCTCGCCGCCGCATCGCCGGTGCCGCTGCAGGCGGGTTTTACGCGCTCGCACTCGCAGGGACGCGGCGCCGACCGCCTGGTCGACGACCGCATCGACCAGTTCAACCTCGGCGCCAGCCGTTCCTACGGCGCTCTGGGCTCGACCAGCGTGCAGTACCAGACCAGCCATCAGGCCTCGCAAAGCGGCAGCCAGAACCTGCCGATCCAGTCGAGCAAGGCCAGCAATCATGCGCTCAACGTCGACACGCGCCTGCAGTTCGGCGACAAGCGGCAATACGATCTCGCCAATCTCGTCAGCTTCAATACGCAGGGATACGCGCTGGGGTCGGCGGTCCTCCCGGACCTCAAGGACGGGCGATTCATGCTCGACCTGCGCGCCCGGCACTCGGACAAGCTGCACAGCCACGGCCTCTACAACTATGGTCACAGCAATCAGGGTGAGCTGGACTCGGTGATCCAGGCGGCATCTGCCGGGCTTAGCTATTGGCCCGTGAGCGGCCTGGAAACCAGCCTCGGCGTGCGCGGCGACAACAACCGCACACGGCAGTTCAAGGCCCGGTCGCACGGTATCGATGGCAGCTTCCGCTACGAACAGCCGCTGCCGGTCGGCGTCGGCCAACTCAGCTACGGTGCCCGCTACGACAGTCGTGCACAGCAGGCGCAGTCCTCGCAGACCAGCGTTCTCGGCGAGCTGATTACCCTGAGCGGCGTCGCTTACATCGCCCTCAGCCGTCCCAACGTCATTGGCGGAACTCCGGTGGTGAGCAATGCCGGCCGCACCCAGACCTTTGTTGCCGGCGTCGACTATCTGCTGACCGTCGTCGGTACCGAGACCCGGCTGCAGCGATTGATCGGCGGCCGCATCCTCGACGGCGAGCAGGTGCTGGTGGACTACGCCTACGACGTCGGCGGCACCTACGCCTACAACCAGTTCGACCAGACGCTCAACCTCAACTGGAGCTTGTCGCGCTACGCCAACGGCTATTTCCGCCATTTCATTTCGGCGCCGCGCCTGGCCTCGGGCTCGCCGAGTTTTCCGCTCAATGAAGTGAGGAGCTCCATTTACGGCCTGCGCGCCGACCTGCCGTTCAATCCGGGCCTGCAGGTCACCCTCGGCGGCGGCATCGAATTCGAGGACCGGCACGAGTCGGTATCGCCCTACCGGCGCATGGCAAACGATCTCTATTTGCAGACCGACGAGCCGCTGTTCGACCTCGGCAATCTGCGCGCTTCGCTGCGCCGCTCGCGCATCGAGTACGCCGTCGCCGCGCAGAATTCCGACGTGCGCGGCTTCGAATTGCGCTACTGGTCGCGCCAGTGGTTCGGCATCGATCTGACTGCGGTCCTGAGCGCCGAACGGGATGACGCCGGACTTGTTCCGCGGCACCGCAGCGACGGCTCGATCGGCGTGCAATGGCAGGAGCGCAAGTTCACGCTGTCCTCCAGCCTGATGCGTACCCGCGAGACCCAGGCCGGCGTCGAACGCAACCGGACCACCTTTCAGTTCCTTGCCAAAAGGGACTTCTGACGATGGGCCACCTGTTCCGCATGGCCTTCCTGCTGGCTGTCTGTTTCGCCGTTCCGGCGTGGGCGGAACAGGAGCAGGAGAAACTGGTGTGGCCGCATGCGCCGGCACAGCCGCGTGTCGAATTCGTCAAGGCCTTTTCACGCGCCGCCGATCTCGGCATCGGCAAGGGCTTCTTCGAGCGGCTCAAGGATCTGCTGTTCGGCGAGGAGGAGGCGCGCATCCTGCGACCCATGGCGGTGGTGGCGAGCGGCGGCGTTCTCTACGTCGCCGATCCGGGCGCCAGGGGCGTGCATCGCTTCGACACCGGCGGCGGCGAGTACAGCCTGATCACGGCCGGCGACGATGCGCCGCTGCCGTCTCCCGTGGGACTCGCACGCGGCGCCGCCGGCGAGGTCTATGTCGCCGATTCCCGATTGGGGCGGATCTTCGTCATTCGGCCGGGGGCAAAGTCGGCGCTGGCGCTACGGCTCGACGTCAAGCTGACGCAGCCGACCGGCATCGCTTTCGACGCGGCCAGCGGCCGCCTGTATGTCGCCGACACCGCCGAGCATCGGATTCATATCTTCGAGCGCGACGGTTCGCTGGCCGGCAGCATCGGCCGACGCGGCACCGGCGACGGCGAATTCAACTATCCGACCTATCTCTGGCGCACACCGGAGGGACGTCTGTATGTCACCGACTCGCTGAATTTCCGCGTCCAGGCCTTTGATGCGCGTGGCCAGTTCGCCGGCAAGTTCGGCCGCCAGGGCGACGGCACGGGCGATGCCGCGCGGCAGAAGGGCGTGGCGACCGACCGCCACGGCCACGTTTATGTGGTCGACGCGCTGTTCCATGCCTTCCAGATATTCGACGCGACGGGTCGCCTGCTGCTGCCGGTTGGCGAACGTGGCCACGAACGCGGCGAATTCTGGCTGCCGACGGGCATTTTCATCGATGACGAGATGATCTACATCGCCGATTCGTACAACCAGCGCATCCAGGTGCTGCGTTATGTCGGAGGAGCGACATGAAGCGCGGCCTGCTCGCGGCTGCCGTGCTGTTTCTGGCACTGCCGGTTCTGGCGGGACTGGCAAGCAGCAAGCACAACCTCTCGGTCAGCGGGCCGGGGACGGTCAAGGCGGCATCCGAGACGCAGAACTGCATCTTCTGCCATGCCCCGCACAACGCCTCGCCCATCGCGCCACTATGGAACCGCAACAATCCAGGCACCAGCTACACGCCCTACACCAGTTCGACCTCGGTCGCCCGGCCCGGCCAGCCTACCGGCGCCTCGCTGCAATGCCTCTCCTGCCACGACGGCACCATCGCGCTCGGCGATGTCCTCAGTCGCAGCACACGCATCGGCATGGCCGGCGGTGTGACGACCATGCCGGCCGGCAACAGCAAGCTCGGCAGCGACCTGTCCGACGACCATCCGATTTCCTTCGCCTACACCGCCACGCTGGCCGCGACGCGCGGCGAACTGGCCAACCCGTCGACGCTCACCGGCAAGGTCAAGCTCGATTCCGGCGGGCAGCTGCAATGCACCTCCTGCCACGATGCTCACGACGACAGCAACGGCAAGTTCCTCGTGGTGCCCAACCAGGCCTCGGCGCTGTGCCAGACCTGCCACATAAAGAACTACTGGAACGGCAGCGACCACAAGCTCTCGGGCAAGACCTGGAATGGTGCCGGCCCGAATCCGTGGCCGCATACGACCGGCACCACCGTCGCCGCGAACGCTTGCGAGAGCTGCCATCGACCGCATACCGCCGGCGGAAAAAAATGGCTGCTCAACAACGCCGCCGAGGAAAGCAACTGCTACTCGTGCCACAACGGCAACGTCGCCACGAAAAACGTCCAGGCCGAATTCACCGGCAAGAGCTCCATCCATCCGGTGGCCGCAAGCACCGGGGTGCACGATCCGGCGGAACCGGCGGTGATACAGGCGCGGCATGTCGAGTGCGCCGATTGCCACAACCCGCACGCCACCAGCAGCAGCACCGGCCTGCTGCCCGGTTCGCTGGCCGGTGTGCGCGGCATCAATAGTGGCGGCGCCGAAGTCAAGCCGGCGACGGCCGAGTACCAGATCTGCTTCCGCTGCCATGCCGACAGCCCCAACATGCCGGCGCCGCGCACCACGCGGCAAATCGTGCAGACGAATGCTCGTCTCGAGTTCGCCACCACCAATCCGTCGCACCATGCGGTTGTCGGCCCCGGGAAGAACACCAACGTACCGAGCCTGGTCGCGCCGTGGACCACGGCCAGCACCGTGAAATGCAGCGACTGCCACAACAACAATTCCGGACCGGGTGCGGGCGGTGTCGGTCCGAAGGGGCCGCACGGATCGACCTACCCGACGCTGCTGGAACGGCAGTACCTGAAGGCCGACAACACGCCGGAGAGCGCCGCCAACTACGCGCTCTGCTACAAGTGCCACAGCCGCACCAGCATCCTCAGCGACAACACCTTCAAGGAACACACGAAGCACATCATCGGCGAACGCACGCCCTGCAATGCCTGCCACGACCCCCACGGCATCAGCTCGACCCAGGGCAACGCCACCAACAACAGCAAGTTGATCAACTTCGACACCACGATCAACAAGCCGAGTTCGAGCGGCCAGTTGAAGTTCGTCTCGAACGGTACCAATCGGGGCAGCTGCTACCTGACTTGCCACGGCAAGAATCACAACCCACTCAGCTACTAGGAGAAAGACCATGAACCCTGCTTCTGCAAATAATGACCTGCTGTCGGCCCCGGTCGATTACGAGCTTCGTCCATTGCCCGCCGCGACCGATTCGCGCCGTCTCACGGCCTTGGTCGGCCTGGTGGCGTGTGTGACACTTTCATCTCTTTATCTTGCTGTGCGCGGTACCGAGAAGCCGGTTGCGCAACCCGTTGCATCACATGCAGCATCGACCACTTCCAACATGCAGGCACCTGATATTCAGGCGATGGTCGATCGTCTTGCCGCACGCCTCGAGACGGAGCCTGACAACGGGCCGGGCTGGCAGATGCTGGCAAAGTCCTACGCCGCGCAGGGACGTTTTGGCGAAGCGGCCGGAGCCTACGGCAAGGCAGCGGCCTTGCTGCCGCCGGATGCCAACCTTTTGGCGGACTATGCCGATGTGGTGGCGATGACCCAGTCCGGCAGCTTCGGCGGAGAACCGGTGCGGCTGGTGCAGAAGGCGCTCGCCATCGATCCGAAGCACCCCAAGGCACTGGCGCTGGCGGGTACCGAAGCCTACCGGCGCGGCGACTTCGGCAATGCGTTGCGCCACTGGAACAAGGCGCTCGAAACGGTGCCGGCCGATACCGACCTGGGAGCTTCCATTCGCAGCGGAATTGCCGAGGCCGAGAAGCGTCGCGCAGCCTCTGTCGGGCAGCAGCGACAGTAGCGACGGAAAATTGCCGCCGCTATAAATCGATCAAGCCGAACAACGGAGCTTGATCATGAACTGCCCTCCATACCGCATCGCGAGCCGACTGCCATTGCTTGTTGCCGCCGCGTTGCTGAGCGCCTGTGCCGGCACGAGTCCCGGTGGCCGGCCGCAGATGGCTGCACCGGAGCCGGTGAGTGCGCTGTACTCGTCGCTCGATCTCAACCTGACGCTCGCTGGACTTGCTCCGGTGGCGACGCCGTGCGAAGGGATCCAGTGCCAGGTCGACAAGGGCTTCGAGCGTCAGGTCCAGCGCCTCGGAACGCGTCTTGCAGAAACGGCCTATGCGACTTACCCGGAACTGAAGGATCGCATTCCGCAATTCACGTTCATCGTCGCCGAGAAAATTGAAGCCGGCAGTTCATCGGATGCCTCGGGCAGCATCGTGATTTACCGCGGCGTACGCAAGGCCCGGATCGACGAGGAGACGCTGGCCTATCTGGTCGCCAGGGAAATGGGGCATGTCGTCGCCAGGCACCACGATGAGAAATCCGCGGCGACCATCATCTCTTCGCTGATCGCCCAGCTTGTGCTGGCGCCCGCCAACCTTGCCCGCGGTGTGGCATTCATTGCCTCTTCGACCGCGGGCGCGTTCGGCAAGGGCCTGGTTGCATCCAGCAGCATTCCCGAGCAGAGGAAGGAGGCGGACATCATCGCGCTTGACCTGCTTGCCAGGCAGGGATGGAGCGAGACCGATATTGTCGATTCCCTGCTGGATTACTCAAATCGACTCGGCAGGGATTCGTGGTCGAAGGAAGTGGAAAGGACCGCCTTGCGGATCAGCAATTACCGCTCTGCCGATGCCGTGGCCCTGGCGGATCCGATATCGCGCTGACCGCACGGTCTGCCCGGGCGACGCCATCGGAGCGGTTCGCTACGCGGCTTCGACGGACGAGATCTGATGTGCCCACGCCAGCGACTGCATGGCGCACTGGGATACCTGCAACGACTCCAGGCCGCACAGCGTCGCCTGCTGCTCCAGGTCTTGCGGCGACTGGCCCTCGGCCGCAATGGCGAGGCGCAGGGCGTTGCGATAGGGGCCGGTTTGCCCAAGCAATGCGTCATGCACGGCTTTCGGCAGCTTTGCCTGCAACAGCAGGTTGGCCATGGTCTGGTCCATCAGTTGGTCGAGCAGGGAAAACAGGCCGAGGATGAACAGCGAATCGGCCTGTGCCGGCATGCTGCCCTGCGCCGCAAGGCTTTCAAGGAAATGGCCGCGCGACAGGGCCTGTTCGGTAAGGACGCGTTCCTCGTGGCCGGGCGCCTTGAAGTCGAACAGCAGCAGGGACAGCCAGCGGTAGATCTTTTCCCGGCCGAGCAGCATCAGCGCCTTGTCCATGTTCACGATGGGAGTGCGCAATCCCATGGCCGCCGAATTGATGTAGCGCAGCAGCTTGAAGGCCAGCACCGGGTCGTGCTTGAACTGTTCCGCAATCGTTGCGATCTCGGCATCGCTGCCCAGCAGGTTGAGCAGCTTGATGATCTGCAGGCGGTTGATGTTGCTCTTGGGCGGATGCCAGTTTTCACGGCGGGTGACGAATGGGCCGAGGAAGAAATCAAAGCCGGCCTGGAAGTAGGAATCGAACTCGTCGACCGCATTCAGCCCGCTGGCACCCAGGCGGAGTTTCGGCAGCTTTGCCGAGCGCGCCGCCGTCAGGGATTTGGTCAGCAGCCTGACGCCCATTCCGTCGAATCCGGTTGCATCGATCTGAACGTAATCGGCGCTTGCCGCCATGATCGGCAACTGGGAAAACCGGGCGATCTGATTCTGGCGCAGCAGCCAGCCGTATGAGAAACCGGCCTGGCGCAGGATGTCCAGCTGGCGCAGGATGCGCTCGGCCTCAAGCGTCGGATGCACCGGCGCCAGCATCAGCACGGTGTTTTCCTTCGGCAGTTCGTGGAGGCGCTTGTTGTCCAGGGAATCCGGCGACAGCCTGATGAACGCCAGCCGCGGGCCCAGCAGCGCGTCATTTCCGAGCGAGGTCAGGTTGCGCAGGATGGCGTCGTCGTAGATCCTGGGCAGGAACTCGAAGTCGTTCTGCAGGCGCTGTTCGACGTCTTCAGGCAGGCTGAACTGGTAGCCCGAGATTCGCTTGTCGCGGTCCAGCACGGGTTCGCGGCACACAAACGACTGGGTCGGCTCGGTCGCTGCCGCCGTCGGCGGCTTCTCGACCTTGTCGGTGGTCTTTTGAACCGGCGAGCCATCCTGTTTCGGCACGGTGCCTGCGGCGGCCGGTTTGCTTTTTCCCAACATGCGGTCGAAGAAGCTGGTCATGGCAGGTTCATTTGGCGTGGCAGGCAGCGGGAGCGCGCCAGCCCAGCTGGCGCGAGATGGTTTGCGCAGCGGCGCGAATCGCTTTCGGGATCGGGCCGTTCCAGTTGGGCGGCAAGAGCCCGGCGGGTCCCAGGCCGGTGATCGCCAGCGCCATTTTGCCGTCGTGGTTGAACACCGGGGCGCAGAAGGCGTTGATGCCGGGAATCACCGAGCCGACGACGCGCGACATGCCGTGTTCGCGTGCGTCGGCCGTGAGTGCGTCGAGCTGGGCGCGCGTGATCGGTGCCCGGGTATCCTCGCCGCGCGCGTTGATTTGCAGTTCTTCCTCGACTTTGCGCTGCAGGATGGGCGAGTCGAGAAAGCTGACAAAACACAGGCCGATGGCCGAATGCAGCAGCGGCATCACCGCGCCGGTGCGCAGGTTGACGGTGACCGGCCGCTTCGAGTCGACCCAGCGCACGATGGTGGGGCCCATGTTGCCCCACACCGCCATTGCCACGGTTTCCCCGATTTCCTCGCCAAGAGCTTCCAGCACCGGGGTGGCGACGCGCACCGCGTCAAGCCGGGCAAGGCTGGCCAGTCCGAGGTCGAGCGCAAAATGGCCGAGGTCGTAGCGACCCGAGAGCGCATCCTGCGTCACCAGTCCGGTACGCACGAAACTGACCAGGTAGCGATAGGCCTTGGCGGCCGGCATGCCTGCCTCCCGGGCGAGATCGCGCAGCATCATCGGCGCGCCGTGATCGGCCAGCACCCGCAGCAGGGGTACGCCGACCTCGATCGACTGGATGCCCTGGCGGCTGTCTGCGTCCCGTTCTTCGGCTAACATGGAAACGGATTATAGAATCGCCGTATCGCCAGCGCCGACTTTCCCAGGATTGTTTGTCATTTTTTCCAAAGCTCCTCGCCATGACTCCCGTTCTCGTCTTCGACATCGAAACCATCCCGGACATTGCCGGCCTGCGCACGCTGCATGAGTTGCCGGCCGAGCTGCCCGATGCCGAGGTCGCCGAGTTTGCCTTCCAGCGCCAGCGGGCAAAGAATGGCAGCGATTTCCTGCCCCTGCATCTGCAGCGTGTGGTGGTGATTTCCTGTGCGATGCGCAGCCATGGTGCCGATGGCGGCTTTCGCGTCTGGTCTCTGGCGGAGCCGAAGTCGGGCGAGGGCGAGATCATCCAGCGCTTCTTTGACGGCATCGAGAAGTTCACGCCGCAGATCGTGTCCTGGAACGGCGGCGGCTTCGACCTGCCGGTGCTGCACTATCGCGGACTGATCCATGGTGTCGCGGCGCCGCGCTACTGGGACATGGGCGAGGGCGACTACCGCGATTCGAAGGATTTCAAGTGGAACAACTACATCAGCCGCTATCACTCGCGCCATCTCGACCTGATGGACCTGCTGGCCATGTACCAGCCGCGCGGCAGTGCGCCGCTCGACCAGTTGGCGCGCCTGATGGGGCTGCCGGGCAAGCTCGGCATGGATGGCTCGGCCGTCTGGGGTGCGTGGCTGGAGGGGCGCATCAACGAGATACGCGACTATTGCGAAACCGACGTGGTCAATACCTGGCTGGTATTCCTGCGCTTCCAGATGATGCGCGGCCTGCTGACACCGGCCGAACACGACAGCGAGCTGGCCCTGGTGAAGACCGCGCTGGCGGCGACCGGCTTGCCGCACTGGAAGGAATTCATTGCCGCATGGGAGGCATCATGCTGATCGACGCACGTAATTCCGCGCTGCTGGTGGTGGATGTGCAGGGCCGGCTGGTACCGGCCATTTCCGGCTGGCAGAACTTGCTGGACCAGGTTGTCTGGCTAATTCGCGTGGCGCGCCGGCTGGAAATTCCCGTACTGGCCTGCGAACAGTATCCAAAGGGGCTGGGGCCGACCCATCCCGCGGTTGCGGCCGAACTTCCGGCCGGCTGCATTGCCGGCAAGCTGCATTTTTCGGCGGTTGCCGGCGCCTGCCACGGCTTCGATCAGGCGGGCGGTCCGGCGCAAGTCGTGGTCTGCGGCATGGAAACCCATGTCTGCGTGATGCAGACGGTGATCGAACTGCTCGACAGCGGCAGGCAGGTATTCGTCGTCGACGAGGCCGTCGGCTCACGCCGCGATACCGACAAGGCCCTGGCGCTGGCGCGCATGCGCGACGAGGGTGCGAGCATCGTCAGCCGCGAGATGGTGGCCTTCGAGTGGCTGCGCAAGGCCGATTCCGACGTATTCCGCGAAGTCAGCAAAAACTTCCTGCGCTGAACTTCAGCCGCCTGTACCGGGATTCCCGATTTAGAGTCGTGCGACTACACGCGAACGACAAACTGCGGTAGTATTAAAACGTTTGTTTGAAACGGCCGTTCGTTCAACGCGGTCGACTGTAGCCAATACAACACAGGAGGACACCATGGGCCAATACAACGCCCCCTTGCGCGACATGCACTTCGTGCTGCACGAACTGCTCGACGTGACCAGCGAACTCAAGGCTCTGCCGGCGCACGCCGACATCGACACCGACACCATCAATCAGATACTGGAAGAAGGTGCCAAGTTCACCTCCAAGGTGCTGTTCCCGCTCAATCACATCGGCGATGTCGAAGGTTGCCGGCTGAATTCCGATACCCACGAAGTGACGACACCGACCGGCTTCAAGGAAGCCTATCGCCAGTTCGTCGAGGCCGGCTGGCCCGCGCTGACCTGCGACCCCGAGTACGGCGGCCAGGGTTTGCCCATCGTCGTATACAACCCGCTCGCGGAAATGCTGAATTCCTCGAATCAGGCCTGGTACATGTATCCGGGCCTGTCGCATGGCGCTTACGAGTGCCTGCACGAGCACGGCACACCCGAACAGAAATCCATGTACCTGCCCAAGCTGGTTTCCGGCCAATGGACCGGCACCATGTGCCTGACCGAGCCGCATTGCGGCACCGACCTCGGCCTGCTGCGCTCGAAGGCCGAGCCGCAGGCGGACGGCAGCTACAAGATCACCGGCGGCAAGATTTTCATCTCGGCCGGCGAGCACGACATGGCGGAGAACATCGTGCATCTGGTCCTCGCCCGCCTGCCCGATGCTCCGGCAGGTACCAAGGGTATCTCGCTGTTTCTCGTGCCGAAGTTCATCCCCAACGCCGACGGCTCGCTGGGTGCGCGCAACGCCATCACCTGCGGCGCGCTGGAAGAAAAGATGGGCATCCACGGCAATGCCACCTGCCAGATGAACCTCGACGACGCCAGCGGTTGGCTGATCGGCCAGCCGAACAAGGGCTTGAACGCCATGTTCGTCATGATGAACGCCGCGCGCCTCGGCGTCGGCATGCAATCACTGGGCCTGACCGAAGTGGCCTTCCAGAATGCGCTGGCCTATGCCAAGGAACGCCTGCAGATGCGAAGCCTGTCCGGGCCCAAGGCGCCCGACAAGCCGGCCGATCCGATCATCGTGCATCCGGATGTGAGGCGCATGCTGCTGACCGCCAAGGCCTATGCCGAAGGCGGCCGTGCTTTTTCGTCCTTTGTCGCGCTGCAGATCGATCGCGAACTGAATCATCCGGACGAGGAAGTGCGCAAGGACGCCGCCGACCTGGTGACGCTGCTGACGCCGATCATCAAGGCCTTCATGACCGACAACGGCTGGATTGCCACCTCCGAGGCAATGCAGGTACATGGCGGCATGGGCTTCATCCGCGAAACCGGCATGGAGCAGTATGTGCGCGACGCCCGCATCAACATGATTTACGAAGGCACCAATACCATCCAGTCGCTCGACCTGCTGGGCCGCAAGATCCTCATGGACAACGGCGCCAAA
Source organism: Sulfuritalea hydrogenivorans sk43H (assembly GCF_000828635.1). Classification (GTDB taxonomy): domain Bacteria; phylum Pseudomonadota; class Gammaproteobacteria; order Burkholderiales; family Rhodocyclaceae; genus Sulfuritalea; species Sulfuritalea hydrogenivorans. The sequence goes on from NZ_AP012547.1 coordinate 1,517,173, forward strand.
CTGAAGAAGTTCGGCGCACTGGTGCAGGCCTTCGTCGAGGAGAACGGCACCGACGAAGCCATGAACGAATTCGTCACGCCGCTCGCGGATATCGGCGACAAGGTGAGCAAGCTGACCATGGAAATCGGCATGAAGGCCTTCCAGAACCAGGACGAAGTCGGCGCCGCCGCCGTACCCTACCTGCGCGTGGTCGGCCATTTGGTCTACAGTTACTTCTTCGCCCGCATGGCCAAGATCGCCCTGGCCAAGCAGGATTCCGGCGATACGTTCTACAAGGCCAAGCTCGCCACCGCGCGTTTCTACTTTGCCCGCCTGCTGCCCGAGACCGCGATGCTGATCCGCCAGGCGCGCTCTGGCGCCAAGCCGCTGCTCGATCTCGAAGCCGAACTGTTCTAAGAGGAAATGTCATGAGCAATTTCATAGTCAGGAAAGTCGCCGTGCTTGGCGCCGGCGTGATGGGCGCGCAGATCGCCGCGCACTGCGTCAATGCCAAGGTCCCCGTGGTGCTGTTCGACCTGCCGGCCAAGGAAGGCGCGAAGAACGGCATCGTGCTGCGCGCCATCGAAGGCCTCAAGAAACTCAGCCCGGCGCCGCTGGGCAACAAGGATGACGCGGCCTGCATCGAAGTCGCCAACTACGACGACAACCTGGAACTGCTGAAAGGCTGCGACCTGATCATAGAAGCCATCGCTGAACGCATGGACTGGAAGCACGACCTGTACAAGAAGGTCGCCCCCTTCATCGCGCCGAATGCGATCTTCGCTTCCAATACCTCGGGCCTGTCGATCACCGCGCTATCCGAGGGCTTCTCCGACGAACTCAAGGCCCGCTTCTGCGGCGTGCATTTCTTCAATCCGCCGCGCTACATGCATCTGGTCGAACTGATCCCGACCGCGACAACCCGGCCGGAGATCCTCGACCAGCTCGAAGGCTTCCTCGTCACTACGCTGGGCAAGGGCGTGGTACGGGCCAAGGACACGCCGAATTTCATCGCCAACCGCGTCGGCGTCTTCAGCATGATGGCGACGATCCACGAGGCGGAAAAGTTCGGCCTGTCCTGCGACGTCGTTGATGACCTCACCGGATCCAAGCTGGGACGCGCAAAGTCCGGCACCTTCCGCACCGCGGACGTGGTCGGCCTCGACACCATGGGCCACGTGATCAAGACCATGCAGGACACGTTGCCCGACGATCCCTTCGCGGCCATTTACAAGACGCCGGAAGTGCTGACCAAGCTGGTCGCCGCAGGCGCGCTGGGCCAGAAGACCGGCGCCGGCTTCTACAAGAAGGTCGGCCGCGAAGTGCAGCGCCTCGATTTCGCCACGGGCCAGTACGTGGCCGGCGGCGGCAAGGCCGACGACCTCGTGGCGCGCATCCTCAAGGAAAAGGACCCGGCCAAGCGCATGAAGGCGCTGCACGACTCGACCAATCCGCAGGCGCAATTCCTCTGGGCCATTTTCCGCGACGCCTTCCACTACATTGCGGTGCATCTGGAAGCCGTTGCCGACAATGCGCGCGACATCGATTTCGCCATGCGCTGGGGCTTCGGCCAGAAGCTCGGTCCCTTCGAGACCTGGCAGGCCGCCGGCTGGCATCAAGTCGCCAACTGGGTCAAGGAAGACATCGACGCCGGCAAGGCGCTGTGCTCGGTACCGCTGCCGGCCTGGGTGTTCGACGGACGTAACGGTGTCCATGGCGCCGACGGTTCCTGGTCGCCGGCGCGCAAGGCCAATGTGGCCCGCTCGACGCTGCCCGTGTATCTGCGTCAGCGTTTCCGCGCCCCGGTGCTGGGCGAGGCGGGCGTCGATGGTACGACCGCCGGCATCACGGTGTTCGAGGACGATTCGGTGCGCATCTGGCACGAGGACGATGGCGTTCTGATCCTGTCGCTCAAGACCAAGATGCACGTCATCGGCGCCGGCGTCATCGCCGGCCTGTCGAAGGCCATCGCCGAGGCGGAGCAACACTACAAGGGCTTGGTGATCTGGAGTGCCGATGCGGCCGAAGGCGGCGCCTTCTCCGCCGGCGCCGACCTGCAGTCGATGCTGCCGCTGTTCATGTCGGGCGGCGTCAAGGCCATCGAGCCCGAGGTCGCCAAGTTGCAGCAGGCTTTCCAGGCCATGAAGTATGCCAACGTGCCGGTGGTCGCCGCGGTGGCCGGACTCGCGCTGGGTGGCGGCTGCGAACTGGCGCTGCACGCGGCGAAACGGGTCGCCTTGATCGAGTCCTATATTGGTCTGGTCGAAGTCGGCGTCGGCCTGATTCCCGCTGGCGGCGGCCTCAAGGAAGCCGCCGTGCGCACGGCGGCCGAGGCCAAGGGCAACGACCTGCTGCAGTTCCTCAAGAACAACTTCATGAATCCTGCCACCGCCGCCGTTTCAAAGTCGGCGCTGGAGGCACGGCAAATGGGCTTCCTCAAGCCCGACGACGTCATCGTCTTCAACCCCTACGAGCTGCTGCACGTGGCCAAGGTCGAAGCGCGCGCCATGCACGACGCCGGTTACCGGCCGCCGCTGCAAAGGCTGATACCGGTCGCCGGCCGCTATGCCATCGGCACCATCATGATGCAACTGGTCAACATGCGTGACGGCGGCTTCATCTCGGCCCACGACTTCAAGCTGGGGCAGATGATCGCCACGGTGGTATCGGGCGGCGACGTCGATCAGGGCAGCCTGGTCAGCGAGCAGTGGCTGCTCGACCTCGAGCGCAAGGCCTTCATGGAACTGCTGAACCATCCCAAGACCCAGGAACGCATCATGGGCATGATGCAGACCGGCAAGCCGGTCAGAAACTGAGGAGATTGAAATGACAAAACAACTTCAAGACGCCTACATCGTTGCCGCCACCCGCACCCCGATCGGCAAGGCGCCGCGCGGCATGTTCCGCAATACGCGTCCCGACGACCTGCTGGTGTATGCGATCCAGTCCGCCATGGCCCAGGTGCCGGGCCTCGATCCCAAGCTGATCGAGGACGCGATCATCGGCTGCTCCTTCCCCGAAGGCGAATCCGGGCTCAACATGGCGCGCAACGCCGTGCTGCTGGCCGGCCTGCCCAATACCGTCGGCGGCGTTACCGTCAATCGCTTCTGCGCATCAGGGATAACCGCGGTGGCGATGGCGGCCGACCGCATCCGCGTCGGCCAGGCCGATGTCATGATCGCGGGCGGCGCTGAGTCGATGTCCATGGTGCCGATGGGCGGCAACCATCCCTCGATCAACATGGGCGTGTTCAAGGACGAGAACGTCGGCATGGCCTACGGCATGGGCCTCACCGCCGAGAAAGTGGCCAACCAGTGGAAGATCACGCGCGAAATGCAGGACGAATTCGCGTTGCAGTCGCACCAGCGCGCCATCGCCGGGCAGCAGGCGGGCGAGTTCGACAACGAGACGACTGCGGTCGAGATCGTCGATCGCGTGCCGAACCTCGCCACCGGCGAGGTCGATCTGAAGAAGCGCAGCGTCAACCGCGACGAAGGTGCGCGCGCCGATTCCAACCTCGCGGCGCTGGCCAAGCTGAAGCCGGTATTCGCCGCCAAGGGCTCGGTGACGGCCGGCAACAGTTCGCAGACCTCCGACGGCGCCGGCGCACTGATCCTGGTCAGCGAAAAGATACTGAAGCAGTTCAATTTGACGCCGCTGGCGCGCTTCGTCTCCTTCGCCGTGCGCGGCGTGCCGCCCGAGATCATGGGCATCGGCCCCAAGGAAGCGATTCCGGTGGCCTGCCGCGCAGCCGGCATCACCCAGGATCAGCTCGACTGGATCGAACTCAACGAGGCGTTCGCCGCGCAGTCGCTGGCGGTGATCAAGGACCTCGACCTCGATCCGGCCAAGGTCAATCCGATCGGCGGCGCCATCGCGCTCGGCCATCCGCTCGGCGCCACCGGCGCGATCCGTTCGGCCACGGTGATCCACGCCCTGCGCCGGCGCAACCTCAAGTACGGCATGGTGACCATGTGCGTCGGCACCGGCATGGGCGCGGCGGGGATTTTCGAGCGAATGTAGTCGCTCAGCGCGCGATATGCCCGGCGATCCAGGCCTTGAGCGAGTCCATATCGTCGGCGAAGCCGCCGGGGCGCAGCAGGCTGACGCCGAAGACGTAGGCGTAGAGCATGACGCTGCGCGCCTGGGCTTCCTGCTCGGGCAGGCCGCAGGCGAGGAACAGGCGGCAGGAGCATGCAAGGCGCTCGGCGTCGACGGCTTCGACGACGGCGACCGCTTGCGGGTCGCGGCGCGCCCAACTGCGCACCGCGGCTTCGATGGCGATGCCCTTGCGGTTGCGCGCAGAGGCATAGACCTCGATGGTGTGGAGCAGGGCGGCGACCTCATTGCCGGGTTCGGCCTGGGTCTGCTTGCGGATGTCGCGGATGCGGCCGTCCTTCCAGAAGTCCAGCACCGCGTCCTGCAAATCGCGGCGGTCCTTGAAGTGCCAGTAGAAGCTGCCCTTGGTGACGCCCAGGCGCGTGGCCAGCACCTCGACGCGCAGGCGCTCGGCGCCATGTTCGGCCAGGATGGCAATCGCGCCCTTGATCCAGGCGTCGCGGTCCAGCATCGTGCGCGGTGTCTTGGCGGCTTTGTTTTCCATACGGTAGGGTATTGAACTTTATGTTGCTCTGCGGTAGTATCTCACATTCCATACTGTAGCGTATGGAAGCGCAGGTCCGAATAGTCGTTAGAATCAACCCTTCTTAGCTCAGCCCACTTCAAGGAGACTCGCTTGAAAATCCTCGTCCCGGTCAAGCGCGTGATTGACTACAACGTCAAGGTTCGCGTCAAGGCAGACGGCACTGGTGTCGATCTGGCGAATGTGAAAATGTCGATGAATCCCTTCGACGAAATCGCGGTCGAAGAAGCCATGCGCCTCAAGGAAGCCGGCACGGCCACGGAAGTGATCGCCGTCTCCTGCGGCGTCACCGCCTGCCAGGAAACCCTGCGCACCGCGATGGCGATCGGCGCGGATCGTTCGATTCTGGTTGAAAGCGATGCCGAACTGCAGCCGCTGGCCGTAGCCAAGCTGCTCGCCGCCGTGGCGAAGAAGGAAACACCGCAACTGATCATCCTCGGCAAGCAGGCAATCGACGACGACGCCAACCAGACGGGCCAGATGCTGGCCGCGCTGCTGGGCTGGTCGCAGGCCACGTTTGCCTCCAAGGTCGTCGTCGCCGGCGACAAGGCCACCGTGACGCGTGAAGTCGATGGCGGCCTCGAAACCCTCGAGATCACGTTGCCGGCCATCGTCACCACCGACCTGCGCCTCAACGAACCGCGCTACGCGACGCTGCCCAACATCATGAAGGCGAAGAAGAAGCCGCTGGAAGTCGTCAAGCCGGCCGACCTCGGCGTCGATGTGGCGCCGCGCCTGACCACTGTCACGGTGACGGAGCCGCCCAAGCGCAGCGCCGGCATCAAGGTTGCGGACGTCGCGACCCTGATCGATAAACTCAAGAACGAAGCCAAGGTGATCTGATCATGAGTATTCTCGTCATTGCAGAACACGACAACGCCGGCCTCAAGGCCGCCACCCTCAATGCCGTCACTGCCGCCGCGAAGATTGGTGGCGATATCCACGTCCTGGTTGCCGGTGCCGGTTGTAGCGCCGTCGCCGAGCAGGCCTCCAGGGTCGCCGGCGTGAGCAAGGTCAAGGTCGCCGACGCCGCCCACTACGGCGACCAGACCGGCGAGAACCTCGCCGCGCTGATCGTCGCCAACGCGGCCGGCTACAGCCACATCATTGCGGCGGCCACCAGCATTGGCAAGAACACCCTGCCGCGCGTGGCGGCACTGCTCGACGTGGCGCAGATTTCGGAAATCATCAGCGTGGTCGATGCCGATACCTTTGTGCGTCCGATCTACGCCGGCAATGCGCTGGCGACGGTCAAGTCGAGTGACGCGACCAAGGTCATCACGGTGCGCACCACGGGCTTCGATGCCGCGGCGAGTTCGGGCGGCAGCGCGGCAACCGAGGCTCTGGCTGCCGGCCCCGATCTGGGCCAATCGAAGCTGATCAGCCGCGAGCTGACCAAGTCGGCGCGCCCGGAACTGGGTGCGGCGAAGATCATCGTCTCCGGCGGTCGCGGCATGGGCAGCGGCGAGAACTACCACAAGGTGCTGGAGCCGCTGGCCGACAAGCTCGGCGCCGCGATGGGCGCCTCGCGTGCCGCGGTCGATGCCGGCTTCGTGCCCAACGATTACCAGGTGGGCCAGACCGGCAAGATCGTCGCGCCGCAGCTCTATATCGCGATCGGCATCTCGGGCGCGATCCAGCATCTGGCCGGCATGAAGGATTCGAAGGTGATCGTGGCGATCAACAAGGATCCCGACGCGCCGATCTTCCAGGTGGCCGACTACGGCCTGGTGGCCGACCTGTTCCAGGCGGTGCCGGAGCTGGTGGCGGGACTTTGAGTTGAAAGGGGGACGGCTGCGCCGTCCCCAAAACCGAACGAGTACGGAGCGACAACCATGAGCAGCTATACCGCCCCCCTGAAGGACATGCAGTTCGTCCTCAACGAACTGGCCGGACTCGGCAAGGTGGCCGCCTTGCCGGGTTACGAGGAGGCGACGACCGATGTGGTCGAGGCGATTCTCGACGAATCGGCAAAGTTCACCGGAGGCGTGCTGGACCCGCTCAACTACAGCGGCGACCAGGAGGGCGCGAAGTGGGCCGACAAATCCGTGACCATGCCCAAGGGCTTCAAGGAGGCCTACCGGCAGTTCGTCGATAACGGCTGGAACGCGCTCTCGGGCAATCCCGAGCATGGCGGGCAGGGCCTGCCCAAGGTGGTTTCGGCGGCGGTGCAGGAAATGTGGAAGTCAGCCAACATATCCTTCTCGCTGTGCCCGCTGCTGACGCTGGGCGCGATCGAGGCGCTGGAACTCGCGGGCAACGACGCGCAGAAGGCGATGTACCTGCCCAACATGATTTCCGGCAACTGGACCGGCACCATGAACATCACCGAGCCGCAGGCCGGCTCGGATCTCGCGGCGATCCGCTCGCGCGCCGTGCCGCAGGGCGACGGCACCTACCGCATCTTCGGCCAGAAGATCTTCATCACCTACGGCGACCACGACATGGCGGAGAACACCATCCACCTCGTGCTCGCCCGCACCCCGGATGCGCCGGAAGGCGTCAAGGGCATTTCGCTGTTCGTGGTGCCGAAGTTCATGGTGAATGCGGATGGCTCGCTTGGCGAACGCAACGATGTCTATTGCGTCTCCATCGAGCACAAGCTCGGCATCCATGCCAGCCCGACTTGCGTCATGGTTCATGGCGACAACGGCGGCGCGATCGGCACGCTGGTGGGTCAGGAGAACCAGGGCCTCAAGTACATGTTCGTCATGATGAACGCGGCGCGCTTCGCGGTCGGCCTCGAAGGCCTGGCGATCGCCGAGCGCGCCTACCAGCACGCCGTGGCCTATGCCCGCGACCGCGTGCAGGGCCGCGCCATCGAAGGCTCGGCGAGCGGCGTGGCCATCATCAAACACCCGGACATCCGCCGCATGCTGATGCTGATGCGCGCGAACGTGGAAGCCATGCGCGCGCTGGCCTATTCGGTCGCCGCCGCGCACGATGCCGCCGCGCGCCATCCCGATGCCGCCGAGCGCGCGCAAAACCAGGCCTATGTCGATCTGATGATTCCCGTGGTCAAGGGCTGGAGCACCGAGACCGGCAACGAGATGAGCTACCTCGGCGTACAGGTGCATGGCGGCATGGGCTTCATCGAGGAAACCGGCGCCGCGCAGTACATGCGCGATGCCCGCATCACCACCATCTACGAAGGCACCACGGGCATCCAGGCCAACGACCTGATGGGCCGCAAGATCGCCCGCGAGGGCGGTGCCACGATCAAGGCTGTGCTCGGCACGATGCAGCAGACGCGCAGCGAACTGGCGCAGCAGGCGGGGGCCGAATTTGCGGCCATCGCTGCGGCGCTGGGCCGCGGCATCGAGGCGCTGCAGCAGGCGACCGACTACATCGTCGCCAACTACGGCAGCGACGTGCGCGCGGTGGCGGCCGGTGCCGTGCCTTTCCTGCGTCTGATGGGCGTCGTGTCCGGCGGCTGGATGATGGCACGCGCGGCACTCGCGGCGCAGGGCAGGATCGCCGGCGGTGATGCCGATCCCTTCTATCCGGCCAAGATTGCCACGGCGCATTTCTATGCCGATCACGTCATGGCCGCGGCAGCCGGCCTGGCGCAGGAAGTGGTGCAAGGCGGAGCCAGCGCCCTGAAACTGGATGAAGCGATGTTCTGAAGCCGGGGCTTTGATCGGCAACTACGGGAACCCGCGGGTTCCCGTATTTTTTGCGGCCGCGATTTTTCTTCGGAGGGGGCAATGATAAGCACCGCCGACGCGTGCAGGGGCTGGTATTTGTCGCCGCAAAAGCCAGGAGTATGATGATTGGCTCATTCATCGGAGGAGTTCGATATGTTCGCGAAAACCAGCATCCGAACATTGCTGACATGGGGATTCGGCATCGTCATCGTCCTGATTGCGATCATGGCCACCGTCATTGCCCAGCGCGGACGCACTGTCGCCAGCCATGTTGTCGACATGGCCGAAGATTCCTATCCGAAGGTGGCGGCGGCGGGGGAGCTTCGCCTCAATGTCATGCGCAACTGGACCAACACGCTGTTGTTGATTCAGCTTGCCGATGCCGCCGAAATCAAGCGCGTCACCGACGAGATGGCCGTCAACAGCAATACCATCACGGAAAAGTTCAAGTTCCTCGAAAAGGCGGTTGCCTCGGAGAACGGCAAGACGAGGCTGGCCGCCATGCTGAAGGCGCGCGCAGACTACACGGAGCACCGCAAGAAATACATCGAACTGGTGAAGTCGGGCAGCAAGGATGACGCCAACCGGTTCCTCATGGGAACGCTGAAGCCCAAGCTCGATGCCTACGTCGGCGCCATCACCGAGCTGATCACCCATCAGTCCGCCAAGATGGAGCGGGTCAGCGGGGAAACGCTGTCGCTGACGGCCAACCTCACCACGGTCACCATCGCGCTCTCCCTGCTTGTCATCGTTGTTGCGGTGGTTACCGCCGTTGTCGTTGTCCGCGTCGTGGCCCGGGCGCTGGGCGGCGAGGTCCAGTACGCCAATGACATCGCGCGGGAAATTGCGAACGGCAACCTCGGGATAGAGATACGCATGGAGCCGGGCGATTCGACCAGCCTGCTGGCCTCGATGAAGGCGATGCGCGACCGCCTGCGTGAAATGGTCGGCAAGATCACCACCGGTGCCGGGCAGCTTGGCCAGGCATCCCGGCAACTGGCGCAGGCCGCCAGCGCCGTGGCGGAGTCCTCGGCGAAGCAGAGCGAAGCGACGAGCTCCACCGCCGCCGCCGTCGAGCAGATGACGGTAGGCATCGGTCAGATTGCCGACAGCGCGAGCGAGGCGCATGGTCTTTCGGTCCACTCGGAGGAACTCTCTCGCCAGGGTAGCGGCGTCATTCACAGCGCCGCGTCGGAAATGAGCAAGATCGCCGATTCGGTCGAAGCCTCGTCGGCAATCATCAGCACCCTCGAGCAGCAGTCGATGGAAATCTCGGCCGTGGTCAACGTGATCAAGGAAATCGCCGACCAGACCAATCTGCTGGCGCTCAATGCCGCCATCGAGGCGGCACGTGCCGGCGAGCAGGGAAGGGGCTTTGCGGTGGTCGCCGACGAGGTGAGAAAGCTCGCCGAGCGGACCACGCTGTCGACCCAGGAAATTGCCGCCACCGTGGAAAAAATCCAGAGCGGTACACGGGATGCGGTGCAGAGCATGGTGGCCGGAGTCGATCAGGTTCGTTCCGGCACCGAACTGGCGAAGCAGGCAGGATCATCGATCGTTGAAATCCAGACTGGCGCCCAGCGCGTGGTGGGTGTCGTGAACGACATCACGAATTCGCTTCAGGAACAGAATGCGGCCAGCAACGAGATCGCACGCAATGTGGAAATGATCGCCACCATGGTGGAGGCAAACAACGCCTCGGCCGAACAGGCCGCCACGGCGGCCCAGCAGCTGGAGAAGCTGGCCGATGGGCTGTCGGCCTCGATTGGCTCCTTCCGGCTTTAAGCGGCGGCTCTGATCCGGTCCAAGCCGCATAGGGCTTTCCTACATCTGGGTGTAGATCGGCCCTTCGCCGCCTTGCGGGACTACCCAGGTGATGTTCTGCGTCGGGTCCTTGATGTCGCAGGTCTTGCAGTGCACGCAATTCTGCGCGTTGATCTGCAGGCGCGGATTGTTGCCGTCGTCTTCACGCAGGATTTCATAGACGCCGGCCGGGCAGTAGCGCTGCTCGGGGGCGTCGTAGATCGCCAGATTGGTGGCGATCGGCACACTCGCATCTTTCAGCTGAAGATGGCAGGGCTGGTCTTCCTCGTGGTTGGTATTCGACAGGAAGACGGAGGAAAGCCGGTCAAAGGTCAGGACGCCGTCGGGTTTCTCGTAGGCGATCGGTTTGCATTCGGCGGCCGGCTTGAGCTTCAGGTGGTCGGCCGTGTTGTGCAGGGTCCATGGGGCCTTGCCGCGCAACAACACCTGGTCGATGCCGAACATCAGGGAGCCGGTCCATAGTCCTTTCGCCATCCACGGCTTGAAGTTGCGCGCGGTATGCAGTTCATCGTAGAGCCACGATGCGCGGAAGGCTTCCGGATAGGCCGTCAGGGCGTCGTTGGCGCGGCCGGCAGCCAACGCGGCGGCGGCGGCATCGCCTGCCAGCATGCCGCTCTTGATCGCGGCGTGGCTGCCCTTGATGCGCGACGCGACCAGCATGCCGGCATCGTCGCCAATCAGCGCGCCGCCGGGGAAGTCGAGCTTCGGCAGCGACTGCAGGCCGCCCGCAGCCAGCGCGCGGGCGCCGTAGGCCAGCCGCTTGCCGTCCTTGAACATGGGCGCGATCTGCGGATGGGTTTTCATGCGCTGCATTTCCTCGAAGGGCGCGAGGAAGGGATTCTTGTAGCCGAGGCCGACGACGAGGCCGACCGACACCAGATTTTCGCCGAAGTGGTAGATGAAGCCACCGCCGTAAGTGTCGGATTTCATCGGCCAGCCGAAGGTGTGCATCACCAGGCCCTTCTCGTGCTGCTCGGGATCGATCTCCCACAGTTCCTTGATGCCGATGGCGTAGGTCTGCGGATCGGATTCGGCGCGCAAGCCGAACTTTGCTTCAACCTGCTTGCCCAGATGTCCGCGGCAGCCTTCGGCGAACAGCGTGTATTTGGCCAGCAGTTCCATGCCGGGCTGATGGTTGGCCGTGGGCTGGCCGTCGTGACCGATGCCCATGTCGCCGGTGGCGACGCCGCGCACCGCGCCCTTGTCGTCGTAAAGCACTTCGGCGCCGGCAAAGCCGGGATAAATCTCGACGCCCAGCGCTTCGGCCTGCGCACCGAGCCAGCGGCAAAGCTGGCCCAGGCTGATCACGTAGTTGCCATGGTTCTGGAAGCAGCCGGGCAGCAGCATCACCGGCAGGTCGACGAAGCCGTGCTGCGTCAGGAATGCAAAGCGGTCGCGGGTCACGGCGGTTTCCAGCGGCGCGCCCTGCGCCTGCCAGTCGGGGATCAGTTCGGTCAACGCACGCGGGTCCATGACGGCACCGGAAAGAATGTGGGCGCCGATTTCAGAGCCTTTTTCGATCAGGCAGACGTTGATTTCCGCATTGATCTGCTTCAGGCGGATTGCGGCGGCTAGTCCGGCCGGACCGCCACCCACTATGACAACATCAAACTCCATGGCTTCGCGCTGCATGCTGACCTCGATCGATTGACCTAATCGGCAGATTATAATCTTGAACTCTTCTATAACACTCGGGACCATGTGCCCATGGAACACCACCGCAAGCTCGTCTACAGCAACCGGATGCCGATTCGCTGGGGCGATCAGGACGCCATGGGGCACGTCAACAACACGGTCTATTTCCGCTACATGGAACAGGCGCGCATCGAGTGGCTGGAGAGTTTCGGCTTCGGCACCTCGTGGACACAGACCGAAGGGCCGGTGATCGTCAACGCCAGTTGCACCTTTCTGATCCCCTTCACCTATCCGGGGATCATCGACTGCCGCATGTTCTGCGGCGCGCCGGGTCGCAGCAGCGTGCCGACCTGGTACGAAATGCGCCTGGTGGGCGACGATCGGCTCTTTGCCGAGGGTGCGGCCAAGCTGGTATGGATCAATCCCTCCACGGGGAAGTCGATTCCCCTGCCCGAGGCGATGCGTGTCAGCTGCCTGTAATTCAATCAAGAGGATCACGATGAACACAACGACCGCGCCGATCTGGCAGCCCTCCGCCCAGTGCATCGCCGGCACTCGCCTCACCGCTTTTACGAAGGCCGCGGCAAAGCGCTGGAATCGCCGTCTCGCCAGCGCCGACTATTTGACTTTGCATGCATGGTCGATTGACCACCCGGAAGAATTCTGGGCGTCGGTCTGGGAGTTCGGCGAGGTGCGCGGCGAAATGGGTTCCACAATCGTCGTCAACCGCGAGAAGATGCCGGGCGCAAAGTGGTTCCCGCAGGCGCGGCTGAATTTTGCCGAGAACCTGCTGCGCCGGCGCGATGATGGAGATGCGCTGGTGTTCTGGGGCGAGGACAGGGTCAGGGGCCGCGCCAGCCACGCCGACCTGTATCGCGCCGTGGCGCAGACAGCCGCCGCGCTGCGCGCCATGGGCGTGGTCAAGGGCGACCGCGTTGCCGCCTATCTACCCAACCTGCCGGCCGCGGTGGTGGCGATGCTGGCCACTGCCTCCATTGGGGCGATTTTCTCTTCCGCCTCGCCGGATTTCGGCGTGCAGGGCGTGGTCGACCGCTTCGGCCAGATCGAGCCGAAAGTCTTGTTCGCCTGTGATGGCTATTTCTACAACGGCAAGACCATCGATTGCCTCGGCAAGGTGGCCGACATCGCCGCGCGCATGCCTTCGCTCGAACGCGTCGTTGTCGTTCCTTATGCGGGCGGAGGCGGGGACATCTCCGCCGTGAAACACGGCGTGGCGCTGGCCGATTTTCTCGCGCCTTTCGCCGGCGAACGGGACATCCGCTTCGAGCGGCTGCCCTTCGACCATCCGCTTTACATCATGTATTCCTCGGGCACCACCGGCGTGCCGAAATGCATCGTGCATTGCGCCGGCGGCGTGCTGCTGCAGCACATCAAGGAACACCAGTTGCAGAGCGACGTGCGCGCCAACGACCGCCTGTTCTACTTCACCACCTGCGGCTGGATGATGTGGAACTGGCTGGTGTCGGCCCTGGCCTCGGGCGCCACACTGCTGCTTTACGACGGATCGCCCTTCGTCGGACGCGGCAACATCCTGTTCGACTATGCGGATGCGGAAGGCATGACGCATCTCGGCACTTCGGCCAAGTTCATCGACGCCATCGCCAAGATCGAACTCAAGCCGTGCCAGACGCACAAGCTGGAGCACGTGCGTGCCGTGTTCTCGACCGGCAGCCCGCTGGTGGCGGAAGGTTTCGACTATGTCTACGCCAATATCAAGCAGAACGTCCAGCTCGCATCGGTTTCCGGCGGCACCGACATCATTTCCTGCTTTGTCATCGGCAATCCCAACGGCCCTGTGTATCGCGGCGAGATCCAGTGCGCCGGCCTTGGCATGGCGGTCGGCGTGTTCGACGATGCCGGTCGGCCAGTGCGCGGCGAAAAGGGCGAACTGGTGTGTACCCGCAGCTTTCCCGTGATGCCGATCGGTTTCTGGAAGGACGAAGGCGGCGCAAAATATCACGCGGCCTACTTCGAGCGCTTCGACAACATCTGGTGCCACGGCGATTTCGCCGAGATCACCGCTCATGGCGGCTTCATCATCTACGGCCGTTCCGACGCGACCCTGAATCCGGGCGGTGTGCGCATCGGCACCGCGGAAATCTATCGCCAGGTGGAGAAGCTGCCCGAGGTGGTCGAGTCCATTGTCATCGGCCAGGACTGGCCGCCGGGCAACAGCGGCGACGTGCGCGTGGTGCTTTTCGTCAAGTTGCGCGAGGCGCTGGTGCTCGACGATGCGCTGGAAAAACGCATCAAGCAGGTGATCAAGGACAACACCACGCCGCGCCACGTGCCGGCGAAAATCCTCCAGGTCGCCGATATTCCGCGCACCAAGAGCGGCAAGATCGTTGAGCTGGCGGTGCGCAACGTGGTGCATGGCGCCGCCGTGAAGAACGTCGAGGCGCTGGCCAATCCCGAGGCGCTGGAACACTTCCGCGATCGCGCCGAGTTGCAGCGCTGAGAGAAAGGCGTTTCAGTCTTTTTTCGTGCCCTGCTCGAACTGGTCGACGCTCCAGCCGGCCCGTTCGTCCAGCGCCAGTGCAGCAGCAAGGAAGGGCAGGCATTCTTCCAGCGCGGCCGCCAATGTCCACGGCGGATTGATGACGAACATGCCGCTGCCATGCATGCCGTGACCTTTCGTTGCCGGTGCGCGAACGCTGAGCGTGGCATGCAGCCAGTGGCTGGCGCCGGCCTTCTTCAGTTTTTCCGGCAGCTGGTTGGCTTCGATGGTGGGCAGCATCGGGTGCCAGACCAGGTAGGTGCCGGTGGCAAAGCGTTTCAGCGCGTCCTTGACGGCGACGACGACCTTCATGTAGTCGCTCTTGATTTCGTAGGACGGGTCGATCAGCACCAGGCCCCTGCGTGAGGGCGGCGGCAGAGCGGCCTTCAGCACTTCGAAGCCGTCGGCCTGTTCCACGGAAATGCGCCGCCCGGCATCCTTGAACTGGCGTCGCAGCAATGCAAAATCCGTCGAATGGAGCTCGCATAGCCGCAGGGTGTCGCGCACCTGGGCCGTGTCGCGGATCAGGCTTGCGGCGATTCGCGGCGATCCGGGATAGCGACGCAGGGTGGCGCTGCCGTTCAGGGCGCGTACCAGAGCCACATAGGCGACCAGCGGCGGTGGCAGATCCTTGCGCCCCCAAAGCCGGCCGATGCCTTCCACATACTCGCCGGTGCGCTTGGCCTGCTCCGCATCGAGGGCGTAGAAACCCGCGCCGGCATGGGTGTCGACCAGGGTGTAGGGCTTGTCCTTGCTGTTCATGTGCTCGATGCAGAGCATCAGCACGAGGTGCTTGAGGACGTCGGCGTGGTTGCCGGCGTGGAAGGCGTGGCGATAGCTGAGCATAAAATTCCTACTGAAATAGGCTCTGAGCGCAGGATAGAATGCGCGACCATGAATGATACGCAGGGTATCCGGGTTTCAAAACTTTTGGCGGAACGCGGACTGTGCTCGCGGCGCGAGGCCGACGCCTATATCGAGCGCGGTCTGGTGTTCGTCGATGGCCAGCGGGTCACGCAACTGGGCACCCGGGCCGCCGCCGATGCGGTGATTACTCTGGCGCCGGAGGCGCGTGCAACGCAGGCGCGGCAGGCGACCATCCTGCTGCACAAGCCGATCGGCATCGTTTCCGGCCAGGCCGAGGACGGCCACCAGCCGGCCGTGAGCCTGATCTCGCCGAAGACCCAGATGGCCGGCGATCATCAGCGCTTCCAGCCCTCCCACCTGAAAGGCCTGGCGCCGGCGGGACGGCTCGACATCGATTCCACCGGCTTGCTGGTGCTGACCCAGGACGGCCGCGTGGCGCGGCAACTGATCGGCGATGACTCGAAGGTGGAGAAGGAATATCTGGTCCGGGTCGAGGGCTCGCTCGACGAGCGGGGCCTTGCGCTGCTCAACCACGGGTTGGAGCTGGACGGGAAGAAGCTGCGCCCGGCGAATGTTGCCTGGGCCAATCCGGAACAACTGCGTTTCGTGCTGACCGAGGGTCGCAAGCGGCAGATTCGCCGCATGTGCGAACTGGTGGGCCTGCGGGTGACCGGATTGAAACGGGTGCGTATCGGCCGCGTTCGTCTGGGAGATTTGCCCCTGGGCCAGTGGCGCTTTCTGCGCGAAGACGAGCGATTCTAGGGGCTGTGGTTGTGCCTGGCGGGCTTGACTCGACAGGCAAGCTTGCCGAGTATAGGCATATGCACGCACGCGATGAAACGGTTGAAGCGGAATATCAGACCCAGGCCCGGCTGCCTCGGCATTGGCCGTCGCGCCTGGCGTGGGCCATCGGCCTGCTCGCCGCCGCAGCGATTGTCGCACTGGCCTTCGGCGCCTATCGGCAGCCGGAATTGCTGTTGAATCTTATGGGGCTTCGCTACTGCGGCTGACGGAATCGTTCTGCTCCGGGGTATCGTCCATCGCCAGCAGCATGGTCGAAGTGGTTTCATCGAGGCCGAGGCGGCGAACCAGGGTTTGCTGGTTGATGCGCAGTAGTTCGCGGATGCCATTCAGGTCGTCCGGCAGGGCAGCGTCGCTCCAGCTGTTGGCAGAGTGGCGGGCCAGATCGACGGCCAGCTTGACGTTGCGTACCCGGGGATTTTCCGCGTTCTTGCTGTCCATCAATTGGGACAGAAGTTGCGGCAGGTGCCATGTTTCGGCCAGCCCCATCTTGAGCTGATAGAGCGGTATGCCGTAAATTTCGGTTTGAATGTCCGCGGAGCGCCTGGTGCGGTCGGCGATCTGGGTATCGCGGACCTTGATGGCGATCCTGGGTGCGAAGCACCACATCAGAAGTTCTGCCATATCGTGGAGCAGGGCGGCCAGCGTGATTTCGTCGACATCGAGGTCGTGCCGGACAATGGCCCAGTCGCGGGCCCATTGCGCCGCGCGGCGCGCACGATGGATGACCTTGAGCATGCCGAGCAGGGCCTGCGGGTAGGGCTTGAGTTGGTTTTCGATCTGCGGCAAATCCTGGAAATCGCGGAAAAAAGGCGTAATGCCGATCATCATGATCGCCCGCTCGATCGTGGTGATGTCGGTCGTCTGGCGCGCGCGGCGATTCGTTTCGATATAGCCGAGAACGCGCAAGGTCATCATCGGGTCGCGCAGAATCGTCGCGGAAAGCACGCGACCGTTGACGTTTTCGGCGTTCTCGCGCATCCGCTCGAGTTCCTGCACCGTATGGCGCAAAACGGGAAGATTGGCTTCGCGGAAATAGGCTACCCACGCCTCCAGATCCGGGAGCGGCTGTTCAATCATGGTCGAGGATCCCTCATGGTCGCCATCTTGGCATGAACAGCACCGGGTTAATCGGCCCGGCGCCGTTGTATTTTGCCTCGTTACGGACCTTGCTACGGGGAGCGCTGCTTGGTAGAATGCCCGGCTTCCCTTGCTCCACCCGTTACGCATGCGGGGGGGCTGTAACCCAACCACAAGGAGATTGCATGCGCCATTATGAAGTCGTATTTATCGTCCACCCGGACCAGTCCGAGCAGGTTCCGGCGATGATCGAGCGTTACAAGACGCTGGTCACCGGCCGCAACGGAGCCATCCACCGCCTCGAAGACTGGGGTCGTCGCCAGATGGCCTATCCGATCCAGAAGGTGCACAAAGCCCACTACGTGCTGATGAATATCGAGTGCGATGGTGAAACCCTGGCCGAACTCGAGCACGCTTTCAAGTTCAACGATGCCGTATTGCGCCACCTGACGGTGAAAACGCGCAAGGCGGTGGTGACTCCCTCTCCGATGATGAAGGAAGAGAAGTCGCGTTCGTTGACCCAGGGCGATGCCAAGGTCGAGGCTCCGGCTGCTGCCGTTGCCGCCTGAGGATAAGCCGGGCAATCTGACGCAGTTGTCGGGTCGCTTGCTTGAGCGTGGCGCATTGCGCCGCACCCCCGCCGGGATACCGGTTCTCGAATTTCTCCTCGCGCATGTCTCGACCCAGGTCGAAGCCGACGTCGAGCGCAAGGTGGAATGCGAGATGGCCTGTGTAGCAATGGGCCGGCCGGCGCAAGTGCTGCTTGCAGCCAAGCCGGGAGACGGGATCAGGGTGGCAGGTTTTCTCGCCGCCCGTAGCCTCAAGCGTCGCAGCCCGATACTGCATGTGAATACAGTCGAATTCGTGGAAGGAACTGAAAATGGCATTCAAGCCGAAAAGTAAGACCAACGTAAAGCGCAAGGACGACAAGGGCCGCAGCCTGTTCAAGCGCCGAAAATTCTGCCGCTTCACGGCTGAGAAGATCGAAGAGATCGACTACAAGGACGTCGAAATCCTCAAGGACTTCATCGCCGAAAACGCCAAGATCATGCCGGCGCGCATCACCGGCACCAAGACCGGCTACCAGCGCCAGCTGTCGACCGCCATCAAGCGCGCGCGCTTCCTGGCGCTGCTGCCCTACACCGATCTGCACCAGTAAGCGAGGACGAGACCATGCAAATCATTCTGATGGAAAAAGTCGTGAACCTCGGTGGCCTCGGTGACGTGGTCAAAGTCAAGGACGGCTATGCCCGCAACTTCCTGATCCCGCAAGGCAAGGCCAAGCGCGCGACCGAAGCCAACCGCAAGATTTTTGAAGAAAAGCGCGCCGAACTCGAGCGCATCCAGGCCGAGGCGATTGCCGCTGCCCGGGCCCAGGTCGAGAAGCTCGAAGGCCTGATGCTGCAAATCACCCGCAAGACCGGCGTCGATGGCCGCCTGTTCGGCTCCGTGTCGACCCATGACATCGCCGAGGCGCTTGCCGCCCAGGGCTTCCAGGTCGAGAAGTCGGCGATCCGCCTGCCCGAAGGTCCGCTCAAGACCATTGGCGACACGCCGGTCCAGATCGCGCTGCATACTGATGTCGTGGCGACGGTGACGGTGTCTGTCCTCGGCGAGCACTGAGTCGCACCTCGTTCCAAGACAAGGCCGCTGACATGTCGTCAGCGGCCTTGTTGTTTGTGGCGGCCGTTTCCTCGCCGCTGATGCCATTCACGCGATGTTGCGGCGCGTGCGATTCATCCACTGCATTTACACAAGTTCTCCACAGAATTTCCACAACTTGTTCACTTACCACAAGCCGATGCGCGCGGTAGACTCTGCGCTTCACATCGGAGACAGCGATGGCCCAGGTACGCGCCTTCAATTCCCAGCAGCCGGTCGATTCACAAGTCGCCGCGCTCAAGCTTCCCCCCCATTCCATCGAGGCCGAGCAATCGCTGATCGGCGGCCTGCTGATCGACAATGCGGCGTGGGATCGCATCGGCGATGTGGTCCGCGAAACCGATTTCTATCGCGATGACCATCGCCGGATCTTTCGCCATATCGGCAAGCTGATCCAGCAGGGCCGGCCGGCCGACGTGGTGACCGTCTACGAGTCCATCGAAGCTTCGAATGAAGTTGATCAGACCGGCGGCCTCGGTTATCTCGGCGAAATCGCCAACGCCACGCCGTCGGCGGCGAATATCCGGCGCTATGCCGAGATCGTGCGCGAGCGCGCCATTCTTCGCCAGTTGGTCACCGTCGGCGATGAAATCGCCGGCAATGCGCTGAATCCCGCCGGGCGCGACGTAAAAACCCTGCTTGACGATGCCGAACAGCGCATTTTTCAGATTGCCGAGGCCGGCAATCGCAGCAACAACGGCTTCGTTGCGATCCAACCCCTGCTGGGCGAGGTCGTCGAGCGCATGGAAACCCTGCTGGCGCGCGACAGCCAGTCGGATATCACCGGCGTTGCCACAGGATTTGCAGACCTTGACCGGATGACTTCCGGTCTGCAACCGGGCGACATGGTCGTTGTCGCCGGGCGCCCGTCGATGGGCAAGACCGCGTTCGCGCTCAACATCGCCGAGCATGTCGGCGTCGAGTTGCGGCTGCCGG
Organism: Sulfuritalea hydrogenivorans sk43H; assembly: GCF_000828635.1. Classification (GTDB taxonomy): domain Bacteria; phylum Pseudomonadota; class Gammaproteobacteria; order Burkholderiales; family Rhodocyclaceae; genus Sulfuritalea; species Sulfuritalea hydrogenivorans. The sequence goes on from NZ_AP012547.1 coordinate 1,536,764, forward strand.
TGGCGATTTTCAGCCTGGAAATGTCCGGTCCGCAACTCGCCACGCGCTTTCTGTCATCGGTCGGCCGCATCGACCAGGGCAAGCTGCGCACCGGCCGCCTGACCGATGACGAATGGGACCGCATGACCGTGGCGCTGGGCAAACTGCACGAGGCACCGATCCATATCGACGAGACCGGCGCCATCAACTCGACCGACCTGCGCGCCCGCGCGCGACGCCTGCATCGGCAGTTCGGCAAGCTCGGCCTGATCATCATCGACTACCTGCAGTTGATGAGCTCCAACCGTGACGGCGAGAATCGCGCCACGGAAATTTCGGAGATTTCAAGGTCGATCAAGGCGCTGGCCAAGGAGTTGCAGGTGCCGATCATTGCGCTGTCGCAACTCTCGCGCAAGGTCGAGGAGCGCAACGACAAGCGGCCGCTGATGAGCGACTTGCGCGAATCCGGCGCCATCGAGCAGGACGCCGACATCATCCTGATGATGTACCGCGAGGAATACTACAAGCCCGACACGCAGGACAAGGGCACGGCCGAGGCCATCATCGGGAAGCACCGCAACGGTCCGGTCGGTACAGTGCGGCTAACCTTCCTCGGCGAATACACCAAGTTTGAAAATTTTGCTTCAGGTTCGTATCGAACCTGAAGCAAAGTTTCAGTGCAGGCTAACATCGCGAAGCGATGTTAATCGACCGCAGGGAGAGGCCGGAGCTAAAATTTTGCCGCGGGTTCAGCCTCGTACCGGGGCTGAACAGCAACGACTACAGCACTTCCGCCGCGTGATCGGCCAGTCGCGAGCGTTCGCCGCGCTGCAAAGTCACGTGGCCCGAATGCGACCAGCCCTTGAAGCGGTCCACCACATAAGTCAGGCCTGAACTGCCTTCGGTCAGATAGGGCGTGTCGATCTGGGCGATATTGCCCAGGCAGACCACCTTGGTGCCGGGGCCGGCGCGGGTGATCAGGGTTTTCATCTGCTTCGGCGTCAGGTTCTGCGCTTCATCGATGATGAGGAACTTGTTCATGAAGGTGCGGCCGCGCATGAAGTTGAGCGACTTGATCTTGATCCGGCTGCGGATCAGGTCCATCGTCGCCGCGCGTCCCCAGTCGCCGCCGTAGCTGCCGGCGCTGGCCCCCGGCCCACCGGCGGGCGTTTCGGCCGGCTTGTTGAGCACGTCGAGGTTGTCTTCCAGCGCGCCCATCCAGGGCGTCATCTTTTCTTCTTCGGTCCCAGGGAGGAAACCGATGTCCTCGCCGACGGGAACGGTGACCCGGGTGATGATGATCTCGGCGAAAAGCTTGGTTTCCAGCGTCTGCGTCAGGGCGGCGGCAAGCGTCAGCAGCGTCTTGCCGGTGCCGGCCTGGCCGAGGAGAGTGACGAAGTCGATCTCCGGATTCATCAGCAGGTTGAGGGCGAAGTTCTGCTCGCGGTTTCGTGCGGTGATGCCCCAGACGGCATTCTTGGCGTGGCTGTAGTCGATCAGGGTTTCCAGTTCCGCCGTCTTGCCGGCGCCGACTCTTACCCATGCCTGCAGCGGTTGCGGGCCTTCCTGCCAGACGAACTCATTGACCAGCAGATCGGGGCAGAGCGGGCCCTTGATGCGGTAGTAGGTGCGGCTGTCCTTCTTCCATGACTCCAGGCCTTTGGCGTGGGTGTCCCAGAAATCCGGCGGCAGTTCGAGGGTGCCGGTGTAGAGGAGATCGGTATCCTCCAGCACCTTGTCGTTGAAATAATCCTGTGCTTCGAGACCCAGTGCGCGGGCCTTGATGCGCATGTTGATGTCCTTGGAGACCAGGATCACCGGTCGCTTGGGGAACTTCTGGCACAGATGCATCACCACGCCGATGATCTGGTTGTCGGCCTTGGCGGTCGGCAGCGAAATCGGCAGGACGCCGTTGATGGCCTCGGTCTGGAAGAACAGATGGCCGGTCGCCAGTTGGCGCGAGGGGCCGGTCAGGGCTATGCCGTGGGCCATGTTGTGCTCGGCACCAGAGACGATCTCGTCCATCAGGCGGCTGGCCTGGCGCGCATTGCGCGCGACTTCCGACATGCCCTTCTTGTTCGCGTCGAGTTCCTCGAGGGTCATCATCGGCACGTAAATGTCGTGCTCCTCGAAGCGGAAGAGGCTCAAGGGATCGTGCATCAGCACATTGGTGTCGAGCACGAACAGCTTGGTGACGGGGCTCTTGTGGGTCTTGGCGCGCTTGGCGTTCATGAGGACCTCGGTACATGGATGGTGGCAGGCTCACGATAGCCAGCCGCGGTGCCGCGGAATGCGCAAGGAAAGGCCGGAATACCGGCCCTGTTCCGGATTACAGCTTGCGTACTGCGTCGAGCACGATGGCCGCGTTGCCATCGGCCTTGGTGGAGCGCCATTCCTGGCGCAGGATGCCGTTTCCGTCGATCAGGAAGGTACTGCGCTCGATACCGAGTACCTTCTTGCCATACAGCATCTTGTTCTTGACCACGTCGAACATGCGGCAGAGCACACCTTCGATGTCGGAGATCAGTTCGAAGGGCAATCCGAGCTTGGCCTTGAAGCTTTCGTGCGACTTCAGATCGTCGCGCGAAACACCGACCACGATGCAGCCGGCCTTGACGAATTGACTGTGCAAGTCGCGGAATTGCTGCGCCTGGGCGGTGCAGCCGGGTGTATTGTCCTTGGGGTAAAAATACAGCACCAGCGGTTTTCCCAGATGTGTGGACAGGGTGAATTCGCCGCCGGTGGCGGGTACGGTAAAGTCGGGGACTTGCAACCCGAGGGCAGAGGGGGCGGCGGGGTTGGATTTGAAAGTGTCGATCATGCAGCTTCCTTCCAGGTTGACAGAAATTCCTCGCCCTGCAGCATCAACAGGCCTGCACGACCGGGGATTTCGCCCCGGATCATTTCGTGGCGAGGCAGCAGCGCCGGGTCGAGCGCATCGCGCATCTTTCCCAGCGATGCCAGTTCGTAACCCTGTTCGCGCCAGCCTGTCAGCAGGCGTTCGAGGGTATCGCCGAACTTGAGGCCTTCAAGTTCGGCGTGCAGCGTGAATACGTGATCCTGCCGGGCTTCCGCCGTGAGCCGCAACAGATGCAGATGCACGTTGTCCGGCGTCAGATCGTCGGTGCCGATCAGTTCGTCCAGCGTCGGCAGGCTCGTCGGCAGTTGCGGGCAGGCGACGACTTCGCCATTCCAGACCGGAACGAAGGCATGCGTGCCACGGCAATCGGAGGCCCAGCGGTAGCCAAGCCGTTGCGTCAGGCGCAGCGCATGGGCATTCATTTGCCAGCCGGCGGCGCCGTGGCCCGGGGCTTCGGTGCCGAAGATATCGACATAGCGTTCGTGCGCCCGGCGCATTTCGATTTCGGTCCAGGTGGCGTTGGCGCGTTCGACGCCGTCCTGCCATTTGACGTGGTCCCAGCAGTGGATCGCCGTTTCGAAACCGGCATCGCGCGTGGCGCGCATGATGTCGGCGCCGCGGCGGCCGATATCGGGGCCGGGCAGCAGGGTGCCGTACATGAGGGTCTTGATGCCGTAGTGAGAAACGACCGAGGTGCGCTGCACCTTCTTCATGAAGCCGGGACGGAAGGCGCGCTTGATGGCGCGGCCCGTGTGATCGGGGCCCAGCGAAAAGAGGAAGCTCGCGTCGGCGCGCTGGCGACGCAAAATCTCCACCAGTCGCGGTACGCCTTGCTGCGTGCCGCGCCAGGTATCGACATCGATTTTCAGTGCGAGCTTCATGGTGCCCTAGACGGGCCGCCCCTAGAGGGCAGCCGCCCCCCTGTGGGGGGCAGCGAGCGTTATGCGAGCGTGGGGGGCCATACTTGAAGCTCAATCCATCAGCTTGCGCGCTTCGGCCACGTCGTTGCGATAGGCCTCGAAAATGCTGCGCAGCGCGTCTTCAAACGTGACTTTGGGCTCCCAGCCGAGGTCCTGCATGGTGTTGGTGATCTTCGGTACCCGGTGCTGCGTGTCCTGGTAGCCCTTGCCGTAATACTCGCCGGAGGTGGTTTCGAGAACTTTTACCTGGGCCACGCTTGCCGCGTATTCCGGATACTGTTTGGCCAAGTCGAGCATCAATGCGGCGAGCTCGCGGATCGAATAGTTGTTCTTCGGGTTGCCGATGTTGTAGATCTTGCCGTTGGCGATGCCGTCCTTGTTGGCTATGATCTTCATCAGGGCGTCGATGCCATCGGACACATAGGTGAAGGAACGCTTCTGCGCGCCGCCGTCGACCAGTTTGATCGGTTCGCCGCGCACGATGTGGCCGAGGAACTGGGTGATGACGCGTGAGCTGCCTTCCTTCGGCGTATGGATCGAATCGAGGCCCGGGCCGATCCAGTTGAAGGGGCGGAACAGCGTGTATTGCAGCCCTTCCTGCTGGCCGTAGGCGTGGATCACGCGATCCATCATCTGCTTGGCGCAGGAGTAGATCCAGCGCGGCTTGTTGATCGGGCCCAGCACCAGGTTGGAATTCTCCGGGTCGAATTCCGGGTCCTGGCTCATGCCATAGACCTCGGAGGTGGAGGGGAAGATCACGCGCTTCTTGTACTTGACCGCCTGGCGGATGATCGGCAGGTTGGCTTCGAAATCGAGTTCGAAAACGCGCAGCGGCTCCTTGACGTAGGTGGCCGGCGTGGCGATCGCGACCAGCGGCAGGATCACGTCGCATTTCCGGACGTGGTACTCGATCCATTCCTTGTTGATCATGATGTCGCCCTCGAAGAAATGGAAGCGAGGGTTCTGCATCAACTCGGTGACGCGCTCGGAGTTCATGTCCATGCCATAGACCTCCCAGTCGGTCGTATTCAGGATGCGCTGGGAAAGATGATGGCCGATGAAGCCATTGACGCCGAGGATGAGTATCTTCTTCATGACAGGGAGAGTGCCGGGGTTCCGAAAGTAGCGTTGATCTGGTCGCCTGCTGTGGATGGGGCCAGTGGTAAAGCATCCAATTCTACCGCGAGCAGGCGCAAAAGCCTGCCGTCACCGCATTCGGCATAGAGGCGGCCGTCACGCGAAAACAGGGTGGGGCGGCCGCCGTGGGGGCCGGTTTCACCGGTCGGATGCAGGGAGCGCAGTACCTTCAGGCGGCCCTTTGGGGTGTCCGAGTAAGCTCCCGGATAAGGCGGAGCCACCGCGCGGATCAGGTTATGCACCTCGGCGGCCGGGCGGGTCCAGTCGATGCGACCGTCTTCCGCCTTGCGTCCGCCGAAATAGCTGCCTGCAGCGAGGTCTTGCGGCTTTGCCTTGGCACGACCGGCCAGCAGGTCCGGCAGCGCGCGGTCCAGCGCCATTTCGGCGGCCAGCGTGACCTTGTTGAACACTTCGATAGCCGTGTCGTCGGGCAGGATCGGCACCGCCTGCTGCGCGACGATGTCGCCGGCGTCGGGCTTTTCCAGCATCCGGTGCAGCGTCGCGCCGGTTTCCCGTTCGCCGCGGATGATGGCCCAATTCACCGGCACCCGGCCGCGATACTTGGGCAGCAGCGAGCCGTGCATGTTCCACGCACCCTGTCGCGGCAGGGCCAGCAGCGGTACCTTCAGCATCAGCCGGTAGTAGAAGGAAAACAGGAAGTCCGGCTGCAACGCGGCAAGTTCGGCGACCACGGCGGGATCGTTGGGATCGTCGGGAGTGATTACCGCGATGCCGTGGCGCGCGGCCAGTTCGGCGACGCTGTCGAACCATATGGTTTCGTTCGGGCTGTCCTGGTGCGTCACCACGCGCACCACATCCACGCCATGCGCCAGCAGCACGGACAGGCAGCGCACGCCCACGTTGTGGTATGCGAATACGATGGCCCGGCTCATGAGGACTGTTCGGTATCCCGTTCGAGGATGGCTTCGACCAGATAGCGCGGCCGGTGGCGCACCTGCTGGTAGATGCGGCCGATGTATTCGCCGAGCAGGCCGATGCCGAACAGGGCCAGGCCGATCAGGAAGAACATCAGCGCGAACAGGGTGAACAGGCCCTCGGCTTCCGGGCCGACGATCAGTCGCCTGGCGATCAGCAGCACGAACAGGGCCGCCGAGCCGAGCGAAACGAAAATGCCGAGCATGGAAAACCACTGCAGCGGCACCAGCGAAAAGCCCGTCATCAGGTCGAAGTTGAGCCGGATCAGGCTGTAGAGCGAGTACTTCGATTCGCCGGCGGCGCGTTCCTCGTGCTCGACCACCACTTCAGCGGGGCTGCGGGCGAAGGTGTAAGCCAGCGCCGGAATGAAGGTGGCGACTTCCTTGCAGCTGTTGATCGCATTTACCACGCTGCGCGAATAGGCGCGCAGCATGTTGCCCTGGTCGGTGATCTTGATGCGGGTGATCTTCTCGCGCAGCCGGTTCATCGCCTTCGAGGCCCAGGTGCGGAACAGGCTGTCCTGCCGCTTGCGGCGGATGCTGCCGACGTAGTCGTGGCCTTCGCGCATTTTCGCGACCAGCTTGCCGATTTCCTCCGGCGGATTTTGCAGGTCGGCATCCAGCGTGACAATGATCTCGCCGCGGCAGTGCTCGAAACCGGCCATGATGGCCATGTGCTGCCCCGCATTGGCGCCGAACAGGATGACGCGGGTGACGTCCGGCCGCGCTTCGAACTGTTCGCGCAGGATCGCCGCCGAGCGGTCGCGGCTGCCGTCATTGACGAAGACGACCTCGTAGCTTTCGCCCAGGGCGTCGAGCGCCGGATAGAGGCGGGCGAACAGCGTCGCGAGGGTGGCTTCCTCGTTGTAGACGGGGATGACGATGGACAGGTTCGGTGTGCTCATGCGGTCTCCGACAGGCTTGTAGTCAGCGCCGCGCAAACGCGGTCGATGTCGCTGTCCAGCATCGAGGGAAAGAGCGGCAGTGTAATGGTGGCGGCGCCGATCCGCTCGGCATGGGGAAAGTCGCCTTCCTTGAAGCCCAATGCCCGGTACAGCGAGAACAGGTGCAGCGCGGGGTAATGCACGCCGACGCCGATGCCGCTTTCCTTCATTGCCGCGATGAACTTGCCGCGATCGGCGCCGGCGGGCAGCAGGACCTGGAACATGTGCCAGTTGCTGTTGCTGAAATCGGCGACGGGTATTTCGAGGCCGAGCGCAGGATCGATGTGGTCGAAATAGCGGCGGGCCAGTTCGCGGCGGCGTGTGGTGAAAGCTGCCAGGTGTTTCATCTGGCCCAGTCCGATGGTGGCGGCGATGTCGGTCAGATTGAACTTGCCGCCCAGAACGTCGACGTCCATGCCGCCGTCCGGGAAGCGCCGCACGCCTTGCAGGCGCAGGCGTTCGCACAAGCCGGGGTCGATGTCGGCGGGCAGCACCAGCGCGCCGCCTTCGGACGTGGTGAGGTTCTTGTTGGCGTGGAAGCTGAAGGAGACGAAGTCGCGGTTGTTGCCGAACGAGTGGCCGATCGGCTTGCCGTTCCACGACGCACCGAAGGCTTGCGCGGCATCCTCGATGACGCGCAGTCCATGTTTGCCGGCGATGCCGTAAAGCCGGTCGCGATCCACCGGCAGGCCGGCGAGGTCGACCGGAATGACGGCCTTGGTCTGCGGCGTGGTGGCCGCTTCAACTGCATCCAGATCGATGTTGCGTGTGACGGGATCGACGTCGACCAGGATCGGCGTCGCGCCGACTTCGAGAATCACGTTGGCGGTGGCAACCCAGGTCAGAGGGGTGGTAATCACCGTATCGCCAGCGCCGACTCCCGCGAGGCGCAGCGCGATTTCCAGCGTAGCCGTGCCGGAATTGAACGCTCGCACCGGGCGGCCGCCGCAGTAGTCGGACAGCGCCGCCTCGAAGGCCTGCACCTTGGGGCCGCTGGTGATCCAGCCCGAGCGCAGCACGTTCGCGACTTCGGCGATGGTCTCCTCGTCGATGGCGGGCCGCGTGAAAGGCAAAAACGGAGCCGTCATGACCTCGCCACCAGGAACACACCGACGACGATGAAGCCGATGCCGAGCAGCTTCTGCGCCGCCAGCGCTTCGCCGAACCACTGCCAGGCGACGAAGGCATTGATCACGTAGCCGATCGACAGCATCGGGTAGGCGATCGACACGGGCACCCTTGAGAGCGCCATGATCCAGAGCACCAGGCTTACCGCGTAGCAGGCCATGCCGCCCATGATGAAGGGCTGGAAGGCCAGCTTGAGGCCGACCGGGACAATGTTGTCGGCATGGAACTCGAAATGGCCGACGGCATTGGTGCCGGCTTTGAGGAAGAGTTGCGCGGCGGCGTTGAGCAGCACGCCGGCGAGAACCAGGGAAAAGCTGACGGCGTTCATGTCATGGCTTCCTCACAATGACGCGGCGGGTGTCGCGGACGACTTCGGTCATGGGCAAACCCTTCTGGTTCAATTCCTTCCAGGTGGCCGGCGACATCAGTGCCCAGGCCACGGGCGCCGCGCTCCACGCCTGTTCGAAGCCGGCGATGTCGGGAATGAACTTCCGCGGCTCCTGACTGATGCCGAAGCCGAGTTCGTCGCGGTAGGCGACCATGGTGGTGGTGCGCTTGAGGTAGAACTGCAGGCTCTGGTCGTAGGTATCGACGCTGAAGAATGGCGCGTCCGGCGGTATTTGCGGACGGATCGCGGCGGCCATGTCGTGTGCCGAATTGACGGCGCCGAGACTGTCGTGACCCAGCAAAAAGCCCTGACCGAAGGCGAAGCCGCCGAAGGCAAGGGTGAACATGGCGGCCACGTTGCGCCCCCGTCTTCCCAGCCAGAACGCGATCAGGCCGCCGGCCAGCAGGGCACCGGCGCCGGCATACAGCCAGGGTTGGTAGGCCTCGTAGAGTGCAACCGGGACTTTTTCGCTGGCGAAGCCGGTGACGTAAGGCACCAGGAACAGACAGCCGCCACCGATGGCGACCGCAGGCAGGACGTGCCATTCGATGCGGCGAGACGCGGCGTGGCCGGCCAGGTGCAGGCCGATCAGTGCGGCCAGCGCCGGGAAGATCGGCAATATGTAGGACGCCAGCTTGGAACTGGAGGCCGAAAAGAAGACAAAGACCAGCACCGTCCACACCAGCAGGAAACGGCGCGGCTGGAAGCGGCGGCCGGCATCGCGGCGGAAGCCGGCGGCGATGCCTTGCACCAGGCTGCCGAGCCAGGGCAGCATGCCGATCAGCAGGATCGGGATGAAATACCACATTGGCTGGTAACGGCCGTGGGCCTTGGTCAGGAAGCGCTCGAAATGCTCGTGGATGAAAAAGAAATGCGCGAATTCGGGGTTGGCCAGCGAAACCGCGATGAACCACGGCGCGGTGATCGCCAGCAGGATCAGCAGGCCGCGGAACGGGCGGATGCGCAGGATGAAGCCCCAGTCGCGTTCCCACAGGGCATAGGCGACGACCGTCGCGGCCGGCAGCACCAGGCCGATCAGGCCCTTGGAGAGTATCGCCAGCGCCAGCAGTACCCAGGCGCCGTCCTGCCAGCGCCGACTTTCACGCTGGCTGGCATCGTCGCGCTGGCCGAGGCACAGCGCGAACACCGCGGCGGCCAGAAAGAAGCTGACGCCCATGTCCAGCGTGTTGACGTGGCCGATCACGTTCCACAGGACGCTGCCGGCCAGCACCGCCCCCGCGATCAGCCCGGCTTGCAGGCCGAACAGGCGTGCCGTGGCGAAGGCCGTGGCGAGGATGCCGAGGAAGCCGGTCAGCGCCGGCCAGAGCCGCGCGGTCCAGTGGTGTTCGCCGAAGACGGTGAAGGCCGTGGCCGTGGCCCAATATTGCAGTGCCGGTTTTTCGAAGTACTTGAGCCCGTTCAGGCGCGGCGTCAGCCAGTCGCCGGTGGCCACCATTTCGCGCGGGATCTCCGAGTAGCGCCCCTCGTCGGGATTGATCAGGCGGCGCTGTTCCAGCGTGCCGAACCAGGCCAGGGCAAAGACCAGTATCAGTGCCAGCAGCGGCAGGCCGCGCAATTCGCGCGGTTGGGCTAGCCGGCGCATTCGATGATCAGCGCGGCGGCCACGTCGCGTCCTTCGGCCATGAGGATGTTGTAGGTGCGGCAGGCGGCATGGGTGTCCATCACCTCGACGCCGACGCGGCGCTCGATCAGCGGGCGCAGCAGTGCCGGGGCGGGGAAGCGCTGGCGCGGCCCGGTGCCGAGCAGGACGATCGGGCAGTCGAGGCCGGCCACCGCTTGCAGGTCGGATTCCGTCAGGCTGTCAATCGAATCCGGCGGCCAGTCTTCGATCAGGCGTTGCGGCGTCAGGAGGAAGCTTCTCGTCAGCGGGCGGCCATTTACGGCGATGTGCCGGGCATCGTAGGCGGTAATGGCAAGCAGGCCGGTGGTGACGGAGGAATGAAGCTTCATTCGGGGCGCGGGTTTGGCGGCTTGGATGACAACGGAGTGGCGAAGAGTGGAAGGCCGAAAGCCGCATCAAATCTGGATTTGCGGTGCAGCATTGGCTTCGGTAACATTATACATTCACCGACGTTGCCCAACCCGGGCGGCATCATGCAGAAAGGACGGTTGCTCATGCAGCCCGTGAATAAATCAGCCAAGCTCAACAATGTCTGCTACGACATTCGCGGCCCCGTGCTGGCCCGCGCCAAGCAGATGGAAGAGGAAGGCCACAAGATCATCAAGCTGAACATCGGCAACCTCGCCGCGTTCGGCTTCGATTCGCCCGAAGAGATCCAGCAGGACATGATCCGCAACCTGCCCAGCGCCGCCGGCTATGTCGATTCGAAGGGGATTTTCTCCGCGCGCAAGGCGGTGATGCATTACACCCAGCAGAAGCACATCAAGGGCGTGACGATCGAGGACATCTACATCGGCAACGGGGTTTCCGAGCTGATCGTGATGGCCATGAACGCGCTGCTCGACAGCGGCGACGAAGTGCTGCTGCCGGCGCCCGACTATCCGCTGTGGACGGCGGCGGTCAGCCTTTCCGGCGGCACGCCGCGCCATTACCTGTGCGACGAAGGCGCCGGTTGGCTGCCCGATCTGGACGACATCCGCGCCAAGATCACGCCGCAGACCCGGGCCATCGTCATCATCAACCCCAATAACCCGACCGGAGCCGTTTACCCGGACGAGGTGTTGAAGGAAATTATCGAAATCGCCCGGCAGAACGACCTGATCATCTATGCCGACGAGGTCTATGACAAAGTGCTTTACGACGGAGTGACCCACACCTCGATCGCGGCCCTGTCGGAGGATGTGCTGACGATCACCTTCAACGGCCTGTCGAAGAACTACCGTTCCTGCGGCTACCGGTCGGGGTGGATGATCGTTTCCGGCGAAAAGAAGCATGCGCGCGATTACATCGACGGCCTCGACATGCTGGCCTCGATGCGTCTTTGCGCCAACGTCCCCGGGCAGTGGGGCATCCAGACGGCCTTGGGCGGCTACCAAAGCATCGACGACCTGGTGGCGCCGGGCGGGCGCATGTGCCGCCAGCGCGACGTGGCGCACGAACTGATCACGGCCATTCCCGGCGTCAGTTGCGTCAAGCCCAGGGCCACGCTCTACATGTTCCCGCGCCTCGATCCGAAGATGTACCCGATCAGCGACGACCAGGATTTCATCGCCGAACTGCTGGTGGCGGAAAAGGTGCTGCTGGTGCAGGGCACGGGTTTCAACTGGCCGCATCCCGACCATTTCCGCCTGGTGTTCCTGCCGCACGAGGATGACCTGCGCGAGGCCATCGGCCGCATTGCCCGCTTCCTCGAAGGCTATCGCAAACGGTATGGCAACTGAGTTTGTGGTGGTGGAGGTGACGGGCAGCGATGGCAGCGTGGCCGAGCCGGCATGGCTGGCTCGCGCCGAGTCGGTGCATCGCCAGTTGCGCACGGGCTTGCCGGTCGATTACGCCGGTCGCCTGCGAGCGGTATTCGCCAACGGCGCGCGCATGAGCGTGGCGACCGAGGACACGGCGGTGCGCGGTGTCGCGTTGTGGCGCGTGATCGAGAATACCTACGAGGGGCGCCGGCTGTACGTCGACGACCTGGTGACCGATGCCGCCCATCGTTCGCGGGGCATCGGCAAAGCATTGCTTCATCATCTGGAACGACACGCACGGGATTTGCAGTGCGACGTGCTGGCGCTCGACTCGGGCACCCAGCGCACCGATGCGCATCGCTTTTACTTTCGTGAGGGCCTCGTGATTCCGGCCTTCTCCTTCAGGAAAAACTTGAAATGAAACCTATCAACGTAGGACTGCTCGGCATCGGTACCGTCGGTGGCGGAACCTTCAACGTGCTTGCGCGCAACGAAGCGGAAATCACCCGCCGCGCCGGGCGCCCGATCCGCATCACGAAAGTGGCGGACAAGAATCTCGAACTCGCGCGCCAGGTGACGGCGGGGCGGGCCGAAGTCACCGACGATGCCTTCTCGGTGGTGAGCGACCCCGAGATCGACATCGTCATCGAACTGATCGGCGGCTACGGCATCGCCAGGGAACTGGTACTGAAGGCCATCGCCAACGGCAAGCACGTGGTCACGGCGAACAAGGCGCTGCTCGCGGTGCATGGCAACGAGATCTTCGCCGCCGCGCACGAGAAGGGTGTCATGGTCGGCTTCGAGGCGGCGGTGGCGGGCGGCATTCCGATCATCAAGGCGCTGCGCGAGGGCCTCTCGGCCAACCGCATCCAGTGGATCGCCGGCATCATCAACGGCACCACCAATTTCATCCTCTCCGAAATGCGCGACAAGGGCCTGTCCTTCGATACGGTGCTGAAGGAGGCGCAGCGCCTGGGCTATGCCGAGGCCGATCCGACCTTCGACATCGAGGGCATCGACGCCGCGCACAAGATCACCATCCTTTCGGCGCTGGCCTTCGGCATCCGCATGCAGTTCGACAAGGCGCACGTCGAGGGCATCAGCAAACTGGACGCCGACGACATCAAGTATGCCGAGCAACTCGGCTACCGCATCAAGCTGCTGGGCATCACCCGGCGCCGTCCGGAGGGCGTAGAGCTGCGCGTGCATCCGACGCTGATCCCGGCCAAGCGACTGATCGCCAATGTCGAAGGCGCGATGAATGCCGTGCTGGTGCAGGGCGACGCCGTCGGCGCCACCTTGTATTACGGCAAGGGCGCCGGCGCCGAGCCGACCGCCTCGGCGGTGATCGCCGACCTGGTCGATGTCACCCGCATGCACACCGCCGATCCCGAACATCGCGTACCGCACCTGGCCTTCCAGCCCGGCGCCGTCGAAGACACGCCGATCCTGCCGCTGTCCGAAGTCGAAACCAGCTACTACCTGCGGTTGCGCGTGGAGGACAAGCCCGGCGTGCTGGCCGACATCACGCGCATCCTCGCCGACCAGCAGATTTCCATCGACGCCATGATCCAGCGCGAGCCGGCCGAAGGCGAATCGCAGACCGACATCATCATGCTGACCCACATCACGCGCGAGAAGAACGTCGATGCCGCGATCGCCAGGATCGAGGCGCTGCCGGTGGTGAAGAAGCAGGTGATCCGTCTGCGCATGGAAGAGCTGGGCTGACGAATCGACCAGGGTTGACTTCCCTGTTCTGAAACGGAGTCGCCGGATGGGAGTCATTCCGCGGAAGTTGCCTATCGCAGAGCGTAGAACGATAATCGCATTTTCCGCATCATTTCGGGGCCAGCCATGAGAGTCTATTCAGCGGTAATTGAACGGTGCGCACAAACCGGCCTGTTCGTTGGTTTCGTTCCCGGCTTTCCTGGCGCGCATTCCCAGGGCGAAACGCTGGATGAACTCAACCACAACCTGCACGACGTAATTGCAATGCTTCTGGAGGATGGCGAACCCATGCTGGAGTCGGAGTTTGTCGGGGTTCAAAACGTTGCCGTAGCTTGAGTCATGGGAAATGTTCCGGTCCTCAAACCCCATGAAGTCATTGCCATTCTTGTCAGGCTCGGATTTACTGAAGTCCGCCAACGCGGCTCGCACAAACAATTCCGCGATACCGCTGGCCGCTAACGGTGCCGTTTCATCTAGGCCGAGATATCTCCCCGATCCTGCTCCGTCAAATAGCCAAAGACATCGGCCTCGCGCTTGATGAATTTCTCAAGCATAGATAGTCAGAAAGGTCAGTGTGCAACTGTTTTCAAGGTGTGCGTCTTGTTGAAGAACAAATCGACACTGACCCCTATAGTTCTGATTCTGGCGACTACCTTAATCGTATTCTGGTGGTCTTATGAACGCACTGAAGCTGATCTGTTGGACTCAATCAAGTTTAGTGTGTCGATTGGTAGCATCTTCGTCTCTCTATTTCTTTTGCGCCGACTACACTTGGAGCAAAAGACCAGCGGGCTGGGAGAAGCCGAATATCTGCTCAAGCAAGCTGGTGGCGCCCAAGATCTTTTGTCGCAGGCGTTCTCGGCCCTCGGGGCCGGGTGGGTATACATTGCAGTAACGCTTGGGCTTCCCCTAATTGTTGGTTTTGGCACCAAGTCCTTCGCGTTGGGAGCGACGATTTTCGTTTTGTCCGCCGTACTTTGTGGCCCGGCGGCATATGGTGCGTTCCGCTTCTATTCGAAAGCACGCCCCATAGCGCAAAAGGCTCTAGAACTCTCACAGCATGACGCCCAACCCGGCAGTCAACAGGACGCTGCGCGATGAAGCCGCGCAGCGCCGGTTATGTCAGACGTTCCCGCCGTGCCGCCAGCGCCGACTTTCTTCATCTCGATCCCCATCAATAACGGCAGTTCTCCAACATTTTCCTGTTTCCAAAACCTGACATGAAATACATCTCCACACGCGGCGGCGGCAAGCCGCAGGAATTCTGCGACATCCTGCTCGGCGGCCTTGCGCCGGATGGCGGGCTTTACCTCCCCGAGTCCTATCCGCAGGTGGCCGACCGACTCGACGAGTGGCGCGGCCTGTCGTATGCCGAGCTGGCTTTTGAAATTCTGTCGCTTTACATCACCGACATTCCGGCGGCGGACCTCAAGGCAATCTGCGACAAGACTTACACGACCGAGACCTACCGCTGGAGCCGCGATGCGGCGAAGGCGCGGGACATCGTGCCGCTGACCACGCTGGAGCCGGATTTCCACCTGCTGGAACTGTCCAACGGGCCGACGCTGGCCTTCAAGGACATGGCCATGCAGTTGCTCGGCAACCTGTTCGAGTACGTGCTGGACCGGCGCAATGAAACCATCAACATCCTCGGCGCGACCTCGGGCGATACCGGATCGGCGGCGGAATACGCGATGCGCGGCAAGCACAATGTGCGCGTCTTCATGCTTTCGCCGGAAGGCAAGATGAGCGCCTTCCAGCGCGCGCAGATGTATTCGCTGCAGGATGCGAACATTTTCAACATCGCCGTGCGCGGCATGTTCGACGACGCGCAGGACATCGTCAAAGCGGTTTCCAACGATGCCGGGTTCAAGGCGAAGTACAAGATCGGCGCGGTGAATTCGATCAACTGGGCGCGGGTCGCGGCGCAGATCGTGTATTACTTCAAGGGCTGGTTCGAGGCCACGACCTCAAACGACCAGAAGGTGGCTTTTTGCGTGCCGTCTGGCAACTTCGGCAACATCTGCGCCGGCCACATCGCGCGCATGATGGGCTTGCCCATCGCCCAATTGGTGCTGGCCACCAACGAAAACGACGTGCTCGACGAGTTTTTCCGCACCGGCATCTATCGCCCGAGGGCAACGGCCGAAACCTACGTCACGTCCAGTCCCTCGATGGACATTTCCAAGGCGTCGAATTTCGAGCGCTTCGTTTTCGACCTGGTCGGCCGCGATCCGGCGATCGTGCGCCAGCTATGGCGCGAGGTGGATGGCGGCGGCAGCTTCAACTTGGCCGAGGGGCCGTTTGCGACGCGTCTGCCGGACTACGGCTTCGTCTCGGGTAGCAGTTCGCATGCCGATCGCTTGGCGACGATACGCGATGTCTGGCAGCGCCACGGGCTGATGATCGACACCCACACGGCGGATGGCGTCAAGGTGGCGCGGGAGCATCGTGTCGCCGGACTGCCGATGATCGTGCTGGAAACCGCGCAGGTGGTGAAGTTCGCCGAAACCATACGGGAAGCGCTGGGCCGCGATCCGGTGCGGCCGAAGGAACTGGACGGAATCGAAAATCTGCCGCAGAAGGTCGAGGTGGTCGATGCGGCGCTGGATCAGGTGAAGGACATCATCGTCCGCCACTGCTGACACCGTATCGGCGCCGGCTTTTCGGGAGTCGGCGCTGGCGGTGCGGCGATTGCTGCCCTACAGGTAGATGACCGCCGGAAATACCGTGACGGCAAGCACCAGCACCAGCCATTCCAGGTTGTAGCGGGCAAGCATTCCGGTGAAATGCATGACCAGGATGACGATGGCGGCGATGTAGTAGAGGATGAAAAGCATTTTTATTCTCCGTGGGCGGCAGCCATCCAGGAAAACGACAAGCGGATAATCCCGGGCTGGTTCGTTGAGGATTCTAGCATCATTGGCCGCCGGCCAAGCCGAGGCCAACGGGTTTTAGTTTGAATGGAATTTCCTGTCCGCGCCGCGCCCGTGTTCCGCGGAAACTGGCCTGGCTGCGGACGTCGAGCGACTGCTGAACGAGTTTCCCGCCGCGCCCGCTGCCACTGACCAGCAATGCGTGTCCGCCGCTCACGGCGACGCCGACGACCTCGTCGTTTTTGGCCAGGTCGATCAGCATCAGTCCCTTGCCCTTGGCCATTTCCTTGAGTTCGGCCAAAGGGAATAGCAGCAGGCGGGCACTTTGGGTCAGCACCGCAACCGTATCTCCGGCGAGCGGTGCGGGCGGCAGCGGCTTCTCGCCCTTGTCCAGCGCGAGGAAGGCCTTGCCGGCCTTGTTGCGGGCGATCATGTCGGCCACGCTGGCGACGAAGCCATAGCCGGCTGAGCCGGCCACCAGATACTTGCTTTCCGGCGCTGCGGTGAGCGCCAGCGCCAGTTTGCCGCCTTCCTGGAAATCGATCATGGTATTCAGCGGTGCGCCGTCGCCGCGGCCACCCGGCAGGTCCGAGACCTTCACGCTGTAGCTGCGGCCGTTGCTGTCGATCACGATCAGCGGCCAGACGGTGCGCGTCTCCGCCACCATCCAGGGGAAGTCGCCGGTCTTGTAGGTGATGCCGGCCGGGTCGATGCCGTGGCCCTGGCGCGAGCGCACCCAGCCGTTCTTCGAGATGATGACCGTCACCGGTTCGTCCGGCACCGCAATCTCGCCTTGCGAGATCGGCGTCACGGCTTCCATCAGGGTGCGCCGCTCGTCGCCGAAGCGCTTGGCGTCTTCGCTGATTTCCTTCTGGATCAGTTTGGTCATCTCGTGGCGCGAGTCGAGCAGTTTGGTGAGCTGGCCGTGCTCGGTACGCAGGTCGCCGAGTTCCTTTTCGATGCGGATGCCTTCGAGCCGCGCCAGTTGCCGCAGGCGGATTTCAAGGATGTCCTCGGCCTGAATTTCGGTCAAACCGAAACGTGCAATCAAATCGGGCTTGGGTTCGTCGGATTCGCGGATGCAACGGATCACTTCGTCGATCTTCAGGAAGACCGTCATGCGCCCTTCGAGGATATGCACGCGGCGCAGCACTTCGGCCAGACGATGCCGGGTGCGGCGTTCCACCGTGGCGAAGCGGAAGGCGATCCATTCGTGGAGGATGGTCAGCAGGTTCTTCTGCTGCGGCCTTCCATCGCGGCCGACCATGGTGAGGTTGACTGAAACGCTGGATTCGAGGCTGGTGTGCGCCAGCAGCACGGCCATGAATTCGTCTTGCGCCAGACGCGAGCTCTTGGGCTCCAGCATGATGCGCACCGCCTGCTGGTCGCTGGATTCGTCGCGCACGCTGTCGAGCACGCCGAGCACCAGCGCCTTCAGGTTCTTCTGTTCCTGGCTGACGTCCTTCTTGCCGGTGCGCGGCTGGGGATTGGTCAGGCCTTCGATTTCGGACAGCACTTGCGCCACCGAAACGCCATGTGGCAGTTCGTACACGATGACGCGCCACTGGCCGCGTGCGAGCTCCTCGATGCGCCAGCGCGCACGCATGCGTAGCGAGCCGCGGCCATTGGCATAGGCATCGCGGATGTCGGCCGGGGTCGAGATGAGCTGGCCGCCGCCGGGGAAATCCGGTCCCGGCAATACCGCCAGGACTTCTTCCAGCACCGCTTCGGGTTTCTTGATCAAGAGGCGCGCCGCCTCGGCGACTTCGCGCAGGTTGTGCGGCGGGATTTCCGTGGCCATGCCGACGGCGATGCCCGAAGCACCGTTGAGCAGAACCACCGGCAGGCGCGCCGGCATGAGCTGCGGCTCGGTCATCGAGCCATCGTAGTTGGCGGTGAAATCCACCGTACCGCGATCGATTTCCGACAGCAGCAACTCGGCGAAAGGCGTCAGGCGGCATTCCGTATAGCGCATCGCGGCCGCACCATCGCCGTCGCGCGAACCGAAGTTGCCCTGGCCGTCGACCAGCGGATAACGCAGGGTGAAGTCCTGCGCCACGCGCACCATGGCGTCATAAACGCTGGTGTCGCCGTGCGGGTGGTATTTGCCGATGACATCGCCGACCACGCGCGCGCTCTTGACGTGCTTGGCGCTGGCGGCGAGGCGCATCTCGTTCATGGCGTGGAGGATGCGCCGCTGCACCGGCTTGAGGCCGTCTTCCACCTGGGGCAGGGCGCGCGCGCGCACCACGCTCATGGCATAGGCGAGGTAGGCACGCTCGGCGTAGGCGGCGAGCGGCAAAGCTGTACCGTCGCCCATCGCACCTTCGAAAGTCGGCGCTGGCGGTACGGCGGGAGGAGGCGGAGCGGCGATGTCGGCGGACACCGGTTCGTCGAAAAGATCGGGGGTATCGTTGTTCATGCTCATCAGAGATCGGCCTCCACGAGGTGACCGTTCAGTTCCATCCAGGCGCGGCGCGAGGAA
The DNA here is from genome assembly GCF_000828635.1 of Sulfuritalea hydrogenivorans sk43H. Lineage (GTDB taxonomy): Bacteria > Pseudomonadota > Gammaproteobacteria > Burkholderiales > Rhodocyclaceae > Sulfuritalea > Sulfuritalea hydrogenivorans. The sequence goes on from NZ_AP012547.1 coordinate 1,555,528, forward strand.
GCCTCGCCCTTGCCCATCAGCAGGTTGAAAAGTTTCAGGGTGATTTCGTCAGCGCCGGGGGCATCGACCACCGGCAGCACGCGACGTGTCGCCGGCGCCATGGCGGTTTCGCGCAACTGGTCGGGATTCATTTCGCCCAGGCCCTTGAAGCGGCCGACTTCGACGGCCTCTGCGCGGATGCCTTCCTTGATCAGGCGATCCTTGATCGCGACCAGTTCGCCCTCATCCAGTGCGTACAGCCTGCGGGCCGGACGCTTCTTGCCCGAGGCGGGAACGTCGATGCGGTAGAGCGGCGGCTGCGCGATATGGATATGGCCGTGGCGGATCAGGGCCGGGAAGTGGCGGTAGAACAGGGTCAACAGCAGGGTCTGGATGTGTGCGCCGTCGACATCGGCATCGGACATGATGATCAGCTTGCCGTAACGCAGTCCGGACAGGTCGGGGCTGTCGGCGGGGCCATGCGGGTCGACGCCGAGCGCCACGGCGATGTCGTGGATTTCGTTGTTGGCGAAGAGCCGCCCGGCTTCGACTTCCCAGGAGTTGAGCACCTTGCCGCGCAAGGGCAGGATGGCCTGGGTTTCCTTGTTGCGCGCCATCTTGGCCGAGCCGCCGGCGGAATCGCCCTCGACCAGGAACAGTTCGTTTTCGGCGATGTCGGTCGATTCGCAATCGGAGAGCTTGCCCGGCAGCACGGCGACACCGGATTGCTTTTTCTTTTCGACCTTCTGCGCATTCTTCTGTCGCGCCAGCGCCTGCTTGATCGAGATATCGGCAATCGCCTTGCCGGCTTCGACATGCTGGTTGAGCCAGATTTCGAAGGGGTCGCGGATCATGCTGGAGACCAGCTTCACGGCTTCGCGCGAGTTGAGCTTCTCCTTGACCTGGCCCTGGAATTGCGGATCGAGAATGCGCGCCGAAAGCACGAAGGCCATGCGGCTGCAGACGTCGTCCTGCTGCAGCTTGACGCCGCGCGGCAGCAGTGCGCGATGTTCGATGAAGGACTTGACTGCCTCGAAGGCGCCGGCGCGCAAGCCGGATTCGTGGGTGCCGCCGGCCACCGTCGGAATCAGGTTGACGTAGGACTCGGAGGCCACCGCATCGATGTGCCAGCCAATAGCCCAGGCTGCGCCTTCGCCCGCGGCGAAGTCGGCATGGTCGGCGTCGGCGTATTTCTCGGCGGCGTAAAGCGGGGCGACCGCTTCGGCATTGCCCGCCAGTTCCGCCAGATAGCCGGCGAGGCCGCTCGGGTAGCTCCAGGTCTTGGTCTGGATGCTGCCGTCGGCCTGCTCGATGTCGAGGCGCACCTTGACGCCGGGCAGCAGCACGGCCTTGGAGCGCAGCAGGCGTTCCAGTTCGGCTGGTGGAACCTTTGGCGCATCGAAGTATTTCGGATCGGGCCAGACGCGCACCCGGGTACCGCTCTGGCGGCCGCAACTGCCGACTTCCGTGAGGGCGCCGACGCTTTCACCGCCGCCTGAAAACTCGATGGCCCAGATTTTTCCTTCGCGCCGCACTTCGACCGAGACGCGGGTGGACAGCGCGTTGGTGACGGCGACGCCGACCCCGTGCAGGCCGCCGGAAAAGGCATACGCGGAATTGCCGGTGCTCTTGTCGAATTTGCCGCCGGCATGCAGGCGCGTGAAAGCCAGTACCACGACGGGGATCTTCTCGTCGGGATGCAGGCCGACCGGAATGCCGCGGCCGTCGTCGGTGACCGTGATCGAGCCGTCGAGGTGCAGCAGCACGTGCAGGTTTTTCGCGTGCCCGCCGAGCGCTTCGTCGGCGGAGTTGTCGATGACTTCCTGGATGATGTGCGCCGGCGAGTCGGTGCGGGTGTACATGCCGGGGCGCTCGCGCACCGGCTCCAGTCCCTTGAGGACACGGAAGGAGGATTCGTCGTAAGTGGGGGTGACAGCCATTTTTAGTATCGAATGAAAATGTTCAGAAGCGTGCGTCGGCGAGACAGTCGATCAGACCCGTGTGCCAGTCGGGCAGGGCCAGGCCGCAGTCGCGCTGGAAGCGCGAGCAGTCGAGCTGCGAGTTGGCCGGTCGCGGCGCGGGCAGCGGATAGTCGGCGCTGGCGATACGGCGAACCACGGGCAGTTTTTCCATCAAGCCGGCCGCTCGCGCTGCGGCGAAGATGGCTTCGGCATAGCCGTGCCAGCTCGTCGCGCCGGCGGCGGCGAGATGATACAGCCCGTTGGGGATGTCCTTGCGGGCAAGGATCAGGGCCGTGGCGTCAGCCAGATGGCGAGTCCAGGTTGGTGCGCCGGTCTGATCCCCCACCACGCGTAGTTCATCGCCCGTTTCGCAACTGCGGCGGCCCAGGCGCAGCATGGTTTTCATGAAATTCGCGCCGTGCAGGCCATAGACCCAACTGGTGCGAAAAATCAGGTGGCGCGCACCGGCGGCCGCGATTGCCAGTTCGCCGTCGCGCTTGCTGCGGCCATAGGCGGAGAGTGGAGCGGTAGTGTCGTCTTCGGTGTAGGGCGCCGACTTGCTGCCGTCGAAAACATAATCCGTCGAATAGTGGATCAGCAGCGCATCGAGGCGTTTGGCTTCCTCGGCAAGGATGCCGGGTGCTTCGGCGTTGATCGCACCGGCCATCTCCGGCTCGGCTTCCGCCTTGTCCACCGCGGTGTAGGCGGCGGCATTGACGATGACGTCGGGTGCAATGGCGCGCACGGCATCGCGCAGGGTTTCCGGCTTGGACAAGTCGAGTTGACTGCGATCGCAGGCGACCACTTCGCCGAGGCAGGCCAGCGAGCGCTTCAATTCGCGGCCAAGCTGGCCGGCGGCGCCGGTGAGCAGGATCTTCATGCGAAGGTTTCCGCTTGAGCGAAAAGCCGACCGGTCGCGTCCTTGGCCGCCAGCAGCGGTTCTCCGGTCAGCGGCCAGGGAATCGCGAGTTGCGGATCGTTCCACAACACGGTGCGTTCATGCGCCGGGCTCCAGTAGTCGGTGGTCTTGTAGAGGAACTCGGCGGAATCCGAGGTGACGCAGAAGCCGTGGCCGAAGCCGGGTGGAATCCAGGCCATGCGGCGGTTGGAGGCGGAAAGCGTGAAGCTGACCCATTTTCCGAACGTGGGGGAGGATCGGCGCAGGTCCACTGCCACGTCGTAGACTTCGCCGGCTGTCGCCCGCACCAGCTTGCCCTGGGCGTGTTCGATCTGGTAGTGCAGGCCGCGCACGACATTCTTCTGCGACTTCGAGTGGTTGTCCTGGACGAACTCGGCGTCGATTCCCAACTCGGCAAAGGTTCGCCGGTTCCAGCTTTCATAGAAGTAGCCGCGGTCGTCGCCGAACACTTTCGGTTCGAGCAACAGCACTTCGGGGATGGCGGTGGGAATCACCTTCATCCACGCACCTCGTGCTTCAGCAAGCCGGCCAGGTACTGGCCGTAACCGCTCTTGCCCAGCGGTTCGGCGAGCTTCGCCAGTTGCGCGTCGCTGATCCATTTCTGGCGCCAGGCCACTTCCTCGGGACAGGCCACCTTGAGGCCCTGGCGCTTTTCGATGACTTCGATGAACTGGCCGGCTTCGAGCAGCGACTCGTGGGTTCCGGTATCCAGCCAGGCCATGCCGCGGCCCATGATCTCGACCTTGAGCTGGCCGGCTTCGAGATAGATGCGGTTGAGGTCGGTGATTTCGAGTTCGCCGCGCGCCGAGGGTTTGAGCTTCGCCGCGAGTTCGCAGACTTGTTCGTCGTAGAAGTAGAGCCCGGTGACCGCATAACGCGACTTCGGCGCCCTGGGCTTTTCCTCGATGCTGACGGCGCGTCCGGTTGCATCGAATTCGACCACGCCGTAGCGTTCGGGATCGCTGACCGCGTAGGCAAACACCGTGGCGCCAGCGCCGACTTTGCTTGCGCGCTGCAACTGGTCGGCGAAATCGTGGCCGTAGAACAGGTTGTCGCCGAGTACCAGGGCCGAGGGGTGGTCACCGACAAAGTCGCGGCCGATGATGAAGGCCTGCGCCAGTCCGTCGGGACTCGGCTGCACGGCGTATTTGATCTCGATGCCCCATTGCGAGCCGTCGCCCAGCAGTTGCTCGAAGCGCGGCGTATCCAGCGGCGTCGAGATCAGCAGGATTTCACGGATGCCCGCCAGCATCAGCGTCGTCAGCGGGTAGTAGATCATCGGCTTGTCGTAGATCGGCAGCAGCTGCTTGGACACCGCCAGCGTGACCGGGTGCAGCCGGGTGCCGGAGCCGCCGGCGAGAATGATGCCGCGGGTGCTCAGACTGCTCATTGCCGGTCTCCATAGTTGCGTTCCATCCACTGGCGGTATTCGCCCGAGATGACATGGGCGATCCAGGCCGGGTTGTGCAGATACCAGCGCACGGTCTTCGCCAGACCGGATTCGAAGGTCTCCTGCGGTGTCCAGCCCAGTTCGCGCTGGATCTTGCCGGCATCGATGGCATAGCGCTGGTCGTGGCCGGGGCGGTCGGCCACCGAAATCTTCTGCTCGCGGTAGCTGCGGCGGTCGTGGCGCGGTTTCAACTCGTCGAGCAGGGCGCACAGCGTATCGACCACTTCGAGGTTGGTCTTTTCGTTATGGCCGCCGATGTTGTAGGTCTCGCCCACGCTGCCGCGCTCGAACACCAGGCGCAGGGCACGGGCGTGGTCATCGACGTAGAGCCAGTCGCGCACGTTGTCGCCCTTGCCGTAGATGGGCAGGGGCTTGTCCGACACCGCGTTGTGGATCATCAGCGGAATCAGCTTCTCGGGAAACTGGCAGGGGCCGTAGTTGTTCGAGCAATTGGTGATCACGGTCGGCAGGCCGTAGGTGTGATGCCAGGCGCGCACCAGATGGTCGGAGGCGGCCTTGGAGGCGGAGTAGGGCGAATTCGGCTGGTAGGGGCTGGTCTCGACGAAGAGTCCCGTGGCGCCCAGCGAACCGAAGACCTCGTCGGTCGATACGTGATGGAAGCGGAAGGTGGCCTTGGGTTCCGGATCGAGCGCGGACCAGTGGGCGCGCGCCGCTTCGAGCAGGGTATAGGTGCCGCTGATGTTGGTTTCGATGAAGTCGCCGGGACCGTGGATCGAACGATCGACATGCGATTCGGCGGCGAGGTGGATCACGCCGGCGGGTTGGTGCTCCGCGAACAGGGCATCCAGCGCCGCGCGGTCGCAGATGTCGGTGCGGCTGAAAACGTGGCGATCGGAGTCGGCGATGTCGGCCAGGGATTCGAGGTTGCCGGCATAGGTCAGCTTGTCGATATTGACGATGCGCCAGTCGCTTTCGGCGATCAACAGGCGAATCAGTGCCGAACCGATGAAGCCGGCGCCGCCGGTGACAAAGAGGGTTTTCATTTCCGTTGAAAAAGCAAAATGGCTGGGAAAGATGGCAAAGTCGCATTCTATTCGATCAAAATGCGGGGCAGCCCGCAGCAGCAGAGATGCGGTGGTGCATTGACAATGCGGTGCGGTCCGGTTCAGGCTTGACGCGGTTAATGCTTGAAATATAAAATAAAAAATCAGCGGGTACTTTGCAGTTCGTGGAGATTCCAATGCGCATCGTTTGCCTGGGCGGAGGCCCCGCCGGCCTGTTCTTCTCGATCCTGATGAAGCAGGCCGATCCGGCCAGTGACATCACGGTGCTCGAGCGCAATCGTGCCGACGACACCTTTGGCTGGGGCATCGTGTTTTCCGACAAGACCATGGATGGTTTCCGTCAGGCCGATGCGCAGGTGGTCGAGCAGATCGAGCGCAATTTCCGCCACTGGGACGACATCGACGTCTTTTTCAAGGGCCGCAGGATCACTTCCGGCGGCCACGGATTCTGCGGCATTGCGCGCAGGAAACTGCTGGAGATATTCCAGAATCGCGCCACGGAACTCGGTGTCCATCTCGAATTCGAGACCGAGTTCAAGGACCCGGACGACTATGCGCGGGACTACGACCTGGTGGTCGGCGCCGACGGCGTGTTTTCGGCTACCCGCAACAAATACAGCGACTATTTCAATCCGCGCATCGACCAGCGCAAGTGCCGCTTCATCTGGCTCGGCACCCGCAAGAAGCTGGACGCCTTCACCTTTGCCTTCAAACAGACGCAATGGGGCTGGTTCAACCTGCATGCCTATCGCTTCGACGAGGAATGGTCCACTTTCATCGTCGAGACCCCGGAAGACACCTGGCTCAAGGCCGGCATCGACAAAATGGAGCCGGATCAGTCGATCGCCTTTTGCGAAGAGTTGTTCGCCGATCTGCTCGACGGCCAGCCGCTGGTTTCCAACGCCCGCCATCTGCGCGGTTCGGCGGTGTGGCTGAAATTCAATCGCGTGCTGTGCGAACGCTGGTTCAAAGGCAACATCGTGCTGATCGGCGATGCCGCGCATACCGCGCACTTTGCCATCGGCTCCGGCACCAAGCTGGCGATGGAGGATGCGATTGCGCTGGCGCAGGTGCTCACCAGCAGTGAAGGCGATGTGCCGGCGCGTCTGGCGCGCTATCAGACCGAGCGTGAAGTCGAGGCGCTCAAGCTGCAAAGCGCGGCGCGCAATCGCATGGTCTGGTTCGAGAACATCGAGCGCTACGTGCACCTGGAACCCGAGCAGTTTGCCTTTTCGCTGTTGACCGGCAGCCAGCGCGTCGGTCATGCCAACCTGAAGCTGCGCGATCCGGCCTATGCGGCCGGCGTAGACCGCTGGTTTGCCGGAAGCTGCGGCCTGGCCCCCGCTGTTGCCGCCGATCCGGTACCGCCGATGTTCACGCCCTTCAAGCTGCGCGACCTGAGCTTGAACAATCGCGTCGTCGTCGCGCCGATGTGCATGTATTCAGCGCGGGACGGCATGCCTGTCGATTTTCATCTGGCGCACTACGGCAGCCGCGGCATGGGCGGAGCGGCGCTGATCATTACCGAAATGACCTGCGTCTCGGCCGATGCGCGCATCACGCCCGGATGCACCGGCATCTGGAACGACGAACAGCGCGATGCCTGGAAGCGCATCGTCGATTTCGTGCACGCCAACGGCGGCGCCGGGATCGCGCTGCAGATCGGCCACGCCGGCCGCAAGGGCGCGACCCGGCTGGCATCGGATGCGATCGACATGCCGCTGCAATCCGGAGCCTGGCCGCTCCTGGCGCCGTCGGCGCTGCCCTACATCGAGGGTGTCTCGCAGACGCCGCGGGAGATGGATCGCGCCGACATGGAATGCATCAAGGCCGACTTTATCGAGGCGACTCGCCGTGCCGCCAGCGCCGACTTCGACATGATCGAATTCCATGCCGCCCACGGCTATCTGATGTCGTCCTTCATTTCGCCGCTGACCAACCGGCGCAGCGACGAGTACGGCGGCAGCCTGGAGAACCGCTGCCGCTATCCGCTCGAAGTGTTCCGCGCCATGCGCGAGGTCTGGCCAGCCGGGAAGCCCATGTCGGTGCGCATCTCCGCCCACGACTGGGTGTCTGGCGGCACGACGCCCGATGATGCGGTTGCGGTCGCCCGCCTGTTCAAGGCGGCGGGCGCCGACATCATTCATGTTTCCTCGGGCCAGGTCAGCAAGGACGAAGCGCCGGTCTATGGCCGCATGTTCCAGGTGCCGTTCTCGGACCAGATCCGCAACGAACTCGATGTGCCGACCATCGCCGTCGGCAATATTTTCGAGGCCGACCACGTCAACACCATCATCGCGGCAGGCCGCGCCGACCTGTGCGCGCTGGCGCGGCCGCACCTGGCCGATCCGGTCTGGACGCTGCATGCCGCCGCCGCACTCGGCTTCAAGAACATTGCCTGGCCGCCGCAGTATCAGGGTGGCAGGTTGCAGCTCGAACGCAATCTCGAACGTGCGGCGCAACTCGCGCTCGACGCCTGAAAGGAGTCTTGACGGATGAAACACCTTGCGGGCAAGCCCCACCAACTGCCAGGCAACCGGCAAAGCCTGCAGGACTATCAGGCGCGGCACTTCAGCTATCGGATGGAGGGCGCGGTCGCTGTCGTCAGCCTCAATCGTCCCGAGCGCAAGAACCCGCTCACCTTCGATTCCTACGCCGAACTGCGCGACCTGTTCCGCAACCTGGCCTACGCCAGCGACGTCGGTGCCGTGGTGCTGACGGGCGAGGGCGGCAACTTCTGTTCAGGCGGCGACGTGCACGAAATCATCGGCCCGCTGACCGAGCTCGACATGCCCGGTCTGCTGGCCTTCACGCGCATGACGGGCGACGTCATCAAGGCCATGCGCGCCTGCCCGCAACCCGTGGTGGCAGCCATCGACGGCATCTGCGCCGGAGCCGGCGCCCTGCTGGCGCTGGGCTCGGACATGCGCCTGGGGACTGCGCGTGCGAAGACTGCATTCCTGTTCAGCCGGGTCGGCCTGGCAGGCTGCGACATGGGCGCCTGCGCCATGCTGCCGCGCATGATCGGGCAGGGCCGCGCCACCGAACTGCTGATGACCGGGCGCGCCATGGCCGGAGAGGAGGCCGAGCGCTGGGGTTTCTTCAATCGGCTGTGTGCTCCGGAAGAACTGCTGGCCGAATCCCTGAAACTGGCGCGGGAACTGGCCGGCGGGCCGACCTTCGCCCACGGCATGACCAAGAAGATGCTGCATCAGGAATGGAACATGGGCGTCGACGAAGCCATCGAGGCCGAAGCGCAGGCGCAGGCGATCTGCATGGCGACCAACGACTTTCATCGCGCGTATCACGCGTTCGTCGCGAAACAGAAGCCGGTCTTCGAGGGCGACTGAGTCGTGGCCGATACCCGATACCTTGACTGGCCTTTCCTGGAACCGCATCACCGGGAACTTGCGCTTGCGCTGGAACGATGGGCCGCGGAGAACTTCGATGATGCGCCCCATGCCAGGGGCCGGGCAACCGATGACGCCTGCCGCGCGCTGGTCAAACGGCTGGGGAGTGGGGGATGGTTGCGTCATGCCGTCGGCGGCAGCGCCTATGGCGGCATTGCCGAGAATGTCGATACGCGCAGTATCTGCCTGATCCGCGAGATACTGGCGCGCCATTCCGGCCTGGCCGATTTTGCCTTTGCCATGCAGGGCCTGGGCAGCGGCGCGATCACCCTGCACGGCAGCGAGGCGCAGAAACGTCGCTATCTGGGCCGTGTCGCGGAAGGTTCGGCGATCGCTGCCTTCGCGCTGTCCGAACCGGATGCCGGCTCGGACGTCGCCGCCATGCAATGCGCGGCGCGGCAGGAGGGCGACGGCTATGTCCTCAACGGCGAGAAGACCTGGATATCCAACGGCGGCATTGCGGACTTCTATGTGGTCTTTGCCCGCAGCGGCGAAGCGCCGGGTTCGCGAGGCATCACGGCCTTCATCGTCGACGCCGATACGCCGGGCCTTGAAATCGCCGAGCGCATCGAGGTCATCGCCCCGCATCCCCTGGCGCGCCTGCATTTCACCAATTGCCGGGTGTCCGCCGCGCAACGTCTGGGCGATGCCGGCCAGGGCTTCAAGATTGCGATGCGCACCCTGGACATCTTCCGCACCTCGGTGGCCGCCGCCGCATTGGGCTTCGCGCGCCGCGCGCTGGACGAAGCCGTGCAGCATGCGATCTCACGCCGGATGTTCAATCATGCTCTGGCCGATTTTCAGCTGACGCAAGCCAAACTCGCTGACATGGCGGCCGCGATCGATGCTTCTGCCCTGCTGGTCTATCGCGCCGCCTGGCTGCGCGACCAGGGCAGAACGGTGACCAAGGAGGCCGCGATGGCGAAAATGCTCGCGACCGAGTCGGCGCAACAGGTCATCGACGCCGCCGTGCAGATTCTCGGCGCGCGTGGCGTCGTCAGCGAGGCGCCGGTGGAGAGGCTGTACCGGGACATCCGGGCGCTGCGCATCTACGAGGGCGCCACCGAAGTGCAGAAGTTGATCATTGCCCGCGAGTTGCTGAAGGAAGCGACCGCAAGCCCGGACAAGAATTGAATCAGGAGGCCAATTGAAAAAGAATCATCGCGAAGTCGGCGGCACGCCGGACCGACAGGTGCTGCAGCCGGCCGATTGGACGGCGCCCAGGGGCTACTCGAACGGCATAGCCGCCCGTGGCCGCGTGGTGCTCATCAGCGGGCAGGTGGGATGGGACGGCCAGTGTCTGTTCCACAGCAGCGACCTGGTGTTGCAGGCGCGGCAGGCGCTGCAGAACATCGTGGCCATCCTCGCCGAGGCCGGCGGCAAGCCGGAGCATCTGGTGCGCATGACCTGGTATGTGGTGGACAAGCGCGAGTATGTCGCCGCGTTTCCGAAGCTCGGCGAGGTCTATCGCGAGGTGATCGGGCGCAATTTCCCGGCGATGACCGCGGTGCAGGTCTGCGGCCTGATCGAGGATGCTGCACGTGTCGAGATCGAGGCCACCGCGGTCATTCCGGACTGAGGTGGCTGCCGGCGGTAAAATGGCGGCATGAAAACGTGTGAATCCGAGTTCGTCCAGGTGCGCGGCCGGCGCCTCCACGTGCGCATGTGGGGTGCGGAGTCGGCGCCGCTGCTGGTGCTGCTGCATGGCTGGTGCGACGTATCGGCTTCCTTTCAATTCGTCGTCGATGCACTGGAACGCGACTGGCGCGTGCTTGCGCCCGATTGGCGCGGCTTCGGCTTGTCGGAGTGGAATGACGATGTGTACTGGTTTCCCGACTACATTGCCGACCTCGACGCCTTGCTCGACCACTATTCGCCGCAGTCGCCGGTGCGCCTGGTGGGGCACAGCATGGGGGGCAATGCGGCCTGCATCTATGCCGGGATTCGTCCCGCGCGCGTTGCCGGCGTGGTGAATCTGGAGGGGCTGGGCCTGCGCCGCTACGCCTCGGAAGAGGCGCCGGAGCGCTATGCGAACTGGCTTGATCAATTGCGGGATACGCCGAGTTTCCGCTCCTATCCCGACCGGGAGGCATTCGCCGCGCGGCTGCAGAAGGAAAATCCGCGCCTGTCTGACGCGAAGGCGCAATTTCTCGCCGGGCACATGGGCGAAGACGACGGCGCGGGCGGCATCCATCTGGCGGCCGACCCCTTCCATCGCTGGGTCAATCCGATCATTTACCGTGTCGAAGAGGCGATGGCGATCTGGCGCCAGGTGACGGCCCCGGTGCTTTGGGTCACTGCGGCTGACTCCTTCATCTTCAAGCAGTTGTTCGCCGTCGATTCGGCGGATTACCGCAGCCGGATCGCTTGTTTCCGCGACGTGCGCGAGGTGACTTTGCAAGAGTGCGGACACAATCTGCATCATGACCAGCCGCAACAAGTGGCGCGCCTGATCGAGGAGTTTTTTATCCCATGAAGGCGCTCAATGCCGATCTGCACTGTCATTCGACAGTCTCCGACGGGCTGCTCACGCCGGCCGAACTGGTGCAGCGTGCCAAGGACAATGGCGTCGAGCTGCTGGCACTGACCGACCACGATGAACTGGGCGGACTGGCCGAGGCGCGTGCGATGGCCGACGAAATCGGCCTGCGCTTTGTCGACGGTGTCGAAGTCTCGATTTCCTGGGGTGACGACCAGACGGTACATATCGTGGGACTCGGTATCGATCCGGCCAACGCCGCTCTGAACGAGGGATTGCAGCGGGTCAGGAGCGGCCGCGATGCGCGTGCCGGGCGCATGGCCGCCGAACTGGACAAGGTCGGCATCCATGGCGCCTACGAGGGTGCGCTGCGCCATGCCGGCAATCCGGCGCTGGTCAGCCGTTCGCATTTCGCCCGCTACATTGCCGAGCAGGGGCATGCCAAGGACGTCAAGTCGGTGTTCGACTACTGGCTGGCCAAGGGCAAGCCCGGCTACGTCGAGCATTCCTGGGCGACGCTGGAGGATGCGTTGCGCTGGATAGTCGGCGCTGGCGGTACGGCGGTCATCGCCCATCCGGGCCGCTACCGGCTGTCGAAGTCCGAGCGCAACGAATTGTTCAGCGCGTTCAAGGATCTCGGCGGGCGCGGCATCGAAGTGCTGTCGGGTTCCAACAAGGATGACGAGGTGCGCGAGTTCGCCCACATCGCGCGGCAGTTCGGCTTTCTCGCGTCGCGCGGCTCGGATTTCCACGGGCCGGGCGAAAGCTGGATCGACCTGGGCAAGCTGCCCGATTTGCCCGAGGATCTGACGCCCGTCTGGTCTCAACTGGCCTGAACGCTCCTCGCCCGGTACGCATACTCCATGGCACAGCTATTCCACATTCATCCCGAACATCCGCAACCGCGCCTGATCAAGCAGGCGGCGGAAATTGCCAGGAGTGGCGGCCTGATCGCGCTGCCCACCGATGCCGCTTATTCGCTGGCCGGCGTGGCGGGCTATGCGCCCTTGCTGGACCGCATCCGCAGCATCCGCGGCGTCGATGAGCGGCATCATTTCACGCTGATGTGCCGCGACCTTTCCGAGATCGCCACCTACGCCCGGGTGGACAACGCCCAGTATCGCCTGTTGAAGGCCACCACGCCGGGCAGCTATACCTTCATCCTCGAAGGCACCAAGGAGTTGCCGCGCCGCCTGCTGCATCCCAAGCGCAAGACCATCGGCCTGCGCGTGCCCGATCATCCCCTGGCGCTGGCGCTGTTGGAAGAGCTGGACGAACCCCTGCTGACATCGACGCTGATTCTGCCGGGCGCCGAGGCGCCGCTGGCGGATGCCGACGAGATACGCCAGCACTTGGAAAAGCTGCTCGACCTGGTGATCGATGCCGGCGGTTGCGGCATGGAGATGACGACGGTGATCAACCTGACGGGCGCGCAGCCGGAACTGGTGCGTGCCGGTCACGGACCGCTGGAGCCTTTCGGGCTGGCATGATCCGGTCTGTTAAAATCAGCGCCTCCCATGAATTTTATCCAGACGCTGGCGATTTCCGCCCTGCCGATCATTTTCGCCATCACGCTGCATGAGGCGGCGCATGGCTACGCGGCGCGGCATTTCGGCGATCCGACAGCGTGGCAGATGGGACGCATCAGCCTGAATCCGCTGCGGCATGTTGATTTGGTGGGGACTCTGCTCGTTCCCGCGCTGATATTGCTGATTTCGGCGGGAGGCCTGCTGTTCGGCTGGGCCAAGCCGGTGCCGGTGAATTTCGGCAACCTGCGGCGTCCCAAGCAGGACATGCTCTGGGTGGCCGCGGCCGGCCCCGGGGCGAATTTGGCCATGGCGCTGGGATGGGCACTGGTTTTGAAGTTTGCGATCGGCAGTCCCGAATTTGCTTATGCGGAAGCTTTGCGGGAAATGGCGCTGGTAGGGGTTCGCATCAACGGCGTCCTGATGGTGCTGAACTTGCTGCCCCTGCCGCCGCTGGATGGTGGGCGCATCGTGACAAGCCTGTTGCCCCATCGTGCGGCCTGGAAATTTTCGCAGTTGGAACGCTGGGGTTTCCCCATTTTGCTGGCACTGCTGTTTTTGGGGGTACTGGATACAATCCTGCGACCCTTGTTGTGGCTGTTCAATTCCCTGATCCGAACCCTTTTTGGTTTTTGAAATGTACGCAGAAAAAGTTCTTTCCGGCATGCGCCCCACCGGGCGGCTCCACCTCGGCCACTATCACGGCGTGCTGGCCAACTGGATCAAGCTCCAGCACGAGTATCCCTGCCTGTTCTTCGTTGCCGACTGGCACGCGCTGACCACCGCCTACGACGAGCCGGGTACGATCACCGACAACGCCAACGACATGATCATCGACTGGCTGGCGGCCGGGGTCGATCCCTCGCAGGCGACCATCTTCATCCAGTCCAAGGTGCCGGAGCATGCCGAGCTGCACCTGCTGCTGTCGATGATGACGCCGCTGGGCTGGCTGGAGCGCGTGCCGACCTACAAGGACCAGCAGGAGAAGCTGACCCACAAGGATCTGACGACCTACGGTTTTCTCGGCTATCCGCTGCTGCAGGCCGCGGATATCCTGATCTATCGCGCCAACAAGGTGCCGGTGGGCGACGACCAGGTGCCGCACATCGAGTTCACGCGCGAGATCGCGCGCCGTTTCAACCACCTGTACGGCCGCGAGCCGGGCTTCGAGGACAAGGCCCGCGAGGCGGTCAAGAAGCTCGGCAACAAGCGCGCCAAACTCTACGACGAGTTGCGCACCCGCTACCAGGAAAAGGGCGAAGACGAGGCGCTGGAGCAGGCCCACGAGTTGCTGAACGAGGCGCAGAGCCTTTCGCTGGGCGATCGCGAGCGACTGTTCGGCTGGCTCGAAGGCACGCGCAAGATGATTCTGGTGGAACCCGATGCGCTGCTGACCCATGCCTCGCGCATGCCGGGACTCGATGGGCAGAAAATGTCCAAGTCCTACGGCAACACCATCACGCTGCGCGAAGACGCCGACGCCGTCAGCAAGAAAATCCGCACCATGCAGACCGATCCGCAACGCGTGCGGCGCACGGATCCGGGCGATCCCGAAAAGTGCCCGGTGTGGCAATTCCATCTGATCTATTCCAGCGAAGAGGTCAAGGGCTGGGTGCAGACGGGTTGCCGCTCGGCCGGAATCGGCTGCATCGAGTGCAAGCAACCGGTGATCGAAGGCGTGCTGCGGGAACAGGAACCGATGCGCGAGCGGGCCAGGATGTACGAGGAAGACCCGCAACTGGTGAAGAACATCATTGCCGACGGCTGCGAAAAGGCGAGGAAGCTCGCCCAGGAAACCATGCGCGACGTGCGCGAAGCGATAGGGCTCGACTACTCGTGATCGAGAACGCGATTCCGGATCATTCTGGCGCCCAGGTCGCCGTTACCTGCCCGCGAAGCGGAATCCCAGGTACGCAGAGCGAGACAGCGCCGACTCTTGAAGCCGGCGCAGCGGCAGAGCATCGGCCCAAGGTGTATGGCGAGTTCATGGCCGAGATGCCGCGCGATCTCTACATTCCGCCGGATGCGCTGGAGATCATCCTCGATTCCTTCGAAGGCCCGCTCGACCTGCTGCTGTACCTGATCCGCCGCGCCAACATCAACGTGCTCGACATCCCGATGGCGCCGCTTACGGCGCAGTATCTGGTGTATGTCGAGGCGATGCGCAAGGGCAACCTCGAACTCGCGGCCGAATACCTGCTGATGGCGGCCATGCTGATCGAGATCAAGTCGCGCATGCTGCTGCCGCGCCCGCCCAAGGCCGAGAACGGCGAGCCCGAAGACCCGCGCGCCGAGCTGGTGCGGCGTCTGATCGAATACGAACGGATGAAGGCGTCGGCGGCGAAACTCGATGAAATGCCGCAGGCGGGGCGCGATTACGAGTGGATCACGGTATGGATCGCCGACAAGGTCGCCGAGCGCCAACCCGAGGTAAGCTTGCACGACCTGCAAGTCGCCTGGCTGTCGCTCATGAAGCAGGCGAGGGTGCACCAGCACCACAAGATCCATCGCGAGGAACTGTCCGTGCGCGAGCACATGAGCATCATCCTGCGGCGCCTGCAGGGAGGAGGGTATGTGGTGTTCGACCAGTTGTTCGACCTGACCCTGGGCGCCCAGGGCCTGGTGGTGAGTTTTCTTGCCCTGCTCGAGCTGGCGCGCGAATCGCTGATCGAGATTGTCCAGAACGAGGCCATGGCGCCCATTTACGTGAAGCTGCCCGATGCTGCCACTGTATAAACCCGAGGATTACAAGCGTGTGCTGGAAACCGCGCTGCTGGTGGCCAGCGAGCCATTGCCGCTGGCCGAACTGAAAAAGCTCTTCGACCAGGAGTTCGACGACGATACCTGGCGTACACTGCTCGATGACCTGCGCCGCGACTGGGCGAATCGCGGCGCCGAACTGGTGCAGCTGGCCTCCGGCTGGCGCTTCCAGACCCGCCCGGAATACCAGTCCTACATCGATCGCCTGAAGAACGACAAGCCGCCGAAGTATTCGCGCGCGGTGATGGAGACGCTGGCGATCATCGCCTATCGCCAGCCGGTCACGCGCGGCGACATCGAAGATGTTCGCGGCGTGGCGGTGTCGCCGAATATTCTGAAGACGCTGGAAGGGCGTGGCTGGATTGACGCCGTGGGACATCGCGACGCACCGGGGAGACCGGCGCTGTATGCGACGACAAGAAGGTTTCTCGACGACCTGGGTTTGCGCAGCCTCACCGAACTGCCGCCACTGACTGAAATTGAAAGGGTGATGGACCTTGGACAATCCGCAATCCACGAAACCTCCCCGGTCCGGGAGTCGGAAGCCGAAAAATCGGGCGCCGAGCACGCAGGATCAGGACAAGCGACAGGGCAGCAGCCAGCGCAGTGGTCAGCAGAGCCCTCCAGCGACGGGCAGCTCACCCTCCCCGAGCGGGAAACGGAGCGGCCCGCCGCAGCGCCAGACGCGCAAGCCTAGTCCTTTCCGGCCGCCGCAAGGCCCGGCACGGGCGCAAAGCGAGGCGCCGCGCGTCCGAGGCGGATCGTCTCTGCCGGCCCACGCAAAGCGGCGCAACGAGCCGGTCTTCATCGATCCGCCGAAGTTGCACAAGGCGCTGGCCGACGCGGGCTATGGCTCGCGGCGCGAACTTGAAGAGTGGATCATCGCCGGACGTGTCAGCGTCAACGGCATGCCGGCGCACGTAGGCCAGCGCGTCGGGCCGGAAGACAAGATTCGCCTCAACGGCAAGCTGGTGCAGCTCAAATTCGGTTTGCGCGCTCCGCGCGTGCTGGTCTATCACAAGCCTGAAGGCGAGATCGTTTCCAAGGACGATCCGGAAGGCCGCCCCAGCGTTTTTGCCAAACTGCCGCGACTGAAGAGCGGGCGCTGGATTTCCATCGGCCGGCTGGATTTCAACTCCTGCGGCCTGCTGCTGTTTACCAACGACGGCAGCCTGGCCAATCGCATGATGCATCCGCGCTACGAAATCGAACGCGAATACGCGGTGCGCGTCCTCGGCGAGGCGACGCCCGAAATGCTCGAACGCCTGCGCAAGGGCGTCGAACTGGAGGACGGTCTGGCCAGCTTCAGTCTCATCCTGGACGGCGGCGGTGAAGGCGCCAACCACTGGTATCGCGTGGTTCTGTCCGAAGGACGCAATCGCGAGGTGCGGCGCATGTTCGAAGCCGTCGGCCTGATGGTCAGTCGTCTGATGCGCGTGCGTTACGGCCCCGTGCATTTGTCGCCGCGTCTCAAGCGGGGCCAGTGCCGCGATCTGGAGCCCGGCGAGGTACAGGAACTGCTGAAATTGCTGCCGCCGGAACAGAAGAGCCGATTCCCGGCGGGATACGGGCCTTTTGCCGATACTCATGTCGGTGACGACTTTGACGACGAAGGCGAAACCGGCGGCAATCGAATTGATTTGGCAGAGAAATGATGCCTCTGCTATAATCTTTCGGCTTTAGTTGGCACCGTGTTCTCGGGAGAGAGAAGGAATGGGCTTTTTGGCCCATTTTCTATTTGTGCGATGTGTTTGTGAGCTTTCATGCAACTGCTTGATTTGATTGAGACGACTGTAACTGGCTTGGGATACGAACTGGTCGAATTCGAGACCAGTCCGCGTGCCCGGCTGCTGCGCGTCTTCATCGACAGGCCGGAAGGCGCGCAAACGGAAAAGAGCGGCATCAGCGTCGAGGATTGTGCCGCGGTGAGCAATCAGCTCAGCCGTGTGTTCATGGTCGAAAACATCGATTATGACCGTCTTGAGGTCTCGTCTCCCGGACTCGATCGCCCGCTGGTCAAGCCCGCCGATTATCGGCGCTTTGCCGGACAGGACGTGCAGCTCAAGCTGCGTGTTCCGCTGGGGAACCAGCGCAATTTCAGCGGCGTGCTGGAGGGCTTGCAGGAAGAGGCGGGTGCTGAAATGGTGTGCCTGCGAACGAATGACACAGTGCAGCGGTTTGCTCTCGAGAATGTCGATCGGGCGCGCCTGGTGCCCAAGTTCTGATTATTGCTGGAGGACTCACATGAGCCGTGAATTGCTGCTGTTGGTCGATGCCCTGGCCCGCGAGAAGAATGTTCCGCGGGACATCGTGTTTGGCGCCCTTGAAATGGCGCTGGCATCCGCTACGAAAAAGCGTATCAATGACGAAGCCGACGTGCGCGTAGACATCGATCGCGAGACTGGCGAACATGAAGCCTTCCGCCGCTGGCTGGTGGTTCCCGACGGCACCGTCGAGAATCCCGAGCAGCAGATCGGCTTGACCGCCGCGCAGCAGCAGATTTCCGACATTGCGCTCGAAGACTATATCGAGGAAGGGCTGGAGCCCGTCGATTTCGGCCGCATCGGCGCCCAGGCGGCAAAGCAGGTGATCGTGCAGAAGATTCGCGATGCCGAGCGCGAGCAGTTGCTGAACGACTTCCTCGACCGCAAGGAATTTCTGGTCAGCGGTACCGTCAAGCGCATGGAGCGCGGCAGCGCCATCATCGAAGCGGGCCGCATCGAAGCCCTGTTGCCGCGCGACCAGATGATCCCCAAGGAAAACCTGCGCCCCGGCGATCGCGTTCGTGCCTGGCTGATGAAAATCGATCGCCAGGCAAGAGGCCCGCAACTGATCCTGTCGCGCACGGCTCCCGAATTCATCATGAAGCTGTTCGAACTGGAAGTGCCGGAAATCGAAGACGGGCTGCTCGAGATCAAGGCCGCCGCGCGCGATGCCGGCATGCGCGCCAAGATCGCGGTGAAGTCGAACGATCCGCGCGTCGATCCGATCGGCACTTGCGTCGGCATGCGCGGTTCGCGCGTCACGGCGGTCACCAACGAGCTTTCCGGCGAACGTGTAGACATCATCCTCTGGTCTGCCGATCCGGCGCAGTTCGTCATCGGCGCACTGGCCCCGGCCGAAGTGCAGAGCATCGTGGTCGACGAAGAGAAGCACGCAATGGACGTCGTGGTCGACGAGGACAACCTTGCCATCGCCATCGGCCGTGGCGGGCAGAACGTGCGACTGGCCTCGGAACTCACCGGCTGGACCATCAATCTGATGACCATTGAAGAGTCCCAGAGCAAGTCCGAATCGGAACATAGCTCGATCCGTGCCTTGTTCATCGAAAAGCTCGACGTGGACGAGGAGGTTGCCAATATCCTGATCGAGGAAGGCTTCTCCACGCTGGAGGAAATTGCCTACGTTCCTCTCGCGGAAATGCTCGAAATCGAAGCTTTCGACGAGGCCACGGTGACGGAACTCCGTGACCGTGCGCGCAACGTGCTGCTGACCGAAGCCATCGTGGATGAAGAGCAGATGGAGAAGGTGGCCGATGACCTGCTCTCACTGGAGGGCATGGACAAGCCGTTGGCGGCAAAGCTGGCCAAGAATGGCATCACTGATCGTGATGCACTGGCGGACCTGGCAACCGATGAGTTGATGGAAATGACCGGCATCGATGCCGAGCGGGCGACGGCGCTGATCACTGTTGCGCGTGCCCACTGGTTTGCCGAAGAAGAATGAGAGGTACCGCATGGCTTTGATGACTGTTTCCCAATTCGCCACCGAGCTGAAAATGCCGGCGCCAGCATTGCTGGAGCAACTGGCCAAGGCCGGCGTCAGCAAGCAGGCATCCAACGACACCTTGTCCGAGCAGGACAAGACGCGGCTGCTCGACTATCTGCGCAAGTCGCATGGAGAGGCGGCGCCCAAGGCCAAGATCACCCTGACGCGCAAGCAGACCAGCGAAATCCGGGCCTCTGATTCCACCGGCAAGGCGCGCACGATTCAGGTTGAGGTTCGCAAGAAGCGTGTATTCGTCAAGCGCGATGCCAGCGAGCTGGCCGCCGAAGCCGCTGCCGAAACTTCCGTCGAAGCCGCTGCGGTTGAACCGGCTCCGGCAGCGACTCCGGAACCCGTCCCGGTTGTCGAGGCGGCGCCTCCTCCTGTTGTTGCCGCAGTGGAAGTTGAGGTCGCCGCACCGGTGATCGAGGCAGTGGCCGAAGCCCCTGCCCCTGCCCCTGCGCCCAAGCGTGTGGCAACCACCAAGTCCGTGATCGATCCGGCACAGCGCGCATTGCGCGAGGCCGAAACCCAGCGCCAGGGAAAGCTTTCCGCGATTCAGGCCGCCGAGTTCAAGGAAAAGAGCGAACGCGAAGCAAGGGCGCGAGCCGAGGCCGAAGCCCGGCTTGCCGAGCAGCAGGCGCAATTGGCCGCTGCGGAAGCCAAGAAGGCGAAAGATGCAGCCGCCGCTGCAGGCGTATCCGGCACGATACACAAGCCGGCGGCGAAGCCGGAAGACGGCAAGGCCAAGCCGGCGAAGAAAGACGCATGGAAGGATGACGCGGCCAAACGGCGTGCGATCAAGACTCGCGGTGATGCGGGCACCGCCGGTTGGCGCGGCTCCAAGGGTGGCGGGCGTCATGGACGCCACGGCCACGCCGAAGAGGCGCCGGTGCAGCAGCCGGTCGAGGCGATTGTCCGTGAAGTCCATGTTCCGGAAACGATCACCGTTGCCGATCTGGCGCACAAGATGACCGTCAAGGCGACGGAGGTCATCAAGACCCTGATGAAGATGGGATCGATGGTCACCATCAACCAGGTGCTCGACCAGGAAACGGCCATGATCGTGGTCGAGGAAATGGGGCATATCGCTCTCGCCGCAAAGCTCGACGATCCCGATGCATTCCTCGCCGACGAAGGCGAGCACAAGGATGTGGAGCAGTTGCCGCGCGCTCCGGTGGTCACCGTGATGGGTCACGTCGACCACGGCAAGACGTCGCTGCTCGACTACATCCGCAAGAGCCGTGTCGCCCATGGCGAAGCGGGCGGCATCACGCAGCACATCGGCGCCTACCACGTCGAGACGCCGCGCGGCATGATCACTTTCCTCGACACGCCGGGCCACGAGGCTTTCACGGCGATGCGCGCTCGCGGTGCCAAGGCGACCGACCTGGTCATTCTGGTGGTTGCGGCCGACGACGGTGTCATGCCGCAAACCAAGGAGGCGATTCATCACGCGAAGGCGGCCAACGTGCCCCTGATCGTGGCCGTCACCAAGATCGACAAGCCCGACGCCAATCCGGAGCGGGTCAAGCAGGAACTGGTCGCGGAAGGCGTCGTGCCGGAAGAATACGGCGGCGATTCTCCCTTCGTCGGGGTTTCGGCCAAGACCGGGCAAGGCATCGATGAATTGCTGGAGCAGGTCCTGCTGCAGGCCGAAGTGCTGGAACTCAAGGCACCGGTGGAAGCTCCCGCCAAGGGGCTGGTGATCGAAGCGCGTCTCGACAAGGGCAAGGGCCCGGTGGCCACCATCCTGGTGCTGTCGGGCACTCTGCGTCGCGGTGATGTGCTGCTGGTCGGCGCCGTGTTCGGCCGCGTGCGTGCCATGCTGGATGAGAACGGCAAGTCGGTCGAGTCGGCGGGGCCCGCTATTCCGGTGGAAATTCAGGGCCTGACGGACGTGCCGGCAGCCGGCGACGAGGGCATGGTCCTCCTCGACGAGCGCAAGGCGCGCGAAATCGCACTGTTCCGCCAGGGCAAGTTCCGCGATGTCAAGCTGGCGAAGCAGCAGGCCGCGAAGCTCGAAAACATGTTCGAACAGATGGCCGAAGGCGAAGTCAGGACCCTGCCGCTGATCATCAAGGCGGACGTGCAAGGTTCGCAGGAAGCCCTGGTACAGTCACTGAACAAGCTGTCGACCGGCGAAGTCAAGGTCACCATCGTTCATGCCGGCGTGGGGGGCATCAGCGAATCGGACGTCAATCTGGCAGCTGCCTCCAAGGCGGTCGTCATTGGCTTCAACACCCGTGCCGACGTGGGGGCGCGCAGGGCGGCCGAGAGTCTTGGCGTGGATATTCGCTACTACAACATCATTTACGCGGCAGTCGATGAAGTGAAGGCCGCGCTGTCCGGCATGCTGGCTCCGGAGAAAAAGGAAGTCATTCTCGGTCTGGTCGAGATTCGCCAGGTCTTCCGGATTTCGCGGATCGGCGCGGTCGCCGGCTGCATGGTGCTGTCCGGCATCGTCAGGCGCAACGCTTCGGTGCGCGTGCTGCGCAACAATACAGTGGTGCATACGGGCGAACTGGATTCGCTCAAGCGGTTCAAGGATGACGTCCGCGAGGTCAAGGAAGGTTTTGAGTGCGGCTTGAGCCTCAAGAACTTCAATGACATCAACGAAGGCGATCAACTCGAAGTGTTCGAGGTTCAGGAAGTCGCCCGCAAACTGAGCTGATCATGGCGACAAAACGCGGCTCAGGTCACGGTTATGCACGGTCTGACCGCGTTTCCGAGCAAATCCGGCGCGAACTCGCGGATTTGCTGCGCTTTCATCTCAAGGATTTGCGCATCGCGCCGAAGCTGACGCTGGTTACGCTGACGGCTGTCGAGGTCACTGCCGACTATGCTCACGCCAAGGTGTTCTATACGTCGCTGGCAGATCCGGCATCGAACGAGATGATCGATCAGGGCCTCAAGCATTCCGCCAGTTTTTTGCGTCGCGAGCTGGGCCGCCGGATTCGGATTCATCATATTCCCGAGCTGCATTTCGTTTTCGACCCATCCGTCCAGGAGGGCGCGCGCCTCTCGAAGCTGATCGACGCGGCCGTGGAATCGGACAAGAAGCTGCAAGACGAGTGAATGCGCGAATGAACGCGCCGCATCGCGAAGGTGGCAAGCTCAGGCGGCGTCGGCTCGATGGCGTGCTGCTGCTGGACAAATCGCTCGGGCTTTCGTCGAATCATGCCCTGCAAGCCGCCCGGCGTCTTTACAACGCAGAAAAGGCCGGACATACCGGTACGCTTGATCCATTGGCGACTGGTTTGCTGCCCTTGTGCTTCGGCGAAGCGACCAAGTTTTCCGGCGAGTTGCTCAATGCCGACAAGCGCTATGTGGCAACAGTTCAGCTTGGCGTCACCACTGATACGGCGGATGCCGAAGGCGCGGTTCTGGAGCGGCGTCCGGTAACAGTTGACCGTTCCGATGTGAAAGCCGCAATGGCCCATTTCGTCGGCGAGATTGACCAGGTGCCGCCGATGTATTCGGCGCTGAAGCGCGACGGCAAGCCGCTCTACGAATACGCCCGTGCCGGCATCGAAGTGGAACGGACGTCACGCCGCGTCAGTATCCATGAATTGCGCCTGCTCGATTCGGACCACGATCTGGTCGATGGGCGCTTTGTTTTCGAAGTCCGCTGCAGCAAGGGAACTTATGTGCGAACCCTGGCCGCCGACATCGGCGATCGCCTGGGTTGCGGAGCACATCTGGCCGCCTTGCGTCGTACCGGCATCGGCGCGTTGGACGTCGCCCAGGCGCATTCCCTGGCCACGCTCGAAGGTCTGCCGGCCGAAGCCCGGGACGCCCTGCTGTTGCCCCCCGATTCCCTGCTGGCAAGTTTGGCCGAGGCACGCCTCGATGCAGCCGATGCCGCCAGGTTGAGGCATGGCCAGGCAGTGCGCTGGGCTGGCGAGGAGGGCACCCGGCTGCGCGTATATGACGCAGAACATGGGTTCATCGGCGTTTGTCAGCAGGTTGCGGATGGCTGGCTGCAACCGCTGCGGCTGGTTGCAGGCGCCTGAAGGCGGAATCAGCTTTGGTTATGACCACTCAGCTTGACGTCAATAATTAGCGTTCGATGCTTGATTAGACGGTATTCAAAACGCTATAATCCGCGGTTCTCCAAGAGCCCAATATCACAGGATCAGCAAGGAAACCATAATGGCAATTTCCACTACAGACAAAGCCAAGATCGTCACTGACTACCAGCGTGCGCAGGGTGACACCGGCTCTCCCGAAGTTCAGGTGGCGCTTCTTACCGCGCGCATCAACGACCTGACGGGTCATTTCAAGGCACACACCAAGGATCATCATTCACGGCGCGGCCTGCTCAAGATGGTCAGCCAGCGTCGCAAGATGCTGGATTACCTCAAGCGCAAGAATGTCGACGGCTACCGTTCGCTGATCGAGCGTCTCGGTCTGCGTAAATAATTTTCTCAAACAAGCGTCGGTCCGGGTCGTTCCCAACGCGCGATGCGCTTTGTTCAAGCTACTGCCCAGGCTTGCTGAACAGGCCGGTACAGCCGTGATGGCTGTGCCGGCTTTTATTTTTTGCCGAAAGGAATTGTTGTGCTGAATCCTATCAAGAAGAGTTTTGCCTACGGTGACCACACGGTCACCCTTGAGACTGCCGAAATTGCCCGCCAGGCTGGCGGCGCCGTCATGGTCACCATGGATGACACCGTTGTGCTGGCGACGGTGGTTGGCGCGCGCAACGCCAAGCCGGGACAGGATTTTTTCCCGCTGACCGTCGATTATCAGGAGCGGTCTTACGCTGCCGGTCGCATTCCCGGAGGTTTCTTCAAGCGTGAAGGCCGCCCGTCGGAGAAGGAAATCCTGACCTCGCGCTTGATCGACCGCCCGTTGCGTCCGCTGTTCCCCGATGCCTTCTACAACGAAGTTCAGGTGGTTTGCACCGTAATGTCATGCAACCCCGAAATCGATCCGGATATCCCGGCGATGCTCGGTGCGTCGGCGGCCATGGCGATTTCCGGCATCCCGTTCAGCGGCCCGATCGGCGCCGCCCGCGTTGGCTACATCGACGGCAAGTACGTGCTGTGCCCGACCAAGACCCAATTGGCAAGCACGCAACTCGACCTGGTGGTTGCCGGTACCGAAGCCGCCGTGTTGATGGTCGAGTCCGAGGCCCAGCAGCTTTCCGAAGAGATCATGCTCGGCGCCGTGGTGTTCGGCCATGACCAGATGCAGGCCGCGATCAAGGCCATCAACGAACTGGTTGAAGTCGCCGGCAAGCCGGAGTGGGACTGGCAGCCGCCGGCCAAGGACGAGCCGCTGATTGCCCGCGTGGCCGAACTGGCGGAAGCCGAACTGCGCGAAGCCTATCGCATCACCAGCAAGCAGGCCCGCACGATCAAGACCCGTGAAATCACCAAGAAGACCATTGCCGCATTGACCGAGGGCGTCGAAAACGCACCGGATTCAAACCTGGTCGGCAACACCGTGTTCGAACTGGAAGCCAAGATTGTCCGCAGCCAGATTCTCAACGGCGAGCCCCGTATCGACGGCCGCGACACGCGCACCGTACGGCCCATCGTCATTCGCAACGGCGTTTTGGCGCGCACCCACGGATCGGCACTATTTACGCGCGGCGAGACGCAAGCCCTGGTTGTCGCCACGCTGGGTACCGGCCGCGACGAGCAGATCATCGACGCCCTGCAAGGCGAGTACCGCGATCGCTTCATGCTTCACTACAACATGCCTCCCTATGCCACCGGCGAGACCGGCCGCGTCGGTACGCCGAAGCGCCGCGAAATCGGCCACGGCCGCCTGGCCAAGCGCGCGCTGCTGGCCGTGCTGCCGTCGCCCGAGGAGTTCGGCTATTCGATGCGCGTCGTGTCGGAAATCACCGAGTCCAACGGCTCGTCGTCGATGGCTTCCGTCTGCGGCGGCTCGCTGGCCCTGATGGATGCCGGCGTGCCGCTCAAGGCGCACGTGGCGGGCATCGCCATGGGCCTGATCAAGGACGGCCCTCGCTTTGCGGTGCTGACCGACATCCTGGGCGACGAGGATCATCTCGGCGACATGGACTTCAAGGTTGCGGGCACCGAGAGCGGTATCACTGCCCTCCAGATGGATATCAAGATTCAGGGCATCACCAAGGAAATCATGCAGGTTGCGTTGGCCCAGGCCAAGGACGCGCGTTTGCACATTCTGGAAAAGATGCGGGTTTCGATGTCCGGCCATCGCGAGGAAGTTTCCAACTTTGCCCCGCGCATGATCCACATCAAGATCAATCCGGAGAAGATTCGCGACGTGATCGGCAAGGGCGGCGCGGTGATCCGTGCGCTGACCGAAGAAACCGGCTGCGTGATCGATATCGAGGACGACGGTTCGATCACCATTTCCTCGGTGAATGCCGATGCGGCACAGGTGGCCAAGAAGCGTATCGAGGACATTACCGCCGAAGTTGAAGTCGGGCGCATTTATGAAGGCACGGTGCTGCGCCTGCTGGATTTCGGCGCCATCGTCAGCCTGCTGCCGGGCAAGGACGGTCTCCTGCACATTTCGCAGATTGCCAGCGAGCGCGTGAATGCCGTCGCCGACTACCTGAAGGAAGGCCAGTTGGTGAAGGTCAAGGTCATCGAGACGGATGACAAGGGTCGCGTTCGTTTGTCGATGAAAGCCATTGCCGCGGAAACTCCGGCACCGGCCGCCACCGCCGAGTAATCGACCGCTTGCAGGCAGCAAAAAAGGACGTCTCGGCGTCCTTTTTTGTTTGTCGCGGTTTTCGCGTTTGCCGGGGACTTACTTCCCGACCTGCTTTTGGCTTCGGCCGCTACGCTTACGTTAGCCTGCACCGAAAACAGGCTGGAATTACTTTCCAACCTGTTTTTCGCGGTGCTCTTCGAGGGTCTTGCAGTCGATGCACAAGGTGGCGGTCGGGCGTGCTTCAAGGCGCTTCAGGCCGATTTCGACGCCGCAGGAGTCGCAGTAGCCATATTCGCCTGCTTCGATGCGGGCAATCGACTCGTCAATCTTCTTGATCAGTTTGCGCTCGCGGTCACGGTTGCGCAGTTCCAGCGCAATATCGGACTCCTGGCTGGCGCGATCGTTCGGATCGGCGAACACGGTCGCTTCGTCCTGCATGGTATGCACCGTGCGCTCGATATCCTCGCTCAGTTCGTCCTTGAGGGAAGTCAGGATGTCGCGAAAATGAGTGAGCTGTTTCGTGCTCATGTAGTCCTCGCCCTTTTTCGGGATGTAGGGCGGGAATTGCTTCTTGTGCAGCAGATCTTCAGCCATCGCGGAATGTCCGTATTTTCGGAGAACCGGCTTTATAAACGAAACGCGGGACTACCGCAAGTCAAGGTTTTTCGACACGGCATGTCGCAATGCGATTGACCGGCACGGGCGGGGTTCGGTAAAATTGCGCGGTTCGGGGTGTGGCGCAGCCCGGTAGCGCGCTTGCTTTGGGAGCAAGATGTCGAGAGTTCGAATCCCTCCACCCCGACCAATCAAAATCAAAGGGTTACAGAAATGTAGCCCTTTTTTTGTTCACTGTCCGTGAAGGGCTGCAGCGCCTAATCCTTTTTGCCGAGCATTGCCTTGAGATCGGCGAAAGGCGAATGCGTGGCCGCCGCTGCGCCGGATATGCCGGTTCCGGCATTGCCTGTGGCTTCCAGCTGGCGCTGGTGTTCGTTGTCGTGGCAGTAAAGGCACAGCAGTTCCCAATTGCTGCCATTGGGCGGGTTGTTGTTGTGGTTGTGATCGCGGTGATGCACCGTGAGTTCGCGCAGATTGGAACGCGTGAATTCACGGGCGCAGCGGCCGCAAATCCATGGGTAAATCTTCAGCGCCTGCTCGCGGTAGCCCTGGTCGCGAATCTCGGCGTCGCGACGCGCATCGGCGACGATGCGGTCGAGTTTTCCCGGAGCACCGGCTTTCATGCGCGCTATTTCTCCTGAAGGAGATTGTTCATCCGCTGCGCGCGACTTTTGGATTCAGCCTTGTTGATTTCCGACACCTGGCGGCCATAGGCCTCGCGCGCTTCCTGGCCTTGCTGCGTTGCCTCGATGCTGCGTATGCAGCGCCAGCGCTTTCCCGTTTTGGTGACGATCAGACGCATTTCGTTTCTGGGGTGATGCATGCGGCAGTGATAGCAGTAAGTGGGTTCTGTTGCCATGGGAGTGGGCGGATATCCGGCGAAGACAACTGCAATTATGCTACGCCCAGCACGATTTTTTCGTCCTGTGCCGGCGCTTTGCGGATATTCGCGGCATTCCGTTCAATCGACATCCGTGGCCCCGGTTTCCTTGTAAACTTGCGCGGTTCGCTTGTGCAGGCCCTTATGTCGCGTCGTCACGAGGGATTCGATGATTTCGATGCAAGGATCTTGCTGTGCAACGCATCCGCCCGTAGCTCATCTGGATAGAGCACCGGCCTTCTAAGCCGGGGGTAACAGGTTCGAGTCCTGTCGGGCGGACCAGTATTGCAGGGCTGCGCAGGAATTTGTTACGGAGACCCGTGCATTCAGCTTTTGAACCTCCGCATCAAGCGTGCGGACAATGCGGAGCAGGGATTACTGATGAAAGCAACGCGATTCACCGGCATAGCGGATGCCAAGGCCAGGCTGGGACAGGAACTAGGTCTCAGCGACTGGATGCTGATCGACCAGGAACGCATCAATGCCTTTGCCGAAGTGACGGGCGATAGGCAATGGATCCATGTCGATGTCGAGCGGGCGAAGCGTGAGTCGCCGTTTGGCGCGCCGATCGCTCACGGCTACCTCACCCTGTCGTTGTTGGCCAAGTTTGCGAACGAATGCATTTCGGTCGATGGCATCAAGCTTGCCGTGAACTACGGCCTGAATCGCGTGCGCTTCGCCTCGCCGGTGAAAGCAGGCAGTCGTGTCCGTGCGAGGTTTGTGCTCGCGGAGGTGGACGATATCCCCGGCGGCGCACAACTGGTGTGGCAGGCGGTGATCGAGATCGAGGGCGGCGACAAGCCGGCGTGCGCGGCGGAGATGGTCACACGCTGGTATTTCTAGGAAGCCCCGCGACTTGCTTGACGGCCAGGTTCATCGCATCATGAGCGTTCCCACCTACATTTGCGTCACCCGCCATGGTGAGACCGACTGGAACATTGCCGGAATTCTGCAGGGCTGGACTGACGTTCCAATCAACGATCAGGGGCGGCGGCAAGCTTACGAACTGGTCGGCAGCTTCTCCCATTCGAAGTTCTCGAAGATTTATTCGAGCCCCCTGATCCGTTCGCTCGAAACCGCGGAAATCATCGCCCGTTCGCTTCGACTGGATCCTCCTGAATGTCATGAGGGATTGATGGAGCGGAATTTCGGCGTCATCCAGGGGATTCCCAAGTCGGAACTGGCGGAACTGAATCCGGTACTGTTGCAGCAGATTCTCAAGCGGAATCCGGCGACGGAATTCGAGCAGGGCGAGTCGATGGATGAATTCGCCGATCGAGTGCTCGACGCCATCGTCAGCATCGCGCGGCCCAACGCCGGCAAGCGCATTCTGGCGGTTACCCACGGCTGGGTCATGGATGTGATCACCCGGCACATTGCCAGCCGGCCGCGCAGCGCCATCCTCAACATGAAGCGCAGGAATGGCGAATGCCTGTGGCTGGAGGTTCGGGAGCAGTCGATTCGTCCCGTGTGATGTGGATGAATGTGTGGGTACAAAAACAAAACGCGCCGGAAGGCGCGTCATTGCTGGGTGTCTGGCGGAGAGGGAGGGATTCGAACCCTCGTTAGGATATTATCCTAAACACGCTTTCCAGGCGTGCGACTTAAACCGCTCATCCACCTCTCCGCAGATCTGCCGATTGCTGCACTTCAGCAGGGCGCGAATTCTAACAGATCATCCCTCGCTGTGCCGCAGCGAGAGATCGATGGCACGCACGTCCTTGGTCAGGCTGCCCACGGAAATCCGGTCGACGCCGGTTTCGGCAATGGCACGCACGGTTTCCAGGCGCACCCCTCCCGAGGCTTCGAGTTCGGCGCGCCCCGCGGTGAGGCCGACGGCTTGGCGCATCTGGGTCAGGTCCATGTTGTCGAGCAGGATCATGGTGGCTTCGGCATCCAGCGCTTCGGCGAGTTGCTCCAGGGTTTCCACTTCAATCTGGATGAAGACGTCATTGCGGCCGATGGCTTTTGCCTGTGCCAGTGCGGCGGTGACGCCGCCGGCCGCCATGATGTGGTTTTCCTTGATCAGGATGCCGTCATAGAGGCCGAGGCGGTGGTTGTGGCCGCCGCCGCAGGTGACCGCATATTTCTGCGCCAGGCGCAGGCCGGGCAGGGTTTTGCGCGTGTCGACGATGCGGGTGCCGGTGCCGGCCACGGCATCGACATAGAGTCGCGTGACTGTCGCTGTGGCGGAGAGCAGTTGCAGGAAGTTGAGCGCGGCGCGCTCGGCGGTAAGCAGGGCGCGGGTGCTGGCTTCGATTTCGCACAGCGTCTGGCCGGCGGCAACCAGATCGCCATCGCGCGCATGCCAGCGGATGACCGTCAGCGGATCGAGGCGCCGGAAGCAGGAGTCGAACCAGGCGATGCCCGCGAGTACGGCATCTTCGCGACAGATCACGGTGCCTTGCGAACGGCGGGTGGCGGAGGTGAGCATGGCGGTCAGGTCACCACCACCGATATCCTCCATCAGGGCGGCGAGTACGTTGCGCTGGACCTCGGCGGCAAGCTGAAGGGGAAGTTCCATGATATGTTGATGTCTGAAGTGTTGGCCCGATTGATTCTAGCACTGGAGGTATGACCCTCATGCTCGGCGTGTTCTCCGTCAGTCTCGGTGTCCTGCTTGCGCTTACCCTTGCCCTCGTGATCGTCTATTTCTACCTCAAGGACATCACCCAGAAGAAGCATTCGATTCTGCGAAACTACCCGCTGATAGGGCGTTTCCGCTACTTCTTCGAGCAACTCGGCGAGTATTTCCGGCAGTACTTTTTCCTCGGCGATCGCGACGAGCGTCCCTTCAATCGATCGACGCGTTCCTGGGTCTATCGCATGGCGAAGAACGAGGGTGGTGTGCTGGGATTCGGCTCGACCTACAACCTTCACGAATCGGGCGCGCTGATTTTCGTCAATGCGCCGTTTTCGGTCCTGGAGGATGACCGCTTGCCGACGCCGCCACTGCCGATCGGCGATGGCTTCTGTGCGAAGCCCTTCATTGCGCGATCGATCGTCAATATCAGCGGCATGAGTTTCGGCGCCATCTCCAAGCCGGCGGTGCAGTCGCTCTCGCACGGCGCGGCCAAGGCGGGCTGCTGGATCGATACCGGCGAGGGCGGCCTGTCGCCCTACCATCTGGAAGGCGGCTGCGACGTGATCATGCAGATCGGCACGGCGAAGTATGGCGTGCGCGATGAACAGGGGCGTTTGTCGGACGCGAAGCTGCGCGAGATCGCCGCGCATGAGTCGGTGCGCGCCTTCGAGATCAAGCTGTCGCAGGGCGCCAAACCGGGCAAGGGCGGCGTGCTGCCGGGCGGCAAGGTGACGGCGGAGATTGCCCGCATTCGCGGCATTCCGGAGGGCATGGATTCGCTTTCGCCCAATCGGCATCCCGAGATCACCAACATGGACCAGCTGCTCGACATGGTGTTGCGCGTGCGCGAAGTGACCGGCAAGCCGGTTGGCCTCAAGACGGCCATCGGCGGCTGGCAGTTCATGAACCTGCTGACCGAAGCGGTGGCGCGGCGCGGCATTGCCGACGCGCCGGATTTTATTGCGGTGGATGGCGGCGAGGGCGGCTCGGGCGCGGCGCCGCAGGCACTGGCCGATCACATGTCGCTGTCGATCGAGGAAGCGCTGCCGCGCGTGGTTGATGCGCTGGTCGAGGCCGGCATCAAGGATCGGGTCAAGGTCATGGCGGCGGGACAGCTGGTGACGTCGGCTCGTGCCGCCTGGGCGCTGGCCTGCGGCGCCGATTTCGTGAACAGCGCGCGCGGCTTCATGTTCGCGCTGGGCTGCATCCAGGCCCTGCGCTGCCACACCAATACCTGCCCGACGGGGATCACGACGCACAATCCACGCTTGCAGCGCGGCCTAGTGGTGGAAGAAAAATTCGAACGGGTGGCGAACTACTGCCTGAACATGAACAAGGAAATCGACATGATCGCGCACAGCTGCGGCCTGCGCCACGCCCGCGAGTTTCGCCGCGAGCATGTGCGCATCGTGCAGGCCGATGGCCGCAGCACGGCGCTCAACATGCTGTATCCCTATCCTTTGCAGCGGATGCCTGCTTGAGTCTTTCGGAAAGCGCGATCGACAGGCTGCTGCCGGCAATCACCGCCATGCCGGCGATCGAGAGCAGATCGGGCAGGTGGTCGTAGAACATCCAGCCGAGCAGCATCGCCCAGATCAGCTGGGCATAGAGGAAGGGCGAGAGAAAGGAGGCCGCGGCATAACGGAAGGCGCGGGTCAGCATCAGATGGCCGGTGCCGCCATAGATGCCGAGCGAGGCAATCAGCGCCGCGTCGATCCAGCCGGGCGTCGGGCCGCCCCAGTAGAGAGGGGCCGCCAGCGTCATCGATACGGTGCCCACCAGGGCGGTATAGAACAGCATGGTGACGGTGTTCTCGGTCGGCGACAACTGCCGCGTCTGGATCTGGTAGATCGCATAGCAGGCGGCTGCCAGCGTCATCCAGAAGATGCCCTGCAGGCTCAGCGCACCGCCGGGCCGGGCGATCAGCAGGGCACCGACAAACCCGGCGACGACCGCCAGCCAGTGGCCGCCGGTGATCGATTCCTTGAGCAGCCAGTGCGACAGGATCACCACCACCAACGGCGTGACGAAGAGGAAGGCGGTGCTTTCGGCCAGCGGCATCATGGAAAAGCCCGCCATCGAAAAGCCCGTGGTGCCGACCAGCATCAGCGCGCGAGCGACCTGGGCCTTGGGCCGCGCGGTGGCGATCAACTGCAGGCGCATCGATGGCGCCAGGAAGATCAGCATCATCAGGCAGTGAAAAGTATAGCGGCCCCACACCAGCATCGGTACCGGATAGGTCTGCGAGAGATGCTTCGAGGTGGCGTCGAGCGCGGCAAAACACAGCGTCGCGCCGAGCATCAGCAGTACGGCAAAGCCGACCTTGCGGCGGGCTTCAGGCATTCTCTGCGATCAGGCGGTTCAGCCGTGTGCGTGCGATGGGGATCAGTTCGCCGGCGGCGATGCCGATGGGGCCGGTGCCGGCTGCCACCAGTGCGTCGGCGGCCGCGCCATGCAGATGAACGGCGCCGCACAAGGCGGTATCTGCCGGCCAGCCCTGCGCCAGCAACGCACCGATGACGCCGGAAAGCACATCGCCGCTGCCACCCGAGGCCAGCCCCGGATTGCCGCTGGCGTTGATGCGCCAGCGGCCGTCGGGATGGGCGATCACGGTGCCACAGCCCTTGAGCGCAACATGGGCCTTGAAGCGCTGTGCGAGTTGCAGCGCGGTGCCGACGCGGTCGGCTTGTACTGCTTCGGTGGTGGTGGCCATCAATCGGGCGGCTTCGGCCGGGTGTGGCGTCATCACTGTCGATGCAGTGCGGCGCGCGATGTTCGCTGCCAGCACCGGATGGGCGGCGAGCAGATTCAAGGCATCGGCGTCGAGCAGTATTGGAAAGTCGGCGCTGGCGGTACGGCGAAGAATCTCCAGTGCGGCGGCGGATGCGCCGAGGCCGGGGCCGACGACGACTGTTGTAGCCTGCGCCAGCGCATCGTCAGGCGTACGCAGCATCAGTTCGGCTTGCAGCGGATCGACGGCGAGCGGCTCCAGCAGGCCGATGAACACCCGGCCGGCACCAAGCATGAGGCCGGCGCGACCGGCCAGCAGCGCTGCGCCGGTCATGCCTGCGGCACCGCCGATGATCGCCAGCGAACCGTAGCTGCCCTTGTGGCTGTTGCGCGCCCTGGGTTTCAGGCAGGCGCGGAAGTGGTCGGTGGTGAGCAGGGCGCCGGGCAGCTGGTCGAGGCGCAGCCCGAGATCGACGACACTGATCGCGCCGCAATGATCGGGGCCGTCGAGCGTGTAAAGCCCCGGTTTGCCGCCGATGAAGCTGATCGTATGCGTGGCGCGCACGGCGGCGCCGAGCACGCGCCCGGTGTCGCCATCGAGGCCACTGGGAATGTCCAGCGCCAGTACCGGGCCGCGAAAGGCGTTGATGCGTGCAATCAAGTCGGCATGGCCTCCAGCGATGGGCCGCGTGAGGCCGATGCCGAACAGGCCGTCCACCACCAGGCCATAGTTGCCTTTGGGCACGTCGTCGCCGGGGCCGACGACGATCACGGCGATGCCCTGTTGCTTGAGCACGCGCGCCATGACCCGCGCATCGCCGCCGTTGTTGCCGGGGCCGGCGAACACCAGCACCGGGGCGCGGCTATCCTTCAGCAGCTTCCTGGCGAGAGCGGCGGCAGCGCGGCCGGCACGTTCCATCAAGGGTGGCGTGGCGGAGGCGTGGCGCGCTTCGAGGGCACGCAATTCAGCGGTACGCAGCAGGGGGTGGATCATGACGTGATTGTAACCGCGCTCATCGGTCTTTCGCGCTCAACGCCGTGGCGGCGCGGGGTATGATTCCAGCCGCCGCGGATTCCGCCAGCGAGGAGAAATTTTCATGAGAATCGCCAACAACGTCGCCGAACTGATCGGCAATACCCCCCTGGTTCGCCTCAACCGGCTGAATGCCGGCAAAGGGTTTGAAAATGCGGTGACCATCGCGCTGAAGCTGGAATTCTTCAACCCCGCGCACAGCGTCAAGGACCGCATCGCCGTGGCCATGCTCGATGCGGCCGAAAAGGCAGGCCAGCTCAAGCCCGACAGCATCATCCTCGAACCGACCTCGGGCAACACCGGCATCGGGCTGGCCATGGTCGCCGCCGCGCGCGGCTACAAGTCGGCCTTCGTCATGCCGGAGACCATGAGCCGCGAGCGCAAGCTGATGCTCAAGGCCTATGGCGCCGAATTGTTCCTGACGCCGGGGCCGGAGGGCATGCCGGGCGCCATCAGGAAGGCCAATGAACTGGCGGCGGCCGATTCGCGCTACTTCATCCCGCAGCAGTTCGAGAATCCGGCCAATCCCGAAATCCATCGCAACACCACGGCCGAGGAAATCTGGCACGACACCGACGGCAAGGTCGATATCTTCGTCTCAGGCATCGGCACCGGCGGCACCATCACCGGCGTCGGCGAGGTGCTCAAACAACGCAAACCCGGCGTGCAGATCATCGCCGTCGAACCCGATGCCAGCCCGGTGCTGTCGGGCGGCGCACGAGGTCCGCATCCTATCCAGGGCATCGGCGCCGGCTTCGTGCCGGAGATACTCAACACCAAAATCTACGACGAGGTGGTCCGCGTAAAGAACGACGATGCGCTGAACACCGCACGCAGCCTGGCGACGACCGAGGGCCTGCTGGTCGGCATCTCGTCGGGCGCGGCGGTCTGGGCGGCGCTGGAAGTGGCGAAGCGGCCGGAGAACAAGGGGAAGCTGGTGGTGGTGATCATTCCGTCCTTCGGCGAACGTTACTTGTCGACGGTGCTCTACCAGCACCTGGAGGTGTAGATGGGTGTCGGCTGGCTCAGATCGCCGTGCCGCCAGCGCCGACTCTCGATTCGAAGCCGCGGGGCGTAACAGCCCGTCCGGTAGATCAGGCCGATGAACGGGTAGCCTTCGGGATGGAAGGAGCGCATCGCCAATACCTTGCTGTGGTCAAGGTCACAGCGGCAGTTCGCCCTGCGGCGATTCCACCGCCTCCTGCGACGCGCTGTCGGGCGACAAGGCACTGGCGCGCACGCCAAGCAGGCGCAGCTTCTTTTCCAGCGGCACGCGGCGCAGGCACTCCCCGGCGGCGCGGCGGATGACGACCGGGTCGGCGGTGGGTTCGGGCAGCGTCAGGTCGCGCGTCATGATGCGGAAGTCCTCGAAGCGCAGCTTGATGCCGATGGTGCGGCCGAGATAGCCCTTGCGCCGGAGATCGTTCGCGACGCCGGTGCACAGCCTGGTGAATATTTCCGACAAGAGGGCGCGGTCGCGGCGCGCGTGGAGGTCGCGCTCGAAGGTGGTTTCGCGGCTGATCGATTTCGGTTCGGAATATGTCACCACGGGCCGCTCGTCGATGCCGTGCGCCGCCTGGTGCAGCCACTCGGCGTAGCTGCGGCCGAAGTGTTCCTGCAGCAGCGCCGGTTCGGCGTCGGCCAACTGGCCGATGGTGGCGATGCCCAGAGCGGCGAGCTTTTCGCCGGCCTTGGGCCCGATGCCGTTGATCTTGCGCACCGGCAGCGGCCAGATGCGCCGCGCAATGTCGCCCTCGTCCAGCAGCGTGATGCCATCGGGTTTTTCCAGGTCGGAACATATCTTCGACAGCAGCTTGTTGGGGCTGATGCCGATCGAGCAGGAGAGCCCGGTGGCGTCCTTCACCGCCTGTTTGATGCGGCGCGCGAGGGTCGGTGTGTCGTCGGGCAGATTCGTGAGATCGATGTAGATTTCATCGATGCCGCGATCCTCGACCTGCGGCGTGATGGCCCTGACGGCGGCCTTGAACAGGCGCGAGTAGTGCCGATAGGCGTCGAAGTCGACCGGCAGCAGGATGGCCTCCGGCGCCAGCTTCGCGGCCTTCATCACGCCCATCGCGGAGAACACGCCCAGCGCCCGCGCCTCGTAGGTGGAAGTGGTGATGACGCCGCGGCCGACGTAATCGCGCAGCCGGGCAAAGCGCCGGCTGCCGTCGGTCAGCAATTCGGGCTGGTGGATGCCGCGTCCGCCGATCACTACCGGCAGACCGCGCAATTCCGGGTAGCGCAGCAGTTCGACCGACGCATAGAAGGCGTCCATGTCCAGATGCGCGATGCGGCGAGGGAGCGTAGGCATGACGCTGCGACGATACCGCAAAAGCGGAGTTGACTCGCCGGGACCGGGTTTGGGCTAGGATTGCCAATCCGACACAAAGGTTTTGCCATGATCAACGAATTGCTGCCGGCCCTGACGCCGAAGATCGCGGCGTTTCGCCGCGACATCCATGCCCATCCCGAACTGGCCTTCGACGAAAAGCGCACGGCGACCAAGGTTGCAGATTACCTCGACGGGCTGGGGCTTGAAGTCCATCGCGGGATTGCCCGCACCGGCGTCGTGGCCAAACTCTCGCTGGGGAGCGGCAAGCGCGCGATCGGTTTGCGCGCCGACATGGATGCGCTGCCGCTGTCGGAATTGAATTCCTTTCCGCACCGTTCGACCCATCACGGAAAAATGCACGCCTGCGGCCACGACGGCCATACCGCCATGCTCCTCGGGGCCGCCGAGGCCTTGAGCAGGCTGCGCAATTTCGACGGCACCGTGTATTTCATCTTTCAGCCGGCGGAAGAGCACGAAGGTGGCGGTCGGGTAATGGTCGAAGAAGGCCTGTTCGAACGCTTTCCGATGGACATGGTGTTCGGCCTGCACAACTGGCCGGGCCTGCCCGCCGGCAGCTTCGGCGTCACCGAAGGGCCGGTGATGGCAGGCGCCGATCGCTTCGAGATCGAGATCACCGGGCGCGGCGGCCACGCGGCGATGCCGCACCAGGCGGTGGACGTGGTACTGGCCGGCAGCTCGCTGGTGCAGGCCACGCAGTCACTGGTGTCGCGCAATACCGATCCGCTCGCTGCGGCGGTGGTCAGCGTCACCCGCTTTCATGCCGGGCATGCCGACAATGTTTTGCCGGAGACGGCCGTGCTCGGCGGTACCGTGCGTACGCTCAAGGCCGAATTGCAGGATGCGCTGGAGGAAGGTCTGCGGCGCATCTGCAACGGCATCGAAGCGACCTACCGGGTGAGCATCGACCTGCGCTACGAGCGCGGCTATCCGCCGACCGTCAATGCGCCCGAGCCGAGCTTCATTGCCCGCGAAGTGGCGCGGCAGGTAGCCGAGGAGGGGCAGGTCTTCACGCACCTGAACCCCAGCATGGGTGCCGAGGACTTCGCCTATCTGGCCCGGGTGGTGCCCGCGTGCTACGTGTGGCTCGGCAACGGCCCCGGCGAGGGCGGCTGCATGCTGCACAGCCCGCACTACGATTTCAACGACGAGGTCATAGCCACCGGCATCCGCTACTGGGTGCGGCTGGCGGAACGGGCGCTGGCGCCGTAGCGACATCGAGTACGCGAGTTTGCGCTAGCCAGCGTACAAAGAAACATCGGAGGGTGATCTCGTGCGTCAATTGAAGCTGAGCAAGGCCTTTACCCTGATGGAATCCGGGCCTGTTGTCCTCGTGACGACCCATGACGGGAAGAAAGACAACATCATGACGATCTCCTGGACCATGGTGAACGATTTCACGCCGGTATTTGCCATTACCACGGGCGCATGGAATCACTCTTTCGCGGCCTTGCGCAAGAACCGGGAGTGCGTCATCGCCATTCCCACGGTCGACATGCTGGACAAGGTCGTCGGCATAGGCATGTGCTCCGGCACAGACACGGACAAGTTCGCCAGGTTCAAGCTCACACCCGTTCAGGGCAAGGTCGTCAGGGCGCCGCTGATCAAGGAGTGCCTCGCCAACATGGAGTGCAAGGTCATCGACATCGTCAAGAAGCACAACATTGTCGTATTGGAAGCGGTGGCCGCCTACGTCGATACCGCACGCAAGGAGAAGCGCACCCTCCATGCTGTCGGCAACGGGACCTTCATTGTCGACGGGCGCAAGATCGACCGAAGGAAGATGATGGCAGCCAAGATTCCATCCGGCGCTTAGCGGTCATTGGCCAGCCGCGAGCGGAAGACAAGGAGGCGCCCTTCGCCATGCGACGTTTGGACATTCCCCTGAAAGCTGTTTTTGCAGCGGGTCGGGGGGCACCTTTGCGCGAATTCGGCGATCCTGCCAGCGCAGCGCAGGGCGGTATATCCGTACGATCACGTTTCCCTGCGCGTGCCGGTGCGGCAAGGATGCGGCAGCACCTCATCTACCGCAAAAGTACTTGACTGTTTTTATCGGATTAAGTAAATTGCGCTCGTCCCAAGGGGGAGTAGCTCTCTGCCGCGGCGTCGTCAATACGGAAACTCTTGAACTGAGGGTTTCCCGGCGCTCCGGGTGCTTGTTGCAAGGCAGGCATGAGCAAGACCTTTGCCGCGATGGCGGAGGTTCCCTTGTCGAAAACACGGCCCTTCGTCCTCGCTGGATAAAGGGCCGTTTCGTTTGCAGCCTGCCGGCTTCGAAGGAACGGCAAACCCGGTGTCACAAGGAGAGCAGGCAATGGAAACAATCGGTACGTGGTGGATGTGGGCGGGATTTCTCGCCATCGTTCTGGTGATGCTGGCGATCGACCTGTTCGCGGTCGGTGGCGGCAAGCAGCACAAGGTGTCGTTCAGGGAGGCCGCCACCTGGTCGGCGATCTGGGTCTCGGTATCCTTCTTGTTCGCCGCTGCCCTGTGGTGGCACCTCGACGGCAGCGCGGGCCGCGAGGTGGCGAACCAGAAGTCGCTCGAGTTCGTCACGGGCTACCTGATCGAAAAATCGCTGGCGATCGACAACGTCTTTGTCTGGCTCATGCTGTTCTCTTTTTTCGGCATCCCTCTGGAATTGCAGAAGCGCGTGCTGGCGCTCGGTGTGCTCGGCGCCATCGTATTGCGCACGGTGATGATCTTCGCCGGCGCCTGGCTGATCACGCAGTTCCACTGGATGCTTTACATCTTCGGCGCCTTCCTGCTGGTCACCGGCATCAAGATGTGGTGGTTCGCCGAGGAAAAGCCCGACATGGCGAACAACCCGCTGATCCGCTGGCTGCGCGGCCACATGAAGATCACCGACGAACTCCACGGCGAAAAATTTTTCATCTGGAAGGACGGCGTGCGCTACGCGACGCCGCTGTTGCTGGCGTTGATCCTGGTCGAGGTTTCGGACCTGATCTTCGCCGTCGATTCGATCCCCGCCATCTTTGCCATCACCACGGATCCCTTCATCGTGCTGACCTCGAACGTCTTCGCCATCCTCGGCCTGCGCGCGATGTACTTCCTGCTGGCCGACATGGCCGACCGTTTCTCGCTGCTGAAGTACGGCCTGGCGGCGGTGCTGGTGTTCATCGGCGTCAAGATGCTGCTGATCGACCTCTACACGATTCCGATCGGCTTCTCACTGGCCGTGGTCGCCACCTTCATCGGCATCTCGGTCTGGCTCTCGCTGCACAAGGAGAAGCTCGAACGCGCCGCAGGCCGCGACACGACAGCGCGTTGAGGCGGCAATGGAATCGGTCATGAACGTTTCTGCATGGGATCACGCCGGACTCGCGCTGGTCCACGCGGCACGCACTCCATGGCTCGACAGCCTGTTCGCCGTCCTCACCTGGCTCGGTTCGCTGGCGGTGCTGCTGCCGCTGGCGCTGCTGATCTGGTGGCGACGGCGCGGCGACGGGAGCGCGGCCTTCGTCGCAGCGGCCCTGATCGGTGCCTCCGCGCTCGGGCATCTGTTCAAGCTGATTGCGGCGCGACCGCGGCCCGATCTATTTCCGCCGCTGATCCCCATGCCGGAGGACTGGAGCTTTCCCAGCGCCCATGCCGTGCAGGTCACCGCCTTCGCGCTGGCCTGGACACTGCGCCCGGGAACGTCGCCGGGCCGGATCGAAATCCTCGTTCTTCTCGTTGCGGCCGCCTTGGTCTTCGTCTCGCGGCTCTACCTGCAAGTTCACTTTCCGAGCGATGTCGTCGCCGGCGCCCTGTTGGCGACCCTTTGGGTCGTTTTCCTGCGTCGTCTGCCGGCATGGCGGGAGAACAGGCAATGAGACACAAGTTTCTCGGCACCGGCGATGCCGGCTACCACCCGCTGCGCAAGATCCAGACCGTCATTTCGGGGCTGCGCTACGCGGTGCTCTACGACTGGTCGGTCACCTACAAGCTGATCCTGTCGGTTGTGGTGCTGGCGGTGGCCTTCGGCGCGCGCGCCTGGGTGGACTTTCTGCTGATTCTCGTGGTGACTGCGTTTGTTCTGGTCGCCGAAATCTTCAACAGCGCGATCGAGGCGCTGTGCGACTTCGTCGAGACGCGCCATAACGAGAAGATCAAGATCATCAAGGACATCGCGGCCGCCGGCGTCGGCATTGCAATCTTCGCCTGGTTCATCGTGCTTGGCGTCGAACTGGGCCGCCTGCTCGAGCTTGTGCTGCCGTGATGCCTGCCTTCACTCCAGCAGCGAGGCAATTCCGCCTGCCTGTATGGCCTCGACCGCGGGATGCTGGATTCGCCGCTGGGTGACAATTGCATACCAGTTCTCACTGACATCGGCCAGAGTGCCGAGGGAGCGTGCGCCGAACTGCGCCAGGATGTCGGCATGCATTCCCGACGGCGCTGGAAACAGGCCGAGCCCCGCGCGGCCAAAGGTTTTGAGCAGGGCGCTGTCGGAAAACTCGCCGACGATTTCGGGCTTCAGGTTGTGCCGCGCGAACCAGGCATCGATGGCGCCGCGCAGCGGATTGCTGCGTACCGGAAGCAGGACCGGCGCGCCATTCAATTGCCGCGGAAAGTCGTCGGCATATCTTGCGTGCAGCTGATCGACGGCGTAAAGGTCGATCTCGACGGTTCCGAGCAGTCTGGATTGAAGCTTGAGATGGGCGTCGGTCGGCGCCGATCTATCCGTGAGGACCAGGTCGAGCCTGTTCAGCGCCAGTTCGGCAAGCAGGTGCTCGAAATTGCCTTCGATACATTCAATACGCATCGACAGCGGCGCCTGCAGGACCGGCTGGAGCAGGCGAAAGGCAACCAGCTTGGGTACGGCCTCGCTCAGCCCCACGGCAAAGCGGCGGCGCCCGGAAGCATGGTCGGCCACGGCATGACGCAGCCGTTCGCCGAGCAGAAATATTTGATCGGCATAGTCCAGCGCCGCGCGACCGGCCTCCGTCAGCACCAGCGAGCGGCCCTGCGGCGCGAACAGCGCCTGCCCCAGCTGCTGCTCGAGTACGCCGAGCTGGGTGCTGATGGTTTGCACCGAGAGATTCAGCCGCTCCGCCGCACGGGTAATGCTGCCTTCCTTGGCGACTGCCCAGAAGTAGAGCAGGTGACGGAAATTGAGGTCGTCCGGGGTCATCGATGATTCCAATAAATGGGATCATTCTATCTAAAAACTTCTGTTTATCAGAAGTCGTGCTTTCAATAAAGTGCCCTCCAGACGCAGCAAGCTTGCTGCGGCGGATAAACAATCAAGGAGACGGCAAATGATTACTCTCAACGACTGCAGGGCATTTTGCGATGTCGATCCGGCGACCGTGGCACGCGTGGCGCGACACGAGCAACTGCCGGAAATACTGGCGATCGCCTGTGTCCAAAGCCGGGTGACGAAAGCCCCGCCGCTGCAGGCACGGAACCAGATCAACCTGGCCCACGCTGCCGTCCTGTCGCAGCGTCTGGCCGCCTAAGGAGCGACACATCATGATGACCATGCAAGCCAGGGAAAGCTTTTTCCCGATCAGGCATCCGGGCCTTCCGCTGCGGGCCTACCCGGTCGATAGCCCGCGTGCCAAAGCGCGCCTCATTGTCCTGGCGTTGCTCGCCGACGGCCGGGTGGATGCCGCCGAACTGGACGGTCTGGCGAAATATCGCGCCTTCGACGAGCTGGGTCTCACGCGCGACGATTTTTTCCAGGTGCTCTACGATTTCTGCGCCGACGCCGCCCGTCTGCCCGAAGGGGGCGGCAATTACCTGATGTCGCCGGCACTTCTGGAAATCCTGTTTGCCGAGATTTGCAGCACCGGGGAGCGGCAGAAACTGGTGCGCCTGATCTTCGACGTGATCCGCAGCGACGGTCACCTGGCCGAAGGCGAGGCTAGCCTGTTCTGGAAAGCGCTTGATGCCTGGCGCCTGCGGCTGGACGACGGCATCGAATATCGCCCGCGAGCAGCGGCCTTCAGGCAACGGGGCCAACAGCGGATACGCAGCAACCTGTCCTGACGATGCGCAATCGACTGCAAACCTGGATGCGGGACGGAGAGGTGTTCCCGAAACCGCACCGCCCATCCTGCCGTGTGCCATCGCCGACGACGCTGACGCTGCATGGGCGCCGGTCAGACGGGCAGCCTGGAAGGCGCCGATTCAAGGGCCGTGGGCGAAGGGCTGCGTTCGGCCGATGTTGAAGCTTGATTGACCGACGATAGCTCCCTGCTATCAGGGTAATAGTTGACTAAATTTGTCGACATTACTATTCTGAAACTGTCGCAACCTAGGAAAGACCCATCATGAATACCCTGAATGAACTTTGTGCCCTTGCAGACCTTACCGGATCGGCAAGCTTCCCGCTCCAGCAGGCTTGCGCGCGTCCGCGCTCGGTAGCTGACCAGCGACCGTTGCCGGTGCCGAACAGCGAGTCGGCATTCGACTCGTCATGGGACGCAGTAATGCCTGAGGCAACGGCGGCTTCCCGCTCAAGCAAATAACAAGGAGTTCCCTATGTCCACACTTATCAATGGTTTTGACGGCGATGGAATCGTCACGGTCAACCGCATCATCCTGCGGCCTGAATTCACCGTCGACGACCTGGAAATGCGCGTTGCCGAAATGTGTGAGAACGTCAAGACATACCACTCCGACACCGGCTTCATCGGCGGGTTTGTGGTTTTGAATACTGGACGGATTTCCAACGAAGGATCCACGGTCGGCCAGGCTGTCACCTCGCCACTGAAGGATCGCGAGGCGCTCATCGTGACCTTCTGGAAATCGCTCGAAGAACATGAGCAGAGCCATCGTTCGGAAACGTTCCAGCCTCTGTTCCGGCGTGTCCTCGACCTGTGCGAGAACGGCAACGAGGAGATCGCCTATCGCATGCTCTGGTCCGGTCGCGCCTACACTCCAGCAGAGGCCGCTGACGCTCGCGCGGCGAAGGAACGCTACTTCAAGGCCGCGTAGTCGCCGCCCCTTGTCAAGCATGCCCGGAAGAGTGTCGTGCCGCAGCATGGCAATTGAATGCCAATCGCGAATTGCAGACAGCCAAGAAAAAGGGCAGCCGAAGCTGCCCGTTTTCACTGAATCCGCCCCGGCTTACTTGACGCGGTTCTTGTACTCGCCGGTGCGCGTGTCGATTTCGATCTTGTTGCCGATTTCGACGAACAGCGGCACGGGCAGTTCCATGCCGGTACTGATCTTGGCGGGCTTCATGACCTTGCCCGAGGTGTCGCCCTTGACGGCGGGCTCGGTGTAGATCACTTCGCGCACGACGCTGTTGGGCATTTCCACGGAGATGGCCTTGCCGTCGTAGAACACCACTTCGACGGGCATGCCGTCTTCGAGGTAGTTCACCGCGTCGCTCATGTTTTCGCCTTCGACTTCGTACTGGTTGTACTCGGCGTCCATGAAGACGTACATGGGATCGGCGAAATAGGAGTAGGTGCATTCCTTGCGATCGGGCACCACCTGCTCGAACTTGTCGTCGGCCTTGTAGATGGCCTCCGATGCGGCGTCCGTGAGCAGGTTCTTGAACTTGAACTTGACGACAGCCGAACTGCGGCCGCCTTTGCTGTATTCGGCCTTCTGTACGACGAGCGGTTCGCTGCCGACCATAATGACGTTGCCGGCGCGGAGTTCCTGAGCGGTTTTCATGGCTGTACTTCCTGAAGCGGAAATTTAGAACCCGCTATTTTATCCGATCAAGGCAGAACTGCACAAGTCCGCTGGCGAGGTCGGGGCGGGTTTCGAGGGTCTCTTTCCACTGCTTCATCGGTTGGCTCAGGCCGGGCAGGCGGGCCGCAAAGTCGGGCCAGTCGAGGCTTCCCTCACCATTCCAGGCGCGCCAGAACGCCTCTAGCTGCGGGCCGGCGGGATGGAGGGCCAGAAAAGCGTCGAGTTTGGCGCGGTGGGCCGCATCGG
This sequence comes from Sulfuritalea hydrogenivorans sk43H, assembly GCF_000828635.1. Classification (GTDB taxonomy): domain Bacteria; phylum Pseudomonadota; class Gammaproteobacteria; order Burkholderiales; family Rhodocyclaceae; genus Sulfuritalea; species Sulfuritalea hydrogenivorans. Next base: position 1,599,562 of record NZ_AP012547.1, read on the forward strand.
CTTGTGGATAGATGTGCCAGACGAAGGGTTTGGCCGCCCACTGGGCGCGGACAAAGGAATCCTCGCCGCGGACGAAGTTGAGGTCGCAGGCCCAGAGCAGCTCGTCGTAACGGCGCTGGGGCAGGAAGGGCAGGGGATGGAGACTCAGACTGCCGGTTTTCGAGGCGGCCTCGCCGTCGCCCGGACGCAGCACGCGGATCGGTCGCTTCGAGGCCGCCCAAGCCTTGACCAAGGCAGGAAGTGCGGGATTTTCGTAGCTGAACAGCGAAATCGTCAGCTCGTCCGGCGCTTTTGCCGGCAGGCCGAATTCGGCACGGAAGGCCGTTTCGTCGAAGCTGGCGCGCCGCGCATCGTAGTCGCGTTCGCGCAGAAGGCCGCCGGTACCTTCGGCGAAGCCGGGAAAGAAAAAGTACTTGACCAAGGGCAGGCGCGGATGCGGCGAACTCATCCGGTGGCAGCCCGGAACCCAGGGTTCGGCCGAGAGGTATTCGAGATTGAGCCATATCGGTGGCCGGACGCATACCGCCATGGCTTCGACATAGGGCTGCGGCGGATTGCAGGCGAAGGCTTCGATCACCACGTCGGCGCAGTCCGTCGCGAGCCACGGCGCGGGCCACGCCTGCGGCCATGCGCGGACCTCGACCGGGCCGGCGGCGAGGTTCGGCACCAGCCGCTGCAGGGGCGCCGGATCGTCGATCCAGAGCCGCACCCGCCAGCCATATTCCTCGGCCAGTTGACGTGCCAGGCGCCAGCAGACGCCGGCATCGCCGTAGTTGTCGATGACGGTGCAGAAAATGTCGCAGCGGATTGGATTGTTCGTCATGGCGAGGCGGTATCCTAGCCTAACGCTCATGGCAGAGAGTCCCACCCGCTGATGATGAAACACGCGAAAAGCGAATTGAAGGCCCGCCCCTCCCATCCGCTGCGCGGCCCACGGCTGGCTTTGCACAGCCAGCCGGCTGCGGCGGCGCACCGCGTGCGGTGCGAAACCCCGCCTCGCCCCCTCACGGGGAGGCTTCTGATTAGCTCGCTTTGCTCGGCTATCACCAGCCTCTCCGAACACGTTGTTTCACGTTAATGGACAAGCTTCTAGCCTGTACCGATTGCCCGCGTCTGGCGGGGTTTCTCGCCGAGGTGCGCAGCCGCCAGCCGAATTATCATGCCCGTCCGGTGCTGCCCTTCGGCGATCCGCGGGCGCGACTGCTGATTGTCGGCCTCGCGCCCGGCATGCATGGCGCCAATCGCACCGGGCGGCCCTTCACCGGCGACTATGCCGGCATCCTGCTTTACGAAACCCTGCATGCCTTCGGCTTCGGCTCGAAAGCCATATCGGTAGCCGCGGATGATGACCTGCGACTCATCGATTGCCGCATCACCAACGCCGTGAAATGCCTGCCGCCGGAGAACAAGCCCGAGCCGGCCGAGATCAGGACCTGCAACCACTATCTGGCGGCCGAGCTGCAGGCATCTCCCGATGTGCGCGTGATCCTGGCGCTGGGGCTGGTGGCGCACAAGGCGGTGCTGATGGCGCTCGGCCTCAAGCAGTCGGCGCTGGTTTTCGGCCATGGCGCGCGCCACGAACTTCCCGACGGCCGGATACTCATTGACAGCTACCATTGCAGCCGCTACAACACACAGACTCGCCGTCTCACCAGCGCCGACTTTCAGGATGTCTTCCGCAAGATCCGTGACGAGCTCGACGCCTAAGCCAACTTTCGATTCAAAGGAGTTCCTGGCGACCCTGACCGAGGCACCGGGCGTCTACCGCATGCTCGATGCGGACAGTGCGGTGCTGTACGTCGGCAAGGCGAAGAACCTCAAGAAGCGCGTCTCGTCCTACTTCCAGAAGACCGGCCACAGCCCGCGCATCGCGCTGATGCTGCAGCAGGTCGCGGCCATGGAAGTGACGGCGACGCGCTCCGAGGCCGAGGCGCTGATCCTCGAAAACACGCTGATCAAGAAGCTGGCGCCGAAGTACAACATCCTGTTCCGCGACGACAAGTCCTATCCCTACATCGGACTGTCGGGTGGCGAGTTCCCGCGCCTGTTCTACCATCGCGGGCCCTTCGAGAAGAAGTCGCAGTACTTCGGCCCCTTTCCCAACGGCCTCGCGGTGCGCGAGAGCATCCAGCTGATCCAGAAGACATTCCTGCTGCGTACTTGCGAGGAGTCGGTATTCGCGAATCGTTCGCGGCCCTGCCTGATGCACCAGATCAAGCGCTGCAAGGCGCCTTGCGTGGGCCTGATATCGAAAGAGGATTATGCGGCCGACGTGCGCCTGGCCGGGATGTTCCTGCGCGGCCGGCACTCGGAGGTCATCGATGGCCTGACGCAGCAGATGGAGGCCGCGGCCACGGATCTGCGCTTCGAGGAAGCCGCCGCCTTGCGCGACCAGGTCAGGGCGCTGCAGGCGGTGCTGCATCGGCAGTACGTCAGTTCGACCAGGGATGCCGACGTCGACATCATTGTCGCCGTGGTCGAGCGAGGCAGTCTGTGCGTCAATCTGGCGATGGTGCGCGGCGGCCTGCATCTGGGCGATCGCGCCTGTTTTCCGCAAGCAGCCGCCGAGGCTGAGGCCGAAGAAGGTCTGGCGGCCTTTGTCGCCCAGCACTATGCCGAGCAGCCGCCGCCGGCACGCCTGATCCTGAGTCCCTGGCCGGTCGAAGACCTGATCGACGGCTTGAATGCAGGCCCGCCGAAGAATGAGATGGAGCGCGCCTGGGTCGAGATGGCGATGACCAACGCGCGGCTCGCGGTGCAGGCGCGCTGGCAGGCCAGGACGCGCAGCAGCGGACGCCTCGCCTCGTTGCAGGAAGCGCTGGAGCTGCCCGAACCGCCGCGCCGCATCGAGTGTTTCGACATCAGCCACACCATGGGCGAAGGCACCGTGGCGTCCTGCGTGGTCTGCGTCGATGGCGCGATGAAGAAGGGCGATTACCGTCGCTTCAACATCGAGGGCATCCAACCCGGCGACGACTATGCGGCGATGCGCCAGGTGCTGACGCGGCGTTACGAGAAGGTCGCCACGGGCGAGACGGTGGCGCCCGACCTGATCCTGATCGACGGCGGCAAGGGCCAGCATCGCGTGGCGCGCGAGGTCTTTGCCGAACTGGGTCTGGACCATCTGGCCAGCGTCGGCGTGGCCAAGGGCGAGGACAGGAAACCGGGACTGGAAACACTCTTTGTTCATGGCCGTAGCCAGCCGCTACAATTGGGCATGGACCATCCGGGCTTTCACCTGATCCAGGAAATCCGCGACGAGGCGCATCGCTTCGCCATCGTCGGCCATCGGGCGCGGCGCGCCAAGGCGCGCGGGCGCTCGACGCTGGAAGATGTGGCGGGCATCGGGCCGGCGCGGCGCAAGAAATTGCTCGCGCAGTTTGGCGGGCTCGATGGGGTGAAGGCCGCAACGGTTGAAGACTTGTGTCGCGTCGATGGCATCTCGCGGCGATTGGCGGAAGAAATACACAAGACATTGAGATGAGATGCCGCTGAACATTCCGAACCTGCTGACCTGGGCGCGCATCCTCCTCATACCGCTGGTGGTGGGGGTGTATTACCTGCCGCTGACGCCTGCGGAGCAGAATTTCATTGCCACGGCCGCCTTTCTGGTCGCCGCCATCACCGACTGGATCGACGGCTGGCTGGCGCGCAAGCTGAACCAGACCTCGGCCTTCGGCGCCTTCCTCGATCCGGTGGCCGACAAGCTGATGGTGGCCGCGGCGCTGGTGATGCTGGTGGAGCTGCATCGTGTCGATGCCATGCTGGCTTTCATCATCATCGGTCGCGAGATCGCGATTTCGGCCTTGCGTGAATGGATGGCGAAGATCGGCGCGGCGAAAAGCGTCGCCGTATCCCTGATCGGAAAACTCAAAACCATTGCGCAGATGACGGCAATCCCGATGCTGCTCTGGAATGCCCCGATTGGCCCGCTTAACATTCATCTTTTCGGTACCTGGGCGCTCTGGATTGCGGCACTGCTGACGCTCTGGTCGATGGTTTACTATTTGAGAATGGCGTGGCCGGAAATCTCGGCGCGCAGTCGTTGACACAATGAAATCGACCGCTATAATGCGCGGCTGTTCTGCGGGAGTAGCTCAGTTGGTAGAGCGCAACCTTGCCAAGGTTGAGGTCGAGAGTTCGAGACTCTTCTCCCGCTCCAGAATTCTGGGGGAAAGCCATGGCTTTCCCCCTTTTAGCTTCAACAAGTCCTTCGCGGCGCGATGGCAGAGTGGTTATGCAGCGGCCTGCAAAGCCGTGTACCTCGGTTCGATTCCGGGTCGCGCCTCCAGTGTTCCCCAGCGTCGAGCGCAGTCTCGGGCCCGGATGGTGAAATTGGTAGACACAAGGGACTTAAAATCCCTCGGCGCAAGCCATACCGGTTCGATTCCGGTTCCGGGCACCAGCAGCACTTCCAGACAAGTCCAGATAATTCCAGAAATGGTCCGTAGCGCAAGGAAATACGGCAATTTTTTGTGCCGAGAGATTCCGGGCGCAGCTATTGCAAGCCGGGGGCATCAGGGGGCATAATCGGGGGCACATCGCGGCATGACAATGTCGATGCCCCCAAAAGAGGTGCCCCATGCTGACCGAACTGGAATGCAAGAACGCGGCTCCAAAGGACAAGCCCTATCGCCTGTTTGACGGTGGCGGCCTGTATCTGGAAATCGTCCCCACCGGTGCGAAGTACTGGCGTCTGAAGTACCGCTACGGCGGCAAGGAAAAGCGCCTCGCCATCGGCGTCTATCCGACGGTGACGGCGAGACAGGCCAGGGAGAAGGCGCAGGAAGGAAAGCGCACGCTGTCGGAAGGTCGCGATCCATCGTCCGAGCGACGGGCGCACAAGTTGGTCGCCAAGGTATCTGCGGAAAGCAGCTTCGAGGCTGTTGCCCGCGAATGGCTGCGGCGTCGCACCCCCACACTGACCGACAAGCATGTGGAGAGGGTTCTGGCGCGACTGGTCAACAACTTGTTCCCATGGGTAGGTGGAAAGCCGATCGCCGACATCTCCGCCCCGGAACTACTCAGCGCCTTGCGACGTGTAGAAGAAAGGGGGGCGGTCCATACGGCGAATCGGCTGCTTCAATACTCCGGGCAAATTTTTCGTTATGGCATCGCCACGGGCCGCTGCGAACGTGACATTGCGGCCGACCTTCGAGGCGCATTGACGCAGGAGAAGGAAAAGCACCGCGCTGCAATTACTGACCCCGAGGGGGCTGCGGCACTGCTGCGCGCGATCGATGGCTACCATGGCTCCCTGATCGCACGTTGTGCGCTGCGGCTTGCCCCGCTCGTCTTCGTCAGGCCTGGAGAGCTGCGGCACGCCGAATGGGCAGAGATCGACCTTGATCGCGCGGAGTGGAATATCCCGGCCGAGAAGATGAAGATGCGTCTCCCGCACCTGGTGCCGCTTTCGCTTCAGTCTGTTGCCGTGTTGCGCGAGATTCATCCACTCACTGGCCGCGGGCGCTACGTATTCCCGAGCCAACGGACGGCAGAGCGCCCGGTGTCTGACAACACGATCAATGCGTCCCTGCGGCGCATGGGCTTCGACACCCGAGAGGAAATGACGGCCCACGGTTTTCGCGCCATGGCCCGCACGATCCTGGACGAGGTCCTGGGTTTTCGGCCCGACTTCATCGAGCACCAACTCGCCCATGCCGTGCGCGATCCGAACGGCCGCGCCTACAACCGCACGGCTCACCTCGCCGAAAGGCGCAAGATGATGCAGGCGTGGGCCGATTACCTGGACCGGATCAAGTCGGGCGCAGATGTGATCCCGATCGACCGAGCCGCGTAATATGGGCGCGGAGGGCGACGTCGTTAACCTGGGGGCGCGCTTCGCCGAGGCGCTGACGCTTACCCACGAGCTGCACGCCGGCCAAGTGCGCAAGGGAACGGCCATCCCCTATGTCTCCCATGTCCTGTCTGTCGCAAGCCTCGTGCTCGATCACGGCGGCGACGAGGACGAGGCGATTGCCGCCCTGCTGCACGATGCCGTCGAGGACTGCGGCGGCGCTCCCGTTCTGGCGAACATCCGACGCCGATTCGGCGAGCGTGTCGCCGGGATCGTGGCCGCCTGCTCCGATACTGACCAGACGCCGAAACCGCCCTGGCAGGCCCGCAAGGAAGCCTATCTGGACCACCTGCGCGATGCGCCGGCATCGGTGCGCCTGGTGTCTGCGGCCGACAAGCTGCACAACGCCCGGGCCATCCTCGCCGACTATCGGGAGATCGGCGAAACGCTGTGGGAGCGGTTCAACGCCACGAAGGAGCAGACGCTCTGGTACTACCGCGCCCTGGTGACTGCCTTCGCTGCGCACGGATCAAGCGTGCTTGTGGCCGAACTGGATCGCACCGTCCGTGAAATCGAGCGCCTGGCCGGCGCGGATTGACCGCCTTGAACCGTGCACAGAGGCTGTGGCTCGCGGGATCGCTCCCGCTGCTGGTGGCGATCCCGTTCTGGTGGGACGCCTCGCACTTGGAGTACGCCTATCCGACCCGGCCCTACCTTGGGACGCTTGCGACGATCGGCACCGCCTGGGCAGTGCTGTCCCTGCTCGGCGTCCGTCCCTGGCGGCGCTTCTCGTCCCGGTTCTGGGCATGCGCCACGCCGGCGCTCGTTGCGCTACTCACCCTTGCGGTGATCCTTGGCGCCCACGGTGACCGGATCGACCGTTGGCAGGCCGCCGGCTGGAGCGCCGGCTATCTCGCCTTCGCCTGGGGCGTGTTCTGGGTGATCCGCACATTTGGAAAGCGACCACCGACCGTCCGCGCCAAGGCCATTACATACGGCCTGATTGCCTTTGTCGGGATCATGGGCCTGTTCGAGGATAACTACCTCTGGTCGGCGTTCGAGCCGCGCAACTTGCCGTACTGGTTCGCTAGCCTATTGCTGCTCACCGGCGCCATGCTGTGGCTGCTGCGCCCGATGCAGGCCCTGGCGAGTAGGCACACCATCATCGACATCACGCCGGAACCAGAAGAACAGGGCGCCACTTGGACGAAACTCCCCAAAAATACCCGGCACGGCCCCTCTTGACTTAGCAATCCGTTGCATTACAATGAACCGCAACTGATTACATGCGACCATGATTCGGACATTCAGACATCGGGGGCTTGAGCGGTTTTTCAGAAAGGGCGACCACCGCGGCATTCTGGCGAAGAGCGAGGCCAGGATCGAGCGCATGCTTGACCGCCTGGATACCGTCGCCAAGCCGGAGGACATGAACATCCCCGGCTACAAGTTCCATCGGCTGACGGGCGATCGCAAGGGCACCTATGCCGTGACGGCTACCGGAAACTGGCGCATCACCTTCCGATTCGAGGGCGAGGATGCCGTCGATGTGGATTTGGAGGACTACCACTGATGAAGAGCCTACGAGACCCGAAGCGCCGGCCGACCCACCCCGGCGTCATCCTGCGCGAGGACGTGCTGCCGGCCCTCGAAATGACGCAGACCGAGTTAGCTCAGCGCCTCGGCGTGTCGCGCCTCTCGGTTTCCGAACTACTGCACGAGAGGCGGGCCATGACGCCGGAGATGGCGTCGCGCGTCGCCAAGCTGCTCAACACCACGCCGGAGAGCTGGCTGCGTATGCAGGCCGCCGTCGACTTGTGGGATGTACAGCAGCACCCAGAGCGCCTGGCCGGCATCAAGCCGATCAAGGCCGAGTTGATGGCCGCCTGACGATTCAACCGTACCCGATGCGGCTCATCGGGAAAAGCGGCGGGCAAGGTGTTCGAGCACCAAACCCGCCTGACCACGAAGCACCTTGATAGGAGATGCAAACATGGCTGATAACGATACTACCAGCAGCATAGCAATCCACAGCGCAAAGTTCGACGCGGCAACCCTCAAGCTCGACGGAGCCCACGCTCTGTGCACCGCTTTGGCTATTCTTGTGAGCGGAGACGAGGAACATCAACCCTCCAGCGATATCCTTCATACCGCAATGTACGCCGGTGTCGGGCAGTTGATCCAAAGCGCGCGAGATGATCTCGTTGATGGGGTCGGGGGTGCGGCATGAGCGCGGGGAAGGTACTGAACGCCCTTTACGGCGCGATCGATCTGAACGATCTGGACGACAAGACGCTGGGAGAGTTGGACGATGCGGAACATATCAATCTGCAGTTGAGCAACACCGCTGAAATCATGCAGGGACTGGCAACGCTCATTTGCCAAGATCCGGATAGGGGGCCGGACGGAATACGCTCTGGAGCCCTTCAGGAGCCCGCCGAAATCGCGACGATGCTTTGGATGTTCTCCACCAATATTTCCGATTTGGTAGCTGCTGCTGAAATTGCGCACGAAGCGGCTTTCGTAATATCGAAACGCCGGGAAAACACTGCGATCGTCGCTCTCAGTGATGTTGTGGTCAGAGAGATTGATCGCGCATCTATCAAATTCCTCTGACCATGGCCAAGCGCATCACCATCACCGAGACGAACTCGCCTGCAGCAGGATTCGCCGAGGCCTTCGCCCGGCTGCTGGTCGAGCGCGAGCGCGCGCGGCCGGCGCTGTCTCTGGTGTCAACGCCTGCAGCTGAACACTGCGGGAATAATCCCAAGAATGAACGGCCTTCGCAGAAGGGCGGCGCAGCGAATCCGGTGGCTGACGTCGAGGGGGAATTCCGGTGTGGTCGTTTTCGGTGACTGAATGACCATGCCGAATCCGAAACGCCGAGGACGTCCCCGCAGTAGTTCCAGTCCGCAGACTGCGGCAGCTGATTCGGCAATCGGGCGCTCCGTCTATCAGCTTGCATCCTGGGGCTACCCGCTCCGTTCCCGCGGCGATGGCGCCGGTGCCTGCGAGGTCGTCGCGCTGGAGGCCCGCAGAATCCTCAACAGAGCCGACAGCGATGGCCGCGCACTTGGCCCGGACAGAGTGGAGCAGATTTTCGAGTCATGGTTTTCCCGGGAGCAGGAAGCGCGGCGCGAAGGCCGGCAATGGCCTCTGCGGGAACGTTGGCGATATACGAAAAGCTCGCTGGCCGAGCGCATCCCGGACAAGACACTTGGACTGGAAGGGCTGGCCGCCGAGCTGCTGCGCAATGATGGCCGGTGGGTAGGCCGGGAACTTGTGATGCCTTGCGGGGACCTAGAACTTGCGCCGAAGGCCGACAGCATCATGGGGCAAGCCCCGAAAATCGTTGGAAACGGGGTAGAAAAATAGACTCCTGATAGCCCGGTCAATATTCTCGCCCCTATATTCATTCCAATAGGGGCTGACAATGTCCGATCAAGCCAAGTATCCGTTGGTCATTCTGCGACGCAAGCAAGTCGAAGCCAAGACGGGATTGTCGCGCTCATCGATCTATGACCGGCTGAACCCCAAGGCATCGAGCTACGATCCATCGTTCCCGGCGCCCGTGTCGCTCGGCGAGAAGGCGGTCGGTTGGGTCGAGAGCGAAATAGACCAGTGGATCACCGGCAGGATCGCGGTATCCCGCGGTGGCGCCAAACACTCCAGCGAACCTTGTGCCGTAGCGGCCTGATCGGGGCGATACCGTGGCCGGAAATGAAAGCGCCGCCGGGCGGGAACCACAAGCGGCGCGGGTAGTGCGACTCCACGCGAAGCCCAACCCGGGCGGTCCACCGAGGCAATCGCCCGATCGTGTGCCGACACTCGGCAAACAGTTCCACGCCCCGGTGCGTTTCGAGAACATCCGAGGAAACTATGGTGTTACACGCCAGTTCGAAGCGCCCGCCGTCTATTGGGGGCGCGACGGATCCTGCTGGGCCTTTCTGCATGATTTTACGACCCAGGCGCAGGCCAGGTTAATGGACGAATGGCGAAAGGCTGTGGCGAACCGGCGCATGCCGCACGGGTGCTGAGCCATGAGTATCAGCGTCATGACCCAGGTTTGGAATCGGTACCCTGGCGGCGGCACCGAACTGCTGGCCCTGCTCGCCCTGGCAGACTGGAGCGACGACGAGGGCCGTTGCTATCCTTCGGTGGCCTCAATCGCCAAGAAGACGCGCCTTTCTGTCTCACAAGCCCGCCGGGTGGTGCATCGCCTGATCGAAGAAGCATTCGTGTCGGTTGTCGGTAACGAGAACGGCGGAGCGCCCGGGGCGACTCGGCAATATCGGGTAAATCTGGAACGTCTGACGACTTGCATGGATGCCACCCCTACGGCTAGCGCCAATGCTAGGGGTACGGCTAGCACCGATGCGCGAGACGACTCGCATGGATGCGCGCAGACGGCTAGCGCCAATGCTAGGGGTACGGCTAGCACCGATGCGCGAGACGACTCGCATGGATGCGCGCAGACGGCTAGCACCGATGCAAGCCAAACCGTCAGTGAACCGTCAGTGAACCATCAGGGGGCCGCGCAAGCGCTCCCGCCTTCAGCAAGAAAGACGAAACCGAAAAAGGAGGAAGTCACCTTCGGCACCTGGTACGAGACCATCCACCATGCCGGAGAGAAGCCGATCAGCGACTACCAGCCCCTGCTTAACTATGTCGAGCTATCAGGGCTGCCGAATGCGTTTGTCGATCTGGCGTGGCTTGAGTTCAAGAGGCGCTATCTTCCCGGCGGCACCAACGAGGCGAAGCGGTACCTAGACTGGCGCCGCGTCTTCCTGAAGGCTGTAGAGGGCGGATGGTTGCGGCTCTGGGGTCACAACGGGACAGAATATTTCCTGACCGCCCAGGGGCAGCAGGCGCAGCGTGTTCATGGCTTCAGGGAGGCCGCATGAACGCGCCTGACGGTATTCTCCTGCCGCCGCATTCCATCGAAGCCGAGCAGTCCCTGATTGGCGGCCTGTTGCTCGATCACCGGTCGTGGGATCGGATCGCCGACGTCGTCGCTGATGGCGACTTCTTCCGCGACGACCATCGGCGCATCTTCCGCCACATCGGCAGGCTGGCCGGCGCCGGCAAGGAAACCGACGTGGTATCGGTGTTCGAGTCGATCGAGAAGGCCAACGAGGTCGACCAGACCGGGGGGCTCGCCTACCTGGGCGAGATCGCCAACGCCACACCCTCGGCGGCGAACATCCGCCGTTACGCGGAGATCGTGCGGGAACGGGCCGCGCTGCGACGGGTGATGCTGGTCGCCGACGAGCTGGCCGCGTCCTGCGCGCGACCTGGTTCGCGCACGGTGGCCGACCTGGTCGCCGCCGCGGAGCAACGCCTGGCCGCAGAGATCGACGAGCAAACCGAAGAGCCGGCGGCCCTGCTGGACGTGCTCAACGACACCCTGACCTACATCGACGAACGCGGCGACACGAGCGGACTGCGTACCGGCTTCGATGACTTCGACCAGCTCACAGGAGGACTGGAGCCCGGGCAGCTCGTGGTCGTCGCCGCGCGCCCCTCGGTCGGCAAGACGCTGTTCGCCTGCAACGTCGCAGACAACGTGGCGAACTCCGGCGGCGCGGTGCTGTTCTTCACCCTGGAAATGACCCGGCGCGAGATCGGCATGAGGATCCTTGCGGCGCGGTCTTCGGTCTCCGTCCATGCGATGCGCGCCGGTACCAAGTCGAACGAGGCATGGGATCGCATGGCGAGCGTACTGCCGGCAGCGTCGAGGCAGCGCCTGTGGATCGACGATAAACCCGCCATCGGAGTCGCCTACGTCCGAGCTCGCGCGCGGCGCATGAAGCGCATCCACGGCCTTGACCTGGTCGTCATCGATTACCTGGGCCTGATGAAGGGCCAAGGCGACAACCGCGTGCAGGAGATCGGCAGCATCAGCCGCGGCCTGAAGGAGGTAGCGAAGGGACTCGGCGTACCGATTATCGTTCTGGCTCAACTCAATCGGAGCGTGGAGAGCCGCACTGACAAGCGCCCGATCATGAGCGACCTGCGCGACTCCGGCGAGATAGAGCAGGATGCCGACATTGTCGTGATGCTGCACAGGGAAGCGCTCTATAGCGCGGCGCCCGAATGGGCGAACGTGGCTGAGCTGCTGGTGCGCAAGAACCGCAACGGTCCGTTGGGCGAGATCACGCTGTCCTACGCTCCAGAGCAGATGAGCTTTGCGAGATATTCCGGGCCCAACATTCGGCAGGCAGCGGCCGGGAGGAGCAGTAGCCGCGATGCCGCCCGCCATCAGCACCGCGCTCGCGGTATTGCGGACGACTGAGGGCCGAACCAATGCGCACCATCGACGCCCCCAATCTCGCGCCCCCGGCCTTCCTGCCGCGCCACTTGGTTCCCCATCTGCCGCCGACGCTGAGCGACGCTGAGACGATCGACCCGCAGAACTACGGGCTGATGCAGATCGAAGACATCAGCCACGAGCAGGACGAGCGCTCATATCGCCTACTCGTCCGGATGCGCGACGATTGGCATGGACGGGGGCGCACGATGACGCTGATTCAGTGGCGCGATGGCACCCAGGGCGTCCAGTGTGGTGAGGCAGACCAACCGCCGACGGATGCCGACCTGCTGCGCGTGTACCGCATGGCGCGCAGCAAGCGCGAGTTGTTCGAGGCGGACGGCGGGCGGGCATGACCATGCCGACGATCCGTGCCGCCAGCCATATCGACGTCGCCCGCATTGCTGAAATCGGCGCGGTGCTGCACGCCGAGTCGCCCAGGTTCTCCCGGCTGAACCTCTCGACTCCCAAGCTGATGCAGCTCTTCCTGATGCTGATCGAGTCGCCCGATGGCCTGCTGCTGGTAGCTGATCGCGCTGGCGCCGTGGTCGGCGGCATGGCTGGCGTCGTGACACCACACTGGTTTTCTGACGATCTGGTCTCGAACGACTACGGCGTTTTCCTTCTACCCGATCAGCGGGGCGGCATGACGGCCGCGCGCCTGGTGCGGGGATACATCGAGTGGGCCAAGGCCAAGGGGGCAAAGATGATTCAGCTCGGCATTTCAACAGGGGTTCAGACCGAGGAAACGGTCTCGCTCTATCGGGCATTGGGCCTCAAACAGTTTTCAGTCGGATTCGAGGGGTAAGCCATGTGCACAGGTATGGAACCGCTTTTGTTTGGGTCGGCGGCAACAACAACGGCGGCAGCGACCACTGGATTGATCGGCACGGCCGGGGCGTTCTCTTTGGCTCCGGCGCTAATGACCGCCGGAACTGTGCTTTCGATTGGGGGGCAGATCAATCAAGGACAGCAGCAGAGGGAAATGTACAACACCCAGGCGCAGCAGAGCATCAACGATGCCGCCTACCGTGCCGATGCCGCCAAGTCCCAGGCCGAGAAGATTCGCAAAGCGGGAAGGGCGCAAGTCGGCGAGGCGAATGCGTCGCTCGCGGCGTCCGGCGTCAGGCTCGGCGAGGGCACGCCGCTGGAAGTTCAGAAGACCATCACGCAGAACTCCGAGGAAGACGCGCTGTCGGCGATCTTGAGCGGCCAACGTGCTACGGCTGCGGCGCAGCAGGAGGCACAACTGCTCGGTAAGGCCGGTGACAACGCCGTTGCGAACTCCTACACCAAGGCGGTAGGCACTGTGCTCCAAAGCGGCGCAACGGTGATGGGTGGCTGGAAGAGATCGGGTTTGGCCCGCGGGTACGACGGCACGTACTCCGCCTCCGGCCCGTTCAACTCTCGCACCTACGATAAGCAAATCTGGGACTGATCTATGGCTCGCATCCCCCTTGGCAATTTCGGAACTGTCATCGCGAATCCCGCCCCCAAGGTGGGAATTCCTGCCGCCGCTTTCGACACTGGGGGCGCCGCCCTTCAGAAGCTCGGCGAGACCGGCATGCAGGTAGCCACAGACTTGCTGAATGAACAGCAACGCCAAAAGGAAGAGGAGGACCGCTCGCACGCGACGGTCGCCGTCATCACCCACCAGTCGGCGGCGCAGGATGCTCTGGATGGTGTGAAGGAACAGATCGCCACCGGGGAGATCACGCGCGACAAGGCTCCGCAAACGTTTTCCAGCGCCATGAGTGAGGTCAGGACGAAAAGTATGTCCGGTGTCCCTGAATGGCTGCGCGCACAGGCCGGCATCCGCTTCGAGGGCGTCGAGCAGCGCGCGATGATCGGCCTGAATCATTTGCTCGAAGGGCAGCGCCGCCAGGAACTGGCCGGTAACCTCGAATTTATCCGCGACACGATGGCGAAAGATGCCGGGCGGCCTGGCGCAGACATCGATACGATCAATAACGAATTCGAGCAGGCGGCGAAGGCGCTCGGACCTCAGGCCGGCATTGCCGCCGACAAGGTCGGCAAGTTGGTGCAGGACTTCAGGGATGGCAACTGGTTCAACCAGGCGAAGATCAGAGCGACTGTATCCCGAAGCAACCTCGACGACCTGACGGCGATGGAGCGTGATCTGAAGAGCGGCGACGGTTTCTACATGAGCCGCCTCAATGCGGATAAACGGGCAGTGCTGCTGGCGACGGTAGCGGCGCATCGGCTTAGCCTGGAGAGCAAAGTTCAACATCTGTCCGATCGCAGGGAAGCCGCGGCAGAGCGAACCATCGCCAAGATCGACCAGCAGATCGCCTCCGGTGTTCCGGCCACGCCTGACATGTGGGTGCAATGGGAGACTGATACGCGGGGCACAGAACAGTCTGAGGCCTTCCGCGATCGGATAAAGTCAGAAGAAGAGGTACAGCGCCTGCTACGTGAGCCGCTGGAAAAGCAGGCGACCTTCATCCGGGAGCGTGAGGCGGCCATGCTCAACGACGGCGGCACGCTGCGCGACAAAGCCAACGTCGACCGCCTGAAGCGGGTGCTCGAGAACAGCCGCAAACAGCTCCAGGAGGCGCCCCTGCTGTTCGCCCAGAATCGCACAGGCGACGTTGTGAAGCCCCTCGACCTCGGCATGCTGCTCGATCCCGCCCAGGGCAAAGAGGTCGCCGGCCTGATCGGCGAGCGCGTGGCGACGGTGGCGGCGCTGCGCAGCCAATACGGTGACACGGTAAAGGCTCGTGTCCTGCTCCCCAACGAGGCGGATGCCCTGACCAAAACCCTCGACAAGCTAGCCCCGGACCAGCAGGTCGAAATTTTCCGCGCAATGCGCCTGGCGATCGGCGACGACACCGCCTATCAGGGAACGCTTGTCCAGATCGCCCCGGATTCCCCGGTCAGGGCGCTGGCCGGGTCGCTGGCGGCCCGCGGTGCCGACTACGTGCAGCCGCACGTGTTCAGCCCAGACGAGAGCATCACGGCGCGCCAGACGGCGCAGCTCGCTCTGCTCGGCGAATCGCTGCTGAACCCGACGAAGGGACAGAAGGCGCAGGATGGGAAGATGAACACCTGGATCATGCCGAAGAAGGCCGACATGCTGCGGCGCTTCAACGACAAGGTGGGCGACACCTTCGCCGGCACGCCCCAGGCGATGGACGCACAGTTCGAACTGGTGCAGGCGACCTATGCCGGCCTGTTGGCGAGCCGCGGCGGTACCAAGAATCCAGAGATCGTAGATACCGCCGTCTTCGAGCAGGCGATCGAGCGCACCACGCCGGTGATGAAGCAGGGCGGGGCATCCTTCCTAAAGCCCATCGTCGGCATGAGTGACGAGCAGTTCCGCGAGAAACTGCGCGCCGCGCTGCCCGAAGAGTTGCGCCCGCAGTACGACAGGCTGCCGTTGCGCAATGTTCGCAGCAATCAGTACGTGATTCTGAACGGCGCCCGGCCGCTGACGGACAAGGCCGGAACCCCGTTGATCGTGACGGTGAAGCCTTGAGCGCCTTCGATCTCGTCACTGGCGAAGCCGATGCCCGCCTGCGCGACATGATGCGCCAGCCCGAGCCGGGGCCGGGAGCCTTCGCCAATTTCTGGGGCGCAGCCGGAAATGCCCTGATGGCCGCCCCGCTCGAAGTCGGCCGGGCGCTTTCACCAGCACTCGATGCCTACGGCAAGGCCGCCGCCTTCCGCGACGCACCGATGGCGACCGTGCTCGGCGGCCAGCCGGTACCGGACCTGGACAAGCTGAAGCGCGAGACGGTCGATCGCATCGGCGAAAACGACCTGCGGCACCAGATCACCCCGGAGCTGAACCGACTGACGCCCGATCCGCGCGTCACCGGCACGGCCTCCCAGTTGGTCTTCGGCTTCGGCAAGACCGCCAGCAAGGCCGTCGGGTATTCGATGCTCGGCGGGCCCCTGCCCGGGGCGGCGATGTTCGGCCTCGACGAGGGCGCCAACGAGACCATGCGTCTCGAAGACAAGGGCGTGGACACTGGCACGGCGATCAAGGCCGGGGCCGTTCATGGCGTCGCCTCGGCCGTGTCGGCGGCCCTGCCAGTGGCCGGCAAGACCAAACTGCAGACCGCGGGCATCGTCGTCGCCGGCGGCCCCGCGGCCTACGTTGCCGAGCAGGCCTCCATCCGCGAGATCGTGCGAGCTGCCCAGTACGACCGCATCGCCGAAGACTACAAACCGTTCGACCCCATGGGGCTGATCGTTTCGACGGCAGCGCCGGCGGCCTTTGGAGTTGGCGCGCATGCCTTGCGATCGCTCAAAGGGGAGCCGCGCGGGATCCGCAACAACAATCCCGGCAACCTCGTGAAGTCAGACATCCCATGGGACGGCAAGGTCGCCGGCGCAGAATCCCGCTTCGAAGTCTTCTCCACGCCCGAGCAGGGCATCGCGGCGATGGCGCGCAACCTGATCAGCTATCAGGATCGACACGGTCTCGACACGGTTCAAGACATCATTGGTCGTTGGTCCCCGCCGGACGAGAACAAGACCGGCGTCTATGTCGCAACCGTAGCGAGGGAACTCGCCGTCAAGGCGACGGACAGGCTCAACCTCAACGACGAGGGAACCTTAACGAGACTGACCCAGGCCATCGTCCGCCACGAGAACGGCAAACAACCCTATAGTGGTGCACAGATCGCCGCCGGCGTGAAGGCCGCGATCGAGGGCCGCGCCATCCGCCCAACGGTTGAGCAGATCGACGCTGCGCGGGTGGCGAACCTGGCCGCACATGCCGATGGCAGCAGCCTAAGTGCCGCCGGAGACATCACCGCCGCGAACGCGCACATCCGCGCCATGGATGAAGCGGCACGGCTGATGGATCGTGGCGACCCGGTGCGGGTGGCTGACCTGGTGCGGATCGAGAAGACGAAGCTCGACGAAGCCTATAGCCGCGTCCTCGGCGATCACCGGGGGCCGGCGGATGATCCGCTGGTCATGATCAGGCCTGACGATATCGAGGCCGTCGCCATGGCCCGCGGCGGATGGAAGGGTCTGGGCGACGTGGAAGTGAAGGGACAGGGCTTCGGCTTGGTGAAGTTTCTCTGGCGCCATGGCGAGGCTTCGAACAAGCTGCCTGAGTCTCAGGTGACGCGTGGCGACATCACCGCTTTTCCCGAGGTGGTGCGCAACTTCGATCCGACGCCAATTCCGCGCAAGGATGGATCCAGCTACCGCGAGTGGCGCGTAGAGCTGCCTGATGCGGCCGGCCGGATGCGCCAGATCGTCTTCGTGGACAAGCCGATGGATGGTGACCAACCGCGCCACGTCGTGTCGACCTACGTGCAGGAGCCGAAGCGGCCAGGGTCGCGCGCCCAGCTCTCGAAAAGGAAGACCGACTGGAGTCCTGAATCTCCCGGCAAGTGGTCTGACACTCGCGCCGGGGATACTCAACCCGGCGTGTTGCACCGGGCCGGACAGGATCAGCCGGTCGATCCGAGTATAGCAGCCGCGCAGCAGGCAACTAAGGATGGTCTGCGACGCAGTGCCGAGGTTGCCGACACCCCGGAGCAGCGAGCCGCCTACCAGGCCTTGGCCGACGATCCCGGCAAACTGCTTCCTACCGGCGAACTCGACGCCAGCGGCCGGCCCATCCTCCGCACCGCAGCCGACTTGCTTGCTGAGGCCGATGCGCACCAGATCGTCGCCGACGAGGAAACACGCGGCATTTCGGCGGCTATCACCTGTTTTCTGAGAGGTTGAGACCATGAGACCGGAATGCATCAATGCCGTGCAGCAGGCTATCGGCCGCACGCTGAACCAACAGGAAATCCAGGGCATCGAAGACCGCATCAAGGCGATGTTCCCGGCAGCGCGCCGTACCCTGCAGGAGTCCGGCGAGGCCATCACGTCATCCTCGATGCTGACCAAGGCTGGGGAACTGGCCGCCGACCAGTTGCGCCGGGAAGCGGCCACGCTGAAGCAGAGGGTAGCCCTGACCGTCAAGGCGCATGACCGCATTGCCGGCTTCATCGACCGGGCGCAGACGAAGGGGCGCAAGGCCTACGACGGGCTGGGCGACGCCATCCACGACGCCGACATCTACGCGACCGGCACGGCGCGCTACTTCTTCTCGCAGCTGACGGATACCATCCGCGCCGCTCAGCCGCGCCTGCTCGGCATGCTGGAGAACCCTGCCGCAGTGCGTGACCTGGTGTTCGAGATGTTCGGCCACGACACGGGCAACCCAATCGCGCAGGCAGGTGCGAAAGCCTGGCGCGAAGTGTCAGAGGCCATGCGGCAGAGCTTCAATGCCGCCGGCGGAATGATCCGTCACCTGGAGAACTGGAACCTGCCGCAGCCGCACGATGCACTGCGCGTGCGCGAGGCTGGCGTCGAGAAGTGGGTGCGGTCCATCCTGCCGCTGATCGACCGCGAGCGGTATGTGCACCCCGACGGCAGGCTCTTCAATGACGCCGAGTTGGGGGACTTCTTCGCCCATGCCTGGGAAACGATCCAGAGCGACGGCCTCAACAAGCTGGAGCCCGGCGTCCTGTCAGGCCACAGTGCGCGCGCAAACCGGCATGCCGACGGGCGCCAGATCCACTTCAAGGGGCCAGAAGAGTATCTGGCCTACCACTCCGATTTCGGCCGCGGAAACATCTTCGACGCGCTCCAAGGGCACGTCAGCGTCATGGCGCGCGACATCGCCCTGCTGGAGACCTGGGGGCCGAATCCAGAACATCTGTTCCGCTATTTCCACGACGTGGCGGCGAAGGATGGCAAGCCGGATCGCATCTGGCATGGCGTGCTGCCGGTGACGACGCGGCAGCTCTGGGACAATCTGTCCGGAAAGGTGGCCCAGATGGGCGAGTATGCCAAGCTCGGCGAGATCGCTCAGGGCGTGCGAAACATCGAGGTGATGGGCAAGCTCGGCAAGGCTATGCTCAGCTCCACCAACGACGTGCAGACTTTCCTAACGACGCTGCACTACAACCGCCTGCCATTCTTCGACGGCCTGACCAACTTCGTACGCGCCTTCGGTGACGATGCGGCCGAGTATGCGAACCGGGCCGGCTTGGTGGCCGACTCGGTCATTGCCGACATGAACCGCTGGGGCGAGAACAATGTCGGTCGTGGCTGGACCGCGCGTCTGGCGAACGCCACCATGAAGGCGTCGCTGCTGACGGCCTGGACGGATGCTATCCGCCGGGCCTTCTCGCTGACTATGATGGGCGGCATGGGCAAGATCACACGCTTGGAGTGGTCGGCGCTCGATGCCGGCGACCGCTACCGGATGGCGGCCAAGGGCATCACGGAAGCCGACTGGAGCATCTACCGCATGGCACAGCTCGAGGACTGGCGGGGGAGCCGGATGCTCACGCCGGAGTCTATCAAGGCGGTTCCGCTTGCCGATCTGGAGGCGGCCGGGTTCCAACTCGGCGACCGCAATAAGGCGATTTCCCGCCTCCTGGGCGCGATCATCGACGAGTCGGAATATGCCTCCCTTGGTCAGGACATCTACACTCGTGCGCAGCTCAACCGCGGCCTGCAGAAGGGCACGATCGAGGGCGAACTGGCGCGCAGCGTGGCCCTGTTCAAGGGCTTCCCCTTTGCTATGGTGTCGCGGCACTGGATGCGGGCCCTGGAGGCCAACGAGGCGGGGAATTCGCGCATCGGCTATGGAGCGTCGCTGGCGCTGGGCCTGACGCTGTTCGGCTCCCTTTCGCTCGATCTGAAGGACGTGCAGTCCGGCAAGGATCCGCGCGACAAGACCGACCCGCGTTTCTGGTTCCAGGCCTTCGCTCAGGGAGGGGGCGCCTCGATCTTCGGCGACCTGCTCTATGCCGGGCTCTCGGGGCATGGGCGTGGCGGCCAGAGCGGTGCGGCGACGCTCGCCTCAGCGATCGCCGGCCCTGTGGTCGGCGATGCCTACGAGCTCGCCGGCGATCTGATCCTGGAGAATATTCGCCAAGCGAAGGAAGGGAGGGACACCCATGCCGGCGCCGAGGCGCTGCGCTTCGGTCTCGGACACGCGCCGCTGATCAACGTCTGGTACATCCGCGCCGCACTCGATCATGCCTTCCTGCATCAGGCGCAGGAATTCCTGTCTCCGAACTATTTGGGACGGATGCAGGATCGCGTCTATCGCGACTACGGGCAGGACTTCTACTGGAGGCCGGGTCAGACTCTTCCCGACCGGGCTCCGCGGCTCGAAGCAATGGCGGGACGCTGATCGTGCCCAAGCGCATCACCCTTGACGAGTTCATGCACCTGCCAGTCGGCGACGAACGCCGCGAGCGGTTCGGCGACCTCGCTGCTGCCGACCAGCTAGCCTTCGTGCGAGCTGCAGATTCTGTCGAGCTGATTCTGGGCGGCTACCCGTCGGAGTCGCGAATTCTCTTTTCTCACGAACAGGCGTCGCGGTCTGATCTGGCACCCGATCAGAACGATCGAAGCCATCGAACCCTTCACTGATGTAGGGTTAACGAAGCATGGAACGCACTGTAGGAGCGATTCGAAAGAGCGAAAGCGCCGAGGTGAGAGTGTCCCGCGGCATCTGGAAGGGTCGCCCCGTCGTCGACGTCCGGGTCTGGTATGTCCCGGCCAGCGGCGGTGACTATGTACCGAGCCGCAAAGGGCTGACCATCGACGCAGGCAAACTGCCTGAGTTGGTCGCCTTACTCTCTGAGGCTGTCTGATGGATCGCAGCGCGGCGCTTCCTCGATGGGTGACCAGACTGATCAGGCGGGTCGCCAATGCCCGTGTGCCGCGAGATGGAGATTCCACGCTGGATGACTACCGCAAGGCCTACAGGCTGGAGAAGGCGCGGCTGTCGATCAAGGTAGCCGAATGGCTGGCCGCTGGATGCTCCATCGATCGCGTCGAGCTACGTCTTCGAAACTTGCACGCGCCGGCGAGGAAGCTGGAGGCAATCCGAAAGCTCGCCGCCGCCATCAAGGGGGTGCAGTAATTTCCCGTTCGGGTGGGTTCTGCACTCTCCGCGCCTCGCAGGCGCGCGTTTTACATATAGACGAAGCCGACCTGCGAGTGAACTGGTTCCTCGTCATCGTCGAACTGTGCCGACGAGGCTTCACGCACAGCAGCATAGCGACGTCCGTCGGCACGCCCAAGAGCACCGTGCAGGGATGGAAGCAGGGGGCCGAGCCAAAGCATTGCGATGGCGAGAGGATGATCGCGCTCTGGTGCCAGGTGACCGGACTTGACCGCTCGGGGCTGCCGAAGATCAGCCGCTACGACTGGCGGGCGTGATGGTCGATCCATGGGATAGAATGCCCCAACAATGCGACTTAGATGGGGGCACATTTGGGGGCATCTTTTGATGTGCTGCTACGCCAATCAAGGCAGCGCAAGGCTTAACGGCCGTTCTTCAAGTCCGGTTCCGGGCACCATCCACCAATCCTTGTGATAGTCCTCAATCTCCTCTGCGACCACGGGCACCATTTCGAAGGCTGGTTTGCTTCGGGCGAGGAGTTTCGCAGCCAGAGCCAGCGCCAACTGGTGCACTGCCCGCAGTGCCAGACCTCGGCGGTAAGCCAGTTGCCGTCGGCGCCCCACGTCAAGCGCGGTGGAGCCGAACTCGCATCCCAGGATAAGTCGGCCGCTCCGGTTGTGGCGCCTGCCATGGCGCAACTGCACCAGGCCCTGGTGAGCATGGCGCGGGAGGCGGAGAACGTCGGCGAGCGCTTTCCCGAAGAGGCGCGCCGCATTCACTACGAAGAAACTCCGGCACGCAACATTCGCGGCGTGGCGACGATCAATGAAACCCGCGAACTGCTCGATGAAGGGATTGTCGTCCTTCCGGCGCCGGTACCGCCCGAAGAGGAATTCCACTGAATTTCAGTTCGCTTGCCGGGCTTTCCAGTAGCGCGGCGTGAACTTGAAGACCTGCGGGTCTGCCGCATCCACCGTGCCCCTGACCCAGCCGAAGAAAGGCGAGCCGATGGTTTCGACGCGGGTGAAGTTCTTCACCGTTTCCTTCGTGTCCGGTTCTTCCAGCGGCTGATCGATGCGATGCTGGTGCGTGTCGCCATGTACCAGCACGACTTGCCCGGCAAAGCTTCGGGTCTCCTCGCGCAACTGGCTCAGGAAGTCGCGGTAGCCGGGGTTGGGCCTGCCGGCATTGGCGGCATGAAAGCCGGGATTGCCCTGGGTCACGACCAGAATGCCCGCCAGTTTTTTGTTGCGTGCATGCGCAAAGGCCTGGGCCAGCCAGACCTTGTTGGCGGCTCCGCGCTCGATGAACTCGGCCACCGGGCCGCTACCCCGCTTGGTGCCGCTATAGTTGTTGTCGCTGCCGGGCACATTCATGCCGACAAACAAGGCGCCGCCGGCTTCCCAGCGCACGTTCTCGCGGTACTTGGCAAAGGCCGGGTCGCGACTCTGGCGTTGCAGTTTCAACGGTCGCCGGCCCAATGCCATGTCGTCCGGGAAGAACCATTCGCGGAGTTTGCCCAGGCGTTCCAGCGGGTCATAACCGCCGTTGCTCTTGCGATGGCAGTCGGTCCACTCGTTGTCGCCCGGCACATAGACCAGCGGATGCCGCGATTTCCGGAACACCGAAAGAATGTCCCGCAGCGCTTCGTCGCTGCAAACGCCGGAGCCGCTCTTGATATCGCCGTCGTGCACCACGAATGCAAGATCTTCGCCATCCATCTCGGCAATCAGCTCGGGGAGGTTGTCGCGCTGCCACTGGTTGTAGGGCATGTCGCCGAACAGGCCGAATGACAGCGTTTCCGCGTGCACCGGTAGCGCCAGCAACGCCGCTATCGTCAGCGCAAGGATATGCTTCACGACTTGGACAGCTTGTTCAACTGGTAGAGCTTTTCCAGCGCTTCGCGCGGGCTGAGTTCGTCGGGATTGACGTCACGCAGGGCATCCAGCGCCGGATGCGGCGGTTCCGGCAGCGCCGGTGCGCTGGCGAACAGGTCGGGCTGGGTCAGCGAGCCGACTTCGCGGTTCTCCAGCAGCGCCAGGCGGCGCCGTGCTTCGCGCACCACGGCGGGCGGCATGCCGGCCAGCGCGGCGACCTGCACGCCGTAGCTCTGCGACGCCGGACCTTCCTCGACCGCATGCAGGAACACGATCTTGTGGCCATGCTCGACGGCATCGAGATGCACGTTGGCGCAGACCGGGTAATCTTGCGCCAGCCGGGTCAGTTCGAAGTAATGCGTGGAGAATAGCGTCCAGGCGCGGTTCTTCTCGATCAGGTGGCGGGCGATGGCGAAGGCCAGCGCGACGCCGTCGAAGGTCGAGGTACCGCGGCCGATTTCGTCCATCAGCACCAGCGACTTTTCCGTCGCACCGTTGAGGATCGCGGCCGCCTCGGTCATTTCCACCATGAAGGTGGAACGCCCGGAGGCGAGGTCGTCCGAGGCGCCGATGCGGGTGTAGATCGCGTCGATCGGCCCCAGCCGGCAACGTGTGGCGGGCACGAAGCTGCCGCAGTGGGCGAGCAGGACGATCAGTGCGGCCTGGCGCATGTAGGTCGATTTTCCGCCCATGTTGGGGCCGGTGATCAGCAGCATGCGGCGCGCGGGCGAGAGGCGCGTGTCGTTGGCGATGAAGCTGTCGATCTGCCGTTCCACCACGGGATGGCGGCCGCCTTCGATTTCCATGACCGCTTCTTCGCAGAATTCCGGCTGGCGATAGTCGTGGCGCACGGCGGCGTCGGCGAAGGCGGCGAGGCCGTCGAGTTCAGCAATCGCACGGGCGATGCGCTGCAGCACCGGGATATGGATCATCAGCGCGCCGAGCAGCTCGTCCCACAACTGCTTTTCCAGCGCCAGCGCGCGTTCGTTGGCGGACAGCGCCTTGTCCTCGAAGCTCTTGAGCTCCGGCGTGATGTAGCGCTCGGCGTTCTTCAGCGTCTGCCGGCGCCGGTAGTCCTCCGGAATCTTCTCGACGTTGGCGTGGGTGACTTCGATGTAGAAGCCATGCACCTTGTTGTATTCGACCTTGAGGTTGGCGATGCCGCTTCGCTCGCGTTCGCGGGCTTCGAGCTCGATCAGGAAGGCGCCGCAGTTGTGCTGTATGGCGCGCAGTTCGTCGAGGTCGGCGTTGTAGCCCGGCGCGATGACGCCGCCTTCGCGAATCAGCGCGGCGGGCTCGAGCGCGACAGCCTGGGTCAGCAGATTGACGCAAGCCTGCGGCGTGGCCAGTGCGGCAGCCAGTTCGGCCAGCCTTGCCGCCGTACCGCCAGCGCCGACTGTCGACCTGATGCCGTCGAGGCGTGCGAGGCTGTCGCGCAGCGAGGAAAGGTCGCGCGGTCGGGCGCTCTTCAGGGCGATGCGGGCGGTGATGCGGTCGATGTCGGCGAACCCTGTCAGCGTCTTGCTCAACTCGACATAGGGCCCGTTGCCGGCATCGCCGACCAGTGCCGCGACCGCCGCATGACGCGCGCGCGGAATGCCGCGCTCGGTCAGCGGGTGATGCAGGCAGTGGCGCAGCCAGCGCGAGCCCATGCTGGTGGCGCAGGTGTCGAGCAGCGAGAGCAGGGTGGGCGAAGCTTCGCCGCGCAGGGTTTCGGAAATTTCCAGGTTGCGCCGGGTCGCGGCGTCGAGGCGCAGGTAGCTGCCTTCGTGTTCGACCGTGAGTTGCGTCACGTGTGCCAGCGCCTGCAATTGCGTGGCCTGGGCGTAGCGGTAGAGCGCGCCGGCGGCAGCCAGCGCGAGTTCTTCGTCGTGCACGCCGAAACCGGCCAGATCGCGGGTGCCGAAATGTTCGGCCAGTGCGTGCGCGGCGGCGCGCGTGTCGAAATGCCAGTCGGGCAGGTGCTGGGTGACGGCGCGATGCTCCGGCAGCGCGGAGCGATGGCCGTCGGCCAGCAGGAGTTCCGCCGGGCGCAGGCGCTCGAAGTGCGCGGGCAGGGCGTCGAGCGAGGTTTCCAGCAGGCGCAGGTCGCCGTTGGCGAGGTTGAGCCAGGCGAGGCCAGCGCGCTGGCGGTCGATGGCCAGCGCCAGCAGCAGGTTGTCGGTCTTGTCGTCGAGCAGGTTGGCGTCGGTCAGCGTGCCCGGCGTGACGATGCGCGTCACCGCGCGCTCCACCGGGCCCTTGGCCAGCGCGGGATCGCCGATCTGTTCGCAGATCGCCACCGAGACGCCGAGCTTGACCAGCTTCGCCAGATAGCCGTCCGCGGCGTGGTAGGGAATCCCGGCCATCGGGATCGGCTTGCCGGCCGACTGGCCGCGCGCAGTCAGCGTGATGTCGAGCAGGCGCGCCGCGCGCTCGGCATCTTCGTAAAACAGCTCGTAGAAATCCCCCATGCGGAAAAACAGCAGCTTGTCGGCGTGTTCCGCCTTGCTGCGCAGCCACTGCTGCATCACGGGGGTATGGGCCGCCAGTTCGGCGGCCGTCAGGGCGGCCGACATCAGGCCGGGGTCATGCCGGCAGTTTCGCCGTCCGGTGCGGCGCGATGATCTGCAGCAACTGCGAAAATATCTTCGGATTGCCGCCGACGATGTTGCCGGTCTGCATGTAGTTCGCTTCGCCCGACAGATCGCCGACCAGGCCGCCGGCTTCGGTGATCAGCAGGGTGCCGGCGGCCATGTCCCAGGGCGACAGGCCGAGTTCCCAGAAGCCGTCCATGCGGCCGCAGGCGACCCAGGCCAGATCCAGCGAGGCGGCGCCGGGGCGGCGCATGCCGGCGGTTTTTTGCGCCACCTCGCGGAAAATCGCGAGGTAGGCATCGATATGGTCGAACATGCGATACGGGAAGCCGGTGCCGATCAGCGCTTCATCGAGCTTGGTGCGCTTGGCGACGCGAATCCGCTTTTCGTTCAGATAGGCACCGCCGCCCTTGCTGGCGGTGAAGATTTCATTGCGGTTGGGGTCATACACCACCGCTTGCGTCATCACGCCCTTGTGCGCCAGGCCGATCGAAATGGCATATTGCGGCATGCCGTGGATGAAGTTGGTGGTGCCGTCGAGCGGATCGATGATCCACTGGTACTCGCTGTCGGGGCTGGTGCCGGCCAGCCCGGACTCCTCTGCTAGAATTCCATAAGCGGGATAGGCCTCCCGCAATACATCGAGGATCGCGGCTTCCGCGGCGCGGTCGACCTCCGTAACGTAGTCGCTCTGCTGCTTGACGTCGATGCGCAATTTGTCGACGTCCATGCTGGCGCGGTTGATGATCTGGCCGGCGCGACGCGCGGCTTTGACGGCTATGTTGAGCGTGGGATGCATGAATTTTTAAGGCGGGGCGAGCCAAGAGGGGCGCATGGTGCGCACGAAGTCTGTAATTCTATCCCGGGATACCCTTCCGGCCCAAGGGGACAGCGACAGGGGGCCGGGACATACGTCATGAATACCACGCCATCGCCGACACCTGACGACCTCGATCGCATCCGCGTCGTTCTCTCGCATCCCAGCCATCCGGGCAACATCGGTGCGGCGGCGCGGGCGATGAAGACCATGGGTTTGTCGCGTCTGATCCTGGTGAATCCGAAGGTTTTCCCCGATGCCCAGGCCGATGCCATGGCGGCCGGTGCCACCGACGTGCTGGTGGCGGCCGAGGTGGTCGATTCACTGACGGAAGCCTTGAGCGGCACCGTGCTGGCGATGGCCATGACGGCGCGTCGTCGGGAACTTGCGGTACCGGCCTTGTGGGCCCGTGACGGTGCGGCGGAACTGGTGGCCGCCGCCGCCACCGGAGACGTGGCGCTGGTGTTCGGCAACGAAACCTCGGGGCTGTCCAACGATGAGCTGGCGATGTGCCGGCGCTGGGCGATGATTCCGGTGAGCGCCGGGTTCAGTTCGCTCAACCTCGCGGCGGCGGTGCAGGTGATGTGCTATGAACTGCGCCTTGCGGCGCTTGACCCGGGTTTCCCTCCGGCGATTTCGGGTGCCGGGGAACTCGCGACCCACGACGAGGTGGAGGGCCTGATCGCCCATATCGAGCGTGCCGCGCTGTCGAGCGAGTTCCTCGATCCGGCGAGTCCGAAACGCCTGATTCCGCGGCTACGGCGCATGTTTGCGCGTGCCGTGCCGGAAAAGAAAGAGGTCGACATCCTGCGCGGACTGTTTGCGGCACTGGAAAAAGCCGCATCCGGCCCGAAATGCAAATAAAACTTGACCCCGGCGCTCGGGATTTCTACCATTTCATAAAATACTAATAGATCACTCCATGTTCTCCCGTCTGCGTGAAGATATCTCCTGCGTTTTTGAACGCGATCCGGCCGCCCGTTCCACTTGGGAGGTGCTGACCTGCTATCCGGGCTTTCATGCCCTGACGCTGCATCGGGTCTCGCACTGGCTGTGGAGTGCGCGTTTGCGCTGGATGGCACGCTTCCTTTCGCATTTCACGCGCTGGATCACTGGCATCGAGATTCATCCGGGGGCAACCATCGGCCGCCGGGTATTCATCGACCATGGCATGGGTGTGGTCATTGGCGAGACGGCGGTGATCGAGGACGAATGCACGCTGTATCACGGCGTCACGCTGGGTGGCACGTCGTGGAACAAGGGCAAGCGGCATCCGACCTTGCAACGCGGCGTGGTGATCGGCGCCGGGGCCAAGGTGCTGGGACCGATCGTTCTCGGTCCGGGCGCCAAGGTCGGCTCGAATGCCGTGGTGGTGCGCGACGTTCCGGCGGGGGCGACGGCGGTCGGCATTCCGGCGCGCATCGTCGAGGACCACCACGAGATCGACCGTGAGGTCAAGGCCGGCCAGATGGGCTTCTCCGCCTATGCCGTGACGCGCAACGAGGACGATCCCCTGGCGCAGGCAATACACGGCCTGCTCAATCATGCGGTGGAAACCGACCGACGCATCGAGGCCTTGCTGAAGACCATGGAGCGTTCCGGGGTATCGCTCGAAGACGACGTGGCGACCGCCGACAAGTTCGATCCCAACTATCTTTCGAAGATAGTTGACTAAAATGCTCGGGATACAATATAGTTGATATAAACGCTCAGGTATTAACCTTGAAGCGTTTCCCCAGCTGTATTACCTGACGGAGAGTTCCCATGAGACTGACCACCAAAGGACGTTTTGCCGTAACCGCAATGATCGATCTTGCCCTGCGTCAGCATACCGGCCCGGTAACCCTGGCCGGCATCAGCGAGCGGCAGAAGATTTCCCTTTCCTACCTTGAGCAGCTGTTCGGCAAGCTGCGTCGCCGTCAGCTGGTCTCCAGCGTGCGCGGCCCCGGCGGCGGCTACTGTCTGGCCAAGCCGCTGGAAGTGATTTCGGTGTCCGACATCATCCATGCGGTGGACGAGTCGCTCGATGCCACGAATTGCGGCGGCAAGGGCAACTGTGCCGAGGATCAGCGTCCCTGCATGACGCACGAGCTGTGGACCAGCCTGAATGAAAAGATGTTCGAGTATCTGAGTTCGGTGACGCTTGCCGAACTGGTCGCGCAGCAACAGGAAAAGACCGGTGTGTCCGCCGTGCTGCATGACGAACGTCCGCTGCGCCGCGTGCGCCGTCCGGCAGAGGAACTCGTCGCGGCCTGACAGCTTCCGCATTGCCATGTTCGCCCCCGTCTATCTCGATCACAACGCCACCACGCCGCTGGATCCGCGCGTGCTGGAAGGCATGCTGCCCTATCTGCGCGAGCAGTACGGCAATGCCTCCAGCCGGCACGAATACGGTCGCGCGGCGCGGCGCGCAATCGACGAGGCGCGGCAGCGCGTGGCGTATGCGGTGGGGGCGCACCCGACCGAAGTGGTGTTCACCAGCGGCGGCTCCGAAGCCAACAACCTGTTCGTCAAGGGGGCGGCGGCTTGCCTGACACCCGGGGCAGTGGCGATCTCCGCGATTGAACATCCCTGCGTGCGCGAGCCGGCGAAACAGTTGGTGCGCAACGGCTGGAGGCTGCGCGAGATCGCCGTGGATGCAAATTGCCGTGTCGCCAGCGCCGACTTTCAGGCGGCAATGGCAGAAAAGCCGGCGATCGTTTCCGTCATGCTGGCCAACAATGAAACCGGTGCCGTACAGGACGTCGGCGTGCTTGCGGCGCAGGCCAGGGAAACGCGAGCATGGTTTCACACCGATGCGGTGCAGGCCTTTGGCAAGCTTCCGCTGGATTTCCGCGCGCTCAATGGTGCGGGTGTGCATGCCATGACACTCTCGGCACACAAGCTGGGCGGGCCGAAGGGCGCCGGCGCACTGGTGGTCGACAAGCGCGTCGAACTGCAGCCGCTGATCGCAGGCGGCGGCCATGAACGCGGCCTGCGCTCCGGTACGGAAAACGTCGCGGCGATCGTCGGCTTCGGTCTCGCGGCCGAGCTGGCCGTGGCCCGGCTCGATGCGCGCGCAGCGCAGCTTGCGGCACTTCGTGCCGAGCTCGATGCCGGTTTGAAGGCGCAGGGCGCGACGATCTTCGCGGGCGCCGCCGAACGCCTGCCCAACACCAGCTACTTTGCCTTCGCCGGCCTCGATGGCGAAACCCTGGTGGGCAAACTCGATCGCGCTGGTTTTGCCGTGGCGGCCGGGGCGGCCTGTTCCAGCGCCAATCCGGAACCGTCGCGGGTGCTGCTGGCGATGGGCATTGAATCAGGGCTCGCGCGCGGCGCAGTGCGGGTGAGCCTGGGTACGGAAAACACGATATCGCACGTGCGCGATTTTCTCGCCGCACTGCAGACTACAATCTCGCAACTCAAGGGCCTGACCGCCCTGACAAGCTGAACTGGAGTAATTTGAAATGAAGCTACCGGTGTACCTGGACTATTCGGCAACCACGCCGGTCGATCCGCGCGTGGCGGCGAAGATGATTCCCTGGCTGACCGAGCACTTCGGCAACCCGGCCTCGCGTTCCCACTCCTATGGTTGGGAAGCGGAGAAAGCCGTCGAGGACGCGCGCGAAGAAGTCGCCGCACTGGTCGGCGCCGACGCCAAGGAAATCATCTGGACCTCGGGCGCGACGGAATCCAACAACCTCGCCATCAAGGGCGCCGCGCATTTCTACGCCGGCACCAAGGGCAAGCACATCATCACGGTGTCCACCGAGCACAAGGCGGTGCTGGATACCGTCAAGGAACTCGAACGCCAGGGCTTCGAGGCGACCTATCTGGTGCCGCAGGAAAACGGCCTGATCACCGTCGAACAGTTCAAGGCGGCGCTGCGGCCCGACACTGTCGTCGCCTCGGTGATGGCGGTGAACAACGAGATCGGCGTGATCCAGCCGATCGCCGAAATCGGCGAAATCTGCCGCGAGAAGAGCGTGATCTTCCATGTCGATGCGGCGCAGGCCACCGGCAAGATGCCGATCGACCTCTCGAAGCTGAAGGTCGACCTGATGTCCTTCTGCGCGCACAAGACCTATGGCCCCAAGGGCATCGGCGCGCTCTACGTCAGGCGCAAGCCGCGCATCCGCCTCGAAGCACAGATGCACGGTGGCGGCCACGAGCGCGGCATGCGCTCGGGCACGCTGGCGACACACCAGATCATCGGCATGGGCGAATGCTTCCGCCTGGCACGCGAGGAAATGGCGGTCGAGAACGAGCGCATCCGCATGCTGCGCGACAGGCTGCTCAAGGGTTTGCTCGACATCGAGGAAACCTACGTCAATGGCGACATCGACCAGCGCGTCCCGCACAACCTCAACGTCAGCTTCAACTTCGTCGAAGGCGAATCGCTAATCATGGCGGTCAAGGACATCGCCGTGTCGAGCGGCTCGGCCTGCACCTCGGCCAGCCTGGAACCTTCCTATGTGCTGCGCTCGCTCGGGCGTTCGGACGAACTGGCGCACAGTTCGATCCGCTTCACCCTCGGCCGCTTCACCACGGAAGAGGAAATCGATTTCACCATCAAGCTGCTGCACGACAAGCTCGGCAAGCTGCGCGAACTCTCCCCGCTCTGGGAGATGTACAAGGACGGCGTCGATTTGAACTCCGTTCAATGGGCTGCACACTGAGGAAATCATAATGGCATACAGCGAAAAAGTTCTGGATCACTACGAAAACCCGCGCAACGTGGGTTCCTTCGGCAAGGATGACGAGGGTGTCGCCACCGGCATGGTCGGTGCGCCGGCCTGCGGCGACGTCATGAAGCTGCAGATCAAGGTCGGCAAGGACGGCATCATCGAAGATGCCAAGTTCAAGACCTATGGCTGCGGTTCGGCGATCGCTTCGTCGTCGCTGGTGACCGAATGGGTCAAGGGCAAGACGCTGGATCAGGCGCTCGATATCAAGAACACGCAGATCGCCGAGGAACTGGCATTGCCGCCGGTGAAGATCCACTGCTCCATCCTGGCCGAGGATGCGATCAAGGCCGCCGTGGCCGATTACAAAAAGAAACAGGGAGCTTGAGCATGAGTGCTTGCACCACACCCGCGAGCGATGCCGCCGCCGTGCCCCAGGTCCCGCCGGCAGGTTGGCAGGGCAGCGAAAGCGCAAGTCCGGTGACCCTCAGCGAACGCGCCGCGGACCACATCGCCAAGTACATCGCCAAGCGCGGAAGGGGGATCGGCATTCGCCTCGGGGTCAAGACCTCGGGCTGTTCGGGCATGGCATACAAGCTGGAATTCGCGGATGCCGCCAACGCCGAAGACATCGTATTCCTCAGCCACGGCGTCAAGGTACTGGTCGATCCGAAGAGCCTGCCCTATCTGGCGGGTACCGAACTCGATTATGCGCGCGAGGGCCTCAACGAAGGTTTCAAGTTCAACAATCCGAACGTCAAGGACGCATGCGGCTGCGGCGAGTCGTTCAATACCTGACGTTCATTCGATGACCACGTTTGACCTGAATTTCGCTGCCGACCATTTCACGCTGTTCGGCTTGCCGCGCGCCCAGTCGCTTGATCTGGAGAGCCTCGAAAAGTCCTTTCGCGCGGTTCAGGCGCAGGTGCATCCGGACAAGCACGCACAAGCCGCCGACGCCGACCGGCGCCTAGCCATGCAGTGGGCGACGCGGATCAACGAGGCCTTCCAGACGCTCAAGTCGCCGGGCAAGCGCGCGCGCTATCTGCTGCATTTGCTCGGGCACGACCCGCAGATCGAAAGCAACACCGCCATGCCCGCGGAATTCCTCATGAGCCAGATGGAACTGCGTGAAGCGGTGATGGACGCGAGGGCCGCCGCCGATGAAGCGGCGCTGGACGAGGTCCGCTCGCGCCTGCTGAATGAAATCAAGGCCGAATACCTGCGAGTTGCCGAATTGATCGACAAGACCAGGGATTACACCGCTGCCGCCGATCTGGTGCGGCAACTGATGTTTCAGGAAAAACTGCTGACCGAAATCGACGACGCGCTCGAAGCCGTCACCGCGTAAAAAAACTATGGCACTTCTTCAAATTGCGGAGCCGGGAGAATCCGCGGCGCCCCACGAGCATCGTCTGGCTGTCGGCATCGATCTGGGCACCACCAACTCGCTGGTGGCCACCGTCAGGAGTGGCATGAGCGTGGTGCTCAATGACGCCCGCGGCAGGCCGCTGCTGCCCTCGGTGGTCTGCTATGCCGCCGACGGCAGCGTCGAAGTGGGCTATGGCGCGGAAGCCAGGCAGTCCGTCGATCCGAAGAACACCATCGTTTCGGTGAAGCGTTTCATGGGCCGCGGGCGGCGCGACATCGCCCACATCGAAACCCTGCCTTACGATTTCGTCGATGCCGAGGGCATGGTCAAGCTGAAGACCATTGCGGGCGTGAAGAGCCCGGTCGAGATATCGGCGGAAATCCTGAAGACCGTGCGCAATCGGGCCGAGGCCTCGCTTGGCGGCGAACTGACGGGCGCCGTGATCACCGTGCCGGCGTATTTCGACGACGCCCAGCGCCAGGCCACCAAGGATGCGGCACGGCTCGCCGGACTGAACGTGCTGCGCCTGCTGAACGAACCAACGGCGGCCGCCATTGCCTACGGCCTCGACAATTCGGCGGAGGGCATCTACGCCGTGTTCGACCTCGGCGGCGGCACCTTCGACATTTCGATCCTGCGCCTGTCGAAAGGCGTCTTCGAAGTCATGGCGACCGGCGGCGATTCGGCCCTGGGCGGCGACGACTTCGATCACCGCATCTTCTGCTGGATCATCGAGCAGGCCGATCTGGCACCGCTTTCGCCGCAGGATGCCCGCCTACTGCAGATGCGCGCCCGCGAAGCCAAGGAACAGCTGTCGCAGCACGGCCAGGTGCCAATCACGGTCAAGCTCGGCAGCGGCGAGTACGTCGACCTGATCCTCACCACCGAGATATTTACCGAGATCTCGCGCACACTGGTGCAAAAAACCCTGGCACCGACCCGGAAGGCCCTGCGCGATGCGGGACTCGGCGTGGACGATGTGCGCGGCGTGGTCATGGTGGGCGGCTCGACGCGCATGCCGCAGATCCAGCATGCCGTGGCCGAACTGTTCAAGCAGGAGCCGCTCAACAACCTCGACCCGGAAAAGGTGGTGGCGCTCGGCGCGGCGATCCAGGCCAATCTGCTGGCGGGCAATCGCGCTCCCGGCGACGATTGGCTGCTGCTCGACGTGATCCCGCTGTCGCTGGGTCTGGAGACCATGGGCGGCCTGGTCGAAAAGGTCATCCCGCGCAACTCGACGATTCCGGTTGCGCGCGCGCAGGAATTCACCACCTTCAAGGATGGGCAGACGGCGATGGCGATCAAGGTGGTGCAGGGCGAGCGCGAGCTGGTCTCCGACTGCCGCAGCCTGGCGCAGTTCGAATTGCGCGGCATACCGCCGATGGTGGCCGGCGCGGCACGCATCCGCGTCACCTTCCAGGTCGATGCGGACGGCTTGCTGTCGGTCACGGCGCGCGAGCAGACCACCGGCCACGAGGCGCGCATCGAGGTCAAGCCGTCCTACGGCCTGACCGACGATGAAATTGCCGGCATGCTCAAGGACAGCTTCAGCCACGCCGGTGATGACGCCTTCCGTCGTGCGCTGCGCGAAGCACAGGTTGAAGCACAGCGCTTGATCGAAGCTACCCAGTCCGCCCTTCAGGATGCGGCGGATCTGTTGTCGACCCTGGAGCGTGCCCATATCGACGCTGCCATTACCCGGCTGCAGGCAGTCATGATTGGCGATGACCGCCGCGCCATCGATGCCGCCATGCAGGCACTGGGATCCGCCACCAACGAATTCGCGGCACGACGCATGAACCAGAGCGTGCAGCGCGCGCTCTCCGGCCGCAAAATTGACCAGATATCGCCATGACGCAAATAATCGTTCTTCCCCATGTCGAGTTGTGTCCGGATGGCGCCGTCATTGATGCCGCGCCGGGAACCTCGATCTGCGACGCGCTGCTCGGCAGCGATATCGAAATCGAACACGCCTGCGAAAAGTCCTGCGCGTGCACCACGTGCCACGTCGTCGTGCGCGAGGGTTTCAATTCGCTGGCGGCGGCGGAAGACATCGAGGAAGATCTGCTCGACAAGGCCTGGGGCCTGGAGCCCAACTCGCGCCTTTCCTGTCAGGCGTTGGTCGGCCAGGTTCCGCTGGTGATCGAGATTCCGAAGTACACCATCAACATGGTCAAGGAAGGGCATTCCAAGAAATGAAATGGACTGATTCCCTTGAAATTGCGATACAACTTGCCGAAGCGCATCCCGCCGTCGATCCGACACGTCTGAACTTCGTCGACCTGATGCGCTGGGTCATGGCGCTGCCGGGCTTCGAGGAAAACGAGAGCCACTGCGGCGAGAAGAAGCTCGAAGCCATACAGCAGGCCTGGATCGACGAACTGGAGTAAATCCGTGCTGGTCGATACCCACTGCCATCTGGACGCCGTCGAATTCGACGACGACCGTGCGGCGGTGGCGGAAGCGGCGGTGCAGGCGGGTGTCGGCGTGATCGTGGTGCCGGCAGTCGAGCGGGCCAACTTCGGCGCCGTTGCCTCGGTCTGCCGCGATTACTCCTGCTGTATCGCGGCCTACGGCATTCATCCGATGTACGTGGATCAGGCCCGCGAAACCGATCTCGACGCGCTGCGCGAAACGGTGATGCGCGAGCAGCCGTCGGCGATCGGCGAGATCGGTCTCGACCGCTTCATCGAGCCGCGCGACGACTCGCGGCAGGAGTTCTATTTCAACGCACAGCTGAAAATGGCGCGCGATACCGGCCTGCCGGTATTGCTGCATGTTCGTCGCGCCATCGATCCGGTGCTCAAGGCGTTGCGGCTATGTCGCGTGGCCGGCGGCATCGCCCATGCCTTCAACGGTAGCCGGCAGCAGGCCGACGAATTCATCAAGCTCGGCTTCAAGCTGGGCTTTGGCGGCGCGATGACCTTCCCGCGCGCCAGTCGCATCCGCGAACTCGCCGCAACGCTGCCGCTCGATGCCATCGTGCTCGAAACCGACGCGCCGGATATTCCGCCGGAATGGAGAGTCGGCGCCCGCAACACGCCGGACCAACTGTCGCGCATCGCGCAAACGCTGGCCGATTTGCGTGGCATCGGACTGGAGGAAGTTGCGGCTGCCACGACGGCGAACGCCAGGGCCGTGCTTCCCCGGCTGATCCGGATACACTAGCGTTTCCTTACCCCCCCAACCACCCTCAACAGGAGCTACCCATGAGTACAAAAATAACCCTGCGCGGCAACCCGGTTAACGTCGATGGCGATCTTCCCGCCCCCGGCGCGAAGGCCCCGGACTTCAAGTTGACCAGTGCGGCGCTGGCCGATGTTTCGCTCAAGGATTTTGCCGGCAAGCGCAAGGTGCTGAACATCTACCCGAGCATCGATACGCCGACCTGCGCCACATCGACCCGCAAGTTCAACGAGTCTGCCGGCGATCTGGCCAATACGGTCGTGCTCTGCATCTCCGGCGATCTGCCGTTTGCCGCCAAGCGTTTCTGCGAACTGGAAGGCCTGAAGAATGTGGCCCACCTGTCCACCTTCCGCCATCCGGAGTTCCTCAAGGCCTGGGGCGTCGCCATGGCCGACGGCCCGCTGGCCGGGCTTACCGCCCGCGCCGTGGTGGTGCTGGACGAGAACGACAAGGTGATCCACAGCGAAATGGTGCCGGAGATCGGGCAGGAGCCCAACTACGCGGCGGCGCTGAAGTCGCTCGGTTGAGACGGGCCAGAATCGGCGTCTCGTCAGCGCCGACTCTTGCATGAAAAACGGGAGCCGCGGCTCCCGTTTTCTTATGTCGTCTCGTCGCGGTTGGCGCGCTTGCGTTCGTGCTCCTTGAGGAAGCGCTTGCGCAGGCGGATCGACTTCGGGGTGATTTCGACCAGTTCGTCGTCGGCGATGAATTCGACGGCGGATTCGAGCGTCATCTGGATCGGCGGAATCAGCCGCACCGCTTCGTCGGTGCCGGACGCGCGAACGTTGGTCAGCTGCTTGCCCTTGATCGGGTTGACCACCAGGTCGTTGTCGCGGCTGTGTACGCCGATGATGATGCCTTCGTAGAGCGGGTCGCCGGGGCTGACGAACATGCGGCCGCGATCCTGCAGCTTCCACAAGGCGTAGGCGACGGCGGCGCCGTCATCCTGCGAGATCAGCACGCCGTTGCGGCGTTCGGCCATGGTGCCGGCCATCGGACCGTAGTCGTCGAAAATGTGGCTGGCCATGCCGGTGCCGCGCGTGGCCGTCAGGAACTCGCCCTGGAAGCCGATCAGGCCGCGTGCCGGGATGCGGTATTCGAGGCGGACACGACCCTTGCCGTCCGGCTCCATGTTGAGCAGCTCGCCGCGACGGCGGCCGAGCTCTTCCATGACCGTGCCCTGATGGCTGTCTTCTATGTCGACGGTCAGCAGTTCGTAGGGTTCGCACTTCTGGCCGTCGATATCCTTGAACAGCACGCGCGGGCGCGACACCGCCAGCTCGTAGCCTTCGCGGCGCATGGTTTCGAGCAGGATGGTCAGGTGCAGTTCGCCGCGCCCCGACACCAGGAATACGTCGGCATCGTCGGTTTCCTCGACGCGCAGGGCGACGTTGGCCAGCAGTTCCTTGTTGAGGCGCTCGCGAATCTGGCGGCTGGTGACGTACTTGCCTTCCTTGCCGGCCAGCGGCGAGGTGTTGACCTGGAAATTCATGGTCAGCGTCGGCTCGTCCACCACCAGCGGCGGCATGCCGACCGGAGCGGCGGGGTCGCAGATGGTGACGCCGATGCCAACCTGCTCGATGCCCGTCACCAGCACGATGTCGCCGGCTTCGGCTTCGGTCGCCTGTTCGCGTTCGAGGCCGGTGAACATCATGATCTGGCCGATCTTGGCCTTGCCCTTGCTCTCGTCACCATACATCACGGCGACTTCCTGGCCGGCCTTCATGCGGCCCTGCTGGATGCGGCCGATGCCGATGCGGCCGACATAGCTGTTGTAGTCGAGGGAGCAGATCTGCAACTGCAGGGGGCGTTCCGAGTCAACGGCGGGCTGCGGCGTATGCTTGATGATGGCTTCGTAGAGCGGGCGCATGTCGGTGCCGGGTTTGGTCGCGTCGAGCATGGCGAAGCCGTTCAAGGCGGAAGCGAAGACCACCGGAAAATCGAGCTGTTCCTCGGTCGCGCCGAGCTTGTCGAACAGGTCGAAGGTGTGGCTGATGACCCAGTCGGGGCGGGCGCCCGGACGGTCGATCTTGTTCACCACGACGATCGGCTTGAGGCCCAGCGCCAGTGCCTTGCGGGTGACGAAGCGGGTCTGCGGCATCGGGCCTTCGACGGCATCGACCAGCAGCAGCACGCCATCGACCATCGACAGCACGCGCTCGACCTCGCCGCCGAAGTCGGCGTGTCCGGGGGTGTCCACGATGTTGATGTGGGTGCCTTCGTAGTCGATGGCGCAGTTCTTCGAGAGAATGGTGATCCCGCGCTCTTTTTCGAGATCGTTGGAATCCATGACCCGTTCGGTAACGGCCTGGTGGGCAGCAAAGGTGCCGGACTGACGAAGCAACTGGTCGACCAGGGTGGTCTTGCCGTGGTCAACGTGGGCGATAATGGCGATGTTTCTGAGGGCGCGGGACATAGTGGCCTTGGTGTTGTTGCGACGCGGAAAAAGCCAAAAATTATAACACGCTTGGACTCCCGTTCCGATTGAATTTTCAGGGGATTTTTTATGCTCGGTATCATAGGCGGCAGCGGCTTGACCCAGCTGGCGAACCTCGATGTATCGCATCGCGAAGTGGTGCGCACACCTTATGGCGAGCCTTCCGGCCCGCTCACCTTCGGCCGCATCAATGGTCACGACGTGGTTTTCATCGCGCGGCACGGCTACGGCCACACCATTCCGCCGCATCTGGTGAATTACCGTGCCAACATCCATGCCCTGGAAACCTCGGGCGTGACGCAAATCGTTTCGGTGGCATCGGTCGGCGGCATACGCGGCGACCTCGGCCCCGGGGCGCTGGTGGTGCCGCACCAGATCATCGACTACACCTGGGGCCGCGAGATGACCTTCCAGTCGGGCGGCGACGGCCCGGTCATCCATGTCGATTTCACCGATCCCTACGATGCGGAAGTACGCCAGTTGCTGCTCGATGTGTCGCGCCGGATCGGCGAACCCGTGATCGACGGTGCCGTATATGCCACCACGCAGGGCCCGCGGCTGGAAACCGCCGCGGAAATCAACCGCATGGAGGATGACGGCGCGGACATCGTCGGCATGACCGGCATGCCCGAGGCCGGCCTGGCGCGCGAACTGGAGCTGCCCTACGCGGCGCTTTGCGTGGTGGCCAACTGGGCCGCTGGTCGCGCCGATTCCCGGCACGGTATCAAGTTCGAAAGCCTCGAAGCGGTACTGCAGGAAGCAATGGTCCGTGTGCGCCGGATCATCGAAGGGATTTGCGAAAAATGATCCGCGAGGTCTTGCGCATGGGCGATCCGCGCCTGCTGCGCGTGGCGCAGCCGGTGGCGGAGTTCGGCACGCCGGAGCTGGCGGCACTGTTGAAGGACATGCGCGACACCATGGCGCATCTCGATGGCGCCGGCCTGGCAGCGCCGCAGATCGGAGTGGATTTGCGCGTGGTGATTTTCGGCGGCGGCGCCAACCCCCGCTACCCGGATGCGCCGGCCGTACCCGATACGGTGCTGATCAATCCCGAACTGGTGCCGCTTTCCGCTGAAGAGGCAGAGGGCTGGGAAGGCTGTCTCTCGGTGCCCGGCTTGCGCGGCTGGGTGCCGCGCTGGAACAGCTTGCGCTATGCCGGTTTCGACGCAACCGGCCAGCGCTTCGAACGCACCGTGGATGGCTTCCACGCGCGCGTCGTGCAGCACGAATGCGACCATCTCGACGGCATCCTGTACCCGATGCGGGTGCGCGACTTCCGGCGCTTCGGGTTTATCGAAGAACTGTTTGATGGCCAGGTGCCACCGCAGGCCGATTAGCCGTAGAAGGATGACCTGACGTAAAGGTTCTGTCCGCTCGGCGTCGGCAGGATCTGAACGCTGGTGTAGGTGCGGTCGTCCGCGGCGGGAAGCGAGCAGGCCCGCAGCAATGATTCCGCAAGTTCGCGCGGCAGGCTCATGCGGGGAGCATCGTTGGGACCGATGCCGATCGTGTCCGGTGGGGTGAGAGTAAGCATGTCCGCTCCTTGCGTTTGATTGACCAGAGGCAGCCCGGAAATCGGGTCGGCCAAACTGCAAGCGGAGTAATGCAACTACTGTTCCAGCATCTGAAGCGCTGAATTGGGCTGGAATCGCGGCGCAATTCCAATCCCCTTGCTCTGTTTCGTGACGGCAGTTATTTCTGCGGCGAGAATTGCCGCCGGTTCGGCATGGTCAGAGTGGCAATACCTGCCGCCCCTTCATGGGGGGGCGCCCGGGAGTCGGCGCCGGCGTGACGCTGATTTAGAGCCTTACTGAAATAGGCTCTTGCGCCTGGCCTTGTCCGGTGGCGGCTTCCACGCGGTTGCGCCCGGCTTTCTTGGCCTCGTACAGGGCAGCATCGGCGCGATCTACCGTTTGGTCCGGGAGTTCTGTTTCCTCATATTCGCTGACGCCGATGCTGACGGTTACGTTTACCTGCCGGCCGTTCACCGCGATGGGTGTCGCCGCAATTTTCTGCCGCAGGTTTTCGGCGATGCGCGTGGCTTCGGTCAGATCGCAACCGCGCAGAACCAGCAGGAATTCCTCGCCGCCCCAGCGCACTGCGATGTCGGATTGGCGCTGGTCGTGCAGCAGCATTGCGGCAACGCTGCCAAGCACCTTGTCGCCGGCCTGATGACCATGGCGATCATTGATTTCCTTGAAGTTGTCGATGTCCGCCAGCAGCATGGCGATCGGCTGCGGCACGCGATGGTGCTCGGCCATCAGCTTGTCCATGAGGATGGCAAAGGCATGGCGGTTGAGCAGGCCCGTAAGCTTGTCGGTCGAGGCCATTTCCTCGATGCGATGCTGGTAGCGCGACAGCACGAGGTGCGTCAGGAACAGCACGATCATAGTCACCACGAGGCTGATGGCGAGATTGGTGTAGAGCGTGCGCCGGATGCCGGCGAGCGCTTGTTCCTCGTTCTGCTCGACGAACAGATACCACTTGAGTTCCGGCAGGAAGTTCACATTGAGGATATGGTTGTCGCCCTTGACCAGATACTGGTAAGACCCGGCCTTTTCCTTGAGGATGCGGTCGACCAGCGGCCCCAGGCCCGGCGTGGCGCGCAAATCGGGGGCGCGGCTGGTCTGGTTGCCGAACAGGACCACCTGGCCTTCCGTGTTCACGAAATAGATGGTGCGCTGAAAGCGCTGCTGGTAATCGTTGATCAGGCGGCGTACGGCATCGACGGTGAGGCCGATCCCCGTGGCGCCGATGTAATTGCCGGAGAAGTCGAAGACCCGGTAGTTGATGAAAATGGTCAGCGCGTCGGCATTGGCGAGATCGGGGTCGACATTGATCTCGTAATCCTGCTTCATGTCGCGCACGCGGTAGTACCAGGCATCGCGCGGCTCGTTGGGCGACACGCGCTTCAGGACGCCTTCGCCGGTGTAGTAGATCGTGCTTTTGTCGGAGACGAAAAAACTGCTGAAGGCACCGTAGCGTTCCTTCATCTCGTTGAGATAGCGGGCCATGTCGGTGACGTTGCCCTCTCCCTTGAGCACCCAGGCCCGCAGAAAGGTGTCGTTGGCCATGGTCGAGGAGATCAGCACCGGACGTACCAGATCCTTCTGGATTTCCGAGTAGATATTGCTCGCCGTGAGCGGCAGGTCCTGGCCGATGATCGCATCGCGGATCGCCTGCTTCGAAACGAAGTAGCCGAACAGGGTCGTGGCGAAGAAGCCGCTCGTGAGCAGCAGGCCCAGGGCCAGCAGCAGGCCGCGACGGTCGAATATGCGAAAGTCTTTCATGGAAAGCACATTCTATTCGATGCCGGCGGGATTGCCTCCCCCCCCCTGCGGGCGCATGGCGGGCTGGGCCCTTTTCCGCCGTGTTGCCGCTTCGAGCGGCTCGGTATTCGGGCCGTGCCGGTGCTCAGCTTGCCTTGGCGAGCTTGGCCTTCAGTCTTTGCGCCGTCTTCTCGACGCCGACAATGAAACGATTGTGCTTGCCGCGGGCCACTTCCTCCACGGAGTCGCGCGCAGTGAAGTCGAAGGAGACGGCACCGCCGTTGACCGCGGTCAGCGTCACGGTGATTTCCACCCACATGCCCAGCAGCGTGGCACCGACATGGTCCAGTTCGACCCGCGTGCCGACCGAGTCCTTGCCCGGGTCGATGTGTTCCAGCAGCAGGTCGCGGCAGGCCATCTCGATGTCGTAGAGCAGGTTGGGCGTCGAGTAGACCCGGCAGTCGTCGCCCATGAAGCTGATGGTGCGATCGCGGTCGATTTCAACGCGACGGGTGGCCGAGAGGCCGGCTTGCAGTGTTTCGCTCATGATGTGTCCTCGATTGACGTGGTTGTGATTCAGCGGCGATTCTTGAGTGAGTTCGCATACAGGCGGGCCTCGACGTAGCGCACCAGGGCACGGGTGCCGCGTGCGCAGTTGCGGAACACGCAAACGCCCTGGTCCATCAGGCCGGCGCACATGGCGTCGTAGAGTTTTCCGCCATCGACGATGCCGATGACCGGCTTTTCGTTGCCGTCGACCAGTGGCGGCATCAGATGCACCGTGCCCTTCGG
This sequence comes from Sulfuritalea hydrogenivorans sk43H, assembly GCF_000828635.1. Lineage (GTDB taxonomy): Bacteria > Pseudomonadota > Gammaproteobacteria > Burkholderiales > Rhodocyclaceae > Sulfuritalea > Sulfuritalea hydrogenivorans. Next base: position 1,641,567 of record NZ_AP012547.1, read on the forward strand.
GTCCGTGATGTCGAAGCCGGGGCGCAGCTTGCTTTGTTCCAGCGCCCGCACCGAGGGGGCCGTGGGGTCGAGTCCGACCACCACGGCGTCGATGTTGGGGTCCTGCAGGAAGGCTTCAACGATTTGCAGGTGGGCTTCGTCGTCGGCGCCAGGATTGATGTCGATCGGATTGCGGACCTCGACCAGCGAATTGAGCTTCTTGGCGAGCAGAATATCCTCGACATGTTTGACCGTGCCGGATTCGAGTTCGCCCATCGTCATCGCGAAGCTGTCCGATTCGATGGAGTCGGCCATGCCGACCGCCTCGAAACCCGCGCCGCTGATGGCGCCGAGGCGATTGCCGCCGATCTTTTTCTTGTGCAGCGCGCCGGCGATGTAGAACAGGTCGTCGAAGCTGTTGAAGTCCTCGGCGACGATGGCTCCCGCCTGGCGCACGACCGACTCGAACAGTGTCGGGCTGCCGGCGATGGATGCGGTGTGGCCCATGACGCCGCCCATGCCGGGTGCGGTCCTGCCGGATTTGTAGACCACCACCTGCTTGCCGTTGAGCACGGCCTTGCGCACCGCCCTGGCGAAGTCGAGGCCGTCGAGATCCTTGAAGCCTTCGATGTAGATGCCGAGCGTTTCGATTTCGGGCCGGTCGGCGAAGTAGCTCAGCATGTCGCCGTGGGTCAGGTCGGTCTGGTTGCCCAGCGCCAGCATGTAGCGCGGATCGAGCCATGGGTTCTGGCTCAGGCGGGTGATCATGAAGGCGCCGCTCTGGCTCAGCATCACCGAGTTTCTTTCGGGCTTCTTCTGCGGCTTCGGCAATCGCTCCAGCGGGATGAACCAGGAATCGTAGGAACCGGGATGGGAGACCACGCCCAGACAGTTGGCGCCGAGGAATACGGGTCCGCCACCGGGCTTGCCGTGGGCTGCATTGATGCGTGCGGCCAATGCGGCGGCAGGCTCGCGGCTGGCCCTGGTTTCCCCGAGGCTGCCCGGGATCAGCATCACCGATTCGACGGAGTCCGTTTCGATGATCTCGTCGACCAGTTCGTAGACGGCGCTGGCGGCGACCGCCACGATCAGCAGGTCGAGCTTGTGGTCCAGCGCCTTCAGGCTTTCGACACATTTGACGCCATCGATCTCGGTTTCACCGGGACGGATGATGCACAGGCGTTCCTTGCTGTAGCCGCTGCCCATCAGGTTCTTCAGGATGATGCGGCCGAAATTCATGCTGGAAGACGAGACCCCGATGATGCCGATCGAAGCCGGATGAATCAGCTTGTCGATCTTGTGAATGGGGCGGGGCAAGCGGCGAGGCGACGGGACGCCGAACTCGCAATGCGCCGCGTGTACTGTCAGCCGGTCGCCGATGGTTGCGGGATCGAGGTCCAGGCGCTGCAACGCAAATTCGGCCTCCGGGTTGCCTGGCGCAAATGCCTTGGCCAGTTCAAGCATGCTTGCAAAGCAGGCCTTGAGCTGTGCGTCGGGGAGGTCGGTGCCCTCGCGTCGGGCGATCCGGGCAAGCCTTTGATAAGCCAGCGTGCGCCTGAACAGGTCGAGAAAATTCTCGGCATCCGTGAGTTCGGTGGCGGCGTAGACCGCGGCGCGATCCTTCCTGAAATTCCCTGCGTCCAGATCGGCATCGAGTCCGCCCATTCCGGCGCTGATGACCATGCCGAATTCACGGGTGTCGTTCAGGCTGATGCGGAGCTGAACGGGCTGTGCCGGTGCTGCATCCGCGGCGTATGCGATGCCGAGGCCGGAAAGCAGGGTGCCCAGCTCGGTCTGGCTCAGAGTGACGCGCCCTGCGGCGGCGGCTTGTCCGAATAGCGCGGGCGTTGCCGGGCCTTTCGGCGCGGGATGGGTTCCCGATTGCGGGGGATTGCTCATGGTCGTGACTCCCTGGATTCCGTGTGATCAACGGATGCTGCACGGGGGCACTATAACAGATACAAAAATATCAATAAGTTTTAACTCTAATGTATCGGTTGATGTCCATCAATTTGGCTTGATTCCGGATGCGGGTGTCGCTTAAGAGCCTATTTCAGCAGGAATCGTGCCCCGCGTTGAGATCAGGATCGGATGGATGCAAGGCGCAGTGCGCCGCCAATGGTTGTTCCATTGGCAAGCGCTGCAACGGCGCAGACGCCGATCCTGGTCTCAACCCGAAGGGCCGGCTGGCGTTGGGCGCGCTGCCACGTTGTCGGTCGTTTGCAGGGATATACCCTGCGGCGCTTCCTCCGCCTCGCATCGCATCCCAACGCCAACCGGCGCGGGGTACGATTCCTACTGAAATAGGCTCTAAGTCGGCTCCAGTCCGCCGAAGCGCTCGTAGAAATAGGGTGCTGCCGGGGGCAGCGGCCCGTTGGCGGTCTCGCAGACGGAGAGCAGGTGCTGTTGTGCCAGCGGATAGGTGATGCCGTAGAGATCGCGGCACAACTGGCGGGCGACGCCGCCGCTCCAGTTGGCGGGAAGCAGCTGTGATGGCAGTTGCGGATCGTGCAGCAGGGCCCGTCGAAAGTCGTGCATGAGCAGCGTCTGCACCAGGAAACACTGCTCGGGATCGAGGCTGTTGGCGGCGCGCAAGGTACGCAGCACCGGCCTGAACAGCTCGATGAAATCGAGGTACCTGGCGGACAGGACTTCCAGGTTCCAGCAGTCATGCACCAGTTCCTGCAGCGGCTTGCTGGTCAGGGCGCTGATATTGACGGCCTTCATGGCCACGACCTTGTCGTGGGCGCCGGTTTCCTGAAGGATGTCCAGCAGCGCTTCGGTGTCCGCCGAGGGGTGCGCGAGTATGCCCGAGGCGAGCGCGCCGTAGCCGGCCCAGGCCAGATCCTTGCGCAGGGCGTCGCGCTGCGCGCCACCGAGCGAGGAGGGGATCATGACCAGTTGCCACTCGCCGGACCAGGTGTCCTGCGGCGCGAAATAGATCCGCCGGTAGGCATGTTCGAAGCGGCGCCGGCCGGAGGTAGTCAGGCTGTAATAGCTCTTGCGGCCCAGTTGCTCTGAAACCAGCCACTTCTCCTGGGACAGGCGATAAACGCTGGTCCGCACCATGCGTTCGTTGAGGCCGAGCGGCTGGACCAGGCGAATGAAACTGCCGAGCCAGACGGTGCCGCCATGCGGGGCGATGAAGTCGCCATACACCGTGATGATCAGCGAATTGGCGCGAGTTGGATGCTGATCGAGGAAGTCCTTGATCCATTGGCTGATATGTCGACTCTTCACATTGTTCCTCTATGAGGGCCTGAGCATGCCGACAACAGGGCGGCTTGATCCGCGGGTGGATCCGGCCTGGCGCTGCATCGGGCGAAGCCGGGAATGCAAACCGCTTGAGTGCGCAGTATAAGACAACTCTAATGTGATACAAAATTATTGTATTTAATCTTGGTAAAGTGTATCGTAATGGCAGTAGGGGTAAGTTTGATTGCTTCCATTTCAGGCGAGGCGGGCAATGCGACACGAAGCGGGTGTGGGCATCGAGGCACATAACAGATACGGCGCTTGTCGCTGGGACGGCGGCATTGCCACGCATTCGGACGAGACGGTGGCGGAAGAAGTGCCGGTGGCGCTGGTCTATAACGGCATCTCGCATGCCGTGATGCTGGCCACGCCGTTGGACCTCGAAGACTTTGCCCTGGGTTTCAGCCTGAGCGAATGCATCGTCGGCCGTGCCGGCGAAATCCACGATCTGGAAATCGTCGAGCGCGACAACGGCATCGAAGTCCATATGCAGCTCTCCGCCGAGCGCGCCCATGTCCTCAAGCAGCATCGGCGGACACTGGCCGGTCGCACCGGTTGCGGCCTCTGCGGTTCGGAAAGCCTCGATCAACTGGCAAAGCGGGCGACTACGGTCCGGTCTTCCGCGGTGTTGAACACCGGTGCCTTGCCGCGTGCCTTGTCGGCACTGCAGGAAATGCAGCAGTTGTTTGAATTGACGGGGGCGGTGCATGCCGCCGCCTGGTGCGACTTCCACGGCGGCATCGACCTGGTGCGGGAGGACGTCGGGCGCCACAACGCGCTCGACAAGCTGATCGGTTCCCTGGCGTCGCAGCGCAAGAGCTTTGACAGCGGCTTTGTCCTCATGACCAGCCGCGCCAGTTACGAAATCGTGCAGAAAGCAGCGGCTGTCGGCATCGCGGTGGTAGCCGCGGTTTCGGCGCCGACCGGCATGGCGGTCAGGGTGGCGGTCGACTCTGGCGTCACGCTGATCGGTTTTGCCCGTGGTGAGCGGCACTGTGTCTATTCGCATCCCGAACGCGTTCATTAGTCGAGGAATCCGAGCATGGAAGCGCAAGCCAAGTCAGTCAAACGGGTTCCGACCTACTGCTACAACTGCGTGTCGGGCCCCGACCTGATGAACATCAAGGTGGTCGATGGCATCGCCACCGAGGTCGAGCCGAATTTCGCCGCCGCGGACGTGCACCCGGCCAAGGGGCGGGTCTGCGTCAAGGCCTATGGCCTGGTGCAGAAGACCTACAACCCCAACCGCATCCAGACCCCGATGAAGCGCACCAACCCGAAGAAGGGGCGCAACGAGGATCCGGGTTTCGTGCCGATATCCTGGGACGAGGCGCTCGACATCGTGGCGGGCAAGCTCAAGGCCGTGCGCGCCAAGGGCCTGCTCGACGAGGCGGGCCTGCCGCGGGTGGCGGTCAGCCTCGGCCACGGCGGCACGCCGTCGAATTACATGGGCACTTTTCCGGCTTTCCTCGCCGCCTGGGGCGAAGTGGATTTCAGCTTCGGTTCCGGCCAGGGCGTCAAGTGCGTGCATTCCGAGCATCTCTACGGCGAGTTCTGGCATCGCGGCTTCACCGTCGCCGCCGATACGCCGAACTGCCGCTACAACATCGCCGTCGGCGCCAACGTCGATGTCACGGGGGGGCCCTGCGCCGTGATCCGCCATGCCGATGCGCGCGTGCGCGGCTACAAGCGCGTGCAGGTCGAGCCGCACCTGACGGCGACGGGCGCCTGCTCCGCCGAATGGGTACCGATCCGGCCCAAGACCGATCCGGCTTTCCTCTTCGCCCTGATCCACGTGCTGGTGCGCGAGAACGGGCTGGAAAAGCTCGACATTCCCTTCCTGCGCGACCGTACCGCTTCGCCCTATCTGGTGGCGCCCGACGGCCTCTATCTGCGCGATCCGCAAAACGGCAAGCCACTGGTATGGGATGAAACCACGGCCAGCGCCGTGCCGCACGACACGCCGGGCGCACGGCCCGCCGTTGCCGGCGCCTACCGCGTCGCCCATGCAGTCGTGGTCGATGCCGACAAGGAGCGGCGCGAGTATGCGGACGTCGAAGGCAAGACCGCCTACGAAATGCTGGCGCGGCACATCGACAAATACACGCCGGAGTGGGCCGAGAGCATCTGCGACGTGAAGGCGGAAACCATACGCCGCATCGCCAACGAATACCTTGCAGCCGCCGGCATCGGCGAGACCATCGAAATCGACGGCAAGACCCTGCCGCTGCGACCGGTCGCGGTGACGCTGGGCAAGTCGGTGAACAACGGCTGGGGCGCCTACGAATGCTGCTGGGCGCGCACCGTGCTCGCGGCGCTGGTGGGTGCGCTGGAAAACCCGGGCGGCCTGGTCGGCACCACGGTGCGGCTCAACAAGTCGCGCGACAACCGCCATCTCTCGGTGAAGCCGGGCGATGACGGCTTCATGGTCCAGTATTTCAACCCGACCACCAAGGAAGAATGGCAGGCGGCGCCCTCGACGCGCAACCTGCACCAGACCCTGGTGCCCATCGTCGGCCACAACGGCGCCTGGAGCCAGGCCCTCGGCCCCACGCAACTGGCCTGGATGTTCCAGGGCGAGCGTCCCGACGACTGGACCATGCCGATGCCGACGCTGCCGGAAGTATGGCTGGTGTATCGGTCGAATCCGTCGATTTCCTTCTGGGACACGCGTCACCTGGCGGAGATCGCGGCGAAGTTTCCCTTCATGGCCTGCGTCGCCTACACGGTGGATGAGACCAACTACATGGCCGACGTGCTGCTGCCCGAGGCGACCGACCTCGAATCGACGCAGATGATCCGCATGGGTGGCACCAAGTACATGGAGCAGTTCTGGGACCACAGGGGTGTGGTGCTGCGCCAGAAGGCCGTCGAACCGCAGGGCGAGGCGCGCGATTTCACCTGGATCACCACCGAGCTGGCCAAGCGCACCGGCCTGCTCGAACCCTACGTGAATGCCATCAACAAGGGTGTTTCCGGGGTGTCGCCGCTGAAGGGCGAGGGCTACGACTTCAGCCTCGACACGGCGGTCGAGCCCGCCCCCGAAAAAATCTGGGACGCGGTCTGCCGCGCCGCGACCGTAACGCTGTCCGAAGGCCGCGAGGAACACGACCTCGAATGGTTTCGCGAGCACGGCTTCTATACCGTGCCGATGTCGCGCCTCGACTGGTACCTGACGCCGACCATGGAAAAGCACGGCCTGCGTTATGAACTGCCCTATCAGGAACGCTTGCTGCTTGCCGGTCGCGAACTCGGTCGTCGCCTGCATGAGAGCAAGATGAACTGGTGGGATGAGCAGCTCTCCGAATACACCGCGCTGCCGGAGTGGCACGACGTGCCGGGGCGCTGGATCCGCAATCTGGAAAAGAGCGGGGCCAGGGCCGAGGACTTCCCCTTCTGGCTGCTGACCACCAAGAGCATGCAATACCACGCCGGCGGCAACGCGGCGATCGAGGTCATGCACGAAGTGGCGCAGAACCTGCGCGGTCACGCCGGCGTCATCATCAACGCCAAAACGGCGGCCTCGCTCGGCATCGCCGAAGGCGATCGCGTCGAGGTGCGCTCCCACATCGGCGCCACCTACGGCAAGGCCGCGCTGGCGCAGGGCGTGCGCCCCGACACGCTGGTGATCATCGGCCAGTTCGACCATTGGGCGACGCCCTTTGCCAAGACGATGGAGGCGCCCAGCCTCAACAGCATTGCACCGATGTCGCTGGACCTGACGGATGCCACGGGCTCGGGCGCCGACATCGTGCGGGTCAGCGTACGCCGCATGGAGGCTTCGGCATGACACGTTATGTGATGACCATCGACCTTCGCCGTTGCGTCGGCTGCCAGACCTGCACCGCGGCCTGCAAGGGTGCCAATGCGACGCCCCCGGGCATCCAGTGGCGGCGCGTGCTCGACATCGAAAGCGGCGAATTTCCCGATGTGAAGCGCAGCTTCCTGCCGGTCGCCTGCATGCACTGCGCCAACCCGCCCTGCGAAGAGGTCTGCCCAACCCAGGCCACCACCAGGCGCGCGGACGGCTTGGTGGCGATCGACTATGACCTCTGCATCGGCTGCGCCAACTGCGTCATGGCCTGCCCCTATGACGCCCGCTCCATCGTCCATGAGCCGCGCTACGCCTACAACGACACGGCGATGGCGTCGGAAGCCAAGCGTTTCGATCCGGACCGCATCGGCGTTTCGATGAAATGCACCTTCTGCAAGGATCGCATCGACCACGCGGCAGTCAGCGGCCAGATTCCCGGCGTCGATCACGAGGTGACGCCGGCCTGTGTCAATTCCTGCATCTCCGGCGCGATGGGCTTCGGCGACATCGAGGACCCGGAAAGCGGCGTCAGCCGCCTGCTCGCGGAAACACAGCATTTCCGCATGCACGAAGAACTGGGCACCGAACCCGGCGTGTATTACATCTGGGACAAGTCATGAAGATATCCGCACTTCGTGCCGCCGAGCTCGCCGCGCCCAAGCAGCAGCGCAACTGGGACTGGCGCGCCGCCGCCAACTTCATCTGCGGCGGCGCCGGCGGCGGCCTGCTGTTCTGGGCGGCATTCGCCGGCCTCGACCCTGTTGCGCTACGGGTCGCCGTGCTGCTGGGCCTCGCACTCATCGCCGGTGGTTTGACCTGCGTCTGGTTCGAAATCGGGCGTCCCTGGCGCGCGCTCAACGTCTATCGCCACATCGCGACCTCGTGGATGACGCGCGAGGCGGTGGTGGCCTTGCTGGTGTTCGCCGCCGGCGGACTGGCGTTGCTGACGGCCAACGCGCTGCCGGCCTTGTTTGCCGGAGTTCTCGGCCTCGGCTTTCTCTATAGCCAGGCGCGCATCCTGGCGGCGAACAAGGGGATTCCGGCCTGGCGCAATCGGCGCAGCATTCCGCTGATGGTCGCCACCGGCCTCGCTGAAGGCGCCGGCTTTCTCGCCTGCGTGCTGTCGCTGACGTCCGCCGGGGCCGGCCTCCCGATGCTGGTGGGCCTGATCGTGCTGATCGGCGCCCGCGCATTGTTCTGGCACAGGTATCTCGGCGCGCTGGTTGCCGACGGCGCACCCGACGCAACGCTGAAGGTACTGGGCGGGATTGCCGCACGGCTTGCGGTATTCGGGCATATCCTGCCGGCATTGTTTGTCATGGCGGCTGTGGCGGGGATGCCGGGACGGGGCGGGCTGGTCTTTGTCGCCGGCATCATGGCGGTTGCCGGGGGCTGGTTCCTGAAGTTCACCCTGGTGCGGCGCGCGGCGTATACCCAGGGACTCGCATTGCAGCACATGCCCATGCGCGGGCAGGGAGCGGCGGGAGCCGCCGCAAAGCCCGGCTGGAAGGCGATGCCGGGGGCCAAGGCAGGTTAGCCGGTTTCGGCAAGAAGAACAGGGAGTGGGGCCAAAGAGCCTCATCGCATCGGAGGAGACGGAATGTACGAAGTACGCTTTCATGGCCGGGGAGGGCAGGGCGCCGTTACGGCGGCGGCCATGCTTGCGGCCGCGTTACTGGAAGAGGGCAAGTTCGCGGTATCGATTCCGTCCTTCGGCTTCGAGCGGCGCGGCGCGCCGGTGGTTTCCTTCCTGCGCTGCAGCGATCGCGAGATCCGCCAGCTCACCAACATCTACACGCCCGATTGCCTGATCTGCGTCGATCCGACGCTGGCCAGAACCGTGGATATCTTCGGCGGGCTCAAGCCGGGCGGCACGCTGGTGCAGGCGACCAACAAGCCGCTGGCGGAGGTGGCGCTGTCACCCAACGTCGCCACGGTCGGTCTCTGCGATGCGATCGGGATTGCCTTGCAGATATTCAGCAAGCCGATCACCAATACCCTGATGTTGGGCGCATTCGCCAGGACGACCGGCGTGGTGTCGCTGGATGCCTTGAAGCGCTCGCTGGAAGATTCGGATTTTCGTGACGCCGGGCTGAAGCAAAACTTGCTTGCGCTTGAGCGCGGCTACAACGAAACCACCGTGCATACGATAGAACGGAGGGCCGCGGCATGAGCCGGCATGAGAGCTATCCGCTATTCAATCTGAAGCAGGCGAATGTGCCGGACGACCTTTGCCCGGTCGCCACCGAAGTCAGCCCGATGCTGCCCGGTGACTGGCGCAGCATGCGGCCCGTGGTCGATCGCGACAAGTGCGTCAAGTGCGCCGTGTGCTGGCTGTATTGCCCGGTGCAATGCGTCGAGGAAAAGCCGGCCTGGTTCGATTTCAACCTGAAGACCTGCAAGGGCTGCGGCATCTGCGCCAATGAGTGCCCGCAGCGCGCGATCACCATGATTCCGGAGGCGACATGAGCCTGAATCGCCGTAACGCCAGCGCCGACTCTTACGCTTCGGAGGCCGCATGACTACCGCCACGCTTGAAACGCCGAATCAGACGAAACCGGCGAAGCAGAAGGTCATCCTCTGCGAAGGTAACGAGGCCGCCGCATTGGGCGTCGCCCTGGCGCGGCCTGACATGGTCGCCGTGTATCCGATTACGCCGCAGTCCTCGCTGGTCGAGCACGTCGCCAAGCTGATCGCCGACGGCCGCATGGATGCCGACATCGTCGATGCCGAGGGTGAGCATTCGGTGCTCTCCGTGCTGCAAGGCGGGGCACTCGCCGGCGCGCGGACCTACACCGCGACCTGCGGTCCCGGCCTTGCCTTCATGTTCGAACCCTATTTCCGTACTTCCGGCATGCGCCTGCCGATCGTCATGTCCATCGTCACGCGCGACGGCATCACGCCGCAGTCGGTGTGGGGCGGGCACCAGGATGCGATGACGGTGCGCGAGGTGGGCTGGGTGCAGGTGTATTGCGAGACGGTGCAGGAAGTGCTCGACACCACCATCATGGCCTTCAAGATCGCCGAACACCACGACGTGATGCTGCCGGTGAATGTCTGCCTCGATGGCAACTACCTTTCCTACGGAACCTCGCGCGTCGAACTGCCTGACCAGGCCGAGGTCGATGCCTTCATGGGCGTCAAGGATGTGAACTGGCATGTCGCGCTCGATCCGCTGCGGCCGATGGCGGTCGATCCGCTGACCGGCGGTTCGGGTGGCAAGGGGCCGTCGACTTTCGTCCGCTACCGCAAGGGACAGTGCAAGGGCATGCAGAACTCGCTGCGCGTGATCGAGGAAGTGCATGCGGAATGGGCGCAGCGTTTCGGTCGCAGTTTCGCGCCGCTGGTCGAGGAGTACCGGCTCGACGGCGCCGACTATGCGATCATGACCCTGGGCAGCATGACGGGCGCGGCCAAGGATGCGATCGACGAGGCGCGCGACGCCGGCAAGAACGTAGGCCTGATCAAGCTCAAGACCTTCAGCCCCTTCCCGGTGGAGGCGCTGCTGAAATCCCTCAACAAGATTCAGGCGCTGGGCGTGGTCGATAGATCGGTCGGCTTCCGCTGGAACTGCGGGCCGATGTACCAGGAGACCATGGGCGTGCTCTATCGCCTCGGGCGCCACGTGCCGTCGATGAGCTTCATCGGCGGCCTGGCCGGTGCCGACATCACGGTGGGGCATTTCCATCGCGTCATCGAGGCCACGGAAAAACTGCTGAGCAGCCCCAGTGTCACGATGACGATCGAGCCGGTCTGGCTCAACGAGAAGGATTGACCATGGAACAGACCAAATACCTGGTGGTCGGCAGCAGCCATGCGGCGCTCGAAGCCGTGACGGCGATTCGCATGCATGACCCGGAAGGCAGCCTGACGCTGCTGACGCGAGATCCGCATCTGCCATATTCGCCGACCGTGCTGCCCTATGTCGTTTCAGGCCGTTCCGCGCCCGATGGCATTTTCCTGCGCGACGAGAAGTTTTTTGCCGACAATCATGTTGCGCTGAAGCGTGGCACGGCGTTGAAATTCCTGCACGCGGAACGCAATGCCGCCGAGCTTGCCGATGGCAGCGAAATCGCCTACGAGAAAATTCTGCTTGCCACTGGCGCATCGCCCGCGATTCCGCCGATTCCAGGTATCGATCAGGTGTCGTATCACGTGCTGCGTACACTCGACGACGCGACCAAACTGGGTGCGGCGATCAAGCGCTCGAAACAGGCTGTGGTTCTGGGCGCGGGGCTGGTCGGCATGCATGCCGCAGAGAATCTGGTGAAAGTCGGCGCTGGCGTTACGGTGGTCGAGATGGCAAAACAGCTCACCGACGGCTATTTCGACCCGGTCGCCGCGCAACTGATAGAAAAGGCCTTCACCGACAACGGCGCCAGAATCCTGACCGGCAGCCGCGTTGTGAAACTCGCCCCATCTGCCATTGGCGTCACGCTGACGCTGGAAAACGGCACCACGCTGGAAGCCGACTTGCTGCTGGTGGCCACCGGCGTCAGGCCGAACATGGACTATCTGGCCGGGAGCCGGGTTGAGCAGGACAAGGGCATTCTCGTCAGCGACAGCATGCAGACCAGCGTCGCCAATGTCTGGTCAGCCGGCGATTGCGCCCAGGCCAGGGGATTCTTCACCGACGCCAAAGTGATGAACGCGATCCTGCCGGACGCCACCGAGCAGGGCCGCATCGCCGGCATGGCGATGGCGGGCGATCCCGGGCTGAAGGCTTATCCGGGAGGCGTGCCGCTCAACACCTATCACTTCTTCGGCCGCCATGCGATTTCGGTCGGGTCGAGCAAGGTGCCCGAAGGCGCCGAGGTGGTGACACGATTCGACGAGGCCAGCGGTCGTTACCTCAAGGTGATTTTCAACGAGGGACGCCTGCTGGGCATCTATGGCGTCAATGAGTTCTTCGACGGCGGCGTGATGTGCCAGCTGATCCTGCGGCGCGTCGATCTCTCGCCGGTGAAGGAACGCTTCGTCGCGAATCCGCTGCTGGTCGGCCGCGAACTGATGTCGAAACTCTGGCGCTAGGACAGATCATGACAAGAGCCTACAACACCATCGCTTTCGACGCCGCCAAATGCGATGGCTGCGGCGACTGCATGACGGCCTGCGCCACGGCGAAAGTCGGCGTTGGCGACACGGCGCGTTCGCGCATCCAGATCGTCGGCAGTGCCGATGACGGTTTTGAACTGGCGCTATGCCGCCAGTGCGGCGACCCCAAATGCGTCACGGTCTGCCCGGCCGGCGCCTTGACCAAGGACGGCCTCAGCGGGGTCATCGCCTGGGATGGCGCAAAGTGCGTCGATTGCCTGCTGTGTACCGTCGGCTGCGCCTACGCCGGCATCGCGCTCGACGCGGGAACCGGCCACGTCGCCAAGTGCGACACCTGCGACGGTGCCCCCGCTTGCGTGCCGGCCTGCCCGCACGAGGCGCTGACCTACGTGACGACCTCGCGCATCTACAACGAAGTCGGCGACTGGGAGGACCTTTTCGCTCCGGGGCTGGCCGGTTGCCAGGGCTGCAATACCGAACTGCTGATGCGCCACACGCTGCGCCGCGTGGGGCCGGAGACGGTACTGGCGACGCCACCGGGCTGCGTGCCGGGCATGGGCTCGGTCGGCTTCAACGGCACCACCGGCACCAAGGTTCCGGTCTTCCATCCGCTGCTGACCAACACCGCCGCCATGCTGGCCGGCATCAAGCGCCAGTACAAGCGCGTCGGCCGCGATGTCACCGCGCTGGCCATTGCCGGCGACGGCGGTGCTTCGGACGTTGGATTCCAGTCGTTGTCCGGTGCCGCCGAGCGCAACGAGCAGATCCTGTTCATGGTGGTCGATAACGAGGGTTACATGAATACCGGCATGCAGCGGTCGAGCTGTACGCCTTACGGCGCCTGGACTTCGACCACGCCGGTGGGGCAGGGCTCGGGCGGCATGCCCTCGCAGGGCAAGACGCAGGACGCCAAGAATCTGCCGCTGATCATGGTCAACCATCGCTGCGAATATGTGGCGACGGCCTCGACCGCGTACATGGAAGACCTTTACGAAAAGCTCGACAAGGCCATCCAGGCCTCGAAGCGCGGTTTTGCCTACCTGCATGTCTATTCGCCCTGCACCACGGGCTGGCGCTTTCCTACCGACCAGAACATGGAAGTGGCGCGCAAGGCGGTGGAAACCAATTTTGTGATGCTCTGGGAGTACACCCCCGGCGACGGTCTGCAATTCACCCGGCCGGTGGATGACCCGCTGCCGGTGACCGACTATCTGAAGGCGATGGGGCGCTTCCGCCACCTGAGCCCCGATCAGATTTCACACATTCAGTCCAAGGTCGTGGAAAATCTCGCTTTCGTCAAACAAATGGCTCATCGACAAGGCGCATAAGGGGAGAGCAAATGAGCAAGCAGGACAGCAATCTGGAACCGATCGAGAAGGCAAGCCGGGACGAACTGCAGGCGCTGCAGCTGAAGCGCATGCAGTGGTCGCTGCAGCATGTCTACGACAACGTGCCGCACTATCGGCAGAAATACGATGCCGCCGGGGTGCACCCCGGCGACCTGAAGCAGTTGTCCGATCTGGCGAAGTTTCCCTTCACGACCAAGCTCGACCTGCGCGATACCTATCCGTATGGCATGTTCGCGACGCCGATGAAGGATGTGGTGCGCGTCCATGCGTCGTCGGGCACCACCGGCAAGCCGACGGTGGTCGGCTACACGAAGAACGACATCGCGATGTGGGCGCAACTGATGGCGCGTTCGATGCGCGGCGCCGGCTGTTCGGCGGACGACATCATCCTCAATTCCTACGGCTACGGCCTGTTTACCGGCGGCCTCGGCGCCCATTACGGCGGCGAATTCCTGGGCGCCACGGTGATCCCGATGTCCGGCGGCCAGACCGAGAAGCAGGTGCAGCTGATCCAGGATTTCAAGCCCACGGTGATCATGTGTACGCCGTCCTATGTGCTGACCATCGCCGACGAAATGATCAAGCAGGGCATGAAGCCGAATGGAAGCACCCTGCGCGTCGGCCTGTTCGGCGCGGAGCCCTGGACCAACGAAATGCGGCGCGAAATCGAGGAGCGCCTCGGCATCGATGCCGTTGACATCTACGGCCTGTCGGAAGTCATGGGCCCGGGAGTCGCCTGCGAATGCGTCGAAACCAAGGACGGTCCGCACATCTGGGAAGACCATTTCTATCCCGAGATCATTCATCCGGAAACCGGCGAAGTGCTGCCCGACGGCGAAATCGGCGAGCTGGTGTTTACCTCGCTGTCCAAGGAAGCGCTGCCCATCATCCGTTACCGCACCCGCGACCTGACGCGGCTCTTGCCGGGAACCGCCCGTACCATGCGGCGCATGGAAAAGATCACCGGTCGCAGCGACGACATGCTGATCATTCGCGGCGTGAATGTGTTCCCGACGCAGATCGAAGAGGTCCTGCTGAAGAACCCGAACCTGTGTGCCCAGTATCAATTGCAGGTGTCGCGCGACGGACATCTCGACAAGCTGGATGTCTACGTCGAGGTGCGTGCCGATCTTTCGAGTTCGATCGGCGAACAGAAGCGTCGCGAGATCGGCGCCGAGGTGAAGCACCATATCAAGGCCCTGGTGGGGGTCAGCGCCGATGTCCACGTCGTGGAAACCGACAAGGTCGAAAGAACCCTGGTGGGTAAGGCCAAGCGGGTCATCGACCGGCGGCCAAAATAGACTGTTATTTTTGATAAACCCCACCGCAGTTAATGTATTATTCTTCTATATGCCCGCAAAAGAATAATGCACTATAGTGCATGCAGTAAGTGTATTGCTTTGAGGAAACAGGTTCAGGATCACCCGGTCACCCGAATCGAAAGAGTTCAGCGCAGGAAGATGGTCGTTTTGTAGCACCCATGCAATTTAAATAAGGCGATCCATTCGCCAACTAAAGAGGAGATGCAGATGAAGAAACTACTGGCAAAAACCATGATCGCGGCGTCAATCGCCGGAAGCGCACTGGCAGTTCAGGCTCAGGAAGTAACGCTCAAGATCCATCACTTCCTTTCGCCGACGACGTTCATCCAGGTCGGTGTGTTCGAGCCGTGGTGCGCGAAGCTGGGCAAGGAATCTGGCAACAAGATCAAGTGCCAGATCTATCCGGCCATGCAGTTGGGCGGCACGCCGCCACAGCTCTTCGACCAGGCCAAGGATGGCGTCGCCGACATCGTCTGGACGGTGCCCGGCTATGCAGCCGGCCGCTTTCCCCTGTCGCAGGTTTTCGAGTTGCCCTTCACCATGACCAACGCCGAAGCCACCAGTCGCGCTGCCTGGGAGTTCGTGCAAACCTATGCCAAGCAGGAGTTCAAGGACGTGCATCTGCTGGCTGCCCACGTGCATGGCCCCGGCTACATGTTCACCACCAAGAAGCAGATGAACACCATGGCCGACTTCAAGGGCATGAAGTTCCGCGCCCCGACACCGTTGACCAACAAGATGCTCGCCATGCTGGGCGCCACGCCGGTCGGAATGCCGGTTCCGGCGATTCCCGAAGCCTTGTCCAAGGGCGTGATCGAAGGTGCCGTGATTCCGTATCAGGTCGCTCCCAGTCTCAAGGTGCATGAACTGGTCAAGTTCGCCACGGAAACTGATCCCAAGTATCCGGCCCTTTACACGACGTTCTTCGTGGTTGCGATGAACAAGGCCAAATACGACTCACTGCCAGCCGATCTGAAGAAGGTGATCGACAACAACTCGGGCATCGAGTTTTCGGCCATGGCCGGTCGTGTGCAGGAAGCGGATGATGCTCCCGGGCGCCAGAAGTTCAAGGAGGCCGGTGTGACCATCAATACCATCCCGGCGGCGGAACTTGCAAAATGGAAGAAGGCCACTGATAGCCTCGACGACGACTGGATGGCCAACGCCACCAAGCTCGGCCATGACGGTCCCAAGCTCTACAAGGCGGCACAGGATCTGATCAAGAAACACACCAAGTAAGTCTGGCGTCACCAGGCCGGGTACCGATTTGTTTCGGTCCCCGGTTTTTCTGCGCGGCTGCGGCTGATGCAGGATGGATTGTTCTATTTCTGGAGTTCCTGATGGCAGAAGCACTGTTTGTCGATACCGAGGCGCGACCCGACGCCCTGATAGGCCGGGTGCTGCACAAGCTCTGCCGATTTTTTGCGATCTGCGCCGGCATCATGCTGATCCTGATGGCGCTGATGTCGCTGACCAGCATTGTCGGCCGCTCTCTGTTCGACAAGCCGATCCTCGGCGATTACGAACTGGTGCAGATGATGTCGGCCGTCGCGGTCACCCTGTCGCTGCCCTTCTGCCAGATGATCCGCGGTCACATCATCGTTGATTTCTTCACTACCGGCCTGCCGCGCAAAGTCAATCGGGTGTTCGACATCCTTGCCTCGCTCATCTTGGCTGTCGCCGCCTTTGCCTTCTCCTGGCGTATCGGCATCGGCATGTTTGATCTACGCGAAAACGGTGACGCGTCGATGCTGCTGAATGTCCCTACCTGGTGGGGCTATGCGCCCATGGTGCTTTCCTTCTTCCTGCTGGGCTGCGCCGCGCTGTATACGGCCTGGGTCGATTTCACCGGAGCGCGCGCATGACTGGCATCGAACAGGGGATCCTGATCGGCGGCCTGATGCTGCTGCTGATGGCCTTGCGGGTCCATATTGCGATGGCCATGCTGGTAGCCGGTTCCATCGGCTATGTCTGGATCGCCGGGCCGGCGACGCTGCTGAATTACATGAAGACCGCAGCCTGGGCGCGCTACTCGATCTACGATCTATCGGTGGTGCCGCTGTTCCTGCTGATGGGCCAGTTCGCCACTCACGGCGGCCTTTCCAAGGCGTTGTTTCGCGCCGGCAACACCCTGATCGGCCATTGGCGTGGCGGCATGGCCATGGCGGCGGTGGGTGCCTGCGCCGGCTTCGGCGCGATCTGCGGCTCCTCGCTGGCGACGGCCGCCACCATGGGCCAGGTCGCGCTGCCGGAGCTGCGCAGCCACAAGTACTCGGGGCGCCTCGCCACAGCGGCGATCGCGGCCGGCGGAACGCTGGGCATCCTGATTCCGCCTTCGGTTCCATTGGTGATCTATGCCATTCTCACTGAACAGAACATTGCGAAACTGTTTGTCTCGGCTTTCATCCCCGGTCTGATTGCGATGGGTGGCTACATGCTGGTGATCGCCATCATGGCCCGCGTCGATCCGACCTCGGCACCGGCGGGGGATCGCGCCACCTGGGGCGAAAGACTGGCCGCGCTGGTGGAAACCTGGCCCGTGTTGCTGATCTTCACCGTGGTGATCGGCGGCATCTACGGCGGATTCTTCACGCCTACCGAGGCCGCGTCGATCGGCACGCTCGCCACCGGCTACGTCGCCTGGAAATCCGGCGGGCTGCGCAAGCATGGCTTTATCGAATGCGTCTACGGAACGGCGCAGGCGACGGGGATGATCTTCCTGATCCTGCTCGGCGCGGACATCATGAACGTGTTCCTGGCCCTGACCCAGATGCCGGCGGAGTTGTCCAAATGGGTGGTCGGCCTCGGTCTTTCGCCGCTCCTGGTTCTTTTCGTGATCCTCTGCATCTACCTGGTACTCGGCTGCATCATGGACAGCCTGTCGATGATCCTGCTCACGGTACCGATATTCTTTCCCATCATCATGGGGCTGGACTTCTGGGGTCTCGATGCGGAAGCCAAGGCAATCTGGTTCGGCATTCTCACGCTGATGGCGGTCGAGATCGGCATGATCACGCCGCCGGTGGGGCTCAACGTGTTCATCATCAGCAGCATGGCCAAGGACACGAGCATGAAGGAAACCTTCATCGGCATCGTGCCTTTCCTCGCCTCGGATTTCCTGAGGATTGCGCTGCTGGTCTTCGTTCCCTCGATCGCGCTGATTGCCCTGAAACTATAGAAAGTCGGCGCCGGCGATACGGCGTTTTACGAAAAGAGCCCGCTTCGCGCGGGCTTTTTTCATGCGACCATGTACCCCACTACAGTGAGGGCGAAGACCCAGTCATGGATGCAGACGAGAAACTTGCAAAGTGGGCCGCGCTGTTCGTTCGTGCATGCAGCGAGGGCGATGCGGGCGCCGTCCCGAGCGGGCGGGCGGAACCTGCGGCGAACGCCCAATATCCCGGAGTGACCCAGGCCGCCCGCGAGCTGCTGCAGGCGGTCGATGCCGGCGGCGTTCCCGCCTTCGTCACCGCCAGTCTGAAACAGATCGCCGGGGAAAACGGCGTGGCGATCACCGACGCGTGGACACCCAACGAGATTGTTGCCGCCATCAGGAGCAAGGCCGGGGATGGCAACGCCGGCGGGCCGAAAGAGGCGCCGACGCCCGGCGCCCAGTAGCTCTCCACGTGGCAGCGCCCCTGTTGCAGCGCGGCCGTTCGCCGTGTCGCCAGCGCCGACTTTCAGACTGTCGTCGAGAACGGTTTGCGCGGGCAGCGCATCCCCCGGCAGTTTTCTTCAACGTGACTATCGACTAGGGCCGGATCACCAGCTTGCCGCGCACCCGGCCCGCCTCGGAAAGGCGCAGCGCCTCGGGCGCCTGCGCCAGCGGAAATTCCCGCTCGATATGCACCTGCAGTTCGCCGCGCGCCAGCCTGTCCAGCAGCATGGCCAACTGGGCGCCGTCCTCGCGCATGAACCAGTAGCGGTAGCCTACCCCCTGCCGTCGCGCCGCCGCCCGCGGCCGACGCGACAGCAGCCAGAACACCGGCGCCAGCCAGGGCTTGCCGAACTCGGCCGCCACTTCGGGCGTCGGCAGGTCGCCGACGCTGACCACGCAGCCGCCGCGCCGGGTGTGGGCGATGGAGCGCAACAGCGTGTCGCCGCCTATCGTATCGAGCACCGCGTCGAAGGGCGCGCACTCGCGCGTGAAGTCGGCGTGGCGGTAATCCACGCAGTGGTCGGCGCCGAGTCCGCGCAGCCAGTCGTGGCTTGCCGCCGAGGCCGTGGTGGTGACGTGCGCGCCCAGTCCCTTGGCGAGCTGGATCGCCAGGTGCCCGACGCCGCCGCCGCCGGCATGGATCAGCACCCGCTCGCCTCTGCCTGCGCGCAGCACCTCGCCCAGGCATTGCCAGGCCGTCAGCCCCGCCAGCGCCACCGCCGCGGCCTGCGCGAAGCTCACGCCCTCGGGGATCCGCGCCAGGTGCTGCGGCCGCGCCACCACGAACCCGGCGAAGGCGCCCATGCGCGCCTTGTCCAGCCGCGCCGCCACCCGGTCGCCGACGCGAAAGTCAGCCACTCCCGGCCCCAGCGCGGTGACGATACCGGCCGCATCGTTGCCGAGGACCGCCGGCATGCGGTAGGACTGCAGCGCCCGCAGCATGCCGGCGCGTATCTTGAAATCCACCGGATTCACGCTCGCCGCCTCCATGCGGAACAGCACTTCGCCGGGGCCGGGTTCAGGGGCCGGCAGTTCGCCGACCTGAACCTCGTCGGCATTGCCGTAACGCTTGATGTAACAGGCTTGCATGGCGGGCGCGTGCAACTGCTTCTCAGGCAGGCACGAATACGGCCGGACTGACGCTGAAGAACCTGGCCAGTTTCCCCGCCAGGGTCGCGCTGATCTTGCGCTTGCCGGCAAGGATCGCTGAAAGATTGCTCTGCGGGACGATCTGTGCGAGATCGCCTTGCTTCAGGCCGCGCACTTCGATCAGGTAGCGCAGAACTTCCCTGGGCTCGGACGCTTCGATGGCGAAGTGGCTGGTGTCATAGTCCGCCACCAGTTCGCCGACGAGATCAAGCAGCCCTGACAAGACGTGATCCTCCTGGTCGCCGATCCTGTCGAGCAGATAGTTCATCAGCGAAACCGTGCGGTCATACTCCGCCTCGGTACGGATCGGCCGCAAATGGGCGATGTGATCAAACGCCGCCCAGGTTTTTTGCAGCGCCGTGATGTCCAGAGTAGCGGTGGCGGTTGTCATGGTTACACCTTGCCTTTCCCGTATCGTTTGCACCAGTCGTCGTATTCCCGGTGAGTCATTACCCAGCGCACGAACATCTTGCCATCGCGGTAGCGAACGATGACAACGACTCGATAGTTATTGCCACCAATATCGAACACGGTATAGGGCGGTACATAATCCGCACTGCCAAAGCTTTTCCGTAGGTCAGCAAAATCGGCAAAACGGGAATTCTCGGCGACGGTGTGCCAATTGCGCAAAGACTGCTCGGCTTCAGGATGCCAGCCCCAGAAGTCACGCAGCATCTTTAACGAAATGATGTGCATGGCCGCACTATATCAAAATGATATAAATACTGCAAGTGCGGTGTGACGACACCGGCCGCATCGTTGCCGAGGACCGCCGGCATGCGGTAGGACTGCAGTGCCCGCAGCATGCCGGCGCGCGTCTCTTGTTATCGACCGGATTCACGCTCGCCGCCTGCATGCGGAACACGAGCTCTCCGGGGCCGGGTTCAGGCGTTGGCAACTCGCCGACCTTGACCACGTAGGCATCGCCGTAACGCTCGATGTAACAGGCTTGCATGGCGTCTCCTCAGGTAGTGGGCAGAGGCCGGATCGGTGGCCATTCCTTGGTGTGGCAGGCGATCACCGTCGGGGCGAGGAATCGGGCGATGGCTTCACCGAGCGGTTGATGGGCGATGGGGCGGATGATGGGGAGCGTGTGGTGCAGAGGATACCCGTGGATCGAGCGAGTATCGGAAATGGGGCGGGATATTGGAGGGGCCGGTCATCGGCCATTGCTGTCGCTCGATTCGGATTCGGCCATCGGAAGGTATGTGCTGGTTACCAGTCGCAGGAGTCCGCTTAGCTTCGTATCAAAATAAAGCACAAATCGCAAAATAACTTGCAATTTTGCGTGAATGAAGCACAATTCAAATATATTTTGATTGTAAGGGTGAATCCAATGCTAGTCGAGTTTCGCGTCAAGAACTTCCGCAGCCTGCGTGATGAGCAGGTGCTTAGTCTTGTGGCCTCTAAGGACAAAACTCTGCAAGACACTCACACGCTAGCTACTGGACTCAAGGCGGCACCCTCTCTCCTTTGCAGCGCTGCTGTCTATGGCGCCAATGCCAGCGGCAAGTCCAACCTCATTAAGGCGCTACAGTACATGCGCGGTGTGGTGATGGAGTCGGCTACGGTGATCCAGCCCAGCCAGACCTACGACAAGCTGCAACAATTTCGTCTTGACTCTGAGTCTGCTGGTCAACCCACAGAATTCGAAGTCACCTTCATCCTAGACGGCGTACGCTACCAGTATGGTTTCTCGATGACCAAGCAGCGCATCGTAAGAGAGCATCTCTTGGTCTACAAAGCATTCAAGCCCCAGCGCTGGTTCGAACGACACTTGGATGCCGATACCGGCAAGGATGTCTACGAATTCGGCCCGGGCCTCAAGGGTTCCAAAAACCTGTGGGAAGGTGCCACCCGACCGAATGCCCTGTTCCTTTCGATGGCCGTACAGCTCAACAGCGACGCTCTGCGTCCTGTGTTCGACTGGTTCGCAAAACGACTCGTGATTTTTAACGAGCAGGCACAGCTCAACCCGCAGGTTTCAATTCAGATGATCAAGAAGGCCGAAGGCCGCAAACAGCTATGCGACTTCCTAACAGCCGCCGACATCAGCATCTCCGATATTGAACTGGTAACACGCAAAGTCGTAGGGCAAGGCATCAAGATCGATCTTGCGACAGGAAAGCAGGAAGTTGGCCCTTTCGAAGATGAAGTCAGTGAGTTGAAGTTTCACCACGCCACCAGCAATGGTAAGGCCGTGTTCGACCTGGCGGACGAATCCAGCGGTACGCGTAACCTGTTGTTTCTCACCGGCCCAATACTAGACATCCTTGACAAAGGGTTGACTCTGGTAGTCGATGAACTCGACACCAGCCTGCATACTCATTTGGTACAGGCCTTGGTGCGCCTATTCCATCGCCCGGAGGTCAATACCGGCGGTGCACAACTAATCTTCACTACCCATGACACAACTTTGCTCGACACCTATGGTCTGTTCCGCCGCGATCAGATCTGGTTCGTAGAAAAGAAGAAGGATCAAAGTTCCGAATTGTATGGATTGGTGGAATTCGGCCCTCGCAAGAACGAGGCGCTTGAGCGCCGTTACCTGCAAGGCCGCTATGGCGCGATCCCAATCATCGGAGACCTGATCGGGGCGCAACACTAATGGGGCGCGATAACACTCCGAGGGAGCGTCAGCTCCAGGAGCTTGAACGCAAAAAGCAACGCGGACGAGTTGCGTGTGAGCGCATCCTAATTGTTTCCGAGGGCAGCAAGACCGAACCGCTGTACTTTGATGAGATTCGGATTGACCTGCGTTTGCCAATTCGAAACGTGACAGTTTCTGCTGGTGTTCTGGGAACCGAACCGATTCAGGTGGTGCGATACGCGAAAGACTTGTTCGAAAGCGGAGATTTACACAAAGGCATCGAGCCTCGTGCTTTCGATCAGGTATATGCCGTGTTTGATCGCGATGACCACCACACCTATTACGATGCGTTACGCTCGGCGGAGGCGCTGGACGGAAAACTCAAGAACGATGAGAAAAGACGGGTGCCATTCAAGGCCATTGCGTCGGTGCCGAGCTTCGAGCTGTGGCTGCTGCTGCACTACGAGGATATTCGGGCGCCGCTGCACCGCGACGAAGTGATGCGGTTGCTACGAAGCCCCGAGAACTTTGCTGGCTACGAGAAGGGTGAGGGTAACGCCTTCGCTACCACACGAGATCGTCTGGCTATCGCTACCCAGCGGGCGGAAGCCCTGGCCGCGAAGTTCACTGCCGACGCTGCGCCCGAGCCGTACACCGCCATCGTCGACCTAGTGAAGCTACTGACCACGCTACGAGGCTGATTGATGCTCAAGCCAACACCTTAATTGTTCTTGGTGCTTCTGGATGTCCGCTTCGGCCGATCAGCAGACAACTTCCAACGCGCTGGAAATATGCTGCCAAGCCTGCCCCGCAGTGCTGGCGCGGATGGCTCGGCGACAATCGCCGTCCTGCCGGCGCCGACTTTCGAACAGCCTGAACCTGGCGGCTCCGGCGTTCCGGTGGGACGTCGGCGGGGCGTGACCGCTCAGTAAGTCTCCACGTGGTACCGCCCCTGCTGCAACAACTGCGGGCGCAGCGTGCCCCAGTCCAGGCCGTTGGCGCGGCAGGCTTCGGTGAAGGCTTCTTCGACGCCTTTTTCCATGCCTTTCAGGCCGCAGAGATAGACGTAGGTGTTCTCGTCCCTGAGCAGGCGGGCGACGTCGCCGCCGCGCTCGCGCAGCAGGTCCTGCACGTAGCGCTTGGGTTCGCCGGGGACGCGCGAAAAGCCGAAGTTGATGTCGATGAACTCCTTGGGCAGCTTGGTCAGCGGGCCGAAGTAGGGCAGTTCGCCGTGGCTGCGGGCGCCGAAGAAGAGCATCAGCCTGCCTGCGTTCTCGCCGGCGACGAACTTGCGGCGGCGGTGTTCGGTCATTGCCCGCATCGGCGCCGAGCCGGTGCCGGTGCAGATCATGAGGAGGTTGCTGCCGGGGTGGTTGGGCATCAGGAAGCTGGTGCCGTAGGGGCCGACGACCTGGACCTTGTCGCCCTTCTTCAGGTCGCACATGTAGTTGGATGCCACGCCGTTCACCGGCGCGCCTTCGTGATCGGAGGTGACCCGCTTCACGGTGAGCGACAGGTTGTTGTAGCGCGGCCGTTCGCCGTCGCGCGGGCTGGCGACCGAGTAGAGGCGGACGTGATGCGGTTTTCCGTTGGCGTCGAGCCCGGGCGCGAGGACGCCGATGGTCTGGCCTTCGAGCACCGGGAAATAGGCGTTGCCGAAGTCGAGCACGATGTGGCGGATGTCGCTCGACGCATCTTCCGCGGTCAGGCGGAAGTTGCCGCTGACGGTGGCCAGCGCCGGCTTCTGGATCGAATAGAGGTTGACGTAGGGATGCGCCGCCGACCACGGCGGCGGGGCGATGCCGCCCTGGCCCGAGGTGGAGGCGGCGGCAATCCGTTCCACATCATCGGGCAAGGGAGTTGCCTGGCTCTGCACTTCATTCGCCGTGTCGCCAGCGCCGACTTTCGGGCTTTCGTCGAGGGCGATCTGCGCCGGCAGCGTATCCCACAGCAACTGCTCGGCCAGGGGATAGGCCTCTTCCGCCCGCACATGGCGCCAGTTGTCGATGGCGCCGGTGGGGCAGGGCGAGATGCAGTTGTAGCAGTACTTGCACTTCGCCGCGTCGATCACGTAGTTGCGCGAGTCGTGGCTGATCGCATTCACCGGACAGGTTTCTTCGCAGGTGTTGCAGCGAATGCAGATCTCCGGGTCGATCAGGTGCTGGCGCATGATCGTCACCTGTGTTGCGGCAGCGGTAGCCATAGTCAGTCCTCGCGCATCGTGCCGTTTCAGTTGAAACGGACGTATTCAAAGTCTACCGCTTGATTGTTGATGCCGCGTGCCGGCGGCGCAATCCAGTTGGCGTACTTGCCCGGCTCGGCGACACGGCCCATCAGCGAACTGACGAAGGCGCGATCCTCGACCGAAGGCAGCCATTCGAGGTGGTGGTGCGTCCATTCGGCTTCGGAGAGCACCTTGCCGGCGGGGGAAATCTTCGCCGCCGACAAGGGGCCGATCTTGCGGTTGAAGGCCTTGTGCGGTGCCTTGAGGACGAAGGGAATGCCTGCCTTCTGGATGATCTTGTTCCAGCGCTCGATGCCGGCCACGGCATCGCGCACGTAGTCGTCGCGCAGCCTTTCGTTCAGGGCATTGAGGTAGGGCGCCTGGACGGTGAGGAGTTGTCCGCTGCCGACTTCGAGCACGGGATAGGTGGCGTCGTTGAGCTGGTGGTCGTCGTCCTGCTTGGTTTCCTCGTAGCGGCCCTTGAGTCCGGTGTTGTAGAAGGTCGCGGCGTTCGACGAGACATCGGCGCCGAACAGGTCCATGGTCACGCTGAAATGGAAGTTCAGGTAGCGCTGGATCGTGGGCAGGTCGATCACGCCGGCGGCGCGAAGCTTCGCCACGTCGTCGGTCTTGAGCTGGTTCATCATCTCGCAGGTGCGCTGGATGACGCGGCCGACGCCGGATTCGCCGACGAACATGTGGTGCGCTTCTTCGGTCAGCATGAACTTGCAGGTGCGGGCCAGCGGGTCGAAGCCGGATTCCGCCAAGGAACACAACTGGTACTTGCCGTCGCGGTCGGTGAAGTAGGTGAACATGAAGAAGGACAGCCAATCCGGCGTGCTCTCGTTGAAGGCGCCGAGGATGCGGGGGTTGTCGGCATCGCCCGAGCGGCGTTCGAGCAGGGCCTCGGCTTCCTCGCGGCCGTCGCGGCCGAAGTAGGCGTGCAGCAGGTAGACCATCGCCCACAGGTGGCGGCCTTCCTCGACGTTGACCTGGAACAGGTTGCGCATGTCGTAGAGCGAGGGGCAGGTCAGGCCGAGGTGGCGCTGCTGTTCGACCGAGGCGGGCTCGGTGTCGCCTTGCGTGACGATCAGGCGGCGCAGGTTGCTGCGATATTCGCCCGGCACTTCCTGCCAGGCGGCTTCGCCCTTGTGGGCGCCGAAATTCACCTTGCGGCCTTCCTCGGCCGGGTTGAGGAAGATGCCCCAGCGGTAGTCGGGCATCTTGACGTAGTCGAAGTGCGCCCAGCCGCCCGGATCGACGCTGACCGCGGTGCGCAGATAGACGTCGAAGCTCTGCGAGTCGTCCGGGCCCATGTCCTTCCACCAGTTGATGAACTCCGGTTGCCAGTGCTCAAGGGCGCGCTGCAGGGTCTTGTTCTCGGACAGGTTGACGTTGTTGGGGATCTTCTGGTTGTAATCAATGCTCATGGCATTCTCTCCTGTTGGGGGTAGGGGTGCTGTTTTTATCCGGAAACGTCAGACGCGTTCCCAGTTGAATTTGGCCTTGTTGCCGCTGCCGAAAACCTTCAGCGCACCGGCTTCGCCGACGGCATTGGGGCGGATGAAGATCCAGTTCTGCCAGGCCGAGAGCCGGCCGAAGACGCGGGTTTCCATGGTTTCGCCGGGGCCGAAGCGCAGGTTGGCTTCCATCGCGGTCAGTGCATCGGGCGACAGGCTGGCGCGTTCTTCGAGGACGATGCGGATCTCGTCTTCCCAGTCGAGGTCGTCCGGTGTCGCGGTGACGAGGCCCAGTTCCAGCGCGGCGGCGGCGCCCAGCTGCTTGCCAGTAGCCTCCTTGGCGGCGGCGATCGGGGCTTCCTCGCCATAGAAGCGGGCGGCGATGCGGTACTGGCCGTTGACCATCGGGTAGCTGCCGAAATTCATCTCCGACAGCACGACGGCGCCTTCCTGCTGCTCGTCGTCGGGCAGGGAGAGCATGTAGCCGCGGTCCGCGGCAAACAGCAGCTCGGCCAGCGTGCCGGCGAAACAGCTGCCCCGTTCGACCAACGCAATCATGGTGCGTGAGGTGACATCGAGGCGGGCCAGGGTACGCCGCAGCATGCCGATCACCTCGCGCACGAACCAGTGCTTCCGGTGCTGCGCCAGCGCGGCATCGGCAGCCAGCACGTGTTGCGCATCGCCGCTGGTCTTGATGACCCAGGTGCCGATTTCCAGATCGTTGGTGCGCAGCATCAGGATGGCATCGTCGAGCTCGCGCGCCATCAGCAGCGGCCACCAGGCGGCGCCGGCGGCGACGATGCCGTCGATAGCCGTGGCCACCGGGGCGGACGGGGCGGCGACGGTCAGTGTTGCGCGGCGTGCCTTGCGGTCGATCGCCACATCGATGGTCTGGTAGTGGTAGCCGGCCTCGTCGATGCTGCGCGCGAGGGCGGGCAGGACAATGCCTTTGGCATCGGCGGGGCGGTCGCTCTGTGCCGCGAGCTGCTCGGCGCGCTGCTTCACCTTTTCGGCAAAAGCCTGGGGTTTAGCGTAGTCGTCGATCAGGCGCCATTCCTTGGCACGCTGGGCGCGTACGCCTTCGGTCAGGGTGCAGAAGATGTCGGCATGATCGCGCCGCACGCGGCGCTTGTCGGTGACGCGGGTGAGGCCGCCGGTACCCGGCAGCACGCCGAGCAACGGGACTTCGGGCAGGCTGACGGCGGAGGAGCGGTCGTCGACCAGGATGATTTCGTCGCAGGCCAGCGCCAGCTCGTAGCCGCCGCCGGCGGTGGTGCCGTTGCAGGCGGCGAGGAACTTGAGGCCGGAATGGCGGCTCGAATCCTCGATGCCGTTGCGCGTCTCGTTGGTGAATTTGCAGAAATTCACTTTCCAGGCGTGGGTGGAAACGCCCAGCATGAAAATGTTGGCGCCGGAACAGAAGATGCGTTCCTTGCCCGAGGTGACGACGACGCTGCGAACTTCCGGATGCTCGAAGCGGATGCGCTGCAGCGCGTCGTAGAGCTCGATGTCGACACCGAGGTCGTAGGAATTCAGCTTCAGCTTGTAGCCGGGCTTGATGCCGGCATCTTCATTGATGTCGAGGGTCAGCGTGGCGACAGGGCCGTCGCAGCTCAGGCGCCAGTGTTTGTATTGATCGGGGTGCGTGTCATAGGTGATGGTCTGGCCGGGGGGCATCGGGATGAGTCATTCTCTTCTCCGTGTATTGTTGTGGGATGCTTCAGGGGGTGACGGCTTGTCGCAGTTGCAATAGGCATTCCTCCGGTTGGCGGCCCGTGGTGTCGAGCGTGAAATCGGCTTTCGAATAGAGGGGTTCGCGGGCGACGAGGATGCGCCGCATGTCTTCCATGGCCTCGGTATTGCCTTCCATGGGGCGCAGGTCGCCCTGCGCCACGACGCGCGACATGTGTTCCTCGGGCGTCGCCTTGACCCAGACGGTGTAGCAGTTCATCAGCAGCAGGTTGAAAGTTTCCGCTTCGGAAACAATGCCGCCGCCGACGGTGATGACGGCGCTCTCATGCTGGGCGATGAAGTTTTCGAGGCAGCGGCGTTCCAGGCGGCGGAAGCCGGGTTGGCCGTAGAGCATGAAGATTTCGTTGAGGCTCATGCCGGCCTCGGCCTCGATGGCGCTGTTGAGTTCGACGAAAGGCAGGGACAGTTCGCTGGCCAGCGCACGACCGAGGGTCGATTTGCCCGCGCCGCGCAGGCCGACCAGCGCGATGCGCTTGCGGCGCGAGGCGTCTTCATTGCCGAAATCGCGCATCAGGCGCAGCAGGGCTTCTTCGAGCCGGTTGGGCGAGAGCTGTTCGAGGAAGCGCGAGATCAGCCGGTACTCCGGCGAGCTGTGCTGGGGCTCGAGCAGTTCGATCAGGGAAATCCCAAGTGCATGGGCGACATGGCGCAACACCATGATGGACGGATTGGTCTCGCCGCTTTCCACCTGCGCCAGATAGCGCTCAGAGACGTCGGCATTGACAGCGAGGGCCTTGCGCGACATGCCGCGCCGCGCACGCGACTCGCGTACGCGGATGCCAAGGGACTGAAGGAATTCCGTGTCTGCGGCTTCGTCGACGAAGCGCGCTGCGATGGGTAGTCCGGGTTTTTCAATCGCTGCCATGATGCGCTGTCACCTTTTGGCTTCCGTGCTTTGGTGGATGCACTATAGTACATGAATTTGATATATGTCAAAAACTATTTTGATTTCTCATCCCGGTTTCTTTCATAAAGTCACATAACAGATTGAAAAAACATAATAAAAAGATATTTTGACAGCGCTGCAAAATATTGCATAACCTTCTTGACGATCCGGATTTCCTGTCGCATACTTCGCTCGGAATGTGCAGTATGATTCATCGATGGAACAATAGTTCCAAGTCTAATGAATACCGCATCCGGGCACACGAAAGTGCCGTGGATGACAAACAAGGAGGCACCAATGGCTGATGCTTTGTTCGACCAGTTCAAGAACTGGTATGAGAAACGCCACGATTACGCACGTGACTGGAAGCAGCGTACCGGGGGTCAGGTCGTGGCGACGATGTGTACCTATACCGCGGAAGAGTTGCTGATTGCCGCCGGCATGCTGCCGGTTCGCGTGCTTGGCGCCCATGAGCCGCAGAACGTGACCGAGCCGCACATCTTCGGCATGTTCTGTCCGTTCTGCCGCGATTCGCTGGCGCAAGGCCTGCTCGGGCGCTTCGACTACTGCGAAGGCGTGACGCTGACCCAGTCGTGCATCCAGTACCGGCAGACCTTCAGTTCCTGGCGCAGCAATGTGCCCTCGGTACAGTGGGACTACTACGTGCCGATGCCCAACGATGTGCAGTCGCCGCATGCGCGCAAGGCCCATTACGCGGAAATCCAGTCCTTCCGTACTTTCCTTTCGGCGCTGACCGGCAAGGAGCTGACCGACGCGATGCTGAAGGAAGCGCTGGCCGTGGTCGACGAGAACCGCCGCCTGCTGCGCGAACTGTTCGAGTACCGCAAGGAAGAGAATCCCAGGGTGACCGGCGTCGAGGCACTGTATGCCTCGATCACCGCGCAATTCGTCGACAAGCGCGAGCACAACGAAATGCTGAAGAAAGTGCTGGCCGCGCTGCCTTCGCGCAAGATGGATCGCAAGGAAGGCGTGCGCTTCATGACCATCGGCTCGGAAAACGACGACATCGCCTTCATGGCCATGGTCGAGTCGGTCGGATCGACCATCGTCATCGACGACCAGTGTTCCGGCACCCGCTACTTCTGGAACGAATCGAAGCCCGAGGATGACGTGATCAAGGCCATCGCCGACCGCTACTGCGACCGTCCGGCCTGCCCGACCAAGGATTACCCGAGTCATACGCGCTTCGACCACGTGCTCGGCCTGGCCAAGGAATTCAACGCACGCGCGGCGATCTTCCTGCAGCAGAAGTTCTGTGATCCGCACGAGGGCGACTATCCGGACCTCAAGGAGCACCTGGAAAAGAACGGCATCCCGACGCTGTTCCTCGAATTTGACATTACCAACCCCATCGGCCCCTTCCGCATTCGTATCGAGGCATTCCTCGAAACGATGAGCGACGAAGAGCTGTTCTAGAACTGACGGGAGAGAACGATGAACGCACCGAACAAGTATCCGACCGAATCCCTCAAGCTGTGGGGCAAGGCCAAGCAGCTGCGCGAGCAGTATTACAAGAACTACGCCGCAGCCAAGGACAATGGCGGCCTGCGCTGGTCCGGTTCCGCCTGGGCGCTCGATGCGCTGCCGGCCGGCCTCGGCGACGACGTCTATTCGCTGACCGGCGAGCCTTACGCGGCGGCCGTCGCGCATGACAAGAAGTTTGCCAAGGAATGCATGGACGCCGCCGAATCGGTCGGCTTCGCCCGCGACCTGTGCTCCTACATGCGCATCTATTGGGGTGGCATGCACCTCGACAAGTATCTCTACGGCGGCAAGTTCCCCAAGCCCGACTTCATCTTCCAGACGCAGATCTGCTGTTCGCACTCGAAGTGGTACCAGCACGTCGCCAAGGAAGAGAAGGTGCCGCAGTTCTACGTCGACGTCGGCGTCGGTCCCTACAAGGACATGAACGCGGCGCGCCTCGACTACGTCACCAACCAGCTGCACGACGGCATCGAGTTCCTCGAAAAGTCGACCGGCCGCAAGTTCGACGACGAGAAGTTCCTCAAGGCGGTCAAGAACGAAATGCGCTCGACCAGCCGCTGGGCCGACATCTGCGCCTTGAACAAGGTCAAGCCGGCGCCGCTCGACGAGAAGACCATGTACTCGCTCTACGTGCTGGCCACGCTGTCGAAATCCTCGCAGTGGTGCGCCGACTTCTACGATGAACTCTACGAAGAAGTGAAGGATCGCGTCGCGCGCGGCATCGCCGCCGTGCCCAACGAGAAGTGCCGCATGATGTCCGACACGCAGCCGCCCTGGTCCTTCCTCAAGATCTTCCGCTACCTCGAAACCTACGGCGCGGTGTCGATCGGTTCGCTCTACACCTTCGCCCTCGAAGGCATCTGGGAAGACAAGCCGGACGGCAGCTGGGGCGGTCGCAGCCTGCCCTGGGAAAAGGGCATCGAGATGAACACGCGCGACCAGATCCTGCGCCTCTACGCCGACTGGAACCTGTCCAAGCCGCAGTGGCAGCACTTCTTCGATCCGCGGCTGAAGACCGAGATGATGCTGCGCATCGTCAAGGAATGGCAGGTCGATGGCGTCATGCTGCACCTCAACCGCGGCTGCGAGGGCCTGAGCCTCGGCATCATGGAAAACCGTGGCGGCATTGCCAAGGCCGGGGTGCCGATCATGACCTTCGAAGGCAACATGGGCGACGAACGCGAATTCGACGAAGTGCGCACGCAGGCCCGCGTTGATGCCTTCATGGAACAGCTTGGCTTGCGTCGCCAGGCAGCGTAACCCGATTACCGTGAAATACCTTGCCAAGCGCGTACTGTGATGTTCGAGCGAAGCGAGCTGACTGAGCCTCCCCGCGAGGGGAGGATGGGAGGGGCGGGCCTTCAATTCGCCTTTCGCGTGTTTCATCATCAGGCGTGCGGCTTAACCGCCGCATGAAAGTTAGGAGGAATCAACAATGATTACCGCTGGAATCGATATGGGCTCGCGCAGCATCAAGGTGATACTGCTCGAAGAACTCAAGGTGGATGGCGCGCCGGCTTTGAAGTACGGCGTCAAGAAGGCTCACATCATGATGCCGGGCGACCTGGACCAGGACGTCGCTGCCGACAAGGCCTACAACGAAGCACTGGAGGCCGCCGGCCTCAAGCGCGAAGACGTCAAGGCCGTGTTTGCCACAGGCGCCGGGCGCAAGCAGGTGGCCTTCGCCGCCGAGGGCATTACCGAAATGACGGCCGGTGCCAAGGGCGCGAACTTCATGTTCCCGCAGGGCCGCACCGTGGTCGATGTCGGTGCCGAGGAAGGCCGCGGCATGAAGACCGATGCCGAGGGCCGCGCGGTCGATTTTGCCGGCAACGAGAAGTGCGCTGCGGGCGCCGGGTCGTTCGCAGAGGCGATGTCGCGGGCCCTGCAGATGACGCTCAAGGAGTTCGGCGATGCCAGCCTCAAGTCGGACAAGACCATCCCGATGAACGCGCAGTGCACAGTGTTTGCCGAATCCGAAGTGGTTTCGCTGATCCATTCGGCGACGCCCAAGAACGACATCGCCAAGGCCGTGCTCGACGCCGTCGCCAGCCGCGTTTGCGCCATGGTGCGCCGCGTCGGCATCGAGGGCGAGGTGGTGCTGATCGGCGGCATGGTGCATAACGCCGGCTTCGTCCAGTCGCTGAAGACCGCGATGGGCGTCGATGCGATTTCCCTGCCGGACATGCCGGAGTACATCAGCGCGCTGGGATGCGCGATGATTGCCGCCGAGCGTCAGCACTGATGAAGCCCCTGCGTAGCAGGTCGGGCCAGCAAAAGACGCTGACCTCGCCGCTACGGATGACCCCTTACGCAATAGGAGCGAAAAGATGAATGCAGAAGTGACAGCAGCCCCGACCGCCCCGGAGAAGAAGGAATTCTGGCGCTGGCAGGAAAACACCTGGGTAGATGAAACCAAGGACTGGAAGACCGCCAAGATCATCACCTGCGGTATCGACGTCGGTTCCGTGTCGTCGCAGGCCGTGCTGGTGGTGGATGGCGAGCTCTACGGCTTCAACAGCATGCGCACCGGAAACAACTCGCCGGATTCGGCCACCAATGCCCTGCAGGGCGTGATGGACAAGTGCGGCATGAAGCTGGAAGACATCCATTACGTCGTCGGCACCGGCTACGGCCGGGTCAACGTGCCTTTCGCCCACAAGGCGATCACCGAGATCGCCTGCCATGCCCGCGGCGCCAACTACATGGGCGGCAACGGCGTGCGTACCATCCTCGACATGGGCGGCCAGGACTGCAAGGCCATCCACTGCGACGAAAAGGGCAAGGTCACCAACTTCCTGATGAACGACAAGTGCGCGGCCGGTACCGGGCGCGGCATGGAAGTCATCTCCGACCTGATGCAGATTCCGATCGCCGAACTGGGACCGCGTTCCTTCGACATCGACAGCGACGTCGAAGCCGTGTCCTCGGTATGCGTCGTGTTCGCCAAGTCCGAGGCGCTGGGCCTGCTCAAGGCCGGCTACACCAAGAACAAGGTGATCGCGGCCTACTGCCAGGCCATGGCCGAGCGCGTGGTCTCCCTGCTGGAGCGGATCGGTGTCGAAGAGGGCTTCTTCATCACCGGCGGCATTGCCAAGAACCCCGGTGTGGTCAAGCGCATCGAGAAGCTGCTCGGCATCAAGGCCATCGATACCAAGGTCGATAGCCAGATCGCCGGAGCCCTTGGCGCGGCGCTGTTTGGCTACACGCTGATGTCCAAAAAGGCGGCTGCCTGATAGCCTCCCGCGGTGCCCTGACCATAAGGAGCAAGACATGATCGCCAACTACGGTTACAAGGATGGTTCCGGTGAGTATTACATCAGCATCGACACGGACAAGTGCATCGGCTGCGCGGCGGATCGCGCCTGCCTGACCGCATGTCCGAAGCAGATGTTCGAGATCATCACCGACGACTACGACGACGAAGTGGCCTGGATCAAGAAGCCCAACTGCCGCACCCTGGCCTACGACTGCGCCGACTGCAAGCCGTCGGGCGGCTACAGCAGCCTGCCGTGCATGGCGGCCTGCACTCCTGGCGCCATCAAGCACTCGTGGTAAGCGGGGTGATTGCCATGGCAGAGACACCACGGCGGGTGATTCCGATCGCGCAGGCCAAAGTGGTCAGTCCCGAGGATGCACTGCTCAAGGACGGCTGGGTGCGCCAGACCACCATCGGCGAACCGCGCCTGTCCGAGATCGTGCAGAACTACAAGGCGATGGGCTTCGAAGTCCATGTCGAGGAGTTCAAGACGGAAGGGACGGGGAGCGAGGGCTGCAACACCTGTTTCGATGCAGGCCAGGAAATGGGCTTCATGTACGGCACGGTCTATGTCCGCAAGCGCGGCGAACCGGCCGGCAATGACATAGATAGCGAACTGTTTTAAGCATTCGGGGCGCCAGCGGCGCTGCCGACCAGACAAGGAGGATTGAAATGGCTGATCAGAAAAGAGTAATGCGCGTCCTGCGCCAGGGGGATCTGGACGCCATCGTCGCGATCGACGCGTTCGCCACCGGCGAGCCGCGGCGCGAGTACTACGAGCGCAAGATTGCCGGCATCCTGAACCGGGCCGCCAACATCAACACCTCGATCGTCTGCGAGATCGACGGCAAGGTGGTCGGCTTCGTCATGGGCTACGTGTTCTTCGGCGAATTCGGCATTGCCGACGGCACCGCGACGATCGACACCATTGGCGTGCATCCCGACTTCCGCCACTTCGGCGTCGCCGCCGAAATGCTCGACCAGTTCATGATGAACATGAAGGCCGCCGGGGTGAAGAAGGTCTACACGCTGGTGAACTGGGACGATTTCGCACTGGAGAAGTTCTTCAAGGCCAACAAGTTCGCGCCTTCGAAGCGGATTAACCTCGAGTACGAGCTGCCCTGAGTCCGGGACGGATCGGCGCCAGGCCATGTGGATCGATACCCATTGTCATACGAAGTATTCGTACGACAACTGGCTCGAACCGCTGGACCTGATCCGGCGCGCGAAAGCCCTCGGCCTCGATGGTGTCTGCATCACCGAGCACTATTCCTACGAGGCGTCCGAACCGGTCGAGCAGATCGGCCGCGAGGAAGGCCTGCTGGTGCTGCGCGGGGTCGAGATTGCGACGGATCGGGGCCACCTGCTGGCCTACGGCGTTGTCGATGATGGCTGGAATGTATGGGGACGCGACAGCTACCTGCCGCTGCAAGAGGTGATCGAGCGCATCAATTCGCTCGGCGGCATCTGCGTTCCGGCGCATCCGTTTCGCAACGTCGGGCTGGCCAGCCTGCTCGATGGTCTGCTCGAGCTGCAAGACATCGCCGCCGTGGAGTCGCACAACGGCGTCAATGCGGAAAGCGACAACGATCTGGCCATCCGGGCCTCGGCGCACATGGGATTGCCGACCCTGGGCGGCAGCGATTGCCACAAGACGGTGGCGGTGGGGCGTTGCGCGACGGAGTTTTCGCAGCCGGTGCATGACATGGCCGGCTTCATTGCGGCAGTGAAGGCCGGCGCTTGCCGGGGCGCGTACTACGCGCCCTACAGCCGGCAACAGTAACGCGAGGGAAATATGCAGGCCATACAGACGTCCGAGATCAGGTGGTATAAAACCCGGAAGGCGCCAAGTGCGACTGATGCCGACGCGGCCGCCTGTGTCGGCATCACCATAGACGGCAAGGTAGTACAGGCGCCGGCGGGCGTTTCGCTGCTCTCGGCCGCTACGGCTGCGGGCATCTATATTCCCGCCCTGTGCGCCCATCCGGATCTGCCGCCCGCTTGCCAGCGCGGCGGCAGCGACAGCGGCTGCAACCTCTGCGTGGTTGAAATCGCCGGCACCACCGGCATGCGCACCTCGTGCTCGGTTCCGGTCGAGGCCGGCATGGTCGTCACCACCACCTCGCCGGCCATCGACAAGCTGCGCAAGGAACGCATCGCCAAAACCCTTGGTACGCATCCCCACGTCTGCCTGACCTGCCCGCAGCGCGAAGGCTGCAGCCGCACCACCTGTTCCTTCGGCAATCCCGTCGAGCAGCGCTGCTGCTCGATTTTCAACAGCTGCGAACTGCGCAAGGTGTCCGATTACGTCGGCATTCCGCCGACGACGCCCAACTACAAGCACATCCAGTTGCCGGTGATCAAGGACGAACCCTTCTACGACCGCGACTACAACCTGTGCATCGACTGCCGGCGCTGCCTGGTGGCCTGCAACGAGGTGCGCGGCGTCGGCTGCCTCGAAGTGAAGAACACCGACGGCCGGACGTGGGTCGGCACCATCGCGGCGACGCTGCTCGAATCCGGCTGCAAGTTCTGCTCTGCCTGCGTCACCGTCTGCCCGACCGGCGCCCTGATGGACCGCACGCTGGATGTCGCGCGCAAGGAAGAAACCCAGGTGCCGTGCAAGGCCACCTGTCCGGCCGGCATCGACGTGCCACGCTACGTGCAGCTGGTGGGCCTCGGCATGTACGGCGAGGCGGTTGCCGTGGTGCGCGAGAAGCTGCCCTTCCCCGGCATCCTCGGCCGTGCGTGTTTCAGCCCCTGCGAATCGGCCTGCCGGCGCAAGGACCTCGACGATCCGCTGTCGATCCGCAGCCTGAAGCGGATCGCCGCCGACAACGATACCGGCCTGTGGCGCAAGCATTCGATCCAGTTGCCGCCCTCGGGCAAGAGGGCGGCGGTGGTCGGCGCCGGGCCGGGCGGGCTGACCGCTGCCTATTACCTCGCCAAGAAGGGTCACAGCGTCACCGTATTCGATGCCTTGCCCGCCGCCGGCGGCATGGCGCGCTATGGCATTCCGTCGTATCGCGTGCCGCTGGCCGTGATCGACCAGGAAGTGGGCGAAGTCGAAAAGCTGGGCGTTGAATTCCGCTTCAACACGCGCATCGAGAATGTCGATGATCTGAAGGCGCAGGGTTTCGATGCGGTCTTCCTCGGCATCGGTGCGCAGAACGGCGATCCGCTGGGCATCCCCGGCGACAATCTGCCGAACGTGGTCGACAGCCCGACCTTCCTGCGCGCGGCGACCATGGGCAAAATCGGCAAAGTCGGCGCTGACGGTACGGCGATTTCGATCGGCAAGCGCGTCGCGGTGATCGGCGGCGGCAACGTGGCCACCGACAATGCGCGATCGGCCCGTCGTCTCGGCGCCGAAGTCGTCGACATGGTGTATCGCCGCACCCAGGAGGAAATGCCTGCGCGCGACGATGAAGTACAGGGCTGCATCGAAGAGCAGGTGAACCTGCGATTCCTGCTGGCGCCGAAGAAAATCGAGCTCAACGAGAGCGGTACCTCGCGCCTCCGGATCACCTACGTCAGGATGCAGCTGGGCGAGCCGGATGCGTCGGGCCGACGCCGGCCGATGGAAATCGCCGGCAGCGAGTTCACCGAGGACGTCGATCTGGTCATTGGTGCGATCGGCCAGCGTCCGGAAGTAATTACCGGTTACGGCGTGCAACTGGCGAAGAACAACCGCGTCCAGGTACGCGAGGACAACATGCTGACCAGCCGCCCCGGCGTCTATGCCGGCGGCGACTGCGTGCTCGGCCCGTCGACGCTGATCGAATCCGTCGCCCAGGGCCGCAAGGCGGCTGCGGCGATGGATGCCTTCCTCGGCGGCGACGGCAACATCGAGGAGAAGCTGCTGCCGGACTGGGACACCGATCCGTACATCGGCCGCGAGGAGGGCTTCAATACCCGCAAGCGCCTGCATCCCATCTTCATCGACCCGGCCAAACGCAACAATTGGGATGAAGTCGAACTCGGTTTCGACGAAGCGACGGCGCGCGCGGAAGCCTTGCGCTGCCTCAAGTGCAACCTTGCGGCGAAGATCGAGGACATGGTGCTGCCACCGGAGGCATGGCTGGAACTGACGGCCGAAAACGTGGCCGGGGTGCAGACCGAATCGGGCGTGTATCAGTTGCTCGACGCCGACAAGAAGGTGCTGGTGATCAGGGGTGTCGAGAACCTGCGCGAAGGCTTGGAGGCCATGCTCGACAAGGCCGACATCGCCAAATACTTCGTCTGGGAGGATGCCCCCTTCTTCAGCCAGCGCGAGAACCAGCTGGTGCAGGCCTACATGCAGCAATACGGCGGCATGCCACCGGGCGTGGGCGCCGACGAAATGGACGACTTGTTCTAGGAACCCAAATGACTAACTTCGTGACCGATTTCAAATTCATCACTTATGGCGTGGCAGGCGGGCTGGCGACGCTGACCATCAACAAGCCTCCATTCAACGTGCTCGACATTCCGATGATGGAGGAGATCAACGTCGCGCTCGATGCCTGCCTCGCGGCGAACGACGTCAAGCTGCTGCTCATCACCGGCGCCGGCGAGAAGGCGTTTTCGGCGGGTGTCGAAGTGGCCGACCATACGCCGGACAAGGTGGACCGCATGATCGAAGTGTTCCACGGCATCTTCCGGCGCCTGAACCGGATGCCAATGCCGACGCTGGCGGCGGTGAATGGCGCGGCGCTCGGCGGCGGCATGGAACTGGCCATCGCCTGCGACATGCTGGTGGCGGCGGCCGGCGCCAAGTTCGGCCAGCCCGAGATCAAGCTGGCGGTGTTTCCGCCGATCGCCGCCGTGCTGCTGCCGCGGTTGGTGCCGCCGGCGCGGGCGATGGAACTGCTGCTGGGCGGCAACAACATCGACGCCGATGAAGCGCTGCGCATCGGCCTCGTCAATCGCGTTTTTGCCAAGGAGAGCTTCGCCGCCGACCTCAAGGCCTTTGTCGATCCCTATCTGGCCCTGAGTCGTGCCGCGCTGCTCAGCACGCGCAAGGCGATCCGCGCCGCGAGCGACAAGCCCTTCGATGCCGCGCTGGATGCCGCGGAAGAAATCTACCTCAAGGAACTGATGGCTACCGAGGATGCAAAGGAAGGCCTGGCCGCGTTCCTTGAAAAGCGCAAACCGGTCTGGCGCGATCGCTGAACAAGACAACCCTACACGTGGAGGCAATAGTGATTCCTGAATTCATCGATACCTGGCAAATGACCGAGCCGGGCAAGCTGCTGAAGACCCGCATCCCGACGCCGGCGCTGGCCGCCGGCGAGGCCTTGGTCAAGGTCGCCGGCTGTGGCGTCTGCCATACCGATCTGTCCTATTTCTACATGGGCGTGCCGACGGTGCAGAAGCCGCCCCTGTCGCTCGGCCACGAGGTGTCCGGCGTGGTGGTGGCGGCTCATGAGTCAACTGCGGCGCGCGTGCTCGGCAAGGAAGTCATCATTCCGGCGGTCCTGCCGTGCAACAAATGCGAACTGTGCAAGACGGGACGCGGCAACCGTTGCCTCGCCCAGAAGATGCCGGGAAATTCGATGGGCATCTACGGCGGGTATTCCAGCCACATTCCGGTGCCGGCGGCGGACCTGTGCATCGTCGGCAATCGCGGCAACATTCCGCTGGAGCACCTGTCGGTGGTGGCGGATGCGGTGACCACGCCCTACCAGGCGGCCATCCGGGCGCGACTCACGGCCGGCGACCGCGTCATCATCATCGGCGCGGCGGGCGGTGTCGGCAGTTTCATGACCCAGGTGGCCAAGGGCATGGGCGCGGCGGCGGTGATCGGCATCGACATCAATGAGGAAAAGCTGGAGTTCATGAAGGGCTACGGGGCCGACTTCACCATCAACCCCAGGGGCAAGACCGCCAAGGAGGTCAAGGAGCTGTTCAAGGCCTTCTGCAAGGAAAAGGGTCTGCCGTCCAACTATGGCTGGAAGATCTTCGAAGTCACCGGCAGCAAGCCCGGCCAGGAGCTGGCGCTGTCGCTGCTGTCCTTCACCGGCACGCTGGTGGTGGTCGGCTACGGCAGCGACGAGACTTCCTACATGCTGTCGAAGCTGATGGCCTTCGACGCCGAACTGATCGGCACCTGGGGCTGTCTGCCTGAGTACTACCCGAAGGTTCTGGACATGTGCGTCGACGGCAGGATTGCGCTCGGACCGTTTGTCGAGACGCGCCCCATGAGCCAGATCGAGCAGGTGTTCGACGAAGCGCATCACGGAAAGCTCAAGCGGCGCGTGATTCTGACCCCCGATTTCTGATAGCGGCACACTTACGAATTTACAGAGGAGAATCAACATGGCACTGGAATGGCTACGCAGGGAAAACGATCTGAAGGATCATCAGCTTTTTGACAACAGCCACTTCGGCAAGGATGCGCCGACGGTGATCTACGAAGAGCGTCCGGTGCTGGACGACAAGGGTGCCGCGGTGCCGGGACTGTTCTCCGCCTGGATCTGGCTCAACAATCCGAGCCAGTACAACTCCTACACCACCGACATGGTCAAGGGCGTCATCGCCGGCATGCAGCGCGCGTCCTCCGACCGGAAGGTCGTCGCCGTGGTGTTCACCGCGGTCGGCGACAAGGCCTTCTGCACCGGCGGCAACACCGCCGAGTATTCCTCCTACTACTCCAAGCGGCCCAACGAGTACGGCGAGTACATGGATCTGTTCAACGCCATGGTCGACGGCATCCTCAATTGCAAGAAGCCGGTGATCTGCCGCGTCAATGGCATGCGCGTCGCCGGCGGACAGGAAATCGGCATGGCCACCGACATCACGGTGACCTCCGACCTCGCCGTGTTCGGCCAGGCCGGCCCCAAGCACGGCTCCGCCCCGGTTGGCGGCTCGACCGACTTTTTGCCCTGGTTCCTGTCCATGGAAGATGCGATGTACAACTGCATCTCCTGCGAGACCTGGAGCGCCTACAAGATGAAGTCGAAGGGACTGGTCACCAAGGCCGTGCCGGTGCTGAAGAAGGACGGCCAGTGGGTGAGGAATCCGCTGGTGCGTACCGACACCTTCGTCGATGACGGCGAGATCGTCTATGGCGAGCCGATTGCCGGCGACAAGGTCGCTGCCGCCAAGGCGCTGATGGCCGAGTGCACGACCGATTTCGAGCTGCTCGACGCCGAAGTCAATCGCCTGGTCTGGAAGTTCGCCAACCTGTTCCCCAATTGCCTGATCAATTCCATCGACGGCATCCGCGGCAAGAAGAAGTTCTTCTGGGACCAGATGAAGCTGCCGAACCGCCACTGGCTGGCCGCCAACATGAACCACGAGGCCTGGCTGGGCTTCAACGCCTTCGACGCGAAGAAGGTAACGGGCAAGGACGTCATCGACTTCGTCCGCTTCCGCCAACTGGTTGCGGAAGGCGCACTGTTCGACGACAAGTTCGCCGAGCAGGTGCTGGCGAAGCCGAAGGGCTGAACGGCGGTTTTGTCCGCAGATTTCGCAGATTTGC
Source organism: Sulfuritalea hydrogenivorans sk43H (assembly GCF_000828635.1). Taxonomy (GTDB): domain Bacteria; phylum Pseudomonadota; class Gammaproteobacteria; order Burkholderiales; family Rhodocyclaceae; genus Sulfuritalea; species Sulfuritalea hydrogenivorans. The sequence goes on from NZ_AP012547.1 coordinate 1,682,290, forward strand.
GCAGATGAAGGCAGCACTTGTTTGGTCGTGCCGTAATCTGCGCAATCCGTGAAATCCGCGGACTGCTTTGGCTTTTCTTGCTGAATCATCATTTTCGATTGGGACCAGCACATGCAACTAAAGGATAGGGTGGCCATCGTCACCGGCGCCGGGCAGGGCATCGGCGCCTCGGTGGCGGCGGCCTATGCCCGCGAAGGTGCGAAGGTGGCGGTGGTCGACATGAACGGCGAGGCGGCGGAGAAGGTTGCCGCGGCAATAGTCGGCGCTGGCGGTACGGCGATCGGCGTCGCTTGCGACGTTTCCAGCCGCGAACAGGTCGAGGCCATGGCGGCGAAAGTGAATGCCGAGTGGGGGCGCATCGACATCCTGGTCAACAACGCCGGCATCACCCGCACCGCCATGCTCCACAAGATGACCATCGAGCAGTGGAACCAGGTCGTCGGCGTGCATCTGACCGGCGCCTTCAACTGCCTGCAGGCAGTGGTCGGCGGCATGATCGAACGCAAGTACGGCCGCATCATCTACGTCACTTCGGCAGCGGGCGTTCTCGGCACGATTGGTCAGATAAACTACAGCGCGGCGAAGGCAGGTATTCTTGGCATGACCAAGAGCACCGCGAAGGAATTGGCGCGCTACAACATCACCGCCAATGCGATCGCGCCGGGAGCGGCGACGCCGATGACGGAAGTGATCCGCACCGACGAGAAATTCAAGGACAAGTACCTCGACCGCATTCCGCTGGGTCGCTGGGCCGAGCCCGAGGAGATCGCGCCGGTGTTCCTGTTCTTTGCCTCCGATGCATCGGCTTACGTAACAGGACAGATACTCGCCGCCGACGGCGGCATGACAATTTACTGAAGGAAGGAATCACGATGGCCAGCAAGGCAAGTTTCAACTGGGAAGATCCGCTGCTGATGGACCAGCAACTCACCGAGGATGAGCGCATGGTGCGCGATGCCGCCGCCGCCTATGCCCAGGACAAGCTCGCGCCGCGCGTGCTGGAAGCCTTCCGCCACGAAAAGACCGATCCGGCGATCTTCCGCGAAATGGGTGCACTCGGCCTGCTCGGCACCACGATTCCCGAGGAGTACGGCGGTGCCGGCATGAACTACGTCTGCTACGGGCTGGCCGCGCGCGAAATCGAGCGCGTTGATTCCGGTTATCGCTCGATGATGAGCGTGCAAAGCTCGCTGGTCATGGTGCCGATCAATGAATTCGGCAACGAGGCCACCAAACGCAAATACCTGCCGAAGCTCGCCACCGGTGAGCTGATCGGCTGTTTCGGCCTCACCGAGCCCAACCACGGCTCCGACCCCGGCAGCATGGTCACCCGCGCCCGCGCCGTCGATGGCGGCTACAGCATCTCCGGTTCGAAGATGTGGATCACCAACAGTCCGATCGCCGACGTCTTCGTGGTCTGGGCCAAGGACGACGGCGGCCAGATTCGCGGTTTCGTGCTGGAGAAGGGCTGGAAGGGACTTTCCGCGCCTGCGATCCACGGCAAGGTCGGCCTGCGCGCCTCGATCACCGGCGAGATCGTGATGGACGAAGTGTTCTGCCCCGAGGAAAACGCCTTCCCCGAGGTGCGCGGCCTCAAGGGCCCGTTCACCTGCCTCAACTCGGCGCGCTACGGCATCGCCTGGGGCGCGCTGGGCGCCGCCGAATACTGCTGGCATGCCGCCCGCCAATACACGCTGGATCGCAAACAGTTCGGCCGGCCGCTGGCCGCCAACCAACTGATCCAGTTGAAGCTGGCCAACATGCAGACCGAGATCACCATGGCCTTGCAGGGTTGTTTGCGCCTCGGCCGGATGAAGGACGAGGGCACGGCCGCGGTCGAGATCACCTCGATCATGAAGCGCAATTCCTGCGGCAAGTCGCTCGAAATCGCCCGCATGGCGCGCGACATGCTCGGCGGCAACGGCATCTCCGACGAGTTCGGCGTGATCCGCCACGTGGTCAATCTTGAAGTGGTCAACACCTACGAAGGCACGCACGACATTCATGCGCTGATCCTGGGGCGCGCACAGACGGGGATTCAGGCATTCAGCGTTTAGCAGCGAACACCATTGCCGATAGTTTGCGGCGCTTTTGAGTCACCCGCCACAGAGCGGAGGAGGAGAGCACCATGCCAGAACTGAGTTCCGCCGATCACGCCAGCTCGCCGCCGCGCGTATCGATTCCGCGCCACTACAACGCGGCCCACGACCTGATCCAGAGGAATCTGCAGGCCGGACGCGCGCAGAAGGTTGCCTACATCGACGATCAGGGCAGCTACACCTACGGCGACCTGGCCGAGCGGGTCAACCGCTTCGGCAATGTGCTGGCGGGCATCGGCCTGGAGGCCGAGAACCGGGTGATGCTGTGTCTGCTCGATACCATCGATTTCCCGACGGCATTTCTCGGCAGCATCCAGGCCGGCATCGTGCCGATTGCCGCCAATACGCTGCTGACCACGGCCGACTACGATTTCATGCTCGGCGATTCGCGGGCCAGGGCGCTGGTGGTTTCGGAGGCGCTGTGGCCGGCGTTTGCACCCATCGTGGCGAAGCACAAGACTTTGCGGCACGTCATCGTTTCGGGCAAGGATGGCAAGGGGCATCCCTGTCTGAGCGACCTGATGAAGGGCGTCAGCGCCGGTTTCGAGCCCGCGCCGACCACCTGCGACGACTTCTGTTTCTGGCTGTATTCCTCCGGCTCGACGGGCACGCCGAAAGGCACGGTGCACTTGCATTCGCACCTGATCCAGACCGCCGAGCTTTACGGCAAACCGATCCTCGGCATCCGCGAAGATGACCTGGTGTTCTCGGCCGCCAAGCTGTTTTTCGCCTATGGCCTGGGCAACGGGCTTTCCTTTCCGCTGTCGGTCGGAGCGACCACCATCCTGATGGGCGAGCGGCCGACGCCACAGGCGGTGTTCCAGCGCCTGCGCCAGCACCAGCCGACGATCTTCTATGGCGTGCCGACCCTTTATGGCGCGCTGCTGGCCAGCCCCGACATGCTCAAGCGCGAGGAAGTGACCCGCCTGCGCGTCTGTGCTTCGGCCGGAGAAGCACTGCCGGCCGACATCGGCCGACGCTGGACGGAAACACTCGGCGTCGAGATTCTCGACGGCATCGGCTCCACCGAAATGCTGCACATCTTCCTTTCCAACCGGAGCGGCGAAGTGCGCTACGGCACCACCGGGAAACCGGTTCCGGGTTACGCGGTGCGCCTGATCGGCGAGGACGGCAACCCGGTCGCGCAAGGCGAAATCGGCGAACTGCAGATCAACGGGCCGAGCGCGGCGGCCATGTACTGGAACAGCCGGGAGAAGTCACGCCATACCTTCATGGGCGAGTGGACACGCAGCGGCGACAAGTACATCGAAACCGCCGAGGGCTATTTTCAATATTGCGGCCGCTCCGACGACATGCTGAAGGTATCCGGCATCTATGTCTCGCCGTTCGAGGTGGAAGGCGCGCTGATGACCCACGAAGCGGTGCTGGAGGCCGCGGTGGTGGCCCATGCCGACACCGATGAGCTGATCAAGCCCAAGGCCTACGTGGTGCTCAAGGCGGGCATCAAACCCTCGGATGAACTCGCCGAGGCACTCAAGCTGCATGTCAAGGAAAAGCTGGCGCCCTACAAGTATCCGCGCTGGCTGGAATTCGTCGCCGAACTGCCGAAGACGGCCACCGGCAAGATCCAGCGTTTCAAGCTGCGCTGAATCGCGCGAAATGCAGTGTGGTTTGTTGTCAACCGGCTTGACGCACCGGCGTGGAAGTGTTGTGATTGGGCCTCAAATTCCGGGGCGGGCATGAACAACAAGAAGCCCTGCCTACATACAGTTTCCAACGAGGAGCAAGACAATGCACAAGAATCAAAAAGCCCCGTATGACCGTCGCGAATTCCTCAAGGGCAGCAGCGCGATTGCCGGTGCGGCAGCCGCGGGAAGCTTGTTGCCGGCCGGCATGGCGCTGGCCCAGCAGGCCAAGCTGAAAGTCGGCCTGATGCTGCCCTACACCGGCACGTTTGCCCAACTCGGCGTCGCCATCACCAACGGCTTCAAGCTGGCGATCGAAGAGCGCGGCGGCAAGCTGGGCGGGCGCGAGATCGAATATTTCACCGTGGACGACGAATCCAACCCGGCCAAGGCGCCGGAAAATGCCAACAAGCTGGTCCAGCGCGACAAGGTCGATGTGGTGATCGGTACCGTGCATTCGGGCGTCGCCATGGGCATGGCCAAGGTGATCCGCGAGTCGGGCACGCTGTGGATCAACCCCAACGCCGGCGCCGACGAAGTGACGGGCCCGCTGTGCGCGCCGAACATTTTCCGCACCTCCTTCTCCAACTGGCAGACTACGCATGCGCTGGGCAAGGTGTTGAAGGCCAAGGGCCACAAGAATGCGGTGTTCATCACCTGGAAGTACGCAGCGGGCGAACAGATGATGGCCGGCTTCAAGGAGGGCTTCGAGAAGGAAGGCGGCAAGCTGACCAAGGAGCTGTATGTGCCCTTCCCGCAAGTCGAGTTTCAGGCCCTGCTGACCGAAATCGCCAGCATCAAGCCCGATGCCGTGGTGGCCTTCTTCGCCGGCGGCGGCGCGGCCAAGTTCCTCAAGGACTATCAGGCGGCGGGCCTCAAGGGCAAGATCCCCCTCTACGGCTCGGGCTTCCTCACCGACGGCGTGCTGGATGCGGTGGGCGATGCCGGCGAAGGCATCGAAACCACGCTGCATTATGCCGACGGTCTCGACACCAAGAAGGACAAGGCCTTCCGCCTCGCCTATGCCAAGACCTTCAAGCTGCAGCCGGACGTCTATGCGGTGCAGGGCTATGACGCCGGCCAGTTGCTGGCGGCCGGCCTCGACGGCGTCAAGGGCGACGTCGGCAACAAGGCGGGCATGATCAAGGCCATGGAAGCGGCCAAGATCGACAGCCCGCGCGGCCCCTGGACACTCTCGAAAGCCCACAACCCGGTGCAGGACATGTATCTGCGCAAGGTGGTCGGCAAGGAGAACAAGGTTCAGGGCGTGGCCTGGAAGGCCTTGGCCGATCCTGCGCGCGGTTGCAAGGCATAACATTTCCCGATCGAAAGGCGGCAGATGACTGCCGCCTTTTTTAATGGATTTCGCCTTTTTCCTGATCCAGTTGCTCAACGGCCTGCAGTACGGGCTGTTGCTGTTTCTGGTCGCCAGCGGCCTGACGCTGATCTTCGGCATCATGGGCATCATCAACCTGGCGCACGGCAGTTTCTACATGGTCGGCGCCTACCTGGCGTGGTCGCTGTCCAGCCTCACCGGAAGCCTGACCGCGGCCATTCTGTTGGCCATTCCCCTGACCGTGATTCTCGGCATGGCACTGGAACGCCTGTTGTTCCGCCACCTGTATCAGCGCGACCACCTGTATCAGGTCCTGCTCACCTACGGCCTGATTCTGGTCTTCGAGGAATTGCGCAGCGTGATCTGGGGCGACGACGTGCATGGCGTTGCGGTGCCGGCGCTGCTCAGTCATTCGATTCCGCTGACGGAAAATCTTTCCTATCCGGTCTATCGCTTGGCGATTTCCGGGGTCTGCCTGCTGCTTGCGGCCTGCCTCTACTTCCTGATCCAGAAAACCCGGCTGGGCATGATGATTCGCGCCGGCGCCAGCAATCGCGAAATGGTGCAGTCGCTCGGCATCGACATCAAGCTTATCTACACCCTGGTATTTGCGCTGGGCATCGTCCTCGCTGCATTCGCCGGCATGATCAACGCGCCGCTCTCCTCGGTGTTCCCGAACATGGGCAGCCAGGTGCTGATCATCTGCTTCGTGGTCGTTGTCATCGGCGGCATCGGCTCGGTCAAGGGCGCCATGGCCGCCTCGCTGATGATCGGCCTGGCCGAAACCTTCGGCCAGGTGCTGGTTCCCGAAGTGGCCGGCATGATCGTCTATGTGCTGATGGCGATCGTCCTCGTCTGGCGGCCCGAAGGCCTCTTCGGACGAGCTTGAACGGATGGAAAATCATCGCCTGACGAACTGGTTGCCTTACGTCGTGCTTGGCCTGCTCGCGCTGTTTCCGCTGGTCGAAAGCACCTTTTACACGCAGTTGCTGACCAAGGTGCTGATCATGGCGATCTTCGCCATGAGCCTCGATCTGCTGGTCGGCTACACGGGGCTCGTCAGCTTCGGCCACGCCGCCTACTTCGGCCTCGCCGGCTATGCGCTGGCGCTGCTGGCGCCGAAGTACGAGGCCGTCAGCCTGTGGTGGTCGCTGCCGGCGGCGATGGGCGTCTGCGCGCTGTTTGCGCTGGTCACCGGGACGCTGGTGCTGCGCACGCGCGGCATCTATTTCATCATGGTCACGCTGGCCTTCGCCCAGATGCTGTTCTTCATTTTCCACGACACCAAGATCGGCGGCGGTTCGGATGGCATCTACATCTATGCCAAGCCGACCATGAAGCTGGGCGAGTTCCAGCTGCTCGATCTGGAAAAGCTGGAAAACTTCTACTGGCTGGCGCTGGCCCTGACGGGGGCCGCCTACCTGCTGCTGCGCCGCGTGCTCGGCTCCACTTTCGGCCGCGCCCTGCTGGGCATCAAGGTCAATGAGCATCGCATGCGTGCGCTGGGCTTCCCGGTATTTCGCTACCAGTTGGCGAGTTTCATTCTCTCCGGTGCGCTGGCGGGCCTGGCCGGCTACCTGGCCGCCGTGCAGTACGGTTTCGTCAATCCGGAAATCCTCTCCTGGCACCAGTCGGGCGCCGTGCTCATGATGGTCATCCTGGGCGGCATGGGCACGCTGCACGGGCCGGTGGTCGGGGCATTCGCCTTTGTCCTGCTGCAGGAAGTGCTGTCCAACCAGGCGTGGTTCGGCCCTTCGGCCAAGCATTGGCAACTGGCCATGGGCATCTTCGTCATGCTGGTGGCGCTGTATCTGCCGCAAGGCCTGGCCGGGCTGGCGCAACGATTCGGCCGCAAGCCGATGGCGGAGGCGGCCGATGAGTGAGCCGCTGCTGCGCACCAAGGGGCTGACCAGGCGTTTCGGCGGGCTGGTTGCGGTCAGCGAGGTTTCGCTCGATCTGCACCTGGGCGAAATCCATGTCGTGATCGGCCCCAACGGCGCAGGCAAGACCACGCTGACCAACCTGCTGTCCGGCGACTTGCCGCCGACCTCGGGCGAGGTGCTGTTCGAGGGCCGCAATATCGCCGGCCAGGCGTCCGACCAGATTTCGCGGCTGGGCATCGGCCGCAGCTATCAGAAGACCAACATCTTCCTGCCCTTCACGGTTTTCGAGAACTGCCGGCTGGCCGCACAATCGCGCGCGCCGCATGCCTTGCGGGTCTTTCATGAGGCCGGGCGCTACGCCGACATCAACGGACGGGCGGAAGAAGCCATGGCTGTCGCCGGTCTCGGCCATCGCGCCCGGCGCGTTGCCGCCACGCTCTCGCATGGCGAACAGCGCCAGCTGGAAATCGCCATGTGCCTGGCGACGCAGCCGCGCCTGCTGCTGCTCGACGAGCCGCTGGCCGGCATGGGGCCGCACGAGTCGCAACGCATGGTGGAATTGATCAAGAGCCTCACGGCCGAGCATGCCATCATGCTGATCGAACATGACATGGATGCGGTTTTCGCGCTGGCGAGTCGTCTCACGGTGATGGTCAATGGCGAGGTGCTCGAATCCGGCACGCCCGAGCAGGTGCGCTCCAGCCCGGCCGTGCAACTGGCCTATCTCGGCGGCGAGGAGCTGTTGCATGACTGACACCCTGCTCGAAGCCAGCGGCCTGCATACCTTCTACGGCGTCAGCCACATCCTGCACGGCGTCGATTTCGCGGTGCGGCGCGGCGAGACCATCGGCCTCATGGGGCGCAACGGCATGGGCAAGACCACGCTGCTGAAGACCATGCTCGGCCTGGTGCGTCCGCGTGAAGGAACGGTCAGGGTGCGCGGCACGGACATGACCCAGGCCGCCACGCATGAGATCGCTCGGCGCGGCATCGCGTATGTGCCGGAAGGCCGCGGCATCTTCCCCAACCTGTCGGTGCGCGAGAACCTGGTGATGGCGGCGCGCGCCGGCGTGGAGGGGCGACGCGAGTGGAATTTCGATCGCGTCATCCACACCTTTCCGCGGTTGGGCGAGCGCCTGAACAACGGCGGGGCACAGCTGTCCGGCGGCGAGCAGCAGATGCTCACCATCGGCCGTGCGCTGATGACCAATCCCGACCTGCTGATCCTCGACGAGGCCACCGAAGGCCTGGCGCCGCTGATCGCGCGGGAGATCTGGAGCATCATCAAGACCATTCGCGCCTCCGGCATCGCAACGGTGATCGTGGACAAGAACTACGCCGCCGTCATGGCGCTGGCGGATCGCAGCGTGGTGCTGGTGAAGGGCAGGGTGGTGTTTGCCGGCGACTCCAATGAGCTTTCGGAGAATGAGGAATTGATGCACCGCTTCCTCGGCGTCTGAATACCCATGAATAAATCTACTGCGCGTGCCGGATCGGGGTTTGGGCGGTGCTCGCTATCCTCGCATATAGCAACATATGCTCCGGTAGCTGCGCTCCGGCCGCACCCCGCTGCGGCCCGCTCGCTACGATTTCTTCACGGGCATTAATCCATGCATAACGGCTTTATCTCGGCATCTGGCCGCACCCTCGAATATCAGCTGATCCCGGCGCACCAGATCAACCGCCCGACGCTGGTGCTGTTGCACGAAGGCCTGGGCTCGGTTGCGATGTGGCGCGATTTTCCGGCGAAGCTTGCCGCCGCCTCCGGCTGCCGCACGCTGGTCTATTCACGTTACGGCTACGGTCAGTCCGATGTGCTGCAAGCGCCGTTCGGCACCGACTTCATGCATCGCGAAGCGGGCGAGGCGCTGCCCGAACTGCTGGCCGCGCTGGACATTACGAAGCCGGTGCTGGTCGGTCATTCCGACGGTGCGTCGATCGCCCTGTTGCATGCGGGCGACGGGCGCTTCGACGTCGAAGGCCTGGTCGTCATGGCGCCGCACTGCTTCGTCGAGGACATTTCGATTCGCAGCATCGAGGCGGCGAAAGTCGCCTTCGAATCCACCGACCTGCCGGACCGGCTGGCCAAATACCACCGCGACGTGCGCCGCACTTTTTACGGCTGGAACGACATCTGGCTGCATCCCGAATTCCGCGCCTGGAACATCGAGGACTGCCTCGCCGGCATCCGCTGCCCGATCCTGGCGATCCAGGGCGTGGATGACGAATACGGTAGCATGGCGCAGATCGAGGCCATTGCCGATCAGGCCACCGCTGCCGCCGACGTCGAATTGATGAAGCTGGCGGATTGCCGGCATTCGCCGCACAAGGATCAGCCGCAAGCCGTGATCGATGCCATGGTACGTTTCGTCGACCGTCTCGACACCTGACCTTCGCATCATCCCGGAATCACCCCATCAGGAGACTCATCCCGTGACTACCGCCCATTTCGAATGCGACAAGCTGATCCGCTTCCATCATTGCGATCCGGCGGGCATCGTCTTCTATCCCCAGTATTTCGTGCTGTTCAACGAGCTTGTCGAGGACTGGTTCAATCAGGGACTGGGCATCGACTTCGCGCGCTTCCATGTCGAAAAGGGCCTCGGCGTGCCGATGGGCAGCATTCAATGCCGGTTTCTGTCGCCGAGCAAGGTGGGCGAGACCTTGCGCCTGTCGCTGTCGATCAGGCGCATCGGCAAGAGTTCGCTGGAACTCCACGTCCAGGGCGCTTCCGGCGGCGTGGCGCGGGTGGAGGCAACGCTGACCGTTGTCCTCGCCTCGCTGAGAACCTGGGGCTCGGTGCCGATCGAGGGCGAACTGCGGGAAAAGCTGGAACGCTATCTGGAAGACTGAAACGGTCGGACAGGCAAGAGTCGGCGCTGGCGACACGGCGACGCGGCGACATGGCGAATAAAAACGGGGACCGCAGTCCCCGTTTGCACGACTCGATCCGGAGTAGCGTCAGTCTTCGTACTTGAACGACATGGAAACGCGGGCACGATAGGCCGCTACCTTGCCGTTCTCGATTTTCATGTCGAGTTTGGTGACTTCGGCGACGCGCAGGTCGCGCAGGGTCTTGGCGGCCGCTGCAACGGCCGAGCTTGCGGCATCCTCCCAGGAAACAGTGCTGGAACCCACCACTTCGACGATCTTGTAGACGGGATTGTCGTTCTTCGATTTCTTGGCCATGGTCACCTCCGATGGAATATGGTTTTGGCTGAATTCATGCGATCAGCGAGTCCATCATAGTCCAATCAACCGCGACAGCGGTAAACCCGGGCCATCGCGTGGCGATCAGCCGCCGGCGATGATCGGCACCAGCTGTATCCGGTCGCCGCTGTGCAGTGCCTTCGTCATCTCGCCCGACAACAGCATTTCGCCATTGACCGTGATGTTCCAGCTCGGATCGTCCAGTGCGGAGACGGCTTCGGGCAGGTGCCGCCGCAGCGCGCGGCGAAACTCGGTGACGTTGGCCACCGGCGTGTCGATGACGATGGATTTCTCCGGGGCGCCGGGCAGCGGCTTGGGCAATTCGACGCGCAGCGCAAAGCCCGTCGCGGCCAGCGCCAGCTTCTGGTGCCAGTCGGCGCGCGGCACGCCTTCGCTGTTGAGGCCGGTCAGTTCGTAGAAGCGCGCCTTCATTGCCTCGAACTGGGTGCGGTCGATCTTTTCGCCCTTGAACGGGCCGGTGTCGATGGATTCCTCGAACCAGCGGCGGGGCAGGGTGTCGTCCTTCGCGCGCAGGCCGAGGCGGAAGTTCAGCAGGTGTTCGAGGCCGGTGATGTTGCGACCGATCTCGTCGAGTTGCTCGGCGCTCACCGGCTGCCCGGTCAGCGTGCTCAGCTGTACGGCGAAATCGCCGCAGTCGGGCAGGGTCGGCGAGTTGAACAGCTTGGTGTTGAAGCGGCACATGCCGATCGAATCGCCGACGGCAAAGGTGTTCTCGCAGCGGCGCACCGCCACTTCCTTGCCCTCGTAGCTGTTCGGCTGCGGCGCCACGGTGCCGCCGTAGAGCTGGGTCTTGAAGGCGGCGTCGTCGTTGATGCGGGCGTTGATTTCCAGCGTGACGCGATTGCGCAGGTGGTCCATGCCGCGCGTGGCGACCGAGAGGCCGAGGGCGAAGGCCTTGAGGATGCGCGAGTCGTGCGGGTCGGACTGGAACAGGCCCTTCACCGCCATGCGGTAATCGAGCGCTTCCTTCGGGTACTTGCCCTTGTCGACGGCGCGCGCCGAATCGGCAATGGTGTCGCCGAAGCCCTCGCGTTTGGCGGTCATGAACAGCAGCTTTTCGACCACCTCGTAGTTGCCCCACGACAGGTCGATGCCGCCGGTATGGCTGGCGTCGATGATGCCGCGCTGCCACAGCTCCATGGCCCAGGAAATCGCGCTGCCGGTCGAGGCGGAATCGAGGCCGAGGTCGTTGAGGATGTTGTTGAGGCGCAGCACCTGCTCTGGTTCGCGGATGCCGATCATCGGGCCGAACTTGCCCACCGTGACGTACTCGGGGCCGTCGCCCTTGTCGTATTTGTCGAACTTTCCGTCGCCCTTGATGCCCTGGTAGGTGCGTTGCTTGCCGTGCTCGATATCGGCCTGCGCCTTGTCGTAACTGGCATTGCCCTTGAGTCCCTTGAGCGCCGCCGAGCCCCAGCCGCCCTTGCCCTCGGGCGTCATGTCATTCTGGTTGCGGCAATGCACCGGGCATTTGTAGCAGCCGTCCATGCCGGGGCGATACGGATCGAAATTGTCGGCATCGAGCGATTCGTGCCAGGCCGTGGTCTGGTTGTTCAGCGTGCCCAGCGCGCCCAGCACGCGCGAGGGCTTGTAGAGGAAGGGCGTGCCCACCTGCTTCAGCGCGTTCTTGATCACCGAGGTCGAGGTGATCTTCTTGCCGATCACCTTGTTGTGTTCCTTGAGTTCCTTCTGCAGCGGCGGATCGCCGGGCTTGCCGTGGATCATGATGCCCTTGAGGCGCAGCGAACCCATCTTGGCGCCGCCGCCGCCGCGCGCCCAGATCGACTTGATGCCGCCCATGATGCCGCTGCACAGCGCGAGATTTTCGCCGGCCGTGGTGATGCGGGCCAGCGCCATGTCCTTGCGCTCGGTGACATTGAAGTCGCGTTCGACGGCGGCGGCGGTGTCGAGGTTGTCCAGTCCGACATAGGGCGTCGCGTCGAGAAATTCGATGGCTTCGCGCGAGATTTTCAGCAGCGTCCATTGCGGCGCCAGGCCGTAGAGCACGATGTGGTCGTAGCCGAGGCGCTTGGTGAAAGCCGGAAAATAATCCCCGGCGCTGGCGTCGAGAAAGGCATAACTGTCGGGCGAGCGGCTGGTGAAGTTGCCGCGCGTGGCCGAGGGCATGTCGCCGGTCAGCGTGCCGGCGCCGAAGATCAGCGGAATCTCAGGATCGAGCGCGTCCTTTTCCTCGTCCAGCAGGTTATAGAGCAGCACCATGTTGGCGCCGCGGCCGCCGAGGAAGCTGCGCATGACGTCGGCGGGAAGGTACTTGCCGCGGGTTTCACGGCGTTCGAGATCGACGAACAGCACCGCGCCCTGGGTAGGGTACTGCGGCGCATCGTGCATGCGCGCGCACAAGAGATCGACTTTGTTTCTGACGCTCATCACCCGGCCTCCATCAAGTCGCTTCGACAATGGTTATTAATATACTACACCAATTGTTGGATGTCCATCAATAACGACGGCAAAGCGGCCTGTCGGCACCTGCCGATGCGATTTCAGCGGTGTTCGGGGAAAACCTTTTGCAACAGCTTGAACAGCGACTGGCGCTCGGCTTCGCTGAAATTTCCCAGCAGGCGCTTTTCGTGCTGGGTGACCTGGCGTTTCAGCTTGCGCAGCAGGGCGGTGCCTTCGGTGGTCAGGCGCAGGGCATTCGAGCGCCGGTCGTGCAGGGCGGCACGCCGGTCCACCAGGCCGCGCCGTTCCAAGTTGTCGATGACCGTGACCACGGTCGAGCGGTCGAGGTGCGTGGCGCGGGCGAGGTCGCTCTGCTTCAGGTCGGGGTTGGCTTCGATGATCACCAGCACGCCGAACAGGCCGGGCGTGACGTCGAGTTCGCCCGGCCCCTGGGCAAAATCGCGGAACAGGGCAATTTGCGCCATGCGCAACTGGTAGCCGACGAGTTCCGGCAGCAGGCCGTAGTTGATCTCGGATCTGGTTTTTGCCTTGGACGTGGGGGCCTGGGTAGGGGGCATGGATTCGTCAGCTTGCGTCAATGGATGGATGGGAGCGTTGACGCGAGTTTATCAGGTCGCTTGTGCCCTTCATTCATCGAGTTTCACATGGAAGCGCTTGGCTTTCATGTCGAAGCGCGGCAGTGAGTTTCGCGTTACGTGATGCACGCGCGGGCGGAAGGCCAGCATGCAGTCGAGCTTGATCGCGATCTCGTGAATCACCGCGGGATCGGCGCCTTCGCACAGCTCGACCTCGATGTCCATTTCGTCCATCTGCCGGACCTTGTTCACAGTAATGCGGAATTCATCCACCTCGGAAAATTTGCGGAGGATGTTTTCCACGGCGGCCGGAAAGACATTGACGCCGCGCACCGTCACCATGTCGTCGGCGCGCCCGAGGATGCCGCCTTCGAAGCGCAGGAAGGTGCGCCCGCAGTCGCAGCGGTCGTGGTTAACCCGCACCAGGTCGCCGGTGCGGTAGCGGATCACCGGAAAGCCCCAACGGCCGAGGTTGGTGATCACCAGTTCGCCGCGTTCGCCCGGGGCGACGGCCTCGCCGGTCAGCGGGTTCAGCACTTCGGCGATGTACTCGCTTTCGATCAGGTGCGTGCCGCCGGGTTGCACGCGGCATTCGAAGGAATGGGCGCCGACTTCCGAGGCGCCGGCGTGGTCGAAGCAGTGGGCCGTCCACGCGGATTCGATGCGGTTCTTGGTCGCCGGCACGTTGGCGCCGGGTTCGCCGGCGTGCACCGTGGCCTTCATCGGGATCGATGCAATGTCGAAGCCGATGTCGCGGGCGATTTCCGTCAGGCGCAAGGCGTAGGTCGGCGTGCAGCACAATACGGTGGCGCCGGCATCGCGCATCAGTTCGAGGCGCTGCTGCGAATCGCGGCCGCCGCCGGGAATCATCAGCGCGCCGATCTTGCGCGCGCCTTCCACCGCCGCCCAGAAGCCGATGAAGGGGCCGAAGGCGAAGGCCATGAACAGCCGGTCCGAGGATGTGATGCCGGCGCCGGCCAGCACATGCGCCCAGCAGCGTCCCCACCAGTCCCATGACTCATGGGTGTCCATTACCTTCAAGGGCGCCCCCGTGGTGCCCGACGTCTGGTGCATGCGGACATAGGCTTCCTGCGGGTAGGTCAGGTTGGTGCCGAAGGGGCCGTGGGCGGCCTGGTCGTCCACCAGTTCGTTCTTTTTGGTCAGGGGCAGCCGGCGCAGGTCATCCAGCGACTTGATGTCGGCCGGCTGCACGCCCGCCGCCTGCCATTTGGCGGTGTAAAAGCGATTCCTGTTCCACAGCTCCGCCATCATTGCCTGCAGCTTCTTCAACTGCAAGTCGGCCAGTTGCTCGCGCGGCAGGGTTTCGGTTGCTTCGTCGAAATAGGTCATTGGGTGTTCACCGTGGATTGGCGGAAAGACTTCGAGAAGGCTGATGCGGTGGGGTTATCGGATGTTGCCGCCGGGCGGCAATCCGATAACCCTGATGGAGTATATACAATTGATCGCCAATTGTGTTGGAACTCCAATCATTCCGAGTCCATCGATCATCGCTGTTTTCTGGTGCGCTGCACCAGCACGGGTTTGCGTGTCCCGTGTCGCGGCTTACCGGTTGCCGTCGCCGCCTGGCTGCGGCCTGGCGCGCTGGCGCTCCTCGGTGCCGGTCCAGCGCTTGAACAGATCGGGGCCGATGTCGAGGTTGAACTGGTCGAGCGCCTTGCCGACCGACTGGTTGATGATGTCGTCCAGGGTCTGCGGCCGGTGATAGAAAGCCGGCATCGGCGGCACCATCACGGCACCGATTTCGACCGCCTGCGCCATCAACCGCAGGTGGCCGAGGTGCAGCGGGGTCTCGCGCAGCATCAGCACCAGCCGGCGCCGTTCTTTCAGGGTTACGTCGGCGGCGCGGATCAGCAGGTTGGTGGTGAAGGAATTCGCCACCGCGGAGAGCGTCTTGATCGAGCAGGGCGCGATCACCATGCCGTCGTGCCTGAACGAGCCGGAAGCGATGCTGGCGCCGATGTCGTTGATGTCGTGCACCTGGCTGGCCAGGCCCCTGACCGCATCGATCGTGTAGTCCGTTTCGTGGACAATCGTGCGCTTGGCGGAATCCGACATCACCAGATGCGTTTCCACCCCGGCCTGCTTCAGCACTTCGAGCATCCGCAGCCCGTAGATCGCGCCGCTTGCCCCCGAGATTCCGACCACCAGTTTCATGCGCTCACCCTTGTTCCAGAAATATCGCTGTCAAAGCAAACGCCATGGTACGCACATTCCGTTTGTCGGTGGCGTTTCATGGCAGGGCGACGGCCGCATAATGGCAGGCTTCGAGGGGCGCAACGGAAGGAAGCCCGATGCAAGCGATACTGCCGCAGCCGGTGGCCGACTACCTCGCCGGCCACCATGTCATGACCCTCGCCACCCAGGGCGCCGAAGGGCCGTGGGCGGCGGCCGTGTTCTATGCCGGCGACGGCTGCTCGCTCATATTTTTGTCGTCACCGACCAGCCGCCATTGCCTCAACCTGGCGCAGGACGCCCGCTGCGCCGCGACCATCCAGGAGGACTACCGCGACTGGGCGCGGATCAAGGGCATCCAGCTCGAAGGGCGCGTCAGCGAACTGCAGGGCGACGAAGCCGTGCGCGCCCAGCAACTCTACGGCGAGAAGTTTCCCATAGTCGGCCAGCCGGAAAATGTTCCGCCGGCCATCGCCGCCGCCCTGGCCAAGGTGCGCTGGTTCCGGCTGGTTCCGGAACGCTTCCATTTCATCGACAACAGCAAGGGCTTCGGCCACCGCGACGAAATTGCGCTGCCGCAGGGATGATTGCGCCGGGCGGGAGTCGGCGCCGGCGAGACGGCGAATCAGTGAGCGCTGGGTCGGGCCATCGCGCTACACATGGGGAAAGCCCGGATTGTGCGCGACCTCCCACAGAAAACCGTCCAGGTCAGTGAAGTACCCGGAGTAGCCGCCCCAGTCCGTGGGGTGCCCCTGCTTCGTGACCTTGGCACCGAACGCGGCAACACGCTCAAGCAATGCATCCACCTCTGCCGGAGAACGGACATTGTGTGCAAGAGCAAAGCCGCGGAATCCGGAGCCCTCGGGCGCAAGACCGGCATCGGCGGCCAGACTTTCCCGGGACCAAAGCGCAAGCCATGTCTTCCCAAGCTCGAAAAACGTGACCGACGGAGGCGTTTCGATCCGGGGCAGGCCGAGACACTCCGCGTAGAACCGGGTAGCTCGTTCCAGATCGGAGACACCAAGCGTAATCAGGCTTACGCGTGGTTCCATGGCGTACTCATCAAGATGTCCAACGTCCTCGGGAACGACGGGTTTTGCGTTACCGAGGAACCTGATTGCGCTAAAGGTCCTGCGGTGTGATGCCAGTGTGCTTAGCGATACGAGCAAGCATTCGGGGACCGATTTCCTCGCCATCGTGAAACGCGAAGACAACGTCGGGCCATCCTTCGCGCGACAGCGTGCGGTGGGATCCGGACTGCCGCTTGAGTTTCCACCCGATACCAAATAGCGCCGCCAGCAAACGCTTGGCCTTGACGGCCGGCCAGTGACTCATGCAGCGAGAGGAAGGGAGATGCTGATCTCGACGGGGCGCGACTCGTTTTGCTCAAGGCGTTCAGCCATGGCACGGAGAGCAAGTACCTCTGCCTTTGCCATGGCGTCATCGGCAGTCTTGCCGTAGCACAGGACGCCGGGAAGCTGAGGAACCTCGGCGATCCAGCGACCATCAACCTCTTCCTCGCATTCGATGCTGAAATTCATGATTGGTCTCCGGGACTGAACGAGCAGAATTGTAACGCGCCATGGCTTGTGACGCCGAACGAAGCTGTCGAAAACCTCTTTTCATGGATGCATTCTGCGGTGAACCAAATGGAATGGCAGTGTGGTCAAGCCTCTGGCCGCTCCCCGGTTTTCGACAAGAGTCGGCGCTGCCGGGACGGCGATTTACGACCTATTTGATGCCCCGATAGCACTACGAAGAATTCGCGCGCGGCATGGCATCGCGGATCGTCAGGAAGTCATATGATGATGACCCCTATAGCTCCTGTTTTACGCGTCAGAATCAGTGCAAAGCCCACGACACAAGCCGTCCCAATCCGTAGAAGGCTCCTGACAAGAGGCAGTTTCCGACAATGAGATAAACGAAGGCCAGTAGTATCTTTGCACCGTCTCGCTGATAGGTCGCAAGCATCTGAGGAAGACGGACAAAAATGTAGCCCACGGTAAACAATACGGATCCAGTGAGAATGCCCTCCAGCACAGGCCAGACAATGAAGCCAAGGGCGGCGGAACCAATGGCAGCAATTGTTTGGAAGAGCGTGCCAACAGGCCCAAGATGGTGAGAATGCATAGCCTAGCCCTCTTCACGGTATATGCTTAGCCACTCACTCGGCGTGAGCACTATCGCCGGGCTCACTTTGCGTAACTCACCCCGCTTGTCGAGGACTCGACGATCTGCAGTAATGAAGTAGCCCATGTATTTTCCCGCTTCAAAGACATGCGCCGCATCAGCGGCATATTTCTCGGAGTTCCCATCACCGGTAAGGATACGGTGAATTTCCGCCTTCTGCGTACGCTCCCCAGTGGTCAAAGCGGTCTCGACTGTATAGATCATCGCTCGCGCTTCGCGCTTTACGCCCTCAGGAGTATTCGGATGTTCAATCTCTTTTTGGTTGGAGTGTGCTAGTAGGACACTAATGCTTGTTTCCTTGGCGATGCGATGGATTTCCTGCGCTGCTACGTCTTCGGGGGCGTATTTTGGGTCAAAGGCGCACGCGTCTAGGAAGCTATTTGTCCGTCGAGGGTCAGGGTAACTTTCTCCAAAGGGAACTCGCGCCACGATTCCTCCTGACCTTTAACGTGGTGCAAGCTCAGAGGCGCGGAGCCGGCTTGCCGGCGGAGCGACCCTCTGAAGCGGCGGGCTAGGCGGCAAGCCTAGGAGCTTTCGCATTGCCATCTACTTGGTGTTGCCAGTGAGGCGCTGTAAATGCTGGTGTGGGTCTGGGTAATTGTAGCCGTCAGGGGTGAACTCGATTGCCTCCTCGTATAACCTTTGCGCTTCGTTGATTTGCCCCAGTTCTGCGAAACATACGGCGACATTGTTCGTGAGTATTGCGTACAGAGGATTGGCTCTCAGCATCTCCCGAGTCTTCATGAAGACGTAGGGCAATACGGTTCGAATTCGCTCGCCATCAACTATTTCTTCTCGGTAGCAGCGAGTCGGGTCTGAGTGTACTATCTTGGAAACGCTCGCCATGAGCCGATCAATACCTTGTTCGTATGTGTTCAAGGCCTCCTTGTGGCGACCTAGCTTCTTGTAGGTGATTCCAAGGCTGTTATACGCTTCATACAGATCGGGCCTGAGTTGGATAGCGGCCAGTAGGGAACGAACTGCGTCGTCGAGTCTTCCACTGAGCTGTAACGCAATGCCGAGTGCCAGGTGCACGGGCGCCTCATCAGCGTTAACCGAAACAGCTTTAGCGAGATAAGTAATGGCGTCATCAAGGCGACCAAGTGCGCGAAGAGCTACTCCGGACATATAGAGTGCGTACCAGTCGTTGGGTTCTTTGTGCAGGTGGCGGTTCAAGACCAACAGCGCCGACTCAGCACGTCCGGCCTGAATCAGTTCGACAATGCTGTTCTGCGCGACGATATCCATGGTGGTCATTGTGCGGGCTAACGATAAATTTGGCGCCTAAATGATGGAATGCTTTCCATCATGACGGAAAGCATTCCGGCCAATAGGCCTGCTAAAAAGACGCTTGATCGGTTTGAGTCGTTCATGATCGGCAGCCTGTAAAAATCGGTACGGCCTGAATCGTCGTCAAAAGCGTCAGCCCCTCCGCATGGGCTGACGCAGCGTTTTCTGAGGCACGAATCCTTGAAATTGCGAATCGTCCGGCAGCGGGCCGGAACATGTGGGATGGATTAGACGATGTATCCGGCATTTTTGCAAGAAGGCGTGCGGGAGTCTGTGCTGCATCGCCGTAGCGCCGGCGCCGACTCTTGCGGCGTCCGCGATGCAAATGGGCGATACTGGCTGCATGACGCGCACGATGATTCTCCTTTCCCTGCTGCTCGGCGGCTGTGCCACGACGCCGATGCCGCCGGAGCTGGCGGCGTGCCATGTGCGCATGGAGGCGCACGCGGCGCATCTGCGGACGGGCTTTGCCGCGCTGGGCCATCGGCCCGAGGTGCATCTGCGCCTGGATGAGGAGCTGGCCGATGGCCGGGGTTTCCGCAAGGGGAAGAGCACGCTGGGCGATGCGTCGCCCGGCGGAGCGATCCGGCTGCGTCCGTCCCGCGTCTGCGCGGACGAGGTGCTGGCGCGCGCGGTGGTGGCGCACGAGATGGCGCACGTCGCCTTGCAGCATCGCGGCGTGCCGGGGAGCGGCATCACGCTGCTGTGGGAAAGGCCGCCGCAGCAGGAAGTCGAGGCCGACGAGCTTGCCCATGCGGCCCTGCTGCGCGCCGGGGGCGATCCTCGCGCGGCGATGCTGGTCAGTTGCTGGTTGGGGCGGTGTGACCGCCAGGGCCCGCCGGGCGGGAACTCGCGCAGCCGGTGAGCCGCGCGGCCTTACTGCCGTTCGGGGATGCGCACCACGAGGCCGTCGAGTTGCGGCGTGATCCTGATCTGGCAGGCGAGGCGGCTGTTCTTTTTGCGCCTGGCAGCGGTGCCGGCCAGCATGCTTTCCTCGTCCGCCGCCGGGGGCGGCAGGGCGTGGCTGCTCTCGACATGGACGTGGCAGGTGGCGCAGGAACAGAAGCCGCCGCAGGCGCCTTCGATGCCCGGCACACCGTTGAAGATTGCTACCTGCATGAGGTTCTCTTCGCCGTCGGCGTCGACCGCATGGCGGCTGCCGTCCTTGAGGATGAAGGTGAGGGTGGTCATGCGGCGGGCAGGTCTTCGCGCGTGACGAGGAAGACCTTGCCTTCGGCGTGCTCGGTGTCGAGCCAGACCATGGGCATATCGGGGAAGGCGGCCTCGACCAGGTGCTGGTTGTGGCCGACTTCGATGGACAGCAGGCCGCCGGGGTTGAGGTGTTCACGGGCCTGGGCGAGGATGCGGCGCACCACGTCGAGGCCGTCGGGGCCGGCGGCCAGCGCCAGCGCCGGTTCGTGGCGGTACTCGGCGGGCAGGGCGTCCATGGCCGCCGCCGTGACGTAGGGCGGGTTGCTCAGGATCAGGTCGTAGCGCTTGCCTTTGACGGCGGCGAACAGGTCGGACTCGATGGCATGCACGCGGTCGTCGAGGTGGTAGTCGGCGATGTTGCGGCAGGCCACCACGAGGGCGTCGGCCGAGATGTCGATGGCATCGACGTCGGCATTGGGGAAGGCGTGGGCCATCAGGATCGCCAGGCAGCCCGAGCCGGTGCACAGGTCGAGCGCGGCGCCGACGGATTCGGGATCGTCGATCCAGGGCGCGAAGCCGTTTTCCAGCAGCTCGGCGAAGTAGGAGCGCGGCACGATGACGCGCTGATCGACGTAGAAACGGTAGGGGCCGAGCCAGGCTTCCTGCACCAGGTAGGCCGTGGGCAGGCGATGCACCACGCGCTGCTGCAGGTTGCCGAGCAGCGCCAGGCGCTCGGTTTTGGTCAGGTGGGCGTCGAGCCAGGGATCGAGCGTGTCGCGCGGCAGGTGCAGGGTGGCGAGCACCAGCCAGACGGCTTCGTCCCAGGCATTGTCGGTGCCGTGGCCGAAAAACAGCCCGGCCTCGTTGAAGCGGCTGACCGCCCAGCGCAGCCAGTCGCGGATGGTGATCAGTTCATCGGTGGCGCTGTTGATCACGTTGTCATCAGCCGTTCGAAGGTGCGCTCGTAGATGCGCGCCAGCGGTTCGAGGTCGGCGACGGCGATGCATTCGTCGATCTTGTGGATGCTGGCGTTGACCGGGCCGAATTCGACCAGTTGTGCGCAGATGTCGGCGATGAAGCGGCCGTCGGAGGTGCCGCCGGTGGTCGAGAGTTCGGCGGCGATGCCGATCTCGGTGGCGACGGCCTCGGTCAGCGCTTCGCACAGTGCGCCGCGCGGCGTCAGGAAGGGCTTGGCGCCCAGCGTCCAGCGGATGTCGTATTCAAGGCCGTGGCGGTCGAGCAGGGCATGCACGCGGGATTGCAGGCTTTCCACCGTGCTGGCGGTGGCGAAGCGGAAATTGAACATGATCTCGAAGCTGCCCGGCACGACATTGCCGGCGCCGGTGCCGGCGTGGGCGTTGGAAATCTGGAAGCTGGTCGGCGGGAAATATTCGTTGCCCGCGTCCCAGGTGGTGGCGGCGAGTTCGGCCAGCGCCGGCGCCGCGAGATGCACCGGGTTCCTCACCAGATGTGGATAGGCAACGTGGCCCTGCACGCCCTTGATGGAGAGGCTGGCCGAGAGCGAGCCGCGGCGGCCGTTTTTCATGGTGTCGCCGAGGCGGCCGACGCAGGTCGGTTCGCCGACGATGCAGAAGTCGATCTTTTCATTGCGCGCCTGCAGCGCTTCCACCACGCGTACCGTGCCATTCACGGCGTCGCCTTCTTCGTCGGAAGTCAGCAAGAGGGCCAGCGAAAAGTCGGCGCTGGCGGGACGGCGATTTGCTAGGCGTTCCATGGCCACCACGCAGGCGGCGATCGAACTCTTCATGTCGGCCGCGCCGCGTCCGTAAAGATAGCCGTCGCGCACGGTGGGTTCGAAGGGCGGCGAGGTCCATTTTTCCAGCGGGCCGGTGGGCACCACGTCGGTGTGGCCGGCGAAGCAGATCACGCGGCCCGTGGGTTTGCCAACGGGATCGCGGCGTGCCCAGAGGTTCGAGACGCCGCCGGCGTCGATGCGTTCGATGGTGAAACCGAGCGGCGTCAGCCAGGAGGCGATCAGGTCGAGGCAGCCGGCATCGTCGGGCGTGACCGAAGGGCGGGCGATCAGTGCCCGCGCTTTTTCGAGCACCGGCATCAGGCGTCCATGTTCAGCTTGAAGTCGCTGAACGATCCCGGCGCGACCGACTTCGTGTAGTCGGGGGCGCCCTTGTTGGCCTCGGCGGCGGCTTGTGCGCCGAGGGTGCCTTCCGCTCCGGGCACCACCGTTGCGGCGTTGTTGATCACCTGCTGCAGGTTGTTGGCGGAGTCGGCGTTGGCCAGTGCTTCGTCGAGCGTGATGGCGCCGCTCTTGTAAAGCTGGAACAGCGCCTGTTCGAAGGTCTGGCTGCCGGGCACCATGCTTTTTTCCATGGCGTCCTTGATTTCGCTGAGTTCGCCCTTTTCGATCAGTTCGGCGATGTAGCGCGAGTTGAGCAGGATTTCCACCGCGGCGATGCGGCCGCCGCCGGGGGTCTTGACCAGGCGCTGGGAGATCACGCACTTCAGCGTCACCGAAAGGTCGGCGAGCAGCGACGGACGGTTTTCCAGCGGATAGAAGCTGATGATCCGGCTCATCGCGTGGTAGCTGTTGTTGGCGTGCAGCGTCGCCATGCACAGGTGGCCGGACTGGGCGTAGGCGATGGCCTGGCCCATGGTGTCCTTGTCGCGGATCTCGCCGATGAAGATCACGTCCGGCGCCTGGCGCAGGGCGTTCTTCAGCGCGATCTGGTAGGCCTTGGTGTCGGTGCCGACTTCGCGCTGGTTGACGATGGACTTCTTGTTCTTGAACAGGAATTCGAGCGGGTCTTCCAGCGTCAGGATGTGTCCCGACGCATTTTCGTTGCGGTGGTCGATCATCGACGTCAGCGTTGTCGACTTGCCGGAACCAGTGGCGCCGACCATCAGGATCAGGCCGCGCTTTTCCATGATCACGTCTTTCAGTATCGGCGGCAGGCCAAGGGAGTCGAACCTGGGAATATCCACCGGAATGTAGCGCGCCACCAGGGCCGGCGTACCGCGCTGATAGAAACAGGAAAGGCGGAAGACGCCGACGTCGGGCGCCACGACGCGGGTTTGCAGTTCCTTCTCGCGGTCGAACTCGGCCATCTGTTCTTCGCTGAGAACCTCGCCGAGCAGGTTGCGCACGGCCGCCGGATCGAGGATGGCCGGATTGATCGGCACCGAATTGCCCAGCAGTTTGATGGTGATCGGTGCGCCGACCGAGAGAAACAGGTCCGAGGCCTTTTTCTCCGCCATCAAGCTGAACAGTCTTTGCATCGTTCCCATGTCTTTGCCTCCTCTGCGTGTTGCCTGATGCGTTTAGTCGCGAAGCAGATCGTTGATGGCCGTCTTGGCCCGCGTCTGCGCATCCACCCGCTTGACGATGACGGCGCAATACAGGCTGTACTTGCCGTCGGCCGAGGGCAGGTTGCCGCTGACCACCACCGAGCCTTCCGGAATGCGGCCGTACATCACTTCGCCGGTGGCGCGATCGTAGATCTTGGTGCTCTGGCCAATATACACACCCATCGAGATCACGCAGTTGTCTTCGACGATGACGCCCTCGACGACTTCCGAGCGCGCGCCGACGAAGCAGTTGTCGCCGATGATGGTCGGGTTGGCCTGCAGGGGTTCCAGCACGCCGCCGATGCCGACGCCACCGGACAGATGCACGTTCTTGCCGATCTGCGCGCAGGAGCCGACGGTGGCCCAGGCATCGACCATGCTGCCTTCATCGACATAGGCGCCGATATTGACGAAGCTCGGCATCAGCACCACGTTCCTGGCGATGAAGCTGCCGCGCCGGGCGACGGCCGGCGGCACCACGCGGAAGCCGCCTTTCTGGAACATGTGCGCGTCGTAGTGGGCGAACTTGTTCGGCACCTTGTCGTAGTAGCGCATCGGGCCGCCATCCATGACCTGGTTGTCTTCGAGGCGGAAGGACAGCAGCACGGCTTTCTTGATCCACTGGTGCGTGGTCCACTGGCCGTCGATTTTCTCCGCGACGCGCAGGGCGCCCGAGTCGAGTTCGCCCAGCACATGCGCGACGGCGTCGCCGACACGCGCCGGAGCGACGCCGGGGCTCAGGTTGGCGCGGTCTTCCCACGCTTGCTCGATGATTTGCTGGAGTTCGTTCATGATGGATTCTTTCAGAGGGATAGACAAAAATCGTTGATGCGGCGCGCCGCTTCGAGGCATTCCTCGTGCGGTGCGACCAGGGCAATGCGGATGAAATCGGCGCCGGGATTGATGCCGTTCGCTTCGCGCGCGAGGTAGCTGCCCGGCAGCACCACGACATTCTTCCGGCGCAGCAGCTCGCGAGCAAATTCGGTATCGGCGATGGGCGTTTTCGCCCAGAGGTAGAAGCCGGCGTCCGGCACGCGGCAATCGAGGTGGTGGGCGATCAGCGGCGTCACCTCGTGGAACTTTTCGGCATACATGCGGCGGTTGTCACGGACATGGGCCTCGTCGTTCCAGGCCGCGATGCTGGCCGCCTGCACCGCCGGGTTCATGGCGCTGCCGTGGTAAGTGCGGTAGAGCAGGAACTTCTTCACGATGGACGCATCGCCGGCGACGAAGCCCGAGCGCAGTCCCGGCACGTTGGAACGCTTGGACAGGCTGGAGAACATCACCAGGTTGCGGTAGTCGCCGCGCCCCAGTTGCGCGGCGGCGGTGAGTCCGCCCAGCGGCGGCTTCGCCTCGTCGAAATAGATCTCCGAGTAGCACTCGTCGGAGGCGATGACAAAGCCGTGGCGATCGGAAAGCTCGAACAGGGCTTTCCACGAATCCAGCGTCATGACCTTGCCGGTCGGGTTGGCGGGGGAGCAGACATACACCAGCTGCACGTCGCGCCAGGCGGATTCCGGCAGCGCCGCCCAGTCCATCTCGAAATGGGTGTGGGGCAGGGTGTTGAGGTAGATCGGCTGCGCGCCGGCGAGCAGGGCGGCGCCTTCGTAGATCTGGTAGAACGGGTTGGGGCAGACCACTTTGGCATGGCCACCGCTGCGGTCGATCACGGTCTGGGCGAAGGCGAACAGCGCCTCGCGGGAACCATTGACCGGCAGCACCTGCGTTGCGGCATCGGGCGGGGCAACGCCGTAGCGACGCGCGATCCATGCCGCGATGGTCTGGCGCAGGGCATCCGCGCCTTGCGTGGTCGGGTAGTTGGCGAGCCCGGCGAGGTTGTCGGCCAGCGCGCGCTGGATGAAGGGCGGCGTCGCGTGCTGCGGCTCGCCGATCGACAGCTTGATCTCGCCAAGAGTCGGCGCTGGCGGTACGCCGGCGAAGAGTTGGCGCAGCTTTTCGAACGGGTAGGGCTGCAGGAGGGCGAGATCGGGATTCACGGCGCGGCAATGGGCTGAGGCAAAGACGAGCATTATACGAGAGGCCTCACTCTCGTCGATGGCAGCGGAATTCCGGTAAATTAGCAGCCCTGCAGCAGTCGAGGAGCCAGCCATGGGACAAATGATCGAATTCAAGCGACCGGACGGCAGCGCCTGCCGCGGCTATCTGGCGAATGCCGGGCAGGGCGCTCCGGGCGTGGTGGTGATCCAGGAGTGGTGGGGGCTCAACGAGCAGATCTGCGGCATTGCCGATCGCTTTGCCCGTGCCGGATTCAACGCGCTGGCGCCGGACCTGTTCCAGGGCCGCGTCACGCAGAAGCCCGACGAGGCCAGCCACCTGATGAACGGCCTCGATTTCCCCGGCGCCACACACCAGGACATTCGCGGCGCGGTCGAGCATCTGCGCGGCATGGGTAGCGGCAAGATCGCCGCCATGGGTTTCTGCATGGGTGGCGCGCTGAGCATCGCGGCGGCCGTGCATGTGCCCAAGCTCGCTGCCGCCGTGTGCTTCTATGGCATTCCGCCGCAGGAATTCGCTGATCCAGCCGCCATCCGGATCCCGTTCCAGGGCCACTTCGCCAGCAAGGACGACTGGTGCACGCCGGCCGCGGTCGACGCCCTCGAAGCCGCGATGCGGGCCAAAGGCGCGACGCCCGAAATCCATCGCTACGATGCCGACCATGCTTTCTTCAATGAGCGGCGCCCCGAGGTCTACGATGCGACCTGCGCCAAGCAGGCCTGGGAACGCACCCTGGCCTTCCTTGCCAAGAATCTCGCCTGATCCGGACCGACCATGGACCTTTCCCCCGCCGACTGGGTCAATGCCAGCCTGACCGAAGCGTTGCTGGCCCGCGAAGGGCCGCCGCTGTATGTGGCGGCCAAGCTCGGCTGCGTCGCGGCGGTGCGCGTGATGACCGAGGCCGGCACCCATCTCGAAGTGCTCGGCCCGCGGCGCGAACGCCCCTTGCACGCGGCGGCGGCCGGCGGCCATGCCAGCATCGCGGCGACGCTGGTGAGCGCCGGTTGCGAAATCGATCCGCAGGACGAGGACGGCAACACGCCGCTGATCACGGCGATCCTCCACGGTCAGGCCGGGCCGGTGGAACTGCTGCTGGCGGTCGGCGCCGACATCGAGATCATGCGTCTGGACGGGCTTACCGCAGTGGATATCGCTCTGTTGCCCGGCACCCCCCCAAATATCCAGGAACTGATGCTGCTCGGCCAGGACGAACTGGATTGAAGCTTTACCTTGCCGGTCCCGATGTGTTTCGTCCGGATGTGCGGCAGTGGGCCGAAGGTGTCCGCGCGCTGTGCCGCCGGCAGGGGCACCAG
The DNA here is from genome assembly GCF_000828635.1 of Sulfuritalea hydrogenivorans sk43H. Classification (GTDB taxonomy): domain Bacteria; phylum Pseudomonadota; class Gammaproteobacteria; order Burkholderiales; family Rhodocyclaceae; genus Sulfuritalea; species Sulfuritalea hydrogenivorans. Next base: position 1,708,959 of record NZ_AP012547.1, read on the forward strand.
GCCCTGATCCCGCTCGACGGCATGGAGACCACGGCCGCCGGCATCTACAACAACAATCTGAAGCTGATCGGCGAGGCCGATGCGGTGCTGGCCAACCTCAACCCGTTTCGCGGCAGCGAGCCGGATTCGGGCACCTGCGTCGAGATCGGCTACGCGCTCGCGCTGGGCAAGCCGGTGATCGGCTATGCCGATGACCTGCGCCCCATGCGCGAACGCCTGGGCGCAAGCGCGCAGTCTCGCGACGCCGCTGGCTGGCGGGTGGAAAATTTCGGACTGGCCCTGAACCTGATGCTGGCGGTGCCGGTGCGTCTGGAACAGGGAGGGATCGAAGCGGCCCTGCGCGTCTTGGGCGAACCTAGCCGGCAGTCGGCGCCAGCCTGATTTCGGGTGCGATGCGCGTGCTCTGGCCATCGACGATGAACCAGAGTTCTGCTTCCTGCAACGTGCATTGCAAAGCCATGTTGCGTGCCGCCAAAGCCGCCAGCGCGGCGGAATCCTCGACCGACAGATTGATGATCGTCAGGTTGTCCTGACGCTGCAGCGCCGCCTTGTTCTGCTGCCACCACATGTCCGCGACGCGGCCGCCATAGGTCACCACCACGACCTGCCGGGCGCGCCCGCAGGCGCGGCGGATGCGCCGTTCCTCGGGCAGGCCGACCTCGATCCACAGATCGATGGCGCCGGTCAGGTCCTTGGCCCACAGGTCGGGCTCGTCCTCGGAGGACAGGCCCTTGCCGAAGCTCAGCGCCTCGTCGGCATGCATGGCGAAGGCGAGCAGGCGCACCATCATGCGTTCGTCGGTTTCCGAGGGATGCCGGGCGATGGTCAGCGCGTGGGTCTGGTAGTAGTTCCGGTCCAGATCGGCGATCTGCAGTTCGGCTTTGAAGATGGTGGATTTGAGGGCCATGATGCGCGGGGGAAACGGCGCCACATTAAACTACAGATCGGTCGCCATGGAGGCAATGAACAGTGGTCCCACGCAGGATAGCGGTGATAGGCGTCGCCAGCGGCCACGGGGCCGGCGATCCCGGCTGTCAGGACGGATCGGAAGTGGTGCGCGCGCTGCGCTTCCTGTCCGACCTCGAGACCATCGACGACGGGCTGCACTGGGACGAGCCGGTGCGGGCCGCGCAGCCGGTTCCGCGCGATCCGGTCGATGCCGTGCAGGGCGTCGTCACCCGGCTCGCCGACAGTGTCGGCGGGCATCTGGAACACGGCGACTTCCCGCTGGTGATCGGCGGCGACCATTCCTGCGCCATCGGCACCTGGTCGGGCGTCAAGCGCGTGCTCGGCGCCGAGGCGCGGCTCGGCCTGATCTGGATCGACGCCCACATGGACAGCCACACCGTCGCCACCAGCCAGACCCGGAACATTCACGGCATGCCGCTGGCCAGCCTGCTCGGCCACGGAGATCCGCGCCTGACCGGCGTGGCCGGCGCCGGAGCCAAGCTGTTGCCCGAGGATGTCTGCCTGATCGGGGTGCGCAGTTTCGAATCGGATGAGGCCGTTCTGCTGAAGCAACTCGGCGTGCGGGTCTATTTCATGCACGAGGTCCGGCGCCGCGGTTTGGCCGAAGTGTTCGCCGAGGCGCTTTCCCGGGTCGGCAGGCACACCCGCGGCTACGGCATCAGCATCGACCTGGATGCGCTCGATCCGGCCGAGGAGCCGGGTGTCGGCACGCCGGTTCCCGGCGGCCTGCTGCGTGCGGACCTGACCGACGCGCTGGCGCTCGCGCACGGCGACGAGAAACTGCTGGCCGTGGAGATCGTCGAATACAACCCCTATCGCGACGACGGCTTCGTCACCGCCCGCGCGATCCACGACCTGTGCCAGTCGCTGATCGGAATTTGACATTGCCCGCGCCGAGGCCTAGAGTGAAACTGCGTTCGACTTGAGGGCAAACTCAGGAGGAACTTAGCGCTGAAAGTCCATCCCTGATCTAGCGTTTCACCGTTCTACCTGGAGTCTTCCGGACTCAAGCCCCGATGGGCAGCGCCGATTTGAGTTTCAGCTTGCGGGCGCATTACAAGTACTGCTAAAGCGGGAGCAGAAAGCCCTTCTGGCGGAAGCGCCGAAGGGCTTTTTGCCGTCCGGCGCCGCCCCGTCTAATTCAGATCGTCGTTCTTGTAGTACTTGGTGCCCTGGATCGTCGCCTGCAAGGCGAGTCCGTTTTCCGTCAGCTGATACAGGCTGACGCCCGGCGCCACCGTGATTGCGCCCGCCGCCGCGCCGCCTTTCTCGCCCGCCTTGGCCGCGGCATCCGCCTGCGCGCTGGCTTCCCAGCCGCTGTTGACGAAGCTCTTCAAGCCGTCGGCGCTGGCGAAGACGAAGACACCGCGAAAATCCTTGACGCCGAGGCCGATGCCTATCCCGCCCGACACCATTTTCATGAAAACGTCGCGCCCGGTCTTGTTGTCATGCGCCACGCCCGAGCCGCCGGCCGCCGAAAGAAAAATCAGGTTGATGCCGACGTTGCTGAACACCGCGTAGCCCGCCGCCTTCTGGATATGCTGCCGCGCGCCGGGATGCACCTTGTACAGATGCGCCAGCGTTTGCTGACGCATCTTGCGGATTTCGCCGCGCTGTTCCTCGGCGGAGGCGGCGAAGCTCAGTCCCGCATGGCCACAGAGAATGGTGAACGCGGCAAGTGCGGCAACGATGTTCGGGCGGGCGAGGTGGAGGCGCATGAGTTTTCCTGTTGCAGAAAGGACAGACGGCCATGGTAAACGGAAATTGCGCGTGGGTGAGCGCACAAGGGAGGGCTATCCGCCGTCCCGCCAGCGCCGACTTTCGCAATTCGCGAAATGAGAATCCATAGGTAAACATCTTGCCTTTCAAAGAAGTAATCCGTATATTCGCTATTTGCAAATAGCGAATATGGTGTCGCCATGTACCGCTCCAAGTCGAATCCACAAGTCGTGCTCCGTCCTCAGGATCTGGTGGTTCTGCTGCGCTTGTCGCTTGAACAGGGCATGCCACCGACCTATGCGGTGCTGGGCGGGGAACTCGGTCTGACCGCCTCCGAGGTGCATGCCGGCCTGGAGCGTGCGGCGTCTGCGCAGTTGGCGCGCAAGGATGCGGCGGGCAAGGCAACGGTGGTGCGCGAGGCCTTGCGGATGTTCGTCCAGCACGGGGCGCGCTACTGTTTCCCCGCCATGCGGGGCGAAATGACGCGCGGCATGCCGACGAGTTACGCGGCGGCGCCATTGAGAGACCTGATCATGCAGCCCAACGAACCGCCGCCGGTCTGGCCGCACAAGGCCGGCAGCGTGCGCGGCGCGGCTTTCTATCCCTTGTATCCGACGGTGCCCGACGCGGCGACCCGCAATCCGGCGCTGTATGAACTGCTGGTGCTGTTCGACGCGGTGCGCGGCGGCAGCCCGCGCGAACGCGCCATCGCGCTGCAATTGCTCGACGAGCGCCTGACGTCATGAATCCCAACGATCCCAATGTGGTGATGATGGAACTGGTGGCCGAGCGGCTGGGCGATGGATTGCGCGAAGAGTTGGTCTTCCTGGGCGGTGCCGTGACCGGTCTGCTGATGACTGATCCGGCGCAGCCGGCCATCCGCCCGACCGAGGATGTGGACCTGATTGTCCGGGCCACGGTCCGCGCCGACTATGCGCATGTGGAAAAAGCCTTGCGCGCACAGGGCTTCGTCAACGACATCAGCAAGGATGCTCCGATCTGTCGCTGGCGCGTCGGCGCGGTGACGGTCGATGTGATGCCGACCCTGAAGGAAATTCTGGGCTTTTCGAATGGCTCTTTTCGGCTTAGGTAGTATGACCCGTTTGTCGCTAGGCGATTTGACATCAAGACTCATCCCTGTGAAGGTGATATAAATAAAGCAGCGGGCATCAGCCTGAATGGGAGGGAGAATGGAAACCCTAGTCAGAAAGGGACGCACTGCACAAGAAAAAACAGTGACTCTCGCGCGGGCCAAGTGCGTCTCATCCAAACGTGTGGACCATTCAGCTGTTGTTGAATCTTTGCGGGCAGACTATCCATGGGTCCGCGCGGTGATGGACGACCCCTCGCTGATGGAAGGGAAACACGAACCTGTCGATCTTGGGCCGCTTGATGAACTGCAAGAGTTCATTTTCGGCAGCAAGTGATTGAACTGATGATGGGTTGCCGTGGCAGGAAATAAACAAAACGTCTTTCGACTCGTTTCACAGGATTTCGTGGAACAGGCAAAGACGGACATTCCGAAAGCCGAATGGCCGGAGGCTGTTCAAGCCTTGTCGTCGCTAGCGGCGAATGGCGGGATTGCGAATATTGATGCATACATCATCGTCAAGCTCAATGCGGCTCATACTTTCGTCATTCTTCCATTTACCTCTTCCACGGTCGGGGTGGGGCTGTTGAACTCCAATGGAAAAGTCATGCTGCATGAATTGATTGCCAGAGGTGGCCAAGACTTGCGGAATCGCTTGCAGGCGGTCGGTTTCTTTTGAAGACCCGCGTCTCCAACGAACGGAAGAACCTCAACCGGCTGGCCGGCGAGTTCCTCGTCGCCTCGCGGCTGACGCAACGCGGCCACATGGTCACGCTCCAATGGGGGACGACCATCGGCTACGACATTCTCGCCTTCGACAAGGCCGGACACGTCGCCTTCATCGAGGTGAAGACCGCAGCCCAGACCTCGAAGCGGTGGATCCTCCAAGCCAAATACGCGACCCCGGAGAACGACCGCATCCCCTTGGAGCGCAGGTTCGTCTGCTGCGTCGACATGGCCGACGGCAACCCGAACCCCGACGTGTATGTCTTCCCCGCCAAGGTCGTCGCGGAGGGCATGCACTACTTCTTCGGCGGCAGGTTCCCCAACAGCACGAGCTACCACCTGTCGCTCGACTTCAAGCCGCAGGGCCGCACCAAGGAAGAGGGAATCCAGACGGTCGGCGACCGCATCGACGCCGCGTCCTACCTCGACGCGTGGCACCTGCTCGGGATCGAGCCGGTCGTCGGCTGACCCGTCAGCCCAGAGCTGCCCGCAGCAGGCGGCGGGCCTTGCCGGACTTCTTGTCGGCGTCGAGCCAGCGGTGCCAGCCGAGGTAGCTTTGGAGGTATTTCGTCGCCACGCCCTTGAACGGGAACATCCAGCCCTTCAACCGTTCGTCATAGGCGTTCACGTTGTTGATGTGGGCCAGCCCGGAGGTCTTGTGCCCCTTGTTCGCGGGGATGCCCTTCACGGCGACGCCGTGGGCCTTGCCGAGGGTCTTGTAGGCCGACGCCCCGTCCGTCATCAGCATCGCGTCCTTGGTGAGCCTCGGCATCAGGACGGGTTCCAAGTCCTTGGCCTTCGTCGATTTGACCACCTTCGAGAGCGTCGCGCCGGAGGCGCGGTCGCGCGCGACCAGCACCGGGACCTGCTCCTTGGACAGGCCGCGCGAGGCGGCCGGAGTGCCGCGCTTCTTCGATGGACGCGGAAGCCCCGAACGCTGCCCCTTGAACGACTCGCGGAAGAAGGTTTCGTCGGCCTCGACGATCCCGGCCAGTTGCTCCGGCTGCCTGTCGGCCAGCAGCCGCAGGAAGCGGTGCCGCCAGCGGAACGCGGTCTCCCACGACACGCCGAGCCGCTCCGCCGTCTTCGGGATGCTCAATCGCGCCGCCATGCAGCGGGCGTTCTCGATGTGCTTCTCCGACATCCGCAGCCGGGCCAGCGGCGTTCCCGTCAGGGCGTTGAAGCTCTTGCCGCAAATTTCAGCCTTGCACTTGTATCGCCTGCGTCCGCCCTTGCTTCCCGCTTTGGCGATGTCCTTCGATCCGCAGTGCGGGCAGGCCTCGACGCTCTCCTCCTTCTCTTGGAGAACGACCGATCCTTCGACCCGTCCTTCGCGGCGGGCGAGCACTTTCTTGACCTTGCTGATTTCCTCGGCGTCGAGCGACTCGATCTGGCCGAGAAGTTTTTCGATTTCCGTCCGTTTCATGCCTGTGTTGTCGTTGTTTTCTATACGATATACATAACGCACGACAAATCAAAGCGTTGACGAATTTCCACTACTCAACCAGAAAAGAGCCTTTCGAATCGCTGGTATCCCCTCGCACTGGCGACCGCCTGCAAAACGCCCTTGCCGAGCGGAATGGTGATTCGGCTGATTACGGCGCCGGTGTTCGTTGCGACCAAATTCGAAGCCTTCGCCGACCGCGGAAATAATGACTATCTCTTCAGTCACGATCTGGGCGACCTGATATCGGTGATCGACGGGCGCGATGAACTCATGGCCGAGTGCCGTCAGCTTGATGATGAGCTGAAGGACTATCTGCGCGACTGGGTGGGCCGTCTGCTCGCGACGCCGGCATTTCTCGAAGCCCTGCCTGGGCACCTGCCGGGCGATGCCGCCAGCCAGGCACGTCTGCCCGATCTTGAAGACAAACTGCGCCTGCTGGCAAAACTGGATTGACCATGAACGCATCCACCCTCGTCCAGAAACTCTGGAACTACTGCAACGTGCTGCGCGACGACGGCATGTCGTATGGCGATTACGTCGAGCAGCTGACTTACCTGCTGTTCCTTAAGATGGCCGACGAGCGTTTGAACGGCGACGACGACGCGGCATGAGACCTTCGGGCTGTTGATTCACGGCTGGGGAATGCCGGGGAGCCTTCAGCTCAGCGGCACTGCCACGCATGTCGAGCCCTTCCTGTAATTCGGCAGCGCCTTCTTGCAGGCGCGCAGGTCGTTGAAGACGGTTGCCGAGACCATGCCGCTGCTTGACACGACCTTCCACACCATCTGCTCCGCAATCGCCAGCGAGCTCGCTGCCGCAAGCAGCAGCACCATGGATAGCTTCTTCATTTGAATTCCTTCCGGTTTCGGGGGGGCAACGAACGCACTATCCACCCCGGCGAATACCGGATCAAGTGTCGCCGAATGACGACACTTCCGCGGCCTAAACCTTCTTCACGAACTCCGATTTCAGCGACATTGCGCCGATGCCGTCGATCTTGCAGTCGATGTCGTGGTCGCCGTCGACCAGGCGGATGTTCTTCACCTTGGTGCCGACCTTGACCACCGACGAGGAGCCCTTGATCTTGAGGTCCTTGATCACGGTCACGGTATCGCCGTCCTGCAGCACGTTGCCATTGGAGTCGCGGATCACGCGGCCTTCATCGGTGCTTGCCGCAGCCTGTTTGGGCCACTCGTGGGCGCATTCCGGGCAGACGTAGTTTTCGCCGTCTTCGTAGGTGAATTCGGAACTGCATTGGGGGCACTTGGGCAGGGAGCTCATGGCGGGTTTCCTGTGGTGATGTCTGCGGGACGGCGCTTGCCTATCGCGGTGCGGGAACCCTGCGCCAGCGGCCTTCCGCCTTGAAGTGACGATCGAGCTTGGGTTTCGGCATCAGGAGATTCTTGCCCGGGGCTTTTCGCGTGGCTTTGTGCGCCTGGATGGCGGCGACGAGTTGCTCCGGGGGCAGATCGATGGGGGCGCAGTGTTCCGTCGGGTTGTGGGCGGCGAGACTGCTCCTGACGCCGATGATGAGCTCTTCGGTATCGGCCTTCTTCCGCTGCTTTGCCATGATTGCGTGGCCCGCGGGTGTCAGCCCGAAGCGGCCCTCCGCGGCACTGATCAGGCCAAGGGTGGAGAGCCGCTGGATGGCTTCCCCCAGTTTTTCGACGAAGGGAATCGAGCCTTGCAGCAGATCGGCGGCGGCTACGATCTCGACCAGTTCCGCGGGCCGTCGCTTCGATGACAGCGTCGTGGCCATCAGGATGATTGCGTCGATATCGTGGACGGGGCGCATCGGCTGACCTTTTTGAATTGAGCTGCGAGTGCTACTGCCGGGAGGCATCGCCCGGCAGGACGGTTTTCGTTTCCACGACGTATTCCTCGACCACGACGGCCTCGCCGTCGATCACCTGGCCGCCCGTCGGCGCCTGCGCCTGCATGGTCTGGCGCAGCTTGCGCGTCTTCCACCAGACGTAGGCCCACAGTGCCAGGCCAAGCACGGCGACGATGGCGAACACCACCACCGATGCCATGAATCCGAGAATCAGCAGGATCGCGCCGGCGAGCAGCGCAAATGCCTTCCTGAGCATCATGGGTCGTGCCTGGCGCGACCTTCTCTACTGGTCGATGCCGACGATGTCGTCCGGCTCGAATTCGTCCGGCACCGTGCCGTCGCCGATGCCGGTGACCATGGCGGCGAGGGTGTCGCTCTGCTTGACGAAGTATTCCGCGCTGATCGGGTCGTAGAAACGCTGGCCGATGGCAACTTCGCCGAATTTGATGCGCTGGAGGGTAGGTCGGGTTGTCATGCGGACTCGATCAAAAAGTGGTCAAAGTGAAATGCAAAAAGCCCAACCGGGACGGTTGGGCTAAGTGCAAGAACCACAACAAGAATTCTGGCTCCTCGACCTGGGCTCGAACCAGGGACCTACGGATTAACAGTCCGGCGCTCTACCAACTGAGCTATCGAGGAATATTCAAGAGGCGCGGATTATAGCCGTGCCTGTTTTTGCCTGCAACAGCTTTGTTACTTCTTCAGCACCGCGGCGATGGCCTTGGCGACGTAGTCGATGTTGCGCGTATTGAGCGCGGCGACGCAGATGCGGCCGGTGCTGACGGCGTAGATGCCGAACTCGGCGCGCAGCTTTTCCACCTGCTCGGCGGTGAGGCCGGTGTAGCTGAACATGCCGCGCTGGACCTTGATGAAGTCGAAGCCCGTGGCACCGGCGGCGGCGAGCTTGTCGACCAGGCTGTTGCGCATGGCGCGGATGCGCTCGCGCATGCCGGCCAGTTCGTCTTCCCATTGCTGGCGCAGCTCGGGGCTGGAGAGCACGGCGGCCACCACGGCGCCGCCATGGGTGGGCGGGTTGGAATAGTTGGTGCGGATCACGCGCTTGACCTGCGACAGCACGCGGGCCGATTCGTCCTTGCCGGCGGTGACGATGGTCAGCGCGCCGACGCGCTCGCCGTAGAGCGAGAAGGATTTGCTGAAGCTGCTGGAAACCACGAACTGCAGGCCGGAGGCGGCGAACAGGTCGAGCGCGACGGCGTCGGGCTTGATGCCGTCGGCGAAGCCCTGGTAGGCCATGTCGATGAAGGCGACGAGGTCGCGCTGCTTGACCAGTTCGACGACTTCCTTCCACTGGGCGGCCGAGAGGTCGGCGCCAGTGGGGTTGTGGCAGCAGGCATGCAGGACGACGACGGACTTGGCCGGCATCGCCGCGAGCGCAGCCTTCATGCCGGCGAAATTGACGCCGCGCGTGGCTGCATCGTAGTAGGCGTAGTTCTCGACCGTGAAGCCGGCCGATTCGAACAGGGCGCGATGGTTTTCCCAGCTCGGGTCGCTGATGTAGACCTTGGCCTCGGGCAGCAGGCGCTTCAGGTAATCGGCGCCGACCTTCAGCGCGCCGGTGCCGCCCAGGCATTCGCAGGTGATGGCGCGGCCGGCGGCGAGCAGTTCGGAGTCCTTGCCGAACAGCAGGTTCTGCACCGCGTTGTTGTAGGCGGGGATGCCTTCGATGGGCTGGTAGCCGCGCGCCGGCTGGGTTTCCAGGCGGGCCTTCTCAGCGGTCTTGACCGCGGCCAGCAGCGGAATCTTGCCGTCGTCACCGAAATAGACGCCGACGCCGAGGTTCACCTTGTTCGGGTTGGTGTCGGCGTTGAAGGCTTCGTTGAGGCCGAGGATGGGGTCGCGGGGTGCCATTTCTACGGCGGCGAAGATCGAGCTCATGAGTACTCCGGATGCGGTAAAGGTGGAAAGTCGGCGCTGGCGGGACGGCGATTTGGGTCCCGGCGCGAAGCGCGCAATAATACCGCAACGGCCGACTCGATTCGATCAGGAATTTGTCGGCTTTCCATAAGTAAATAAATGGGTTAGCCAGTGGCCGAAATTCATGAACTGAAGGGCAGGGTGGTCGAGTTTCCGGGCAGCCCGTGGCGCTTGCACCAGCCCTTTCCGCCGGCGGGCGACCAGCCCGAGGCGATCCGCCTGCTGACCGAGGGCATCGCTGACGGTCTGTCCTTCCAGACCCTGCTCGGCGTCACCGGCTCGGGCAAGACCTACACCATGGCCAACGTCATCGCTCGCCTGGGCCGCCCGGCGCTGGTGCTGGCGCCGAACAAGACCCTGGCGGCGCAGCTCTACTCGGAGTTCCGCGAGTTCTTTCCGGAGAACGCGGTAGAGTATTTCGTTTCCTATTACGACTACTACCAGCCCGAGGCCTACGTGCCGTCGCGCGACTTGTTCATCGAGAAGGATTCCTCGATCAACGAGCACATCGAGCAGATGCGCCTGTCGGCGACCAAGAGCCTGCTGGAGCGGCGCGACGTGGTGATTGTATGTACGGTGTCGGCGATCTACGGCATCGGCGATCCGGTCGATTACCACAGCATGATCCTGCACCTGCGCACCGGCGAGAAGATCGGCCAGCGCGAGGTCATCCGTCGCCTGACGGAAATGCAGTACGAGCGCAACGAGATGGATTTCAAGCGCGGCGTGTATCGCGTGCGCGGCGACGTGATCGACATCTTTCCCGCGGAGAACGCCGAAAGCGCGGTGCGCATCACGCTGTTCGACGACGAGCTGGAATCGATCACGCTGTTCGACCCCCTGACCGGCCACACGCGGCAGAAGCTCGGCCGCTTCACGGTGTTTCCATCGAGCCATTACGTCACGCCGCGCGCCACGGTGCTGAAAGCGGTGGAGGCGATCAAGGCCGAATTGCGCCAGCGCATCGAATTCTTCCAGCGCGAGCAGAAGCTGGTGGAGTGCCAACGGATCGAGCAGCGCACCCGCTTCGACCTCGAAATGCTCGACCAGCTGGGCTTCTGCAAGGGCATCGAGAATTACTCGCGGCACCTGTCGGGGCGCCAGCCCGGCGAGCCGCCGCCGACGCTCTACGACTACCTGCCGAATGATGCGATCATGTTCGTCGATGAATCGCATGTGACGATTCCGCAAGTGGGCGGCATGTACAAGGGCGACCGCTCGCGCAAGGAAAACCTTGTCGATTACGGCTTTCGCCTGCCCTCGGCGCTGGACAACCGGCCGCTGAAGTTCGACGAGTTCGAGAAGCTGATGCCGCAGACCGTGTTTGTTTCGGCAACGCCCGCGGCCTACGAGGAGGCGCATCAGGGCCAGGTGGTCGAGCAACTGGTGCGGCCGACCGGCCTGGTCGATCCGGTGGTCGAGGTGCGGCCGGCCAGCACCCAGGTCGACGACCTGCTCGCCGAATGCAAGAAGCGCATCGCCGTCGGCGAGCGGGTGCTGGTGACGACGCTGACCAAGCGTCTGGCGGAGCAACTGACCGAGTATCTCAACGACAACGGCATCAAGGTGCGCTACCTGCATTCGGACATCGACACCGTGGAACGGGTCGAGATCATCCGCGACCTGCGGCTGGGCGAGTTCGATGTGCTGGTCGGCATCAACCTGCTGCGCGAAGGCCTGGACATTCCCGAGGTCTCGCTGGTGGCGATCCTCGACGCCGACAAGGAAGGCTTCCTGCGCTCGACGCGCTCGCTGATCCAGACCATGGGCCGTGCCGCGCGCCACCTCAACGGCACGGCCATTCTTTACGCCGACCGGATCACCGATTCGATGCAGCGGGCGATGGGCGAAACCGCGCGGCGGCGGGCGAAGCAGCTGGCGCACAACGAGGCGATGGGCATCACCCCGATCGGCGTCAAGAAGCGCATCAAGGACATCATCGACGGCGTATATGATGCCGACACCGCGGTGCGCGAGCTGAAGGCGGCACAGGAAGCGGCGCGCTACGAGGTAATGAGCGAGAAGGACTTGTCGCGCGAGATCAGGCGGCTGGAGAAGGCCATGCAGGAGCATGCGAAGAACCTGGAATTCGAAGAGGCGGCGGCGGCGCGCGACGAACTGTTTCGCATCCAGCACCTTGCCTTCGGCGGCGAGGCCCACGACGCACCGGGAGATGCCGTCTGATGACCCACAGGATTCTCTTTGTCTGCACCGGAAACATCTGCCGTTCGCCGACGGCGGAAGGCGTGGCGCGCGGCCTCGCGGCGAAGCACGGCGTGGATCAGCTGTTCGAGTTCGATTCGGCCGGTACCCATGGCTACCATGTCGGCGATCCGCCCGATCCGCGCACCGTGGCGGCAGCGAAGCGGCGTGGCTACGATCTGTCACCCTTGCGCGCGCGACGGGTGACGGAGTTCGATTTCATCAGCTTCGATCACGTGCTGGCGATGGATCGCGAGCATCTGGAGATTCTTCAGCGCGCCTGTCCGGCGCCGCATCGGCACAAGCTGCGACTGTTTCTCGAGTACGGTGAGCGTTTCGATGAGGACGAAGTTCCCGATCCTTACTACGGCGGCGCCCAGGGTTTCGAACAGGTGCTCGACCTGGTCGAGGATGCAGCGACCCACCTCATACTGGCGCTGAGCGCCAGATAGAAAAAGGGCGCCTTGCCCTGCGGCAAGACGCCCTTTTCTGCTGCTTATGGCGAAGCTCAGTTGTTCTTGGTTTCCACCATCTGCAGCGGTTCGTTGACAATCACCGGCGCCGGCTTGGGCTTGCGGCCCAGCGGCTGTGCCGGCGCGAACGTGTCGGCGGGCGGTGCGGCATGGCTGGTTTCGATCATGACCAGACCGGCCTGCTGCAGCGATCCGGAAAGATCCACCGGGGTGGGCTTCGGTGCCGGCGGAACGATGATCGGTTCGGCGGCGGGCGCCGGAGCCGGTGCGGCCACGACGACCGGCAACGGAACGGGTTCCGCAACCATTACCGCGGTGGTGGCAACCGGCGCTACCGGTTCGACGACCGGAGTCGGCGGCGGCGCCACGGCGGCTGCGGGCGCTGCTGCCACCTCGACTTCGGGTGCGATTACTGCCGCAGCGACAGGCGCCGCCGCCATTACGGGTACTGGCTCGAAGGCTTGCACGGGAGCCGGCTGCGGGATGGCGGCTTCCGTTGCGGCCGGAGCGAACGCGTCAGCTTGAACGGGTGCGAATCCGGCTGCTGCGGTTGCCATGGCTTCCGGTGCGCTGCCTTCCTCGCCACGACCACGGCCACGGCCGCGACCGCGACTTCTGCGGCCGCTGCGGGCTTCGCCTTCCTGGCCTGCGCCCTGAGCTCCGGCGTTACCGGGGGTTATGCCTCTGGCGACGCCAGAGGCGGTATCCCCTGCGGACGGCGCTGGCGACACGGCGTTTTGCGCAGCGTTGGTGTCACCACGCGGAGCGCGCGGCTCTCTGGGTTCCCTGGGCTCCTTGGGCTCGCGTGGCGGACGCGGTTCACGGGCCTCTCTCGGCTCGCGCGGCTCCTTCTGCTCACGCGGCTCGTTGCGGCCGTCGCGCGGGCGACGGTTGCCGCCTTCGCCTTGCGTTTCGTCGCGTTTGCCTTGCTGGGGGCGCTGCGCTTGATCGCCGCGTTCTTTGCGTTCGCTGCCATCGCGGTTGCCGCGACCGTTGCGGTCGCGACCACCGCGACCACCTTCGCGATTGCCATCGCGGCCGCGGTCGCGTCCACCTTCACGGCGCGGTTGACGGTCGGCTTTCTCGGCGGGAGCGGCCGGCGCTGGCGCCTGCGTGCCTCCGCTGAAAAAGGACATGATCTTGCTGAAGAAGCCGCCATTGCTGGCGGGAGCAGCCTGGGCGACGGGCGTAGCGGCTTTCGGCTCGACGATCGGCGCCGGCTGGTCGGGGGTGATGCCCCTGACTGCGGCTTCGACCTTGACGGGCTTGGCTTCGGCGTTGGCCGACGGTGGCTGGTAGGCCTCTTCGATCGGCTTCTCCGCCATCTGGTAACTGGCCAGCACGGCGCCTTCGGCATTCAGCTGGTCATGGCGCAGACGGATAATTTCATGTGCCGGCGTTTCCAGGTGACGATTGGGTACGATCACCAGATTGACACGGTGGCGCATCTCGATGCGCGAGATATCGACGCGTTTTTCGTTGAGCAAGAAGGTGCCGACATCCACCGGCACCTGGCAGTGCAGCGCGCCGGTGTTTTCCTTCATGGCTTCCTCTTCGAGGATGCGCAGGATGTGCAGCGCGGCGGATTCGGTGCTGCGGATGTGGCCGGTGCCGGTGCAGCGCGGGCAGGTGATGTAGCTGGTCTCGGCGAGCGCCGGACGCAGGCGCTGGCGCGAGAGTTCGAGCAGGCCGAAGCGCGAGATCTTGCCGGTCTGGACGCGGGCGCGGTCGAAATGCAGGGCGTCGCGCAGGCGATTCTCGACTTCGCGCTGGTTCTTGGCCGATTCCATGTCGATGAAGTCGATCACGATCAGGCCGCCGAGGTCGCGCAGGCGCAACTGGCGGGCGATTTCGTCGGCGGCTTCGCAGTTGGTGCGCAGCGCCGTTTCCTCGATGTCGCTGCCCTTGGTGGCGCGGCCGGAGTTCACGTCGACCGAAACCAGCGCTTCGGTATGGTCGATGACGATGGCGCCACCCGAAGGCAGCGTGACCTGGCGCGAATAGGCGGATTCGATCTGGTGCTCGATCTGGAAGCGCGAGAACAGCGGCACGTCGTCGTGGTAGCGCTTGACGCGATTGACCGTGCCCGGCATCACGTGCGCCATGAACTGCTGCGCCTGTTCGAAGATGTCGTCGGTGTCGATCAGGATCTCGCCGATTTCTGCGTGGAAGTAGTCGCGGATGGCGCGGATCACCAGGCTGGATTCCTGATAGATCAGGAAGGCGCCGCTCTGGGCCTTGGCGGCGCCGTCGATGGCGGTCCACAGTTGCAGCAGGTAGTTGAGGTCCCACTGCAGTTCTTCGAGGCTGCGGCCGATACCGGCGGTGCGGGCGATCAGGCTGGTGCCGTTGGGCACCACCAGCTGGTCCATGACTTCGCGCAGTTCCTGGCGGTCCTCGCCCTCGATGCGGCGCGAAACGCCGCCGCCACGCGGATTGTTGGGCATCAGCACCAGATAGCGGCCGGCCAGCGAGACATAGGTGGTCAGCGCCGCGCCCTTGTTGCCGCGCTCGTCCTTTTCGACCTGGACGATGAGTTCCTGGCCGTTGCTGAGGACGTCCTGGATGCGCGCCTTGCCGGCATCGACGCCGGGCTTGAAATAGGTGCGGGAAATTTCCTTGAACGGCAGGAAGCCGTGACGCTCGGCGCCATAGTCCACGAAGGCAGCTTCGAGGCTGGGCTCGATGCGGGTAATGACCGCCTTGTAGATGTTGCTCTTGCGCTGTTCCTTGTTGGCTGATTCGATGTCGAGGTCAATCAGTTTCTGACCATCGACGATCGCGACGCGGAGTTCCTCAGCCTGCGTCGCATTGAAAAGCATGCGTTTCATGTGTGCTCCCGCGCGCATTCAAGCCAGGCGGGCACGACAAGTCGCACATCGCGGGCGTCAGGACGCGGGCGGTGTGCCTCGGGTTTGCAGTTGGTTCGGCGTTTTCATGGTGCCTGTGGTTTAACGTGGCAAACGGGATTGATGACTTGTCTTCGGTAAGGCGGTCGCTGACTCATGATCAGCGTCCGGCAATCTGTGCCCAAATCTGTGCGTGTAGTGCGCGCAATAAAGTAGTATCGCTCTTTCGGGCGAGCGAAACACCCTGTGGTCGGCTGGTCGCGTTACCGGTGGGTTTGTGAAGTCCGCCGGCTGTCTTCTGCTGCTTTCGCGCCCTTGCTGCTTCCATGCACTTGATCGCTGAAATGCGACGCGGCACTGGCGGCAACAACACCCCGGGAACCGTGCCACCGACGCCACTTCGGGCCGCCGGGCACACCGTCGCGGGACGGCTAACCAAGCGATCAGTATATTGCAAATGAAGGACTTAAGCAAAGATTCGGTTACATGGCTTGAAGTCGGCGAAGAGTCCGAGGGACAGCGCATCGACAACTTCCTGTTGCGCATTGCCAAAGGCGTGCCGAAAAGCCACATCTACCGCATCCTGCGCAGCGGCGAGGTGCGGGTGAATAAAGGCCGGGTGCAGGCCGAATATCGCCTCCAACTCGGCGACAAGTTGCGCGTGCCGCCCATGCGTACTGCCGAGCGTCCTTCGCAAGTCGCTGTTCCGGCAAGGGATTTCGCGGTTGCTTTCGAGGACGAGGCATTCATCGTGGTGGACAAGCCGGCCGGCGTGGCGGTACACGGCGGCAGCGGGGTGTCCTTCGGCGTCATCGAGCAGTTGCGCCGCGCGCGCCCGCTGGCCAAATTCCTCGAACTGGCGCACCGGCTCGACCGGGACACCTCGGGCCTGCTGATCGTGGCCAAGAAGCGCATGGCGCTGACCAAACTGCATGACCAGTTTCGCGACGGGGTCATCAGCAAGCGCTATCTGGCGCTGGTCAAGGGCCGCTGGCGCAACGAGTTGCAACATGTGCGCCTGCCGCTGTACAAGTATCTGACGGCGGAAGGCGAGCGTCGGGTCAGCGTCGATGCGGAAGGCAAGCCTTCGCATTCGATCGTGCGGCTGGTGGCGCGTTGGGAGAATTTCAGCCTGGTCGAGGTGGAACTCAAGACCGGGCGGACGCATCAGATTCGCGTACACCTTTCGCATCTGGGTTTTCCGATCGCGGGAGACGACAAATATGGCGACTTTTCGCTGAACAAGACCTTGCAGAAGACCGGTCTCGGCCGCATGTTCCTGCATGCGGCGAAACTGGCGCTGCCGCATCCGTTGTCCGGGGTGCTGCTGGAACTGGGATCACCGTTGCCGATGGAGTTGCGCAGTTTTACCGAAATGCTTGATAGAAACGAGAAACGGGATTATGGCCAGGCGATATGAACTGATTGTTTTCGATTGGGACGGCACCCTCATGGATTCCACGAGTGCCATCGTCGCCAGCATCCAGGCGGCGGCGCGGGATCTCGGCTTGGAACCACCGTCCGACGAGCGTGCCAGCCACATCATCGGCCTCGGCCTGATCGATGCCCTGCGCCATGCCTTGCCGGATTTGCCTGCCGAGCGCTATCAGGCCGTCGCCGAGCGCTACCGTTATCATTTTCTGGCGCGCGACCATGAATTGCTTCTGTTCGAGGGCGCCAAAGAGTTGATCGACGAGTTGACCCGGGCCGGACATTTCCTCGCCGTGGCGACCGGCAAGACACGCAAGGGCCTCGATCGGGCTTTCGAGGTCAGCGGGCTCGGGCCGCGTTTCCATGCCTCGCGCTGCGCCGACGAATGTCATTCCAAGCCGCATCCGCAGATGCTTGAAGAACTGATGGACGAGTTCGGCGTCGAGCCTGAGGCGACGCTGATGATCGGCGACACCACCCACGACCTGCTGATGGCCAGGAACGCCGGCGTAGCGGCGCTGGGTGTGGCTTACGGTGCCCACCCACGCGACGCGCTGGAAGCGGAATCCCCGCTGTATTGCGCGGCCGATGTGCCGCAACTGGCTGCGTGGCTGCGGGAACGGGCTTGAAGCAGCGATTGGTCTGTGCCAGTGACGACCTGGTGGACGGGGGGCGGGGTGTGCGCTTCACCGTGAATCGCCATGGGGTCGACGAACCGGCGTTTGCGGTGCGCTTTCGCGGGCAGGTCCATGCCTACTTGAACCGCTGCGCCCATGTGCCGGTCGAAATGGACTGGCAGCAGGGCGAGTTCTTCGATCATTCAGGCTTATACTTGATTTGCGCAACGCACGGCGCGCTGTATGCCCCGGATTCAGGGCAATGCCTGATGGGTCGCTGCAACGGCAAAGGGCTGGTTGCGGTGTCCGTAACCGAGCATGACGGGCGGGTTTTGGTGATTGAGGAAGGCAGGGACAGTGTTGGATAGCAACGATAGCCAGTGGGAACGCAAGGTTCTGGAAAAAGTCGCGCTGGAAGCCATTGCCGAGCAGCGGCGGGGCCGCCGCTGGGGGATATTTTTCAAGCTGCTCGGGTTTGGCTATCTGGCGCTGATCCTTGGCCTGCTGGTGGACTGGGAAAGCTCGGACAAGCATCCCGACGGCACCAAAATCACCGCGCTGGTGAATCTGAACGGCGTCATCAAGGCCAAGGGCGATGCCAATGCCGAGCATGTCATCAGCGGCTTGCAGGCCGCATTTGAAAACAAGAATACAGCCGGGGTCATCCTGCGCATCAACAGCCCGGGCGGCAGCCCGGTTCAGTCCGGCATCATCAACGACGAAATGAAACGTCTGCGCGCGGCGCATCCGGCCATCCCGCTGCACGTGGTGGTGGAGGATGTTTGCGCCTCCGGCGGCTACTACGTCGCTGCGGCGGCGGACAAGATATTCGTGGACAAGGCCAGCATTGTCGGCTCGATCGGCGTGCTGATGGATGGCTTCGGTTTTACCGGCACCATGGAAAAACTCGGCGTCGAGCGCCGCTTGTTAACCGCCGGAGAGAGCAAGGGTTTCCTCGATCCCTTTTCGCCACAGAACGAGCAGCACAAGGACCATGCGAAGAAGATGCTGAACGAAATCCATCAGCAGTTCATCGACGTGGTGAGACAGGGCCGCGGCAAGCGGCTCAAGGAAACGCCCGACATGTTTTCCGGCCTGATGTGGAGCGGCGCCAGGAGCATCGAACTGGGCCTGGCCGATGGTTACGGCACGGTCGACAGCGTGGCGCGCGACGTGTTCAAGGCCGCCGACGTGCGCGATTTCAGCGTCAGGCAGAATTTTGCCGAGAAGTTCGCCAAGCAGTTCGGCGCCGACATGGCCGAGAGCATGGCGAATGTCATGACGCGGCTTACGCTACGTTGATGGCCCCCACCGCCATGTCGGCCAGCAGGAGTTCCTGAGCGCAGATTCGTGCGCGCCGCGTCGGCTTGATGCGGTACTCGCCGTTGCCGTTCATTTCCCAGGCCTGGCTGTTGTCCGCCAGGTAAGGCTTGAGCCCTTCCTTGAGCACCCGCCGCTTGAGTTTGGGTTCCAGCACCGGGAAGCTGATCTCGATGCGGCGGAAGAAATTGCGTTCCATCCAGTCGGCGCTGGACAGGTAGATGTCCTGCCTGCCATTGGCATGGAAATAGAAGATCCGGTGATGTTCGAGGAAGCGTCCAATCACCGAGCGCACCCGGATGTTTTCCGAAAGGCCCTTGATTCCCGGACGCAGCGAGCAGACGCCGCGCACGATCAGGTCGATGGTGACTCCCGCCGTGCTGGCCTCGTACAGGGCTTCGATGATCTCCGGTTCGAGCAGCGAATTCATCTTGGCGATGATGCGCGCCGATTTGCCGGCCTGGGCCGCTTCGATCTCGCCACGAATCGCGGCGAGCATCCTGGCATGCAGCGAGAACGGGGCCTGCCACAGGTGTTTTAGCGCCGTCGCCTTGCCCAGTCCGGTCAACTGCTTGAAAACCTCGTTGACGTCTTCCCCGATTTCGGGGCTCGAAGTCAGCAGGCCGAAGTCGGTATAGAAGCGCGTGGTGCGCGGATGGTAGTTGCCGGTTCCCAGATGGATGTAGCGGCGATAGCCGTGGTCCTCGCGGCGCAATACCATCAGCATCTTGGCGTGGGTCTTGTAGCCGACCACGCCGTAGACCACATGGGCGCCGACTTCCTCAAGCCGCGAGGCGATTGAAAGATTGGCTTCCTCGTCGAAGCGCGCCATCAGTTCCACCACGACGGTGACTTCCTTGCCTTTTTCGGCGGCGCGCAGCAGGTGCTCCATCAGCACCGATTCGGCGCCGGTGCGATACACGGTCATCTTGATCGCCACCACCAGTGGGTCGTCGGCAGCCTGTTGCAGCAGCTGGACTACCGGGCTGAAGGACTGGAAAGGGTGGTGCATCAGGATGTCGTGCTTGCGAATGCTCTCGAAAATGTCGTAACGCTTGCTCAGCACCTTGGGCAGGCCGGGCTGGAAGGGCGGATACATGAGGTCGGGGCGATCCACCTGGTCGGGTACCGACATCAGGCGCACCAGATTGACGATGCCAGGCACGCGATAGAGGTCGCTGCGCTCCAGCCCGAACTGCTGCAGCAGGAAGTCGGTCATGATTTCCGAACAGTTGTCGGCCACTTCCAGGCGCACGGCGTCGCCGAAGTGGCGTTGCGGCAGTTCTCCCTGCAGCGCGATGCGCAGGTTCTTCACTTCTTCGTCATCGACAAACAGGTCGGAATTGCGCGTGACGCGGAACTGGTAGCAACCGAGCACGTTCATGCCGGAGAACAGTTCGCTGACGTATTCGTGGAGCACCGATGACAGGAATACGAAGCCGTAGTCGACGCCGCTCAGCTTCTTCGGCAGCCGGATCACTCGCGGCAGGGCGCGTGGCGCCTGAACGATGGCGGCGCCGGAACTGCGGCCGAAGGCGTCGGTTCCTTCCAGTTCCACGGCGAAATTGAGACTCTTGTTCAGTACGCGCGGGAAGGGATGCGAGGGATCGAGCCCGATCGGGGTCAGCACCGGCATCACTTCATTGACGAAGAATTCGTGTATCCAGGCCCTCTGTTCCGCGGTCCACAGGCTGCGACGGAAGAAGACGATGTCTTCCTTTGCCAGCGAGGGAAGTATCACGTCGTTCAGCAGCGCGTACTGCTCGGCGATCAATTCATGGGCCTGCTCCGTGACACGACGGAAGACATCGAGCGGCAGCATGCCGTCGGCGCCGGCGGCGTGGCTGTCCAGCTTGAGCTGTTCCTTGAGGCCGGCGACGCGGATTTCGAAAAACTCGTCGAGGTTGGACGAAACGATGCACAGGAAGCGCAGGCGTTCCAGCAAAGGCACCCGGTCGTCGGCGGCCTGGGCAAGCACGCGCCGGTTGAATGCCAGCAGGGACAGTTCGCGGTTGAGAAAGTGATCGTTGGGAAAGCGGCGCGAGGCGGACATGAGGTCTTTCGGACGAGTCGAATCGAATGATTATGTGTCAATTATGTTGCCGTCGCATGACACCGGTCAAACTTTGGCAGGGGGTAGAATTGCAATATGGCCTACGAACTGATTGCCGCGGTCGATCTCGGCTCCAACAGCTTTCGCCTGCAGGTGGGTCGGATCGTGGCCAACCAGATTTATCCGCTGGATGGCCTCAAGGAATCGGTCAGGCTGGCCGCCGGCCTGACTCCCGACAAGCGGCTCGACGCGGCCGCGCAGCAGCGCGGTCTGGCTGCACTATCGCGTTTCGCCGAGCGTCTGCGCGATTTCGATCAGGGGGCGGTACGCGCGGTGGCGACGAATACGCTGCGTGTTGCCAAGAACGCCGAGCAGTTTCTGGAAAAGGCCGAGGCCGCGCTGGGTTTTCCGATCGAGGTGATTGCCGGACGCGAGGAAGCGCGCCTGATCTACCTCGGCGTTGCCCACACCCTGGCCAATCCGCAAACCCGCCAATTGGTCGTCGATATCGGCGGCGGCTCGACCGAATTCGTCATCGGCCAGAACATCGATCCGATTCGGCTCGAATCCCTCTACATGGGCTGCGTCAGCTTCAGCCTGCGATTTTTCCCCGACGGGCGCGTCGACAAGCGCTCCTTCAAGGAAGCGGAACTGGCGGCGCGGCGTGAGTTGCAGACCATCGTTCATGACTATCGCGAGACCGGCTGGGACGAGGCCATCGGCTCTTCGGGTACGGCCAAGGCGATTGTCGATTTGCTCGAATTGAACGGTTTCTCCGATCACGGCCTGACCCGCGAGGGCCTGGAAAAGCTGCGCGCCGAACTGCTGCACGCCGGCGAGGCCTCGCGCATGCGCCTGCAAGGCTTGCGTGCCGACCGGATTCCGGTGCTGCCCGGGGGCCTGGCGATCATGTCGGCCATCTTCAAGGAATTCGAACTGGAACGCATGGCCTTCTCGGAAGGCGCCTTGCGCCTTGGGGTGCTGTATGACCAGCTTGGCCGTTATCACCATGACGATCTGCGCGAAGCGACGGTGAATCGCTTCATGCAGCGCTATGAAGTGGATCGGCGTCAGGCGGCACGTGTCGCGCATACCGCGCTCGGCCTGCTCAACCAACTGGTTCCGGAAAGCCGCATCGCGGGCCATCCGGATGCCCAATTCCTGATCTGGGCGGCCCGCCTGCATGAAGTCGGGATTTCCGTGGCCCATTCGAGCTACCACAAGCACAGCGCCTACATCCTCGCCAATGCCGACATGCCGGGATTTTCCCGGCGTGATCAGGCGCGCCTGTCGCGATTGGTGCTGGCCCATCGCGGCAAGCTGGAGCGGGCCCAGCCCTTGCGCGGCGAAGCGCCGGAATGGACGCTGATCTTCTGCCTGCGAACGGCCGTGCTGCTGCACCGGTCGCGCGACGACCAGCCGCTGCCACCGCGTTTCGCCGGTTTTACACGCAATGGTTTTCAGCTGTCGCTGGGTGCCGACGGGCTGAACCTACTGCCGCTCACCACGGCGGCGCTGGAGGATGAGGCGCAGCAGTGGGCAGGCATCGGCGGCGAACTGCGGATTCAACGCGACGCCTGACATGGCATGCCTTGGGCGTGGCTATCCCGCCAGGGGATACCGTCCCGGCGCCGGCGCGCGGGACATATAATCAAAACTTCGTCATATCGCCCACACCAGCCTCTGCCTGATGTCTGACGCGCGCATTGAAGTGATCGTTCGCGAAGGCGAATCCCTCGTCAGGCTTTCCGGGCGCTGGACGCTGGCGACCACTTCCAGGCGCGTTGCGGAATTGTCGGCAGAACTGGGTCGTGCCGTGGCCCCGGCCAGCCGCTGGGATTGCCTGAACGTCGAGGCGATCGACAGCGCCGGCGCAATCCTGCTCTGGCGCGCGTGGGGCCGGAGCTTTCCACCTCGGCTGGCAATCAAGCCGGAGCATCGGCGGGTCTTCGAACGTATCGATGACGCCGACCATGAGCCGCGTGCGGCGATCGTGCCGCTCTCGCCGCTGCACGGCGCGATGGTGATCGGTTCCGCGGTAATCGGCATCTGGCGCCATCTGCTCGACTTCGTGGCCCTGGTGGGCCAGTTCGGCATGAATCTGGCGCATGTCCTGCGCTTTCCGGCCGACCTGCCCAGCCGGGAAATTTCCGCCAACCTCTACAAGAGCGGGGTGCGCGCGATGCCGGTGACGGCACTGGTGGGCTTTCTCATCGGCGTCGTGCTGTCCTACCTCTCGGCCCTGCAACTCAAGCAGTTCGGGGCGGACATTTTCATCGTCAACATCATCGGCCTCGGTCTGGTGCGGGAACTCGGGCCGGTGCTGGTGGCGATTCTGGTCGCCGGGCGTTCCGGTTCGGCGATGACGGCGCAACTGGGCGTGATGCGGGTGACCGAGGAGATCGATGCGCTGGCGACGATGGGCGTGCCGCGCGGCTTGCGCCTGGTGTTTCCAAAAGTGGTGGCGCTGACCATTGTCATGCCCCTGCTGGTGCTGTGGAGCACGGCGATCGCGATGATCGGCGGCATGGTGTCGGCCCAGTTGCAGCTCGACATTTCCTACGGCTTCTTCTTCCAGACCCTGCCGCGCGTGGTGCCGGCCGCCAATCTGTGGATCGGCCTGGCCAAGGGCGCGGTATTCGGCATGTTCGTGGCGCTGGTGGCCTGTCATTTCGGCCTCCGGGTACGGCCCAACACGGAGAGCCTGTCCGCCAACACCACGGCCTCGGTGGTTTCGGCGATCACAATCGTCATCATCATCGATGCCGTGTTCGCAATCGCCACGCGCGGCATCGGGCTGCCCCTGTGAACGGCCCCGTCATCCGCATTCGCGAGCTGTGCACCCGCTTCGGCGACGTGTGGATTCATCGCGGGCTCGACCTCGACATCCAGCGCGGCGAACTGGTGTCGCTGGTGGGCGGTTCCGGCAGCGGCAAGACCACGCTGCTGCGCATGATCATCGGCTTGCTGATGCCGACCAGCGGCAGTATCGAGGTGTTCGGCGAGCCCCTGTTCGGCGGCGGCGTGGCGCGCGAGCGTGCCTTGCGCCAGCGTTTCGGCGTGCTGTTCCAGCATGGGGCGTTGTTTTCAGCCTTCAACGTGTTCGACAATATTGCCTTCCCCTTGCGCGAGCTGAAGCGCTACGACGAGGGCGCAATTCGCGATCTGGTCATGCTCAAACTGTCGATGGTCGAACTGCTGCCGCGCCACGGCAAGCTGATGCCGGCCGAGCTTTCCGGCGGCATGATCAAGCGCGTCGCGCTGGCGCGCGCGCTGGCGCTGGAGCCGGAACTGCTGTTGCTCGACGAGCCGACCGCCGGGCTCGATCCGGATCGTTCCGACAGCTTCGTGCGCCTGATCCGCATGCTGGGCGAAGAACTCGGCCTCACCGTGATGCTGGTCACGCATGATCTTGATACGCTGGCGGCGCTCTCGACGCGGGTTGCGGTGCTGGCCGAACACAAGATTCTGGCCTATGGCACCACCGACGAAATCATGCATACCGATCATCCCTTCATTCGCAACTTTTTCCTTTCCGAGCGTAGCGTGCGGGCCCTGCAGAATGCGGGACACGCCGTCACGCCGTACTGAAAGCGTCGAACATGGAAAACCGATCTCACGCACTGGCCGCCGGGATATTCACGATCCTGCTCGGCATTGCCGCCGCGATTGCCCTCTGGTGGCTGGGGCAGAGCCGCGACTCGGCGGCGACCTACATCCTGGAAACGCGCGGCAACGTGACTGGGCTCAACGTCCAGGCGCAGGTGCGCTATCGCGGCATCCGGGCCGGCAAGGTCGATGCCATCGAGCCGGATGAGAAGGATCCGCGGGTGCTGCTGGTGCACATCAACCTCGAAAACCGGTTCAGGCTGACACGGGGCAGCACAGCCCAACTCGGCTATCAGGGCGTCACCGGGCTGGCCTATGTGGAGATCGAAGACGACGGTTCTTCAGCCGAGCCGCTGGCGGGAAAGGATGGCGCGCCGCCGCGCATTGCATTGCGGCCCACGGTATTCGATACGCTGGGCGAGAAGGCGGGCGACATCGTGGACCAGATCAGCGCCTCGTCCCTGCGCCTGAGCAAGCTGCTGGACGACAGGAACATCCAGAATCTCACGCGTGCGCTGGAGAACGTGGCCGCGGCGTCGGAAGGCATGCGCGAGATGCCGGCCATCCTGGCATCGGTGCGCGAGGCGCTGTCGGAAAACAACATGCGCAGCATGCGGCAGATCCTGGCGCATGTCGAAAAGGCGGCGGGGGAGAGCGCGCCGCTGACCACGGAGATGCGCGAACTGGTGAAGTCGATGAGCCTCCTCTCGCGCCGCTTCGACACCCTGGCAGGCAGCGCCGGGGACGAGTTGACCAGCGCCACCCTGCCGCGTGCCAATGCGCTGATGCGCGAACTGGCAGCCAATTCGCGGCAATTGTCGCGGGTGCTGGATGGGCTTGAGAGCAATCCGCAGATGCTGATTTTCGGCCGTGGCGCGGCAGCGCCCGGCCCCGGCGAGGCGGGCTTTTCCGCGCCGGCCAAACAAGGAGAAGGGCGATGATGAAGTGGGGAATCCCGATTCTCGCGGGCATGCTGCTGGCGGCGTGCGGCGGCAACGTGCGGACCGCCGCCGAGACGGCGCGGTACGACCTGGGCGACCATACCGACAAGTCGACAGCGACATGGTCGGGCGCGCGAATTCCGATCGCGACGGTCGACGTGCAGTCCGCATCCTGGCTGGCGAACCAGTCCATGCATTTCCGCCTGGCCTATGCCGAACCCCTGCGGCGCCAGAGCTACGCCGAAAGCCGCTGGGCCGCGCCACCCGCCGAATTGCTGGAGCGCGTGCTGCGCCGTCGCGTGGTGTTCGGCCAGCCCGACTTCAGCGGCAGCGGCTGCCGTCTGCACCTGGTGCTGGACGAGCTGGAACAGCGCTTCGACGATGCCCAGGCGAGCAGGATCGTGCTGGAGGTTCGTGCCGTGCTGACCCCCGTGCGCGGCGCCGACATTCTCTCCAAGCGGGCTTTCCTGATCCAGAGGCCCGCCGCCGCCGCGACGGCAAGGGGCGGCGTCGCCGCCGCGCGCGACGCGGTGCAGGGCCTGGCCGATGAACTCGGGGTCTGGCTGGATGAAACGGCCCGCGAGAAGCCTGCTATTGTTGAACGCTGTCGCACTTGACGAGGTGAACTCATGAGCAATCCCTACGCCACGGGTCTGGACAAGAATCCGGCCAACTACGTACCGCTGACGCCGCTCAGCTTCATCGAACGTTCGGCCTACATTTATCCCGAACGCGTGGCGTCGATACACGGCAGTCGCCGCTACACCTGGGGCCAGGAATACGAGCGCAGCCGGCGCCTGGCTTCGGCGCTGGCCATGCGCGGAGTCGGCGCTGGCGACACGGTGGCCGTGATGCTGAACAACACGCCGGAGATGTTCGAATGCCATTTCGGCGTGCCGATGTGCGGCGCGGTGCTCAACACGCTCAACACGCGCCTCGATCCTGAATCGATCGCCTTCATGCTCAACCATGGCGAGGCCCGGGTGCTGATCACTGACCGGGAATATTCGGGGATGGTGAAAAAGGCCCTGGCCGAACTGGGGCGCGAGATCCTCGTCGTCGATGTCGATGATCCCGAATACACCGGCCCCGGTGAGCGTGTCGGCAGCATCGATTTTGAAACCCTGCTGGCCAGCGGCCGCCCCGACTACGCATGGAAGACGCCGGCGGACGAATGGGACGCGATCTCGCTCAACTACACGTCCGGCACCACGGGCAATCCCAAGGGCGTGGTCTACCACCATCGCGGCGCCTACCTCAACGCGCTGTCCAACATCGTCTCCTGGGGCATGCCGCCGCAATCGGTGTACCTGTGGACGCTGCCAATGTTCCACTGCAACGGCTGGTGCTTTCCGTGGACCGTGGCGGCCAATTCGGGCACCAACGTCTGCCTGCGCCGTGTCGATCCGAAGCTGATCCTCGACGCGATCCGCGAGCACAAGGTGACTCATTATTGCGGCGCGCCCATCGTGCATTCGATGCTGATCAGCGCGCCGGCCGAGTGGCGCAAGGGCATCGAGCACAAGGTCTCGGCGCTGGTCGCCGCGGCGCCGCCGCCGGCTGCCGTGATCGAAGGCATGGGCAAGATCGGCTTCAACATCACCCACGTTTATGGCTTGACCGAAACCTACGGTCCGGCGGCCGTGTGCGCCAAGCACGACGAATGGCTGGAGTTGCCGCTCGATGAGCAGGTGCGCATGAACGGCCGCCAGGGCGTGCGCTACCACTGCCAGGAAGGCGTCACCGTAATGGACCCGGAAACCATGCAGCCGGTGCCCTGGGACGACCAGACCATGGGCGAGATCATGTTCCGTGGCAACATCGTGATGAAGGGCTACCTGAAGAACCCGAAGGCGACGGAAGAAGCGTTCCACGGCGGCTGGTACCACACCGGCGATCTGGCCGTGATGCAGCCCGACGGCTACATCAAGATCAAGGATCGCAGCAAGGACGTGATCATTTCCGGCGGCGAGAACATTTCCTCGATCGAGGTGGAGGACACCCTGTATCGCCATCCCGCCGTGATGGGCGCCGCCGTGGTCGCCACGCCCGATCCGAAATGGGGCGAAGTGCCCTGCGCCTTCATCGAACTGCGCGAAGGCTCCAGCGTCACGGCGGAGGAACTGACCGAGTTCTGCCGCGAGCGCATGGCGCGCTTCAAGGTGCCCAAGCACTTCATTTTCGAGGCCTTGCCGAAAACCTCGACCGGCAAGATCCAGAAATTCGTGCTGCGCGAGAAGGCCAAATCGGCTGCGTCGTTCGAATAGGCGGCTGATGATTAATGTGAAACAACTCGTTCGGAGCGACTGGTGATAGCCGAGCAAAGCGAGCTGATTGGTAGCCCCCCGCGAGGGGGGATGGGGGGCGGGCCTTCAATTCGCCTTTCGCGTGTTTCATCTTCTGCGGGCGGAGCTTGCCACCATGAGCGTTAGGAACTGGCTGCCGCGGATTGCCGGAGTGTTGCTGGCCGTGCTGGGCCTGGTCGTGCTGGTCGGCGTGATCTGGTGGCGGGTCGTCGCGCCGGTGACCGAGGGCGGGATAGCAGTCGCCGGCCTGGTCGGCGAGGTCAGCATCGAGCGCGATGAAGCCGGCATTCCGACCGTGCGTGGCGCGAACCGCGATGCCGTGCTGTTCGGGCTGGGCTTCGTCCATGCGCAGGATCGCTTGTGGCAACTCGAAACGCATCGCCGGATCGGTTCCGGACGGCTGTCCGAGGCCTTCGGTCCGGGGGCGCTCGACAACGACAAGTTCCTGCGTGCGCTTGGCGTGCGCCGTGCGGCTGCGGCGCAGTGGGAGCAACTCGGCGGTGATGCGCGCGCCGCGGTACTGGCCTACACCGCAGGCATCAATGCCTTCGCCGGCCACATGCGGGCGCGGCCGCCCGAGTTCCTGATCCTCGGTTTGCAGCCGGAGCCCTGGACGCCGTTGGATACCCTGGCCTGGGGCATCATGATGGCCTGGGACCTGGGTGGCAACTGGACCAATGAGCTGCTGCGCATGCGTCTCGCCCTGAGCTTGCCGGTGCAGCGCATCAACGAATTGCTGCCGCCCTATCCGGGCGAGAAATCGCTCGCAACCCGCGACTACGCCGCGTTGTATCGCGAGCTGAAAATCAGT
Organism: Sulfuritalea hydrogenivorans sk43H; assembly: GCF_000828635.1. Classification (GTDB taxonomy): domain Bacteria; phylum Pseudomonadota; class Gammaproteobacteria; order Burkholderiales; family Rhodocyclaceae; genus Sulfuritalea; species Sulfuritalea hydrogenivorans. The sequence continues at coordinate 1,737,291 of NZ_AP012547.1, forward strand.
GGCGAACTGGGCAAGCAGGCTTTGCTCGATGCGCCCGAATCCGGCGTCGAGGGTGTCGGTTCCAACAACTGGGTGGTTGCCGGTTCGCATACCGTGTCCGGCAAGCCCTTGCTGGCCAACGATCCGCATCTCAAGCTGACGGCGCCGGCGCTGTGGTATTTCGCGCGGCTGGAAGCACCGGGCCTCAAGGTGGCCGGGGCCACCATGCCCGGCTTGCCGATGGTGGTGCTGGGGCAGAACGATCGCATCGCCTGGGGTTTCACCAACACCAACCCCGACGTGCAGGATGTCTATCTGGAGCAGATCAAGCCGGACGACGCGTCGCGTTACCGTACGCCGGAAGGCTGGGCGCCGTTCCAGTCGTTTGCCGAGACCATCCGCGTCAAGGGGCAGGCCGACGTCAGTCTCACGGTACGCGCCACGCGCCATGGCCCGGTGATTTCGGATGCCGGCACGGCCATGGTCGCCGGCCTAAGCGGCGCGGCAAGCGGACCGACCTACGCTCTCGCGCTGCGCTGGACGGCGCTCGATGCCGACGCGGCCAGCATCGATGCCGGCCTGGCGATCAGCGGCGCCGGATCGGTGGGCGAATTCGTCAACGCTGCGGAGAAGTACAAGGCGCCGATGCAGAACATGGTGGTGGCCGATGTCGACGGCAATATCGGTTTCATCGCCGCCGGCCGCATTCCGCTACGCCGCGCCGACAACGATTTGCGCGGGCAGGCGCCCGCGCCCGGCTGGGAGGCACGCTACGATTGGGACGGCTTCCTTGTCGCGGACAAGACGCCGCGTGAGATCAATCCGCCGCGCGGCTGGATCGCCACCGCCAATCACCGTATCACCAGCGCCGACTATCCGCATTACATCACCAGTGAATGGGCGGTGCCGTATCGGCAGCAGCGCATCGAAACCCTGCTCAAGGAGCGGCCGCAGCACGACAAGGAAAGCCTGCGCCGGATCCAGACTGACGTCGTCTCGCTGGCCACGCAGCGCCTGCTGCCCTGGCTGCGGCAGGCCAAACCGGCGCATGCGCTGGGCGCAACAGCCATGCAGCGGTTGACGGCCTTCGACGGCGAAATGCGCGCCGGCGATGCGGCGCCGCTGATCTTCGCCGCATGGGCACGGGAACTGACGCGCGCCGTGTTCGCCGATGAAATGGGCGGCGACGACGCCTATCTGCGCCAGGTCGGGCGCAGCGATTTCCGTGCGGCGCTCGAAGGCGTGCTCGAACGAAACGACGCCTGGTGGTGCGACGACAAGGCCACGCCGGCGGTGGAAACCTGCGAACGACTCATCAGCCGTTCGCTCGATCGGGCGCTCGACGAATTGCAGCAGCGGCTTGGGCCGGACCTGGCGCGCTGGCAGTGGGGTGCGGTGCACCAGGCGCGTTCGGAGCATCGGCCGTTCTCGAAGGTCAAGGCGCTGGCGCCCTGGTTCGAGCTGCGCACCGCGACCGGCGGCGACAACTACACCGTCAACGTCGCCCGCTACCACCTCAAGGGCGACGAGCCCTACCTCAACGAACATGCCGCCAGCCTGCGCGCCATCTACGATCTGAAGGACACCGTCAATTCGAGCGTGATGCATTCCAGCGGCCAGTCCGGGCTGGTGCTGGCGCCGGAGTATCGCGGCTTCGTCGGACCATGGACTGCCGTGCGCGACCTGCCGCTGTGGGGCAAGGGGAATCGCATCCTGGTCCTGCATGGGGCAAAATGAGCCCATCGAACACCGCAAGGAGACGCACCATGAATGCACCCGAAACCACATTGCCCATCCTGATGCGCGAGGACAGGGAGGGCGTCGCCACGCTGACGCTCAACCGTCCGACGCAGTTCAACTCGCTGTCGGAAGAAATGCTCGGCGAGTTGCAGGCGGCGCTGAATGCCATCGCTGCCGACAAGACGGTGCGCGCCGTGGTCATCGCCGGCGCCGGCAAGGCCTTTTGCGCCGGCCACGACCTCAAGCAGATGCGCGCCAACCACAGCAAGACCTACATGCAGAAGCTGTTCAAGCAATGCGGCAAGGTGATGATGAGCATCGTCGAAATGCCGCAGCCGGTGATCGCGCGCATCCACGGCATCGCCACGGCGGCCGGCTGCCAGCTGGTCGCCATGTGCGATCTGGCGGTGGCGGCGGAGGGCGCGCGCTTCGCGGTGTCCGGCATCAACGTCGGCCTCTTCTGCTCGACGCCCTCGGTGGCGCTGGGCCGTGCCATGGGCCGCAAAGAGGCGATGGAAATGCTGCTCACCGGCGATTTCATCGACGCCGCCGAAGCGCAGCGGCGCGGCCTGATCAATCGCGTGGTACCGCTGGAACAACTCGATGCCGAAGTGAAAAAGCTTACCGATTCGATCTGCGCCAAGTCCGCCGTCGCGGTCGGCATGGGCAAGCAGATGTTCTACAAGCAGCTCGAAATGGGCCTCGACGGCGCCTACCAGCTGGCGGTGGAAACCATGGCCTGCAACATGATGGCCGACGACGCGGCCGAAGGCATCGATGCCTTCATGCAAAAGCGCAAGCCGGAGTGGAAGGGCTGCTGAACGTTCTGAAGAGTCGGCGCTGGCGGTACGGCGTTTAACACATGGAGCCGGCTTCAACAGCCGAACCGTCGGCGCAACTGCTGTCCATCGTCGACCGGCTGGTGGCCGAAGTGCGCCCGGGGACGCGCTCTCAGGCGCGGCTCGACAGCGCGCTGGACAAGGACCTCGGGCTCGACAGCCTGGCGCGGGTGGAACTGCTGGCGCGCATTGAGCAGGCCTTCGGCGTGCGCCTGCCCGACGACCTGCTGGGTTCGGCCGAAACGCCGCGCGATCTGCTGCGGGCTGTGGCTGCCGGCACGCCCGCTGGGGGCGGAGACGCCCTCGATCAGGCGCAATGGGAAGCGCCGGCGCCGGTCGAGGAGGGCAAGCCCGAACACGCCACGACTTTGGTCGAGGTACTGCAATGGCATGCGCGGCGGCATCCCGAACGGCCGCATGTTTTCTTCCAGCGCAGCGCAAGCGACACCGATACCTTCAGCTACGGCCAACTGCTGGCGACGGCGCGCGAGGTGGCCGCCGGCCTGCGCGGCATCGGCGTCGCGCCCGGCCAGTGCGTCGCGCTGATGCTGCCGACCGGGCTGGAATTCTTCCAGAGCTTCTACGGCATCCTGCTGGCCGGCGCGGTGCCGGTGCCGATCTATCCGCCGACGCGGCCCGGGCAGATCGAGGACCACCTGCGCCGCCAGGCCGGCATATTGCAGAACTGCGAAGCCGTGGCGCTGATCAGTTTCGATGCCGCGCGGTTGGTGGCGCGCATCCTTTCCGGGCTGGTGCCAAGCCTGCGCGAGGTGACGACCCCCGAGGAATTGCGCGACGCGGGGCGAGGCGCCGCGCCGGCCGCGGATCATCGCGGGCATGCCGGCGAGATTGCCTTCATCCAATACACCTCGGGCTCCACCGGCAATCCCAAGGGCGTGACGCTCGATCACGGCAACCTGCTGGCCAACATCCGCGCCTGGGGTCAGGCCGTCGCGCTGACGCCGGCCGACGTGGTGGTGAGCTGGCTGCCGCTGTATCACGACATGGGCCTGATCGGCGCCTGGCTGGGCAGCCTCTACCACGCCTGTCCGCTGGTGCTGATGTCGCCGCTGGATTTCCTGGCGCGCCCCGAGCGCTGGCTGTGGGCCATCCACCAGCATCGCGGCACGGTCACCGCCGCGCCCAATTTCGCTTTCGAGCTTTGCCTGCGCCACCTCGATCCGGCCCGGTTGCAAGGCCTCGACCTGAGTTCGTGGCGCTATGCGGCCAACGGCGCCGAGCCGGTGGCGGCCGAGACGCTGGCGCGCTTCACGGCTGCCTTCCATCCTTACGGCTTTCGCGCCGAGGCGCTGGCGCCGGTGTATGGCCTGGCCGAGTGTTCGGTCGGCCTTGCCGTGTCGCCGCCCGGACGCGGGCCGCTGATCGACCGGGTGCAGCGCGAGGCGCTGGCAGCAGGTTCCGCGCTGCCGGCCGCGCCCGACGACATCAATGCCTTGCAACTGGTGGCCTGCGGCCTGCCGCTGCCGGAGCATGAGGTGCGCATCGTCGATGATGGCGGCGCCGAACTGCCGCCGCGCCGCGTCGGCCGCCTGGAGTTTCGCGGACCGTCGGCGACGCGCGGCTACTACCGCAATGCCGAGGCCAGCGCGAAGCTGATTCGCGACGGTTGGCTCGATTCCGGCGACCTCGCCTATCTCGCCGACGGCGATATTTTCATCACCGGCCGCATCAAGGACATGATCATTCGCGGCGGGCGCAACCTCTATCCCTACGAGCTGGAAGAAGCCGTCGGCGGCATTCCCGGCGTGCGTCGCGGCTGCGTCGCGGTGTTCGGCGTGCCGGTGGCCGGGCAGGGCACCGAGAAACTGGTGGTGGTGGCGGAAACCCGTGAGACGCGCGCAGCGGCCCGCGAGGAACTGGTCCGCCGCATCAACGGCCTGACCGTCGATCTGCTCGGCACGCCGCCGGACGATGTGGTGCTGGCGCCGCTGCATGCCGTGCTGAAAACCTCGAGCGGCAAGATCCGGCGCGCGGCGACGCGCGAGATTTATTGCGGCGAAGGATTTGCCGGCGGCGGCCGTGCGCTTTGGTTGCAGGTCGTGCGGCTCGGCCTGGCCGGTTTCCGGCAGGGCGCCGTCGCCTCCATTCGGCGCAGCGGCGAACTGCTCTACGGCGCTTATGCCTGGAGCATCTACGGCCTGCTGGCGCCGCCGGCCGCCGCCGGCATCCTGCTGCTGCCCGACCCGGCGCTGCGCTGGCGTTTCGCGCACGCGATCGCGCGTACCTGCGTGCGCCTGTGCGGTGTCCGTTTGCAGGTCGACGGCCTGGAGCATTGGCCGCCGCAGGCCGGCGTGCTGGTCGCCAACCACGCCAGCTATGTCGACAGCATCGTGCTGGCGGCGACGCTGCCGCAGCCGGTGGCCTTCGTCGCCAAGCAGGAGCTGGCCGCGCATCCGCTTGCCGGCCCGCTGCTGCGGCGTCTGGGGGCAGCCTTTGTCGAGCGCTTCGATGCGCGGCAGGGCGTCGACGATGTGCGTCGCCTGGCGGATGTCGCCGGCACGCGCTCGCTGTTCTTCTTCGCCGAAGGCACCTTCACCCGCCAGAAGGGCTTGCGGCCCTTCCGCCTCGGTGCGTTCCAGATCGCGGTGCAAAACAGGCTGGCGGTGACGCCGGTGGTGCTGGCCGGCACCCGCGACGTCCTGCGTGATGAATCCTGGCTGCCGCGATGCGGCGCGGTTCGCGTCAGCATCGGCGCGCCGATTGCTCCTGCCGGCGAAGGCTGGCAGGCGGCGCTGCAACTGCGCGATGCGACGCGGGCGGCGATCCTGCGCGACTGCGGCGAGCCCGATCTGGACGGCACGCCATGAGCAGGATTCTTGCCGATGGCGTCAAGGCGCGCGAAGTCTGGGCCTGGGCCATGTACGACTTCGCCAACTCGGCCTACACGACAACGGTGGTGACGGCGATCTTCAACGCCTATTTCGTCGCCGTGGTCGCCGCCGGCGCCTCCTGGGCGACGCTGGCCTGGACCACGACGCAGGCCATCGCCAGCGTCGCCATCATGCTCACCGCGGCCAGCGTCGGCGCCTATGCCGATCGCCACGGCGCCAAGAAGAAGCTGCTGGCGTTGACCACGGTCGGTTGTGTGGCGGCCACCGCCGGCCTGTTCTGGGTCGGTCCCGGCGACGTCGTGCTGGCGATGGCGCTGGTGGCGATCGCGAGCTTTTTCTTCGGCAGCGGCGAGAACATCGTCGCCGCCTTCCTGCCGGAGCTGGCGGGCGAGGACGACCTCGGCAAGGTGTCCGGCTGGGGCTGGAGCTGGGGCTATCTGGGCGGCATGGCCTGCCTCGGCCTGTGCCTGGCCTGGATCGTCGCCGCCAAGGGCCGCGGCGAGGCGGCGGAAAGCTTCGTGCCGGCCGCGATGCTGATCACCGCCGTCTTTTTCGCCGTGGCGTCAGCGCCGACTTTCCTGCTGCTGCGCGAACGGGTGCCGGAAAAACCCGTGACGGATGCCGGCGCGGAATTCTCCATGCTGGCGCATCGTTTGCTGATCACCGCTCGCGAGGCGCGGCGCTTTCCCGACATGGCGCGCTTCATGGTTTGCCTGCTGTGCTACCAGTCGGGGGTGTTCGCCGCGATCGCACTGGCGGCGATTTATGCGCAGGAGGCGATCGGCTTCACGGCCGAAGACAACATCAAGCTGTTCTTCGTGGTCAATGGCACGGCCGCCATCGGCGCTTTCGCTTTCGGCTATTTGCAGGATCGGCTGGGACATGTGCGCACCATCGCCCTGACACTGGCGGGCTGGCTGCTGATGACGGCGATTGCGCTGGGTTCCGACAGCCGCGAACAGTTCTGGGTGGCGGCCAATGTCGCCGGCCTGTGCCTGGGCTCCAGCCAGGCGGCCGCACGCGCGCTGGTGGCCGTGTTCGCGCCGGCACCACGGCGGGCGGAGTTTTTCGGCCTCTGGGGCCTGGCGATGAAACTGGCGGCTGTTGCCGGCCCCATGACCTATGGCCTCACGACCTGGCTGTCGGGCGGCAACCATCGCCTGGCACTGGCGATTACCGGGCTCTATTTTGTCGGCGGCCTGCTGCTGCTGATCGGCATCGACGAGAAACGCGGTCGTGCCGCCGCGCTGGACGGCTAGCGGCAGGCGGCGGCCACCCGGCGCATTTTTTCGAGGATGGCCGCGGCTTCTTCCGCGCTGCCGACGGGAATTTTTGCTTCGTGGCCGGCGCCAAACGATCCACCACCGTAGGAGATTTTCAGTTCGCTGCGCGTCGCCTCGACGAACTGGACAATGCCCAGATTGATCCAGCGGCGCTTGCCGGCATCATCGACGGGAATCTCGTACAGGCAGAATGCGGTCGATCCCGGGATCACGGGCTGGGCGCTCGCTGCGCGCGTCCCCATCAGCGCGAATGCGGCAACGCCGAGCAGGGGAAGGGCGACACGTCGGATCATGGCACTTTCTCCGGGGCGGGTTTTCAGTGTAGCGCAACGGGCACATCGCCAAAAGCGGCTTGATGCGCGGCTTTCGAAATAATTCGTATCTCAATCACTTGCGCAAACCGGGAGCCCACCGCATAATCGTTTGCAACAGTGAGGAAGCGCCGGTCGTCGGCGTTCAGACAATTCAAAAGAGCTTGATGGCAGAAGATTTCATTCTTGAAACCGCAGGGCTGGTCAAGGAATTCCGTGGCTTCGTCGCGGTCAATGGCGTGGACCTGAAAGTCAGGCGCGGACACATTCACGCACTGATCGGCCCCAACGGCGCCGGCAAGACGACCTGCTTCAACCTGCTGACCAAGTTCCTCGAACCGACGCGGGGCGAGATCCGCTTCAACGGCATCGACATCACCCGCGAGGCCCCCGAGAAGATTGCCCGCCGCGGCATCGTTCGCTCCTTCCAGATTTCCGCCGTGTTCCCTCATCTGAGCGTGCTCGAGAACGTGCGCATTGCACTGCAGAGGACACTGGGCACCAGCTTCCATTTCTGGAAGTCGGAGCGCAGCCTCGACGCGCTCAATGACCGCGCCATGGAATTGCTGACCTCGGTCGGACTGGAAACCCATGCCGACATGGTGACCGTGGAAATGCCCTATGGGCGCAAGCGCGCGCTGGAAATCGCCACCACGCTGGCGCTCGATCCCGAACTCATGCTGCTCGACGAGCCGACCCAGGGCATGGGGCACGAGGACGTACACCGGGTCATGGAACTGATCAGGAAAGTCTCGGCCAACCGCACCATCCTCATGGTGGAACACAACATGAAGGTGGTCGCCGGCATTTCCGACACGCTGACCGTGCTGGCGCGCGGCTCGGTGCTGGCCGAAGGCCCTTATGCCGAGGTCGCCGCCAACCCCTTGGTCATAGAAGCCTACATGGGAACTGAAGCCAGTGACGACCATCCCTCCGGCCCCCTTCCCGGGGAAGGGGGTGACCAAGGCTCGCTTCTCTCGAATTCAGGGGGGGGCCGGTGAGCGCGACAGAGTTTCTCCGCGTCTCCGATCTGCACGCCTTCTACGGCGAATCGCATGTGCTGCACGGCATGGATTTCACCGTGCGGCGCGGCGAGTGCATCTCGCTGCTGGGGCGCAACGGCGCCGGACGTACCACTACCTTGCGCGCCATTCTCGGCCTGACCGGCCGCCGCACCGGTTCGATCATGCTCAACGGCCGCGAAGTCATCAACATGCCGCCGCACCGGATCGCGCAGCTGGGTGTCGGTTACTGTCCGGAAGAGCGGGGCATTTACGCCAGCCTGAGCTGCGAGGAGAACCTGTTGCTGCCGCCGCAGGTGGGCAGCGGCGGCCTCGGCCTGGACGAGATCTACGAAATGTTCCCCAACCTGGAAGAGCGCCGCAACAGCCAGGGCACCCGGCTCTCGGGCGGCGAGCAGCAGATGCTGGCCATGGCGCGCATCCTGCGCACCGGGGCCAGGCTGCTGCTGCTCGACGAAGTTTCCGAAGGTCTGGCGCCGGTGATCGTGCAGAAGCTGGGCGAGATCGTCAGGAAGCTGAAGCAGCGTGACTACACGATCATCCTGGTGGAACAGAATTTCCGCTTTGCCGCGCCGCTGGCCGACCGCATGTTCATTGTCGAACACGGACAGGTGGTGGAACAAATAGCCCAGAATGAAATCAAGGAAAAGCAGCACCTGCTGCAGGAGTACCTCGGAGTTTGACCATTCGAACTCCGTCGATGACAACCAAGGAGGAGACACCATGATGAAACGCAAACTGCTGACCCTGGCACTTTCCGCACTGTTGATGCCTGCTGCGGGTTCCGCGCTGGCGCAAGCCGGCAAGATATCCGGCGACGTGGTCAAGATCGCGGTCCTGACCGACATGTCCGGCGTGTATTCGGCGCTGGGCGGCAAGGGCTCGGTGATAGGCGCCGAGATGGCCATCGAGGATTTCAAGGCGCAGTTCAAGCCGAAATTCAAGATCGAGCTGGTCTCCGCCGACCACCAGAACAAGGCCGACGTCGGTTCCAACAAGGCCCGCGAGTGGTACGACACGCAAGGTGTGGACATGATCACCGACGTGCTGAATTCGGGCGTGGCGATCGCCGTGGCCAAGGTCACCACGGAAAAGAACAAGATCATGCTGAACACCGGCGCCGCATCGACGCGCCTGACCAACGAGGATTGCGCGCCGAACAATGTGGTGCATTACGTCTATGACACCTACGCGCTGGCCAATGGTCCCGGCAAGGCCGTGACCAAGCAGGGCAAGGACAGCTGGTTCTTCCTTACCGCCGACTATGCTTTCGGCCATTCGCTGGAGAAGGACACGACGGAAGCCGTCAAGGCGAACGGCGGCAAGGTGCTCGGCGCCGTCCGCCATCCGCTGAATGCCTCCGACTTCTCGTCCTTCCTGCTTCAGGCCCAGGCCTCCAAGGCCAAGGTGGTCGGCCTCGCCAATGCGGGTGGCGACACCATCAATTCCATCAAGGCCGCCAACGAGTTCGGCCTGACCAAGAACCAGACCGTGGTCGGCCTGTTGACCACCATCGTCGACATCCACGCACTGGGCCTGCCGACGACGCAAGGCATGATGTTCACCGAGGGTTTCTACTGGAACCTGAACAAGGAAACGCGCGAATTCAGCCGGCGTTTCTTCAGCCGCCACAAGGGCATGCCCAACATGCTGCCGGCCGGTACCTATTCGGCGGTGCTGCACTACCTGAAGGCCGTGCAGGCAGCCGGGACCGACGACACCGCGGCGGTGATGAAGCAGATGAAGGCCACGCCGATCAACGATGCCTTCGCCAAGGGCGGCAAGATTCGCGAGGACGGCCGCATGGTGCATGACATGTACCTGGTCGAAGTCAAGAAGCCCGCCGACTCGAAGGAGCCGTGGGATTACTACAACGTGAAGCAGGTGATTCCCGGCGACGAGGCCTTCCAGCCGATGTCGCTGTCGCGCTGCCCGGCCGTGGCCAAGAAGTAAAAGTTTGTGAATAAATCTACTGCGCGTGCCGGATCGGGGCTTGGGCGGTGCTCGCTATCCTCATGTACAAACTCGTACATTCCGGTAGCTGCGCTCCGGCCGTACCCCGCTGCGGCCCGCTCGCTACGATTTCTTCGCAAACTTGGAGCAACGGTAGGTATGAAGGAGTGATGTTCGCATGACGGAGATTTTCGGCGTACCGATCCAGGCCCTGTTCGGGCAGCTCATGCTGGGCCTGGTCAACGGGTCCTTCTACGCTGTCCTGAGCCTGGGTCTGGCCGTGATCTTCGGCATGCTGAACATCATCAACTTCGCCCATGGCGCCCTTTACATGGCCGGCGCCATGCTGGCCTGGATGGGGCTTGAGTATCTGGGCATCGGCTACTGGTGGATGCTGGTGCTGGCGCCGATCGCCGTCGGCCTGATCGGGATCGTCATCGAGCGGCTGATGCTGCGCTGGCTGTACAAGCTCGACCATCTCTACGGCCTGCTGCTGACCTTCGGCCTGGCCCTGATGATCGAGGGCCTGTTCCGCGACCTGTATGGCGTCGCGGGGCAGCCGTATTCGATTCCCGAGGAGTTTTCCGGAGCCTTCAACCTCGGCTTCATGTTCCTGCCCAAGTATCGCGCCTGGGTCGTCGTCGCCTCTTTGACGGTGTGCCTGTTCACCTGGTACATGATCGAAAAGACGCGGCTGGGCGCCTACCTGCGCGCCGCCACGGAAAATCCGCAACTGACGCAGGCCTTCGGCATCAACGTGCCGCTGATGGTCATGCTCACCTACGGCTTCGGCGTCGGCCTCGCGGGATTTGCCGGCGTGCTCGCCGCCCCGGCGTCCCAGGTCGGTCCGCTGATGGGTTCCAACCTGATCATCATCGTGTTTGCCGTCGTCGTCATCGGCGGCATGGGTTCGATCCTCGGCTCGGTGGTCACCGGTCTGGGCCTCGGCATCATCGAGGGCATGACCAAGGTGTTCTGGCCCGAGGCCAGTTCCACCGTGGTCTTCATGATCATGGCGGTGGTGCTGATGATCCGGCCGGCCGGCCTGTTTGGGAGGGAGAAATGAGCCGGCGCGTCACCATCGCCTACCTGGTCGGCCTCGGCCTGCTGTTGCTGGCGCCGATGTTCATTTATCCGATCCTGGTGATGAAGGTGCTGTGTTTTGCGCTGTTTGCCTGCGCCTTCAACCTGCTGCTGGGCTATACGGGTCTGCTGTCCTTCGGCCACGCGGTGTTCCTCGGCACGGCGGCTTATGTCACGGGGCATGCCCTCAAGGTCTGGCAACTGCCGACGCTGCTTGGCCTGCTGGCCGGCACCATTGCCGCCGCCGCGCTGGGCTGGGCGATAGGCAGCCTCGCCATCCGGCGCCAGGGCATCTACTTCGCCATGGTGACGCTGGCGCTGGCGCAGATGGTGTTCTTCTTCTTCCTCCAGGCGCCCTTCACCGGCGGCGAGGACGGCCTGCAGGGCGTGCCGCGCGGCAGCCTGTTCGGCCTCGACCTGGCCGAGGACATCAACCTTTATTATCTGGTGGTGGCGATCTTCGCCGGCGCCTTCTGGCTGATCCAGCGCACCATCCATTCGCCCTTCGGCCAGATCCTCAAGGCGATTCGCGAGAATGAGCCGCGGGCGATTTCGCTGGGTTACGACGTGGCGAAATACAAGCTGCTGGCCTTCGTCCTTTCGGCCGGGCTGGCCGGGCTGGCCGGCGCGACCAAGACGCTGGTGTTCAAGTTCGCCACCCTGACCGACGCCCACTGGCACACCTCGGGCGAGGTGGTGCTGATGACCTTGCTCGGCGGCATGGGCACGGTGTTCGGCCCGGTGGTGGGGGCGACGGTGATCGTTACCCTGCAAAACGAACTCGCCGACAAGGTGGGTTCGCTGGTGACGGTGATCATGGGCGCGATTTTCGTGATCTGCGTGCTGGCTTTTCGTCGCGGCATCGTCGGCGAATCGCTGGCGCTGTACAAGCGGATGATCGGCCAGAAACCCTAGAACACGCAGGAGTCGGCGCTGGCGGCGCGGCGATTTTGCCTAATTCCTGCGCAGCAGCACCATCAGCATCGCAATGCTCATCGAAGTGAAGGCAATCAGCGACCATTCGGCGATCGACAGGCCGATGAATTTCCATCCGGCTTCCGAGCACAGGCCCGAGGCTTCGAACAGCAGCGGCCACTGGCTGCCGGCCCAATTGACGAAGGCTTCCCACCACGGCTGATCGGCCGTGCAACTCACTCCCTTGGCGAAGCGTTGCAGCCAGGTCTGATACGCGGCAATCCAGACACCGGCAAGCGTCGTGGCGAGCATGACAAGCGCCGCCGCGCGCCGGGCCGGCGGCGATCCGGCCAGTTTCCATGCGGCGGCGGCTTCCAGGGCGAGCAGCAGGTAGAGCATGCGCTGCAGGATGCACAGCGGGCAGGCGGCGAGGTTCAGGGTTTGCGCCAGCACCACGCCGCCGGCCACCAGGCCAAGGGCGGCAAGGCCCGTGGCGGCAAACAATCCGCGCGGCGTGAACAGCAGGCGCAGAAAATCCATTGTTTATTTGCCCGACTTTTCCTGGCGCGCCTTGGCGATCATGGCGTCGGTGAGCTTCAGCAGTTCGTCGTAGTTGCTCACCGATTCGTTGTTGATCAGGAACTTGCCATCCACCACCAGGGAAGGAACGCCGCGGATGCGGGCGTTGGCGGCTTCCTGGTCGCCGCGCTGCACCTTGCTCTGCATGGAGAAGGAGGCCAGCGCGTCGCCGAACTTCTTGCCGTCGATGCCCTTGCTTGCCGCCCAGGCGACCACCGCTTCGTCGGTCTTGAAGGTGACGCGCTGCTCATGGATGGCGATGAAGACGGCGGCATCGAGCTTGGCCAGATCGCCGGTGGCCTCCAGTGCGTAGTAGATCCGGGCAAGACGCGCCCATTCGGGACGATTGAAGCTCACCGGGATGCGGCGGAAGCTGACATCCTTCGGCTGCCTGGCCGCCCACGGCGTGATCAGGGGATGAAAGTCGCTGCAATGGTTGCAGCCGTAGGAAAAGAATTCGATGACCTCGATCTTGCCCTTGGGCGTCGCCAGGGGCGGATTGATCGGGTTGAACTCGCGGCCGGCCTGCGGTTCGGCGGCAAGGCTGATGCCTGAAAGGACGAAAGAGGAAATGAGTGTGGCAAACAGCCAGGCGGTCAGTCGCTTCATGAAAGTCTCCAGTAAAAATAGCTTCGAGTGGAATTGTATGACAGCGTTCCCCATACAATGGACGAAACGCAAAAAATCTGAAGGAGCGGGGCGGCGATGGACCGGTTGGCGGCAATGCAGACTTTTGTGCGGGTGGCCGAAGCGGGCAGCTTTACCGCCGTGGCCGACCAGATGAATGTGGCGCGCTCGGCCGTGACGCGCCAGATCGCGGCGCTGGAAGCCCACCTCGGCGTCAAGCTGATCGCCCGCAGCACGCGCCGGCTGTCGCTGACCTCGGCCGGCGCAGCCTATATCGAGCAATGCCGCGACATCCTCGACCGCATCGACGAGGCCGAAGGCAACCTGGCCGGTGAGCGCCAGACCCTGCGCGGCACGATCCGCGCCAGCGTGCCGATGACCTTCGGCCTGCTGCACCTGACCCCGCTGATCCTTGAATTTTCGCAGGCCCACCCCGACATCCGCATCGACCTCGACTTCAACGACCGGCGCGTCAACCTGATCGAGGAGGGCATGGATTTCGCGTTGCGCATTACCGATCGCCTGCCCGAAACCACCGTGGCGCGGCGCCTGACCGCCTGCCGCTCGGTCGTCGTTGCCTCGCCCGATTACCTGCGGCGGCATGGCGAACCGAAGCATCCGGATGAACTGACGCGGCACGCCTGCCTCGCCTATTCGCTGACTTCGCGTTCGAGCTGGCCTTTCATCATCGACGGCGCGCCGCACTGGGTCGAGATCAGCGGGCCGATCACCGCGAACAACGGCAACGCCCTGCAGGAAGCCGCCATCCAGGGCATGGGCATACTCCATGAGCCCACCTTCATTGCCGCCGAGGCGATCCGCGAGGGCAAGCTGGTGGCTATCCTGAAGGCTTTTCCGACCCCGGTGCTGGACATGTTCGCCGTGTTTCCCGGCACCCGCTTCGTGCCCCAGCGGGTAAGGGTCTTTGTCGATTTCCTGGCGGAACGGCTCGGTCCCGAGCCGTACTGGGATCGCGGCCTCGGCCTGGAGTAGATTTTGATGGAGATGCCGCGCAATGAATTCAAGCGGATGCTCCGCGAGAAGCGGTTGCAGGTCGGACTGTTCGTTGCCCTCGCCAATACCTACAGCATGGAAATTCTTGCCACGGCCGGTTTCGACTGGCTGCTGATCGACGGCGAACACGCACCCAACAACCCGGCCACTGTCCTGCCGCAATTGCAGGCGGCGGCGCCGTATCCGGTGCAACTGGTGGTGCGGCCGGTGAATCACGACACGGCCCTGATCAAGCAGTATCTCGACATCGGCGCGCAGACGCTGCTGGTGCCGATGGTCGAAAGCGTCTCCGAAGCGGCGGCGCTGGTGCGTGCCGTGCGCTACCCGCCGCAGGGCATGCGCGGCGTCGGCACCTCGCTGGCGCGTGCCGCGCGCTGGAACGCGGTCAGGGATTACGCGAAGCATGCCAATGACGAAATCTGCCTGATCGTGCAGATCGAATCGCGGCAAGGGCTCGCCAACCTCGACGCGATCCTGATGGTCGAGGGCGTGGACGGCATTTTCATCGGCCCGGCCGATCTCGCGGCTTCGATGGGTTATCTGGGCCAGTCGGGGCATCCGGAGGTCAAGGCCGCGATCGAGGATGCGGTCAAGCGCATCGCCGCTACCGGCAAGGCCGCCGGCGTGTTCGTGAGCGAGCCCAAGCTGGCGCGGCATTATCTGGATTGCGGTGCCAGTTTCATCGCCGTCGGCGGTGATGTCACGCTGCTGCGCACGGCTGCCCTGAAACTGGCCGCTTCGTTCCGCGACCCGAAGGTCGATTCCGGCGGCACGTTGCCGTGATCGTTTTATGATCCGGTTTCGTCCACTCGCCAAGGGACCGAAATGAGCAATGACGCACCCGATGCAAGCCGGGAAGACGAGAATTTTCGCTTTCTCGACGAAGGCGTTCGCACCACAAGCAAAGGGACTCCCTGGAAGATAGTCATTGCCGACGACGATCGCGACATTCATCTGACGACCCGGATGGTGCTGAAGGATTTCGAGTTCCAGGGACGCGGGCTTGAATTCCTGCACGCCTATGACGGCGATACCGCCTGCGAACTCATCAAGGCGAACCCCGACACGGCCATCCTGCTGCTCGACGTGGTCATGGAACGCCCCGACGCCGGGCTGACCGCAGTGCGGCGCATCCGCGACGAACTTGGCAACCGCATGCTGCGCATCATCCTGCGTACCGGGCAGCCGGGGCATGCGCCCGAGCGGGAAGTGGTGTTGAAGTATCACATCAACGACTACAAATCCAAACTGGAACTCACCGTCGACAAGTTGTACACATCGCTGGTTTCCGCGTTGCGTTCATTCGAGGATTTGCAGGCCATCGAATCCCATCGCGTGGGGCTGGTCAAGGTGCTCGATGCCGCCAGCAACATGGATTTCCGTTCGCAGAACCTGTTCGTCAGCGGCTTGCTCACCCAGTTGGGCACGCTGCTTGGCGTGAGCAGGGAAGACCTGCTGCTGCTCATCCGGCGCCGGCATGAAGATGGGCGGGATGTGGTCATGGCGGCCGTGAGCGGCCGCAATCCGGTGATGGGCGCGAAGATCGAGGATCTGCTCGATGCGGAGGCGCTGCACTACCTTGCCCGGGTGTTTTCCAGCGGGGTGCCCCATGTCGGCGAGAAACACTCGATGTTTCTGGTGCCGCTGCCCGACCTGATGGATGTCGCGGTGTATATCGGCGGGACGCGGCGGATCGACGAATCCGAATTGGAACTGATGACTGTCTTTTGCAGGAAAATCGTCCTCGCCTACCAGAACTTCGAATTTGTCGAGCACGCGCGCCTCGACCAGTATGCCGAGATCGCCCTCCTGGCAACGGTGACCGGGCGCGCGCCGTTCCTGACCATCCCCTACATCGCCAGCCATGGCCGTCTGAGCCGGGATATCGCACAGCACATGATCGAACAGGGAAGCTTGCGGACGTCCTACAGCCGCTTTCCGGAACTGATCGAGCGGGCCGCGATGTTCGCTGACATCGGCAACGACAGCCTGCCTTCCGGCGTGCTGGAAAAGCCCGCCGAGCTCACGCCCTCCGAGCGTGAAATAGTGCGGACACACCCGGAACGCGGGCACCGCCTGTTGCAGGAGCTGCATTCGACGCTCGCGGTGGGCCGCGTGATCGGCCTGGCCCGTGAAATTGCACTGACCCATCACGAGCGTTTCGACGGCACCGGCTACCCGTCCGGCCTCAGGGGGCGGAACATCCCGGTCGCGGGGCGGATCGTCGCAGTGGCCAACAGCTACACGGCGATGACCTCCAATCGCCCCTGGCGCGTGGGCTTCACGCATGAACAGGCGCTTGCCATGATGCAGGCCGAATCCAAAGCCGCATTCGATCCCGAGGTCATCGACGCATTGGTTGCAGTGGTCGACGGGTTTCGGCAGCGAAAGGCGGGATGATTTTCTGTTTTCGTTTGTTTGCGTGACGGCATGAATCGCCGTGTCGCCATCGCCGACTCCTGACCGGGCGCAACCCGGGCTTGTTGCCGGTACTACCGCGCTGCCACGCAATGCGGCAGAATCTTCCCCTTTCCCGCGACATCGAAAGCATCCCATGAAGAATCCCGAACTCCTGCGCAATGCCTGTCTCATCAATGGCGAATGGCTGGCGGCCACCGGTGCCACGCTCGACATCCGCAATCCGGCGACGGGCGAAGCGGTCGGTTCCGTGCCCGGCTTCGGCGCCGCCGAGACGCGCCGCGCCATCGACGCGGCGCACGCGGCCTTCCATCCGTGGCGGGCGAAGACGGCGGCGGAGCGGGCGAAGATCCTGCGGCGCTGGTTCGAACTGATGATGGAGAACCAGGAAGACCTGGCGCGGCTGATGACGCAGGAGCAGGGCAAGCCGTTGGCCGAGGCGCGCGGCGAGATCGCCTATGCGGCTTCCTTCATTGAGTGGTTTGCCGAGGAAGCGCGGCGCATCTACGGCGACGTGATTCCCTCGCCGCTGGCGGATCGCCGGCTGATCGTGCTGAAGCAGCCGGTCGGTGTTTGCGCCGCGATCACGCCGTGGAATTTTCCGGCGGCGATGATCACGCGCAAGGTCGCCCCGGCACTGGCCGCCGGCTGCACCATGGTGGTCAAGCCGGCCGAGCAGACACCGCTTTCCGCGCTGGCACTGGCCTGGCTGGGCCAGCAGGCGGGTCTGCCGCCCGGCGTGCTCAACGTGGTGACCGGCGAACCGGTCGCCATCGGCGGCGAGCTCACCTCGAATCCGAAAGTGCTGAAGCTGTCCTTCACCGGTTCCACCGAAATCGGCCGCTTGCTGATGGGCCAGTGTGCGCCGACCATCAAGAAGATGTCGCTGGAGCTCGGCGGCAACGCGCCCTTCATCGTTTTCGACGACGCCGACCTCGATGCGGCGGTGGCCGGCGCCATGCTGTCCAAGTACCGCAACACGGGGCAGACCTGCGTCTGCACCAACCGCTTCCTGGTGCAGGAGGGCGTGCATGACGCCTTCGCGCAGAGGCTCGCCGCCGCCGTGGCCGGCTTGAAGGTCGGCTACGGCCTGGAGGAGGGGGTGACGCAAGGGCCGCTGATCGACGGCGCGGGGCTGGCCAAGGTCGAGGAACTGCTGGCCGATGCGCTGGCAAAGGGCGCGCGCGTCCTGTGTGGCGGCAAGCGCCACGCGAAGGGCGGCACCTTCTTCGAGCCGACGGTGCTGGCCGGCGCGACGCCGGCGATGCGCCTGGCGCGGGAGGAAATCTTCGGCCCCGTGGCGCCGATATTCAGCTTCAAGGATGAAGCTGATGCCATTCGCATGGCCAACGATACCGAGTTCGGCCTTGCCGCCTATTTCTTCAGCCGCGACATCGCGCGCGCCTGGCGTGTCGGCGAGGCGCTCGACTACGGCATGGTCGGCATCAACTCGGGGATGATTTCCAACGAGGTTGCGCCCTTCGGCGGCGTCAAGCAGTCGGGGCTGGGGCGCGAAGGCTCGAAATACGGCATCGAGGAATATCTGGAGATCAAGTATCTCGCGATGGCCGGCCTCTGACGCCGTACCGCCGACCCCGGGAATCGTTCCCCGTATTGGCCGGGACCTACTTCTTGTCGCCTTCCCCGCTGGCCGGCTGCGGGACGAAGCTCATCCAGGCGCCGCTGGCAATGATCTTCGGTGCCACCTTGCGGCCCTGGTAGAAAATCTGGAGTTCCTGGCCGCTGGCGACCCGAAGAACTTCGTTGCGGGCAATCGCAATGCTTTCCGTCGCGCCCTGGGAGGTGTCGATGCGCGTGCCCTCGCCGGAATCCTGCCGCTTCTTTTTGAACAGGACCGCCGACTCGCGGCTGATCAGCAAAATGACGCCCGCCGGCTTGGCCGGATTGACGCCTTGCACCAGCATCACATTCCCCGGATTCGCTTCGAGGGTTTCGGCAGGGGATGCCTGTACAAGGTTCCGGGTGTCCGTGTTCGTGCCAGGTGCGGGAGTGGATTCTTCCGCAAGGGTTTTCGGGCTTTCCGGTGGCGCGACGCTTGCCGCCGGCGCGGGTTGCACTGCCGGGGCGCCCGGCAGGCTTGAATCGGTCTTGACGGCAAGATCCGCTGCGGGTGGCGCAGCTTCCCGTTTCAGCAACACAAGCACGGCCACGGCGACCAGCACCGCGACTGCTCCGCCCATCAGGCGCCGCCCCTCAAACCGACTGCTGGCTGGGGCTGCAACGGGGCTGTCGAATGTCATGGTCGGCCGGGGTTCCGGATACTGCATGCCGTGTTCCGACTCGGCCGGCTCCCTGGCTGTTGCAACCCCTGGAATCAGCGATCCTTCGATGACGCCACCGGGATGGATATCGATGGTCTTGTAGGTGGCATCGCCCGCGATATAGGCACCCTGCTGGATTTCGATGGATTCCGACGAATGCACCGGGCCGGAAATGCTGCCGCTGACGACGATGTGCGGGGCGGTGATGGTGCCGGTGACATTGCCCGACTTGCCCACGACCAGCGTTCCGCTGGAATCGGCGTCGCAGGAAACGTTGCCGAGGACTTCGCCCTGGATGTGCAGGACGCCGGTAAAGGTGATATTGCCTTCGACGCGCATGTCGGCACCGATGATTGCATCGGTGCGACTCTGCGAATGTCTTTCGTTCCTGTTATTTCCGGACAAGCGATTCACCCATTGTTCCGAACCCGAAAGAATCCTGACTTCCTGAAACGCAATGCAACGACGACAGGCATGCCGCGAAGCGCATTATGAAGCCTGCCGGCCGGCGCGGGGGCTCCGGTCTTGCCGGGCTTTCGCGAACGGGCAGCCGCCTCAGCCGCGCGTGTTCGACTGCGCCGGAAATTCCGCCAGTTCGACCTTTGCCGCCGGCTTCCAGCCCTTCTTGCGGTGTTCCGCCACCACGTTGGTGAAAATCCCGCCACGCACGTAGAAGCGCGCCGTGAGGCGCATGAAGCGCGGTCGGGTGGCCTTGACCAGGTCGTCGAGGATGCGATTGGTGACGTCCTCGTGGAAATGTCCTTCTTCGCGGAAGCTCCAGATGTAGAGCTTGAGGCTTTTCAGTTCGACGCAAAGCCTGTCGGCGATGTAGTCGAGCGTCAGCACGGCAAAGTCCGGCTGCCCGGTCTTGGGGCAGAGGCAGGTGAATTCGGGGATTTCCATGTGGATCTGGTAATCCCGGTGCGACGCCGGGTTGGCGAAGGTTTCCAGCGACTTGGCGCGGGTCGGGATGGCTGGCTTTGGCATGCTGGATGGGTGCGGTGACAGGGTCGGAACCAATTATAATGGCACGGCAATCGAGTCACCCTTTCGCGATCATTTTTCCGGTTCATCCCACGTGCGTCTAAACAAGCTGAAACTTTCGGGCTTCAAGTCGTTTGTCGAGCCCACCACCGTGCTTTTCCCCGGTCAGCTGGCCGGCGTGGTCGGCCCCAATGGCTGCGGCAAGTCGAACATCATCGACGCCGTGCGCTGGGTGCTGGGCGAGTCCAAGGCCTCCGAACTGCGCGGCGAATCGATCCAGGACGTGATCTTCAAGGGCTCGGGCAACCGCAAGGAAGTCAGCCGTGCCGCCGTCGAGCTGCATTTCGACAACGCCCAGGGCCGCGCCACCGGCCAATGGAGCCAGTACACGGAAATCACCGTCAAGCGCGTGCTCGACCGCGAAGGCAACTCCAGCTACTACATCAACAACCTGCACGTGCGCCGGCGCGACGTGATCGACCTGTTCCTCGGCACCGGCCTCGGGCCCCGCGCCTACGCCATCATCGGCCAGGGCATGATCTCGCGCATCGTCGAGGCCAAGCCCGACGAGCTGCGCTTCTTCCTCGAAGAGGCCGCCGGCGTCACCAAGTACAAGGAACGCCGCAAGGAAACCGAACACCGACTGGAAGATGCGCGCGAGAACATCGCCCGCGTCGATGACATCCGCAACGAGCTGGAAACCCAGGTCAGCCACCTGCAGGGCCAGGCCACCGTGGCGCAGCAGTATCGCGACCTGCATGCGCAGGTATCGCGCAAGCAGACCCTGCTGTGGCTGAAGAAGCGCAACGACGCGAAGCACGACAGCGAGCGCCTGACGCGGCAGGTGGAAGAGGCCGTCAATCGCGTCGAAGCCGAGACCGCGCAATTGCGCGAGATCGAGGCGCGCGTCGAGCATGCGCGCGAGAGCCATTATTCGGCGTCGGATGCCTTGCATGCGGCGCAGGCCGAGATGTTCGCGGCCAACACCGAAGTCAGCCGTCTTGAATCGGAAATCGGCCATCTGCGCGATTCGCGTTCGCGGCTGGAAGCCCGCCTGAGTCAGTTGGGCGTCGAGGAAACACATTGGCGCACGCAGCACGGACAGCTGGCCGAGGACGAAGCGCGCTGGAAGCTGCTGCTGGAAAATTCGCGCACCCGTTCCGCCACGGCTGCCGCGCGCCATCAGGAAGCCGCGGCTCGGCTACCCGATGCCGAAGAGGCCGTGCAGGCCGCCAACACCGACGTCACCGAAGCGCGCCGCGCCTTGAGCGATGCCGAACAGGCACTGCGCCTGGCCGAGGCCGACAAGGGCCACGCCGTCCGCGCACTGGAAAACCTGGTGCAGCGTCGCAGCCGGCTGGAGCAGGATCGGCAGGCGCTGGGCGCACCCGATCCGGCCCTGCTGACGGCGTCGAAGGAAAAGGAAACCGCCGCCGAGGCGGCGCTCGCTGCCGCGCAGGAGCGCGTGGCGACACTGCAAACTTCGGTGCCCGAAGCCGAGGTGCGGTTGCGCGGGGCCCGCGAAGCACTGCAGGCGGCGCATCGCAGCCTGACCGAAACCCGCGCCCGCCATGACGCGCTGGCGCAGTTGCAGGCCAAGGTGGCGCAAAGCGGCGAGATCGGCGACTGGCTCAAGGCGCGCCATCTGGCCGATGCCAAGCCGCTGTGGCAGTCGATACAGGTCGAGGCCGGCTGGGAAACCGCGGTCGAAGCCGTGTTGCGCGAACGCTTCGCGGCACTCAGCGCTGACGCGGACACCGTGCGCGCCGCGCTCGCCTCGCCGCCGCCGGCGATTCTGACCCTGGCGTTTGCCCGTGATTCCGCCGTTACGTCGCCTGCCGCCGCGAGCTTGCGCAGCAAGGTACGTTGCGATGATCCACGCTGGTCGGGCGTGCTCGACGAGTGGCTGGCCGGCGTTTCCGTCGCCGACGATCTATCTGCCGAATTGCCGCTGGCCTCCGGCCAGCGCGTGTCGCGTGCCGGCCATGTGCTGACGCCCGCCGGCCTGACGCTCTATGTGCCGGATGCGAAAACCCACGGCGTGATCGAACGCCAGCGCGAGATCGACGAACTGGCCGGCGTGCTGGCGACGCGTGCCGCGGCCGAAGAGGCGGCGCGCGAAGTCCAGCGCACGGCCGAGTTGCAGTTGACCGAGAGCCAGGGCCACCTCGCCACTGCCCGGCGTTCCATGCAGGAGGCGCAGCAAGGCTTTCATGCGGCGCAGGTGGAGGCGCTCAAACTTGCGCAGGCACAGGCGCGTTTCGAGGAACGCACGGCGCAGATCGATCGCGACCTGGCCGAACTGCAGCGTCAGGACGAAACCGAGCAGGCCCGTCGCCAGCGCGCCGAAGCAGAGGGCGAACTCCAGCGCGAACGCCTGGGCGAGGTGCGCGGACGTCTGGAACAAGCGCTGGAACTGCATCGGCAGAAGGATGTCGCCTTGCGCGAGGCGCGGGCGCTGGAAATCCAGCTGGGACGCGAGGCGCAGGAAGCCGGCTTCTCCGAGCGCGAATGCCTGTCGAAGCTGGAAGACAACGCGCGCGCCGCGTCGACCGCGGCCAGCCAGTTGCAGCGCATCGAAACCGAAACCGGTGCCGCGCGCACCGAAGTCGCCGGCATCAGCGATACGGTGCTGCAGGAACAATTGCATGCCGCGCTGGATGCGAAGCAGGGCAAGGAGTCGGCGCTGGCGGAACGGCGAAATGTGCTGGAAACCGCGGCCGGCGAACTGCGCAGCCTCGACGAGCAGCGCATGAAGCTGGAGCAGGGCGTTGTGCCGCTGCGCGACAAGATCAACGATCTGCGGCTCAAGGCGCAGGCCGCGCAGATGAACGAAGAGCAATTCCGCGAGCGCCTGGCCGAGGTGCACGTGGTCACCGAGGAAGACGAAGCTCCCTTCGCCGAAGATCTGGCTGCCGGCGGCGCCGACAAGCTCAAGGACAATGTCCTGCAGGGCGAGATCGTACGGCTCACGGCCGAGATCGAGGCGCTCGGCCCGGTCAACCTCGCGGCGCTCGAAGAACTGGCCACCGCCTCGGAACGCAAGGGTTTCCTCGATGCGCAATCAGTGGACCTGAACGAGGCCATCGGCACGCTGGAGGATGCCATCCGCCGCATCGACCGCGAAACGCGCGAGCAGTTGCAGGAGACCTACAACACGGTCAACATGCATTTCGGCACGCTGTTCCCGCAACTGTTCGGCGGCGGCGAGGCGCGCTTGATCCTCACCGGCGAAGAGATCCTCGATGCCGGCATCCAGATCATGGCGCAGCCGCCGGGCAAGAAGAACACCACGATCCACCTGCTGTCCGGCGGCGAGAAGGCGCTGACGGCGATCGCGCTGGTGTTCGCGATTTTCAACCTGAACCCGGCGCCCTTCTGCCTGCTCGACGAAGTCGATGCGCCGCTCGACGATTCGAACACCGTGCGCTTCTGCGACATGGTCAAGCGCATGTCGGCGCAGACCCAGTTCGTCTTCATTTCGCACAACAAGATCGCGATGGAAATGGCCCAGCAGCTGATCGGCGTGACCATGCAGGAGCAGGGCGTGTCGCGCATCGTCGAGGTCGACATGGAAGAGGCGCTGCGCTTTGCCGGCGAGCAGAACGCAGCGTAGCGGCCGTTGGCAAACGAGCCGTAACTAAAAGGTGGCTTGAACATGGCAATCAGCGAACTTCAAATCGCCTTGATCGGAGCCGGTGCCGTGGCGGTCGGCATGGTCTGGGGCTACAACGCCTGGCAGGATCGCAAGCATCGCGGCACCGCCGAACGGATATTCAAGGGCGGGCAGGAAGATGCGCTGCTGGACGGACAGCAGGCCGCGCCGCCGGCTGCGTCGACGGCTGTGTTGCCAGCCAATGAGCTTGTGCGCCGCGAACCCGGGGAGCGGCACGAGCCCCGCTTCGGCGACGGGGTCGGTGAGGCGGAGGAACCCGCCGCCAGTGCGAGCGAGCCATCGGCTGCCGTCGGAAACCCTCCGCCCGTCGAAGCGGAACCCGAGCCGCAGCCTGTGCTGCCCGTCGAGTATGCGGACAGCGTGGTCGATTGCGTGCTGCGGATGAGCGCGCCGACCGCGGTGCCGGCACCCGCCGTCTGGGCCATGCAGAACGCCTGGGCGGGGGATCTGAGCAAGCCATTGCACTGGCTGGTCAGGGACGAGGCCGACGGCCTGTGGCGGCGGATAGATGCCCACGACAGCGGGCGTTACCGCGAATGGGTTGCGGCGCTGCAACTGGCCGACCGCCGCGGCCCGGTTTCGGACGGCGAGATCGCACGGTTTTTTGACAGCGTCCAGCAGGTGGCCAAGCAGTCCGGCGCCGAACTGGATCTGCCTTCGCGCAGCGTCACCGTCTTGCGTGCCGACCGGCTGGATCAATTCTGCGCCAGCGTGGACATCCAGTTCGTGCTGCACGTTGTCGAGGCTCTCGGCGGCGTATTTCCCGGCACCAAGCTGCGCGGCGTTGCCGAGGCGGCCGGGCTGGCGCTGGAGGCCGACGGCGTGTTTCGCGCCCGCGACGCTGCCGGCGGCGAACTGTTTACCGTGGCCAACCTGGGTACCGAACGCCTCGATGCCGAATCGATCAAGTCGCTGGCAACCCACGGCCTGACGCTGAGCCTTGACGTGCCGCGCGTGGCGGATGGCGCGCAGGCCTTCGACCGCATGCTGGCCACCGCGCGGCAACTGGCGGCGACCATGGGCGGCGAGCTGGTGGATGCGCAGCGCGTGCCGCTCTCGGTGGCCATGATCGATGCGATCCGGGCCAGGACGGTCGAGTTGCAGCAGACCATGCGCGACGGCGGCATCGATCCCGGCGGCATACGGGCACTGCGGCTGTTTTCCTGATGCTTCTGCAAGAAGCAGCGGCGCGGACCGAAAGCCTGCGTCGCGAAATTGAACGGCACAACCATGCCTATTACGTGCTCGATGCGCCGACCATTCCGGATGCCGAGTACGACAAGCTGTTCCGCGAGTTGCAGGCGCTGGAGGCGGCGCATCCCCAGCTGGCCAGCGCCGATTCGCCGACCCGGCGGGTCGGTGGCAAGCCGCTGCCCGAATTCGCCCCGGTGCGCCATGCCGTGCCGATGTTGTCGATCCGCACCGAAACCGACACCGAGCCGACGGGCGCGCGCGCTTTCGATGCCCGCGTGCGCCGCGAGTTGGGCCTGAATGATGCCGATGCTGCCGTCGAGTACGCCGCCGAACTGAAGTTCGACGGCCTCGCCATCAGCCTGCGCTATGAAAACGGCGTGCTGGTGCAGGCCGCGACCCGCGGCGACGGCGAGACCGGTGAGGACGTCACGCAGAACATCCGCACCGTGCGCCGCATCCCATTGCGCCTTGAAGGCGAAGGGCCGCCGGCGCTGGAGGTGCGCGGCGAGGTGTTCATGAGTCGTCCCGATTTCGAGCGCTACAACGAGAAGCAGCGGGCGCTGGGACGAGCGACACTGGTCAACCCGCGCAATGGTGCCGCGGGCAGCATCCGCCAGCTCGATCCGGCAATGACGGCGGAACGGCCGTTGTCCTTCTATGCCTACGGCTTGGGCGAAAGCCGCGGCTGGGCGCTGCCGGCGACGCACGGCGGCGTACTCGATGCGCTGGCCGCCTTCGGCCTGCCGGTGTGCGAGCACCGCGCGGTGGTGCGGGGCGCCGACGGCCTGATCGCTTTCCATGCGCGCATCCGCGAGGCGCGCGACGCGCTGCCCTTCGACATCGACGGCGTGGTGTACAAGGTCAATTCGCTGGCGCTGCAGCAGCAGCTCGGCTTCGTCACGCGCGAACCGCGCTGGGCGGTGGCGCACAAGTATCCGGCGGAAGAGGCGCTGACCACGGTGGAGGCAATCGAGGTACAGGTCGGCCGCACCGGCGCGATCACGCCCGTGGCCCGGCTGGCGCCGGTCTTCGTCGGCGGCGTGACGGTGACCAATGCCACGCTGCACAACGAAGGCGAGGCGCGGCGCAAGGATGTGCGCATCGGCGATACGGTGGTCGTGCGGCGGGCCGGTGACGTGATTCCCGAGGTGGTGTCGGTGGTCCTTGAGCGGCGACCCATGAAGGATCTTGTGGAGGCGCTGCACGGGCCATGGGAACTGCTCAAGGAATATCCGACCTGTCCGGTTTGTCACTCCACGATCGAAAAGCCCGAAGACGAGGCGATCGCCCGTTGCACCGGCGGCCTGTTCTGCCCGGCGCAGCGCAAGCAGGCCCTGCTGCATTTCGCCAGTCGCCGCGCAATGGACATCGAGGGCCTGGGCGACAAACTGGTCGAGCAACTGGTAGACAATGCCATTGTCAAGACGCCGGCCGACCTCTACAAGCTGGGCCTGCTGGCCATGGTCAACCTGGAGCGCATGGCCGAAAAGTCGGCAACCAACATCCTTGCGGCCATCGAAAAGAGCAAGACGACGACGCTGGCGCGCTTCATCTTCGCGCTGGGCATCCGCAACGTAGGCGAGGCGACGGCGAAGGACCTGGCGCGCCACTTCGGCAATCTGGATGCGCTGATGGCGGCGGACATCGACCGCTTGCAGCAGGTGCCCGACGTCGGTCCGGTGGTGGCGGCCTCGATTGCACGCTTCTTTGCCGAACCGCACAACGTCGAGGTGATCGAGCAGCTGCGTGCGGCAGGCGTGAACTGGCCCGAGGGCGAGCCGTCGGCAGTGGCGAACTCGCCGATCGCCGGCAAGACCTTCGTCCTCACCGGAACGCTGCCGACGCTGACGCGCGACGAGGCGAAGGACATGATCGAGGCGCTGGGCGGCAAGGTCGCCGGCTCGGTGTCGAAGAAGACCGATTACGTGGTGGCCGGCGCGGAAGCCGGCTCCAAGCTCGACAAGGCGCAGGCCTTGGGCGTTAGCATTCTGGATGAGAGGCAATTCAGGGAGTTGGTGAAGACATGAAGAAAGTGACGAAAGCCGTTTTCCCGGTCGCAGGAATGGGCACCCGCTTCCTGCCGGCGACCAAGGCGAGCCCCAAGGAAATGATGCCCATCGTGGACAAGCCGCTGATCCAGTATGCAGTGGAGGAGGCGGTGGCGGCCGGCATTACCGACATGATCTTCGTCACCGGCCGTTCCAAGCGCGCCATCGAGGATCACTTCGACAAGGCCTACGAACTGGAAAGCGAACTCGAACATCGCGGCAAGACCGAGCTGCTGGAGTTCGTCCGCAACATGATTCCGAAGAACATCAACTGCATCTACATCCGCCAGCCCGAGGCCCTCGGCCTGGGCCATGCGGTGCTCTGCGCGTATCCGGCGGTGGGCGACGAGCCCTTCGCCGTGCTGCTGGCGGACGATCTGCTCGATGGAACTCCGCCGATCATGAAACAGATGGTGGATGTCTACGAGCAACAGCACAGTTCGGTGATCGGCGTGCAGCAGGTGCCGCGCGCGGATACCCGCAGCTACGGCATCGTGGACAGCCAGCCGCTCGCCGACTCGCTCGAAAAAATCCTGCGCATTGTCGAAAAGCCCAAACCCGAGGAAGCGCCATCGACACTGGCCGTCGTCGGGCGCTATATCCTGACGCCACGCATCTTTCACCACCTCGCGCACATCGGCAAAGGCTCGGGCGGCGAGATCCAGCTTACCGACGGCATCGCCGCGCTGCTCGCCGAAGAACAGGTGCTGGCCTATCGCTACAAGGGCACGCGCTATGACTGCGGCTCCAAGCTG
This sequence comes from Sulfuritalea hydrogenivorans sk43H, assembly GCF_000828635.1. Taxonomy (GTDB): domain Bacteria; phylum Pseudomonadota; class Gammaproteobacteria; order Burkholderiales; family Rhodocyclaceae; genus Sulfuritalea; species Sulfuritalea hydrogenivorans. The sequence goes on from NZ_AP012547.1 coordinate 1,764,845, forward strand.
GGCTATCTTGAAGCGACCGTGGCCTTCGGCTTGCGCCATCCCGAAGTCGGGCAGGACTTCGCCGCTCTTTTGAAGAGGATGAAATGAATCCGCAGGAAGCCAAAAGAATTTTCGAGGAAGCCGATCTGGTCTGCTCGGCCGAAGAGTCGGCGCTGGCGGTACGGCGCGTTGCCGGCGAGATCGCAGCGCGCCTCGCCGATGCCAATCCGCTGGTGCTCGCCGTCATGGGCGGTGCCGTGGTGTTCACCGGCCAACTGCTGCCGCAACTGGCTTTTCCGCTCGACTTCGATTACCTGCATGTCACGCGCTACGGCGACGTCACCACGGGCGGGCAACTGGCCTGGATCGTCGAGCCGCGCGCGGATGTCGCCGGGCGCGTCGTGCTGGTGGTCGACGACATCCTCGACGAGGGCGTGACGCTCGCCGCGATCCGCCAGAGGTTGCTGGCGCAAGGCGCAACCGAAGTGCTGAGCGCCGTGTTCGCCGACAAGAACCTGGGTCGCACGAAACCGATATCCGCCGATTTCGTCGGCGTGCATCTGCCGAATCGCTATGTTTTCGGTTACGGCATGGACGTCAAGGGCGCGTGGCGGAATTTGCCGGCGGTATACGCGGTGAAGGGACTTTGAACGCGAGTGAAAATGAATGATCGGCGTCAAGGCTTGCGGGGCTTGCATCTTCGACGGATTTAGTGGTTCAATACGTTTTTCTAAACCAAAGGGGAAGTCAATGAACAAGAGTGAACTGATCGAAGCGGTTGCCGAGCGTGCCGAGCTTTCCAAGGCCGCTGTCAATAAAGCCATCGATGCACTGACCGAAGTCATCACCTCCGTAATCGCCAAGGGCAACCCGGTTGCGCTGATCGGCTTTGGTACTTTCAAGTCCGTGATGCGCTCGGCGCGCACCGGCAAGAACCCGAAGACGGGCGCTCCGCTGAAGATCGCCGCCAAGGCCGTGCCGAAGTTTTCCGCGGGTGCCGGCCTGAAGGCCGCGGTTGCAGGCAAGAAGCCGGTGGCCAAGAAGGCTCCCGCCAAGAAGGCCCCCGCGGCGAAGAAGCCCGCCGCCAAGCCGGCTGCGAAGAAGCCAGCCGCGAAGAAGAAGTAAGCAGGCGCGCTGCAAAGTTCCCTCGGGGACATGACAAAGGGCAACCTCCGGGTTGCCCTTTGTTTTTATTGCCGGCGCGCGAAGCGCAATCCCCGGCAGGCAAGGCCCCGAGTCCCCTTGGGCGAGGACGGCATCCCCTGGCGGGATTGGACGGACGCCGCTGGTCGGCGGGACCGTCCGGCGATCAATGCCCGGCTGCGCCGTCCTTCGCCGCGGAATTCATCCGCAGCCGAAACGCCGCCACCTCCTCCGCCGGCATGGGCCGCGCAAAATAGTAGCCTTGTGCTTCGTCGCAGCCGAACGAACGCAGCTGACCCAGAATCAGTTCCGTCTCCACTCCCTCGGCAATAACGATCAGCCCGAGGCTGTGCGCCATCTGGATGATGGCGCCGACAATTGCCGCGTCCTCCTGATCGGTCGCCAGGTCACGCACGAATGATTGATCGATTTTCAGTTTGTTCACCTGGAAGCGCTTGAGATAGGACAAGCTCGAGTAGCCGGTGCCGAAGTCGTCAATCGAAAGCTTGACGCCCAGTTGCTTGAGGCGTTTGACCATGTCGAGAACGGTTTCCGTATCGGTGATCAGGATCGACTCGGTGAGTTCGAGTTCCAGCAGGGAGGGGTCGATCCCCGATTCCTCAAGGGCGGAGATTACCGACTGCTCGACGTCGCTGCGCTTGAACTGTACGGCGGAGAGGTTGACCGCAACCAGGATCGGCGGCAATCCCGATTTGACCCACGCAGCCGCCTGACGGCAGGCCTCGCGCAAGACCCATTCACTGATCGGGATGATCAGTCCGCTGTCTTCGGCAACCGGGATGAAGCGGGCGGGCGGGATCATGCCCAGGTCCGGGTGATTCCAGCGGATCAGTGCCTCGACACCAATGACGGTGTTGCCGGCAAGATCGATTTGCGGCTGATAGTGAAGGACAAACTCGCCACGTTCCAGCGCCCGTCGCAGGCCGTTGCGCATGCTCAGTTGCTCGATGGCATCGATATTCATCTGCTGGTCGAAGAAGCGGTAGGTATTGCGTCCGGCATCCTTGGCACGATACATCGCCAGGTCGGCCTTCTTCATCAGCGTTTCGAGATCCTGCCCGTCATCCGGATAGACGGCCACGCCGATCGAGACCGAGGTCGTCAGTTCATGGCCTTCGACCCTGCAGGGATCGATCAGCCGCTCCATCAGCTTCACCAGAATGGGTGCCGTGGCCTCGGCATCGGGGAGGCTCGGCAGCAGGATGACGAATTCGTCGCCGCCCTGGCGGCAGACGGTATCGGTGTCGCGCACGCATTCGCCCAGGCGCCGGGCCACTTCACGCAGAACGCCGTCGCCGATCGAATGCCCCAGGGTGTCATTGATGGTCTTGAAATTGTCCAGGTCGAGGACCAGCAAGGCGATCTTCGCCTTCGACCGGTCGGCGCCGGCCATCGATTGCTGGAGCCGATCCTGCACCAGCAGCCGGTTCGGCAAGCCGGTGAGCGCGTCGTGAAAGGCAATGAACTTGACCTGGTCCTCGGCGGCCTTGCGTTCGGTGACGTCGGAGCAGATCCAGATGCTCGCGTCGCGCGGTCGCAAGGGATCGAGCGCACGTCCGCTCATCTCGATCCAGATCGGTGTGCCATCCAGCTTGAGCTGGGTCAGGGTATCGCTGACGCTCAAGCCCTGCCCAAGCGCGCCGACGGCCTTCTCCCGAAAAGACGCATAGACTTCTTCGGTCGGGTAAAGAACGCGCGTCCGCAGCCCGTTCATTCCACCCGCCGGATACCCGAATATTTCTTCCAGGCGGCGATTGCACGACACGATGACGCCGTTGCGCACCATCAGGATTCCGACCAGCGCGTTCTGCAGGATGACATCCTGCTCGACAACCCGCTGCTGAAGTTCCCCGTTGAGGTCTTTCAGGGCTTCGACAGCGGTGGCAAGCTCTTCCGCGGTGTGATCGAGCGTCCAGGCCACTGCGTCGAGTTCGTCGAGATTGCGCGGCATCGCCTGTGCGGAATGGACGAGCGGCACCGGCAGGGCGCCCGGCACGAGGTCGGTGACCTTTTGCCCAAGCTTGCCAAGGCGGCGGGTGACCACGCGTCGAAACAGAATCATCATGAACACGGCGACGAAGAAGGTCTTCAGCGCGTTGCTGGAGACGATGGTGATCGCCCGCGCAACGATCTTCCGGTCAACCGCGTCGAGGCTGACAGCGGCTTCGAGGGTTCCGATCTCGGCTTCCTTGCCGCGATCCTGATGGCGCAGCGCATAGGTGCGCGTCGCGACCCGCGACGACACGATCTTGCCGGTCGTCCAGCGCTGGCGGCCGGTGGTTGTCGCGATACTGATACGCTCGATATTCGGCAGTTGCGCCAGGGCGCTCAGCGTCAGTTGTATCTGCTTTTCGTCGAAATCCCAGACGCTGCCGGCGACACTCGGAATATGGATGCCGACGCCGTCGAGGACGTTCTCGACATCGTTGCGCAACTCGCGGTATTCAAGCGTGAGCTGGACTATCGAAATGCAGAGTGTGATCAATGAACTGAAAGCAACGATCAGAACGATAAGCCTGCGTCCGATGCGGTTTCTTTCACCGAAAATGAGTTTACTGAAACTTGCCATATACGACGAAGGATATAGCGGCTCGACCCGGCCATCAACCGAAATAGCGAGTATTGTTGATGTCGCGCAAACTTTTGGAGTTCGGTCACATGCTCCGCGACACGGATATCCATCTGGTGCTGTCGAGAACCTGTCCGGATGCGCAGAAATTGATGGATCAACTGGAGGGCATCGTCAAGACGCTTGACGCGCCGAAGCTGCTGAAAGGCGGGGCGGCGACAAACAGGCGATCTGTTTCTGCATCGCCGCCACTCGCGGCGCCAGATCAGTGTGTTTCAGAAAGGGCGGATATTTCCAGGCGCTAGTCCAGCACGTGCGACACCAGTCCGTCAGCCAGCTTGGGTTCGAACCAGGTCGACTTCGGCGGCATGACGTTGTTGCTGTCGGCCACGGCCATGAGCTGGTCCATGCGCGTCGGGTGCAGCGCAAATGCCACCGCCATCTCGCCCGAATCGACGCGCTTTTCCAATTCGGCCAGGCCGCGGATGCCGCCGACAAAATCGATGCGCTTGTCGCGGCGCAGGTCGGCGATGCCGAGCAGCGGGCCCAGCACGTGTTCCGACAGCAGCGACACATCGAGGCTCGCCACCGGATCGGCGGTGATCAATCCAGGCTTGATCGTCAGCTTGCGCCAGCGGCCGGCGAGGTACATGCCGAACTCGCCGGGGCGGGCCGGATGCACGCGCTGCGCGCTGCCCTCGACCGTGAAGGCGATAGCGAGGCGTGCCGCCAGCGCCGACTCGTCGAGGCCGTTGAGATCCTTGACGACGCGGTTGTAATCCATGATCTTCATCTGGTGATGCGGGAAGATCACCGACAGGAAGTGGTCTGCGGCCTGTTCCTGTCCCGGCTTGCGGCGCGCGGCGGCGACGCGCGAGGCGGCCGCCGAACGGTGATGGCCGTCGGCGATGTAGAGCGCGCTCATGGCATCGAAGGTTTGCGTAATCGCGGCGATTTTCGCGGCGTCGGTCAGCACCCAGATCTGGTGGCGGATGCCGTCGTCGGCGGTGACGTCGGCCGCCGGTGCACCCTGCGCGATGGCATCGATCAGCGCGTCGGCCATACTTGATGCCGGATAGGCCAGCAGCACCGGGCCGGTCTGCGCGTTGAGCGCCTCGATCTGGCGCACGCGGTCGTCTTCCTTGTCGGGGCGCGTGAATTCGTGCTTGCGGATGCGGTTGCTGTCGTAGTCGGCCACGCTGGCGGCGGCGACGAGGCCGGTCTGCACATGCGCGCCCATGGTCAGCCGATAAGCGTAATAGCAGGGTGAGTCGTCCCGTACCAGCACGCCGGCAGAAAGCATCTTCGCCAGGTTCTCCGCGGCCTTGGCATAGACCTCGGCCGAATAGATGTCGACGTCGCGCGGCAGGTCGATTTCCGGTTTGGAAATATGCAGGAAGGACCAGGGCTTGCCGGCGGCACGCGCTCTTGCTTCGTCGCTCGACAGCACGTCGTAGGGCGGGGCGGCAATCGCACCGGCCTGGCCGGGAGCGGGGCGCAGGCCGCGAAAGGCTCGAATCAAATTCATGGGATCCTCAGGCGGGATTGGGGTTGGTGATCACGCCGCGCAGCGCGGCATCCGCTTCGCGCAGCATTTTTTCCGTGGTCGCCCAATCGACACAGGCGTCGGTCACCGAGCAGCCATATTTCAGTTGCGACAGATCGGCGGGGATCGGCTGGTTGCCCGCCTCGATGAAGCTTTCGATCATCAGGCCGACGATGGAGCGATGGCCGGCCTTGCGCTGGTCGGCGATCTGATTGATGCAATCGTGCATCACCAGCGGCTGCAGCTCGGGCTTTTTGTAACTGTTGGCGTGCGAGCAGTCGACGACGATGTTGTGCGGCAGCTTCGCCTTGTCCAGCGCGGCTTCGGCCAGTGCGACGCTGACCGTGTCGTAGTTCGGCCGGCCGCCGCCGCCGCGCAGCACCAGATGGCCGTAGCGATTGCCGGCGGTGCGCACCACGCTGGAGCGGCCCTGCATGTTGATGCCGAGGAAACTGTGCTGGCTGGAAGCGGAAATGATCGCGTTGACCGCCGCGTCGAGCGAGCCGTCGGTGCCGTTCTTGAAGCCGACCGGCGCCGAGAGGCCGGAGGACATTTCGCGATGGGTTTGTGATTCGGAAGTGCGCGCGCCGATCGCCACCCAGGCGATCAGGTCGCCCAGGTACTGCGGGCCGATCGGGTCCAGCGCCTCGGTTGCCGCCGGCAGGCCGATCTCGTTCACGGCGAGCAGGAACTCGCGCGCCTTCTGCATGCCTTCCTCGATGTGGAAGGAATCGTCCATGCGCGGATCGTTGATGTAGCCCTTCCAGCCGGTCGCGGTGCGCGGCTTCTCGAAATACACGCGCATCACCAGCAGCATGGTGCCGGCCACTTCGTCGGCGAGCTTCTTCAGGCGTCGCGCGTAATCGAGGCCGGCGACCGGGTCGTGGATCGAGCAGGGGCCGACCACGACGAAGACGCGCGGATCGGTGCCATCGAGGATGCGTTCCAGCGTGCGCCGTCCCGCCAGCACCGACTCTGCGGCGGCATCCGACAGCGGCACGCGGGCATGAATCTCCTCCGGTGTCGGCATCGGTTCGAAGGCTTCGATATTGAGGTTTTCAGTCTGTTGCATGATGAGTGGGCAGGGGGTGGGTAGGTGTTGAATTCCGCGGCCGCGTCGAGGCAACGGTCGTTCGATAGAGTGCGGGAGTCGCGCTATCCGCCGAGCACCCGGTTCTTGCCGGCTCGTTTTGCCAGGTACATGGCCTTGTCGGCGCGCTTCATTGCTTCCGCGCCGGACTCGTGCGGCCTCATCTGGGCAACGCCGGCACTGAAGGTGATCAGGAGCTTTTCGTCGCCGCTCAGGAAGAAAATCTTGGTCAGCATGCGCTGCAAACGGGTCATCGTCTGGATTCCCTGCTCGAGCGGCGTGTCAGGCATCAGGATGACAAACTCTTCGCCGCCGTAACGCGCCAGCGAGTCCACCGGACGCATGCACTGGCGTGCGACCTTCACCAGGTGGACCAGCGCCGCATCGCCTGTGTCATGCCCGAGGCGGTCGTTGATCGTTTTGAAATTGTCGATGTCGAGCAGTGCGACGCACAGCGGCGTGTCCTTGCGCTGCATGCCGGCAATCTCCCTCGTCAGCGCTTCGTCGAGTCCCTTGCGATTCAGCGCGTCGGTCAGCGGGTCGTGGCGAGCCAGGGCGCTTGCGTGATCCAGTTCCTGGTGCAGCTTGCCGATCTCCGCTTCGGTGGTTTGCACCTTTTCCTGCAGGGTCCGCAGCCTGTCGTGGGCACCTCGGGTCTCTGTCGCCATGGCGCGGGTTGTATCGATGACACCCTTGAGCAGCGGCGCCATGCCTTCAATGGTCTTGACCTGTTCGATCTGCCGGGCGCTTTCCTCAAGCCTGTCGCCGAATGCGCCGCTCGATTCGCTCATCATTGCCAGTTGCTCGACAAACGCCGCCAGCATCAGGCGCATCTCTTCTTGCGCTTCCATGGAGCGGCCTTTGGCTTCGCTCTGCTTGGACATCACATTCCTGATCCGGCGCTCGACGTCGTCGAGGCGGCGCAAGGTCAGCGGCGGTGTGGCGGCAACCAGCAGGGAGTCGACCTGGCCTTTCAGCCACTGGTCGTCCAGACTCAACTCGCCGATGTTCTCGATGATGAGATGAAGCAGTTTCAGCAGCATCGCCTTGATCTCGGCCTGATCCTCCGCGGCGACCAAGACGCGATTGCTGAATTTGGCGAGCATGGCCTCGATGGCGGGCATATCGGTCGCCGGATTGCGCAGGGCGTCGAGAAATTCCCTGACTTGCGCCAGAAAACCTTCGTCGTCGGTGCCCAGGGCTGGCAGCATGTGTTCGATCGCGAGCGCCAGGTTCGCCATGCAGCGTTGGCTCATGGCGGCAGCCATGCCTTCGTCCTTCGGCGCGCCCTCATGATTGGCCCCGGAGAACGCCACCAGCGCTTCCTGCACTTCACGCCAGTTGCGATTGCCGATCGCGGCGTCCAGATGCTTGAGTTGTTTTTCCTGCTCCGGGGTTTTTGCGGTCAGCGCCAGCGAGATTTGATGCAGCGGTGCTTCAGGAAACCCGGCGACGTTGGGAATGCAGGCGATTTCGTTGTAGCAGGCCTGATAGTTGGCCGGCGTCGGCGCCAGTTTGAGAGCGTTCAGCCTGGTCAGCGCTTCGCGTGCAATCGCGGATGGGGGCTTCTTGTTGATCATTGCAATGTCAAGCAGGGGGTTGGCGGCGTGGCCTGCGGCGGTTCGCGCGGTTCATCCGGCGTCATTCTACGCGGCGGCAAGGCGTCGGTTTCAACATGCTATTTATTGTTTTCGGGTCCCAGTTTCATGAACAGAGCCCTCACTGCATCAACACGTTCCTTCAGGTTTGCACTGGGTTTTTGCCAGAGCAGCTTGTCCTGTCCCGCCAACTTGAAGCTGCGGTCGCTCTGCAGCAGGCGGATGATGTTCGCGGGGTCGATCGGAGGATTCGGCACAAACTGCAATTGTATCGCGGCGGGACCCGCATCCAGCTTGGCCAGGCCCAGCGCGCGGCCGGCCAGGCGCAGGCGGTGGGTTTCCATCAGGGCCATCGTCTGCGCCGGCATTTCGCCGTAGCGGTCGATCAGTTCCTCCTGCATGGCACGCAGCTCGTCCTCGCTGTCGCAGTTGGCCAGGCGCTTGTAGAGCGTCAGGCGTTCATGCACGTCGGGGCAGTAATCGTTGGTCAGCAGCGCCGGCACGCGCAGGTTGATTTCCGAGGTGATGGACAGCGGCTGGGTCAGGTCGGGCACCTTCTCGCCGGCTTTCAGGGCGCGCACGGCGGCGTTGAGCATGTTGGTGTACATGGCGAAGCCGATTTCGTGGATTTCGCCGCTCTGCGATTCGCCGAGCACCTCGCCGGCGCCACGGATTTCGAGGTCGTGCATGGCGAGGAAGAAGCCCGAGCCAAGCTCCTCCATGGCCTGGATCGCTTCGAGGCGACGCTTGGCCTGCGCCGTCGGCTTGGCGTCCTCGTGGGTCAGCAGGTAGGCATAGGCCTGGTGGTGCGAACGGCCGACGCGGCCGCGCAACTGGTGCAATTGCGCCAGGCCGAACTTGTCGGCGCGGTTGATGACGATGGTGTTGGCATGCGGGTTGTCGATGCCGGTCTCGATGATGGTCGAGCACAGCAGCAGGTTGTGCTTCTGCTGGGTGAATTCGCGCATTACGCGTTCCAGCTCGCGCTCGGGCAGCTGGCCGTGGCCGATCACGATGCGCGCCTCGGGCAGCAGGGTTTGCAGCCGCTCCTTCATGTTTTCGATGGTATCGACTTCGTTGTGCAGGAAATAGACCTGGCCGCCACGTTTGAACTCACGCAGGCAGGCTTCGCGCACCTGGCCGTTGGACCACTTGCTGACGAAGGTCTTGATCGCCAGGCGCTTTTGCGGCGGCGTCGCGATCACCGAAAAATCGCGCAGGCCTTCCAGCGAAAGCCCCAGCGTGCGCGGGATCGGCGTCGCGGTCAGCGTCAGCACGTCGACCTGCGCGCGCAGCGCCTTCAGCGCCTCCTTCTGGCGCACGCCGAAACGGTGTTCCTCGTCGATGATGATGAGGCCGAGCCGCTCGAACTTGACGTCCTTCTGCAGCAGGCGATGGGTGCCGATCAGGATGTCGATCCTGCCCTGGGCCAGCAGTGCCACGGCTTCATCCTGTTCCGCGGCGGACTTGAAGCGCGAGATTTCGGCGATCTTCACGGGCCAGCTGGCGAAGCGGTCGGTAAAGTTCTGATAGTGCTGCTCGGCCAGCAGCGTGGTAGGGCACAGGATCGCGACCTGCTTGCCGTCGGCCACGGCGACGAAGGCGGCGCGCATCGCGACCTCGGTCTTGCCGAAGCCGACATCGCCGCAGACCAGGCGATCCATCGGCTTGCCGGATTTCATGTCTTCGATCACGGCATTGATCGCGGTCTGCTGGTCGGGCGTTTCCTCGAAGCCGAAGCCGTCGGCGAAGGCTTCCAGGTCGTGCTGCTTGAAAGTGAACTGGTGGCCTTCGCGCAGCGCGCGCTGCGCATAGAGGTGCAGCAGTTCGGCGGCGGTGTCGTGCACCTGCTCGGCGGCCTTCTTCTTGGCCTTCTCCCACTGGCCCGAGCCCAGCGTGTGAAGTTGGATGGCTTCCGGGTCGGCGCCGCTGTAGCGCGAGATGACCTGTAATTGCGCGACGGGCACATAGAGCTTGGCGCCATTGGCATATTCGAGGTGCAGGAATTCCGTGTCGCCCTCGCCGAAATCCATGTGCAGCAGGCCCAGGTAACGGCCGATGCCGTGGCTTTCATGTACCACAGGGTCGCCCACCTTCAGCTCGGACAGGTCGCGCAGCCAGCCTTCGAGATTGGCGCGGCGGGCATCGGAGTGGCGACCGCGCGGGCGCGCCGTGGCGGCATACAGCTCGTTCTCGGTGACGATCGCGAAGCCGTCGAGCAGGAAGCCGCCGGAGAGCGGACCGACCCCGAGCATGAAGGCATCGTCACCGGCGAGGAAGGCGGCGAAGTCGTCGCAGGGGAGAGCGGACAAACTGTATTCGGCGAGGTAGTCGGCGAGCGTCTGCCGCCGTCCGGGCGATTCGGCCAGCAACAGCACGCGACCGGCATGGAGGCCGAGAAAGCCGCGCAAGGCGGCCAGAGGATCGTCGGCCTTGCGGTCGACGGCCAGCGCCGGCAAGGCAGTCGCCGTACCGCCGGCGCCGACTCCCGGCTTCAGGTTCAATTGCGGCAGCGGTTTCGCGGTGACGAAGAATTCCTCGTCGCGCAGGAACAGTTCGCCGGGCGGCAGCACCGGGCGCGAGCGATCACCGCCGAGCATCCTGTAGCGGCCTTGCAGATCGGTCCAGAACTCGGCAATCGCGCCGGCGACGTCGCCATGCAGCAGCAGTGTTGCGTCCTGCGGCAGGTAGTCGAACAGCGTCGCCGTAGTTTCGAAGAACAGCGGCAGGTAATACTCGATGCCGGCCGGCAGGATGCCGTTCGAGACATCCTTGTAGAGGCTGATGCGCGAGGCATCGCCCTCGAAGGCTTCGCGAAAGCGCTGGCGGAAGGCAGTGCGTCCGGCGTCGCCGGAGGGGAACTCACGCGCCGGCAGCAGGCGAATCTCCGGCACCGGGTAGAGCGTGCGCTGAGTATCGACATCGAAGCTGCGGATGGTTTCCACTTCGTCGTCGAAGAGTTCGATGCGGTAAGGGAGTTGCGTGCCCATCGGGAACAGGTCGATCAGCCCGCCGCGCACGCTGTACTCGCCGGCGGCGACGACCTGGGTCACGTGCTGGTAGCCGGCGACGGTGAGCTGGGCACGCAGCTTGTCGAGGTCGAGCCGCTCGCCCTTCTTCATGAAGAAAGTGTGGCCGGCGAGAAAGGAGGGCGGCGAGAGGCGCGTGATCGCGGTCGAGGCCGCCGCGATCAGTACCTCGCACTCATTGCGCGAGACCGCGTAGAGCGTCGCCAGCCGCTCCGAGATCAAATCCTGGTGCGGCGAGAAGCTGTCGTAGGGCAGGGTCTCCCAGTCCGGCAGCAGATGCACGCGCAGGGCCGGGGCGAACCAGGCGATTTCCTCAGCCAGGCGCTGCGCTTCGAGCGGGCTGGCCGTCACCACCGCCAGCAGGCGGCCCGGCTGCGCAAGTTGCGCCAGCGCCAGCGCGTCGGCGCTGGCCGCCAGCGGCGGCAGGTCGAGGCGTTGGCCGGGCTTGGGCAGGGCGGGGAGGGACAGCAGCGGGTTCATGGCATGCGGCAAGCGGAAAGGCGCGAATTATATGTCTGCCACCCAACGGAAGGCAGACGGTATCCCCTGGTGGGATACGCAGCGCCGCCACGCCGACACCGACCTTGCTGCCTGCATGGTCATCGCACCACCGAAGTCGACGTCAAACTCGATAAGTCGGGAATAACCCTTCTCCTGATATTGAATGACAATTGCAAGTTTTGCTTTACTTGTGATCATTCATGCCTATACTAATCGCAGGGAGTTCGCCAGGAGAACATTACAAAAGCATGGGCGCGCGTGGAGGAGCTGCGACATGGTTGCAACCATCCGGATTCCCGAGACCGAGCAAGTTGCCGTCGTCATCACACCCTACGCACCGCTTTCCTTGCGTGCCAGCGTGCTGATACTGCTCCTGATCTGCATTCCGATCATGGCGGTGGCCGTAGTCAGCGGGCTGCTCGGCAACTGGTATGCAATGCCGGCCTCGCTCACCATGTGCGTCGTGCTCTGCCTGGCCTTTCGCTCCGGCTATCGCCGTACCCATTGCCGCGAAGTCGTCACCCTGGCCGACGGTGCCGTGTCGATCGAGCGCGGCTACACAAATCTGGAAAGCCACTGCGCCCTGCCCGGCGAGCATGCCTATGTGCTGCTCCAGGATTCCGCTCCGGATGCGCGCGAACACCATCTTTACCTTTGTGCCGATGAACAGAAGGTCGAAGTCGGCGAATTTCTCGATGACCGGGAGCGCGGCGAACTGGCGGAAGTACTGCGCCAGTTGATCCGCTCCGCCGGCCGCATGAGGCCGATCCTGACGACGTAAGCGCCGGCAGGGCCAACAGGGAGGATGCAAATGGGAACGAAGCTTCCGGGGAAGACGCGCCAGTCGGCGGCTGCGCTGCTCTGCGCCCTCGCCGCGGGGACGGCCAGCGCCGGCTATGCGCTGAACCTCACCGAAGGCGTGACCTCGATCAGCCGCGAGGCCTACCGCCTGCACATGCTGGCGTTGTGGGTCTGCGTCGTCATCGCCATCGTGGTGTTCGGTGCCATGGCCTGGTCGATCTACCATCACCGCAAATCGCGCGGCGCGGTGGCGGCGAGCTTCCACGACAATACCCGGGTCGAGATCGTGTGGACCATCCTTCCCTTCCTGGTGCTGGTCGGGTTGGCGATACCGGCCACCACGGCCCTGATCGCGATGCACGACACCAGCAATGCCGACCTGACCATCAAGATTACCGGCCAGCAATGGAGCTGGCGCTACGACTACCTCAAGGAGGACATCGGCTTCGTCAGCAACCTCGACGAGAAGAGCGCCGCCGCGGCCAAGCTCGGCAGCGGCGTCGATCCACGCAGCGTCGAGCACTACCTGCTCAACGTGGACAAACCCCTCGTGGTGCCGGTAGGCAAGAAAGTGCGCTTCCTGCTCAATGCCAGCGACGTGATCCACTCCTGGTGGCTGCCCGACCTGGGCTTCAAGAAGGATGCGATTCCCGGCTTCGTCAATGAAATCTGGGCGCGCATCGAGAAACCGGGCATCTATCGCGGCCAATGCACCGAGCTGTGCGGCGTCGGCCACGGCTTCATGCCCATCGTGCTGATCGCCATGAACGAGCCCGACTACCAGGCCTGGCTCACCGCGCAGCGCGAAGCGGTGGCCAAGGCCAAGGCGGGCGTCGATCGGGTATGGACGAAGGAGGAACTGCTGGCCAAGGGCGAGGAGGTTTATGCCAAGACCTGTGCCGCCTGCCACCTTCCCGGCGGCGAAGGCATCCCCGGCGCCTTCAAGGCGCTCAAGGGCAGCACTATCGTCAAGGGACCGGTGGCGGATCACATCGATCGCGTCATGAACGGCAAGCCAGGCACCGCGATGCCGTCCTTCGCCGCCCAGCTCGACGATGCCGACATCGCCGCGGTGATCACCCACGAACGCAACGCCTGGGGCAACAACATGGGCGACCTGGTTCAGCCCGCCCAGATCAAGGCAGCACGCAAATAAGCTCATGCAAATACGCCGGAGTCCGCCATGACCGAAATCGCCCTGCCGCAGCACCACGAACACGAGCATCCCCGCGGCATCACGCGCTGGCTGTTCACCACCAACCACAAGGACATCGGCACGCTCTACCTGTTGTTCGCGGTGAGCATGCTGTTCATCGGCGGCTCCTTCGCCATGGTGGTGCGCGCCGAGCTGTTCCAGCCCGGCCTGCAGTTCGTCAATCCGCACTTCTTCAACCAGATGACCACCATGCATGCGCTGGTGATGATCTTCGGCGCGGTGATGCCGGCCTTCGTCGGGCTGGCCAACTGGATGATCCCGATGATGATAGGCGCGCCCGACATGGCCCTGCCGCGGCTCAACAACTGGAGCTTCTGGCTGCTGCCCTTCGCCTTCACGCTGCTCTTGTCGACGCTGTTCATGCCCGGCGGCGCGCCGGCCGGCGGATGGACCATGTACCCGCCGCTGGTGCTGCAAACCGGCATGGCGTTTCCCTTCCTGATCTTCGCCGTGCACCTGATGGGCATCTCCTCGGTGATGGGCGCGATCAACGTCATCACCACGGTGTTCAACATGCGCGCCCCCGGCATGAGCTACACCAAGCTGCCGCTGTTCGTGTGGACCTGGGTCATCACCGCCTTCCTGCTGATCGCCGCGATGCCGGTGCTGGCCGGCGCGGTGACCATGCTGCTGACCGACAAGTACTTCGGCACCAGCTTCTTCAACGCCGCCGGCGGCGGCGACCCGGTGATGTTCCAGCACGTGTTCTGGTTCTTCGGCCATCCCGAGGTGTACATCATGATCCTGCCGGCCTTCGGCATCGTCTCGCAGATCGTGCCGACCTTCGCCCGCAAACCGCTGTTCGGCTACACCTCGATGATCTACGCGGTGGCCAGCATCGCCTTCCTGTCCTTCATCGTCTGGGCGCACCACATGTTCACCGTCGGCATGCCGCTGGCCGGCGAGCTGTTCTTCATGTACTCGACGGTGCTGATCGCGGTGCCGACCGGGGTCAAGGTCTTCAACTGGATCGCCACCATGTGGCGCGGCTCGATGACCTTCGAGACGCCGATGCTGTGGGCGCTGTGCTTCATCATCCTGTTCTCGATCGGCGGCTTCTCCGGCCTGATGCTGGGGCTGGCGCCGGCCGACTTCCAGTACCAGGACACCTATTTCGTGGTCGCCCACTTCCATTACGTGCTGGTCACCGGCGCGGTGTTCGCCATCATCGCCGGCGTGTACTTCTGGCTGCCGAAATGGACCGGCCGCATGTACGACGAGCGCCTCGGCAAGCTGCACTTCTGGCTGTCCGCGATCTCGGTCAACCTGCTCTTCTTCCCGCAGCACTTCCTCGGCCTGGCCGGCATGCCGCGCCGCATTCCGGACTATGCCGTGCAGTATGCCGAATGGAACATGCTGTCGAGCATCGGCGCCTTCATCTTCGGCGCCAGCCAGCTGATCTTCGTCTATGTCGTGATCCGCGCCATGAGCGGCCATGGCGAGCAGGCCACGGACCAGGTCTGGGAGGGCGCCCACGGGCTGGAATGGACGCTGTCCTCGCCGCCGCCTTACCACAGCTTCAACGAGCCGCCGAAGGTGCCGTGATGCGCGACGCGCCGACCGACCGCAGCCGCCCTGAGCATGGGTTGTCGCCCAAGGCCCGCACCAGCCTGGCCCTGGCGGGATTGGCACTGGCCTTCTACGCGGCGGTTTACCTGAATCACATGCTATGAGCGCCAGCCGCGATTCCGCCACCTTGGCCGCCGGCAACCGCCGCCTGGCCTGGCAGCTTGCCGCCGGGGCGCTGCTGATGGCGGGCTTCGGCTACCTGCTGGTGCCGATCTACCGGGTGTTTTGCGAATACACCGGCTTCAACGGCACCACGGCGCGCATCGATTTCGGCCAGGCGGCGACGCACGGCGTCGACCGCACGCGCTGGGTCACGGTCGAATTCGCCGCCAACACCAGTGCCGACCTGCCCTGGGATTTTCGCCCCGAGGTGACCAGCCTGCGTGTCCATCCCGGCGAGATGGTGGTCGCGCAGTTCGAGGCGCGCAACCGGGGCAACCGCGAAATCGTCGGCCAGGCCGTGCCCAGCGTCACGCCGGGGCTGGCCGCGGCCCATTTCCGCAAGATCGAGTGCTTCTGCTTTTCGCGCCAGCCGCTGGCACCGGGGCAGACGCTCAAGCTGCCGGTCCAGTTCCAGGTCGGCTCCGACCTGCCGCCCGGCATCGCCACGCTGACCCTGTCCTACACCTTCTTCGAACTGCCGGGCAGCCGTGTCACGGCTGCCGCCGGCAACCAGCGCAAGGAACCATCATGAACACGACCGCCTCGCACTACTACGTTCCTGCCTCCAGCTACTGGCCACTGGTCGGCTCGGTCAGCCTGTTTGCCCTGACCGGGGGCAGCGCGCTGGCGCTCAGCGGCCACGTCGGGCTCGGCAGCTTCGGCATGGGCATCGGCTTCGTCGTGTTCGTCACCATGCTCTGCGGCTGGTTCGGTGCGGTCATCGGCGAAAGCCAGGGCGGGCGTTACAACGATCAGGTCGACGTCAGCTTCCGCTGGGGCATGGCCTGGTTCATCCTTTCCGAAGTGATGTTCTTCGCCGCCTTTTTCGGTGCGCTGTTCTATGTGCGCCAGTTCGCCGTGCCCTGGCTCGGCGGCAGCGGCGACAAGGCCCTGGCGCACGAATTCCTGTGGCCGTCCTTCGTCGCCACCTGGCCGCTGCTGCAACTTCCGGATGCCAGCCAGTTCACGGTCGCCAAGCATGCGATGGCCGCCGCCGGCCTGCCCGCCGTCAACACCCTGATCCTGCTCAGCTCCGGCGCCACCGTGACTTGGGCGCACTGGGGCCTCAAGGCCGGCAATCGCAGGCAACTGGTGACCGGCCTGTGGCTGACGGTGGGACTGGGTACGTTGTTCCTCGGCCTGCAGGCGCACGAATACTGGGATGCCTACACGGTGACCAACCTGCGCCTGACGTCCGGCATCTATGGTTCGACCTTCTACATGCTGACCGGATTCCACGGCGCCCACGTGCTGATCGGCACCATCATGCTCGGCGTGGTCCTGGCGCGCTCGATGCACGGCCACTTCACGCCTACCCACCACTTCGCTTTCGAGGCCGCCTCCTGGTACTGGCACTTCGTCGACGTGGTCTGGCTCGGCCTGTTCGTGACGGTCTATCTGTTGTAGCGGCGCCAGCAGCTATGGAACCACGCCATGCGGAACCACGACACCGGCAAGCATGCCCAGTACCAGCAGGACGAACAGCGCGATCGACAGGCCGATGCGAAACGTCAGCGCCTTGACCGTTCGCTCCGAGTCGCCGCGATCTCTGACCAGCCGCCACAGGGCCACGCCCAGGCTGGCAACGATGGCCAGCAATGCCAGGACGATGATTGCCTTGACCAGCAGCAGCGTCTGCATGTCTGCTTCCCCTGTGCTTTCGACCCCTTCAGTATAGTTCTCCCGCCCGCATGCGCGCCCTGACGTTCGGCCATTGGGTCTTCACGCCGAACCCGCTGCCCGGACTTGCCGCCCTGGTGCTGGTGGTCCTCTTCGTCCGCCTCGGCTTCTGGCAGTTGCAGCGCAGCGACGAAGTCAGCGCGCAGCAATCGGCCATCCTGGCGCAGGCGCAATTGCCGGCGCTTGATATCAACCTGGCCGGCGCGGCCGCCGAGCCCTGGGGTGAGCAGCGCTGGCGGCCGGCGACGGTGCGCGGCCACTGGCTGGCGCAGCCGCAACTGCTGCTGGACAACCAGCCGGCGGACGGACGGGTCGGCTACTACGTATTCACGCTGCTGCGCCTGGACGGCTGCGACTGCGCGCAACTGGTCAATCGCGGCTGGATCGAGGCCGACCCGGATCGCACCATGCTCCCCGAACTGAAGTTCTCGCCCGGCACGCTGACGCTGCGCGGCACCCTGGCGCCGCTGCCGCCTGCCGGCGTCGGCGTGCGCGCGGATGTCGAGGCCTTGCCCGGCGGCTTGCTGCGCGTGCAGCGGCTCGAGCTGGCGGCGATTCCCCTGGAGCCGGGGGTCCGGCTGCTGCCGCTGATCCTGCAACTCGATCCGGCATCGGGCGACGGCTACCAGCGCAAGTGGCAGCGGCCCGACCTGCGCGCGCAGCGCCATGTCGCCTACGCCGTGCAATGGTTCATCTTCGCGCTGCTGGCCGCCGGGCTGTATTTCGGGCTGAATCTGAAACGGCGCCAGGGATTTTCCGATGGCGCGCCGGTCACAGCCAGCCCATGCGCCGGAAGCGCAGGAACAGCAATGAGCAAACGCTGACGATGACGCCGATGGCCATCGGGTAGCCGTATTCCCACTGCAATTCGGGCATGGCCTTGAAGTTCATGCCCCAGATGCCGGCAAAGGCGGTGGCCGCGGCGAATATCCCGGCCCAGGCGGCGAGCCGCTTGGCCACGTCGCTCTGCTCGATCGCAACCGAGGACAGGCTGACCTGAATTGCCGTGCCGATGGTGTCGCGCACGGTTTCGAGCTGGGCATTGATGCGCACCAGATGGTCGTACACATCGCGGAAATAGTCGCGGCTGTTCACGCATACCGGCGGCACGCGGCCGCTGGTGAGTTTGCCGACGGCTTCCATGAGCGGCGCCACGGCGTGCTTCAGCACCATCACGCGGCGCTTCAGGTCGTACAGGCGGCTGATGTTGGAGCGCGCCGTGCCCTTGTCGAAAATGTGGTCTTCGATGGCTTCCAGTTCGGATTCGATGGCGTCGATCAGCGGGAAATAGCGATCGACGACGGCATCCATGATGGCGTAGAGCACGAAGCCCGAGCCCTGCTTCAGCAGTTCGGGTTCGCGCTCGCAGCGCTCGCGCACGCCGAGCAGGGTCTGGCTGCTGCGGTTGCGCACCGAGAGGACGAAATTTCCGCCGACGAAGATGTCGACTTCGCCTACCGCTATCTCGGCGCCTTGCGGTTCGAGCGAATGCACCACGGCGAACAGGCTTTCGCCATAGCCGTATTCCTCGATCTTGGGCCGCTGGTGGCCGTTGTGCGCGTCCTCCACGGCCAGCGGATGCAGCGAAAATTCTTCGCGCATCTGTTCCAGTTCGTCGTGGGTGGCGTCGCGCAGGGCGACCCAGACGAAGCAGCCGGGTTTTTCCAGGTAGTCGCTGATCTGCTCGATGTCGAGATCAGCCAGCTTGCGGCCGTCCTGGTAGGCGACGCAGTTGATCAGCATGGCGGGCTCCTTTTCATGATCGTGGCGAGCATATCATTTGCCCCGACGTCTTCGCGCAGCACTCGGCGGCGCTCTGTCGGCGCTGACCTAGATGGAGCGAATGCCCTTGACCAGCGACGTCAACTCGGCAATCAGTGCATGGCCGTGACTGTCGATCTCGTCCGGTCCCGCGGACTGAACGATCATGGCGTGGAGCAGGCTGGCGGCTTCGGAAACCCATAGCGCGCCAACATTGCCGGCCGAACCTTTCAAGGTGTGAGCCAACTGCTTCAGCGCCGTGAGATCGTTCGACGCCATTCCTGCGGCGAGCAAGCCTGCATCCTCGGCGTGGCCGTCGACAAACAAGTTCAGCATCCGCAGGTATTTCGTGGTGCTACCGCGTACCAGCGCCAGTCCGCGTTCGATGTCGAGTCCCGGAATGTTCGCCAGGCGCTGCCGCAATGCCGCCTCATCCAGCGGTGCAGGTGGCGTGGGCACCGCTACCGCCGCCGGTGCCTGCCGGATATTTGCCTGGGGCGAGCCTGTCGGCAGCCAGGCCAGCAGCGCGGCATAGAGCAGGTCGGGATCCACCGGTTTGGCGACGAAGTCGTTCATGCCGGCCTCGAAGCAGGCCTTGCGATCTTCATCGAAAGCGTTGGCGGTCATGGCCAGAATCGGGGTGCCTGCCCGTTCGGGCAGCGCTCGAATCGCGCGGGTTGCAGCGAGTCCATCCATGTGCGGCATCTGCACGTCCATCAGGATCAGCTGGTAGTCGGCGGTGCGCGCCTTCGCCAACGCTTCCTCGCCGTCGACGGCGATATCGACGGTCAGGCCGGCCCCGTACAAAAGCTCCAGGGCAACTTCGCGGTTGATGGCATTGTCTTCGGCGAGGAGGATTCGTGCCCCGGTATGGCGTTCACGCAGCTCGGCCTCGATGTCGCCGGCTGACGTGTCCGTGGTGACCGGCATGATCCCGCTGCCGTGATGCAGGCGGGCGGTAAACCAGAAACGGCTGCCTTTGCCCGGCGTGCTGTCAGCGCCGACTTCGCCTCCCATCATTTCGGCCAGATGCCGGGTGATGGCCAGCCCCAGACCGGTACCGCCGTATTTGCGCGTGGTCGAGGCATCGGCCTGCTCGAAGGCGGCAAACAGGTTGGGCATTTGTTCCGGGTTGAGGCCGATGCCCGTATCCGCCACCTCGAAGCGCACCAGTACATCCTTGCCGTTGTCCTCCAGAAGCCGTGCGCGCAGGCTGATGCTGCCGTGGTCGGTGAATTTGAGTGCGTTGCTGGTGTAGTTGAACAGTGCCTGGCGCAACCGGGTCGGGTCGCCGCGCAACCAGACCGGAACGTCGTCGGGATCGATTTCGATCTTCAGTCCCTTGGCGCTGGCCTGATCCGAGATCAGCGAGCGGACATGGTCGAGGACCGCATTCAGCGAAAAATTGGTGTATTCCAGTTGCAACTTCCCGGCCTCGATCTTCGAGATGTCGAGGATGTCGTTGATGACGGACAGCAGGTGGTTGCCCGCCGCCTCGATCTTGGTCAGCCGCTCGGCCTGTTCGGGTGTCGGTTCGGCGCGGCGCAACAGATGGGCAAGGCCGATGATGGCGTTCATCGGGGTGCGGATTTCGTGGCTCATGTTGGCCAGGAAGCTGCTCTTGGCGACGTTGGCCGCTTCGGCGGCATCCTTGGCCACGCTTAGCGAGTGGTTGGCGATTTCCAGATCCGCGGTGCGCAGGCGAACCCGTTCTTCCAGGTCGGCGTTGAGCCTTCTGACTTCCTCGACGGCCCTTCTGTGTTCAGTGATGTCCCTGGCGATCTTGGAAGCGCCGACGATCCTGCCATGATCATTCAAAATCGGAGAAATGGTGGCGGATACGTCGATCACCCGGCCATCCTTGCACAGGCGCTGTGTTTCATAGTGTTCGATTCGTTCGCCGCGCGAAATGCGCGCCATGAGCTCCGGCTCCTCGCTTTGGCGATCCGCCGGTATCAGTATCTGCATCGACTTGCCGATGGCTTCTTCGGCCCGGTAGCCGAACAGCCGTTCGGCCGCGGGGTTCCAGCTCCTGATGATTCCGTCCAGCGTCTTGCTGATGATCGCATCGTCGGTGGAATCGATGATTTCCTTGGATTCGCGCAATTCCCTCTCACGCCGCTGGGCGAACGTCGATGACACGCCGATGCCGCCAAGGCCAAGCAGCCAGATGACTCCATGGGTCAGTTGCAGGTTGCGGCGGGCAGCTTCTATGCGCGCATAGTAGGAGGCGAGCGGCAGGTTGAGCCCGGTGGCGCCGCGCATGTCACCCAGCTTGTAGCCGAGGATGGCGTGGCATTTCTCGCAACCGGGTTCCATGAACATGGCACGCAGATAACGCAGGTGCGGTTGGCCGTCGATGTTGGCGACTTCCCAGATTTCCTTCTTCTCGCCACGAGTGAAGGCTTCCAGTTGCTGCTTCTCCCAGGCATCCGGCGCATTTCCGGGATTGAGGTATTTGAGCCCCGTGATGCGTCCCCGCACGCCATAGTCGTTGGCATAACGGTTCATCATCTGGCTGACCACGGTCGCCGGATTCAGAAGCGTCAAGCGGCGGCCATCGGTCGTCGTGACGTCGCGGCCGGGGACATGGCTCAGCCATGGAATCGATTGTTGCGTCTCGGTAATCGGCACATATACGCCGCCGTGATCCGTGGCCCAGCGCCGCAGCGTGATGTCCTTGTTGAGGTTCGCCCTGGCCTCGGCATAGGCCGTATCCATGGCCTCCTGCTCCTCGTTGAGCATCGTCCAGCGCAGCGACCCGCCCACGACCAGCGTCCAGATCGCAACGGCGAGCCAGGTGAGCGAGGAAATCAGCCGGAATTTCGAGTAGTTGAGCATGGGAACATGAATGCTCCAGAGGGCCGCACCGGCTCCGCTTACAGGCCTTCGAGAATCTTCTTCTGCTTTTCCTGGTAGACCTCGTTGCTGATCAGTCCCTGGTCGAAGAGTTTCTTCAGTTCCTCAAGCTGGGCCTTGATCGGAGTAGGCGCCGCGGCCGGTTTGCCGTTTCCCGCGGCGGGAGTGGCAGCAGTCTGCGCAACCGGCACCGCCGCGGGCTGGGGAGCGGCTTCGGGCGCGGCCGGCGGCTTGGGCGGAAGCACTTCGGCGGGGGCCGCTGCCGGCAGTCTTGCGCTGAACAGCGTCGCTTTCAATACGCCGCCGGTGTCCATGATTTCGCCATTGGCGACTTTTGGCGGGCGCCCGAACAGATGATCGGCATCCATCTTGTCGATGCTGTCGAAAATCTCGAAGCGATATTCGCCGCCCTTTTCGCTGGTGAATGAAAACAGCATCTGGCCGGGCGAGTAGGCGGTGTCGATCTTGATCAGCGTGCGGCCCGGCTCGATCAGAACCTCGCCGCTTTCCCCCTTGCCGAGTTCCGCCAGCCGGCGCCCATTCACCTCGACACGGGCCTTCATCACGGCGAGCTTGCCGCTGCTGCGTTCAAACTGCAGCTTGGCCTTCAGCGCGGTTTGGGCGGGCGGGGCGTCCGCGGCATGGGACGAGATGGAAAAGGCCAGGGCGGCGAGCAGCGCGAATTTGTTCAACGAAGCAAACATGTTGTCTCTCCAAAGAGAAAATCCGATTGGGTTCTTGCAATTGTCTTCATTCTATCGAATGAACAGGCGGGGCGATGGAAAGTCGGCGCTGGCGATACGGCGATTCAGCACCTGTTTCAGTACGGATTGTGCCCCGCGCAGGGCGAACCGGACGAAACAACCGGGGGTTCAGTCAGTCGCCGATCTGCTCGATATCGGGATCGGCGAGCTTGCGGCCATCATGCTGAGCTCCCGTTTTGCTTGGTGGTCAGCATGGTGATTCGGGCGATTTTTACCCCCTTTTTACATCCCGGCGCGTAGCATGATTTCATGAACGAAGCGGCACCCTCACGCGGTATCGGCGATTACATCCGGGCGGCACTGGCCTGCGTGGCAACAACTTTGCTGACTTTGCCATTGGCGGGAGTGGTCGATGCCGCCAATATCGTCATGATCTTTCTCCTGGCCGTGGTGATGGTGGCGGTATGGCTGGGCAGCGGCCCGGCGATCCTGGCGGCCTTCGGCGGCGTCGCCTTGTTCGATTTCTTTTTCGTCGAGCCGCGGTTTTCCATGGCGGTGGCCGACGCCCAATACCTGATCACGTTTGCCGTGATGCTGGTCGTGGCGCTGGTGATTGGCCAGTTGGCCGCCCGCCTGCGCGAAAAGGCCCTGCTGGCGACGCGGCGCGAGGATGAAATGCGCGCGCTGTACGACATGGCGAAATTGCTTTCCGGTGCCATCACAGTAGAGCAGGTGGCGGACATCGTGCGGGACTTTCTCGCCTCGCGGCTGGAAATCGAGGCGGTACTCTATCTGCCGCGCGGTGATGACGCTCTGGTCGCGATGCCGGCGCGGCAGGGTGGCGACCGGCACCAGGCCCATGTGAGTGCGGTCTATGAGCAGGGACAGCCCATGCACCTCGCGGCGGAAGAAAGCGGCTATGCCCCGGCACTGGCGTTGCCGCTGGTCTCGTCGGTGCAGACGCGAGGCGTGCTGCTGGTTTACTCCGACCATGCCGAGCGCTTCTCCGCCACCGAGCGGCGCCCGCTGCTCGACGCCGTGGCATCACTGGCGGCGATCGCCGTCGAGCGCCTGCATTACGTAGAAGTGGTTCAGGAAGTCACGCTGGGCATGGAATCGGAACGACTCCGTACCGCGCTGCTTTCCACCGTGTCGCATGACCTGCGTACCCCGCTGACAGTGCTGGTGGGGCTGGCCGATGCGCTGACGCTGGCCAGGCCGTCGCTGCCTGCGCCGGCGCTGGAATCCGCGGTGGCGATCCGCGATCAGGCGCTCCGCTTGTCGGGACTGGTGCACAACCTGCTGGACATGGCCCGCCTGCATACCGGCAAGATCGTGCTGAACCGGGAATGGCAACCGCTGGAGGAAGTGGTCGGCAGCAGTCTCAAGGCGATGGCGGGCGTGCTGGCGGGGCGTGAGGTGCGCGTCGAACTGGCGCCGGACTTGCCGCCGTTGGAATTCGACGCCGTGCTGCTGGAGCGGGTGTTCTGCAACTTGCTGGAAAACGCGGCGAAATACGCGCCACAGGGAACGATTCTCATCACCGCGCACGTTGCGGGTGAACTGGTCGAGATCGCCGTGGTCGACGCCGGACCGGGCTTGCCACCGGACGGCGAGGACAGCGTGTTCGACCTGTTCGAGCGCGGACGCCACTCGGGAGCCGGCGGCGGCCTTGGCCTGGCGATCTGCCGGACCATCGTCGAGGTGCATGGCGGTCGCATCCGGGCGGAGCGGAGGGTGGAGGGCGGAACCCGGATTGTTTTCACGCTGCCGCTCGGCACGCCGCCGGTGCTGGAGGAGGAAGCCGGTGAATGACGATCGCCCGCTGATCCTGGTGGTCGAGGACGAGCCGCAGATCAGGCGCTTCGTCCGCGCCGCGCTGGAGGACGAGGGCCGCGTGGTCGAAGCCGGTTCGGCAGCCGAGGCGTTGGAGGCTTTCAGCGGCAAGGGGCCTGCGCTGGCGGTCATCGACCTCGGCCTGCCGGACCGCGATGGCGTCGAATTGATCCGCGATTTGCGCACGTGGACGATGCTGCCACTGCTGGTGCTGTCGGCCCGCTCGGCCGAGGCCGAGAAGGTGGCGGCGCTCGACGCCGGCGCCGACGATTACCTGACCAAGCCCTTCGGCGTCGAGGAAATGCGGGCACGGGTGCGCGCCCTGCTGCGAAGGCAGAAAGTCGGCGCTGGCGATACGGTGATCGAATTCGGGAATATCCGCGTAGACCGCGCCCACCGCACGGTCACCCGTGATGGCGCTGCGATCCACCTGACGCCCATCGAGTACCGCCTGCTCGGCGTGCTATTGACCAATGCGGGCCGCGTCCTGACACACCGCCAGTTGCTGAAGGACGTGTGGGGGCCGGGCCATGCCGAGCGTGGCCACTACCTGCGCATCTACGTCGGCCATCTGCGCCAGAAGCTCGAAGCCGATCCGGCACGACCGCGATACCTGCTGACCGAAACCGGGGTCGGCTACCGTTTTCAACTTCAGGATTCAATCTCATGAGCCACGAAACAGACAAGGACAGCACCGCCGTCCTCGCCCTCGCCGCCCTCGGCGTCGTCTA
The DNA here is from genome assembly GCF_000828635.1 of Sulfuritalea hydrogenivorans sk43H. Classification (GTDB taxonomy): domain Bacteria; phylum Pseudomonadota; class Gammaproteobacteria; order Burkholderiales; family Rhodocyclaceae; genus Sulfuritalea; species Sulfuritalea hydrogenivorans. Next base: position 1,789,640 of record NZ_AP012547.1, read on the forward strand.
TGGCGACATCGGCACCAGCCCGCTCTATGCGCTCAAGGAGGTCTTCGGCAACGCCCACCACCCGGTGCCGATCACGGCGGCGAACGTGCTGGGCATTCTTTCGCTGGTGTTCTGGTCGCTGATCGTCGTCGTCTCCTTCAAGTACGTAACGCTGATCCTGCGCGCCGACAACAAGGGCGAGGGCGGCATCATGGCGCTGATGGCGCGGGTGCTGGCCGACGAGGGGCTCTCCGGCCGCACGCGGCAGGCGGTGATCCTGCTCGGGCTGTTCGGCGCGGCGCTGTTCTACGGCGACGGGCTGATCACGCCGGCCATCTCGGTACTCTCGGCGGTGGAGGGGCTGGAGGTGGCGACGCCGATGTTCGCGCACTACGTCGTGCCGATCACCCTGGGCATTCTGTTGGGCCTGTTCTGGATCCAGAGTCATGGCACCGGCAAGGTCGGCGTTGCCTTCGGGCCGATCACCTGCGTCTGGTTTGCGGCGCTGGCGGTCATGGGCCTGATGCAGATCGTGCAGCATCCCGGCATCCTCGCTGCGCTGCTGCCCCAGCACGCGCTGGCCTTCGTCGCTGCCGATCCGGCTCTGGGTTTCCTCGCCATGGGCAGTGTCTTCCTCGCCCTGACCGGGGCCGAGGCGCTGTATGCGGACATGGGCCACTTCGGCCGGCGGCCGATTCGCCTGGCCTGGTTCGGCCTGGTGCTGCCGGCGCTGCTGCTCAACTACTTCGGCCAGGGCGCCTTGCTGCTGGCCGATCCGGCGACCATCAAAAATCCTTTCTACCTCATGGCGCCCGACTGGTTCCTGCTGCCGCTGGTGGGCCTGGCCACGGCGGCCACGGTGATCGCCTCGCAGGCGGTAATCACCGGCGTGTATTCGATCACGCAGCAGGCGATCCAGCTCGGCTATGCGCCGCGCATGGAGCTGCGCCACACCTCCGGCAGCCAGATGGGGCAGATCTACATGCCCGGCGTGAACTGGCTGATGCTGCTGGGAGTGATCGCGCTGGTGCTCGCCTTCAAGTCATCCACCAACCTGGCGGCGGCCTACGGCATCGCGGTGACCGGCACCATGATCATCACCACGCTGTTCGCCTACCTTGTGGCGCGCCGCCAGTGGGGCTGGCGGCGGCGGCTGGCGATTCCGGTGTTCGGCGGGCTGCTGGCGCTCGACGTGGTCTTTCTCGCCGCCAATTCGACCAAGATTCTCGAAGGCGGCTGGTTCCCGCTGGTCTTCGGCGGCGCCGTGTATCTGGTGCTGACCACATGGAAGGCGGGGCGCAAGCTGCTGCAGCAGAAACTCGATACGCAGGCCCTTCTTCTCAGGGACTTCATTGTCGGCATCGAGACGCCGGACACCATCACCGTGCCCGGCACCGCGGTATTCATGACGCCCTATCCGGACCATGTGCCGCATGCGCTGCTGCACAACCTGAAGCACAACAAGGTATTGCACCAGCAGATCGCACTGGTGACCGTGACGATCGAGTCCGTGCCCCGCGTACCGGAGGCGCAACGGGTTGTTGTCGAGCGATTGAACCATCGCTTCTATCGCGTCGGCATTCACTTCGGCTTCATGGACATACCCGACGTGCCGGCGGCGCTGGAGTGGTGCGCCGAGCAGGGGCTGAGCTTCGATCCGATGACGACTTCCTATTTCCTCGGTCGCGAAACGGTGATGCCCCGCGTCGGGTCCGAGATGCCCTACTGGCGCGAAGCCCTGTTCGCCACGCTGTACCGCAATGCGCGCACCGCGGCGGATTTCTTCGGCTTGCCGCCGAATCAGGTGGTCGAGCTGGGGACGCGGGTCGCGCTGTAGGACGGCGCAAGGGACGTTTGCCGCCGTCCCGCCACCGCCGACTGTTGGCTAAAGGGCGGTAGCCAGGTCTGACGTCGTTTCGGAGACAATAGTCGATGCGATCAGATCGGCCGATTTGATGTCATCGACGGTCAGCTACGTGCCCAAAACGGCCATAGCGGTTTCCTGATAGCGGCCAGTCAGCCAACCCCAGGTTCTGCCAACTTGGATGCTCCGAAGCGGCCTTTGGCGACCTCAACCTACCGGCCATCAGCGGCCAGTGGGGTTCTCAATCGCTACGTCGGCAACAGACTGATTGCGGTCTTCTGATGTTGTCATGGCCAGCGGCCGGTTCACTCCGATTTCTGCCGTTCAGCCCCGATCTGGTTGGGTGACTCTTGAGTGCCCGGATGCGCCGCCAGACCATCGCTGAAACCAAGGTCAGCACTCCGCGACGGAGCTGCTCTTGGTTTCAACCGGAATGGAAAAGGCGATGCCAGGGGAAGCTCCCTGCACACCGCCCTCTTGCTTCTGCCCCCTCAGCGGTTTTCTAATGGAATACGGTCAGACAGCAATCACTACTTCTCTACCACTGTTCTCGGTTTCCCCTTGTCGACGATGAGCGTGTTGACCAACCGAGCCGGCGTATTCCCGACGTTCTTGAAATAGTGAACCGGACCCCTCGGGTTGTGCCAGGCCTGCCCTGCGTCGAAACGCTTACTCTCTTTCCCTTCAACAAACAGTTCGACCGTACCCTCAAGCACTGCACCATAGCAATCGCCTGGGTGCGTGTGGCGCGGCGATGATGCCCCGGGTTCCATCGATACATTGATGAATGCCGCCTCTTTGTCCTCAACCCCGGTGATCGGACTCACCTGCATGGGCTTCGACACAAAACCTGGCGCGGTCACCTGCGCGAAGGAAACGGTTGAGAACATTGAAACGGCCAAAATGAGCGACGAGCGCGCAATTCCAAAACCCACAGACTTGAAGCTGTTCATTTCGATCTCCTTTTTTGCAATTGAAACACAGAATAAACGTACGCCCCCCAATGACGAATATCTTGATTCATGTCAAACGATTCAGTCAAAAATGGAGGCATTCACGAAAGTCTTCTGCGCGGGGATGGGCGGGCGACAGGAAGGGCGTAGATGCCTCTCCTTCACAGGCCGGTCCTCTGGCCGGGTCCTGCCTGCCAACTGGATCAGATGCAACCCGATGGAACGGCAGGTCGACTCAGTAAATCGTCGCTCGAATCTCATGCCCACGGCATCGCCAGTGACGGCACCCGCTGCATAGCTGACGGTCATCCAGGCAATCTTGATGGCGGCAACGGGCACGGATGCGACTGTCACCTTCCAGGATTCAACGCCGGAAAGCGGCCAGTGGGATTTCGCTTCCTGGAAGCGGCCGGTCGTCACTGAGTGCTCGGTGCCCATTGCTGTCTGTGGCGCAGACAGAGGTTAAACGGCAGCTATTCGGCTAGATCAGTCACCAGATACGACCACTCGCGGACAGCTAGTTGACCATTTCTGCCAATCAGTCCAATTGAACGGAGTGATCAGTGTCAATCAGGAATCTGCCAAGAAGTGGGAGTTCAGTTCTAAATGCACCGTTGATCAAATTTGACATCCAACAATCGATGACGAATCGCCGCTAAATGCCACGATGCTTATTTCTTGAAACAGTTGTCTGCGAACGGACGAAATGTGCAATTCCATTGAAAGCCATAGTTCGTTGAATAAACGAGAATAGCGTGCTTCGATAGCTCCCTCTCAGGCACCCCTTTCTGCGATGCGTACTCGTGTTCCCAAAGGAAATTAGCATTGCAGTGCGAACTGGTACAGATAGACCGCAAGGCTGCCCATACCCTCTCCTCAACGCTGGCTTTTGATTGTCTGTCCAGCACCACAACCTTGGAAGCACCAATCTGCCCGACATAGTTCCATCCGTCCTTGGACTGGGCATAAGTATGGCCGGAACACGCAATGGTTACCGCCAGTCCTAAGATGATCATGCGAAACGTATCAACAAGAAACGTCGCTCGCTCGACCATATCTTTTGTGTTGTTCATTGATTACGCTACCCTGCAGTAAGACACCATTTTCAATAGCCGAACTTCGTTTTCAGCGACCATGACTATAAGTTATCATCGCCACGGGTGTCTGGACCTTTTTTGCTAGAGTTTGGACAGGTATTTGTGTCGGTCGGGCCGCCGCACGAGGATTGACACGTGACAGGCCCACTTCAAAGATTTTCCTCTCGACGATCACCTTGCCAATTGGGTTTCGTCCTCCTATCCAACTGCCCCGAACTTCATCACTCACGCGCATTTCAAGGAAAGGACTGAGCGATGCACGGGGTTTTCTCGGAATTCGCGCTGTTGTTGCTGATGTCGGCTACGGCGGGAGCGTTTTTCCTGTGGCTGCGCCAACCGGTGCTGATCGCCTACATCGTCATCGGCATCGTCGCCGGGCCGGCGGTACTGGGCGTCGTCACGGCCCACGACCAGATCGACCTGCTTGCTCAAGTTGGCGTTGCGGTGCTGCTCTTCGTCGTCGGCCTCAAGCTCGACTTGCAGCACATCCGCCACATCGGTCCCGTCGCACTGGCTACCGGCCTGGGGCAACTGGCCTTCACCATCGTCATTGGCTTTCTCATCATCCTGGCCATGGGCAAGGGCTGGATGGAGGCGCTTTACGTCGCCGTCGCTCTAACCTTTTCCAGCACCATCATCATCGTCAAGCTGCTTTCGGACAAACGCGAGATCGATTCCCTGCACGGGCGTATTGCCGTCGGCTTCCTGATCGTCCAGGATCTGGCCGTCGTGATTGCCATGATGGTGATGAGCGCTCTACGTGGTGGTGGCGACGAGGCATCTCTGCTGGCATTGGCGGGCTCGCTTTCCTTACGGCTGGGCGTCGCCGCCGTCGGCATGTATCTGCTCATGCGATACGTGATGCCCAGGGTCGTCGATCGCATGGCCCAATCGCAGGAACTGCTGCTGATCTTCGCCATCGCATGGGGTACCGGGTTGGCCACACTAGGCGAATGGGCAGGCTTCTCAAAGGAAGCGGGCGCCTTCCTCGCCGGCTTCTCGCTGGCCTCAACGCATTATCGGGATGCGATCAATGCCCGGTTGACCGGCATCCGCGACTTCCTGCTGCTGTTCTTCTTCATCGACCTCGGCGCCAAGCTCGACTTCTCCACCCTCGGCGGAGAGGTCGGGCCGGCCGTGGCGCTGTCGCTCTTCGTTCTGATCGGCAACCCGCTGATCGTCATGGCCATCATGGGCTATATGGGCTATCGCAAGCGCACCGGCTTTCTGTGCGGCCTGACGGTAGCCCAGATCAGCGAGTTTTCGATCATCTTCGTTGCTATGGGCATTTCGCTCGGCCATGTGGATAACGGCGCACTGGGGCTGACTACGCTGGTCGGGCTGATAACGATTGCGTTATCGACCTATTTGATCCTCTACTCGCACCCGCTTTACGAAAAGCTAGCGCCCTGGCTGGGCGTCTTTGAGCGCAAGCGTCCCTACCGCGAATTGGCGGTGGCGAAGGAGCGTCACGATCTACGCGAGGCCGACGTCATCGTCTTCGGCCTCGGGCGTTACGGCAGCCGGCTGGCGCTTGGCCTGAAAGAGGCGGAACTCAAGGTGCTCGGTGTCGAATTCGATCCGGAGGTTGCGCGCAGCATGCGGCGACAGGGTCTGCCGGTACGCTACGGTGATGGCATCGCCAGCGAATTCCTCGAAAGCCTCCCGCTCAAGGACACGCGCTGGGTGGTCAGCACCCTGCCGGACCTGGCCTCGAACCGGGATCTGCTGCGCGGTCTACGGGAACTGCATTTCACCGGCGAAGTGGCGGTAGTCGCCCGCGAGGAGTTCGACGGTACTCCATTGAAGGCGCTAGGCACCCCGACCATCCTGTATCCGATGCGCAACGCCGTCGATTACGCGGTCGACGCCCTGACTGCGATCATCAGGAACAAGGAGACGCCGTCATGAGGCACACCTACAACGAAGTACCTACACCAACAATTACGACGAGCACATAAGCCTCATGGATCATCTGGTTCAAATTATCCTACTGTTGGCTGTGAGCGTGATGGTGATGGTCACCTTCCAGCGGCTGCATATTCCCTCCAGCCTCGGCTATCTCCTGGTCGGCCTGATCCTTGGACCCCACACCGTCGGACCGACCGTGCATGTCGCGGAATTCAAGGTACTGGCCGAGTTCGGCGTGGTCTTCCTGCTGTTCTCGATCGGACTCAACTACTCGCTGCCGCAACTGCATGCGATGCGCCACCAGATCCTCGGCCTCGGTACCGCGCAGGTGGCATTGACCACTGCTGCCGTGGGCACATTGCTATGGCTGGCTGGCCTGAGTCCTGCGGTGGCCTTCGTCATCGGCGCCGTCTTCGCGCAATCATCTTCCACCATCATCGGCCGGCAACTGGCCGAACAGGGCGAGGACGCGACCCCGCACGGTCGGCTCGGCCTGGCCATTTCTGTATTCCAGGATGTCACGGCCGTGCCGTTCCTGATCCTGATTCCCGTGCTGGGCGCCGCAACGGGCATGAACGCCCTCGCCGGAGAACTCGGTTGGGCCATGGCAAAAGCCGTGCTGGCGTTCACCCTTGTGTTCTATGCCGCGCGCTGGGCCTTGCGCCCGCTCTTCCACCTGGTTGCCGAACGACGTTCCTCCGAACTATTCACCCTCACGGTGTTGCTCGTGGTGCTGGCGGCCGCCTGGACGACCAATAGCCTGGGCTTGTCGCTGGCGTTTGGCGCTTTTCTGGCGGGCATGATGCTCGGCGAAACCGAGTTCCGTCATCAGGTGGAGTCCAGCATCCGTCCATTCCGCGATGTGCTGCTCGGCTTGTTCTTCGTCGGCATCGGCATGCTGATCGACCCAAGTACGCTGCCGCGCATCTGGCACTGGGCGCTGTTGGGCGCATTGCTGCTGCTATCGAGCAAGATCGTGGTCGTTGCGCTTATCGTGGGCCGCAGCGGGATGGACGCGCTCGAAGCCTGGCGAACCGCTCTGCTGCTGGCGGTGGGGGGCGAGTTTGGCTTTGCGCTGCTTGCCATCGCGCTCGAATCCAGCGTGATCGATCCGGAGGTTGGCCAGATCGTGTTGACCGCCGTCCTGTTCTCGATGGTCGCGGGAGTCCTGTTGATCCGTTACAACCAGGCGATCGCCAGCCGCCTGACCAAGCCAGTCGCCAGTGCTCCCCCGCTGGCAGACCAGCTTTCGGGGCTGCCAGCGCCTAAGGTGCTGATCGGCGGCTACGGCCGAGTCGGCCATACCATCGCGGTACTGCTGAAATCCAGCGGCGTCGATTTCGTGGCCTTCGACACCGATCCGAAGCGGGTGCAGCAAGGGCAGGCCGAGGGCCATGCCGTGCTCTACGGCGACATTGCCGATGCTGAACTGCTGACAGCGGCCCGGGCGGAGCGTGCCAGTCTGGCCATCATCACCGTCGACAGCCATGTCGTGGCACTACGGACTGTTGCCGCGTTAAGTCAGCATTTCCCGCAGGTGCCGGTAATCGCCCGCGCGCGCGATCTCGAAGCCAGTTCGGCCCTCATCGAAGCCGGGGCAATCCATGCCTATCCCGAGGCGATTGAATCCAGCCTGCGCCTGGGGGCGACCGCCTTGCGGATGTTGCAGATTCCCACCGTCGATATCGACCAAATGCTGCAAGACATACGCGACTGGGACTACCAACCCGTGATTGACCCCCCCCGTGAAGGAGAATGCCAAATGACAAGCGCCCAAACGATTCTCGTCGCCACCGATCTTTCCGCGCCGGCCCGCCATTCCGTCGAGCGTGCCTTCTACCTGGCCGCCAGCATTGAAAGCGAACTCTGCATCCTGCACGTAATGGAGCTGGATTCTCTTGAAAGCTTGCGCGAAGCGTTGGGGGACGACGTGTTTGAGGTGAAGACGGCCTTGAACAGCGATGCCCGCATGCGCCTCGACCTGTTGACCGGCGATGCGGCGATTAATCGTGGCGTCGCGGCACGAACGAGGGTCGCCGAGGGGAACCCGCTTGCCACCATCGCTGCCGAGGCCGACGCGCTGGATGCACATCTGGTGGTCCTCGGAGCCCGCGGCGAGTCCTTCTTGCGCCACGCTTTGCTGGGATCGACGGCGGCCCGCCTGCTGCGCAAGTCGTGGCGGCGGCCGGTGCTGGTGGTAAAGCAAGCGCCGCATGAAGCCTATCGCCGCGTTCTGGTCGCCGTGGATTTTTCGCCGGTGTCGCTTCATGCGATCCGTTTGGCAAGACATTGGTCGCCCAATGCCGATTTGGTCTTGTTGCATGCTTTCGAACTGCCCTACGAGGGCAAGCTGACATTCGCCGGCATCGACGAGCAGGTGATCCGCCGCCTTGTCATGACCGAAAGCGAGCATCGCCGCAAGCGGTTGCGGGATCTGGCGACTGCCGCCGGACTTGCGCCGATCGACTATTCGGGCCGTGTCATCCATGGCGTCCCAGCGCAGCAGATCGCTGCCATGGAGCAGGAATACGACTGCGACCTGATCGTCGTTGGCAAGCACGGCTCGCACATCGCCGAGGAACTGCTGCTCGGCAGCGTGACCAAGCATGTGCTGACAGAATCGCAATGCGATGTGCTGGTAATCTGCGACCCGCGCGATGCACCTGACGAGTCGCCATGACCGATTTGGCGCCCATTCTTTGGCGCCGTTCTGCTGATGGCGGCCGGCGGCGAGGCTCTACATAACGGCCAGGAGTTGTCATCGCCGCATGTGCAACAATGGGGTTTCATCACGATGGAGCGACCGTTGGAACTCCTACGTCTAAGCCTTTTATTTGCCATAACGGCACTGGCTGAAATTGTCGGCTGTTATCTCCCTTGGCTCGTTCTTCGGCAAGACAGGCCGCTGTACTTGTTAATACCTGCTGCAGCGTCATTGGCCCTTTTTGCTTGGCTTCTTACGCTACATCCCACCGCAGCAGGGCGAACTTACGCAGCCTATGGTGGTATGTATATCGCTGTCGCGCTGCTCTGGCTGAAATTCGTAGATGGCGTTTCATTGACCCGATGGGATGCCCTGGGTGCGACGATTGCGCTCATTGGCATGGCCGTTATCGCACTACAACCGTCAACTACCTGACAGGCAGCTTCGGGCACAGCGGTCAGGTAGCAGTTACCGATAAGCAGCCGCGCAGATCTGTGGCTTCCGTTTTCCGCTGCAAGGCTTCGGGCGACGGCAATGGGAACGGCTGTTGCCTCTCAACTGACTCGCCCTTAATGACCGTTCAGGCAGAGTTGTCTGAATTGCCATTCCGGCAGGTTCCAAGGTACAGCAGTCGTTCGGATGGCCGCTATCCGGAATCATCGAGTGGCGGCAGTTGGCCGGATCGAGGCAAGGATCATCTCAACTTCACCGCCGAAAACCGGACGTTCAGGTGGGCCAGAGCACGCATCGACTATTCAAATTGGAAGGCCACATCGAGTGGCCGGATATGGCCCAGACTGTGTAAAAACGGGAACTTATTGATTTCCGCTCGATCTATGCATTAGACATTATTGATCGGGAGCGGCGGGATGAAGCGATTCATACAGGGAGAAGACAGGACGCAAAGCACCTTGCTGCCCGAACTCCTCGACGAGTACATTGCTGAAGCCAATCCAGTGCGGGTGGTTGATGTGTATGTTGATGAACTCGATCTGGGCAAGCTCGGATTCGAAGGGGGCGATCCGGCAGCCACCGGTCGGCCGGCCTACCACCCTGCCGTGCTCCTGAAGCTGTACATCTACGGTTACCTCAACCGCATTCAGTCCAGCCGCCGCCTTGAACGCGAAGCCCAACGCAACGTCGAACTCATGTGGCTGACCGGTCGCCTGACACCTGACTTTAAGACCATTGCCAATTTCCGCAAAGACAACGGCAAGGCGATCCGCGGTGTCTGCAAACAGTTTGTCGTGCTGTGCCAGCAATTGGGCCTGTTCTCGGAAGCCGTGGTCGCCATCGACGGCAGCAAGTTCAAGGCCGTCAATAACCGTGACCGGAATTTCACCAGTGCCAAGCTGCAACGACGGATGGAAGAAATTGAGTCGAGTATCAACCGCTACCTGGTCGAACTCGACAGCGCCGATCGGCAGGAACCGGCTGTGGCGCAGCTCAAGACAGAACGGCTGCACGACAAGATCGCGGCGCTCAAAGATCAGATGAAGGCGCTCAAGGAGATCGAAGTCCAACTCAATGAAACACCTGACAAGCAGATATCCCTGACCGACCCCGATGCGCGTTCCATGAAGACGCGCGGCACCGGCATCGTGGGCTACAACGTACAAACGGCGGTGGATGCCAAGAACCATCTGATTGTGGCCCACGAGGTCACCAACGACGGAATCGACCGGAACCAACTGTCTTCGATGGCCGTGCAGGCACGGACGGCGATCGGAACCGAAACTCTTACGGCCATTGCTGATCGAGGGTATTTCAAGGGCGAGGAAATTCTGGCCTGTCACGAAGCTGGGATTACGGCGATTGTTCCGAAGACCATGACCTCGTCTGCCAAAGCGGGCGGGCGGTTCGACAAGGCAGACTTCATCTACGATGCCGCCACCAATGAGTTTCAGTGCCCGGCCGGGGAGCGTTTGATCTGGCGCTTCTCAGCTATCGAGAATGGGATGAAGATCAGTCGTTACTGGAGTTCGCATTGCCCGAGGTGTGCCATCAAAGAGAAATGCACGCCCAGCGACTACCGCCGTGTCAGTCGATGGGAACACCAGGCGGTGCTCGATGACATGCAGACGCGCCTTGATCGAGCCGCCGACAGCATGCGGATCCGACGCCAAACCGTTGAGCATCCGTTCGGCACCATCAAGTCATGGATGGGGAGCGCGCATTTCCTGACCAAGACCCTGAAGCGAGTTAGTACGGAAATGAGCCTGCACGTCCTCGCCTATAACCTCAAGCGAGTGATGAAGATTCTTGGCCCTGAGGTTCTAATGGCGCAGATGCGGGGCTAAAGCCCCTTATGTCGTCGTCAATACGACTGCACAGCCCAGAGGGGCTCCGGAAGAACCGCAACTCAAAGGACAACAAACGTGGTCGCCTTGACGCTCCTATGGCAGTCGGAAGTGGCCTACGAACCGAATACTTGCATCGCCCCATAACTTCTCGCGTTTTTACACAGTCTGGGCCGGTTGCAGTCGGTGCTTCGGCGTTGCCGGGCATATGAAAGTCGGCGCTGGCGATACGGCGATTCAGGCGGCGTGCAGCCTGACCGGAATCCGCTGCGGACCGAAGGGCTTGCCGAACTCGCCGAAGCGGCCGGCGATGGCGGTGCCGCAGTGTTTGCAATGGCCCGTGGCATCCAGTTCGTAGCCGAGGATGCGATACCAGTCGCGTTCGATCACCGGCTTGCCGCAGCCGGGGCAGTAAGTGGCGTCGCCGGCCTTGTCGTGCACGTTGCCGGTATAGACATAGCGCAGGCCGGTGTCCATGGCGATGTGGCGGGCGCGGGTCAGCGTCGCCGGTGGCGTGGCGGGGATGTCGTCCATTTTCCAGTCGGGGTGGAAGGCACTGAAGTGCAGCGGTACGTCGGGCCCGAGTTCCTTCGCCACCCAGGCCGACAGCGCCTTGAGTTCGTCATCGCCATCGTTCTTGCCGGGAATCAGCAACGTGGTCAGTTCAAGCCAGCAATCGGTTTCGTGGTGGATCATCGCGAGGATGTCGAGCACGGGCTGCAGATGCCCGCCGCAGAGATTGACGTAGAAGTCGTCGGTGAAGCCCTTGAGGTCGACGTTGGCGGCATCCATCTTCGCGTAGAACTCGCGCGCCGGTCCGAGGTGCATGTAGCCGGCGGTGACGGCGACGGTCTTGACGCCCAGCGCATGACAGGCATCGGCGGTGTCCATTGCGTACTCGGCGAAGATCACCGGGTCGTTGTAGGTGAAGGCGACGCTCTTGGCGCCTTCCTTCTTTGCGGCGCGGGCGATGGCTTGCGGCGTGGCGTCGTCCATCAGGCGATCCATGTCGCGCGATTTCGAGATGTCCCAGTTCTGGCAGAATTTGCAGGCCAGGTTGCAGCCGGCGGTGCCGAAGGACAGGATGCTGGAGCCGGGATAAAAGTTGTTGAGCGGCTTCTTTTCGACGGGATCGATGCAGAAGCCCGAACTGCGGCCGTAGGTGGTGAGCAGCATTTCGCCGCCCTGCATGGCACGGACGAAGCAGGCCGCGCGCTGGCCTTCGTGCAGCTTGCAGTTGCGCGGGCAGAGGTCGCACTGGATGCGGCCGTCATCGAGCTTGTGCCACCAGCGGGCGGGCACACCGCTTATGGGGTCGGCGCTTCTTTCCATTTTTGCACCTCGTAGCGTTGCAGTTCCACTTCGGAAGACCACCAGTCGACCGGCAGGCCGGCCTTCTGCTTGAGGTGGGCCATGAACAGGCGCGGCTCGGGCAGTTGTTCCCAGACTTGCGGCAGGAAGGTGCCGCGGCGGAATTGGCCACCCGGGCCTGCCGTCAGGATGACGCCGTCGACATGGGGCCGCAACTGGCGCAGGGCATCGGCTTCGCTGCTGAAACTCATTGATTGCGGCGCCGAGAGCAGCGAGACCTCGACGCGGATGCGCGAAAACTCGGCGACCGTCAGCGGCGGAAAGCGTGGATCGCTGAAGGCGGCGGCGACGGCGTTGGCGCGTACATCCTGATCGAGCGAGCGATGCGCTTCTAGCGAGCCGATGCAGCCGCGCAGATCGCCATTCTGCGTCAGCGTGACGAAGGTAGCGCCGGGGCTGGCCAGCGCGGGATGGTCGGGCTCGGCCTGCGTTGGCTGCTGGAGCCGGGCGGCGATGGCGTTGCGCGCGCGCACCAGCAGGGCCGGGCCGAGCGTATCGGCTTCGGCCTCGGGCTCATAGAGGGCGAACGAGGCATAACCGACCACGCGCCCCTTGTCGCCGGCGGTGTCACCCGAGTTGCATTGCGCGACGCGCTCGATCCGCAGCCCGCGCCGTTGCGCCACCGCGAGCAGGCCGTTGATCGGCAGCGCACCGCAGGCCTGGTCGAAGCTGGTGAGCTGGTCGAGGGCGAGGATGTGCGACACCGTGGCGTTGTCGATGGATTGCGCTTCGCGGTAGCTGTGGAAATGCGACAGGTCGGAACTGATCACGATCAGGGTTTCCGGCCCGCCCCAGAGGCGGTCGAGCACTTCGGCGACTTCGGCGGCGCTGGCATCGCCCACGGCCAGCGGCACCAGTTCGAAGGCACCCAGCACGGTCTGCAGGAAGGGCAGTTGTACTTCGAGCGAATGTTCCTGGGCGTGGGCGGCATCGCTGGCGACGACCTGCGGCAGATCGGCCAGCGCATCGAGCGCGGCGCGGTCGAGCGGGATGCTGCCCAGCGGCGTGGCGAAGGCTTTGGCGGTTGGCGCCGCGAGGCCGCGCACGGATACCCTGTGGCAGGGCCCGAGCAGCACTACGCGGCAGATGCGTCCCGCCAGCGGTGCCAGCAGGGCATAGGCATGGCCCGCGGTGCCGCCGGAATAGACATAGCCGGCATGCGGCACGATGAGGGCCTTGAGAAGAGTCGGCGCTGCTCCGCCTTGCGTGCCTGGACTTCCGCTTCGCGGGACGGCAACGGCGGCGAGGCAGGTCAGCAATTCATCGCGCAGGCTGGCCGGATCGCCGGGGTAGAACATGCCGGCAACGGCCGGCGGACGGATGGCGGTGGCTGGGTTCATGACAATACCCTTTCGGTTTTGTCGATCTTCTAGCGAACGGTTCCCCGATAGCGAGGAGCGGCGTAGGCATGGGCATTGCGGAAGGCTTCGAAGAGCTTCCATCGTACGACCGGAATCCTCGATACGAGTTTCAGCGGCACGGAAAAGATTTCGCAATCATCGAGGGCGACGAGGCTGTCTGCGACGGGTGTGGCGGCACGCTGGTCCCCCGCATCCTCAAAGAGCAGGTCGGAACCCCAGCATTCGCCCTTGCCGAGCACTTGGGCAGCTTCCTCGCCGCCTCGGGCCAGCCGCCCCTTGCCGATCAGATGCAGGAGCTGTTCTTCCCCGACGAAGGTTTCACCCGCCTTGAGTTCGGTGATCCTGCAGTTCTTTGCCAGGGTAAACAGCGTGGTGCTGGTGACGGCGTCGCTGAACAGGAAGGTATGCCGCAGCCGCTCTTCGACTTCACGCACGTCAAGCAGTTCGATGCTGGAAAAGAAGCGCTCGATGAAGCTGCGGTAAAGGTCGGCTGGCAGGCGCAAGGCCTGCACGAAGCCGACGGAGCGGTAGGTCTCGTTGCTGGGGCGGTCGTGAAGGGCGGCCGACTCGGCCAGCAGCGAACCGCTGAACAGCAGATGGGAATTGCCGGGCTCCTGCATCAGCATTTCGACCTTGCCCGCCAGCAGGAGGTAGATTTCCTGCGGGACTATGCCCGCCGGCGTGATGATGGTTTCCGGATTGAAGGTGACGATCCGGTTGTTGAGCAGCATGTGCAGCCGCTCCATCGGCACCATCGGAAAGTAGCTCCTGAGGAATTCGCTGGCATCGCGCAGCAGGAAGTTCTGCTGCCCCGGAATCATCACGTCGAGCGTGCCGAAGGGCGCGCCCGAGCCGATGCGCCGCTCGGCATCGGTCAGGTCGCGGGAGGTATGCGCGAGCAGCAGCCGGGTGGAGCCGTCGGCGGCGAAATCGGCGGCGTTGCCGTGGATCATGCCGCCGCCGATGTCGATCTTCTTCAGATCCACGGCCCGCAGATAGGACGCCTTGACCGCCTGGGCGAGTTCGGGGCTTACCCCCGGCTTCGATGCATCGGTGGTGGTCATCGCGTCGAGCACGTCGAACGAGGCGATGTCGGCGAGATGGCTGTAGGTCCGATAACCGCCTTCCCACAGCACGCGGAAATCGAAAATGGTGGTTTCCACCGGATGAGGCGAAAGGATCGGTCGCACTTCCAGTCCCATGATGTCGTTCCACTCGCCTTGCTTCAGGTCGTGGATGTCGAAGTAGCGGGCGAACTCGCTTTCCGGGATGGACAGCAGGGCGCAGAGTTTCCGTGTCACCGAGGCGCGCACCAGCGGCGTGGCGAAATACTGCAACGGCTGGTCGCACTGGAGCAGCGTGGTCAGGCCGGCGAAATGGTCGTCGTGGCAATGGGTGTGGAATATCCCGGCCACTTCCTTCTTGCCGATGCCCAGCGCGTCGAGGCTGTAGTGGATGTTCGGCCCGGCGTCGATCAGGTATACGCGCCCCTGGTGGATGAGGACGCTGCCCATGGCCGGGCGGTTGTAGTCCCAGCCATCGCCGTCACCGGCGTGCACCACGGCGAAATAGTGGCGGTCGATGGCGACATGGCTCAGCGGATACGGGCACGGATAGGTTTCGTCGCGTTTCAGGTTCAGGTCGACCTCGACGGAATCCTCGCCATGGCTGATCCTGAACACATTGTGCGCAATGCGTTCGATGCCGACGCCGTCGCCGATATCGATGGCGTCGGCGCCCAGCGGCAGGCATTCGACGAAGGCATCGGGCTGGGCAATCTGGCCGAAGGCGAACTTGAGCTTGATGCGCATGAGCTCTTTCGCCGCGTCCTCGTCGATCCCGGCCTTGATCATTTCCTCGACCGAGACCAGTCCGTAGTTGCCGCGATGGATGTAGCGGAGCTGTGCAGCCAACTGCTCCGGCGTGCCGATCAGCCTGGGTTTCCTGCCGGTATTGTTGGGGTGATTCGGCAGCAGCATGCCCTGCCGGTAGAGCATCTGCAGGATGGGAAACTCGGCCAGGTTGCACAGGTGGCCGTTCTGGATCATCGAATCCGACAGCAGGATAGCATTCGGTCCGGTTTCGAAAGTCACGCCGCCGTCTTCGGTGGTCTGGATGATGCCTCGCCGGAACAGGTGCTTGACGGCGTCGGCGGGGGCGCCGCACAGCAGCGACAGACCGGCCGCGGGGATCTCGACATAGGAGATTCCGCTAGCAACGACCAGTTTTCGGATCAGCAAGATGATTTCCTTTCGATCAGACCAGCAGCAGTCCGCCGGCCAGGCCAGCCGCGATGGCGCAGAGTCCCGGCAGTGTAAGGCGGGCCAGCGCCGTACCGCCGATGACGACCACCAGCCCGGTCTTGAAGGCGAGGTTGGAGATGGTTGCAAGGGTTATCGCGGTGATCGCTTCGGCGGCGGTCAGCTTTTCCAGGCTGAACATGCGCAGCGAGGACAGCGTGATCGCATCGACGTCGGTGAGCCCGGAGGCCAGCGCCAGCAGGTACAGCCCGCGGTTGCCGGCAACATCCTGGAGCCAGGCGGAAAGCACCAGAACCAGCGCGTAGAGGGCGCCGAAGGTCACCGCCGTGCGGATTTCCGTCGGGTTGGTGACGTTCGGCATGGGTAGCGCATCGCCGCCTTCGAGCTGGCGCCAGCCCCAGAGCGTGGCCGCGATGCCCAGCACGATGCCGCCGCCGAGCACGCCGAGCAGCGATCCGGCAAGGTTGGGAGCGACGGCGAAGGAGAGCACGCCCAGGCGCACCATGACGACGATGTTGGCGAGCAGGATCACCACCATGGCGGTGCGGGCGAGACCGGCATTGGCCCGCGCATGGCGGGCGAAGATCATGGTGGTCGCGGTGGAGGAGGCAAAGCCGCCGAACAGGCCGATCAGCGCCGCGCCGTGCTGCGCGCCGGTCATGCGCAGCGCCGCATAGCCGGCCAGCGATACGCCCGAGATCAGCACCACCATCCACCAGATGTTGTGCGGATTCAGCGCCTGGTAGGGGCCGAAACTCCTGTCGGGCAGGATCGGCAGGATTACCAGCGCCAGGATGCCGAACTGGAGGATCGACAGCAGGTCGACATGCGTCAGGCTTTTTGAAATGCCGTGCAGTTCGGCCTTGAAGTACAGCAGCACGGTGGTGGCAATGGCGAGCATGACCGCGGTCGAGGCATAGCCGAACCAGACCACGGCGCCCAGCGCGAAGCAGACCATCAGCGCAACCACCGAGGTGGTTCCCGGATCGCCGGTATCGAGCGGGTCGGACACATGCGCGGCGATCATCATGGCGGCGATGGCAAGCATGCCGGCGGCAAGTATCCAGCCGTTGTCGGTGATCTGCGCCAGCAGCGCGCTGAGGCAGCCCAGCAGCCCGACCAGGGCGAAGGTACGCAAGCCGGCCTTGAGGTCAACCTGGCGCTCGCGCTCAAGACCGATCAACAGGCCGATGCCGATACTGGTGGCAAAGGCCTGCAAGGTTTCGTAGCCGGCATCCGAAGCGAACATTCGCTGGTTCTCGCGATTTACGGTTGGGTAGGGCGATTGTATAGAATTGCGCCATGATTCCCACGCAAACCGGCTCCTGTCACGCACTGGTTCCCGCCGCCGGCTCGGGGTCCCGCATGGGAACGCCGGCCGACCGGCCGATGCCCAAGCAATATTTGCAGCTCGCCGGCCGACCATTGATCTGGCATGCGCTGGCGACCTTGTGCGCCACTCCGGCGATTGCCAACGTATTCGTCGTGCTGGCGCCGGACGATGCGCTCTGGCCGGCCGCACAGATGGCCGCGCTCGGTCCGAAGCTGCGTGTCCTGCGCTGCGGCGGCGAGACCCGCGCGCAAAGCGTTGCCAACGGCTTGCGGGAAATGGCCGGCGAACTCGGCGACATCGGCCACGACTGGATCCTGGTGCATGACGCGGCACGACCCTGTTTGACGATCGCGCTGGTCGAAAAGTTGATCGCCGAAGTCGGCGAGGACGATGCCGGCGGGCTGCTGGCGGTGCCCGTCGCCGATACCCTGAAGCGTGCCTACGACGGCGGCCGGGTGCTGGAGACGGTGGCGCGGGAAGGCCTCTGGCAGGCGCAGACGCCGCAGATGTTCCGTCACCGCCTGCTGCTCGATGCGCTCGATTTCGCGCCGGCGGTGACCGACGAAGCCAGCGCCATCGAGGCGCTGGGGTTGTCGCCGCGACTGGTGGCGGCCGATGTGAGCAATCTCAAGGTGACGTATCCGCTGGATTTGAAACTGGCGGAGTGGATACTCGAAAACAGGGACAAGCCATGAACATTCCATTCCGCATCGGTCAGGGTTATGACGTGCACGCGCTGACGCCGGGCCGCAAGCTGATCTTGGGCGGCGTCGAGATTCCCCATCATCAGGGCCTGCTCGGGCATTCCGATGCCGACGTGCTGCTGCATGCGATTACCGATGCGATCCTCGGCGCGGCGGCGCTGGGCGACATCGGCCGCATGTTCCCCGACAGCGACGCGCAATGGGAAGGGGCGGACAGTCGGCGCCTGCTGCGCGGCGCGGTGGCGGCGGTGAATGCCGCCGGCTGGCGGGTGGGCAACATCGACGCCACCGTCATTGCCCAGGCGCCGAAAATCGCGCCCCATGTCGAGGCGATGTGCGCCAATATCGCCGCCGATCTCGGCATTGCCGCCACGGCGGTCAACATCAAGGGCAAGACCACCGAACGCCTGGGCTTCACCGGGCGGGGCGAAGGCATCGCGGCCCAGGCCGTCGCCTTGCTGGTACGCAAGGAGTAATCCGGCATGACCGAAGCCCGCTCGCGGCGAGTGTTCTTTGCACTCTGGCCGGACGATGAGGCGGTCAGCCATTTGTCCGCGCTGGCCCACGACCTGACCGCGCGTGGCGGCGGGCGGGTGATGCGTCCCGCCTCGCTGCACCTGACGCTGGCCTTTGTCGGCGCCGTGACGCCAACCCAGCTTGGCCAGATCGAAGACATCGCCGCCGGGGTGCGAGCCGAAGCCTTCGACCTGAGCCTCGATCGCCTCGGCTTCTGGCCGCAGCGCGGCATCCTGTGGGCCGGTTGTCGCCAGTCGCCGGCGCCGCTGCGGCGGCTGGCCGAGTCGCTGGGCGGCGGACTGCGCGCCGCCGGTTTCGCCATCGACCCCCGTTCCACGGCACAGGTACCGCACATCACCCTGGCGCGCCGCGCCCGCTGTGCCTCGCTGCCGCGCCTGGGCACGCCGATACGCTGGCGGGTCGGCGAATTCGCCCTGGTCGAAACGCATTTGCATCCTTCGGCGGCGAGTTACAAGTCCCTGGCCGCCTTCCCGCTCGACGAAGCGGACGCCGGTTAGAATTTCGTCATAAGGAGCCCATCACCGTGGTCAAGCTGTTTCGCCCGAGGAATGCAACGCCGCGCCTGGAACGCCTGCGCAACCTGAGCCTGTTCGTCAACCTGACGCCGGCCGAGTTGCAGATCGTCGATGGCCTGCTGCATGAGCGCGACTACCTCGCCGGAGAAGTGATCTTCGATGAAGGTGAGGAGGGACAGGCGATCTACATCGTCGCGGCGGGCGAAGTGCTGATTTCCCGGCAGGAGCAGGGGGATGCCGGCCGCGCGGCGCAAACCGAGTCCGCATTGCGCCCCCGGCGGCGGCAGGGAGACACCGGGCGTCTGGCCCAGCTCGGTCCCGGCACCTTTTTCGGTGAACTGGCGCTGCTCGACAATTCGCCGCGTTCGGCCCAGGCGCGGGCGGCGACTGCCTGCCAGCTGATCGTGTTCTTTCGCGACGATTTCGTCGGCCTGCTCGACACCCACGCCCGCATCGCCTCGAAGATTTCGCGCGAACTGGCGCGCCACCTGGGCGCCCGCATGCGCGACATGGCGCTGGCAACCGGCGCCCATCAGCATCTGTGATGCCCGACACCTCGCCCGCAAGCTATGCCGTGGAAGAGGGCCAGCACGGCTCCGGCCCCATCGTCTGGGCCTCGATCATCGCCACCACCTGCCTGCTGCTGTTCTTCTTCCAGAAAATACTCTGGCTGGTGGTGCCCTTCCTGCTGGCGCTGATCCTTTACTATTTCCTCTACCCTTCGATGCAGGCGCTGATCTATCGCGGCATGAGCCGCGAGGCGGCGGCCAGCACGGTCACCGTGGGCTTTCTTGCCTTGCTCGCGGTGGTCGGCGTGGCGCTGGCGCCCTGGGTCACCGGACAGGTTGCCGGCTGGCAGGAGGCCGTCATCGGCTATGTGCAAGGCGGCCTGCAACTGCTGGACCGCTCGCTGCGGGCGCTGGAAGCGGCCTGGGCGCCGCTGGCTCGCGCACACCTGGCGGACACCGTGGCGGGGCGCCTGACGCAAGGCGCGGGCAGCGTGACCGATCACCTTGAGCCGATCGTGGTCGGCATCATGGCCTGGGCGCCATCGCTGATGCTGGCGCCCTTCCTCGCCTATTTCTTCCTGCGCGACGGGCGTCGCTTCCAGCGTTTTCTCGGCGGCGCGGTGCCCAATGCCTTTTTCGAAAAGACCTTGTACCTGCTGCATGAAATCGACCGCACTTCGCGCGCCTATTTCCAGGGCCTGATCAAGCTCACCGTGCTCGATACCCTGACGCTGGCCGCCGGCCTGTGGCTGCTGGGAATTCCCGGGCCGTTCGCGCTGGGCCTGATCTGCGCCGTGCTGGCCTGGATTCCCTATGTCGGCTCGATCCTCGGCGGCCTGCTGGTGGTGCTGGTGGCGGCGACCGATTTCCCCGACGCGCCGGGCATGGCCTACTGGGCCGTGGCCCTGTTCGTGCTGGTGCGCCTGCTCGACGACTTCGTCTATATGCCGCTCACCATCGGCAAGAGCCTGGCGCTGCATCCGCTGGTAACGGTGCTGATGATTTTCGTCGGTGGCGCGGTGGCGGGTATCGCCGGATTGATGCTGGTGCTACCGGTGCTGGGCGTGGTGATGGTAATCGGCGAAACCATCGGCGTCATCGTCACCGACCCGCGCCTGATGGCGCGCCACCGGCATGCGCTGGCGCTGCGGCGGGAACAGGCCAGCAGCGACCTGTAAACGTAAATCCAGAAAAAGCAGTTGATCCGCAGATTTCGCAGATTTCCGCAGATAGAGCAATACTCTTGGCACGCCTTGCCGATCACCCATCGGGCGTGTCGGCGAGTACCTCCAACCCTATGAAATACCGCGTTTTAATCTGCGAAAATCTGCGTCATCTGCGGAAAACAGGTTAAGGAATCGCTGAATAAGCCACCGCAAAATGCGACAGCGAATTGAAATCGAGACGGAATTGTGATGGCAATGTCATGTGCATTGGATAGTGGGCCGTATTCAAGCCTGGATTCGGGGAATTCTCCCGATTCCTGCTCATGCCGGACGCACCTCTCCCATCAGAGGTCGGCCCCATTTGCTGATGTTGAGCATCGCCAGCATGGCGAAAGCGCGGTTGGCATTCTTCGCCAAGCCGCGATAGCGAACCTTGGCAAATCCCCACAGGCGCTTCAAGGTAAGAAACGGGTGCTCGACCTTGGAACGCACACTGGACTTGCGCCGGTTGGTTTCCTTGTCGGCTTCGCTCAAGGGATGATTCTTGTAGGCGCGTTTGTTGGTGAAGTCTTTCGCCTTCGGCGCAATGTCCTTGAGTCGTTCCCGCTGCTGCTTGCCCCGGTAGGCACTGTCACCGTAGAAACGGGTTTCCTCGCCATGCAGCAGGTTCGGCACTTGGTGGCTGTCATGGACATTCGCCGCAGTGACGCTCGCGCTATGAACCAGGCCCGTCTGACTGTCGGTGCCAATGTGCAGCTTCATGCCGAAGTGCCACTCGTTGCCCTTTTTGGTTTGATGCATCTCGGGGTCACGGCGTTTCTCTTGATTCTTGGTCGAGGGGGGCGCAGCGATCAGTGTGGCATCGACAATCGTGCCACCGGACAGCTTCATGCCGTTGGCCAGCAGCAATTCGCCCACCTTGGCGAACAGCGCCGCGCCCAGCTTGTGCTCTTCCATCAAGTGACGAAAGTGAAGCAAGGTCGTCGAATCGGGCGCCCGTTCGCGGCCAAAATCGAATCGGCAGAAGTCTCGAAACACGGCCACGTCGTAGAGCGCGTCTTCGCAGGCTTCGTCGCTCAGGTTGAACCAATTGGCGACGCAGTACATCCGCAGCATCCGCTCTACACCCACCGGCGGACGGCCATTCCCGGCCTTCGGGTAATGCGGCTCGATCAACGCACAGAACTCGGCCCACGGCATCAAGCCGTCCATTCTCGCCAGAAATTCCGCCTTGCGCGTCGTTCGGCCGTGCTTCTCGAATCCTTTCACTGCCGCCAGCGTCATCTGCTTCATCGTCTTGTCTCCTGTGATCACAACCCTTTGTCTGACTCCATGACAAAGAAATCGTTCACGGCGTTTGTACCTTATTCAGCGTTTCCTTAAACGTTTGGCGGATCGCCGCGGTTGCGCATGTGATGCGCCAGGTCGTTGAGCGACTTGTCCAGCGCGGCGCGCAAGCCGTCGTCGGGTATCACTTCCGCCATCGCCTGGCGCATGCACAGCATCCATTGTTCCGCTTCGTTGCTGGCGATGGTAAAGGGCAGGTGCCGCGCGCGCAGCTTGGGGTGGCCGAACTTCTCGACATAAAGCTGCGGACCGCCCAGCCAGCCGCAGAGAAACATGAACAGTTTTTCCTCGGCGCTGGACAGATCCGCAGCATGCAGCTTGCGGATGCCGTAGGCCTCGGGCAGCGTGTCCATCAGTTCATAGAAACGCTGTACCAGCTGGCGCACGGCAGGTTCGCCGCCGATGCGGGAGAAGGGTGTGGTGGTTTCGTTCATGGGGCGACGGTGGCGGTTGGGGTGGAAGGGTGCAGCACCAGGCGGGCCACCAGCCCGCCGCCTTCACGCGCCAGCAGTTCCAGGCGGCCGTTGTGGGAGCGGGCGATACGCTCGACGATGGCCAGGCCGAGGCCGGCGCCCGCCGCATCGGTGCGGGCGGTTTCAAGACGGGCAAAGGGCCGCTTCATGCGTTCCACCTCCTGCGACGGAATGCCGGGGCCGCGGTCGCGTACCTCGATGCTGGATTCGCCGGCGGCGGCATTCAGGGCGAGCTCGACCGGGGAGTCGTTGCCGGCATGGCGCAGTGCATTGTCGATCAGGTTGCTGACAGCCCGGCGCAGGGCCTGCGGCCGCACCGGAATGGCGCTGGCAAGAGTCGGCGCTGGCGGTACGGCGACATTGAAGCCACGACGCTGGTATTGCGTGGCGAGTTCGGCCAGCAGGGCGCCGACATCCACCTCCTGCAAGGCTTCGCCGCTTTCCGAGCGGGCGAAATCGAGAAACTGGCCGATGGTCTTGTCCATTTCCTCGATGTCGGCAGTCATGCCTTCGCGCAGGCCGTCGTCGCCGGCCATTTCGATGCCCATGCGCAGGCGCGTCAGCGGCGTGCGCAGGTCGTGCGAAATGCCGGCCAGGATCAGGGCGCGGTCCTGGTCGAGCTGGGCCAGGTCGGCGCTCATCTGGTTGAAGGCATGGGCGACGGTCGCCAGTTCGGTCGGGCCGCCTTCATCGAGGCGGGCCGCCGTCTCGCCAGCGCCGACTTTGCGCGCGGCTTCCTGCAGGGCCTTGAGCGGGCGGGTGATGCGAAACACGATGAGCCAGGCGCCGAGCAGGGAAAGCAGCAGCGCCGCCACGCCCCAGCCCAGCCAGCCCAGCGGAAACACGCGGTCGATGCGCTCGCGGGGCAGGGCCAGCCAGTAGTTGCCTTCGTCGCTGTCGTCGATGCGGAAGCTGACGAACAGGGCCCGTTCGCCTTCCCGTTCCAGCGTCAGGCGGGTCGCCGGTCCCAGTTGTTCCCTGACCAGTTCTTCCACCCGGAGCAGGAAAACCCGGTCGGGCAGCGGTTGGACACGGTCCGTTGCATCGGCCGGGTAGATGTGGATGCCTTCGCGGTCGGACAGTTCGCGCAACAGTTCGCGGCGCGCTTCGGGACGGGCGGAAACCAGCGCCGCACGCGTCAGGTTGGCCACGCTGACCAGGGTTTGCGCCAGTTGCCGGGCGCGCGGCTCGCGCTCGTAGGCCCGGAAAATGGCGAACCAGGCCACGACGGAAAGCACCATCAGCAGGGCCACGAACAGGAACGTGCGCCAGAGAAGAGTCTGCGGCCATGGCCGCAGCCGATCAGTCGCCCCCTTCCGCGGGGCGTAGGCGGGATTTCGCGAAGCATCGCTTCGTGCCGCCGCAGCCGGCCGGCTGTGCAAAGCCGGCCGTGGGGCCGGGGATGGGGGGATGGCTGTCATCACTCGCTATGTTTCGTTCCGTCAGGAACGAATACATAGCCGAAGCCCCACACGGTCTGGATGTAACGCGGCTTGGCGGGGTCTTCCTCGACCAGTTTGCGCAGCCGCGAAATTTGCACGTCGATGGCGCGGTCGAAGACTTCATATTCGCGGCCACGCGCCAGTTCCATCAACTTGTCGCGGCTCATCGGCTGGCGCGGATGTTCCAGCAGCACGCGCAGCAGGCCGAATTCGCCCGAGGTGAGCAGGGTGCATTCCTCATCGCGTTCGAGTTCCCGCGTCGCCAGGTTGATTTTCACCTTGCCGAAGCTCACGCTTTCCTCGGTGATGGCGGGGGCGCCGGGAGGCGGCGGCGCGGCGCGGCGGCGCAGCACGGCATGGATGCGGGCCACCAGTTCGCGCGGATTGAAGGGCTTGGGCAGGTAGTCGTCGGCGCCGATTTCGAGGCCGACGATGCGATCGACCTCGTCGCCCTTGGCCGTCAGCATGATGACGCTTACCGTATTGGCCGCGCCGCGCAGGCGGCGACAAATGGCCAGGCCGTCTTCGCCGGGCAGCATCAGGTCGAGCACGATCAGGTCGTAGAGTTCGCGCTCCAGCGCACGGTCCATGGCGGGCGCATCGGGCACGGCCTTGACCGTGAATCCCTGATCGGAAAGATAGCGCTCCAGCAGTTGGCGCAGGCGAAGGTCGTCATCGACGACCAGAATCTTGTTCCTGGTTTCGTTCATGGGCTAAATCCTAGCCGGATCGACGGCATCCTGCCAGCCGACCTTACAAACGATTACAAAGGCCGCCGGGGCGCAACACTTCGCTTACAGCCTCTGCCGAGAATGCAAGCGTGCCGGAAGAGCGGCCGCGACAGCCCGCAACAGACATCGGAGGCAATCATGAAAGCACTATTCTTCAGCATGGCCCTGGCCGCAGGACTGGCTCTGTGGGGCGCCGAACCGCAGGCCGGGGTGGATAACCTCGTGGCCGCCAGCCGTTTCGCCGGCGAGCAGGTTTACAATATCCTGCGTTGATGATGAAAGAGGACAGGCTGTGACCCTACCCCGCAGGGCGTTTCTGGCAAGTGTGGCGAGTGTCGTGTGGCTTCTGGCCGCCACGGCTTCCGCACAGGGGCCGCATCGGTCGCAGCAGGGGCGCGAAGGCAATGGCCGCGGTCCGCAGCGGATGGTGGCGCCCGACCAGCGCCCGATGGGCTCGCACGATGGATTGGCTCCGGGCGGTGGGCGTCTGTCGCCGGAAGAGCGCCGCCAGTTGCGCCGGGACGTGCAGGAAGCGGGCCGCGACATCTATTCGGACAGGATGCCGCCCGGCCGTCGGGAAGCGCGCCGCCAATAAGAACGTTTCCCGCTGCCATGGCCATGGCGGCTGCAATGAACGCCCCGGGCTT
Source organism: Sulfuritalea hydrogenivorans sk43H (assembly GCF_000828635.1). GTDB lineage: Bacteria > Pseudomonadota > Gammaproteobacteria > Burkholderiales > Rhodocyclaceae > Sulfuritalea > Sulfuritalea hydrogenivorans. The sequence continues at coordinate 1,814,845 of NZ_AP012547.1, forward strand.
GTCGGCCGGGGCGTTCTTCATTGTGCTTGATGCCCGCGAATCCGGTGCAGCGCAACTTACTGTTTTTCCGGTAGCAAGAATACGGAGACCGGGGTATTCCTGCCGACCTGTGTGTCGGATATGTTTTACGCATGCGAATCGACGGCGTGCGTGCGTTCCGGACCAAGGCGGAACGCCTTACATACAGGTGCCCGCAATGATTGGACAAGACCCAGGCCGAGTGCAACCGGCTGAGCCAAAGCAGGACATGTTCCGTGTTGCCGCGAATCACCAGGGTGAATACGGCACCTTGATCGTGGACCGGGTGGGAAGAATCCTCAGTTGCGGCGTGCCGGCCGAGAACATATTCAGGACCGGACACTCCCGATTGGTGGGCCGACAAATACCGGAGTTCATCGACGGACTGTTTCTTGGGGGTAGTTCGCCCAGCTACAGCGCGCGCCATCTGGTTTACCTGTGTTCGGACGGCGAGTGGCGAAGGTTTCAGGCGACGGATGCCAAGGGCGGCCGTTTTCCGGTGGAACTCAATCTTTCGCGGATCGTTACCGACGGCCAGGAAATGTTCCTGGTGAACGTGCGTCGCGCGGAAGAGGATTGATGCTTGCCGCTGGACGTGAACGCCTGATGGAGTCGAGTTTGCAGATGTTTGAAGGAGATTTCTGTTTTTCACTGCCGGCGGCTCCCGCCGCCAAATCAAGGAACCATGAGGAGATCAAGATGAAAGCCAGGAGCGAACCAGGCAAGAAATCCAAAGGCAACGGATCATCGCGACAGGCGCGCGGACCGGGCGAGTCCGATTCCCGTGATTGCCCACGCGAACAAATGATCGCGGAAGCTGCCTATTACCGTGCCGAACGGCGAGGCTTCGCGCCGGGGAACGAGATGTCGGACTGGCTGCAAGCCGAGGCCGATGTCGAGAACGTAGCCCGTAGTCAGTGACGGCCGCTCCGTCGTGCCGTTTGAATTCAAACCCCATTCGATGACCCATCAAGGAGAGCATCATGGCCAGCATCGCCCGTTTCGATCCGTTCAACGAACTGACCCGCCTCGAACCCTTGAGCGACTTCGACAACCTGTTCAAGGGTTTCATGGTGCGTCCGCTGTTTCAGGGTGCAACCGCCGCCGCGCCCCAAATGAAGCTCGAGGTCAGCGAAGACGACAAGTCTTACACCATCAAGGCGGAAATTCCAGGGGTCAAGAAGGAGGACATCAAGCTCTCGGTGGACGGCAATCTGGTCTCGATCAGCGCCGAAGTGAAGAAGGAAACCGAAAAGAAGGAAGGCAAGAAGGTCGTCCATAGCGAGCGCTACTACGGCCAGGTTTCGCGCAGCTTCACGCTCGGCAGGGAAGTGGAGCAGGGCGCGGCGAAAGCCAAATACACCGACGGCGTGCTGGAAGCGGTGTTGCCCAAGAAGAAGGGCACGGCCGCAACGCAAGTCGCGGTTTCCTGATCCAATCCCCGGATCGGATTGATAGCGCCGACACTTAACCGGTATTCCGCTTGCGCAGTGCGATCCCGATTAACTCCGCGACTGTCGGCGCGATGCGATCGAGCCCGGGCAGCACCAGCCGGCTGTGACTCCCAAACCTGCGGTATTCCGGCTAGGGGTTTTCCGGTATTTCCGCGGCCATTCGGCTCGTGCATGATTGATCGCATTGATTTTGATTGGCGGTGGAGGCCTGAAATGCGATAGGCTGACTCGGTCAACCGACGCGGGTCAGGGGGATGGGGGATGAAGAAGGAGCGGGCGCTACAGAAAACCGCCGCCGAATTGAGGCGTGAGGCGGAGGCGCGTCTTGGCCAGTTTCCGGGTAGGGGCGGAACGGGACGTACCGACGCTGAACTGCTGCACGAACTTCAGGTGCACCAAATCGAACTGGAGATGCAGAACGAGACACTGCGCCAGTCCCAGATCGCACTCGAGGAATCCCGTGACCGCTATGTCGACTTTTACGACTTTGCACCCGTCGGCTATCTCACGCTCAACGAGCAGGGGCTGATCACCGAACTCAATCTGGCCGGCGCCGAAATACTCGGGGCGGCGCGGTCGAAACTGGTCCGCAGCCGGTTCAGCCCGTCGGTGGCTCCCGAGCATCGTGATCGCTGGCACCAGCATTTCACCAATACTCTGCACAATCAATCGAAGCTGCGGTGCGAACTGGAACTGGTGCGTCCGGACGGTGCGCGGGTTGATGTGCTGGTGTCCAGTGTGCGCCTGACAAGGGAGGAACATGCGCCGGTGCTGCGCGTGGCGCTGACGGACATATCCGAGCGCAAGCAGGCCGATGACGCGCTGAAGGCTTCGCAGCAGCGGTTTCTTGACATCGTCAATACCACCGAAGGCATCGTGTGGGAGGCCGACGCGACGAGCTTCGACTTCTCTTTCGTCAGCCGGCAGGCGGAGCGCCTGCTGGGCCATCCCATCGAAGATTGGCTGAAGCCGGGCTTCTGGGTGGAACATCTGCACCCCGACGACAAGGCCTGGGTGCCCGAGTACTGTGCCAGCTTCACCCGGCAGATGGTGCCGCATGACTTTGAATATCGATTGATCGCCGAGGACGGTCGCGTCGTCTGGCTTCACGACATTGTTACGGTCGTGGCAGAGAACGGCGCGCCGCGCTGGCTGCGCGGCATCATGGTGGATATCAGCAGGAACAAGAAAGTCGAGGGGCAGCTGCGTGAAATGGCCGCCAGCCTGGAGGCGACGGTCGAGGAGCGAACACTGCGCTTGCGCAGGCTCGCGGCGCAATTGACGGTGACGGAAGAACGCGAGCGGCGCATGCTGGCGCAGGACCTGCACGACAACCTCGGCCAGTTGCTGGCGGTGATCAAGATCAAGCTGACTTCGCTGGCCGGCAATGAGCTCCAGCCGGAGATCGACAAGGTGGTGGCTCTGGTGGACCAGGCCGAGCAGTCGGCACGGTCGATCACCCTGGAGCTGAGTCCGCCCATCCTGCATCGGCTCGGCCTGATGCCGGCCCTGGAATGGCTGGGCGACGAGATCGAACGCGTGTACGGCATTTCGGTCGAAGTCGACGGCAGCGCTTGCGAGTCCGGGCTCGGTCCGGAACTGGAGGCAGTGTTGTATCGGGCAACCCGGGAATTGCTGATCAACGTCGCCAAGCATGCCAAGGTTCATCGTGCCCGGGTTTCCGTCATGTGTGACGAGGGCGAGTTGATCCTGTGCGTGAGCGATGACGGCTGCGGTTTTGACCGGAACGCTCACGGCGGCCCCTTGAGCGGGCAGCGCAGTTTCGGCCTGAGTTCGATCTATGAACGGATTGTCAATCTGGGCGGCGCCATGGAGGTCGACAGCAGTCCGGGAAACGGCACCACGATCAACCTGCGCGTGCCGTGCCGCAATGATTTGAAAGGAGTGTCGTGATGATTCGCATTGTTCTTGTCGATGACCATACGATGGTGCGGGAAGCCTTGCGCACGGTGCTGGAGCAGGACAAGGACATGCGGGTGGTGGGCGAAGCCGGCAACGGGGAGGATGCGTTGCGGCTGGCAGACCAGCTGGCGCCCGACATCGTGGTGATGGATGTCGCCTTGCCCGGACAATCGGGGATCGAGACCACGCGGCGCCTGCTGGCCATGCATCCGGAGATAAAGGTACTGGCACTGTCCACCTATCTCGATCGCCGGATTATTCAACAAATGCTGGATGTCGGCGCCCGCGGCTATATCGTCAAGTCGGCCGCCGGTTCCGAACTCAAGCAGGGGATTCTCAGCCTGATGGGTGGATGCAGCTATCTCTGTCCGCAGGTTACCGCCCTGGTGACCGACAGCCTGCGCAGCCGCCACACGCAAGCCATGGACCCCGACGAAAACCCGCTGTCGCGGCGCGAACTGCAGGTGGCGACCTTGCTGGCCGAAGGCAAGACGGCGCCGCGCATCGCGGAGCAATTGCACATATCGCCGAGCACGGTCGATGTGCACCGCCGCAACCTGATGCGGAAGCTTCAGTTGCACAATGTGGTCGAGCTCACCAAATATGCCATTCGCACGGGGCTGATCCTGCCCTGATCCTTTCTGACAGTAGGGTTTCTCCCTGCGGGTCGCCCGAAAATACCGGCAAGTCGGTAGCTCAAATACCCGTTCGCGGGTATTCGTGATGGTGCTCATCGATCTGAGCGAAGATGCGGTCGAGGCCAGGCGGCAGGCCGAAACCGTCGGCAGGAAAATCCTCGCGGCGCTCAACAGGCTCTACGAGCTGCCGGGAAAGCAACACTACTGCATCCCCAGCATCGGCATTACGCTTTTTTCCGATCAGCAGACGGGGATCGACGAGCTGCTGAAGCAGGCGGACCTGGCGATGTATCAGTCGAAATCGGCGGGCCGCAATACCATGATTTTCTTCGAGTCGGCCCGCCCAGTTTGAGTTGAAGACAGAAAGACAGCCTCGGAAATCATCTTTGCAAGGCTGTCTTCATGGGCTTCGAGAGTCGGCGCCTGCGGTACGGCGCCCCGGAAGCCGCATTCCTGATTCCCCGAAGTAATCAGTGCTCGATCGGTTTGAAGTTGAGGTCGTCGAAGTAGGTGGCGTATTTTTCGAGCGCACCGATCACCTTGACGGCGCCGTCCTGGCGCTTGGCCTTCTTGACCTTGCCGGCCATCTGTTCGGCGCCCGCCATCAGCTCGGCGACGACCAGATGCAACTGTTCGTCGGCCTTCGGTTCCAGCTTGCAGTTGGCCACGATGTTGGCGACTTCACCTTCGACCTTGCTTGCCAGTGCGCCGTAAGCGGCGGGCTTCAGGCGATTTTCGTGAATCTCGTGCAGGGAGCCCGCGACCGCCTGGCGGATGTTTGCCATTGATTTGCGCAATGCTTCGTCGGTTCCCCATTTCTTTCCGGCATTGAGTTGCAGCGTTGCCGGCGCGCCGTGGTCGGCGTGCGCGTCATGCTTGTGGGCCGGTGCAGCGTGACCGGCGGCAGCGAAGGAAAGACCGGCTGCGACAAGGATCGCGCTCAGCACGTTCGAAATATTCCGTTTCATCTGGTGATCTCCATTCAATTGAGCGATGCCCGCCCTCGCGCCCTGTGCGTCGAGGTAAAGGCTTCACTGGCTTGAACGGATGGCGGATGGAAATGTTCCATCACCCGGCGGATCAGTCGCGATGCAATTGCTCGATGGTCGTCGGCCCGACGGGCTGCGCCAGCAGCAGTTGGGCGAGCCGTTCGCGCTGCACCGGCTGCAGCAGTTCGCGCTCGCGCAGCAGTTGCGCGATCACCAGCTTCTGCTGCTCGTCCTGCAGGCGCGCGATGGCGGTACGTTCGCTGTCGATCAGTTTCTGGTCGGGCGTGTCGGCAAAGATGGCGTGGATCATGCGGTCGCGGTGTACTCGGATTTGATTCGCCCCGGCGCCGATCTGCTTGAGGAAGCCCGCCTCGGATTCGTGCCAGCGGTGCAGTTGTTCCGCGCTCAGTTGCAGGTGGCGCGGCAGGGTTTCGCCGGGCGGTGGCGCGGACGGTGCCGCCGCCCGGTAGGCCACGGCACCGATAACGCCGAGGTTGATCAGCAGCGAGAGAGCGAGTGCGGTGCGCAGCAGGATGGGTTTCATTTGAGGCTTCCCTTGACGTAGCAGGATTCGAGGCCGATGCACAGGTTGCCCGGCGGCATGGTGTCGAAGACGCGCATCGCCGTCATGCGCGGCGCTGTCGCGCCCCCTCCGCTGACCAGTGCCGAGCCCATGAACACGCCTGCCGCAATCGATGCGGCGGCACCGACGGCCACCGGCAGGCGCAGCCACCAGTCGCGTTCGCGGCGTTCGCCGCGTTCAGTCGGGCGGCGTGGCGCGCCGGCAAGGCGGCCTTCGATCACCCCCGCGAGATCGAAGCCGAGGCTGTCCCCGGGCAGCACCCTGAAGTCGGCGGAGAGCGCCTGCAGTTGGGCGAGGCTGGCGGTGCAGCGCGGGCATGCGGCGAGATGGGTGGCGACGCGCTGCTTTGCGGCGGCATCGAGTTCGCCGTCGAGATAGGCGGACAGTTCGGGCAGGTCGGGGGCGTGTTCAGTCATCGCGGTTCTCTCCGGAATGGCGTTGGTAGCCGGCAATGGCGGCGCTGCGGGCACGCGCAATGCGGGATTTGACGGTGCCCTCGGCAATGTTCAGCGTGGCGGCGATTTCGGCATAGGACATGTCTTCCACTTCGCGCAGCAGCAGGATTTCGCGATGCTCGAACGGGAGCTCCCGCAGCGTGCGTTCGAGCAGGCCGATGCGCTGCCTGTCGTCCAGCCGCTGGTCAGGCTGCGGCGCCGGGTCGGGCAGGGCGAAGTCCTCGTCTTCTCCGGCAAGATCGGAGACGGAGACGAATTCGATGCTTTGCCGACGGCGCAGCACGTCGAGCGTGGCGTTGTGCGCGATGCGGAACAGCCAGGTGCGGAATTGCGCCTCCGGCCGCCAGTCGGGCAGGGCCTGATGGGCTTTCATGAACGTCTCCTGAGTGAGATCCATGGCGTCCTCGCGCGTGCCGACCAGCCGCAGGATGAAGCGGAACACACGATCCTGATGCTGGCGGACCAATGCGGCGAAGGCGCGATGGTCGCCCGTCTGCGCCTGCGCGATGATCCGGCTTTCCGCGTCATCCGCCATTCAGGTCATCCGCGCCGTATCCGCCATATGCCTTCAACGAACGGGCCGGGAAAAAGTTCCTTCGGCACTTTCTCGCCATCACGACCTGGCGGTGCGCAGCGGCGTCAACAGGTCGCTCAGCCCGTTGTGATCGATCTCGTGCATCAGCGCCAGCAGGCGGCCGATTTCCCCTGGCGGAAAGCCCTCGCGGGCAAACCAGGCGAGGTAGTTGCCGGGCAGGTCGGCGATCAGCCGCCCCTTGTGCTTGCCGAAGGGCATTTCGCGGGTGACGAGCAGTTGCAGATCTTCGGCGTGCATTCGGACCGGGCGGCGTGATGGGGACGAACCGGATTGTCCCAAAGAAATCGCCTCCGGGGATTGCTCCGCGGAGGCGATTTCGGGAGTCGGCGCCGGCGCTACGGCGAATGCGCGCCGATTGCGATGCTTACACCGTGACCGTATCCGCCAGCTCCTTGAACTCGGCGATCTGGTCGAAGTTCATGTAGCGATACACGTCGCCGGCCTTGGCTTCGAGCGACTTGACCTGCTCCATGTACTCGGCCACGGTCGGGATCTTGCCCATCAGCGCCGTCACCGCCGCGAGTTCGGCGGAACTCAGATAGACGCGGGTGTCGATGCCCAGGCGGTTGGGGAAGTTGCGGGTCGAGGTCGACACCGCCGTGCTGCCCTTCCGGATCTGCGCCTGGTTGCCCATGCACAGCGAGCAGCCGGGCATTTCCATGCGCGCGCCGGACTTGCCGAGGATGGCGTAGTAGCCCTCTTCGTTGAGGATCATGGCGTCCATCTTGGTCGGCGGCGCGATCCACAGCCGCGTCGGGATGTCGGTCTTGCCTTCGAGCACCTTGCCGGCAGCGCGGAAGTGGCCGATGTTGGTCATGCAGGAGCCGATGAACACTTCGTCGATCTTCTCACCGGCGACTTCCGAAAGAATCTTGACGTCGTCCGGGTCGTTGGGGCAGGCCAGGATCGGCTCCTTGACGTCGGCCAGGTCGATCTCGATCACGGCAGCGTACTCGGCATCCGCGTCGGGAGCGAGCAGGGTGCCATTGGCGATCCAGGCTTCCATGGCCTTGACGCGGCGGCCCAGCGCCCGCTTGTCGTCGTAGCCCTCGGCGATCATCCACTTCATCAGCGTGATGTTGGAGCGCATGTACTCGACGATCGGCTCCTTGTTCAGGCGCACGGTGCAGCCGGCAGCCGAGCGCTCGGCGGAGGCGTCGGTGAGCTCGAATGCCTGTTCCACCTTGAGGTCGGGCAGGCCTTCGATTTCGAGGATGCGGCCCGAAAAGATGTTCTTCTTGCCCTGCTTGGCCACGGTCAGCAGGCCGGCCTTGATGGCGTAGAGCGGAATCGCGTTGACCAGATCGCGCAGCGTGATGCCGGGCTGCAACTTGCCCTTGAAGCGCACCAGTACGGATTCCGGCATGTCCAGCGGCATCACGCCGGTGGCGGCGGCAAAGGCGACCAGGCCGGAGCCGGCCGGGAAGGAAATGCCGATCGGGAAGCGGGTGTGGCTGTCGCCGCCGGTGCCGACGGTGTCAGGCAGCAGCAGGCGGTTCAACCAGGAGTGGATCACGCCGTCGCCGGGACGCAGCGAGATGCCGCCGCGCGCGGTGATGAAGGAGGGCAGGGTGCGGTGGGTCTTGACGTCCACCAGCTTCGGGTAGGCGGCGGTGTGGCAGAAGGACTGCATCACCAGGTCGGCCGAGAAGCCGAGGCAGGCGAGGTCTTTCAGTTCGTCGCGGGTCATCGGGCCGGTGGTGTCCTGGCTGCCGACCGAGGTCATCTTGGGTTCGCAGTAGGTGCCCGGGCGGATGCCCTTGCCTTCCGGCATGCCGCAAGCGCGGCCGACCATCTTCTGTGCCAGCGAATAGCCCTTGCCGGAATCCTTCGGCGCCTGCGGCAGGCGGAACAGCGTCGACACTGGCAGGCCGAGGAACTCGCGGGCCTTGGTGGTGAGGCCGCGGCCGATGATCAGGTTGATGCGGCCGCCGGCGCGCACTTCGTCGAAAATGACATCGGACTTGACCTTGAACTCGGAGATCACGACGCCGTTCTTCAGTGCCTTGCCTTCATAGGGACGCAGCTCGACTTCGTCGCCCATGTTCATCTGCTCGACGTCGAGCTCGATCGGCAGGGCGCCGGCATCTTCCATGGTGTTGTAGAAAATCGGCGCGATCTTGGTGCCCAGACACACGCCGCCGAAACGCTTGTTGGGGACGAAGGGAATGTCCTCGCCGGTGAACCACAGCACGGAATTGGTCGCGGACTTGCGCGAGGAGCCGGTGCCGACCACGTCGCCGACGTAGGCGACCAGGTTGCCCTTGGCCTTGAGCGCGTCGAGCTGCTTGATCGGGCCGCGTTCGCCGGCCTTGTCGGCCTCGATGCCGGGGCGCGGGTTCTTCAGCATGGCCAGGCCGTGCAGCGGGATGTCGGGGCGGCTCCAGGCGTCGGGGGCGGGCGAGAGGTCGTCGGTATTGGTTTCGCCGGTGACCTTGAAAATCGTGACCTTCAGCGATTGCGGTACTTCCGGACGCTCGGTGAACCACTCGGCATCGGCCCAGGACTGCATGACCGCTTTGGCATTGGCGCTGCCGGCCTTGGCTTTTTCCGCGACATCGTGGAAGAAGTCGAACATCAGCAGCGTGGATTTCAGCGCCTTGGCGGCCGTGGCGCCGACCACGGCGTCGTCGAGCATGTCGATCAGCGGCTTCACGTTGTAGCCGCCGACCATGGTGCCGAGCAGTTCGGTGGCCTTTTCGCGCGAGATCAGCGCGCACGCCGTCTTGCCGGCGCCGACTCCTGCGAGGAACTCGGCCTTGACCTTGGCCGCGTCATCGACACCGGCCGGCACGCGGTAGGTGATCAGGTCGACCAGGAAGGCCTCTTCGCCCTTGGGCGGGTTCTTCAGCAGCGCCATCAGTTCTTCGGTCTGCTGCTTGGTCAGCGGCAGCGGCGGAATGCCAAGGCTGGCGCGTTCGGCGACGTGTTGGCGATAGGCTTCAAGCATGATGAGTTCCTCTTGTTGGGATCAGTGGGAAACGATGGATGGGTCTTGTGCGGCAGTATTGAAGAAGCTCTGTCGAGCCTCGGGCGGCAGCGCCGCGCCGGTGGCGTGGGCCCGGCGCAACAACTCCCAGTAGTAGCGATAGGAAGCCCGGTCGTGCAGTTTGCCTTCCCAGGCAATCGGCCCCCAGCCGGCATTTTGCGCGGCGAGCAGGATGCCGGCGGCTTCGGTCACTTCGGCAAAGTCGGGACGCATGGCCTCGACGATGGGCTGGATCTGGCGCGGGTGGATGCTCCACATGCGCAGGAAGCCGAACTCGTTCCTCGCCCGGCGAGCGTCCTCGCGAACCACGTCGGGATCGTTGAGCTCGGTGGTCACGTTGTGGGCAGGAATCACACCGTTGCCCAGCGCGGCCGCGGCGATGTCGCACTTGGCACGCGCAATCAGCGGATGCGAGAACTGGCCGGGCGAGCGCATCGCGCTGCCGGGAATCGCGCCGTGGTGCGCGCTGACGAAATCCATCAGGCCGAAGTCGATCGATTCGACACGGGGCAGGGCGGCGATCTGCCAGACTTCGTGCAGCGCGCCGGGAGTTTCGATCAGGACATGGACCGGAATCTCGCGCTCGATGTTGTAGAGCGTGCGAACTTCGTCGAGGGCTACGATTTGCGTCAGCGCGTCGTCCGCGCTGGCGACCTTGGGCAGGACGATGTAAGCCACCCGCTGCCCGGCATGACCGACAATGATCTGCAAATCCTCGCGCCAGTGCGGATGGCCAACATCGTGGATGCGCGCCCCCAGCCGGTGGTGGCGATTGGAAGCATCCATCAGCAGCTCGGCCACCATGCCGGCGTGTTCGGCCTCGTGTCCGGCGGCCGCGCCATCTTCGCAATCGGCGGTGACGTCGAAGATCGGCCGCTCGTCGGCCAGCAGTTCGCTTTGCAACTGCAGGGCCTTGCGGATGGTTTTTTCGGAGCCCGCATAGTGCTCGCAGGCGGCGAGCGCCGGAAAGGCCTTAACGCTTTTGTACAGGACGGCGGCAGGATGAAGCGGCGGGTTCACTTCCGTGCGCTCCGCTTCATCCCGCCGTCTGTCATCAGCCGAGGAGGCTGGCGACGCCGGCTTGCTCTTCCTGCAACTCGGCCAGGGTCTTGTCCATCATGGTGCGCGAGTAGTCGTCGATGGCCAGGCCTTCGACGCGCTTGTATTCGCCAGCTTCGGTAGTGACCGGGACGCCGTAGATGATGTCCTTCGGGATGCCGTAGCTGCCGTCGGAGGGCACGCCCATGGTGACCCATTTGCCCTTGGTGCCCAGCGCCCAGTCGCGCATGTGGTCGATCGCGGCGTTGGCGGCGGAAGCAGCGGACGATGCGCCACGCGCGGCGATGATGGCGGCGCCACGCTTGCCGACGGTGGGGATGTACTCGTTCCTGTACCAGGCTTCGTCGCCGATCGCGGCCGGTGCGGCGGTGCCGGCGACGGTGCAGAAGCGGACATCGGGATACATGGTGGGCGAGTGGTTGCCCCAGACGATCATCTTCTCGATGTCGGTCACGGCCTTGCCGGTGCGGGTGGCGAGTTGCGACACGGCGCGGTTGTGGTCCAGGCGCAGCATGGCGGTGAAGTTTTTCGACGGCAGGCTGGGAGCGGATTTCATGGCGATGTAGGCGTTGGTGTTGGCGGGATTGCCGACCACCAGAACTTTGACATTGCGCGAAGCGACATCGTTCAGCGCCTTACCCTGCTCGATGAATATCTTGGCGTTTTCCATCAGCAGGTCCTTGCGTTCCATCCCCGGGCCGCGCGGCTTGGCGCCGACCAGCAGGGCGTAGTCGGCGTCCTTGAAGGCGACCTTGGGATCATCGGTACCGACCATGCCGGCCAGTGTCGGGAAGGCGCAGTCGTCAAGTTCCATCATGACGCCCTTCAAGGCGGCCTGTGCCTTTTCCATCGGCAGTTCGAGCATTTGCAGGATCACGGGTTGATCCTTTCCAAGCATTTCACCGGCGGCGATGCGAAACACCAGGGCGTATCCGATTTGCCCGGCGGCGCCGGTCACTGCAACACGAACGGGGGCTTTTGCCATTTGTAGAACTCCTGTATCAATTTGAATCGATTGGACAAGACTGCAAGAAAGCGGGCGGATCGGACAGCGTACTGCGAGGCAGAGACTTTACGCCTGATGCGACGTGATCGTTGGGGCGAATCTTAATTCCTGTGCTGCGCTGTGTCAATATCTGTCAAATGTCTTATATAAGACATAAGATATGGTGTGGACGAGGCGTGGAAATTGTGGTCAAATGCCGGTCATGCCGGATTCTATTGATTCTCTCAAAGGGGTTTCCTCCGGGGCGGCGTCTTCGCCGACCTTCAGTCCCTTGTATCGTCAAATCAAGAGCCTGCTTCTGCAGCGGCTCGAATCCGGCGAATGGCGTCCGGGCGAGGCCATTCCCAGCGAATCCGAACTTGCAACCCGTTTCAACGTCAGCCAGGGCACGGTGCGCAAGGCCATCGACGAAATGGCGGCGGAGAATCTGCTGATCCGGCGGCAAGGCAAGGGGACTTTCGTCGCTTCTCATGACGACCCGCGCGCCTTCTTTCGTTTTTTGCGTCTGGTGCCATTGTCCGGAGGCATCGAGCAGGCCCAGAGCGTCCCGCTTGAATGCTGGCGCGCCAAAGCCGGCCCGGAAGTGGCGCGCATGCTCGAACTGAATATCGGCGATCCGATCAACATCGTTCGTCGCCTGTTGCAATTTGCCGGCAAACCTGTGGTGGTCGACGAAATCTATCTGCCCGGCAGCATTTTCGGCACCGTGACGCTGGAGATGCTGCGCGACTACCAGGGATCGCTCTACAGCTTTTTCGAGAACCGCTTCGGCATCCGCATGATTCGGGCCGAAGAGCGCTTGCGCGCCGTCCCCGCAGACCGCGCCAGTGCCGAGTTATTGCGTGTGGCTGAGGGCAGCCCCTTGCTGTCTGTCGAGCGCGTCAGTTTCTCTTACGGCGACAAACCCGTCGAGTGGCGGCGCGGTCTTTATTCGACCAACGAGCATTGCTATTTCAACGAACTTGGCTAGGGTGTGTTCTAGTGTTGCGTATAAAATTTGTTTTCAACATGATGCTGTTTGTCTTATAGTGCGGCGCATCAAAAACGGAGATATCTTCTTATGCCAGAGATAACCAAACAGCGTCCGAAATATCTGGCGCTGCACGAAATTCGGCTGCCCCTGGCCGGGTTTGCATCGATATTGCACCGCGTCAGCGGTGCCGGCCTGTTTCTCATGCTGCCCTTGCTGATCTGGATCCTGCAACTCTCGCTTGGTTCTACGCAGGAAAGCGCCGATCTGTTCAAGGCCGTGACCGGCAACCTGCTGGTCAAGCTGGTCCTGCTGGGTCTGCTGTGGGCGTTCCTGCACCACTTCTGCATGGGCATCCGCATCCTGCTGATCGACATTCACGTCGGCGTGGAAAAACAGCAGGCCCACAACTCCGCCGTTGCCGTGATGGTCGTCAGCCTTGCGCTGACCCTGATCTTCGGCCTCAAGCTGCTGGGAGCCTACTGACATGAAGCGACTGGTTGTTGGTGCCCATTACGGGCTCATGGACTGGCTGGCGCAACGCGTCACCGGCGTCGTCATGGCGCTCTATACGGTCATCATGTTCGCGGCGACACTGGGCGGCGTCACCGCTTCCCGCGAAGCCTGGCGTGCCTTCATGGCGAATGGCTTCATCCGCTACATCACCTTCCTGTTCATCATCAGCCTCTGCTACCACGCCTGGGTCGGCGTGAGGGACATCTGGATGGACTACCTCAATTCCGCGGCGGTCCGCGTCATCCTGCACGTGCTGACGCTGCTCGCCCTGGTCGGCTATGCCGGCTGGGCAGTTCAGATCATCTGGAGACTGTGATAGTGAATTACACCGTTCGCAAATTCGATGCGGTCATCGTCGGCGCCGGCGGCGCCGGCCTGCGCGCCGCGATTCAACTGTCAGAGGCCGGCTTCAAGACCGCCGTGCTGACCAAGGTTTTCCCGACCCGTTCGCACACCGTCGCGGCGCAGGGTGGTGTCGCCGCCAGCCTGGGCAATTCCGAGGAAGACAACTGGCACTGGCACATGTACGACACCGTCAAGGGTTCCGACTGGCTCGGCGACCAGGACGCGATCGAATTCATGTGCCGCAAGGCCAACGAAGTCGTGGTCGAACTCGAGCACTACGGCATGCCTTTCGATCGCCTCGACAACGGCAAGATCTACCAGCGCCCCTTCGGCGGCCACATGTCGAACTTCGGCGAAAAGCCGGTGCGCCGCTCCTGCGCCGCGGCCGACCGCACCGGTCACGCCATGCTGCATGCGATGTACCAGCGCAACGTCAAGGTCAATACGCAATTCTTCGTCGAATGGCAGGCGCTCGATCTGGTGCGCGATGCCGAGGGCGAAGTGCTGGGCGTCACCGCCATGGACATGGAGACCGGCGAGATCGTGGTCTTCCACGCCAAGGCCACCATCTTCGCCACCGGTGGAGCGGGGCGCATCTACTATTCCTCGACCAACGCCTTCATCAATACCGGCGATGGCCTGGGCATGGCAGCGCGTGCTGGGATTCCGCTGGAAGACATGGAGTTCTGGCAATTCCACCCGACCGGCGTCGCCGGCGCCGGGGTGCTGATCACCGAAGGCGTGCGCGGCGAAGGCGGCATCCTGCGCAACTCGGCCGGCGAGCGCTTCATGGAGCGTTATGCTCCCAACGCCAAGGACCTGGCCTCGCGCGACGTCGTCTCGCGCGCGATGACCACCGAAATCAACGAAGGCCGCGGCTGCGGCCCGAGCAAGGATTTCGTGTTGCTCGACATCACGCACCTGCCGCCCGAAACCATCATGAAGCGCCTGCCCGGCATTCACGAAATCGGCATCCAGTTCGCCGGCGTCGATTGCCTCAAGGAGCCGATCCCGGTGGTGCCGACCTGCCATTACCAGATGGGCGGCATTCCCACCAACTACCACGGCCAGGTCGTGGTACCCGGCAAGCGCTCGATGAGCGAGATCGTGTCGGGCTTCTACGCCGCCGGCGAATGCGCCTGTGCGTCGGTCCACGGCGCCAACCGCCTGGGTACCAACTCGCTGCTCGACCTGCTGGTGTTCGGCAAGTCGGCCGGCGAAACGGCCGTCAGCGATCTGCAGAAGAGCGTCAAGGCGCACAAGCCGCTGCCGCAGGAGTGCATCGACAAGACCCTGGCGCGCCTCGATCGCCTCAACCATCAGAAGGACGGCGCCAGCGTGCACGACACGCGACTGGCCATGCAGCGCAGCATGCAGAAGCATGCCGGCGTGTTCCGCTTCAGCGGCCTGCTGAAAGAGGGCGTGGAAAAGATTCTCGAAGTGCAGAAGGATGTTCAGCGCACCGAGATCAAGGACAAGTCGAAGATCTTCAACACCGCGCGCATCGAGGCGCTTGAACTCGACAACCTGATCGAAGTGGCGGTGGCCACCATGATCTCGGCCGAGGCGCGCAAGGAATCGCGCGGCGCCCACGTTCGCGATGATGCGCCGGATACGCCGGAGCGTCCGGATGGACGGGACGACCAGAACTGGCTCAAGCACACCTTCTGGTACAAGGAAGACAATCGACTGGACTACAAGGCCGTGAAGCTCACTCCGCTGACTGTCGACACCATTGAGCTCAAGAAGCGCGCCTACTGACAAGGAACAGACGATGACGAACGCCACCCGTACCGTCCAATTCAAGATCTATCGCTACGATCCGGATCAGGACGCCAAGCCCTACATGCAGGACATCTCGGTCGAGATTGATTCGACCGACCGCAAGTTGCTCGATGCCATGGTCAAGCTCAAGGCCAAGGACGATTCGATCTCCTTCCGCCGTTCCTGCCGAGAAGGCGTCTGCGGTTCCGACGCGATGAACATCAACGGCAAGAACGGCCTGGCCTGCCTTACCGCGATGGACAGTTTCCCCGAGGGCAAACCGATCGTGCTGCGCCCGCTGCCGGGCCTCCCGGTGATCCGCGACCTGATCGTGGACATGACGCAGTTCTTCAAGCAGTACAACTCGATCAAGCCCTACCTGATCAACAACGATCCGCCGCCCGAGCGCGAGCGCCTGCAGTCGCCGGAGGACCGCGAAGAACTGAACGGCCTCTACGAGTGCATCCTGTGCGCCTGCTGTTCCACCTCCTGCCCGTCATTCTGGTGGAACCCGGACAAGTTCGTCGGCCCGGCCGGCCTGCTGGCCGCCTATCGCTTCATCGCCGACACGCGCGACCAAGCCACCAGCGAGCGCCTCGACAACCTTGAAGACCCCTATCGCCTGTTCCGTTGCCACACCATCATGAATTGCGTCGATGTGTGCCCGAAGGGACTGAACCCGACCAAGGCGATCGGCAAAATCAAGGAAATGATGGTCAGACGGGCCGTCTGACGATGGATGAAGATCGCAAGGCGCGCATCAATCGCCTGAAATGGCATTGCCGGCGCGCTTTGCTGGAACTGGATCTGGTGTTTGAGCGCTTCTGGGAACGTCACAGCGACGATCTGGATGCGCAGGGCGAAGCAGCGCTGGAAAGTCTGCTGGAACTGGAAGACCACGATCTGTGGGCGTTGGTGAGCGGCAGGGAAGTCACCGGCGATCTGCAACAGGCAGCAATGATTGAGCGGCTGCGGGAAGTTTCACCGATAGCCAATTTTGAGTAACAGCGGCATTTCAACGGACCTGAATGAGGATCTGACCATGAGCACGAATCGCACAGCAAGCCTGACCATAGACGGCAAGACGGTGGAGTTCCCGGTAATGACGGGAGTTCACGGCAATGATGTCATCGACATCCGCACGCTTGGCGCCAAAACGGGGTTGTTCACCTATGACTCCGGCTTCCTCTCGACGGCCAGTTGCCAGTCCAAGGTCACCTTCATCGATGGTGACAAGGGTGAACTGTTGTATCGCGGCTATCCGATCGAGCAACTCGCGGAAAACTGCAACTTCCTCGAAGTCGCCTGGCTGCTGAAGAACGGCGAGCTGCCGAACGCCACGCAAAAATCCAATTTCGAGACCACGATCAAGAAGCACACGATGGTGCACGAGCAACTGGTGCGGCTCTATCAGGGGTTCCGCCGCGATGCGCACCCGATGGCGGTAATGGTCGGTGTCGTCGGTGCGCTTTCAGCCTTCTATCACGATGTCACTGATTTCGCCGATCCCGAGGATCGCAGCATCTCCTTCAATCGCCTGGTCGCCAAGTTGCCGACCATCGTTGCCATGGCCTACAAGTACAACACCGGCCAGCCCTTCATGTATCCGCGCAATGACCTCGACTACACCGCCAACTTCATGCACATGATGTTCGGCACGCCCTGCGAGGAGTACAAGCCGAATCCGGTCCTGGTGCATGCTCTGGATACCATTTTCACGCTGCATGCCGACCACGAACAGAACGCCTCGACGTCCACCGTCCGTCTGGCTGGTTCGTCGGGCGCCAACCCCTTCGCCTGCATCTCGGCCGGCATCGCCTGCCTGTGGGGCCCGGCCCACGGCGGCGCCAACGAGGCCTGCCTCGAAATGCTCGAAGAGATCGGCGACGTTTCGCGCGTCGGCGAGTACATCAAGCGAGCCAAGGACAAGAACGACAGCTTCAAGCTGATGGGCTTCGGCCATCGCGTGTACAAGAATTTCGACCCGCGCGCCAAGCTGATGGGCAAGGTCTGCGCCGACGTATTGGGCGAACTGGGCCTGGAGAACGACCGCCTGTTCAAGCTGGCCAAGGAACTGGAAAAGATCGCGCTGGAAGACCCCTACTTTGTCGAGAAGAAGCTCTATCCGAACGTCGATTTCTATTCCGGCATCGTGCAGAAGGCGCTGGGCATCCCGACGTCGATGTTCACCTGCATTTTCGCGCTGGCCCGTACCGTGGGCTGGATGACGCAGTGGGAAGAAATGATCACCGATCCCGAATACAAGATCGGCCGTCCGCGCCAGCTGTACACCGGCGCCGCCCGCCGCAACGTCGCGCCGCTGGCTCAGCGCTGAGTCGTTTTGAGGGACGGCGGAGGCTGTCCCTCTTCTTTTGTCCAATTCAGGATCAGGTGATGCAATGATGAAGCAGATGCTGGCCAACTCGTATCTGTTCGGCACCAATACGCCGTACATCGAAGCGCTGTATGACGCCTATCTCTCCAACCCGGCGTCCGTCGAGCCGGCCTGGCGCGATTACTTCGACAAGCTCGGCACCCTGCCGGGCGCGGGCAACTACACCGGGCCGGATGTGGCCCACTATCCGGTGATCACGTCGTTTGCCCAGCGTGCCAAGGATGGCACCCTGCAAGCCTCGGCGCATGCCACGACGCAGTCGGATGCCAAGCAGGTCAAGGTTCTGCAACTGATCAACGCCTATCGCTTCCTTGGCAATCGCTGGGCGCAACTTGATCCGTTGAAGCGCAGCGAGCGCCCCGCGATCCCCGAGCTCGAGCCCTCCCACTACGGCTTCACAGAAGCCGACCTGGGCCAGGTGTTCCAGACGGGTTCCTTCGCCGCGGTACCCGACAACGCCACGCTCAGAGAGATACTCGAGGCCTGCCGGCAGACTTTCTGCGGCACCATCGGCGCCGAGTTCATGTATTTGTCGGATGTTGGACAGAAGCGCTGGCTGCAAAGCAAACTGGAACCGCTGCGCGCAACGCCGGCCTATTCCCCGGAAGAAAAGAAGCGTTTCCTGGTGCAGTTGACGCATGCCGAGACGCTGGAACGCTACCTGCACACCAAGTATGTCGGTCAGAAGCGTTTCTCGCTCGAAGGCGGCGAAGCGCTGATTCTGGCCATGGATCAACTGATTCGCACCGCCGGCACGGTCGGCGTCCAGGAAATGGTCATCGGCATGGCCCACCGCGGCCGCCTCAACGTGCTGGTCAATACGCTGGGCAAGCAGCCCTCGATGCTGTTCGACGAATTCGAAGGCAAGAAGAAGCAGGCCCTCTCGGCCGGCGACGTCAAGTACCACATGGGTTATTCGTCCGATGTCGGTACGCCGGGCGGTCCGGTGCATTTGACACTGGCGTTCAACCCGTCGCACCTCGAAATCGTCAATCCGGTCGTTGCCGGCTCGGTCTATGCGTGCCAGGTGCGTCGCGGCCCCGAGGGCAAGCTGCAGGCACTGCCGGTGCTGATCCATGGCGATGCAGCCGTGGCCGGCCAGGGCGTGAACCAGGAGATGCTCAATTTCTCCCAGACACGCGGCTACGGCACCGGCGGTACCGTGCATATCGTGGTCAACAACCAGATCGGCTTCACCACCTCCGACCTGCGCGACTACCGTTCCTCGCTGTACTGCACCGACATCTTCAAGATGGTCGAAGCACCGATTTTCCACGTCAATGGCGACGATCCGGAAGCCGTGGCGCTGGTGACACAGATCGCCATGGAGTTCCGCCAGGAGTTCAAGAAGGACGTGGTGATCGACATCATCTGTTTCCGCAAGCTCGGCCACAACGAGCAGGATGAGCCGATGGTGACGCAGCCCCTGATGTACAAGACCATTGCCCAGCATCCCGGCACCCGCAAGCTGTATGCGGACAAGCTGGCGGCGCAGGGTGTGCTCGGCCCCAACGACGCCGACCAGATGATCAAGGATTACCGCGCCGCGCTGGATGAGGGGCGGCATCTGATCGACCCCGTGATCAGCGACTACCACAGCAAGTTCTCCATCGACTGGACGCCCTTCATCGACGTCCCCTATACCGAGAAGTGCGACACCACGGTATCGAAGACCGAGTTGCAGCGCATGTCCAAGCGCCTGACCGACATTCCGGCCAACTTCACGCTGCATTCGCGCGTGCAGAAGATCATCGACGACCGCAAGGCGATGGGCGAGGGCAAGCTGCCGGTCGACTGGGGCATGGGCGAGAACCTGGCCTATGCAACCCTGGTGGCCGCCGGCTACAACATTCGCGTTTCCGGCGAGGACGTCGGCCGCGGCACCTTCTTCCATCGCCACGCGGCGCTGCACGACCAGAACCGCGAGAAGTGGGATGTCGGCACCTATTGGCCGCTTCAGCACATTCAAGAGAACCAGGGGCGCTTCATGTGCTTCGACTCGGTGTTGTCCGAAGAGGCGGTGCTGGCTTTCGAATACGGCTTCGCCACGGCGGCGCCGAACGAAATGGTGGTCTGGGAAGCCCAGTTCGGCGACTTCGCCAACGGCGCCCAGGTCGTCATCGACCAGTTCCTGTCGTCCGGTGAGGCCAAGTGGGGCCGCGGTTGCGGACTGGTGCTGCTGCTGCCGCACGGCTACGAAGGTCAGGGCCCGGAGCACTCCTCCGCGCGCCTCGAACGCTACATGCAGTTGTCGGCCGAGTTCAACTGGGAAGTCTGCGTGCCGTCCAACGCGGCGCAGATCTACCACCTGCTGCGCCGGCAGATGCTGCGCAAGCAGCGCAAGCCGCTCATCGTCATGACGCCGAAATCCTTGCTGCGCCACAAGGACGCCACCAGTTCCATCGACGAACTGGCCAACGGCACTTTCCAGACCATCATCGGCGAAACCGAGAAGGTAGACGCGAAGAAGGTCACGCGCATGATCACCTGCGCCGGCAAGATCTATTTCGACCTGCTGGCAGCGCGGCGCGAGAAGAAGATCGATAACGTCGTCCTGGTGCGTGTCGAGCAGCTCTACCCCTTCGACGACC
The DNA here is from genome assembly GCF_000828635.1 of Sulfuritalea hydrogenivorans sk43H. Taxonomy (GTDB): domain Bacteria; phylum Pseudomonadota; class Gammaproteobacteria; order Burkholderiales; family Rhodocyclaceae; genus Sulfuritalea; species Sulfuritalea hydrogenivorans. Next base: position 1,835,135 of record NZ_AP012547.1, read on the forward strand.
GCAAGCTGGCCGACGAAATGAAGAAGTATCCGAACCTCAAGGAACTGATCTGGTGCCAGGAAGAGCCGCTGAATCAGGGCGCCTGGTATGCCAAGCATCACCGCTTGTCGGAGCTCATCAAGAAGGGGCAGACCCTCAACGTGGTCGCGCGTCCGGCGTCGGCTTCCCCAGCCGTCGGTTATGCAGCCAAGCACACCCTCCAGCAAAAAGAAGTCGTCAATGCCGCTCTGGGCATCAAGGAGTAAAACCAAATCATGCTGATCGAAGTCAAAGTTCCCCAACTCTCGGAGTCAGTCGCCGAGGCCACCTTGGCGGCCTGGCACGTCAAGGAGGGTGACGCCGTCACCCGCGACCAGAACCTGATCGACATCGAAACCGACAAGGTGGTTCTCGAGCTGCCGGCGCCCGACAGCGGCGTGATCGTCAAGATCATCAAGACCAATGGCGAATCCGTGGCCTCCGGCGAAGTCATCGCGCATCTGGATACCGAAGCCAAGGGCGCGGTTGCCGCTCCCGCCGCCGCCAAACCGGCGGCGAAGGCTGCGGCCGCGACCGCTCCGGCGGCAACCGCGACGGCGATGCCGGCCGCGCGCAAGATCATGGACGAGAAGGGCCTTGCCGCATCCGACGTGCAGGGAAGCGGCCGTGGCGGCCGCATCCTCAAGGAGGACGTCGCCGGCGGCACGAAGAGCGTCCCGGCTGCGGCTCCAGCCGCCGTGTCGCCAGCGCCGACTCTCGCCGCCCGGCCTTCGCTGCCGCAACCCAACGTCGTCAGTGCCGACGCCATCGTCGCCGACCGCCCCGAACAGCGTGTCCCGATGTCCCGCCTGCGCGCCCGCGTCGCCGAACGCCTGCTGCAATCGCAGGCCACCAACGCCATCCTGACCACCTTCAACGAGGTCAACATGGCGCCGGTGATGGAAATGCGCAAGAAATACCAGGACAAGTTCGAGAAGGAACACGGCGTCAAGCTCGGCTTCATGTCCTTCTTCGTCAAGGCCGCGGTCGCCGCGCTGAAGAAGTACCCGGTGATCAACGCCTCGGTCGACGGCAACGACATCGTCTATCACGGCTACTTCGACATCGGCATCGCCGTGGGCAGCCCGCGCGGCCTGGTGGTGCCGATCCTGCGCGATGCCGACCAGATGAGCCTGGCCCAGATCGAAAAGAAGATCGCCGAGTTCGGCGCCAAGGCGAAGGATGGCAAGCTCTCGCTGGAAGATCTCAGCGGCGGCACTTTCTCGATTTCCAACGGCGGCGTGTTCGGTTCCATGCTGTCGACGCCGATCATCAATCCGCCGCAGTCCGCCATCCTTGGCGTGCATGCGACCAAGGATCGCGCCGTGGTCGAGAACGGCCAGATCGTGATCCGCCCGATCAACTATCTCGCGCTGTCCTACGACCATCGCATCATCGACGGTCGCGAGGCGGTGCTGGGCCTGGTCACGATGAAGGAAGCGCTAGAAGACCCGGCGCGCCTGCTGCTCGACGTCTGAGGAACCTGAAATGGCAAACAAGCAATTCGACGTAGTGGTGATCGGCGGCGGCCCCGGCGGCTATGTCGCGGCGATTCGCGCCGCGCAACTGGGTTTGTCCACGGCCTGCATCGAGTCCGAGTCCTACGCCGACCCGAAGGGCGAGGTGCGTCTCGGCGGCACCTGCCTCAACGTGGGCTGCATTCCGTCCAAGGCGCTGCTGCAATCCTCGGAGCTGTACGAACAGGCCAATCATTCCTTCGTCATGCACGGCATTTCCACCTCCGGCGTGAAGATGGACGTGGCGACCATGATCAAGCGCAAGGACAACATCGTCGGCCAGCTCACCAGCGGCATCAAGGGCCTGTTCAAGAAGAACAAGGTTACGCTGCTGCCCGGCCACGGCAAGTTTGTCAGCCAGGAAAACGAACGCTGGATCATCGATGTCAATGGCGAGCGGGTCGAAGCGACCCACGTCATCGTTGCTACCGGCTCCAGGGCGCGCCATCTGCCCGGCATTCCGGTCGACAACAAGGTGATCTGCGACAACGTCGGCGCATTGCAGTTCGATTCGGTGCCGAAGCGCCTCGGCGTGATCGGCGCCGGCGTCATCGGCCTGGAACTCGGCTCGGTCTGGAAGCGTCTTGGTTCCGAAGTGACCATCCTCGAAGCCCTGCCGGATTTCCTGGCCGCCGCCGATCAGGCCGTGGCCAAGGAAGCCTGGAAGACCTTCACCCAGAAGCAGGGACTCGACATCCAGCTCGGCGTCAAGATCACCAAGGTCGAAACCGGCAAGAAGGGTGTCACGGTCGACTACGAACTGGGCGATGAAACGCGGACCCTGCAGTGCGATCGCCTGATAGTGTCGGTCGGCCGCGTACCGCACACCGAAGGCCTCGGCGCCGAGAACGTCGGTCTGAGCATCAATCCGCGCGGCTACATAGCCGTGGACAAGAACTGCCGTACCAACCTGCCCAACGTCTGGGCGGTGGGCGACGTCGTGCCCGGCCCGATGCTGGCGCACAAGAGTATGGAAGAGGGCGTCATGGTGGCCGAGTGCATCGCCGGCCAGAAGGGACACGTCAATCTCGATACCGTGCCCTGGGTCATCTACACCCATCCGGAAATTGCCTGGGTCGGCAAGACCGAGCAGCAGTTGAAGAACGAAGGCGTCGAATACCGCAGCGGCCAGATTCCCTTCGCTGCCAATGGCCGCGCGCTGGGGCAGGGCGACACCACCGGCTTCGTCAAGATGCTGGCCTGCGCGAAGACGGACCGAATCCTGGGTGTCCACGTGATCGGCAACAACGCCTCCGAACTGATCGCCGAAGCCGTGGTGGCGATGGAGTTCAACGCCGCCTCGGAAGACCTTGCGCGCATCTGCCACGCCCATCCGACGCTGTCGGAAGCCATGCACGAAGCCTCGCTGGCGGTGGACAAGCGCGCGCTTCACTTCTGATCCTGCAACTCGTCACTTCAGGGCGGTCGGGCCAGCCCGGCCGCCTTTCTTATTGATGCCCCACAAAATCCTCAACGTTCCCAAGGACGGCATGATCGAAGGCTTCAATGCCGCGCTGGCCGGGCGCGGCATTGAAGCCGATCCTGCACAATTGATTGCGGCGCAGCGCCTGCAGAAGTTCTACGACGACCTGCTGGCGTTGAAGGCGGCGCGGCGCGGGCGGCTCAGAAAGCTGCTGGTACATCCCGAGTTGCCGCGCGGCGTCTGGTTCTGGGGCGGGGTAGGGCGCGGCAAGAGCTTCCTGATGGATTGCTTTTTCGCGGCGGTGCCCTACGAACGCAAGCGTCGTGTGCATTTCCACGCCTTCATGCGCGAGGTGCACGAATCCCTGCAGGCGCATCGCAACGAAGCCGATCCACTGCTCAAGGTCGCCGCGCGCATCGCCCGCGAAACGCGCCTGATGTGCTTCGACGAATTCCACGTTTCCGACATCGCCGATGCCATGATGCTGGGCCGTTTGATGCAGGCCCTGTTCGACGCCGGCGTGGTGTTCTGCATCACCTCCAACTATCCGCCGGAAGGCCTGTATCCGAACGGCCTCCAGCGCGAGTTGTTCCTGCCGACCATAGCCCTGCTGAAGCAGAAGCTCGACGTGATCGAGATCGACGCCGGCATCGACTATCGTCTGCGCGCCCTGCAGCAAGCCCAGGTGTATCTGGTGGCCGAAGACGCGGCTGCCGATAGCACCATCGAACATACTTTCCACACCATCGCCGGCGGTGGAGGACACACCAAACCCGTCGAGGTGCTGGGGCGCCGCTTGCCGGTGGTGCACCGCGCCCCCGGTGTCATCTGGTTCGATTTCGCCACGCTGTGCGGGGGGCCGCGCTCGCAGAATGACTACCTCTGGCTGGCCAACCGGCACCACACCCTGTTCCTCTCCAAAGTGCCGAAGATGGGCGCCGACATGGCGAGCGAAGCGCGGCGTTTCACCTGGCTGGTCGACGTCCTCTACGATCATCGCGTCAAGCTGATCATCAGTGCCGCGTGTCCGGCGGAAGAGCTCTACAGCCAGGGCGTGCAGGCCGGCGAATTCAAGCGCACCGTCAGCCGCCTGATCGAAATGCGTTCGCTCGAATACCTTGCCAGCCCGCATCGCCGCGAGGATTTTCTGGCGATCGAAGAGGAGGGCGGCGGTACTTGATTCCTTCCCCGCAGACTCGGTTAGAATGAACCGAGTTCGCCGCGGAAGGAGAACCGAATGCTGCATCAAGGAGAAAAGGCGCCGGCGTTTTCGCTGCCCGACGCGGACATGGAATGGTTCGATTTCGGTTCGCTGCGCGGCCGCCAAAACGCAGTACTGTTTTTCTACCCGCGCGACGGGACGCCATACTGCACTCTTGAAGCGACGGATTTTTCGGACCACGAGAACGAGTTCGCCAAGCATGATTGTGTCATCCTCGGCGTATCGCGCGACGACTGCCTGTCGCATGCGGATTTCCGCGACAAGCATGGCCTGTCGATACGGCTGCTGTCGGACGAGGAAGGCGAGGTTTGCCGTAAATTCGGCGTGTCCCAGTTTCGCGAACGGGACGGCCACAAGAAGCTCTGTGTAATACGCTCGACCTTCGTCGTCGACAAGGAAGGCATAGTGCGTCACGCCCTCTACGATGTGCAACCGAAAGGGCATGCCGCCGAGGTCTATCAACTGGTAAAAGGCCTCAATGGCAAAGGAAGGCAACATGCTCATCGCTAGGAATACCGTCGTCACCCTCAAATACAGCGTCAAGGATACCGAAGGCACGTCCATCGACGAAGGCACGGCACCGCTGGTTTATCTGCATGGCGGTTACGGCGGCATTTTTGACCGCATTGAAGAAGCGCTTCAGGGCAAGGACGTGGGCGATGCCCTCGAAGTCAAGCTCGAACCCGAAGATGCTTTCGGCGAATACGATGCCGAACTCGTCGCCATCGAGTCGCGCCAGTTGTTCCCGGAGAACATCGAAGTCGGCATGCAGTTCGAGCGCGGCAGCGAGGACGGCGAGGACGACGACGCTTTATTTACTATCACCGACATCGCCGACGACAAGGTCGTGGTCGACGGCAATCATCCCCTGGCCGGAATCGCATTACTGTTTTCCTGCACCGTGGCGGAAGTACGCGCCGCCAGCCCCGAAGAGGTTTCGCATGGACATCCGCATGGCGAACACGGACATCATCACTGAGCCCCGCTGATATGCCGCGAAAAAGAGGGAGCTTGGCTCCCTCTTTTTTCTGCCCGGCCGCCGAAGAAAAATGTTGCGGCACTACGAAAGAATCAATGAGGTTTAAACCTGAATCTGTTAATTTCGCAACCTTTAATGTTGAAGGTCCGCAACGTGCTTCAGCCTCATCCAGATCAATCGTTCGAACGCTTGGCTCGGCTTGATCCGACCGGTCAGGTTGACCTGGAGGATTCCACCGCGGTCGAGGCAGCAATATGTTCGATTCTCGACCGTCAATACTCCGGCCGCTACGATGCGGATCTTCTCCGTTCCGCCATGGCCGACGTATTGCGTGCCTATCGCGGCGACTATCCTGGCTTGCTGCGCTGCGATACCCTGTATCACGACCTGCGGCACTCTCTGGAAACCGCGTTGACGATGACGCGACTGATTGACGGCTATGGCGGCAGTCATGCTCCGGGCAGTCCCGCCGGCATCGACGCGGACCACGCCCTGCTAGGCATCCTGCTGGCTCTGTTCCACGACATCGGCTTGCTTCGGCGCGACAACGAGGCGGACCTCTGGGGACCGGAACTGACGCCAGTCCACGAAGAACGAACAGTCGAATTCATGCAGGCTTATCTGCCGAATACGACGCTGAGCCCTTTGGTCAGCAAGTCGAAATTGATTATGGCAACCAAGTTGGTCTTTACCATCCCTGACACTTGGACTGCCGACGAACGACTTCTCGCCAGCATGATCGCCACGTCCGATCTGGTCAGTCAGATTTCCGATCGCTGCTATCTGGAAAAGTGTCGTGACTTCCTGTTTCTGGAGTTCAGTGCCTTTGGCCTGGCCGGGAAACCGGACAGTCCGTATCCGGACCGGCAAACCTTGCTGGAAAAAACACCTGCATTCGTTGAGCATTTCCTTCAAAAACGGCTGGATGAAGAGTTTCAGGGAGCGCGACGCTATCTGCGTGCGCACATGGCGGGTGCCGATCCCTGGGAAGAAGCCATCCAACGCAACATCAGCTACCTGAAAGCGCTGCTCGACAGCGGCGACGTCGACCAGTTGCGGCGGCAGCCGAAGCCCTTCACGGGCCATACGGACTAAAGAACTTTGGCCAAACAGTCGAAGAAGTGCTTGGACCGTCATGCGGCAATGGGCATTCATCGAGCGAATTTATTCCGGGTAGGCATTCGCGAGTTCTCCGTTTGCGCACCTTCACAGATGCATGGCGCCGACTACTCTTCGGGCACGTTATAGATAGGAAGGTTTCCTTGCGCTGGGTTGCAGGCAGGGGTGAGGATAGGCCGCTACTCGGACCAACAAAAGGACCAAACGTCGTGCAAACGCCGATAGCCGACGACTTCATATCGTGCAATCGCCGATATGAAGCGCTGATTAATCGCGGCGACTTGGCGATGGGGCTCGTTGTGGAAGTTGAGGGAACGAATCGGCCCGTGTCCTCAAGGGCGTCACAGGTCGAGAAAGAGGCATCAGGGCAATAATGTCAAGAAGGTTGGGGAGGGGGGGGGATGCCCCCGCAACAACCCAAAGTCGCTTGGCAACCTAATGCCGAATCAGGTGCAGACCGCTGATGGAACAATGAAGCTTGGCTATACTTGCCCATAGTGCTCGATCCACCCTACAACAGCAGCTGACGTCGCCAGCCATGCTCGGCTATGCAGCACTTGTGAAATTCTTGAATGACCAAGTCCGCATAAAGCATGAGCAGTAATCGGCGACATAACTCCGGCGGGTTGGACGACGGCCGACAAACTCACCTTGTTGCCAAGGCGAGCACGCGTGTTGCCGCAAAGGCCAAGGCGAAGGAAGAGACTCGGCCGCAGCCAACGTCGACCACCCTGCGCACCGTGCCTCTGCTGGCGGATTGTCCCGAGAGCCTGCTGAAGAAGATCGTTGCCGTTGCCGATTGGGGGCAGTACCAACCGGGTATGGAAATCACGCGCCAGAATGAGGCCCCGTGTTCGGTCTATTTTGTCGTTTCCGGCTGCGTCAAGATCCTCCGGGGTGGCGGCTTCACAGATGTGGCGCAAGCGGCCGGACAGCAGGAAATGCGTTCGCGATCGCGCCCTCAAGTCGTGGTAGCCCTGGTTGGCGCCGGCGACATCATCGGCGAGCTGGGTGCGCTGCTCGAATGCGGACGCTCAGCCTCGATTGTGGCATTGACACCCTGCGAGATTGTTTCCATTCCTTGCGCGGATTTCCTCTCCAGCATGCAAGTCCACCCGCCGTTTGCAATAGCGGTGGCGCGCAAAATCGCACAGCGTTTGGTCGATACCAACCGGCAGGTCGAGTTGATGCGGGGCAAGGTCGAAGACCGGGTTCAGGCCCTGAATCGCTACTGCAATTCACTGGGCCTGAATTCCGAACGCCTGTTCTCCAACGCCGAGATTGCACGCATGGTCGGTGCAAGTCGGGTCGCGGTAAGCCAGGTCGTCAACCGCTTGCGCCGTGAACGCGGCGAAACGGACCTCAAGATCAAACAATCAGCTGGCAAACCGTAAAGTAGTTGACGGTTTTGCTGTTTATTCCGTTGCCATGTACTGAATTTCGATTCAGCATGCTGGCTCCGCGTCGACCGTCGCGGGCACGCCAATCCCACTGCACACATTATGAGCGACTCGGGTCTGACGCTTATTGCCGAGCCGGCAGAGAGCGGCTCGTCGGCAGACGCCAAGCGCGAACCCGACACCGGCCTGATCGGCCTGGTGATGCTGGCCCGCTTCCACAACATCGCCGCCGACGCCGACCAGATTGCGCACGATTTCCGCGAATCCGGCAAGAACCTCACCGTGCCGCAGATCCTGCTGGCCGCCAAGCAGCTCGGCCTCAAGGCCAAACTGGTCGGCACCGAGCTTTCCCGGCTGCCACAGACTCCGCTTCCCGCCATGGCCATCGACCCCGATGGCCATTTTTTCATCCTCGCCCGAGTCGATGGCGAGCAGGTCCTGATTCAGGACCCTCGCGTCGAACGCCCGCAAGTGCTTTCCGCCACCGAATTCAGCGAACGCTGGAACGGCGAGCTGATCCTGTTCACCTCGCGGGCGTCTCTGGCCGGAGAACTCGCCAAGTTCGACTTCACCTGGTTCATCCCGGCTGTCGTCAAGTACCGCAAGCTGCTCGGCGAAGTGCTGCTGGTCTCCTTCGTCCTGCAATTGTTTGCCCTGGTCACGCCCTTGTTCTTCCAGGTGGTGATGGACAAGGTGCTGGTCCATCGCGGCATGACCACGCTCGACGTCATCGCCATCGGCCTGCTGGTCGTCATGCTGTTCGAGGTGGCGCTCTCCGGCATCCGCAGCTATGTCTTCGCCCACACCACGAGCCGCATCGACGTCGAACTCGGCGCGCGGCTGTTCCGCCATCTGCTCAACCTGCCGCTGGCCTACTTCCAGGCACGGCGCGTGGGCGACACCGTGGCGCGAGTACGCGAACTGGAAAACATCCGCCAGTTCCTCACCGGCAACGCCATCACGCTGGTGCTGGATCTGCTGTTCTCGGTGGTCTTCATCGGCGTCATGCTGGTCTATAGCGGCTGGCTGACCTTGGTCGTGCTGATCTCGCTACCGTGCTATGTGCTCATCTCGGTCGGTATCACGCCGCTCTTGCGCGCCCGCCTGCACGAGAAGTTCAACCGCGGCGCGGAGAATCAGGCCTTCCTCGTTGAAACCATCAATGGCATCGACACAGTAAAGGCCATGGCCGTCGAGCCGCAAATGATCCGCCGCTGGGACAACCAGGTCGCCGCCTATGTCGCCGCCGGCTTTCGCACCGCGACCCTGGGCACACTGGCGCACGAAGGCGTATCGCTGATCGGCAAGCTGGTGACGCTGGTCACCATGTGGCTGGGCGCCCGGCTGGTGGTCGAGGGCAGCCTCAGTATGGGCCAGTTGATTGCCTTCAACATGCTGGCGGGGCGCGTCGCCACGCCGGTCATGCGTCTGGCGCAACTGTGGACCGACTTCCAGCAGACCGGCATTTCGGTACAGCGCCTGGGTGACATCCTCAACACCCGCACCGAACTCGGCAAATCTGCCGGGCAGGGCGGCCGCGCGGGCACCACGCTGCCGCCGCTGGCCGGCAAGATCGAGTTCGACGACGTGGCCTTCCGCTACCGGCCCGACGGACCGGAAGTCCTGCGCGGCATCAGCCTCGCCATCGAGCCGGGCGAAGTCATCGGTATCGTCGGCCGTTCCGGCTCCGGCAAGAGCACGCTGACCAAACTCGCGCAACGCCTCTACCTGCCCGAGCGCGGCCGCGTGCTGATCGATGGCATCGATCTGGCGATGGCCGACAGTTCCAGCCTGCGCCGCCAGATCGGCGTGGTCCTGCAGGAGAACATGCTGTTCAACCGCAGCATCCGCGACAACATTGCGCTCTCCGATCCCGGCTTGCCCATCGAAGCCGTGATGGCCGCCGCCAAACTGGCCGGCGCACACGAATTCATCCTTGAACTGACCGAAGGCTACGACACTCTGGTCGGCGAACACGGCTCGACGCTATCCGGCGGCCAGCGCCAGCGCATCGCAATTGCAAGAGCGCTGATCGGCAACCCGCGCATCCTGATTTTCGACGAAGCCACCAGCGCGCTCGACTACGAGTCCGAACGCATCATCCAGAACAACATGAAAGCCATCTGTCAGGGCCGCACCGTGCTGATCATCGCCCACCGGCTATCGGCCGTGCGGGACGCCAACCGCATCGTTGTACTCGATCGCGGCCAGATCGTGGAAGAGGGCAGCCATGCCGAGTTGCTGCGGCATGAGGCCGGGCATTACTCGCGGCTGCATCGGCTGCAGCAGGGATAAGCGATGTTACGAGACCGACACCTCGACATGCCGCCCCAGTGCCCGCGCCGCCGCTTCGATCTGGTCGAGTCGCGACGCATGCCGCAGATCGAACAGCCGATCCACCTGCGGCATGTGCCAGCCCAGGCGGCGGGCCAGTTCGGACTTCTTGATGCCCTGCTCGGTCATGGCCCGATAGACGCCCAGCTTGGCGCACTCCAAGGCGGAAGGGCGCACCGTATGCTGCCCGCGTTTTGGTTTGCTCGGAGTCGGCAAGGGTTTGCGGTCATCGACGTAGAACGAAAGCGCGGATTCAAGCGCATCGACGGCCTGAAGCAGCGCCTCGTCGGTGTCCGCGCCAAATGTAATGGCCTCCGGCACATCCGGAAAGGTCACCAACACCGTGCCTTCGTCGGGAGCCAGAATAACAGGGTAGTCAAACATGATCTGTCCTCACTTCAATCCAAGCTGGCGTTTGATCGACGCCTCAAGGCCCTTGCCGAGTTCCGTAGTGCCGTGCATGGGCAGGATGGTTTGCCGGCCGTTCAGAAAAACCTTCAGATGAGACCCTTTGGCCGGCAGGAAAGTGGCGCCCTGTTGTTCCAGCCATTTCTTCATCTGCTTCGAGTTCATGGGATGGATACTAAACACTTCTGTTGTGTTCATCAAGAGGCTGAGGCATGACCCAAGCCCTCACCCTCCGCCTCCAAGCCACGCTCGACCTGCTCAAGCGCTACGCCGCCATCTTCAGCCACGTCTGGAAAATCCGCAAAGACCTCGACCCGCCGCACCGGCTGCCGCATGAGGCGCAGTTTCTTCCCGCTGCCCTTGAGCTGCAGGAAACCCCAGTCTCCGCCGCGCCGCGCATCGTCGCCTGGCTGCTGATGAGCTTTGCGCTCATCGCCGTGCTGTGGGCCATCTTTGGCCAGATCGACGTGGTCGCCACGGCGCAGGGCAAGATCGTGCCCAACGAAGGCAGCAAGCTGATCCAGCCGATCGAGACCGCCGCCGTCAAGGCCATTCATGTGGTCGACGGCCAGGCCGTCAAGGCCGGGCAGGTGCTGGTCGAACTCGACGCCACCATGGCCCGGGCCGACAGCACTCGCACGGCGAACGACCTCACCACAGCCAAGCTGCAAGCCGCCCGTGCTCGCGGCCTGCTGGCGGCCCTGACCACCGGCAAGACGCCGCGCATCGAAACGCCACTGGGTATTGGTGCAGGCATCGACGCAAGTATTGGAATTGAGCGCATCGCGCAAGAGCAGCGCATCCTCGATGGCCAGTACGGCGAATATCAGGCTCGCGTTTCGCGCATCGACGCCGAAATCGCCAAGCGCGAAGCCGAACGGCGCTCCACCCAGGAAACCGTCAAGAAGCTCGAACAAACCGCGCCCATCGCCCGCCAGCGCGCCGAGGACTTCAAAGGACTGGTGGAAAAGAACTTCATCTCGAAACACGGCTATCTGGAAAAGGAACAGGCCCGCATCGAGCAGGAAGCCGACCTCGAAACCCAGAAGAGCCGCTTGAAGGAACTCGCCGCCGCCATCGAAGAGGCCAAGGGCCAGCGCAATTCCGCCGTCGCCGAAACCCGCCGCCTCGCGCTCGATACCCTGAACGAAGCCGAACAGAAAGCCACCGGCTTCGGCCAGGAACTGGTCAAGTCAGACACCCGCGGAAAACTCATGACCCTCACCGCGCCGGTTGATGGCACCGTCCAGCAATTGGCCGTGCGCACCGTCGGTGGCGTGGTCACCCCGGCCCAGGCCTTGATGGTCATCGTGCCGAAAGACGACGCGCTGGAAGTCGAAGCCTTCCTCGAGAACAAGGACATCGGCTTCGTCAATGCCGGGCAGCAAGCCGAAGTCAAGATCGAAACCTTCCCCTTTACCAAGTACGGCACTATCCCCGCCAGCCTCGTCCATGTCTCGCGCGACGCCATCAATGACGAAAAGCGCGGCCCGATCTACTCCACCCGCGCCCGCCTGCAGCGCGCCACCATGCAGGTGGAAGACAAGACCGTGAACCTCTCAGCCGGCATGGTGGTGAGCGTGGAAATCAAGACCGGAAAGCGAAGGGTGATCGAGTACTTCCTCAGCCCGCTGTTGCAGCACGGCAGCGAGAGTCTGCGGGAGAGGTGAGCACGATGAAGCAAATTGACGAGAAAGGTACAGACATGCAAGGGAAGCGTGAATTGAAAAGTCGGCGCTGGCGAGACGGCGATTCGATCATGGATTCAACCAATCAATACCTGTGGAGGGTCGCTGCATGAATGCCATATCGGAACCCATATTCGGAATCACATTGGGCTGGTTGCCAGTCTTTCTGATCTGGCTGCCATTAAGTATCTGGTTGCTACGAAAGATTGGTCTTGGTCTCAAACCCGGCGCTTTCAAATGGGCGGCACTGGGATTGCTCGGGCTAGTGCTCGCGGCCATTCCCGTCGGTGATGATGTCTACATCCAGTGGCACTTCAACCGGCTGTGTCGCGATGCGGGTATGCAGTACGAGAAGAAGATCGAGGTGGACGGGTTCTACGATTCGGTGTTGAGTAGCGGGTATGAAATGGTTGAGAGGGCCGGCTTTCGCTTTGTCGAGCACCGGAAACAGGTTAGCGGCAAGCTTGAGCGTGTTGAGAGAATCGGCGGTGAATGGCGGGTAACGGAACTCGACCGTCCTACAGCGAGATACCACTACAAGTACTTGTCCCAGCATGAGCCGATTGCGTTTCGTGTGAGGAAGGTTGACATAGCAATCGTCGACACGGAAACCAACATAGTTGTCGGGCGCCAACTTATTTACACCCGGTACTCGGGCTGGCTCGACGGTCTTTGGCTGGGTTTCTTCGACGCCCGTGGAAAACAGTGTCCAACATCGGACAAACATGGCGATCTACTGACCACTGTACTCATTCCAACAAGCAAGCAATAAGGGGATTCAGTCATGTCTACGATTTTTCAGCAATACGAATACGCGAAACTGTCTGCTGCTGCTTACATCAATTTCGCTGGTGTTTCCTACACCGATGGACGCTTGATTGCAGAAGCGGCAAGCACGAAGCAGGGAGTCATCCCGCTCGCCCTCGCAACGCAGATGTTCGTGCGCGATCCAGTGAATAATCCCAATCCATGGACCGTCCTCGGCGCCCCGTACAACAACGACGCTGCAGGCTTTCACGCCACGCTGTTTGGTCGGGGAACAGAGAAAGTCCTCGCCATCGCCGGTACCGAACCCAGTGTCGGTGGGCAAGTCGATCTCGACCTGTTTCTGGCCGACATTGCCGAAATCGGCACCTACGGCGTGGCGTTCCATCAATCGGTTTCGATGATCAACTATATCCTTCGGTTAGCCGCTCCGCCGGGATCGACCGATGTGCTTCAGCTTGACCTTTTTGGGTTGCCACCGACCTCAAGCGAATGGGACCCCGAGGCGCCGATCAATCCCGGTGCAACGGGTTGGCGCATAGAAGCGCGCCACAACGGCGTCGGCATCGGCGGAATCAACGCAGGCGATACCATCACGGTCACCGGCCATAGCCTGGGCGGACATCTGGCAGCTTTTGCCCAACGCCTCTTCCCGAACCTGATCAGCGAGGCTATTACCTACAACGCCCCTGGCTTCGATCCCGGCACCTCGGCCAAATTCACCGACGAATTCGTCGCGTTGTTCACTCCGTTTCTTCCCGGTCCCCCGGCGGCCAGTTTCGGCGAACTCAATATCGCCACGCTTCGAAGCGACGACCTGGCGCCGGGCAATCCCGCCGTGGTGTCCTCGTGGATAACCGGCACGCCGCCCAGCACGCCCGAGTACATCACCGTCGAACAAAACAGCCATGGCATCGGCCAGATCGTCGACAGCCTTGCGCTGCAAAGCGTGTTTGCGCGAATGGACACAGGATTCAACGACGCCAAGGCCCGCGCGCTGTTCGACGCCGCCTCGCCCGATACCGCCAGCAGCGAAGAGCGCTTGCTCGAAGCACTGCACCGTGTGCTGGTTGGATCGATCGACAAGCTTCCCGAGGTCAAGGCTGGCGGATTGCCGGAATATTCCAGTGATGGCAATTTCGCTGCCCGCACCGAGTGGTATGACAAGTTCGTCAAGGTAGAAGCTGCAATCGTCGCGCGTCCTGCTTTACAGCTTGAATCCCTCGTTGACAAACCCGCCGCCGCCCTGGCCAACCTCGCCAAAGACGGCGACATCGACGCCACGGCCTACCGCTACGCCCTCAAAGCCGGCAATCCCTTCGCCATCCTCGGCGTCCCCACGCTCTACACCCCGCACAACCCGAACGGCGAACTCGATCTCTACGACCCTGCCACCGGCAAGGGCGACCTGTCCGAACAATGGATCAAGGATCGCAGCGCCTACCTGACCTGGGTCTTGCGCGCCAACACCGATGACCTCCCCGCTCCTGGCGGCAAGACCAGCTTCGACGGCAGCAAGTACGGTTCCCAGGATTCGCGCAACTGGGAATTCACCAGCCTCGACCCCGACTCCGCCAAGACCCGCACGATCCTCGTCAAGGGCAGCATGCTCGGCGGCACCAACAAGATCATCTTCGGCAGCGACAGTGCGGAAGATGAGGCCAAGCCGATCAGCGGTGGAGTTGGCGACGATCGCCTGTACGGCATGGCCGGCAACGATCAACTCAACGGCGGCGCTGGCAACGACCACCTCGAAGGCGGCCGTGGCGCCGACACCCTGATCGGCGGCAAGGGCAACGACAAACTGATTGGCGGCCTGGGCGACGATACTTACGTCTACAGCACCGTCGGTCTTGGCGACGGCCTCGACACGATCATCGACGGCGACGGGCTTGGCAAGATCAAGATCGACAACGAGGTGCTAGGCAAAGGCATCGGCAGTGATCGCGTTTACGAGTTCATCGACACTACAAACGTAAAACACAGCTACCTCTTCCTCACCGGCAACGCCAGCACCGGCGGCGACCTGCTGATCGACGGCAAGATCACCGTCAAGAACTACAAGAACGGCAACCTCGGCATCACCCTCGACACCGCGCCGATCGTGGCGCCGGAAACCACCAACGTCATCACCCGGACCGGTCAGAGCAAGGTGATTTACGACGGGCCCGGTAACGACCACATCATCGGCAGCGCCGACGACGACAGCATTGAGCAAGACCAGATTTCCCCGGGTGTCCTTCGGGGCGCCGGCGACGACCTGATCGAAGCCGGCACCGGCAACGATGGCGCCGCCGCCGGCCTGGGCAACGACGTCATCCTCGGTGGCGCAGGCTACGACACTCTCATGGGTGGACCGGGCGACGACCGTCTCTACGCCGATGCCGAAATCAGCATCGAAGCCGCCATCACTAACGGAAACACACAGGCCGGAAGCGGGAGAGGGGAAGTGCTGAACGGCGATCAGAGCTGGAATATCGGCGCACCGGACGGCAACGACCTATTGATCGGTGGCGCCGGCAACGACATCCTCGAAGGCAATGGCGGGCAGGACATCCTCATCGGCGGCGCGGGCGACGACGACATCATCGGCGACGTCAGCTTCATCCGCGATCTTCTAACGGGGACGATACAAAGCAACAACCCGTTCTACTGGGAGATGCAGGCCAACCGCAACTTCTGGGCGCCGTGGTATTACGACCACGGTTACGGCAACCTGGTCGAACCCAGTGCCATGGGCAACGCCGACGTCATCTACGCCGGCAACGGCAACGACTTCGTCTGGGGCGCCTATGGCAACGACGTGATCTTTGGCGAAGGCGACGATGATCGTCTGGTCGGCGAGGGCGACAATGACATCATCCTGGGCGGCACAGGTAACGACGTGATCTGGGGTGATGGAGGGGTTATGAGCACCGTGGTCGAAGGCGCCGACTACCTCGACGGCGGCGAGGGCAACGACACGATCTACGGCGGCGGCGGCGAGGACGTCCTGCTCGGCGGCACCGGCACCAACACCCTCTACGGCGGTGCCGGGCGCGACACCTACGTCTTCGAGAAAGGCAGCCAGAACACCGTCTACGACACCGGAGACAACAGCTACCGCTTCGGCGCCGGCGTCGATGCGGCCAGCGTCAAGCTCAAAGTCGGCTCGCTGCGCCTGGAATTCGGCGACGGCGAGGGCGGCGACGTGCACCTAATGAACGTCGATCACAACGACCTCTTCAGCAGCCTGGGCAGCACCCAGTTCGAGTTCGCCGACGGCTCCGTCCTGAGTTCCACCGAACTGCTGGCGCGGGGCTTCGACATCGAGGGCACCGACGGCGACGATACCCTCACCGGCACAAGTGTCGCCGATCGCATCAACGGCAGGAAGGGCAACGACACCCTGATGGGTGGCGCCGGCGTGGATACCTACCTCTACCAGCGCGGCGATGGCGCCGACATCATTGCCGACAGCGCGGGCTGGCGCTGGGACGCTGAGGTGGGCGCGTCGCTGCGTGAGGGCAATGTCCTGAGCCTGGGGGCGGGCATCGCCGTGAGCGACATCACGGCGAGACTGGATAGGGACAGCGGACGCATCGTGCTCGACCTGGATGGCGGTGACCGTATCGACATCGGCTCACAGTATGAGCACACGATTCAGGCGCTGAAATTCGCCGACGGATCGGCGCTGGCCATTGAAGAGTTCTTCACCCAACGCCCGATTGAAGTGAGCGGAACGGTGGAGGCGGAGTCGTTGTCCGGCACGATGTACACGGACCGCATTGCGGGCGCCGGCGGCGATGATGTCCTGGCGGGTGGTACGGGAAGCGATATCTATATCTACAACATCGGCGATGGCACGGACAGAATTCAGGATACCTTAGATGATGCGAACGTGCTGCAGTTCGGCGCCGGCATTGCTCCGGCCAGCATCACGCCGCTGCTGGCCACCGACTGGCTGACGCTGGGCTTGGATGGCGGCAGCATTGCGCTGGGGGCCATGACCGATCCGGCCGTCACGTCATTGCGCTTCGAAGACGGTACGACTCAAACGCTGGCGGACTTTCTAGAACAGCGAGGAGTGGTTCAATCCATCGCCACGGCGGGCGACGATGTCATGGCGATGTTCGGCGGCGATCAAGTCTTGCAGGGCCAAGTTGGCGACGATCGGCTGTATGGCAGCGCTCGCGACGATGTCCTCGACGGCGGATCGGGCAACGATACGCTGATCGGCGGCGCCGGCAACGATACCTATGTGTATCGGCTCGGCGACGGGGCGGACCGGATAGTGGACTACTACGCGAATACCTTGAGTTTTGGGGTAGGCATTGCGGCAGACACGATAGCGCCCGTGTACGACGTCAATGCGCTGACGCTTGATCTTTCGAACGGCGACAGCATCGAAATCGGGGCGCTCGACAATCTCGCGATCCAGACGCTTCGATTTTCGGATGGCGTGTCGCTCTCCGTTGCCCAACTGATCGAGCAGCGAGGAGGCTTCGTGGAAAGGGGTTCGGATGATGACGATGTTCTTGTCGCGGGCTTGTTTGTCGGGCGAATCGAAGGTCTGGCCGGGAACGACGAATTGCACTGCGGAAACGGCAGGCAGACCCTCGTTGGCGGCCTGGGGGACGACATCCTTGCTGGCGGGGCGGGCGACGATACCTATATCTTCAATCGCGGCGACGGGGCCGACGTGATAGAGGACCGGTCGTGGGCTTGGGCCGGCGAAGGAGGCGAAGGCAGGGTACCCGAGACCAATGCCTTGATCCTGGGAAATGGCATTGCGCCGGCAACGACCCAGGCCGTTGTGGACTTCAACGGAAATGTGACGCTGGATTTCGGGGAGGGCGATAGCGTCAGGGTAGGTCGGGAAAATGACGCCGCAATTCAGGAAATCCGCTTTGCCGACGGCAGCGCATTTTCGGTGACCGATATCCTTTTGGGACGGCCGACGGCAAGATCGGTCGCCGGGCAAATCGCGAACGAGGACGAGGCATTCAGCTTCGCGCTGCCCGCGAACACGTTCGCCGATCCCAATGGCGATTCTTTGACGTATTCCGTCAATTTGGCCGATGGAAGCGATTTGCCCTCATGGTTGAGTTTCGATGCGCAAACGGGCGTGTTCAGCGGGACTCCGGGCAACGCGGATGTGGGAACTCTCGACATCGCGGTAACCGTCACGGACCCCCATGGCAACCAAGGCACGGCAAGGCTTGCGCTTCAAGTGGCGAACGTGAATGATGCGCCGGTCGTCACGGCGGCAATAGCCGGTCAGGTAACCGCGCCAGATCGGGCCTATGAGTTTGCGGTCCCCGATGGGAGCTTCGGTGATATTGATACCGGCGACGTGCTGATGCTGACAGGCAGCCTGGCCGATGGTTCCGCGCTGCCGGCCTGGTTGAGCTTCGATGCTGCAACACGCAGCTTTACCGGCACCCCGGCAAATGGCGACGCGGGAATGCTTGAGCTGAAGGTCACGGCAACCGATCTGGCGGGCGGCAGCGTAAGCCAGAACTTCATGCTGACTGTCGATGCCGATCTTGGCGCAAGTCTGAGCGGAACTTCCGGTGACGACGAACTTATCGGAACCAGCCTCAACGACACGCTGGACGGCGGTGCCGGAGACGATTTCCTCAACGGCGGCAGGGGCAGGGATGTCTATCTCATCGGCCCGGGCGGCGGATACGACTCCATCTATGAGCGCCAAGACGGGCCGGTGTCGATTGCGGGCGAGGAGGCAGACACCATCCGCTTCACTGCAGGGATCAGCCCCGACGATGTGACGCTGGTCACCGGTGAGGGCGAAAGCCTGCTGATGCTGTCGATCGGCGACGGGGTTGGTTCCGTGGATTTGATGTTCTGGCCGGAAACCATGCCCCGGGTCGAGTTTGCCGATGATACGGTATGGTCACCCGGTATGTTGCAAGAGACGCTGGCGGGATCGGTCTTTGGCGACGAGTACTTCCGGATACTCATCGGGTCCACTGAGGATGAAGCGCTGGAAGCCGACACGGATGCCGTTATCGAAATGCATGGCATGGCCGGCAACGACACACTCATCGCGGGGGAAGCCGATGGCGCATTACTGATTGGTGGCGCTGGCGAGGACACCCTGATCGGCGGCACGGGTTCGAACGGCTATTTCATCGACAGACACAGCGGCAACGACACCGTGATCGTTTCGGTCGGGAGTGAAATATGGAATGGGCTTGAATTGGGCGGGGACATAGCGCAAGACCAGTTGCGCTTTGCCCGTCATACCGGCGAAGACGGTCGTGATCTGACTGTTTTGATCGACGGCAGCGACACCACGGCGACGATCAAGGGCTGGTATGACGCGGTAAACCCGAGCCGTCTCGACAGCCTCTACTTCTGGGCAACCGAGGAAGAATTGTCCGGCGCCGAGCTCGACGCCGCGATCCAGGCCGACAACGCCACAACCGGAACGCTCACCCTCTCGGGCGACGCCGCCCAGAACCAGACGCTCGTCGCGGTCAATACGCTGGCCGATCTGGATGGCCTCGTTGGCCTGGGCTATCAATGGCAGTCGTCGGCCGACGGCAGTGTCTGGAGCGACATCGACGGCGCCACGACCGGCAGCCTGCTGCTGACCGAGGCCGCCGTGGGGCGGCAAGTGCGTGTCGTGGCCTCCTATGCCGATCGGGAAGGAAGGATCGGGAGCGTGGCGAGTGTTGCGACGGCCGCCATCGCCAACGTCAATGATGCCCCGGTGGTAAACATCGCGATAGCGAACCAGTCGGCGCGCGAGAACGATGCCTTCGTCTTCGAGCTGCCGTCGGCAACGTTTGCCGATGCCGATGCCGGCGACAGCCTGGCCGTGTCGGCAAGGCTGGCCAACGGCGACCCCTTGCCCGCATGGCTGAGCTTCGACGCCGCTACGGGGCGACTGATCGGCACCCCCGCTCACGCTGACGCCGGGGAGTTGCAGATCGTCGTGACCGCGACCGACCTAGCCGGAGCCACCATCAGCCAGACCTTCGCTTTGACGGTCGAGGCGCTTGCGGGCGTCACGCTGACTGGCACTGCCGGCAACGACATCCTCACGGGAGGCATCGGCGACGACACCCTGGATGGTGGCGCCGGGCGCGACCGGATGATCGGCGGCGCTGGCAACGACATCTATGTCGTCGACACCACGGGCGAGGTTATTGTTGAACTGACTGGCGAAGGCATGGACACGGTTCAGTCAGGCGTATCCCTCACGCTGGCCGCCAATGTGGAGAACCTCACGCTTCTCGGTACCGCCAATATTTCCGGTACCGGCAACGCACTGAACAACCTGCTGACGGGCAATAGCGGCAACAACACGCTCAACGGCGTTGCGGGTGCCGACACCCTGATCGGTGGCTTGGGCAACGACAGCTACTACGTCGATAGTGCCGGCGACATCGTCACCGAAGCCCTCGACGAAGGCACCGACCGGGTCATTTCGAGCATCAGCTACACCTTGGGCGAGCATCTGGAGAACCTGACCCTGACGGGCACCGAGGCCATCGACGGTACCGGCAACGAACTCAACAACGTGATCGTCGGCAACAGTGCTGGCAATGTGCTTAGCGGCTTGGGCGGAAATGACAGCCTGAGCGGCGGCATCGGCAGCGATACCCTGTTCGGCGGGGAAGGCAACGACACCCTGAACGGCAGTGCCGGAGACGACAACATGGCCGGCGGCCTGGGCAACGACAGCTACTACGTCGATAGCGCCGGTGATGTCGTTACCGAAACCCTCGACGAAGGCACCGATCGCGTCATTTCGAGCATCAGCTACACACTGGGTGAGCATTTGGAGAACCTGACCCTGACGGGCACCGAGGCCATCGACGGCACCGGCAACGCGCAGAACAACGTGATCGTCGGCAACAGTGTTGGCAATGTCCTCAGCGGCCTGGGCGGCAACGACAG
This sequence comes from Sulfuritalea hydrogenivorans sk43H, assembly GCF_000828635.1. Taxonomy (GTDB): domain Bacteria; phylum Pseudomonadota; class Gammaproteobacteria; order Burkholderiales; family Rhodocyclaceae; genus Sulfuritalea; species Sulfuritalea hydrogenivorans. Next base: position 1,855,919 of record NZ_AP012547.1, read on the forward strand.
CCTGAGTGGCGGCATCGGCAGCGATACCCTGTTCGGCGGGGAAGGCAACGACACCCTGAACGGCAGCGCCGGAGACGACAACATGGCCGGCGGCCTGGGCAACGACAGCTACTACGTCGATAGCGCCGGCGACATCGTCACCGAAGTCCTCGACGAAGGCACCGATCGCGTCATTTCGAGCATCAGCTACACCTTGGGCGAGCACCTGGAGAACCTGACCCTGACGGGCACCGAGGCCATCGACGGCACCGGCAACGCGCAGAACAACGTGATCGTCGGCAACAGTGTTGGCAATGTCCTCAGCGGCTTGGGCGGCAACGACAGCCTGAGCGGCGGCATTGGCAGCGATACCCTGTTCGGCGGGGAAGGCAACGACACCCTGAACGGCAGCGCCGGTGATGACAGCATGACGGGGGGGCTCGGCAACGACAGCTACTACGTCGATAGGGCCGGTGATGTCGTTACCGAAGTCCTCGACGAAGGCACCGATCGCGTCATTTCGAGCATCAGCTACACCTTGGGCGAGCATCTGGAGAACTTGACCCTGACGGGCACCGAGGCCATCAACGGCACCGGCAACGAGCTCAACAACGTGATCGTCGGCAACAGCACCGGAAACGTGCTTAGCGGTTTGGGCGGCAACGACAGCCTGAGCGGCGGCATCGGCGACGACGCACTGGATGGCGGGGCAGGCAACGACAGGATGACTGGCGGGCAGGGGAACGATACTTATCGGCTTGGCTTGGGCAGCGGCGCTGATATCGTCGTGGAAAACGACGCCTCTGCCGGCAATACCGACGTGGCCGAGTTCCTCGCGGGTATAGCTACCGATCAGATCTGGCTGCGCCATGTCGGCAATAGTCTGGAAGCCAGCATCATCGGCACCACGGACAGACTGACGGTGCAGAACTGGTATTTGGGCGACCAATATCACGTCGAACAGTTCAGGACCGCCGACGGCAAGCTGTTGCTCGATAGCCAGGTCGAAAACCTGGTGCAGGCGATGGCAGCCTTCGCTCCACCGGCGGCCGGCCAGACCACACTGCCGCCGACGTACCAGGACACGCTGGCACCGGTCATCGCGGCGAACTGGCAGTAGTTCGGAACGGCCACCCCTCTCGTACCGCTTGGTCCGGGAGGGGCTTAAGTACCATCGTACGGAATAGGTACGTACGGAGTCGTTGCGCAGCGTTGGTTTTAGGTCTAAACTCTGCCGTAATTCTTCCGTACAGATGGTTCTTATCATGCCTACCGCTGTCCAAGCCCACGAACGCATCGATCTGCGCACGTCGCCTGAAATCAAGGAGTTGATTGTCCGCGCCGCCTCTACTGCCGGGATGTCGGTCAGCGCGTTTCTGCTGGGAACGGCCCAGGAGCGCGCCCGGCAGATACTTGCCGATCAGGAAATGATGACCCTGACATCGCGGGACTGGAACGCCTTTGCCAAGGCGCTGGATAACGCGGACAAATCCCGGCCGAAGCTTTCTGCCGCGATGAAGCGTCACCGTGACTGGCAGCAGGACAAGGCTTGACGGCTATCTCATCGATCAGCGTCGAACCGCTGGCGACGCACCATGATCGGCGCTCGTTTTCCTGTGGCGTCGGCGCCCTGGATGAATACCTGAGGCGTTTTGCGCGGCAGCATGCCGAGACCAATGTCAGCCGCACCTATGTGGCGGTCGATGGCCCGGTAATTCATGGCTTCTACAGCTTGGCCATGTCGGGCATTCGACGAGAAAACCTTCCGACGAAGCATGCCAACCGCTTTCCCAACTTTCCATTGCCTGTTGCGCGTCTGGCTCGCCTAGCGGTTGACGTGCGTTACCAGCGGCAAGGGCTGGGGGACTTGCTGCTGGCCGATGCCCTGCAGCGCTGCCTTCGGCTGTCGGCCGAGATCGGAATGGTCGGCGTGATTTTGGACGCCAAGGACGAGCAGGCGCGAGGCTGGTATGAACGCTATGAATTCGAGCGTTTGCCGGATTCGCCCTTGACCCTGTGGTTGCCGACAGCCGCTATTGAGAATCTGTAGCGGTGCAAGGGCTGCAAGACGCAAAAATGTTCTGAAGGTGGGGCAGGGCGGCAACGGACCAACGATAATCACGCATGCACCAAGACCTCGCCACCCCGCTTCCAAGACCCCGCCGCCTGTCGCCCCTCAAGGGCCTGTGGCCCTTCCTGCGGCCTTACCGGGAGCGCATTGTGCTGGCCTTCGTGCTGCTGTGCATCGGCTCCGCCACCATCCTGCTGGTGCCGCTGGCTTTTCGCGACCTGATCGATTTCGGCTTCGGCGAGCGGGAGCGTGCGACGGGCGGCTTGCTCGGCGCCTTGAGCCTCAATGGGCATTTCATCGCGCTGTTCGCACTGGCGAGCTTCTGGGCGCTGGCCGTGGCGGCGCGCTTCTATACCGTGTCATGGATTGGCGAGCGGGTAACCGCGGATTTGCGCAACGCGGTTTATTCAAGGGTGCTGGCGCAGTCGCCGCAATTCTTCGAGACGCTGCAGACGGGGGAGGTGCTGTCGCGGCTGACGGGCGACACGACGCTGATCCAGACGGTGGTCGGCAGTTCGATCTCGATGGGCCTGCGCAGCCTGTTCCAGTTCGTCGGCGGCATGGTCATGCTGGCCGTCACCAGTTTTTACTTGTTCTCCCTGAACCTGGGCCTGATGGCCTTGCTGATCCTGCCGATCATCGCCATCGGCCGCAAGGTCAAGAAGCTCTCGCGAGAATCGCAGGATCGCATCGCGGATGCCTCGGCGCTGGCCGGCGAGATCCTCAATGCCATGCCGACGGTGCAGGCCTATACGCAGGAGCCGCAGGAAACGCAGCGCTTCGCCGATCGCACCGACAAGAGCTTCGCGACGGCGATCAGGCGTACGCGGGTGAGGGCGGCGCTGACGGTGCTCATCATCACGGCCGTGATGGGAACCATCATTTTCGTGCTGTGGATAGGCGCGCGGCAGGTGCATGAGGGCATCCTGACCGGCGGGCAGTTGGCATCCTTTGTGTTGTATGCGGCACTGGTGGCGGGCGGGGTAGGGACCATGGCCGAGGTGTGGGGCGACGTGATGCGCGCGGCCGGGGCAACCGAGCGCCTGCTGGAGCTGCTGCATGCGGAATCGGCGATCCGCGAGGTGGCACGACCGGAGACGCCGGCGCACCCTGCGCGGGCCGCGATCCGCTTCGATCACGTCAGTTTCAGCTATCCGGCGCGCCCGCAAACGCGCGCCTTGGACGACATCTGCCTGGACATTAGGGTTCCCGTACTTTCCGTGCTGAGTTTGGCGGTTTCTCCGTTTAGCTCCTTACGGTACGGGCCTCCGGCGCCCGCATGTTGACTATAGTCAGCACCATTTCCCTGTGGTTTCAGTAGCTTGGTTGACCAAACCCCTCGCTCTGGCGCAGGATTCGCCTCTTCGCGTCCTAGGAGGCAGTCATGGCTGATATCCATCGCTGGCAACACCAGTATCTCGGTGCGACCATCTTTCCGAAGACCCTATCAGTAGTCGAATTTCGGGCTTTCTTTACCTTCTCGGAAGAAGAACTTGCCGCCATCCGAAAACGCTTTCGCACCCAGCTACGTGTCTCCGGAGCTTTGCAGTTGGGATTCCTCAAGATGACCGGCAATCTGCTTGAGGATACTCAGATCATCCCGAGCAAGCTGCTCCGGCACATTTCCGCCCAACTCGAACTCCCTGCTCTGACGATCGCCAGTCTCAAGGCGATCTACACGCGACCAAAGACACTTTACGAGCACCAATGGTGGGCCATGGAAACGCTTGGGTTCTCCAAGGCGACCTCCGAGCAACAACTGCGGTTGCTGCCGTTTCTGTGCCAAGAGGCCCAATACGCACCCAGTGTCGACGTCCTGGTCGATCGCGCCAAGGTCTGGCTGTACCAGCACCACTATTTAACCCTCGCCGACCGCATCATCCGCGATATCGCCCGACGCGCCATGTCGGAGTCCGAGGAGGCCCTCTTCCGCCTGATCTGCAGACAAATTGCACCAGCCGAATTTCGGCGTATCGAAGCGTCCGTCCTGCGGCTGCAGGAAAATACGGGGCGTTCCAAGCTTGAGTGGCTTCAGCAGCCACCGCGAAAGAAGTCGATCAACGCGGTACGAGAACGCATTGAGCGTATCGACTTTCTCAAGGGACTGGGAATCCACAACCTGGACCTCGAGAGCGTCGCCATTGAGAAGATTCGCGGCTATGCCAGCGAGCTTTATGGGATTCGTCCGGTCAAGTACCGGGAATTGAAGGACCCGGCTCGAACGCTGCGCCTCGTGTGCTATCTCAAGATGTCCTTGATGGATGCGACGGATGCTGCCATCGCGCTCGGCGGCCGCATCACAGCCAAGATCCACCGTACCGCGCTCGAAAAGGCTAGGCTCGCCGAAGCCGAAAGCGCGATTTCCCAAGCGGACGCTTTCGAGCAGATTGTCGAGCGCGCGAACAACAAGTCCGTTACGGACAGCGAGGTCCGCGCCTATGTCCTTGCGCTGGCCGAGACCCTGAAACCACGGCAGTTCCATACACGTGCGGAGGCCGCCCGCTGGATCCTCTCCGAGCCGAACGACCAGGTCCGCTCCTTGTTGCACGCCATGCAGAAGCTCGAGATTCAGGCCGAACCGCAGGACCCCGGTAAGGAGCGCGTCGATTATCTGCAGACGCTCTACGCGGGCAAGATCACTGCCCTTCCGACGGAGCACCAAGTGCATATCCCGACGCCATGGAAAACCATCATTGAGGGCGAGGATCGGGAGCGCGCCCTGCGCGGGCTGGAAGCGGCGACGCTCATCGGGTTGCGTAAATCGCTGCGTAGCGGCGCCGTTTATGTCGATCACAGCGAAAAATTCCGCGGGCGCCACCGCCTGATGATCGATACCGTCCAGTGGGAACGGGAGAAAACCAAGCGCTATACACAGCTAGGTCTGCCCATGCGTCCGGATGATCTTCTCGACGTCCTCCTGGCGGAACTAGACACCAAGCTTAAGGAGGTCGATACGGCGGTCCAGGCCGGCGCGTTGCAGATCAAAGGCGGCAACCTGCATTACCCGCGCGACAAGGCGGTCGAGAAAAGCGATGACGTCGTGCGCCACCGCGACGCCTTGTTCGAACGCATCGGCGTCATCCAGCTGCCGGACTTGATTCTGGAAATGGACAGCCGGGTCCGCTTCAGCAAGATCATTCTCGGACGGCTGGCCAAGACGCCAACGGAACTCCTTCAGGTCTACGCTGGCATGTTGGCCCATGGCACCTCACTAGACGCCAGTACCGTCTGCCTCATGGTGCCGCAACTGACGCCGAACCAGATCATTGCCGGCATGAAGCACTTTGAGGATCGGGATACCGTCCGTGCCGCCAACGACGCCGTGGTCGGCTTCCACCGGCGGCTCCCCATCGCGTCTCACTGGGGCGACGGTACGCTGGCCTCGGCGGACATGATGAGCCTGGACGTTTCCCGCAAGATCTGGCTGGCGCGTTTGGATCCCAAGCGCGGGATTCCCTCGGTCGGGACCTACACTCTCATGTCCGACTTCTGGAGCGTGATCTACGACCAGCCTATCATCCTGAATGAGCGGCAGGCCGGGGTCGCCATCGAGGGCGCCATCCGGCAACGGGAAGTTGAACTTGACCGGCTGGCCGTCGATACCCACGGCTACACCGAGTTTGCGATGGCCATCGCCAAGCTGCTCGGGTTTGCCTTGTGCCCGCGACTGAAGCGAATCACGGAGCGCCGCTTCTACGTGCCCAGCAACATGAAGAATGCGCCAGAAGGCCTTCGGGACATCATCATCCCGAGCATTTCCTTGCGGCGGATCCGCGAGGAATGGGATCAACTGGTGCGGCTCGCCTCTTCAATCGAAACCGGGCATTCCACCGCCACGGTGGCCCTGGCCCGCTACGGCTCGGCTTCCTCCGACAGCCCCATCTACCGGGCCGGCGTCCATCTGGGCCGCCTCATCCGCAGTATCTATCTGTGCGACTACTTCCTCAGCGAAGACCTGCGCCGTACGGTGAATCGAATTCTGGTGCACGGGGAAGCGGTACATACGCTTCAGCGCGCCATCAATGCCGGGTCGTTCTCGAAGCCGCGCGGGCAACGCGAGGAAGAACTCTACGCCGTCTCGGGTTCGTTGACCCTGCTCACCAACCTCTGCTTGGCCTGGACGGCTGCGCATATGCAAGAAGAGGTGTTCGGCGATAACAGCCATGCTTCAATGTTCGAAGATCTGGACTGGCTTCAGCATGTCAGTCCGACCCACTACGGCAATATCAACTTCCGGGGGACGTTCAGCTTTCTCATCAGCAAGTATCAGGAGTGGCTGATTTCCGAACCTATCCGTGCAAGCTCGCGAAAATAGGGCATATTGGCAAGGCATGCTGCGGATTCCGGTCACGTTGACAACGGGTGTCGGTGCTCGTTGACCAGTAGCTACGTTTGTTGCTGGTTATGGCTGTTTACTGGCTTGTGGCCGCAGCCCCTTCCGTGTCTCGGTTTGTTAAGGGTTGTGGGATGCCTGCCATCAGCGTGATGTCAACTGCCGGAATCCAGAGCACGACCGTGGTCCCGGCGCCAATGGTGCTGTCTACTGTAAAGCCGCCGCCGTGAAGCTCGACGATCTCCTTAACGATGGTCATTCCCAGGCCGGTGCCAGGAATGTTGCCGGATGTGTCGGCTCGGTAGAAGCGCTCGCTGACGCGGGCGATCTGATCCGGCTGCATGCCGATGCCATGATCGGCCACGGCGATTTCGACAAAGGTCTTGCCATCCATTTCCCTCGCGCCGCAGCACAGATCGATGGCGCCGCCAGCCGGCGAATGCTTCACCGCGTTGCTCAGCACATTGGCCAGCACCTGACGCAGCTTTGCCGCATCCGCCCGTGCCGCCAGCAGGCCATCCGGGACGTGCGCGACCAGCGGTCAGCGTACCGGGTCGATGTTTATCGCCGCGACCATCTCGGTGACGAGTGACACAAGCGGCACCGCCTCGATCCTGAAATCCACGTCGCGGCGCGCCTCGATGCGCGCGAGGTCGGGCAGTTCGTTGACGATGTCGGCCAGCCATTCAAGGTCATCAACGCGCGCCCGGATCGGCGATCCTTGATCCTTACTTCAACGCATCCGCCAGATCCTTGTCCGCCACCTTCCCTGACTGATGAAGCCAGAGCAGGATGGACAAAGGCTTCGGAATATTCCGACCCGCCTCGTAGCGAGAACCACCCGATTGGGTGACGCCGTATCGTGTCCAGAACTCGCTTTGATTGATGCTTTCTTTCTTGCGGACGTCGGCAATTCCGCTGAAGTCCAGTTTCTTTTTGCGGGCCATCGTGTATCTCCTCTAGAGGTTAAATTGACAGGGGGGGGGGGAATACCAAAGCATTCGAAAGAATCATCGTGGAACTCGCAAGCGCCGAAAAACCGGCGAGGAAATGCGGGGCCGGTACATGCGCCTCGGATTACCGGGTCGGTCATGGAACATTGCCTACACCTGCCCGTTCCGGGCGGCCTGCGCGACGAGCGCGACGGTAATCCACACCGTCACTCCGCCGCCGAATGACGCGGGCTCGATCTGAACCAGCGCCACCCGGTCGGCGCGCGTGAACGTCATGTTGCTGACCCGCGAATGGATGGTCAGGGTGCGGATCCAGCCAAACTTCGCCATGTCCTTGGCAAAGTGGTTGAAGACCTCCGTCGGGGGCATGTCCACCCGGATCACGACGCGCCCGAGCCAGCGATCCTGGCTGCCCATGACCAGCGACTGCTCGGCGTCGAGCCTGGCGCCGGCGGGTATCGGGATATCCGTAATCGGCAGTTGTTTGGAAGGTTCCGCCGCCGTTTTCAACTCGGGGCCTGCCGCGCCGCCCGGCAATTGGCCCGAAGCGCAACCGCCCAACGCCATTGCAACACCGAGCGCGAGGCAGGCGACGGCGGAAGAACCACAACGAGTCAATTGACGAGCTCCCGGATGGCGGCTGCCAGCTGCAAGGGGCTGAATGGCTTGACGAAATAGGCATCCGCCCCAAGATCCATCCCTTTGTCGTAATCCCTTGCCTGGCCATACGCCGTCACCATGATGACAATGACGTCGCGCATGGCGTGGGTGCTCTTGATGGTTTCAAGCACCTCGAAACCGGTCATCAAGCCCGGCATCTTCACATCGAGCAGCACTATGCGGGGCAACTTGTGGCGGATGATGCCCAGAGCCGTCTGGCCATCCTCGGCTTCGAGGACTTCAAAGTCGTCTCCCAAGCTGAGACGTATCATGCGCCTGATTTCCGGATGGTCGTCCACGACGAGAATCTTGTGACTCATGAGGCCTTTCTCAAGGGAACCGCTTTCCTGAGCTGAGGGCGTCCTTCCTTGCTGTCCGCCATTATTTCGGCAAGATCGCGGGCATACTGCATGGCCTGGGCGGAAATCGGGCATTCTTCGCAGGACTCCCCGAACGCCTTTGCCGGCGCCCCCACCGGCAACTCGAAAGTGATCGAGCTGACTTTGCCGTTTTCCCGGCCAAAGCGAAGATTCCCCCCGTTCAGTTCAACCACCCGCTTGCAGAGCGCCAGGGGAAGCTCCACCGCCTTGACGGATTTCAAGCGGGCCACGCCGGAAAGCGGCAACAGCGCGCTGCTGCTTTTTTCCGGGAGAAGGTCTCCGTAATTGGTAATAGTCAGCAACACGACATTCCCGTTTGCCTTGGCGGAAATCAGGATATTCACGCCGCGATCGATTCGTTCGACAAGGTGAGCCAGATACGCGACCAGCGCCTGGGTCAGGAACATTTTGCTTCCGTAAATCACCGGCAGACTGTCATCGAGGCCACAAAACCTGACTTGTATCCCGCGCTCGACCAGCAGCGGTTGCGATGCAAGCAGCGCATCGTCGACCAGCGATGTCACGAGAACCCGCTGATCGTCACGCATCGGAAACCACCTGTGGGTGGCCGCCAGCAAACTAGCCTTCTGCAGCGACCGTTCCAGCGAGGCGCCCTCGCGCGACATCGCGGCGACGGCGTTTTGCAGCGCCCAATGTCCCTCGCTCCCCTCCGCGCGAATCTCGAACTGCGCCAGCGTGTCGGTAACGGACGCAAGAAACCGCTTCACCGGCGCGCCAAACTCGCTGTCCAGCATCTCCGCCAGGTTGCCGACCGCGTTCTGGTACAACCGCTCGGCGGTGATGTTCTTCATGACCAGAATGAAATTGCTTCCCGCCGGGCTTTGCAGGAGCGTGACCTGCATCCGATCGGCATGCTCGGATCGGCGCGGCAGATCAACCTCGAAGGTCAGCGGCGGCTTCAGGTAGCCCTGGCGTATCGCCCTGAGCTGGCCTTGAAGCCACTCGCTGGAATAGTTCGCGCCGGCGGATATTTGAAGAATCTCCCGCGCCACCGGGTTGGCGTAAAGAGTTTCGCCGGTTGCGGATACGATGAGCAGCGCTTCCTGCAGGCTCTCGAACAGCGCCTTCATGTGCGGGTTCATTTGACGAAATACACCTTGCCGTCACGAACAATCGCCCGCGTTGCCGCGTTCCGGAACTTCGCCCCGGAGAACCTGGCTGACGACCCCGGAGCGATGGTCCCAACGCCATCATGACCAGGTAGCGCGATATTTCCGGCATCGGTCGCTTCGACGTGCCGCAAGCCGCCCGCCGTGGCCGCCGCGATGTCGCGCGCGCCGGAATTTCCGGAACCCTGTGCGTCATGCGCACAGTCGACCGCGACGCAGACCGCGGTAGCCGCAAGGATGACGATCAGGTTCAGGGCGATTTGGTTTCTCCTCGTTTCAAGGCCGGCGATTGTCTTTCCCGGCAGCGCATTGTCATTCCGGTGCAAACCTCGAACCACCGAACACTCACGGTGGCGTTGTACCAGCCATGGGCCGCCAAAAATCCTGCCGATCAATATTAGCAAGCTAGGAAGCCTGCATGTATTAAGAACCATTAAGGCCTCTCGACAAGTCGCGAGCAGCTGAATATGTGAAGCCGGGAAACGCACATGTAAAATGCCCGTGGAAAGTCTCAAACCCAACATTCCCGCGGGGCGCCAAAATGACAATTGACAAGTATCGGGTGGCGATCCTCGAAGATGATGCGGATTTCCGCAAATTTCTTCGCCACCTCCTCATACATGACTACGACCTGGTGATGGCCCGCAACGGGGAGGAGTTGCAACGTTCGGTAGACGCCAGCGAAGTCGATGTCGTCCTGCTGGATATCGGTCTTCCGGAGGAAGACGGCTTGTCGATCGCGCTGCGGATTCGTTCCACATCCGGCGTTCCCCTGATTTTTCTGTCCGGGCATTCGTCGGAAGAAATGATCGTCACGGGGCTGACGCTGGGTGCCGACGACTACATCACCAAGCCATGTCAATCAAAGGTTCTGAAGGCTCGCATAGAAAACGCCCTGGCGCGGGGAAGGAAAAAGCCGGCGGCGACACGACAGCGAATTGAATTCAACGGGGCCATCTTCGAAATCGGCAAGGAATATCTGACCAATGCCGAAGGGCGCCGCGTCAGGCTGACGGAAAAGGAATCGCAGATTTTGTCCATGCTGGCGCGAGCGACGAACCTGACACAGTCGCGCGACGCCATATGCAAACACCTCTATGGCCGGGAATGGGATTCCGAGAGCCGGGTGCTGGAAGTGCATATTTGCAATCTGCGCGGAAAGCTGGAGAAAATCGGCTGCGGAAGAAAATCCATCGTCCCCGTCCGGGGAGTCGGGTATCGACTGGATTTGACGTGATGAATAATTCTGGCTATTCGCGGATTGTGAAAAGCTCGGCCTTGCTGCCAGAGTGATGATAAGAATGGGAAGGGATTGGATACCCCACGTCGCTGCTCACGCTGCTCGCCGAAGGCTTCAGCATCGAGGAAATCGGCCCGGCCACCATCCGTAAGCACCGTTCAAGAAACTCGGTGCCAGCAACACGGCGAAACTGGCCCTGATCGCCCTGGCGGCACGGCGCTTGCGATGAAGGCTGCGCGGCAGGCGTGGGCGGTCCGTTCAGGAATGGACATATCTTGCTTGCGCCACAACCCTGTCCATTTTATGTTGTCTGCTCAAATTGCTTTTCCAGCGCAAAAACGTCATGCTGGACATAATGGATTGAGTTCTCTTCAACGGAGGAGGGTTAGTCATGACAAATCCAATTTCGCCACGGTTGCGGCCAATCGCTCAGGTCGAATCCTTTGTTTGTCCGGATGATTCCTCCACCGAGCAGATCGCTTTTGTGGTCGATAAGTTGAAGGAAATGCTGGTCAAGATTGGCGGCGAAAGTCGCACGGACCCATTGAACGACATCGCGCTACGCCAGTTGTATCGTCTGGAATGGATTTTATGCCGTCGAGACTGGCACGGATGTTCCAATGCGACTGAAATGCGGGTCCGATGCGCGTCGATGCAGGGGTGCTGCCTGCGTAATGGCAATGCCGCCGAACGCACAAGATCAAAGTCGCTGCAACGCTGAAATTCCTTTGCCGCCGTCACAGGTTATTGCCGTTTCCCGGCACCGCGCCCTCCGGCGCATGGGGTTGAACGTCCGCCGGCAGCCAGAGGGTGACGGTGGTACCGGCCCCGAGGGTGCTCCGCAAGCTGAAGCCCCCGCCGTGCAATTCGACGATCTCCTTGACAATGGTCACGCCCAGGCCGGCGCCGGGAATATTGCCGGAACTGTCGGCGCGGTAGAAGCGCTCGCCGACGCGGGCGGCCTGCTCCGGCGTCATGCCGATGCCGTGGTCGGCCACGGCAATCTCGACGAAGGTCTTGCCCTCGATTTCGCGCGTGCCGCAGCGCAGATCGATGGCGCCGCCGGCCGGCGAATACTTCACCGCGTTGCTCAGCACATTGGTCAGCACCTGGCGCAGCTTGGCCGCGTCCGCCCGCGCCGCCGGCAGGCCGTCCGGGATGTGCGCGACCAGCGGCCAGCGTGCCGGGTCGATGTTCATCGCCGCCACCGTGTCGCCGACCAGCGGCGCAAGCGGTACCGCTTCGATCCGGAAATCCTTGCCGCGCCGCGCCTCGATGCGCGCCAGGTCGAGCAGTTCGTTGATGATCTCGATCAGCCACTCGGTTTGCCTGTGGATGGTGGCGAGCAGGTCCCGGCGCGTCGCGTCGTCGAACTCCTGGCTCATCAGCAGTTCGGTAAAGCCGTAGATGCTGGCCATCGGCGTGCGCAGTTCGTGCGCGGCGTGGGCGAGGAACTCGCTTTTCAGGCGGTCGACTTCCATTTCGCGGGTGACATCGCGCACATAAAGCAGGCGGCTCACGGCAGCCGCGGTGCTGTTGACGCCGACCAGATCAAGCACGGCGCCGCGCGGCCGGCGCAACATCAGCGGGTGGCTCGGTCCCTCCCCGGCCGCCGTCTCGCCGGCGCCGACTTTTGCTTCTTGTCCGGCGAAACAGACGCCCAGCCCCGGCCACTGTTCCGGGTTTTCCGCCAGTTCCCGCAGCAGTCGTTCGAGTTCGGCCGGCGGCCGCCCGACGATCTCCGTGGCGCGCAGCCCGGTCATGCGCAGGAAAGCCGGGTTGACCAGTTTCACCCGGCCCTTGCCGTCGAAGGACACCAGACCGTCGGGACTCAGGGCAAAGATCGTGTCGACCTGTTCCGTGCGCTCGCGGGTGATCCGTTCTTCGGCCTGCAACCATTCCATGGTGCGCGCAAGTTGTTGCCGTTGTTCATGCAGCTTGGCCGACGCGTAGTTGAGCGCGGCGGTCACGTCCTCGATTTCCGCAGGCGCGACCAGCGCGGGCAGCAAGCGGCCTTCGGATTGATGAAGATCGACGGCGAAGCGACGGGCGTCCTCCAGGGCGCGCATCGGACGGCGCAGGAAAAGCAGCAACAGCAGGCTGCTGCCGACCACGGCCAGGAGGGTGGCAACGACGGTGGTCATCGTGATGCGCTTGCCGATTTCGTCGAGCGCGGTGTTGCTGACGTCGGCGCGCACCCAGCCCAGCAGGGCGCCGGCCTTGACCGGATGCCAGGCCACCATGCGATCCCGTTCGGCGGCCAGCATCGGGCCGGGCATGGCCGGCGGCGCCAGGCGCGTCGCGGGTGGATCGAACACCCGCCGCACACGGCCGTCGGCGCGCGTAACGTGGCTCAGGATCCGACCGTCGGCATCGGCGATGCGCAGTTCGAGAATGCCGGGGAAATCGGCACTGCGCACCAGCAAGTCGTCGAGGGCATCGAGGCTGCCGGTTACGATCGGATTGGCGCTCGCCACCGCCAGGGTGCTCACCAGCGCGCCGGCCTGGCGTTCGATCGCAAGGCGTGAAACTTCCCTCTGTTGCCGCAGCATGTAGGCCGCATGCAGGCCGATCGAGATCAGCAGCGCGCCGGCCGTCAGCAGCGCGAGCTGCGGCATCAGGCGTCGCGGAAGCCAGCTGCGGGGCATGGCGCGTTACGGTTTGGCGCTGCGCACCACGTATTTTTCCAACCCGTATTTTTCCAGGGGCTGGTAGTCGCGGGCATGGTCGGCGCGGACAGGGCTGGGCAACTGGATATCCTTGAGCAGTGACTGGCCGCCCGCGTCCCGCGTCATTGCAAGCAAAGTCTCGACCACGACGCGACGGATGGCTTCCGGCACGCGCGGATGCGCGGAGAGCGGATGCGGCGCGACGTCGGGGGTCTCCAGCAGCACCCGGAGGGCCGCCCGCAACTCCTCCGGTTCCTCGGCCAGCGTCGCGGCGATGCCGCCGGCCGCGGCCGCCTTGCCGGTGGCGACATGACGGAAGGCGTTGGCGTGGGTTTTCACATAGACCGGGACGATGCGGATCTTCTCGCGCTCGGCCAGCAGGGCGCGTATCCAGAGCGAAGCGCCGAAGGCATTCGGCGCCGGGAATGCCACCTCCTTGCCGTCCAGTTCCCGGGCCGACTTTATCGGATCGTCGGTGCGCACCATCAGCATGCCCTTCAGCGGCGTGCTGTCGCGCAACAGCGGAATGTAGCCCTGCGCGCGCCGGGCCATGACCTGATGGTAGGGATTCATATAGGCGAAATCGGGCTCGCCGGCCAGCACCGACTCCTCGAATTTTGGAATGTCGGCGGCGATGCGCAAGCTGAACGAGGCCCCGGTCGCCACGCGCAGGCGCGCCAGCACCGGACTCCAGTCGCGGTGAATCTCCTCGGCGCGAAACTGCGGAACCACGGCCAGCGAGTAGGATGCCTTGCCCGGTTCGGCCGCGATGGCGGCACCGGCGACGACACAGAGAACGAGGAAGCGAACGGCGGCGTTGCGCAACACATTCATTGGGCTGCTCCTGAAATGTGGGTTGGCTCGTCCGTCCCGTCGGCCGCTGGCAGCCAGGCCGTGACGGCGGTGCCGACGCCGGGTGCGCTGACGATGTCGACCCGTCCGCCGAGAAGTTCGACAAGTTCCTTGACGATCGCCATGCCCAGGCCGGAACCGGGAATCTTGCCGGAGGCATCGGCGCGATAGAAGCGCTCGCACACATGGCTGACCTGATCCGGCGTCATGCCGATGCCGTGGTCGGTGACGGAAACGCCGACGAAGACCTTGCCATTGCCGTCGCGCGTGGCGAAGTGAATTTCGATCGCGCCGCCGGCGGGCGAATACTTCACGGCGTTGCTCAGCACATTGGACAGCACCTGGCGCAGCTTACCGGAATCCGCCAGCACGAGAGGCGACTTTTCGCCGGGATCGACGCTCAGCGGCCAGCGCGTCGGGTCGATGTTCATGGCCGCGACCGCCTCGTCGGCCAGCGACGCGAGCGACACCGCCTCGATCCTGAAATCCTTGCCGCGCCGCGCCTCGATGCGGGACAAGTCCAGCAGTTCGTTGATGATGTCGACCAGCCATTGCGTCTGCTTGTGGATGGTGGCGAGCAGATCCCGGCGCGTCGCGTCGTCGAATTCCTGCGTCATCAGCAGTTCGGAAAAGCCGAAGATACTGGCCATCGGCGTGCGCAATTCGTGCGCGGCGTGGGCGAGGAACTCGCTCTTCAGGTGTTCGACTTCCGTCTCGTGGGTGATATCCCGGAAATAGATGAAACGATCGACGCTTGCCGCCGTGCCGCGAACGCCGACTATCTGCAACACGACCTCGCGCGGCCGGACCAACGCCAGTTTTTGAGTGGCGGATACCACCCTGTCGCCGGCAAACAGCGCGCCCAGCGAACGATAGCGCTCGGGCTGCTCCGCGCTCCGGCGCAGGCGTTGATCCAGATCGCCCACCGACCGGCCGAGGCATTCCGCCGCCGCGACGCCGGTCAGGCCGTGGAACGCGGGGTTGGCAAAGCGAATCGTGCCGTCCGCCGCGATCGCGATAAAGCCGTCGGGGCTCAACTCGAACAGCGCATTGATCTGCGCGTTCCGATCCTTCAACTCGGCGCCTTGTGTCTCCAGTTCCTCGCCTTGCTGCCTCACCTTGAGCCGGGCGACCGCGGCATGGGCGGTAACGGTCAGCAGCAGCACCTGCAACAGCGCCGCCAGTGACAACCCGACGATGCCCGTGGCCCAGGCCACCCACGACCGATTCGCCGACTGGTAGGCCGCGGTGGGATACACGGCAAGTTCCCAGACGCGATCGGCGATCGTCATGGGAAACTTCATGGGTGTCGCCGCGGGTTTCCCCGGCGCCGCGCCTTCCGACTGAAACACCATGCCGCGCGCCCCTCCCGTCACATCGTCGATGCGAAAGGCAAGACCGTGCACCCGCGCGGACCGGGTGGCGATCTCCACCATCTCGTCGACCTTGATCACGCCCACGGCGAAGCCAATCAGGCTGGCATCGGTCGCGGCGGCGGCAGTGTCGCCCGGCGCGGCGCGATACGCGGGATGAAGCAGCAATGCGCCGACGCGCTTGCGGCTTTCCTGAACCAGCTGAACGGTCGCCGTGATGCTGGAACGGCGCGATTCCCGCGCGCGCCGGATCGCGTCCTGGCGGATCGGATCGGAATTGATGTCGTAACCGAGGGCCGGCAGGTTTCCCTGCAAGGGCGCGATATAGCCGACGACGACATGCTCGGGGCGATCTCCGGCGCGGATCAGGCGCCGCTCCGCGTCGCGCTCCGTGATCTCGAAATCCGCCTTCGGTGTCGCGCGCGCCATGCGGCGCTCGAACGCGGCGCGGTCCTCCCGGCGCACGCGCGGATTGAAACTCAGGGCGAAGATGTCCGGGTTTTCGCCCAGGGTGATGCGCGTGAAATGCTCGAAATGCGCGTAGCTCATGTCCGGCGACACCTCGATCAGGCGCTTCAAGGCGGCCAGCGCTTCCTGGTGGGCGATGAAGCGCTGGTCGAGCCGCCTCGCCAGGTCTTCGCCATGGCGGAAGACGAACTCATCGCGGCGTGCCGTCTCCCATTTTGCGACGACGACGTAGCCGACGGCAATCACCGTCAATGCCATCAACATCGCCGGCCAGAGCGCGCTCAGCCGCCCACGCCAGATCGGTTGCGCGCGCAACAGCCAGGCCAGACTCAGCGGCAGGGCGACCAGCACCCCCAGCGTATCGCCGGCCCACCAGTTCCACCAGGTGAACGAGACGTTGCCCGCCGGAACCAGTCCATTGAAGTACAGGGCGCCGACGCCGAAACTGGCTGAAACCAGGCAGGCCAGCGGCCCGGCAAGCGCCAGGATGCGCACGATGCCGCCCGTCGATTCCATCGCCCGCCAACCTTGTCCGGTGACGCGCTCGACGAGCCATGAAGCGAAAAGCGCCTGTGCCGTCGAACCGGCGGCGATTCCCAGCGCGGAGAATACGGTCGCGGTGCGCGCGGCCTCGCCCAGGTCGCCGGCGCCCAGATTGAGCAACAACGATCCAAGCGCGATGCCGGGCCAGGCGCGCCGCCCCGACCAGAGCATGAAGGCGACGGCAAAACCCGCCGCCGGAAAAATCGGGCTGGCGTAGCCGGGAGGAATCGCCAGCGCAAGCCCGGCCAGGCCGAGCACGAGGTAGGCCAGCGCGGCGAGCGCAATGCGTCCAATGCGCCCGTGCGTTCTTGCCCGCGTTTCCGGGTGGATCTGCGAGTCGGCCGTCATGCCGCATTCCTTTCCGCGGCACGGGGCTCCGCGGGCAGCCAGAGAAAGACCGTGGTGCCGGCGCCGACCGCGCTGTCTATCTTGAATCCGCCGCCGTGAAGCTCGACGATCTCCTTGACGATGGCCATGCCGAGGCCGGTGCCGGGAATCCTGCCCGAGGTGTCGGCGCGGTAAAACCGCTCGCCGACGCGCGCAACCTGATCCGGCCGCATGCCGACGCCGTGGTCGGTGACGGCGATACCGATGTGGTGTTTGCCTTCCCGATCGTGCGCGGCGCAGCGAATTTCGATCGCGCCGCCCTCGGGGGAATACTTGACCGCGTTGCCCAGCACGTTGGTCAACGCCTGGCGCAGCTTGGCCTCGTCCGCCCACACCGACGGCGGGCCGGAGTCGCACTCGACGGTCAGCGGCCAGCGCGAGGAGTCGATGTTCATCGCCGCCACCGTGTCGCCGACCAGCGGCGCGATCGGCACCGCCTCGATCCGGAAATCCTTGCCGCGCCGCGCCTCGATGCGCGCCAGGTCGAGCAGTTCATTGATGATGTCGACCAGCCACTGCGTCTGTTTGTGGATGGTGACGAGCAGGTCACGGCGGGTGGCCTCGTCGAATTCCTGGTTTATCAGCAGTTCGGTAAAGCCGAAGATGCTCGCCATCGGCGTGCGCAATTCGTGGGCGGCATGGGAGAGGAACTCGCTCTTCAGGCGGTCGACTTCCATCTCGCGGGTGACGTTGTGCATGTAGAGCAGCCGACCGACGGCGGTGGCGGTACCGGTGATGCCGAGCAGATCGAGCGCGGCGGCGCGCGGCTGGCGCAAGACCAGCTGGTGGCGCGGCCTGGCGGCGGTTGCCGCCGTCCCGCCGGCGCCGACTTTTGGCTGGAGAAAGCAGGCTTCGAGGCCGGACCACTGTTCCGGGGCTTCGGCCAGTTCGCGCAGCCGGCGCTCCAGTTCCTCCATCGACCGTCCGACGATTTCCGCCGCCGACATGCCCGTCGTGCCAACGAACGCCGCGTTGACGTTTTCCACGTTCCCAGCCCGGTCGAACGACACCAGGCCGTCGGGACTCAACTGAAATATCGCGTCCAGTTGCGCATTGCGATCCTCGATGAGCGCGGTGGCGCGCTTCAGCGCGGTGATGTCGATGCGGTTGCCGGCGATGAAGCCGCTCGGCGTGCGATGCTCGACGATCAGCAGCCAGCGACCGTCGCCGAGCCGCTGCTCGACGACCTTGCCGTCGGCGGCCTGGTGCTGGGCGACGCGCGACGCCACCCATTCGTCGATGCGGCCGACCGCGTCCGTGTATTGGCCGCGTTCGGCTCCCCTGCGCACGATGTCCTCGAAGCGGTTGCCGGGCACGATCAGGTCCGCGCTGGCCGCATAAAAATCGCGGTAAGCCTCGTTGCAGATCACCAGCCGGTCGTGCTCGTCGTAGATGGTGAAGCCCTGCTCGATGCTGCTTACCGCCTCGTTCAGCAGTCGGCTGGATTTCTCGGCGGCGACATTCGCCCGCGTCAACTCGCGGTTTTTCCGCAGCACGATGTACAACGCGGCAAGAATCGCCAGGACGAGCGCGGCGGACAGCCCGTAGAGCCCGCCGACGATCAGGGTGCGATGCGCATCGAAAAAGGCCGCGCGCGGATTGAGCAAGGTGGCTTGTTTGGCGATGTCCCCGGGCAGGGTAAGCTTTTGCGCCTCCAGCACCGCGTCGTCGAACAGGTAGGCGTTGGGACTTTTCAGCACGGGCGGAATTTCCGCCAGCGGCTTGCCTTTCAGATAGTCGAGCACCAGGCGCGCCGCGCCGGCTCCCTGCCGCGCCCCGTGGGTGACGAAGCCGCCGAGCACGCCGTCGCGAACGTAGGCGTCCTCCATGCTGACCACTCGCCGCCCGCCCTGGCTCAGGGCGCGCAGGGTGTCGGCCAGCGGCAGAACCTCGCCCCCGGCATCGGTCATTCCTCCCAGGGTGGTGAGGAACAGGGTTTGCGACGGCTCGCCGCGCAGCCGCTCCAGCATCCGGTCCAGGCGTCGTTCGCCGACGAAGCGGGCCTGCACGCGCGGGTAGCCGGCCAGATCCTTGCGGATTTCCCGTTCGACGGCGGCATGGGTGTTGCTGCCATCGCCCACAAAAACCAGCGTGCGCAGCCCAGGATCGAGACGCAGCAGCCAGTCGAGGTTGGGCGCGACTTCCTTTTTCTCGAAGACGCCGGTGAACCGGCTCCGGTCCAGACTCTGTCCGACCGCGTAATCGTTGACCCCCGAAAAGAAGATCGGGGCGGCGGGAAACAGATGCTGTAGATAGTCGCGGGCAAACAGCAACGCGTCATCGTCGCTGACGTAGATCGCCGCCGGCCGGTAACCGGCGTACTTGATGCGCAGATGGTCGGCCATCGCCTTGGCGTAAGCGCCATCGTAGGCGCGGCGCTTGGTATCGAGGTATTCGGTGCTGAGCGCGGGGGTCACGCCCGGGTCTGTCTTCAGCGCCGCGACAAAGCCGTCGTGCTGCCCGTGCGTCCAGGCGTATTCCTGCGAGTAGGAGTGCACCATCAGGATCGGCGTCGCCGCCTCGCTCTTCGCCCCCGCCAGCAACAGCGCCCCGCAGCCGACCGCCAGACAGCGCTTCAGCTGGGCGCGCAAACGCTCTGACGGAGAGCAGGACATGACGACCGCGTCAGTAGCCGTAGCCGCGCACCGGCTTGGGAAGCTTGGTGCGCATCTCGACCACCTCGACCAGAATGGCCGGGCTGAAGGGCTTGACCATGTAGGCGTCGGCGCCGGCGGCATCGCCGGCGGCATAGTCGCTGGCCTGGCCGCGCGCGGTGAGCATGATCACGAAACAGCCGGCCAGTTCCGGATCGGCCTTGATGGCGCGGCAGACGGCCATGCCGTCGAGATTGCCGGGCATCATCACGTCGAGCAGAATCACATCCGGCTTTTCGGCGCGAGCCAGCGCCAGCGCCGTCTCGCCGTCGCCCGCCTCGAAAATGCGGTATTTGCCGTAACCGAGCGCGATGCGCAGCACCTTGCGCAAGTCTGCCTGGTCGTCGACGATCAGCAGCTTTTCCTTCATCGTGGTGTTGTTCCTCATGATGCTTGTCCCTTTTGCAGTTGTTGCAACATGGCCGCGATGGCTTCGGGCGGCTGCGGCTCGCCGTACAGATAGCCCTGGAATTCGTGGCACTGGATGCCGGCCAGCAGGTGCGCCTGCTCCGCGTGCTCGACGCCCTCGGCGATGACTTCGAGGCGTAGGGCGAGCGCCATGGCGACGATGGCGTGGGCGATGGCGTAGGAATCGCCGCTTACATTGAGATCGGCAACGAAGGATTTGTCGATCTTGATGCGGTCGATCGGCAGGCTCTGGACCCGGCCCAGGCTCGAATAGCCGGTGCCGAAATCGTCGACGGCGACCGCGACGCCCAGTTCGCGAAGCCGCTTCAGATTGTCCAGCCCGGTATGCATCTTTTCCATCAGCTGGCTTTCGGTGATTTCGAGCTCGAGATTGCCGGGAGGCGTTTCCGTTTCTTCGAGAACGGCCACCACGCGGCTCACGAAATCGACATCGTTGAGCTGCCGGGCCGCGACGTTGACCGCCATGCGCAGCGGCGGCAACCCGGCGTCGCGCCAGGCCGCGAGTTGCAGGCAGGCGGCGCGCAAGACCCATTCGCCGATCGGCAGGATCAGGCCGGTGGCCTCGGCGAGCGGAATGAACTGGTCCGGGGGCACGACGCCGTGGCCGGGCCGGTCCCAGCGCAGCAGGGCCTCGACGCCCACCAGACGTCCGTCGCCCGCGGCGACCTGCGGCTGGTAGACGAGGCGGAGTTGTCCCTGGGCCAGCGCGCGGCGCAAGCCCGCTTCGATGTCCATGCGCTGTGCGCGGCGGCGTTCCAAGGTGTCGTCGAAGAAATGGCAGGCGTTGCCGCCGCCGCCCTTGGCGGCGTACATGGCGGTGTCGGCCTGCCGCAGCAGTTCGTCGGCGCTGTCGCCGTGGGTGGGATAGACGGCGACGCCGACGCTGGCGCCGACGTACAGATCGCGCCCGTCTATGACGAAGGGCACGGCCAGCGAGTCGATGATTTTCTGGGCGACGACGCGGATGTCGTCCTCATTGGCGAGGCCCGGCGCGATGACGACGAATTCGTCGCCGCCAAGCCGCGCGGCGGTATCGGTGTCGCGCACGGCATGCACCAGCCGCCACGAGAAATCCATCAGCACCTGGTCGCCGACGGCGTGGCCCAGCGTGTCGTTGATCTCCTTGAATCGATCGAGATCGATGAACAACAGGCCGACGCTGCCGCCGACCCGGCGCGCCTGGGCGATGACCTGCTGCAGGCGATCCTTGCACAGCGCCCGGTTCGGCAGGCCGGTGAGCGAATCGTGGTTGGCCAGTTCGTAGATGCGATCCCTGTCGGCGTGAAAGTGGCCGACATCGTAGAACATCGCGATGTAGTCCACCGGGCCGCTCCGGTCGACGCTCGTGGCGATGATGTGCAACCATTCCAGGTAGATTTCGCCGTTCTTGCGCCGGTTCCAGATTTCGCCCTGCCACTCGCCGTTTTCGGCCAGGGATTGCCACATCCGGTCAAAGAACTCGCGATCGTGGCGGCCGGATGAAAGCAGCCGCGGGGTTTTGCCGAGCACTTCCGCTTCGGTATAGCCGGTGATTTTGGTGAACGCCGGGTTGGCGGAAAGTATCGTGCCCCACGCATCGGTGACCAGGATGCCGTTGGTCGACCGCGCGTAGAGTTGCGAGAACAGCGCCCCCCGCTGCCCGATGTCGCCCGCCGCCGCCTCGGCCATGCGCAGCAGCCAGGTGATGCGGTAGCCCTGTTCCGGATCGGGCACCCGCAATACGCGACCGGACAGCGCCTTGCCGACGATGCTTGTGACCCGCACGTCCGTCGCTTCCCGGCCCAGGGTCAGCACCAGATCGGCGATCGTCTTGCGGTCGGCTTCCGCGATAAGGAGGGCGAGCGGGCAACCATGAACGAGGCGCGGCTCATGTCCGAGCATCTCGGTGGTGGCCGGACTTGCTTCAAGTATCGTGCCATTGCCGTCGGTGACGACGACGCCGACATCGGCCATGCCGGACAGCATCGTCGCCAGGCCGCGCTGGATCTCGCCGGCGCGCGGACTTTCCTTCAGGGCGCGGTCGAATTGTTCCTTGATGTCGTGGTATTCGGCGAACAGGGTACCGAAATCCTCGGCATAGCGATCGAGCTGCCAGCCGTGCGGATCGACCACGTCGCCAGTGACGAATTCGCCGTCCATCACGAATCACCGTTCGCCGGCAGGGCGTCCTCCAGGTGACGCGCCAGCGCCAGCGGGCTGAAGGGTTTGACGAAATAAGCGTCGGCGCCGGACGCGATGCCTTTCTGCCGGTCGGCTTCCTGGCCGCGCGCGGTGACCATGACGACGTGGATGCGGCGCAGTTCGCGGTCGGCCTTGAGCTTTTCGCAGAACTGATAGCCGTCCATTTCGCCGGGCATCATGATGTCCAGAATGATCGCCTGCGGGCGAATGCGGCGGACGATTTCCCACGCTTCCGAGGCTTCCGCCGCTTCGAACAATTCGTAACGGCCGGTCAGTGTCAGGCGCAGCATCTTGCGAATGGTGTCCTGGTCGTCGACGATCAATACTTTATTCATTTGCGGCTCCTGGTGGAGATTTGTTGCTGTTGGGTTTGCATTGCGTTGAGCAGCTCGCCGATGTCCCGGGCGAATTGTTCGGCCTGGTGCAGGGATGGGCAGTTGGCGCAATCCGGCCGCTGGCTTAGCGCCTGCGGCTGGCCGGTCGGCAGGGTGAGCGTGAATTGATGCAATTCGCCTTTTTCGGTGATGTCGGTTTTGAGCGTGCCGCCATGCAGCTCGACCACCGCGCGCGCCAAGCCCAGATCAAGCTCGCCGACGCGACCGGCGGCGGCCAGTTCGGCCTTCACCCCGGCGCGCGCGCCGCGCAACAGGTCGAGCGTGGCCGGCGCCGGCTGGTTGTGATTGATGTCGGCGGTGACGAGTTGATGGAAACCGATCTGCCGCACCCGCAGCAGCAGATGCGCGCCGACCGGAGCGTCCGCTATCAGCAGGCCGAGCAGACGCCTCAGCGCGAGGTCGAGCCAGTGCCGACTGCCATACACGGCCGCCAGGTTTTGCTTGCTGTCGTCAAGACGCAGGCCGACGCCGCGCGTTTGCGCCGTCTCGACCAGTTCGGCCGCCGCGCGTTGCAGGCGCTCGGCCAGCATCATGTACTCGTCGGCGAGAATCGGCGGGCCGGCAAGGAGTTCGCCCAGATCAATCAGGCGGCTGGCCGTGTCGGCGCCGCGACGCGAAACCTCCGCGAGTTCGGCGAAAGCCTGCTCGCCCGCGAGCGTGGCGGGTACGTAGCCCGCCACGCGCAAACTCTCGATGCGCTGGGCAAGCTCGGTGATCTTGCCCAGCGGCTCCGCCAGTTCCCGCCGCATGAGAAGAAGAAAGTTGTCGATGCCGGTTTCGGCCGACCTGGGTACCGCCGGCGGGGTTGCGGGCGCCGTCTTGGCGGCGCCGACTTTTACTTTGGCGACGGCTGGCGGGGCTTTGGGAGCAAACACATCGACTCCTTACAGATACGAGGCGCGGCGCTCGAGCATGCCGGCGACAATGGCGCGCAGTTCGGTGAAGGGCACGGGTTTGGGAAACAGGCGGACGCCGTCGGGCAAGCCACCGCGCGCCTCGACGTCCGCGGCGTCGAGGCCGGTGACGACGACGATCTCCATGCCCTCGCGGAACGATGACGTCGCCAGGCTGCGGATCAGCTCGAAGCCGTCCATGCCCGGCATCGCGAGGTCGGTAATCATCAGATCGGGGGTGTCGCGCCCGACGAGGATCAGGCCTTCGACTCCATTGCCGGCGACGCTCACGTCGAGCGGCAGCCCCCAGTTGGCGATAACGGTCTTGTAGAGTTTCAGCAAAACGACATCGTCCTCGACCACCAGGATTTTCATGCGCGCAATACGACGCTCCCCGGCGACGGGGACGGAACGGGGAACTCGCTCGCCCGCGAGCAACCGTTGCACCGAGGCCCTGCTGATGCGGCGGTGACCGCCCTCGGTCTTCCACGCTTCCAGCAAACCACTTTCAGTCCAAAGTTGCGCGGTGCGCAAGGACACACCCAGCATTTCAGCCGCCTCGCGAGTGGTGCAATAAATGGTGGTGGTCTGGCTCATGAAGCTATATCCGTTACCGATCGATCACTTATTGTATTCATATGGTACCATATAGTATCATATTTTGTCATTAGATATATATTTTGCGTGTTTTGACGATTCGATGAATGATGCAAGTGGTCAATAGGTACTCTCGGGTCACATGTGTCCGCTCCGCGCAGTAATGAAAGAATCTCTTAATAACATGATGTTTCTATCCGGCGCCCACCGGTAGGTCCGACGATGCGCCGACGTGTTCCTTTCCGCATGGAATGACGCCGCATGATCAATTGCGCTTGGGGTGATGTCGCGATTGGCTGGTGGTCAACCTTCGCCTTGAGGCTGCCCAGTAGATATGGTTGACATTTACCTTACCTGTGGGCACACCACAATTTCTCGGATAGGCTCCAACCCTTCGATACGACTTACCGCGCGAGCGGTTTAGTTCTTGGGCACAACATGGGCATTGGGCCGAGAGTTAGAACGGCCGTTCGCCAGTGGCGACTATTGGCCGACAGCAGAGTCCCTGCATAGGCCCACTTATTCTCGCATTGGCGGTCCAGACACGATCGGTCTTGGAAACAATTTACGCAGGACGGCCTCATCAAACGAGAGTTCGCAGCGCGGCAATGTGAGCCGAGGCTGCTTTGCGCCCGGCTGAAATTTCTCAGGCGCGTGGCCGTGCTTGTCCTCGCAGAGTTGCCGCGCGCCCTCCCGATTTGGAGGGTTGAGCTTTCCCAGCCAATCGACGAATAGCCGCCTTCCCTTGGTGAGGTTGCAGCCGCTGCATACATACGCGGCGTTCCGAATGGAATCTTCGCCGCCGCGTGAGAGCGGATCCATGTGGTCCAGATGCGCGGACTGGTCTTCCGCCAGCGCATCCAGTGATGAGAGCGCGTGAATGCCCAACGGACCACCGCAGTACGGGCATGTCGACCGCTCGACATAAAGCGTCGCGGGGAATTCGTACGGAACGGCGTAGTGACGCCACCAGGGCCCGAAAATGATTTCGAGCTTCCGTGCCTTCGCCGCCTCGTCGGCAAGCATCTGAGCCAGAGAATCGTCGGCCCCCACGGTCATTTGGTCGGGAAGCGAATAACCTTGGACTGCGGTTTGCCGGAGGTGGCCGGTTCCTCGCGGGCGCCCTCGGGCACACGGGGCAACCCACGCTCAAACCGTTCCTTAAGTCCCTCTGGGCTCACATCGAGGTATCGGATGGCCGACTTGATGTCGCGCCAGCCCACGTATTCCATCAGTTCTTTGATATCCCAGCCGCTTGCATTCGCCCAGCCGGCAAAGCCCCGGCGTAGTGAATGGCTGCTGTAGTCCTCGACGTCGGTGACGCCCACTGCCGCGAAAAGACGTCTCAGCAACGGGATGATGCTCGCCGCCGCCAATCCTCCTGACGCGATCGTGCCCCAGCGGTCGATCGCCCGGAACACTGGCCCATCAGTAAGGCCGGAGGTGGTCAGCCAGGATTCGTATGCCGACACCGGACACATGCGGGAGAGCGCTGGGCAACGGAAGGTTCGTCCTTCTGCGTTGCGATCCCCTTTGCTCCGGGGAACAAAGCAGGTCAGGCCTTCGCCGTGGGCGACGTCAATGTGTTCGATACGCAGGCGCACCAGCTCGTCGGAGCGAAAGCCACGCCAGAAGCCAAGCAATACGAGAGCACGATCGCGGGTATGACGTAGGATTGCTGCACGGTCGCCTTGCGCCTGCCCAGTCTCGGCCGCCGTTTGAAGCCACGAATCGATCCGTTGCAGGACGTCGAGTTGCAGGGGCTTTGCCCGCTTTTCCTGAGCTGGATGCAGGGTTCGGATGCCCCTCATAACCTGCCGCACCATTGACGACTTGGTCGGGTCCGGAAATCCGTGAGCCGTATGCCAGTGGGACAAGGCCGCCAGACGATGCTGAAGGGTATTCATGGAAAGGGATGCTGCGTAGTCGGCCAAATATCGAGCGACCGCTTCCTGCGTTGCCGGCAAGAACCCCTTCCATTCGACTTCAAAATGGCGCAATGCCGAGGCATAGCTGCGACGGGTCGTGTCCCTTTCGGCAGCTTTGAGGTAGGTATCAACCTGGCTCATGGATCGGCGATCAGACGCAATCAATTGAACTTCTTGAATCTGGAGTGCTGGATATTTTTAATCGTATCCCAGCTCGTGACGTGCAGCGTATCGATTGTCTTCTTGCCGCAGGCTTTCAACTCGGCCTGCAAATGCGGAAGGCTTTTCTCGGTGATCTGAGCTTCGATGAGCGTGAAATGGTTTCCGGCGAAGTAAGAAAATGATGAACCGGCAGTTCCGAGTTGGTATGCCCGAAAACGGGTGACCACTGGCAATAGTGCGTCAGTCATAAGACCACTCCTGGTTCCACAAACGGCCTGCGTCGGGCGATCCAATCACCATACCGGAAATAGCGGCGAAAATCCCGTCTAATCAGAGTATTGAATTCACTTGAACGGTGCATGGTTTTGTGACATCCTGCGTTAGCACTCAGCGTATTAGAGTGCTAGCAATTTCCTTATCTTCGGTTATCTCCTTGTGAAAGGGTCGTCCCGATGGCGCAAACACACAAGATCGTCTTCTACCCTGTCGGTAACGGAGACACGTGCCAAATCATTCTGGCCGGCGGCCGGCGAATCCTGTTTGACTATTGCCATCGGCGAGTCGCTGAAAATGATGACGATCCAAGAATCGACCTGAAGAAGCAGCTGAAAGACGAGTTGAAGGCTGCTGATCGCGATGATCTCGACGTCGTAGCGTTCACGCACGCCGACACCGATCATATCGCCGGATCCACCGATTTCTTGGAACTGCGCCACGCCGCAAAGTACCAAGGGGATGGCCGAATCAAGATGCAGGAACTTTGGGTTCCAGCCGCCTTGCTGATCGAGGAAGTTGAACGGGACAAGCTGAGCAGCGAATTTGCCATTCTGCGCCGTGAAGCACGCTACCGCGTACTGGAGGGAAAAGGAATCAAGGTCTTCTCCAAGCCCAAGCGCCTGATGGACGAATGGTTGCGCCAGGCACTGAAGGATCGCGGAGAGTCTGAAACCGCCCGGGATCATCTTTTCGTCGATGCCGGAACGCTGGTCGACGGTTTCTCTCTCGCCGTCGATGGCGCCGAGTTCTTCTGTCATTCCCCCTTCATTAAGCACTGCGACCAAGGCGACGACCTGCGCAACGAGGCGGCCTTGATCTTCAATGTCCGCCTGCGCGCCGACGGAGCCGATTTCGACTTCCTGCAGATCGGCGACAGCACCTGGGAAGTTCTCGAGGATATCGTCTCCATCACCAAGACCCATAAGAATGAGGACCGGCTCAAATGGAATCTCCTCAACATCCCCCATCATTGCAGCTACTTGGCATTGAGCGACGAAAAGGGGAAACAGGAGACCGAGCCCAAACCTCTGGTCAAAGAACTGCTGCTCCACGGCAAGAAAGACGCCTACCTGGTCAGCTCCTCCGATCCGATTCCCGATAGCAAGGACATGTACGAGGCGGATCAACCGCCCCATATTCAGGCCAAGAACGCATACGAAACGTACCGGAAGAAGGTGCAGGGCCGCCGTGTAGTCGTGACTATGGAGGAGCCGAACGCCTCCAAGCCGGAGCCGCTGATGTTTGAAGTGAGTGTTGGTGGCGTGGCGTGGATCAAGGCGATCTCGGGCGCGCCCGCGGTACTTGGGTCGAAACCGCCGCGAGCCGGATTGGAAAGTCGCCCGATTAGGGCGGGGTAATGGAACCTCAGTTTCATGCCCTCAGCGATGCGAAGGAAATTTCCGGCACGGATCTGACCCAGCCGCGCGCCAAGGCGCTTCACGATGCCGTTAAGCAGCATCGTGACGCTGATCTCGTGGGCGTATTTCTGGGGAGGGCCACTCCCGAGGCATCGCTAGGCGAGATTATCGTCGTCGACCTTTCCTGCGACGGCGTCCCGCCGTCCAATGCGCCGGGCATCGGTTTCACTGAGCGTCTGGCGCTGTGCGTACCTGAAGACGCATCAAATCTGGTCGAAGTCCTGGCGCTCAGAGTGGGATTCCCGTTGCTGATGCATCAAAATTCGGTACTGCCGGATAGGCCTCGGAGCCTGTGCCTGTATCAGGAACCGCCGCGGTCCGTGGCCAGAACCTGGACAGCAGCTTCCATGCTCAAGCGCATTCAGGTTTGGCTCGAGGGGTCGGCCCGCGGAACCCTCCACGCCGCCGATCAGCCAGTGGAACAGCTTTTTTTCGTTTCGCCGTACGAGCTGGTTCTGCCGTGGAATTTCGAGTTGCTCCTGTCGGACAACAAGGCCAAGTTCTGGGTGGTACGCGGGCCCAAGCGGCCGGGGAAAGGAGACACCTTTTTCCTGGAGGGCAGCGCGGAGCGTAAGGCAGAGCGCACAGCCTCCCTGGTCAGCTTAACGCTACCTGCGGTGGTCCACGGACGCGTGGAGACGGACTTCGGGACGCTCGGACAATTGACTGACGCGCTGTCTGCACGAGGTGTCCACTTGTTGGGTGAGCTGACGAGCGAGATCGAAACGCGCGTCGGCGCGGGAATTGCGGTCAGCCAGGACGAACCGGCTACCGTACTCCTGATGCGCGTCCCGATCGTCAGAACTGAAGGCCAGCCACCGTCGAAGATCGCCCATCGGGCCTATTTCCTGAACACCGGCATGCTGAAGCTGGGTGCCGCGATGGGGACGATTTACGCTGCCCACGACGGCAAATACTACAAGGAGGCGAAAGCGACCTTCATTCAGCCGCAGGAGAAAACGGAATGGCGCAGCCAGATCATTCTCCCGATGGAGGTGCTTAAATGCCTCGATCGCCCGGCCGCCAGAGCCCAATCTGGGCTGGCTTCCGAGGGACCGGCGGGAGCCATGATTGGTGCCGGAGCGCTGGGAAGTGCGCTGCTGGACATGTGGACGAGAGCCGGCTGGGGAGAATGGTCAATTATCGACAACGACCATATCAAGCCGCATAACCTGGTCCGTCATCAAGCCGACGCGTTTTTGATCGGGGTGTCCAAGGCGGAGGCGGCCGTCCAGCACATCCGGTACGTCATGCAGAATGCAACGAAAGCGACCGCCGTCACTGCGGATGCCTGCGATTTGAAGGATGCCAAGGTGGTTGAGGCGCTGCGCGCCTCGAAACTGGTCTTGGATGCATCGACGACATTGGACTACCCGCGTTTGAGCAGCACGCGAGACGACGTTGGCCGGCATGCCTCGGTCTTCGTCACACCGAGTGCCAGAGGCGGCGTATTGCTGCTCGAAGACGCTGCTCGCAAGAAAAGACTACGGACGCTCGAGGCGCAATACTATCGAGCCATACTGACTTCCGACTGGGGAACCGATCACCTTGACGGGAATCGCGGCACCTTCTGGAGCGGTGCCAGTTGCCGCGATATATCGATGGTCATGCCGTATTCCGACATTGTTCGCCATGCGGCCGTTTTCGCCGAGCAAGTTCCTCGCCTTTCGGAGTTGCCCGAAGCGGCGATTCGCGTGTGGTCTTGCGATGCGGAGTCGGGTGCGGTCTCGGCGCACAGGATTGAAGCTGTCGATGAACTGCAGTTAAGTTTTGGCGAGTTGGATTTGTTCCTCGACGTCGGCGTCTACGACAAGATGAAGTCGCTGCGCAAGATGCAACTCCCCGACGAAACGGGCGGCATCCTGCTGGGTTATCACGACTTCAACGTCAAAGCCGTCGTTGTCGTCGACGTACTGCCGGCGCCGACGGACAGCGAGGCGAGCCCTGGGTCTTTTGAACGGGGCCTGGCAGGCGTGGCCGACGCGGTGGTCGAAGCTCGCCGCCGTACCGCGGAAGTCGTCGGCTATATCGGCGAGTGGCACAGCCATCCCCGGGGCTACGGCGCGCATCCCAGTGGTGACGACAAATTTCAGTTGGCTTACCTGACGCTCGGTCTCGCCTTGGAGGGTCTGCCGGCGGTCATGCTTATTGTTGGCGACGACGAGCTATGCGCTATGCAAGGATTCGTGAAGTGAACGACAGGCAGGTTGCCTTGGCGCTGTCCGGGGGCGGCATCCGTGCCATGATCTTCCACCTTGGCGTGCTCCGACATCTTGCCGAAAATGGAGCGCTCGAAACGATTTCTCGCGTTTCCACCGTCTCCGGTGGCAGTCTCCTGCTGGGACTCGTGTTCAAGGAGTGCGACTACGTCTGGCCACGCTCCGACCAGTTCCTTTCCCAAGTCTATCCAGCGCTGCGCGAGCAGTTGTGCGCGAAGAGCCTGCAATGGGGCGCCGCAAGACAGCTTGTGCACCCAGGAAATTGGCGATACTTCCTTTCTCGCTCAAACCTGCTGGCCAAGGCCTTGCGGCATGAGTGGGGCGTAACGGCAAAACTGTCTCGTTTGCCCGAAGCGCCGGAATGGTCGATCAACGGGACCACTGCGGAGACCGGGAAGCGGTTTCGGTTCAAGCGCGATTCCCTCGGTGACTACATGCTCGGCTATTCGGCACCCGGCGATTTCCCCTTGGCCGACGCCCTTGCTGTATCAGCTGCGTTTCCGGGAGGATTTGGTCCGTTATCGTTCGAGGCCGCCCGCTTTCAGTGGAAGAAGCGACCGGCATGGGGCGCCCCAGTGGATAGCGCCGTCAACGTCGAAGTCGGTTACCGACGCCTGCACCTGTACGACGGCGGTATCTATGACAACTTGGGACTGGAACCCTTTTTCGATGCCGGACGCGGCGTTCCCAAGCCTGAGGTCGATTTCATTCTGGTGTCGGATGCCGGCGCGCCCTTAAGGTCTGGGTTTCCACGTTTTTCGATCAATCCCTGGCGACTGAAAAGGGTAGCCGACATCACGTCTGATCAGTCGCGCGCCCTGCGAGTACGTGGCTTCATGAGCTATATCGGACAGAATTCCGACAAGGGCGCCTATGTCTATATCGGGATGCCGGCAGAGGCAGCGCACCGCATCGAGGGAGCCGAACCGGCCGGCTTCCCGACTACGTTACGCCGTGTAACGGGGGCGCAATTTGACTGCATCGCTGGACACGGTCAAGCGGTCGCTTCCCAATCTTTGGCGGCGGACTCACTCGGATTTCACCGGGATTGAAAAGCGCGGGGTAGCCGGATCGTATCGGCACAACCCGATCAGATCGCACGATTTGACCGCTAACACTCGATAATCTATCATTATCACATCTCACATTTTGGCGTTTTATGATTACGATTGACGCCAATTATAGTATGTATTATCGTAGTATGTAATACAGTACGAAATACATGGAGGTGGCCATGGCACGTGGCGGCATTTACAAGGCGGAAGTCATCAGAGCTCGGGATAAGCTTTTGGCGGTGGGGCGGTATCCATCGATCGATGCAGTCCGACAAGAACTTGGCAACACCGGTTCGAAAGCCACCATCCACCGGTACCTCAAGGAGATCGAGGAAGAAGAGGGAGGCAAGTCCGGCACCAAGGTGGCCATCAGCGAGGCATTGCAGGACCTCGTGGCACGCCTGGCGGAGCGCCTCCAGATTGAGGCCGATGCCCGCATCGCCGAAGTAAAAGCCAAGTACGTGGCCGAGTTGACGGAGCAGCGTCAGATGCAAGAAGCGGTCGAGGCTGAAGCGGCAGGCCTGCGCAAAGCGCTAGAGAAGGTCCAGGCCGATTTGACTGAGGAACAGACCCGTCATCAACGCACGGCAGAGCGTCTGCAACATGAGATTACGGCCCATGCCATCGCCACCCAGCAGGTGACCGACTTCGAAGACCGACTGCGGACGGAAGAGCGACACCGGCGATCCCTGGAGGAGAAGCATACCCATGCTCGCGAGGCGCTGGAACATTTCCGCACGGCCACCAAAGAACAGCGTGAGCAGGATCAGCGCCAACACGAGCAGCAGGTCCAATACCTGCAAAGCGAGGTCAAGACCATCGGGAATAGCCTGATTCAGGCGCAGCAAGTGGCGGCGACAAGCAACCAAGAAAATGCACGCTTGACGTCGGAGCTATCCCAATCGGGACGATCCCTACATGACGCGAGGGCAGAAGTCCGGGCACTGAAGGATGTGAAAGCCGAACTGGTCGCGGCGCAACAGCAAATGGATCGCCTGGGACGTCGGGTGGCGGAACTCGAAACCCAAATCGGCGCAGCGAATGCGACGAATGAGCAACTCGCGGCTGGCCGCGCCCAAGATCGGGCAGAAATTCATCAACTTCAGATCAGCCTGACAGCGGCGCGGTCAGCAGCAGAGACGCAGGAGCAACTTGCTGAGAAGATTCAGGCATGGATGAATCAAAAACCAGGTCCTGCGGGCGGCGCGCCGGCGGCGGGTACACGTTAAACCCGCGTGGTTGAGCGGCTTCCGGGAGAAACCGCCAAATTCAGCACGGAAAGTACGGGAACCCTGACATTGCGCCGGGCGAGAGCGTTGCCCTGGTGGGGACATCGGGCGCCGGCAAGACGAGCCTGTTCCAGTTGCTGCTGCGTTACTACGAGGTGTCGGATGGGGCCATCCGGCTCAATGGCCAGGACATCCGGCAACTGAGCCTGCACGACCTGCGCGGTGGCATCGCTATCGTCCCGCAGGACCCGGTGATCTTTTCCGCCAACGCGCTGGAGAACATTCGTTATGGCCGCGCCACGGCGACCGACGATGAGGTCAGGCAGGCCGCGCGGGCGGCATTGGTGGATGAGTTCATCGATCGCTTGCCCGAGGGCTACCAGACCTTTCTGGGCGAGCGCGGCACGCGATTGTCGGGCGGACAGCGCCAGCGCATCGCGATTGCGCGGGCCATTCTGAAAGGCGCGCCGTTGCTGCTGCTGGACGAGGCGACAAGCGCGCTGGATGCCGAGTCCGAGATACTGGTGCAGCGCGGCTTGAATGCGGCGATGGAGGGACGCACCACCGTGATCATCGCCCATAGGCTGGCGACGGTACAAAAGGCCGATCGCATCGTGGTGATGGAACGTGGGCGCATTGTCGAGATCGGCACCCCCGAGGATCTGCGCGGACAGGGAGGGCTTTACGCGAGGCTGGCGGCCCTGCAGCTCGACCTCTGATTGGCCGGTGCCAACTCTTTCCAGTTGTTTACATAATGCCAATTATACGAAGTAATAGCGCGGAATTGACCAATCCAAATTGAATCGACCGCTACTCGACGGCCCCTACCTTACGCAGGTAGTCGACGATCTCGGCATTCCCAGCCTGGTGAGCCAGGCGTAGCGCCGTCAAGCCGTCATAGTCGGCAAGGTCCATGTCCGCATCGGCATCGACGAGTTGCTGAACCAGTTCAGGACTCCCGAGCTTGGCAGCGATCATCAATGCGGTTTGCCCATTGGGCGCTCGTGCATCGAGTTTGGCGCCCTTGGCGATCAGCAGCGCGACGACTTCCTTGTTGCCGCCGAAAACCGCATAGTGCAAAGGCGTCCAGCCGGAGGGATCTAGCGTCGCTTTCTTTTCGAGCAGCGCCTGCACCACGTCGAGCCGGCCGCTCAGCGCAGCGAGCATCAGCGCGGTATCGCCGTATTGATTGCGACGATTGACGTTGGCCCGATTGGCCAGCAGGGTTTCCAGCAGCGAGTAGTTTCCGGTGCGTGCGGCAATCATCAGCAGCGTCGAGCCGTTGCGGTCGGCTGTATTGACGTCCATCCCGCGCTTGAGCAGATCCACCACGGTGGCAGATTCGCCATTGCTCGCTGCCGCGATGATGTCGTCGTAGGCGCCCGCCCGCGCGATGCCAGTGGCTAACAGAAAGATAAATACAACCAGAAGCTTACGCATGGCTGGCGGCACCAAACAAACGAAAGAAATTGGTCGTGGTGGCTTGGGCCAAAGCCTCGATGTCGATGCCTTTCAGGCGTGCGACCTCCTCGGCGACATGCCTGACCAGGGCCGGATGATTGAGCTTTCCGCGATGCGGCACCGGTGCCAGATAGGGGGCATCGGTCTCGACGAGGATCCGGTCGAGTGGCACGAAGCTGGCTACTTCCTTGATTTGAAGCGCGTTCTTGAAGGTGACGATGCCTGAAAACGAGATATGGAAACCGAGTCGGAGGGCGGCTTCGGCAACGGCGAGCGTCTCGGTGAAGCAGTGGAATACGCCCCCTGCTTCGCCTGCGCCCTCCTCCTCAAGAATCCGCAAAGTATCGGCAGCCGCCTCCCGTGTGTGGATGATCAGAGGCTTGTTGGTGCGGCGCGCGGCGCGGATGTGGGTGCGAAAACGTTCGCGCTGCCACTCCAGATCGCCCTCCAGCCGGTAATAGTCCAGCCCGGTTTCGCCGATGGCGACGACTTTAGGATGGTTTGCGAGGCTAATCAAGCGCTCCTGGTCGGGCTCTTCGCCTTCCTGGGTGTCGGGATGAACGCCCACCGCGGCAAAGAGGTTGGGGAAGCGCTCGGTCAGTGCCAGAACGTCCGGAAACCGTTCCAGCGTGACGCCGGCGATCAGCGCCCAGCCGACGTCATTGGCCTTCATGGCGGCCAGCAGTTCGCCTTCCCGGCCTGCGAAGTCGGCGAAATCAAGGTGGCAGTGCGAATCGACCAGCAGCGCACTCATCAGGCCACCGGGCGCAGGGCGCGCAGGAAATGAGCCGCAAGGTTTTCGAGAAAAAGCAATTGATTCAATGGGTGACGGGCGCTGCGGCGGCACTGGTTGATCTCGCGCCAGGCGGCCAGCAGGGCATTCGGATTGAGGTTCTGCACGCCTTTGGGCCGCGGCCAACCGCCGTGGTAGCGAACCTCGCCCGCCAAACGCTCCTGCGCCAAATCGAACAGCCAGCGCT
Organism: Sulfuritalea hydrogenivorans sk43H; assembly: GCF_000828635.1. GTDB lineage: Bacteria > Pseudomonadota > Gammaproteobacteria > Burkholderiales > Rhodocyclaceae > Sulfuritalea > Sulfuritalea hydrogenivorans. Next base: position 1,890,834 of record NZ_AP012547.1, read on the forward strand.
GGACGCCTTCGACCAAGTTCTCCATGCGAAACACGCCGTCACCCTTGAGCAGGCCGTCCCAGCGCGCGGCGAGCGCAATCGGGTCCGCAGGCGGCGAAACCAGGGACTCGACCAGTGCGTCGATCGGCGCCAGTTGCCCCTGTTCCTTCCACTGCGCGACCCGCATCGGCGCGCCGCCGGCGAGGTTCAGGTAGCGCGCCGCCTGTTTTTCGAGACCGGCGCCGGCCAGCCAGGCGGCGGCGGCGGCGGCATCGGGCGGCCCGAAGGGAATCACCCGGCAGCGGCTCCGAATCGTCGGCAGCAGCGATTTTGTCTTAGATGAAACTAATATGAAATAAACACTTGAAGGTGGTTCTTCAAGTATCTTAAGAAGTGCATTTGCCGCCGCGGGATTCATCGCATCGGCTTCGGTGATGAGCACGACGCGGTTGCCGTCGCGATGGCTGCCAACAAAAACGAAGGCTTCGAGTTCGCGGATCTGGTCAATCTTGATATTGGCTGCACTGCGCTTTTTGGTCTTTTCGACGACGCCTTCTTCAGGTTCTTCATCGCCATCCGGGGCGACACGCCGAAAATCCGGATGATTGCCAGCATCCAGCCAGCGGCAGGCTTGGCATTGGTCGCAGGCGCTCAGCTCGGGCGACATCGACTCGCAAAGCAAAAGTGCGGCAAGCTGTTCGGAGAAGGCGGTCTTGCCGACACCGGCAGGGCCGACCAGCAGAACGGCGTGCGGCAGCCGGGCAAGTCCCTGTCCGAGCAACTGCTCGCGGACAGTGTTGTTCCACTGTAATTGATTTAAATCAAAATGTTGCAATTATATTCTCAAGTATTTTATTAATATGATTCGGGGTTTGCGTGGCGTCGATCAACCGAACGCGAACAGGGTTTTCGGTAGCTATTTTGAGATAGGACGCGCGCACGCGTTCAAAAAATGCGGCCTGCTCCTGTTCGAAACGATCCGGATTCGCGGTGGCGGCATGGAGGCGTTGCTGGGCAATGGCGACGGGGGCGTCAAAGATCAGGGTCAGGTCCGGTTGCAGATCGCCCAGCACCCATTGGGCGAGAGTTTCCAGCTTCTTCCAATCGAGGCCGCGCCCTCCTCCCTGGTAGGCAAACGAGGCATCGACGAAACGATCGCAAACCACCCAGTCGCCCCGTGCCAAAGCCGGCTCGATGACTTCCGCGATATGCTCGCGCCGGGCAGCGAACATCAGCAGCGCCTCGGTTTCCAGGTGCATCGGCTCCGACAGCAGCAGGGCGCGGAGCTTTTCGCCCAGAGGCGTGCCGCCCGGTTCGCGGGTGGCGACCACGGTATGCCCCTGCCCCCGCAAGTAATCCACCGCCCAGGCGTGCTGGGTGCTCTTGCCGGCACCGTCGATACCTTCGAAACTGATGAAACGGCCACGTATCATGGTTGTCTAGCGCCTCTGGAACTTGTTGACGGCATTGTTGTGCTGGTCCAGCGATGCCGAGAACACGCTCGACCCATCGCCACGGGCGACGAAATACAGCTTGTCGCTCGGGGGCGGCGTCGCAGCCGCCTGCAAGGACGCCAGACCCGGCATGGCAATCGGCGTGGGCGGTAAACCGGCCCGGGTGTAAGTATTCCACGGCGTATCGGTCTGCAGATCGACCTTGCGCAGATTGCCGTCGAAGCGTTCGCCGAGGCCGTAGATCACGGTCGGATCGGTCTGCAACAGCATGCCCCGGCGCAGCCGATTGGCGAACACGGCGGCCACCTGCGGCCGATCGGAGGGCAGGCCGGTCTCCTTTTCCACGATCGAGGCCAGGATCAGCAGTTCGTAGGGCGTTTTGAGCGGCACGGTGGTGTCGCGGCGTTCCCATGCGGCCGCCAGCCTCAGCTGCATGGCCTTGTAGGCGCGGCGCAAGACGTCCAGATCGCTGCTGCCCTTGTGGAAAAGATAGGTGTCTGGAAAGAACAGGCCTTCGGGATGCTTCTCGCCTGCGCCCAAACGGGCAAGAACCTCGGTATCGCTCAGCTTGAGCGAGTCATGGGCGAGATCGGGATGTTCGTTCAGTGCAGCGCGGAAATGGCGAAAGGTCTTGCCTTCGACCAATATGATTTCAGCTTGCGTTACATCGCCGCGGGTCAATTTGTCGAGCAGCGTCAAGGCTGTCAGGCCCTGCTCCACCTCATAACTGCCGGCCTTGATCTTCGCCGAGCGGCCGAGGATGCGGCCCAGTACCTCGAACTGCCACGCCGGCAGCCCGATGCCCGCGGCCTCGACTGCCTGGGCCGCTGCGCGCAGGCTGGCGCCTGTCGGCACTGAAAAAACGGTCGTTTCGCTGCGCATGGGCAAAGGACGCATCGAGAGCCAGCCGGCACCCGCGATTGCCGCGAGAAATGCGAGAATCAGCACCAGCAGGATTAGTTTGAACGTACGCATGAAGACTTGAATTAGGACGGGGCAGGCGCAATCTGCACCGCTGTCGCGATAATAACATTCCCACCCCCACACCCCGGACGCCGCCAATGACCCAAGAATTGATCTCCTTCCTTGCCACTCAAGGATTGACAGAAGATGGCAGCCGTTTCGGCGCTGTCGCCGATGAGCTGGTCGCAGCGCGCGACGGCGCGGTTGTCGCGCCCCTGACCGACCTGGGGGTGATTCGTGCCACCGGCGCCGATGCGGCCGGTTTCCTGCACAACCTGATGACCAACGACATCAACGGGATCGGACCAAACGACGCCCGCTTTGCCGGTTTTTGCACGCCCAAGGGCCGCTTGCTGGCGCTGTTCCTGATCTGGCGCGAGGGTGATGATTTCCTGCTGATGCTGCCGCGTGACGTCCTGCCGGCGATGCTGAAAAAACTCTCGATGTACGTGCTGCGCTCCAAGGTCAAGCTGAGCGACGCGACCGGCGAGCGCACCTTGATCGGATACTCGGCACCAGCCGCCGTACCGCCAGCACCGACTCTTGCCGGTGCAGAAATGCCCCGCTTCGGCGTTGCGGCCGTCGAAGGTGGCCAAGCCATCCGGCTCGACGATACGCGCTGGCTGCTGGCGCTCGATCCGGCCACGGCCGCATCAAGCTGGCAGGCGTTGGCGGCGGCGGCCCGCCCGGTCGGCCTGGCAGCATGGCAATGGCTGGAAATCGCCGCCGGACAGCCGCGCGTGGTGGCTGCCACGCAAGAGGCGTTCGTGCCGCAGATGCTCAACATGGAGCTGCCGGCCGTGGCCGGCGTCAGTTTCAGCAAGGGCTGCTACCCGGGCCAGGAAATCGTCGCCCGAACGCAGTACCTGGGCAAGGTCAAGCGGCGCACCTTCCGCGCCCGGCTGGCGGCGGCAGTGGCCCCCGGCACTTCGGTGTATGCCCCGGAAACCGGCGACCAGCACTGCGGCGCTATCGTCAGCGTGGCGCCCTCCCCGGCCGGCGGCTTCGAGTGCCTGGTCTGCGTACAGATCGGCGCGGTGGAAGCGGGCGAGGTGCATGTCGGCGCGCTCGACGGCGAGCGACTGGAGTTTCTGCCCCTGCCCTACGAGATGACTTAGGCAAGATGTGCCTGATCCTCGTCGCGTGGCGGGTTCATGCCGACTACCCGCTGGTGGTGGCGGCCAATCGCGACGAGTTCTTCGTCCGGCCGACGGCGCCGGCCGCCTTCTGGAAAGAAGCGCCACAGATGCTGGCCGGCCGCGATCTGGAAGCGGGCGGCACCTGGATGGGCGTCACCCGCAACGGGCGCTTCGCGGCGCTGACCAATTTTCGCGATCCTGCACAGAATCGCAAAGGCGCGCCTTCGCGCGGCGGACTGGTGGCGGACTTTCTCGCCGGGGACGAGGCGCCGCAGGACTACCTGGAGCGCATTGCGCCCCTCGGCAGGCAATGCAACGGCTACAACCTGCTGATGAGCGACGGTGCGACGTTATGGTGGTCGTCGAACATGGGCGGCGCAGCGCGGCAGCTCGAGTCGGGCGTGTATGGCGTGTCCAATCACCTGCTCGATACGCCCTGGCCGAAAGTCGGCGCTGGCAAGACGGCGCTGGCGCAGGCGCTCGAGCGCCTGCCCGACGATGACGCGCTGTTTGATCTGCTGCGGGACGACGGCATCCACCCCGACGCGCACCTGCCGCAAACCGGGGTTCCACTCGACTGGGAACGCCTGCTGTCGTCGGCCTTCGTCAAGTCGCCCGGCTATGGTACGCGCGGCTCGACCGTGTTGTCCGTGGGAACGGACGGCTGGGCCAGTTTCGACGAGCAGACCTGGCTGCCCGGGGCGCAGCGCGGCGAGCGGCTGCGCTATCGCTTCAAGGTTTCAGGCTGAACGAACCATGGTCCGGTGCGGGATGCCGGCTTCCATGAACTCCGGCCCTTCCTCGACGAAGCCAAAGCGCCGGTAGAAACCGCTGGCATGCGTTTGCGCGTGCAGTGCCAGATGCGTATGGCCCTGCTGGCGGGCTTCTTCCAGCAGTCGTTCCAGTAGCGCGCGGCCAACGCCCTTGCCGCGCCAGTCGGCCAGCACCGCCATGCGACCGATGTGGCCGTCCACCAGTAGGCGTCCGGTGCCGATGGCGCCACCGTCGCTGTCGCGGGCGACGACATGGCGGCTCGCGGCGTCGTGTTCGTCCCATTCGATGTCGCGCGGCACCTTCTGCTCGGCGACGAACACCGCATCGCGCACCTGTCGAGCATCTTCGCCGAGTTGGCTCCAGGCGCCAACTTCGACGCCGAATTCGACGATGTCGACCGGCGTATAGGCCGGAATGAGATCGAACAGATCGATGATGTCGCTGTTGCGCATGCGTACGCAACCATGCGAGCCAGGCGTGCCCATTGGCGCCGAATCAGGGCTGCCGTGCAGGTAAATGTAACGGCGCATGGTATCGACTTCGCCGAGGCGATTGCGCCCCGGTTCCTTGCCCGACAACCAAAGGATTCGTGTAAGTACCCAATCGCGCTTGGGGAACTGCTCGGCGAGCTCAGGTGACCATACTTCGCCGGTCGGTCGCCGAGCCACGAAGACGGAATTCGCCGTCTCGCCAGCGCCGACTTTCGCCCTGACGATATGCCGGCCGCGCGGCGTAGCACAACTGCCGTTCTGTTCGCCCGCCCCGTTCTTTGCCGTCGATACGGGATAGCGGCGCAGCAGCGCGCCGCGCTCGTCATGCAGTTCCAGGGTTTGCTGCGGCAGGCTGATGCGGATATGCATTCAGGTCACCAGGGTTCGCCCGCGGCGCGCAGCGAAGAAGCCCGACAGCAGGCTGCCGCATTCCTCCGCCAATACGCCGCCGACCACGGCTGTGTGGTGATTCAGCCGCGCCTCGGCGAACAGGTCGATGATGCTGCCGGCGGCGCCGGTTTTCGGATCGCGCGCGCCGAACACGACGCGCTCGATGCGGGCGTGCATGATCGCGCCGGCGCACATGGCGCAAGGTTCCAGCGTTACATACAGGGTGCAGCCGGGCAGCCGATAATTGCCCAGCCGGATCGCGGCATCGCGCAGCGCCATGATCTCGGCATGCGCCGTCGGGTCGTGGCGGCCGATCGGCTGGTTGAAACCGCGCCCTACCACTTCGCCTTCCAGCACGACCACGGCACCCACCGGCACCTCGCCGGCGGCGCCCGCCTCGCGCGCCTGTTCCAGCGCCAGCCCCATGAATACGCTATCGTCCATGGGGCCGATTATGGCATTACCGCTGCCGTGCGCCGGGCCCGTGATGCGAATGGCCTTAGGCGTTCTTGGTGACCGCGCCGCCGGTTTCCATCAACTGCGCCTGTGCCGCGGCCAGACGTGCGATCGGCACGCGCGGTCCGGAACAGGACACGTAGGTGAGCCCGATCGAGTGGCAGAAGGCAATCGAACCCGGGTGGCCGCCGTGCTCGCCGCAGATGCCGACCTTGAGGTCGGGATTGGTCTTGCGGCCTTCACTCACCGCCAGCTTCATCAGTTCGCCGACGCCCTTCTGGTCAAGCACTTCGAAGGGATTGTCGACCAGGATGCCGGCCTCGACATAGCCCGGCAGGAACTTGTTCTCGGCATCCTCGCGGCTGAACGAGAAGGTGGCCTGCGTCAGGTCGTTGGTGCCGAAGGAGAAGAACTCGGCATCCTGCGCCATGCGGCCGGCGCGCAGGCAGGCCCGCACCACTTCCAGCATGCTGCCGAACTTGACGTCCACCTTGATGCCGTGGGTCAGTTCGACCACCTTGTGGATGCGCTTGACATAGCTGTGGATGCGCACCAGTTCTTCCACCGTCGCCACCTGCGGCACCATGATTTCCGGATGGACCTCGATGCCTTCCCTGGCGCACAGCGCCGCCGCTTCGAGCACGGCCTGGATCTGCATCGAATAGATTTCCGGATAGGTGATGCCGAGGCGCACGCCGCGATGGCCGAGCATGGGGTTGACCTCGGACAACGCACGCACTTTCTTCAGCGTCTTTTCCTTCTTGTGGATGACGTCTTCTTCGAGGTGGCCTTCCTTGAAGTCCGTCATGCTGCGGCCGAGCTTGGTGAGGCCGTCGGCGTATTGCATGTAGAGCTTGGGATTCAGGAGCTTCAGCGTCTCGGGAAGTTCTTCCAGTGCCTTGAGCGAATCGCGCAGGTGGTGCAAGTGGGCGATTTCCAGTTCGAGCTGGGCGGCGGTGGGCAGGAACTCGTGCAGCGGCGGGTCCATCAGGCGCACCGTGACCGGCAGGCCCTTCATGGCCTTGAAGATGCCCTTGAAGTCTGCGCGCTGGATCGGCAGCAGGCGATCGATCGCGGCCTGGCGCTCTTCGATGCTTTCGGCGAGGATCATTTCCTGCACGATCGGAAGGCGGTCGGTGGCATTGAACATGCGCTCGGTGCGGCACAGGCCGATGCCCATGGCGCCGAAGCCTCGGGCACGCAAGGCGTCTTCCGGGGTGTCGGCGTTGGCCATTACCTTGAGGCGCGAGACCTGGTCGGCCCATTTCAGCAGGGTCTCCATGTCATGGCTGAATTCGGCCTGAACGGTCGGCACTTCGCCGGCATAGACGTTGCCGTTGCCGCCGTCGATGGTGACGACATCGCCTTCATGCAGCGTCGTGTCGCCGATGGTGGCGGAGCGCTTGATATCGTTGATGTGGATGGCTTCGCAGCCCGAAACGCAGGGCTTGCCCATGCCGCGCGCCACCACGGCCGCATGCGAAGTCTTGCCGCCGCGGCTGGTGAGAATGCCCTGTGCCTGGAAGAAGCCGTGAATGTCTTCGGGTTTGGTCTCTTCGCGCACCAGGATGATTTTTTCGCCCGCCATGCCACGCGATTCGGCCGTATCGGCGTCGAACACGATCTTGCCGGAGGCGGCGCCGGGCGATGCCGGCAGGCCGGTGGCGAGCGGCTTGCCTCTGAAATCAGGGGACAATTGCGGCACCAGCAGTTGTTCGAGCATGGCCGGGTCGATGCGCATCAGCGCCTTTTCCTTGGTGATCAGGCCTTCCTTGAACATCTCGACCGAGGTGCGCACCATCGCCGCCGCGTTCATCTTGCCGTTGCGGGTCTGCAGGCAGTAAAGCGTGCCGCGTTCGATGGTGAATTCGAAATCCTGCACTTCCTTGTAGTGGGTTTCCAGGCGGTTGTGCAGTTCGAGCAGTTGCCGGTAGATTTCCGGCATGTCGTGCTCCATCTCGGCAATCGCCTTCGGCGTGCGAATGCCGGCCACCACGTCCTCGCCCTGGGCGTTGACCAGGTATTCGCCGTAGATCATGTTTTCGCCGGTACCGGGATTGCGCGTGAAGCCGACGCCGGTGCCCGAATCGTTGCCCATGTTGCCGAACACCATGGTGCAGATATTGACCGCCGTGCCGTTGGCCATTTCCCTGGTGATCTTGAACTGCCTGCGGTAGTCGATGGCGCGCTTGCCGTTCCAGGAACGGAATACGGCGCCGATGGCGATTTCCAGCTGCTTGTAGGGATCTTCGGGGAAGGGTTTGCCGGTGTTGGCTTCGATGATCTGGGCGAACTGATCGGCCAGTTCGGAAAGGTGTTCGGCTTTGAGATCAACGTCGTCCGCGACGCCGACCTTCTTCTTCATCGCGGCCATGGCGTCGTCGAAGTGCTTGTCCTCGACGCCCAGTGCGATCTTGCCAAAGAGCTGGATGAAACGGCGCCAGGCGTCATAGCCGAAGCGCGGGTTGTTGGTCAGCTTGATGATGCCCTGCAAGGTGGCCTTGTTGAGGCCGAGGTTGAGGATGGTATCCATCATGCCGGGCATCGACATCGAGGAGCCGGAGCGGACCGAGATCAGCAGCGGATTATCGGTGCCGCCGAACTGCTTGCCGGTTTTCTTTTCGAGGTCCTTCATGGACTTGAGAACTTCTTCCCAGGCACCCTTCGGCAGTTCGTCGTGCTCGAGATATGCCTGGCAGGCTTCGGTGGTGAGTGTGAATCCGGGCGGGACGTTGAGGCCGATCTGCGTCATCTCGCACAGGTTGGCGCCCTTGCCGCCCAGCAGCATCTTGTTCTTGCCATCGCCTTCCTCGAAAGCAAATACCCATTGCCGTTTCATCACTACTTCTCCTTGTTGTCGTACCACTGGATTGACGCTATGCAGCAAAACAATAAGTCTATCGTTTCTTGAGCGTTTAGTTCAAAAAATAGCGATCCCGGGAATTACTTTTCTCTATTCTCGGGATTTCCACCCAGGGACAATATGCGCTAAATTGTCAAAGAGCGATTGCGTGTTCCGGTATTCATGCATTTTCGCCGACTCGTGCGGGTCGCTCCGCATTTCTGCAACAGGTTTTCTGGGTACGGGGCTATATGGATATCGTCAAACAAAAACAAATCCGGGAATGGACGCTACTCGGGCTGGTCGGAGCGATGGCACTGATCGCCAATCTCCCTCCGCGCGTGCTTGAGAACATCGGAGTGGAAACCAGCCTCCTCATGGGCGTACTTGGTCTGATGGTATTCATTGCGCTGTTTCTCTATGTCCGGTTTTTCTTCTTTTTGTTGTATGCCCTGCTGGCAGTCGGCGCCAATCTGCCGGAACAATGGGCCGACGGCCTGGGTATCAGCCAGACTCCGTTATTGATGGCACTGGTCGCCATGGTCGCTCTCTCGCTGGCGAATTACAGTGCCAAGCTCCTGCCTTCAGGACTGGAGCCAAAGATCCTCAAACAGAATCCCGAAGCCACCAAGGTGCTGCTGCATTCCATTGAGCGCGGCAATCATGCCTACGTAAATACCGTGCTGACCATGGATTTCGATCTCGACACGGTGGACGATGAGGGTCTGACGCCGTTGATGCATGCCGCCAGGCGCGGAGATCTCAAGATTGTCCAGGCCCTGCTCAAGCGAGGAGCCTCGCCCCTTTTGGCGGGTCCGGCGGGCAAGGCGTCCGATGTCGCCTTGCAGAACAACTTCCCGGCTGTTAACGAATGCCTGAAACGGGCTGAAGATGCAGCCGAGGCCGCCAGACAGGCTGCAACTCAGTTACAACCCGATTCCGCCGTTGTTGCCTAGAGGCCCGCGGGCAGCAGATGGCTACTCCCACTCAATTATCAACGAGCCTATGAACCCCGCATGAATACTGGGTTCCGCACGTTTCACCCCCGCTGATACCGTCACTGATACCGTCAAAAAAAGGACGCTTAGTATTCATGCGGGTTTCCGGGCGATTGTGGAAAAACAACCTTTCGCGGACGTTCGCCGACGTTCGGAAAATCGACGAATTATCCATGTCACGAATGTAGCAGACATCGAGCATGTTTTGTGACGGTATCAGCGAGAAAATGGCCATCATTTGATACCGTCAGAATCCTCTGAAGCCCAGTTTTGGCAAGGGTTTTCAGAATTCGCTACATGCTTCATGCGAGGTCCGTTGTCGATCATATCTACCAAAGTCCTCATATCAGCCTGACTTCCCTCTCGCCACCACGTTTCGAGTACCTGATAGTCGCGTCGAGTTTCTCAAGCTCAACTTTCGCGGGCTTGCTGTTGTATCCCTCGATCTTGAGCAATGACAGATCGGCGGCCAGAGTTGCTTCTGTGCTATCCAGATACCAGCACTTCTCAGGCGCTGCCCATCGATAGCCCCTCGCCTTCAGGCGATCCTTGTTGTCAAAGGGACTGTTTCTGGCCCAGATACGATACCCAGCCACATTTGCCGATTTCGTCAGCGCTGCAAATGCCGACATACCCGTGGTTTGCAAAGGCATCTGCAACACTTCGAGCAATGCAAGGCAATCCGCCTCTGCCCGATGGGCCTCATGGAAATACCCCATTACGTTGAGGATGTAATCCAGCTTTTCCGACCCATAGCCTTCAAGGGACCAAGGAATTTCCTTGAAAGAGCATCCCCACGCTACTTTCGCGAAAATGGGCAACCGACGCTCAAGAAACTGCCTGTCAAATGCAGCGTTGTGTGCCACCACCAAGGTGACGTTTCCAAGCATGCTGGCCACGCGCTGATCATCGATTCGCTTACCCACCACCATCGCATCGGTGATGCCGTGAATTTGCGTGACTTCGGGAGGTATGGGATGACTTGGCTGCTCCAGCGCATCGTAGGTATCGACGACACGCAAGGCGTACCCGGTTGCCGTGTCGTATTCGAAAACCACCATGCCGATCTCGATGATCTCGTCGGCGGAGGGATCGGTACCGGTAGTCTCCGTATCAACCACGACCCCGCGTGCGATGGCGCCCTTGGCTTGAACAGAAAACTCCGTTCGAGGTTTCAAGCGACGCAACACCCGATAGTCCGGATGGGATTCCACCTGCTTGGCCAGAGATTCGATGTCCTGTGTTTCGCTCGTCATTGGCATTTACTTCGATGAGTACTGATGGGTTGGTGACTATACGAGACTATGCTCGCCAGGAGGCTCACCAGATGAGCGTCGAGTAAATCACACCCAAGAAAATCTGCCACCCGAAATACGCCCTTGCAGGGCGCGTTTCAAAAGCATGAGCCGCCATGCGCTTGTTACGATTCTCTGGTCCCTTCATGGAGCCACAGATGAGCACCAAGATTCACGAGAGTAGCCTGGTTACACTCTCCAGCCGGTATGGGGGCACACTGCTGCCGCTCTCACTGGCCGCCCAGGAAATCGGTATCAAGCTGAGAACCGCACACAACCAAATCAGCAAAGGTGTCTTCCCGATCCCAACCATCCTGAGGGACCGCCGACGTTATGTGCTCGCTGAGGATCTGGCCAACTACATCGACAACCTGCGACAAACACGTACGGGTGCCATACCCTGCCACCGATAGTTTCAAGTTCAGATCAGGCGGTCAATTCAGCAAGCCTTGCCGCGACCTCACGCTTGCCTGCCTTACGGAGAACGGCAATCGCGGAAAGTTGCGGTTCGCGAGGTTTTGACGATCCAGCCTCCCAGTTGTAAATCGTCTGAACCGAGACACGTAACAGCTTGGCTGTTTCCGTCCCCGACAAGTCCAGTCGTTCGCGCAGGGTACGAAAGCCTTTGGCGCTGAACCGAATGCCGGCGGTGCCCTTTGGCGTGGATGCCGGAGTACTTGGGCGAGGTACGCCACCTGACTTCCGAATTTTGGTCAAGGATTGCTCCGCGGCGGCAAGCCTCCGTTTCAGATCGGCAATATCAGATCGATAACGGGCCACCGCTTTCTTCAGTTGAGCTGTTTCATTGCGAACTTCTTTGCGGGCGATGCGCGAAACTTCATCTTTAAGTGCAGTTACGATATTCGACACGTGACGGGTCCTCGTTCAATGGCCGGTTGAGCCAACATGCCAATCTATCAGATCGACTCCAAAAATATCCTTCTGCCATCCTGGCGGATATTGAGGTCAGGTCGTTGGTAGTGATTTCAGTCGGTCGACAACTTCAGCGGAAAGCTCACGTGAATTGATCAGATCGGCAAGGGGCACATGGAGTGATGCCAATGCATCGACCAGAAACTCTTGGCGCTCGGCAATCACCGGGAGGATCTTCGTCCGGATGAAATCACGCTCGACAGGTAGCAATCGCTCATCACCGATGACCTTGGAAATGGCATCAGGCAAGGCGTTACTCATGCGCGACAGGACGCCACGTACCAAACGCGGAGCGACTATCGCCTCATAAGCCAGCGCATCCCAATGAATGCCTTCGACCCATCCAGGTTTGTTCTCGCCGGCAATACTCATCGACATGGTGGCGCGCGGCAAATAGGCTTCGACACACAGCATGTCGTAGAAGGGAGCCACCTCGGCTTTCTGCCCACGCAGCAGGAATGCGATGTTCTTCGCATGCGCGTCGAGGTTGCCGATCAGGTAATTGAAAGCCACCCACTGAATGACTGCATTGACGGCAACGGCTGGCCGGTCGATGAAGGGTCCCAGCAGCACCTCGAACAGATGATGGAGACCCAATCCGCCTTCGCTTTCGTATTTCCGTGACGGCGATACCCCGAGCGCCTGACACAAATCGATCTGGTGCAGCCGCTTGATGGGAGAAGCGCCCTCTCCTTTTTTTGGTTTCGGCCGATTGCGATCGAAGCGCTCGATGATGTATAGCGGTTCGGGCAGGTGCCGTAACGACACCTGCGGTACGGGCACCTTGAGTTCGTCCGCCAGGCGCATACAGAAGAATTCGTTGGCCGGACAAAAAGGGAAATCCGCGCTGGCATTCTCGGGCTTCACGATGTGCGTGGAAGCCGCGGTTCCTTCGGGAAGAAACATTACGCCATCGGGATCAATCCGTAAGCCAAGCTTCTCTTGGGCCCCGGCCAGTGACATGCGTATGTCGTCCCAGGACGCCATCAAGGGCAAATTGCGCTTGCGCGATTCCTCGATCTTCGCCTGCAGGTCTTCCTGTGAGAGTGGCACCAGCACTTCGCCGGGAACCTCGCCGTCGGGATTGACTGGTACGAGAGACAAAGCGCCGGCCGTGTCCTGGCCATGCCGCACGAGGAACGCCCAACTGTCACGGGGATCGATCCGATCGCGAAAGGCAATGAGTTCCCGCAACCGGCCCTCGGGCAACAGGTTCTCGAAGAACCACTCCACGGGCCGATGTTCGCCCGCATCCTGATAGTCGCGGACCGTTAATGGGAATCCGGGGGCGAGAGGATGGTGCGTCCATTCGGGAGCATAGGCAAACGACCACCGGCCTTCGGTGACATCAAGCGTACCGATCCATACGCCATCCGACAGCACACGCAACTGGCTCATGCCACGCCCTCGCTATCGGGCGCCATCGGCAATCGCAAGCGAACATCGATGCCGAAACGCTGGCAAACGGTCAGAACCTTGCCGACCTGCGCCGTCGCTTTTCCCTGCTCAAGTCCATTGAGAAACGGTAGACTCACGTTGCACAGGGCTGCGGCATCACGTTGCGTCAGTCCTGATTCTTTCCGAACCCGGCGGAGGGTATCTCCCAGTTCCCGGATCGAGGAAATACTGACTTCACGGGTCATGACGCCCTCCAAAAGATAAACGACCGTTGAATTTTGCCTTGCCTGAAGGATCAGTGCAAGAGAAAATAAACGATCGTTTATTATTTAATCTGCCCGTCGCAGGCATTCTGCAACGCTGGATGCTACCTCGCGATCTTGCCCTCCTTGGCAACCATGTCCCTGAAAGCGACACCGGGGGTGAACTTCGGCACCGTCGTCGCCTTGATTTTGATGGGGGCACCGGTCTTCGGGTTCTTGCCGACACGGGCGGCACGGGCAGCAGGCTTGAAGGTTCCAAAGCCTGCGATCGTCACCTTCTTGCCCATGGTCACCGCAGTCACCACTTCATTGACCAGAATATCAATTGCACGGCATGCGTTAAATCTGGTCAGGTTGGACTTGGTGGCCAATGCTTCGATCAGCTCTAATTTGTTCATGGATTACTTTTCCTACTTGGGGTTGTCGATGAATTTACTTGCTACAACGCTGGCGGCTACCGTGGAAGAACGCGCGAGGCGGCATCCAGGTCGATACCCTCCGTCGGCGGACGCCCATCCCGGCACAGGTTGATTTCGTAGCGAATGACAAACGGGATGGCGCTTCCTTGCTGGGTTGGCACCCCATCCTGAATCAGGGTTGCCTCCAGTCGGGCACATCCCGCTGTTGGAAAGCGCTTCAAAGTTCTGACATTGACCATGACCGGCGCAGACGAACGGGTCTGTGCCTTGAAAAACTCGGCCATGCTGCCATCCAGTGTCCCTTCGGCCATCCCGTTGGGCGTATCGATTGCCGTCATCAGGTGCTGCTTTAGATCCGCGGCAAGAACATCGGCGCTCGACAGGAGCGCAAAGAAACAAAGAGCCATCGCAGATCGCATCATCGGTTGTAGTAGCTATTCACACGCTGTTGAACGGAGGTCTGGACGTTCTGTCCGAAGGAGGACACATCCGGCATTCGCACGCTGGATGCCACTTCCTGGACGAACTCGCTCATGTCGATCCGGGAGAAATCCAGTTGCTCGAATTCGGCTGTGGTAAAGCCGGAACAGTCCGGGTTCTCGCCACTGCCCCAGGTCTTTCCTACCTGTCCCCTGCCCTGCTCATTGATGATCTTGGCCAGACGAGAGTTGAAGCAGCAGTAAGACTGAGTCTGTTCGATGCAGGTCTTGATGATGGGAATTCGCGATGAGCAGTAGGAGCCCACAAAGACACACAGGTTGGCATCCCGGTGCATCCCCAGCATTTGTTCGGATTGTTCGCAGGACAGCAATTCGGACAGGAGTTGGAGCGCCACGGCTGCCGCCAGTGAATACGGATCAAAGTAAAAATTGAAGCTGCCGAGCGATCCCAGCGAATAGATCGGTCCCCCCAAGAGGCCGCTACTGACCGTACCGGTCGAGAGGGTCAGTCCGTAAAACGTAAAGGACGGTTGGAAGTTCGTCGGAGTGAACAGCACCTCCGAGGAAATCATGGCCTGCGCACCGGCTTCGACATAGCTGGTGAATTCGGGGTACATGAAGTCGAACATGTACTTGCTGCCTGCATTGATCGCCAGTTGCCCGCCGATCATGACGCCCTGCATGGCGGTGGCCATCAGGTTGTGATTGGACCGCGCCGCACCGCCACCGCCCTTCTTGCAACAATCGACCAAGCCGAAGAGCTTCTTCCGGCATCGCTCTCCCACCCCTTTGAACAGCCGCAGATCCTCCCCATAGACCCCAGCCTCCCGAGCGGCCTCCATCGACGCCATGGCACGTCCGAAGTCCTGATCTGCCGGATTGCTGGTATCAAAGCAGTTGGTTCCTCCCTGGCAGAATGACCGCTGGTCACAAACGGTTTGCTGGGTCTGTGTTGCGGGCGAGGTCTGACATGAGTAGGTTCGCTCGCTCATGTCGCAGCCTCCCGTAGGCAAGGGATCAATGCATTGCGAGGAAACCGGCGTGCAGCCCCGATCGATCAACGGTTGGCAATCGTTCGTCAGCGTTGCTCCGGCACAGGTGTAGTCCTCGGTACGCGACCAGCAGGAATCACCCGCGCTTTGCGCCCCGCTCGGCAATGGAGACACTGTCGTCAGGCAGACTTGCAGGCCATTGATCGTTTTGCAGGGTGTGCTGTCGGTACATGTGGTTGCGGCATGGACACAATTTGCGCTGTCGGCATACGACGTGCATTGACTGGTAGCCAGCGTGTTGGACGTGATCGTGTAGGACGTATTGAGTTCGACCACGCTTGGCGTCGAGGTCGATGCGGTGACGTTGGTGCATTGATAGCGCCGGGTATATTGGTTGCAGGAGCCATCAAAGGCCGTGCTGTCGCAGGTAGCACTGACTTGAGTGCACCCTTGTGTCGCTTTGATGGCCGCGCAGTAGTCGATGTGGTTGTCGGCAATACAGGAGTAATCATCCTGATACCGCCAGCAGGTGGCCGTGGAATTCAATCCCCCCGCCGGTGGCGTGACACCTGCCAGACACACGGTCGCCCCACTCGAATCGAGCTTGCAGGGCGTGGAATCAACGCAGGTATGCGCCGACAGTCGGCATCTGGAATTCTGCGCATAGGACGTACATTGGCTCGTATTGGCCGTATCCGTTACTAGGGTGTAGGTGTTGTCAAGCCTCACCGTATTCGTGGGGGTTCCCTGACTGGTCCCACAGCGAAAAGTCTTAGTGTAGGTATTGCATGTGCCGTTGAACGCGGTATCGCTGCAGACCGAACTCGTCTGGCCGCACCCTGCCGCCGTCAATGCCGAGCAGTAGTCGATGGAGTTTGGCTTGATGCAGGTGTAATTGTCCTGAAACTCCCAGCAGCCCCCGACATCCGCCAGCGTGACGACCACGCCTGAAATTGTCTTGCTCGCCGAGGTATCGACACAGGTCGAACTCTCCAGACGACAATCGCCCGCCCACGCGGCAGGGCTCAGACCAAAGAGGACGGCGATGAGCAGAAGCAGCAATCTCATCAGCGTGCTCGCTGTTGCAGGGTGGCGCACTCATTCGAGGTCCAGCTGCTGACCGTCTTGGACATTGGTAATTGCAAGGGCGCACCCGTCCCTGTCCCGCCGGATGAATTGCAGCCAGAACTGACGTTACGCATCGAAGGGGTGCAGGTCGTGGAACTGCAACTGACGCTGAAGTAAACGTACAGGTTGCAGCCAAACCCGAGATTGCTGACGTAGTAGTCCGTCACCGACTGTCCTGGCGCCACCGCCACGGGGAAGCGGCCATAGCTGCCGTCCCAGGGATAGCCGATCCAGTTGTAGTCGTAGCGATTGACCCCGTCGTAGGACCGATAGGGTTCCACTGAATAGGAACGGCCATCACTTCCACAGAAAATGTTCATAGCCATGTACGGGTCGTAGCAATAACTACAATCCATGAAAGCAGTTCGGCCCAGCCAAGCTCCTGGCGTGCATTGACCAAATCCGACGGTCGCCGAGACACCGCGGCGGCAACTCAATGTCTCGTAGCCCTGAACGGTCTGGTTGCACTGGTAGTTGTAGCTCGTACTCACCGCGATCTGTTGGCCGATATAGCAACTGGCGTTACTCAGGGTCTGCATCTGCTCGACACATTGATACAGGTGATGCTGATCGACACTGATCTGGCGCGCGGTCGAACAGTAGTTGCTGGTAACGGGGCGATATTCGGTACAGATCTCGGTTGAAAACACAGCCGGGGTTGTTTGGCTAACGACATGGCACTGCTCGGTTGCTGCACCGATATTGACGCCGGTGAGTTGAATGGCCGGGTTGGCGGCTATGGCGTTGTTCCGGGTGATCAGGGGATCGGTGGCGCGATCAATCGAGAATGCCGGACGCACGCTCGGGTTGCGCGCAACAAAATTGACCGCATCACACTCCTGTCGCCGAAATGCGTCCGTATCCGGTGTCTGGCTGGAACAGTCCATGACTTTGGCCACGCCCGGCCCCGAGAGTTGCCCCATGCCCCCCTGAAACAGGCCAGCTTGGCTGGTAGCTTGTCCATAACTTGGAACAACCGCCGTCGCGTTTGTCGTACCAATCCCTTGCTGCGCCCCACCAATAGCTCCGGACCCCAATGATCGTCCGTCACTGAAAGCGGTTGAGGCATCGTAGCCTTGCGCAGCGACCGTCCCGGCGAACAGGACACACGCCAGCAAGATCAAATTGCGCATGCTCATGGACGGCGCTCCTCCAGCTTTGCCGCAAAGCGCCTGGCGGCTTCCGACCATGCTGGGGCCTGACGCTCGATGAGACCGAGCGCATAGCCCTGGCTGACATCGCCATCGACTTTCACGAAACTGGACGGCGATGCACAGCCATCCGTGCCGATCCGCGTTGCCTGCGAGGCGTTCGCCAAGACCAGCGCCGGCACCTGCGTCACCTTGAATTGTGTGAAGGCTGGTGGATGGATGATGGCGGTCACCTGACGCTTACCGATGAGCTGGGCAACCTCTTCCCCCATCCGGGTCAGCGAATTGCCCTTCAGTCCGCGCATGACCAGCACGGCCCCGGTTCGCTCGGACTCGGCGACGATGCGTTCCAGTGAAGGCCTGGGTATCGAGAAGGAAACGAACACCATCAGTTCTGGCCCGCGATCGGATGATGCAGGCTTTGAAATTGGCAAGGAGCGAAAGGATTCGGCGATCTGGCCAATGTCCGACTGATTTGCCTTGGGCATGGGCAATCGCTCAATTCGCGGAACGACGGGCAGCGGCGGCGGGGTGGACGACTGGCTACTGCCAGTCCCCATGGCATCACGCATCCGTTGCTGCGCCTGTCGGATATCAAAATCGCTTGGCAATGCCGCTTGTGCCCATGCGACGCAGGCACAACAGGAGAGCGCGGCAGACACGATCCAATGTTTCCCCGTCCGCATAGTCAAAATGCTCCCTGGCAGCAGTTCCGCTTGCGGAACACCATGTAGGCGAAGTCCTCGCCCTCGAAGGGATACTCTTTGCCGGCACCCCAGAGAATCGTCGAGCGCCCCAGGGGCTGACAGCATTTCCCGGCAATCTTCTCGGTCTGGGGAATCGGATACAGCATCTGGTACTTGTAATTGGTCTTGTCCATGATCGGCTGCGGGTAGTAGCCGCACAGGCCATCCTCACCCGAGGCTGCCCACATCAAACCCTCGCGGTGCATCTTGGCGATCAGCCGCGTCATTTCGAGGCTGGAGGCCTGCACGCCACCGATATGCGCCTGTACGTTGCCATTTAGGGGATACAGGCTGCCCTGGCATCCGGCACACCAGAACAAGGTGTTTGAGGGAAATCCCACCGTCGCAGCGACGCAATCGGCCGCGCACGCTGCTCGTGCCGGCAACGTGCCGAAGAGCGCTACATCGGGATTGAAAATGAAAGTCAGCTCATCGTCGTTCCACATCGGATCAAGCTCGGTGAGATACGCCACATCAAACGCGCTTTGCTCCAGACAGGCGTTATCGAATATCGCCTCCAACCAGAAAATGACCGGATCGACATACCAATGGACCTGATAGAAGGACGACGTGGAGGTGCTGTCCTGGCTGAAGCGGGAACCTCGCGGCGCATCGAAGCCGGGATTGAGTTCGATCCCGCCAAGGCTGGTCATGCAGAACGGTCGCCTCACCACATCCACGCGTCGGACGGGCTCCCAGAAACTCACCTTGAATCCGACACGAAGCTGGGATGGACACATGCAGATGGCCGACCCACCGGGGTTCGGTGTGTCCTCCTGATCTAGCGACAGCAAATCCATGCCGCCAAAGCGCAATGGCATCATGCAGCTCCAGCAGATGTCGGTTATGGGATTGGCGAATCTTCCCGTGCAAGTCGCCGTGGCCCCTGCCCCGGCAGGCATCAGCAGTAACCACACCATCACGGCAGTCAGCAGGACGTTAGGGACGGACTTCATCGATTCGCAACCGCTTGCCGTCCTGGCTCACAATGGCCGGGACCTGCTGAATCCCGAGTCGCTTTACCAGCGTGCCGCCTTGATCGAAGTAGACAGGACGCTTCCAGCTTCGCATCAATTTGAGTGGCTGACCGCCCACCAGGATCGGCTTGGTACCTGCCCCTGCACTACCCAGCACTTGCTTGGCGAATGCGACCTGCCGCGCATCCCCGCCATCAAAAAACAACAGTCGCTTTGAGAGTGAAACAACTTCCAGAGGGTTAACTTGCGTCCCCTTGGCGAACAATAGCTGTCCGCTGTTATCCCGAATATCGCGGGCCAGCACCATCGCCGGATTCACATGAAATGCTCTCGGTGTTTGCGTCGGTCGGATACCCGTGATGGACTTTGGAGACTCGATCCCTTGAATGACCCGATCCCGGTGCTCCGACTGCTTTCGCGCAAGCTCCCCGGTTCTGGCCATCCGATCCAGTCTGGACTTGATGACCTCGATCAGATCCGGTTCGGCAATTTCATAGGTCGGCCCCACAGTCCCAATATCCGCCGCCAACACAGGAAGCGAAGAGGCCGCAATCGACAACAGCAGTGACAAACCAGGAATCCGCATGGGGGGCGATTCTGGTGTTGCAGGCCGCGCTGCGGATTTTGAAATGCGGCTTTTTTGGTCGCATTTCGATGCTCCACTGAAGCATCAATCGAAGTCGTACTTATTCGGAAAGCTCGATGGCCTGGATCAACTCCGGCCCCTCATTGCCTGCGCGATTTACGGACAAGCTGACGGGCACGGCTTTCATCGTTTCATCCGCAACAGACTTGAGTATTGGGATCAGAACATTTCGGTCGTGGTTGACGGGATCGAGCCAAGTACCGATGTCATTTCCGCTGAGAATGACGGGCATCCGATCATAAATCGGGGTCATGACGCCATTGGGCTCGGTGGTGATGACACAAGCCGTGATGAGGTTGGAACCATCTGGAGCAACCCATTTGGCCAGTAGTCCGGCCATAGCGAAGTAGGCATTCTCCTCCGTCGGCCGAATGTACCAAGGCTGCTTGAATGCCTTGCCGTTTCTGGATACTGCCTGCCACTCGAAGTAACCGCTGGCAGGGATGATGCAGCGATGTCGGGTAAAGCTGGATCGAAAGGATGGCTTGTCAGCGACAGTCTCCGCACGGGCATTGTTCAGCTTTGCGCCAATGGAGGAATCCTTGGCCCAGGATGGAACCAGACCCCAGCGGACGATCTGACCGACGAGCCCGATCTCCGGTCGCTGACGGATGACAGGTATATCGCTTTGTGGTGCGATGTTGAACCTGGGCAAAAAGTCAGGACAATCCTGAAGGCCGAAATAAGCGGAAAGTTCGGATGGGGTACCGCTCAGCACGTAGCGACCGCACATGGTGACGAATCGACCTAATACAGAACTGAAATATCTGAACTTCCCTCGTCGGACTCGAACTTGGGATACGCATCGATCAGTTTCCCGTCCAGCCGCCAATATTGCCCAAGCACCACAGCGAGTTCTTGGATATTGATGAATGGATTCGTGATGTCATAGGAAGTGGGGTAAGGATGACCGACAACATAACCATTCACCATCGCCGCTTCGCACAAAGTGACAACACGTGGCCCATCCCTGCCGCCGACTTTGCCTGTCTCAAAATCAATATCGAAGTTAAGTGGAGTGTCGGCTGAACTTGAGGGCACCAATTGGAAGCTGGACTTAGGCATGCAATTTAGATCGGGGCATGTGAAAGGAATCGAGAGAATTCAGTCTATCTCACCTGAATGAAACCGGACCCGCACACCATGGACAGGCGATCTACCAACCGCTGATGCCCGTCGGTTCCTCAGAAGCAGGCAGATAACATATTTGCTTTACTCACTTCCCTCGTTTTCGCAATGACTCTTCGTAACGGATTTTTTCGACATTTTCTCTGTACTGACGAGCCCCCTGCATGCCATAGAGAATTTCAGCCCAGAGTGGGCTTCCGAAAAGTGCGAAAGTAGCGGCGACTATCAGTCTGATCTGCGCTGGCTTGATTACCGCCAATTGTGCCCACAACCTCCAAAAGAAGTTTAAATCTTCATACGCTAGGGGGCTTAGCCTAGCCTGTTGATTGGGATTATTGGCTGCCTCGTAGAACGACCTCATCTTGCTGCGTTCTCGGTGAGTACGATCAGCGATCGTGTCACCAAAAAACCAGTTGGCCCAAGAATCGAAACCAAGTAATCCTGTAGGCCAATCGAAAAAATCTTTCGGTACGTCCCCCGCTATTAGGTGGGCACCTCCGTTCTTGCTCATGCTGAATCAGTACCATCGTGTTCGACAGCCATGCCTACTGAACGAGCCAGTTCCTCTACAGCCTCGGTAAAACTTAGGTTGGAGTACTGCATCAAGAAGCCTATCGCACTGCCGTGAGCCTCGCAGCCGAAGCAGTGATAAAACTGACGTTCTCGGCTGACGGCAAAAGAAGATGTTGTTTCAGTATGGAACGGACAGGGGGCAGTGAAATTCACCTCACCCGCTTCAAGTTGGATATGGCGACTTACGACGTCAACGATGTCAACTCGCTCAAGCAACTCCTGAATGAATTTTTCTTCAATCATTGGATAGCCCTACCTGGTTGAGTTCAGTTTCCGTCACTTTCGCCCCATTCAAAATGGTAGTCAGCAACCAAATCAATTACTTGATCTACGGGCAAATTTCCCCTCTGAATTCTTTGGTAGATTTCGTATGATTCTCGAAATGGCAGTGATCCCGATCCATCACCCGTGTGAAAAGTGATTTGGTCGATGCCTGCTAGCCGAGCAGCTACCATTTGCAGTAGCAGCATCAAGACTCTGTTTCCGCCGTAGGCACCACAACCCCAGAAACCAGAATGAATTCTGACTGTCGAAGCGTTGAGTGAAAGTTGGCTTTCATCCAATACTGCAGAAAAACCGGAATACGCTGTGCTTAGGATGAAAGCAATCGAATTGCTGGTGTATCGCCCAGAGCCATAAGCAGGCGCTTCGATTGCGAGGATGTTGGAGTTTGTTGGTGGAGTAATGACAGTCGTTGCACGGGCTATCTGAGATTCAGAGGCGTTGCGGAAATAGTTTCCGTAAATCCCATGTGGTATTCCCGCACCTTCATTGGGGGAGGTGTCTATGCTTAAGCGACGCTCGACGCCAGTGATGAGAATCGGAGTGGGCGCGCAGTCCTCGACGCTCCAGAGCGAGATTCCTTCCTTCATCGCTTCGATGCGCATTCCAATGAGCGCCGGATGTTCTGCGACTTGAAGTTCGTCTTGTGCCAACAATGAAGTGGCCCACGCCGAAAATATCTCATTGTTCGCAAAGTTCATATGCCATTCCGCAGCTTGCGGTGATGAACTCACTTCATAGTCAAAGAAGCCAGGTCTTTGAAGAACCTCTGTTTCCCCTTCAGTCAATAATGTAGGAAGTGGGCGACTAGACCAACGTGAATAGCCAAGTGTTCCATTGTTTGAGAATCCGTTTGAAAATGCCAGCTTGAATAAGAACTCCTTGTTGGAATGATGAAACTTGGGCATCATGTTTTTGGAGATCTGGTACGAATCCCATTGTTTCCTTGCTGTGCAGAATTGGTTCATTACAAAGCCTCAAAGTTGTCAACCGCAGGTCAGTAATCATGATGTGCTGCAGGCTCACAGAGTGAGCGTGAGCGCGCACAATATCGTGTCATGCATTGACGTTGCCTCGCGATTTATTGGAAATCTCAATACGTGTAGGTTATCGAAGGCGGGGCTCACTGAATGAGCATGTCTATTTCAGGCACTGATATATTGTCGAGGCCGAGAAAATGGTGCGTTGCCAGCGTCACCTAACGCTCAAGAGGCTGTTTGAGCCGTTTCCGCTGGAATGGCATGAGCAGCGAAATCAACTGATGAGAATATTCCCGTAGTAGAACTCGCAGCCTGGAACGCCGTGGCAAATGGTACGTCTGGCGGCAGCAAGAGTTGCCGAGTCTTCAGGCAAAACGGCACGACCCAGAGACGCAGTCCCTCTGTCTTCGGAAACACGAAGACGGGCAAGGGATCGCTGAAATTGTCAGTCTTGGGATAGATCAATACGACGTCGCCGACGCCGTCCAGATAACTCTGGCCATACGCTTGCAGCTGATAGAAGTCTGCCTGGGAAAGCTCGTACTTATCCGCCCCAGTGCCTTTGTTCCGGTCGAGCAGCTTCCACTTGGTGTCCAGCACACAGATATTCTGCTCCTTGTTGCGGATAACCAAGTCTGGCTTGAGCAGGAACCAGTCCTGATCGATGTGTCGGACAAGATGGTGGCTACGGGCCTGGGTACTCAGCTGAAGATTCGGCATCAGTTGAGCGGGCAGATGCTTCGCCACATACGCCTCGAACACGGCTTCCATAGGGAACAGCAGTGAGGGGGCACGATTACGACCAGAACCAGTAAGGGGCGAATCTTCATCGAGAAGCAGTCGTGCCCAGGCAAGTGAATCCCCGTAGTGGGTCATTCCACGATCGACACGGACTCGCTGAAAATCAACTCGGACCTGGGTGGAAATCGGCACCTCAGCGAACGTAAAGCACAGCTCACGGGCCAACTGCTGGTTCTCTCGGGAAACAGAATATTCAAGCGCCCGCCGCAAGGCCGCATGAATCAGTCGGTTTTCAGGACGATCAATCGAGTATTCGTCATGTTCCGTGTAAAAGCGGTCGGCTCGATGGAGGTTCTCACGTAGGTGAGTGGCCATCATTAGCTTGCCGCGTAGTGCAAACAAGCTTCCTTGGCGAATTGCGTAGTCGCTACGCAGTCCGCGTTTGACAACTCGATCAACGGCCGCCAGAAATTCTGCGATGAAGACTTCCAACAACGGCATCCGGGCCGACTTGAGCCGAGCACTCTCTGTCTGGATGTGTCTGAAACCACGCAGGCAGCGCAGCATTTCCATGAGGAGCTGCTGTGCATCCTTGGCACCACCGCCAATGGCTTTCCCAACCTTCGGAAGTACCTCGAGCTGGAAGTTATCTGGACATCTAATCACACCGACATAGTTTGTCAGCTGCAGGGCTCGACGTCCTCTCCGCTGCACGAGCCGAATCCATGCGGCGTCACCATTTTCGGAGTTACGCAGGCACAACTCTTCAAGCCAATTGAATACTCTAGCGGGTACAGCATGCAAACCTTCGGCCTCTACGGGTTGTCCACTCGAAACGAGCGAGTCGTACTCGTAGATGGTGATGCCGTTGGTGCGCAACGTCGTCACTGGTTAGTCAGCCAAGGTTACATAGATGCCGATATAGGCATCGGGGTTGCTGAATGCGGATGCTTGAATCTGGTACCGAGGCTTCGTGGTGTAGGAATCCAGACCATGCCCCGTACCAAACAACCAGGTGAGATCCGATTCCTGATCGGCCGACTGAGCCACGAAGCGCGCGTTGGTTTGCTTCTGGTTATCGGCAAGCACCAGCTGAATCTTCTGCCAATCTTCGAAGAAATACTCTTCGAGCAACGGCAGAATCCGATTGCGGAATACCTCCGTCAGGGCGTTGAACCTCTCAAGCTCATCCTGGATCGACTGCAGAGATGTGAAATAGGCGTGCCCGATGGTGTGATCACGGTCATACAAAGCCTCAATACGGGCGTTGATGGCCGCCAACATGCGCGGGACATCGATTGTCTTGTCACCCATCCTGACACGCAGGTTATGCAGCGGTGCCCCTGGCACATCGCTGACATTCGGCATGATCGCTTCGAAATCAAAACGTCTCCGCAGTGCCGTATCCAATAGCGCAAGCGAGCGGTCGGCAGTATTCATGGTGCCGATCACGTCGACATTGGAGGGCACAGAGAATGACTCTCCCGAATACGGAAGGATCACTGAAATCGGATTCTCAGCCCCCTCACGCTTATCCGTTTCGATCAGTGTGATGAGCTCCCCGAAAATCTTGCTGATATTGCCCCGGTTGATTTCATCGATGACGATAGCGAAGCGTTGGGTAGGCGCCAGACGAGCACGCCGGCACAACTCCTTGAAAACACCTGGACGAATTTCGTATTGAACTTGGCCAGGTGTGTTGTCGCTGTTATCCAATATTGGCCGCAAGCCCTCGACAAACTCTTCGTATCCGTAAGACTGATGGAAGGTCACAAAGCTGTAGCGCTGAATGGCACCCGTTGACTCCTGTCCCTGCTTCAATCGCTCCATAAGCTCGATGATGTGAGCGCAATCATTCTGCCAATCCCCTGCGAACTGCCAATACGAATCTTCGGTCTTGTCGAAGATCGCCGGAGACAAACGCACCTTCATTCGAACGGTGGTTGATTCCTCAATCGTGTGGTTTTGCAATGTCCGCCAAAGGGTGGGCGTGACTGACTGCGAACCTTTCTTGGACGCCAGTGCCTGTACGAACTCGTGTGCCGCGAGGTCGTTCACCTTTACCTTGCCAGTTGTTCCCGCCAGCGCATACAGCGATGCGGCAGCCACCTCCCACCATTTCAGGTTTGCAAAGTGCTCGGCAATGAACTGACGTCGCCATTCGTCCGGTGATACGGTATCCAGCCCTTGCTCATACTCGGCCTTGAGCAGCTGCTTGAGCTTGTAGGTTTTTCCAGTTCCAGGAGGACCATAGTAGATACGATTGATAGCTTTCATGCTTGTCTCCGGCTCATCCGGTGCTTCGATTCCTAGTTCATCAGGCCAATAGCCCGGCCTAGCTGAGGCCAAAGGGCAGTAGGTGTTAATTGCGCTACGCTCTGCGACGAGCGAGGTTTCTAAACTTGCGACCACCTCTTCAGTGAGTGGCTCTCGATGAAGTTCGGGTAACGCCCCAATCCCCTTCAAAGTAACCGTCTTTGTTCGTCGTCCTCTGACGATTCCGAGAACTGCGAAGGCACGTTCGCTCTCTGCCTCTCGACGACCGAATCTGACCTGGGTATTAATTCCAACATGCCACCAGTCGAGTCCGACTGAATGCGCGGCTCTGGCTAGTCGGCAAAACAAAGATGCCTCCGTCGCGGACCAAGTTGCCCGGTTTTCTCTGAAAGCCGCGTTGGTGTCGAAATGTTTGAGGATTTCCTCATCCGAGAGGTCTGGTGGAGTTTCAAGTTCGATGGGATCAATCGGATCACCGCTCAAACTGGCCAATTCAGCCAGGTCGGTGGCGAAATACGGCTTTAACAAGCTACTTTCAAAATCTGGCAGATCATCCTCGCCAACCTTCCAGAAGGTTGAGTTCCCTTGCGGTGACCAGCCCTTCTTATTGTCGGTATAGCGATCTTTGCGTTGCGCTTGCTTGAGAACGCGGTATTTCCGTTTAAGCCATCCAGGCCCTTTGTCGCAGGGGATGGCCTCTGAAAGGAACTGACCCACCAATTGTGGGCTGTTGCCATGGCATAGATAGAACAGTGTGCCGACTGGCGCCTCCGCGAAGTCCTTCCCTTGCTTGCCCTTTTGCTGATCGCCCGGACCAGGTGCGTTGGTATTACGGTCCATTACAGCCCAAGCATCGTTCAGATATTGTTGGCGCTCGGCGTCAGTAAACACAGGGGAGTTGCCATGCGAGAGCTTCCAGATTTCGAGGTTCATCTTGCTCCATACCTCCCAGAGTTGCTTCCCATATTCCAGGACGCCGAGATTCTCCGGGCACTTGGATATAGCGGCACGCTGTAGCTCGGCCATGCTCTGACTTGCGGACCCGCCAACATATGCTGCAAGCGGTGCGCGCTTGAAGATGTCTACGATCACCGGTGCTTCGCGGTTCTGGTAGTGAAAAGCAATCTTCCACTTGAAGGCCTCACCCAGATGCTCGAAAGCCTCAATGCCATCCAGATCGCCATTTTCTGCCATGGTCGCAACCTGGGTGACATAGCTGCGCACCTTCTCGAACGCTTCTTCTACTGATGCACCGAGCGACGAGTACCAACCGTAGGAACCGGAATAGCTCAACTTGGCGTTGCTTTTCTTGTCGTCGGTGTCTTTGCGCGAGAAGACGCCGAATTTGAATGACGACCCGCCCCAAATGCTTCCAAGGTCTTCTAGGCGCTTCTCGATCCAATAGGTAAATGACTCCTTTGACCCAGCGGAGGTGTACTCATGTAGCTCCATCTTGGCGAGGCGTGATACCGGCCACTTTTCTCGAAACTCGTCCCAGAGCCTGTAATGCTCCTTCAAGTCATCCATCAACCCGCCTCCCGCGCATCACTACGCTTCAAATATTCGATTCCACATGGCATGCTACAAAACCGGAACTAGTCAGGCTATTCCTTTCCAGCCAGATCAAAATTGAATGTCTTGGCGCGACCAACCAGGTCCTGGATTCACAGAACTCTCGCTCAAACCACGACATTGCTTCGCCCAAGGACTGGATGAGTTGCATTTGAGTAAGTGCCATGACGAACGATGTCCTATCGATTTGGGAATACTGGTTGCTGCCGCAAGGGAAAATATTGCGTGTTTATCTTGCCTGAGTAAAACAATCTGCCATCGTGATACGAGCACTCAGAGTCGTACCACATGTCGGTCCGCCTTAAGCTTTCATTGTTTCTGCAATCTGTTTGCGCAATCTTTATCGCAGCTTGGTCGTGAGCACGCGCAGCCTGGAATGTCCAGTAGCCCTGATAGGGTTCACCGGGGTCGGTAATTTTTCCGCTCGAGGTCATGGACGACATACGAGCTATGGCCTTGGTATCTCCCTTGGCGGCTTGGTCACGTAACGTCTTAAAGGTGATTACATCTCGAGCAGACTTCCCGGTTGGCTCTGCCGCCATATTCGGCTTTGGTTCAACCGCAGTCTGAAGCAATGGTGACGATCTGAGCGCTGCATCACTCGCTGGCAAATGCTCAACGCCGGTTGCAACAGCCGCCCCCTTTGCGGCGGTTGCACCTTCGGCCGCAGTTCGCCCCGCGGTCGCGGCTGTAGCGGCCTCCTTGGCCGCTGTTCCACCGCCCTTGAACAACTTGAAAAACGAGGTGATTGCCTCAACCGGAAATGCCTGTACTTGGCCGGCTAGTAGCATCAGCGCACTGACTGCAATAAACCGCATTTTCATTTGCTGGCCCCCGATGGCTGCTCGTTGGAGTTCCTTTCGAACGGATCCCCAATCTTGAGCTTGGTTTGGTAGTAGGGCTTGAACTGATCGGCTTTTGATTTCGCTTCTGCAACCTGCGCAGCATTCATCGCCTTTTCGATTTCCTTGAGTTGCTTGGCTGCGGCCTCCTGGTTACCGCCTGCCCCAAGTTCCCGTACCGCAAGGGTTAGCCAGAAATAGGCTTCGACCAAGTCCTTTCTTACGCCGAAGCCCTCAGCAAAGCATGAACCCAAACTTAGGTAGGCAGTGGGCTCGCCCTGCAGAGCCGATCGTGTGTACCAATAAATTGCATCGCCACCAGACTTGGGAAGGCCTTCGCCGGTCTCGTAAATATCGCCGAGATTGTTCTGTGAGCCGGCAAATCCGATTCCTCGCCACTCGGATGCGCGTCGATACCATATCGCGGCTTCGGCGAATGACTCCTTCGTGTTTGCCTGTCGCAGGAGTAATCCCAGGTCATGCATGGCCAAGAAGTGCCCAGCCTCTGCAACGAGTCGAAGCGCCTTTACGCCATTGGCCATGTCACCTTGGGCGACTACCTTCCTGGCCATGGCGTAGGCAGTATCCAACCGCTCGGAGGTCTGGAAGTCATCATCCGTGATGCCCTTCTGTATGGCGAACTCGCCAGCTCTAGATGAACTTGACTTCGAAATGGGTGGCGGCCCCGATGTGAGTGCGTTGGCGTTACTACAAAGTAAAGAAGCAACCAACCCGAGGGCAGCAGCACACCGGCTTGTCTTAAGTGTCATAGAGCGATCCTTGCAATAGCCGATTGGAAATCTGG
Source organism: Sulfuritalea hydrogenivorans sk43H (assembly GCF_000828635.1). GTDB lineage: Bacteria > Pseudomonadota > Gammaproteobacteria > Burkholderiales > Rhodocyclaceae > Sulfuritalea > Sulfuritalea hydrogenivorans. Next base: position 1,919,908 of record NZ_AP012547.1, read on the forward strand.
ACGGGAATGGTCAGGCCGCATTTTGACCCTTAGTCGGCAGTTCAGGCCCTTTCTGGGGTTGCGGACGACTTTCTTCCAGTTCGATTCGCTGGCGCAGAATCGCCGCACACGCAAATGCCTTCACAGCCGAGTTACGGAATTTCTTGTTTTCACCGATCTTGGTAAGGGTGACAACCAATTCCTTCGCCATTTCCTTTTTCCCATGCCTGAGATACTGAATAGCCGTCTCGGTTCTCAGATCAATCCAAGAGTCCATATCACCCGGCAAACTGGGGAATTCCTCTGAGATGCGATTCACATGGGAAAGGACCCGCGCACCGACCTCGGATTGCCCCATGAAAAACGACGCCCTGGCAAGGAATATGTAATACCGGTCGAGCAGGTTCTTCATCTCTCCTGAACTGGCACCCGTCTCTTTCATGCTGGTCGTTGCGTATCGACGCATGGTGTCCACCAAACTCAACGCCTCGGCGATATTTTCCTTGTAGACCTCTTCGTTCTTTTCATGGGCTGCGACGATGGTCTTCAGGAGCGGCATGAAGTTCTTCTCGGCACTATCCAAGCCGAAAGCCAGTTCATCGAGTTTCTTCAGGTTGCAGTATTTCTGTACAACCGGGATCCACAAAGCAGCACCTGCTTTCGGAGCCGATGCGATAGTTGCGCAGTACAACATGATGTTGTCGGCCTTGTTGGAGAAGCTTCCCTGCCGAAGCACCTTTTCAAGTTCGTCGACGAATCGGTCACGTTCAATTGTCGCGGCCTTTTCGTCGCCATTGACGATGTAGTAAGACGACGCATGGATGAATGGCTCAAGTTCGGCATAGCCATCTTTGGTGGGCTTGATTCCTCGCGTCAGCGTCATCAGACGTCTGGCCGAGCCATCGCTTTCCCGCCCGAAGTACTCAAGAACTCGGCTGAGTCCAGAACTCTCAGCAGTTAGAGACGCGGTCGCGTTCTCGATCAGACAAGCGCGATCGTATGTCCTCTTCTCGCAATCCTTGATAGGGCCGATCGCACTCGCTTCAGGCTGTTCAGCGCCTTCTGCTACTCGGGCGAAGTACTCTCGCTCGCGGATTTCCAGTGAGGATCGAAGCACCTCCTCTTTCGATTTCTTGACGATCTCGAAGTCGAACTTTGCCAGGACGGCGCCTGATTGTTTGATCTCGATCGTGTATTGGCCGATGGGATCATCGGGGGCCACTGTCCAGAAGTTCCCGATCACTTCTTCGCTCGCATCAACATCGATACGTGTCGTAAGCGTTCGGCCATCTTTGCTAAGGGATGTCTTGGCCACGTTCACATGGACATTCTTTGCCGGCGCAGGCATCCGTAGAACCTCGGAAATCTCCGAGGGCTTCTCGCTTTTCTTGATGCGAAGTATCCAGCCGTAGGCAATACCCTCGGCATTCGGCACCTCCACCACCCGGATGAGCCGTGGGGCTTTTTCCTTGGCGGTGAAAAGAACGCCAAACTTCGACTCCATCACGGATATCCGTTCCGCAGAAGCCGCCAGAGAGAGTTGCGGGGTTGCTATCGTACTAACGGTCAGGATTGCAACCGCCATCAAATGGCGCAATATTTTCATGACTGGACTTCCTCATGTTTCGCTGATTTTCCGACTCCCATTGCGACCAACGCTTGATGTTCCATCAGCGTGAGTTCTTCTTCAATTTGGTCTAAGTCATGAACGAGGCTCACCGATGTCTCGATCAATACACTGGCGGGACGAAGGTCATCGATTAGAAAGTCTTCCATCGAATGACCAAGAGCGGATAGACGTATTTCCGTTGAGGGGTGCGTGTCCGTTGGGTGGACAGCCACCGATGCGCCAATGCCGTCAAAAATCTCTGACTTTGAATTCTTGACAACAATCTCATGGAACATCGAACTGGTGTTCTGATATGCCTTTTGTTCTTGTAGTGCTTCAACCATTGCAGAACGAATAAGACTCCACGCCGGTGCGTAGGCCGCCACCTTGATCAGCGAGGTGGCCAAGGCGCTGGACGATGCGACAGAGGCGCCTGCTTTATCGGCTTCGAGTTCGCGGTCGCGCCCAATTGTTCGTTCTGCCTTTGCAAACTGCCCCATGAAGAAGGAAAGGAGCGCTGTCGCTGGGATCAGGCCGATCGACTTGAGTCCGAACTCCTGGGGTTTGCCGTCACCGTCGCTATTCAGTGCTTGAAGGGCCTGAGCTGTGCCAGCATAGATCGGATAGAAACGAAGGCTGAAGTCCGTATCCTGACCACGAAAATGACCAAGCTCGTGTCCAATTACCGCTGACAACTCTGGAACAGAGAGAATTCGCATTAGAGGTAGTGATAGGTAGAGCGTCGTACCTGTTTGCGACACCGGCCCCGGATATGTTTTGACTTCAGATGCCGTGACATAGAAATTTGGTTCGAGGCCGAGAACAATATTGTTTGGTGGTGTGGCGCCCAGTTTTTTGGCAATCTCCTCCACATGGTTCCAGAGCGTCTGTTGCTGATCCCGGCTTACGGATTTGCCGATGATTGAGGTTGACAGGTTTTTTGAGATCGACAGACCCGCCTCAAGCATCGTGAAAGCGCCGATAAAAGCACCTACGGCGATGGCTCCGATGACATACCAGTGGACTCGGTGAATAGCTGTGGCTTCGAAGATGTATGCGCCGTAGCTGGCGATAGCGCCCTGAACCAAGATCAAAATGAACAGGGCAAACAACATCCCAACGCGCAGTGGTGAAAATACCCTCAGCAATAGCTGACGATCAACTGCTGCCTTCCGGGCGGCAAGGATGATGGCAATCAGGAGCAATATCCCCGCAGCCAAGGCAGCGATGCTTGCGTTTTGCAGCCAAGATATGTGTTCCAGTCTCGCGCAAATCGATTCCTGAGACGAACCGGATGCTTCACAATATGCGCGAAGCGAGTTGAGTTGCTCCAGACCTGCAGCACCGAATTGCCGATTGACGACTTTGACAAACTGCTGCTGCAGATTCAATTCGCTGAAGTATCCCAGCAGCCACCCGATAATCGGGATTACTGCAACCATCAGGACGGTGAGTACTAGTTTTCCGGTTTCTTGCTGCGATACTTCTTCTGGCGATGTGTTTCTCTTTCGCTCATATGCCGCCAGTTCAGCTTCGGCCTGCGCCTTGGCCAGGACATTGGGATCGGTTGGATCGACGCCTCGCTTCTGGAATTCGGCGAGCGCGATTTTGCGCGCCTCGTCAGTGATATTCCCTGAAAGGTACCGCTCTAGCAGTTCATACGTCTGCAGACCGGCATAGTGCTCGGCGATTTCTTGGCTCTTCTTTGACATCTCTTTTCCCTAGACGCTCTGGTCTTCCGTCTGCCACAACCCGAGATAACCTCCCGAGGACTTCCATAACTTGATCAGATGGCCATAACCTGGCCACACCACCGCACGCTGAAATTTTCGGTTTGCCCATGGCGCCCCAAGGAGCAGGTAATCCGGTTTTCCGGCTTTATTACCCATCACGGTCCGACAGAAAATCTGTCTCGAATCGAAAAAGTGTGTCCAATTCCATCCAAATCCCTCCCCAGGTTGGATGATTGCAACTACAGACGGCTTTACGCGATTGGAATGGTACAACGCATGATATGCCGCCACGCCATCTGCCGCCAAGTAAAGCAGGCTGAATAACTCGGGTCCATGGCTATCAGGAAAGTCAGACAATCTCTGAAAAATAGACCAAAAGGCATAAGGCTTCACCTGCCTCTCCCTGTATCTATTTGGATTCCCGTCTAGATGCACATTGAGGTCAATGTCATTCCAGGCGTGATCTAACGGAAGTTCATCCGGCGGCAGGAGACGAGAGGATTTGATTCTGTAGCCTGCGAAAGCCCCGTCTGCCTTTAGCAGGCTCTCGATTTTGTCGGACGGGTATCCGTAGTCAGCATAGATGAAACTGTTACTGAAGCCTCCAAGGTATTGCACTGGACGACCATCAATACCGCATGCCGGGTAGTACACCGATCCATTGAGCAGGTCTGCCATTGGCAATGCATGCTCAGCGGAGATGGAGTGCAACCATCTGGGCGTGGGTTGCATGGGTAATACGGCGGGCATGCGGTCAGGCTCCAGCCTTGTCGCCGTTGCGTGACACCAATCGAACAATTTTCTCAACTGGCTCATGGGGTCTCTGATCCCCAGCGGAAAGCTTGCGTCGATACGTGGTTAGTTTTCCATCAGCGTCCTTCGCTATCATTTCTGTAGTCGATATCGACAAAACGCTGTCATCCATATCGCCATCGAAGGGGAATGGCATGTCTGATTCCAGGACATCCCAAAGTAATTTATCGCCCTCTACCTGCCAACGACCGCTGTAGTGCCATGTGTCCAGGCCCTCACATTTGCCTTCAGCCTGAAACGTACCATCGGAATTGAAAACCGTAGCGACATCCATTTCTGGATCGTCAGTTCTTGTCAGCCATTCACCAGCAATGAGCGTCACATCGAAATTGGGATTTTTTGCTACAGGTTCGTCAGGAGAAATTCGCCGCTTGCCGTTTGTGCCTTGGCCTGGCTGGAAGTCGACGCCGTTTTCCTTGAGGAAGTCGAGCGCGCGCTCATCACTGTTCTCAGCAGCCTTCTTTAGCCATTTGAGCGCGTGAATCCAGTCCCGCTTAACGCCCACACCCTCTGCGTGCATAACACCGAGTAACCCTTGGGCTTTCGAATTACCTTGGTCAGCCGCTGCAAGCAACCATTTCGCGCCGGCGGCTGGGTCGGGTTCGACCCCGTTCCCAAAAACAAACATCTCACCGACGATCGTTTGAGCCTCGGCGTCTCCTTGATCCGCTGCAAGGCTGGCCCAGCGGCCGGCCTCTGGATAATTGCGCTCGACGTCGAGGCCGTAGTAGTAGATCTCAGCCAATCTACGCTGACTGCGGAAATAGCCGGCTTTAGCGGATTTGACCAACCACTCGCGAGCCTTTGCTGCATCTTTCGACGTACCTCGACCCCATAGATAGCACTCGGCCAACATCCATTGCCCACCATTGTCTTCCTGAAGGGCAGACATCTGTGACCATTTGAATGCCTCATCATCATTTTGCGGAACACCAGCGCCGGTGGTGTATAGAAACCCCATCATTCCCTGAGCAAATGCTTGGCCTCGCTCTGCGGCTTTCATGCACCATCTCGCGGCCTCTTCCTGATTGAGTTCGACACCGTCACCCCTATATAGGAGTTCTGCCACCATCGACTCACCGTCTGCACTCCCGGCTTCAGCGGCCCGCATAAACCAACGGAACCCCTCGTCTGGATTCTTGATAACACCAATTCCATGTTGGAACGTTGTCCCGAGGCTCATCATTGCCTCAGTGCTTCCTGAATCCACTGCCGCCATCAGCCAACGAACTCCTTCAGTACCGTTGCGCGGAATGCCTTCTCCTCGGAGATAAAGCCGACCAAGCCGAACTTGTGCAACTGTATTTCCACTTTCCGCTCCGACTCGGTACCACCTCTCAGCCTCTTTGGGATTCTTGTTTGTTCCTTTGCCTGCCTCGTTCATCCATCCATAGTAAAAAATGGATTCGGGATCCCCTGCATGTGCTCCCTTGCGATACCAATCAATCGCAATTGCGTCATCTTCAAGGACACCATCACCCTTGCGGTACATCTCACCAAGAGTTGCTGCTGCCCGGCTATCTCCTAATCGCCAGGCCTCCTCGAAAAACGATTTGCTACGAGAGGTATTTCGACTTTCGCCGACACTTTTAAGATTCAATATGCCGAGTGCAATCATGCAGCCGGTTACATCGAGATCTACCCCTGTCTCATACCATTGGCGAGCTTTCGGTAGGCTTCTATGAATTCCAATTCCCTCCTCATACAGTCGGCCAAGCCACAAAGCTGCATATTTGTATCTGTCGCTGATCGCCTTCTCAAGCATGGCAACACCTCGCTCAGGGTCGAACTTGCCTTTCGCTCCCGTAACAAGGTGGTGGCCTAGCGTTGCGAGGTATGACGGGTCACGAGCCGCCGCCTTCTCGAACCACTCAAATCCACGGTCGATATCCTTCTCGACAAACTCCCCGCTGCAGAACACTTCGGCCAACTGGATGCCCGCATGGTCATGGCCATCAGCAAATGCAGATTCAAGTATTTGAAGTCCAAGCTTGGGATCTGCTTCGCAATCGTCACCTGTAATCTTCATCACGCCGATGTGCGCTGTAGCGAGAGGTTCGCCGGTATCCGATGCTGACTTGAGCAACTCGAACCCCCTGGACTTATCCTGTGCGACGCCTTCACCGGCGAGGTACATCAACCCCAGGTTGCAGCAAGCGCGTAGTTCGCCGGCTGCTACAGCTTTGAGATACCACTGCTCGGCTTGTTTCCTGTCCATGGCAACGCCAGTACCATTGGCCGAGAACTTCCCCATGTGAAACATGGCAGTTGCGCTTCCGGCATCAGCCTTCAGCCTGATTTTGTCGATGCCACTCACGAATGCCGTGGTGTTGTCGAATTTGCCATCTGCCAGGACGTGGAATCGTTTCTTGGCGTCATCAATATGTGCGGCCCCCTCCGGCTTGTGCCGAAGGTAGGCAGCAAAGTCTGCAGCGGAGTCGCTGTGTTCAATTGCTGACCACAGGATCTGGTCTATTTCGCGATCGTCGTACTTGATCATGAGGGCACCTTGCCAATATTCGGCTCAAATAACGCCGAGAGAGTGCGCACGCACAAGAAAATCGGCTTCTGCCGCATTCGGTGAAAGCGGTACGGAGGGAAGGCCGCTCGCCAGTTCCCGTGACGGTATCAACTGGTTTTGGATATTTGGATTCGCCGGCATGTAAGCACGTAGTTCTAAAGCCAGCATGTCGGTGTCGGCCTGATGCACCTCGTCTGGCATTGGCCACGGAAGAGAGAATCTCTCAGCGATCTTTTGCTGGATGGCATCTTCCAGTCTCACGTATTCTTGAAGCTGGCGCTTTACTGGTCGAGGAATGTCCACCATGTAGGCTTCGCTGGCATCATGCAGAAGAGCCCACTTCGCGAGCATTCTGTCCTCCGGATTGCACTGGCGGATCAAATCAGAAGTCAAAACGCTATGTTCAGCCACACTGTAGAAGTGACGGCAGTGCCCACCGAACCGACAGAGCTTGGAAAGTGCAGCAGCAATGTCCTGAAGGTCAATCAGTTCCGGGTCAGGATTGAGGACATCGAATAACTTGCCGCTGTAGGTCAGAATGGACGATGTCATTGCTGTGCGCTTTCAATAAGGTCGATGCATCTCGCCTTTCCTGCTTTCGTACATAGCCGGTCCGGATCGGGCATGATGTCAATTCGAATCAGGTCGAGCCTGTCGGCATCCCAACATGTAGCAACCGTCGGATCCCCATGGCCTGACTCATGTGTGTGGCCCTTGCATGCAATTTTCAGGAGTTCAAGTTCGCATGCATCGAGGTTGATCAAGGCACCTTGTAGTTGGGTCACCAGTTCAGCCGCCCGGCTTCCGTGAAAAGGGTCGCGGCCATCGTTCTCCCGACAACTGTCGTGCAAGAAAGCAAATAGCTCAACTACGGTAGTGTTTGCCCCGGTGGACTTGGCCAGTGCCAGGCCATTGGCGCGAACGCGGGACCAATGTTTGACGCCATGGATTCCATTCCAGTCCAAACGGTAGTGCCCCTTGAGGAACTCAAGCAGATCAGAAGTGATTACGCGGTCGGATCCAGCATCACAGGCGTCGCCCCGAATGTGATGTTGAAATAAGTCGCGCAAGCTTTCTTGTAGAACGACGAATCGAATTTCCTCGATGTAATGAAGCCGGGGACGCATCTGACGGGCCGTTTCAACAAGAATCGGCACGGCCTCCTCAGGAGGGTATGCATATACGCCCATCGAGATTGCCGGAATGGCAAGGCGTTTCAGTTTTTCCCGGTCTGCGACGATGAGGGTATTTCTCATGGCAAGGGCCAGGTGATGAGCCGGTTCAGGATCAAACAGATACTTGGGGCCTCGGGTGTGAATCACTTGATTCGCGCGTAATCCAAAAGCCGGGGTGGCAACTGCATTGGCCAATGCCAGTGGCGCGTGGGCTCGACAATGCTCCTCGAGTTCTTTGCCTGCCGCTCGGTGGATAGCACCGCAAACCCCGGATCCTTCCCTGAGATTCTCGTTGGCAGAATTGACGAGGCCATCGCAATCGATCTGCTTGGTGATATCCCCAAGTACGACGGTGATGTCTGCTGGCCGTGAGACCTTTGCCCGTTGTTCAGCGATTTCATAGAGCCTGGTGAGTGCGGCTTGTATGTCTTCCGGCAATTTCAGCCAGGCCAGACGAGCCATTGATTCCGGGATCCCGAAAAGTGCTTCGGCCAGACCTCCGGCAATTGCCGCAATGGTGTCGCTGTCACCACCGATGGAAATCGAATTCCTGATGGCATCTTCGAAGTTTGTCGCCTCCAGTGCGCAGGTCAAGGCCTGGGGAACCGTATCCAGAGCACGCTCGTTATAGCGATACCAGGGACGAATCTCATCAACCGATTGACTTAGGTCGTAACCGAATTGCTTTGTGATGTTTGCTCGGATCTCAGATGCACTCAGCCCTGTCCGCGCCCAATAGATCGCCGCTGCAGTTGCCGCAGCCCCACGCATACCTTGTGGGTGGTTGTGAGTTACCCCGGTGACGTGATCGGAGAGCCACACGGCTTCCTCAAGGGTTCTTGCCAGGAATCCTGCGGGAGAAACCCGCATACCGGCACCATTGCCGTAGCTGTTGTAGGGACCCTCATCATCATCGCCCAACCATTGAGCAAACCGCATTCCCCAACCGCCATTCTCCCAGTAGCGTCGCCCCCATTCCCGCAGTGCGACAGCCGGATCAATGTGCCGAGTCAATGAATCGGCTACTGCTGCAGTACATACCGTGTCGTCGGTAAAGAAGCATCCGGGTTGAAAGAACGGATCGAAGTCCTTTGCCTTGTAGTTGTTGAACTCGTAAACCGAGCCGACGATGTCACCAATGACGGCGCCTAGCATGACGTTTCCCCATTGTTCCAGACCACATTGACAAAGGCTGGAAGAATCTCGGCCGCCTTGCCTTGCAGAAAAACATCGGCGTGCGATGAAAGTGATGTCGGCTCGGGATTGATCTCGATGATCGTTGCGCCAGCCAACTTGGCCCTGACTGGAATGCTGGCGGCGGGTTGCACTTCCAATGAACTACCGATGCAGATCAGAAGGTCACAGGTATCCGCGAGCCGCGTCGCACCGTCAAGGATATCGATGTCCAGGGGCTCACCAAACCAGACGATGTCAGGGCGCAGCAATGCGCCGCACCCCGGGCACCGTGGTACTGGCCCGGCTCGGAGTTCGATCGCTGCGAGATCTTCTTTGGATGCATAGGGGTCACATTCATCATAGGTCGCGTATCCATCGCAAATGTGGCAGATGATCGGACTGGTGTCACCGGCAAACAACTCGTCCGTATCCACAAAGGCCTTCAGCCGGAACAGGCTGCCATGCAATTCCAGAACATTGCGGGTTGCAGCCCTCTGATGCAGGTTGTCGATGTTCTGAGTAATGACTGTGAGGTCGGCTACACACGCCTGCAGCGTCGACACGGCTTTGTGGCCTGGATTGGGCTCGGCATTCCGAACGAACTCCGCCCGATGGACATACCAGTCCCACACCAACTGCGGGTTTTTGCGGAAGGCCTCGGTACTGGCGACGTCTTGAGGGTTGAACTTCGACCACAAGCCGGTCTGGGCATCACGGAAGGTAGGGATACCGCTTTCAGCAGATATCCCCGCCCCCGTAAACACGACCACCTTCTGGCAATCGTGAAGTTTCTCGATGAGATCAGATTCAAGCATTGAGTTTCTAGTTTCTACCATGACTAATGGATTGTGATCTTTTCCTCGCCAAGCCTAGATTGTCCCATCCGGGCGGTTGTCAAACTGCGCCTTACCTTGGGCTTTCTTGCGCCGCAGGTAACTTGCCGATGACGATTCGGAGGCAAGGTTGGCCAGCATTTCTTCCTTTGCAGAAAGCCGGCGACTCATCTTTCCAGATGAATAGAGCGCCTCCTTCCGGAACCGCGCGCCGTCCATTGCCTTGGCGAGATCGGCCATCTCAGACAAGACCTCCATCACCCATGGATGATCGGCAAAGCGCTTCTGTGCCTCAGCGATCATCTTCTGGATTGCATCCCAATCACCGTACTCGGCGGCTGCCCGGGCTTGATCAAGGAATTTGCCGGCTTCCAATTCGGTAAGACGGGACCGAACAAGTGGATCGTCCAGCAACGCTTCCCAGGCTTGCGGAGAGAGGGCTTTGAGCGCCAGCGCTGCATCCTGGAACGAAATCGGCGCCCCATCAACGGTGCTGGCAGAAACGGCGGCTTGCAGAATCTGGTTACCTGACTCCAAGGCCAGGCCGGCCGGAATTTCGAGTTCGACCAGCGCCCATGCTTCAGCACCCCACGGGATATCCGGCAAACGGATCAATGGGAAGCCGTCGCGTTCCTCAACGGGATAGTCGTTAATCAGTGTGATCTTGACGCCTTGAGGCGCGGCCAAGGAAAGCCGAACATGCCGCGCATAAAGGTTGCTGATCAGATCGAACTCCTCGGCAAACGGCTCGAACAGATCTGCTGCCGTATCGCCGTAGTAGTGATTCCCGGCTCCTCGTTTGCCCATCTCGACCATCAGTTGCTCGTTGAAATCCCGCCCCAGGCCATAAGTGGAAGTCGTCACCCCCTTCGTAGCCGCATCGGCGCAGTAACTGGCAATCGCGTCGGTTTCGGTGGTTTCACCTTCGTTGGCGTTACCGTCCGACAGCAGAATCACCCGCGCCAAGGCCGCTTCCATCGCCTTGGGTTGCAAGGATTCCATGCCTGATTTCCAGCCGCCGTAGAGGTTCGTGTTTCCTCCGGGCCGGATCTGCGATAGCGCACGGTGCAGGTGCTTCCGGTCACCGACAGCAACCGCATCCACGAGGGTCCTGATGTTGTTGTCAAAGACAACCAGTGAAGCGAGATCCTTTGGATCCAGTTGGTCCACAATGTACTTGGCGCAACGGACTGCCTCGATGAGTGGGGCGCCCGACATCGACCCGGAGCGGTCGATGACCAACGACAGGTGATACGGTTTGCGATCAACTTTGTTGACGGGGTCAGGATCAGGCGCCTGAGTGCGCACCAATACTTGAAGTTTCTGGGCCATACCTTGGATCAGGGCAGGCTTGAGCGGAGTGATGAGAAGCTGGGAAACGTTGTTGGTGGACATCTGGTCTCCTGTTCGCCCGACGTAAGTGTCGGGGCATGGGAGACAAGATACGGGGTGGCAGGCTCACCAAGTGAGCATGGCGGAAAGCCTTGCCGCACAAGGCATTGGGGATTGATATTTCTAAACAGCCTGAGACGGGATGTTGAAAAGATGCTCTACCAGTTCGGCAATGGAATCTAGCTTGTCGAATTTCCCGGAATTGATGACCCGAATGTTTTTGCGTTCAGTTTTCACGCCCTTTGAATTACCTTTGGCGTGCTTTGCGATCTTAAAATCGCTTGGTTTCGATCTCTCAGTGAGCGCCGTACCAGGCCGAGCACCATGCCATCGATAAGGACCAATCGACATCGATACTGGGTCGAATCTCACCCAAATGACACAGCCACAAGGCTTTTTCCAAAGTTCCTCATGAACCTTCTGACTACTAGTGGTTGCTTGCAATGCTGATGATTTCAGTTGAATGTGACGAATAATCGAGTTGGCTTCGATCACCAAATCGTAACCACCAGCATCTGTTTCTGCCCGTAAGACGTCCACCTCATGGCATCCGAGTCTCCATAGGTGTCGCAGCACTTCACCGATAAATACATGTTCGATCAAGTTTTCTCGGCGACTGGAATGTATGTTGTCAACCATGCTCATTTGGATTCCACTGCCTTCCCAGCCCGATATGCCTCAGCTGCTACCTCTAGACGATTAATGATCATTTGGCGCAACGCCGGAGGCTCCAGCACCTCTACCTCGGGCCCGTATTTCAGAATATCCATGACTAACTCGCCATCACCACTGTATGGAATTTCAAGGATGTAACTACCGTCAGGCTCCCAATGGCTTCGCTGGTCCACATGCCAGGTTTCCTGCGAAGTCCAGCGCGCTTGCCACGGACTAAATCTCAAAGTCGCCCATTGCACTTCGCGGCCGGCGTAAATGCCGTATCCGGCGCCCAGCACTGCATCCAGTTCCTCATCTGCGACATCAACAGCTGACTGGTCGAGCGTAGTTGCTCCGCGAATGGCATCCACGGAAAAGGTTCGAATTGCATTCCTCAGGTGACACCACGTATCGAGGTACCAGTTTTCCTTGTAGCGAACCAGGCGCTGGGGAGAAACGTCCCGATCAACAGTGGTATCCAGGTGCCTGTCGTAGTGACTGAGACGGAGGCGTTGTCGCGACAACGTCGCTGAGGCACACTCTTCAAAATGCTCAAGGGTGAGTTTTCGTGGATTGGATGGAAGCAGAAGAATTCGCTTCCGGATCTCGTTGGGAGCGTGTTTACCTTTACTGAGTAACTGCTCCAGGCGCTTTTTGAGTGGCGCGATGTGGGGACCAAGTAGTCCCGGTTGTATCGATTCAAGAAGACCTTCAATGGCAAGGAGTGCATTGATTTCCGTCTCGTTGAACCACAGGCCAGGCAACTCATGCATTCCATTGATAGCGGACTTCTTATCCAGAAAATAACCGCCAAGATCGGGGTCATAGACCACGGGAGCATTCATCTGACTGCGTAGAAACTCAATATCCCGTGTGAGAGTCGCCCTAGCGACCTCGAGGGTGCTCTGCAATTCCTTGCGCGTAATGAACCGCCTGTTTTGCAACAAGTTATGCAGTTTGTAGATTCGGTCAGCCTTTTTCATCGGTTATTTGCCCGTAAGTCGCTGTTCATTCCGCCTCGAATTAAACGACATAAGACCCGATTCGGGGTGACTAGCATACCGCACGTGATCCTACCTCCGGTTCAAGAGGATTGACGGACCTGTTGTCCATCAACTTCCCCATTGCCAAGTGACCGGAATGAGCCTTTACATAGCGTCGGCGAGAATTATAGGCGGGGCGAATTACGGGGTATTGGTCAGCCGAAAATAGACGATCCTATTCCGCTCAACGGTATTGAAGCGCTGAGGATTCAGCCGTTGTAATCCGAGTATCTGAGCACGCGAGACTTTCACTCGATTTTTCAGTATCGCCTCGACATCGCTGACGGCGATCAGCAATCCCCCCTCCTCCTCGATCGCATCAACAGATTTACCACGGACAGTTTCGATCAGGACTGAAATTACCTCGTCCAGCAGTTTCATCTTCTTTTCGATCAGTCTTTTCGCGTTCGCATCTTCCGTCTCCGCGATTTGCATGATCGCGAGCTTCGGACTGATTTCCTCAGTGACTATCGCCTTTGTTTCTGCTGCCGCCTTTTGGACACCTGGCAATTTCTTGATTGACTCTGAGGAAATCCCAAGCAACTCGCGCAGGACCGGTTGAACACGAATGACCTTCCAGGGGGCGCCGATTCCGACACGCACTTCCGTCACCCGCCTGAATGGCTGCATGGGATCGACGACCAACCATTCGCGACTCCCGAGATAATCCAGAACTGCCCTGCTCTCCATACCTCGGTCCTTGATGATGTCAGGCCATTTCAGGCAAAGGACACCCGTCTCATCAAGATAAGTCAGCTTTTTCCTGTCACGCCTTCCTGCCCGGAAATCCTCGGCTATCCCCTTCAGCAGTACCCCAAGTTCATCTTCCGGAAAACTCGCCCCCGTATTCATCGATGAACATTCGGTCGGGACCGATACCGCTTTAGTCACCGGTGCAACAGGATTGTTAGGAACCTGATTTGGCAACACGTTCAATTCTTCGCTGGGATTCTGATCCTGGTTTGGGATAGCGGATGCTTTATCGTCTACCAATCGACCTGCAATTGGCACCGGTAACTGATCGAGGACTGTGGATGGTTTTGATATACGGATGGCTGTCAGTCGAATGTGCGGGATTTTCTCAGTCAAGGGCGCCGGGGCGATCTGCCAATATCGCCCTTCCCCGCTGCCGTCCCCCTTGATCTCTGCCAGCTTCCGTTCTGTCAGCATGTCCAGGATGCTGTTGGGCGTCCTGGGCAGTCCGGGTAGTTTCTCCCGGTTGATGACTGCGGCCATTTCTTCGCCGGCGATCGGCCAGACCAGATAGAGATGGCCTTCCATGAACCAGAGTCGCGACCCCGGCACATTGACCGTCCACGTACTTTCGCGCACGAGCCGTCGCATGATGTCGAGGAGCATGCGTTCGACAGGAACCCCGATGTCGTATCCCGCGAAAACGCTACCCAAGGTTTCCATATCGCGGGCAACGCTAACCTGATCGGAACGTACCACCAAGTTGTGAATCATGTTGGTCTGGCTTGGCTGACACGCGATCGACTCCGTCATCCACAGCACCAACTCGGGATCACCGCCATAGATCCACCCCATGGTGTTGCGACCGATGATCCTTTCGGCCAGGAGTATCGACACCGAGGTATGGTCGCGACCGCGATTGGGCCGCCAGTGCAGGAAGTAGTGGTCGACCGCATTGGCACTTGCCCAGGAATACAGATCCTCTGCAAACGGGTTCCAGGATTTTTCGCCATCCTGGCTGGTAACTTTCAGGTCCGTTATCGGTTTGCCGATGTCGTGACACAGTGCTGACAGGAAGACCGCCACATGCCAGCGCGGCTCAATCTCGCGACGGCGTCTTGGGGTCTGGTCGCCTGGCAGTAACACGCGATCGCCAAGTTGCAGGGACCAAAGAGCCACTTCGACAGCATGCCTAAACAAGCCACCCGCCCCCCTGTGATGATGGCTTTCGCTGGCCGGCAACAGGTGCACATAGGAAGCGAGGCTGCGTAATGGGGAAAGGTAGTACTGATCGAAGATTTCCCTGGATGCCAACCCTGACTCCTGAATCTGACCGATCAACTCCCATTGCGTCTCCAGCAATCGATCCGGCGAAGTTGCTGGCAGACCTTTCATAAATGGCGGGTAGCGAGGTATGTCTTCTTCCACCGGATTCGAAAGCATAGGGATAGGCGACGGATCGATGACGCTCTCGTCTTCTTTGCCGATGACGCGCCTCAACATCCTGAACACGGGATCAATCTCTCGGAATGGGAAGGACTTGATACGGTTTGACCGACCTAGAACAGGCGCATGGCTTGTCCAAGAACCTGGTCATCGGCAACCCAGCCCGTTAGCGCATAGCGTGAGTCGATGCTATCGGGATGATCAGCCGATACGAAATAGTGGCCCTTTGGAATTACCCCGGTGGGTCCAGGCTTCAGCGGCACCCCGGTCTTTGAATATTCCTTGGCAAACCCCATTTCCCTGCCATCAACAAAGTAGCGCCGGTCGCTGGCCGTCACGCTAGCGCCAGGTATGCCGGTCAGACGTTTCACGAAAATACTGCCTCGTGGATAAGGCCAGTCGTTTTCCCACCGGAAGGCCACGAACTCCCCCAGGCTAGGAAAGGTTCGCTTGTCGATGAGAAAAATCGTTCCAGGCAGGCTGTCGGTCAAATTGAGCGTCACCATGAAAACCTTGGTGAACGCGAGATAGCCAGCCATCCACCAGAGTACGACGGGTAATCGCCATAGGCGCCAGTGTGTGTGAGTCTCAGTCATATCCAGACTTTACGGAGGCCATGACGCTATGGATGATCGAAATGCGGACTTTCCGGCTGCATTTCAATTCCCCGAACGCTGCGAACCTTGTCAGGATCGGCCCGCTTGCAGTTTTGAGCTTGTGTGCGAAGCTGATGCGAAACCACGGAGAACACCTGATGAGTACCGCCGCAGTACAAACGTCCAGCCTGATGACATGGCTTCCCCTGGCAGCCATTCTGTTGGCAGTCTCAATCCTGATCAAATGGGGACGGCAAAACCGTCATCGCGATACCATGCGCCTCAATCAACTCGACACTGCGCTAGCTTCGATCAGGGAACAGTTATTTCTGGTTTCCACGGAGTCAGTCCCTGAGCGTTCCATCGTCAAAACGATTGGTTTCGTGGAGTCGATGTCGGGCATCGAAGCAACGTCCGACGCGGACTACCTGCTTGCCGAACGGGAAGCCTTGTTAGCACTGGGAAAGCAAGCCTTGGCGATGGGGGCGAATGCCATCGTTGGCTTGCGAAAAACCAATACGCACTACGATCAAGCGGGTTCGCAATGGCGTGTTTCTCGGGTGACCTACCTGGGAACAGCCGTGGTCGTCAAATCCAAGGTATAGCCTCATCGGCAGTTATGACTAAACTCATTCTCAATTGCTGCGACCGCGTATGACTTGCAATCCTTAGTCGATGCCTCTTTCGGACCCAAAGTGGAATCACCACGATGGGGATTGCTGACGTTCAATTATCAGTGATGTGATTTTTTGGGCAGAGCTGCCGAAGCAGCCTTGCATCAAGCCACCGGATTTTCTTGCAAGAACTGAATCAAGGCATCGAATCTGGACTGTGCGTTACCGCTCGGATCGACAATGCTGTGGCTAAAGAATTTCTCGATGTTGGCCGCTGTTATTTCCATCGTGAGCGGGTTGTAGGTCGTACCGTTGGCGCCTCCCGCCATGTTCCCTCCCTGTCGAATCAATGCGATCTGGCTAATACCTGCGGCGGCCTCTGTATTGCCGCTTGCCACCGCCTTGTCATACAGCGCCTTTTCCGCCGGACTGAGGTTGCCAAAGGTATTGACGAACCCTGCGGCCTTTTGCACGTAGTCCAATTCATCGGCGGTAAGTTTTTCTGGGGGCTTGCCTTGCGCAGTGATTTCAGCCAGCCTCTTGTCGTTGGCGCGCACGTAATCTTGCTCTTCCTGCGTTCTACTCATGCCATCCTTGCTTTTGATCGCAGCAAGCCTTGCTTCGACAGACTTATCCACGCTTGCAGTAGTTGAGGATGCACCCGACGATGCGAAGGCCTCCCTAGCCGCGATAGAAATATTGATAGTATCGGCAACATTTGCCGGCGTTGTGATCGGTGTTTGCCGAGGTGTTAGCGAACGCGCAATTCCGGCGCCAGAATAATGTGCTGAAGTGGATTGAACGATCATTGCATGCCTCTATTAGCGAATAGTCACTTGCTCCATGCAATTGTTATGCCGAGAAATGTGCTGGATAATTTCTTCAGCGGGCAGCCTCGGAATGTCCTGAATGGCGACTATGGGGACAGGTCCGCAAATGATCGGTTCCAGTCTGTGGATCCTCATGAATTAAGCAATGCTCGTCAGAACAAGTTTGCGAAGTCACGCCATACCCTTACCGCAAGTTTCATTTCTTACCCTTCAGGGTATCCATCACATATTGACCTGGCGCATCACCCTTCAGGCCATCGACAACATTCCCTGCCGCCTCACCCACGTTTTCGACGAGTTCCGCCCCTTTCCCGACCATGGAGGATGGCTGGAGTTTCCTGAAGTTCGATGGCGTGGAATTGTCCTGATGCACTTGAGTGGCGGCCTCCTGCCGATCCCGCACCTCATGGCTGTTTCTGGAGAACTCCTTCATCGCCGTGTGCATGGCCTGGTCGCTCGGACCGGTGCGTGGCGATACGCCGGCTGCTCCGCCAGCGCCTTTCACCTGGCCGATAAAGCCGGTCCCGTCGGCTTCAACGCTTGATTGCCCGGGTACGCCGGCGCGACCCGTGGCATGGCTAGCGCGAACAGCATCCTCTCCCTGTACCTGCCCCGCCATCTGCCCCAACATCCGGTCGTAATTCTGTGCCGTGTATTCCTCGATATAGGGACGCAGACGATGCGGATCCCCCATGATTCCCTGGAACCGCTCGTAGTTGTATTCGAGCTTCGGCAGCAGGAAATCCTTGATGAAATGATCCTGCAACTGGAGATTCGATCCCAGCTGGCCTGAGTGGGAAAGCTCCCACATCTGGCGATGTCCTTCAGTCTCCTGGAGCGAAGTGCTCAGTGCATCGCGTGACTGACGCGCACGGTCCAGCGAGGCTCGCTGACCTTCCGAACCTGCCGTTCTTCCTTCATCGCTAGTCCGGTAACCCCGCTCCCAGCCATTGTCGATCACCGTCCCGACCTTCTTGCCGAAGCTCGAATCACGGGCAAACTGGGCCATTTCCTCCAAGGCCCGCATCGAATCGGCCGAGTTACGCAACTTGGCCGACATCTCGACGCCACCCCGCAGGCCGGCAACCTCAAGCAGCTTGGGAGTGCTCATCCCCATTGAGGCGCCGACCATCATTTCCATCGCTACCTTCTCGCTGACGCCGAGCTTCCTGGCCCACTGATCCACCTGCCGCAGCGATTCGTTGGCTTCCTGGCCGCGACTGGAACCCATGCCGTGCCGATAACCTGTAGTGTCACTGGAGGACTTCGCGTGAGATCGCTCGAATCCGGCTTCCTGCTTTAGCGCCGCCAGAGCACTTTCAGCGTATTCCGAGGAATGCTGTTGTGTTGACTGCTGCGAACGCTCGTAATTTTCCTTGGCAGCCGCACCCAAGGAATCGTTGAGCGCCATGTCGGCCCGCACATCGCTCTTGGCCTGTTTGACGACAAAACCGCCCCCGGAGAAATGGTTGTAGTCAAAGCCGCCTTTGGCCTGAAACTGGGTCATGCCCTGCCGCAGGCTTGGATTCATGTCCACCGATAGCCCGCGCATCGTGTCGTGGCTTGAGTTGTTGAGCGAAGCATTGCCCATCTGCATGTTGCCCATGGCCAGACCACTGGCGATCTTTTCCGGGTCGCGGGGCGGTCCGACCAGTCCGGCGACGGCCTGTAGCCCCACCTCCCCTCCTTTTACGATGGCGGCCGCGATAGCGGGAATGGAGATCACCAGCATGCCGGCAATGGCCTGATCGCTGACGATGGCCGAATTGAGGAAGCCGATCTGCTCGATCGACATCCCGGCCCCGGCACTGCCGTTGGTGTATTGGGCGCGGGAATACATAGTGATGATGAAGTTCATCACGGCATACAGGGGCGCCCAGAGTTGAATCCAGAACAGGCTCGCCGCATAGGACTTGATCACGCCGGTTGCCTGGTGACCGCTCAGGACGACAAACAACAGGAAGACCGGAAAGATCGCGTACTGGATCATTTCGATGGCGTTGCGCACCTTGGGCATGGTTGATTCCGCAATTCGCGCCATCAGCTTGTAGGAGTCGCTGGTGGAGCGCAGCGATTGCGCCATCGCCAGATTGGTCTGCGCGCTGGCGGCATCGCCCAGCTGGGCTGGCAGCATGTACTGGGCGTCGATCATGAAATTCGCGACGATCGCTTGCTTGACTGTGTCCTGCGCCGATGATGAGATCCCCAGCAGGTAATTCGTGGACGTTGCCAGCGAACCGGCAACCGCCAGCCCGGCATCGGCCGTGGTCATCCGGGGATAGAGGCGCGTCCCGAGGAGATTCATCTGCCGGGTCGCCTCGGCGTTGATCTGGGTGGTCAGGGTCTGGTATCCGACATTGCAGCCCACGGTGCTCAGTAAAGTCGGATCAGTGGTGTCCCTGATCGTGACCAGCCGAGCCGGATTGGTCTTGCCGTTCAGACTGGACCAGATATTATTGACCTCAAGGATGTCCTCCTTCATACGGATGTAACCGGTGGCCACATCCGGCGCCACGCACTCACGATAGAACTCGAGAAGGTTGCCGGTAATGACGGGATTGCCGCTCTTGATCGCCTGTCGTTCGGCTAGCACCCGGTGTCCAAACAATGTGCCGTTCTTGCGGAACTTCACATCGTCCGGCAAAGCGAAAACAGTCTCGAAAGCACCGGTCAGCCAGTCGCCGACCTTGCTCATGGTGTGCGCAAACGCGCCCAGCCCGATCGGCACATTGGCCACGGCCCTGGGTGGTTCGTTGCCGGTACGATCCACGATAGTGACGGTCACCTTCGGGATCAGCAGCATGGCCTGAAAAATGGCGAGGAAGAAAAGCCACTTCCACATGCCGTCCAGCCGCTCACGTCCCGTCAGCGTGGCGATCACCACGACGATGATGCCGACGATGGCGATGGTTTGAAGCAAGCCCCGATAATCTGCGCTTCCCATCAGGGATGCGATGGCGTTAAACATCGCCTCCAGTTCGGCGACGTTCCAGTAGGCATAGACCTCGTACATGGCTCAGCGGTTGAATACGGCCATGGATTGGAAAATGTTGGTTGGCATGCCTGCATTGATGCTCTGGTGGAGCAGCTGGAGCGACCGGCTCAATTCGGCGACCTGCATCCCCTTCTGATACTCGGCACGGAGCATGTCGCGCGCTTCCTGCTCGATCTCCGCCAGGCGCGTGAGAATACGTTCCGAGGCCATCACGGCATCTGGTCCGCCCTTGCCGGACTCGTTTTGCAAGGCATTGCGCAGCGTCTTGGCCAGGTTTGTGAAGTAGGCGTAGGCCACATCGACCGCGACCAGTTGGGCATAGTCTTCCGTGATCCGGTCGCCACCGGGGATGGCACTCGCCACCGAGAGCATCTTCCACACCGGCAGCGATGAGTTGCCGATCAGCGCCGTGTCCATCGAGGTTTGCCCCCCGGCATCCCGATTGATGATCTTGTCGCGCATTGAGGCAATCCGGGTACGTACCTGCCGGGAGAATGGGGCGACGGTGAAGGCCGTTTCTGAAAACGCCGGCGAGAGGCACTCCGCCAGATCCGATCCACACTTGAGGCCGGGCAGGCTCACGGTCGTGGATGAGCCATCGCCCACGAACTGCCGGAAGGTCAGCTTGCCTCCCGGCAGGTAAGTCCATTTGGCTTTTTCGTCAGCGTTCTCGCCTGGCGGCGTGACGATGACGGTGCCGGTCAGACTCATCAATAGCTCACGCGTCTCGTCGGTGACGCCCGACACCCTTCCCAGTGCCCGCCAGACGACATTGCCCGGATCGAATATTTCGCGGGCACCCTGCGAGGTCGCCTTTGCCGCCGTGCGGATGTTCTTGGCCGTCGTCCGGCTTTTCTTCCACTCGTCCCAAGACTCGAAGACGTCACCGAACATGTTGAGGCTGGCCCCTGCCGTCTTGCCCTCCTTTTCCTGTACGCGGTCGGTCACCATGCTGCCTACCGCACTGACGATGCCTTCGGCGGCCTGGCAGGAGTTGATGTTGAGATTGTTCATCTTCGTCGCCTGGTCCTGCAGGTACTTCAACAAGTCGCATAGGTCTGGCGACATCGAGCACAAGGCCATGTTGAACGCTGCGCCGATGGCGTTGTTGCCGATATTGCGCAACAGGGCGACGAACTGCTCCTTGTTGATGAAGGAAAACGATCCGGCAAAAAGATCGATCCCGCCGCAACCGGCTGTAAATGAGGGAGGCGCAATGCTGGCGAGCTGGTAGTTGCGGACCGGGGTGCGCATGTACAGGCTGCCACCGGTATAGAGATTCATGGTTTGCCCGCGGTAGGCATTCGGTCCAGTGACATTGCCGTAGGCGCCGATGTCGTTGAACCAATCCTGCATCGACTGATTGACCGTTGCTTGCGCGGGAGTAGTCAGCAGGCCGACACAGCAAACCGCCATCCCTACGCTCCAACCTTGCTTACCCATGCGACTCTCCTTCAATACAACTCACCCGGCTTGGTTTGCGTCAGGACGTAAATCCGTTCGACGATGTCCTGCGCGGACAGCACGCCAGATCCCACGGGGATCAGGCGACGATCTTTGACGTTGCCGAGTACCACCATGGGGACGACGCTCACGCCCAGCGCCGCCGACATGCCGTTATCCCGAGCAGGCTGTGGAAACTCTGGCAAACCGACGCCATCGAGGGAAACGGGAAACACGGTCAGGCCGAACTGTTCCGACAGGTACTTGAGCGTCGGCGCCAGACGATGGCAATACGGACAGTCCGATCGGAAGATGAAGAACAGACCCCATTCCTTGGCGATCGCAGACAAGGTCTGCGTTTCCTTGCGTGCCCGGTCGCTGTCCCTGACCTGTATGGCGGCGTTGTTGGAAGGATTGCGCAGCTGGTAGTTGAGATCGGGATTGGCCCAGATGACCCGCCGCCATACATCGGAAAACACCGACGCCCGGTCCATCAATGCTTCCTGAGCGACGATGTAGGACTTGAGGTTCTCCTGGGTGGGCTTGAGAATCGCCAGTGCCCTCTTCTGCTCCACCGACTCGCGAAGCTTTTTCAGATCCTCGACCGCCTGTTCGCCTTCCGTGTTTTCCTTGCTCGGTTTCGCGGGAGGAGGCTCCAGCGGTTCATCGACACTGAGGTCGCAATACCAGTGGAAGCGCGCCTCGCCACATTGCCACGACGACGGGTAGTCGAGTCCGGTTTGCCCCCAGGCCGGTAAAGTTGTCATCAGCGCCATGGCCGCGATATGTCGCATGAAGCGTCATCGCCCCGAGGTCGCCGGGGTAGCCGGGGCCGGGCTGCTCGCCAGCGCTTCGACCCGATCCGTGAGATCGGGAATAGCGGCATGGGCAGCCTTCAGCAATGCCGCTGAATTCATCAGAGCACATCCGCACTCGCGACTGGCCTGTTCGAGTGCTGCATCCAGGCGATTTCCAAAGGCTTTGGCGTCCTCAAAAATCCGCCCCTGCTCCTGTGCGTCGATACCTGGCTTCACGCGTTCCACCAAGGATTTCTGCTGTTTGGCCACAATCTGGGCAATATCGACTCGCCCCAGTCGCGGGGATCGCTCCCGTTCAACACCCCACCACAAAGCCAGTGCAATGCTTCCCGCGGCAAGTGTCAGAACGCCAGTTGCCACGTGTGCTTTCCAGGTGGTCATGTGCGTGACTCCCGCTGGGCGACCAGTTGCTCGATGGCATCGGCCACGCTCACACCTTGCTCGCGTAACCGCTTGATGGCTTCATAGTCCTCGGCGCGTGTTGAGTAGGTCAGCATCGAGAAGGGATCGAGGATCAGCCGTCCCAGGCCCGAACCCATCGGCGAATGAATGTAGATTTCTGAGTAGTAGCCATGCTCGGTACTCACCGACCCGAGTTGCCGCTTGAGCCACTCGTCGAGGGACAGCTTGCCTTCCTTGCCGAGACGCTCGATGTTTTCCGGTTTCTGGCGCAGCAGAAACAGCCAGTCGGCATTGTTGATGGCCGCCTTGGTCGCCTCGTTCTTGTAGTAATCGTCGACCGACTGGGTGATCGTGCCGAACGAACCGCCGTATTTCCGTGCCCGCCGATAGCCAGCCTCGATGAATCCGCCGCTGGCGCCCGTCCCCATCAGATCCCAACTCTCGTCGATGATGACCAGCTTGCGGCGCGAACGGTCCCGGTACATCTCCTGGGTAATGCGGTACATGATGAGCTGCATGACCACGGATTGAAGATCCTTCTTCGACTTGAGCTCTTCCAGCTCCAGAACGACGAAATCCTTGTCGAACTGGATGTTTGACTCGCCTTCGAAGTAGCTGGCATAGACACCATGGCGGGTATAGGGCTCCAAGGCCGTCGCCAGCCTGCTGAGATCCCGTTCATACTCGCCTACATTCGACAGGCGTCCGGTTTGCAGCAGTTCGTAAATATCCGTGATGGTGGCCGCCCTACCCTTGGCATCCCAGACCCGCTTGATGGCCGACCCCAAGGCGGTATAGCTGTAGTTGTCGAGCGACTCGCGCGGACTCGCCATTTGGGCCAACAAGGGCAACACCATTTCCATGTCGGCATTGATGTCGATAATCATGGAGAAGGGATTGAGACAGATGGTGTTCTGCCGCTCATCGGAGAATTCGATGAACTCGCCATCAATCAGCTCGCAGAGGTTCTTGTAGGAACGGCCGACGTCGATGATCCAGACCTTGGCTCCAGCACCCAGGTATCGGTAGGTCATTTCGTTGACGAACACCGACTTGCCTGAACCGGAGAGCGCTGCAACCGCAAAATTGAAATTACCCCCCGTGTTGTCGAACAGGTCGAAGCCGATGATTTGCCCACGCCGACCAAACAGGGTCATCACCGGCGTTTTCGTCCCCTTCCATTCAGCGATCAGCGGCGAGGTCATCACCGCGTTGTCGGCGGTCTTGGTACTGATGCGTCCGAACTGTTTCAAATCTCCCTGGAGAGACGGTGTCAGGGTCATCGGCAAGGTCGCCGCCAGGGCCTGATGCTGGAGATAGAAGTCCTTGGTCAGATCGAAGCCACGCGCTCGCCATACGGCACGAACCGAATGCTCGCTACGCGAAGCATCCTCCACCTTCGACAGAAGGCAGACCTGGTGGTACATGCCGACGACGGTGCGGCCACTGTCAAACGCCTTCAGCACCATGTCCCAGTCACGCTTGCGCTCCTGTAGATCCGGCTGAAAATGGGCGAGGTAGGAACCGGCGCTCTGGGTAGCCCGGGCCGCTTTCATCTGTGCCCGCGTTCGCGCGGACTCGTAGTCGAGCGCTACGGCGCCCATGGTGATGAGAAATGGGCACGGCATCGACAGGGCCAGTTGATACGGATCGCCGATCAGGTAGTTCATGCCCGAAAGTCGAAAGTAGCGCGGATACTGACGTACCGAAAACAGTTGCAGCACCGACTCCTCGCCACCGGCCTTGCGAAACCGGATGTCGCCGTCACCGACACGCGAGGCGATCTCGAGGTTGGATAGCTGGCTACGCAATGGCAACTCGGCGTTCCACGTCAGGGATTCGGCCTTGCCACCGCCGAACAGGCGTGAATGGTCGAAGAAATCGGCCACAAAATTGATCAAATGGTCAGGGCCCCAATCGTGCCCCGGCAGGTGCGCCGATTTGAGCGTCGCATGAATACTTTCTCGGATGCGCAAGGCCTCATCGACATCCGCCGGCAGTTCCGGATCGAGGGGCAGTACCACCGAAATGATTGATCGGAAGTCCCGCAACAAATAGGTCTGGTGGCCGAAGATCGATTCACTGGTGCCCTTCAGGTAGTGATCGATCCGCCGACGGGCAAGATGGCGATAGATATTGTCGTGACGGCGCTGGATCGATCCCTCTTCCTCGTCCTGCGAGGAGGCCGGCAGCAGGTTGGCCTGCTCGCGTAGCGTCGGCAGAATATGGGGACTACCGTAGAGCGACACCTGGATTCCGGTACCAGGCGGACACGACACGAACAGGCTGGCCAGCACCTTTTCCATTTCGTCGTTGGCGCCGGTTTGCGGCAGGGTCTCGATACAAAAGCCGATGGCGTGTTCTTCCCGCTCACCGAAGCCACCCTGATCCAGCGCAAACAGGCGAGCATCCTCCTGCCAGGCCAGATAAGGCAGGATTCCGGTCAGCCGCGGCATCTGGGCGATTTCCCGCAACAGTTGCCTCGGCAAACGATCCGCCTCGGCATTCCGTTCTGGCAGAAATGCTTCCCGCAGTATTTCGGCGAACCCCATTACTCCAGCACTCCAGCCGTGCTGCCTGCCGGACGTGGCGGTGGCATGAGCAAGGGCGATGCGGACTGTGACGGCAAGACAGGGGATACCCGGTCCATCTGCAACGACTGGCGTTCCCCGGCTTCGGGTGCCTGTGGGGCAAATGCCTTTGGCGCCATGATCGGACGGTAGCGTTCTGTCGCCTGACGGCGGGAATGATCGATCTGCCAGCGGCCGGCATCGACCACCATGTAGAAATAGGACTGGTCGTGGAGCACTTCGTCCTCGTCCTCCCATGGCGCCAGCCAGACACGACGAACCTTTTGTGCACTGCGTAGCGGATCACCGGCTTGCAGGCTGTTCTTCGTCAGCCGTGCCGATACCTGCCCGCTGTCGGCAGGCTTGCTGGCGTTGCCCTGCGGGCGTTGTCCGGGGAGGTTGTTTTGGACGGCATTGGCATAGACACCGGAAAGTGAGGCGCAGGAAATTCCATCGGGCGCTTTGCAGGAGAAGCCCCCTTGCCCGTCCAGGCCAGTCATCAGGCTGGAACAGCCAGTGAGCGCCAATGCCAGGGGCAGCAAGCGGATCATCGAGGCTTTCATCGTGCCGTCTCCGCCAGCCATTGCTCGATACGCTCCCTCGGTGCCGCGCCGGGCAACAAGCGGCCGTCACTCGAAATCAGGGTCGGCGTTCCCTGAATGGACAATCGTTGGCCCAGCTGGATATTCCGTTCGACTGGATTGTCGCAGGCAGCTTTCGTTGGAATCTTGCCGGAACGCATCAACTCGCTCCATGCGCCGGCGCGATCCTTGGTGCACCAGACCGCGACCGCCTTACCTTTCGCTTCCGGGTGCAGGCCTTCCATCGGATAAAGGAAGGTGTAGAGCGTCACGTTGTCGAGCTTGTCCAGTTCGGTTTCCAGTCGACGGCAGAATGGGCAATCTGGATCTGAGAACACCGCAATCACCCGCTCACCTTTACCGCGAACCGTCTTGATTGCATCAGCCAACGGCAGGGTATCGAATGCGATCCGGGAAGCTTTCTCGACCCTTTCCGCTGTCAGATCACGTTGCTCCTTCATGTCGAACAGGTGGCCAAAGATGAAGTAACGCCCGGTACTGTCGGTATAGGCGGCATTCCTTCCCATCACGACCTCGAAGAGCCCCGGCAGTTCGGACCGCTGCACGCGTTCAATCCTGGTGGCCGGATACAGGTCTTTCAGCTTGCTTGCCAGGGCATCAGCCGATTCATCCGCTGCGCGAGTGACGGACGTTGCAAGGCAGAGGGTCGCCAGCAGTGCAGTGGTGGCCATTGGACGGTAGGTAGCGATCATCGAGGACTCCTGTCTGAATTCGATAGAAATGGTGTTGGGTTGTGTTTAGCCATGTTGGATCAAGGTTCCAGAGGCTTCTTCTGGACCTCGCGCCCCCGACGCCAGATGTCGGTGTAGGTATCGGGCGTTCCGCTGGCACCTTCGGTCTCCAGCGAGAAACCCTTGGTGAACACCACATCCACGGTGCGTCCGGCATCGACCTCGATAATCGGAAACATCTTCTCGGCCAGCGTGATGTAGTACTGGGACAGGCGATCAAGCGCCTTGCCTACGCCGGTACCGATACCGGCCTGCAATTGCTTGCCGGCATCGACGGTGCCGATGGTGCCGAGGGGACTCGTTGAATAGGTCGTCGCACTCTGCTGGAACGCCTGACCGATACCGGCACCGATGCCTGATACCAGTGCATTGGCCAGGACTTGTCCCTGCTTGCTGACCAAACGCCCTCTCATGCCAGCCTTGCCATCCTCGCCAACCACATAGCCTTTGACCGGCACATCAATCGCCCGACCGTCATGCCGAACACAGGAGAGCGATTCAAGCCGGATATAGGCACGTTCAGAACTGATATCGCCATGACTGGCCCCCAGCGCGTGACATTCCTTGATCTGAAAACGGTAGCGATTGGGCAGGAAGGCGTTGTCCTGCACCCGCATGAGCACCGGATGGGGATTGCTTTGCGCTTGACCGCCGGTCGGCGCATCGAGGCCACCGAGCAAGGCCGCACGGAAGAACGATCCCGAGGGGACATAGCTGCGTGCCTCCTTTTTTTGGTCAGCTTTTGCGATTTGAGTCGGAACGGCCAAGCGCGCATCGCTGACCTCGAACGAGGCGATACCAGGTAGCCGTGGTGGGTTTGCAGGTTCCATGGCAACGTCCAACTCCCCAGGCTTCCGAGTCGGCAGGCCGGCGGTCGATTGAGGACCACCGGGTGGAGGTGGCAAGCTCACTGACGGCATGGTGCCCGGAGCGGCCAGGGTCGGCATCGGCGCTGGCGGTAAAGGAAGAGACAGCGCTGGCGGCATCGTCGTCGCCGGCTTCTTATCCAGCGTATCAACCTGTTGCCGCAAACCCTGGATCATGTCCTCCATCTGGCGCATCTGTTCGGCGCTTTTACTCATCCAGATATCGCGTGGATCGGCCTGGGCTCCCGGCGAGGCAATCGGCATGGGTTGCGGTCGGGACTGCACGGTTCCTTGCGGCAACGGCACCGGCTTGTCCCAGATGGCTACGCCACCAAACACCAGCAGCATGAAGCTGGATACGCCCAGACCGAGAATCAGGTACTGGCGATGCTTGGGCGACAGCCGGGCGATCGTGCCCGACACGCGTGAGGTCGCAGGTTCAGCCATCACGCCCCTCCAGCACGACAAACACCTGGGTCGCCTCGCCGGGTTCCAGCTCCAGTGTTTCGATCATGACCGCCAACACGCCACGACGATAGAGTTCGCGTTCGTCGATGACCATCCGGGCTTTTGAAACGTTGGTCAGCTGATACTTTTCCCCGAGCAAAGAACCATCGAGGGTGCGCACCAACACGAACCGGGCCTCATTCCACAACGGCACGATCTCGAGACGATCACGCGCCACCATGTCTTCCGGCTCGGCATCACGCGAGAGCGCGAGCAGCACACGCCGAATGGCTGTATTGCGCGGATCATCGGCAGCATTGGCCACGGCCTCCTGACGCAAGCGGCTGCGGTCACGGATGACCACCGTTTCGGCCGGAATATCCTCGATCTTCAGGTTGAGCTTCCAATGCCGACCGGCATCGTCGGCGACAAACAGGCTGATCATCGGCTTGTCGGTGACCGGCTTCAGGTAGGCCACGCCGGTTTCCTTGTCGGGATTGACCTGGAATTCGCCTTCAACACCCTGAATCCGGCGAATCTTGCGACCCTCGATGCGGATCAGGTTGGGCTCGCCGCGCGAGATCGTGGCGGTCAGGCCATCGTCCGGACTGCCTTCCAGATACTGACCGGCGATGACGGTGCTTGCGCTACCGAGGAATAGCAGCGCCACCAGACGCCACAGGCATTGCAGCGCTGCTGGCAGCACCGAATGGATCCTGATCGCTGGTTTCCTTGAACTCGGATACATGGAGTCTCCCGTTGAGATAGCGAAAGCCGACGACATAGGCGGTCTGCTTTTCGGCAGCCTTCTTGTCGCTGACCCAGGTTTGCAGCACGCCGGAGAGCGCCACTTTCATGGCGTTCTCGTCGACCGTCATGGCCTGCGTGGAAAACTGGGTCGAGGCGTTGTTCTTGCGAATAAATTCGGCACGTACCCCGAATTCGGCCTGCAAGCGGCCGTACTCGCTGGGGGCGGCATACTTGAGAAACTGGTTCTTTTGATAGTCGGCGATGTGGGGCGTGATGTTTAGTGCTAGTCCCGCATACCAATAGGCCATCTCCTGCAAGTATTCGGTGGAGACCTTCTGCCCGCTCACCCAGAAGGACGTGTGGATGTCAGGGGGAACCAGAATGGTCCGTTCCGAACCGGCAACGGTGAGCGCGGCCCCTGCATTGGCCAGCAAGGCGAGAACGAGACCGCCTACCGCAATCCGCATGAAGTAGATTTCGTTGCGCTGGTTATCCCGATCAGCAGTGAATCGACTGAATTTCATGGCTCAGCCCAGGAAGAAGCGGCAATGGGAGGGTGGCGTGGTGCGTGCCCGGATCACGATCCAGCTCGGCAGCCACCAGTACAGGGCATGCAGTGCGAATTTGGGATGCTTGCCGGTCTTGAGACGCCCGTACTGCCAGGCCACCAGACCGCCAAAAATCATCCCGGCCATCATCGCGCCCGATACCACCCCCGTACCCATCACGAGCAGGAAGAGAATGGCCTGATCGAAATCCCACCAAAGAAAGCGCTCCTGCGCTTCCAGTGATTTCGGGATGTAGCCGATCTCGTCCATCTCGTGCTCAGATCGTTGCCGTCAGGATGCCCGACGCGATGGTCGGCGCGTACTGAAGAAATACGGCAAAGCCGATTCCGGACAGGATGGCGATCGGGTTCAGCCGTGCCAATGAAAACAGCGCCCCCAGACCGATGGCTGCCACAGCCGCCGCCTTGCCGAAATAACCCTGAACCAGACCAGTGAGCCAGGTGTAGAGCCCCTGGAATTCGGTACCGGTCGTACCGGCCAACGCGCCAGTGGCGGTGCCCAAAAGAACGAGCGCGAGGACCGCACGAATCCATTCACGACTGTTTTGCATGACTGCTCCCTTGTAGGTCAATAAAACACTTGATCAACCAGCCCAAGCCAAGACCGACGGAAATCCCGCCCAAATGGGCTTCAAATCCGTTTTCGATCGGCGATCCCGGGGCCAGAATGCCGATGGCGATAAAGCCGCCGGCGATGGCGATGTCGCGGATGACTCCGCGGGTATGGGGTAACTTCACTTCATTGCGCTCCCTGCTTGTTGCCAACCGCATCTCGTCCCAAGACGCGATGCACCAGACGAACCTCGACGCGCCGATTGCGCTGACGTGCGCTCTCGGTCTTGTCGCTGTCCGCAAAACAGCACGCTCCCTCGGCTGACAGCACGATGGGCGCTTTCACCCCTTCCCTGAGCAGCCAGTCACGAACATGCTCGGCACGTTTTCTTGCCAGACGGTCGTTGAAGGCTTTCGATCCGATGTCGTCGGTCCGGCCATAAAGTTCAATCCTCGTCGCGGCTTTTGCGACGGCCAACAGATCGAGAATTGCTTTGAGGCCCTGCGGCGTAGGCACAGCCTTGCCAAACTGAAAATGGACGGTGCGTTTCTCAACCGCTTCTTGGGGTGGTGGAACTTTGGGGGCAGCATCAACCGCCTTGAGTGAATCCGCTGATTTCTGCGCACGGGCGGGAATATCCACCACCGCCAGTGTCTTGCGGGTCGGTGAAGGGCACCGGGATTCAGGACACGCCAGAAACTCTCGATTGATCCAGCCGATGGCATAGCGAACCGGATCGTGATTGGCCAATTCAGGGGCATTGGCACATCCGGACATCACCATCACCATTCCCATCGAAACAAGTGCGCGCATCAGGATCGCCTTGCCTTCAAGGCCGCCGCCACACGATGGGCATAGACCACGCGCTTGCTTGGGCTCTTGGCGTTGTAGGCGCCGATGGCTTCCCATCCATAGCCATGCGCACGTATGCTTTCCGCCAGAATCCAGGCACCCACATGCGTGTTGAGACATGGATCGATCAGTGCCCTACGGTCAATGCCATGATTCGCCAGTACGCGCAGCCAGCGACTGTTGATCTGCATGTGACCAATATCTTCGCTGCCGTCGCGATTCACATTTCTCGCCAGCGGATTCCCGTTGGATTCAACTTGTGAAATGGCGCTCAGTAATACCGGTGAGACACCGTATCTTGTCCCGGCCTGCTCAAAGCAACTGGCATGTCCGGCAACGGAAAGTGACGCAAACAGGATGGCAACGGGCAAGCGATTCATGGCCCGCATGGTAGGGACCGAACGTCACCTTGCGTCGCCGAAATGTGACCTTTACGGGCGCATTTCAAAGATCAACGAAAGTTGATTTCACGTAGAGCGCGGCACGTGCTTTCGATATGATGACGGTTTTCCCGTCACCAACTGCCCCAGACTGTCCCGAATGATCATTAAACACGCAGACAACAAATCGCAGGACATCGAAACGCTTCAATCCCTTCTGTCCCATCCCAAGGCCATAGGCGATACCCGCAAGCGGATCGAGCAGGAAATTCGCAATATCAATGCGGGGATGCGTGGAGAGAACGAAGCCGCGCACGAGATGAAGGTTCATTACGGCGACTCGAAAAACTGGGCGATCATCCATGATTTGCGTGTCGTACACGGAGACTTGGTCGCTCAGATCGACCATTTGGCGATCAATCGCTGGCTGGACATCTGGGTCTGCGAGAGCAAACACTTCTCCGAGGGGGTCTCCATCAATGACCACGGCGAATTCACTGCATTTTTCGCCAGCAAGCCCTATGGAGTCCCATCTCCCATTCAGCAAAACGAGAAGCACATCCTTATCCTGCAGCGCATCTTCGACGCAGGAACCGTCGAATTGCCCAAGCGCCTAGGCTTCACCATCAAACCCGACCTGAAAAGTCTGGTGCTGGTTTCCAAGGGTGCCAGGATTTCTCGACCGAAGACCAAGATTGATGGCATCGAGTGCATTATCAAGAACGACCAGTTCTTCAAGCACGTCGACAAAGCCGTCGAGGGAATCGGGATAATCTCGACCGCCGCAAAGCTCATTAGTAGCGAAACGCTGGAGAGCGTAGCTCTACAGATTGCCAAACTGCACAAGCCAATCCGTTTCGACTGGCAAGCCAAGTTCGGTCTGGGCGCGATTGAACCACCGCCTGAGCCAACGAAATCCGAGAAACCCAACCATGTCCCTCCACCGGTATCGGTGAAGCCATCCGCCCCGGTACCCGCAGCACCTGCTCCCGCCGCGTCAAATTCTGAAACGCCGATCTGCCGTAGTTGCGGTAGCGACAGAATTTCCGTGCAGTACGGAAAGTTCGGCTACTACTTCAAGTGCTCAGCTTGCGATGGAAACACACCGATCAAGATCGGCTGTGGTGTCGATGGTCACAAGGAGCGCATCAGGAAAGAAGGTAGGAAGTTTTTCCGGGAGTGCGCGGAATGTAAGGCGAGTACGCTTTATTTTGAGAATCCGGAGTAGCTCTTATTGCTTCAGTTCGGCCGAAACTGGCGACGGGTTTCAGTGGAGGCAATGAACACAATGTAAAAAGCAGCCGCCATAGTCTTGGACATTGCTCTCTTTGAACAGTTACAAAAAGCAGGGGGAAACAATACGGTCCCAGACGGAAAGTGCAAAACCTAGGGAGAAATGAGCAATGCAGGTCACACGTATCCATATCGAGAATTTTCGTGGTGTGAAGGACGCGACCCTCGATTTCACCAAGCATGCGGTACTTCTCGGGGACAACAATACTGGCAAAACAACAGCGCTAGAGGCGCTCGATCTTGCCCTTGGTCCCGACCGGTTAAACAGGACACCGCCGGTCGACGAACACGACTTCTACCAGGGAAGATACGCAGCTAACTCCAAGAAATCAGTGCTAGGAGATCAAGGCGAAGTCGGACTAAAGGCACCAGACGTCGAGAACGGTGAAGCTGACGCAACGGAAAATGGTGCTGGCGCGGTGGCTCCAGCCGAAGATCAAGCGCTGAAGATAAGGGTCGACGTCACAATTGTTGATCTCTCCGAGGAGCAGCGCAATCGATTCGGCGACTACATCGAGTTCTGGGACGACGAAGCGAAGAAGCTATATCAGGAAGCAACTCCAGAAGGGGTTGATGCTGACTCGATCTCTCCTGCGTTGCGCGTTACCTTTGTCGGAGAATACAACCCAGAAGAGGATGACTTCGAGGGCAAGTCGTTTTTCACGCTAACACTCGCAGATGGCTGCGCACCCCAAGCATTTACGAAAAAGGATAAGCAAGTCTGCGGGTTCCTGTATTTGCGTTCCATCCGCACAGGCTCCCGGGCCCTGAGCCTCGAACGTGGAAGCTTGCTGGACATCATCCTGCGGCTCAAAGAAGTGCGGCCCCAGATGTGGGAAGACGCAATCGGAAAATTATCTACTTTCTCAGTCGCAGAAGACCCGAGCCTCGGCCTTTCTGGAGTTCTTCAAAGCATCAACAATGCATTGAAGAAGTACGTGCCAAGGGAATGGGGCATCGAACCACACCTCAAGGTCTCGAACCTCACCAGGGACCATTTGCGAAAGGTGATCACTGCTTTCATTGCAACCGGCGATGGAACGCACGCTGCCCCGTTCTACCGACAGGGGACCGGCACGATCAATATGTTGGTGCTAGCAATGCTTTCGCAGATCGCCGAGGACAAGCAAAACGTCATCTTCGCAATGGAGGAGCCAGAGACTGCCATACCGCCCTACGCGCAGAAGCGCATCATCCATGAGGTCCGTAAGCTGGCATCACAAACGCTATTCACGTCGCACTCTCCTTACGTCTTGGAAGAGTTCTCACTGGAAGAAACTGTCATCTTGTCCCGCGACTCCGCCGGAATGTTGAAGCAATTCCAGGTCTCGCTCCCGGACAGCGTCAAGCTCAAGCGCTACCGGCAGGAGTTCAGGACCAGGTTTTGTGAAGGCTTGCTGGCCCGTCGCGTCCTAATAGCTGAGGGTGCGACCGAAGCTTCGGCATTTCCGGTTGCCTGCCGGCGCCTAGCTGAGCTTGATCCGGCGAAGTACTCCTCTATGGAATCTCTCGGTATTTGTGTTGTCGATGCTGGCGGCGAGGGAAGCATCCCTGATATGGCGAAGCTGTATAAGGAAATCGGGAAACGGACGTTTGCCCTGTGCGACCTGCAAGACGCTGCGGCCCTAGCCCAAATCAAGAGTCAGGTCGAACACGTCTACATGCACAACGAGAAGGGCATCGAAAACCTCATCCTGAAGAACACACCACAGGAGGCGATGGAGAGGTTTTGCGACTTACTCCAATGGCCCACAGACCTGGCGGGGAAGTTTCCGAATCCAAAAGGTGACGTCATCAACGCACTCATGGCGTACTTCGCGAAGAAGAAAGGTGACTTTGGAATTGCGGAATACCTCGCCCAATGTAATGAGGCTGAAATTCCGATATGGATCAGAGAATCTTGTGTCCATCTAAGGGAACTATGCATGCCACCACCCGTGCCTGCTGAAGCGGCCATAGTGATAGGTGATATCCCGGGCGGTGATGACGATGAAACTCTCTGATAAGCAAATCGAGGTTCTCGACACCGAGGGCCATCTCCTAGTGATCGGCGGCCCGGGAGCAGGAAAGACGACAATCTCCATCCTCAAGGCGGCTAAGGTCGCCGCATCCCTAAAGCCTAGTCAGGAAATCTTGTTCCTTAGCTTCGCGCGAGCAACCATTAGCCGAGTCATCGAGGCAATCGAAAACGAACACGACATTCCGAAAGCTATCAAGTCCCGAATCAACGTCGAGACCTATCATTCGTTCTTCTGGCGCATCCTGCAGACTCACGGATATTTGCTCGGTCTCCCGAGACCGCTATCGATCCTGACTCCCGCCAATGATGCAATTGCACTATCGGCTATACGAAGCGAGTACAAGGCCGACGGCAAGCTCAGCAATGCGGAGAAGGCCGAAAAGAAGGGCAAGCTGCATGCCGAAAGGCTTCGGCTGGCCAGAGCCGAGGGTAGAGTGTGCTTCGACCTATTCGGCAGCCATGTCGCCGAACTTCTTGAGCGAAGCACACGACTTCGTCAACTGATTGCAGCTCGTTACCCCATTGTAATTCTGGATGAGTTCCAGGATACAAACACTGATCAATGGCGAGTCGTGCAACAGCTTGGCCTTGCGGGCACGTTGATCGCTTTGGCGGATCCTGAACAGCGCATTTATGACTGGATCGGCGCAGATCCAGCCCGGCTCGACCAATTCCGCGCAACGTTCAAGTACAACGAAATTGTGCTGCAAGGTGAGAACCATCGCAGCGCCGGAACCGAAATTCTTCTCTTTGGAAATGATGTCTTGACGGGGAAGTTTTCGAAAAATATGTACCTCGGCATCGAGATCAAAACCTATCCCTCGAATGAGAACGAAGCATGCACTGCGCTCGTCACCCAGACGTATGCCGCTCGCAAAAGGCTCGTCGAGTTGGAGAAGAAGGAGTGGTCACTGGCCATCCTTGTTCCAACGAAGAAGATGACCCGCGCCGTTTCGGATGTCTTCAGGAATCCGCTCGCGAAGATGCAACCGATTAGGCACTCAGCCATAGTCGATCTCGACGCAGCCATACTGGGAGCCGAGCTCGTCTCATTCATGTTGCAGCCGCCGAGCCTGTTTCATCTCGATGGGGTAATCGACCTCTTGTGCAACTACTTCCACGGTAAGGGCGGCGACTCTCCGACGAAATCAGCTCTTCAGCAGGCGGCAGGCATTCGTAAAGCGTTTGGCCTCTACGCGGAGAAGAAAGCTGCGGGCAAGCCGCTGCCCAAAAATAGCATCATTGTGCCGCTCTTGCAGACATACGAACAACTGAGAGCAATCGCCCTCACGGGAGATCCGGATCAAGACTGGCGATCGGTCAGAAAGATCATGGAAAACGGTCCCTGCATCCGCTTGAAAGAAGTTGCCATCGAAGTCAAGAATCTCCGCCTGTTGGAGCGTGGAACACAACTGCGCCAAGAGCTTTCGCAGGACTGGCGGACCTTCAGGCGATACGAGAATGCCCTGAACATCACAAGACAGGCTTTTGTACGCGAGCACTTCGCTACTCAGTCAAACCCCGAAATTGGCGTCATTGTCATGAACATGCACAAGGCAAAGGGAAAGCAGTTTGACGAAGTCATCATCTTTGAAGGTTGGCCCCGTTACGTAAAAAAGAAGATCGTGGCTAATCCAGACCGAATCGTGAGAGCAAATTTGAAAGACAACATCGATGATCAGGCCAGACAGAATCTTCGAGTCAGCATCACACGAGGGAAGCAGCGAACGACGATCCTGACCCCGCAAGAGGATCCTTGCGTAATTTTTATGTAGCTGATCCCGCCACTTGCGTCTCAGGTGACTAAATCGGGGTCGAATCGATGTGAGTGCCGTTGCCTCCGACTCCACAAATCGACTGCTCGATGGAGATGGCTGTGTCTTCACAGTGACAACAGAATTCGAGTCTGATGTTCAATCCGCGCATTGTCCATGCGGCAGGTGATGCAATGCTGACGAATGACGCGAGCCAGACGGATGGCTGATCAGGCCGAACAGCATTAGTAGATTAAAGCCGCTTCTGCAAATTGCTCACCCACAACCAAAGCGAGTAACCCAGAGATACTGTCAGGAAAGGCGCAATCAAGGCTGGGACAGGAATCGGCATAAGTATCCATCCGGCCAAACCAATGATGACAATCCACATTACCCGGATTCCAAGCTTGTGTCGTATGGGGCTTTGTGCCACGAACGAGTACTTCCGGATTTCCCGCATATAGTGTCCATCCAGATAGGCGACGATCACTAACGGAATCCCCGGCAACAGCCATCCCGACAAGACATTCAAACGGTACCTCACCAGTCCCAGCCACAGCCAGGTGGCTTCGATCCGTGATCTTGTCCATTGGCTGAAGCCCTGATTGCCTAGCGGGCCATCCCCCATCGCATCGGCATCCTGGAGAAAAGCCCTGAAATCACGGGACATTGACTGCTGAAGTTGCCCCATGGACTCCGCAAACATCCGTTGTTCGCCCTCCCCGGCCAACGCATGCACTTCGGCCCGTTCGTGCATCCAAGCGGCACGAATGGTGGCAGGCGGAATAAAGACCCACGTCGCCGCCACCAGAATGAAAACCCCAAGCGCTACGACCATTCCTAGACCTGAATCGTTCGGCCGGCTCATTGCTTGTCAGTCACCAATATTGGGATACGCCCCTTGAGCGTACGACCACCGGAAAGTCGCGCAATGAAATGCAACGGCGGCAACTCGCCCAACATGGCCGCGGGAAACAGCTCCGCCTCTTCCTCAAGAATTTGTTCCTGATAGGAGGCGCTGTATTCGTCGTGAATGTGCGTATCTACATTGTGCCCATAGCGAAGCGCCATTGACCGCACCTTGGTTTGCGGCATCCCTTCGGCGATGTATTTCTGAGTCTCGGAATCAAGCACACGCAGGGCAATCTTATTGTTGGTGTTGGCCAGCACCTGTCGCGCCTTGTTCTCATCGCCCAGTCGGCTAGCGAAGTCGGCGAATGTCTGCGTCGCAATCGTCACCCTAAAATCCGCGCCGCCGCCTTTGTTCATCAGCTGGATGGCAGGTTGGTTCAAGACCTCGGCAGCCTCGTCGATGAACAGATTGACCGGCGTCAGTGTCTGGATGCCGTAGTTGTAGCGATCACCCGCCACGGCCGCCAGATCGGCAAGCATGATGGATCCAATGGCACTCCCCACTGTCGAGTCGGCAAGTGAATCCAATCCGATATAGACCACCTTGTTACCGCGGATGACCTTCGACATGTCGGTCACCAGCCGCTCATGGCCCGGATCAAAGTCGGGCGACAGCAACTCTTGCAGCGGATCGCTGGTCAACATCGACAGGATGGGAATCAGGGAGGCGATCATCTTCTGGAAGTGATCACGGTTATGCTCGAAGGTCGAGATCAAGCCATCCAGATCGACCGACTGCGCCTCGTTGATCGCCACTTCCTGATAAAACGCCACGTAAGCCTGCAAGGGCCGATCCTTGTAACGGCGCAGGTAGGACGCCACCCGCGACTCCCAGTCACGCACATTGTTGGTGAAGTGGATCTTGAGGGCCTGGAGCAGCAAGCTTTCCGGCCCTCCCTCGACATAGCGACGCAACTGGACCAGATTAGGTCGGTTGCCGGTCGCTATCATTCCGTTTGTGATGTCGTTCAATACCTTCCAGCCGAAGGCCGTAAAGGGATCGGCGCCCGTTTCTGACGGAATCAGGGCCGCTACGCGACTGGCCAGCTCCGTCTTGCGGTTCCAATTTCGCAAGGGATCGATACAGGCAGACCGATCCGGATGCGCCGGATGAAAATAGACGAATCGATCCCCTTCCCCGTTGGCTTCGCAGACGGCACGGGCGTTTTGGGCAAGGCCGTGATCCCCCTTGGGATCGATGATGATGACCGTTTCCCCACGAAAAATCGCCTGGGCAATCAACACATCGAACAGGCGCGTCTTGCCAACACGCGTACTACCGACGATCAGCGTGTGTCCCACGAGATTGGCCACTTCGGAAAACAGATCGGTTTCAGCCGCCAGTCCATGCACCCAGTAGGCGCCCTCATGATGCTGTGCCACACGGCCAATTGTGCGTACCACGCCCATCGACATCAGCGTATGGAGCTTGGTGGCCTCAATGTCCGACCAGGGGAATCCCCGTCCCAACCAGTATTGCTTGGCCGCCGCCGCTTTACGAGCCAATACCTTCAACGCATCGAGGGTGATGAACTCCTTTCCAAAGTGCTCCAGCCGTTTATCGACCACCATCCGCCGATAAGCCTGAACACCCCGAATCGCACCGCCGAAGGCGCAACCAATGGCCAGCATTGCGCCAAAGCCACGAAACACAGGTGCCCAAAAGGAAATCAACAGGATTAGCAGAGCGCCGCCCGACCAAACCCACACCATGCGCGCCTCGAAGTTCGGCCGCCATGGCACTTCAAATTCATAGGGAGACGATGATCGAGACATCAAGTTGCGTCATTCAGGTCTAGCGCAGGTTTCCTGCGCCGTCACGTACCCCCTGCGAAATCAGGTGCATCAGCGCTATCCCGGACCATATGGCGACCGGCCACTCCATGACCGGAACCCAACTGGCGATGATCAACCCAAACTGGATCACAATCGACAACAGGGCCAACGCAGCAGCCAGACGCCGATTGATGCGCCCGCCAGGACTAGCCATCCAGAGCAGGATAGCCATCCAAGCAAGCGTGACGCCAAATGCTACTGTGATCGACCGGCTGCGGACCCATTGTTCGGTCACACCACCGACCAGCACAAAAAACAGCAGTGAGCCAAGAAACCCCTTATCGTCCGGCATCGCTTTCCAGTCCCCGCGCATGCGGAGAAACTGCCAGCTATGCAAGGCCAGTGACGCCAGCAACCCAGGATTTCGAACTTTCATTTCGCTTCCCTCCAAGAATTCGTATGCCCCGTAACGTGGGGTAACCGATGCAATCAGTTCCAGTGGAGGCACCATTCACGCGTGCGCCGAAACCTCGCATTGCCGGTGTTGTTACGCGACACCGCCGGCTGGTCGCGAAAGGTTGCTGATCGACAATCCACAGTGATCGAACACCTTCTGCAATTCATCTTACGGATTTCTTGAAAAATGCAACTTCGAAATCCGCCCTTTATGGACGCATTTCGGTCACCACTTATCCACAGACCCGGTACGAACCGAAGAGTTATCCACGTGAAATCTGTCCCACGATGTCATCAGCCGTCATCGATTGCCTAGCATGGGGTTCGAGGCATAGGCCTCTTTTGCCCCATGTGACATCTGTCCCCACCCTATGTGACATCTGTCTCAGAAACACGTGACATCTGTCCCGGACATCTCCCGTAATCCCAATACCGGCAAGGCTTTTAGCCAGTCCACAAGTAGTTCATGTATTTTTTCAAGTAGGTGCAAGTAGTTCACTGCCCTATCCCTGTGGAAAAAAGTAGGGATTCGCAAACCTGCTCGATGGATTGCATCGTCATGCGAAATGGCTTAATTTGACGTCATGTCGCTGCCAGTCATCTCACCCTGTCCGTTTTGTGGATCACTTCAAGTTTCCTGCATCGAGATCGATATCGATGAATGGTCGGTGACCTGCGAGTCATGCAAGGCCAATGGTCCATCGAAACCCGAGGCGACCACTGCCATTGAGAGCTGGAATTCAGTAATCCCCAAACCCGTCAGCAAAGAAGATCACGCTGGCTTGCTGCAGCGGATCATCCAGAAAGTCGCCTGAAACCCCGCTCTAGAAGGATCGAGAGTGCTTCACAGCCTGGAGAGCTTGGCGTCTCCGGTATGACGGGTATGCAATCTGCTCGCCCCCACGAAAAGGCCGTTCTCCTTGGCGGTCACGTTGGCTTCGGGATAGAACAACTGAGCCTCTTTGAGCCTCTGCAAAAATCGCTTCTTGAAATCAATCAGACCACGCGGGCTATCGCCATAGTCCGCCCCGAACTGTAGTTTCAGGGAATGCCAAGGTATGACCACGCCCGGGCGATTTTTGACACGCAGCAGGAAAATTCGATAGACCAGCCAGGCATAGATGTCCATGGCCAGCGGAGACTTAGAGAGCGCACGCAAGACCCGTAGGTCGATCGGCACCGGTGAGTCGGTAATGTTCTTAAAGAAGGAAGCGGACAACCGCAATGTGCTTTCCCATAGCATCCGGTCATCTGGCCGATGGGGATCCCACAATACAAACGCCTCGTCGGCGATCGGCATGT
Organism: Sulfuritalea hydrogenivorans sk43H; assembly: GCF_000828635.1. Lineage (GTDB taxonomy): Bacteria > Pseudomonadota > Gammaproteobacteria > Burkholderiales > Rhodocyclaceae > Sulfuritalea > Sulfuritalea hydrogenivorans. The sequence goes on from NZ_AP012547.1 coordinate 1,960,505, forward strand.
TCTTCAATCCGACTCGACCATCGCTTTGATAGCTGATGGAAAGCATTGATGAGAACAGTCGCAACGATTGGGTGCGCAATCGCTGGCAGTCTCGTCCGTCCGTGCGCATCCCGAGTTTTCTCAAGAATTCGTTTTGACTCCGACCGAGCCCCAACAGTGGAGTCTTGGTTCGCACGGCTTCCGTACAGATCCAGGCCAGCAGCAGCCGCGGCACCGTGCCATAGGGCAGTCCGAATTTCGGATTGGCGATGATTGACAGGGAAACCGCGCCACTGGTGCGCTCGAAGAACGGAACTCCGGGATCACTGTGTGGCAACGTAGTCTGCACCAGCGCCTGACCAAGAAAGCCAAGTGAGTCACCGTCCCCATTGCAGGCGGTCATATCCGCCGCCATACCAATCAGCCGGTCGGTACGATTGGGCCGCACCAGGTTCGTCATTGGCGACCCCGGCGATATCGAGCAATGCAGCAAAGGCGACCACGCCCTTCCGGCACAATCCCCACGAAATTCATCTGGATCAACATGTCCAGACTTTTAGCAGTCTGGTTTGCGACCGGGCGTTTGAAATCCGCCCTTTCCGGGCGCATTTCGACAACCGGGAATCAGTGATGTACGATCAATTCATTCGTCGGCGTATGGCCTCAATCCTTGGGGACAACATGCCCTTGCTGTCGCGATCACTTGCCGTGCCTGTCCAGATGCTCTGAAGTACTACTCGCGGTAGCTTATGCGAATGGCGATGACCTGCAGGTACACTGGCGGACTTCTACAGAAACTCGCTTGGCTTAACCGATTTCATGCCGATTGCTCTTGTGCCGATTTCACAATACAACGCTTGCTTCCCGATTCCCTTCGCTGACCAGGACCGGGCCGGATGATTTTTCAGCCGGGATTTTTTGGTCGCCTGTTCTCGGCATCAGGCAAATGGGTGGCCGCAATTGATGGCGACCATCTCGTCATACGCAATGGCGGCACGGATACACGAGTTGTCCTGAATACAATCCACCACATTGAAATAGGCAACGGACTGATTTGGCCCGAACTGCAGATTAACGTGGAGTCCACGCCGATCCAGCTAGGCGGTCTGGTAAAGGAGCACGCGGATAGATTCCGGCATGTTCTCAAGAAAAGCGTTGCTGGCAGTCTGTTTCGCGCCATCAAACCGGCATCCAGTTCGATTCCGGCGCTCATGGAGCAACTTGAGTCCTTCTATCGACTTCCTGGCTATCTGGCCAATCGCGATGTAACCCTGTGGCAAAACGGCCTCGATGCTCACCAAGCAGGGTTTCGTCTCATTCTGGACACCCTGCGCCATCCATTATTTGACACATCGCTGGTCTCTCAGGATCTGAAGACCAACATTCAGCGACTTCTGGATTTGCTGACGGGTAATCGTCAGGAACTTCAGCAGCGCAATGAACGCTTTGTACGTGCAGAAATGAATCGGTGGAAGCACTTTTTCGACACTGTGGAAAGCCGCCCACTCACCGAAGAACAGCAGCGTGCGGCCATCGTCCTCGAAGACCGCAATCTGCTCATTGCTGCCGCCGGTTCAGGAAAGAGTTCAACGGTCGTCGCAAAAATCGGCTACGCCTTGGCCACCCGGTTTTGTCAGGCACCACAGATACTGGCCCTCGCCTTCAACCGATCCGCGGCCGAAGAACTCGACTCCCGGATTGCAGAGCGTCTGGCCGAACAGATCGGCGAAAGGGACACGGTCTCCTCCCGCACGTTTCACCGGCTGGGGATGGACATCATCGCGGCCGTGGAAGGCAAGCAGCCTGACCTGGCACCCTGGGCAAACGAAACACGCGACAACGAAGGCAAGGTTATCGAAGAGATCATCCAGGCGCTGGCGGAGAGCGACCGGTCGTTTCTGGAGCGCTGGGTCAAGTTTCAAGCCATTTGCTTCCGCCCTAACAAGGAGCTCCCGCGCTTCGAGACGCAGCAGGACTACGATGCCTACCTGCGTCAGGTCGGCGAAGATCGCGATGGCCACAAGGGCATCCGAACCTTGAATGGCGAACTGGTGAAATCCATGGAAGAAGTGGCGATCGCCAACTGGCTTTTCATGAACGGCATCCCCTACGAGTACGAACGATCCTATGAGTACGAGACAGCCGATCATCATCACCGTCAGTACCATCCAGACTTCTACTTCCCCGAGATCGATTGCTATCACGAGCATTTCGCCCTCGATGAACACGGGAAGGCCCCCGCCATCTTTGCTGGCGACTATGAAGAAGGCGTCCGCTGGAAGCGGATGCTTCATTCGCAAAAGCAGACCGCCCTGATCGAAACGACCAGTGCCATGTACCGATCTGGGACGCTGTTCTCCCATCTCGAAAACGAACTCAACGCCCGCCAGCAGGCCTTCCGCCCCAGATCCCCCGAAGAAATTCTGGCTCGACTGGCAGAGCAAAAGTCACCCTCCTCGACTGGGTTTATCCGCACCTTCATTACCCTGTGCAAGTCACGCAACCAGACGCCAGACCAGCTACGTGACAAGGCAGACCTGCAACGCGACCGATTCCGAGCGCTGGCCTTTCTCGATGTCGTCGTACCCGTCTTTCAGAAGTATCAGGAAAAGCTCGCAGCACTGCGCTGTGTGGACTTCGAGGACATGATCCGCACGGCAACCCGTTATGTCCGGGAGAAGAAGTTTGTTCATCCCTACCGAATCATTCTGGTCGACGAGTTTCAGGACATTGCCCACGGTCGGGCAGCCCTCGTCATGGCCATGCTCGAACAGAATCCGGATTGCCGACTGTTTGCCGTCGGTGACGACTGGCAGTCAATCTATCGATTCGCGGGATCGGACATCGCGATCATGTCGCGCTTCCCTCATCACTTTGGCGTAACGGCAACCAACTATCTGACCCGGACATTCCGATCCAATCAGGGCATCACCAATGTCGCAGCGGGATTCATTCAGGCGAACCCGGCGCAACTGACCAAGACCGTCCATGCCGTCGATAGCACCCAGGAGGCCACGATCCAGATTCTGGAATATGGCAAGGATGAAGATGTCGAGTCCCTGCTGGAATCCGAACTGGTCACTCTTGCCGAGGTCGCCCGCTCCGAAAAGCGAATCCTCCGAATCTTTCTTCTCGGACGCTACAACCACCATCGACCGGCCGTGGTCACCAAGTGGAAAAAACGCTTTGAACGGGAACTGCACCTGGAGTTTCTATCCCTGCACCGATCTAAGGGTCTGGAGGCGGACTACGTTTTCATCCTGGGGGTCAATTCGGGTTCGTACTCCTTCCCGAGTGAGATCATCGACGACCCACTGCTCGATCTGGTCCTGCCCATACCGGAAGATTTCGAGAATGCCGAGGAGCGCCGCCTGTTCTACGTCGGCCTGACGCGCGCCAAGCGACGGACGTATCTGCTCACCAAGAAGTCCAGAATCTCCAAATTCATTCCCGAACTGCTGAACCCCCGATTACAAGGAACGGTGGTTTATCGCAGCAGCAAGCAGGGGGAACATTCTGCGCATGTGGAACCTTGCCCATCCTGCGGCACGGGGATCTTGCGTGTGATTACGGGGCCGTATGGCCCATTTATGGGATGCTCGAACTATCCAAGTTGCACGACAAAGCGGAAACTGCCACCCCAAGACAATGCGAGACAGACCAGTAGGCTGCAATAACCGAATCGGAGAATCAGCGCCATGAAATCCAATTTCGTCTTGATCGACTACGAAAACGTCCAACCAGAAGCCATGTCTGCACTGGTCGAGGAGCACTTCAATGTAATTGTTTTCGTTGGCGCCAACCAGGCCAAAGTGTCCTTCGAGGTCGCTTCAGCATTGCAACAGCTTGGTGATCGAGCGCAGTACATCAAGATTTCAGGGAATGGATCGAACGCACTGGACTTCCATATTGCCTTCTACATCGGTGAGCTTGCCAGCCGGCATCCGAACGCATTCTTTCATATTGTCTCGAAAGACACTGGTTTTGATCCACTCGTTCAGCATCTCAAAACAAGGAAGATTCTGGCCAGCCGATCCAAGAGCGTCGTCGATATTCCCATCGTCAAGGCAGCCTCGTCGAAAGCCCCGTCGGAACGAATCGAAATCGTCGTTGCTGACCTCAAGCGACGTGGCGCGGCCAAACCCCGAACCGTCAAAACGCTAAGCAGCACCATTCAGGCCATTTTCCAGAAGCAACTTTCGGATGAAGAAGTCACGGGACTGGTTAACGGTCTCAACAAGAAGGGGATTGTCAAAATCTCTGGGACCAAGGTTGCGTATTCGCTCCCGGAGGACTAGACCATGACCGTGCCAAAGAGACGGAAGACCCGTTCCATGAGCTAGTGGACACGTAAAATCGCGCCTTGGATTCCGAAAATGGGGACGTCATGAAGGATGCGGTTATCGTATTTTCCAGAAATGGCCTTTTCACCACCACCGTCACCGCTCGTGACATCCATAGTCATGAGCATGCACGAAAGCTCTGGCCGCTAGTTACCCCATCAATACCGCGCCAGCTGGTAACTTGGGTAAAGCCTACCTTTGTCCAGCAGGAACTCAAGCGGCGCTCACACTTCAGGACATTACCCAGCGCGAAATGTCTCAGCGTTACACAGATTTTCGAGCAGGAAGAGGCGGCTCGTCACAAGGCTGTATGTGAAAGTCCTGAACATGCTGCCGCAAAGCGCATGGTCGCTGACGCACTTCGGCAACGTCTACAAAAAGGCATCGCCATGCCGTGGTACTTCAAAGACCCAGATAGCTCCCAGTATCATCTCGCAGGAAATCTGCTTCTTGGCGCTGAAGCCGTTCATACCGAAGAGTCAGTCAAGACATCCTTCGGCTGCGACTACCGACTAGACATTGCTATTGTCTCAAAGCAGATCAGCAAAGATCCTATTCTTTTGGGCGGGATCGAGATCGAGTGGGAGCATCAGTTTGATGGCCGAAAGGCACTCATTGGGAAGTCCCAAGCGTTTCCCTTGATATCTATCGACATATCGGGAATGACGCTGGAGGAAATTACGCCCGAATGGGCTGATGCCGCTCTGACCGCCACAGCCTACTCCAGCGACACAGGCCAACGCAAAACTTACGTCTATCTGCATGATCTGCTGTACCCATTGTATTTGCAGCTTCCTAGCGGATTAGTCAAGGATTCGCGCCACCAGTTCATAGTGTTTGCACCAGACAAGGATCTAACGCGTCTAGAGAAATGGGCCAAGATGCTACAAAATTTGATGGGACTACCAAAGTCGGCAATGGCTGTATCCATTGTCAATGCGAAGAGCGAGCAATCAAAAAAGATGCTTGAGAATGCAGGACAGGTTGTCGGGGCTGATTGGCAGAGCATCAATAGCCAGCAGTGTTTGAGGCTGACCGTTGATCGGCCAAGTCCCGTCGATGTTGCCTCCCATATGTTCCACCTGTGCTTGGCTAACTTGTTTTTGTCCCACTCGGATAGCTTGGTCGGCTACAAGTACATGACCGGTATTCTCAACGAAGATCCCGCTGAGGATATTTGGCAACATCCAAAGTGGAATCCCGAATTACGGCAGTACGATTACCATCGGATACTACCCAAGCGATTAGCTGAACCCCGGTCACGCATCCTTGATGTCCTGAACTCGCTCGGGCAGGCGGTACAGGAATCCTGCTGAGGTAAGGGAGTTCGAATACAAAAACATCACGATCACCAGAAGACACCTGATGGAGACGTCAGGTCGCGTCTCCATTTTGTATCACCATCAAACAATACGACCGGAAACTACGCGCCAGATTCAGCCCCACCCCAGAATTCAATTCCCCGCTACGCGGAAGGATTGATCACTCGGACTAGACATTCACGAACAGATCCCGTCACCAGTACCGCGGGAACGCAGATCATCAGATTCATTGGCAGACCGAAGCTCTCTACCTTGTTCCCCTGCCGGTCCAATACATCACTTCCGTACCTGGTAGTTGGACCATCGATCCGTTCCAGACGATCAACATTGGTCTCTTCAATTTCGACGTAGCCAAAGAGACGTTTTCCTCTGGCATGGGCATATCCAAGCTCGAACGCGGTCCCGGAATCGGGCTCCGCCCCTCTGAATGGATTCAGATTTGCCACTACGACATCGGCACGGTCGATCAGCGTCAGATTGTCACGAAAGATCGCAGCAGGATCTGTCCCGGTCACTTCGTCTCCCGGGAAAAGTGGCTCCAATCCAAGTTCCACACAAACAGCCACCACCATTGTCTTGAACGCACCATACGACCGACTGAAGACATCCGGTCCTGCGAAATACACCTTCACCCTGCTCTCCCTACGAAAAATACAACCCTGATTTGACCGGGCTACAAATGTTGCCTACACTGCCAGGCTACAAATGTAGCCCAACTGGCATCATGAACGACTTCAATGACGATCAGCAACATCTAGCCAAGCTTCAAGACTACTACGCCCGCCATCGTAGCCTGCCTTCTTACGCACGATTGTCTGCGCTACTTGGGTTCTCGGCTCGATCGTCGGTAGGCAAGGTACTCAAGCGCCTGCAGGGGCAGCAGTTCATCGAGCGCACCCCTGACGACGTTTGGGTACCTGCTCGTCGGTTTTTCGAGCGCACGATATCTGATCAGCCAGTGCAAGCGGGCATTCCGACCACCGCAATAGACATCACCGGTGGATCGCTCGTTATCGACGAGCACCTGGTCCGACATCCATCGTTGACCACGTTGATCCCGGTCAAAGGTGATTCCATGATCGACGCACATATCTGCGACGGTGATCTCGTCGTCGTGGAAAAACGTCCTACTGCGAATTCCGGCGATATTGTCGTTGCTGTCGTCGATGGCGATTTCACGGTGAAGTACCTTGCCACCGAACGCGGCCGCTACATCCTGAAGCCCGCCAACGCTAATTTCACGATCATTCGTCCAAAGGGAGAATTACAGATTTTCGGCATCGTCGTCGGGGTCGCCCGCAGTTTCCGGAGCTGATGATGCTTACGGTTTCAGTTCTCGGCGCATGCCCACTTCACCTACCTCCCAACGCGATCCCGATAGGCGCATGCGAGGCCGGCTTTCCCTCACCCGCCCAAGATTACGTCGAGGGGCAGCTCGATCTCAATGAAAAGCTGATCCAGCACAAGGAGGCGACCTTCTTTGTTCGTGTCCAGGGTCACTCCATGACTGGTGCCGGTATTCGCGATGGCGACCTACTGGTCGTCGACCGCGCAATGCGTCCCGACCTCGGAAAGATTGTCGTCGCTGAGATCGAAGGCGGACTGGCTGTCAAAACCCTGGCCCGGGTAAATGGTGAGCCCTACCTCGTCTCGGAAAACCCCGCCTTCCGCCCGATCCCAATTGATCCGGACGCCGGTGTCACGATATGGGGCGTCGTCACCTACTGCATTCACAAAGTCGCAAACTGACTCAGGCGCGGAAACACGATGGAATCCAAACCGGTCGCACTGGTCGACGTCAATAATTTCTACGCTTCGTGCGAACGGGTTTTTAACCCCAGCCTGGCGGGACGCCCCGTTGTCGTGCTGTCGAACAACGATGGCTGCGTTGTTGCTCGTTCTGCGGAAGCCAAGGCGCTGGGCATCCCCATGGGGATACCGCTATTCAAGATCGAGAAGGAGGTCAGGCAACATCGGATCGCCGTGTTCTCGAGCAACTACGAGCTGTACGCCGACATGTCGAACCGGGTTATGACCATCCTCACGGAGTTCGCGCCAGGTATCGAAATTTACTCGATCGATGAATGTTTTCTCGATCTCCGCGGATTGGAGCACATCAACCGAATAGCCTACGGACAAGAAATTCGTTCCCGCATCCGTACCTGGACAGGACTGACTGTCTGCGTGGGTATCGGCCCCAGCAAAACCTTGGCCAAATTTGCGAACCACTGCGCCAAGAAGCGGCCGGAATTCGGTGGCGTTTGCGACGTCCTGACAATGGCGACCGATACACTGGACCGCATTCAAGGAGAAATTGACGTCGGCGAGGTCTGGGGCATCGGGCCTCGTATTTCGAAGCGATTGCGGGAAATGGGGATTACGACCGTCAAGGCATTGAGGGACGCCGACCCCAATCGAATCCGGAAAGAATTCTCGGTCGTGGCGGAACGGACGGTATTGGAGTTACGCGGCACATCCTGCCTCGATCTGGAACAAGTAGCACCAGCCAAGCAGCAGATCATGTCCAGCCGATCATTCGGTCAGCCGGTCCATACGCTCGAAGAACTGGAGCAGGCGGTCGTAACCTATACCTCGCGCGCTGCTGAAAAACTTCGCCAGCAGCGATCATCTGCAGGTGCTCTGGGGGTGTTCATCCAGACCAACCCGTTCAAGCTCAATGATCCCCAGTATCACCCCAGTACCACTGTAGGACTTCCCTACTCATCCGACGATAGCCGAGCACTCGTCCAAGCAGCGCTGCATGGATTGCGACGAATTTTTGAACCGGGATTTGCGTACAAGAAGGCCGGCATTGTCCTCACTGAGATCGAGGCACGTTCGGATGCGCCTCAGGATCTATTTGCGCCACCTGCCGAAAACCAGCAGCGGTCACGGGCACTCATGGATGTCTTGGATGAGATCAACCTACGTCACGGCCGGGGGAGCATTCGTCTCGCCGGCGAAGGTAGGCCGGGCGATGGGTGGCGAATGAAGCGGGAGCGCAAGTCGCCTTGCTATACGACGCGATGGGACGAGATTCCTTGTGCTCGAAGTTAATCGTATCGCTCACTAGGAGACGATATGTGCCGTGAAGTCCGATATACAGATCAGGTCAGACTATTCTCAAGAATCTGGGCGATTTCCTCGGAAACACGCTGGTTCATTTCCTCCGGCAGCCCCAGCCGCTCATAGAGGGTATTTTGATGATTGAACAACACCTGCATGGTGCCAGACAGTTGCTGGAGATCCTCGAAGCGCCAGCCTACCACCCCGTCATTCACGCACTCGACGTGGCCGGTGCATAACAACCGGAACACATGGGCGACGGTATCCCCTTCCTTTTCGCAAACATGAAACCAGTAGGGGAAGGCACGGCTCAGTCGACCGAACCATTGCCGCAGTTCCGGAATCTCGGCGGTTTCCCGCGGGTCGTCATCCCAACCAGAAAAGAAGAACGTGGCGCACCCTTCCCACTTGTCCGCCGCCTCCTTGTCATCGACCAGGACTTGCAGCCTAGCCAGCGCCGTATCGAGGTAATTCGCCTCAATGTCCGTTCGAGAAAACTCGATCACCACCAGTTCCTGCTTGGCCGGTGAAAGTCGGGCTTTCGGGTATCGAATATCCATGCTTTTCATGCCATCCAGTCAATGGGAATGCGCTGAACGCTGATGCCGCCGAAATTCCCAAGGGGCTTGTGGCGACATATCGGCCCAGAGACCATCGCGACGTGTTCTTGCACCCTGTTCAGTCTCCACCAGCTTCTCCGCACGTCCTGGCGCCAATTCCCTTGCATAGGGTAGGTTGTGCCAAGCCATACCAGCCGCAATCATGGTACGACAGAGGTCCAAATCTGCAAGTTCACCAATCAGACGGCCATAGCGATCATGCTTGTAGGCTTCGACCGTTACCTGATGACCATGGATGAGATCTGCCAGGGCATCCTTCGCTCGCCGGTAGAAGGGCTGGCCTTTTTCCGGGGTATCCATGCAGGACACACGAATCCGGTAGGTTTCATGCTGGCTGTCCAGAACATCGAAGGTATCGCCGTCGACAACATGGATGACCTTGCCCTGCACGACAACCTGCTCGCTCCAGGCCGTTATCGGCATCAGAAGCATGACGAACAGGATGCTCACGACGGAGAAACGACGTTGTCTGACATTCATATTGATGGTGTTCATCCGTAGATTCTAAATACCGGTATCGATCACCAGGTCAGCCTGACTCAATCGATTACTTCGACTTGAACCCATTTCATCATCGCTCCCTGCGCCGTTTCCGTAGTTTGGGCAACCAGCAGAATCGGACCATGCGGCGTCAGTTCGATGGGATCATGAGCACGAATCCCATCGGCCCATCCTCCATGCAAGCCCATCTTCCTTTCCAGCTCAGCCTTCTCGATCAGCGCGCACACCTGATCAAGCGATATCTCCGTCAGGGTAATGTCGCTCGTCAGGCTGGACAGCATCCCCAAGTCGAACCGATCCGTCAATACGTATCGAGGCGCCATGTTCATGCTTCATCCTCCTCTGACTCCTCGCCAGCGTCCAACTGCACCAGATAGCGCTCAAGACGGCCCAGGCTCACCAGGATCGAAGAGCAGTATCGCGCCTGACGGCGCAAGGTCGCCGCCTCTGATTCCACATCGACGACCATTTCTCGGCTCCACTCAGGGGAATACTTGAAGAGATCCTCCAAGTCGTAGACATACGTACTGCCTGCCTTCCCTTTGGTTCGCTTACGGATGTAGGTATGTTGTGTGTCTCGTTTGCCATCTCCATCGCGTTTCCAGACGCGGCGATACCATTCGAGCATCAGGGAGTTCCCTTCCAGACGCACCCGGAATTTGAGCGTGTTCTGATCTTTCCATTTGTCCCGCCGCGAATTCTCTTTGACGGTATAGTCCTCGAATCGTATGGCGCTTTCATAGGCCTGCTTTCTGAGGGTTTCCAGATGTCCCTCAAAGATTGCCCGCACTTCCATCAACCGGTTTTGCATGTGCGTCCCCCTTATTAATCTCTGGAAGTAACCACCCTACAACCCACAGGAACGGTTCCATCCGTTATGTGGGTTTGCAGATCAGAAATCGGCTCATGGTCGTTTCTGACAGGCAGTACCTGCGATTGTTTATTCGCAAAACTCATCCCCTTCTCCTCATGTTGAAACAGCATCGAGATATTTGAGGGGGCGCTGAAGGTGGTCCCACAGGTAGATTTACCCCCCTACATTCCACGTTGTTAAGGGACGATGTTTTGTTCCCGAAGCAACGCCGCGATCGTAGGGGGCCATCGAGGGTTTGCATTTTTGAAATGCGCCCTTTTTGGTCACATTTCAAAATCCGTGATCAGGAATGTCGCCATAGCATCAGATGCTCTGGCGGCATACTGGAGTGGCACTTCCGTGGCACGGAATCCCAAAGTAACACTCAAGTTGCTCTGCAGAACGCTTGCCAGGTCGCACAGCCCAATTTCGGGCGTGAAGATCACTGAAGTGCTACTGGAGAAGATTTCAAATGAATGTGCTCGGAATTGATATTGGCTATTCCAACCTCAAACTCGCCTTTGGCAAGCGCGGTACTGAACCAAAAGTTCTGTTAAAGCCTGCCGGTGCAGCTCCGGTAGATCGCCTTGGTGAAAAGATCGCCGACAAAGGCAAGGATGACTTCCTACGCGTGGTCGTAAATGGAACGCCCTTTGCCGCCGGACTTTCGCCGGATCGCGCAGAGCTATGGAGTCGAGAGCTGCACGAGGACTACCCTTCTACCGAGTCTTACCGCGCCCTCTTCCATGCCGGCCTGCTGTTGGCCGAACTTGAGCAGGTTGATCTTCTCGTCACGGGGCTCCCAGTCAATCAGTATCTGAATCAGGAATTGCGGACTCGTCTGCAAACCCAGATGACAGGGGAGCATCAGGTGACACCACGACGGAAAATTACCGTACAAGCGGTCAAAGTCGTCCCGCAGCCGGTGGGTGGATTTGTCGATCACGTCTGGAATCTCAAAGACGCCTCGGAATTCGAGGAGTCCCGTGTTCTTGTGGTGGATCCCGGCTTTTTCTCCGTCGATTGGGTGTTGATTAGCAATGGCGAACTTCGCCGGCAATCCTGCGGCACCAGTTTGGAAGCTTCATCTGTCATCCTAGACGAAGCGGCAAAGCAACTGGCCAACGACTTCGGTGGAAATGTCGGACGTGAGCGCCTGGAAAACGCCATCCGGCTGAATCAAACCGAGGTCCGGCTATTCGGAGAAAAGATCGACATCGCTCCGTATCTCAATGCAGCGTCCACCAAGGTGGGACCAATCGTCGCCACTCGGTTGCGGGAATCCTTGCGGAAGGAGAACGCCGGTGCCGACATCGTGCTCCTCGTCGGGGGAGGTGCTGGGTTCTTCGAGGAGTCCGTGAAGGAGGCCTTTCCCCATCTCAAGGTCACTACGCCGGAATCCCCCGTATTCGCCAATGCTCGCGGCTTCTGGCGGATGGGAAGCTGAGATGGGCTATTTGAAAATCGTCGTGAAGATCCCGGACACGATCTATCCAGAGCTGGTTACCGATCTGCAAAGAGTTCAGCTACGGGACCGGGCTGAGCGTCTTCGGCTGCTAGCCATGCTTGGACTTCGAAATATGCATTTTCCGTTTGATCGATGCCAAATGCATCCAGAATCAACACCAACCAACCGCTCAGAATCAGAGTCAAACGGAGCGACGAACAAGCTGATAAGAAGGCTTAGCGAAAGTCTGTAACTGATGGGATCGATACGATCCCCAACCCATTTCAACTCAGTAGCGCACAGAATGGACACGACCGCATATGGAAGGCTGCCGGGCTATAAATGAAGCTCGTCTGGCAGCGTCCGCACCGGCGCCATTCGACGATCTTTGCTCGCACATCCCGAACCGCAAAGTAGGCCGCATTTATGTCCAGCTCGCGATGTGCTATGCGCTCATGCATTGTCATCGCGCGTAGCAACATTCCCGGTTCGACTTGGTTTTCTGCGCCGGGAGCCAGTCGGTTGTAAATCGCCACGAAACCGGCCAATTCCGCAGCCGAGAAGCTGTCGGAGATAAACGCCCGGACCGACTCGCGCAATCGCCCATTGGGCGGGCTATTGGGATGAATTCTGTTCCACTGTCGCCTCAACGGCTTGATGTGGATTCCGGTCAGATGATTGACCAGCGGTAGCCTGAGCTTCAGTCGAACCAGCTCATGAGCTACCCGATGATTTTCGAGGTCCTCAGGGGAAAGTAGCGCCGCCACGGGAATTTCCTGCTATCGCTGCCTCAGCGTAGGTACTTCGCGCTTCGCGTGGCATATCCAGTAACCGTGAGAAGGCCGGATCGCTGAACCTCAAGGTGTAGAGCGATACCCCAACGGATTCAGCCAGTTCCTCGATCTCATCCATGTCGAGCGTGGCAATCTTTTTGACCACCGACTTGGGCAAGCCAGTCATCAACTCTGCCGCCTCCATGTCCTGAGCCATCTGACGGGTCAGCAATAGCAGCTGACGGTTGATTTTGAGGATGTCTCGCTGCTCCATCATAAATATTCCTTTAAGTGGTCACGTGTGCGCATTTTATATTACAATTATCAACAAAGGAACCACAAAGGAGAATAATTTATGACGTTCGATACCGAAGCCGTTTTGCAGGCACATAACCCAGTCGCCGAGATTCTTGAGGCACTGATGGACAAGCACAGCCTGAATCAGACTGACCTCGCGCATCGTTCCGGAGTCTCCCAGCCTGCAATCAACCGCATCCTCAAGGAGCGCAGCAAGGCCAAGAAACCTCGCCGCGAAACTTTGGAGAAAATTGGCGGAGTGCTGGGCGTCACGCCCGAGCAGCTCATGGGCCAGGAGCCCATTTCGGTCAAGTTGTTCGACAAGGGAGCAGTTCCACTGGGCCGATGGGAAACGCTGACACATACACCTCATCTGGCGGATGCTCCGCTCGGTTGCGCCCTAGTCTGCCCTGTGCCTCACAGCGAAATGAGCTTCGCCCTGCCTGTCATTGGCGAAGCCATGGTGGCTGAAGACGGCTACCGTGAAGGCGAGGTAATTTTTGTGGACTCAACCGTCGAGCCTACCCACGGTCGGGATGTAGTGGCCGTCAGCCCAAAAGCTGCATATTTGCGACGCCTCATTACAACCCCTGAGGGACAATTCCTCAAGGCATTGAATCCCCACTGGCCTAACCCGATTCTGCCCCTGACAAACGACATCATCGTAATGGGGACCGTCGTATTTTCGGGGCGAGTTCGTACTTAAACATCTCAACTCGCATATATTGTTTGTAATACTGAATTACATAGCACCTTGCAGAGATGTAATACTCGATGCGCCAAGCACGGAGAATCATCCCATCACGATTGCTGCAATGCCCGCTTCAGTGACGGCGAAATCTGCCAAACCTGCGACTGCCCGCCAATATATTTCGACACCTTGATGTGGTTGTTACTCTCCATAAGGCTCAGTACAAAATCCACGAAGCCGACCGGTCTCTGAATGCGAGACGCCAATTCTTCGTTCTGGCAGACATTCTCGTTGACGAGCAGCGCAGCAACGCGGGCAACCACGTCGGCGTAATCAGGAACGTATGCCTCCGCGAATTGCTGAAAGCCGAAATCCGTGAGCACAACGTGTGAGAGGGGCGCTCCAAGCACATAGGAGATTTTGATCAAATATTTCTGCGCGAGAATTTCGAGAGAATCAAGCAACTCTGGCTGAGGAACTTCTTCCAGTGTTTGCTCAGCGCAGATCTGATCAAACGTCACGAGCCCATTATTCTGTTCAATTTGCAGTCGAGCTATCTCACGCAAAACCAAATCGTCGACGCGTGTCAATCCGGAAATCAGCGGCTCCGTACCCGAAAATCGCGCAGGCGGCTTGCCAATGGGGGGCTTGTCGTTGGCATCAAAGATTGCAGACAAGATGCGCTGCAAACTCTGGCTGTAGTCGTCGAGGCAATCCACCTTCTGCCATACGGTGGATCGGAGACTTTCTGGTACCTCACATCTGTCGATGACGACCGGGATCAGTTTTGTCCCTCGACTGATCCGATTTACAACAGAAGCGTTCAACTCCTCTCGTACCCATGGCTTTTGAACGCTGGTAGTCGAGAGAACAATGATCACTGCGTGGGCATCTTTCAAGCCTTCCTCGAAAATCTTGTCCACCAAGCTATCGCCTGGCTTCATTTCCCATTGGTCGAGCCATACGTCGACGCCACTCTCACGCAGTTGTCTTGCGAAACCCACTACGAAGCGGTCTTTGTCTTCGCTGGCATGGCTAAGAAATACTTTTGGTGCGGTCATTGGGGAAATCCGAGATCAAAAACGGGCTGAAATGCTCACTGACCGATTCTGCTTTTCAGGCTCTGGTGGAAATTATCGGCGGAGGTCACGGTTCGGGCTGCAGTGCTCTCGCTGAAAGCAACAACCTTGTCACGCTGATAGAGATCGATGAATTGATCCAGATGTGCCTTGGTCTTCAAAACAGGCCACTTCTTCAGGTAATCCGGCAAATTCGTCGCCTCAAGCGTGTAAGTGCTGATCCTCCTGTCCTGATCAGTCGCTACTCCGATTTCAAAGGGCACCCACCAGGAGGAAATCGTGTTGGCAGAGGTGACGGCCATCAGATGGGTACATTGACGGACTCGCGTCACAATCACAGAGGTAATGTCATCGGTTGACTGCAATTGCGGATCAAGGACATCAACATACGACTGAACACCACGCGCACGCAGGTAACTGGATATCTCAAGTGCTGCTGGCTTATCAACGCTTTTGTGTGAAATGAATACGGGCACTTATGGTCCTTTATTTGTTGATCGTCTGAACGGCTGATTCCTGCCGTCAAGCCAACTTAGTTACGTCGACCAGCTTGTACATGCTCACCAGCTCATCTTGAATGGCACGCATGATCGCTCGCACGTCGCTCCACTGAGAAATCATGTCGTTTAGTTTCGGATATGCCTTTTGTCGCTCGAAAGGGGGAAGCGTCTTGTCGCTAGTGTTCTCCCACCAGAAGCGATAATCGGCTTGCCACGTCTCAAGAAATGGCCGAAGCACATCACGCATTGCACGATGAATCAACGCACCAAGGTGGTTTTCGATGCCAGCACCAGTGCGAACGCCGAGGAGTTTTCTCGGCTTCACATAGGTTGAGCAGACAGGAAACTGGCGCATAATTTTTCTTGCCTCGCCGAAAAACGTGTGCAATGAAGTAAGGCTTTCGGCATAGACCTCCCCTGAGAAATCCGTGCAGTCGCGATCTTTGGATTTTCCGGTAACAGCGATTCTTGTCGCCAGTTCGGTATACAGTTCCCATGCACACTGTCGGTCACTTTCCTCAAAGTCGGCTCCCAGCTTGAGAAACCCAATATCTATCGAAAAGTTGCCCTTCTTCATTACGGCCATATCTATCTCCTATCCGTTTCGTTGACGAAGCGGCCGTGAGTTGTCGATCTGCCACTGCGGCTTCGCAATGGCGGCGTTGATCAATTGGGTTAATCCTTGCGCCGTAAGTCCATTCCAGTGCGACCAGACTGCGTACCCGCTCTTGTGGTTATCAAGAAAGCGGTCGGGTACAACAATCTCCCCGCCCGAATTTTTTGCATGGGAGGGCAGTACGATACCAATGAGCCCGTGACATTTTTCTAGGGTCGCCTTGATTTCCCAGTCGAGATACTTGCGCTCATGACTCTGTGCGCCGATCAGAACAATAGTGCACGAGGTGCCGTTGATGTGCCGCTCTCGAATTTGACGCATCACATACTCGGTGTTGTCACTCTGGATAAGGCGCTCCAAAGAGTTATCTCGAATTGCTTCATACTGGTCGTGGAAAAAACGTGAAAACTCGTCGTAATAAACTTGATCGTTCCCGTGGTGATAACTGACGAACACCTTCCGCCGTGTTGGTTTCATCAGCGCAGCCAACAGGCCGTTCATATTCTGCTCGACGTAAAAACCACCCATGTCATTTCCCGAAGGCAACCAATCCAGCGAAGATCAATCCAAGAATGAGCAGTCCTTTCTGCTTCTCGGCCTTGATGGCCTCCGCGACACGCCCAACGGCAACCATTGCCTCTTCCTGCCCACTACCAGCCAGATTCACAGCCTGGTATTGCTTCATCCATCCCGGTAGCGAATCAGGCGGCTGATCCCAGATGATCGGCACCAGTTTTTTGTTGCCCGCGACAGCCGCCCCCATTTCTTGCAGCACCCACGGCGACGCACAAGCAGCGCGGCTCGCGAGGCAAAGAACCCAAGTGGATCCGCGCAGGTTGTCCATGATGTGAGGCATCCAACGCTCGCCCGGCGGCATCGAAACCGAGGCCAAATACACACTCAGCCCCTCCTGCGTGAGGTGACGGTGAAGAAATTCTGCAAGGGGCAAGTCCGTTGCCGCGTGAGATATGAACACATCAGCCATTGACGCCTCCGCTACCAGGTTTCGGCATGCTCCACGTTGACGACAATGCCTCGGCTTGCTGCAGTACCGTTTGCACGGCCGCGTCCTGCAGATCAGGCGGGTAGCCATACTTGCGCAGAATGCGTTTCACCAGAACCCGCATCCGCGCGCGGGCAGAATCACGATGCGCCCAATCCACCGATACGTTCTCGCGCAGACTGACCAACAACTCGTGTGCGATGAGTTTCAGTTTGTCGTCACCCATCATTTGAATCGCACTCTCGTTCTCGGCCAGCGCGTCGTAGAAAGCTATCTCATCCTCGGACAAGCCTTGCTCTTCACCCCGCTGGCGAGCTGCCCGAATATCCTTGGCGAGATCAATCAACTCCTGCAAGACCTCAGCGGTGGTGATCGCATTGGCGTGATACCGCGCGACCGCATCTTCCAAGCGCTCTGAGAAAGCCTTGGTCTGCACGACGTTGGCTTTGCTGCGGGATCGGATGCCGTCGTTGATCAATTTCCGCAACGCTTCGAGCGCGAGGTTCTTGCGCTCCATCTGCTGAACTTCGGCCAAGAACTCGTCTGACAAGATCGAGATGTCCGGGCTCTTAATCCCGGCGGCAGCGAGGATGTCGACAATCTCGGTGGAAACTACAGCACGACTCACGATCTGCTGGATTGCCATTTCGCGCTCTTGCTGAGTTACGCCCGACCCGGTACTGCTCTTCACCAGCGCCGCGCGAATCGCCTGGAAGAAGCCCACTTCCTCTCGGATTTCGCGGGCCTCGTCGGATGCCGATGCAAGGGAGAACGCTTTGGACAGCGCCAGTACGGCATCCTGATAGCGGCGATGTGCGTCCTTCTTTCCTTCCTTTGTTTTCTCTTTCGCCGCCACCTTTTGCTGCATGTCGAGAATCCACTCGATTGCACCAGCCATCATTGCCAAGCGTTCTTGAGGTGTTCCGCCCATCGCTGAGGCGTAGTCGAAGCCGTGGTACATGTCCCGCACGACTTCGTACTTTTCCATCAGCACGGCGATGGCCTGTGACTCGTCGACGCCGGTGTTCTCCTGGTCGTTCTTCGAATACTGCTGAAGCGCAGATTTCAGGTTCTGGGCGATACCGATGTAGTCGACGATCAATCCAGCAGGCTTGTCGCGGAACACACGATTCACTCGCGCAATCGCCTGCATCAAGCCGTGCCCCTGCATCGGCTTGTCCACGTACATCGTGTGCATGCAGGGCGCATCGAATCCGGTAAGCCACATATCTCGCACGATCACCAACTTGAGCGGGTCTTTGGCATCGCGTGCGCGCTTGGCCAGCAAATCGCGGCGGGCTTTATTGCCGATGTGCTGTTGCCAGTCTTCGGGGTCGCTGGCAGCGCCCGTCATCACAATCTTGACCGCCCCCGCGTTGTCATCGGCACTGTGCCAGTTCGGACGGAGCTTCACGATTTCGTCATACAGCTTCACGCAGATGCGACGGCTCATGCACACCACCATCGCCTTTCCGTCCAGCGCGGCAACGCGATCCTCGAAGTGGGTGACCATGTCCTGCGCCACCAGCGCGAGGCGCTTATCGCTGCCCACCAAGGCTTCCACCGTCGACCATTTTCGTTTGAAGCGTTCCTGTTCAACCTCTGGATCGTCCTCTGTGAGTTCGTTGACCTCGGCATCGATCTTCGGTTTTTCGTCCTCATCAAGCTCAATGCGAGCGAGCCGCGACTCGTAGTAGATCGGCACTGTCGCGCCGTCCTCGACTGCGCGGCTGATGTCGTAAACGTCGATGTAATTGCCGAACACCGCCGGGGTATTCACATCGTCGGCCTCAATTGGCGTGCCGGTAAAACCAATGAACGACGCGTTGGGCAGCGCGTCGCGCAAGTACTTGGCGAACCCGTAGGAAATTTCACCCGTTTTGGCATCCACCTTGGCACGAAAGCCATATTGACTGCGGTGCGCTTCATCAGCGATTACGACCACATTGCGACGCTCAGTCAGCGCCTGACTTGTCTCGCCAAATTTTTGCAAGGTTGTAAAAATTACGCCACCAGATGCACGCGCCAAAAGCTTCTGTAAGTCTTCGCGGCTGTCAGCCTGTACCGGTGTTTGCCGAATCAGGTCGCGGCACATCGAGAAGGTGGTGAAAAGCTGGTCGTCGAGGTCATTGCGGTCGGTTAGCACTACGAGCGTTGGATTGGCCATCGCTGGATGCTTGACCAGTTGCCCGGCATAGAACGCCATCAGCAGGCTTTTTCCTGAGCCTTGGGTGTGCCAGATCACGCCGACACGCTGGTTGCCGCCTGGGGCGGACGCCGTTACGGTACTGTTAACAGCGTGCTGAACCGCGTGAAATTGGTGATAGCCCGCGATGATCTTGGCCAAGCCCGATCCCGTCTCACCGAAGACCGTAAAGTGACACAACATGTCGAGCAAGCGGCGCTGCTCGAAAACGCCTTCAATTAATGTCGAGAGTTCGGGCGCACCTTTCGGTGCAACGTCTTTGCCGTCGGTCGTGCGCCAAGGCATGAACCGCTCCAGATCAGCGGACAGCGAGCCGACCCGGGCAGTGATCCCATCCGAGGTAACTAGCAGTGCGTTGGTATTGAATAGCGCCGGGATCTGTTTCTTGTAGGTCTGCAGCTGGTTGAAAGCCCCGACTAGTGTTGCGTTGCCGCTGCCCGGAGCCTTCAGTTCGATCACACCCAGCGGCAGGCCATTAACGAACACCACCACGTCTGGGCGGCGGTTGTATTGCCCGGCGATCACCACGAACTGGCTAACCACCAACCAATCGTTCTGCTCTGGCCGCTCGAAGTTGATGAGAGAGACCTTGCCGGCTGTCAGTGTGCCGTCATCGGCGTAGTACTCGACGTCGACGCCCTCGGTCATCAGCTTGTGGATACGGCGGTTTTCTTCGAGGAGCGATGGCAACTCAGACTGCATCACCTTGCGGATTGCATCCTGACGCGCCTCCAGAGGCAGGCCCAAATTGAGCCGCGCGACGGCATTCTCGAATCGCTTCTTCAGCACAACCTCGTCGTGGCTCTCTCGCTCCGAACGATGGCCATCGGGTCCGATGTCCTCCTCACGCTCAATGCTGTAGTCAAGTGCACGCAGCTGATCCAATAGCGCTTGCTCTACGGCGGCCTCCGACAAAAACGCCATTATTGTTCTCCCTGTTCTCCGACTTGCTCCGCGACTGGCGCCGGTGCCCCGCGCGAAGCGTTCAACGCCTCGACATAGGCGTCCCGATCCAGTTGGTAGAGCAACCGACTCGCTTCTACACGCAAGGGCAAGATGTCACCAAAAGGCAGAGTCACGTCCACCGTGAGAAAGCCTTCCTCATCGATCTCCGCCTGCAATGAAACGTGCGCGTCAATCAGCCCGTGCAGGTGGTCGAAACGCTCATAGGGTTCTCGCGTGCGCACCAAATCCAGTTCAGCCTCCAAATACGCTTGGTGCAGGAAGGTGACGATGGCGTCGGCCGATAACACCGCCGCGCGGTGGTGATGAGCCGATAGCCGCTGCAGAAACCCTTCCCGCCCGTGGCTCGCCGTACCCGCGTCATTGCGCAGCTCGCCCAGAGAATCGGTGAGCTTTCTGTGCTGCGACACCAGCTTCTGGAAGCCATTGTGCCTGATGTCCCCAAGCTTCAACGCGCGAACAGCCGCACTCATCCACGCACCGAAGGTCGGCAGTGCCTCAGCAGGACGCACAGGGTTTGACGGCGAGTCCAACTCCTGCAAGATGATCTGGCAAACCACCTCGACGATGGCCTTTGCCGAATCGATGCAGGCGTCGTTGTTTTCGACCAGCGCTCTTTCGAGTTCCTCAAAGGTCTGTTGCAGCATTGGCGCGTCCCGCCAATACGAACACGCTTCTCGGATGCCAGGGCACCAGTCCAAAGTCATGCTGTGTCTCCTATCACGTGCTCGGCACCCCCGACACGAGCCTCGCCGGATAACAGCTTGGGAAGAAGCAAGTCGCGCAGCGATGCAAGCGCCGCCGCCTCATGTTTATTTGCCTCAATTGCCCTGATTAAGGGAGCAACAACACTCGAGAACGCAGTCACTACTTCTGGTTCAGGACGAACTATTGGTGATGCAAACACAGCCTCGGGTCGTACAGCAGGATATGCGCCACCATCAGCAAGGTGAGATAAGCGCTCAATATTTTCTAGTGACGTTGCCGCGAAATAGAGGAGCTCGCGGTAGTCGTCATCTTTGGGCCGAAGGACCGCGAACCCTGTACTCCCGGTCAGACCGTCAGCACTGACGTAGCTGTACGAGCCATTGCCTGGCCTAACTGTACCCACGATGGTGTCGCCAGGTCGAAGAATGCGCTGTGCTCGGCTGGGTGCATCTGCCCATGCGAATCGCGTCGTTAATTCGATAACACCCCATTTCGTGTTGGACAGATCAACATAGTCGATTTCTGTCGGAGAATTCTTCTTTGACCACGATTCAGGATTCAAGTCTGCGATGTCGTCGAGACTGCCGTTACTCCAGCCCGCCGGCTTTCCCTCAGCATCAAGTACTTCTGGGAATAACGCGGCAATTTCTGGAGCCAACCCAGGCGGCAGGCGTCCTTCCATCTTGGCCCGTACCGGACCGAAGTCAATGAACCAGTCCTTAAACAGGGAGCGCCCCATTGTCTCTAGTTTCTCGTTCATCTTCCGGTTGAGCTCGATCTTTCTATCGAGAGCAAAAAGAACGGCAACAATTGCGTCTTGCTGCTTCCGGTCAGGAACGCAAATATGGAACGCCTTCAATTCTGGGTAGTAAATCGTTTGATGCGTCGTGCCCGTTGCGTACATGTGGAGGGTATCCCGCTCGGCCAGAAGGACGTACTTCAGAAAATGGGGATTGAGATCTTCACCACATACCCAATTCGCAAAATCCTGGCTCGTTGCCATCGGCCTACCCATTACTACGACGTAGCCGACTGATGCCGTGCGTGACAAACAAACCGTACCCTCCGGAAGAATCCGGGCAGACGAGTTGTTGATTCCAAGTTGGTTTGTATGTTGCTCGGTATCCGCCAGAACACGCCCGTGATTACCAGTGGCATCACGAATGCCAATCCACGGCACGTCGCCACCCCAGTATTCTGGACGAGTACGACTTGGGGTGTGTCCGCTTTCCAGCCGCGCCAGAAATGAAACAGGCGTCCAACTCCAACCTGGAGGAGTTGGTAAGTCTGGTTTTCCGACCGACAGTGCGAAACGGCCCGGAATTACTGCCGTGGTCGCATCCCTTCCACCGGTCGTAGTCATTCGCGCCATCAGACCACGCTCACCAATTTGAGGTTGTTGCGAATTTCGGCAGATAACATTTCTGCCTCCCGGAAACACATTTCAACTTCCTGTTGAAGCTCCCCAAACTTTTCAGTGAAGTCCCTGCCGTCGCCCTCGACTTCTTCAGCGCCGACATAACGACCCGGCGTGAGGACGTGCCCTTGCTTCCTGATTTCCTCCGCCGTAGCCGTCCGGCAAAATCCTGCGATATCGCGGTAGTCACCCGTATTTCCCTCTCCACGCCATGCGTGATAGGTGTCGGCGATACGTTGAATGTCTGCATCTGATAGCTCGCGTCGTGTGCGATCAACGAGCATTCCCAGTTTTCGCGCGTCAATGAACAGTACCTCACCACGGCGATCACGCCAACCGTTTCCCGGATTCTTATTGCGAGCCAGGAACCACAAGCATGCGGGAATCTGAGTCGAGTAGAAGAGCTGTCCGGGCAGGGCAACCATGCAATCCACGATCCCCTTTTCGACCATTTCACGGCGAATATCACCCTCGCCAGATTGAGTAGAGGACATTGACCCGTTGGCCAGCACTACGCCTGCGGTGCCATTCGGCGCAAGGTGATAAACAATGTGCTGCAACCACGCATAGTTGGCATTGCCAACCGGGGGGACGCCGAATTTCCAGCGAACATCCTCCCGCAGCCGGTCTCCACCCCAATCGGAGATGTTGAACGGCGGATTGGCGAGGATGAAGTCGGCCTTGAGATCGCGCAGCTCGTCCTTGTGGAAGCTGCCCTCGTTGTTCCAGCGAATGTCGGAGTCGATGCCACGTACCGCGAGGTTCATCTTGGCTAGCCGCCACGTCACGTAATTAGATTCCTGCCCGTAGATGGCGATGTCACCAATGCGGCCGCCGTGCTCCTGCACGAATTTCTCGGACTGCACGAACATCCCGCCCGAGCCGCAGCACGGGTCATAGATGCGGCCCTGGTAAGGTTCCAGCATTTCTACGAGGACACGCACAACAGAACGCGGCGTATAGAACTCGCCGCCCCGCTTGCCTTCGGCACCTGCGAACTGGCCGAGGAAGTATTCGTAGACGCGGCCGAGGATGTCGCGAGAAGCGTGTCCTTCTTCACTGAGAGCAATCCCGGAAATCAGGTCGATCAGCTCACCGAGCATTACCTTGTTGAGCGCAGGCCGGGCATAGTCCTTGGACAGCACGCCTTTGAGAGACTCGTTGTCCTTCTCGATTGCGCGCATCGCATCGTCGATAAGCGTACCGATGGTGGGGAGCTTGGCGTTGGCCTGAAGGTGCGACCAGCGAGCGTCCTTCGGTACCCAGAAGACGTTGTCGGCGAGGTATTCGTCTTTATCCTCCGCGGCCTGCGGGTCTTCGGACAGCAGGGTCTTGTGCTTCGCCTCGAAGGCATCGGAGATGTACTTAAGGAAGATGAGCCCGAGCGCGACGTGCTTGTAGTCGGACGGCTCCATATTTCCGCGCAGCTTGTCCGCCGCCTTGAACATCTCTGCCTCGAAGCCGAGATTGCCGCCGTTCTTGTTCGTGTCGTTCTGTGCCATCGTGTTCTGTCCTATTTCCGTATTGTTTTGGCTGCTGGCGCTTGGTACCCCGGTGCGAGCTTTGCGTTCTCTACCCCGTACAAGGCCAGCGGATCGCTGAGCCAGAGGCGGTACTGTTCTTCTTTCAGGCTGTGGTCAGGTGATGCATCGACGCTCCAGCGCAGCAGCATGTAGCCAGCGACTGCCGCGCGGACACGCATCCGTATCGGGCCATCCTTCATCCCGTAGTCCATCCTGATGATTTCAGGACGACTCAGACGCGGATGGGGCACGAAATCCAGTTCAACGATGCGCGTCCACTGGATATCGTTTTCCGGGCGCTCGTTCGCCTTAGGCTCCTCATCGAGCAACGTCGGCGCTTCAATGCGCGTCACGACGAAGTCGCGGAACTCGCCGCTCTTACGATCAAAGGCCCGAACGTGCCAGCGCAGCCCAGTGTCGACCAAGGCGAAGGGCACGATCACACGCTCGGACTCGCCGCTGCTCATCGAGTGGTAGCGGATGGTCACCGGACGCTTGGCGTAGATGGCCCGGCAGATCGGGGCCAACACATCCATCCGGGGACTGCTCAGAGCTGTAGGCGATTCGCAGGGTAGCAGTGACTGAGAATCGACGTTCACGCCATCGCCAAACCCCAAGGCAATCGCTGACAGCACGCGCTGTGGTGCGTGATCAAACAACGGTACGAAGTCCTTGCCGATGCGATAAACCTTGCTGCTGCCGTCGAACTCGATATTTTGCGACGCAATCTCCCGGTACAGAGCGAGGTCTCGTGTTGCACCCGCCGGTGCCACGCCAAAACGACCGCTCAGATCGGGCCGTCCGATCTCTCCGAAGAAATAGAGCCGAAAATCGATGTAGGCCAGCCGCTCGCGCTGTGCGTGGCTTAGGCCATCAACACGTTGGGGGTGCATTGTCAAACGTTCCTCATCCACGACAGTCGGCGGGAGAACCATAATTGGTTTTATGTTTGGTCATTTATATCAAGCTGATGTAATCAATATGATGATATTATGCGCTGCAAATTTGACCAATGCAAGACGTAATTGCGACCGCCTTGGGACTACCTGCCTGAATGAATTTCAGCAGGTAAGCCCGATGCATGTCCGCAACAAGCTGACCCCGTAAATTTCTACTCACACGGTTAACGAAATACCCCGCCGATTCTGCTGGCGGGGTTTGTTCAGATCAGGCCCTTTTCGGCAAAGGACAGGATCGAAGTGTCGGTCACGATAAAGTGATCCAGCACCTTGATATCGACAAGCGCTAAGGCCTGTCGCAACTGACTTGTCAGCATTTCATCGGCGCGTGACGGTTCGACACTACCACTGGGGTGGTTGTGCGCAAACAGCACGGCCGATGCATTGAGCTTCAAGCCCGTTCGAACGATTTCTCGCGGATAGACCGAAGTTTGCGTCGTCGTTCCACGGAACATCTCCATGCTGGCGATCAGCCGATTCTGCGCGTCCAACCAGATTGCAACGAAACTCTCGTACTCCTGACCACCTAGAAACAACCGCAAGTAGCTCTTGACCGCCTCGGGCGATGACAGATGCTCTCCAGGTTCTTTCAAGGTTTCCTCAAGGGCGCGTCGCAGCAACTCCCTGGCCGCTAGAAAGCGATCCGAAACTGCATATGGCATAGCTTCCTCGGCCACACCCAATTCAGGTACCTGGTAGCGCCGCCGCAAGCCGAATAGCTCGGCCAGCGAGTAATCAGGATTGAACATGGCGGACAATCCAGTGAAGCATTCGAGTAGCTCGACGTTGGTTAAGTGTTTCATCTTGGTGCCTCCAAAAATATTGCGGGCACCCTCCTCCCCTACCGGGACGAAGAGTCGCCCCGCGGGGTGGATATGAATGGGTAAGATCTACTGAACTACGTCCATCTGAATGGCAGGCTTTCCGGCTTCGAGGATCTTCTGGCTTGCGCTGAAAATCCGCTGCGCCGACTTCTCAGGCAATTCATCGCCATCGAGCCAGGACTGGATGTAGCCTCGCGACTCATCGCGTCCGGGCAGTTCGAGGATGGAACACAGCAGGAAGGCCACGCCCTCCGCCTCGACCTCCTGAATACTTCTCGGGATCGTCGCGGCGTCATGGCAATCGCCTTCTTCGGTATGGCCAAGCACCACATGCGCCATTTCGTGAAACCGGGTCTTGTGCGGATACTCGGCAATCGGACTCACGGAAATTCGCCGTTTGACCGCATAGCCCTGCACATTCCCGTCCATGAGTTCGAATGGCTCCTGTGAGATACCGAGTTCCATCAAGGCAGCTTCGGCATTCCACTGGGGCGACTCGATGGCTTCGACGTAGTCCTCGCCTTCGGTCTGATCCAGGCTGAACCAGCGTGGTGCCAGCCTGAATAGCGTCAGCAACCGACTGCTTTCTTCCATCGATCCGTCGTCGGACTCCGATTCACGGCGCTTGACCGTGATCGGCATCCAGAGCGACAACGCCTTCTGGCCCTTGGTGACGGAGCGTCCCAGTTCCTTCCATCGGAGGAAACTGGCGATCGGCGCCATGGGGAGCTCGCGCTCTTGCAACTGAATGGCTGCCAGAATCTGGTTGCCGATGCTGAAGCGATGGAACCGGCCATAAGCGGCACTGACGATTCCGGGCTCCGAGAGCGCCTGCGTGAGCAGGGGTGCAAACTTGTCATGCATGATGCCTCCAAAGAAAAATGGGGAGGCACCGTCCCCGTTGGGGAGCAATGCGTTCCCCGTGGGATGAAATTTCCGGTCGAAGCCGGATGACTGATGGAAAGTCCGATGGACTTCCGGTTCTGCTACTTCCTTCTTGCAGACCACACCGACAGGGCAAACTCTTTGGCCTCGACTGCATGCGGCCCAAGGAATTCGCTGGGCTTGCCTTCGATCTTGATGAAGAGTCGCCTTCCGACCACGGCAATGTGCTGACGCGCACCGCAATCGGAGTCGAAGCGCGTGCGCAGGAATTGCCGATAATCGCCTTGCCATCCTGCCGGCGGAGCAAATGCGCCCTGCCCGCCCGGCATGGTGTCGATCAGACTGAAATCGATAACGCCGTACATGAGCGTTCTCCTAGGCGGCTTGATGCAGCGCTTGCTCCACGCTGACCAAGGCAGGAAATCCCGCTTTGCCCTCAAGAACGAACACGTCCAGCCAGTCGATTCCCTTCTTGCCTTCGGGGATATCTATGGCCGGTGCAATGGCGCCGGCACGGATACCCAGGGACCACAGCCGTTTGACCAGCTCACGCGCCGCTTCCTGCCCGTGTCCAGACGGATGTTGGCGTGAGGGCCGGTCCTTGTCGGCAAAGACCAGAATCTGGTCAATGCCGGCCGGTGGCTGGAACGTCGCCAGCAGATGCGCGTTACCAGTGGCCCAGGCGGGAATGCCCGTGGCCTCGGTGACGGCAAGTGCCGTCTCGATCCCTTCGGTGACTGCCAGGCGATGATTCGCCGGCACCAGTCGAATAGCGCCCCCGGTCATTTGACGCGCCAAGGGATGGCGCATCAGCTTCTTGGGGGAATCGACCGGCGCCTTGCGGCCCTCGGGGGTGAGATAGGTTCGGTGGATGGTGACTGCATCGCCACCTTGCCCCGTCACTTGCGCAATCAGGGTCGGGTAATCAGCAAGTCGCCGGTTGTCCTCGTAGTATCCGAGTGCTGCATGAAACCGCAGCGTCTCAGGCACCTTGACCGACAGACCGCGACGAGCCAAATATAACCGTGCCGGCTCGGCGCTCGGATGGGACAAGGCCACAGACTCCCGCCAGGTGCGATTCAGCTGCTCCCGACGCATCTCATCCTCGGATTTATCCGCCGCCGAATTGGCACTGCGCGACCGGCTGCCGACCTGTTCCGCCACTTCGCGGATCGTCCGGCCAAAATCCCAGCCATTGATCCACATCAGCAGCGCAAACCCGTTGGCAAAACTGCCGCAGGTATTGCAAATGCCTCCCCCCGTATCGGCGACATCCCGAAACAGGCGAAAGCCATCCCGACCGCCGTGAACCGGACAAGGCACATGCTTGCCTGTCCGTTCCAGCGCGGCTTTTAGCGGTGGCGCGAGAGCAAGCAGAACCCGCTCCCAGCGACCTCGCGCATCTTCCTTTACTTGCTGCGTCTCGTACTCGTGCTTCATTGTCGATGCCTCCATGTAACAACTCCGTGTGGAAATCTCCGCGCGGCATGGAGCGATCCCGTCCGGGAATGGCTCCCCGGCGGGGTTGATGAATGCTGTTTGTTTTCTCGTGGCCAGCTACCACACGTCCGTCCAATGCCTTACGGCGTCAGACTGAATCCCATGTTCAGGCTTTGCACAGCAGGCTCGAATTGCGCATCGAACCTGTTCTGAAAAACCCCGGCGCACAGAACGTGCGCGCCGGGTAAGAGGAAACAGGAGGGAGGAAACTGGATGCGATGCTACGTACCGGTTCGCCCTCTCGGATTTTGAAATGCGCCCTTTTTGTCTCGACTTCGACCGTCCGTTAAACCGGTTCCATGCAGTGCAAGTCAGGTATGTCCGCCGTCACCCAGTCAGGCAAAACGAAACACCCTCACAACACCTTCACGCGACTTCGGTTTCCGCTTCCATCGCGCCGGCATTTCCCTTGTCGAGATCGAGACTGGCATTGATCTCGCGTTGGCGCACCAGCAATTGCGTCAGACGATCCTCCTTATCGAAGGGCTTTGATATCTCGGCGAGGATGTCGGCCAGGCGCTTTTCTGCCCGTGCCAGATCCTCATGGACTTCCGCCAGCTTGCTTTCCAGAGCGTTGGCCACGTTTTCGATCACCCTGACCATCCCGATGGGATTGTCAGAATGATGTGCCACGTAGGCTCGCCGCTTTTTCAGCAGAAAGCTTGGTCCATCGGCTGCCGCCGTCGGTATCGACACCGCCAGATCGAAGCCGGCAAACTGCCCGACGACGATCTCCCCCGTCGAAGTCTTCCAGTTCCCGATCTTCCGGGTTCTGGCCTTGGCGTCGACGTAGTACCGAACGAGCGCATTGCCGGCTTCCGTACGATCCACATAACGCTGACCGTCGAGCACCATGCAAAAACGCTGGCCACGAACATCCACCCGATCGGCGATATCCGCTTCGATCGCCTCGATCCGTTGCCGGAGTTTCTCGATGCGACCGGGCAAGGTGGCCGACTCCCTCTGGTTGGACCATCGCTGGTTGTCCCATTGGGATTTGAGCAAGGACAGCTTGGCGACCTCGGCATCGATGCCGGCCTTTTCCATGACTAGCGGATTGCCGGACGCCAGTGCCTTCACTTCGGCATAGGACAACGCCGCCAGCTCCACATCCTCCGCGCTACGCATCCCGGTATCCCCCCGCATCACCTGGGCGATGAAACGTGCCTTGGTTTCGAGGGTCTGCCAGATGTAGGCGTCGAATGAGGCCTCCGTCACGTAACGGACGATACGCACCTCCTCATTCAGGTTGCCCTGACGAATGATGCGCCCCTCCCTTTGCTCGACGTCGGACGGACGCCATGGCGCATCCAGATGATGCAATGCCGCCAGACGCGTCTGGATATTGGTGCCCACCCCCATTTTCAGAGTGCTGCCCAACAGAACGCGAATCCGCCCTTCCCGCACGGCCTTGAACAACTCGGCCTTCGCGGTATCGCTCTCGAAGTCATGAATGAAGGCGATCTCCGTTCCCGGAACTCCCATCTCAACGAGCTTCGCCCGTATGACGTGATAGACACTGAACCGTCCATCGTCCGTTGGCGTACTCAGATCGCAAAACACCGCCTGAGTGCCGCGGAACGCCGTCGTATCGCGCCAGATGCCATGAATCCGCTCAGCGCACAGGCTCACTTTCCCATCCGGCGCCTCCGGCTCTCGAGGAACTACCAGCCGCATATCCAACGCTGCCTTGCGGCCATCATTGGTTACCGCCAGCATGTTGTCCTCGTTGGGAGACACGTTGCCATTGCGAATGACTTCGGCACGTTCCACCAGCGTTGCCACAAACGCCTTCAGGGCCGCCGTGGGTTTCGCTGTCACCGTCTCCAGATGGAAACGCGGCACCGGCAACTTCAGCATGTCCGCCGTTCTGATATCCGCCACCTCGCGGAACATCGTCATCAGCTCGGGCAGATTCACGAAGCGGGCAAACCGCGTGTTCATGCGGTATCCCCCACCATCGGGCGACAACTCCAGGGCCGTCACCGACTCGCCGAAATTGCCCGCCCAGGTATCGAACTGCGCCACATGATTCCCCCGCAGCGTCGCGGGTTGCAGATAGCGTTGCATGGTCCACATCTCCGCCATCGAGTTCGATACCGGCGTTCCTGTTGCGAACACCACCCCCGACCGGCCGTCATGCTTTTCCATCACATGCCGCGTCTTCACGAACATATCGAAGGCACGTTCCGAGTTGGCATTGGGCAGTCCGGCGACCCGCGTCATCTTTGTGAACCGGTACAGGTTCTTGAAGTAGTGCGCCTCGTCGATGAACAGGAAATCGACACCCAGTTCCTCGAACGTGAGCATGTCATCCTTCTTCGACTTCGCCGCCAGCTTCTCCAACCGCGCGAGCCAGCTCTTCTTGGCCCGCTCCAGCTCCTTGACGATCCGATTCCCCCGCTTCTGCGATTTCGAGGCCCGAATGGCACACTCGATCTCATAGACACGCGCTTCGATGAACGTGGTCATGGCCTCGTCGCTCATCTTGATCCTCTCGAAAGAGGCATGGGTAATCAGCACGCCATCCCAATCCCCGGTAGCAATCCGTGACAACAGCGTCCGGCGCTTGTCGCCGACCAGGTCGTCCTTGCTCGCCATCAGAATATTGGCCCCGGGATAGGCTCGCAAAAACTCCGCCGCAAACTGCTCCAGCATGTGGTTTGGCACCACATAGCACGGCTTGCTGGCCATCCCCAGACGCCTCAACTCCATACCGCCACAGATCATCGTCAGAGTTTTGCCGGCGCCGACCACATGAGCCAACAAGGTATTCACCCCGCCCGACACGATGCGCCAGATGGCGTCCTTCTGATGCCGATGAAGGTTGAACACTTCGGAGAAGCCCGGCAGAGCCAGGCCCGACCCATCAAACTCCCGCAAGCGCACAGAATTGAATTGGTCGTTGTACAGCCGGACCAAGCGCTCACAACGATTCGCATCGGCAAACACCCATGCACCAAATGCTTCCTTGAGCGCCTGCTGCTTTTCCCGTGCGGCAATGGTTTCCTCCGTGTTCACGAAGTACCGGTCGGTCACCGGATCGCGATCCCGAATCGTTGGCACCATCTGGTTCAGCGTCACGACAAACAACTCGCCCGCCGAGATACGTCCGGTACCGAAGGTTTGGGTCGATGCGACCGACCGTTCACCTTGCCAGGGCACATCGATGTTCCACGCCCCGGCTTCCGCACAGAACTCCACCGTGCATCCCTCACACTCCAACAACTGATCGAGGAATTCGGCATAGTCGCGCGCCGGTATCCAGGTCGATCCGATCCGGGCATCGATTTCTCCCGGCCCCAGATCAGCAGGCACCACCGCTTTCAAGGCATCCACATTGCGAACAAAATCTCCGCCCGCTGCTTCTGCCATTTCCAGCTTGCTGCGCACGTTCCCGGCCAGGTAAGCATCCGCGGTTTCCCATTGCGATGTTTCCGGATTCAGGAAGATCAGACCGCGATCCGCCATGTCCGGGAGAAACGCCGATGACGCCTGCCCAAGCAGGGATGCCATCAACACAACATCCACACATCCGCGCTCATGCAGCGACACCAACAGGGCCTCTTCCGGCGTATTGCAGCGGTCGACCTTGCGGACGACCCCCACGGTCCGACGGAAGAACACATCGGCCTTTTCCGCTACGCCGCCCTCCGGATCGTAATTCTCCAGAGACAACAGCAATGGCAGGTCGGGGTCTCCCTTGAACGCCAGCTTGTTGGCCTTGGCATGCAGATAGCCATGCCGCGCCACAAAGCCGTCATAGGCCATGTTGAGCATCATGCGGTAACTGCCAAGACGGCTATCGTCATCCGTGAGATGCTGGACATGCAGCAACTTCCTCGCCGCATCACGAATCGCCATCATGCCGACGATGCGCTTGGCAGCCGTTGCCGATACCATTCCCTCGATGACCAGCAGCTCCTGGCCTTCCGAGACAGCCAAACGGCCATCGTCGGTGAGGCAGAATGCGCCCGGCTTCACGAACTCCGGCGCTGCGACACGAATGTCGCGCTGCGGCTTGCCACTGGGCTCGGAATTTCTCGCCGCCCGGGGGTGATAAACGCCCTCTGGCAAACGCGCAATCCGTTCCCGTAAAGCAGTGCCGATATCGCCATCGAAAATGGCAGCATTCGACAAGCCATAGCCATTCGACTTCTGTCCCATGCGCCCGATCAGCATCTCCGGGTTCTGGACATACCAGTTCGAGACATACAAACGGCGGTAGCCGTCACACATCGCATAGGGCGCTTCGACCACGTTAATCCAATCGTCAGCGGCCTTTTCGCCTGCCCCCAACTTCTGGAGAAAGACGATATCGGTCGTGACGTCGGTATTGGCGATCTGCGAAAACGTCCCGGACGGCAGACGTATCGCCCCCAGCAGCCTTGCCTGGGAGGCCATATGGCGCCGCGCCCGATCTTCCCACTTGTCCAACGTTCCGGCCGACGTGATGAACGCCACCAGACCACCAGGACGGGTCACTTCCAGGGCACGCCCGAAGAAGTAGTCGTGGATCAGGAAGTTTGCATAAGGCACGTTCCGATCGTCCGGCACCTGATAGTTCCCGAAAGGAACATTCGAGATCACCAGATCGAACCAGTCTTTGGGCAATCGCGCCTTCTCGAAGCCCACCGTCAAGGTACGAACCCCGTGTTGCCCATACAGGCGCGACAGCATCCGCGACGACAGACGGTCGATTTCGATGGCCGTGATCTCCGAGACTTCGGCCAGATCCTTTGGCATGGCACCGATGAAATACCCGGTACCCGCCGAGGGATCGAGGACGCGACCGCCCCGAAAACCGAGTCGGCGTACTGCTTCCCAGATCGCATCGATCACGAAAACTGCCGTGTAATGGGCATTGACCACACTCCCCTTGGCGCTCGTGTAATCCTCGCCCAACAGATCCGGCAATGACTCGGCTCTCGCCCGCCACGCTGGATCGTCCTGCTCAGGATTGAACGCTTTGGGAAGCCCGCCCCATCCGGTATATCGATTGAGGATGGATCGCTCTTCGTCAGTCGGGAATCGTTTTTCGGCATCCAGCAACGACAACACTGCGATCGCCGCCAGATTCGCCTCGAACTTCCCGACATCCCCACGCAACATCGCATGCAGGGAGCTATCCAGCACGGGCCATACCGCGCGAAGCGGCTTGGGTGCCGTAACATCGGCAGCCACCTCGACAACCCGTTCTGCGATGTCGCCCGAACTTCCCTCATCGATGACCGGTACGGCGTCATGTACTTCGTTGACCAAGGGAAAGGCGATGATTTCTGCCGTACATCTTGCCTCCGGTAATGGATCGTCGGGGGCAAATCCGGGAAGCCACATCGTGACCTCCGCAAGTTTCTTGAGTTTCATGCGGTTCTCCTGAAAAGCCGGAGACACGCTCCCCCTCCGGGGTGTGTCCCCGGAAGGGTTGAGAAACTTCGGTGGGTCGGATGTCGAAGGCGCTAGCCCTGACAACCGACCGGGTGATACAAAGACGACTGCCTACATTTCGCCCCGCCCGCCGACTTCGATCTTTCGCCACAGGGACTTGGAATCGCTCAGCCAGTGGTAGCGAATGAATGCCGACAGGTCGGCGTCATCGTCGATGGAAAGGATGAAGCGCTCGATGCTGTCCCCGCTGCCGTTGAGAGCCAGACCGGTCCGGTTTTCGCGAAACTTGGCCAGGCAGTCGGCGTCGTATCTATCACGCATCTTCTGCGTGTCGATATCGATGCAGAGCGAGACCCGGATACCCCGGTTTCTGGCTTCATCCAATGAGACGGCATCCGCCAACACCCGCCGCAGGCGAGCGATATAGGCTTCCGGCTTCATCCAGCGACCGTGAGGCTTGAGCGACCCACCTTCGCAGGCAGCGGCAAACTCCACTGCGGTTTGCATGACCTGCCAGGACATGCCCATGGCCATGCAGGACCACCGACGAGGACGCTTGCCATCCTGCCGATAGACATTGTTGTCACCACCCAGCGAAGCCAGAATGAAATGGTCTTCGTAGGCAGATTCGATGCGTTCCTTGGGCAGACGAATTGCCACCCAGTCATACTCGATGCGATACGACATGTGATGCCTCCAGAATTGAATGCCGGAGACACCTTCCCGTCCGGGCGATGTCCCCGGACGGGTGATGGCCGTGAGGCCGAATGGATTTACAACTGCTCGGCCTTGGCTTGCGAACACAGGTACAGCAGGCAGCTCGAATTGCGCGGCCCCCACCAGCGATGCCAGCGGACCTGCACTTTGGCTTTCTGCTCCGCCGGCAAACCGAAATAGGTCTGCCGGGCGATTCGCCACCATTTGGCGGTGAATTGGCGCCGTTCGACCTCAACGACGTCGGCACGCTGCGCACGGCGGGACATAACTTCATCCACCGAAGGCTGCAATGCCGCGACCTGGTCCGCGAAAAGCGGCAAGGCCTCGCGTTCTGCCTTCTGCTTGCGCAGCACGGCTGAGCGCTTTCTCGGGGTATCCCGAAAACCTTCATAGCGGGAATAGCGATCGAACATCATGACCATCCCCTTGCCACGCGAATCGCTTCCCGCAACATGTGTACGAACTGCTTCATGGTGCCTCCAGAAAAAAAAGGGAGGCAGCGACCCTGTCGGGAGCGAGCCCCCACAGGGTTGAGAAATGCTGTTTGTTTCCAGCGGCCAGCTACCGCTTTTCAGTCGTTCCCATATGGGAACGGCCAAACTCGGGTTTTCCACAGCGGGCGGGTTGGATGACTCACCCGTTCTGGAAAGCCCGGCACACGCAACTGCGCGTGCACCGGAAAATGGCTCCCACCCTCAACTCCCCTGCCCTTTGCGCTTACGACTGCGCGCAGGCTTGGGATAGCCGAATCGGGACCATGCCGCCGGATCGACGGGAAGCGGTGTCGTCCGGGCATTCTTGAGATTCACAAAAACACCGTGATAGGCGATCTGGCCGTAGCGGAACAACTCCCACAGCAGATTCAGGGCATACAGCGAGACCCCGCGATTGACGAACAGCGACTGCTTGTCGAGGGCATCGGCCAGCGAGCAGGACGGCGTGTCATCTTCGGCTTCCTGCGACTCATCGACGATCTCCGGGAGAAGATCGCCAGCATGAGGCAGCCGGTTCGCATCGGGCTTGGCCCAACGCGCCGGCACCACACCGAGAATGACCTGACCATCATGCAGGCGGTTGCCCAGATCGAGCCAATACCCGCCGCCGGCACGTCCTACCGATTCCAGGATTGCTTTGCGCGCCAGACGATTGTCCACACAACCAATCGCCAGATCGGTGCGCAAACTCTCGCCCGCAGTGAGTCGCCGCATCTGCGCCTTCCAGCCGGTACTCATTGCCATGTTGATGCGATTGACGAGTACCGATGCCTTGGAGAGCCCCACGTCGGACGGATAAAACATCTGCCGCCCGACATTGGCTTCCGACACCTGGTCGGCGTCCACAACGGTCACATCCAGTCCCCCGGGGTGACCCAAGGCAAGCATGGCCGTATGCAGCTGGGCCAGTCCCATCAGCATCTGGGAACCTGAACCTCCGGCCCCGATGACAGTGACACGCACCTCCCGCGTGAGCAGTTCAGGCACAAGATGATGGATAGCCATCATTCCCTCCTGTCTGGCCGCTCAAGCCGGTCTCATCGAATGCCAGCGGCAGGAACAGCCCGTTGGCGCATAAACGAAACGCCGTGGAGCATTGCCCGCGATCGCAATTGCCGATCACACCGGCAATCTTGAACTCCCCGCGATCATCCCGATCGTCCTGCGTCGAGAAGAAGGCCGAGAGGCGACCATGGGAATGCAGGTCGACCACCAGATGCTCATCCTCATCGAGGAGCGGCCGGCGATAACGTACATGCGCGCATCCCGTCGATTCTTCTGTCGGGAACACCAGCCGCATCTCGCCGGAGCCGGCATGCCACACGATCCATCCCACACACTCTTCCGGGCAACGATCAAGCGCAAACCGGTAGAACTCGATGACCAGATGGCGAGGAATCTTGCCAAAGGACAGGGAGAGCTCACGGCCCACCCACCCATAGGGCATGGGGACGCTTTTCTGGCAGACCAGCGGCACCCTGAGATACAACCAGGGACGCCGTGCTTCGAGCCAGAGCCCGTCACCGGTCACCAGAAAGCGATGACCATTCTCGACCAGGGGCGTGAATCCGCCATAGCGCGGCACCGTCACGACAGGTGCCGAGTGTTGCAAGGCGATATCTCTCGCATCCATCACGCGTCTCCTTCCAGCACGGCGGCCTCAAAAGCTTGCCGTAGCGTCCAACCCGTCGGAACGAGCGTGCGCGTAGGAAAGCGAGTCAAGCGACCATCCAGCAGATCCCGCCACAAGGCAAACGGACCGGCCCGGTAACGGGTCAGCCCCCGTGGGGTATGGATATTCGGATGCGTGAAGTAGGACCGGAAGAAGGCTTCCTCCCAGGCCAGGTGGTTGTGTACCTGATCGCCTTTCGGCAAGCGGGCACTGCCGACACAGATGGTGCCGTTTTGCCAGACATTGAAGAATGGCGCGACGGACAGTGGTGTGTCGGCATCAGGACGTTGCCGCCCCTTGAACGCAAACACCTTCCATGCCTTCGTGGTCACCACGAACACCAGTCCCGGACAGGGAACCCGAGCAGTTCGCGCACCGAGTTCCTTGCAGTCGAACCAGACCTGCCTGTCCTGCGGAGCCCTGTACCAGACGAAGAAACCCGATCCTTCCGCGAGCACATGCGCCGGCTTGATGGCCGGCTTGAGCATCGCTTCCGGATCGAGAATGCGCATCAGCGCCATGAGCCCCGCCTTGCTGGCCGGAACCCCTGCTTGAATCACCGGACGATTGCCATCGTCGGAACCCACGTCATGAATCGACACGAACGCCGGCTTGCGCTGCGCATCCTGATAGACCAAGACGGCATGAGTCAGCCGGTACGACTGTTCGCTGGAAAACGTACTGACATTGATCGCCATCGCGACCTCCTTAATGAAATGGTGCAGGCGTGTCGAGCCCGGCGGGCAGGACATCACCCGCACCGGGTTAATGGAACTCACAGCGGTTCGGCGATCAGGGCGATCAGCCGATCCAGTGACGACAACAACTGCAACCCCAGGCCAGTCTTGTGGAGCCAGACATGGAACCCCTCGGTATCGAGAGGTACCGCGCCGGCGCCAAAGAGATCGGTATAGCCATCGCTGGCGCAATTCGCGTATTCGATAAAGTCATCGAACACCCGATCCATAGGGTCATCGGCATCCCATCGCAGGTAAGCCCCGAAATAGACACACTCGACTTCCATGCCATCCAGGCCGGGAAGCTGCCCGCCATCCGCCATCAATTGTTCGATGTCGAGCAACACGGCGGCTACCGGCGCAACTTCTGGCATGGAGGACTGGATGCGGGACAAGGCCTCCTCATCCAGCACCGGCTTGGCGCGAAGCACCCAGTCCGGGAAATGACCGTCATACCAGTCCGGAGAAATTGCATCCCCCAGATCCTCGTCACTCATTCCCATCGAACGCATCTCATCCAGCCATTCGGCTTGGTCACTACTCCCTTGCCAGTGGATGTATTCGCACAGATCGCGCGCCGATTGAGGCGTCAGGGCATACAGCGTGCGCCCCGAAGCCCGTTGCAACCAATACAGCGCTGTCTCACCCAAACCGGGACAGAGCGTCTCGATCCGGGTCAGCCGATCCTTCATGCCCATCCATACCACCTGTTCAGACTGAATGGCCCAGTACCACCGGTCATCGTCGTCACTGGCATCGGGAAACAACGATCCGTAGCCCAATGTTGCTGGACTAGCGGCCGCATGAACCTCGAAGGCAATGTGCTGCAATTGCCCCACCATGCGATTGATCCACGCAACCAACGCTTGTTGCACCAGCGTAGGCGGCAGACCGCTCGCAGACTCGGGAAGCTCCCCAACCTCCAGCCAGCGCAAGGCCAGCATCGCCCAGCGACGAACATCAAGGCTGGGATTGAGGCTGATCGTGAGTCCTTTGCCAAACTGCGGCAGACTCAGAGGATCAGGGCCTGGACGGAAGCGGCCACCTGACAGCGATCGCCGGGGGCCACGGTTGCTTGAGACCGGAGCACCAAGCGTTGCAAGGCTTGTACGCATCGTTTCATCTCCTCGTGATCGAAGGCAGGAACCCCGGGAGGGATTCCACCTTCAAAGTGCGAGAAGTCGCCATCGGCAGCGGCTTGAAGCCGTTCCTTGAGCGACACCATGGCCTACTCCTTGCGGAGGACAACAGGCCAACGCCGATCGAGCCACCTGACCCATCGTCCCAAGGCGATAGTCAGGCGCTCCACCGGCGTCATAACCGCCGATTGCGGTTCGACATAGCTCAGGCCGTCATCGCGCCGCCGCACCACGATCCGGGAGGTTCGCGGAGCATTTGCCGATAGGCTGCCCTTGGTGCCGACTGCACGCCGGAAGGTGTAGATCAACCGATCCCCCTTTTGCTCCGGCCCTTCGATCGATGCCGTCGTGATCTCCGGGTAGGTCGCGGAATAGACATCCCGCACCTGTTCCGGGGACAACTCGCAGCCGGGATCGGGCAAGGCAATGCCGTTGTAGGCAAACGAACGCTGCAGCTTCTGAACGGTAATGGTCATGACGCCCTCCTCATGCGAAAAGGTTGTCTTCGACCGGAACGTCGGCGGCTGCCGGTGTCTCGGTCTCATCATCATCGTCATCAGCTGGCGCCGCTACCTTGGCCGTGCCTTTCCTGAGTGCGCCTTCCGCTTTCTTGCTGGCGTCCTTTTTGGCTGCCTCAAGAATGTTGCGGGTGGCTTCCAGTTGCTCGGCCAGCGATTGATGCTCATCGGCAAAGCTGCGAAGCAAGCCGACGAATTGCGCATCCAGCTCCTCCGCCGTTCCGGTCAGAACCAGCGGGATCGCCAACGCCTCGGCATCCTTGGCATCCTTCGGGGTGGGTCGCACCGTGACGGTGATCAAGCCTTCCCGTGCCGATGACAAGGTGACCGCCAGTGCTGCGCAGCCGTCCAACAACGATTTCAGTTCCTGAAAAAACATGGTGGTACCTCCAAAGAGAAAATTGCAGGCGCACCACGCCCCGTGCGGGGAACGTGGTCCCCGCATGGGTGGAAAGAAACTGTCTTACGCGATGGTGAAGCGCATCGACCGCGGCACCTTGCCCTCGTAGGGGAAAGCCGCCACGTTCAACAGCGCCTTGACGATGTCGTCCTTCTTGCCGCTCATGGCCTTGGCAAATGCTCCGCCCATGGCGACCTTCAAGCCGATCTCGTCGCACATCGCCTCGATTTCGCTCTTGGTGAGCAGCTTGAGAAACTCTTCGCAGAGCTTCCAGTGCCGCCCGAGATCGATCTCGAGATAGGTGAGGATCTGGACCAGGGTCTTCTCCTCGATACCGTCTGCCGCCGATGCCGCCAGTCCGAGAAACAGCTTGTCCCGAACGGCTTCATCCGACTGCGCTACCAGGCGTGCCGCCTCGTCCGCCTTGAACACGAAGCTGGTGAATTCCTGCTTGGTGATCGCGGCGAATGCCTTGCCCAGCTTGGTATCGCTGATATGGCGGGCATTGCCTGATAACGCAAGAGCGATGAGTACCGTGAGATTGTTGTCACGATTGCCCATCAACTCCCGACGCAGCGCCTTGCGCCAGACTTCCAGCCGGTAGTCCTTGACCCGTTGCGAGTCCTGAACCTTGGCCTCCGACTTGGCTTCGGCCTTGCCGGATGACTTGGCAGGGGTTGCCGACTTGCCTGACGCTGTCTTCGCAGAACCCTCCGCCGGCGTTGCCTTGTCCTTTTCCAGCTTGATACGCGCTGCCACCTTCTTGGCATTGCAGCTCGCATCGAAGCACAGGTCGGGATAGACGTTGCCGAGCTTGCCCGGCACGGCCGAGATCGCGGCACCGAAGTTCTTGCAGGCGCGGCAGGCTTTCGCCTGTTCCTCGCCCACCCCGGTATCGCCCTCCGCCAGCAGTCGCAGGAGCGTGAAGTTCTCGCCGGGTCGGACGATCCGAATGGTCGGATAGTCGTCGGCCAGCGATGCCTTCTTTGCGTCCAGCGACGCCTCGGTCTTGCCATCGAAACACGCCCCGTGGGTGCAGTGTCCGGCGGCAATCGCCTCGCCAAAGAGCGCCTGCTGATTCCC
Organism: Sulfuritalea hydrogenivorans sk43H; assembly: GCF_000828635.1. Lineage (GTDB taxonomy): Bacteria > Pseudomonadota > Gammaproteobacteria > Burkholderiales > Rhodocyclaceae > Sulfuritalea > Sulfuritalea hydrogenivorans. The sequence continues at coordinate 2,000,728 of NZ_AP012547.1, forward strand.
CGAGTTATGGGTACACGACGTGCACTCGCCCTTGTCGAAGATGGCGCTGCTCAAAGCCCGTGAGATCTGCTCAAGTTGCCCGCGAAACTGGGCGACCGTCGGCAAACTGGCCTGTGACAGCAACTTCTCCAACACGGCATCCTGCCTGTCGCGGGTGACCGCAGCCAACAACTCTGCGTGACCCAGCTGGATGCGCCGCTCGGACAAGGCCCGACGGACCCGTTCCGAACAGTTCATCAGCGCCAGGCGCTTGTCGAGCGTGGTCCGCGACCAGCCCAGACGACGCGAGGCCTCGTCCCGATCCCCCTGACAGCGGCCAAGAATCTTGGCTGCCGCTTCGGCTTCTTCGGTCGGACTCATGTCGGCACGCTGGATGTTTTCGATCAGCGCCGCCTCGTCGGCTTCGCCATCGTCCAGGTCGCGCACCAGGGCCGGGATTTCATACTCGTCCCCGAACACCTTCTTTGCCGCGCGCCAGCGACGTTCGCCGGCGACGATCTCGTAACGCCCCGCATCGCGGGGACGAACGAGGATCGCCTGCAGCACGCCCTTGGATTTCACGGAATCTTCCAACGCCGTCATTTCCGAGGGATCGAAGTAGCCTCGGGGATTGCGGCCGGGAAGGATGTTTCCGACCTTGATTGATGCTTGCAGTTGCATGATGCCTCCAATGAAAAATGGCAGGCAGCCGCATCCCCGGACGGGAATGCAACTGTCCCGCCAGGGGTGAAATGAATCGTCAATGAGTGTGTCGCCGCCGGTAACGTTCCAGCACCCGATCCCGAATTTCTTCGTCATCGAGGCCAAACAGACGGCAACACGCCCGGTAGGTAAAAGCACCAGACTCCGAACGTGGCGCCCGCATCCAATCGAGAATGTCTGCCTGTGTTTTGGCGGACACCCTCAAATCAAACAGGTCGTGCAGCGATTTCTCCAGAAGGAGGCCATGCAGCCGCAGGATGTCATCCTCGGTCCATGGAATCTCTTCATCAAAGTTCGCTTCACGTCCTGCCATGCGGGCTGGATCGGGCCGATGGTCCTGACCACTTTCCTTGTGCATGGCCATCTCCGTCATCAGCATGTGAATTGCCTGCGCTAGTGACGGTCGCCGGACTTGATCAGGCGGTAGCTGTCGTACTCCAACAGATAGCCGTTGCCCTGAATGACGCTCAGAAGCTCGTTGCGCGCCAAAACGACAGCGGCATCATCTTCCTTGCTCAGGGTCAGAAATCCGACCTTGTCGAGTACCTGCACCGCCCGCGCACAGATCCGGATGGCTCCGAACTCCGTGTCGCCGAGCATCGTCATTTGCCCTCTTCCCCGAAAATGTCATTTGCCGAGGAAGCAGAATTGGCCAACGCCGTCTTGCGGTTACGGTAGGCACGCAGCACCTGCTCCAACTCGGTGCCCTCGAACGAGCCTTCGGCCCGGATATAGACTTCATCCAGTTCGTCGGTCGTTGCCGCCCGGCCGATGATGGCCAGGGTGTCCTGCAGCATCTTGCCGGAGGCTTGACGCTCAGTGCCTTGGGTCGGTTCGACCTTGCCAGGCTTGTTCCCCTTGTCACCGTTCTCGGCCGTGGTTGGAATGACTTCTCCCGTTTCCTCGTCGATGATCGGCGCCCATGAACCTTCAATGGCTTCGGTGATTCCGATGTTCTGGTTCTCACCACGCTCGGTCACTTCATCGAGCGCCAGCGCCATCGCCAGTTCCGGAGACTTGGGCAACAAATTGCACAGCCGGCGAATCACGGTCTTTAGGCCCATGGGGACGAAATGCGTATCCCACGGACTTTCCTTGCCGTACTTCTTGGCCATCTGATAGCCCCGCGAGTTGTCGCGCACCTGTTCGATTTGTTCTTTCGACAGGGCGTGAAACGTGCGGGTACCATCCTTGAACACCGCGACAGCGTAGAACCCCACGATCATTCCCCGCTCCTCATCGGAGGCAGGGAAGCCGTTCTTCTTCAACGGTTCGTGCATCAGGGTCCGGTTAAGGCCCAGGACGATGTCGAACTTGTCGTTGATGCGAACTTCGTGACCATAGATGTCCTGCACGATGCCACTGTTGCGCGCCAGTTTCATGAGCCCCTGATAGCCGGGAATCAACTGGCACTGATTGCCGAAGGGCACCAGGTGCGCTTCACCCATCAATCCGACTTCGAGACCGAGCTGGCTGGACTGGATCACCGCCGCAAAAACACTGCGGGGATCCGTCTGGGCCAGCTTTGGGTTCATGCGAAACGCGGTCAGGGCAATGCGCACCATGCGATCCGGACTCAGGTGCTTGGGCAGTGCGCGGGCAATTTCGCCTTTGAACTGTTCCAGCATGGCCGGGAACGGCACCACGTTGGACTGCACACCTTGGCGGGACTTCTGGATGTTGCGTAGGGTTTGAGACATGGTTTTCTCCAAAGAAAAATGGCGAAGACACCTGTCTCCCTTGACGGGGATGGGTATCCCCGCCGGGGTTGATGACCTACATAGAAAAGCCGCGGATTAAGCGGCGTCCAGCTCGAAGGCTTCTGTGTTGGCTGCCCAGCGTGGCAGGGAGATCAGTTCGATCTCTCCACCCGGTTGGTACGCCGGCCAGTTGCCCGATGCCTGGCACCACCTCAAGAGCTGAAGTGCCGCCCGGTATTTCTTGCGCCCGATCTCGATCACGTCGGGATCGGCGCGATAGACCGCGACCGCATGCGGTGCCTCTTTCTCCACAGCGACAAACAGGAACGGAAGCTCCATTCCGGTCACGGCCTTGATCCCGTCGACGTAGAACGCCGCCTGGATGTCGTAGCCAAAATTCGCCATGGAACGAGAGAACCCGCCACTGCTGGCATCGATGCAGGTCTTGAGATCAACGATGGCTTCACCGTTGAACCAGTCCGGCCGACACTTGCAGTTGAGGCCGGTTTCCGTATCCGTCCAGAACGCCGAGAGTTCGGCATCACCGGAGGAAAGAAGCCTTGAAGCTCCCTGATGGGCAAACACGGCCCGTTGAACCAGGGTGAGCGTGGCCATCTCCTCAGAGGTAATCACGATCTTGCCGTGATTGGCCTCCTCAAAACGTGCCGCCGCTTCTTTGCCTTCCTTGGTGCGACGGTCGAATTTCTCCGCCACCACGAATTCCTCGGCAAAGCGATCCTGCTCCAGCACATAGGTATGCACTGCGGTTCCGAACGCCATGGCAGGCGTCGGTTCATGCGGATGATCCAGATACTCGCGCAGGTGAGCCGGGCTTTTGAGCATCTTGACGATACCCGAATGGCCGATGGCTTTCTCCGCGTGATACTGCGTGGCCGGCATGACAAGCAGGCCGGGATGATTGAGTTTCATGATGCCTCCAGAGTGAATGCCGGAAGCACCGACCCGAACCGGGGCGTTGTCCCCGGCAGGGTTGGAAAATGCTGTTTGTTTCGCGCGGCCAGCTACCGCTTTTTAATCGAACAGATAACCGTCCGATCAAATCTGGCTTTCCGCAGGACGCTCGGCGGGAACGCCCTCGGGAAAGCCCCGGAGGTCCGGGGCGATGGGATCATTCGATTGTTCCGGCTTTGCGCGCCATGTCGAGTGCCTTCAACAACATGTCGCGGGTTTCCATGTCCCGCTTGCCTTCCCTCAGCCGTTGATAGAGATCGCAGGCAAAGGCCATGGGCAGCGGGTCGAACAGACGAACGAGATAGGGATTGAGTTTCATGATTTTCTCCAGAGGTTGTTGAGATACCCTGGCGAAAACCGCATCCAAGATGGAGCGATCCCCGCAGGACAAAGGGCTCTTCGAGAAAAGCGCTTTGTGCTGCGGGGAAGACCCCCACAGGCAATACTGCGAATTACAGACCGAGCGCGTGAACGATCGGACGGCTGATGATCCAGCCAGAAATGCAGCATGCGAGAAGAACGAGTTCCATTAGATGCCTCCTGAAGTAAAAAAAGGGGGCACCCCTCCCCTTGCGGAGGCGATGCCCCCGCTGGGGTTGAAACTTCAGGCGATGACTTCGAAGGAAGCCTTTGCCGTGTTGCCGGAATCGTTGCCGATTCCGTTCCGACGCAGATACGCCGGTACCTCGTACTGCCGCCAATCCGTTACCGGTTCCTCGGCGGGTACATCATCTACTTCAGCCACCACCTCCTCGACCTTGGCATGGAGGGGAACACGCAGGAATGAGCCACGAATGGCTTCCAGCGCAAACCGAAGAAACGAAAGGATCAGATGCAGCCCTGCCAGCATGGCCAGGACAAGAATGACGCGCTCCATGAACAAACCTCCAAAAGTGATGGAGGCCTGTCCCCCAAGGGAGGAAGACCTCCCGGTGGGGAAACAAGAAACGTGCGACTCAGAACGGCTCGATGTCGGGTACATCCTCGAATGCCGGTCCCGAAGCGGCTGCAGGCTTGCCTTTACCGTTGCCGGTACGCTTGCCTTTGCCTGCATCGGGCGCATCGTCATCCGCTGGACGAGTGCCGAGCATCTTCATCTCGCTGGCGAGAATCTCGACGACATAGCGATCCTGACCCTCTTTGTCCTGCCATTTGCGGGTCTGGATGCGACCTTCGACGTAGACGGGCGAGCCCTTCTTCAGGTACTCGCCGACGACCTCCGCCGTGCGACCAAAAAAGACGACACGGTGCCACTCGGTGATTTCCTTCTTTTCACCGGACGACTTGTCCTTGTACGTCTCCGTCGTTGCGATCCGAATCGTTGCGATCGCTTCGCGGTTCTGCGTGTAACGAACCTCAGGGTCGGCACCCAAGTTGCCGATGAGGGTGACTCTGTTTAGTGATGCCATGACTACCTCCTGACAAAAGTTGAAATTGGCAGGAAGGCCGTCATTACCTGACGGGGTATCCCCGCCGGGGTTAGTGAATGCTGTTTATTTCGGAAGGCCAGCTACCTTCACCGTGTCCGCCATAAGGAGGACATGAGATGGGCGCATTCTGGCTGTCGTGGATTGCAGTGGGTGTTTGAAATGCGCCCTTTTTGGACGCATTTCAAAATCCGTTCCCTCTATGCCCTGATTACTCTCCCGAAGCTATTTCAACCGGGAGAACATCATGGCTACACGTCCGTACAAGCTTTCATCGAGCATTCCAACCGTCCGGCTGAGCAACAGCCGGCCCTTCATCACACAGAAGGCCGTCCTCAATTCACTGCATGCGCAACAGATTTTTGAGCGCGGTTACGACATGTGCGCCAACGGCCTGTTCTCTTTGACCGTAGTGCTGCGATTCATTGGCACGGAAGATCAAGCTCAAGCCGTTGAGGCCATGGTGGATGACCTGCTGAATTCGACCCTAACCGAGATTCGTCAGGAAATCGAACGAATGCAGGAACTCAGCGAGGCCAGCGGATGCGAAACAGGAATTGGCTATACCAATGCACGGACGGTTGAGATCCAGATCACCTCGCCCCGCTCCATTCGTTTCCTGGCCATCATCCGCGAGTTCGACCAACTGATCGCCGCAATGGACACCTTATGGCTGGCCTGCCTGATCGACGACACGCAATATGCGGTAGAGGCCTACCAGTGGAAAAAGAAGATTCTTCGCTTGGCCGGTCAAATACGAACCCTGGCTACACGAGCCATCCTGGCTGCCCGCAGGAAGGAAAGTGCGGAGATTGCCGCAGAGGAAAAGGAGTCGGCGGTGATCAAGGAGATGATCAACCCAACTACGGAGACCGCACCCGCTTTGGGCATTCCGGTGGTCTAGCGCATCAGGGATTCAGGAAGACCCGTTTGACCACGGTTGGTATTTCGTATCGAAGTAGAAACGGGTCGAGTCCCGCCATAAATGATTCATAGGCAAGTCGGCCTGTCGTAGTCCTCGTCGACAGGCCACAGCCTTCCATCCATAGATCGGCTGCACGAAGCCATGTCTGTTCGACATCCTTCAGGACGATACTGACCCGCTTTTGATACCGACCAGTAGGTGTCCCGGGGATATCTATGGCAATACAGGGAGGGGCATAGGCTCTTCTTTTCACAAAGATCGTGTAGGCGGGTGTTCCGTCATCACGAAACAGATTGGTTGGATACATGTGTTGAACACTTTGAAATTTTCCTAGAGTAAGAATATCCAGTTGCTCAACGGAATGTAACTGGCAGATCTGACAGGTTTTTGAAGAAAATTACCAACCCGGATAACGCGACCAGACTCTCTCATTGTCCCCACCCGTGACGTATTCCTTCCCGAAGAATTGGCCCATTTTCACACCCATGTCAGACGCAAGTCGCCCGTAATACAGGCGGTACGCTAGCAGCCGGAATTTTGGGTTCCGCATTTTTCTATTCATCTACCAGGAGTCACCATGGCAACCAAAAAAGCCCCGGCCGCCAAGGCCAAAGCCCCCGCCAAGAAACCCGTTGCGGCGAAAGCCCTCGCCAAGAAGCCTGTTGCTGCTAAACCTGTGGCAGCCAAGCCGGCTGAAATGAAGCCAATCAAGGCTGCATTGAACAAGACCACCCTGATTGCCCACCTGGCCGAAAACTCGGGTGTCGAGCCCAAGGCTGTCAAAGCCGTCCTGACCGCGCTCGAAGCAACCACCCTAGCCTCGATGAACAAGAAGGGTATTGGCGAATTCACCCTGCCCGGCCTCCTGAAAGTGGTGGCCCAGAAGGTTCCGGCCAAGGCCAAGCGCTTTGGCAAGAACCCCTTCACCGGCTTGGAGCAATGGTTCCCGGCGAAGCCCGCCTCGGTCAAGGTCAAGGTTCGTCCCCTGAAGAAACTGAAGGATGCCGTCCTTTAATCGGCGTTCCGACAAGGCGGGGCATGGTGCGAGCCATGCCCCGCTTTTTTGTGTAAGTGGGAACAGACAGGGCTTGATCTGACTGTTTCAGATCATTACCCGGCCCTACCCCTCCTAAAGTAACCCGCTCGTAACTCATACTCAGGAGGGTCTATGTCCGCACTTCGTATTGATGACCATGTCCGCTGCCGCATGGTCACCCCGGATGGTCCATTGTCCATCACAGGCGAGATCATCAAGATTTTCCCGGCAGGTCAAAGCTATTGGCTTCATGTCCGCCAAGGTGACGGTGCGGTACGCATGGTCTATGAAGCTACAACACAGATCGAGACACTGGATCTCGAAGCAGCCTGACACCTTCAGTAGCGCCCAATGAATATCAACGTCGGTATCGATCTGCCTCTTGGACTTGGATTACACCGGCAACGCGTCGATTTCCTTTACCGAGCGACGACGCCGCTAATCGCCTACCTCAACCCTTGGGGTGGCGACCATGTACTGGTGATCCGGGATGGCCATATCCTCGGTGTCGTCCAGAGAGACAAGCGTCCAATCTGGACAAAGCTCCAGGAACGCAGCGCACTGTATCGCCGAAAACAACCGGCCGAGGCTAGCGCTGACCAAATCCCTGGAGATCCCTCACTCGCAGACTGCTGCGCGTAGTCAGCCTCCGATTCGTCGTATCAACCGCCCTTCCCGCTTGGTTGGCCTTCCCTTGAGGTCCGATCCAGGTACCGGTGCCAGTTTTCTCAATTCCTGATCTCGCAGTCGCATGGCTTCGCTTTCCGGCGTCTCCTGGTAGAGCAAGCGGGCCTCGGAAGCTGGCCTCCGTTGTTCCGCCATGCCTTGGACGATGACAACGAATACTGTCTGGCTAATGGTGATCTCGAGTTCGTCACCAACCTTAAGGTCGCGAGCCGGTTTGACGTGATCGCCATTGCACCGAATCTTGTGGCTGGCAATTGCCGCGGACGCCAGGCTACGCGTCTTGAAGAAGCGCGCCACCCACAGCCACTTGTCTATGCGCATGCTGTCGTTGCTCATGCCTTGGGCTTCCTCAGCGGAGTGAGCAGCGTGCGCAGGCCGTTGTGATCCATCTCCTGCATCAGGGCCAACAAGCGACCGATCTCTCCTTGCGGGAAACCCTCACGGGCAAACCAGTTGAGATAGTTCCCCGGCAGGTCTGCGATCAGCGTTCCCTTGTGCTTGCCGAAGGGCATTTCGCGGGTTACAAGTAACTCAAGGTCTTCAGCGTGCACAAAATTATGCCAAAAGTAGAGCTACCGATTTTGAAATGCGACCTTTTTGGCTCGATTTCAAAATCCGCACTCATCGGGTAATTGCTGAAATTGGCGTTGCTCCACGAACCTAGAGGAACGACAATGAAAGACGACATCCTATCGCGCAGACTGATTCGCCGGGAAGAACTGCGCAAGCTGATCCCCCTTGCAGATACCACCATCTACGAACTGGAAAAGGCCGGAAATTTTCCCAAGCGGGTCTACCTGACTGCACGCTGCGTCGCTTGGGAACTCTCAGAAGTCGAAAACTGGATTGCCGAAAGACGAAAGGCTCTCAATGTACCGGGGCTAGTCATCCGACCCAATCGCCCAGGCAATCCAGTTCGACCCAAGACTGAGTAGCAGTTAAGCAGCTTTGGCCAGAATAGGAATCACCGTATTCGTACCGGCGATCCAAGAGTCAACCATGTTGGCCCATTGCTGGAGCATGTCTCGTCGCTGATCTGCGTACTCCGCCTTGTTGTAAACAGCTCGGACCCCCCGCTGCTCATGCGCCAGACACTTCTCAATCCAGTCGGTGTTGAAGCCAGCTTCATGAAGAAGTGTTGAGCCAGTTCTTCGAAGGTCGTGGACGGTGAAGTCTTCCAACGGTATGTCCTTCTTGCGAGCTTGCTCGGCCGTAACGATGATGACTCGGTTGAGGGTGTTGTTCGACATCCCTTTATCTCCCTCATAGCGAGAAGGCAACACAAATTCGGAACCGCCAGCACACGTTTTGAGGGCAATCATGATGTCCATGGCCTGCTGTGACAGGTAGACAACATGCGTTCGGCGAGCCTTCATCCGCCCCGAAGGAATGGTCCATCGTGCATTGACGAAGTCGACCTCATTCCAGGTTGCGTTAAGCATTTCGCCTTTTCTGACCAGAGTCAGAAGAATGAGCTTGAGTGCCAGCCTGATCGTTGGCAAGGTCGGGACCGCTTCAAGTTCCTTGAAGAACCAATGAATTTCATCCGGCGATAAAGCCCTGTCCTTCGGTTTGAATGTCGCTATGGACGATGCCTTCACATCGTCCGCAGGATTGGGAACCTTCTGGCCCCGTTCCCTTGCAAATCTGAACACCTGGCTGACAACCTCTCGAATGTGGATCGCTGTCGCAGGTGCATTTCGAGTGATTTTCACCTTCTCGCAGAATGCTCTCAGATCCTCCGGCGTGATCTCCTTGAGGAGGAATTTCCCAAATTGGGGCTCAATATCGCGATCGATGATGGCCTTGCGCATGGCCTTGGTGCTTTCAGCCATGCTGTACTCGTTGAGCCATAGCGTAGTGAATTCGCCAAAGGTCTTGGCCGCCCTGGTCTTCTGGAGCGATCGCTGCTTTTCACGAGCAGGAGACTTGCCCCCGAAGATTTCCTTTTTTGAAGCGATCAGCTTTTCTCGGGCTTCGGAAAGACTGATCCCCTCCGGCCCGTATTTACCAAGAACAATGGTTTCACGACGTCCGTTCAAGCGATAGTCGTACCTGAAGGATATCTGGCCCGTCTTGGTGACTGCGATGTAAAGCCCGTCCCGGTCTGCGACCTTGAACAGCTTTCCTGTGGCTTTGATGTTTTTGAGCTGGGTGTCCGTAAGCATGGTGGTTCTCCATTAATGCCGACTGATACCGTCAGCTGAAAAACGCACCATTTCGGCCGGAAACCCGCACCAATACTGGAAGTCTTTCGCTGTGATACCGTCAGCGAGGCAGTTTTGACTTGACGGTATCGATGCTACGGAGAGGCCCAAAAACTGCCAATACCGTCAGCGATACCGTCAGGAGAACTCGACTACCCCCGAATGCTGGCGAACGTCCGCGAAAGACAATTTTGTTTTAATTCAGGTCATTAAGCCTATTTTTTGAACGTAGGCGAATGCTGCCGAAAGACCCTGAATCATTCCCACTCGATGGTCGCCGGCGGCTTGCCCGAGATGTCGTAGACCACGCGGTTGATGCCGCGCACCTCGTTGATGATGCGGTTGGAGACGCGCCCCAGCAATTCGTGCGGGAGTTCGGCCCATTTGGCGGTCATGAAGTCGGAAGTCTGCACTGCGCGCAGCGCCACCACATATTCGTAGGTGCGGCCGTCGCCCATGACGCCGACGCTCTTCACCGGCAGGAATACGGCAAAGGCCTGGCTGGTCTTGTCGTACCAGTCCGCCGCGCGCAGTTCGTCGATGAATATCGCATCGGCGCGACGCAGCAGGTCGGCGAATTCCTGCTTCACTTCGCCGAGGATGCGCACGCCGAGGCCGGGGCCGGGGAAGGGATGGCGATACACCATCTCGTGCGGCAGGCCCAGCGCCACGCCGAACTCGCGCACTTCGTCCTTGAACAGTTCGCGCAGAGGCTCCAGCAGCTTGAGGTTCAGCGTCTCGGGCAGGCCACCGACGTTGTGGTGGCTCTTGATCGCATGCGCCTTCTTGGTCTTGCCGCCGGCCGATTCGATCACGTCGGGATAGATGGTGCCCTGGGCGAGCCATTTGGCGTTGGGCAGCTTCTGCGCCTCGGCCTGGAACACCTCGACGAATTCGCGGCCGATGATCTTGCGCTTCTGCTCGGGATCGCTGACGCCTTTCAGGTGCCCCATGAACTGGCCCACCGCATCGACGTGGATCACCTTGACGCCAAGGTTGCGGGCGAAGGTGTCCATCACCTGCGCGCCCTCGTTGAGGCGCAACAGGCCGTTGTCGACGAAGACACAGGTCAACTGGTCGCCGATGGCGCGGTGCAGGAGCGCGGCCACCACCGAGGAATCGACGCCTCCGGACAGGCCGAGGATCACCTCTTCCTGGCCGACCTGCTCGCGCACCTTGGCGATCGCTTCTTCGACGTAGTTGGGCATGTTCCAGTCGCCGCGACAGCCGCAGATGTCGCGCACAAAGCGGGCATAGATCTCTCGCCCTTTCAGGGTATGCGTGACTTCGGGATGGAACTGCACGGCATAGAAGCGGCGCGCTTCGTCGGCCATGGCCGCAATCGGGGTGGATTCGTTGCTGCCGATGATCTTGAAGCCAGGCGGCAGTTCTGTCACCTTGTCGCCGTGGCTCATCCAGACTTCGAGCAGTCCATGACCTTGTTCGTTGGTGCGATCCTGGATGCCTTCGAGCAGCTTCGAATGGCCCTGCGCGCGCATTTCCGCATAGCCGAATTCGCGCTTGTGGCTGTTCTCGACCTTGCCGCCGAGTTGTGCCGCCATGGTCTGCATGCCGTAACAGACACCGAGCACCGGTACGCCGAGTTCGAACACGACCTGCGGCGCCTTCCATTCCTCGGCCTCGTAAACCGAGTTTGGTCCGCCGGAAAGAATGATGCCCTGCGGATTGAAGTCACGGATGAAATCGGCAGAGACGTCGAATGGATGCAGTTCGCAATACACCTGCTGTTCGCGCACGCGGCGGGCAATGAGTTGTGCGACCTGGGAGCCGAAGTCGAGGATGAGGATTTTCTGATGAGCCATGGCAGGAGCCTATGAAATGACAAAGGCGGCCGCAGCCGCCTTTGTTGTCGGAAACGGGATCAATCGATATGGTAGTTCGGTGCTTCCTTGGTGATCTGCACGTCATGCACATGCGACTCGCGGATGCCGGCGGACGTAATTTCGACGAATTCCGCCCTAGCCCGCATCTCGTCGATCGTGGCGCAGCCGACATAGCCCATCGAGGATCGCAGGCCGCCCATCAACTGATGGATCACGGCGGTCACCGGCCCCTTGTAGGGCACGCGGCCTTCGATGCCTTCCGGCACCAGCTTTTCGACATTGGCGTCGGAATCCTGGAAGTAGCGATCTGCCGCGCCATCCTTCATCGCGCCGAGGCTGCCCATGCCGCGGTAGGCCTTGTAGGAACGGCCCTGATACAACACGGTTTCGCCCGGCGCCTCCTCGGTACCGGCGAACAGGCCGCCGAGCATGACCGCATTGGCGCCGGCGGCGATGGCTTTGGAAATGTCGCCCGAGTAGCGAATGCCGCCGTCGGCGACCAGCGGCACACCGCTGGCTGCCAGGGCGTTGGCAACCATGTCCACCGCCGTGATCTGCGGCACGCCGACGCCGGCGACGATGCGCGTGGTGCAGATCGAGCCGGGGCCGATGCCGACCTTGACGCCGTCGGCGCCGTGATCGACCAGCGCCTTGGCCGCGTTCGCGGTGGCGATGTTGCCGCCGATGACCTCGACTTGCGGGAAGTTCTTCTTGACCCACTGCACGCGCTTCAGCACGCCTTCGGAATGGCCGTGGGCGGTATCGACCACGATCACATCGACGCCGGCTTCTGCCAGCAATGCGGCGCGCTCCTCGGTGCCCTCGCCGACGCCGATCGCGGCACCTACGCGCAGGTGCCCTTGCTCGTCCTTGCAGGCAAACGGGTGTTCGTTGGATTTGAGGATGTCCTTGACGGTCACCAGGCCGCGCAACTGGAAGGCTGCATTGACCACCAGCACCCGCTCCAGGCGATGCTTGTGCATCAGCGCCTTGGCTTCTTCGGCCGACGTTCCTTCGGTGACCGTGACGAGGCGTTCGCGGGGCGTCATGATGGCCCGTACCGCCTGATCGAGATTGGTCTCGAAGCGCGTGTCGCGGTTGGTGACGATGCCGACGACCACGCCGTTATCCACCACCGGCAGTCCGGAAATCCGATAACTGCGTGTCAGCGCCAGCACTTCGCGCACCGTCATGGTGGGGGGGATGGTGATCGGGTCTTTCAGCACGCCGGACTCGAAGCGCTTGACCTTGGCCACTTCGGCAGCCTGTGCCTTGGGGTTCAGGTTCTTGTGCACGATGCCGATGCCGCCTTCTTGCGCCAAGGCAATGGCGAGGCGCGCTTCCGTCACCGTGTCCATGGCGGCGGAGAGCAGCGGCAGGTTCAACTGGATCTTGCGGGTGAGGCGGGTGGCGAGGCTGACGTCGCGGGGGAGGATCGCCGAGTGGGCGGGTACCAGGAGGACGTCGTCAAACGTCAGCGCCTTCTGGAGCAGTCGCATAGTGAAATTCCTTGGTTCCAAAAACGCATTATACGCGAGAGCGGAGGCCCTCTTTCGCCGTCTCGTCAGCGCCGACTATTCGCCGATCGTCGCCCGATGATCAGGCTTCGACGCTGTCGCCGCCGCCTTTTTTCATGACTTTCCCCTCGGCGGCCCGTTGTTTGCGGACTTCCTTGGGGTCGGCGATCAGCGGCCGGTAGATTTCCACCCGGTCGCGGTCGCGCAGGGCGGTATCCGGCTTGGCCAGCTTCGCGTAAATCCCGAGCTTGTTCTTCGCCAGATCGATTTCGGGATGTTTGGCAAGCAACCCCGAGGCCTCGATCGCCTGCCCGACCGTACTGCCTTCCGGCAGGCTGAGGCTGGCGATCTCCTGTCGCTCCGGTTTGGCATAGACAACTTCAACGTGGATGGTTTCAGCCATAAATTTTCTGTGCCCTTTTGACAAAGGAATCGACGAAAGTATTGGCGATGTGGCTGAACACCGGGCCCAGCGCCTTTTCCAGCAACTGGCTGGAAAATTCATAGTGAAGGCGGAATTCTACCTTGCAGGCCGTCTCGCCGAGGGGCGTGAAGCGCCAATGGCCGTCCATGTGCGCAAAGGGGCCGTCGGTCAGGCGGATATCCATCAAGCGCGGCTCTTCCTTGACATTCTCGGTCGAGAAATGCGATTTGAGCCCATGGTAATTGATGTGCAATGTCGCGGCAGTCAGCGTCGGGGTGCGCTCATGCAGTTCGGTACCGCCGCACCAGGGCAGGAAAGCGGGATAGTCCTCGACTCGATCCACCAGCACGAACATCTGCTGCGGCGTGCGTTCGATCAGTACGGATTTTTCGACCAGAGCCATCGCAAAGCCCGGTAGACGGGGTGAAGTAGAATGCCGCATTTTATCGCGCCGTCCCATGAGCATCGCCGACAACAAGAAGGCATTCCACGATTACTTCATCGAAGAGCGCTACGAGGCCGGTCTGGTGCTCGAAGGCTGGGAAGTGAAGGCAATCCGGGCCGGGCGCGCCCAGATCAAGGAAGCCTATGTGGTGCTCAAACGCGGCGAGGTATTCCTGATCGGTGCCCACATCACACCGCTGCTTTCGGCCTCGACCCACGTTCATCCTGACCCGGTGCGTACGCGTAAATTGCTCCTGAACGCAGCCGAAATCAGCAAGCTGATCGGCAAGGTGGAACGTGCCGGCTATACCCTGGTACCGCTCGACCTGCATTACAGCAAGGGCCGGGTCAAACTGTCGGTCGGCCTGGCCAAGGGCAAGAAGCAGCACGACAAGCGCGACGCCGAGAAGGACCGCGACTGGGTGCGCGAAAAGGCGCGCGTGATGCGCGACAAACGCGGCTGAGCCGCTGCCTCGCCCCGCCATGACACCCACCACCTTGCTCTGGCTGGTGACCGGCTGCCTGATGTTGCAGCCGCTATCGACCGATCTCTATCTGTCTTCGCTGCCCAGTCTGGCCAGCGACTTTGCCGTCACACCCGCGGCGGTACAGCAGACGCTGTCGCTGTTCGTCTTCGGCTTCGGATCGGCGCAACTCATCAGCGGCCCCCTGTCCGATCGCTACGGTCGACGACCGGTGCTGATCGGTGGATTGTCGGTGTACCTGCTCTCCGGGGTGGCCTGCGCGCTGGCATCTAGCCTCGACTGGCTGGTGGCGGCACGCTTTGTCCAGGCGATCGGCTGCTGCACGGCAGTGGTGGTGGCGCGCGCGATCATCCGCGATGCTTATTCACCCGCCGAAGGTGCGCGGGTGCTGGCCAAGGCCAGTTCCATGCTGTCCCTGGCGCCCATCCTCGGCCCCATCCTCGGCGGCTACCTGCAGGTGGCGTTCGGCTGGCGCGCGGCTTTTGTGACTTTGGCCATCGCGGGAACGATGGTCTGGATTGCCGCCTGGCGCAGCATGAAGGAATCCAACACCAAGCCGAATCCCGATGCCATGCGCCTCGACAATCTGTTCAGCACCTATCTCGGCGTGATCCGCACGCCGGCCTTCTGGGCCTATGCCCTGCCCGGTGCGATTTCCTATGCCGCGATCTTTGTCTTCATTTCCGGCACGCCTTTTGTCCTGATCCGCGTCCTCGGCGTGCCGACGCAATATTACGGCTACCTTTTCGCCTTCGGCGTCTGCGGCTACCTGGGCGGCACCCTGATCTGCCGCCGCCTGCTGGGAAAGATCGGGATCGACCGGGTTCTGGCGCTGGGCACGACGATCGGACTGGTCGGCGGGTTGGGCTTCCTCGGTCTGGTGCTGGCTGATGTTCGCCATTGGGCGCTGGTGGTTGCTGCGCAGTTTGTCGTGATGATGGCCCACGGCCTCAACTTCCCCTGCACCCAGTCGGGTTCGCTGGCCCCGTTTCACCAGCAAGCCGGCGCGGCTGCGGGACTGTTCGGCTGCATCACGATGTTTGCCGCCTTGCTGGCGGGCACGTGGGTCGGCGCGAGCCACGACGGCACGCTGCTGCCGCTAGCGACCATCAGCGCAACGGTTTGCGTGATCCTGTTTGCCAGCGCCCGGCTGCTGGCGCGCCACGGCAAGTCAGCGTAAGCCCGACGCACGACAAATTCGCCGCATCGCCGGCGCCGACTTTCTTCAGTAAAGAAAGCGCGCCTTCAAGTCGTCCAGATTCAGTTCGTGCAGTATCTGCTCCAGGCGTTCGCGCGCATTGCCGCGCGGCGCGTTGGCGAAGCGGGCAATGATCAGTTCGTTCTTCATCGAATGCTCCCAGCCCACCAGTTCGGTAACGCTGAGCTGGTAGCCGTGCGCTTCAAGCAGCAGGCAGCGCAGCACATTGGTGATCTGGCTGCCGAATTCGCGGGTATGGATCGGGTGGCGCCAGATTTCGGACAAGGCTGTTTTGGCCAGGGATTCGTTCTTGTGCCGCCGCATCACGGCTGCGACCTCGGCCTGGCAGCAAGGTGCGAGGACGATGAACTGCGCCTGCTTGTGCAGCGCGAAGCGGATGGCGTCATCGGTCGCCGTATCGCAGGCATGCAGCGCGGTGACAATGTCAATGCGCTGCGGCAGTTGTGGTGACTGGATCGATTCCTCGACCGACAGGTTGAGGAAGGACATGCGGGCGAAGCCCAGCCGCTGCGCCAGTTCGCGTGATTTGTCGACGAGTTCGGCGCGCGTCTCGATGCCGTAGACGTGGCCGGTAGTCCTGCTCTTGAGGAACAGGTCGTAGAGGATGAACCCGAGGTAGGACTTGCCGGCGCCGTGATCGACCAGCGCCAGGTCGCCGCGTTCGGTCATGATCTCCGCCAGCAGCGGCTCGATGAACTGGTAGAGGTGGTATACCTGTTTCAGCTTGCGCCGGCTGTCCTGGTTGAGCTTGCCGTCGCGGGTCAGGATGTGCAGTTCCTTGAGCAGTTCGAGCGACTGCTCCGGGCGGATTTCCGGGGTGCCGCTCACGAATCAGTCTTCGGCGGACAGGCGGATGATGTGCTGGCCCGACTTTTCGTCGCGTTCGAGGATCAGCAGTTTGTGTTTCATGGCGTCTTCCAGCAATTCGCCGAAGGAACGATAGCCGTAGTAGGACTCGCTGAAACCGGGCTTGCGCCGCTTCAATGTCTGCTTGACCATCGAGCCCCAGATTTTCTCGTCCTCGCCGCGCTCGGCGACCAGCGCCTCGACGGTCTCGACGATGAGGTCGATGGCCTCCTGCCGTTTCGGGTCCTCGGCCTTTTCCTCGGGCTTCGGCTTGGCCGCAGTCTGTTTGGCAGGGGTCTTGCGCTCGCCGCGTGGCTTCTTGGCCGGCAGTTCCCGCACCAGGTCGTCGTAGAAAATGAACTCATCGCAATTCGCGGCCAGCAAATCGGACGTGGCCGCCTTGACGCCGACGCCGATCACGCGCTTGTTGTTCTCGCGCAGTTTCGACACCAGCGGTGAAAAATCCGAATCGCCGCTGATGATGACGAAGGTATCGACGTGCGACTTGGTGTAGCAGAGGTCGAGGGCATCCACCACCATGCGGATGTCTGCCGAGTTCTTGCCCGACTGGCGCACGTGCGGAATCTCGATCAGTTCAAAGGCGGCTTCGTGCATCGGCGCCTTGAATTCCTTGTAGCGCGCCCAGTCGCAGTAGGCCTTCTTGACCACGATGCTGCCCTTCAGCAGCAGGCGTTCGAGCACCTTCTTGATGTCGAACTGCGCGTACTTGGCATCGCGCACGCCGAGGGCGACGTTCTCGAAGTCGCAGAACAGCGCCATGCTGGTGATTTCGGGGTTTCCGGCCATGTTTCGACTCCTGTTGGGCAAGGCTCGATGATAACAGCGTGCCAGCGGGCATAATGCGGACTCGCATCCGCCACCGCCTGTTTCCGCATGCCAAGCCCTCTTGAAACCCTGCACCGCGTCTTCGGTTATTCCTCGTTTCGCGGGCCGCAGGCGGAGATCGTCGACCACCTGATCGGCGGCGGCGACGCGCTGGTGCTGATGCCCACCGGCGGCGGCAAGTCGCTGTGCTATCAGATACCTTCGTTGCTCCGGCAGGGCGTCGGGGTGGTGGTCTCACCGCTGATCGCGCTGATGCAGGATCAGGTCGATGCCCTCTTGCAAGCGGGCGTGCGCGCGGCCTTCCTCAATTCATCGCAGGATTTTGCGACGGCCTCCGAAATCGAACGGCGGCTGCGCAGCGATGAACTCGACCTGATCTATGTCGCGCCGGAACGCCTGCTGACCGACCGTTTCCTGGCGCTGATGGATCACCTGCAGGAACGCAATCGCCTCGCCCTGTTCGCCATCGACGAAGCGCATTGCGTATCGCAATGGGGGCACGATTTCCGTCCCGAGTACATCCAGCTCTCCGCCCTGCACCAGCGCTACCCGACGGTGCCGCGCATTGCCCTGACAGCCACGGCAGATCAGCTGACGCGGCAGGAGATCATCGCCCGCCTCAGCCTCGACGCTGCGCGTGTGTTCATTTCCAGCTTCGACCGGCCCAATATCCGCTACACAGTGGTCGAACGCGACAATCCCCGCCGCCAACTGCTCGATTTTCTGGCCCGGCACCGGGGCGTCGCCGGAATCGTGTACTGCCTGTCGCGCAAGAAAGTGGACGAAACCGCGGACTGGCTCAACGAGCAGGGCATTGCCGCCCTGCCCTACCACGCCGGCCTCGACACGGCCGTGCGCCAAAACCATCAGCAGCGTTTCCTGCGCGAGGACGGCATCGTCATGGTCGCGACCATTGCCTTCGGCATGGGCATCGACAAGCCGGACGTGCGCTTCGTCGCCCATCTTGACCTGCCCAAGAGCCTCGAAGCCTACTATCAGGAAACCGGACGCGCCGGCCGCGATGGCGAGCCGGCCGAGGCCTGGATGACCTATGGGCTCAACGACGTGGTGATTCATCGCATGCGCATCGAGGAATCGGTTGCCGGCGACGAGCAGAAGCGTGTCGAGCGCGGCAAGCTTGATGCCTTGCTGGCGTGGTGCGAAACCGCCGCATGTCGTCGCGCCCTGCTGCTCCGGTATTTCAGCGAGGAAGCCAAGCCCTGCGGCAATTGCGATACCTGCCTCGAACCGCCCGAGTTGTGGGACGGCACCGTCGCCGCGCAGAAAGCCATGTCGGCGGCCCTGCGCACCGGCCAGCGCTTTGGTGCAGGTCACCTGATCGACATCCTGCGCGGCAAGGCCACCGAAAAGGTCCGGCAGTTCGGGCATGGCGAGTTGCCGACCTTCGGCGCTGGCACCGATCTCGACGAGGCCGGCTGGCGCTCGGTGTTCCGTCAATTGCTCGCCGCCGGTTTGCTGCATGCCGATGCGCAGGCCTACGGCGGGCTGCGCCTGACCGACGCGGCGCGCCCGGTGCTGAAAGGCGAAACCACGCTGTCGTTGCGCAAGCAGGCAAGCCGTGTTCGCGGCGGGGGCAGGCAGCGAGTGCACGAGTCGGCGCTGGCGACACGGCGATCCGGGGCCGAGGCGCCCATGGCGGAGGCCGATGCACCGTTGTTCGAAGCACTGCGCGCCTGGCGCGCCGATCTGGCGCGCGAGCAAGGCGTACCTGCCTACGTCATCCTGCACGACAAGAGCCTGCGCGAACTTGCGACACGGCGCCCGGCCAGCCTGTCCGGGTTGCTCGATGTGCCCGGCATCGGTCAGGCCAAGGCTGACCGCTACGGAGAAGCCCTGCTTCGGATATTGACTTAAGTAACAAGAATTTTCCGTCGCAATTGCATCAGAACGGCGCCCTGGCAGGCGATAATACAAAGCTGTCAAACACTGGAAAAGTTTGCAATGAAGCGCGTCGACGATTTTCGCCTGCGGCTGGGCAAGCAGGAACTGGTGCCGATCATGGTCGGCGGCATGGGCGTCGACATCTCGACCGCCGAGCTTTCGCTGGAAGCGGCGCGACTGGGTGGCATCGGCCACATTTCGGACGCGATGGTGCCCACGGTTTCCGACCGGCGCTTCAACACCAAGTACGTAAAGAACAAGCTCCGGCAATTCAAGTTCAACGTCGCCAATTCCGACAAGGCCATCGTCAAGTTCGATCTCGGCCTGCTCGCCGAGGCCACCGCGCTGCATGTCGGCCGCACCATGGAGGCCAAACGCGGCGACGGCCTGATTTTCATCAACTGCATGGAAAAGTTGACCATGAACGCGCCGAAGGAAACCCTGCGCGTTCGCCTCAAGGCGGCGCTGGATGCCGGCATTGACGGCATCACCCTGGCAGCGGGACTGCATCTGGGTTCGTTTGCGCTGATCGAGGATCATCCGCGCTTCCGCGACGTCAAGCTCGGCATCATCGTTTCGTCGCTGCGCGCCTTGCAGCTGTTCCTGAAAAAGAGCGCGCGCACCAACCGCCTGCCGGATTATGTTGTCATCGAGGGGCCGCTCGCCGGCGGACACCTGGGCTTTGGCATGGACTGGTCGCAATACGACCTGGCCAAGATCGTCCTCGAAATCCAGGACTGGATGAAGGCGGAGCAGCTCGACATTCCGCTGATCCCCGCCGGCGGCATTTTTACCGGCTCGGATGCCGTCGCCTTCCTGGAAATGGGCGCCGCTGCGGTGCAGGTGGCGACCCGCTTTACCGTGTCGACCGAATGCGGCCTGCCGCAAGACGTGCAGCAGGAATACCTCCGCGCCAGCGAGGACGATATCGTCGTCAACACGATTTCACCAACCGGTTACCCGATGCGCATGCTGAAGAACAGCCCGGCGATCGGTTCCGGCATCCGCCCGAACTGCGAAGCCTTCGGCTACCTGCTGGACTCCGCCGGCAACTGCCAGTACATCGAAGCCTACAACCGGGAAGTCGCGGCACATCCGGATGCGAAAAAAGTCCAGGTGTGGGACAAAACCTGCCTGTGCACCCACATGCGCAATTTCGAGTTATGGACCTGCGGCCACTACACCTATCGGCTGAAGGACACCACCCGCCGCAATGACGACGGCAGCTACCAACTGCTTTCCGCAGAGCACATTTTCCGCGACTATCAGTTCAGCACCGACAACAAGATCGCCTTGCCTGAGTAAGGCGAAAAATCAGGCGGGGAATACCCCTGTCGACAAATAGCGGTCGCCGCGGTCGCAGACGATACTGACGATCACCGCGTTCTCTACCTGATCCGCGATGCGCAGGGCAACGACCAGCGAGCCGCCCGAGGAAATTCCGGCAAAGATGCCTTCTTCGCGCGCCAGCCGGCGCGCCATTTCCTCGGCCTGCCCCTGGCTTACGTGTTCGACCTGATCAACGCGCGAGCCCTCGTAGATTTTCGGCAGATAGGCTTCCGGCCACTTGCGGATGCCGGGGATCTGCGAACCTTCTTCGGGCTGGCAGCCAATGATGCGAATCGCGGGATTCTGTTCCTTGAAGTAGCGCGAGCAGCCCATGATGGTGCCGGTCGTGCCCATGCTCGAAACGAAATGCGTGATGCGACCGCCGGTGTCGCGCCATATCTCGGGACCGGTGCCCTCGTAATGCGCCAGCGGATTGTCCGGGTTGGCGAACTGGTCGAGCACGATGCCCTTGCCGTCGGCCACCATTTTTTCCGCGAGATCACGTGCGGCTTCCATGCCGCCGGCCTTGGGAGTCAACACCAGTTCGGCACCGAAGGCACGCATGGTCTGGCAGCGTTCGACGCTCTGGTTCTCCGGCATGATCAGGATCATGCGATAGCCGCGCATCGCCGCCGCCATTGCCAGGGCGATGCCGGTATTGCCCGAGGTGGCTTCGATCAGCGTGTCGCCGGGTTTGATGCGGCCGCGCGTCTCGGCGTGGACGATCATCGACAGCGCCGGGCGGTCCTTTACCGAACCGGCCGGATTGTTGCCCTCCAGCTTGACCAGAATCGCATTGTTGCGTCGTGCGTTCTCCGTGCCGGGGATGCGCTTCAGTTGCACCAGCGGCGTGTTGCCGACGAAATCTTCCAGCGTTTTCCAGTTCATGGCCGGCAGCTTATCTGGCGAGCCATTTCACGTACTCGGCGACACCATCCTCCACCGCCGAAAATTTCTCCCGGTAGCCGGCGTCGCGCAGCTGTGAAAGATCGGCCTCGGTGAAGCTCTGGTACTTGCCTTTCAGTGCGTCGGGAAATGGAATGTATTCGATGATGCCCTGTGCCACCAGGTCGGCCAGGGGTAGCGCCGGTTTGCCTTCCAGCGCGCGGCAGGCGTTCACGGTGGCGGCAGCCAGCTCGTTGAAGCTTTGCGCACGTCCGGTGCCCAGGTTGTAGATGCCCGATGTGCGGCTTTCCAGGAAGTCCATATTGACCTTGACCACGTCGCCGACATAGACGAAATCGCGGCGTTGCTCGCCATTGCCGTAACCGCCATAGCCCTCGAACAGCTTGACCTTGCCCGCTTCCCGATACTGGTTGAAATGGTGAAAGGCAACCGATGCCATGCGTCCCTTGTGTTGCTCGCGCGGACCGTAGACATTGAAATAGCGGAAGCCCGCCACTTGGGAGTCGGTGCTGGCGAGACGGCGACGCACCACCTGGTCGAAGAGGAATTTCGAATAACCGTAAACATTGAGCGGTGCTTCGAACTCGCGCTCTTCGCGGAAGACGCCACCGCCGCCATACACGGACGCCGAGGAAGCATAAAGCAGCGGAATTTCCTGTTCGGCACAGAAATCCAGCAGCGACAGCGAATAGCGGTAGTTGTTGGCCATCATGTAGCGGCCATCGGTTTCCATGGTGTCGGAACACGCCCCCTCATGCAGGATGGCTTCGACGCCACCATCCAGCTGGCCGTGTTCGACAAGCTCCAGAAACTCCTGCTTGTCGAGATAGTCCGCGATCTCGCAATCGGTCAGGTTGAGGAACTTGTCGGCGCGCTTGAGGTTATCGACCGCGATGATGTCCGACACGCCGCGCTCGTTGAGCGCCTTGACCAGATTTGCGCCGATAAAACCGGCTGCGCCGGTTACAACATAGTACATATCAATTCTCCGCAGCCGGTTTCAGTGAAGGCTAACGCGCGCGCAGCGCGGGTTATGCTGGAACTAAATCCGCAGGCGCCGGTGACGACGTAGTACATAGGACCCCTAGTTGACCTGTTTCAATTCGTCGAGAGAACACGTTGCAGTGCCGAGTTTTCCAACCACGATACCAGCCGCGAGATTGGCCTGACGCATGGCCTGCGGCAGGGACAGGCCGCTGCCCAGCATCACCGCCAGCGTCGCGATGACCGTATCTCCGGCACCGCTGACATCATAAACCTCGCGCGCCACCGCCGGCTCATGGGAGACATCGCCCGGCGAAAACAGCGTCATGCCTTCCTCGCTGCGGGTGACCAGCAGCGCGTCCAGTTTCAATTCATCGCGCAGGCGAGTGGCCTTCTGCGCAAGCTCCTTGTCGTCCTGCCAGCGGCCGACCACCTGCCGCAGTTCGGAACGATTGGGCGTGAGCAGCGTCGCGCCGGCGTAACGGGCATAGTCCTCGCCCTTGGGATCGACCAGTACCGGCTTGCCTGCGGTTCGGGCGAGGCGAATCATCTCGGTGATATGGGTGAGGCCGCCCTTGCCGTAGTCGGAGAGGATCACGACATCGCAGGCGGCCAGCTTCGATTCGAAATCCGCCAGCTTGGCTTGCAGCACTTCGTGATCCGGCGCGTTCTCGAAGTCGATGCGCAACAGTTGCTGCTGGCGGCCGACCACGCGCAGCTTGACGGTGGTGCTGAGCTTGGCATCCTCGTGCAGGCTGCATTCGATGCCGGAGTCCTTCATCAGCCGCGCCAGATTCTGTCCGGCTTCGTCGGCACCCACCACCGACAGCAAGGCCACGCGCGCGCCCAGTGCCGCGCAGTTGCGCGCGACGTTGGCGGCGCCGCCCGGACGTTCCTCGCTGCGCTCGACCTTGACCACGGGTACCGGTGCTTCCGGCGAAATCCGCGAGACCTCGCCGAACCAGTAGCGGTCCAGCATCACGTCGCCGACCACCAGGATGCGGGTAGCCGAGGTATCGGGAACCGTGTTCATAGCCTGCCTATCGGGAAATACTCCAGCCCGGCCTTGCGGGGCGTGGCGGGATCGTAAAGGTTGCGGCCGTCGAAAATCACCGGCGTCTTCAGTCGGGCCTTGATGGCCTCGAAGTCGGGACTGCGGAATTCCTTCCATTCGGTGACGATGGCCAGCGCATCCGCACCGTCCAGTGCATCCATCGGCGTCGCGGCATAGTGAATGCGCGGGTTCTCACCGAGTATCCGCTGCGCCTCGTGAGCGGCCACCGGATCGTAGGCGCGGATCGATGCGCCGCGCGCCAGCAGATCGGCGATCAGCACCAGGCTCGGCGCTTCGCGCATGTCGTCGGTATTCGGCTTGAAGGCCAGGCCCCACAGGGCGAAGGTCTTGCCGCTGAGGTCGGCCCCGAGGCGTTTGGTGATCTTCTGCGCCAGCACACCCTTTTGCGCTTCGTTGGCGGCCTCGACGGCTTGCAGCACCTGCAAAGCCTGTCCGGCCTCCTGTGCGGTGCGAATCAGGGCCTGGACGTCCTTGGGGAAACAGGAACCGCCGTAGCCGACGCCCGGATACAGGAAATGAAAACCGATGCGCGGATCGGAGCCGATGCCCTTCCTCACCAGTTCAATGTCGGCACCGAGCTTTTCTGCGAGGTTCGCCAACTCGTTCATGAAGCTGATGCGCGTCGCCAGCATGGCATTGGCGGCATACTTTGTCAGCTCCGCGCTCTTCACGTCCATCACGATCAGGCGTTCGTGGTTGCGCTGGAAGGGCGCGTAGAGCTCGCGCATCAACTCGATGGCGCGCGAGTCATCGGCGCCGAC
This sequence comes from Sulfuritalea hydrogenivorans sk43H, assembly GCF_000828635.1. Classification (GTDB taxonomy): domain Bacteria; phylum Pseudomonadota; class Gammaproteobacteria; order Burkholderiales; family Rhodocyclaceae; genus Sulfuritalea; species Sulfuritalea hydrogenivorans. The sequence continues at coordinate 2,024,966 of NZ_AP012547.1, forward strand.
GACAATGCGGTCGGGCTTCATGAAGTCGTCCACCGCCGCGCCTTCCTTGAGGAATTCGGGGTTGGAGACGACGCTGAAATCAATCTTGGCGCCTCGTGCCGCCAGCTCTTCGGCAATCGCCACCCGCACCTTGTCCGCAGTGCCGACCGGCACCGTGGACTTGTCCACCACGACCTTGTAGCCGGTCATGTGACGCCCCACGTTACGCGCCGCGGCGACCACGTATTGCAGGTCGGCGGAACCGTCCTCGTCGGGCGGCGTGCCGACGGCAATGAACTGCAGCACGCCGTGGGCGACCGCGGTTTCGATGTCGGTGGTGAAGCGCAGGCGCCCCGCCGCCACGTTCTTCTTCACCATGGCTTCCAGACCCGGCTCGTAGATCGGGATGCCGCCTTCGTTGAGGGTGCGTATCTTGGTCGCGTCGAGATCGAGGCAGAGTACGTCGTTGCCGACGTCCGCTAGACAGGTGCCGGAAACAAGACCGACGTAGCCGGTGCCGATGACTGTGATTTTCATGCGTTGATTAAAGAGTGATGTCGAATTCTTCGGTGCGCTTCGGCGGATAGGTTTCCCAGCCGCCGCAGCCCGGGCAGCGCCAGTAGAACTGGCGCGCCTTGAACCCGCAGGCATCGCAGCGATAGCGCGCGACGCGGCGGGTGTGATTGTGGATCAGGTTCTTGATCAGTTCCAGGTCGGCCCGCTTTTCCGGGGGGACCACCAGAATCTGCGCCTCCAGTAGCTTGTCGAGCCCGAGCAGCGTCGGATTGCGCCGCAGCTCATCGCGCACCAGCGCGTAGGCCGCCTCGGCGCCATCGTTGTCGAGTTCGGCACGGAATACCGCGTCCAGCAGGTCCAGCGACGGGTGGCGCTCCAGCCAGCCGCGCAGCAGCTGGATGCCTTGTTCCTTGCGGCCCAGCTGGATGTGGGCCGCCAGCAGCTTCTCCGCCGCCAGCGCGAGATATACCGGATTCTGCTGCTCGATGCGTTTCCAGTAGTCGATCGCCGTCTCACCGGCGCCGACTTTCGCCGCCAGATCGCCCAGCAACAAGGTGGCGCGCACGCATTTCCGATTGGCGGCCAGCGCCTCGTCAAGCAGGCGCTGCGCTTCGTCATGACGGTCGTGCAGCATTTCATTGGCGGCCATCTCGCAACGAAACTCGGCGATTTCCTTTTGCCAGAGATGGTCGGAATGGTTCGGCATCGCATCACAGATGGCAATGGCCTTGGCCCACTCCTTCTCCTGCTGGTAGATTTCCAGCAGGTTTTTCAGCGCTTCATCGTCGCGGTCGGTGCCGCGCAGCTTGACGAATATTTCCTCGGCGCGATCGAGCAGGCCGGCCTTGAGATAGTCCTGGCCAAGCTCGGAGAGGGCGTGCAGCCGCTGCTTGGCGGACAAGCCGTCACGCTCGATGAGATTCTGATGCACGCGGATCGCGCGGTCGGTCTCGCCGCGACGACGAAACAGGTTGCCCAGCGCGAAATGCAGTTCAATGGTTTCCGGATCGACGCGCGCCGCCTCGATGAAGGCTTCGATGGCCTGATCCGGCTGCTCGTTGAGCAGGAAATTCAGTCCTTTGAAATACGAACGCGGCAAGGCACGCGATTCTTTCAGGAGGTGTTTGATGTCTATCCGCGCGGCGATCCAGCCGAGGCCGAAAAATGCCGGCAATACCAGCAACCACCAGAGTTCGATTTCCATGACGCTAGCTCGTCTCGCGATCGGATTTGCGCCGGGGACGCAGGAACGCGCCCAGGGCGGCCGTCAGGCCGACCGCGACGCCAATGGCAAACACGGTGAGGATGACCACCGAGACCGGCGCTGTCCAACTCTGATCGAGGAAGAAACGCAACTCCATCGGGCCACTGTTCTTGATCGCCAGGCCGAACAGCCCGACAAAGACCACGATACGCAACAGCCAGACAAGAAGCTTGAGCAAAGTGGTCACGGCAAGGTCGTCGAAAACATTAATGAAAAAAAGCGGCACCTGTCTAAGGTGCCGCCTTGATGCGAGTTGCAACACCGCGACTCATGGCCGGTAATCGACCCGCTCCCGCAACTCCTTGCCGGCCTTGAAATGGGGCACGTACTTTTCAGGTACCTGCACCTTGTCGCCCGACTTGGGATTGCGACCGACGCGCGGCGGCCGATAATTCAGGGCAAAACTGCCGAAGCCGCGAATCTCGATGCGATCACCGCGGACCAGCGCCGCGGTGAGGGCATCGAGCATCATCTTGACGGCATAGTCGGCATCCTTCGCCACCAGCTGGGGAAAACGCTCCGCCAGCCGGGCGATGAGCTCCGATTTGGTCATGAGATCTGGCTTATTGCTGGTTCTGGTTGAGCTTGGCCTTGAGCAGCGCGCCCAGATTGGTCGTGCCGCTGCTGGCCGAACTGTCGGAAGCCAGCTTCTGCATTGCCTGGCTCTGCTCCACCTGATCCTTGGCCTTGATCGACAGGTTGATCGAACGCGTCTTGCGATCGACGTTGACGATCATGGTTTCGATCACGTCGCCGACCTTCAGGTGCTGGGTCAGGTCTTCGATGCGATCGCGGGAGAACTCGGAAACGCGCAGGTAGCCTTCGACTTCGGAACCCAGATCAACCGTTGCGCCGCGCTGATCGACACTGGTCACCGTGCCGGACACCAGGCTGTTCTTGTCGTGGGTGGCAACGAAGCTGGTGAAGGGATCGCCATCGAGCTGCTTGACGCCGAGCGAGATGCGCTCCTTCTCGACATCGATCGACAGCACCACGGCCTCGACTTCATCGCCCTTCTTGAAGTTCTGCTTGGCTTCCTCGCCGGTGGCCGACCAGGACAGGTCGGACAGGTGCACCAGGCCGTCGATGCCGCCGGGCAGGCCGATGAAGATGCCGAAGTCGGTGATCGACTTGATGGCGCCACGAACCTTGTCGCCCTTCTTGTGATTCATCGCGAAATCGTCCCACGGGTTCGCCATGCACTGCTTCATGCCGAGCGAAATGCGGCGACGGTCTTCGTCGATTTCCAGGATCATCACTTCGACTTCGTCGCCCAGCTGGACAACCTTGGTCGGATGGATGTTCTTGTTGGTCCAGTCCATTTCGGAGACGTGCACCAGGCCTTCGATGCCCTGCTCGATCTCGACGAAGGAACCGTAATCGGTGAGGTTGGTGACCTTGCCGAACAGGCGGGTGTTGGCCGGGTAGCGGCGGGAGATTCCCACCCACGGATCTTCGCCGAGCTGCTTCATGCCCAGCGAGACGCGGTTCTTTTCCTGGTCGAACTTGAGCACCTTGGCAGTGACTTCGTCGCCGACGTTGAGCACTTCCGACGGATGACGCACGCGACGCCAGGCCAGGTCGGTGATGTGCAGCAGGCCATCGATGCCGCCGAGGTCAACAAATGCGCCGTAGTCGGTGATGTTCTTGACGATGCCCTTGACGATGGTGCCTTCCTGGAGGTTTTCCAGCAGCTTCTGGCGCTCTTCGCCCATGCTGGCTTCGAGCACGGCGCGGCGCGAGACCACCACGTTGTTGCGCTTGCGGTCGAGCTTGATGACCTTGAATTCGTATTCCTTGCCTTCGAAGGGCGTGGTGTCCTTGACCGGGCGCGTATCGACCAGCGAGCCGGGCAGGAAGGCGCGGATGCCATTGACCATGACGGTCAGGCCGCCCTTGACCTTGCCGGTGATCAGACCCTTGACCAGGGCGCTGTCGACCATGGCCTTGTCGAGATCGTTCCAGGCGGCGATGCGCTTGGCCTTTTCACGCGAGAGGCGCGTTGCGCCGTAACCGTCTTCGAGCATCTCGATCGCCACCAGGACGAAATCGCCCGGCTTGGCTTCGAGTTCGCCACGTTCATTGTGGAATTCCTCGACGGGGATCATGCTTTCGGACTTGAGGCCCGCATTGACGACCACGAAGTTCTGGTCGATGCGAACAATTTCGGCGGTGATGACTTCACCGGCACGCATTTCCTGGCGCTGGAGGCTTTCTTCGAACAGAGCGGCAAAGCTCTCCATGGGTGAAGCTTGTGTAGCTTCGGCAATAGCAGCAGTAGACATTGAGTGAGGGACCTTACGGATGTTTGTCACCGGGGTGACGGGTTGGTTGAATTTCGTCGCAGAGGCCGGGCGGCCGTTGCGACACCTTTGATGCAAAAAAACTTCCTGCCTGATGCATGATCACAAAGACTGCCGTTTGACGATAGCCATCACGGCAGCCACTGCTTCGTCGATGCCCAGCGGGGTGGTATCCACCAGAACCGCATCGTCGCATTGCTTGAGGGGTGCCACGCTGCGCTGGGCGTCGCGTGCATCCCGCTCCTGCAAATCCTGCAAAAGGGCGTGCATGTTAGCAGGCATCCCCTTTGCGATCAACTGTTTATAGCGTCTTTCTGCGCGTGCTTCGGCCGAAGCGGTGAGAAACACCTTGGCGGCGGCATCGGGGAATACCACCGAAGCCATATCGCGCCCGTCCGCCACCAGTCCGGGAAAGCGCCGATAGGCCCGCTGCCGGGCCAACAGCGCGGCCCGCACTGTTGGCAGGGCCGCGACTTTCGAGGCGCCGGCCGAGATTTCTTCGGTGCGGATGGCATCCGTTACGTCGTCGTCCGACAGGAGAATGCGGCCGCCAACAAAACTCGCCGGCAAACCGGCTGCCAGTTCCGCCACACCCACTTCATCGTCAAGTGCCACTCCGGCCCGAACTGCCGCCAGCGCGGTCAGCCGGTACAGCGAGCCGCTGTCCAGGTAGTGGTAGCCCAGCGCCGCCGCGACGCGCTCGGCCACGGTGCCCTTGCCCGAGGCCGAGGGGCCGTCGATGGCGATCACCGGCGCAGTGATTTCAGCCAGTGCATCAAAGTAATCGGGAAAAGTCTTGTTCACGCAGTACGGATCGTTGATGGTGACCGGCACGCCGCCAAGTGCGGCCAGCGCGAAGCACATTGCCATGCGGTGGTCGTCGTAGGTGTCGATCGCCGCGTTCGATACAAGAGTCGGCGCTGGAGATACGGCGATATAGTCGGTGCCCTCCTCTACGGACGCACCGAGCTTTCTCAGTTCCGTCGCCATCGCTGCGATGCGGTCGGTTTCCTTGACGCGCCATGAGGCAATGTTGCGCAGGACGCAGCGGCCATCGGCGAACAGCGCCGCCACGGCCAGAGTCATCGCCGCGTCGGGGATGTGGTTGAGGTCGAGGTCGAAGGCCTTCAGCTTGCCCGACTCGGGCGCACGCGCCTCGATGTGCTGCCCGCCCCACGCGATGTGGGCGCCCATGGCCTTGAGCGCGTCGGCAAAGCGCACATCGCCCTGGATGCTGTCGCGGCCGACGCCCTCGACCCGCACCGGCCCACCGCCGATCGCGCCGGCCGCAAGGAAATAGGACGCCGCCGAAGCGTCACCTTCGACATGCAGCACGCCCGGACTACGGTAGCGCTGCGCCGCCGGAATCGTGAAGCGCTGCCAGCCTTCGCGCTGCACCTTCACGCCGAAGCGCGCCATGAGGTTCAGCGTGATCTCGATGTAGGGCTTGGAGATGAGTTCGGTCGTCATCTCGATCACGGCCTCGGCGCCGGTAAGCGGCAAGGCCATCAGCAGCGCGGTGAGGAATTGCGAGGAGACATCGCCGCGCAGCCGGATCGGCGTGGCAAGTTTCACGTGCGCGGGATGGATGGCCAGTGGCGGGAAACCGGGCTTGCCCGTGTAACGGATATCGGCGCCGATCTGCCGCAGGCCATCGACCAGATCGCCGATCGGCCGCTCGTGCATGCGCGGCACTCCGGAAAGCCGATAGTGTCCGCCGGACAGGGCCAGCGCCGCCGTCAGCGGGCGAATCGCCGTGCCGGCATTGCCCATGAAGAGATCGGCATCCTTGACCGGGAATACGCCGTCGCAGCCTTCTACCCGCCAGGCATTGCAGCCCAGCGCCGTAACGCCAACGCCGACTTTGCCCAGCGCCGCCAGCATCACGCGCGTGTCATCGGAGTCCAGCAGGTCGCGGATTTCGGTGCTGCCTTCGGCCAGCGCCGCGAGCAGCAGCATGCGGTTGGAGATGCTTTTTGAACCCGGCAAACGGACGTTGCCCGAAGCCTCGCGCAAAGGCGGCAGATGCAGGCTGTCCATCACTCGCCCGGCGGCAACAGGGAATCCAGCCAGGCATCGCGACGCGCGCGTGCCGTCAAAAACAGGGTTTCGAGGCCGGCCGCATCGGCACCGGCAAGCAGCACGCGGGTGCGCATCAGCTCGACCATGTAGGCGTCGAGTTCCTGCAACAGGGCCTGGCGATTGGCGATGCAGATGTCGCGCCACATTTCGGGATGACTGCTGGCAATGCGCGTGAAGTCGCGAAAGCCGCCGGCGGCGAAACCGAACAACTGATCCGAATTCGGCCGCTGCGCAAAATCGTGCACCAGCGCAAAAGCCAGCAGGTGCGGCAGGTGGCTGACGGCGGCGAAAACGCGGTCATGCTCTTGCGGGGCGAGTTGCGAAACCTTGGCGCCGCAAAGCTCCCACACTGTGCGTACCGCCTTCAGGTCGCCGGCCGAGTTTTCCGGCAGCGGTGTCAGCACCACGCGCTTGTCGACATAGAGATCGGACTGGGCCGCCGCCACGCCGCTTTTCTCGGCACCGGCGATCGGGTGGCCGGGAACGAACTGCCCGATCTTGTTGCCAAGGGCCGCGCGCGCCGCCGCGACCACATCGGATTTGGTGCTGCCGCCGTCGGTAACGATGGTATGCGGCTGCAGATGCGGTGCCAGCGCACTCATCACCGCCGGCATCTGGCCCACCGGCATGCCGAGCAGCACCAGATCGGCGCCGTCGAGGGCGGACGCCCAGTCAGTGGCGATCGCGTCGATCACACCCAGTTGCTGCGCCTGCTCCAGCGGCGCGCGCGTGCGCCCCATTCCCACCACCTGCAAATTTCGCCGTAGCGCCAGCGCCGACTTCTTGAGGGCCAGCGCGAAAGAGCCGCCGATCAGCCCGACGCCGCAAATGACGATCTTGCTTTGCGCCATCAGAGCGATTTCTCCAGCGCTTCGAGGAAGCGCGCGTTTTCGGTTTCGAGGCCGATGGTCACGCGCAGATGGTTCGGCAGGCCATAGCCGCCGATCGGGCGCACGATGACGCCTTGCTGCAGCAGCTTGCCGTTCACCGCCGCGCCGTCTTTCACCTCGAAGGTGACGAAATTGCCATGGGACGGAATGTGTTCGAGGCCCAGGCGCTTCAGTCCCGCGACGATCTGTTCCATGCCGCGTCGGTTCAGCTCGAAGCTTTCGGCGACGAAGCCGTGGTCGTCCAGCGCCGCCAAGGCTCCGGCGAGCGCCAGGTTGTTCACGTTGAAGGGTTGGCGCACCCGGTTCAGCAGGTCTGCCACGTCGGCCCGGGCCACGGCATAGCCGATGCGCAAGCCGGCGAGGCCGTAGATCTTCGAGAAGGTGCGGGTCACGATCAGGTTCGGGAGGTCCTTGATCCACGCCACCGTGTCGGCCCGATCGGCCGGCGCGAGATATTCCGTATAGGCCTCGTCGAGCACGACCGCGATGTCCGCCGGAATCTTGTCGATGAAAGCGCGCAATTCGGCTTGCGGCAGGAAGTTGCCCGTAGGGTTGTTCGGGTTGGCGATCCAGACGATCCGGGTGTCGGGACGAATTGCCGCCAGCATGGCCGCGGGATCGTGGCCGTAGTGTTTTGCCGGCGCGACGATGCACTCGGCGCCAGCCGCCATGCTCGCCAGCGGATAAACAGCGAACGCATGTCTGGAAAATACCGCGGAGCGCCCCGGCGCCAGAAAGACGCGGGCGGCCAGATCGAGCACATCGTTCGAGCCGTTGCCAAGCACCACCTGCCCGGTCGCCACGCCATGCCGTTCGGCCAGCGCCGCAATCAGGTCGAACTGGTCCGGATAGCGCTCGACACCGGCCAGAGCCGCCTCGACAGCCTTGCGTGCCTTGGGGCTCATGCCCAGCGGATTTTCGTTGGAGGCCAGCTTGACGATCTTCTCGACCGGAATGCCCATCTGGCGGGCGAGTTCGGTGATCGGCTTGCCGGGGATATAGGGCGAAATGGCGCGAATGTAGGCCGGCGCCTGGAGAACAATGCTCATGGTCGGAGTCTCAGTAAACTGCTTTGGGATAGGAGCCCAGTTCCTTGACGAAGCCGGCGCGGTGGCGGAGTTCTTCCAGCGCACGGGCGACTGCCGGCTCGCTGCGATGCCCCTCGATGTCGATGTAGAACACATATTCCCAGCGACTGCCGCCGAAACCGCGGGCCGGGCGGGATTCCAGCCGGCTCATGGATACGCCGTTGTCGGCAAACGGCGCCAGCAACTGATACACGGCGCCCGGTCGGTTCTGCGCCGAGCAGACCAGCGATGTGCGATCCGAGCCGGAAACTCCTGCGTCATGTTCGGCGACGATGACGAAGCGGGTCGTGTTGTTGGGGTCGTCCTCGATGCTGGCGGCAATGATCGGCAAGGCGTAGAGTTCCGCCGCCGCATCTCCCGCCACCGCAGCGGCACCGGCCTCGCCGGCCGCCAGGCGCGCGGCCTCGGCGTTGCTCGCCACCGGCACGCGCGGCACCAGCGGCAGGTTGCGGTTGAGCCACTCGTGACATTGCGCCAGCGACTGGGCGTGGGAATAGATGCGAGTCACGTCGGCCAACGTGGCGCAGCGGGTCATCAAGTTGTGATGGATCGGCAGATTGATTTCGCCACAAATCTGCAGCGGCGACGACAGCAGCAGGTCGAGCGAGCGGCCGATGGCGCCCTCCGTCGAGTTCTCGATCGGTACCACGCCATAGTGCGCATTGCCGGATTCGATGACACGGAACACATCGTCGATGGCCGGGCACGGCAGCAGTGTCGGCGCTCCGCCAAAGTGTTTGCGCGCGGCCGATTCGGAATAGGTGCCGGCCGGACCCAGATAGGCAATGGTCAGCGGCTGTTCCAGCGCCAGGCAGGCCGACATGACTTCGCGCACGATGCGCTGGGCGGCGGCGGCGGAAAGCGGGCCGGGATTGCGCTCGGCAACCCGGCGCAGCACCTGCGCCTCGCGTTCGGGACGGTAGATGTTGCCCTGCTTGATTTCACCGATGCGACGCGCCAGCTTGGCCCGTTCGTTGATCAGGCGCAGCAGATCACCGTCGATTGCATCGATTCCGTCGCGAAGCTGCCCCAGCTCGTGCGAATCGTCGGCCACCCTCAGCTCTCCGCAGGCAGATAGCGGACCGAAAGCACGCCTTCGATCTTCGCAATCTGGTCGATCACCTTCTTCGGCACCTTGCTGTCAACATCCACCAGCGTGTAGGCCACATCCTTTTTCGACTTGTTCATCATGTTGTGGATGTTCAGCCTGGCGTCGGCCATGGCGGTCGATATCTGGCCGACCATGTTCGGCACGTTGGCGTTGGCGATCGCAATGCGGAAGGCCGATTCGCGCGGCATCGCCACTCCGGGGAAATTCACCGAGTTGACGATGTTGCCGTCGAGCAGGTAGTCGCGCACCTGGTCGGCGACCATGATCGCGCAGTTTTCCTCGGCTTCGCGCGTGGAGGCGCCCAGATGCGGCAGCGCGATGACGTGGGGATGGCTGTTGACCCGCGCGCTGGGAAAGTCGCATACGTAGCAACCCAGTCTCCTGGCATCGAGGGCCGCCAGCACCGCCGCTTCGTCGGCCACGCCCTCGCGCGAAAAATTCAGCAGCACGGCGCCATGCTTCATCTGCTCGATGCTTTCGGCATTGATCATCTTGCGCGTGGCGTCGACCAGCGGCACGTGCAAGGTGACGAAGTTCGAATGCCTGAGCACGTCGCCCAGGGAATTGGCCTTCTTCACCTGCGAAGGCAGGCTCCAGGCCGCATCGACGGTAATTTCCGGATCGTAGCCGATGACATTCATGCCCAGCTTGATCGCGGCGTCGGCGACCAGGCAGCCGATCTTGCCCAGGCCCACCACGCCCAGCGTGTGGCCGGAAATCTCGTAGCCGGCGTAGGTCTTCTTGCCGCCTTCGACCTTCTTCTCCATCTCGGCGTCACTCGGATCCAGCGCGGCGACGAATTTCATCGCGCCACCGATGTTGCGTGCCGCGAGCAGCATGCCGGCCAGCACCAGCTCCTTGACCGCGTTGGCATTGGCGCCGGGAGCGTTGAATACCGGCACGCCGCGCTTTGACATTTCGGCCACCGGAATGTTGTTGGTGCCGGAGCCGGCACGGCCGATCGCCAATACCGACTTCGCTATTTCGACGCTGTGAAGATCAGCCGAACGCAGCAGAATCGCGTCGGGTTTCGCCACGTCCTTGGCACAGGCGAAACGCTCGGCGGGCATCCGCTTCAGGCCGTTCTGCGAGACGTTGTTGAGGACGAGGACTTGAAACTGAGTCAGGGCTTGGTCGACCATGATCTCAACCTTTCTGCGCCGCGAACTCTTTCATGTAGGCCACCAGCGCCTCGACGCCGGCGACCGGCATGGCGTTGTAGATCGAGGCGCGCATGCCGCCCACCGACCGGTGACCCTTGAGCTGGGCCATGCCCCTGGATTTGGCGCCCTTGAGGAACTCCTCGTCGAGCGCGGCATCCTTGAGCGTGAAGGGCACGTTCATGCGCGAACGATCCTCCTTGCGCACCGGGTTGCGGTAGAAATCCGTGGTCGCGAGATAGTCATAGAGCAGGTTGGCCTTGGCGATGTTCTGCCGTTCCATGGCGGCAACGCCACCGTTCTTCTTCAGCCACTGGAACACCAGTCCGGCGATGTAGATGGCATAAGTCGGCGGCGTGTTGTACATCGACTCGGCGTCGACATGGGTCTTGTAGTCGAGCATCGCGGGCGGCGTCGGCTGCGCATGGCCGACGAGGTCGTCGCGGATGATGACGATGGTGAGGCCGGCTGGTCCGATGTTCTTCTGCGCGCCGGCGTAGATCAGGCCGAATTTGCTGACATCAACCGGCTTTGACAGGATGTTCGAGGACATGTCGCAGACCAGCGGCACATCTCCGGTATCCGGCGTCCAGTGGAATTCGACGCCGCCGATGGTTTCGTTGGCCGTGTAATGAACATAGGCAGCGTTCTTGTCGAGCTTCCAGCTCGCTTGCGCCGGCGCGTAGGTGAAGGCCTTGTCCTCGGCGCTGGCGACGACATTGACGTTGCCAAAGGCCTTGGCTGCCTTGATCGCCTTCTTCGCCCATTCGCCGGTATGAACGTAGTCGGCGGCCCCCTTGCCGCGCAACAGGTTGATCGGGATCATCTCGAACTGAGCCGAGGCGCCGCCCTGCAGGAACAGCACCTTGTAATTGGCGGGGATGGCCATCAATTCGCGCAGGTCGGCTTCCGCCTGCGCGGCGATGCCCATGAATTCCTTGCCGCGATGGCTCATTTCCATGACCGAGGTGCCGCTGCCGTGCCAGTCGAGCATCTCGTCGGCCGCCTGCTGGAGAACGGCTTCGGGCAGCGCTGCGGGCCCGGCGCTGAAATTGAATATGCGTGCCATGATCACTACTCCTCGTTAACGGGTTCTTCGGATTCGTCGGATTCGTCGGTTTCAATCACTTTCTCGACGCCGGCCAGATGGGTGCCGTCATCGAGGTTGATCAGCGTCACGCCCTGGGTCGAACGACTCATGACGCGAATGTCGGTGACCCGGGTGCGAATCAGCACGCCGCCGGTCGAGATCAGCATGATCTCTTCGCGGGTTTCGCCCGGTTCGGTCAAGACGGCGGCCACTACCTTGCCATTGCGCTCCGAGGTCTGGATCGCGATCATGCCCTTGGTGCCGCGGCCGTGGCGGGTGTATTCGGCAATCGGGGTGCGTTTGCCGAAGCCGTTCTCGGTTGCGGTGAGGACGGAATAGTTTTCGCTGTCCGCCACCAGCATGGAAATCACCTTCTGCTCGTCTTCCAGCATCATGCCGCGCACGCCGCGCGCTTCGCGGCCCATCGGGCGCACATCGTCCTCGGCGAAGCGCACGGCCTTGCCCGAGTCCGAAAACAGCATGACGTCGCACTGGCCATTGGTAATCGCCACGCCGATCAGGTGGTCGCCCTCGTCCAGGCCGACGGCGATGATGCCGGCCTTGCGCGGATTGGCGAAGCTGGTCAGCGGCGTTTTTTTCACCGTGCCCATGGCCGTGGCCATGAAGACGAAATGCTCCTCGTCGAACTCCTTGACCGGCAGGATGGCGGTGATCTTTTCGCCTTCCTCGAGCGGGAAGAGATTGACGATCGGCTTGCCGCGCGAGTTGCGCGTGCCTTCCGGCGCTTCATAGACCTTGAGCCAGTACACCCGGCCACGGCTGGAAAAGCACAGGATGTAGTCGTGGGTGTTGGCAATAAACAGGCGATCGACGAAATCGTCTTCCTTGATCGCCGCGGCCTGCTTGCCGCGACCGCCGCGACGCTGGGAACGATAGTCGGTCAAGGGCTGGCGCTTGATATAGCCGGTATGCGACAGGGTAACCACCATGTCTTCACGGACGATCAGGTCTTCCAGATTGATGTCGGCGGTGCTGAGCACGATTTCCGAACGTCGCGCATCGCCGAACTGCGCCTTCACTGCCGCCAGTTCGTCGCCGATGATGGTCGTGATGCGCTCGGGGCGGGCCAGGATGTCCAGCAGGTCGGCGATCTGATCCATCACCTCCTTGTACTCGGCGACGATCTTGTCCTGCTCCAGTCCGGTCAGGCGTTGCAGGCGCAGTTCGAGAATCGCCTGGGCCTGGGCATCGGACAGCAGGTAGCCTTGTGCCGACAGACCGAACTCGGGGCCGAGGCCATCGGGACGCGAAGATTCCGCCGCGGCGCGGGCAAGCATGCCTTCCACCAGCGTCGAGCGCCAGGTGCGTGCCATCAGGCCGCGCTTGGCTTCCGCCGGCGTCTGCGCCGCCTTGATCAGGGCAATGATTTCATCGACGTTGGACAAGGCGACGGCGAGGCCTTCGAGGATGTGGCCGCGCTCGCGCGCCTTGCGCAGTTCGAACACCGTACGCCGCGTAATCACTTCGCGCCGGTGGGCGAGGAAACACTGCAGCATGTCCTTCAGGTTGAGCAGGCGCGGACGGCCATCAACCAGGGCCACCATGTTCATGCCGAAGGTGTCCTGCAACTGCGTCTGTTTGTAGAGGTGGTTCAGCACCACCTCGGGCACCTGGCCCTTCTTCAGTTCGATCACCAGGCGCATGCCGGATTTGTCGGATTCGTCCTGGATGTGGGCGATGCCGTCGATCTTCTTCTCGTTGACCAGTTCGGCGATCTTTTCCTGCAAGGTCTTCTTGTTGACCTGGTAGGGCAATTCATCGACCACGATGGCCTGGCGCCCGCTGCGCGACAGGTCCTCGATATGGGTACGCGCGCGCATCACCACGCGGCCGCGGCCGGTCAGGTAGCCGTCGCGCACGCCGGAAACGCCATAGATCAGTCCGGCGGTGGGGAAATCCGGCGCCGGAATGATATTGATCAGTTCGTCGATGGTGGTTGCCGGGTTGCCGAGCAGGGCCAGGCAGGCATCCACCACCTCGTTGAGGTTGTGCGGCGGGATGTTGGTCGCCATGCCGACGGCAATGCCGGACGACCCGTTGATCAGCAGATTCGGGATGCGCGCCGGGAGGATCAGCGGTTCCTGCTCCGAGCCATCGTAGTTCGGGCCGAAATCGACGGTTTCCTTGTCGATGTCGATCAGCAGTTCATGGCCGATGCGCGCCATGCGCACTTCCGTGTAGCGCATGGCCGCCGCATTGTCGCCGTCGACCGAGCCGAAGTTGCCCTGGCCATCGACCAGCATGTAGCGCAGCGAAAAATCCTGCGCCATGCGCACGATGGTGTCGTATACCGCAGTGTCGCCGTGCGGATGGTACTTGCCGATGACGTCGCCGACGATGCGCGCGGACTTCTTGTAGGCCTTGTTCCAGTCGTTGGAAAGCTCGTGCATGGCGAACAGTACGCGGCGATGCACCGGTTTCAAACCATCCCGCACGTCCGGCAGTGCCCGCCCGACGATCACGCTCATGGCGTAATCGAGATAAGAGTGACGCATCTCCTCTTCGAGGCTGATCGGCAGGGTTTCTTTGGCGAACGATGTCATGTAGGCTTGCGTCAGCCGACTTGCGGCGGGCGATGGCGTAAAAGCGGACGATTTTAGCATGCGCGGGTACCCCCGGCGGGTTGTCCCCGACCGCCAAATCTGGTTGAATCAGGACATGAATTCACCCTCTGCTCCGGGCGCAATGTCCGCCGAAATCGACCTCCTGATCCGTCCGGAGTGGATCATTCCCATCGAACCCGCCGGAACCACGCTGTCCGGACATGCACTGGCGGTGAACGACGGAAATATCCTTGCCCTGCTGCCCCATGAAGAAGCCATGCAGCGCTTCCGGCCGCGACGGACGGTCGAATTGCCCGGCCAGGTCGTGCTGCCGGGCCTGATCAACCTGCACACGCATGCCGCCATGAGCCTTTTGCGCGGCTACGCAGACGACCTGCCGCTGATGCGCTGGCTGTCCGAGCGCATCTGGCCCGCCGAAGCGCGCCATGCCGGGCCGGATTTTGTCCGTGCCGGCACCCTCCTCGCCTGCGCCGAAATGCTGCGTGGCGGGATTACCACCTTCAACGACATGTACTTCTTTCCGGACGCCGCCGCCGAAGCCGCCCGACGAGTTGGAATGCGCGCCGTGCTTGGCATTGTCGTGATCGAATTCCCCACCGGCTATGCCGCGGACGCCGACGATTATCTGGCCAGGGGCCTGGCGGCCCGCGACGCATTGAGCGACGACCCGCTGCTGAGTTTCTGCCTCGCGCCGCACGCGCCCTATACCGTCGCGGACAAGACCTTCGACAAGATCGCCACCCTCGCGGCACAACTGGAAATTCCCGTTCATGTGCACCTGCATGAAACCGCCCACGAAATCGAGGAAAGCCTCAAGCAGCATGGCGTGCGTCCCGTTGAACGCATGCGCCGACTCGGCCTGCTCGGGCCGCAGTTGATCGCGGCGCATGGCGTGCATCTGGACGCTGGCGAAATCGATCTGCTTGCTCATGAAGGCTGCCATGTCGCGCATTGCCCGACCTCCAACCTGAAACTCGGCAGCGGCATTGCCCCCGTCTCGGCGATGCAATCGCGTGGCCTGAATTTCGGTCTGGGAACCGATGGAGCAGCCTCGAACAACCGCCTCGACCTGTTTCAGGAGATGCGTCATGCCGCGCTTCTGGCCAAGGGTGCCAGTCAGAATGCCGAGTCGCTGGATGCGCATGCAAGCCTCCATGCGGCCACGCTGGGCGGCGCCCGCGCGCTCGGACTGGACGAACGCATCGGCTCCCTGCTACCCGGCAAGGCCGCCGATCTCTGCGCGGTTCGTCTCGATGAGTGGCTGCTTCAGCCGTGCTTTGATCCGGCTTCCCACCTTGTCTACGTTGCCGGGCGCGAACAGGTCACGCATACCTGGGTCAACGGCAAACTGGTAATGAGCGCAGGCGTTCCGGTGCAAATCGGCATTTCAGAATTGCTTGACATCACAGGTTTGTGGCATACTCGCCTGACGTCCTGAAGCGATGCCGCACTCAGGGAAAAGATGAAACGCCTGACTCTGTCACACTTAAACCCAACAAACCCAACAAGGGGGGAACATGATCAATAGCGCCAAACATTCTCTGCTGCTCGCCACTCTGCTCGGGCTTTCCGCTTCCGCTCTCGCCCAGACGCCGGGCGTAGACATGAAGGGCACCGTCGGTTACGCCATTGACCAGCGCGGTTTCGTTGTAAAAAGCGGTACCGGCCTGTGCTGGCGTACCGGGTACTGGACCCCGGCCATGGCCGTGGAAGAATGCGATCCGGATCTGGTGAAGAAGGCCGAACCCGCCCCCAAGAGCCGTGCCGTGGCCGCTGCGCCCGCCGCCGCACCCAAGCCCGCCGCCCAGAAGGTGACGCTGGCCGCTGACGCGCTGTTCGACTTCAACAAGGCTGATTTGCGTGCTGAAGGCAAGGCCAAGCTGGACAAGCTTGCCGGCGACATCAAGGGCATCAAGCTCGAAGTCATCATCGCCGTCGGCCACGCCGACCGTTTCGGTACCGACGCCTACAACCAGAAGCTGTCCGAGAAGCGCGCCGAGTCGGTGAAGGCTTATCTGGTTTCCAAGGGAATCGAACCGAACCGCGTCTACACCGAAGGCAAGGGCGAAAAGCAGCCGATCACCAAGCCTGATCAGTGCAAGGGCCCGAAGAGCAAGAAGGTCATCGATTGCCTGCAACCCGATCGCCGCGTCGAAATCGAAGTCATCGGTACCAAGGCTCAGTAATACCGTCCGACTCCGGAAAAAGCCCTGCCCCGCAGGGCTTTTTTTTGCCTGCCCCCGTCCCACCAGGGGATACCGTCCCTGCGGGACATAAAGGGGAATTCCAGGCACGCAAAGCGTGCATCATGCTTGCTGCCGGCTGCGGTATCCGAGGATAATCTGGAACGCCACCATGAACATGAACAGCAACGCCGATCCCCGCGAACTGGACAAATTCGGGGAAGTCGCCCATCGCTGGTGGGATCCGAACTCCGAATTTCGTCCCCTGCATGACATCAATCCGGCCCGTGTGGCCTGGATTGACGGTCACGCCAATCTCAAGGGCAAACAGGTAATCGACATTGGCTGTGGCGGCGGGTTGCTCAGCGAAGGCATGGCGGCCCTGGGCGCGCAGGTCACCGGAATCGACCTGTCCGAAAAAGCACTCGGCATCGCCCGCCTGCACCTCTTTGAGAGCGGGCATGCCATCGACTATCGCCTGATTTCAGCCGAAGCCATGGCGGAAGAGGCCCCGTCCCGTTTCGACCTCGTCACCTGCCTGGAGATGCTGGAGCATGTACCCGATCCGGCCAGCACCATTGCCGCCTGCGCCCGACTGGTGAAGCCCGGTGGCCAGGTATTCCTGTCCACCATCAATCGCAACCCGAAAGCCTACATGCTTGCGGTGCTTGGCGCCGAATACATCTTCAATCTGCTGCCGCGCGGCACCCATGATTACACGCGCTTCCTCAAGCCGGCCGAACTCGCGCGCCTGTGCCGCGCCGCGGGACTCGAAGTCCTCGAAATCACCGGCTTGCGCTACAACCCGCTGAAGCGCGATGCCTCAATCGGTGCCGATACCGATGCGAACTACCTGCTCAGGGCCCGACGCAATGCCTGAGGCGGTACTTTTCGATCTCGACGGCACCCTGGCCGATACCGCGCCCGATCTGGGTGGCGCCCTCAATCAACTGCTGCTGGAGCAAGGGCGCGGTCCGTTGCCGATGGAACAATTGAGGCCCCATGTATCTTCCGGTGCCCGCGGCATGATCGGCGCCGGTCTCGGCATCACTCCGGCTGATCCTGCTTACATGGCCCTGCAGCAGCGATTTCTGGCGATTTATCAGGAGGCGCTGTGCGTCGGCACGCGTCTGTTCGAAGGCATGGCCGAGCACCTCGACGAACTCGAAACGCAGGGCATTCCCTGGGGAATCGTCACCAACAAGTCGCAGCGTTTTGCGATTCCCCTGATGGAAGGGCTCGGCTTGCGCCAGCGCAGCCTCTGCATCGTCTGCGGCGACAGCGCCCAGCGCTCCAAGCCCCATGCCCACCCCATGCAACTCGCCAGCGCCGTGATCGGGATCGCGGCGGCAGATTGCATCTACGTCGGTGACGATGAGCGGGATGTCATCTCCGGCCGCGCAGTCGGCATGAGGACCGTGGTCGCTGCCTGGGGTTATCTGGGGGACGGCAAGCCTCCGGCGGCATGGGGGGCCGATGCCATTGCCGCGTCGCCGCAAGATATTCTCGGCATCGCGGCGGCAAACCGATAGAATCGCACTTGCAATCCGCAGATCGGGCTCCATTTGATCTGCACGATCCCAGGGGGCGACATGGCTTCGACATGGGTGACAAAGCATGCAGGGCATACCGAGGATCCGGGTACCTCGTAAATCCATCTGGAAAGCACTAACTGCCAACGACGAGCGTTACGCTCTAGCCGCTTAATTGCGGCTGGCTTCCGAACTGGCTTTCTCACGGGCCAGGCAGCGCAAGCTGCATCGGAATCATTTACGTGAGATAAGGCCATGCAGTGTCGCGATGCATGGTTCGAAAACCCAGCGAATCGCCTGTAACCAGCCTGTCCGTCGGCGGGGCGCGGGTTAAATCAAATGACGCGGCTAAGTATGTAGAACTGCCTGTGGCGCGCTTATGGACGCGGGTTCAATTCCCGCCGCCTCCACCATTTAGTCGTTTCAGGCAAAAGGCCGCCAGCGAGAGCTGGCGGCCTTTTGCTTTCATCGACAGAGCCCTGAAAACCCGGTCAAGGTGCCAGGCAAGCCTTTGCCCCGGCTTCGGCCCCGATTCGTTTGAGCAGGACCACCTTGGCTTCGCCAGTCAGTTTGTCGTCAAGAAACGCTGCGTCGGCTTCGGTGGCAAAACGCTGACACTCCGGCTTCGCCAGGATTCTGGTGCGATATTGATAGACAACAGTCACCTCGTTCTGGACAGCGGGTTGATAAGGCTTCTGCTTTGCCGGCGCTACGGGCGCCGCCGCGTTGGCGGCGAGCGGCAACGCGCACGCAACCATCAGGGCACATTTCAGGACGGATCGAACCGCCTTCACAAGCGTGAACATGAGTGTTCTCCAGATCAGTCGATATCGGTTTTGATTCAGCCCGGCTGGCTGCACGAAAGCCACCGGCAAGGCAAATACTACCGCCATTCCGCCGCTACGGATGGTGCCGCGTTGCATTATGCAAGGCGTGAAGCCGGGTCGAAAGTCGGCGCTGGCGACACGGCGGGCAGGACCCGAAAGCAAGCGTGCAAGCCGTGTCCGGCGAAAAAAAGGCCCCCATCGCTGGGGGCCTTGGTGCCACTGGTGCCGGCAGTCGGAATCGAACTGACGACCTACCGCTTACAAGGCGGTTGCTCTACCAACTGAGCTATGCCGGCTCGAATCGAATTATAGCGGAGGCGATCCGCTGCTATAAACTTCGTTCTCACCGCTTTCGACTTCGCACATGGTCGCCAGTTCGTCTCCTCGCCAGCCTTTGCACCTGCTCGTCATCGCAGCCTCCGATGAGCTTGCGGCGCATCTGCGTCCGGTCTTTGCCGAGGAAGACAAAGCCTGTGAATTCCAGCGCATCGGCACGCCGGCCGGCTTGCGCACCGCACTGCGCGACCAGCCCTGGGATGCCGTCCTGTATATCCCCGGCGTTTCCTCGCTCTCGGTGCAGGCCGCGGTCAGGCAGATCGATGAATCCGGCTTTGACTTGCCCCTGATTCTTGTCGCCGGCCCCAATGACGAACGCGGCACGCAACGGGCAATGAAGGCCGGCGCGCGCGACGTGATCGACGCGGACCGCCTGGAACGCCTGATCCCGGCCGTCGAACGCGAAGTGCGTGAAGCCAGGCATCGTGCCGACCACCGCGCCGCACTGGAAATGCTCAACGAGAGCCAGGCGCGTTTCGATGCGCTGGCATCCAACCTGCCGGGCATGCTGTTCCACCTGCGTCGCGATGCCGAAGGCGAATTCCGGTTTCTGTTCGTCAGTGAAGGCTGCCAGAAACTTTTCGGTTTCAAGCAGCAGGATCTTCTCGCATCGGCCGGCAGGCTGTTCGAAGCCTTTGATGCGGACAAGCGCAAGAGCCTTGAAAATGCCCTGCGCGAATCCGCGGCCAAGGGCACCCTGCTCAACTGGGAAGGCCATACCCGCGGCCGCACCCGGCAGAAATGGATCAACCTGCGTTCCACGCCCCACCGCTTCGATTCCGGCGTCGTCGAATGGCGCGGGATTGCCACCAATATCACCGACAGCAAGGAAAGCGAAGCAGAGTTGCGCGGCTCGCGACAGCAACTCGCCGAGCTTTCAACCCACCTCGAAGCCGTCAAGGAAGAAGAGCGGGAACGCATTTCGCGCGACATCCACGACGAACTCGGCTCGATTCTGGTCTTTCTGAAAATCGAGGCAGCCCAGCTCGCCAGTAAGCTGCCGGAAGGCGCCGGTCGTTTGCGCGAGAAGGCCCATTCGATCGAGAGTTTGCTTGACCAGGCGATGAGCACCGCCAGCCGCGTTGCCCGCGAGTTGCGTCCCGGCATCCTCAAGGAGTTCGGCCTGCCCGCTGCCATCGAATGCCAGGCGGAGGACTTTACGCAGCGTTTCGGCATTCCGTGCCGGGTCCAGTGCGACGAAGACGCCATCGAACCGGAGCCCGAGACCTCGCTGGCGCTGTTCCGCATTGCCCAGGAGGCGCTGACCAATGTCGCCAAACACGCGCATGCATCGCTGGTTGTCATGCGTTTGCGGCGCGAACGCGGTAACATCCTGCTCGAAATCAGGGACAACGGCCGCGGGATTTCCGAAGCGGACATGCAGAAGCCGAAGTCCTTTGGTCTGCGTGGCATTCGGGAGCGGGTATTGAGTCTTTCCGGAGAGTTTTCCATCGGCCCGGCGGAACACGCCGGCACTCACATTGTCCTGCGCGTGCCGGAAAAACCCGGTGTAGAACCACCCAGCGAAGAAGAATTGCAACGTAACCTGTTCTGACCATGGCCGACAAGATCCACGTTCTCATTGCCGATGACCACGCCATTGTGCGGCAGGGTCTCAAACAGATCCTTTCGGACACCGAAGACCTGCTCGTCACCGGAGAAGCGGATGACGGCGCCGAAGCCCTGCAGCTTGCGCGACAGCAGCCGTGGGATGTGTTCCTGCTCGACGTCTCGATGCCCAACCGGAACGGCATCGACACCCTGAAACAACTGAAGAAGGAGTTTCCTCGCCTGCCGGTGCTGATTCTCAGCATGCATCCCGAGGAGCAATACGCGGTGCGCGCCCTGAAAGCCGGCGCCTCGGGTTACCTCACCAAGCAGAGCGCGCCGGAACAACTGGTCACCGCCATTCGCCAGGTTGCCTCGGGCAAGAAATATCTGAGCCCGGCCGTTGCCCAGCAGCTGGCGGAAGCGATTTCGGAGAATACCGAGAAATCGCCGCACGAACGGATCACCGATCGCGAGTATCAGGTGCTGGTGCTTATCTCCACCGGCAATACGCTGACGCAGATCGCCGAAAAACTGAACCTCGGTGTTGCCACCGTCAGCACCTATCGCGCCCGCCTGCTCGAAAAAATGGGCCTCAAAAGCACGGCAGAGCTGATCCGTTACGGGCTCGAACACGGGTTGGTGGAGTAACGAGACATGTCCAAACCCAGCCAGCCATTCGAGATCGCCCGCGAAACACTGCGCCGCCTGGCGACGACCAAGACGCCGCCGACACCCGACAATTATCGGGCGATTTATCACGAAATCACCGGTTCGAAAATCGCGGAACCCTTTCCGGAGCGCTCGCTGAAGGCCCTGCACGCTGCGTTGCCGCGCGACACCGCGGAACAGATCCGTTTTGCCAGGCAGCTCGAAACCGCCATTGCCGGCGCCAACTGGGATGGAGTCGGCATGGCACTGACCGACCTGCTGGCCAAGCCCGGTGCCGAGCCGCTTGCCTGGTCCTCGCTGATTCACGAACTGGTGCAGCAACTCGACACCCATCACGCGGGATTGACGACGACCAAGAAGAAAGAGACCGTGGAGCATGTGCTGTCGGTTTCCAATTCCCCCGAACTGCTGTATTCCCGTTTGCAGTCGGCGGTCCGGTCCTGGGCGCATACGCCAATCGGCGACAGCACCGAACTGGTGTCCGCCGTGGCGCCCGAATCATCCCTGTCGTCTCCCGCCCCAGCGACGGGGTCCGGTGGCAGGCCGCTGGCGGCGGGTTCCGGACGGGATCAGCCGGCATCTCGTGGCGGCATTGGCGAACTCCAGGAGCTGATTGCCCAACTGCTCAACAACACCTTGTCCATCGTGCTGGCCGAGAATCCGGAACTGGCGCGCGAGTCGAGCGAAATCGCGGCGGCGGTGCGGGCGGCGCGCAATGAAGAGGAGCTCGGTCGGCTCGCCGAGCGCCTGAAGAAGCTCGGCTATCGCGCCCAGTACGTTGCGGAAGACCAGGCTGAACTCAAATCCGCCCTGCTGCAACTGGTGCATCTCATTATCGAAAACATCAGCGAGCTGGTGGTTGATGACCAATGGCTGACGGGCCAGATCAGCGTCGTGCGCGAACTCATCAACGAGCCGCTGACCCTGCGCCGGCTGGACGATGTCGAGCGCCGGATGAAAGATGTCATCATCAAGCAGAGCTCTCTCAAGAAGAGCCTGAACGACGCCAAGGACAGGCTCAAGCTGATGCTGGCCACGTTCGTCGACCGCCTGTCGGATTTTTCCGAAACCACCAGCGGCTATCACGACAAGATCGAAAACTGCGCGCAACGCATCAGCAAGGCCAACGACATCTCCGAGCTGTCCGACGTACTCGATGAAGTCATGCGCGAGACACGGGTCGTTCAACTCAATGCCGCGCGCTCGCGCGACGAACTGAGCGTCATGCGCACCCGTGTCAGCGAGGCCGAGCGCGAAGTGACCCGACTCCAGAATGAACTGGCGCATGCCAGCGACCTGGTTCGTCACGATGCCTTGACCGGCGCGCTCAATCGCAAGGGCATGGACGAAGCCCTGGAAAGCGAAGTCGCCCGCCTGCGCCGCCAGGGAGGATCGCTGAGCCTGGCGATGCTCGACATCGACAACTTCAAGAAGCTCAACGACAGCCTCGGCCATGCCGTGGGCGACGCCGCGCTGGTGCATCTTTCGCAGGTCGCGCGCGAGACCATCCGGCCCCAGGACACGCTGGCCCGCTACGGTGGCGAGGAATTCGTCATTCTGCTGCCCAACACGCCAATCGGCGACGCCGTGAGCGCCATGGTCCGCGTCCAGCGCGAGCTCACGCGCCGCTTCTTCCTGAGCAATAACGATAAAGTACTCATCACCTTCAGTTGTGGCGTCGCGGAGCTGCAAGACGAAGAGACGCCCTACGATGCCCTGAAGCGCGCCGATGAAGCCATGTACCTGGCCAAACGGGCAGGCAAGAACCGCGTAGTACCGGCCTGAAACGGCGGGCCTGACAATCCACAGGAGGAGTCACCATGAAGACCTTGAAACAGCTGCTTGACCAGCGTCCGCGCACCCCGATTGCCGTGTCGCCGGATGACTCCGTGTTTTCTGCCCTGGAACTGATGGCCAAGCATGACATCGGCGCCGTGCTGGCCATTGAGGGCGAACGCCTTGCCGGCATCTTCAGCGAACGCGACTACGCCCGCAAGGTCATCCTTCTCGGAAAATCGTCCAGGGAGATCCTGGTGCGCGAGATCATGACCGAGAAAGTGCTCTATGCGCGTCCCGAACAGACTACCGACCAGGCCATGGCGCTGATGACCGACAAGCGCATCCGTCATCTGCCGGTGCTCGATGGCAATCAGAAACTGATGGGCATGGTGTCCATCGGCGATCTGGTCAAGGAAACCATCTCGGAACAGGCATTCCTGATCCAGCAACTGGAGCAATACATCGCCGGCTGATCCAGACGGATGCTACATGGATTGCTTGATGGCCAGAAGCGCCTGGTTGCGCAGGGTCTTCATCAGCGACAATTCCTTTTCGGGGATGACGATGCCGCCAGCCCTGTCGCGATCGCAGTAGATCAGCCCGACTGCCTTGCCCTTGATCAGCAGCGGCAGCAGAACGAAGGTTTTGGCGATCACGGTCTTGCGATACCAGTCGGGAATCTTGCCGGCAATCTTGGGATCATCGATATCGGTGATGATGATGTCCACTCCCTTGCTGATCGCCAGTTGAAACACGTTTGGCGCGTCCTCCAGCGGAAAGCGGAATTTTCGCGCCACCTCGCTGGTGTCGGCGCCAAAGCCGAAACGCCCCACCATGCTGGCGGTCTTGGGTTCCCTGAGGCACAGCAGCACGCGCTCGAATCCCATCGCCCGATACATGGTCTCCAGCGTAATGCGCAGCACGTCATTCAATGAAAAATCGTCCACCAGCGAGTTGCTGATGTCCTGGATTCCGGCCGCGAGAATATCCTGTGCCGCATCGGGAACGCCCTCGGCATTCACCTCGCCGGTTTCGCTCTGATCGCGCAACTCCGGGTCGCCGAGCACGGTCAGTTCCAGCGCCGATGCGGTCGCCGCTTCTTCTGCCGCGGGTGGCGTTTCCTGGCGTGCTCCGGTCCACTCCTTGACATGGCGAACAAAAGGGCTTTGCGTCAGATTCACATGGAGAACGGCTGCCAGTTCCTTGAGTTCCGCAAACGACTTTTCCAGCACGTTCTGCAACTGGCTGTCGGAAAAGGACATGGCGGCATTGAAACGCTGACGCGCCGCATTCGTCGCCTGGGTTCTCTGCTCCTTCGGTACCGATGCGATCGAGGCACAGATTTCGTTGGCGAAACCGGCCACAACCCGCAGCGTCTCGTCATGTGTCGTGGGCTTTTTGACCAATCCCTCCGGCAAGGGCCGCAGGCTGTTGATGATCCCCTGCGGAAAGCCCCAGTGACGTGCAATGCCAAGTCCCAGTTCCGAGAATGACAGGCCGAAAATCTGGGTCGAGGCGATTTCGTCGGTGCAGTTCTTTTGCAGCATGACTTTTCGAACTTCGGCCACTTCTTCCGGAAAATAAAACTGCGCCAGAAGCTGGCCAACGCTATGAAACAAGGCGCAGACATAGGCTTCTTCCGCATCCCGCGCCATGAATTCCCTGGCGGCATCCCGCGCCAGGCAGCCCGCCAGATTGGCGCGCAAGAAGGCTTCCTTCAGTTCGCGCGCGCTGCCCTTGTCCTGCATGTGCTCGAACAGCAGCACCGTAATGGCGATGTTGCGCAAGGCATCGAAACCCAGCACGATCACGGCGCGCGAAATGGTGCTGATGGTGCCGCCGCCCGAGCGCCGGTAATGCACCGAGTTCACCAGGCGCAGAATCTTGTTGGTCAGGCCGTAGTCCTTGAGAATGGTATTGGAAAGCCTGTTGATGCTCTCCTTGTCGGAGCGCGTCAGCCGGTTGATCGCCGACACCGAATCCGAGAGCGCCGGAAAGTCCGTTTTGTGTTTCATGCGGCGGATCAGGAAGTTCAGCGTGTCGCGCTTTCGGGCCTCGGCCGAAGCCTCTGTCTCGGTCGTGTCGATGGGCGTGGCGGCGGCGCCAAGGTAATCGTCAAGCTGCGACTTCATCTGCGCCGCGCTGTCCGTGCGCAAGGCCGGATCGCGCGCGCAGGCCTTCAGAACGATGCCGGCCAGTTGATTGTCGATGCTGACATCGGCGGGCAGCGTCACCGGCTGGCTCAGTATTTGATGAATCATGCTGACCGACGTGCCGCCCTTTACCCACGGTGTACCGGACAGCATCTCGATCATGACCAGTCCGGCGGCGTAGACGTCTGATTTTTCGCTGACCTGGCGGCCATCGACATACTCGGGCGCGAGATAGCCGAGGGTACCGGTAATGCCCACATGTTCTTTTTCGACATCGATCGCATCGAGGCGCCTGGCGATGCCGAAATCCATTACACGCGGGCGTCCCTGGGCATCGATCAGGATGTTGGAGGGCTTCAGGTCGCGGTGGATGATCCCCGCCGCATGGGCCAGTGCCAGCGCATCGAGCACCTGGCGCATCAGATCGGCGGTACGCGCGGGAGCGATGCGGCCTTCCCTGGCGATCAGCTCGGCGAGGTTCGGGCCATCGACAAACTCGAACACGAGATAGGGATCGCCATCCTCCTCGCCGGCGTCGAAAATCGGCACCAGATTGGGGTGTCGCAAGCGGCTGACAGAGCGCGCCTCGGCCAGCAGGGCTTCATTGCGTTTGGCATCGGCGCGCGCGAAATGCAGCGTCTTGATCGCCACTTCGCGTTCCAGTTGCGGATCCCATCCAAGATAGACGATGCTTTGAGCGCCGCGTCCGAGTTCTCGACGGATTTCAAAGCGGCCGATACATTTTTCCATGGATGAATTCTAGCGTGTTCGGGTTGCCAAGAGGCCTCGGCACTCATACCATAGCGATATGGAACCCAACGATCCGACAGACCCGCCCGAGGTATTGCAGGCCCGCCTGGTTGAATTGCGCACGGAGCATCGCGACCTCGACGAGGCAATCCGCCGCATGACGATGACGCCGCCGGACGACGAGTTGTTGCTGAGACGCCTGAAGAAGAGAAAACTGCTGATCAAGGATCGACTCTCGGCACTGGAACGCCTGCTCGATCCGGACCCCGACGAATACGCCTGAACAATCCAAAACATGACCTACAACTTTGACACGCTGGCCCTGCACGCGGGCCAGGTGCCCGATGAACGCTACGGCGCGCGGGCAACCCCGATCTACCTCACCACGTCCTTCGTTTTCAAGGATTCGGACCAGGCCGCCGCGCTGTTCAACATGGAGCGCGCCGGACATGTCTACTCGCGCATATCCAACCCGACCAACGCCGTGCTTGAAGAACGCATCGCCGCGCTCGAAGGCGGCGTCGGCGCGATAGCGGTGGCATCGGGCCAGGCCGCGCTGCATCTCGCGATTGCCACCCTGATGGGCGCAGGCAGCCACATCGTTGCCAGCCGCTCGCTGTATGGCGGATCGCACAACCTGCTCGACTACACCCTGCCGCGCTTCGGCATCACCACCACCTTCGTCGATCCGCGCGATCTCGACGCGTGGCGTGCCGCGATCCGCCCCGAAACGCGCCTGCTGTTCGGCGAGACGCTGGGCAACCCGGGGCTCGATGTACTGAACATTCCCGAAGTGGCGGCGCTGGCCCATGAGCACGGCCTGCCGCTGATGGTGGACAGCACCTTCACCACGCCCTGGCTGATGCGCCCCTTCGATCACGGCGCCGACCTGATTTTTCATTCGGCGACCAAGTTTCTCGGCGGCCATGGCGTCGCCATCGGCGGCCTGCTGGTCGATGGCGGCACGTTCGACTGGGACAAGTCCGGGAAATTCCCGACGCTGACCGAGCCCTATGAAGGCTTCCACGGCATGGATTTCAGCGAGGAATCCACCGTCGCCGCGTTTCTGCTGCGGGCGCGCCGCGAGGGCCTGCGCGACTTCGGCGCCTGCATGAGCCCGATGACCGCCTTCCAGCTGCTGCAAGGCGTCGAGACCCTGCCCCTGCGCATGGAACGGCACATCGCCAACACGCGCCAGGCAGTCGCGCATCTGGTGAAGCACGAAGCCGTGGCAGGCGTCGGCTATCCGGAACTGGAGAACCACCCCGACCATGCACTTGCGCAAAAACTGCTGCCGCGCGGCGCCGGTTCCGTCTTCAGCTTCACGCTCAAGGGCGGTCGCGCTGCAGGCCGCAAGTTCATCGAAGCCCTGCGCGTGTTCTCGCACCTCGCCAATGTCGGCGACGCCAAATCGCTGGTGATCCATCCGGCATCGACTACCCATTTCCGCATGTCCGATGCGGCGCTGGTCGCCGCGGGCATCCACCCCGGCACCATCCGCCTGTCGATCGGCCTCGAAGATGCCGGCGATCTGATCGAAGACCTCAACCGCGGCCTCGCTGCCGCAGCGAAGGCCTGACCGATGCAGATCGAAATCAACGGTCAATCGGCCTACGCCTACACCGGCGGCAAACCTTTCGATGCCGGCCTGCCCTGCGTCGTGTTCATCCATGGTGCGCAGAACGACCATAGCGTCTGGGGCCTGCAAAGCCGCTGGTTTGCCCATCACGGCTATTCCGTACTGGCCGTCGACCTGCCCGGCCATGGCCGCAGCGCGGGCACCCCGCTGCCGTCGATCGAAGCTCTGGCCGACTGGATTGAATTGCTGCTGGAGAAAGTCGGCGCTGGTGATACGGCGAAAACCGTCTCGCTGGTCGGCCACAGCATGGGTTCGCTGATGGCGCTGGAATGCGCCTCGCGTCATCCGGCTCGCATCGCCCGCATCGCGCTGATCGGCACCGCCGTACCGATGCCGGTCTCCGACGTCCTGCTGGGCCCGGCGAAGGACAATGAACCCAAGGCGATCAGCATGATCAACACCTGGTCGCATTCGCCACGCGGCACCATCGGCGGCAACACCGTGCCGGGCATGTGGCTGCTGGGCGCGGCGCGCCGCCTCATGGAACGGCAGCAGCCCGGCGTGCTGCACAACGACCTGGCCGCCTGCAACGCCTACAGCCACGGCATGGACGCCGCCGCGGCACTGGCTTGCCCGGCGTTGATCGTCAGCGGCAGCCGGGACATGATGACGCACCCGAAGGCGGCCGCAAAGCTGGCCGCCGCGATCAAGGACGTCAGAAGCATCAATCTCGATGGTGCCGGCCATGCGCTGATGGCCGAGCAGCCCGATGCCGTGCTGGACGCCTTGCGCGGCTTCATCGCCTGACCCCTTGGAGGCATCCGAGGAAAAGCAGCACCCCTTCCCGACAGTCCGCAGCGGCCTGCCGCTGACTGCCCCGTTCGACTGGCTGCGCAGCGGTGCCGATGATCTCAAGGCCTGCGGCTTTGCCAGCCTGTTTTACGGAATGTGTTTTGCCGCCGCCGGCGCGCTGCTGCTGCTTGCGTTTCGCCATGCCGTGCAACTGGTCACGGCTGTCACTACCGGCTTCATGCTGGTCGGGCCGTTCTTTGCCATCGGCCTGTATGAACTCTCGCGCCGCCGCGAGGCCGGCGAGCCGCTGCATCTGATCGCCACGCTGATGGTCTGGCGCCGAAACCTCGGTGCCATCGGCATCTATTCGCTGATCCTGATCGTGCTCTACCTGGTCTGGGCGCGCGCCTCGCTGGTGATGTTCGCCCTGTTCTACCAGGGCGGGATGCCAACCCTGGAAAGCTTCATCGCGCAAATCACCCGATTCGACAATATCGAATTCCTGCTGGCCTACCTTGCCGTCGGCGGCCTCTTTGCAGGCCTCGTGTTCGCTTTTTCCGTGGTGTCGATCCCGATGATGCTGGATCGCCAGCAGGATGCGGTCACCGCCATGCTGGCAAGTTTTCTGGCGCTGGTACGCAACCTGCCGATGATGCTGGTCTGGGGCGCGCTGATCGTCCTGTTGACAGCGATCGGCTTCGCCACTGCCTTCATTGGCCTCATCGTCCTCATGCCGCTGGTAGGGCATGCCACCTGGCACGCCTACCGCGCCCTGATCGAAGCTCGCACACCATGATGACCCACAAAAAGAACATCGCATTGCTGGCCGCGGCGCAGGCCCTGCTGCTGACCAACGGCATCACGCTGGTCGCCATCAACGGCCTGCTCGGACTGCAACTCGCCGCCGACAAGCGGCTGGCTACTCTGCCGATCACCACCTATGTGATCGGCGGCGCATTGGCCACCCTGCCCGCCGCGTTTTTCATGAAGCGCCATGGCCGCCGGGCCGGCTTCATGCTCGGCGCCGGCATCGGCATGCTCGGCGCGCTGATCTCGGCCTTTGCCGTCAGCATCGGCAGCTTCTGGCTGCTTTGCCTCGGCACCGTATTTGCCGGCATCTACAACGCTTTCGGCCAGCAATATCGTTTTGCCGCCGCCGATGCGGCGCCGCTCGACTGGAAAGGCAAGGCGATTTCGCTGACGCTGGCGGGCGGCATCCTCGGCGGCGTGATCGGTCCGGAAGTCGGCAAACTGACGCGCACGCTGCTGGAACCCACCTACCTCGCCAGTTACGGCGCGCTGATCGGCTTCGCCGCATTGTCCATGCTGATCGCCAGCCGGCTCGACATTCCGCCGCTGTCGGTCAGCGAGCAGAAAGCCGTTGGCCGTCCCCTGGGCACGATTGCCCGCCAGCCCGCCTTTGTTGTCGCCGTGCTGGCGGCATCCTGCGGCTATGGCGTGATGAACCTGCTGATGACGGCGACGCCGCTGGCCATGGACATCTGCGGCCTGCCGTTTTCCGACACGGCCTTCATCCTGCAATGGCACGTCATCGCCATGTTTGCACCGTCCTTTTTCACCGGCAATTTGATCAAGCGCTTTGGCGTACTGAACATCCTTATCGTTGGTGCTGCGCTGATGTTCCTGTGCATCGGCATTGCCGTGTCTGGTGCCACGCTGATGCATTTCTGGTGGGCGCTGGTGCTGCTGGGACTGGGCTGGAACTTCCTGTTCATCGGCGGCACCACCCTGCTCACGGAAACCTATCGTCCGGAAGAAAAGGCCAAGGTGCAGGGCACCAACGATTTCATCGTGCTCGGCGTGCAGGGCCTGACGTCCTTGTCTTCCGGCGTCCTGATCGGCAGCGAAGGCTGGACCAGCCTCAACACCTATGCCCTGCCCATCGTGGCCATGACGGCACTGGCAAGCACGCTGTTGTGGCTGCGCCGGCGATCCTCGCGCGAGGCGGCGGGCACATGAATCCGGTCCTGCCCGTCGTCACCGCCGTCCTCGCGGCCTGCCTCTACCTGGTCGGGCTCGCGCTCGACATGTTCTGGCTCAAGCTGCTGACCAAGCCCTGGCTGGTGGTGGCGCTTGCTGTCGCGGTATGGAAGCACGCCGGCGACGGCGCCGGGCGCCGCATCGCCTGGGGCCTGCTGGCCGGCGCCGTCGGCGATGTCTGCCTGGCGCTGCCCAATGCCTTCCTGCCCGGCATGATTGCCTTCGCCGTCGGCCACGGACTGTATGTCCTTGCCTTCCTGCACTGGAGCCGCGCCCCGGCGCCGGCCTTGCTGGCGCCCGTCGCCGTCTTTGCCGGAACCGGGCTGTGGCTGATGTTGCCCGGTGCCGGTGCACTGACGCTGCCCCTGACGGTCTATGTGTTCATCATCGGCGCAATGATCTGGCGCGCCGCCGCCTGCGCACTGGAAACGCGAAACGACGCCTTCGCACGCTGGGGCCTGCTGGCCGGCGCCGTACTGTTCGGCTTTTCGGATTTCCTGATCGGCATCCATCGCTTCCACCAACCGCTGCCGGGCGTCGCCTTTCCCATCATCCTGAGCTACTGGGCTGGACAGGCGCTGCTCGCCGCAAGCGCGATCCGGCGTCGGGCATGGGCTGGCGGAACCCCCCAATAGGCATAGAATCACGCCCAGACACCGGACAGGAAAATACGGCCCGGCACGGAATGCACACCGCCTTTGAAAAACCCGAGCGAGCCTCCCTGTGGCTCCACTCATTGCTCTTCGCGCGCATCGCGGGCGTGGTGGTGTTCGTCGTCCTGGCCATTGCGGTGGAAGTGCTGCTGGGATTCCACAATGCCGAAACGGATGCCACCCGCAAGATGGAATCGCTTTCCTTTGCCGGCAACCTGCGGGCCCTGGCTGAAAGCGAACTGAATGCCGTGCTGTTCCTTTCAAACGGACTCGCGGGCTACCTGACGGTAAGTCAGGACAGAATCCGCCCGGACGAAATCCAGGCCATTCAGGCCGAGCTTCATCGCAACAGCCGCAATGTGCGCAACTTTGCCATTGCGCAAGGCTATGTCATCCGCTGGGTCTATCCACAGGCGGGCAACGAAAAAGCCGTCGGCTTCGACTATTCCCGCAGCGAAAGCCAGTGGCCCGGCGTCAAGCGTACGATCGACGACAAACGCGGAACCCTGGTGGGGCCGGTGCGCCTGGTACAAGGCGGTATGGGACTGATCTATCGCTATCCGGTATTCGTCAAGGACAAATACTGGGGCATGCTGTCCACAGTGGTCGATGTCGATGGTTTCCTGCGCAGTGCTTTCAAGGAGGCAGCCAACCAGCGCTACGAGTTTGCCGTGGCCGTGCTAGCGGAGAAGGGGCCGCCGCATGTGTTCTGGGGCAATCCGGCCTTGTTCCAGTCTCCCGATGCCGTCCTGCTCGATGCCAATGTGCCGAATGGCAAATGGCTCTATGCGGTGCGTCAGAAGGCGGCACCAGGGCAGTTGCGGGACTGGTCGTTGCGCATGCTGGGCTGGCTGATGGCGTCCCTGCTGGGCCTGGCCATGTACCTGCTGCTGAAAAGCCGTGTCGAGCTTGCGCAACTGGCGCTGTTCGACACGCTCACCGGGCTGCCCAACCGCCGCCTGCTGGAAGATCGCCTGCATCAGGCCCTGAGTCGCCACGGACGCCGCCCGGCAAGCCGTTGCGGACTGATCTTCATCGATCTCGACAAGTTCAAGGCGATCAACGACACCCATGGACACAAGGCCGGCGACGTCGTGCTGCAAACCGTGGCACAGCGCATCCGCGAGGAAATTCGCGCCGGCGACACGGTGGCGCGCTGGGGCGGCGACGAACTGGTGGTGGTGGTCGAGGAGACCGATACCGCCAAAATCGAGCAACTCGTCGCCCGGCTGCGGGAACTGGTCACCACGCCGATCGAAGTCGATGGGCTTGCGCTGAAGGTCGGCGTCTCGGTCGGCGTCGCCATATTCCCCGACGACGCGACCTCCTCCACCAAGCTGTTGAAGATCGCCGACCAGCGCATGTACGAAGACAAGCAGCGCGAGCGGACTGAACAAACGTCCTGAGCCGCCGTATCGCTGGCGCCGACTCTTGCCGGCGAGAACCGGAAATACAGGCTGAAGATAGAATGACGGCCTTTTTGCCAGCGGCGATGGCGTACCACCCATGCGACTGACCGAACTCAAGCTCCCGCTCGATCACACCGAGGCCGAACTGCGCGGCGCAATCCTCAAACGTCTGGGGATTGCCGCGGATGAACTCGTCGGCCATTCGATATTCCGCCGCAGTTACGACGCGCGCAAACCCTCGGCGATCGTCTTCATCTATACGCTGGACATCGAAGTACGGAATGAAGCCGCCCTGCTCGCGCGCCTGCGCGGCGATCGTCATGTCGGACCGACGCCAGACACCTCCTATCACTTCGTCACCAACGCGCCACGGACGGCGGAGTCGCCGCGCCCGGTGGTGATCGGCACCGGCCCCTGCGGGCTGTTCGCCGGGCTGATCCTGGCGCAGATGGGCTTCCGGCCCTTGATCCTCGAACGCGGCAAGGCCGTGCGCGAGCGTACCCAGGACACCTGGGGCCTGTGGCGCAAGGGGCAGTTGAATCCCGAGTCCAACGTGCAGTTCGGCGAAGGCGGCGCCGGCACCTTTTCCGACGGCAAGCTCTACAGCCAGATCAAGGACCCCCAGTATCGCGGGCGCAAGGTGCTGACCGAATTCGTCAAGGCCGGCGCCCCGGCGGAAATCCTCTACGTCGCCAAACCGCATATCGGCACCTTCAAGCTGGTCGGCATGGTCGAGAACATGCGCGCCGAAATCGAGGCGCTGGGCGGCGAAATCCGCTTCGGCAGCCGCGTCGAGGACATCGAGATCGAGCAGGGCCGGGTGCGCGGGCTACGGCTGGCCGATGGCGAGTTCATTGCCGCCAGCCACGTCGTGCTGGCGGTCGGCCACAGCGCGCGCGACACCTTCGAGATGCTCCATGCGCGCGGCGTGCATATCGAAGCCAAGCCGTTTTCGATCGGCGTGCGCATCGAACATCCGCAGTCGCTGATCGACCGCGCCCGCCTCGGCAGGAACGCCGGCAACCCGCTGCTCGGCGCGGCGGATTACAAGCTGGTGCACCACTGCGCCAATGGCCGCTCGGCCTACAGCTTCTGCATGTGTCCCGGCGGCACCTTGGTCGCCGCCACCTCGGAACCGGGCCGCGTCGTGACCAACGGCATGAGCCAGTATTCGCGCAACGAGCGCAATGCCAACAGCGCGCTGGTGGTCGGCGTCACGCCGGCCGATTACCCCGGCAGCGAAACTGATCCGCTGGCCGGCATTGCCTTCCAGCGCCACTGGGAAAGCCTCGCCTTCGAGGCCGGCGGCGGCAACTACAACGCGCCGGCGCAACGGGTCGGCGACTTCCTCGCCGGCAGGCCGTCGACAACACTCGGCTCGGTCGTGCCGTCCTATACGCCCGGCGTGCAGCCGACCGATCTGGCGCGCTGCCTGCCGGATTACGTGGTCGCCGCGCTGCGCGAATCGCTGCCCGCCTTCGGCAGGGAGATCGCCGGTTTCGCGATGGAGGATGCATTGCTGACCGGGGTCGAAACGCGCACCTCATCGCCGATTCGCATCACGCGCGACGACGAGTTCCAGAGCCTGAATACTCGCGGCCTGTTTCCCGCCGGCGAAGGCGCCGGCTATGCGGGAGGCATTCTCTCGGCGGCGGTCGACGGCATCAAGGTCGCCGAAGCCGTGGCCTTGAGCATGACCGCGCGACAGGATTAACCCAATTCATCCGCAGATGACGCAGATTTTCACGGATTAAACCGTGGCCACCGGGTTGAACGCAATCGCCGGAAAACCCGATGATCTCATCTGCGTAATCTGCGAAATCTGCGGATCCCGCTTTTCACCGTTCATAACCACTCCAGTTCCCAGCGCACGCAGGGATCGAGCGCCGCCACGGCACGGGCGGCAAAGGCTTGCACGGCACCCCGGTCGGTCGCATCCCGCCCCATGAGCCAGCCGGCCAGCGGCCCTTGCGGATGGAAATTCCATTCGGTGGGCGCGACGATGACGTAGTCGGCGATGCGGTCGCCATCGAGCGTGATCTCGTGCATCAACAGTCCGCGCGCGGTTTCCACCAGCGCGCGCCCCCGCCCGGCACCCGACGGCACCGCGCTCGCCGTACCGCCAGCGCCGACTTTCTCCGTGCCGGCAGCCCAGTCGCGCACCTCCCCGAGACGCGCCAGCCAGCGCGCGGCAAAGGCTCCCGCCGCAAGCTCCGCCCCGCCCTGCTGTCTGGCCATCGCCCCGGTTTCGGCGGCGGCCCCTTGCCAATGGGGCAGTTGCGCAAAACCGGCGTCAAGCCGGGGCCACCACTCCAGCGAGCCTTGCGCACTCAAGGGCGGCAGCCAGCGTGGCACCGAATCGCTGGCATCTTCAAGCTTTGTCAGCGCCCGACCCTGGGCTTCGATGGAAGCCGCGCCGAGCAATTCGCCAAGTTCCTTGCGCTGCCCGCCGGCGATCAACGACAGGGCCGCAACAAACTCCCGCTGCATGGCAGTGGCGCCAAGCAATGCCGGCAGGTCGAGCAGCCAGCGCCAGAGATGCTCGCGCAACGCCTCCTGCTGGATCGCCGGATCGAGGTATGGCGTGCGCTGGTTGCCGCGCGCAGCCGCCAATGCAAGCATTGCGGCATTTCCCTGGGCTTTGCCGCACAGGGAAAACAGCAAGGGCACCATGTGCACGCCATCGTCCGCCGCCCGGCCGCGCAGGTAGTGCGCAATGGCGGGCCGCTCGCTGCCGACACTGACGGCACTCAGCTTTCCTTCCGCGCTTCCCAGCCGCAGGCGGACGCAGCCCGGATCGATGCCCGCCGTCATTCCTGAATCATCGGCAGATGCAGCGAAAACAGGGCACCGCCCTTGGGATGATTGCTCACCGTGAGCTTGCCGCCGTGGCGTTCGACGATGCCGTAACTGATCGCGAGACCCAGGCCGGTGCCGCGTCCCACGGGTTTGGTGGTGAAAAACGGGTCGAACAGCTTGCCGAGGTTTTCGGCCGGAATGCCGGGGCCGCTATCGCGAAACTCGATGACCGCTTCATTGCTGCCGTCCCGCCCCGAGATGTCGAGTCGCCGCTCGCGCGCATTCTCGGTGGCGTCCGCCGCGTTCTGCACCAGGTTCATGACCACCTGCTGCACCTGGCCGGGCGAACCCGACACCTGGAGCGATGCCGGAAGGTTCAGGCTCACCTCGAACTGATTGGCGGTGGCCTTGCATACCCACTGCACCGCGCGCTCGACCACTTCGACCAGATCGAAGACGCGCCGCTCGTCACGATCCGTCGCCGAGAAACGCTTGAGCGCATCGACGATGTCGCGGGTACGCTCGGCGCCTTCCACCGTGCCGTCGATCAGCGAGGGCAGATCGTCGAGCAGGCGATCGATGCGCAGCTCGTGGCGCAAGGCCTCGCGTTCATCGCGCGGCATGTCGTTGTGGACCGCGGCCAGATAGCGCCCGAGCCGCTCGGCATAGCGTTTCATGGCCACCGTATTGCCGTAGACAAAGCTGATCGGATTGTTCAGCTCGTGCGCCACGCCGGCGACCAGGCGCCCCAGCGACGCCATCTTTTCGGAATGGATCAGTTGTTGCTGGGTCGTCTTGAGATCGTCATGGGCGCGGCGCAGCGCCTGGTAGGCGCGCCGCAGCTCGCCCACCGGACGACCGGTGATGACCAGGCCGAGCATCTTGCCGACGCCGTTGTAGCGCGGCGTGCAGTTGAGCGAAACGGGGATCGCGCTGCCGTTGGCCGCCTTGAGCTGCATCTCGAAGTCTTCCACGGCATGGCTGCTTTGGTCGGCGAACAGGCGCCCGGCATTCTGGCGCGACTCTTCGTCGGCGAACAGGTCGAATACCGAGCGCCCCGGCAAGCCGGCCGCATCAACGCCAAGCAGGGAGGCCAGCGCCTCGTTGACGGTCTCGATCACACCGGCGCGGCTGCAGACGATCAGCAGATCCGACATCGAGGTCAGCACCGAGGAAATGAACTGCTGCGTATCTTCCAGCGTGGCGTTCTTCTCTTCCAGCGCGACTTCATACTGGAGCAGATCGTTATAGACCTCGTCCATCTTGCGGATCACGTCGAGCCAGATGCCGTCCTCGGCCGAAGCGCCGGCAGCGGCCGCCAGCATTTCGACCGTCAGCGCGGATCGCGGTTCGTCCGGCTGGCTGACTGGAGCCGCGGCGGAACCGGCGCCGGAGGGTTCACTCATGCGCGGAATCCACTCCGGCAAACTCAGGCTTTGTCGATGGCACGATAGACGGCCTGAAAGCGGGCGTTCTCCGCGACGCCGAAGTCGCCGGGAGCGTATTGCAGCACCCAGTCCCGCGCCAGGCCATGCAAGACATCGCCGCCGGAGGATCGCGCCAGCGTGAATGCTTCATGCATCTGCCGCGCCAGCACCGGCACCTGTCGGGCCCGGTAGCGCCCGTCCTCGCCGGCTTGCAGCGGCTCGACCGGCAGGTATTTGGCATCGAAACGATTGCGGGAAACGCTCCAGCGGTCGCCGGTCGACCCGGTGATCAGCGCATCGCCGGCCTCGAAGCGATTGCGCCCGACGCGGCTGAGCAGATCACCCGCCGCCCTGGCAAAGACCACGTCGACAATTTCGTCCTTCACAAACAGTCCTGCCGCAGTGTCCTGGGTCAGGTCGATATTCTTGAGTTCGAGCATGTCGATGTACCGTTGAAGTATCGCGTGCGCGATCAATGTACCGTACACACCATGCATGGATCGAAGCTGCGCACGACATGGTGGATTGCCGCCGGCAGTGTTTCGGTGTCGCTGGCCGGCAAGCCCGCCAGTGCCTGTTCCAGCGCTCCGGGTTGTCCTTGCGCATCGCGGGGCGAGAAGTTCCATGTGGTTGGCGCAATGATCTGGTAATTGTGGATGCGTCCGCGCCGCACGGTGATCCAGTGGCCGAGCGATCCGCGCGCCGCCTCGACGAGGCCGACACCGGAGGTTTCGTCGGCGGGCTGCGCACTGATGCACCAGGGTTCGCCGGGGGCCAGTTGGTTCAGCCAGCGCTCCATCGCCGGCAGCACCAGCGACAGCTCCAGCAGGCGCGCCACGACGCGCGCGGCGACGCTGCCGCCGCAGCCCCCGATCATGTCGCGCGCCAGCGGGTGCCCCGCCACGACCTGACGCGCCAGCGCGCCGGTTTCCACCACTTGCCCGGCCAGGCGCGGCGCCTTGCACCACGAGTAGGCGCCGTCCTTTTCTTCCACCGGCAGCGTGCTGCCTGCCGCGGGATGCTGCGGCAGGCCGGCGGCGGCGTACCACGCATGACTGATGTCTTCCTGAATCGCCGCGACGTCGAATGCCTCCGCGGCGCCGTGCCACAGCCCGGCCGGGAACAGCCGCCGGTCCTCTTCCTGATAGCAACCGTAACTCATGAAGCGGTCCGTGCCGCGGCCGAGATGCCACAGGTCGATGTCGTCGGCGATGGCGAGAAATGTCCGCAGGTCGCCGCCGCCGGCGCCTGTGCGGTAGGCCTCGAGTTGCGCGCGGCTGGTGATCGCGGCGACATCTTCCAGCCTGGCGCCGAAAGTTACGGTTTCGAGGAACTGGCGAAATTCACGCAGCGTCCGGTGCAGGCGGAAGATTTCCGAACTTTGCAGCGGTCGCGTCGAGCCACCCGGCTGCACCGCCAGCGTGTGCGGCCATTTTCCCGCCAGCAGGCCCATCATTTGCATGAAGCGCGCCCGCGCCGGCAGGATCTGGTTCGGCGCGCTACCGGTCGTGGCGCGAAAGCGTTCGGCAATCGTTGCATGCCACGGGCGTGTCGCATAGTCGGCATGAGCGAAGTCGGGCATGAAGAACAGGTAGAAATGCGTCAGATGATCAGCCATGTTTTCCGCGGCCAGCGTCAGGTTGGCCGCCAGCCGACCGTTGGGCGGCGGCGCTATCCCGGCCGCATCGGCCAGGGCCAGCGCGGATGCCGCCGACTGCGCCACCGAACAGATGCCGCAAATGCGCGGAACCAGAACCAGCGCATCGGCCGGCACCTTGCCTTGCAGTATCTGCTCGAAGCCGCGATACAGCGGCGAATTGACGTAGGCCGCTGCAATCCTGCCGCGCTCTATCTCGAGCGTGATTTCAAGGTCGCCTTCGACGCGATTGAAGGGGCCGACAACGCGCCGGGTACTCATCGCTTGGTCCGCTTGACCGAAGGCGCGCGCAGCAGGTGGTCGGAGTGCGCGTTCTCACGCACCCGCGTCGGCGTCGCCGACTTCGACAACGCCGCCAGCGCGATGAACCAGGCCTTCGGCATGTCGGAGGGCAAGCCGATGGGAATGCCGGCGACCTTCGGCGTGCTCTCGAAGGGATGCCCGGGTTCCTCGAAACCGGGTTCGGTGCAGCGGATGCAGGCGTAACCGCCCCGCAGGCAGGAGCCTTCGCCGTTCCACAGGCGCTGGTTGCAATCGGCATGGGCCTGGGTGCCGCCGCAGCCGAGATGCTCCATCAGGCAGCCCTGGTCCGACGATTTCTCGGCGCTGGCCTTGAATTCGTAATACTCGTTGCGCGGGCAGCCGTGATGCACCAGCTGGTCGGCGAAAAATCGCGGCCGCCCGAAATCGTCGAGATGCTCGGCCCGCAGCCGGCCATGCGCCAGCATGGCGAGGGTTTCGGTAATCCAGTCGGGATGGGGCGGACAGCCGGCCACGTTGATCACGGGCAAGCCGCCATGATCGCGGAAGTCGGGGCCGAGCAGGCCACCCGCCGCCTCGCCGTCATATTGCAGGCCGCAGGCATCTGTCGGGTTGATGCCCGCCGCCGTGATGCCGCCCCAGGAGGAACAGCTGCCTATGGCGACCACGTGCCGCGCGCGCGAGGCGATCTGCCGCACCCACTCGATCATCGGCTGCGCCCCGCCGCCGAAACGGTGAAATCCGCCCGTGCCGCGCGGCCCGCGCAGCAACGAGCCTTCGATGCACAGCACGTCGACCGCAACGCGGCCGTCGGCGCATTGCTCGATGAGCGCCCGGGCCTCATCAACGCCCGCCTCGGAAACGCTCGGATGCCAGAGCAATTCGATGCCTTCATCCTTCAACTCGTGAAACAGGGAGCCATGCCCGCTGCCCAGCCACGACAGGGTGCAACCGCCGCAACCGCCTGACTGGAGCCAGAGCAGGTTCACGATTCGCCACCGAGGCCGAGGCGCGCAAGCTTCATGCGCAGGCCGACGCGGGTCAGGCCGAGTTCCTCGGCGACGCGCGTCTTGTTGCCGTTGTGGCGCAACAGCGCCGCGTTGATCACTTGCGCCTCGACCTGGTCGAGCAGTTCCTTCAATGTCGCGCCTTCCGGGTCAAAGGCTGGCGACGCGGTATTGAGCAAGGTCCCCGACTGGCGCACGCCCGACGAAAAAAGCCCGGCACCGAGTTCGTCGCCATCGCCCAGCGCCAGTGCGCGCAATACCTCGTTCTGCAGTTCGCGCACATTGCCCGGCCAGCGATGGGCCACCAGGCATTTCATGGCTTCGGCGGTAAATCGCCGTCCCGCCAACGCCGACTTCTTGAACATGTCGGCGACGATCAGCGGGATGTCCTGCGGCCGTTCGCGCAGGGCCGGCATATGGAATGTGATGCCGGCGATGCGGTAATACAGGTCCTGGCGGAAGCGTCCGCTGGCGACGTCGGCTTCGAGGTTGCGATTGGTCGCGGCAATGATGCGCACATCGACCGGTACCGAACGCGGGCTGCCCACGGGGCGCACCTCGCCTTCCTGCAGCGCGCGCAGCAGCTTGACCTGGAAGGCCGGCGAGGTGTCGCCGATCTCGTCGAGGAACAGCGTGCCGCCGTCAGCCTGCTGGAACAGCCCGATGCGGTCTTCATGCGCACCGGTGAAGGCACCGCGCTTGTGGCCGAAGAGTTCGGCTTCGAGCAGGGTATCCGGCATGGCGCCGCAGTTCTCGACGACGAAAGGCCGATCGGCGCGTTCGCTGGTGTAGTGGATCGCGCGCGCCAGCAGTTCCTTGCCGGTGCCGGATTCGCCGGTGACCAGCACCGACAGTTCGTGCCCGGCGATCTTCTGCGCCAGCGCGCAGATTCCGTTCAGCGGGCTGTCGGCGGCGCGGGTCAGGCGGTCGAAGCCGGACCGTGCGCACACCTTGCCGCGTCGGCTGGCGACGCGCTGCACCAGCTGCTCGGGGCTGTCGCGCAGCTCCAGCGACAGGCGCTGGTTCTCCTGTTGCAGGCGCCACAGCTCGCCGGCGCTTTTCAGGGTCAGCAAGAGCTGATCCGGATGCCAGGGCTTCAGCAGGTACTGCCAGATGCCGGCGTCATTGATGCCGGAAATGATGTCCTCGGCCTCGGTGTAGCCGGAAAGGATCAGCCGGACGGTCTCGGGCCACTGGCTGCGCACGCGGCGCAGGAATTCGACGCCCGAGGTGCCCGGCATGCGCTGGTCGGACACCACGATATGCACGAATTCGCGGCCCATGATGGCCTCGCCTTCGTCGGCGGAAGGTGCGGTGAACACCGTGAAATCTTCTTCCAGCGTGCGGCGCAGGGTTTCCAGCGAGCGCAGTTCGTCGTCGACCACCAGCACCGTCAATGGCGCGCGAGGCCGGGCATTCATGCCGGACACGCTTCCGCCGGGCCGCCCCAAGGGAGCGTGCAACCAACAGCATGGAAGCCGCGAAGCGGCTGAACCGTAATCACCCCTTTCCATGGGGCGTAGGCGGGGTTTCGCGGAGCACTGCTCCGCGCCGCCGCAGCCGGTCGGCTGTGCAAAGCCGACCGTGGGGCAGGGGTTGGGGGATAGGCGCTCATGTTTTCCAGCCGAGGTCGCGATGACGCGCCAGATGGCGCGGCGTCCAGGAAGCCAGCGACTTGACGACGAAATGAAAACGCGCGACATGGTAACTGGGGTCGAAGCCGTAGAAGTTGCGTCGCATCTGCGCCAGTTCCCCGGCGCGGTACTCGGCCAGCGGCCTGGCTGCCTCGTCGCGTTCGCGCGCCGCCCGCTTGTCCTCAAGCCGTACTGCAAAGTCCGGCGCGGCGGCGATTTCGGCGGCGCGCCGGGCGACATCGACGCGCCAGGTGTCGCGGCTGCCGGCCAGCGCGGCGTCGGCAAAACCGGTCTCGACCGCACGCTGCGCCGTCAGCGGCAGGCGGTCACGCATGATGCGGCGCGCGCCCTCCTCGCCGACCCGGCGCGGCAGCAGGTAGGTCCAGTATTCCGAGCCGTAGAGGTTGCCCATGTTCTTGTAGTGCGGGTTGAGTATCGCTCCGTCGCGCACCCACATCAGGTCGGCCGCGCGCGCCAGGAAACAGCCGCCGGCGCCGGTGTTGCCGCCCACCGCCGCGACCGTGATCTGGTCGCGATTCTCGATCAGGTCCAGCGCCAGGTCGTCGATGGCATTGATGTTACGCCAGGATTCGTCGGCGGGCGATTCCGCCTTCTCGATGACGTTGAGGTGGATGCCGTTGGACCAGAAATCCTCGCCGCCCATCAGCACCAGCACTTTCGTCGGGCGTGTCCGGGCCCAGGTCAGCGCCTCGCGCAGCCGCTCGCACTGGCGCGAGGACATGGCGCCGTTGTAGAACTCGAAGTGGAGAAAACCCACGCCGTCGAATTCCTCGTAGGCGATGTCCTGCCAAGTCGGCGCCGGCAGCTTCCACCAGCCCGACAGCGGCGAGTCGGGCAGCGTCGCGCTTTCGGCGGCAAAGGCCAGCGTTACCGGCAATTTGACAAAGTCGGCGCTGGCGAGACGGCGTTCGACGTCGATGTTGTGCACCGAGATCGGCGCTTCGCCCTGACGAATCCGGCGCACATGGCCGATCCATACCGCGCCGTCGGTCGTCGCACGCAGCAACGCGTTCTCGCGGCGGGCGAGCAACGCGCCGGGCGTGCCGGTCAGCGTGGCTTCCGGCCAGGCATCAAATAATCGGCAAGGCTGGCCGAACAGTTCGTCCTCGACGCCGGGGAAGCCGTCGGCGGCGCGCAGCTTGTCCAGCACCGTGGCGGTGTCGTCGCGCTGCCAGTCGATGCGCCGGTCGGCCCCCTTCATCAGCGGCCGCCATGCGCCCTGCGCCGGGCGTTGCGGCACGAAATCGCCCGCCGCATAGCGGGCTACCGCCTGCAACACGGCTTGCGCCGCGCCATCGGTGACTTCGTTGCGATACAGGCTGGCCTTGGTCGCGGGTCGCATGGCGAATTCCGCGTGTGCCCACACCGGTCCGGCATCCATTTCCGCCTCGGCCTGCAAGACCGTGACGCCCCACGTCGGCGTTCGCGTGTGAATCGCCCAGTCCAGCGCCGACGGCCCGCGGTCGCCGACGATGCCGGGATGGACGACGAGGCAGACGTGATTGCGCCAAACGGATTCCGGAATCGCGCGGCGCAGGTAGGGACAGACGATGAGGTCGGGGCGGAACAGCGCGACGGCTTCCTCGGCCACGCTGTCGGCGATGTCGAACTCGATCGACAACTCGTGTCCCTGCCGCGTCAGGTCGGCCCACAAGCGCTGCGTCAGGCTGTTGAAGGCGTGGGTCAGGAGCAGGATGCGCATCGACTCGCCATCAACATATTCTTGGAAGCTGGTCGCCGGCCAGCCAATCGACGATGCGCTTGCCGCCGAAAGCCGTGGTGAGCTGGACGAAGTGATGATCGTCGACGATGACCTCGCCGATCCGCGACGCCTCGCGTCCCAGCGGATGGGCGCGCATCGCGGCCAGCAGCCGATCGGCATCGGCCGGTGCACATATCGCGATCAGCTTGCCTTCGTTGGCAACGTAGAGCGGATCGAGGCCGAGGAATTCGCAGGCGGCGGAAACCACCGGCTTTACCGGAATCGCCTTTTCGTGAAGCATGACGCCGACGCCGGACTGGCCGGCGATTTCGTTCAGCGTCGCGGCGAGACCACCGCGCGTCGGGTCGCGCAGGCAGCGCAAGTCGGCGCCGGTGGCCAGCATGGCGGCAATCAGGCCGTTCAGGGCCACGGTATCGGACTCGATCGGCGCGTCGAAGGACAGGTTCTCGCGCTTGCTCATGATGGCCACGCCGTGGTCGCCCATCGAGCCGGAAATGATCACCGCATCGCCCGGCCGCGCCCTCGCTCCGCCGAGTTCGAGGCCGTCGGGCAGGATGCCGACACCCGTGGTGGTGATGAAGACGCCGTCGCCCTTGCCGCGCTCGACCACCTTGGTGTCGCCCGTCACCACCGGCACGCCG
The DNA here is from genome assembly GCF_000828635.1 of Sulfuritalea hydrogenivorans sk43H. Taxonomy (GTDB): domain Bacteria; phylum Pseudomonadota; class Gammaproteobacteria; order Burkholderiales; family Rhodocyclaceae; genus Sulfuritalea; species Sulfuritalea hydrogenivorans. Next base: position 2,068,418 of record NZ_AP012547.1, read on the forward strand.
GCCTCTGCCGCCGCATGCGCCATGGATTCAACGATGCGCGCCAGGTCGGCCAGCGGAAAGCCTTCCTCAAGCACGAAGCCGGCGGCGAGATAGAGCGGCGTTGCCCCCATCACGGCGACGTCATTGACCGTGCCATGCACCGACAGGCAGCCGATGTCGCCGCCGGGAAAGAACAGCGGCGAGACGACATGGCAGTCGGTGGACATCACCAGGCGCCCGGCACGCCCCTCAAGAGTCGGCGCTGGCAACACGGCGCCATCGTTGCCCTGCCCCAGGTATTCGTTGCCCAGATGCTTCGCGAACAGTTCGGAAATCAACTGCACCATGGAACGTCCGCCGGAACCGTGCGTCAGGTCGACGCGCCCGTGCTTCAGGTCCAGCGGGCGCACATAGCCCCTTTTTGCTTCACTCATTCAATGCATATCCTTGTAACGTCCATAGCTGTAGTGCGCGGCGCAGGCGCCTTCCGAACTCACCATGCAGGAACCGATCGGATTCTCCGGCGTGCATACCGTGCCGAACAGCTTGCAGTCCTGCGGCTTCTTCACGCCGCGCAGGATCGCGCCGCATTCGCAGGCCTTGTTGTCGGGCACCGAACGGTAGTCCAGCTTGAACTTGCGTTCGGCATCGAACGCCGCGTACTGCCTGCGGATTTTCAGCGCCGAATAGGGCACCACCGACAGCCCGCGCCACTCGAATTCGCGACGCAGTTCGAACACTTCGGCGACGCGGTCCTGCGCCTTCAGGTTGCCATCGCGACTCACCGCTCTTGAAAACTCGTTCTCGACCTCGGCGCGGCCTTCATTAACCTGGCGCACCAGCATCAGGATGGCCTGCATCACGTCGAGCGGCTCGAAGCCGGCGATGACGACAGGCTTGCGGTACTCCTCGGCAAAAAATTCGTAGGGCCGGCTGCCGATCACCGTGGACACGTGCGCCGGGCCAATGAAGCCGTCGAGCGGGACCGTGCCCCACTGCCGCACTTCCGGCGATTCGAGGATGTTGCTGATCGCCGACGGCGTCAGCACATGGCAGCAGATCACGCTGAAATTCGAAAGATTCTCCTTGTCCGCCTGCTGGATGGCAACGGCGGTCGGCGGCGTGGTGGTCTCGAAGCCGATGGCAAAGAACACCACTTCGCGCTGAGGATTGTCGCGCGCGATCTGCAACGCATCGAGGGTCGAATACACCATGCGGATGTCGCCGCCCCGCGCTTTCGCCTTCATCAGCGACAAGCCGTCGGAGGCCGGAATGCGCAGCGTGTCGCCGTAGGTGCACAGGATCACGCCATGGTTCAGCGCCAGATCGATCGCCATATCGACGCGGCCGATCGGCAGCACGCAGACCGGACAGCCGGGACCATGCACCATGCGCACGGCAGGCGGCAGCAGGTCGGACAGGCCGTAGCGCGAAATGGCGTGCGTATGACCGCCGCAGAATTCCATGAAGCTGTAACTGCGGCCGGGCTGTACTTCGGCACCTATGCTCAACGCGAGATTTTTCGCCAGTTCGCCATCGCGGAATTCGTCGATGTATTTCACGAGGCCGCGGTTCCCTCGACGGTTCCCGCCTCGTTCAGTTCGGCAAACAGGGCGAGCGTCCTTTCGGCCTCTTCGGGATCGAGCTTGGTCAGCGCGTAGCCGACGTGCAGGATCACGTAATCGCCGACATTCACATCGGACAGCAGGGCCAGCGATATTTCTTTCTTGACGCCGCCCAGATCGACAATCGCCGTGTCGCCAGCGCCGACTTCCACTACCTTCACCGGTATTGCGAGGCACATGATTCAGCTTTCCAGAAGATGCATCGCGACCCAAGCCTGACCCAGCGAGATCGCCGTGTCGCCGGGCAGCAACCGCCTGGGCAGCAGCAATTCGAGACCTGTCGCGGGGATTTTCTCGACCAGCGCAGAACGCAGCAATTTGTTGAAGAAGCAGCCGCCCCCACAAGCCAGACGACCAATGCCGTGCTCCTCGGCCGCTCGCATGACCCAGTGCATCAGCGCCGCCACCAGCGTGGAATGGAACAGCGCCGCGCCGTAGCCGGTGTCCGGCTCGGAGGACAAGGCATCGAGGAGCGGCAGCAGATCGAGCTGGCCGTGCTCGTCGATATGCCAACCGCCCTCGAACGGCGCAGGCCAGCCATGGGTTTCGATATGGGTCGTCGCGTTCTGCTCCAGCGCGATGGCGGCCTGCGCTTCGAATTCCATGCGCGGGCAAATTCCGAGCAGACCGGCCGCGGCGTCGAACACCCGCCCCATGCTGGACGTGCGCGGACTGTTCAAGCCCTTGGTCAGCATCGCCGCGACGATGTCGGCGCCCGACTGATCGGCAAAACGCGAGGCAATCTCGTCGCCGCGTCCCAGGTCAAACAGGACGGCTGCCGCCATGCGCCAGGGATCGCGCGCGGCACGGTCGCCGCCGGGCAAGGCCAGCGGACGCAAATGGCCAACGCGCTCGAAATGCGCGCCATCGACCTTCAGTAGTTCTCCGCCCCACGCCTTGCCATCCGTGCCGAGGCCGACGCCATCCAGCGCCAGGCCCAGCATGGGTCCGTCAAGGCCATGCTCGGCGGCAATCGCGGCGATGTGGGCATGATGGTGCTGCACGCCGATGGCCTCGACGCCGAGCTCCGCCGCCAGTTGCACGGCGAAGCGGGTCGAGTGCAAATCCGGATGCAGGTCGTGGGCAATCGCCACCGGCTTTTTGCCCATCGCGGCCAGTGCCTGCAGCAGTTCGCGCGCCGTCGCCTCATGGGCCAGACAGGCTTCCGCCTGGAACAGGTCGCCGACCGTATGCGACACCCAGGCCTGACGGCCCTGCGCCAGGCATACCGTGTTCTTGAACCATGCCCCCATGGACAGCACCGGCGGCGCGGAACGGCTTAGTTCAAGCTGATGCTCGACGCAAGCCGGAGCGGTGTTGGTTGAAACGCTCATTGTGCCGAGCGCGCTCCTGCCGCACCGCGTGCTATCCACGCCAGCCAGTCTTCCATGCCCTGCCCCGAGGTGGCCGAGACTTCGATGACTTCGATGCCCGGATTCACCCGGCGCGCGAACTCGATGGCCTTCGGCACGCTGAACGTCAGGTGCGGCAGCAGATCGCACTTGTTCATCAGCATCAGCTTCGCGGCGCGGAACATGTCGGGATACTTGATCGGCTTGTCCTCGCCTTCGGTGACGGAGAGGATCACCACCTTGTGCGCCTCGCCCAGGTCGAAGGCCGCCGGGCAGACCAGGTTGCCGACGTTCTCGATCATCAGCAGCGAATCCTCGGGCAGCTCGAGCTTGCCCATGGCATGACCGACCATGTGCGCGTCGAGATGGCAGCCCTTGCCGGTGTTGATCTGAATTGCCGGCGCGCCGGTGGCGCGGATGCGTTCGGCATCCTGGCTGGTCTGCTGGTCGCCCTCGATCACCGCCACGCGCTGGCGGCCCTTGAGCATCTCGATGGTCTTGCATAGCAGCGTGGTCTTGCCCGAACCGGGGCTGGACACCAGGTTCAGCGTGAAAATGCCGCGCTCCGCCAGGCGCTGCCGGTTTTCGGCGGCATAGGCGTTGTTCTTGGCCAGGATGTCCTGCTCGATCTGCACCATGCGCTTGGTGCCGAGTCCCGGCGCATGGGAATGCGCGGGGGCATAGCGGTGGCTGTGCTGGTGGGCATGGTCGTGGGTGTGCTCGTGGGTTTCGCCCGCGGCATGGTCATGGTCGTGGCTGTGCGTGGTGCCGTCGGCATGCACATGATCGTGCTCATGATGGGCATGTTCTCCGTCTATCTTCACTTCGCCGGTGCCGCAACCGCACGTGGTGCACATTGATTCACTCCTTCTAGGATACTTCCAGTTCCTTGACCCGCATTTCTGTACCGCCGGTCACCTGCATCTGATGACTGCCGCACTCCGGGCATTCGCCAAAAACCTCGACCATCGGCACCGTCTTCGAGCACTGCATGCACCAGCCGGTGCCGGGCAGCGCAATGATTTCAAGGCGCGCGCCGTCGGCGATGCTGTCGCGCGTCACGGCATCGAAACAGAATTTCATGGCCTCGACCTCGACACCGGAAAGCTGGCCGATTTCCAGCCAGACCGTGGTGACTTTGGCGAAATCCTGCTGGCGCGCCGCGTCCTCGATAAGTTGCAGCACACCTTCGGCGAGCGACATTTCGTGCATGCGGACTCACAAACCGTTGCGCACATAGTCGGCAAAACGCCTGTCGCGCGTATCGATGTGATTGGTGACAAAGTTCAGCGCTTCCGCCGCCTTGCCCGACACCAACGCCGAATTGCCCGCTGCATGGTCGGTGGCGATGTCGTGCAGGACGTCCAGCATGTGAATATGGTCATCGACGTGATCTTCGTAGTCGTCGTAGCTCTTCAGTCGCATCAGCAGCTCTTCGGACATGAAATGCGCCTCGCTGTAGGCGATCAACTGCCCCAGGATTTCACCCACGGCAGCTGCGTCGCGGTGTTCTGCAGCGGCGCTGCACAGAGCCTGCAACAGACCAAGTTGAACCTCATGCTCGCGATCCGTGTCCGCATTCGACGTACGGTTGAAGTCCGCGATAGTCGACATGTCAGCTCCTTTTTTCTGCGAGAACGTCAGAGAGCCAAAGCTTATCGCAAAGCGAGAAAGCGGCGGCGTGAAAGTGAGGGCGAATCCGTTGATTTTTCCTTCGTGGACGGGGCCGCCTGGGCTTGCGGGTCCGTCAGCAGGGCAATCATCGAGGCTCGCGCCGTCATCGTAGCCTCCGACTGGGTTGAGAATTTTCCCATTGGTGAAAACAATGGACAACTCTGGTACTCGCCGAGTTCCGCTTCCTCGCTGCCGAGGAAGGCGAAATCCCCGGCCGGAAACCTGATGAAGCGCCGCTTGTTTTCGCCGACGGAAACCCAGTTTTCGCTGCTGCCGGGCACCAGCAGCATGCTCATGCACCAGGGCGTGACCACGATCCCCAGCCAATGCCCCTGCCAGCGCTGGAAATCGACCGCTTCCACGGAAAGTGCGGGATTGAGAATCGGCACATCGGCCATCTGCTCCCGCTGGATGCGGAAGAACGCCTGCTCGACCGCGTCGGCAGGGCTGCCGTCGTGGATGCGGAAATTCATGCCGCCTCGGAGCCGTCGCCCCAACTGCGGGCATCACCCCCCTGCGACATCAACTCTTCCATCAATGCCAGCGCCTCTTCGGCGCGGTCGGCTTCGACCCGTTCGAATGCGAAGCCGCCGGCCTGGATCAGCAGGTAATCGCCGACCGCAATGTCTTCGGTCAACAGCAGCAGGCTGACCTCGCGCGTTTGTCCGAAGCATTCCGTCACCGCAGTGCCATCACGCACTTCGACGACGCGGGAGGGGGCGGCGAGGCACATGTCAGACGGCCTGCGCCGTCAAGGGTTCGAGTACATAGCCGCGCGCAGCAAGTTCAGCCGCCGCCATGGCGGCCAGCACCGGCACCTTCTCGGCGACCGTCGGCGTCATTTCCATGCCCAGCTCCAGCGAAATCAGTTCGACGCCGAGCACGATGATTTCCTTGGGCATGGTGTCGAGCAGTTCGAGGCTGGCCAGCACATCGGGCAGTGCGATCTGGTGCGGCGAGAGTTTGCTGCGAAAGAACACCGGAATCTCGTCGCCGGCGATCTTCACCACCGTGCCCGGTGCGGCGCCGGTCTTGACCACGTCGAGGACGATGAGGAAATCCAGGTTGGAGAGATCCTCGATCATTTCCATGCCGGAAGTGCCGCCGTCGATGGCAAGTACATTTTCCGGCAGCTTCCAGCGCTGCTCCAGCGCCTCGACCGCGCGCACGCCGGCGGCCTCGTCGGTGAGGATGGTGTTGCCGATGCCGAGAACGACTGCACGCATGAATGGGTACCAGTAAAAGACGAGGGCCGGCACCCGCCGGCCCTCTTATGTTACGCGCGGTCAGACCGCCTTGACAGTAATCGCGGTGTCGCTGTCCTTGTCCGTCAGATGAATGGCGCAAGCGATGCACGGGTCGAAGGAGTGGATGGTGCGCAGCACTTCCAGCGGCTTCTCGGCGTCGGCGATCGGGGTATCGACCAGCGACGACTCGTAGGGCCCCGGTTCGTCCTTGTCGTTGCGCGGGCAAGCGTTCCAGGTCGAGGGCACCACGCACTGGTAGTTCTTGATTTTGCCGTTGTCGATCACCACCCAGTGCGACAGCGCGCCACGCGGCGCCTCGTGGAAGCCCATTCCCATCACTTCGTCCTTGGGGAATACCGGCTTGTTGAAGGTCGTCAGGTCGCCCTTGGCCATGTTGCCGAGCAACGAACTCCATTGTCCGGCCAGCATGTCCATATTGACGCAGCAGGAGATGGCGCGCGCGGCATGGCGGCCGATGGTCGAATGCATCGCATCCAGCCCGACCTTGGTCTTGGCCAGCGCTGATACGGTATCCAGCGCAGCGGTGGCGTACTTGGTGGTCGGTGCGTGGCCGGCGGCGAGGCCGTTGATGACGCGGGCCAGCGGGCCGACCTGCGCCACCTTGCCGTAGAAGGTCGGCGACTTGAGCCAAGAGTATTTGGCATCGTCCTTGAAGTCGGTGTAGTTCGGCACCGTCTGGCCCTTGTAGGGATGCAGCGGGCCGGCCTTGTCGTAGTTGTACCAGGAATGCTTGACCGACTCTTCGACGCCCTTGATCCAGTACTCGTCATTGAAGGTCTTGATCTGCTTCTGGCCGCCGAGATTGCCGGCCTCCACAAAGCCTCCGGGAAAGCCGAACTGCGTGCCCTTGGTGTCGAGCGGAATGTCCGGCACCGACAGGTAATTGGTGATGCCGCGGCCCACCTTGGTCCAGTCGGCGTAGAAGGCGCCGACCGCAGCCACGTCGATCAGGTAGACATTCTTGACGAAGTCATCCAGTTCGTCGATGAAACCCTTGATCGCCATCAGGCGCTCGACGGTCAGCACCGCCTGCGAGTCGGTCGCCAGCGGGTTGGCGACGCCGCCGACGGCGACGTTCTGGATGTGCGGGGTCTTGGCCCCCAGAATCGAAACGATCTTGTTGGCCTTGCGCTGCACTTCCAGTGCCTGCAGGTAGTGCGCCACGGCCAGCAGGTTCACTTCTGGCGAAAGTTTCATCGCCGGATGACCCCAGTAGCCGTTGGTGAAGATGCCCAACTGTCCGCCATTGACGAAATGCTTCAGACGCGCATGCACGCGACGCATTTCGTGCTTGCTGTTGAGGTGCCACGAAGACAGGCTCTCGCCCAGGATCGCGGTCTTGTCCGGATCGGCCTTCAGCGCGGAGGTGACATCGACCCAGTCGAGCGCCGACAGGTGGTAGAAATGCACGATGAAGTCATGCACCGAGTGCGCCAGGATGATCAGGTTGCGGATGTACTGGGCGTTGAGCGGAATCTCCATCTTCAGCGCGTTTTCCACGGCCCGCACCGAGGTGATGGCATGCACGGTGGTGCACACGCCGCAGATGCGCTGGGTGATGGCCCAGGCGTCGCGCGGATCGCGGCCGAGCAGGATCAGTTCAACACCGCGCCACATCTGGCCTGAGGACCAGGCCTTCTTGACGCGGCCGCCATCCACATCGACGTCGATACGCAGGTGGCCTTCGATACGGGTGATTGGGTCAATTGTTATGCGCTTGGACATTTTCTGTCTCCATCCTTGTCTTAGTGAGCGGCCTGCACATCTTCCCGGGGCAATACCGGGAAGCGACGGGTGATGATGATGTAACCGAGAATTTCGACTGCGAACATGCCCGCCGTCACGAGGACCTCGGCCAGGGTCGGAAAATACGTGAAGCCGTCACCGGTTTCATAACCGATCAGGAACCCGTTCAACCGCAGCAGCGCACCTCCGAGCATGAGCAGGACTCCGGCAAGGAACAGCCTGGCCGGATTGCGGCGGTTGCTCTCGGCACCGATCAGGATCAGCGGAGCGATGAAACAGGCCATTTCCAGCCAGAACATCAGCGCTTCGACCGAGGGCACGAAAGCCTTGGGCAATACGCCGCGAACCAGCAAATCGCCAAGCCGAAGCACGAGGTACACCGCAAGGAAGCCCAGCATGATCTTCGCCATCGGCGTCAGCATGTGCATTTCGATCTTGCGGCGATAGGCCGAGGATGCCACGCAGGTTTCGAACAGAACCACCGCATAGCCCATCGTGATCGCCGTCAGCAGATACAGGGCCGGCAGCAGCGGGGTCTGCCACAGCGGGTGAATCTGCACGCCCATCACCACCAGCAAGGTGCCCAGCGAGGACTGGTGCATCATCGGCAGCACGGTGCCCAGGGCGATGATGAAGAACATCGCCTTGTTGAGCTTCTTCTTGGCGTCATGCTTGCCCATCTGTTCCAGGAAAGTCGGCGAGAACTCGATCCACATCACGACGATGTAGAGCGTGATGCACACCGCCACCTCGAACATCACCGAGTTCGGGTTGATCGATCCTGGCCAGAACATGTTCCACACGTTCCACCAGCGACCGAGGTCGAAGATCACCCCGGCACCGGCCAGCGTGTAGCCGAACAGGCTCGCCAGCAAGGCCGGCCGCACCAATGGGTGATATTCGCCCTTGTTGAAGATGTAGACCAGCATCGCCACCGAGAAACCGCCGCAGGCAAAGGCCGAGCCGATGACGACATCGACCACCACCCAGATGCCCCACGGATAGCCATCGTTGAGGCCGGTCACGGCACCGAGTCCGAACAGGAAGCGCACCACGAGGATGGCCACCATCAGCGCGATGAGCACGCCGCAACTCAGCGTCACGGCATTGATCAGGCTGCCGCCGACCGGCGCGGGCGCCGCATGTTGATTGTTGGCCATGATCAGATCCCCTCCTTGTCGGACTTGTCTGACGTCTGGTCGTCAGGCTTGACGTTACGCTTGGCGACGTAAGTCATTGCGCCCAGCACGGCGAACGGCATGATCAGGTTGCCGTAGAGCGTGTGCTGGATGGTTTCGGACATGGCCGCCGCCGCATCCGGCGGCAGGTCAGGCATGCCGACCTTCTGGAAATTGACGCCGGAGAGCTTGAGTACCTGCGTGCCGCCGTACTCCTTCTCGCCATACACATGCTGAAGGTACTTGCCGGCGGGCGTCTCGTAGCTCTGGTCGGGTTCATTGCGCCAGCCGGCACGCTTCATTTCACCCTTGCCGTCCGGCTTGCCCTGCAGCATCTTCTCCTGCGCGTGGCGCAAACGACCGCGCGGGAAGCGATTGAGTTCGCCCGGCTTCATCGCCAGGCGGCGCTTGGCCTCGGCCAGCAGATCCTCGGTGCGGCCGAACAGCGTCGCGCCCGTCGGACAGACTTCGGCACAGGCCGAATAATGGCCATCCTTGTGGCGATGGCGACACAGTTCGCACTTGCCGATGCGGCCGGTGGGCGAGTCGTACTGGTACTTCGGAATGCCGAAGGGACAGGCCGCGACGCAGTAGCGGCAGCCGATGCACTTGTCGGCGTTGTAGCCGACGACACCGGTGACCGGGTCCTTGGTCATCGCCGACACCGGACAGGCCGAGACGCAGGACGGATCGCCGCAGTGCATGCAGGAGGTCTTCATGAACGCATAGCCGTTCGTCTCCTGATCCTTCGCATCCATGGTGCCGTTGCGATACATCTTGATCAGGTTGAAGGTATAGCCGGAGGTATCCAGCGGCGTATCCCACAGATGATCGACCGTGGAAAACTCCGGTGGATTGTTGTTGGCCTCCTTGCAGGCGGCGACGCAGGCCTTGCAGCCGACGCAGAGCGTCGCGTCGTAAAGCAGGCCGAGCGCCTCAGGCGGCCGTGGTCTGGTTTCCCTGGCCAGCGCCGGTGCGGCCGCGACGCATGCCGTGACCGCCGCCCCGCTCGCGAGGACACCCTTGAGAAAGTCTCGCCGGGTGTTCATGATTACACCCCGGCCTTGTCAGCTGACGGTTTGCCGGCGTCCTTGGCGCGCTCGGCTTCCTCGGCCGCATGGGAAAGGCCGAGGTTGCGCGTCAGCATGATCGCCGCGCCCGCCGCCGCGCCCGCCACTGCCGCCACAGCCGCCGCGGAGGCGAAGGAAGCCGCCTTGCCCTGCTCCTCGACGATGCGCGGATATTGCAGCGGCGGCGTCACGTTGAGCATCTTGGCGACCTGGTGGATCGGCTTCTGGAAGCCCACGCCCTTTTCAGTGCAGCCGATGCAGGGATGGCCGCAACCGACCGGCCAGTTATTTTCACCAGCGTCGCCGAAGCCCAGGGTCGAGCAATTGGCATAGGTCTCGGGGCCCTTGCAGCCGAGCTTGTACAGACAGTAGCCCTGGCGATGGCCGGCATCGCCGAATTCCATCGCGAAACGCCCGGCATCGAAGTGGGCGCGGCGCTCGCAGTTCTCGTGGATCAGGCGCGAATAGGCAAACTTGGGACGGCCCAGCTTGTCGACTTCGGGCAGCTTGCCGAAGGTCAGGAAATGCACCACGGTGGCAAGGAAGTTGTAGGGGTTGGGCGGGCAGCCGGGGATTGTCGGCACCACCCTGCCCAGAATCTCGGAAACGCCGACGGAACCGGTCGGGCTGGAGTCGGCGCCGGAGATCGAGGGAATCGTCGAGGGCATGCCGCCCCAGGAGGCACAGGAGCCGATGGCGATCACCGCCGCCGCATCCGCCGCGCATTCCTTGACCAGGTCGATCGCGGTATGGCCGCCGATCTTGCAGTAGATGCCGTTGTTCTTGGTCGGTATCGCGCCTTCGACGACCAGCACGTACTTGCCCTTGTTCGCCTTCATGGCGTCCTTGCGGGCGGCTTCGGCCTGGTGTCCGGCGGCGGCCATCAGCGTCTCGTGGTAATCGAGGGAGATGACATCAAGAATCAGCTTTTCCAATGTCGGATGTTCGGCACGCAGCAGCGACTCGGAACAGCCCGTGCATTCCTGGAAATGCAGCCAGATCACCGAAGGCCGCTTGGCCGACTCGATCGCCTTGGCCACCGCCGCCTCGGCGCCGCTGGGCAGACCCATGGTCACGGCCAGCGTGGCGCAGAACTGCAAAAATTCACGCCGCGGCATTTCGAGGCGTTGTTCGACGTCTTGCAGCGTCTTGCGATCGGTATCGAAAATATCGTTCATGTTGCCCATGTCTGCTATCCCCCTCCAAGAGCCAGGCCGCGTCCGGACCTGATACTGGTAGGGGTACTGCAAGACCTGAGCCACCTTTAGATGTTTCCGTCCTCCACTATTAATTCAGCCACTTGTGAAGGTTTGATTTCCACCTAAAGCATTTGATTCGATTACCTGGTTTCCACATCACTAACCACCCGATCTTCGGGCTGCAGTCTGAAGGCACGCCACAAGGCAAGGTCATAGGCGATCTTGAGGCAGCCGCAGGCTACCAGCGGAGCGGCCAGCCAACCCGCAGCCAACAGCGCCCCGCCCAATGTCGGACTGAGCGCCGCAGCCAGACTGCGCGGCACGGCTGTAAAGCTCGCCGCTGCTGCCCGCTCGGACGGCGTCACCACCGCCATGACATAGGCCGAGCGTGTCGGCACGTCCATTTGCGACAGCGCCGAACGCAGCAACAACAGTCCCACGGCAATAGGCAAACCGGGAGCAAGGGCCGCGAGAATCAGGAACAGGCTGGACGGAATGTGAGTGAACACCATGGTATTGAGCAAGCCGATGCGCTTGGCCATCCACGGCGCAGCCAGTTGCGACACGGCACCCAACAGGCTGGTCCCGAAAAACAGCAAGCCGACCGACGCCGGCGAAAGCCCGAAGCGCTCGAACAGCCACAAGGCGAGCAGCGAATTCACCACCAGCCCGCCGGCAAATGCATCGACCGAAAACAAGGCGGCGAGTTTGACCACGGTGCCACGCGAAGGCCCCAGCGGTGTCGGCACCACGGCTTGTTCCCTCACCGGCTCTTGCGGCAGGCGTGCGTACAGCAGCCAGAGAAGCGCGCCAACGCCGGCGTAGCCAAGGAACATGCCGCGCAGCGCTGTCAGGCGATCGATGCCCTGCTCCGCCAAGGCGTCCGGGACGGCGGCAGCCAGTGCGCCCAAGGCCGCACAGAGCGCGCCAGTGAGGCTATAACGGGCAAACAGCCGGGTGCGGGCATCGCCTTCCGCCGCGTGGGACAGGCGGGAATGCTCCAGCGGCAGAAACACGCTGACATCGCCGGAGCTGGGATTCAGGGTGCCGACAAAGGCCACCAGCAGCAGCGGCCAGAACGCCGACAAACCGGCAAAGCCCAGCCCGGTGGCCGCCATCAGCAGCGCCGCGGCCAGCAGCAGGAAACGCGGCGCCGCGTGATGCCCCCAGGCGCCGACCGCCAGCGTGGCCAGCGCCGAACCGAGCAAGGTGGCAGTGCTCAAGAGACCGACTTGCCACGTGGCATGGCCCAATGCAAGCAGGTAGGCCGGCAGCAGCACCGCGACATAGCCATCGACAAAGGCGCGCAGGCCGCGCCCGATCAACAGGGCACGAACTTCTCGGGCTACGCCAGCGGGGAGCGTCATTTCAGACCCAGCCAGCGCCCGGCCTTTTTCAGCGGTCTATCGGCGCACGACGCATAGAGTGCGCCGTAGATGACCATGCCCTGCCTGAGCATCTCGTGGTCATCGCTGAAGTTGAGCGACAGCCCCGTCGATACGGCAAGCAATCCGGCGGCCTCGGGTGCGAGTTCGGACCGGCCGGTGTCTGCCGCACGCACGATCAGCCAGGGGGCAGGCAATGCGGTCGATCTTCGGACGCTCGCGCGTGATCCATTTCATCGGGGCTTTCTTAGCGGATGAAGGACAATACCAGCCCAAGGGCGGCGCAGGCGCCGATCATCTTCATGATGTCGACCTTGTATTTCCACAGCGCGATGAAGGCGGCGATGGCGATGACCATCTGCAGCGACTCGAAGGGGCCGCCAAAGGGCATGGCCTTGCTGCCCTTCGGCCAGAAGGTGTGCCAGGCGAAGAACACGGCGAGGTTCAGGATCACGCCCACCACCGCCGCGGTGATGGCGGTCAGCGGCGCGGTGAACTTTAGCTCGCCGCGTGTCGCCTCGACCAGGGGGCCGCCGGCGATGATGAACCAGAAACTCGGCAGGAAGGTGAAGAAAGTTGCCACCGCCGCACCGGCCAGTCCTGCGGTGATGGGGTCGCCCAGCACGGACTTGGTCACGCCACCCATGTAGCCAACCCAGGTGACGATCATGATCAGCGGCCCCGGCGTGGTTTCACCGAGCGCCAGGCCATCCATCATCTGCGGGCCGGTGAGCCAGCCGAAATGCTCCACCGCACCCTGGTAGACATAGGGCAGCACGGCGTAGGCGCCCCCGATGGTGAGGAAGGCCGCACCGATGAAGAACTCGCCCATCTTGAAGAGGTCAGTTGATCCGCGCAGGACCAGCAGCGAGGCGACGCCGATCACGAGGAACACCAGGGTCGTGGCGGCGAGCTTGCCCGAAGAGAATTTCGCGTGCGCCGGTGGCGGCGTGTCGTCGTCGATGATCGCCGGGCCGTAGGTCGCGTTGCTGGCGCCATGGCCGCCGCCGCCCTTGAACTTCGCCGGCATCAACTTGCCGCCGAGGGCGCCCAGAATGGCGGCCGCCAGCACGATCCACGGAAAATCGATGTCGAAGAAGAAGATGCCGATGAAAGCCAGTGCGGCGATGCCGAACAATATCCCGTTCTTGATCGACCTGGAGCCAATGCGCCAGGCGGCGAACAGCACCACCGCGACCACCGCCGGCTTCATGGCGTAAAAAACGCCCTGCATCGCCGGCACGTCGCCGTAGGAAAGATAGATGCCGGCGAGCACAGACAGCAGCACGAAAGCCGGCAGGAAGAACAGCACGCCGGCCATGATCGCGCCCTTGACGCCATGCATCAGCCAGCTGATGTAGATGGCGAGCTGGATCGCCTCCGGGCCCGGCAGCAGCATGCAGTAGTTGAGCGCATGCAGGTAGCGGTGTTCGGAGATCCAGCGGCGGCGTTCGACCAGTTCCTGATGCATCATCGCAATCTGCCCGGCCGGACCGCCGAAACTGATGAAGCCGAGTTTCAGCCAGTACTTGAAGGCCTCGCCGGGAGTCGGCGTTGGCGGTACGGCGATCGGCATGGCGGTATCACTCATCGGGGCGTTCCTGCTGGAAATTTTTGTAGAGATTGTCGAAGAGGCGGTTCGCCTCGGTCAGCAACTTGTCGTCATCCGGCGCGGCGGCCCGTGCACCCGCCAGCACCGCTTCGACGCCCGCCGCCTCGGCCACCGCGACGCCGCCGACGTCGAGGCAATGAACGATGGCGGCGATGCGGGTAAGCGCCGGATCGCCGTCAAGCCCGAAACTTGCCGCCAGCACTTCGAAAGTGACGCGACCGTCCATGTGGGTGAAGGCCGCGCCGTCGAAGTCGAAGCCGAGCGCCGACTTCGGGCACTTCTTCGGACTGTCGAGCCAGAGGAATTTTGCCTTGCGATCGATGAAGCGGCGAATCAGCCAGGCCGATCCCATGCGATCGACCCAGAGATTTTTTCGCGTCGCCCAGGTTCGTCCCTGAAAGTCGGCGCTGGCGAGACGGCGAATGCGGCCGGATGCCGCCGATGGCTCGCCGTCGGCCGCCGCTTCAAGCTCGGCCAGCGCGGCCTCGGCCTGCCGCCGGGCCTCGCCGGGAAAATAATCGATGGCAACGAGGGCGGTCAGTTCCCGGCGCAGCCCGCGCAAGGCCTTGGCATCCCCCGCGTCGGCAGCCGCGATTGCCGCCAGCAGCCGCGCATAGTCGGGAGCACGATCGAACAGCGCGACGATTTCCGCCTGCTGCCGCTCGTCGCGCCCGCCGAGGCGGTACAAATCGACCGTGCCCTCCGTCGCGCGAACGTCGTCGGCGATTTGCGCCAGCGCCGCGGCATGTTCCGGCGACTCGGGCAGCAAATACACCCCATCGCGCAAGGTCGCGCAGCCCAGGGCGCGCAGCGCGCGCCAGACGCGCATGCGACCGGCGGATTGCCGCGTCGGCAGGCTGACAAACAGGGCAAGGAAGTCCATGGCTGTGTTGCATCGCTACAATGATGTAGCAACTATAACACTCACATTAACCTTATAACAACACCCTGGCTACTTGTACTTCTTGGACACCGCCTTCGCGTCCCGGTGCGCGCGCTCCAGGGTGCAGATCGACGGATCGTCATCGTGGCCGCTGAAGAAATCGTCGGCCTGGGCGCGCATCACCATCTGGATCGCGGCCTCATCGCTGCTGCCGTACTTTTCGGTGATGAGGGTGGTGACTTCGTCAAGGTGCTCTTCGTAGGTCATGTCGAATCAAACCGTTTCCCGTGGTTGCCGCATCGCGGAAACATACAGCGCCTCGACCCGCTCCCGCGCCCAGGGCGTGCGGCGCAGGAACTTGAGGCTGGAGGCGATGCTCGGCTCATGCGTAAAGCAGCGGATGTCGATCTCCCGCGCCAGGCCTTCCCAGCCATGGCGGGCCACCAGCTCCTTGAGGATCGCGTCGAGGGAGATGCCGTGCAGTGGATTATTGGGCTGGGTCTTCATGCCGGATGCGGCGGCAAGCGCTTCATCAATGCCCGTGCTTCGGCTTGGCTTTGGCCGCCGCAGCGACCGGGGCAGCGGCCTCGGGATAGCGGATCACCTCGATCTGCTCTTCGGCTTCAAGCCAGAATTCGCCGTGGGGTCCTTTGGTGTTGCCTGTAATCAGCAGGATCAGACCGTCCTCCTGCCGCACTTCGGTGACGGTTTCCCAGGCGAAGGTGGGATGGGCGTTGCTGCCGGTACCGTTGTAGATGTGGTCGTTCACCCGCACCTCGGACGCCGCTACGTAAATCCTGTTGGTCATGACCGCCTCCCCCTGTCGCTGTACGTTTTACAGGCAGCGTAACACTTCAGGCCAGTGGTTCGAACAGCACGTCGAGATCGCCGGCGGTGAGTAGATGGCCGCCGCCCTCGCCAGCGGAACCACCCTGCTTCATCAACTGGTCTGCCAGCCCGCGCTTGCGGTTTTGCAGGGCGAGGATTTTTTCTTCGACCGTGCCCTGCGTCATCAGCTTGTAGACGAACACCGGCTTGTCCTGGCCGATGCGGTGGGCGCGCGCCGTGGCCTGCTCTTCCACCGCCGGATTCCACCACGGATCGTAATGGATCACCGTATCGGCCGCGGTCAGGTTGAGGCCGGTACCGCCGGCCTTGAGGCTGATCAGGAACAGCGGCACGCGGCCTTCCTGGAAATCCTTGATCGGCGTTTCGCGGTCGCGGGTCTGGCCGGTGAGTTTCGAATAGGCGATGCCGCGCTTTTCGAGTTCGGCTTCGATCAGCCCCAGCATCGAAGTGAATTGCGAGAACAGCAGCACCTTGCGGCCTTCGTCGAGCAATTCATCGAGCATTTCCAGCAGGGTCGCCAGCTTCGCCGAATGGGCGTGGCCCTTTTTCACCAGCGCCTCGGCGGCCGGCAGCTTGACCAGCCGCGGGTCGCAGCAGATCTGCCGCAATTTCAGCAGCGCGTCGAAAATCATGATCTGGCTGCGGCCGACGCCCTGTTCGGTCAGCGCAATGCGCAGCTTGCGGTCGAAGGCCACGCGCAGCGATTCGTAGAGGTCGCGCTGGCCGCCTTCGATCTCCACCCAGCGCACCATCTCGGTACGCGGCGGCAGGTCTTTCAGAACCTGCTCCTTGGTCCGGCGCAACAGGAAGGGGCGCACGCGTTCGGCGAGGCGGACGCGCATCTCGTCGTCGCCGAGCTTTTCGATCGGGGTGCGGAACACCTGGGTAAAGCGCTTGGCGTTGCCGAGCAGCCCGGGCATCAGGAAATCAAACTGCGCCCAGAGTTCACCGAGATGGTTTTCCAGCGGCGTGCCGGTCAGCGACAGGCGATGACGGGCGTTGAGCTTGCGCGCCACCTGGTGCGATTGCGCCTTGGGGTTCTTGATGAATTGCGCCTCGTCCATCACCAGCAGGTGCCAGTCCTGCGCCAGCAGGGTGTCGCGGTCGCGCACCAGCAGCGGGTAGGTGGTCAGCACCAGGTCGGCCTGTGCGATCTGGTCGAACTGCTGGGCGCGATCCTTGCCATGCAGGATCAGCACCTTGAGGCCGGGCGCGAACTGCGCCGCCTCGTCGCGCCAGTTGGCCATCAGGCTGGTGGTGGCCACCACCAGGCTGGGCCGGTCGGCGCGGCCGGAGGTCTTTTCCAGATGCAGGTGGGCCAGGGTCTGAACCGTCTTGCCCAGGCCCATGTCGTCGGCAAGTATCCCGGCCAGGCCGTATTCGCGCAGGAATTGGAGCCAGTCGAGGCCGATCTGCTGATAGGGCCGCAGCATCGCGGTGAACCCCGGCGCCGGCACGCAATGGGCCATGCCCGAGAAGTCGCGCAGGCGCCGGCCCAGCGCCCGCAATTCCTCGCCGCCGATCCAGTGCGTCGGCAGGTCGTCGAGTCCGGCCAGGGCGGCGGCATGGTGGCGCGACAGGCGCGGCCGGTCTTCGTCGAGGAATTCGAGCAGCGGCAGCAGCCAGGCCTTGAGGCGGCCCGCCGGCACCGGCAGGATGCGGCGCGCATCGAGCGCCACGGGGAATGTCTGGTGGTCTTCGAGGCCGCGCACCACGCCGAGCAGATCCGGCTGCTCGCGCAACAGGCGCAGCAACGGCGGCACCAGGCTCAGGCGTTCGCCGTCGACCGTCACGCCCAGATCGAGATCGAACCAGTCGCTGCCGACGGCTTCCTCGACTGCGACGAACCAGTCTTCCGCCTGCGCGACGCAATAGGGGAAATCCTCGGCGAACACGACCGGGATCTCGCGCCGTTCCAGTTCGGGCACCGCTTCATTGAGGAAGGATAGCCAGCCCACGGCGTCGTTCTGCACCGGCATCAGGCCATCCTCGGTACCCTCGATCCGCTGATAGTTGCCCAGGCTGCGCTGCCAGTGTTCCAGCCCGCAGGAGCGCAGCAGTTGCCAGACCTCGCGTTCCGCATCCAGATCGCGTTGCAGCGTCCGCCACTGCCCGCCGACCCGCTGCCGCATGAAAGCGGAAGGCTGCTCGACGCCGACCACGGTCGGCCCCTGCGGATAGTCGAAATACAGCACCGCCAGCGCAAGGTCGTCATGCAGGCGATTCATGCCCTGATGGCGGAAGCGCCCCCGGGTCAGCAGCAGGCGCGCCGCGGGCTTGCCGGCGGCAACGGCCTCCGGCGCATCGGGCAAGGGCAGTGCAAGTTGCTGAACCCGGGCCAGCTCGGTCAAGCGCTGGCGCACCAGGGGCGCATCGGCTTCATTCAGCGGCGGCGCCGTCATCAATTGCTGCAGCAGGTGCGCGGACAAGCCGGACTCCAGTTCGCCGACTGTCCGGGCCGCCGTATCCAGATAGAACGGCGGCCAGGTCGGGATCATCTGCAAGGCTGCCGGCAGGTCGAAAGTCAACTGCTGCAAGCCGGCCGGTGTGTGCGTCCACAGCAGATTCAACGGCCGCGGCAAACCCGGCTCCAGCGGCAACTCCACGAGTTCATCGAGATACAGCCTTCCCGTGCGCAACGCCAGGCGCAGCAGCAGGGCCCCGGTCTCGCCACCCAGTTCGACGGACTCATTGTAGAAATACCCGCCACCGGTCTGCAGCGCCAGAAACAGGCGCAGGGGCGCAATATCCTCGTCGAGGATGAAATCGCGATGGCTGCGTGCGCTGCCCAGATCGTAGGGTTGCGGGCGATAGACGGCCGGCTTGCCGAAGCCGCCCTTCTTCAAGGGACGGCTTTTGCCCAGGCTGAGGCTGGGCGGGCTGCCGGGCTGCAGCAGATAGACCACGCGCGCCTGGGAAGTTTTTCCCGGGACTTTCCGCGCCGTCGGCGGATCGAGAGTGCCCAGCCACTCGATTGTCGCCACGCTGGGTTCGGGGAATTCACCGTCCTGCCGCGATGCATGGCCTGTTCCGACAAAGTCGCCGATGTCCGACGTCTGTCCCAGGCTCAGCAGCACCGCCACCACGTGCTTGCAGTTCTCCCGCAGGGGGCACATGCACGAGTTGTCGACATCGACGATAGTCCCCTCGGGGCTCAATTCGAGCCAGAGATCGACTTCATAGGGATTCGCGAGCGTCCCCTGCACTTCGGCTTCGACATGGATTTCGCCCGGCGCCCGTTTCACGCGCTTCATCCGGACGCGGCGCTCTCCGGCATACGCCTTGCCGCGCTGCAGCGTCGCGCCGCCAAACCGCCCGGCAAAATCGCCCAGGGCGGCGCTGTTGAACAAAGGATTTGCGGCCATGCAGAATGGGCTGAAGCAGTCAGGGGGGGCAACGACCTTAGCACATACTGCCCGGCCTGTCCGTTCCGGCAGTACTCCTGAATTGCCGACATGGCCTTTGCACGCAATTCGCCGTGGCGCCATCCGCAGCGGCGAGGATCCGCAGCGGCGAGGATCCGCAGCGGCGAGGATCCGCAGCGGCGAGGAGAGCGTACTTTGCTCGACCGCCTGGCTGCGCAGGGGATTCATCAGAGCGTACTTTGCTCGACCGCCTGGCTGCGCAGGGGCAGCATCAGCGCCGACCTTGCGGCCAATTCAGTCCGGATACCCATTTCGACGATCGAATAGAAACTAATCAGCCGAATCATCGCCAAAGCTCATAACTGCATGATTAATCGTAAGTTATGTTGTATCAAAAGCCGGGCATGGATTTTGTATGAGATTCTGCCTAGACTTCATACCGCGTTCTGCTGATACAGGCCACCCTCCATGGATCTGCCCACCGACTGGATCGCCCTCCTCGCCCTGGTTTTCATTCTGGGCGCCAAGCACGGCCTCGACGCCGACCATCTCGCCACCATCGACGGGCTGACCCGCCATAACCTGCGCTTTGCGCCCGGCCGTGCGCGCTGGTGCGGCTCCCTGTTCTCGCTCGGCCACGGCGCCATCGTCTTGCTGATTGCGCTCGGCGTCGGGCTGGCGTCGGCGAAGTGGCAGGTGCCGGAATGGATGGAAGACCTCGGCACCTGGATTTCGATCAGCTTCCTCACCCTGCTCGGCATCCTCAACCTGCGTGCCGTGCTGACGGCGCCGGCCGGCGACATGGTGGCCACGATCGGCATCAAGGCCGGCCTGCTGCGCCGCCTGCAGGCCACCTCGCATCCATTGGCGATTGCCGCGGTCGGATCACTCTTCGCGCTTTCCTTCGACACCATGAGCCAGGCCGCCCTGTTCGCCGTGACCGCCACACAACACGGCGGCGTTGCCCACACCCTCGCGCTCGGACTCGCCTTCACGGTCGGCATGCTGCTGGCCGACGGCGCCAACGGGCTCTGGATCGCCCGCCTGCTACGCCGCGCCGATCATCGCGCGCGCATCGCCTCGCGCGTCATGGGCCTGATGGTCGCCGCCATCAGCCTGTCGGTCGCCGCCTTCGGTCTCGCCCGCTGGCTGCACGCCGACGTGTCGCAGTGGTACGAAGGCAAGGAGCTGATGGTCGGTGTCGGCGTCATTGTCCTGCTGACCGCCAGCTTCCTGATCGGCAACTGGCTGGCGCGCGGCTCGGAACTGATCGGCGCGACCCCCGACTGAGGCCGGGCAACACCACCTGAACCGGACAGCCGCCGTACCGCCGGCGCCGACTCCCGGGCAGGCGGCAACCCTGCGTCCGGCGATCCATGTCGATTAGCGGAGCGTGCTATCGTAGGTGTCCTGAGTCCGTGTGCATGAGGATTGCATGCCGCAACCGCCGGTCGCCGATGCCATAGTTGTCGACAATCGCAGCCTGACCCATGCCCTGCGCTGGGTGGGCGGCCTGGCCCTGCTTTACGGCTTGCTGTGGCTCTTTCCTCCCAGTGCCGACCTCGGCCTGAGCCGCTATCTGCCGCTGCACACCACGCTGGAAACCGCGGCCATCGTCGCCGCCATGCTCTCCTTCGGCATCGCCTGGAACGCCTGGGCCGAATCGCGCCCCGGCAACGTCCTGCTGATCGGCGCCGCGCTGTTCGGCGCCGGCCTGCTGGATTTCGCGCATACCCTTTCGTATCACGGCATGCCTGATTTCGTAACGCCATCCAGCCCTCAAAAGGGCATTGCCTTCTGGCTGGCCGCGCGCTATCTGGTCGCCGCGGGCCTGCTGGCCATTGCCCTGCGCCCGTGGCGGGCCGCGCTGCATTCGAACTTCCGCTATCTGCTGATGGTCGCCGTCGTCGTATATGTGACGTCGACGTATCGGCTGGTGCTGTTCCATCCCGACTGGCTGCCCGACTTTTTCATTGCCGGCAGCGGGCTGACGCCGCTCAAGCTTTTGCTGGAGTACATCCTGGTTGCCATGTATGCGACAGCGGCCATCCTGTTCTATCGCGAGGCCCGCAAGGGCGCCGGCTTCAACGCCGCCGAACTGTTCGCGGCGGCGGCGATCGCCGCCCTCTCGGAACTCTGCTTCACGCTTTATGCCTCGGTATCCGATGTGTTCAACATCGTCGGCCATCTGTACAAGATCCTGTCCTACGGCTTCATATTCCGCGCCGTCTTTGTCGATAGCGTCCAGCAGCCGTTTCAGGCACTGAATGTGGCGCTCGAAAAGGAGATGGAACTGTCGGCCGAGCAGCATTCCTTCGTCCGCACGCTGAACATGCTCGACGAGGCCGTGCTCGAAATCACGGCCGATGGACGCATCGTCAGGGCCAATCAGGGCTGGTGGCAGCTGATCGGACGTATCCCGATGGCAAACTTTCAGCTGCTGGACAGCATGCGGGACGAGGACCGTGACAGTTTCCGGCTCTATCTGCTGGAGTTGACCGACGGACGCCGCGACGAATTCCACGGTCGTTTCCGTTTCAGCGGAGCCCAGACCGAAAAATTGATGGACTGCCGTTTCGTCGCCGAAAGAGCGGCCGATGGCCACGTGGCAGGCCTCCGCGGCGTGCTGCGCGACATCACCCAGAGCCATCAGCAGGAACGCCACATCGCCCACATGGCGCTGCATGACGCATTGACCAACCTGCCCAACCGCGCCCTGCTGGAAGACCGCATCCACAAGGCAATCCAGCTTGCCGAGCGCAGCGACCAGCATGTTGCCGTCTGCCTCATCGACCTCGACCACTTCAAGAACATCAACGATGCCCACGGCCACAAGACCGGCGATGCCCTGCTGGTCAAGCTGGCGCAGGTGATCAAGGGCAATCTGGGCGAAGGCGACACCCTGGCGCGCTGGAGCGGGGACGAATTCGTGATCCTGCTGCCGAAACTGCCGGGAGCCGAGCTGGCGCGCCAAACCGCGCAGCGACTGGTCGCCGCCATGCACCAGACTTTCGAACTCGGCGGGCTGTCGGTCAACATCACCTTCAGCATGGGCGTCGCGCTCTATCCGGACGATGGCAAGGACGGCGAGGCGCTGCTGGCGCAGGCGGACCGCGCGATGTTCCACGCCAAGTCGCAGGGTCGCAACAATTTCCAGATGTTCGGCGAGATGGCGGAAAAAGGCCTGGGCAAGACCGAATTCGACACCCGGTCGCGCCTGGCGCAGGCGATCCGCGACAGGCAGATCAGCGTCTGGTATCAGCCGCTGGTCGCTGCCCGTCCGCACCGGAACGGAGGCGCGCGCCTGGCGGGCGTCGAGGCATTGGCGCGCTGGCACGATGAAAAGGCCGGCTGGATCTCGCCGGCGGTGTTCATCCCGATGGCGGAGAACCTCGGCCTGATCGGCGAGCTTGGCGACCTGGTCCGACGCCAGGCGCTTGAGCAGTTCCGGCACTGGCGCACGACACACCCCCAGCTTCACATCGCGCTCAACATTTCGAAACGCCAGCTGTTCGCGGCGAATTTCATCGACGTGCTGAAGGCCGACATGGAATCCTGGGGCATCCCGCACACCGCGGTAACGCTCGAAATAACCGAATCGGTGGCCATGATGGACGTCGAATTCGCCGACGAACGCCTGCGACAGCTTTCCGCCGCCGGTTTCACGCTTTCCATCGACGACTTCGGTACCGGCTATGCCTCGCTTTCGCAACTGCACGAACTGCCGGTCGGCGAACTGAAAATCGACATCTCCTTCGTTCGCCGCATCCACTCCCCGGAGGGCTTGCGCATGGTGCAGGCCATCGTCAGCATGGCCCAGGCCCTGGAATTGCGCACGGTCGCCGAAGGCATCGAGGACGAAGCCACCGCGGCGACCCTGCGCAAGCTCGGCGTCGACATTTTGCAGGGTTACCATTTCGGCCGCCCCTGCACGGCGGAAGAGTTCATCGCCCTGCCGCTGTTCAACCCCGCGCCGGCGCTGCACAGCGCCTGATTCGCCGTATCGCCGGCGCCGACTCGCGGCGTTTCAGTCGAGCTCGACCAGACCCGTTGGCGTGCGAATATAGGCGACAAGCTCGGCGGCTTCATCGAGCGCACAGGGATGTACGTCAAGCCGCGCGCCTACGCCGAGGCTGTCCAGCACGGCCTTGATGCGCGCCGGCTGCGGATGAAAGCCCTCCAGCTTCATCAGCCGGCAGCCGGCATCGGGCAGTCGCGCCGCCGGATGAAACGGCACATCCCATTGGATCAGGGTCGGCACCAGCCCGCTCCCCGGCAGGCGACCATCGGGCGGCACCGTGATGCGCCAGCGGAAATCGCCGCGTTCCATCGGCAGAATCTCGCCCGGCGCCTCGGCACTCGCGGCGGCATCGCGCCGGATGTCGTCGCTGCGCACGACCCAGTGGATCAGGCGCGGACGATCTTCCGGCAGGGCCTCCGGCGAATCGAGCCCGAACCAGCGCGGCCGGCCGGGAGGCGGCGCCAGCGGATCGATCGCAATCAGTTCGAGGTAGAAATCGTCACCAAGGCCGAGCAGGCGATTGTGCGTGCCCATGCGAACGTGGCGCCCGCCCGGAGCCAGTGCCACGCCGAGCCGCTGCTCCAGCCACGCGGTGCCGCGATCGAGATCGCGCGCGGCGAGCACGAGGTGATCGGGTACCGCCATACAGCTCAGGTTTTTGGCTTCAGATGCACATGACCGCGACTGCGGCCGGCGGGCGTATAGCCGTGATGATGCTCGCGTCCCGCATCGACCTCGACGTCGATCAGGTTGAGCTGGCCGTGGCGCACGCCGCGCTCGGCGATCAGCGCATCGGAGAACTTGCGCACCGCGGCCGTCGGCCCGCGCAGGATGACGCTTTCAAGGCAGTTCTCGTGGTCGAGATGGGCATGCAGGGTGGCCACCGTGAGGTCGTGCTGGCCGTGCTGCAGGGCAGTAAGCCGCTCGGCCAGGTCGCGCTCATGGTGGTTATAAACATAGGAAAGATTGGCGACGCAATGGGTCGCCTCGCCACGCTTCTGGCGCGCCTGTTCCAGATGTGCCCGCAGCAGGTCGCGCACCGCCTCGGAACGGTTCTGGTAGCCGCGCTCGGCGATCAGCCGGTCGAACTCGGCGGCCAGGTCGGCATCGAGAGAAATCGTTATGCGTTCCACTTCAGTTTTCGCCTTTCATCGCCAGCACTTGTTCCACCACGCCGCCGCGCTTCAGGTAATCCAGCCGGCGTTGGCGTTCCATTTTTGTCACGCGTTCGAGGTACTCCAGATTGCGCTCTATCGACTCCGCGTAGAAATTTCGTTCGGCACCCTGCTGCCGGCCGAAATGCTGCATCAGATGGATTGAAACGCCGTCCAGGTCCTGGTCAAGCCGCGTCCTGGTTCCGCGATAAAAGTTCGAGGTCCTTTCCAGCAGGTCATGGACGTCGAGGAAATTGCCGATCCGCGCCTCTTGCAGTTCGAAGTAGAGCAGCAACAGGCGTTCCAGATATTCGCGATTCGCCATCTGGCCGATCAGATCGGCCGTGGCCGTGGCATAGGCGGCGCGCTGCTGTTGCAGGTTGTCGAACCCGATCGAATCCGGATGCGTGCGATGATCGGTCAACAGGATCACCCGGGTCGTGGCGTCGAGCACGCCCGGCGGCAGATCGGCCAGATGCGTGCGCGTGAACTCGACGCCGCGCAACACGTGGGTATCGGTGAACTGGGCGCCGGTGCCGCCGGCTTCCTCATCCTTCATCAGGTAGCCGATGTCGTGCATCAGGGCGCCGATCAGCGCGGCGTCGATGTGGTCGGCATCGAGCCCCTGGCCGGCGAGATGCATGCCGTGCAGCATGCGCGCGGCGCACAGCACCACCTCGTTGGTATGGCCGCGGTTGTGATACAGCGTCTTCAGATTCTGGTAGCCGGACAAGCCGCCGGCAAAGGCTTTGTCCAGCAGGCGAAAGGCGCCGGCAATCCGTTTCAGGTCATGGGCCGGCGCGAACGCATGAACGATCGCGCCGACCTGGGCCTCCACCTCGCCAGTGTCGTGGGTGTTGCCCAGCGCGGCAAAGGGGCTGTCGTACGCCATTATTTGCCGGAGCGATAGTTCTCGAGCGGAGGCGCTTTCGCCACCAGAGGCTCCGGCACGCCAAGGCAGCGCCGCAAGGCGGCAATCACGTGGGCGTCGAAACGCGTGCCGGCCCCGGCATCGAGTATCGACAGCGCATCCTCGACGCTCATTTTCTTGCGGTAGTGGCGATCCGCCGTCAGCGCCTCGAAGACATCGGCGACCGTCAGTATCTTCGACATGAAGGGAATTTCGCGCTCCGTCAAACCGCGCGGATAGCCGCTGCCGTCAAGCCGCTCGTGGTGCGAGGCGGCGATCAGCGGCACATTGCGATACTTGCGGGTGAAATGGATGCGCGTCAGGATGTCTTCGGTCAGAGCGGGATGCCGCTTCATTTCGTCGAATTCGGCGTCGTCGAAGGGACCTTCCTTCCTCAGCACGCTGTCGCTGACGCCGATCTTGCCGTAATCGTGGAGCACCGCCGCGACCCGCAGCAGGTCGAGCTCCTCGATGTTGAAGCCGAGTTCGCGGCCGATGGCCACCGCATGCAGCGCCACGTTGGTCGAATGGCCCGCGGTCAGCCCGTCCTTGGCATCGATCGACGCCGCCAGGACATCGAGCATGCTGTGGAACTGGCGCTCCTGCTCGGCAAACATCATGGCATTCTCGATGGCGATGGCGACAATGCCGGCCACCGCCTCCAGCGTCGCCAGATCGTCATCGGAAAACAGCCCGCCGCGCCTGTTGATGGCCTGCACCACGCCGAGCGATTCGCCCGAGGTGCTTTTCAGCGGCACGCACAGCATCGAATGGGTGCGGTAGCCGGTGCGCTGGTCCACGCTGCGGTCGAAGCGCGAATCTTCCCAGGCCTCGTCGATGCGGATGCTGCGTCCCGTCACGGCGGTCAGGCCGGCGATGCCGAGTTTCATGTTGAGCGAAATCGAGCGCCCGTCGCCGCCATCGGCGTGGATCGCCACCAGCCGGCCGCTGCCCTCCTCCAGCACGAACACCGTGCCGCGATCGCAGCCCACGGTATTGCGCAGGGCAATCACCTCGGCTTCGACCCCGGCGGGATAGATATCGCCATTCTCGACCCACTTGGCCAGCCGTCCCGCCGTCTGCCTGATCATTACCTCGTCTTCGGCGGTAAAGCGGCCGGTGATCTTGTTGAGCAGTTCGAGCCCGCCCAGGATATGCCCGTCCGCCGCCAGCAACGGGGCCACCAGCAGGCTTTCGGTGCGATAGTCGAGTATGGAATCGACCTCGGGATTGAAATACGGCGAGGCGTAGGCGTTGGATACGTTGGTGAGCTCGCGGCGCAGGATCGCGGTGCCGACAATCCCCATGCGCAGCGGCACCACCAGCGCGCGCCCTTCGACGCCCTCTGCAAAATTCGCGCGCAACTCCATGGTGTCCCGGTCGAACAGGAACAAGGTGCTGCGGTCGGCTCCCAGCAGGGCCGTCACCTCGCCCATCACGACCTGGGCCAGGCGGCCGAGGTCGTGCACGGAACTTACCCGCCGCTGGATTTCGAGGCAGTGGCGAAAGCGCTGGTCGTCGGACGCGCGGGCATCGGTCATGAATCGGAAAATTCCATGTTTCCTTCCTGATACCCAAGGTCGATGCCCATCGAACCACCCTCGCGTCGAATCATGGTTTGCAGTTCCCAATGCCCACTGCGCACAAGGCCAAATCGTAGCAGAGCGGCATGAAAATTTCTTCAGACATGATAAATGATGATTATCCATGATGTATCAGATATTGCGTAAGGCTGGCCGGGCAGGCGAAACGTTGACCCAGATTAAATCCCTGTAACACGGGCGCGCTATGCTGCAATGCACAGAGCATCTCTTTTTGGGGTTTCGCCATGTCCGATATCGATGTGATTGCTGCTGTCCTTGACCGCCACCATCATGACGGCACGCGCCTGATGCAGATTCTGCGCGAGATACAGGAACAACTTGGCTGGCTGGCTCCCGAAACCTTGACCAGCGTGGCGGCGACGGTTGGCTGGCCGCGCGCCAGGGTCGAAGGCACCGCCGATTTCTACAGCTTCTTCCACACCCGGCCGATGGGCCGCTACCGCGTTTTGTGGAGCGACAACATCACCGACCGCATGCTGGGCAATACCGACCTGATGGACGCCATGTGCAAGAAGCTCTGGCTGGAACCGGGGCGGGTTTCCGAAGACGGACTGGTCAGCGTCGATACCACGTCCTGCACCGGCATGTGCGACCAGGGGCCGGCGCTGCTGGTCAACTACCGGGCGATCACGCGCATGACGCCCTCCCGCGTCGACGACATGATCGAGCTGATCCGCAAGGAAGCGCCCGTCGCCGAATGGCCGGCGGCATGGTTCGCGGTCGAGGACAACATCCGGCGCAAGGGCATCCTGCTCGATCACGGCCTGGTTCCCGGCCAGGCCCTGGCGGCGGCGCTGGAACGCGGCCCGGAAAAGATGCTGGCCGAGATCAAGGATGCGAAGCTGCGCGGCCGCGGCGGCGCCGGCTTCGGCACCGGCCTCAAATGGGAGGCCTGCCGCAATGCCGCGGGACATGGAGCGGGTGCCGCGCATTACGTCGTCTGCAATGCCGACGAAGGCGAACCCGGCACCTTCAAGGATCGCGTGTTGCTGACTTCCCATGCCGATCTGGTATTCGAGGGCATGAGCATCGCCGGCCTGGTGGTGGGCGCGAAAAAGGGCCTGCTCTACCTGCGTGGCGAGTACCGCTACCTGCTCGAACCCCTGGAGTCGGCGCTGGCGGCACGGCGCGAAGCGAAACTGCTGGGCAGCAACATCCTCGGCACGCCTTTCGAGTTCGACATCGAAATCCACCTCGGTGCCGGCGCCTACATCTGCGGCGAGGAATCGGCGCTGATCGAGTCGCTCGAAGGCAAGCCCGGCCGGCCACGCATCCGCCCGCCCTTCCCCGTCACCCACGGCTACCTCGACCAGCCGACCACGGTGAACAACGTCGAGACGCTGGCGGCGGCCTGCCTGATCGCCACCCACGGCAGCGCCTGGTATCTGCGGCACGGCACCGAAAAATCCAGCGGCAGCAAGATCCTTTCCGTCAGCGGCGACTGCGAACGCCCCGGAATCTACGAATATCCCTACGGCGTCACGGTACGGCAGGTGCTTGACGACTGCGGCGCCTGGAATCCCCAGGCCGTGCAGGTCTCCGGCCCTTCCGGCATCTGCCTGGCGGAAGCCGAATTCGGCCGCCGGATCGCCTTCGAGGACATCCCCACCGCGGGCGCCTTCATGGCCTTCGACGAAACCCGCGACATGTTCGAGGTGGCGCGCAACTTCGCCCACTTCTTCGCCCACGAGTCCTGCGGCTTCTGCACCCCATGCCGGGTCGGTACCACGCTGGTGCGCAACCTGATGGACAAGATCGCGCGCAACCACGGCTCGCCCTACGACATCAACGAACTGTTCAAGCTGCACCGGCTGATGCAGGGCGCCAGCCACTGCGGGCTGGGCAACAGCGCCTGCAACCCGATGTTCGACACGCTCAACAAGTTCCGTCCCGCCTACGAACGCCGGCTCATGTCGCTCAATTACGAACCGGCCTTCGATCTCGACGCGGCACTTTCGCAAGCGCGGCAGATGACCGGCCGCGACGACGACGCCGCGCATTTTTCAGCGCATTTGCAAAAAGAGGCCGAAGCATGACCGCGACCAACACCTTCCATATCGACGGCAAGGAAGTTCCCTTCACGCCGGGACAGACCGTCATCCAGGCGGCGACCGCAAACGGCACCTGGATTCCGCACTTGTGCTGGCATCCGGATTTCCAGGTTAACGGCTCCTGCAAGCTGTGTACGGTCAAGGTCAATGGACGCTTCGGCTCAAGCTGCACCATGGAGGCGCAGGCCGGCATGGAGGTCGAAAACCGCACGGCCGAACTCGACGACAAGCGCCGAACGCTGTTGCAGATGCTGTTCGTCGAAGGCAACCACTTCTGCCCGTCCTGCGAGAAAAGCGGCGACTGTGCCCTGCAGGCCACCGCCTACGAACTGAAGATGATGTCGCCGCATTTCGACATGTTCTACCCCGACCGCCCGGTGGATGCCTCGCACCCCGACATCCTGCTCGACTTCAACCGCTGCATCATGTGTTCGCTGTGCGTTTCCGCGTCACGCGACGTCGACGGCAAGAGCATCTTCTACATGGGCGGGCGCGGCATTCTCGGCCGCCGCGTGCATGTCAGCAGCGAGAGCGGGAAACTAGGCGACACCGATTTCGCCGTCACCGACCGTGCCGCCAGCGTCTGCCCGGTTGGCGTGATCCTGAAGAAGCGCCGCGGCTTTGCCGTGCCGATCGGCGAGCGCACCTACGACAAGGCGCCGATCAGCGGACAGGTCAAGGAAACCACATCATGAACGCCCCCACCAGCCAGGCCGCACCCGTCGCCAGGAAGCTGCGCGTCGCCACCACCAGCCTTGCCGGCTGCTTCGGCTGCCACATGTCCATCCTCGACATCGACGAGCGCATCCTGAAGCTGGTCGAGCTGGTCGAGTTCGACCGTTCGCCGCTGACCGACATCAAGACCTGCGGCCCCTGCGACCTGGGCATCATCGAAGGCGGCCTGTGCAACGCCGAGAACGTGCATGTGCTGCGCGAGTTCCGCAAGAACTGCAAGGTGCTGCTGGCCCTGGGCGCCTGCGCCATCAACGGCGGCCTGCCCGCGCAGCGCAACCACCTCGACCTGCGCGACATCCTCGAAGAGGTGTATCAGACGGGAGCGGACATGTCCCATGGCGGAATACCCAACGATCCGGAACTGCCGCTGCCGCTGAACAAGGTGCATCCGATCCACGAAGTGGTGAAAGTGGATTATTTCCTGCCCGGCTGCCCGCCACCCGCCGACGCCATCTGGAAGCTGCTGACCGACCTGCTCGCCGGCCGCACGCCGAACATTGGCCACGGCCTGCTGCATTACGACTGAGAAATCATCATGAGCTTCGAACTCGAAACCGCCCTCTCCCCCGAAAAACTGCGCCGCGTCGCCATCGATCCCGTGTCGCGGGTCGAAGGCCACGGCAAGGTCACCATCCTGCTCGACGACGACAACAAGGTGCACCAGGTGCGCCTGCACATCGTCGAATTCCGCGGCTTCGAAAAATTCATCCAGGGCCGCCCGTATTGGGAAGTTCCGGTCATGGTGCAGCGCCTGTGCGGCATCTGCCCGGTCTCGCACCATCTCGCCGCCTCGAAGGCGCTGGACATGATGCTCGGCATCAAGCAACTGACGCCGACCGCCGAAAAGAATCGCCGCCTGATGCACTACGGCCAGATTCTGCAATCGCATGCTTTGCATTTCTTCCATCTTTCTTCACCCGACCTGCTGTTCGGCTTCGGTTCGGACGTCGCCGCGCGCAATGTCGTCGGCGTCATCGCCGCGCATCCCGAGATCGCCAGGAAGGGCGTACTGCTCAGGAAGTACGGCCAGGAAGTGATCCGCATGACGGCCGGCAAGCGCGTGCATGGCACCGGCTCGATTCCCGGTGGCGTGAACAAATCGCTGTCGGCCGAAGAACGCGCCGAGCTGCTGAAAGACATCTACCAGATGGTGGCCTGGTCCCGCGAGGCGGTCGGCATGATCCGCGGCCTGTTCGAGCAGAACCTCGTCGAATACAACGACTTCGGCCGCTTCCGCTCCGCCGGCATGTGCCTGGTGTCGCCCTCCGGCGCGATGGACCTCTACCACGGCGGCCTGCGCGCGCGCGACATCGACGGCAAGACCCTGTTCGACCATTTCGATTACGGCCGCTACTGGGATGTCATCGCCGAGGACGTCAAGCCCTGGTCCTACATGAAGTTCCCCTTCTTCAAGTCGCTGGGGCCGGACGACGGCTCCTACCGCGTCGGCCCGCTGTCCCGCGTCACCCTCTGCGACAGCATCGCGACACCGCTGGCCGACAAGGCGCGCGAGGAATTCATGGCCTTCGACGGCGGCAGCGCAGCCGGCGCCACGCTCGGCTACCACTGGGCACGCATGATCGAAATGCTGCACGCCGCCGAGAGCATCAAGGACCTGCTGCACGACGACGACATCAGCGGCCACGACCTGATGGCCACCGGAACCCGCCAGGAACGCGGCGTCGGCGTCATCGAAGCGCCGCGCGGCACGCTGATCCACCACTACCGCGTCAATGAAGACGACCAGGTGATCCGCGCCAACCTGATCGTGTCGACCACGCACAACAACCAGGCGATGAACACGGCGGTGCGCGAAGTGGCGAAGAAGTACCTCAACGGACGCGAGATCACCGAAGGCCTGCTCAACCACATCGAAGTCGCGATCCGCGCCTTCGACCCCTGCCTGTCCTGCGCCACGCATGCACTGGGCCAGATGCCGCTCGAAGCCGCAATAGTCGGCGCTGACGGTACGGTGATCGACGAAGCCACGCGAGACCATCGCGGGCTCACCCGGAAAGTTTGAGCGTGAGGAAATCGACTCACCGCAGAGGCGCGGAGATGCAGAGCAAACGCAGAGGAAAACCTGGAGCTTTTTCTCTGCGTTGCCTTTCTCTGCGCCTCTGTGCCTCTGCGGCTAGACTTTTTGGTTCTACCGCTTGACCGCGCCGACGCTGGTTTTCGGCTGGGGCAACCCCAGTCGCGGCGACGATGCGCTGGGGCCGCTGTTCGTCGAGCACTTCACCGCACTGGCGGCACGCCATCCGGAATGGGGCGCAGTCGAATGCCTGACCGATTTCCAGTTGCAGGTGGAACATGCGCTCGACCTGCAGGGCCGCCGCCGCGTGCTGTTTGTCGACGCCAGCCTCGATGCCGTCGCACCCTGCTCTCTGGTCCGCATCGAAGCAGCGCGCGACGCCAGCTTCACAACCCACGCCATGAGCCCGCAGGCCGTGCTCAAGGTCTTTGTCGACATCGACGACGGCGAGCCGCCGCCCTGCTGGTTGCTGGCGATACGCGGCGAACGCTTCGAGCTCGGTGAACCCTTGTCGGAATCCGCTGCCGGAAACCTGAAAGTCGCCCTGCTCGCAGCTGTCGACTGGATCGCCGGCGGCCGTTGAGCATCGCGCCTCAAAAGGCCTGGTCCCAGCGCATCGACAGGCGGATGGCGGCGTTGATCAAGCCCACCATGCTGTAGGTCTGTACGAAATTTCCCCATTGCTCACCGGTCTTCGGGTCGATGTGTTCGGCCAGCAGGCCATGCTGATTGCGACAGGCCAGCAGGCGCTCGAACAGCGCGCGCGCCTCGTCGCGCCGGTCCAGCGCCGCCAGGGCATTGACGTACCAGAAGGTGCACACCAGGAAGGCATTTTCCGGCTTGCCGAAATCGTCCTTTTCGACATAGCGGAAGATGAAGTCGCCGTGGCGCAGATCCTTCTCGACGGCGGCAACGGTGGCCGCAAAGCGCGGATCGGCAACGTCGAGAAAGCCGACTTCGGCCAGCAACAGCAGGCTCGCGTCCATCGCCTTGCCGTCGAAGGTCGAGACGAAGGCGTTGCGCCGCTTGTTCCATGCGCGCCGGCTGATCGTCTCGTGCATCTGCTTTGAATATTCGGACCAGTACGCCGCACGTTCGGCCAGTCCGAGGCGTGCGGCGATGCGTCCGAGGCGATCGCAGGCCGCCCAGCACATCACGGCCGAGAAGGTGTGCACTCGGGCACTGCCGCGCAACTCCCACAGGCCCGCATCGGGCTGGTCGTAGCAACGCCGCGCCTGTTCGCCCAAAGCTTCGAGGCGATGAAACAGCGCCTCATCGCCGCGCCGGGTCAGGCGCTGGTCGAAGAAGATGTGCGTCGCCGCCAGGATGGCCGAGCCATACACGTCATGCTGGACCTGGCGATAGGCCTGGTTGCCGATGCGCACCGGCCCCATGCCGCGATAGCCTGGCAGCGCATCGACTTCCCGTTCGGCGAGGTCGGCGCGGCCATCGATGCCGTACACCGGTTGCAGCGCTCCGCCGGCCGCATTTGCCGCGACGTTGACGATGTAGGCGATGTAGCGCTCCATGCTGCGCGTGGCGCCGAGCCGGTTCAGCGCATTGACCACGAAATAGCCGTCGCGCAGCCAGCAGTAGCGGTAGTCCCAGTTGCGGCTGCTGCCGGCCGCCTCGGGTATCGAGGTGGTCATCGCGGCGACGATGGCGCCGGTGTCGTCGAAGGCATTCAGCTTGAGCGTGACAGCAGCGCGAATTACCGCCTCCTGCCACTCGTAGGGAATGCCAAGGAAGCGCACCCACTCGCGCCAGTACTGGGCCGTCTCCTCGAAAAAACGCCGGCCGACCTCGCCCGCCGCCTCATGCACGCTCTCATCGGCGCCAAGCAACAGGGTCACGGTATCTTCGAGGAAGAACGGGGTTTCCTGCAGGATGGCGGTTAGCGAGGCATCCGTCGTCAGGCGCAGCGTGAGCCCCGGCGCCACGTAGCGGATGTGGTTGCTGCCCCAGGTCACCTCCGGGCGCGCGGCG
Source organism: Sulfuritalea hydrogenivorans sk43H (assembly GCF_000828635.1). Lineage (GTDB taxonomy): Bacteria > Pseudomonadota > Gammaproteobacteria > Burkholderiales > Rhodocyclaceae > Sulfuritalea > Sulfuritalea hydrogenivorans. The sequence goes on from NZ_AP012547.1 coordinate 2,102,099, forward strand.
CCGTCATCGCAGGCGGGCCGCAGGCGCAGGGTCAGGCGCGGGCTGCCGCCGAGGCGGCGGATGCGGCGCACCAGCATCATCGGCCGGAACATGCGCCCGTACTGGCCGAAGCGCGGCGCGAAATCGGTGATTTCCACCCCGCCACCATGGCAGTCGTGGAGCCGCGTCAGCAGGATCGCGGTGTTCTCCAGATAGTGCTGCTCGGTACGCTCGCAGTCCGCCAGTTCGACTGCGGCATAACCGTAGTCGTCGGCATTTCTCAGCAGCGAGCAAAACACCGGATCGCCGTCGAAGCGCGGAAAGCAGCCCCAGACGATCTTCGCCCGCGCATCGATCAGCGCGCCCACCGTGCAGTTGCCGATCATTGCCAGGTCAAGGTTGTTCATTGCCGTCCTTTCAATGCGCCGCCCAGCCAGCGCCGTACCGCAGCGACGCCGGACAGACGATACGCCGCACCACTCCGGCCGCTGCCGACCTTGATCGAAATGCCGCCCATCCGGTTTACCTCGGCAAAGCCGTGTTCGTCGTTGAGATCGTCGCCGATGAACACCGGAAGGCGCCCGCGAAACGGCGACTCCGTCAGGTATTCGGCCACAGCCGTGCCCTTGTCGATGCCAGCCGGCTTGAGTTCGATCACGCACTTGCCCTTCTGCAGTTCCAGCCCGCCTCCGGCTTCCTTCATCAGTTGCGCCATCAGCCGATGGGCATAGGCGGCCAGGTGCGGCGCCCGCCGGTAGTGCAGGGCCAGCGTGAGCCCCTTGTCCTCCAGCAGCAGGCCGGAGTGACGGGCCAGCACCGGCAGCAGCGCCTCCCTGATCGCGCATTTGGCCTCGGGTGGCGCGGCATGAATCCACAGACGCCCGGCGGCGTCGCGTCGTTCCAGGCCATGCTGACCGGCCAGCGGCAGGCGCAGCGCGCCGAGCAGTTCTTCCAGATTGGAAATGGAGCGTCCGCTGATCAGGGCGACCGCGCCGCCGGTCAGTTGATGCAGTTGCGCAACCAGTTCCAGCAGCTCCGTATCCACATGTACAAACGACGGCTGGTCGGCAATCTCCAGCAGCGTGCCATCGACATCGAGGAAAAATGCCCAGTCGATCTCCGTGTCCGGCGGCCGCCTGATATGCCCGCTTGTCATGCGGCGCCGCCCCCAGTTTCCACCAGATGGCTGCGCTGACGCATCGACGCCGCGTCGAGCAGCATGCGGCCGGCCCAGCGGTAAACATTGAATTCGGCGACCAGGCCGCGCATCAGGCGCATGCGATTTCGTTGCTCGTCGACCGGCATGGTCAACGCAAGATGCAGGGCCGCCGCGCACTGGTCGGTATCGTAGGGATTGACGATCAGCGCCTCCGGCAGTTCGCGCGCGGCGCCGGTGAATTGCGACAGGATCAGCACGCCGCGCTCGTCGTCGCGCGCCGCGACGAATTCCTTCGCCACCAGGTTCATGCCATCGTGCAGGCTGCTGACGAAACAGCAATCCGCCGCGCGATAGTATTCGTAGACCTGGCCGGCGTCGTGATGCTCGACCTTGAGCACGATCGGCAGGGGCAGGTCGCGGCCGCCGCGGCCGAAGCGCTCGTTGATGCGTATCGCCAGTGCCCGCACCTGGGCCTCGTGGCTCTGATATTCGTCGATGCTGGAGCGCGTCGGCGCCGCCACCTGAATCAGGCTGAACTTGCCTATCCATTCCGGATTGAGTTCCAGCAGTCGTTCGACGGCACGGAAGCGCTCCAGTATTCCCTTGGTATAGTCGAGTCGATCGACGCCGATGCAGAACCTGTGTCCTGCGGGAAAGTTGTTCAATGCGCGCATGTCGGCCGCGCACTGTTCGACCGGCTTTGCCAGCAAGGCGGGATCGGGCGGCCAGTCGACCGAGATGGGGTAACGCCGCACCGCGGTGGATTTTCCGCCAAACGATACGGTGAAGTTCTCCCGATCCACCCGCGCTTCCATGAAACGATCCACGGTATCGACGAAGTTGTTGCAGTGAAACTGGGTGTGAAAGCCGAGGATGCTGCTGCCGAGCATACCGGCGAGTATCTCCTGGCGCCAGGGACAAATGGCGAAGGACTCCGGATTCGGCCACGGAATATGCCAGAAGGTGATCACCGTAGCCTCCGGCATTTCCTTGCGAATCATGCGCGGCAGCAGGGCCAGGTGGTAATCCTGCACCAGCACGATCGGATTCTTCGTGCGCGCCTCGGCGACCACCGACCTGGCGAACTTGCGGTTGACCGCGACGTAATGCGCCCAGTCCGACGAACGGAAGATCGGGCGCACATGGGCGATGTGGCACAGCGGCCACAGCCCTTCGTTGGCGAAGCCGTAGTAGTAGCCGGCCTCCTCCTCCGCGCTGAGCCAGACCCGGCGTATCTTGTAGGCCGGATTTTCGGGAGGGACGCCGACGCAGTCATGGCGATCGACCACCTCGCGATCGGCCGAGCCGCTGCCATGGGCGATCCAGGTGCCGGAGCAGGCGCGCATGATCGGTTCCAGCGCCGTCACCAGCCCGCTGGCAGGCTGCTGCACCTCGATGCGCTCGCCGCGGCGCTGGTGGATGTAAGGCTCGCGGTTGGATACCACGATGACGTCGTCGCCGCGCAATTCGCCATGCAGGATCGCGCGCAGGGTTTCCGGCGTCCAGGCCATTTGCGATTCGTCGCGCGCGCGGTGCTCCGCTTCGAGGTCGCGCACCAGGCGCTGCAGATCGCGGGCAATCGGCCGAAATTCGGGAAGGCCCATTTTCGCCGCCGCGGCCGGGTCGCGCAGCAGGCCTTCGCCGCGCAGCAGGGAGCGCATCCCTGCCAGCCAGCCGCGCCAGGAAAGCTGGGCGATCACCACCGTCAACAGCGAGACGATGACGGCGAGGCCGATGAAGGCATGGAAAATGTAGCGCGTGGTTTCCTCGCTGCGCCGCGTGGCGAAGCTGAGGTCGTGTACCAGCACCAGCTTGCCGGCCGGATAGGCCTCGTTCGCCATCGGCTGGACCGACACATGCAGCGGGCCGCGCTTGCTCGGCAATGCGTTCTCTCCACCCGGAGGCCAGCGCTCCAGATCGTTGCAGCGCACTTCGGCCGGCATGGATTTGGAGGCAACGGCACTACCTTCGCCGCCGGGACAGAAGCCGATCGCATACAGGCGCTCGTCCTGGGTGATGCGGACGAAGAACTCGCCGATTTTCGCCTTGCGTCCGGCAGCGAGCTGCTCGAACAGGGGCTCGCTGATGGTGTTGGCGATCAGTACCGCGCGAATGTCCAGATCGCGCGTGAACCAGCGCAGAATCATCCGATCGACCAGCGGCGACACCGCGTAGGCAAAGCCGGTCAGCACCAGGATCAAGGGCAAGACAAAACGCAGGGAAAGTCGCATCAGGGTCTGCTTCCGCACAAATGGCTGCACCGACGCCGTCCCGCCGGCGTCGACTCTTCAGCCGTCAGCCGCGCACGGGGCCGGAAAAAACGGGCGGAAACAGCTTTCACCGAATCCGCCCGAACCTCTCCTCACGAGAAACTGTCAAAAATGCGTCATGTCCTCACGACACGGCGACGCCGGCATTCGTAACCGCCACCAGTCGTGCGGAGCGTTGCCGGGCCATCAGCACCGGCACGACCCGGCGCGAGAGCAAACTGAAAACCCCTCTGCCGGGCTCCGGCACGACGATTTCGTCGCAGGCCAGTTCCTCGGCTGCATCGAGGATCGTGAACACGATCGGCCCCGATCTGACATAGGCGGCAAATTCGATGTCGAGACCTTCCAGCATGCGCATGGCCGGCGCGAATATATGGTCGGCCCGCCGCCGCTTCACGGCCCGTGCCTCGGCATTGGCCGACAACGCCTGCCACTGCGTTGGCGATTCTTCGACATGCAACAGGCACACCGCCATGCCCAAGCCCTCGGCGCGTCGGCGGATCGCGTAGGCAACTGCGTGCCCCGCATCCTTCGCGCTCTTCACGGGAATCAACAGCCGCCGCACCTTCGCATGGCGAACGGCGGTTGGCGGCGGGACGGCCTCCGAAGGCATGGCGATCGCAGTACTCACGCGAAGCATGGTAGGCATCAATCGCCCTGCTGAAAATTCGGGCCATCACGTACGGGAAGCCGACGCCGTCGGCGGCCCCGAAGGTCTGTCGGCACAGGCATCAGCGGCTGTGATAAGGGAAACCCGTAGGGCATCGCGCGATGCCCTTGCTCCCCGAATCGGCGACAATGCCGGCGAAACCCGAAAGGAATCACGCTTGGCATTCCGCCTGTTCGACAATCTGAGCACTGCCGCACGGTTTGCGATCTTCGTCGCGCTGTACGTATTGCTCGACTGGGCCAGCTTCATCCTGCCACTCAAGCATCTCAACGTCACGCCGTGGAACCCCGCGCCGGCGCTCGGCCTGCTGTTCGTCGTCCGCCACGGTCGCAGCGGCGTGCTTGCCCTGTTCATCGCCATCGTCGCCAGCGACATTTTCGTGCGCAATGTCCCCGGCAGTCTCCCGATCACCCTGTGGCTGGGCGCCACCCTCACGGCCGGATACGCCGCGATGGCGTGGGCCCTGAAGCGATACTTTCCCGATGGCGGCGTGTTCGGCGACCGTGCCGGCCTGCTGCCCTGGTCGGCCATCGTCATCTTCGGTTCGCTGCTCAACAGCCTGTTGTTCATCACGGCGCTGTTGGTCACCGACTTGCTGCCCCTGAGCTACTGGAGCGACGCCGTGATGCGCTTCTGGGTCGGCGACGGCGTCGGCATCTTCGTCACCATGCCCCTGCTGTGGTGGCTGCAGGATGCGCCGCGCCGGGTGCTGTTTCGAACCATCCTGCTGCGCTGGGAGACGCTGGCCTACTCCGCGCTGACGCTATTGGCGCTGTGGGTCGCCTTCGTGCCCGGCGCCGAGGCGAATTTCCGCTACTTCTATGTGCTGTTCCTGCCGGTGGTCTGGGCGGCGTCGCGCCAGGGCGTGGCCGGCGCGGTGTTCTGCGTATCGACGCTGCAAATTGGATTGCTGGTCGCCGGCCTGCTGCAGCATTCCGAGGAAATCTCGCTGTTCGAACTGCAAATGCGCGCGTTCCTGCTGGCTCTCGTGGGCTTCCTGATCGGCATCGCGGTCGACGAGCAGCGCCGCGCGGCAGCCGAACTGCGCCTTTCACTGCGGCTGGCCGCCGCGGGCGAAATGGCCGGCGCCCTGGCGCATGAACTGAATCAGCCGCTGGCCGCGCTGGCGGCTTACGGCTCGGCCGGCAAACACCTGCTGGCGCGCGGCGCCGATGCGGATCAGCTGCGCGACGTCATCCAGCGCATGATCAACGAAGCCGGACGGGCCGCCGAAGTCGTGCGGCGCCTGCGGGATTTCTTCCGCACCGGCGCGACCCGACTCGAGCGCATCCCCTTGCCCGAACTGGTCGAAGGCGCGGCGGCGCCATTCCGCGCCAAGGCCGCCGAGGCCGGGATCGAGTTCACCGTGCGCGACATGCCGGCAGTCGCCATCAACGCCGACCGCCTGCAGATCGAAGTGGTATTGCGCAACCTGCTGGCGAATGCCTTCGAAGCCGTCGCGGAGGCGCCCAATACGCAGGCCAGCGTGATCCTCAGCGCCGATGCCGGCCAAGGTGGGGATATTGTCATCGAAGTGGCCGACAACGGACCGGGCATATCGACCGCGCTGGCCGAGCAGATCTTCGAGCCTTTCGCCTCAACCAAGTCGAGCGGGCTCGGCCTCGGCCTCGCCATCAGCCGCGCCATCGCCGAAGCGCACGGCGGCAGCCTGACCGCCGATATCGGCGGGCGCGGCTGCTTCCGGCTGACCCTCCCACTGGACAAGCGGAGCATGCGAACCCATGGATAACACCGTATTCATCATCGACGACGACGCCTCGGTGCGCGACGCCCTCGGCCTGCTGCTCGGCTTGCGCGGCTACCGCACCTCGGTCTTCGCCGACGCGGCGAGCTTCCTCGGCACACTGCGCCCCGACTGGCACGGCTGCCTGATCATCGACATCCGCATGGCCGGCATGGATGGCCTGACGCTGCAGCGGGAACTGCAGGCACGAGGCTGCGCCATACCCGTGGTCATCATCACCGGCCATGGCGACGTCAGCTCCGCGCGGGAGGCCTTTCGCGCGGCCGCGGTCGACTTTCTCGAGAAGCCGCTCGACGAGGATCGCCTGGTTCAGGCCATCGACGAAGCCTATGCCCGGCAAACCGCCGACCTCACGAGCCAGCGTCGGCGGGAAGGCTTCCTGCGCCGCATCGAGGAACTGACGCCGCGCGAACGGGAAGTCATGCACCTTGTCATCGCCGGCCACCACAACCGGGAGATCGCCGAGGAGCTCGGCATCAGCGTGCGTACGGTCGAAGTGCACAAGGCGCGCATGATGGCGAAGCTGGAGGCGGAAAGCATTCCGCAGCTGGTTCGGGTCAGCCTCGGAGTGGGCGGCGACACGTGACCCGACCCACAGGGGTCATCCGGGCTTGCGCGCCACCATGCCGATCAGCGCCGAGCGCCCCTTGTGGCCCTTGCCCTCGGCAATCTCTTCCTCATAGTCGACCAGTTCCTCGATCTCCCAGTCGGCAAACGCTTCGAGCAGGATTTCCCGGGTGTAGAGGTTTTCGAGATCGCCCGGCCCGCCGGTGCGGTAATCGAGCTGCTTCGGCGTATAGCCCTGCAGCAGGATTCGTCCGCCCGGCCGCGCCAGCTGCTTCATGGCCGCGAACTGCCGCGCGCGATCGGCGGCGCCGACGAACTGGATGAAGACGCCGATCACCCAGTCGTAGGCATTCTGCATGTCGTGCGGCGGCCAGTCCGGCGCCAGCATGTCGGCCAGCAGAAAGCGGATCTCCAGCTGGCGTCCGGCCGCCAGCCGGCGCGCCTTTTCCACGGCCACCGGCGAAATTTCGACGGCCGTCACCTCCAGCCCCTGCTCGGCCAGCCAGACCGAGTTGCGCCCCTCGCCATCGGCCACCGACACCGCCGTGCGGCCGTCACGCAAAAGCCCGGCGCGATGCGCGAGGAAGCGGTTGGGCTCGGTGCCGAACAGATAGTCCTCGCCGGCATCCCGGTAGCGCGTGTTCCAGCGGGTTTCCTGATCCATCGGCGAACTTCCTTTTCCTGTGGATGAGACATTGCCGATCATGCTGGATTGCATGCGGCGGTCGGAGTATATTAGATAAAACTAATGCACTGGAGATCGCCATGGACAAGGACGCGCCTACGCTCGGCGAGCAGGCCTACGACAAAGCCCTCAAGTACGAACTCGATTACGGCTGCTGCCCGCAATGCGTGCTCGCCACCGTGCAGGAAACCGTCGGCATCGTCGACGACCAGACCATCAAGGCCAGCCACGGCCTCTCCGGCGGTGGCGGCCTGATCGGCGAAGGCATCTGCGGTGCGCTCAGCGGCGGCCTCATGGCCTTGAGCGCAAAGTACGGGCGCGACCGCGACAAGCTCGACCGCGGCCGCTACATCAACAACTTCAAGAAGGCCAGGGAACTCACCGAACGCTTCCGCGCCGAGTTCGGCGGCGTCACCTGCCAGGAACTGCAAAAGCAATTCACCGGCCGCACCTATGACATGTGGGATGCCGGGGAATACAAGGCCTTCGACGACGCCCGCGGCAGGAAATGCGCCCACGCCACCGGGACGGTGACGCAATGGGTGGTCGAGCTGCTGTGAGCAGCGCCGCGAGGCCGGCCGCCGCCGGCACCGGATTTATCCTGCATCCCAGGGCCGGCACCGGTATCCTTCGCCATATCGTCTTCCGCTGAGCCGCCCGGGCGGCGCAGAGGCCCCCCATGTTCGAGCACGCCACCACACTGCCCCTCGCCTTCTGGCTGCTGGCGATTCTCGCCACGTTGCTGGTCGGCATGTCCAAGGCCGGCTTCGGCGGCGCGGCGGGCAGCCTCGGCGTACCGCTGATGGCGCTGGTGGTGGCACCGCCCTTCGCCGCCGCGGTGATGCTGCCGATCCTGCTGATCATCGACGCCATTGGCCTGGTGGTGTTTCGCGGACGCGGCGACGCGGCCAACCTGCGCATCATCCTGCCCGGCGCCATGCTCGGCATCGCGCTCGGCTGGCTGACCTTCGGCCACGTCGATGCGCGCTGGATACGCCTGCTGATCGGCATCGAGGCGCTGGCCTTCGCCTTCGACCGCTTCCGCGCCGCGCGCGCTGTCGCAATCGCCGTACCGTCAGCGCCGACTCTCAGGCCGGGCATTTTCTGGAGCGCGCTGTCCGGCTTCACCAGCTTCGTCTCGCATGCCGGCGGCCCGCCGATCATGCAATACCTGATGCCGCAGAACATGGACAAGATGCGCCTGGTCGGTACCACGGTAATCTTCTTTTCGGTGGTGAATTTTTCAAAGCTCGGCCCCTATGCCCAACTCGGCCTGCTCGACCTGTCGAATCTCGGCGTTTCGCTGTTGCTGGCGCCGGCGATCCCGCTCGGCTACTTCGTCGGCTACCGCCTGCTGCACGCCATCGACATGCGTGGCTTCAACCTCGTCACGGCCTGGACGCTGCTGGCAGCCGGCACCAAGCTGGTCTACGACGGCATTGCCGGCTAGCGCGATGAACCGCCTCGCCCGCCGTCGGCTCGGCCCTGCCCTCGTGATGCTGCTGCTGGGCGGCTGCGTCTATCTGCCCGAAACCACCATCCGCTACGACGAAAAGTGCGGCGTCTACGAACGCAAGATGACCATGCAGCCCTACCAGGTCGGAAGCCTGATGGGCTGCCGCGACGAAGGCTGTGTGGCCGGCCTGGTAGCCGCCGGCGTGGTATCGGCGGCCTCGGCCGTGGTGACCGGCAGCGTGGTGGTGGTCGGCAACGTGGTCAACTGGCTTGAAAAGCAGGGGCAGTGCCTGAACCCGGCGCCCAAGGCCGACGACCCGGGCGCGCCGGCCGCGAAGTAGCCTGGCCGCTCGGCAAGACGCCCGCGCCGGTCAGCCGAGTATCCGCGAAGGCAGCTGCTCGAGGCCCCGCAATTCAATCACTGGCTGAGGCGCGCCGCGCTCTCCGCCCACTCCAGCGCTTCCGCCGAGGCCCTCTCGATTTCATCGAGGGGAATCGCCGTCTGCTCGGCAAGGCGCGATGTCTGCTCGACGCGCCCCTTCTCCACGGCGATCGCCAGCATCAGGTAACGGCCGAAGGGCCCCGCGCTGTTGAGCAGCACGTCCTTGATCTCCGCCGACAGATGGATGCGTTCGACGACCTTGGCCATCGGCACGCCCAGCAGGCTGTCGAGCATCGAGAGCAGGCCGACGAGGAACAGCTCGTCGCACTCGCGCTTGCCGTACTTTCCCTGCCCCACGAGTTCGAGGAAGCGGCCCCGCGCCAGCGCGAGTTCGAGCAGCACCTCGTCGCGCGGCGAATTCGCGCCGGCGCGGAACATGGCGAGCGACAGCCAGCGATAAAGCTGTTCGCGGCCCAGGATCATGATCGCCTGGTCGATCCCGCTCACCGGATTCTCCCGCGCCATGATCGGCGAATTCGCCATGGCCACCACTTTCACCGCCACACCCGGATCGCGCTTGGCGACCTTTGCAATATCAGACAGGTCGGCATCCGTGCGCAGCAGATTGAGCATCTCGATCAGGACCAGCCGGCTCTGGCTGATTTCCCCCGTCTGCTGTTCTTCGTCGGCGGCCGTGGCAAACGACCCCAGACAAAAATCCGCGCCGCGCGAAACGCACAGCCGGCGCTCCGGCCAGCCGTCGACGTTCTCGACTACCCGCTGCAGCCGCGGAAACTCGGTCTTGAAGCCAGTCAATGCGCGCTCGAGGCCGGGCAGCGAGTAGGCGGAAAAGTCGATCAGCACAAGATCGGCGCACTCGAGGATCAGGTCGCGATCGCCCGAATGGCCGGTTCCCGTCACGCCCACCCGGGCGCCGGCCGCACGAATCGCCAGCGCAACTTCGCGCCAGCGCTCCCGCGGCAGGGACGCCTCGGGCGAATCCAGCAGAAACACGGTATGCGGGCCGATCAGGGAAGTGAAATCCAGGCTGATCCAGTGCGCTGCCGGCAGCGGAATCAGCGCCATCCGCCGTTCGGCGAAGGCGGCGACATTGGCGGCGCGCAAGGCTTCGAGCGTGGCACGCGGATTCGGCTCATGCGGCGAATCGGGAACATGCACCGCAAACCGGTAGCCGCCGATTCGCGTTTTGGCGTCGATGATTTCATCGCGCTGCAGGACGATCGGCGGCGTTTCGCGCGACGGGGCGGTGAATAGCGGCGCCGCGGGATCCGGCGGCTTCCTGTCGCGCCCGAACGGGTCCTCGTTGATTTTTACGGCAGGCTGATTTCCAACAAGGCGCTTGATTAAACCAAACATGCTTCGCTGCTTTCCGTAAAGACGCCGTAAATGCTGTCGCAACACACGCGTTCTGCTCAAGCGGATTATGCGACAGAACCCGCAATTTTTCGGCACCGATGCGGACCGTAACTTTCGCATCAAATCCGGCAAGCGGCGCATTGGCGGGTACACTCCGCCTTCACCCACCCAGAAAAAACCATCCCCGCATGCGCAAAGAAGTCAAGGAAAAGCCCAAATACGCCATCGTCGCGGCCGTGCAGCTGCCGAACGTCAGCGACATCGAGTTCGAGGCCTCGCTCGCCGAGCTGCGCGACCTGGCCAAGACGCTGGGCTACCAGATCACCGCCACCTTCACCCAGAAGCGTTCCAGCTTCGACGCCACGGCCTACCTGGGCAAGGGCAAGCGCGAGGAAATGCGCGCCTTCGTGGACAGCGAACCCGCGCCCGGCACCTTCGAGCACCCGCTGCACGCCGCCGCCGACCCCGAGGCCGGCAAGATCGAAGCCATTTTCGTCGACCACGAAATCTCGCCCTCGCAGGCGCGCGACCTCGAAAAGGAAGTCGGCGCCGAGGTGCTGGACCGCACCATGGTCATCCTCGAAATCTTCCACCGCCACGCCACTTCGCGCGCCGCGCGCGCGCAGGTCGAGATCGCGCGGCTGGGCTACATGGCGCCGCGCCTGAGGGAAGCCGCCAAGCTCGCCGGCCCGCAAGGCCGGCAGCGCAGCGGCACCGGCGGGCGCGGCGCCGGCGAATCGCACACCGAACTGGACAAACGCAAGATCCGCGACCACATCGCCGAGTTGCAGAAGGAAATCGACGCAATGGACGTCGAGCGCAAAACCCAGCGCTCGCGCCGGCAGGGTCGCCAGGGGCTCGCCACCGTGGCGCTGGTCGGCTACACCAACGCCGGCAAATCCACCCTGATGCGCGCGCTGACCGGCAGCGACGTGCTGGTCGAGAACAAGCTCTTCGCCACGCTCGACACCACCGTGCGCGCCCTCCACCCCGAAAGCCGGCCGCGCGTGCTGGTCAGCGACACCGTCGGCTTCATCAAGAACCTGCCGCACGGCTTGGTGGCTTCGTTCAAGTCCACGCTCGAAGAAGCGCTCGACGCCGCGCTGCTGCTGCACGTCATCGACGCCAGCGATCCCGGCTTCGAACGGCAACTGGCGGTTACCGACAAGGTGCTGGCAGAGATCGGCGCGCAGGAGGTGCCGCGCATCCGCGTTTTCAACAAGATTGATCACGTCGGCGACGCCGCCGCGCAAGCCGAACGCGAAGCCGCGCTGCGCGCCGCCTGGCCCGATTGCATCGTCATGAGCGCGCGCCGCGCCGATGACGTGACGCTGCTGCGCGAAGCGATCATCGACTTCTTCCGGCAGGATCAGGTCGAGGCCGAGCTGTTCCTGCCCTGGTCGGCCCAGCAACAGCGCAGCCAGATCTTCGCCAGTTGCGAAGTGCTCGACGAGCGCGCCGACGAGGAAGGCGCCTTGCTGCGCGTGCGCGGCGAGCGCGAGGCGGTGGAGCGACTGAAGGAGCAGTTCGGCAAGACTTGAAGAGTTCCCGCAGGGACGCAGAGCGCTGGCGCTGGCGGTACGGCGATCAAGGCACCGCTCAGTGCGCGGCGCCGATCTCCGCATGAAAGTCCCGCATGGCAGCGGCCACCTCGGCCGGCAATTCCTCGGGCAGGAAGTGCCCGCAATCCAGGCCCCGGCCGCGGACGTCGCGAGCCTTTTCGCGCCACAGGGCCAGCACGTCGTAGCTGCGTCCGACGAAGCCGCGCGCGCCCCACAACACCAGCAGCGGCGCATTGATGCGCTGGTGCGCGTCGGCCTCGTCGTGCCGCAGGTCGATGCCGGCGGCGGCGCGGTAATCGTCGCAACTGGCGCGGATCGCTTCCGGGTCGGAAAAGCAGCGGACGAATTCATCGACCGCCTCGGCCGAAAACGCCGCCTCGTTGCCCATGCTCCAGCGCGACAGACAGCCCTTGAGCCATGACGCCGGGTCGGCCGCGATCATGCGCTCGGGCAGCGGCGCCGCCTGGATCAGGAAGAACCAGTGGAAATACACGGTGGCCAGCGCCTGATCGGTCAAGGCGAAGGTGGTCAGGGTCGGCGCGATGTCCATGATGCACGCGCTGGCGACGCGCGCCTCGTGGTCGAGGCACAGGCGATGCACCACCCGCGCGCCGCGATCGTGCCCGGCGACGTGAAAGCGCTCGTGGCCGAGCGCCGTCATCAGCTCCGCCATGTCCTGCGCCATCGCCCGCTTCGACTGGTTGGCCGCGTCGGGCAGCGACGGCGGCTTGCCCGAATCGCCGTAGCCGCGCAAATCCGGGATCACCAGTTCGAAATCGGCGGCGAGCAGCGGCGCCAGCTTGTGCCACATGGCGTGCGTCTCCGGGTAGCCGTGCAGTAACAGCAGCGCCGGCTTGCCCGGATTGGGCCGCAGCCGCAAGTGAATCTCGGTGCCGCTGACGGCGACGCGCCGCGCGGCAAACGAGGTGTCGAACAGGCTCATGCGCCGCCTCCGCTCATCGCGATCGAGCGCGGCCTACTTCGCCTTGTAGGTATCGAGGTTGATGCCCTCGCGCGCCATCGCCGCCGCCACCGCCGGCTGCGCCGCGACGCGGGCGACATAGGCCTGGTAGCCCGGCAGCGAGGCCGGATCGATGCCGCCGAGCCCGCCCCAGCGCAGGAATGTCAGCGCGTAGGCATCGACGAAAGAAAGTTTGTCGCCGAGCAGGAAAGGCCCCGCCTCTTGCGCCCGCTTCTGGATGCGCTCCAGGCACTCGCGGAACGCCGCCACGGCGGTGCTCTTCACATCCGCCTGGGCGGCTTCGCCGGTGGCAAACTTGCTCGGGCGGAAGATGTGCGTGAAGGTCGGATGCACGGTGTTGTTCATCCAGGCGAACAGCGACATCGCCTGCGCCCGCTGCCAGCTGTCGGCCGGCAGCAGCCCGGCCTGCGGAAAGCGCCGGTCGAGGTAATCGCAGATCGCCACGATCTGGTTCAGCGGCTTGCCGTCGACCACCAGCAGCGGCACCTGGCCCAGCGGATTCAGCGCCAGGTATTCCGGCGTCTGCTGTTCGCCCTTGTGCAGTTTCACCGTCTGGGTTTCGATTTCCTCGCCCGTCGCGGCCTTGATCGCTTCGATGCCGACATGGGGGACGAACGAGCAGGCGCCGGGGCCAAAATATAGTTTCATCATAGTTATTCTCCTGTGGGGTCGGGGTTGATGCAGAGGGCAATTCTCGCACGGACGGGCGGTAGAGGCAGCGCAGCCCTACCCGGAAAATTCAAGCGTCGCGACGTCCGGGAAGCCTGCCGCTCATTGCCAACTGCGGCAGTTCGCCCCGCGAATCGGGCGCTTCGTCGCAATTGGCTCGCCCGGCGCAGGCGCATTGCGGAAACTGCCTCCACCCCAAACCCACAGGAGCTCGCCATGCAGCAGGAATTCACCCCCATGATCCTCATCCACCTCGGCGCGGCCCTCGCTGCGCTGGTCCTCGGCATCGCCGTGTTCCTGCGTCGCAAGGGCAACCTCGCCCACCGCGTGCTGGGCCGCGCCTGGGTCGGCCTGATGCTGGTGACGGCGATCACGACCTACTGGATCAGGGGCGGCGGCAACTTCTCGTGGATCCACGGCCTGTCGGTGATCTCGCTGGTCGCGCTCTGCTTCGCGGTCTACTTCGCCATGACCGGCAATATCCTGCGCCACCAGAGAATCATGAAGGGCGTGTTTTTCGGCGGCCTCGTCGTTGCCGGAGCCTTCACCTTGCTGCCCGCGCGCCTGCTGGGTCACGCGCTGCGGTCTTCGCTCGGCGTGATCTGACAGCGCCGGCCCCAAGCGCGCGCACTGCCCGACGCGCAAACCCGCGGCTGGCTCATCGCCACTCAATCCTGAAACGGTTGTTCAGGCTTCGCGGCCCAGAGATTTCAGTACCGTATAATGTTTTTTATGCAAACCGCTCCCCTTTAACCTCCGCCGACAGGAGCAAGAGCAATGAATGCCACCGAACAGGTATTAATCGAGAAGCTCAAACAACTGCCGCCGCAGCGCTTGGCGGAAGTCGAGGACTTTGTGGATTTCCTGCGTACGCGCGAGGATGAACAGCGCCTCACCCAAGCCGCCGCCAAAGTCGCCGAGGAGAGCTTTGCCGCCGTATGGAATAACGACGAAGACGCCGCCTACGATAGGATGTGACGATGGCGCACTCTTTCGGCGATGTGGTGTTGGTGCCGTTCCCCTTCACGGACCAATCAGGCGCGAAGAAGCGGCCCGCCGTCATAGTTTCCAGCAGCGGCTACAACGCCGGCCGGCGCGATCTGGTCATCATGGCGATTACCAGTCAGGTGCGCACACCGCTCGGATTCGGAGAGGCGCTCATCGCCGATTGGCAGGCCGCCGGCCTCATCAAGCCGTCCGTTGCTGAAACCCGTGGTCACGACCATCGAGCAGGGGCTTGTTGTCCGCACCATGGGCGCGCTTTCGACCGCCGATTTGCGCAGCTTGCGAGAAACTATCGCCCAAGCTATCGGCTGAATCAGTCGCACGATTTAAATCGAGCACGATCCATTCATCCAATGCGCAAGACGAAATCAAAAATTCTTGAGGCCGTCCACGACACGACCAAGGGCCTGTACAAGGCCGGCGTTATGGACATGATGACGCTGCGTGAATTCGACTGCCTCTGCCTGCCCCCGGTCGAACCGCTGGAGCCGGAGCAGATCAAGCATATCCGCGAGGCCTCGCGTGTCAGCCAGGCAGTCTTTGCCCGCCTGCTGAACACCAGCCTATCGACGGTGCAGAAGTGGGAAATCGGCCAGAAAAAACCGACGGGCACCGCCCTGAAACTGCTTCATTTGGTGCAGAAGCGCGGGCTGGAAGTTGTCGCCTGAATCGGCGGCGCGCTGATCGCCGTCCCGTCAGCGCCGACTATTGGCGCTCGCTCAAAACAATATCGAACCCGACCCCAATAGCTCTCTCGGCGCCCGCGGGAAAATCTCCTTGGCCCATTGCGGCTGGTTGTGCCGGCCGATATGCCAGAAGCGCTCAATGGCCGCTTGATCGGGTGAGACGTATCGATTGCACATGGCGCAAGTGTAGAGCGTGGGCCCCTTTCACTCAAATGTCGGCGGAGAAACTGAGGGGCAGTTCGGCAAGGCATGGAGAGTCGGCTCTGGTGACACGGCGATGCAAGGGGTCAAATCACTCTGATGATCATCTAGCCGGCCTCCGACCACCGCAGTGGCGGTGGTCGGAGACCGGCTAGATGATCATCAGCTTCGAATTGAATTTCACCTCAGCCTGAATCGCCGTCTCACCAACGTCGCCGGTCGCCGAAACCGAAGCGGCCCGGATCGCGAAACTCAGGCAGCGACGTGCTGCCCTGGTTCTACCGAAAGCTTCATGCCTACGGCCTTTAACACCGCCAGAAGGGTTTTCAGCGTGGGATTGCCCTTGGCCGACAAGGTGCGGTACAGCGATTCCCTGCTGATACCGGCTTCGGCGGCCACCGCCCCCAGCCCTCCGTAAGCTTCGGCGACGGTTCGCAGCGCAAGAAGAGCCGCGGCCCGGTCATCCGGATCATCCAGCGATTCCATTGCCGCCTTGAGATATTCCACCGCCAGTTCGCGGTCCGCGCGAAGCTCGGCTACCTCGCGCTCGTGATGAGAAACCGCTGCGGCCACTTTCTTGTTCATGCTTGCCTCCGTATCCAATCGGCCCAGTAATCCTTGGCCGTCCTGATGTCCGTCGCCTGTGTCTTCTTCGATCCGCCCGACAACAGAATGACGATTGTCCGACCGTGGCGCCCCAAATAGACCCGATACCCGGCGCCGAGATGCTCCCGCAGTTCCAGAACACCATCGCCCACCGGCTCGCAATCGCCAAAATTGCCGGCCTCGATCCGCTTCAGGCGAAGCCGAACCTTGGCTTGCGCCTGCTTGTCGCGCAGTGATAGCAGCCACTCGGTGACCGGCTCATGACCATTGGCGGTTTGGTATCGGAAAACTTCAATCATGGAAAAGTGTAGCTTACAAGCTACACCAATGCAAGCGCTGCGCCCGCCGTTCCACCAGCGCCGACTCTTGGCCGCGGGCCGGAATCAGTTACCCAAAAACCTCGGCTTCTGCTTCGCCACGAAACCACGCACCCCCCGCGCGAAATCCTGCGTCATGGCGCAGGCGGCGAAGCTGTCCTGTTCGGCTTGTAACTGTTCCGCGAGCTTGCGGTTGAGGGATTCGTTGATCAGGAGCTTGGTGCGGCCCAGCGCGATGGTCGGGCCATTCGCCAGTTCCAGCGCCAGGGCCTGCGTGGCGGCGGCCAGTTCGGCTGCTGGTACCACGCGATTGACGAGGCCGAGTTCCAGCGCGCGGGCGGCGTTGAAGCGCTCGCCGAGCAGGGCGATTTCCATGGCCTGTTTCGCGCCCACCAGGCGCGGCAGGGCGTAGGTGCTGCCGCCATCGGGCGAGGTGCCAATGTGGCGGTAGGCCAGCGTGAAATAGCTGCTGTCGGCGGCGATGGCGAGGTCGCAGGCGGACATCAGCGAGAAGCCGAAGCCGGCGACGGCGCCGCGCACGCTGGCGATCACGGGCTTTTCCATGGTGCGAATGCTGGTCACGGCCTCGTGCACTTCGCCGATCAGGCGTTCGAGCAGGGCGCGCCGCTCGGCGGCGGGAGCGTCCAGCGTCTCATGGAAGGCCTTGATGTCACCGCCGGCCATGAAGTGCTCGCCGGCGCCCTGGATGACCACGGCGCGCACCGTGGCATCGCCGGCCACATGCCTCGTCGTGGCGCGCAGGCCGTCGGCCATGGCCATGTCGAGCGCATTGAGCGCCTTGGGCCGGTTGAGGGTAATGGTGGCGATGCCGCTGGCGGCATCGGTTTCCAGCAGAACGCCGTCGCCGTTCATTCCCTGCTCCTGAAGAGCGCTTCGATTTCGTCGGCGTAGGTCTTGTAGATGCTGGAGCGGCGCACCTTCATGGTCGCCGTGACTTCGCCGTCGTCGTGGTCGAGTTCCTTGGTCAGCAGGTGGAACTTGCGGATGTGCGCGACCTGCGCCATCTGTTCGTTGCCGCGCCGCACCTCGGCTTCGACCAGCTCGCGCACCTGCGGCGTTTCGACCAGCGAACGGAAATGGGTGAAGGCGAGGCGCTGCGATTCGGCCCATTTGCCTACTGTCTCGAAGTCGATCTGGATCAGCGCCGCGACGTACTTGCGGCCGTCGGCGACGATGATGCATTCCTTGATGAAGGGGCTGGCCTTCATAGTGTTTTCGATTTCGGAGGGCGTCAGGTTCTTGCCGCCGGCGGTGATCATGATGTCCTTGAGGCGGTCGACGATCTTGAGCTGGCCGTCGCTTTCGGTGACCACGTCGCCGGTGTGCAGCCAGCCGTCGACAATGGACGCGGCCGTCGCCTCCGGGTTCTTGTAATAGCCGGCGAAGACCATCTCGCCGCGGACCTGCAACTCGCCCTGCGCCGACAGCCGGTGCTCGCAGCCCTGGATGCAGGTGCCCACGGTGCCGATGCGGACCTGGTCGAGGCGCTGGCCGGTGATCATGCCGGTGGTTTCGGTGAGGCCATAGACTTCCACCAGCGGCACGCCGAGGGTGCGGAAGAAGCGGATCACGGCCGGCGAGATCGGCGCGGCGCCGGTCATCGCCACGTGCACATCGCGCAGGCCGATGAAGTTTTGCAGGGCGCGGAAGATCAGCCAGTAGTAGAGCGCGAACACCATGCGTTCGCCGAAGCTGCGCTGCTGCGCCGACTTCTCGGCGAAGGTCGCGCAGTCCTGCATGGCGCGGGCGAACAGCCAGCGGCGCAGGCCGCCGGTTTCCTGCATCTTGATGCTGATCGCGGCGTGCAGCTTTTCCCAGATGCGCGGCACGCCGAGGAACATGTTGGGCGCCACTTCGCGCAGGTCTTCCTGCACGGTGCGGATCGATTCGCCGAAATTCACCTGCGAGCCGAGATAGATCGGGCAGAAGGTGGTCAGCATCTGCTCGGCGACGTGGCACAGCGGCAGGTAGGACAGATGCGTGGTGTCGGCATCGAGTTCCAGGTGGTCGATGAGGCCCGGCGTCACGCCGCGGATGTTGGCGTAGCTGATCATCGCGCCCTTGGGCTTGCCGGTGGATCCTGACGTATAGATCATCAGCGCGAGGTCGTCGAGTTTCTGCGCGGCGAGCGCGTCGTCGACCAGCGTGCGGTGCACGGCTTCGTAGTCGACGCCGAGGGCCTCGACCTCGTCGAAGGCGATGACGTGGTCGCGATGTTGGGCGGACGTGTTGCGCAGGCCCTTCTTTTCCATGACGACGATCTTCTTGATGCAGGGCAGATCGCCCAGCGCGGCCAGCACCTTGTCGGTCTGCTCCTGGTCTTCGCAGACCACGATGTCCACGTCGGCATGGCCCAGCACGTAGGCCACTTCGAGGGTCGGGCTGGTGGGATAGACGCCGACCGCGACGGCGCCAACGAGGCCGCAGCCCATCTGGCTCAGCACCCATTCGAGGCGGTTCTCGGCAATGATGCCGACCCGGCCGCCGGCCGGCAGGCCCAGCGCGCGCAGGCCGAGGCCGAAATGGCAGGCGCGGCGGTGGTAGCCGTCCCAGGTGATCGGATTCCAGATGCCGAAATCCTTCTGCCGGATGGCGATGCGCTGCGGCATGCGCCGCGCGTTCTCGCGCAGCATCTGTGGCAGGGTGAGTTCGGGGAGCGGATTGTTCATGACGCCTCCGCCGGGCCGCCCCAAGGAGGCGTCCGTCCAGCAAACCGGAAGCGACGCAGTCGCTGAACCGTGGCTACCCCTTTTCCTGGAAAAGGGGCTGGGGGATATGTCGTCATGACAGCCAGCGCTTGCGGCGCTTGTAGTGCTTGATGTCGCGGAAGCTGCGCGCCGCGCCCTCGCCCGCCATGCCGAGGTAGAACTCGCGCACGTCGGGGTCGCCGGCCAGCTTTTCGGCGGGGCCGTCGATCACCACCTTGCCGGTTTCCATGATGTAGCCGGTATGGGCGACGGCCAGCGCCACCGAGGCGTTCTGCTCGACCAGCAGCATGGAGACGCCCTGCTCCCGGTTGATGCGGGCGATGATGGTGAAGATGTTCTCCACCAGCAGCGGCGAGAGGCCCAGCGAGGGCTCGTCGAGCAGCATCACCTTGGGCCGCGCGATCAGGGCGCGACCGATCGCCAGCATCTGTTGTTCGCCGCCGGACAGGTAGCCGGCGAGGCCGCGCTTGCGTTCGTGCAGCCGCGGAAAATATTCATACACCAGATCAAAGTCGGCGCTGGTGGCACGGCGACCGGTGAGCGCATAGGTGGCGGCGACGAGGTTCTCTTCGACCGTCAGGTCCTCGAACACGCGCCGCCCTTCCATCACATGGAACAGGCCGGAACGCACCAGTTCATGCGGCTTCAGGCGCGCGGTATCGACGCCGTCGAGCACGACGCTGCCGCGGGTCATCTCGCCGTCCTCCAGCGCCAGCAGACCGGACACGGCTTTCAGCGTGGTGGTCTTGCCGGCGCCGTTGGACCCGAGCAGGGCGACGATCTGCCCCCGCGGCAGGCGCAGGGACAGACCGCGCAGCACCTGCACGGCCTTGTTGTAGATGACCTCGATGTTGTTGATTTCGAGGACGGCGTCTTGCATCACGAGTGAATTACCTTTGAAAAGCAGTTGATCCGCAGATTTACGCAGATGAATCAACAGGTTTTAATCTGTGAAAATCTGCGTCATCTGCGGAAAGCAGGATTACTCCAGGTGGATCCAGTCGGAGGCCGGCACCATCGTCTTGGCCTTCATGTCGGCCTTGTAGATGCGGCCGACCGGGATCGAGTTGCCACGAATGGTGATCGGCACGCCGATCACGCCGCCGGTGTCGAAGTTCTTGATCGAGTTCAGCGCGGCCTTGAGGTTCTTCGCATCCAGCGGCTTGCCGGCCCCGACGGTGCGCTTGGCGGCCTCGACGAACAGCATGGTGGTGAGGAAGCCTTGCATGTAGGCGGTGCTCTGGTACTCGGGGCGCATCTGGCGGATCTTGTCCAGCATCGGAGACTTGGCCGAGGTGTCGTAGTAGTAGCGATACGGCATCACGCCCATGAAGCCGTCGCCGGCTTCGCCCAGCTTCATCACAGTCGAGCTGTCCATGGTCCAGAAGGTGCCCATGAAGTGGCTCTTGGCGCCGGACTTCTTCATCTGCGTGACGAACTCGGGGATCGGCGCCAGGATGTAGCCGTGGAAGATGGTGTAGTCGGGATCGGAGCGGCGCAGCTTGATCACCTCGGTCGAGACGTCGACGCTGCCCGGTGCGGTCTGGATTTCGGCGGCGACGGTCAGGCCCAGCTTCTTCGCCGTGGAGCGGAACTCATCGACCGGATCGCGGCCGAATTCGCTGTCGGAATAGACGATGGCGACTTTGGCACCGGGCTTCTCCTTGGCAATGTGGCGCAGCAGGATGCCGATCTGTTCGGAATAGTCCGGGCCGGCCATGAACTGGGCGGGGAACTTCTTCGGATCGTTGATCTCGGTGGCGAACGAGGCGCCGGCCATCATGATGCTGCCCATGCGCTCGAGCTCGGGGTTGATGGTGCGGCTGAAGGCGGTCGAGTCGCCGTAGTAGAGGCTGACCTTGTTGCCGCCGGTGATCTTCTTGAACGCGGCGACGGAGACATCGGGCTTGTAGGCGGTGTCTTCGAAGACATACTTGAACTTGCGGCCCTTGACGCCGCCGGCGTCGTTGGCGATCTTGAGGTAATCCTGGATGCCGGCATGGATGCCGATGCCGGCAAAGGCGAACACGCCGCTCATCGGGATCGAACCGCCGATGACGATGTCTTCCTGGGCCTGCGCGGCCGGCGCCAATGCTATTCCGGCAGCGGCCAGCAGGGCTGTAATCCACTTCGTTGGTTTCATCTTGTCTCCTCCTCGAATGAACCTATGTCCGGAACGGCCACAGGTGAAAAAAGCGGCGGACGCGCCGCCATATCTCGGCCAGGCCGTGCGGCTCGAAAATCAGGAAGCCGACGATCAGGATGCCGAAAACCATGATGCGCACCGGTGCCAGGTGCACCGCCATCTCGGCGGCATTGGGGAACCAGCCGAAAACCATCTTGAGCGCCTCGGGCACGAGGGTCATGAAGACCGCGCCGAGGATGCCGCCGAGTATGGTGCCCATGCCGCCGACGATGATCGCGGCAAGGAAGAAGATCGACATCAGCAGCGGAAAGCTTTCCGGTGTCACCGAACGGAAGAAGTAGGCCCAGAGCCCGCCGGCGACTCCGGCGTAGAAGGACGAAATGGCGAAGGAGAGCAGCTTGTAGCGCAACAGCGATATGCCCAGCACCTCGGCCGAGATGTCGCGGTCGCGGATGGCGATGAAGGCGCGGCCGATGCGGGTGCGGAACAGGTTGGCGGCGCCGAGCACCATGACGGCGGTGAGCGGCAGCATCAGCCAGTAGAGGCGGAATTCGCTGTCCAGCGCGATGCCGAACAGCGAGGCCGGCTTCACCGTGAGGCCGGCGGTGCCGCCGGTGACCGATCGCCAGTTGGCGAAGACGAAGTGCAGGATGAAGGAGGCGGCAATCGTGGCGATCGCCAGGTACAGCCCCTTGACGCGCAGCGAGGGAATGCCGACCACCATGCCGACCAGCATGGCGACGCCGCCGGCCGCGATCAGGTTGATGAAGAACGGGGTGCCGAGCGTCTTGTCGAGCACGGCCACGGTGTAGGCGCCGACGCCCATGAAGGCGGCCTGGCCGAGACTGACCTGGCCGGTGTAGCCGGTGAGGATGTTCAGCCCCGTGGCGGCGATGATGTTGATGCCGACCAGGCAGGTCAGGTAGAGCCAGTACTGGCTGGCGACGAAGGGCAGGACGACCAGCGCCACGGCCAGCACGCCGAGCCAGATGCGCTGGGTGCGGCTGTCGAACAGGGCCTCGTCGGCGGCATAGCTTTGTTTGGCGGCGCCGATTCTCATAGCCGTTCGATCTCGTGGGTGCCGAACAGGCCGTAGGGACGGACCATGAGGACCAGCACCAGCAGGGAAAAAGTGGCCAGCATCTTGTACTCGCCGCCCAGATAGGTGCCGCTCCAGGCTTCGACCAGGCCGACCAGGATGCCGCCGATCAGCGCACCGGCGACGCTGTCGAGGCCGCCGACGATGACCACCACCAGCACCGAGAGGCCGAATACGCCCATGGTCGGCGAGAGGCTGGAAATGCTGCCGACGATGATGCCGGCGATCGCCGCGACCATCGCGCCGACCACCCAGGCCATGGAGAACACGCGCGGCACGTTGATGCCCATCGAGTAGGCCGCGGCCTGGTCGGAGGCCGTCGCGCGCAAGGCGATGCCGCCGCGCCAGAAGCGGAACACCACCAGCACGATGGCGATCAGTGAGGTCGCGACGAGGAAGCCGTAGAAGATCTTGGGCGGCACCATGGCTTCGCCGATCAGCACCGGGTCGCTCGGCATGAAATCGGGCAGGCGCATCTGGTCGGCGCCCCAGATCAGTTCGACGGCGCCGACCAGGATCGACGAGAGGCCGATGGTGATCATGAACACCGAGATCGGCGATTCGCCGAGCATGGGCCGGATCAGCAGGCGTTCGACCAGCGCGCCGAGCGCGCCGCTGCCGAGCACCGCGACGAGGACGCCGAGCCAGATCGGCCAGCCCAGGGTGGAGGCCATGGCGAAGAAGAAATAGGCGCCCATCATCAGCATCTCGCCGATCGCCAGATTGACCACCTTGGTCGCCTTGAAGATCAGCACGAAGGCGAGGCCCGCCAGCGCGTACAGCCCGCCGCTGCCGATGCCGGCGAGGCTGACTTCGAACAGCATCCACCAGTCGAAGCTCATACGGCCATCCCCCCATCCCCCTTCACAAGGAAGGGGGTGACGGCGGTTCGCGGGCTCTGCCCGCTCCGTGTCGTTGGCTGCGCCGCCTTTGGGGCGGCCCTGCGGGCGGCGCTCATGCCTCCACCTCGCCATGCAGCTTGCGCCGCAATTCCTCGACATCGCCCGAGCCGAGGTAGGCGCGGATTACTTCGGGATTACCCTGCACCGCGGCCGGCGTGCCGTCGGCGATGACCTCGCCGAAGTTGAGCACGACGACGTGGTCTGAGATGTCCATCACCATGCCCATGTCGTGCTCGACCATGAGAATGGTGACGCCCCACTCCTCGCGCACGTCGAGGATGAAGCGCGCCATGTCCTCGGTTTCCTCGCGGTTCATGCCGGCCACCGGCTCGTCGAGCATCAGCACCTTCGGCTGCATCGCCAGCGCACGCGCCATCTCGACGCGCTTCTGCAGGCCATAGGACAGCGCCGCCACCGGGGCGTTGCGGATGTGGTCGATTTCGAGGAAGTCGATGATGCGTTCCTCGATGTCGGCGCGCAGCCGCACTTCCTCGCGCCGGGCCTTGCCGTAGTAGAACAGCGCATCGAGCACGCCCGTATGCAGATGGCAATGGCGGCCGAGCTTGATGTTGTCGAGCACGGTCATGCCGCGGAACAGCGCGATGTTCTGGAAGCTGCGCGCCAGGCCCAGCTTGGCGCGCTGCGGCGCGGGGCGCTGCGTGATGTCCTCGCCGAGGAAACGGATGTGGCCGGCGGTCGGCCGGTAGAAACCCGATATGGTGTTGAACAGCGAGGTCTTGCCGGCACCGTTGGGGCCGATCACCGAGGTGATCGAGCCCGGCGCGACCTCGAAGCTGACGCCGTTGAGCGCCTTGACGCCGCCGAAGGCCAGCGTGACCTGGTCGATTTCGAGGATGGGGTTCGCGGCCGCCGTCATTTCGCTGCCTTTTTGGCGACGCGCTTCGCTGCCGTGGCGCGCGGCGCGCGGGCTACCGTGGCCTTGGGCGGCAACGCGAGGCCGCCCATCAGCACGCCGATGCATTGCTCGGCAATCTGGTCGGGACCGAGTTCGCCGTCGGCGCGATACCAGCGGCCGATCCAGCTCAGGGCGCCGGCCAGCGTGAACGCCGCCAGCTTCGGATCGACGGCACGCAGCGAACCTTCGGCGATGCCCAGCTCGATCAGGTGCCGAAACTCGCGGTCGATCTCCGCCTTCAGCCGCCGCACCGCGCGACGGCTCTCCGGCGGCAGGGGGTCTTCGCCGACGCGGATCAGGCATTTGCCGAAATCCATGGTGACGATCTCGGCGTACTTGCGCATGGCCGCGATCAGCTTGTCGATCGCCGTGCCGCCCGCCTCGTCGGAACGCGCGATGGCTTCCTGCATCAGTTCCAGGCCGCTGCGCACGCACTCGGCGAGGATCTCATCCTTGTTCTTGACATAGTAGTAGAGGGTCGGCTTGGTGACGTTGAGCCGCTCGGCCACCTCGTCGAGCGAAACGGCGTGGAAGCCCTTTTCGTTGAAAAGCTGGGCGGCGGTGCGCAACACCGCCTCGCGCTTGATCTCGCGCTCGCGCGTCCGTTCGCCGGCCTTGCGCCAGGGCGATGACGGCTCATCCTGAATCGAATTTTTCGGGCGCGCTTTCGCCATGTCGGGGGCGGATTCCAGCCTTTTGTTACCGGATAGTAGATTCGTTACCGGAAATATGAACGCTGCCGGCCGGTGCTGTCAATCCTGCACCGCAACATGCTTGCATCGCCGTATCGCCGGCGCCGACTCTTGAGCGACGCGATTGCCCCTACGGCAAACCCGCAAACTCCCTGCCCACCCTTTTCTTCATGATCCGGGCGTAGAGCCCCGGCGCCAGCCGGCTCAGCCACCAGGCCTTGCGCGCGGTGGCATCGGGCAGCAGCAGCGTTTGCCCTGCCGCCACTGCCTCGAAAATTCGTTGCGCGATTTCCTCGGGCGAGGATTCGCCGCCGGTGGTGATGCGCGGGCTGCTCACCGGCGCGCCGCTGCCGTCGGTCGCGGCGGCGCCGATGCCGGTACGGATGAAGGAGGGACAAACCAGGGTGACGCCGACGCCGGCGCCCTCGACTTCGCTGCGCAGGCTGTCGAAGAAGCCGTGCAGCGCGTGCTTGCTGGCGGCATAGCCGGTGCGGCCGGTGAGCGGCGAGAAGCCGGCGACGCTGGAGATGGCGACGATGAAACCCTGCCGCGCGACGATGTGCGGCAGCGCGGCCTGGGTGAGGTTCGCCGCGCCGAAGAAATTGACTGCCATGACGCGGGCGATGACTTCGGGATCGGTGTCGACGAGCAGGCTGCGATGGCTGATGCCGGCGTTGTTGATGAGGCCGTCGAGCGCACCGAACTGCGCGAGCGTCGCCGTTACGGCCGCCTTGCAGGCGGTCGGGTCGGTGATGTCGCCGGGCAGGGCCAGCGCCTCGGCGCCCGTGGCGCGCAGCTGCGCCGTTATGTCGTCCAGCCGCGCCGCGTCGAGGTCCATGGCGGCGATCCGCGCGCCGGCGGCGGCATAGCGTCGGCACAGCGCGGCGCCGAGTCCGCCGGCGGCGCCGGTGACGAGGATCACGCGGCCCTTGAGTTCGCGCGTCACCCTGCCTTGCCCGCTCGCGAGTTGCGCCACAGTTCGAAGACTTCGGCCGAGGTCAGCTTCGGCACGTAGCCGAATTCCTCCTTCAGCCGCCGGTTGTCGAGCACCGGACGGTAACGCAGGAAATCGATCTGCTCCGGACCGTACTGGGTCAGGCCGAGCTTCTTCAGCAGCCACAGCGCCACCTGCAACAGGCCGGCCGGGAACTCGACGCAGCGCTTGCCGAGGCACGCGGCGATTTCGTCGATGTCGAGCTTGCCGTCTCCGGCAACGTTGAAAATGCCGGTCACCGGCGAGTCGACGCCCTGCACGATGGCGCCGACCACATCCTGGTCGTGGATGAAGACAAAGGGGCTGGCAGAACCACGGATCGCGATCAGGTAGGGCTTCTCGAACAGGTCGGTGATCTGGTTATGCACCGAAGCGCCCAGTATCGTGCCGATGCGGAAGACGATCTGTTCCAGTTGCGGCTGGCTGGCACGGTAGTCGGCCAGCATTTCCTCGACCAGGTGCTTGTGCCAGGAATAGGCGAAGCTCCGGTTGCCGCGGACCGGATCGTTTTCCGTCAGCCATTCCGGGTTGTCGGCGTGGTAGCCGTAGGCCGCGCCGCTGGACGAGACGATGACGCGCTTGACGTTGTGGCGGGCGCAGGCGTCGAGCAGCTTGCGGGTGCCGTCGACGTCGACGCTGTATTCGAATTCGCGGTTGCTCTTTTTGCCCGGCGTGACGATGGACGCCAGATGCACCACGACCTGCGGCCGGTGGCGGGCGACGATGGCATCGACTTCAGCGGCGCGGATGTCGGCAACTTCGTAGGCGACGCCGGGCAGGCGCTGCGCCGGTTCGCGCACATCGAGCGCGACGGTGGCGATGCCGGCGCGCCGCGCCAGTTCGGCCACCACCTGGCTGCCGAGGTAGCCGGAACTGCCGGTGACGAGGACGCGGACTGCGCTCATGTCGCGCCTTGCGGGTCGCGTCTACTCCAATAGGTGGATACCGTCAGCCCCGAGACGATATGCCAGATACCCCACCAGGCCGTGACGATGGCCATGCCGCCGAGGCCGTCGAAGAAGTTGAAAATCAGGATCAGGCCCAGCGCCGAGTTCTGGATGCCGACCTCGATGGAGACCGCGCGCCGGTCGCGCTCGGGCAGGCCGCTGAATTTCGCCGCGTAATAGCCGGTGAGCAGCGCCAGGCCGTTGTGCAGAAACACGGCGAAAACGACGAAGCCGACGTAGTCGAGGAAGTAACGCCAGTTGGCCGCCAGCGCACCGAGCACGAAGATGCCGAAGACCGTGATCGAGAATATCTTCACCGGCTTGTGCGCGCGCTCGACGAAGTTGGGGAAGCGATGGCCCGCCCACATGCCGACGATCATCGGCAGGCCGAGGAGCAGGAACACCGCAAGCAGCATTTCCGCCGGATCGAGCGCCACTTCCTTGAGGATGTTCGCGGTTTCCGGATTCAGCCCGCCCCAGAGCGACAGGTTGAGCGGCGTCATGACGATGGCCACGGCGGTGGAGATCGCCGTCATGGTGATCGACAGCGCGGTGTTGCCCCTCGCGTAGTGAGTGAGGAAGTTGGAAATGTTGCCGCCCGGACAGGCCGCCACCAGCATCATGCCCAGCGCGATGCTGGGCGCCGGCCTGATCGCCAGCACCAGCAGGAAGGTGAAGGCCGGCAACAGCAGGAACTGCCCGACCAGGCCGATGATCACGGGTTTGGGCATGGTCAGCACCGCCTTGAAGTCGGCGACTTTCAAGTCGAGCGCAACGCCGAACATCACCAGGCCGATGATGGCGTTGAGCGCCCACAGCGAACCCGGATTGAAGTTGAGGCGGACGAGGTCGATTTCGTTCATGCCGCACCCTCCCCGCTAGGCCTTCGGTTCCTCGTGCATCTTCTTGAAATGGATCAATCCCGGCGCCCACATGTGCTTGACCGGATCGACATCGACGTGGATCACCGCGCAACCGCCGGTGGCCAGCGCGCGCTGCAACGCGGGCTTGAGCTCCTTGGGATCGGAGACGCGCTCGCCGTAGGCACCCATGCTTTCGCCCAGCTTGTCGAACTTGATCTCGCCGAGGTCGGCCTTGATGGTTTCATCGGGGTCGAGGTGCTTGAAGATCATGGTCTTGATCGGCCGCAGCATGAACTGCTGGTTCATCTTGACCATGCCCCATTGCTTGTCGGCAAGCACGATGTAGATCACCTGCGCGTGGTTTCTCACCGCGGTTTCGACTTCCTGCGAATGGAAGCCCATGGCGCCGTCGCCGATGATGCAGCACACCGGCTTGCCCGGCCGCGCGATGGCGGCGGCCACGGCCTGCGAAGTGCCGGCGCCGAGCATGCCGAACTTGAAGGTGGAGATCACCGTGTTGGGCACCGTGACCTTGTGATAGAACATGGCCCAGATCGTCGCATTGCCGCCGTCGGCGACCAGCACCGAATCTTCCGGAAACAGTTCGCGGCAGACGGCGCCGATGTGCGCCGGGTGCATCGGGATCGCCATGTCGGAGAGCGCCTTGTCCCAGCCGGCGCGCTCGTCCTGCATGGTTTTGGCATAGCCGGCGACGCGCGCGCGGCGGGCGTCGAGCTTGATCTCGCCCTTGCGCTTTTCCAGTTCATCGGCCAGCAGTTCGAGGAAGCGCTTTGCGTCGGCGACGACGCCGAGGTCGGCCGGCTTGTTCACGCCGATCATGTCGGCATCGAGGTCGACCTGGATGGTCTTCTGCTCGGACGGATGGCGCCAGTACGGCGGCTTGCCCCACCAGTCGGTCTCGCCGATGCGCGAGCCGAGGATCAGCACCGTGTCGGCATCGTTGCGCACCTGGTGGTTGAGCTTGACGTGCGGCATGGTGATCGCCAGCGGCGAGTCTTCGGTCAGCATGCCGCGCGCGGCCCAGCTGGTGGTGACCGGCGCGTGCAGCAGCTCGGCGACGCGTTTCAGGGCGTCATAGGCGTTGCAGTGGATGATGCCGCTGCCGGCGTGGATCATCGGTGCGCCCGCCGCGATCAACAGATCGGCGGCCTGCTTCACCTGCTCGAAAGTCGGCGCTGGCGGTACGGCGTTGCGGTACTGGTGCGGCGCCCAATAGGCAATGTCGGCCTTGAATTTGCCGTTCATGATGGTCTCGGGCACGTCGACATGCACCACGCCGGGCCGCCCTTCCCAGCTCTTGCGCAGGGCCTTCCTCACCAATTCCGGCACGCGGTCGAAGGAGGACACGGCCGAGCTCCACTTGCCGATCTTGCCGATCACCCCGCTCTGGTCGAAGCACTGGTAGCTGCCGCCGCGGTCGGGGTACATGATGGTCGGCCGCCGTGCGCTGGTGATCGCCAGCACGCGGTTGCCGTCGGCCTGCTCGACCACCAGGCCGGGCAGCAGGTTGGCCACGCCGGGGCCGTTGCTGGCCATGCAGACGCCGAGCTTGCCGGTCAGTCGCGCATAGGTGCCTGCCATGTGGGCGGCGCAGGTTTCGTGGCGCGGCGTGACGATCTCGATGCCGAGCCGGTGCAGCGCCGAATAGAAACCGAAATAGGTGCCGTCGATGATGCCGAACACCTTCTCGACGCCTTCCTTCTGCAACATGCGGGCGAGGACTTCGCCGCCGGTGATTTCCGCCATTTGCCTTGTCTCCTCTGGATGTCTGTCAGACGTAGTTTTTGTACTTGTCGAGAAAGCGTACCGGTTTCGACAATGCATCGCGGCGGAACGGATCGCCCAGCTCGCGCGTCACCATCATTTCCAGTACCGTGGTTTTTCCCTCCCTCTGCGCGACACAAGCGGCGGCGAGCGCCGGGCCGACGTCGGCCAGCCGGTCCACCACCACGCCTTCCGCGCCCATGGCGCGCGCAATCGCGGCGAAGCCGGGGTTGTCGAGGTTGGAGCCGACGAAGCGGTTGCCGTAGAAATCCACCTGGTTCTTTTTCTCCGCGCCCCATTGCTTGTTGTGGAACACCACGGCGGTGACGGGAATCCTCTCGCGCACGCAGGTCAGGATTTCGCCGAAGCTCATGCCCCAGGCGCCGTCGCCGACATAGGCCACCGCCGGCCGCTCCGGCGCGGCGTGCTTGGCGCCGATGATGGCGGGAAAGGCGTAGCCGCAATTGCCGAAGCTCATCGCGGCGAAGAAACTGCGCGGTCGCCTGAAGCGCAGGTAGCTGTTGGCCACCGAGCAGATGTTGCCGATGTCTGTGGACACCATGGCGTCGTCGGGCAGCGCGCGTTCCAGTTCACGCAGCATCTGGCGCGGGTGGATGGCGGGGCTGTCCTTGGCGACTTCGATGCTCCAAGGATCGCGTTCATGCGGCCAGGCATCGAGCTCGGCCTCCCACTCGGCCTTGGCCTGCGCAATTTCCCCGGCGCGGTTCTCGATGCTCAACTGACAGGCCAGCACCTGGCTGGCGAGGCGATGGACCAGCGCATCCGCGGCGGCCCTGGCGTCGCCGCAGATGCCGACGGAGATCTGCTTTACCAGGCCGAGCATTTTCGCGTCGGCGTCGACCTGGATGATCTTCGCATTCTTCGGCCAGTAGTCGAGGCCATGCTGCGGCAAGGTACCGAAAGGCCCCAGCCGCGTTCCCAGCGCCAGCACCACGTCGGCCTTCGCGATCAGCTTCATCGCGGCTTTCGATCCCTGATAGCCGAGCGGCCCGCACCACAAGGAATGATCGGCGGGGAAGGAATCGTTGTGCAGATAACTGCTCACCACAGGCGCGCCGAGCAGTTCGGCCAGCGCGATGCAGGACTCGACGCCGTCGGCCAGCACCACGCCGCCGCCGGAGACGATCACCGGAAAGCGCGCCGCCGCCAGCAGCTCCGCCGCGGCGTCGAGGCTCCGTTCGCCACCGGCGCCGCGCTCGATGCGGATCGGCGGCGTGATCTCGAACTCGGCATCGCCGTAGAAATAATCGCGCGGGATGTTGAGCTGGGTCGGCCCCATTTCCAGCATGGCGCGATCGAAGCAGCGCGCGGCGATTTCGGCCATGCGCTTCGGATTGTTCACATGCCCCTGATATTTCGTGATCCCGGAAAAGATCGGCAGCTGGCTGGTTTCCTGGAAACCGCCGAGGCCCATGCCCATGCTGCCGGTCTCGGGCGTAATGGCCACCACCGGGCTGTGCGCCCAGTAGGCCGCCGCCACGGCTGTAACGAAGTTGGTGACGCCGGGGCCGTTTTGCGCAATGCAGACGCCATGACGGCCGCTGACGCGCGCATAGCCGTCGGCCATGTGCGCCGCGCCCTGCTCATGCACCGTGGGAATGAAGCGGATGCCGGCCGCCGGGAAAATGTCCAGTGCATCCATGTAGGCCGAGCCGACGATGCCGAAAACGTCGGTGACGCCGTTGGCGGCCAGGGTTTCCACCAGGGCTTCGCTCGGCGTCATGCGCTGTCGCCCGTTTTTGTTCTCCGCCATGATCAATTCTCCACGATTGATTGCAAGGCATGATTGCATGTCAGCTATTTTTCGTCAATAATGAAATTGTTTGTTCCATTTTTTGCTAATTATGTCGAATATAGAAACTGATCAATCCTCAGCGGCCCTGCGTGCAGTTGCCATCATGGAGGCCGTGGCGCGAGCCGCCGACCCGCTTTCGCTGACGGAAATCATGGCCGCGACCGGGCTGCCGAAACCGACGGTGCATCGCACGCTGGCTCTGCTCGAAGGCTCCGGAATTCTCCTGCGCGAACCGCAAGGCAAACGTTACGGGCCGGGGCCGCGCTTGTCCGCGCTGGCGCTCGATGTGGTATCGGGCGCCGCCTGGCGCGCGCCGCGCCACGCCATCCTGAAATCGGCCGTGGATGAAATCGGCGAAACCTGCAACCTCACCATGCTTGACGGCACCGAGGTGGTCTATCTCGATCGCGTCGAGGCCGCCTGGCCGCTGCGCCTGCACCTGCAGAGCGGATCGCGAGTGCCGGCCCATTGCAGCGCCAGCGGCAAGCTGCTGCTGGCCCTGATGCCGGCGCGAGCCCGCCGTCGCATTGTCGACGCCCTTCCCATGAAGGAATTCACCCCGGGCACGATCTCCGACCGCGCCGCATTCGAAGAGACCCTGAAACGCATCCGAAAGGATCGCTACAGCACCGACAACGAGGAATATCTCGCCGGCATGATTTGCGTCGCGGTTCCGGTGGAGAACGATCAACGCAGCATTCCTGCCGCGCTGGCGGTTCATGCCCCGGCCACGCGACTGAGCCTGGCCCGGGCGCTGACCCATGTGCCGGCCCTGCGCCGCGCCGCCGCACGGCTGGTGGAAACCTTTCCCGAGGCGGGCACGACCAAGTAGACTTGTCGCGAGCCGACGCTCATGGAGTTGCGATGCAAGTTGCGCTGATTATTATCCTGATGGCATGGACCGCGGTGGCCACGGCGCTGCCGCTGGAGACCATCAAGCTGCCACCCGGTTTTGCCATCGAGCTCTGGGCGCGGGTGGACAACGCGCGGCAGATGGCACTGGGCGGCGTGAGTGAAAAAGGCGGCGTGCTCTACGTCGGCTCGCGCGGCGCCGGCAAGGTGCATGCGATTCGTTTCGATGCCGCCTATCGGCCCGGTCCCGTGCTGCGCATCGCCGACGGCCTGAACATGCCGAGCGGAGTGGCCTGGCGCGATGGCGCGCTCTATGTCGCGGCGGTGAATCGTTTGCTGCGTTACGACGACATTGACCGCCGCCTCGACAAGCCGCCGGTGCCGATTGTCGTCACCGACACACTGCCAAAGGATACCCACCACGGCTGGAAATTCATCGCCTTCGGCCCGGACGGCAAACTTTACGTGCCGGTCGGCGCGCCGTGCAACATCTGCGATCCGGGCGACCCTTACGCCGCCATCCTGCGCATGGACGCCGACGGTTCAAACCGCGAAGTATTTGCGCGCGGTGTGCGCAACAGTGTCGGCTTCGACTGGAGTCCGCTCGACGGCACGCTGTGGTTCACCGACAACGGCCGCGACATGCTGGGCGACGACAGCCCACCCGACGAACTCAACCGCGTCCCGCGCGCGGGCCTGCATTTCGGCTATCCGTTCTGTCACGGCGGCGATATTCCCGATCCCGAATTCGGCGCCAGGCGCCGCTGCGGCGAATTCACCCCGCCCACGCTGAAACTCGGCCCCCATGTCGCCAGCCTCGGCATGCGCTTTTACGGCGGCACGATGTTTCCCGCCGAATACCGCAACCAGGTTTTCATCGCCGAACACGGCTCGTGGAACCGCTCGAAGAAAGTCGGCTACCGGATTTCCCTGGTGCGGCTGAAGGACGGCCGCGCCGTCGCCTACGAAAGCTTCGCCAGCGGCTGGCTGCAAGGCGAATCCGCCTGGGGCCGCCCGGCGGATGTGCAAATGCTGCCCGACGGCTCGCTGCTGGTGGCCGACGACCATGCCGGCGCGATTTACCGCATCACCTACCGCAAGCCCTGAGTCTTGGGATCCGGCGCTGGCAAACCCTTGACCCTGATATGGATCAAAAGACAACTGAATATCCGGAACGGAATATTGCATCGCAGCAATTCCACGCTAAGATATCTGTAAACGCTCAGGACACTTTTACATGACCCAGATCCAGGCCAGCAATTCCGAATACATCGAAAACCGCACTTTCGACGAGATACAGATCGGCGACAGCGCGACACTGGTTCGGACCTTGCGCCACGAAGACATCCAGATGTACGCCATCATGTCGGGCGACATCAACCCGTCGCACGTCGATCCGGAATACGCGCATTCATCGATGCTGCGCGAAGTCATCGCGCACGGCATGTGGGGCGGCGCGCTGATTTCCAATGTGCTCGGCACGCAGTTTCCCGGCCCGGGTACCGTGTACAAAGATCAGACACTGCATTTCGAGCTGCCGGTGCGGGTCGGCGATACGCTGACGGTCACCATCACCTGCGAAAAGAAATTTCCGCGCAACCACCACATGGTGTTCGATTGCCAGTGCACCAACCAGGACGGACAAAAGGTCATCAGCGGCACCGCGGAAGTGCTGGCTCCCACTGAAAAAATCCGGCGCCTGAAAGCCAACCTGCCCGATTTCAAGCTGTCGGAGACGCGCAAGGCGCGCTTCGAGCACCTGCTGGAGATCACCAAGGGGCTTACCCCGATCTCGATGGCCGTGGCCCACCCCTGTGACACCGAATCGCTGAAGGGCGCGTTGCTGGCGCGTGATCGCGGCCTGATCATTCCGACACTGGTCGGACCGGAAGAGAAGATTCGCCAGTTGGCCGAAGCCAACCAGCTTGACCTCTACGGCTGTACGGTGATCAACGTCGCCCACAGCCACGCCGCGGCCGAGATCGCCGTATCGCTGGCGCGCGAAGGCCAGGTCGAGGCGCTGATGAAGGGCTCGCTGCACACCGACGAACTGATGAGCGAAGTCATCGACAAGGCCACCGGCCTGCGCACCGCACGGCGCATCAGCCATGTGTTCCTGATGGACGTGCCGACCTATCCGCGCCTGCTGTTCATCACCGATGCCGCGGTCAATGTCGCCCCCGATCTCGAAGCCAAGGTCGACATCGTGCAGAACGCGATCGATCTGGCGCACATGCTGAAGATCGCCGATCCCAAGGTGGCGATCCTCGCCGCGGTCGAAACCGTGAACCTGAAAATGCAGGCCACGCTTGATGCCGCCGCGCTGTGCAAGATGGCCGACCGCGGCCAGATTACCGGCGGCCTGCTGGACGGACCGCTGGCCTTCGACAACGCCATCTCCGTGGTCGCGGCGCGCACCAAGGGCATCAAGTCCGCGGTCGCCGGCCAGGCCGACATCCTGCTGGTGCCCGACATCGAATCCGGCAACATGCTGGCCAAGCAGCTCGAATACCTGGCCGATGCGCTGACTTCGGGCATCGTGCTCGGCGCCAAAGTACCGATCGTGCTGACCAGCCGCGCCGACTCGGCCGAAACCCGCACCGCCTCCACCGCCGTGGCGATGGTGATGGCCCATGCCAAGCGCAAGAAACTGTAAGCGGGAGCGCCCATGGCTGATGCCATCCTCACCCTCAACGCGGGTTCCTCGTCGATCAAGTTTGCGTTGTTCGCATACAGCGCAGCGATCCCGCAGCAACCGGAACTGGTCGGCCAGATCGACGGCATAGGCGCCGCGGGCGGCCAGCCGGCGCACTTCAATGCCAGGGATGCGGCCAGGCACGTGCTGGACGACCTTGATCTCGACCTCGACGGCCCGACCGAAACTCCACACAAGGTGGCGCTGCATTTCCTGGTCGACTGGCTGCATCAGCGCGAAGCCGGCTGGCGCATTCGCGGCGTCGGCCATCGCGTGGTGCATGGCGCGCAGAAATTCTCGCAACCGATCGTGCTTGACGCCGCCATGGTCGATGCGCTGCGCGGCTTCATTCCGCTGGCCCCGTTGCACCAGCCGCACAACCTGGCCGGCATCGACGCGATGACCGCCGCCCTGCCGGCCATACCGCAGGTCGCCTGCTTCGACACCGCCTTTCACCGCAGCCAGCCCGAGCTCGCACAACTCTTTGCCCTGCCGCGCGCCATTACCGCGCAGGGCGTGCGCCGCTATGGTTTCCACGGGCTCTCCTACGAATACATTGCCGAAGTGCTGCCACGGCATCTCGGTCCGCAAAAGGCCCGCGGCCGCGTCATCGTGGCGCACCTGGGCAACGGCGCATCGATGTGCGCCATGAAGGACCTGAAGAGCCAGGCATCGACCATGGGCTTCACCGCCGTCGACGGCCTGATGATGGGCAGCCGCACCGGCAACCTCGATCCCGGCGTGCTGCTCTACCTGATGGACTACCACCAGATGGACGCCAAGGCGCTGACCCGGCTCCTGTACAAGGAATCGGGCTTGCTCGGCGTTTCCGGCATCAGCCAGGACATGCGCATACTGCTCGATTCGCCGGCACCCGAAGCGCGCGAGGCGGTCGACCTGTTCTGCTACCGCGTGGTGCGCGAAATCGGCTCGCTGACGGCCGCGCTGGGCGGTCTCGATGCGCTGGTATTCACCGGCGGCATCGGCGAGCATGGCGCCCCGGTGCGGGGCATGGTTTGCGACCGGCTGGGATGGCTTGGATTGAGGCTGAATTCAGCCGCCAACGATGCCAACGCGTCAAAAATTTCGGCGGCGGACAGCGAAATCGAGGTCTGCGTCATACCCACGAATGAAGAGTGGATTATTGCCCGGCACACGGCAAATCTCATCGCCTGAGCGGCCACTTTCCGCGCTTTCCAGTCCTGTCCAGCGTGTCAACCCCCTTGACAGTTCAAGCGTAACCCGCCCTAGCAAAAAGCGACCCAGATCGCCCTCAGGCCAAGTCCTAAAAAGGACTGCCATCTCACTGTTTTTCTTCCTCTTTCCACACGACAAAACATACTATATCTAGTAGGGCGTACTCATCACCTGCACTAGTGCTTTTATTAACTCATTGTTTTGATTGATGTAAAAATTTTCTACTTTTCACGACGCGGAGCCGGGGGTATGCTTCCCCGCTCGCTGGACCCTAAACTCGGACACGCCTTCGGAAGAGACCATGGATAACACAATAAATAATACTGAGGAATCAACAAGCTACGAGCACACAGGGCAGATGGGCCTGCCCCTGCCGCAAGAGATTTCAGGCGAGGTTCTGCTGGAGAAATATGCCAAGGGCACGGAACGCGACGTACGCGACGTGCGCAGCCGCGTGGCCCGCGCGCTGGCTTCGAACGAAGCCGAAGACAAACGAAGTTTCTGGGAGGGGCGCTTCCTTGAAGCGCAGGAAAACGGCTTCGTTCCCGCCGGCCGCATCAACTCCGCCGCCGGCACCGACCTGTGCGCCACGCTGATCAACTGTTTCGTGCAGCCGGTGGGCGACTCGATCTCCGAGATCGTCGACGGCCGCCCCGGCATCTACACCGCCTTGCTGCAGGCCGCCGAGACCATGCGCCGCGGCGGCGGCGTCGGCTATGACTTCTCTTCCATCCGTCCGATCGGCGCCCACGTCAAGGGCACGCAGTCGCGCGCCTCCGGCCCCGTCTCCTACATGCGCGTGTTCGACCGCTCCTGCGAGACGGTCGAATCCGCCGGCAGCCGCCGCGGCGCGCAAATGGGCGTGCTGCGCTGCGACCACCCGGACATCGAGGATTTCATCCACGCCAAGGACGCCGGCGACCTGACCAACTTCAACATCTCGGTCGGCGTCACCGATCCGTTCATGCAGGCCGTCGAGGCCGATGGCGACATCGAACTGACGCATCGCGCCACGCCCTCGGCCGACATCAAGGCCGCCGGCGCCTACCAGCGCGGCGACGGCCAGTGGGTCTATCGCAAGGTCCGCGCGCGCGACCTGTGGGAGCAGATCATGCGCTCCACCTACGATCACGCCGAACCGGGCATCCTGTTCCTCGACCGCATGAACAAGGACAACAACCTCTACTACTGCGAAACCATCGAGGCCACCAACCCCTGCGCCGAACAACCGCTGCCACCTTACGGCTGCTGCTGCCTGGGTTCGATCAACCTGACGCTGTTCGTCAAGGATGCCTTCAGCAAGAAGGCCAGCTTCGATTTCGCCGCCTTCGGCCGGGTCATCGACACCTCGGTGCGCATGCTCGACAACGTGCTCGACGCCACGCAC
The DNA here is from genome assembly GCF_000828635.1 of Sulfuritalea hydrogenivorans sk43H. Lineage (GTDB taxonomy): Bacteria > Pseudomonadota > Gammaproteobacteria > Burkholderiales > Rhodocyclaceae > Sulfuritalea > Sulfuritalea hydrogenivorans. Next base: position 2,139,456 of record NZ_AP012547.1, read on the forward strand.
TGGCCGCTCGAGCAGCAACTCAAGGAAGCGCAGAACAAGCGCCGCGTGGGCCTGGGCTTCACCGGCCTCGGCGATGCGCTGATCATGCTCAAGCTGCGCTACGACACCGATGCCGCGCGCGAGATGGCGCAGAAGATTTCCGAGTACATGCGCGACCGCTCCTACCTCTACTCGGTCGAGCTGGCCAAGGAGCGCGGCGCCTTCCCGCTGTTCAACGCCGACATGTACCTCTCCGGCGGCAATTTCGCCTCGCGCCTGCCGCAGGAAATCAAGGATGCCATCCGCAAGCACGGCCTGCGCAACTCGCACCTGCTGTCGATCGCGCCCACCGGCACGATCAGCCTGGCCTTCGCCGACAACGCCTCGAACGGCATCGAGCCGCCCTTCTCCTGGGTCTATACGCGCAAAAAACGCATGGCCGACGGCACGCACAAGGAATACGCGGTCGAGGACTATGCCTGGCGCCTCTACAAGCACCAGGGCGGCGACGTTTCCAAGCTGCCCGACTACTTCGTCACCGCGCTGGAAATCTCGGCCCAGGCGCATGAGCAGATGGTCGCCGCCGTGGCGCCCTATGTCGATACCTCGATCTCGAAGACGGTGAACGTGCCCGCCGACTACCCCTACTCGGAATTCGAAGACCTCTACATGGTGGCCTGGAAATCCGGCCTCAAGGGGCTGGCCACCTACCGGCCCAACTCGGTGCTGGGCAGCGTGCTCTCGGTCGGCAGCAGCACGCCGGCGGAAAGCGCCCAGAAGCAGCCGCAGGACGTCACCATCGACCACGCCAACCGTCGCCTGTCGATCGGCGCCCTGCCCGCTCCGGTGCTCGCCAGCCTGCGCTGGCCCGGCCGCCCGCGCATGACCGACGGCAACGCGGCATGGACCTACATGATCGAAGCGCCGCACGGCGAGTTCGCGCTCTTCGTCGGCCAGATCGAAAACGATTTCGGACGCGAAGTCCCGTTCGAAGTCTGGGTCAATGGCGCCGAACAGCCGCGCGGCATCGGCGCCGTGGCCAAGACCCTGTCGATGGACATGCGCGCCAACGACAAGGCCTGGCTCAAGCTCAAGCTCGACGCGCTGGCCAAGACCCAGGACGACGACGCCTTCGAACTGCCGCTGCCGCCCAACGGCGAGCGCAAGATGGTTCCCGGCGTGGTTTCCGCGCTGGCGCACGTCGTGCGCTACCGCTGCGAAAAACTCGGTGCGCTGGAAGGCGCCGAAGCCACGCCGGTGATCGACTGCATGTTCAGCCGCGACGAACCCAAGACCGGCACCGACGGCACGCTGTCCTGGACCGTCGATGTGGTGAATCCGGCCGCCGGCGAAGAGTTCGTCCTCGGCCTCAAGGAAATCACCCTGCCCGACGGCGTCACGCGGCCCTACTCGGTATGGCTCTCCGGCCACTACCCGCGCGCGCTGGACGGCCTGACGCGCCTGCTCTCGCTCGACATGCGCGTGCTCGATCCGGCCTGGATCGGCATGAAGCTGCGCAAGCTGACCAACTACGCCGAGCCGCTGGGCGATTTCATGGCGCGCGTGCCCGGTTCCAACAAGCAGCAGAACTGGCCCTCGACGGTCGCCTACATCGCCCGCCTGATCATGCATCGCTACGCCATGCTGCACATCCTCGACGAGAACGGCTACCCGACGCGGGAAATGGGCATCCTCGAAGTCCCCGAGCAGAAGAGCGGCGGCGTCAAGGTGATGCAGGGCTCGCTGTGCGGCGAATGCGGCAACTACACGGTGATCCGCAAGGACGGCTGCGACTTCTGTTCGGCCTGCGGCGCGGTGGGCACCTGCGGCTGACGCAGCAGCACTGCCAATGAAAAGCCCGGCAGTTGCCGGGCTTTTCATTTTGCCGTCGTCATTGCGCCGGCAGGGTCAGGGTGATGCAGGTGCGATTGTCGGCATCGCTGGTTTCCATGGCGATGCTTCCGTTTTGCGCCTCGACCAGCAGTTTCGCTGAATAGGTGCCCAGCCCGGTGCCGCCCTGCTTGTCCGCCGTGGCGAACTTCTCGAAGAAGGTTTCGCGGATCGCGGCCGGCACCACGCCCTGGTTCTCCAGTGTGATCTTCATCGGCGCGCCACGATGGATGGTGATGGTCACCGTCGAGTTCTCCGGCGCCGCCTCGCAGGCATTCTTCAGCAGGTTCTGGAACAGCGAGTAGCACAGCATCGAGTCGCCGATCGCCATCAGTTCCTCGTCGGTTACGCCATGCGGCGTTGCCACGGCGATGGTGAGGTTTTTCACGGCAAAAGGCCGGCGCAGCAGTTCGGCAATGCGACGGATGATCTGCACCACCGTCACCACCTGCGGCTTGAGCACGAAGCGCTGGGTCTCGATCTTGAACAGCTCGTTGGAGAGATTGATCATGTCGAGGACCTGCAGCGCGGTCTCCTCGATCATGCGGATGCTTTCCTTCTGGTCCTCGGTCAGGTTGTCGGCATCGGCGAGGCTCTGCACCAGGCCGATCACGCCGGAGAGCGGACCCTTCATGTCGTGCCGCGTGATGCGCTCGACATCCTCCTTGAGCCGCTCGGTCTGCATCATCTCGTCGTAATCGGCCTGCAACTGCGAATGCAGCTCGACATAGCGCATGAAGTTCTTCACGCGGGCCGTGAGCGCCACGGGATCGATCGGCTTGGTGACGAAGTCGACGGCGCCGAGTTCCATGCCCTTCAGGCGCGCGTCTTCGCCCGTCATCGCCGTGACGAAGATCACCGGGATGTGCTCCGACGACGGATGTCCGCGCAGCCGTTGCGCCACTTCGAAGCCGTCCATGCCGGGCATCATGATGTCGAGCAGAATCAGGTCGGGCGGCGTATCCGACTGGCAGATCGACAACGCCTTTTCGCCGTTGTGGGCAATCTTGACGCGATACTCGTCCTTGAAAAGCTGGGACAGCAGATGCAGGTTGTCCGGTGTGTCATCGACAACCAAAATGGTAGGTCGTTCCCGCACCCTCTCCACCCCCGGCGCGACCCGCTGAGCCGGCGCGGTGGCTTGCGCCGCGAGTTCCGCCGGCGCATCCCTCGCCACCGACTCGGTCTCCGTCGTCAGGGGCGTCCCGTTGAGGCTCACCCTGGCGCCGGTCCCGGCAAGAACGGCCGCCGGATCGATCGGCTTATTCTGGCGCGGTTTCCAGTCCAGGGTCTTTTCCACCCGTTCACCGAAACGGCCCGAGGTGTAAGGCTTGACCAGCAGTTCCGACACGCCGGACTGGATGGCCATCATGACGCGGTCCCGCTCCGCTTCGGCGGTGATCATCAGGAAGGGCAAGGCGAACAGCTTCTCGTTGGCGCGAATCGAAAGCAGCAGTTCCAGCCCTGACATCACAGGCATGTTCCAGTCGGACAGCACCATGGTCACGGGATGGCGGGCCAGCATCTTCAGTGCCTCGGCACCGTTCATCGCCTCGATGATCCGCGTTGCACCCAGCTGCTTCAACTGGTTGATGGTCACCTTGCGCATCGAATCAAAATCATCGACGACGAGGAAAGTGCCCTGTTTCAAGCGTGTCGCCAAGGCCATGCTGTCGCCGCCGGAAGACTTCACGAAGGGAAAGTTCATGTCCTAGCCCTCCGTGCCGGCTAGACGATCCAGCTGGGCTTTTTTCTTTTCCATGTCCTGGTCGGAATCGGCAAAACGCTTGGCGATAGCCTGGAACTCATCCTGCAACGCCATGAAGGCATCGACCATGTCCGGATCGAAGTGGCTGCCTTTGCTCGCCGCAATGATCTGGACGGCCTTTTCATGAGGCATGCCCTCCTTGTAGACCCGCCGGCTGATCAATGCGTCATAGACATCCGCCACCGCCATCAGTCGCGCCGGGATCGGAATCGCGTCTCCCGCCACTCCCTTCGGATAGCCGCCACCATCCCATTTTTCCTGGTGCCCATAGGCAATTTCCTTGGCCATGGTAAGAAAGTCGACCTTCATGCCCAATTGATCTTCGGCCGACTGGATGGCATCGCGCCCAAGCGCAGCGTGGGTTTTCATGATCTCGAATTCCTCGGGTTCGAACTTGCCCGGCTTCAACAGGATGCGGTCCGGTATCCCGACCTTGCCGATGTCATGCAACGGCGCCGACTTGAACAGCATGGCGATATTCTGGTCGGTGAGAAAGCTCGTGAAACGAGGATGCGTCCTGAGCTTTTCGGCCAGCGCCTTTACATAGTACTGGGTGCGGCGGATGTGGTTGCCAGTGTCCGAGTCGCGCGTTTCCGCAAGCGATGCCATGGCGAGAATCGTGACATCCTGGATCGCCATTACCTCGCGGGTGCGTTTGCCGACCTCGATTTCAAGGTAGTCAGCCTTGTCGCGCAGGAAATCGGCCGACGCCTTGAGCGACAACTGCGTGGCAACCCGGGCCATGACGATGGGCGGGCTGATCGGCTTCGTGATGTAATCGACAGCGCCCATTTCCAGGCCCTTCTTTTCGTCCTCGACCTCAGACTTGGCGGTGAGGAAAATCACCGGAATATCGCGCGTGGCGGGGTCGCTCTTGAGCCGCTGGCAGACCTCATAGCCGTCAATGCCCGGCATCATGATGTCGAGCAGGATCAGATCGGGCGGATTGTCGGACTGGGCGATCTTGAGGGCCTTTTCACCGCCGTTGGCCACCTTCACCTTGTAGTCGTCCTTGAGCAGGCTGCTCATCAGCGACAGATTGTCCGGCGTGTCGTCCACTACCAGTACGGTGGCCTTTTCAATGAAATCGAGGTCGAGTTCCATGATGTCTTCCTTTGCTCCTGATTAGCTTGCGATTCTACGCACGGAAACGCTGACGCACTTGCCGCGCGCACCACGCGGCGGCAAGCCGCTGAGCGTGATTGTGACAGGCACTTCGCTGCCATCCTTGCGCCGGCCGGTCAGCTTGGGTCCCGCCCCCATGGCGCGGGCGCGCTCCTCGTTCATGAACTGCGCGCGCAAGGCGGGATGCCGGTCGCGAACACGATCCGGCACCAGTTGCTCGATCTGGCCGCCCACCAGTTCGCCGGGTTCGTAGCCGAATATTTTTTCGGCTTCCGGGTTGGTCAGGAGTATCTGCCCGGCGGCATCGGCGACCAGCATGCCGTCCGGCGCGGATTCGATGATGCTGCGGAACCAGTTTTCGGTCTCCAGCAATTCGGCCTGCTGCGCCTCCATTTCCACCTGTTGTTCCTCCAGTTGGGCGGCCTGTTTCTCCATGCGTTCCGCCTGTTCCTGAGTGGCCGCCAGCAATTCCCTGGTCTTCAGGTTGCGGTCAAGAATCTCCATGCTGGCGGCCAGCACCGGCTGCAGGGCGTCGAGGACACTCTGTTCACGTTCGTTGAATTGCTGGAACGAAGCCATCTCCAGCACACCCAGAACGCGATTACCGTGAATGATCGGCTGCACGATGATGCAGGCTGGTGGCCCCTCGCCGAGCCCCGAGTTGATGCGAATGTAGTCTTTCGGTGCGGTGAGCATGATCGGCACCTTTTCCATCGCGCACTGGCCGACCAGTCCTTCACCGACCGCGAAACTGCTGTTGAGATGTTTGCGCTCCCGGTAGCCATAGCTCGCCAGCAGGTTGAAACGGCCATCATTTTCCAGCACATAAAACGCTCCGTGGCCAGCACCGATCGCAGGCGCGATTTTCGATACCGCTGTTTGCGTCAGTGCGCGGAAATCCTCTGCTTGCTGCAACTCGGTGCTGATTTCCGAGGCGTGGGACTTGACCCAGTGCTGGGCGTTGGCCTTGCGGTAGATATCCTGCAGCACCGCGATGGCGCGCGCCATGATGCCGATCTCGTTCGGATAATCGGTATGGGGAATAGGCGCATCGACCTTCCCGGCCGCCAGTTCTTCGACCGAATGGCGCAAGCGCTCGTTGGGTCCCTGGATTGACAGGCCGATCAGCATGCCGATACCCAGCATCAGGATCACGCCGATGACCAACAGGAGGATGGCAGTCTGCCGCGTCTGGGCGGCACGTTCGCGCAAAGCATCCAGGGTTTGCCGCGAGCCTTGCTCCTTGATGCGGGTAATGGCGTCAATGGTTTCGTCCGCCGCCAATCCCAACGCCGAAAATTCGGTGCTGCTTATGAATTTGGCCGCCTCGGAAGAACTGATCCTCTCACGTTCCAGCAAGGCCAGCGCATGGACGACATTTTCGTTGTACTTGTTGAAGTTGCGCAGGAACTCCTCGTATTTGTCCAGGGCTTCCTTGCGGACAATGCGCTTCTTCGCTTCGGCAAGTTCCCGCTGCAGCGTGGTGCGTGCCGTATCCACCTGCGCACGAGCCTTGTCCCGCGCCGCACCGTCCTGGGCAATCATCGCCTGACGCAGCGACCGACCCATGTAGATCAGGTTGATGTTGGCTTCCTTGAGATGCGAGATGCCCAGCAGGTCGGCATCGTAGAGTCGCTCTACCTCGGCTGTCGTTTCCGACTGGTTGACCAGGCTGTTGAATCCGATCACGGCCGCAATCAGCAGGCCGAAGCTGAAGCCGAGGAGCAACTTGATATTCAGCCGCAGCTTCTCGATGGAAATGAGCAGAACGTTCATGGTGAATTTTCCGTGAATGATTCAGTGACGCCGCCGAAACAGGCGGTGGTAATGATCGATGGGTACAAACAGTGAATTGCCGACGAAACTGAGCGACTCCGACTGACCGATGAACAGCAGGCCCTGCGAGCGCAGGGCGGTATGAAACTGCTTGATCAGCTTGTCCTGCAGGTGCGACTTCATGTAGATCAGCAGATTGCGACAGCTCACCAGATCGAGATTGGCCGGTGGGTCGCCGCCCAGCACATCGTGCTGCTCGTAGCGGATGCCGGCCTTGATGTCCTCGTTGACCAGATAGTGCTGCCCCTTGGGCTTGAAGTAGCGGTCGCGCAGCGCGCTGTCCATTTCCTTGAACGCGGTCTGGCGATAGACCCCCTCGCGGGCCAGCGCCAGGGCCTCGGGGTTGAGGTCGCTGGCGACGATCTCTACGGGATGATGGGCGCTGAGTTCCCTGAGCAGGATCGCCAGAGTGACGGGCTCCTCGCCCGACGCACAGCCGGGTACCCAGACACGCACCGGATCTCCGCGAGGCTTTCCGGAAACCAGGCTGGCCAAAGCCGTCCTCAGCACCTGGAAGGACTCGCGGTCGCGAAAGAAGGATGACACCGACACCAGGAAGATATGCTGCAAGGCCTTCAACTCCTCCGGCCGGAGGCGTATCAGATCCTGGTAAGCCTCGGCCGAAGTGATGCCGAGCGTGGATTTGCGCTTCTCCAGCCGACGCAGCAAGGTGTCCTCCTTGTAGCTGGAAAAATCGATGCCCGTGGCTTTGTGTATCTGCGGCAGCAAACGCTGCAATTCCTGGTATCCGGGATCGACGAGGGCCGGATCGGCGTAGTCCGGCGATCGTTCCGCCAGAGCCCTCGCCAACATGGCCGGCCCGGTGTTCGGGGGGCACCAGCCGGGCGCCGGCTTCCCCGGGAACAGGCCTGCCAGCATCGCACCGATTTCCTTGGCCGGCAGCACGTGATCGACGGTACTTGCATCAATGGCCGCGCGGGGCATGCCATCAAACTTGGCATCCAGCGGCTCTTGCGCCAGGGTCAGCCCTCCCTGCGACTTGATGGCACGACAGCCCGCCACGCCATCCGAACCGGTGCCCGAGAGCACGATGCCGATCGCCTTGTCCCGACGAGTCATGGCAATCGACGTAAATAGCGCATTGACGGACGGCGTCGACAGGTGCCCGGCGTCCGGCGCATCGAGCCGCATCGTCACCCCCGTCACATGCCCGTCCCTGCCGGAGGGAATCACATAGACCGTGTCTGCCACAAGCTGGTCACCATCGCGGGCCAACACGACCGGCAAAGCCGACTCGCGACCGATGAGGCGCACCACGAGTTCGTCGTGACCATTCTTTGCCATGTGTTGCGCCACCACATAGGCAATCCGTCCCGTTGGCCGCATGCCGGCAAACATCGGCAGCATCGCTTCCAACCCTCCCGCCGAGGCACCGACGCCAGCAATGTGGAGATTGTTTGCTTGCATCAGGCATTCACGGCCGCCAGCTTTTCCAGCGCCGCATCGAAGTCGAAGTCGTCGATGGCGGTTGCGACGGGTTTGAGTTGCCTTCCGAGCGCCGTGCCTTCCAGTCTTTCGAGCAAATCACCCAGGACATCGCCGGCTTCGGAATCACTTTCCTCCAACAGCCCCTTGAGTTTCTCCAGCGCGGCTTTCAACTCGGCGTCGGGAATGGCAGGTGCCTTGGTGGGTGCAACTGCCGCCGTGCTGCCAGCGCCGACTCTTTCCAGCCCCGGCATGATGACCGCCAGCGCGTCGAGCGCGTTTTGCAGCAGGGCATCGATCTCCTGTTCGGGTTGACCGTCCTTGCAAGCGCGCTCCAGTTCACCGGCGGCCGCCTGCACGCCCTTGGCGCCAATGTTGCCGGCGGTGCCCTTGAGGGTGTGGGCCGCGCGGGTGGTGGCTTGCGGATCGGGATCTGCCTTGGCGGCGGCAAACAACTCGGCAAACCGGCTCTGACTGTCGCGGAATTTCACCAGCATGCGGATAAAGAGCTCTTCCTTGTTCATGGTCGTCGCCAAGCCGGCCTTGATATCGATACCGGGCAGGGGCGGCAGGCCGCCGGCCGTCTTCGCCGCGGCGGGCCTCTCCGCGGTTGCCTCGACAGTCGGCGCTGGCGACACGGCGGCGGGAACCGCCGTGCGAGGCTTGACCCACCTGGCGATGGTGGCGAACATCTCGCCGACATTGAGCGGCTTGGCGATGTGGTCCCACATGCCGGCTTCGATCACCTTTTCGCGGTCGCCGGCCATCGCGTTGGCAGTCATGGCGATGACGGGCAGTTCATTGAGCGCCGGATTCTTGCGAATTTCCCGCGTTGCCGTGTAGCCGTCCATCACCGGCATCTGACAGTCCATCAACACGCCGTCGAAGCGAGTGTCCCTGGCAAGAATGTCGAGCACGATCTGGCCGTTGTTGGCGACAACAACCTCCATACCGGCCTGACCCAGGAGTTCCACGGCCAGTTCCTGGTTCATCTCGTTGTCTTCCGCAAGCAGGACGCGGGCGCCCTTGAGTTTGGCCATTGCCTCGGCGTAGTTTTCTGACTTCTCCTCGGCACGGGTTTCGATCATCTGGCCCATGCCCAGCGTTTCGCCGATCGCTTCGAGCAGGGTGGATTGGGTCACGGGCTTCGTCAGCACGGTCTTCAGGGCGATGCCGCGCTGCTCGGCACTTCCCAGGGCCTCTTCGCGGCCGTAGGCGGTAACCATGATGACGGCCGGCGTCTTGCTCATATGGCCTTGCTGAAGCCGCTCGACGGTCTCTATGCCGTCCATGCCGGGCATCTTCCAGTCCATCAGCACCAGGTCGTAGGGAAGTTGCCTCTTTTCGGCTTCGGCGATCATCCGCAGGGCGTTCTGCCCGTCCCAGGCGGCGTCGACTTCGAGGCCGAAGTTCTTGGCCATGCCGGCGAGGATTTCGCGCGCCGAGGCGTTGTCGTCCACCACCAGAACGCGCACCCCGAGCAGTTCGTCGGCCTTGAACATGCGCCGCGCCATGGGCTCCTTCTGCAGGCCGAGGCGGACGTGAAAATGGAAGGTGGATCCTTTGCCGGCTTCACTCTCGACCCAAATCCTGCCGTGCATGATTTCGACGAGGTTCTTCGAGATGGCCAGCCCCAGCCCGGTACCGCCGTATTTCCGGGTGGTCGAGGCATCGGCCTGGCTGAAGCTCTGGAACATCTTGCCGCATTGCTCCGGGGTCATGCCGATGCCGGAGTCGTGCACCCAGAAATGCAGTTCGACATCCGCCTCCGACTGACTGACCATTTCGCCACCCACGATGATCTCGCCCTTGTCGGTGAACTTGACGGCGTTGTTGCCGAGGTTGATGAGAATCTGCCCCAGCCGCAGCGGGTCGCCCACCAGAGCAGTTGGCATGTTCGGCGCAATGTTGAACAGCAGTTCCAGCCCCTTGTCTTCGGCCTTGAGACCGACCAGGTTGGCGAGATGGTCCATCACGTCTTCGAGCCGGAAGTCGATGGCCTCCACGCTCATCTTGCCGGCTTCGATCTTGGAGAAGTCGAGGATGTCGTTGATGATGCCCAGCAGGTTCTCGCCGGCACGATGCACCTTCTCGATGTAGTTCTTCTGCTTCTTGTCGAGCTTGGTCTGCAAGGCCAGGTGCGACATGCCGATGATGGCGTTCATCGGCGTGCGGATTTCGTGGCTCATGTTGGCGAGGAAATCGCTCTTGGCCTTGGTGGCTTCTTCCGCGACCGCCTTGGCCTTGGCCAGTTCCTGCTGGGCCAGCATGTACTCGGTGATGTCCTGCGTGACGCCATACATGTCGGTGGGCCTGCCATTCGCATCCCTGGCGACGGTGCCGAAGGCATGAATCCAGACAGTGTGGCCGTCGATCGGTCGCTTGTAGGCGTAGATCGAATCGTAGGCGGGTATCTTGCCGTCGATGGCGTCCTGGAAATTCTGACCGGTCGCCTTGGCGTATTCGGCGTCGCCGGCCTCGACGTTGACGAACCAGTCTTCCGCCACGCGATAGCGGTAGTTTTCGTTAGGGATGTCACCGAAGATGTCCACGGCCCGCTTCGACGAGTTGTACCAACCCGAGCCATCGAGCGGCACATGCCAGTAACCCGCCTTGGTAAGCCCGAGCGCCTGATCGTTGAGGAAGTTGATATGCCTGAGCGCATCCTGTGCAGCTTTCCGCTCAGTGATATCACGATAAACAATCACCGTGCCGACCAGTTGGCCCCCCTTGAATACCGGCGTCGTCGAGTATTCGACCGGGATCGCCATGCCATCCCTCCGCCACAGGACTTCGGCGTCCCTGGAGCGCGGCTGGCCATCCTGCGCGGTGAGATACATCGCGCATTCCTCGCGCGGGAAGTCTCGGCCATCCGGATAGCGGTGATGAATCAGCCCGTGCATGCCCTGACCGATGAACTCCTCCTCGGCATAACCCAGCATGGTGTAGGCCGCCGGATTGGCGAAGGTCAATACGCCGTTGTTGTCGAGGCCGACGATGCCGTCCTTGACCGAGCCGAGGATCAGGCGGCTCTTCTCTTCGGCGGCCTTGATCTCGACCTGCTGCGCCTCCATCTCGACGGCCTGCTCTTCGAGACGCGCCGCCTGCTTCTCCATGTTTTCGGCCTGGCGCTGCGTCTCGACCAGCAACTGCTGCGTCTTGTTGCTGCGTTCGAGGATTTCGATGCTCATGGCCAGGATCGGCATCAGGCCGTCGAGCAGGGCCTGCGACTTGTCGTCGAAACGCTCGAAAGTCGCCAGTTCGATCACCGCCAGCAGCCGCTGGTTGCGGATCACCGGCAGTACGGCGATCGCGCGCGGCACGCCGTCACCGAGACTGGAACCGATGCGCACATAGTCTTCGGGCGGATCGGTGATGAGGATCGGCGCCATTTCCAGGGCGCACTGGCCGACCAGGCTCTGCCCGAGCGCGTAGTACTGGTCGAGGTTCTTGCGCTCGCGATAGGCGTAGCTGCCCAGCAGGCGCAAGCGCTTCTGCTCTTCCTCGTGGATGTAGAACACGCCGTGTCCCAGCCGGATCAAGGGCGCAATGCCGGAGAGAAATTTTCGCGAAAGATCGATGAAGCGTTCGGCCTGCTGCAAGTCGCTGGAGATCGCGGCGATGTGTTCCTTGATCCAGCGCTGGGTTTCCATTTGCCGCGCTTCGGCCTGCAATACCTTTATTGCTCGGGCGAGTCCTCCCACCTCGTTGGGGTAGTCGGTATGGGGCACGGTCAGGTCGAGCTCGCCCGCCGCCAGTTGCTCGACGGCATGGCGCATCCGGTCAAGAGGCCGGTTGATCGAGCGCTGGATCAGCAGTCCGAAAACCAGGGCGAGACCCAGGCCGCCTCCAAGCCACAACCAGGTGGTGATCTCTTCATGATCGGCGGCCTCTCGGCCACGGGTCACGGCCTCCTTCGCGCCTGCTTCCTGAACTCTGGCAATCTCGGCAAGGTCATCGTTGGCGGTGATCCCGGGTTTCTGAAAGTCGAGACTACCGACATAAGCCCGCGCCTCGTCCATCCGGCTTTGCTGCACCATGCCGAGCGCACGCTCGATATTGCGCCGGTAGCTGCCATAGTTCTCCTCGAACCTGGCCAGCCAGCGCCGGCTTTCCTCGCGCGTGATGCGCTTGCCGGCATCCTCGATCTCCTGCTTCATCGCGGTCTCGACTTCGGCCAGCTGCTTGAGCGCGCTTTCGCGCTCGGCCGTGTCGCTGGCCAGGATGACCATGCGCACTATGCGGCCCATCTGGGCATAACTGAAGCGCGCATCCTTGATCGCCGAAAGTGTCAGGAGTTCCCGCTGGTAGAGTTGTTCGATCTCGCTGGCGAGCCGGCGCTGGCCGATCAGGGCGTCGATGCCGATACCGATCACGATCAGTGCAAGACCCGCAAAACCCATCATCAGCTTGGTCTTGAGCGTACGTCGCTCAATGGCGTGCATGAGGCGTTTCATGGCGTCTGCTCCTTGGCGATGGCTTCCAGCGCGATGCGTGCCTGCTCGGCATCCTCGGCCAGGCTCATCGCGGCGATGCGCTCCTGTTGCAGGGTTTCCGCCTGCTGGCGCAGCGAAGCATGGGCGGCATCGGCACGCAGGCGGGCGAGCGACATGCTGGAAATCATGCGCGCAAAACCGGAAAGGAAACCGAGGATCACCGGCAAGCGTTTTTCGTCCGCCACCGGGGCTTCCTGCACGGCCTTGAGATACTCCGCTTCGTCGTAGCCGAACTGTCGCGCCTGCTGGCGGAAGAACTCCAGGTCGGGCGGCCCGAGATGGAACTGGCCGATGAAGACATTGGCCAGGTGATGGCCTTCGATAATGATCGGCGAAGCACAGTCGGTCATGCCGTTCTTGCACCGATACATGGTGTAGTCCGTCCCGTCCTGCAATTTCAGCGCAAGCTCCGTGTCGCTCTCGATGCAGCGTGCGCAGGAATCCGGATTCACCCGATGGAAATCGGTACAGGCGCGCTGCCAGCGCGACGACGCCAGCACCTTGGCGTCCAGATCGATGATGGCGGCCGCGATGCCGACCGACTCGCAGAAGGCGGAAAAAAGTTTTTGCAGTTCTTCCAGATCGACCAGCTCAGCCAGTTTCGGCACGGTCTTGTTGTCCTGCATGGCGGGCTGGGCGCGCGCTTTTCGCGCGTCGCCATGATCGAACAGCGGAAAGAACTTGCGATCCTCGACCAGCATGTGGCGTGCCACCACGTCATAGGCGAGAAACTGGAAAAAGGGGCCAACGCCGACCCGGCCGGCCTTGAATTCACCGATCAAGCCGACGGCCTTGTCCACCAGTTCGCGATGGATGCGCGCATGTTCCTCGGCATGGGCATAGCCCAGCGTGGCCTGAATGCCTTCCTCGCGAGCGAAATGCGCGGTGACTTCCTGCACCAGGATGCCGATGATGCGATCCATTTCAACGCTGGACTTGCCCGCGACGATGGCATTGAGCAGGTCATTGGCAACCGCGAACAGGGCGCGGTGGTCGCGGTCGATCTCGGCATTGCCGGATTCGTAACTGGGGTGCCAGTTCAGGCGCACCAGCCGGGTGCCGCTTTCGTCAATTATGTCGGCCGCCTCATGTTCGGCCACCCGGCTGTCCGCCATGTCCGCCGAGGCATAGCGCGGCGCTTCACCAAAGCGAACGCACAGGTCGTTGATTTCCCGCTTGAGGTCGAGAACGCGCGCTTCGCGGCCCTTGGCCAGGTGGTTGAAGCGCTCCGCATCCGACAGGCGCACGAGTTCGTCCTGGGCCTGCTTCATATCGCTGATATCGATGAAGGTGCCGATCAGGCCGGCGGGCCTGCCTTCGGCATCGGCAAAGCCGGAAACGAAATAGAGCGTGTCGTGGATCCGGCCGTCGACGAAGGGCATCTTCATTTCGCGTTCCACCTTGCCGATGCCGGCAATGGTGGCTTCATCCTCGGTCTGGTAGGCCACGCGGTCGGCCAGCGGTAGGTAGTCGAGATCGAGCACGTTTTTGCCGATCAGGTCGGCGCGATCGATGCCGAAGCATTTTTCGTAGGCCCGATTGACGCCGAGGAAACGCGTATCGATACCCTTGTAGAACACCGGATAGGGGATGGTCTCCAGCAAGGCGTTCTGGAAAGCGAGTTGCCGCGCATTGGCCTGTTCCGCGGCCCGCGTGGCCGAGAGCAGTTTCTCGGTATGAACACTGCGACCGACGATCTCGATGTTCATCGCCAGCAGCCCCACCAGATCGTCGAACGCCTTGCATTCGGCCTCATTCGGCACGTGCAGCAACGCAAGCTCGACCACTGACAGCAAGTTTTCATTCATCAGCACGGGGGCCAGCCACACGGCCGCCGGGCGAGCCTCGCCCAAGCCGGAGCGTATCGTCGCAAAACCATCCTGCGCGGTAGGCAGCAATTGGCTGCGACGCTCCACCGCGCACTGGCCTAGCAGCCCCTCCCCCCTGACGATCGTCGCCGGCAGGGGCTCGCCACAGGCATAGCTGCCCGCCAGATTCAACTGCTCGGGATGGCTTTCGTCACAGACATACACCGCGCCCTGCAAGGCACCGAACATGGCGTGGGCTTCTTCGAGAAACGCCCGCGACAGATCGGCCAGGGTCGAGGCCCGCTGCAAGTGAACCGTGGCAGCGGCGATACCGCTTTCGCGCCGCGCATTTTCTTCCTGCTTCCGGGCATTCAATTCAAGTTGCCGACTGACGATCGTCTGGCGGTACTGACCCCTCAGCATGCCAAGGACCAGCATGCCTATCAATAACAGGGCCAAGGCAATGCCGGCACCGATCCAGAACCGTTGTGCCAGCGGCACGCTGCGACCGAGGTCCTCGGCCAGTACCAGGGTCCACTCGCCGAAGGGATCGTTCCACTGGACCTTGGCCGTCGCCACGGCGAAGCGCCTGCCGTCGAAAGGATGACGACCGGGTGTCACTTCAAGTGGCAGCAGTGCGGGTTCCTTGTTCTCGAACATGTTGCCGAACTGCTTGAGGTCGCGTATCGCCTTCAGCCGCTCCGGCGTGGGCTTGCCGGCAAGATGACCGATCCATTCCGCACGGTTGCTGGCATACACCACCCCTTGCGGCGAAAGCAGCAGGGCGACGTCGTTTCGGTCGCGCAGCAGGTGATCGAGCTTCATCGCCGAGTTGCGCGCCACCACCGCGCCGATGGCCTCGGTGCCGCTGGTGGTCTCGCTGTAGATGGGGGCGCTGAAATAGAGCGAACGGTCGCCGCGGGCGAGGCTGACTGCGGCATAGACGTTATCCATGCCCTGCATGGCCATCTGGTAGTAGGGCCGGAACTTGACGTTGAGCTTGGTGGATGGCTTTCCGGCGTTGTCCCAGGAGGAGGCGATGATGCCGCTTTCGGCAACGACGAAAACGCCGTCCGCATCGTAGGAGCGGCCGATGCTCTCCAGCACGGGAAACACCTTCGGGTTGTTGGCCGGCAGCTTGCCCAGGGCTTCCTGCTTGACGGCATCGTCGATCAGGCCGAGCACGGCGATGGCGCCCATCAGGTTGCCGTTGAGCGTAATCGACATCAGTTCGAGGCTGCGACGCTCGGCATCGGTCTGCAGCAGGCTCATGCGTTCCTGCTCGCGCAGGTCGCGAATCTTATCGCTGGCGATGACCCCGAACAGCAGGGACAAGGCGATCGCCAGTGCCCAGGCAAGCGTTGCCCGTTCGACCACGAATTTGGCCAGCGGATTCATGGCGCCACCTCCATGCCGGCTGCCTGCATGGCTGCGGCAAGTTTTTCCAGAGCCGCTTCGAAATCGAAGCTCTTGATGTCATGGTCGATACCCCGATACTGGTCGGGAAAGGCCGCATCGAGCAGGTTGGCGTGGTCGTCGAACAGGTCGCCGGCGGCGGAATCGTCATCCGCCAGTAGCGCGACCAGCCGGGTGCACACCTCCCCGAGCTTTTCACGATCGACGGCGACGGCCGCCTTCGGTTTGGCATCCGCCTTGATTTTCCTTCTGCCGCTGAAAGTCGGCGCTGGCGAGACGGCGGCGGCCGGCTGTACCGGTTGCCTGGGCTTGATCCAGCGCCGCAGGGCCGCCCACAGTTCGTCCGGCTGGATGGGCTTGGTGACGAAATCGACCATGCCGGCCTCCAGACATTTGTCCTTGTCCTGCTGCATGGCATTCGCCGTCATGGCGACAATGGGCAATTCCTGGAATTCCGCATGCTTGCGAATTTCCAGCGTCGCGGTGACGCCATCCATCACTGGCATCTGCATGTCCATCAGGACCACGTCCCACGGCGCACCTTCGTTCCGTATCACCTTGTCCACCGCGATCTGGCCGTTATCCGCAATCTCGACGATGAAGCCGGCGTCGGCGAGTATCTCGCCGGCCACCATCTGGTTGAGGTCGTTGTCCTCCACAAGGAGGATGCGGGCGCCCTTGATCGCCGCCATTTCTTCAAGCAGCAGCGACGGCGCATCGCCGGCGGAACGCTCGCCAACCTCTTTGGCGCCGAGCACGCGCATCGCCGTATCGAACAGCAGCGACGCATTCACCGGCTTGATCAGCACGTCCTCGATGCCGACTTCCTGGGCCTGCTTCAACACCTCTTCGCGACCATGGGCCGTCACCATCACCAGGTGCGGCTCGTTCCTCAGGCCAAGCGACTTGATCCGGCGCGCGGTCTCAATGCCGTCCATGCCCGGCATCTGCCAGTCGAGAAAGACGATTTCGACCGCCTCCGGCGTTTCGCCGAGCTCCCGCACCTGTTCCACCGCCGCCTGCCCGGAGGCGACATCGGTGACTTTGAAGGTCATGCCCGCAAGCAGGTCGTTGAGTACCAGCCGTGCGTTGTCGTTGTCGTCGACGACCAGAACGCGCCGCCCTCTCAGATCGGGCTCCGGCAGCAGGTTTCGCGCCTTGGCCGCGCCAATGCCCAGCCGGGCCGTAAACCAGAAGGTGCTGCCTTCGCCAGGCACGCTATCGACGCCGACGGTACCGCCCATCAGTTCGGCGAGCTTCTTCGAGATCGACAGACCGAGCCCGGTACCACCGTACTTGCGCGTGGTCGACGCATCCGCCTGGGAAAAGCTCTGGAACAGGCGTCCCTGTTGGTCCGGCGTCAGGCCGATGCCGGTGTCCTTGACCGCGCAATACAGCAGCACGTCCGTCGCGCTGCGCTCCTTGACACGGAAAATGATGTCGATCTCGCCCTTTTCCGTAAACTTCACGGCATTGTTGGCGTAATTGATCAGCACCTGCCCCATGCGCAGTGAATCGCCGACGAGGTTTCTCGGCACCTCCGGTTCGACGTCGAACACCAGTTCCAGCCCTTTCGCCGTGGTCTTTTCCGACACCAGGTTGGCGACGTTGTCGAGCAGCTTGTCGAGTTCGAAATCGGTATGTTCCACGTTCAGCTTGCCCGCCTCGATTTTCGAAAAATCCAGGATGTCGTTGATGATGCCGAGCAAGTGCTGGCCGCTGCCCTGTATCTTCTTGACATAGTCGCGCTGGCGCGGGGTCATCTCGGTCTTCAGCGCCAGGTGCGCCATGCCGATGATGGCGTTCATCGGCGTGCGGATTTCGTGGCTCATGTTGGCCAGGAAGTCGCTCTTGGTTTTGGCGGCGTCCTCGGCGAGTTCCTTGGCGCGCGCCAGGGCTTCCGCCGCGGCACGGGCTTCGGTCACGTCCTCCAGCATCCATACCGTGCCGCGCCCCAGATCGCTGGCGTCAACCGCGCTGCCGCTGAGGCGGCACCAGAAACGCGAGCCGTCCTTGCGCACCAGTTCCTGCTCGCGCTGATGAGTCTCGCCACGCGACAACTGCTCATACACGGTGCCACCGCCCGCGGAATAGTCTGCGTCGCTGGCATACCAGACGCGCGTCGATTGCCCGATCAATTCGCCCGTTTCATAGCCGAACAACAGCTCCAGCCGGCGGTTGCCGCGCACGATGATGCGATCGCGAATGAAGGCAATGCCCAGGGTGGCAGCCTCCAGCACAGCCGTCTGTTCCGCGCTGGCGATGCGCACCGCGTCCTCCGCCTTTTGCCGCTCGGTGATATCGTAAATCCAGGTCACCAGGCAGCGGCCTTCGGCAAAATCCATGAAGGTCGACGAAAGCAGCACGGTCAGCGGCGTCCCGTCCGTCCTCACGAAATCCGCCCGGTAGTCGGTCACCATGCCATCGCGATGGATTTGCGCAAGGAAGGCCTCACGGTCCGCCGGTCGCAACCAGGAATCCTTGGTGCTGCGCTTGCCGAGGTCTTCCGGCGCGATGGCGAGCAGTTCGACAAGACGCCGATTTGCAAAAATCGAGTGGCCGCCCTCATTGTTGATCGAAACGCCGGCGGGGCTATTCTCCAGTATCTGGCGCAGGCGATCCTCGTTCTGCCGCGTCTCCTGCTCCAGCCGCTTGCGCTCGGAAATATCCTCGATGATCCAGATGGCGGCCCGGCTCGCTCCGGGGATCTGGACGCCGCGCGCCGAGACCATGGCCCAGAAGGTGGTGCCGTCGCCGCGCGCCACCTCCCATTCCTGATGGACGCCCTCGCCTGAGGCCAGCTTCGGCCCGACCAGCGCACCAAACTCCCGATAATTATCGAGCGAGGGAAACAGGATCGTCGCCTCGCCGCCGACGAACGCATCCATGGGGCGCCTGAGCAATTCGGCCATGACCGGGTTGGCGCGCTGAACCTTGCCATCCGCCGCATACATGATGCCCATCGGCGCGTTGTCAAAAATGGCGCCCTGCTCGGCCGCCAGCGAGTGGATGCGTTCCTGCTGGGCGGTCAGTTCCCGTGCCTGTTCCTGCGTCGCTTTCAGCAGTTGCTGCGTACGCTCATTGCGGCCGAGGATGTCCATGCACATTGCCAGCGCCGGCAACAAACTGGTCAGCAACTCGCGTTTGTCCTTGCTGTATTCACTGATCAGCGCGAGTTCGAGTACCCCGAGCAAAATCTTGTTGTTGATGACGGGCAGCAGCACGATCACCCCAGGGCTGCCGGCGCCGAGGACCGATGTGACCTTGAGATATCCCTCCGCCGGATGCTCAAGGAAAATGGGCTCTTCTTCCAGGGCGCATTGGCCGACCAGGCCTTCGCCAAAAACGATTTCCTCGGGCAGGCCCGCACTGCGCGCATAGCCGCCGCAGAGACGGAGCCGGCCACCATCGGCACTGACCCGGTAAAGGCTGCCCTGGCCGATTTCGAGCAAGGGGGCCAGTTCGCCGAGGAAGACCTGCGCGAGATCGGCAAAGCTCTCGGCGCGCTGCAATGCCGTCGAAATCGCCGATGAATTGCTCTTGGCAAGACGTTGTGTATCAACCAGGGTTTCGGTCATGCGATTGAAAGCGAGGGCAACCTCACCGATTTCGTCCTGGCGGTCGACCGGCAGACGTATGCGGTAATCGCCCCTGGCGACTGCCTGCGTCACTTCAGCAATGCGCCGCAAGGGCAAAATGACGAGCCGAGTACCACCGACCAACACCAGCACGCCGACTGCCGCGAGGGAAGCGAAAAGCAGCAGGACGATCGGGAGCGAATCTCCGGTACCAACCGATGCCGACGCATCAAAGGCGGCGAGGTTGTACCACTTGAGCGGCGGAATGTAGGCAATGGAAACCACCTGCTTTTTCCCATCGAGGTCGAGCGTCATGACCTCACTGGCCTTGTCGCCCGATTTCACGGCGGCCATGGCGGCGCGTAGTCGAGCCTGCCCGCCCTCGTCGGCGAGATGACTCCAGACCAGCGAACGTGCCTGCAGCGCATCTTTCGCGACGGCGTTATGGGCGATCAGGGTGGCATCGGTATGACCCTGGATGATCCCTTCGTCATTGACGAACATGGCGGTCACGCCGGGATCGTGCGCCTTGAGAAAGGACGCGATGAACTGTGAAATGTCGATGCCGGTGCCGACGACGCCTATCGGCTTGCCACCATCCTTCATGACGACGTTGATCCACAGGCCGGTCATCTTCAGTGTGTCGTTGTAGTCGACGTTGAAGACATAAGCGCCCGGTTGCGACAGGGTGCCAAAGAACCAGCTGTCGTCCGGATCGTCCTTCGAGAGTGTCTCCGTGATCTTGAGGGGCGTCTTGTCGAGCGCTGCGATGGCTTTCTGGTCGACGTAGTAGAAGCTCATTTCCGACGCCGACGAAAGAAAGGCAATGTGCCGCGAAAACATGCCAATGAAACTGGACAGTTCTCGCATCGCCGCTGGCGCCGCCGCCTTGTCCTGGGGATTGCGCACCCATGCGCGCAGCGCATCGGAATCGGCCATCTTGTTGGCCAGCGCCAGATCGCCCTGAATCGCACCGAGCGTGCGTTCCTTGTGGAACAGCACATAACGCTCCGCGGCACGATGCGTCAGATCAGTCTTGATCCGGTCTTGAATGCCGGAGATGACAGCCAGAAGCAAACCGCCAATCACCAACCCGCCCGCCAGAAGATAGGCCAGCGCTTTTTCCCGCAATCCGATGTGCACGTTATTCGCTCCGATGAAGGCTGGTCGGTTGAGTTATCGCCCTGACCAGCACATTAAACCTGCGTGCATGCCCCTTGTTGATCTGGATCATACTTGCGAATGCCCGGATCATGAGGGTTGGGTGGCCTTCCGCCGTGCCGCCAGCGCCGACTTCTACGATTCACTCTCCAGCCGCGCGATCCAGTCGAGCACTTCGCGCACGGTGTCCTCCGGCCGCTCGAAGGGAAACAGGTGCGAGCCTTCCATCCAGCTGATGCGTCCTTGCGTGAGGCGATGGGTGGCGGCCAGCCCGACCTGGCGCACCTCGCGCGAACGCGTGCCGGCGACAAAGGCCACCGGCCCGCCCGGAGGATGCAGCCGCAGATAGGCCACCAGGCGATGGGGCACGGTCGAGTAGATTTCCGCTTCGATCTCGGGACGGAACTTCAGGCGGCGGCCGGTGCCGGCGTGGTCCGCCGGATCCTGCTCGGTGCCGAAGTGGATGTAGTCGTTGAGGACCGCCGGGTGCCAGCGCGCGAACATCGGCTTCGCCGCGAAATGGCGATGCGCCTCGACAAGATTCGGCCAGCGGTCGCGACGCCTGATCGCAACTCCCGCGGGCGACAGCCGGCGCATCTGGCCGGCCGCCTTGGCCATGCTGACCAGCCCGGCTTTCCAGCCGTAAACGATGGGCGAATCGAGCAGCACGATGCCGCGCACACGCCCGGGGCGCTGACCCGCCGCCAGCAGGCTCAGGTAGCCACCCATCGAATGCCCGACCAGCCAGAGGCGAGGTTCGGCCTGGCTGTCGATCAGCGCGACGAGTTGCTGCGTCATGCCGCGCCAGCTGCGGTCAACGGGAAAGCGCTCGTCGTGGCCGAAATGCTCGACGGCAACCACCTCCTGCCCGGCGGCCCGCCAGCCTTCGAAGAGTTGGCGATAGGTGGTGGCGCTGTAACTGTTGGCGTGGGAAAAAACGATCATGGCAAAACGGATTTAAGTGTGCTGGGAGGAAGGGGGCCGGCTGTCATCCGCGCCGCATAAGCGCGCTTTTCAGCAGAGCTCAGCTGCTTGATGCGGTACTCGGCCTTCGAGGCCGCCGCGCGGTCCGGATGAGCTTCCGCGGCCAGCATGCGCAAGGGCGGATGCAGCCGCATGTAGCGCGCACCGCGGCCTTCGACGTGAGCCTTGAAGCGCGACTCCAGGTTGACGGTGATCCCGGTATAGAGGCAGCCGTCGGTACATTCGATCAGGTAGACGAACCAGGTCTTGTGCGCTGACATCCGGCTTGCAGCGGCTCCGTTCAGGTCAGCAGCGGATGCATCCAGACGAACAGCGACTGGCCCTGCGAATCGGCCAGCCGCGCCAGGTCGGCCAGATCCATCACCAGCGCCTGCACGTCCTCCGCATCCCACTGCTCCAGTTCGTATTCTTCGGTGGCCGCCAGCTCCCCGGCAACGAGATCCAGTGCGTCCTCGTCGAGGGTGGCCAGGCGCTCCATGACCTCGTCGGCGATGCGCAGTACCACGGCGCCCTCATCCGCCACATAGACGGGCTCGTAGGCGCCGATGGCCTCTTCGAATTCGTCGCCGGTCAGCAGGCAATGCAGCGTGGCGATCTTGGCGGTATCAATGCCCCGCCGCTCGATGCCGCTCCATTCATCCACCGGCCGCAACGATTCGCCGATGGCGGCAATCTCGTCTTCTTCGGCGGCGACGATGTTCGTCAATATTCCCAAGCAATTTCTCCTCCTTTATGTCCCCGGCTATGCCGGGGACGGTATCCCCTTGCGGGATGTGCGATGCGGGCGGATCATAGCGGAAAGCCGGCCTCGCGCGGCAACACATCAGCGCGACCGCCGCCGACGCGTGGCGGCCTTGGGCCGTGTCGCGGGCAAATCCAGCGCCTGCCGCGACAGGCCATCCGCTTCGAGGTTGCGATGGCGGGGCACCCAGACCAGCCGCACCTCCTCGAAGCGTCGCATGCTTTCCCGTGCCCGGTCGATCAGAACCACCAGCCGGGCAATCCGCGTACTGTCCGTGCCGAGCGCATAGCGGATGGCGACATCGCTGTCGCCTTGCAGCAGCAGATGTCGAGCCCCTGCGTCGAAGGCAAGTTCGAGCGCCGTGCACAGCGCATGCAGTTCGGCTTCGTTGTTGCAGCCGGAACCACCCACCGGTGCCGATGTTTCGGAACGGATGCCGGCGGGTGAAACTAGCACGATGCCAATGCCGAGCTTGCCCGGATTGGGCAGCGCAGCGCCGTCGAACCACCCCTGCCAGTAAGCTTGAGCGCCTATGTTTGGCTCAAAGCGCTTAGAACAGACTGGCGACGACGAAACGATCCCGCGCCGCAAGTTTGTCGAGGCCCTTGACGACTTCCAGCGAGGCGCCCCATTTCATGATGTGGGCAAGAAAGGTCGTCATCGCCTGCGACAGGGCATAGCCGGTTTCATGCCACTCGCTGCGGAATTCCTCGAAGGCCACCGTCTTCGCCGACAGCCGGCCGCTTTTCATCGGCACCAGCGTGACACTGTCGCCCCGATGGCGGATCACGATCGCGGTAGTACGCTTTCCGTTTATGACGACCATCCGGGTCTCCCTGAAATTTTGTCGGCTTCAGTCAGAATAAATATCGGCCGCGACGCGCCCGGCTTGAGGGTCTGCACCATGGCAATGCCCGACCGATACTCACGCATTTTCCTGCCGCTCCTGCAATTCGCTGGCGATCGACATCAACGCGATTCGATGCTCCTCCGGCAGCATGACCAGACCATCCACCAGCCATTCGAGACTGGCACCCGGCATCAGCCTGCGGGCTTCGACCAGATCGCTGGCCAGCGCAAGGTCGGATGTCGCGGATGCTTCCACGATATGGCGCGCGACGTTGGAACAGATCCGCGTCAAATTGGCGCGCGGCGAATCCACTCCGCGCAAGAGCTGCAGCACCAGCACCGGCAATTGCCAGAGTTCGGCGCAACGCATGGTCAGTTGCTTGAAATCGAATCCGCAGGCCGCGACCTGGGCTTGAGAACTGCGCCTGGCCCGCCCGGAAAGCAGCGCTTCCCTGGCCGCTTGGGGCAGCTCCGGCTCATAAACCCAGAGCAGCAACTCCCCGGCATCGGCCAGCAAGGCCGCGACGGCGACCTCTTCCGGGTTGAGGTCGTTGCGGCCAAGGGCCCAGCGCTGCGCCACTTGCGCGGCCACCGTGGCACGCGACTCGACTTCCAGCAGCCCGGTGTTGGCCTCTTCGATTTCCTTGCTCGACAGCAGCAGCTCCCGGAATTCATCGATGCCCAGCTGCATGATGGCCGCCAGCGCCGTGGTGGTCTCATGGTCGAGGCGGTGGGATTTCCTGCGCTCGGCCTCGCGCAGCAGGCGCAGGCACAGCAGCGGATCGAGCAGCACGATGGACAACAGTTCGATCGGCGCCAGCATCTCGCCCTTGGCTTCCTGCAGGGTGTTGAGCATCGCCTTCGAGCGCGGCATCACGGGAAGTTCCTGGGTCTCGAAGAACGCCGCCCATTGCCCGACTCCCCAACGCCTCTTCCATGAATCCAAGTACGGCACTCCCGTTTGCGGCGCGACATGAAACGCCCGATCTAGCTGATCAGCATATATCCGGCGCAACGGGAGCAAAACGTGAATACAGGCCGTTTTAAGTGCCTGCGATCAATTTCAGGACTTCGCCTCCAGCGCCTCCCAGCGTGCCAGGGCGGCATCGATGTCGGCATCGACCTTGGCCAGCCTTGCCTGCACCTCGCGCACGGCATCGGCCGGACCCTGATAGAAGGCAGGATCGGCCAGCCGCTGCTGCAGGGCGCCCTGCTCGGCTTCCAGCGCGGCAATGCGATCGGGCAATTGCTCCAGTTCGCGCTGCTCCTTGAAACTCAGCTTCTTGCGCTCGGGAGGCCTGGACTTCGCCGTATCGCCAGCGCCGACTTTCTGTACTGGCGCAGCGGCCACGCCACCTGTCGCATCGAAACGCGCCGCGCCGCCCGCCGGCCGCTGCCGCAGCCAGTCGCTGTAGCCGCCAACGTACTCCTTCCACTGCCCGTCACCCTCGCTGGCAATGGTCTGCGTCACCACGTTGTCAAGGAAGGCCCGGTCGTGGCTGACCAGGAACACCGTGCCGGTGTAATCCTGCAAGAGCGCTTCGAGCAACTCCAGGGTTTCGATGTCGAGGTCGTTGGTCGGCTCGTCGAGCACCAGCACGTTTGCCGGCCGCGCGAACAGGCGCGCCAGCAGCAAGCGGTTGCGCTCGCCGCCGGAGAGCGATTTCACCGGCGACCGCGCGCGCTGCGGAGCGAACAGGAAGTCCTCCAGGTAGCCGATCACATGCTTCTTCGTGCCACCGATCTCGACGTAGTCGGAGCCGGGGCTGATCACTTCGCACAGCGGCGCCTCGGGATCGAGCTGGGTGCGGAACTGGTCAAAGTAGGCGACCTCGATCCGGCTGCCGAGCTGAACCTTGCCGGCATCGGGTTCGATCTGCCCGAGGATCAGCCGCAGCAGCGTGGTCTTGCCGGTACCGTTGGCGCCGATCAGGCCGACCTTGTCGCCGCGCTGGATGCGGCACGAGAAGTCGCGCACCACGACTTTTTCGCCCGCGGTTGTCACAAATCGCTTGCTGACATTTTCGAGTTCGGCCACCAGCTTGCCCGAAGCATCGCCGCGCACCACGCGAAAATCCACCTTGCCCTGCTGCTCGCGCCGCGCCGCGCGCGCCGCGCGCAATTGTTCGAGGCGCTGGACGCGGCCGACGCTGCGCGTGCGCCGTGCTTCGACGCCCTTGCGGATCCAGATTTCCTCCTGCGCCAGCATCTTGTCGGCGCGGGCATTGGCCAGCGCCTCCTCGTTGAGCATGAATTCCTTGCGTTCCTGGTAGGCCGCGAAGCTGCCGGGAAAGCTCACCAGCCGGCCGCGATCCAGTTCGAGAATGCGGGTCGCCACGTTGTCGAGGAACACCCGGTCGTGAGTGATGAGCATGACGGCCCCCTGATAGCCGCGCAACAGCTCCTCCAGCCAGAGTATCCCGTCGACGTCGAGGTGGTTGGTCGGCTCGTCGAGCAGCAGCAGTTGCGGCTCGGCCACCAGCGCGCGGGCCAGGGCAACGCGCTTCTTGCCGCCCCCGGAAAGGGTATCGACATGGGTATCACCATCCAGCGCAAGGCGCGAAATGGCCTGCTCGACGCGCGAATTCAGGGTCCAGCCGTCATTGGCTTCCAGTTGCGCCTGCAGCGCCTCAAGGCGATCCATGGTCGCCGTGTCGCCAGCGCCGACTGTATGGGTAACCTCGTGATATTCGGCCAGCACCCGCGCCACGTCGCCCAGCCCGGCGGCAACGGCCTGGAACACCGTGTCGTGGCTGGCGAATTCCGGCTCCTGCGGCACATAGGCGATGGAGAGGCCGGGCTGACGCCAGACTTCGCCGTCGTCGAGCGAACCCAGGCCGGCGAGCGCCTTCAGCAGGCTGGATTTGCCGCTGCCGTTGCGGCCGATGAGTCCGACGCGCTCGCCGGCATCGATCTGCATCGCCGCGTGGTCGAGAAGGGCGACATGCCCGTAGGCGAGACAGGCGCGATCGAGGGAAATGACGGGCATGGAAAGGGGGGCGGGAAATGGGTGCCGGATTATAGGCGCGCAGCCTGTGTCTGCGGCCGCCCGCAGACGGCATCCCCAAGTGGGATAAAATTCGCGGCTCGCGCCCTTGTAGCTCAGTGGATAGAGCGACCGCCTCCTAAGCGGTAGGTCTCAGGTTCGATTCCTGACTTGGGCGCCAAGCATGGCAATCGAGACGGCTTCTCGATTCACCCCGAGGTGAAGACCCCAACCAAAACGCGAGGCCAAAAATAAAATGAAGCATTTGATGAACCAAGGCTTTTTCCGCTCACTCCTGCTCTGCTGCGCCCTGCACTCCAGTTTCGCCTTTGCGGCTGATGCCACCCTGGGCAAGAACGAGCAGCCGATCCACGATGCGGCCCGCATGGGCACGCGGCAGGATGTCGAGAAACTGCTCAAGGCGTCGCCGCAGAGCCGCGACGCGCGCACCGACCTCGGCGCCACGCCGCTCCACTATGCGGCGATGAATGAGGATGGCGGCCCGCTGCAGGCGCTGATTGCGGCGGGAGCCAACGTCAATGCGCGCGACAAGGAAGGCAGGACGCCGCTGCACATGGCCGCTTTTTCGACGCGCACAAAGCACGCCCTGCCCCTGCTGCAGGCGGGCGCCGATCCGTCACTGAAGACCGATGCCGGACGCGACGCGCTGAGCATGGCGCGCAAGGTGCGCGCCGACGAGTTCGCCGGCGTGGTGTCGCTCTGGCTGCTCAAGGGCTGCAAACCCGCCAAGCCGTGCTGACCATGCGGCACCTTCTCGCGCTTGCGTTGGCAGTTTTTGGATCGATGCAGCCGGCACTGGCCGCAGATGGCGACAGCCCGCCGCGGATCGAAATGTTTGCCCCCAGCCCCTGCCTGTCATGCATCGACTGGGCCGATCACCTGCGCAAGAACGGCTTCGAAGTCACCATCACCGAAACCCTGGCGACCAACATGCCGCGCCTCAAGCGCTGGCTGAACGTGCCCTCCGAGCTCGAATCGGTGCCAACCGCCAAGGTGGCCGGCTATTTCATCGAAGGGCATGTTCCGGCCGAGGACATACATCAATTGCTCAAGGAAAAGCCCAGGGCACGAGGGCTGGCCGTGCCCGGCCTGCCGCGCGGCTCACCGGGGCGCGAAATCTCGAACCCCTTCTGCGAAACGGCCTGCACCATTCTCGATAACGCCGGCCAGGAAAAGGATGTCCGCCGCGAGAGGTTCGACACCCTGCTGGTCGGTCCGGACGGCAAGACCAGCATCTTCGCCCGCCACTAACGCTCATGGCACCGAGTTGCCACCCGCCGAAGATTAAACACGCGAAGGGCGAATTGGTTGCCCGCCCCCCTTCCGCTAAGCGGCCCACGGCTGGCTTTGCACAGCCAGCTGGCTGCGGCGGCGCGACGCATGCGTCGCGAATTCCCGCCTCGCCCCTCACGGGGGGTTACCAGTCGACGCGCTGCGCGCGTCCATTACCGCAGGCTTCGAACAAGGGGTTTCGTTAGGATTTCGCTTCAATCCTTCGCGAGAAACTCGGCGTACATCGATGTTGCCCACGCGGCATCTTCGCCTCGCGGCTGCGGATCGTAATGCTGGCGCACGGTTTGCATGATGAGGCCGTCGCCGCGCAGGCGGTATTCACCGTCGATGCGGATGCTTTCCATCGGTTCCACGTCCGAAAACACATGGCAGACACTTTCCGGCAGCAGCGGTTCCGGAATGCTGCCGCGCGCACGACCGGCAATCTCGCGCGCGGCGATGCGCCCCAGCCGGTTGGCCAGATGCCCGCTCTTCGGATAGTGCCCGAACAGGGGCGACACCCTGTCGATCAGGTCACCGATCAGGAAGATCCGATCGTCATCGCGCGCATGGAGATGGATCGGGTCCAGGGCACCCCATCCGGTCGCCCTGCCCTCGCTGTCGCGCGCGACCAGCCCTGCCTGCCACACCAGATCGCCAGCCTGCTGGGCGGCCATCAGGATGCCGTCGTCGAAGCGCAGGTCATCGAACTCGGTCGCCATCGTCTTCCCGAAGGGATCGACGGATTTCACTTTGGCATGCGTCAGGTGCACGACCTGATCCTTGTAGCGATCGGCAAAGACACGGTTGAAGGCCTGCATGCCCGGGCCGGGATCGACGATGATCAGCCGTCCCTTGATTTTCTTCTGCTTGAACAGCCAGGCGATCATCACCGCGCGTTCGTAGGGCGCCGGCGGGCATCGGTAGGGTGCCGGCGGAATGTTCATGACGAAGTCGCCGCCCTTGAAATCGGCGAGCTTCTGCTTCAGCAGGTCGAGCTCGTCGGCAACGAATCCCGCCGGAAAAGCCTTTCTCGCCTGCTCTGCGGCGCGGCGATCGTCGCCGAACCACGACTCGTAATCGTAGCGGATGCCGACGGCCAGAATCAGCCAGTCGTAATCGAGCGTGCCGCCGCGGGTGATGACGCGGCGCTGCTCGCGGTCGATGGCCGTGGCCTCGGCCTGCACCAGCGTGTAGCCCCAGGTCCGGGCCGCAGCGGCAAAGTCGTGGCTGCGGCCGCTGTCCTCCGCGAGGCCGACCAGCCACTTGTTGCTCATGGGCAGGGAGCGGAATGCCGCGCCCTTCTCGACCAGCACGACTTCGAGCTCGGGCGCCATGTCACGCAAATGACGGGCAGCCGCAAGCCCGCCCCAGCCGCCGCCGACGATGACCACGCGCCGCTTTCGGCTGCGCGGCAGTATCTGCGCGAACACCGCGCCGGAGACCAGAGTGGCCCCCCATGCGCCGCTCGATGCAAGAAAATGACGCCGGCTAAACTTTTTCATTCAATGACCGATCCATGCTGACAGGCCCGGCAACAGGGTTCCGCCGCGAAAATAGGGCTGATATGATTCTACGGTAAGCGTATTATCGGACGAATATGACGAAGGGCATGCAAGCATTGCCGTTGCTCGGTTGAGCCACAAGCCTTGCCGCCCGGTACCGAATTTTGCGATTTTGGATCCGCTGTTCCCTGCATGATGACTAGCGAAGTATCGACCATCGAAGAAGAGCTTGCCCTCGCCCAGGCAGATTCGCGCGACATGAAGCGCACGGTGATGGCGCTGCGCGCCGAGCTTGAGGCGGCGCATGCCGAGATTCATGCTTCGACATTGCGCGCGACCCAAACCAGTGCAGCGGAAATTTCGCAACTCAAGATTACCGTCGGCGCCCTGCGCGAAGAGCTTGAACGCGCCCGCGTCGAACGCGAAAAGGCAGTCCAGCAGGAGCGTGTCGCCGCAAATCAGGAAGCCCAGATGCTCAAGGCAACAGCCGCCGCCTTGCGCGAGGAGCTCGAAAAATCGCACGCCGAGCGCGATCACGCCGTGCAACAGGAGCGCGTGGTCGGGCATAACGAAATGCAGCAATTGAAAGCCACTTCGGCGGCCCTGCGCGACGAACTGGAGCGTGCGCGCGCCGATGCCGACAATGCCGTGCGCACCGCGCTGGTCAGTGCGCAGGGCGAAATCGCACAACTGCGCCAGACTATCAGCGGCTTGCGCGAAAGCCTGGAACTGGCGCAAATCGACAAGACCAATTCAATCAATCGCGAGCGGACTCTCTTCGCCGACGAAGGCACACAGCTGCAACACACGATCCAGGCCCTGCGCGACCAGATCGAAGCCATGCGCCCCACCAAAGCATGAATACCATGGACCAACCCACCCAGGCTGTCGACAGCAAAAAGAAAACCACCGATCGCGACCAGGAAAGCCGTCGCCGCCTGCGTCATCTCGAACTGCTGCTGGAAGTCACGCGCCGCATGGCGAGCTATGGCACGCTCGATGAAGTCCTGCAGGCACTGGTGGAGATGACCACCACCGAGCTGAATGCAGAACGCGGATCGTTGTTCCTCAACGACCCCGACACCAATGAGCTGTATTCGCGCGTGGCGCAAGGCAACATCCAGCGCGAGATCCGCATCCTGAACACCAGCGGCGTGGCAGGCTACGTGTATACCGCGGGCGAGGCGCTGATCATCCATGACGCCTATGCCGACGAACGATTCAACCGCTCGATCGACGAACAGACCGGATTCACGACGCACAACATTCTTTGCGTGCCGATCAAGACGGTCAAGGGCGAGATCATCGGCGTGGCGCAGACGCTCAACAAACGCACCGGCAAGTTCACCAAGCAGGACCTGAACCTGCTCGAAGCGATGACCAGCCAGGGCACGCTGGCACTGCAAAGCGCGCAGTTCATCGAGCGCATGCAGGCCATCCGTCGCCAGGAAATGGAGTTCATCGACGTCGTCTCCGAGGTCACCGCCGACATCAAGCTCGGCTCCCTTCTGCAAAAGGTCATGGGCGAAGCGACGCGCCTGCTCAATGCCGAGCGCTCGACCCTGTTCCTCAATGACGAGAAGACCAGCGAGCTGTGGTCGGAGGTTGGCCAGGGCCTGGAGTCGGTGCAGATCCGCCTGCCCAATCATCTGGGCATCGCCGGCGCCGTGTTCACCTCGGGCAAGGCGATCAACATTCCCTACGCCTACGCCGACCTGCGCTTCAATCCGGCCTTCGACAAGAAAACCGGTTATTTCACGCGCTCGATTCTCTGCGTGCCCATCGTCAACAAGCACGGCAAGGTGATCGGCGTCACGCAGGTGCTGAACAAGCGCGGCGGCCCCTTCACCGGCGAGGACGAATCACGTTTGCGCGCCTTTACCGCGCAGATTTCGATCGCTCTGGAAAATGCCAAGCTGTTCGCCGACGTGCAGAACATGAAGAACTACAACGAGGCGATGCTGGAGTCGATGTCGAATGCGGTGATCACGCTCGACGAAAGCGAACGCATTGCCACCTGCAACGCTGCCGGCCTGCGCATCCTGCGCGTGCACCCGCCGCAGATTCTGCAAAAGCCCGCCGCCGAATTCTTCGCCGGCAGCAATGTGTGGATAGCCGAAAAGCTGAAGCGCGTAGCCGAAACGCAAGCCACCGAACTGGCGATGGAGGCGGAACTGATCGTCGGTGAAGACAAGCTGTCGGTCAATCTGACTGCCCTGCCTCTGCTGTCAATGGAGAAGAAACGCCTCGGCTCGATGCTTATGCTGGAGGATATCTCCAGCGAGAAACGCATGCGGTCGACCATGTCACGCCTGATGGATCCAGGCATCGCCGACCAGATGCTGGCTGGCGGTGTCGACACCCTGGGCGGCAAGAACGTGCAAGCCACGGTGCTTTTTTCCGATATACGCGGCTTCACCACGATCACCGAACAACTCGGTGCCCAGGGCACCGTGGCACTGCTCAACGAATACTTCACGCTGATGGTCGACTGCATTCAGCGCGAGGCCGGGTTCCTCGACAAATTCATCGGCGACGCTGTCATGGCCGCCTTCGGCATCCCGGTCGGCCACGATGACGACGCCGACCGCGCGGTGCGCACCGCAATTTCCATGATCCGCGAGTTGTGGACCTGGAACAAGCTGCGCGTGAGCGAAGGCAAGTTGCCGGTCGACATCGGCATCGGTCTCAATACCGACAATGTGGTTTCCGGAACCATCGGGTCCAAGAAACGCATGGATTACACCATCATCGGCGACGGCGTGAACCTTGCCGCCCGGCTCGAGTCGGCCTGCAAGCAGTATGGCAGCCACATTCTCGTCAGCGAGTTCACCTACAAGGCCCTGAAGACAACCTACTTCAGCCGCGAGCTGGACCTGGTGGTGGTGAAGGGCAAGACCAGGCCGGTGGCGATCTACGAAATCCTCGACTACCACACGGAAGAAAGCTATCCACAGATGATCGATGCCCTGCGCCATTTCAAGTCCGGGCTGGTGAAGTACCGGCAGCAGAAATGGACTGATGCAATGGGCGAGTTCAACGAGGTCCTGTCCCTCAACGCGAACGACAAGGCGGCAAAACTTTACATCGAGCGCTGCCAGCACTTCCTCGCCAGCCCGCCCGGCGATGACTGGGACGGCGTCTGGGTGATGGAATCCAAATAGCCGACGCGAGCTTGCGCAACCGGGCTTTGCCGAAGTGCTCCGGAGGCTGGCTGCATAGTCGGCCGGACCTGCCGCGAATTGATCGCGAAGACGCGCTTATTTTGGCCATAATCACGCCATAGCGCCGCCCCTACCGGAGTCGATCAAATGCAAGCTGCTGCAGCCGGACCCATGCCAGAACAGTTCCAGACGATCATCGACTGTTTCCCCGGCGGCGTGTCCATTTTCAATGCCAAGCTTGAGATGGTGGCATGCAACCGGATGTTCCGCGACCTGCTCGAATTTCCGGACGAGCTGTTTGCGCAGGGGCGCCCTTCCTTCCACGCCCTGGTGCTGTTCAACGCAAAACGCGGCGAATACGGACCGGGAAACCCCGAAGCGCAGGCGCTCGAAGCCTGCGAACGGGCGCGCAACATGCAGCCGCACGTCTTCGAACGCACGCGACCCAACGGCAAGACCCTTGAGATTCGCGGAGCCCCCCTTCCTGACGGCGGCTTTGTCACCATCTATACGGACGTCAGCGACCGCAAGCGCGCCGAAGCAGATGCCATTCATGCCGGAATTGAGCGCGACGTAAGCCGTACCGGATTGGCACAGATCCTCGGCGGCAGCTCGGTGGCGACCTTTGTCCTTGATCAGGATCACCGCGTGGCGTACTGGAACCGCGCCTGCGAAAACCTGACCGGGGTCAGTGCCGCCTCGGTATTGGGAACCCGCGAACAATGGCGCCCGTTCTATTCCAGCGAACGACCGGTCATGGCCGACTTGATTCTCGCCGGCGGAGCCGAGGAAGCGGTCGATCAACACTACCGCACCAAATGGCAACATTCCAGGCTCATCGAAGGCGCTTACGAGGCAGAGGACTTCTTCCCGAATTTCGGAGAGGAAGGACGCTGGGTGTTCTTCACCGCGGCACCGCTGCGCAACGAAGCCGGACACATCATGGGTGCCATCGAAACCCTGCAGGACGTCACGGAGCGACGCCGGGCCGAAGCGGCGCTGAAAGAACGGGCAGAACAGGAAAACCTGCGTACCACTTCCTACTTCCAGGAAGTCCTGACCAATCTGCCATTTGGCGTTCTGGTGCTCGACACCGATCTCAATACCATCTTCTGGAATGACAAGGTCGAGACTCTTTTCAGCTTGCCGAAGGGCTCGATTTCAAAGGGAGGAACGGTCAGGACCAGCATGCGCATACTTGCCGAGAAGGGCTTCTACGGGCCCGGCGATGCGGAAGAGCAGGTCGATATCCGTTTCAGTGAACTCGCCAAATTCCCCGCGAGCTCGATTGAGCTCAGCCCTCCTCACGGCGGCACCCTGCTGGTGCGCTCGGCCCCGGTATTGATCAATGGCTCGCCGGCTGGTCTGATCCTGCTCCAGGAAGACATATCCGAACGCAAGCAGGATGAGCAGCGCGCCCGCGAACGCGACATGGCGAAGTCGCTATCGGTGCTGCGTAATGCCGTAGGCAATATCAGCCAGGGCATCTCGATGTTCGACGTCAACTTCGATCTTGTCGTCTGCAACCGCAGATTCCTCGAACTGCTCGACTTTCCGGACTATCTCGGTACTCCGGGAACGCCATTCGAAGCCTACATACGCTACAACGCAGAGCGTGGAGAATATGGTCCCGGCGATGTCGACCAGCAGGTGCAAACGCGGGTCGCCCAGGCCCTGCGCTGCGAACCCCATGTTTACGAGCGTGAGCGTCCGGACGGCCTGGTCATCGAGGTGGTCGGCAAACCCTTGCCGGAAGGCGGGTTCATCAGCACCTACACGGACATCACCGAACGCAAGCAAAACGAGATGGCGCTGCGGGAACTTGCCGCCACGCTGGAGCTCAAGGTGGAGGATCGCACCGAAGCGCTGCGAAAGACCCTGACGGAACTGGGGACGGCGCAAACGCGCCTGGCGCAAATCATCGATGGCAGCCCGATCGCGGCTTTTGTGCTTGATCGCGACCACCGGGTGACGCACTGGAACAGCGCATGTGAAAAGCTGACAGGCGTGGCGGCAAATTCCATCCTGGGGACCAGCAACCAGTGGCGCGCCTTCTACACCAGCGAACGCCCGATGATGGCCGACCTGATCGTCGCCGGAGACTCGGAGCATGAAGTCCAGCGCCACTATTCGAAGTGGCGGCGTTCGGAGATCATTGATGGCGCATTGGAGGCCGAAGACTTCTTTCCCAATTTCGGCAAGGCAGGATGCTGGTTGTACTTTACGGCAGCGCCGTTGCGCAATCCGGCAGGGCGCGTGATCGGCGCGATTGAAACCCTTCGCGATATCACTGAACAGCGCCGTGCCGAAGCCGGCTTGCAGGAGCGGGCCGAAGCCTTGCAGCAAGCCCTGACGGAACTGGGCGTGGTGATCCAGAACCTCGAGCAGACGCAGGATGAACTGGTACGCAGCGAAAAGCTGGCCGGCCTGGGCTCAATGGTCGCCGGAATAGCCCATGAATTGAATACGCCGATAGGCAACAGCCTGATGGTGGCAACTCACCTTGTCGCGACCAGCAAGAAAATGGGAGAGGCCCTGAAAACAGGATTGAAACGTTCAGCGCTCGATGAGTTCCTGGCCAACACCGATTCGGCCGGCGATGTGCTGGTGCGCAATCTGAACAAGGCTGCCGAACTGGTATCCAGCTTCAAGCAAGTTGCCGTTGATCAGACGAGTTCGCAAAGGCGAAGTTTCAACCTTGCGGAAATGGTTGCCGAAGTGGTAACAACGCTGAGGCCGACGATTCGCAAGACGCCTTATTTGATCGAACAGTCGATACCTGATGACATAGTGATGGAGAGCTTTCCCGGGCCACTGGGACAGGTGGTGACCAACCTGATCAACAACAGCATCATTCACGGCTTTGACGGCCGCGAGGCTGGCCGGATTCGCATCGATGCCGAAAAATGCGAGGGCAATGCAAGCGTCCTGCTGAAAGTCTGCGATGATGGCAAGGGCATACCGCCGGACGTCCTGCCACGCATCTTCGACCCGTTTTTCACCACGAGACTGGGCCAGGGCGGAAGCGGCCTCGGCTTGAACATAGTGCATAACATGGTATTCAGCATCCTTGGCGGCCGCATTGGTGTCGAGAGCCGTCCCGGACAGGGAACCTGCTTCACGCTTACACTGGCCATGGTCGCCCCGGAGCAGGCCCAGTCAAACCAGCCGCTGCATGGATTTGGCAACCGCCGGACGGGCGGGCGCAGGCCAGAGGATTTCCGCGACCTGCCACACGACGAAAACCGCTGAATTCAGGAGCCTTTGCGAAACGCCTCAACCGCAGCGACAAACGCTTCGACCATCCGCGGATCGAGTTTTTTGCCCGAGTCCTGCCTGATCATTTCGAGCGCCTGTTCATGACTGAAAGCAGCACGCCACGGACGCGCGGTCGTGATCGCCATGTAGCGGTCGGCAACCGCAACGATCCGTCCCGACAAGGGAATATGCTCGCCTGCCAGTTGCTGCGGATAACCCGATCCGTCGAAGTTTTCATGATGGGTCAATATGACTTCGCGGGCTAGGCTGACCACGCGTCCTCCTTTCACTTCTGAAAGGACCTCCTGCAGCATTGATGCACCAAGTTCCGGGTGCTTGCGGACCATCGCCATATCCTCCGGAGACAGGGCCGAGGCCTGGTCGAGAATATTCGATGAAATACCCTGATTGCCGATGTCGGCGAGCATTGCGGCACGCTCCAGGATTTCCGGAAGGCGCCGCTCGATTGCCAGGCCCGGGGCACTTTCCTTCAGTTGCAACGCGATAGCCCGGCTGAGCCGGCCGCGCTTGGCAGCATGGGAAAGCGGCAGGTAGCACGCATGCGCCGTCAGCTTTGCCAGCAAGCCGATCTCGACACTCTGATCCAGCTTCGATTGCTCGACAGCCTCGAAGTTGTCGTAGGCGAGGACGATTTTCATGCAAAAAATATCGATCAATGCCAGTTCTGTTTCGCTGATCTTCTTGGCACCGCCAACATAAACGACCACGTCGCTAAAGTTGGGCATGGGAACCAGGTAGATCGATCGCTTGTCGTCGATGTAAGTGGCGCCGCTGGAAAAAACCTGCGCTATGCACGCGATGCCCTTCTCATCAAGCACATCCTCTACCGGCGCCCCGATGAAGGAATCGAAACCGCCGCACGCGGCCATGATCATGTCCGGGTTGCCGGCGTCTCCGCGCCGAACCAGGATCAGGTCGTTCTCCCCGATATCCAGCAACGACCCCAGCTGCATCAGCAGACCGGAGACAAACAGGTTCCGCGAACGGAAATCCATGTTGCTTGCGGCATCGAGCACCTTGACCAGGCCACGGCGACTGGACTCGATGGTCTGCAAATCCTGAAACGAACGCAAGGCCGAAACAAGCGAGGTGAACAGCTTTTTCGCCGTCATTTCGGACTTCGATTTGTAATCGTTGATGTGATAGTTCAACACCACATACTCTTCCGGCGCATGGCCGGGCTGTCCTGTGCGCAGGATGATGCGCACCATCTGGTTGCCGATCTCTTCACGAATGCGCTGGACTGCCTTGAGTCCGGAATCCTCCGATTCCATCACCACATCGAGAAACACGACAGCGGTGTCGGGGTTCTGTCGCAGAAGCTCGCAGGTCTCATTGCCATCGTACGCGTCGAGAAATTCGATGCCACGATTGCAGAAGGAAAAATCCCTCAGAACCAGTTTTGTCGCCACATGAACATCGGGCTCGTCGTCGGCGATGAGTACCTTCCACGCGGCCTTTTCCTCGCCAGCCCCGACCTCGGCTTCTTCGGCAAAGAGGAAATCATCGGCTTGATCGCCTGACTCACGGGATTTGTCGTTCATATAGCTCCCTCAACTCCAGTTACGTCGATCCCGGGCCCTTGTCTGCAAAACCCCATGCCCTGCATCGTCGTCGCATGACTTCATCAGACCGTTTATGATCATCGTAGCGCGTTCCGCGATATCAAGAATCAAAGCTCCCGGTCAATATGCACTGCGAGAATACAGGAGAACCCTTCTCCGTAGTCCACGCCCGTTCGCGCAAATATATAGCTAAGGTAATAGCAGTGCCGAGGCCGCAGTTTATCAGTGACCGCCTAAGCAACCAAGCATGAGAGCCCACATGAGAGCCCACGCAACAATCCGCGACTCACTTCCTCATTTTTGGCAGCCCTCCCCCGACGGGAAAGGAGGTGTTACTTGATGCGAGTCAGGAAAGGCCTTCCAGATGGCCGCGGCTCGGAAGGAGCTTCCGCCCCGGAGAACTCTTCGACAGAACTTGCACCAACCGAGGCACTTCCCTGGCCGCCTTTCAACTTCTCATCGGCAGGGGGCGCATCTACCGCGGGCGTTTCGGTAACCTCGAAGGCCATACCCTCGCCGTTCTCGCGCGCATAGATCGCTGCGACACGCTCGACGGGCACAACGACCGGGAACGAGCGTCCGCCAAAACGTGCCTGAAAACTGATCTCCTC
The DNA here is from genome assembly GCF_000828635.1 of Sulfuritalea hydrogenivorans sk43H. GTDB lineage: Bacteria > Pseudomonadota > Gammaproteobacteria > Burkholderiales > Rhodocyclaceae > Sulfuritalea > Sulfuritalea hydrogenivorans. The sequence goes on from NZ_AP012547.1 coordinate 2,176,937, forward strand.
GTTCCCCATCAGCAACTGATGGGTCGCCTCCAGGCCGACATTGAGAACGATCTGGTCATCCTTGACGAATTCGCGCGGAACGCGAGTTGTCGCATCCACTGAAACTGTCAGATAGGGTGTAAGGCCCTGATCCGCGCACCATTCATGAATGGCGCGGATCAGATAGGGCTTGGTTGACTGCATTGAGCTTGCGCCGAGATGAATCAAATTACAGACGCGGACGATACGCCGTTAACGGCGCATCATCTTTTCCGTCGGCGTCAGTGCATCGATGAAACCCTGACGCGAGAAGATGCGTTCGGCAAACTTCATCAACGGCGCCGCGGTCTTCGGCAGTTCGATACCGTAATGGTCGAGGCGCCAAAGCAGCGGCGCAATCGCCACGTCAAGCATGGAAAAGTCGTCGCCCAGCAGGAACTTCTGCTTGTTGAACATCGGCGCCAGTTCGACCAGACGGTCGCGAATGTGGCCCCGCGACTTGTCCGCCGACTTGAGGTTCTTTTCGAGCGCATCGATGTAGCTGAACAGCTCGTGCTCCATCGTGAACAACAACTGGCGCGCCTTGGCCCGTGTTTGCGGATCGGGCGGCATCAGTTGCGGATGCGGGAATCGCTCGTCGATGTACTCGTTGATGATGTTCGACTCATAGAGCACCAGATCGCGATCGACCAGCACCGGAACCCGGTTGTATGGATTGATGACCGCGATATCTTCAGGTTTGTTGAAGAGATCGACGTCGATCACCTGAAAGTCCATCTGCTTCTCGTACAGGACGATGCGACAGCGATGGCTGAACGGACAGGTCGTGCCAGAGTACAGATTCATCATGGCGCTGGTGCCCCAGGAATAATCCGCATCACGCACCACTTTGCGCACAGGCGGCGCGTTCATTTCTCGATGCCCCATAATTTGCATTCACGTATCAGTATTAATGGACGTCTTTCCAGTACTCGCGTTTCAGCGCGTATGCAAAGACAAAGATTACTGCCAGGAAAATCAGAACGATGACGCCAAGCTGCTTGCGGAATTCGGCCATCGGCTCGCCCATGTACTTGAGGAAGGCCACCAAGTCACCGACCGCCGCATCGAACTCCTGCGGCTTGAGCTTGCCCGGCTTGACCAGCTTCAGTTTATGGTCCGCCCCCATAACCTGGTCACCTTGCAGCTCCCAGAGTACGTGCGGCATGCCGACGTTTTCGAACACGACATTGTTCCAGCCGGTCGGCCGGTTCTCGTCGCGATAGAAAGTGCGCAGATAGGTATAAAGCCAGTCGGCACCGCTGCCGAACTCCGAAGCACGCGCCCGCGCGATCACCGTGAGATCCGGCGGCGCGGCGCCGAACCAGACCTTGGCTTCGGCGCGCTGCATGGCGATCTTCATGGGCTCACCGACCTTCTCGGCGGTAAATAGCAGATTGTCCTTGATTTGCGCGTCGCTGAGACCGATGTCCTTCAGGCGGTTGTAGCGCATGTAGGACGCCGAATGGCAGTTCAGGCAGTAATTGACGAAAATCTTGGCGCCGTTTTGCAGCGCAGCCATGTCGCTGGCCTTATCCGGGGCGGAGTCAAGATGCAGCTGCGCGCCCGCGGCAAGCGCCAGCATCGGCGAAAACAGGATTGCGATCAGGAGTTTCTTCATTTCATTGTCACCCGGTCCGGTTCCGGCTTGCAACGATCCAGGGAAGACCAAATCGGCATCGTCAGGAAAAACAGGAAGTAATACACGCTGAGCAATTGTGCGATCGGCGCGCCGGGGATGAAGCCGAAGAACTTGTAGGCCGGATCCTTGGTGCCGAGGAAACCGAGGATGAAGAAGCCGACGACCCAGATCGAGAGCAGCCACTTGGTGATCGGTCCGCGATAGCGGATCGACTTCACCGGGCTGCGGTCCAGCCAGGGCAGGAAAGCGAAGATCAACGTGCCGGCACCCATTGCAACCACGCCCCAGAACTTCGCATCGATGCCGAACAGCGGGTAGGTCACCGCGCGCAGCAGCGAATAATAGGGCGTGAAGTACCAGACCGGCGCGATGTGCGGCGGTGTCACCAGCGGGTCGGCCGGGAAGAAATTGTTGTACTCGAGGAAGTAGCCGCCGCCTTCGGGCATGAAGAAGACGATGATGGAGAACACCATCAGGAATACCACCACGCCGACGATATCCTTCACCGAATAGTACGGATGGAAGGGAATGCCGTCCAGCGGAATTCCATTAGCATCTTTTTTCTTCTTGATCTCGATGCCGTCCGGGTTGTTCGAACCGACCTCATGCAGCGCGATGATGTGCGCTCCCACCAGGCCCAGCAACACCAGCGGCATGGCGATGACGTGAAAGGCAAAGAAGCGGTTCAGCGTCGCGTCGCCGACGACGTAATCGCCGCGCAGCCAGATCGAAAGGTCGTTACCGATCAGCGGGATCGCCGAGAACAGGTTAACGATCACCTGCGCGCCCCAGAAGGACATCTGGCCCCAGGGCAGCAGGTAGCCGAAGAAGGCTTCGCCCATCAGGCAGAGGAAAATGCCTATGCCGAACAGCCAGATCAGTTCGCGCGGCTTGCGGTAGGAACCGTAGAGCAGGCCGCGGAACATGTGCAGATAAACAACCAGGAAGAAGGCCGAGGCACCCGTCGAGTGCATGTAGCGGATCAGCCAGCCCCAAGGCACGTCGCGCATGATGTACTCGACGCTGGCAAACGCCACCGGCACACCGGACGCGTTCAACGAAGCGTCGGGCTTGAAGTGCATGGTGAGCAGAATGCCGGTAACGATCTGGATGACCAGAACCAGCATCGCCAGCGAACCGAAGAAGTACCAGAAGTTGAAGTTCTTCGGCGCGTAGTACTCGGACAGATGGGCCTTCCAGTTCGACGTCAACGGAAAACGCTCGTCAACCCAGTTCAGCGTCCCCTGCAATATGGCGTTCACTTTGCTCATCGCATCAGGCCTTCTTGTCTTCGCCAATCACAAGCTTGGCATCGCCAAGATACATGTGCGGGGGGATTTCGAGATTGTCCGGCGCCGGCTTGCTCTTGTAGACGCGACCGGCGAGGTCAAAGGTGGAACCGTGACAGGGGCAGATGAAGCCGCCCGGCCAGTCGGCCTCGATGCCGGATTCTGCTCCGGTCTTGAACTTCTCGGTCGGCGAGCAACCGAGGTGGGTGCAGATGCCGACAGCCACCAGAATCTCGGGCTTGATTGAACGGGTTTCGTTCTTCGCGTACTCGGGCTGCATGTTCTTGGCCGACTTGGGATCAGCCAGTTTGTCTGCAATCTTGGCCAGGGCCTCGAGTTGTTCCTTGGTGCGATTGATGATCCAGACCGGCTTGCCGCGCCACTCGACGGTCATCATCTGACCGGGAGCGAGTTTGCTGATATCCACTTCGACAGGCGCACCGGCAGCCTTCGCCCGCTCGGACGGCAGCATGCTGGCCACGAAGGGCACAGCCACCGCAACCCCAGCCACCCCGCCTGCGGCTGCCGTGGCAACCAACAGACGCCGCCGACCGCAGTCGACTGTATCGTCACAACTCATGGTGTAAGTCCCTGAATGCCCAAATGCGAATTCGAAGTTTCAATAAAACGTAGTTTCGGTGAAGGCTAACGTCGGTTCCATCGGCGTTAAGCGCTACGGCCGCAACTAAAAGACCGCAATTGTAGCGAATCTCGCAGCGCGATTAAAGCCCTGAACTGAGCCGACTTATCGGCGATGACTGTCGCAATGCTAATAATCAGTTATTAATCATCTAGATAGCTCCGTCTCCGCGCAAGCGAACTATCTCGTCAGGGGAATAGCCGAGGCGATCAAGCACCGTTTCGGTATGCTCGCCCAGCGCCGGACCGAGCCAGCGGGTCTCTCCCGGCGTCAGGGACAGCTTGGGGATGACCCCGGGTATGCGAAAGTCTTTACCATCAGGGAGTTGCGCCACCTCCAGCATCTGCCGAGCGAGGAACTGGGGATCGCGAAACATGTCCGCCACCGAGTAAATGGGACTGGACGGCACCTGGGCCTCCGCAGCGATGCGCAAGACCGTTTCGGCGTCATTGGCCCCGACCCAGGCATCGATCACGCCGTAGATTTCCGCGGCACGCGCATCGCGACCGGCGTTGCTGCCGAGTTGCGGGTCGTCGGCCAGATCGACGCGCCCGATGGCCAGCATCAATCGACGGAATATCGCGTCGCCGTTGGCGCCGATGATCAGATGCTTGCCATCCCGGGTGGTGTGAGTATTCGAGGGCGTAATGCCCGGCATGACATTGCCGGTGCGCTCGCGAATAAAGCCGAAGACATCGAACTCCGGCACCAGGCTTTCCATCATGGCGAACACCGCCTCGTACAAGGCGACATCGACCACCTGACCTTTGCCGCCGTGGACCTCGCGGTGCCGCAGCGCCATCAATGCGCCCAGCGCACCCCACAGCGCGGCGATCGAATCGCCTATGGAAATGCCGGTCTTGACCGGCGGCCGGTCGGGAAAGCCGGTGACGTAACGCAGCCCGCCCATCGATTCGCCGATGGCGCCGAAGCCGGGCTGGCTGGCCATCGGCCCGGTCTGGCCGAAACCCGAGAGACGTACCATGACGAGGCCCGGATTGATCGCCGACAACGGATCCCAGCCCAGACCCAGTTTTTCCATGACGCCGGGCCGAAAATTCTCGACCACGATATCCGCTTCAGCGACCAGTTTTCGCGCAATCGCGATGCCTTCGGGATGTTTCAGATTGAGCGTGACCGACTGCTTGTTGCGCGCCTGCACAAACCACCACAGGGAGGTTTCGCCGTCGCCGGTCGGGTACAGCTTGCGCCACTTGCGCAGGGGATCGCCCTCGCCCGGCGCTTCGATCTTGATCACCTCGGCGCCGAACTCGGCAAGGATGCGCGAGCAGAACGGGCCGGCGATCAGCGTGCCGAATTCGACGACCTTCACTCCGGCAAGTGGCTTGGCGCTTTCAGTCAAACGAAATCGCGCCGTTCGCGCAGCGCCTGCGCCACCGTCGCGGCGTCGGAAAATTCCAGTTCGCCGCCTACCGGCAGTCCGCGTGCGATGCGGCTGACCTTGAGCCCGCGCGCGTGCAGCAACTCGGAGAGGTAGTGCGCGGTGGCCTCGCCCTCGTTGGTGAAGTTGGTGGCGAGGATCACTTCCTTGACCACGCCATCCGTGGCGCGGGCAAACAGGCGCTCGAAGGCCAGTTCCTTCGGCCCGATGCCGTCGAGCGGCGAGAGGCGGCCCATCAGCACGTAGTAGAGTCCGTTGTAGGCGTGCGTCTGTTCCATGCTGTTTGCATCGACCGGCATTTCGACGATGCACAGCTGCGATGCATCGCGGCGCGACGAAAGGCAGCGTTCGCAAACTTCGGCTTCGGTAAAGCTGTTGCAGCGCGCACAGTGGTGCAGCAACTGCAATGCGGCATCGAGGCCGCGGGCAAGGCGGTCGGCGCCTCGCCGATCGCGCTGCAACAAGTGGTAGGCCATGCGCTGCGCAGACTTCGGGCCGACGCCCGGCAAACAACGCAAGGCCTCGACAAGCTCGTCGAGACTTGACGAGGGGGTCATCAAAACGGCAGCTTCATTCCGGGGGGAAGATTGAGACCGGCGGTAAAACCACCCATTTTCTCGGCGGTGGTCGCCTCGGCGCGCCGGTTGGCATCGTTGAGCGCGGCGGCGATCAGGTCTTCCAGCATTTCCTTGTCGTCCATCACCGAGGGATCGATGGTGACGCGCTTGACGTCGTGCTTGCAGGTGATGACCACTTTTACCGCGCCGGCGCCCGACTGTCCCTCGACTTCGAGTTGCGCGAGTTGCTCCTGCGCTTTCTCCATGTTGGCCTGCATCTGCTGGGCCTGCTTCATCAATCCGGCTATGCCACCCTTCATCATTTTTCCTGCACTCCTTAAACGGGTTTGATCGTGGATTCGTCGATGCTCGCATCGAACAGGTCCACCACATCGCGCACGAAGGGATCCTGTTCGATCGAGGCGACGGCGCGGTCCTGGCGCTCGCGCTGCGCATTGCGGCTGCGCTCGGCCGGGGTTTCGCTGGCCGGCTCGGCCACATCGATTTCGAGCCGCAGCGGGCGGCCGTAGGCAAGCTGCAACTCGGCCTGCAGCTTGTCCTGCTGCGGCTTGCCGAGCAGATGCTTGTGCAGCGGCGCCAGGCGCAGGCGGATTGCCGTTTCGCTGCGCTCCGACAATTCGCAATGCTGGGCCAGTTGCTTGGCCATGCCCGTCAGCGGCAGGCGCGCCAGCAGCGCATGCCAGTCCTCGTCGGCTGTCGCCGAAACGGTGGCCGCCGATGTCACCGGTGCAGCGGATGGCGCGGGAGTCGGCGCTGGCGCTACGGCGGCAACAGGCCGAGCTGGAGCCGCAGTCGCTGCTGCAGGCGGCGCCGGGCGCACGGGCGCCGGAACTGCAGGCCTCGTTGCCACCCTGGCCGCACCGCCGCGATCGGGCCGGAACGCATGCAGTCGCAACAATGTCATGACAAAGCCGGCATAGTCGTCAGGCGCCAGCGAAAGTTCGTCGCGGCCATGAATGGCAATCTGGTAAGCCAGTTGCAGGTACTCGGCGTCGAGCGCCTGCGCGTAAGGCGCCAGGCGTGTGCGCTCGGTGTCGTCGAGCAAGGCCTCGGGGGCGAACTGGATCAGCGCGATGCGATGGAACAGCGTCGCCAGCTCCTGCAGGCCGCCGTCGAAGGACAGGCTGCGTGCATCCATCAGCTTGGCCACCTCGGTCATGGCGTGCACATCCTGCGCCACGAGGCCGTCGAGCAGCGCAAACAGGTGTTCGTCGCCGACCGTGCCGAGCATGGCGCGCACGCCCTCGTCCTCGACCTTGCCGGCGCCGTGGGCGATGGCCTGATCGAGGAGGGAGAGCGCGTCGCGCATGCTGCCCGCCGCTCCCTTCGCCAGATGGCGTAGCGCGGCCGGCTCGAAGGCGACGCCCTCGGCCTCCAGCACGCGCGACAGATGCTCGACGATGTGCGTCAGCGGCATCTGCTTCAGGTTGAACTGCAGGCAGCGCGACAGCACCGTCACCGGAATTTTCTGCGGATCGGTGGTGGCAAGGATGAACTTCACATGCTCCGGCGGCTCTTCCAGCGTCTTCAGCATCGCATTGAAGGCGTGCCCGGAAAGCTGATGCACTTCGTCGATGACGTAGACCTTGTAGCGGCCGATGGTCGGCGCGTAGGTGGCGCGCTCGAGCAAAGCGGTCATGTCGTCGACCCCGCGATTGGACGCGGCATCGAGTTCGATGTAATCGACGAAGCGACCGGTATCGATCGCGGTACAGGCCGAACACACACCGCAAGGGGTGGAACCGACACCGGCCTCGCAGTTCAGCGCCTTGGCCATGATGCGCGCCAGCGTGGTCTTGCCGACCCCTCGCGTACCGGTAAACAGGTAGGCATGATGCAGCCGGTTCTGCTCCAGCGCATGGGTCAGCGCCCGCACGACATGCTCCTGCCCCACCAGGGTTGCGAAAGACTTGGGGCGCCACTTGCGGGCGAGGACCTGATAACTCATGCGGCGATTTTATCAGGCCCGCCACGCCAAACGGGGCAGCCCGTGATTGATGGCTGCCCCGCTTTGCCGCGAGCCGAAACTACCTCAACCCTTGCGCGGTTCCGCGGCAGCCTGACCGCCACGCGGCGCGCCACGACCGGGGCCATGCCGATGCCGGCCGGCGGCGCTGAACTGCTTGTCCGCCGCCGCCTTTTGCTCTGGAGTCAGCGCGGCGTAGAGTCGATTGAAGGATTCATTGACCGACTCCATGGCGGCGACGCGATCCTTCATGGCACTTTGCATCTGCGCCATGCGCTCCGGCGCGCTCATCGGCTTGTCGTCCTTCATGCGTTCACGCATGGCCTGCATGCCCTTGCCGGCTTCCGCCTTCGACTTTTCGGCGAAGGCCTGCCAGAGCGGCTCCTGCTCGGCGGTGAGCTTGAGTTCGCTCTTGAACCGGGTCAGGCGCTGGTCGACACGGGCGCCGGGATCCATCATGCCGCCCTGCATCGCGCTGCGCATCATGCCGGGCTTGCCATCGCCGGCGCAGCCCGGCCCCTGTGCGTAGGCGATGCCGAAAAAGACGGCGCTGGCGGCAAGAAAGCCCGCAACAATGGTGTTTTTGCGATTCATGGTGTGCTCCTGTCGTAAATGCCTCATGGCAGGATGCATTTCACCCGGTGGCTGTAAGCCCGATGTGACAAACGCGCGCAGTTTGTAAGGGAAGATTGCAAAACCACTGTCGGCGCGAAAGAGGGGCGGCGAGCCTGACCCCCGGCACTTGCAGAAAATGGCTGTGGCTGCTTCCTTCCGGACCTGACCAGATTCACCACCCCGCAATGCGGGGAGACCCGCCGCGACGCGAATTTTATCAGCGCCGCGTCTCGCCAGGGGACTTCCTCGCCGTATCGTCGGCGCCGACTCCCGAAAACCGGAAGTTGTCAGCCACCGCCGCGCTGGTAGTAGCGCGTGAAGCGCCGCATGAAGGCATCCTGGGCGGCTTCGTCAAGGCCATCGAATTCGATTTCGACGCGATGGCGTTCGAGCCGCACCAGGCCGATTTCAAGGGGAGGAATCGGGGTCAGGCGAACGAACCAGCCGTGACCGCAGAACCGGCCGTCAATTTCATGGAACTCTTCCCCGCCGGTCGCCAGCCGCAACAGCCGAACAAAATCCTCGCGCGAGGTCGTCGCGTCGTAGGCGAGCGGGAATTTCATCCGCCGGCAACGGGCGGCCAGATGGCCAGGGTTTCGCCTTCGCGCAGGACTCGCCCGGCGCGTTCGGCGGGAGGTATGAAAGTGCCGTCGACCAGCACCAAATGGACCAGTTTCTGCGGCAGGCCGAAGCGCTCGATGATCTGCGCCACCGTGGTGTCCTCGGCCAGTTCGAGGGCCAGCGCATTGGTCTTTTTCGCTTCGGCGGGAAGATAGTCCTGCAGGGTGGCAAACAGCTTGAAAGTGACCCTCATGCCGCTTTCTGCGCCGTCGCCAGATAGGCCGCCATGAAGCCCGTCGGATCGGCCAGCAGGCGCGCCTTCCATTCGCCGAGCGGCGCCTGCGTCTGCACCAGCCCGCGCAGGGCGCCGACATGGTCGGTCCAGCCGATGCTGGTGGCGCCGATCAGCACATCGCCCCGGAACTGGAGCGACAGGTAGCGATACTTCGCGTCATCCACCAGCTCGACGCTCGCTCCGCCCTGCTCCTTGCCCACACCTTGCCATTGCCCGAAGGAGGTCGAAATCAGGCCCAGGGTATCCAGCACGTTGATCGCCAGGCTGCCGCCGCTCACCGCAGTTCCGCCGGCCATGTTGTGCGCGGCGACGCGCGCCTGATCGACGGCATTGGGCTGGATCGCGTTGAGTTCCGGCTGGCCGCTGTGAAAGCCCGGCGCTTCGGTCACATCGCCCGCCGCATAGATGTCCGCAACACTGGTGCGCATCCCGGCATCGACGCGAATGCCGCGTTCGACGGCGACCCCGCTGCCCGCCAAAAAAACCGTATTGGGCGCGACCCCGGCGGCGCAGATCACCAGATCGGCGACGATGTCGGTGCCGGTGCTGAGTTTGGCCGTCAGCGCACCGCCTTTTGCGTGATGGCGGTCACCCCGGCATTGACATGCACGGCGACGCCCTTGCTCTCGACCCAGCGGCGGATCATGTTGCCGGCCTTGGCGGTCATCATGCGCGGCACCATGCGATCACCCATCTCGACCACGGTCAGCTTGACCCCGCGCGCGGCCAGCGCTTCCATGATGATGCAGCCGATGAAGCCGGCGCCGATCTGCAGCACGCGGGCACCGGGGGCCGCCTTCGCCGCGATGGCACGCGCGTCCTCGATGGTCCAGCAGGTATGCACGTTGGGCAAGTCCATGCCCGCGACCTTGGGCAGCAAGGGCTGCGAGCCGGTAGCGACCAGCAGGCGATCGTAGGGCAGGCGCTCGCCGCTGGCGAACTCGACCTGCTTTTCCTTCGCATCGACCTTGACCACCCTGCCTTCGATCAAATGGATGCGCTCTTTGGCGAAATGGTCGTGGCTTTTGCGCAGATGCGTACCGCTGTCGGCAATCTTGCCGATCAGGAAATAGGGAATCGCCATGCGCGAATACGGCGGTTCGGATTCGTCGCCGATGAGGGCGATCTCGGCATCCGGCTGCAAGCGCCGCAAGGTTTCGGCGGCGACCAGGCCGGCTGGCCCGTTGCCAATGATGACGTGTTTCATCGAATATCCTTCAAACGATCGGGGGACCGGCGGTGCCGGTCCCCCGAGGGTGCTACACGATTACAGACCAAGCCGCGCCAGAGTCTCCTTGCTCGGCACGCCTTCCGCGCTCCAGCCGCGCGCCTTGTAGTACTCCGGCCGCATCTTGTCGATGCCGTTCACCAGTCCCTTGGCCGGGCCGGTCTTGGCCGGCTCGGTCTTGAGACGCGGCGGCAGGTCGTCGTCCTTGGCGGTAAAGCCGGCGGCATTGTTGAACATGCGCTCCATGTTCCACACGCGTTCGCCCAGCAGCGCGAGTTTCTCCATGGTCCACTCGCCTTCGCATGCGGCATCGAGTTGCGGCTGCAGGTCGGCCAGCGTCCAGGCGAAGGTGGTGAACACGCAGACACCGGCGGAGTCGAACACCGAGGTGGCGTCCTGGAAGGCCTTGACCAGATCGGCCTTGCCTTCGGTCACCAGCGGGTCGGTCTTGACCGGAATGCCGAGCACTTCCGAAGCCACGGTATAGCCGCGCAGGTGACAGGCGCCACGGTTGGACGTGGCGTAGGCCAGGCCCATACCCTGGATGCCGCGCGAGTCGTAGGCGGGGAATTCCTGCTTCTTGACGCCCATCGACAGTTCCGGCTTGCCGTACTTTGCGCACAAGCGCGCTGAACCCAGCGCCAGATCCTTGCCGAAGCCTTCGCCCTTGACCAGCATTTCGGCCAGCGCCACCAGAGCCTGGGCGGAACCGAAGGGCGCGTCGAGGCCGATCTGCTCCTTGGTCAGGATGCCCAAGTCATAGAGCTCCATCGCCGCCGCCACGGTGGCGCCGAAGGTGATCGGGTCGAAGCCGTCTTCGTTGCAGATCAGGTTGGCATATTGCAATGCCTCCAGGTCGCCGACGCCGTTGGCAGCACCCAGTGCCCAGGCGGCTTCGTATTCGAGCCCACCCGATGCGCCCCAGTACTGCGGCTTGTTCACCACGCTGAAATGCGTCTCGTCGATTTTCGAAATGCGCCCGCAGGCGATGGTGCAGCCGAAGCAGGCGGCGTTGGTCACCAGATGCGGCTTGCCGTCGGTCGGCCGCTTCTCGTGCATGGCCTCGGCCGAAATCTTGCGCGCATCCTCGAACTGCACATCGCGGTGATTGCGCGTCGGCAACGCGCCCATTTCGTTGATGACGTTCATCAGCACCTGGGTTCCATAGGTCGGCAGGCCCTGACCTGTAACCGCATTGTCGGCCAGCACCTTCTTCGCCGTCGCGGCCGCCTGCATGAAGGCCTTGGGATTCTTGATCGCGCCGGCGCCCTTGGTGCCGCGCACCGCCACGGCCTTGAGGTTCTTCGAGCCCATCACGGTGCCGACGCCGGAACGGCCGGCGGCGCGATGCAGGTCGTTCACGATGCAGGCATAGAGCACGCCGTTCTCGCCCGAGCGGCCGATGCTGGAAACGCGAATCTGCGGATCCTGATGGCTCTTCTTGATGATCTCCTCGGTCTGCCACACGGTCTTGCCCCACAGATGGGCGGCATCGCGCAGTTCGACCTTGTCGTCCTCGATCGAGAGGTAAACCGGCTTCGGCGACTTGCCTTCGAAGATGACCATGTCCCAGCCGGCAAACTTGAGTTCGGCGCCGAAATAGCCGCCGGAATTGGAGCAGGCGATGGCGCCGGTCAGCGCGCCCTTGGTGATCACCGAGTAGCGGCCGCCGGTCGACGCCGGCGTGCCGGTGAGCGGGCCGGTGGCCATGATCATCTTGTTGGCCGGTGACAGCGGATCGACCTTGGGGTCGACTTCCTCGACGAAATACTTGGTGGCCAGTCCGCGCTGGCCGAGGTATTGCTGCGCCCATTCCATGTTGAGGGGCTCCGACGTGCAGGTGCCCTTGCTCAGATCAACGCGCAGGATCTTTCGTGTCCATCCCATGTCGTTCTCCTTAGGCGCTGGCGCGCGGTTGAGTGTCGGTCTTGCCGGCCCACTGGCGCATCTTGTCGAGCCCGGTCCAGTCGGCATCGACGTAGGTGATGGCACCGGTGGGACAAGCCGTGGCACAGGCCGGATCGCCGCCGCAGAGGTCGCACTTCTGCACCTTGCCCGATTCCGCCACGTAATTGACCGTGCCGAACGGACAGGCGATGGTGCATACCTTGCAGCCGACGCAGACATCTTCATGCACGACCTTGGCGCCCGTGCCGGCATCGATGCGGATGGCATCGACCGGGCAGGCGGTCATGCACCAGGCTTCGGCGCATTGGGTACAGGTGTAGGGGACTTTGCGTCCGGCGTGTTCGAAGTCGAAGACCTTGATCCGCGACTTGGAGATGTTGAACACTCCGTGATTCTCGAACGAACAGGCCATCTCGCATTGGAGGCAGCCTGTGCATTTGTTGGGGTCGATGTGCAACGATTTCTGCATGATGTCTCCTCTATTGCTGCGTGCGGGGGATATGCGAAAGCGTACCTATTCTAGGCCTCAATAAATGATGTTATTAGAACTTTCGATGCTGCACCGCGGCACGCGAATATCCCCCGCTCAAACAAGGAGAAATTCGCGCACCGGCGCTACCTGCGCTTCGTCCATCAGCATCGGCGCATGACCCACGCCGGGCACTTCGATCAGTTGGGCGCGCGGTCCGCGCTGCCCCATTTGCAGGGCGGCTTCATGCGGCAACAGATCGGAGGTCTCGCCACGCAGCAGCAGGGTCGGGCAGGTGATGCCGTCATACAGCGGCCACAGTTCGACATCCTTGCCGCCGCTGGTGGCATATGCTTCCTGAAACGACTTGGCAATGTCCGGGTCGTAGGCGAATTCCACCTTGCCGTCGGCGGCGGTGCGCGTCACATGCACCGTAAGGTGCCGCCACTGCTCGTCGGAAAACCTGCCGAAGGTGGCCGAAACAAAACGGACGAAGGCTTCCGCCTGCTCGATGCCGTCGAAGCGCGGCGCCTGGCCGAGATAGGTGCCGATCCGCTCCAGCGACGCCGCCGTGATCACCGGGCCGACATCGTTCAATACCAACCGTGCGATCGGCGTTTCCGGCTGGCTGGCCAGCGCCATGCCGATCAGGCCGCCCATCGAGGTGCCGACCCAATCGACGGTCTCCACGTTCAATTTCGCCAGGAGTGTTGTCATGTCAGCGCAGTATTGCGGCAGTCCATACAGTCCCTTGTTGCGCAGCCAGTCGCTACGCCCACGCCCGACCACGTCGGGGCAGACCACGCGATACCGATCCGCCATCGCCTGTGCGAAGAAATCGAAATCGCGCGAGCAGCGCGTCAGGCCATGAACGCAGACCAGCACTTTCGGATTGGCCGGATCGCCCCACTCCACATAAGCCATGTGGTGAAAGCCGGCGGCACTCAAACACTTCACTTTTCCTTCACGCATTTCCACGTTTGCTTCTCCAAATTCGCGGGCAAAATCCGCCAAATATAGTCACCCCCTTCCCGGAAGGGGGCCTGGGGAATGTTCATCCAATTTACCGGAATGGTGAGGGGCGCCTGCGCCCCCTCACCGTGGCACCAGCGCCGACTCCTGCATTATTGCGATCTGCTCGCGCAGTTCGAGAATCCGTTCTTCCCAGTAGCGGTTCGTCGCGAACCACGGAAACGCCACCGGGAAAGCCGGGTCGCTCCAGCGTCGCGCCAGCCAGGCCGAATGATGCATCAGGCGCAAGGTGCGCAGGGCTTCCACCAGTTGCAGTTCGCGATCGTCAAATTCGCGGAACATCTCGTAGCCGGCCAGCACATGGCCGAACTGCCGGCCCATTTCTTCGGCATCGCCGGACAGCAGCATCCACAGGTCCTGAATCGCCGGCCCCATGCGGGCGTCGTCGAAATCGACAAAGTGCGGGCCGTCCTGCGTCCATAGCACGTTCCCTGCATGGCAGTCGCCGTGCAGGCGCAGCTGATTGACGCGGCCGGCGCGCTCGAAACAGGCGCGCACGCCGTCCAGCGCCTGATCGGCCACGCCCCGCCATACCGATTCCAGTTCCGCCGGAATGACGCGATTGGCCAGCAGCCAGTCGCGCGAATCGACGCCGAAGCGCTGAATGTCGAGGGTTTCGCGCGCCACGAACGGCTCCCGCGCACCCACCGTGTGGATGCGGGCCATCAGCCGCCCCATCCATTCGAGTATCTGCGGCTCGCCGAATTCCGGCGCCCGTCCGCCCTGGCGCGGAAACACCGAAAAGCGGAAACCGTTGTGCACGAACAATGTCTTGCCGCCGATGGCCACGGGCGTCACCACCGGCAGTTCGTCCGCCGCCATGGCCGCCGTGAACGCATGTTCCTCGGCAATCTGCGCATCGCTCCAGCGGCCGGGCCGGTAGAACTTGGCGATCACCGGCGCGCCTTCGTCGACGCCGATCTGCCAGACGCGATTTTCGTAGCTGTTGAGCGCCAGCAGGGCGCCGTCGCAACGATAGCCCACGCTTTCCAGTGCATCGAGGATGCACTCCGGATTCAGTCCGGCAAAAGGAATCGCATCGCTTGGGGTCATGGCAAGGCCGACAGTGTTCGGGCGCCGATTATAGTGGCGGCCGGGCATGCCAGTAGCGCCGGCGCTCCTCGCGCTCATGCCGGAAGTTTGTGCCTGCCGCGCCCAGGCCGACCCTGACCGCACCGTCGGCATCCGTGCGATGCAGTCGCGCACCAGCCTCGACGTAGCGCGCCACCACATCCTCTTTCGGATGGCCGAAGCGATTGCGATAGCCGACCGGAAAGATCACGTCGCGGGCGGCAACGGCGGCGATGAAGCCGGACGTCGATGAGGTCCGGCTGCCGTGGTGCGGCACGGTCATCACGTCCGCCGCCAGATCGGCAGGATGCCGCTTGAGCAGCACCGCTTCGGAAACCGCCTCGATGTCCGAGGTCAGCAGCATCGACTTTCCGCCGGCCGTGACGCGCAGCACGCAACTCACATCGTTGGTCTTGCGCGACAGCGGTTCCGCGCCCGGATGCAGCATGTCGAAGCGCACCCCATCCCAGATCCACGAATCGCCTTCGACGCAAGGCTGTTGCGGCACGGGCTGTGCCGACAAGGCGTGCTCGAAGGGCAGCGAAGCCTTGAGGACAGCTACCGGCAGTGCCGCCAGCACCGATGCCGCGCCGCCTTCGTGATCCTTGTCGGCATGGCTGATCACCAGTACATCCAGCCCGCGCACGCCCATCGCCCGCAAATACGGCGCGATGATGCGATTGCCGCTGTCGGCTTCCGCCGAGAACGCCGGCCCGGCATCGAACAACAGGTCGTGCGCGGACGTCTGGACATGAATCGCCAGACCCTGCCCGACATCCAGCACCGTGACTTCCGCCGTGCCGACCGCGGGTCGCGGCGGCACGGCCGTCAGCAACGGAAGAAACGCCAGCAGGCCCAGCCAGCGCGCCGGGAATCCGCGCGGCAACAACAGCCAGATGCCCCCGGCCAGCGCCAGCAGCACGGCCCAGGCCGGCGGCGCTGCCTGTTGCCAGATCGCCAGCGGCAGTGCTGCGAGCCAGTCGATGAACACCATCAGCCAACCGGTGACAAGATGCGCCAGCGATAGCAGCGGGTCCAGAAAGGGCAAGGCACCTGCCAATGCAAGCGGCGTGACGATGAAGCTGACAACAGGAATTGCCACCGCATTCGCCAGCGGCGAGACCAGCGAAAACTGCTGGAACAAGGCCAGCAATGCCGGCAGCATGCCCAGTGTCACGGCCCATTGCGCACGACCCCATTCCAGCAGCCAGTGCGCCGGCCCCAGGCGTCCGCCGCCGATGTGGAACAACAGTGCGACAGCGCCAAAGGACAGCCAGAAGCCCGCGGCCAGCACTGCCCACGGATCGAGCAGCAGTACCAGCAGCAGGGCCAGCAACAACACGCGGGAGGTGGCGATCTCGCGTCGCGCCAGCCGCGCCAGGGCGACCACGGCGAGCATGTACAGCGTGCGCTGCGCCGGCACCGCAAAACCGGCCAGCAGGCAATAACAGAAGGCGGCGAATAATCCGCCAATCGCCGCCGCATGCTGCGCCGGCAGCCTCAGCGGCAGCCTGGCCGAGCGCCGCCACAACCAGTTGGTCAATGCATGGAACAGCCCGGCAAACATGGTCACATGCAAACCGGAAATGCTCATCAGGTGGGTGATCCCGGTGCGGGCGAAGGTCTGCCACAACTCGGCATCGATCGAATGCTGGTCGCCGATCGCCAGTGCGATCAGGATTCCCGCATGCGACGCATCGGGCAGCGCGGCACGAAAACGATCGCGGATGTGCTCGCGCAGCATTTCTACCGCGTAGCCCGGCCGCCACATCCGCGCATCGATGCGCTCGGCGCTGCGCGGCCGCACATAGCCGGTGGCGCGAATGCCGCGCTCGAACAGCCATGCCTCGTAGTCGAAACCGTGCGGATTGAGGTTGCCATGCGGGCGCTTGAGTCGAACGGTGAAGCGCCAGCGCTCGCCGGCGCGAACGGGAATCAGCGGGGAGGCCTCGTCATCGACCGCATCGGGGCTGCGATACCAGGCCAGCGAAATACGCGACGGCACGCCCGTGCCGGCATCCTCCACATCGAACTCGAAACGCACGCCGCGCTCCAGTGCCTGTGGCAGGCCGGCAACCACGCCGCTCAGTTGGATGTCGCGGCCCTCGATGGCCGCCGGCAGTTCCTCCGCCAGACGCAGATGGGCGAAGCCCGCCGCCCAGACAAACCCCAGCGCTGCAGCGGCCAGTACAAGCAGTGCCGATGCAACAAGTCGCCGTATCGCCAGCGCCGACTTTCGCAGTGCGAACAACAGCAGTGCGCCGATACAGATGCCGGCCAGCCAAGATGCAGCAGGCAACTCGGCCTGCTGCTGCAACAGCCAGATGCCACAGGTGAAAGCCGGGATGAAAAGGCGCATGGCCCCAATTATGTCCCGGACTGTCGTCCGGGACGGTATCCCCCGGTGGGATAGACCATGCAGACCATGCGTCAGGCATCGCCAGATGGCGCTGCGGTTCAGGTCAAGTGAAGCTCATTGAAGACCCGACCGCAAGGCCCTGCCGTTCGTTTTAAACAGGGCGCTCCTGAATTCAGGTCTTGAGCGCCACGCTGATCTCGGCGAAAGTCTGGGCGATCTCGATGGTTTCCACCGGCTCGTTCAACTGACGGGCGAGTTGCGAGCATGAAAACAGTCCGCGCAGAATCTGGTTGCCGGATGCGTCCTCGTCCACCACGGCGGCGTGCCGCCGGCCCTTGGCCTTCAGCGTGGTCACCACATGGCCGACACGGGCATGCATCACATCGTCCATGGCGATCACTTCGAGCCGATCTTCCGGCGTCATGATGTCGCGCACTCGTGTTTCCTCGCGGGAAATGCCGCGCGCGCTGATGCATTGAAGAACCTTTTCGCCGATCAGGTCGTTCGACGTGATGATGCCGAGGACATGGTTCTCGACATTGACGACCAGCAGCAAATGCACGTTGCGCCGTTGCATGACCCGCGCGGCGCTGTCGGCGCTGACATCCGGATCGACCGTGAAGGCGGTGACTTTCTGGAAATCCGTCATCACCGCGATCGCGGGGTCGTCGAGCGTAAGCCTGGGCGGCTGGGTCTGGCCAGGCGTATGGAAACTGGTACGTGGCCGCAAGGGCTTGCTGGGCAGGGCGGAATACTGGCGCATGGTGTTTCCTCCATTCGATGGTCTCGGGCCTGCTTCTGCGAGCAGGTTCGGATCATTCTTCGCCTCCCTCCCAATCGCCGTCAACGTCAAATTTTCTATGGCGCCATTGAATCAGCCCGCGCTATCCGACTCCCCTCCCATGGCATTCGCGTCCACGCCTCTTTCCGCCATGTTTCAATAGGGCGTCTTGATCCTCATCAGTTCTTCCTTGGTGATTTCGTTTGGCTTCTTCATGATCCAGGCATCTTCGCCGACCCATTGCTTGAAGAGCTTGAGGTTGGCCTGGCGTTCTTCCTCGTTCTTTCCGAGTCGCTTGTACATGTTGCCCGGAACGCCGTCCTTCTTGTTCTTGCCATCATCCAGGCGACGCATGATGGCACCGGTGTCCGGCCAGCCGATAAAGAAAATCAGGTCGGCATAGCTGTCCATGCGCGGCCCCTTGTCGTCCTTCTCGTATTCCTTCTTGTTCTCCTCGAAAGTTCCCAAGTAGGGAGCGCTGCTGCCGTGGCAGCGCTCGCATTTGTCCTCCCACAATGGACGGATGTGTTTGCGATAGGTGATTTCCTGAGCGGAAGCCAACGACGATACAAACAGCAGCAAAACCCATGCGACGAAGCTTTTCATGATCACTCTCGCTATTCCAGAAATATGCTCAAAAACACTTTATCGTAAAACATGCCACGGCCGCGTGGCATGCCGATTTCCTCACCGGCAAGGAAATTGCACCAAGGCGTCCTTATGACCGCGCTGCTCAATAGGCGATAATCCGTCGTACATCATCAGGAGCCGCCATGAGCTACGTCATCCCCCCCGCCCTGCTTCCCGCCGTGCCGGTCGCCGGCAGCCCCGACAGCTTTCCGGTGCGGCGCATCTATTGCGTCGGCCGCAATTACGCGGCACATGCGCGCGAGATGGGTTCCGACCCGGATCGCGATCCGCCCTTCTTTTTCTGCAAGCCGGCCGACGCAGTCGTCCCGGTGGCGCAGGGTGTCACCGGCGAGGTTGCCTACCCGCCGGAAACCGCCAACTACCATCATGAAGTCGAACTGGTGGTAGCGATCGGCAAGCGCGGCAGGAACATCGACGTCGCCGAAGCCAACGACCATGTCTGGGGTTATGCCACCGGTTTCGACATGACCCGCCGCGACTTGCAGTTCGCCTTGCGCGACAAGGGCCGTCCGTGGGAACTGGGCAAGGCCTTCGACCAGTCTGCGCCCATCACGCCGATCGTTCCCGCCAGCCATTGCGGCCACCCGACCAGGGGCAAAGTCTGGCTCGCGGTCAACGGCATGAGGAAACAGGAAGGCGACCTCGCCGACCTGATCTGGTCGATACCGGAGACCATCGCTCACCTTTCGAAGTACTTCGAGCTATTCCCCGGCGACCTGATTTTTACCGGAACCCCCGAAGGCGTCGGCCCGGTGGTCAGGGGCGACGTGCTCACCGGCGCGGTCGAGGGCATCAGCGAACTGTCGATCCGCATCGTCTGAGCCGGAACACAGATCCGACGGGACTGCACATGCGGCGCCATATCCTCAAGTTTCTTCCTGATCATGAAGCGATCCGGGGAAACCGCTGGCTGGCGCCGTTCGAGAACACGCTCCTGCATCCGCGACTGTGGCATCTCAACCGCCGCTCGGCGGCCGGGGCCGTGGCGGCGGGTCTTTTTTGCGGATTGATCCCGGGACCACTGCAGATGCTGGGGGCCGCAGTCTGCGCGCTCATCTTCCGCGTCAATCTGCCGCTGGCGATGCTGACCACGCTCTACACCAACCCCTTCACCATCGTCCCGCTCTACATCGTCGCCTATGCGATAGGCCAATGGGTGCTGCCCGGCGCGCACGAACATTTCGTCGCGCCGCCGGAACCCGGCGACGCCGGCCTGATCGCCTGGATGCAGGCCTTGATCGACTGGATGCTCGGCCTCGGCGCGCCGCTGGCCGTGGGCCTGGTGCTGCTCGCGGCCGGATTGGCGCTGGCGGGCTACCTGCTGATTCGCGCTACCTGGCGGATCTACCTGGTACGCGTTTGGCATCAGCGGCGACAACGCCACCGCGCAACCTGACGCTAAGCCAGCACCCCGTCCTGCAGTCTCAGGACTCTGGCGGTTTTCGCCGCAAGATCCGAGTCATGGGTCACCAGCACCAACGCCGCCTGATGCTCGCGACACAATTCCAGCAGCAGGCCGAACACCGCATTGGCGGCGCTGCGGTCCAGGTTGCCCGTCGGTTCATCGGCCAGCAGGCAATCCGGTTCGGTGACCAGCGCGCGCGCCACCGCAACCCGTTGACGCTCCCCGCCGGACAGTTCGCCGGGCCGATGCGTCAGGCGATGGCCGAGACCGACGCGCTGCAACACCCCGGTTGCCTGTCGCATGGCCTCGGGGCGTGGCAGGCGCCGAATCAGCAGCGGCATCGCCACGTTTTCCACGGCGGTGAATTCCATCAGCAAATGGTGGAACTGATAGACAAAACCGAGCGACTTGTTGCGCAAAGCCCCGCGCTCCGCCTCGCCCACCTGCGCCAGGTTCCGTCCGTGGAGCAGGACCGTGCCGGCAGTCGGCCTATCCAGTCCGCCGAGCAGATGCAGCAAGGTGCTCTTGCCGGAACCGCTGGCGCCGACTATTGCCACCGTATCGCCAGCGCCGACTTTCAAATCGACGCCGGTGAGCACCGGAACCTCGGCCGCCCCTTGCCGGAATATCTTGCTCAAGCCGCTGCATTCGAGAACGGCCTCATTCATAGCGCAGCGCCTCCGCCGGTTGCGTGCGCGAGGCGCGCCAGCTCGGATACAGGGTCGCCAGCAGGGTCAGGACGAAAGACACAACGCCGATGGTGCCGACATCGGACCAATGCAAATCGGAAGGCAGGTCGCTGATGTAATACACGTCCTTGGCCAGGAACTTGAGCCCGAGCAGGCTTTCCAGCGCCGGCACCACAACGTCGATATTGAGCGCCAGCGCCACGCCGCCCGCGATGCCCGCGGCCAGGCCCACTGCGCCGATCAGCGTGCCCTGCACGATGAAAATGGCCATGATGCTTTGCGGGCTGGCGCCCAGCGTGCGCAGGATGGCGATGTCGGCGCGCTTGTCGGTAACCGCCATGACCAGGGTCGACACGATGTTGAAGGCGGCAACGGCGACGATCAGCAGCAGGATCAGGAACATCATGCGCTTCTCGATTTCCACGGCGCGAAAGAAGTTGGCGTGGCTGCGGGTCCAGTCGCTGACCCAGGCATCCATGTCGAGATAGCGCAGCAGTTCGCGGCCGATCTGCGGCGCGGCGAAAAGATCGTCCACCTTGAGCCGCACGCCGGAAACCCGCTCCTCCATGCGATAGAGCTTCTGCGCATCGGCCATGTGGATCAGGCCGAGGCCGGAATCGAATTCGAACATGCCGGCTTCGAAAATGCCCACCACGCGGAATTGCTTGACGCGCGGCAGGATCGCCGCCGGCGTCACCAGTCCCTGTGGCGCCAGCAGCGTGACCTTGTCGCCGGTCCGGGCGCGCAGGGCGCGCGCCAGTTCAATGCCGAGCACGATGCCGAATTCGCTCGGCAACAGTTGCGAAAGTTTGCCCGCCTTCATGTGGCGGGCGAAGTCGGCGACCTTGTCTTCGGCCTCGGGCAGGATGCCGCGCACCATCACGCCGCGCACCTGGCCGTCGAAGCTCAGCATGCCCTGGGCCTGCACATAGGGCGCGGCGGCCGTGACCCGCGGATGCCGCGCCACGTCCTGCACCACCTTGCTCCAGTCCGCCAGTTCGCCGCTTTCGCTGCTGACCTGGACGTGGGAGACGACACCCAGAATGCGCTCGCGCAATTCCTTCTGGAAGCCGTTCATCACCGACAGCACGACGATCAGCGCCGCCACCCCGAGCGCCAGCCCGAGCATGGAAATCAGCGCGATGAAGGAAATGAAGCGGTTGGCGGACCCTTCGCGCGGCTGGGCGCGCGTGTAACGCAGGCCGATGAGGAGTTCGTAGTTCATGCGCTATTTCGGATAACCCGATCGGTCACAAGCCCATTCGATTCTCTGTAGCTTAGACATGCGGCTACGAGCCGCCGCTTTCGGGCGAAAGTCCGAAGATCCGCTTGTGCCGTTCAGCAACCCAGTCATGCCATTCAAATCTCGATGACTGTGTCGCTGTAACGCGCCACCATCGGGTCGTGGGTAATCAGCCGCATCGGCTCGACAAGAGCTTGTGCAACCAGGATGCGGTCGAACGGGTCGTGATGGTGAGATGGGAGGCCTTCGACCGCCGCAGCATGCTCGGGCTCCACCGGCAGGAAGCGATAGCCGGACTCGCGAAAGTAGCGCAGCGCATCCTGGCTGGATACTGGCATGTCGCCGCGCCTCAGGCTGTGTTTAATGGCGATTTCCCAGATGGTCGCAGCACTGATCCAGACCGACGACCTGGACGACTCGATCATCTCGCGTGCCTTCTTTGGCAGCTTCGGGTTATCGGTAATTGCCCACAGGGCAACGTGCGTATCGAGCAGGAGGTTCACGATTACGCACCCAGGAACATGCGAGCGACCTCATCGTTGTGCTCGTCGATGCTGTCCGGCACCTTGAACTTGCCCTTGGCGACGCCGATGCGCTTGCCGGCCGGCGCCGTGTCCATGGGCACAAGCTTGGCGGCAGGACGACCGTTGCGAGCGATGACGATCTCGCGTTCCTGCCCCTGTTCGATAGCTTCGACCAGGCGGGACAGCGAAGACTTCGCTTGCAGCATGTTGACGGACTGCATAGGGTTCCTCCTAAATTAGCGGTTAGTCTAGTCTAGCCATAGGCGCAAGTCAAGCGCGGTCAGACCTCAGTCTGCTCCGCCAGCTCAAGCGCATCATCTACCTCGACGCCCAGGTAACGGACTGTCGACTCCAGCTTGGAGTGCCCAAGCAATATCTGGATGGCCCGCAGATTCTTGGTGCGCCGGTAGATCAATGTGGGTTTCGTTCGGCGCAGTGAATGCGTCCCGTATGCCGTTTCATCCAGAGCCATCTCCGTCACCCACCCGTCGACGATCCGGGCATATTGCCGTGTCGATAGATGGGCTGACTTTCGCAGGCGGCTTGGAAACAGAAAGCCATCGGAGCGAAGGTTGGCGGCCTGGATCCATCTGGCAACCGCTTGCCGCGTCTCCTCGGTGATTTCGAACTGCACGGGCCGCTGGGTCTTCTGCTGCATGACCGTGGCACGGCTCGAAATTCGCTGGCCGTGAGCAATGTCCCTGATACGGAGCTTGACCAGATCGCTGGCGCGCAGCTTACTGTCAATTGCCAGGTCAAAAAGCGCCAGGTCGCGAGTTCGGCCGGACAACTGCAAACGCATCCGGATTCCCCATATTTCCTTGAGCTTGAACGGGGCTTTCTGACCGACGAGCTTTCCCTTGTTCCAGGGCTCGCGGTGGTGTACCGACGATGTGGTTTCCATGGCGATCTCCAGGCAATTGTTGGAAGATCACTATGCGCCGGTCACCTAATAGAAGCAGCCATCTGGCCATGATTGCGGGTCGAGTTTGTGGCAACGGCGCATCATTTCCGCTTGTGATTTTGAATGGGATATTGGATACACGATTCGCGTGCGGATAGCCAAGGGAGCAAGAACTCAGGGCACTTACTGAAGCCGTGAATTATTGAAATGGAATGGCGGCCCAGACCGGCCGGTCTGGGCCGGAGACAGTCATTACATGGTTGTCAGACACTTATAAACCCCGGCAATCTGGATGCCTTCACATCAAAGGTCGCGGTGGCCGAGCAACCCTGCCTTTTGTTGCGGGCTCCGATAAGGCAATCGGCAAAGCCGACAGGGTTGTCTTTCCAGACAAAAAGCGCCTCCTCGACCGCTGGTTCATCTTCAAACTGGACGTCGTTTGCATCCAGCAAGCCGGAGACGACCTCGACGATTTCACCCTTCTGCAAACCGTAACGGCTGCGCAGTACCCATTCGGTTTCCAGAAGAACCAGTTGGCTGACGAATACACGACGTCCGGCCACTATTTCACGCCGGATCAACCTGCGCGCCTTTTCAAACTGGGATTCGTCATCCCGCACCAGAAAGCGTACGAGGACATTCGTGTCGATTCCAAGCATCAGATCGACAGTTGCCCGGTCGGAACCGCCTTCCGCCCTTTCTTGTGCAGCATGCCGGCAAGCTCCATGACGCCCTTGCTCTTCACGCGCATGACTACCGTGGCATCGGGCATCAACGTGAAGGTCATCCGATCCCCAGGCTTCATTCCAAGGCTATCCCGAATTTCCTTGGGGATTGTTGTCTGGCCCTTGCTGGTAAGTGTGGCGTCTGCTGGCATCTCAAGCTCCCGTTTATTCCTTACGAGTTCGATTATAGTAAGGCTTCGAGGGAAAGGCAAATAGGGTCTGAATTCGTGTCGCCGGATTTCCCCGCACCGAAGAAATCAATGCCGAATTCCAGAGACCTCCTTTTTTGTGCTTGATAGCCCGTGTTAACATGCGTCCATGCTGACGCTCATCGTGCCCGGCCTCATCTGGACGCGCCAGGCGCTCGCGGACCTCACCTGTGACCTGCCCCTGCCCGCCTTCGCCACCCTGCTGGGACGCGGCCGCCTGACTCGCCGCCCGCCGCATGGCACCGCCGCGACCCTTGCCGAACTATCGGGCCTCCGTGCTCCGCTCCCTGCCGCCGCCTTGCGCCGGCTTGCCTTGCGGCAGCATCCGGGAGAGTCCGACTGGCTGTGCCTCGATCCGGTTCGGCTGCGCTTCCATGAACGCCACCTGATCGTCGACGATCCGCGACAACTGGACCTGGGCGACGACGAAGCCGCCGCACTCGCCGTGTCGCTGGCGCCGACTTTTGCCGCGCTTGGCCAGCTGGAGGTACTTGCCGCCGGCTCGTGGAACCTGCGCCTGTCTGCCGGCGCCCCCGATTTTCAGGCCTTGAGCGAAGCCGCCGGACGTGCGGCCGCGCCGCTGCCGCTGACCCCTGCTTATGCAGCCTGGCGCCAGGCCATCAACGAAGCGCAGATGGTGCTGCATGACCATCCGGTGAATCGCGCGCGCGAAGCGGCCGGACGACCGCTGGTGAATTCACTCTGGCCCTGGGGTGGCGGAGCGTTACCGCAATCCGGAAACAGTCCGCACGATGCCATCTGGAGCGACGATCCCGTGGCGCAGGGCATCGCCCGTTTGCTGCAAGTCGACTGCGGAGAACTGCCAGTCGGCTTTTGCCGGACGACTGCCCGCGCACCACTGGCGGTATTCGACGCGCTGGAACAGCCGGCCCGCGTCGGCGATGCGCTGGTCTGGCGCGACCAGCTGACCCGCTTCGAATCCGCCTGGCTGGCGCCCGCGCTCGACGCATTGCGCAACGGACAACTCGATTCCCTTCGACTCGTCGCTCCCGGCGAGCTCGCCGCCGCCGAACTGCGCGTCAGTCGCGGTGATCTGTGGAAGTTCTGGCGCAAACCGGGCGCATTGACCGATTTGGCGGCCGCATGACGCGCATCACCGTACGCGACATCCCACCCCGCGCCACCTGGGCGCTCGAACAGGGCGGCGTGCATCCGCTGCTGGCACGACTGTATGCCGCTCGCGGCATCCGCAGCACCGAAGAACTCGATACGCGCAGCAGCGCCCTGCTCCCGCCCGAAACACTCAAGGGTACCCGCGCGGCCGCAACACTGCTCGCCGACACCATCGCCGCAGGCAGGAAGATTCTGATCGTGGCGGATTACGACTGCGATGGCGCCACCGCCTGCGCGGTCGGCATCCGCGCGCTGCGCATGATGGGCGCCCATGTCGATTACCTGGTGCCCGACCGCTTTACCCTCGGTTACGGGCTCTCGCCGGAGGTGGCGCGACTGGCGGCCGAGCGCCGGCCCGAGCTGGTGGTCACGGTGGACAACGGCATCGCCAGCGTCGAAGGCGTGGCGGAACTCAAACGTCTCGGGATCGCGACCCTGATTACCGACCACCACCTGCCGGGCGAGGAATTGCCTGCCGCCGACGTGATCGTGAATCCCAATCAGCCCGGCTGCGACTTTCCGAGCAAGGCACTGGCCGGTGTCGGCGCGATGTTCTATGTCGCGCTGGCCCTGCGTGCGGAACTGCGCCGCCGCGGTGCCTACGCCAGCGAGCCGGAACCCAATCTGGCCGGCCTGCTCGACCTGGTGGCGCTCGGCACCGTGGCCGACGTGGTGCCGCTCGACCGCAACAACCGCATCCTCGTCGCCCAGGGCCTGGCGCGCATCCGCGGCGGCCAGATGCAGGCCGGCGTGCGGGCGCTGTTCGCCGTGGCCGGCCGCGACACCGGCCGTGCCGCGACCTTCGACCTCGGCTTTGCGCTCGGCCCGCGCCTCAATGCCGCCGGACGCCTGGCCGACATGTCGCTGGGCATCGAGTGTTTGGTCACCGACGACCCCAACCGGGCCATGAACATCGCCCAGCAACTCGATGCCATCAACCGTGAGCGACGCGTCATCGAAGCCGGCATGCGCGACGACGCTGAACTCCTGCTGACCACGCTCGATCCCGGCAGCCGCGCCAGCCTGACGCTGTTCGATCCCGACTGGCATCAGGGCGTGATCGGCATCCTCGCCGGGCGCGTCAAGGAGAAGCTGCACCGGCCGACTTTCGCCTTCGCCCGCGGCAATGCCGGCGAGCTGAAGGCATCGGGCCGCTCGATTCCCGGCCTGCATCTGCGCGATGCGCTGGACCTCGTGGCCAAGCGCCATCCGGGTCTGCTGCTGCGCTTCGGCGGCCATGCCGCCGCCGCCGGGCTGACGCTCAGCGAAGACCGCCTCACGGATTTCGAAGCCGCCTTCGATAAGGTCTGCCGCGAATTGCTCTCGCCGGCCGAACTCACGCGCACGCTGGAAACCGACGGCCCGCTCGAATCGGGCTACTTCTCGATCGATGCCGTGCGCCTGATGCAGCAGGAAGTCTGGGGCCAGGCCTTCCCAGCGCCGATATTCGCCGACAGCTTCGAGGTGCTCAATCAGCGCATCCTGAAAGACAAGCACCTCAAGCTCAAGCTGCAAAAAGGCGGCCAGCGCTTCGACGCGATCCAGTTCAACTTTGCCGACGGGTTTGCCAACGGTGTGCCGGAGCGCATCCGCGCCGCCTTCCGCGTCGATATCAACGAATGGAACGGCACCCAGACCGTGCAACTGATGCTGGAGCATTTCGAGCCAGCCTGAGGTTCCAGGCCGGATCGCGACAGCGTTAGACGATGATCTGGAGCGCCGACTCCTGCAGCGCTTCCGCCGTTCCGGGCCGGCCGAACAGATAGCCCTGGTAGGCGTGACAGCCCTCGCTGGCAAGAAACTCGCGCTGCCCTTCGGTCTCCACGCCTTCGGCGATCACTTTCATTCCCAGGCTCTTGGCGAGGGCGATGATGGTGCGGGCAATCGCCGCATCGTTGCTGTCGGTGAGCACGTCGCGCACAAACGACTGGTCGATCTTGAGTTGTCCCAGCGGCAGCCGCTTCAGGTAGGAAAGCGATGAATAGCCGGTACCGAAATCGTCGAGCGAGAAACTCACGCCTTCGGCCTTCAACGCCGTCATTTTGGCAATGATGTCTTCCATGTCATGCAGCAGCAGGCTCTCGGTCAATTCCAGCTTGAGCTTGTGCGGATTGGCGCCGGTCTCCTGAATCACCGAGAGCACATCCTCGACAAAGTCCCTCTGGCGAAACTGGCGGCTGCTGACATTCACCGCCACGGTGAGATGCGCCATCTCGGCGCGCTGAGCCCATTCCAGCAACTGGTTGCACGCAGCCTTCAGCACCCAGCGCCCCAGGGGCAGGATCAAACCATTGTCTTCGGCGAGGGGAATGAACTCGCCGGGCGCCACCAGGCCCCGTCGCGGATGCCGCCAGCGTACCAGTGCTTCGGCGCCCGTTACACGGCCTGCGCCATCGACCTGCGGCTGGTAGTGCAGCAGGAACTGGCCTTCGCGCACTGCATTGCGCATGTCCGCATTCATCTCCGCGCGGACCGCGACCACCGCCTGCATCGCCGGATCATAGAAGCGCATCGTATTGCGGCCCGCTGCCTTGGCCTGATACATGGCCGTGTCGGCACGTTTCATCAACTCCTCGACGGAAACCGACTGATCCCTGAACAGGGTGATGCCGATGCTGGAAGTGCAGTGATAGCTTCTTGTATCCCTTTCCACTCCGGCAAGGCTCAGGTCGAGCACATAGGGCCGGCTCAGCGCCGCCTGGATCTTGACGGCGATGCTCTCTGCCTGCATCGCCGCCAGGGTTTCCGCATCGAGGTCTTCGAGAATGACCACGAACTCGTCCCCCCCCAGCCGCGCCACGGTATCGCCTTCGCGTATGCAGGACTCCATGCGCCTGCCCACTTCCACCAGGAACTGGTCGCCGACATCATGCCCGAGCGTGTCGTTGAGGGTCTTGAAGTCGTCCAGGTCGAACAGCATCAGGGCGCCGTGACGTCCATGGCGGGCGCTGCTGGTCAGGGCCTGGCGCAAACGATCGAGCATCAGCCGGCGATTGGGCAACTGGGTCAGCGGATCATAGAAGGCCAGATTCCTGATTTCGTCCTCCGCCGCCTTGCGCAGCGTAATGTCGGAAAAGGTGCCGACGTAGTGGGTGATGGTTCCGTCGCTGGCCTTGACCGCCGTGACGCTCAGCCATTCCGGATAGATTTCGCCATCCTTGCGCCGGTTCCAGATTTCACCGCGCCATGTTCCGTTCTTCTCCACGCTCTCCCACATCGCGTCGTAGAAAGCGGCCTCATGGCGCCCCGAACTGAGCAGGCGCGGGGTCCTGCCGACGGCCTCCTCGCTGCTGTAGCCGGTGATTTCGGAAAAGGCGTGATTGACGCGCAGCATCACCTTCTGAGCATCGGTGATCATCATGCCTTCCTGGGATTCGAAGGTGATGGCGGCAATGCGCTGGCTCTGCTCCGCCATCCTCCGCTCGGTAATGTCGTTCATGAAATTGACGGTGCACGGCTCGCCGGCAAACTCGATGAACGAAGACGACATCAGGATGTTGCGCTGCACCCCCGCTGCATCGCGGAACACGACCTCGTATTCATGGAGTTCACCCTCGCGCTGCAAGGCTTCGAACCAGCGCATGCGCGCCTCGGCACTGGGCCAGTAGCCGGTCTCGATCGAGGTCCGCCCCACCATCTCTTCGCGGCTGCGCCCCTGCATCCTGGCAAAGGCCTCGTTGACTTCGACAAAGCGGGCATCCGCGATGCTCGTGATGGCGATTGCGATCGGGCTGGTGTGGAAGATGATGACATCGCGCTGCTCGGCGCGGCGCCTGACATCCTCCGCCAGCAATCGCTCGGTGATGTCGAGGAAGCTGCCGCGGATCAGCCGGCGGTCCGCCGAAGGCAGCCGGATCAGCCGCACTTCACAGCGCATGGTTTTGCCCTGGGCGTTGCACACCGTGCGCTCGATGGAAACCTGCTCCCCGGCCAGTGCCCGATCAAGCATTTCCCTGACGCTCTGCGCCGCGGTTTTCCCGTTGAACTGCTCGGGAGGATAAAAGCGCTCCGGCCCGGCCTTGAGCAATTCCTCGCGACTGCAGCCAAAAAGCTTCTCCGCCTGGGCGTTGGCATCGACAAAGCAGCCCAGATCGACGTCGTGCACCACGATGGCATCGGGCGCCTGCTCCACCAATGTCCTGAAACGAGCCTCGCTTTCCCGCAGCGAACCGGTCATTTCGTGGGCCAG
The DNA here is from genome assembly GCF_000828635.1 of Sulfuritalea hydrogenivorans sk43H. Lineage (GTDB taxonomy): Bacteria > Pseudomonadota > Gammaproteobacteria > Burkholderiales > Rhodocyclaceae > Sulfuritalea > Sulfuritalea hydrogenivorans. Next base: position 2,206,464 of record NZ_AP012547.1, read on the forward strand.
GCGCACGGCCCGATCACGCGTGGTGGCCAGCGACCAGGCAATGGCGAACAGCAGTAGGCTGGTCAGCAGCCCTCCGGCCAGAACCTGTGTCGAGCGCCCCATGTCGCCGCGCACCTCGAGCTCCGGCATGCTGGCATAGCTCAGTGTCCACGGCCGCCCGCCGACGACCAAGGTTTCGCTGTGGACGAATTTCGCGGCGGACGGCCGTTCCTTCGTATCACTGCGATAAAACAGGTTTTCCGGACGTGGATCGACACCGTCATGGATGCTCAGGGAGACGTCGCGGGGGCTTCGCTTCATCAAGTCGGCAATCAGGGCAGGCATGCGGAACGGACTCAGCACGTAGCCGTAGACCTCGCCGCCGGACCTCGACGGCACCGGCAGCATCATGACGAACGACGGGACGGGATGCTGCGCGTCCATCTGCAGCCTGACCTTGCCGGTGATCACCGGCTGAGTGGCATTGCGCGCCCGCTCCAGGGCTTCGCGTCGCGCCGGATCCTGGAAAATATCGCGACCGAGTGCCTGCACATTGAGGCCGACGTAGGGCTCGGCATAAACGCTCACGACATGGCGCTCGCGTCGGCCCGGCGGCCGCACTGCATAATCGGCGATGCCGCTCTTGCGTACCTCGCGCACCAGTGCGCCGAGTTCCTCGCCCGTCACGGCGCGCGCAAAAATCAGCGCCTGCATCGCCGGATAATCGGTCTCCAGCCTGAGTCCGGCGACGTAGCCGTGCCAATCCTCGCGCGTCACCTTGTCGCTGGCGGCAAACAGCGCGGCCGCCCCGCGCAGTGTCCGCATATAACCGGCGATGCCGGCATCGATGTCGGCCCGCATCTGGCTGACCCCGGCGTCAAATTCGGCGCGCATCCGGCGGTCGAGATCCTGCTGGGTGTAGCGCCAGGCAACCACCGTCAGCGCCAGCGAGCAGACCAGCGCGATCCAGGCCGGCCACAACCCGAAGCGGGATGGCGTGGCTGAATTGATCACGTCGGCAGGCTGGGCAGTCGGCATCGGGAAGGGATCATATGGCGGCGACGGGAGATATTACACTGCCCGTTTCATCCCACGGCCATCGCCGCTGGCCGTTCGTCGGTTCCAGACGCCCGATCGGCGGTTGCGTTAACCGGCTACCACCCGCCTCGTATTCAGCGCTCTAAGAGCCACTCCTCGCGCAGGATCGACACCAGTACCTGATCGACCCATTCTCCGCGTCGCCAGGCTACCTGACGTTGCACTCCCTCCTCGGAAAACCCGGCACGTGCATGAATGATTCTGGATGCAATATTCGGCGCAAGATAATTCGAGACGATCTTCCTCAATCCCAGGTCCCGGAAACCCCGGCTGACAAGCGAACGCAGAACGGCCGTACCCAATCCCCGATTCGACAGGCTGCGGTCGCCAAGCACGATAAAGAAGCGGGCGACGCCATTGCCGGGATCGTAGTCTTCCAGGCCGGCCATCCCGACAAATCGTCCCTCGGACTCGATTGCCAGCCTGCACCATGCCTCGCCGAGGACAAAGGCCAGCGCATGGTGGAAATGAACCGGCCTCTGGCAGCGATCCTCAAGCCAGATCGTGACCTCCGGATCGGAGATGAACACTGCATAGGCGCCGACATCGTCGTATCGTGGAGCGCGCAGAAGAAATGAAGGTGTCACCGAGTCATCAGCCATTTCGATTTTCCGGATATCGGGAGGTACGCCAGGCAGGCCGCTCTTGCGACATCCGGGCCTGCCCGTAAAACTTTACACCGATCGGGGGTTTGCCAAGCCAATGCGTTCTCCGGTTCCATCCTCGACGACCCGAGCCACGGCATGCCATCCTTGCAGTCGGCGCTATTCGCATGACTCAAGACGGACTCCAAGCGGAAGGCCCCGAATCGTTCGCGCTGCGTCAATCAGCAGCAACAGCCTGTGCGCGGTTGCCACCGACAACGCCGAGGATGCGGCGATGGCACCGGCATCCCGCTTGCCACCGGCAATGGCCTGCAAGCCGCGATCGATCCGGTCGAAAGTGAGTTCCGACCGGATCGCCCGCGCCAGTTCGATTTCTGCGGGACTGAAGTATCGCTGTGCGCCGACGGGCTTCTCATTCACCAGCCAGTAGGCAATATCTTCAAGGTCGCTCTCCCCATTCCAGTATCCCGCCGACGCCGGCTGGCGGATCACTTCCGGATCGCAGCCCAGAGCCGCGGCCAACTGATAGACCTGCGTCTTGTAAAGATGCGCGAGCGGCCCCAGATGCCAGATGCCGTCGCCGAGGCGAACGAAGAATCCGCATTCGACTTCAGTCCGGTTCGACGTTCCCAGAGTGATGTAGCCCCGGTCGTGATAGGTCGAATAGACCACCGTGCGCAGAGAGTTTTTGGCTCGTCCGACATCAAGAAAAGCCGAGTTGCTGAAACCTTCGTGAGGGTCGGTTTGCATCAGCATGTTGATCAAAGCCGGAGCCCATCCGGTCAGCGGAATCTCCACCAGCGGGATTCCCAATTCGGTCGCCAGCTTTCTGGCATTGCGCAAATGGCGAAGCTCCATATCGGCCTGAACCACCGTGAATAACTTGAGTCTTTCGGCCCCCAGCGCACGCACGGCCAGCCGTGCGGTCACATCCGAATCGATTCCCCCCGAAAGCCCCAGCACGGCTTTCTCTCCTGGCTGAATCCGGCTGGAAAGAAAGCCGACAATCCGTTCAATCTCGTTTGCCAACCGGTCCGGCGAGTATTGAAGGCTCATGAAAAAGTCGCTTTCGGCGGCGATGCTTCCAGAAGTCTGGCCAGAGCAGGCAGAACAAGTTCAGCCGGACCGTCGATCACGGTGTCGCCGGGAAATAGCGGTACGGCCAGCGAACCAAGTGTAAGAAAAACGCAGGGTACGCCGCGGGCGCGGGCAGAGGCAAGCAAGGCGCTGGCGGAAGAGACTGCGAGTTGCGAACCGACGACCAGTATGGCTCCGCACTGCGCGGCCTTCTCCGTGGCGTCATGCCAGGTTGCCAGGCGAATGCTCTCGCCGAATGCGATTACCGCCGGTTTCAGCAAACCTCCGCACATCTCGCAACAGGGGCTCGCATGTCTCCAGAGGTCGGCAGCCGGCCATTCCGCCTCATGATCACAGGCAAGGCACCGAACCGAGAAAATGGTTCCATGCAGTTCGCCGACCTGTCGGCTGCCAGCCGCCTGATGCAGTCCGTCGACATTCTGCGTAATCGTGGCAAGAATGTAGCCCGACGCTTCCAGCCCGGCGAGTGCCAAGTGTCCATTGTTCGGTTTGGCCCTGGCGGCGACCTCGCGAAACCGGGCGCACGCATCCCAATACAAGCTGCGGGATTCCGCATCCGCCAGAAACGCACCGTAGCTGTAACGGGAAGCAGGGACTCCTGGGGCCAGCCAATGGCCGGCGGTGTAATCGGGAATTCCGGATGCCGTGCTGACCCCTGCCCCCGTCAGCACAAGGGTAGCTCCCGCGGGTCTGGCTCGATCCAGAACATGAGCCGCATGCTGTACTCCCAAGTCAAGGCAAAACTGCCGCTCCTTCCCCAGTACCAGGATCAGGGCACTCCAGATACCGATGAACAGCGGCCCCATCAGCGGCGGGACGTTTTCCAATAGCGGCATGTGATTCCATAGCAGCCAGATGGCTGCGGACAGCAACGCCGCCGTCGCTCCGACTTTCCACCCCTGGCGAAAGCCATTGAGGAAAACCGCCGAAGACGCAAAGATCGCCGGGGCTGCGGTGAACGCCCACAAGCCTGCTCCCTGGATCGAGAGCGGGTCGCCGCCGGCAACCGAATACAGGATCGCGGTCGCGGTCGCCACCAGCACTGAAGCAGCGGCTGCGCGACGGCACTTGAGGAACAAGCCGAGGGTCACGAAAAAAATCGCTACCGCCGGACCCGCCGATCCAAAGGAATTGGACCCAGGGGTATTGTTCGGCGAAGCAAGCCAGAAGTCGGCCCCGAGCGCCGAGAAGACGCCAAGCGAAAGCCAGATGCTGATGAGGCCCGGCAAAGCCAGCACCGGCATCCCAAGGCCATTGAGACGGGAAACCAAAGGACCGCGCATGGCGAGACAGGCCAGGACAGCCAAGCCCAGCAGAAACATCATTTGCGGGCCGCAGGAGAATGCCCCTCCCCAGGCGATGCCGAGGAGCGCGCAATCGTAGGCACCGAGCCCCTCCTTCCATTCCCATTCGCTTTGTGAAAAGAAGGGCTTGCCCAGCAGGATCGCCAGGGCCGCGCCGAATGCGGCGGCGGCGGCGCTCCATGGCGCTATCGCGGCAATCGCCACAAAGACCAGCAGACCGTGAGTCGGTCGATCGAGGAACGCGACGTGGGCAAAGCTTTTGAGCCAGGCCTGAGCGGCGTCCTGCAATAGGCGGCCTGTCATTCTTGCCATGAATCAGAACTTCGCGCCCTTGGCCTTCAGTCGCGCCGGAACACGGTCCATGTCGAAGATGTCGCTGCGCGTCTCACGCCGCCTGATCTCTTCCACGCCACGCGGACCCAGCAGCACAACGGCAGGACGCGGCTGGATGAACTGCATCGACTGCGTGATGCAATAGGCGCCGACATTCGAGATCATCAATGGGGAGCCCAGCGACAGGTTCGGCAGGACGGCACGTTCGCGCAACACATCGACCTGCATGCATAGCGGACCGAACACGGCAACCGGCTTGGCTCCGGCCGCCTCCTGCATATCGCGGCTCGACGCCGCATTGATGCGATGGTCATACCAGTAGGCGGTCGGCAGCAGATTCACGCCGGCGTCCACGATCACCGCCTCACCCTGCCCGGCGATGTTCTTGCGCGCCACTACGGAGCACGCCAGCCGAAACGCGGCATCGACCAACGCGCGGCCGGGTTCCAGCACCATTGTCGGCCGCGCGCCGAACGCCTTGCGCGCCTTGCTCAACGGGCCGACAATGGCCTCGGCAAACGGTGCCAGAAATTGCCCGCTGGATCCCGAGCCGCCCGCCACATCGAAGCCCGGTTTCAAGCGATTGTTTGACGGGTAGCCTCCGCCGAAATCAGCAATGGCGGGCTCCAAACCCATCGTCCTGGCCGCCCTCGCGACGCCGATCAAGACCTGCGCCGCACGCGAATAGATTTCCGGATTGGTCTGGAAGGTGCCGGAATGATTGTGCAAGGCTTCGAAGTGCAGCGATTTTCCGGCCTTCTTGATCCGATGCAAAGCCTCAAGCGCTTCGCCATTGTCGGCATTCACGCCGAACTTCGTCCACGACTGCCGGCCATGCTGAAAGTTGATGCGCAATCCGGTGCGGGCGGCAATCCCCAGATTCCGTGCAGCCGAAATCAGCATATCCAGTTCATCAAAGCCATCGACATTGATCAGAGCCTCTTCCTTGATGGCACGGGCCAACTCTTCCGGCCTTTTGTACGGGCCGTTGAAGATGATCTTGCCGCCAGGAACCCCGAGTGAGCGCGCCAGATCGTATTCCATGCCCGACACCACCTCCGCCCACGCGCCTTCCTGATGCAGGATGGAACAGACCGCCGGCAGATAATTGGTCTTGTACGAGTAGGCAACCACGGTATCGATTCCGGGCGCGGCAAAGGTGTCGCGAAAGGAACGATATTGGGCGCGAAGCATCTTCTCCGACAGAATGAAAAGGGGCGAGCCGAACTCTCGCAGCAGCCCCTTGACATCGCCTATTTCGTCCAGGGCCGAATCCGCGGAGCTGATGTCGACCGTTCGATGCTTCTGCATGCCGCGCGACGTAATCAGTTCGAGCCGTGGCGCCGTGTAGGGGACCCGCTTAGTCATATGCAATCTCGCCGCGATTGACGAACGCCGCCATGGTCGAGGCGGCAGCCGGGATCTCCTCCACCGTCCTCATGAAAATGGCGCCCTGGATCGGACCCGTATTTCTGCCAGCGGGTACGGGCGGACGCTCCATTGCGGCGAGCAGGAGCTGGCGTGGCAAGTTGCTCCCCGCCATCCCGGAAAATCCGATCCAGCCCGGGAAGCGCGGATTAATTTCGATCAGTTCCAGCCGTTCCGTCACCGAGTCGCGAATGAACTCGACGTCGGCGGGCCCTGCCCAGGCGACCTTCCGGAACATCTCGGCCAGATCCGCGACAGCCTGCGCCAGCGGTACCGAAGTCGCCGCCCACGTCTTGCCGCGTTCGCACATCACCAGCTTTTTAAGCGCCATCGAATCGATCAGGTTTCCGTTGCCATCGCATACGACGCCTATGCCGAACTCCTCGCCAAACAATGAAGGCTGGGCGAGTAACCGAGTCTCCCCCTCCGCCTTGAAGCGCATCCACGCCATCAAGGCCTGCTTCAGGGAAAACAGGCGGGCAGCACCGGCCACAAGCCCCTTGAGCATCAGCGGGCTGCCGAACCGGTCCCAGGCACGAATCAGATCGGAGCGGGTCTTGATCAGCATCGTTTCCGGATACTCGAACCCGCTCCACTGATGCCGTCCGATCAGTTCGGCAAGGCCCAGTTTGCCCAGTTTTCGCCTTGCGGCGGCACTGGGCAGCAAGGTCCTGATTCCGATTCGATCAAGCTCTGAAGCGATACGCCGATAGCGATCGATTTCGAAATCAAGATTGGGAATCACAAGGTCCAGGCCGCGCTTCTTCTTGATGGCTGCGAGTCGATCAAGAAGCATTGCGTCACCCTGCCCCTCATTTGCCTCGCCGTGCTCGAAACCGATCCGGCAGCACGCGTCAAAGAGTTCCGAACGAAACAGGCCGGTATCATTCGGCGTGTAGGCAAGTCCGACCAGACGTCCCACCTCCGGCGCGGCCCTGAGGCAGCGAGCCACACCGAGGCCCGGTTGCGTCAGCTCAAAGGCCGAAATGCCGGTGACGCCGACTGCCAGATCGCCTCGTTGCCTGCGCATTGCCTTGAACCGCGGCACCGGCGCACTTCCGGAACGCTTGAGCTCGCGAACGGCGGCGATGGGCACCGCCATCTCCTGAACATCACGGGCATACATCGAGCCCGCTCGCCCCTTGCTGCGTGATGTCGTTCCGGGAGACAGGATTTCTTTCACCAGGGCGACCGGCATGTTGGCGCGGGCAAACTCGGTGAGCAGCACCCATGCCGGGAAACGGCAGTTGATCTCGATCAGGTAGAACTGTCCGCCGCTGGCTGCGCGAACGAATTCCAGTTCCAGCGGCCCTTGCCAATGAAGCTTGCTCAGCAGGCGCAAGGCGATGCGTTTCAGCACGGGATCGTCGATGACGCCGCCGATCACGCTCTTGCCGCGCTGATTGGTGCCCAACTTGCGCGCCGCAACCATCGAGAGGCAACTGCCGTCGCGCCGTGCGACGGCCGCCACCATGTGCTCGCTGCCTTCGATCGCCTCCTGCAGTAGCACCCCGCCGCCCCATTTTGCAGCGAGAATCTCCGCTTCGAATACGGCTTGCTCCCGGTTATAGACCTTCTTGGCGCCTGCCACGGTTCCCTTGACCCAGAGCGGGTAGCCAAAGCTGTCGGCATGCAGGGCAACCGTCGACAAGTCCCGCACATGCACGGTGCGCGGCGTGACGACATCATTGGCATAGCAATACGCGCTGAGATTGATCTTGCTGATCGCCTGCACGTCCCCGGGGTCCGGCAGCAGCGTTCCGATTCCGGCGCGGGCCAGACGACTCGACAAGCGCGAGATGACCGGCACCTCAAGGTCAAGGCAAGGGACAAGAACATCGATTCGATGTTCCTGGTGAAGCGCCAGAAGCCGGTGAAGGACGGCGTCGTCTCCCTGGGCGATGGGCGGGATCAGATGCAGGCAGTTGGCAACGCCGGGCGTCCAGCCGCCGGTGGCAAGCGCATCGTAGACCAGGCCGTCGATCCGCAGCGATCCCCGCCATCCGCGGCGCAAGGCCCGGGCAACGGCCAGCCCGGGCTCCGGATTGTCGAGTCCGGACCAGCCGGTCAGCGCCACATGGATCTCAGGCGTTGTCATTTCTGCTCCAGCAAGTCCATCAACTGCAACTCGCCAACCAGTGCCAAAACGTCTTTCCGGGCGGTATCGGGATCGACCTCGAAGATTGTTGTCAGGCCCTTCGCCAACGCATCCGCGTCGGCCCCGCGCTTCAGCGCCTTGAGGCTTGCCCAAGCCGACTCGTTGCACGCACAGATCGTTCCGCTCTGCGTATCGAGCATCATGCCGCCCTTGCCTTCCGCATCGGTTTCGAGGCGCACGTGCGGCCGCAGTTTCAGTTTTGCACTCTTCATGGTTTCCTGACGGCGGCCAGTCCCTTTAATGCGTCGGGATACTGCGGTGAAATCCTGAGAGCCCGATCGAAATATATCTGTGCTCCGGCAGCATCCTTGAGCGCGAGTCGCACATAGCCGAGACCCGTCAATGCATCGATGTTAACAGGGTTGTCGGTCACAGCGGCAGTGAACAGTTGATCTGCCCTGGCATGAGCACCCAGCCGATGGTGCGCCCAAGCCAGCGTTGTTCCCGCCGTATACTCAATCGTCCAGGATTGATTGGTACCCGGAATCGGGACAGTATCGACAATGGGCAACAGCTTTTCCGGCTCCAACTTCATCGCGGCCTCAAGCAACGGCAGGGCATCCCGATACCTGCCCTGCCGGAACAAGGCAAAACCCTTGCCGCGGGCTATGTTCGGATCGGTCGCACCGACCCGCAATGCAGCATCGAAGCGCTTGATGGCGCCGGCATTGTCTCCCGCAAAATACAAGCCCCAGGCGAGACTGGGCAGCGCCGTGCGGGCAGCCCTGGGCGGGAGTCCGAGGCGGTCGAACGCCGGATCGATGTAGGCTGGAGCAAGGGTCGCGGCGGTCGCGGCCTTGTGTGCCGCAGTGTCCTCATCGCCGAGGCCGAGGGCCGTCCGCGCGAGCAGGAACTGAATGTCCGACGAATAGGGATAGACCTTCTCGCCGACGCTCAGTACTTCCTGCGCCTGCGGGTAGGCCTTGCCATCGATCAGTTTCAAGCCAGGTACGGTGTAGGACGTCACGCCCTGATACGGCGCAAGCGAATAGGCAGTGACCAGCGCTCTTGCGGCAGCGGAGTACTGCTTGCGCTCGATCGCCAGATAGCCGAGCCCCTTGTGCGAAAGGTAAGCCCTTGGCATCTTCGCCACGATTGCCTGGAAAGCTTTCTCCGCCCCGTCGTAATCCTTGGTGTAGAGAGCCAGCCAAGCCAGGCCGTCGTCGATCAGCCAGATAAACTCCGGGGCGCTTTCCTTGCGCGCATTTTCGAACTTCGTCCGGGCCTGATCGAACTGTCCTGCTTCGAGGTGGCCCCAAGCCTGCTGATAGAGGACAAGCTCGGCCCTGCGCGCTGCAATGCGTCCGCTTTGCGAAGAATAATAGTCCGCATCGATCCTCAAGGCCTTGTCGAAGGCATCGCGTGCAGCCCTGGTGTTCCCCATTGCCAACAACGTCCAGCCGCGCCCATCCTCGGCTGCCGGATTCCTGGCCGCGGCAGCCGCATTCAGTTTCGCCTCGAACGCATTCAGAGCCTTCTTGTAGTCCTCCTTGTAATAGGCATCCCATCCATCCTTGACCAAAACGGTCTTGCGGAACTGGATGGCTGCCAGACCGGATTGGGCGGATGCATGATTGGGGAGCGCCCTCAGCGCGGTCTTGAAGCTTCGTTCGGCATCGGCGAACTGCTCGCTGCCCATCTGGATCCAACCGAGGCCTGCATGCGCATCCCCGGTGTCGCCGCCCCTGATCGCCGCTTCAAAGGACTTTCTGGCGCCCGGCTGGTTCTTGAGCGCCAGTTGCGACCAGCCGCTGCCCAGCAGCCCGCCCACCGCGGTGCCCCCCGCCGCGACGTATTGTTCGAATCGCTTCGCTGCAGCCGCCGCACCTCCGGCGTAATAGAGCGCCCAGCCGATCGACAGCAGGGCCGTCTGCTTCGCCTGCAAACCAAGCGGTACCTTGTCGAAAACCGGATCGATATGGAACGGCGCCAGTTCCGCGGCCTTTGCCAGGCTCGTACCCGCACCCTGTTCCTCGTTCAGACCGGACTGCGCCCGCGCCAGCAGATAATGGATGTCGGCTGAAGATGGGTAGATACGCTCGCCCCGCATCAGGATGTCCCTGGCGTCCCTGAACTGTCCGGCATCGATCAGTTTCGCTGCCGGAATGGTGTAGGAAACCAGCAACTGATAGGGATTCAGCAGCAAGGACCTCGACACATGCCTGATCGCTGCACTGTAGTCCTTGCGTTCCAGGGCTACCCGCCCGAGTCCCATCTCGGAGAGATAGGCATCCTTGTTCGATGCAAGAACCGCGGCAAAGCCCTTCTCCGCCGCCGCATACTCTTTCCTGAAGAAGGACACCCAGGCCAGACCATCCTGAATCAGCCATTGCAGGTCCGCCGGCGTCTGGCTGCGGGCTTTGCCGAACATCGAGACAGCCTCGTCGAAACGCCCCGCATCGAGCAGGATCCAGGCCTTGCGGTAGTTACCCAGAAGCCGGCCCTCGGCAGTGGCAAGGCCGCTGACCGAGTAGAAAAACTGCGGGTCCATGGCGATTGCGGCGCGGAACGCGTCCCTGGCTTCCCCATTCCTGCCCAAGGCGAGCAGAGTCCAGCCGCGGCCGTCCTCCGCCGAGGGATTCCTGATCGCCGCGGCCTGCTTTCGTTTGCCATCGAACAGGCTCAGAGCCTTGTCGTACAAACCCCTGAAGTAAGCTTCCCAGCCCTCCTTGACGATGCGGGTCCTGAGAATCTGCAGGGCGGCGATTCCCGCCTGCGCCTCGGAATTTCCCGCGTCGGTCGCCAGCACCTTGCGAAACTCCGCCTCGGCTTCTTCAGCCCGACCTTCCGCAAGCAACGCGTTGCCCAAGCCGATCCGGTAGGCGATCACATTCGGGTGCCGCGCTATCAGGGTCTCGTAAATCCGCCGACTGGAAGCCGGATCGTTCATGGCGGCCAGAACTGACGACAACAGGGAGTTGAGCCCCGGACTGTCGCTGGTCACTTCCATGCCCCCCAGGACCTGGCCAAGAGCCACCTTGAGTTCACCGCGGGCCAGCGCGATACGCGCCAGGCCGTCGCGGCAGAAAAAGCATTTCGAATCACGGGCCAGACCGCGTTCGAATTCCTGCCTGGCCCTAGCCAGATCACCGCGATTGAAAGCCAGCCAGCCCAAGCCGACCGCTGCGTCAGACCTTACCGCGCCTCCCGGATCCATTTCCTCATCCTCGAAATGCCGGGCCGCCGCGATGTAATTGCCCCGCTTCATCGCCTGCCATCCCTTCAGGTCGTGAACCAGCGGCCGCTGCCAGGCCACCGTGACGGCTTCCGCCTTTTTGAGATACTTCTCGGCCTCCGCCAGATTTCCCGTCTTGGTATGGACCCAGGCCAAGCCCAGCAACGCATCGAAGTCATTGGGCCAGCTTCTTTCAAGCTTGCGAAAGCTGTTCATCGCCGAACCGTAGTCGTCGAGCATGAACTGGCTCCAGCCCAGAATGCCCAGGTCGTCAAGACTGGCGCTTCTTGCCGCAAGGTCCCGCGCCTCGACAAACCTTTTTCTGACGAACGACTCCTCCGCGCCGGCCCAGATTGACGACGAAACGCATAGCAACAGCAATAGAGCAAATGCCCTACGCATTTGCAGACTGTTGATGATCATGTCTCCAGAAAGTATCCACAATGAATAATCACACGACGCCATGGGAACATTTCACCGCGGAGGGCTGAACACTGTTGCTTCAACAGGCCCTGCTGCATGAACTTGCCTTGGTCAATCGTCCGCCTTGCATCCTTTCAGAAGGTCATCCGCCGTGCCCGGCCGGCCGAACAGGAATCCCTGATAGGCCTGGCAACCCTGCCGGGCGAGAAACTCGCGCTGCCCCTGGGTCTCCACCCCTTCGGCGATCACACCCAGGCCGAGGCTCTGTCCGAGGGCAATGATGGTGCGGACGATCGCCGCGTCGTTGTTGTCGTCGAGCACATCCTGCACAAAGGACTGGTCGATCTTGAGCTGTCCCAGGGGCAGGCGCTTCAGGTAGGAAAGTGACGAGTAGCCGGTACCGAAATCGTCGAGAGAGAAACTCACGCCTTCCCCCTGCAGCGCCGCCATCTTGGCAATCATGTCCTCCACGTCATGCAGCAGCAGGCTCTCGGTCAGCTCCAGCTTGAGTCGCGCCGAGCTGGCGCCCGTATCCCTGAGTATCGCGAGCACATCGTCGACGAAGTTCTTCTGCCGGAACTCGCGACCGCTGACATTGACCGCCATCGTGAGATGGGAGGACTCCTCTCGCTGCCCCCACACCGCCAGTTGCTGGCATGCGGTTTCCAGCACCCAGCGGCCCAGTGGCAGGATCAGGCCGTTGTCCTCCGCCAGGGGGATGAAATCGCCGGGCGGAACCATTCCCCGGCGCGGATGTTGCCAGCGCACCAGCGCCTCGACGCCAGTCACGAGCCCGGCCCCATCCACCTGCGGCTGGTAGTGCAACAGGAACTGCCGGTCGCGCACGGCTGATCGCAAGTCCGAATTCAGGATCGCGCGCGCGGCCACCGCTGCCTGCATTTCCGGATCGAAGAAACGCAAGGTGTTGCGTCCCGCCGCCTTGGCCTGATACATCGCCGTGTCGGCGCGCTTGAGTAACTCATCGGCTGACAGCGATTGATCGCGAAACAGGGTAATGCCGATACTCGAGGTACAGTGATAACTTCGCGTGTCGCGGTCGTCAGCATAGCTCGCATGAAGGGCATAGGGCTGGTTCAGGGCCGCCTGGATCTTGACCGCCACAATCTCGGCCTGCGTTGCTGCCGAGGCTTCGGCATCGAGGTCTTCGAGGATCACGACGAATTCATCGCCACCGAGGCGGGCTACCGTATCACCTTCACGTATGCAGGATTCCATGCGCGCGGCGACTTCAACCAGAAACTGGTCGCCGACGTCATGCCCCAGCGTGTCGTTCAGAGTCTTGAAGTCATCCAGGTCGAACAGCATCAGGGCACCGTGGCGCCCGCGCCGCGCGCTGCTGGTCAGGGCCTGACACAGGCGATCCAGCATCAAGCGCCGATTGGGCAGGCCTGTCAGCGGGTCATAGAAGGCCAGATTCCTGATTTCCGTCTCTGCCGCCTTGCGCAGGGTGATATCGGTAAAGGTTACGACCACCCCAACGATCTTTCCATCGCGCCGCAGCGGATGTGCTCCATAGCGCACCGGAAATCCGAGGCCATCGGCACGAAAGAAAACCTCATCTTCCACCCAGATATCCTCGCCGGTTTCGAGCACTTTGTAGATCGGGCATTCATCGGCAGGGTAGGCGGAACCGTCGGGTTTCTGGAAATGCGTCAGCCCGTGCATTTCGTGCCCGAGCAGATCCCGCTCGTCGGCCCATCCCAGCATGCGCACGCCGGCTGGATTGCAGAAAGTGCAGCGACCCTCCCGATCGATGCCGTAGATCGCCTCGCCGGTGGAATTCAACAACAACCGGACTCGTTCTTCGCTGTGCCGTTGTGTCTCCTGTTCCTGCGCGCGGGCCTTTTCCGCCAGCCTGCGTTCGGTGATATCCACGAAGCTGCCACGCACCAGTCGGCGTCCGACGGCAGGCAAACGCACCAGCCGCATCTCGCAATGCAAGGACTGGCCTTGGGCATTGAGAAACGAACTTTCCATCGTAATATGGTCGCCCGCCAGCACACGGTCAATCATCTCCTGCAGATTTTCCGATGCAAACTTGCCATTGAAGATGCCGGGCGGCAGGAATCTTTCAGGGCCTCCGGCCAGAAGCTCTTCGCGGGGACAGCCGAACAACTGTTCGGCCTGGGAATTCGCCTCGATGAACCGCCCCAAATCGACGTCATACACGGCGATGGCGTCGGGTGCCTGTTCCACCAGAACCCTGAACTGCGCCTCGCTTTCCCGCAGGGAAGCCGTCATCCTGCCCGCCAGGCGCACGGCGCGGTCGCGATTGGTGGCAAGCGACAAGGCAATGCTGAACAGCAGCGCGCTACCCAACAAGCCTCCCAGCAGTACTTTTGTCGGACGCGACGTGTCCCCACGCGCTTCAAGCGCCGGTCGGCTGGAATAGGTCAAGGTCCATGGCCGCCCACCCACCACGGCTTTCTCGCTGAAGCCGAATCGCGCGGGAGGCCCAATCTGTTCCGGGTCGCTGCTGTACAGCAGGTTTTCCTCGCGAGCCACCGTGCCGTCGTGGATGCTCAGGGAGATGCCGCGGGGATTCCGCTTGAGCAGATCCGCCATCAGCGCCGGCATGCGCACGGGACTCAGCACATAGCCAAAAACCTCCTTCCCCGACCCCGTCATCACCGGCAGATACATGATGAAGGACGGCACCGGATTCTGGTCGTCGATCAGGAGCGTGACCCTGCCGGTGATCATCGGCTCGCCGGCGCCGCGCGCCCGTTGCATGGTCTCGCGGCTTTCCGGGTTCTGCCACATGTCGAGTCCGATTGCCTTGTTGTTGAGTCCGACGCGTGGTTCGGCATAGACATTCACCACGTAATGCTCGCGGCGTCCCGCGGGGTGCGCGGCGAAATCCGGCATACCGTTGTTTCGCATCGAGCGGACCAGCGCACCAAGTTCCGACTCGGCAACGGAACGGGAAAAAATTACGGCCTGGATTCCCGGATAGTTGGTTTCCAGCTTGAGGCCGGCCACATAGTCGCGCCAATCCTTGCTCGTGACCCTCTCGCTGGCAGCGAACAGGGCGGCCGCCCCGCGCAAGGTTTGCGTATAAGCAGCCATGCGACTGTCGAGGTCGGCCCGCGCCTGCGTGGCCTCGGCTTCGAATTCAAGACGCAACTGGCGCTCGACGTCCTCGCTGGAGTAACGCCAGACGACAGCCGTCAGTGCCAGTGAACAGGCAAGCGCGATCCACGCAGGCCAGAGTCCCAAGCCTGAAAGCCCCGCAGATCGATCCTCGTCGTCAAGCATGTCTTGCGGCATTGGATAAATTTACAAAACACATAGCTGACCAATATGTTACACGCCCCATATTTCTGACAGGGTTAATTGCCTTTGAGGTCCACTGGCCCGATGCATTAGCCGGCTACTACCCGATTCGCCCCATCAACTGAAACAATGCCCCGGGGCATGCCTGTGCATGCCCATCCATGACAAGGAGAGAGACATGGCAGCCAAAAAGATACTGATGCTGGTCGGCGATTACGTCGAGGACTATGAAGTGATGGTGCCGTTCCAGGCCCTGCTGGCCGTCGGCCACACGGTGCACGCGGCCTGCCCCGACAAGAAGGCCGGTGACAGCGTCGCCACGGCGATTCACGATTTCGAAGGCCAGCAGACCTATTCGGAAAAACGCGGCCATAACTTCGCGCTGAACGCCAGCTTCGCCGACCTCAAGGCGGAAAGCTACGACGCGCTGGTAATCCCCGGCGGCCGCGCACCGGAATACCTGCGCCTCAATCCCGTGGTGCTCGACATCGTGCGTCATTTCTTCAGCGCCAGCAAACCGGTGGCCGCCATCTGCCACGGCGCCCAGTTGCTGGCCGCGGCCGGCGTGCTCAAGGGCCGCACCTGCTCCGCCTATTCATCAGCGCCGACCCTGAACTGTATCGCTGCCGTTCCCGTTCCCTGCGGCTTTCGGGCGTGGCCACCAGCATCCGCCTGGAGAACCTGTTCTGGCAGGTGCTGGAGGAAATCGGCGCGCGCGACGGTCTCAGCGTTGCCCAACTGATCACGCGTCTCTACGACGAGTTGGCCGAGACTGGTGGCGACTGTGCCAACTTCAGTTCGTTTCTCCGCGTCAGTTGCGGCCGCTATCTGGCCCTGCAGGTGTCCGGCCGCATTCCCGCCGACGTCGGGGTGCCGATCCGCTCGCTCGATGCGGACTGGGTGCTGGCCGGCGAAAAGCCGCGACGTCCAGGCGGATTTCCCGCCGCCTTGCCGAGGATGGAGATCGTACAAGCGGCAAACTGATCCCAAAGGTAGCGCATCGCCGTTACCTGCCCGCGTCCCACAAGGGGATACCGTCCCTCCGGGACATAAAGCGGAATCCCAGGTACGCAGAGCCGCCAGCGCCGACTCTTCGCCAGCACCGTATAATCGCGGCCCTTGGCATCAATCTCCCTGCCGCCGTGTCCCAGCTAGAACTCGAACTCGCCCGTCGCCGCACCTTCGCCATCATTTCCCACCCGGACGCGGGCAAGACCACGCTCACCGAAAAGCTGCTGTGGTTCGGCGGCGCCATCCAGGTCGCCGGCGAAGTCCGCGCGCGCAAGGCATCCCGCCACGCCACCTCGGACTGGATGGAACTCGAAAAGCAGCGCGGCATTTCGGTCACCAGCTCGGTGATGCAGTTCCCCTACCGCGAGTGCATGATCAACCTGCTCGACACGCCGGGCCACGAGGATTTCTCGGAAGACACCTACCGCACGCTGACCGCGGTCGATTCGGCGGTGATGGTGATCGATTCGGTGAACGGCGTCGAAGCGCAGACCATCAAGCTGCTCAACGTCTGCCGCCTGCGCGACACGCCGATCCTGACTTTCATCAACAAGCTCGACCGCGAAGGCCGGCCGCCGATCGAACTGCTCGACGAGATCGAATCGGTGCTCGACATCCAGTGCGCGCCGATGACCTGGCCGATCAGCATGGGCAAGCGCTTTCGCGGCGTGTATCACCTCTACGACGACATCGTCTACTTCTTCGACCCGCAAGCCGAGAAAGGCACTTCCGAGATCATCGAGGGGCTGGACAACCCGCGCCTCGACGAACTGATTCCGGACCAGGCCGAAGAACTGCGCATGGAAGTCGAACTAGTGCGCGGCGCTTCGCATGCCTTCGATCAGGAAGCCTACCTCGCCGGCAGGCAGACGCCGGTGTACTTCGGCTCGGCGGTGAACAACTTCGGCGTGCAGTCGCTGCTCGACGCCGTGGTGGAGTTGTCTCCCGCACCGCAGCCCCGCGCCACCGAAACGCGTCTGGTGCAGCCCGCCGAAGCGAAGTTCACCGGCTTCGTGTTCAAGATCCAGGCCAACATGGACCCCAAGCACCGCGACCGCATCGCCTTCGTCCGCGTCTGCTCGGGCAAGTTCGAGCGCGGCATCAAGCTCAGGCAACGTTCGACCGGCAAGACGCTGGCCGTCAACAACGCCATCACCTTCATGGCGCAGGACCGCAACACCACCGACGAAGCCTGGCCGGGCGACATCCTCGGCATTCCGAACCACGGCACGGTCCTGCTCGGCGATGCCTTCAGCGAAGGCGAAGACCTCAAGTTCACCGGCATTCCCTGCTTCGCGCCGGAACACTTCCGCCGCGCCCAGATTCGCAATCCGCTGAAAATGAAGCAGTTGCAAAAAGGCTTGCAGCAGTTGGCCGAGGAAGGCGCGACGCAGTTGTTCAAGCCGATCCACAGCAACGACCTGATCCTCGGCGCGGTCGGCACCCTGCAGTTCGACGTGGTGGCCCACCGCCTCGAATTCGAGTACGGCGTCGACGTGATGTTCGAGCCCTACCCGGTCGCCACGGCGCGCTGGCTGCGCGGCGACGACCTGGCGATCCGGGCGCTGGCCGACAAGTCGGGCGTCAATGTGGCGCTCGATGGCGCCGGCGATCATGTCTATCTGGCGCCCAACCGGGTCAATCTGGCCATGACCCAGGAACGCCATCCGGAAGTGAAGTTCCTCGAAACACGGGAAATTCACTAGCACCCGGACAACGAGGCGCCGGCGCTGTCGATTACTGCCGCAACGTGGCTTCCTCGATCAGCACCTTGTAGGAATAACCGGCGCCAAAGTCCTTGTCGGTGCGCACGATACCCTTGACCAGCACCACATCGCCGACCTTGGCCTGATCGAGCGTTGTCACCAGCACGTCGTTCGTGCCGTCCGCCGCCGAACCCGATCCATCGCGCAGATGAATCCAGTTCTTGCCCATGATCGAGGGGTTGAACTTGACGACCTGGCCGCGAACCTGGACCGGCCTGTCCTTGAGTTCAGCACTCCTGACAATGACCTCTGCAACTGTTCGCGCATCGGGACCGCTGGCCTTTGCCACCTTGACGTCGGCTACGGGCTCGGCTTTCGGCACACTCGCGTGGGCCGAGGCCATCGCGCTCCCAGTGACGCCTGGCTTTGCAGAAGCCCCGGCCAGGCTGCCAAACGCGATCTTGTCGAATTTTCGCTTCAGCGACTTGCTCTCGAAATTGTTCATCACCATCACGTTTTCGACGGTGACCTTGGCGCCCTTCTTTACCGGCGCCCTGGACACCGCGGCCCAGATTTCGCCATCCCCGGTCTTGAGTCGCAGATAGCTATAGCTCTCGACGTCCCTGACTTCCAGAACTTCGCCCTTGAGCACGGTTGCCGGAGCCGGCATCGGTTGTTCGGCGCTCCAGCCGGCGCTGGCGCAAAGCACTGTCAAAAAAGCAAGAATGAACTTCATGAATGAGTTGTCCCGTAAAAAAACGCGCTCCGAGCACTGTCGCTCGGCGATGGGCCATTGTACCCATCGCCTGGCGCTCGACCCAGCCCCTGCGCAAGCGCTGCCGCGCCAAGGACGAATTCACACCGGCAGCGCCGTCTCATATTTCAGTTCGCGCAGGACCACGCTGGTCCGCACGTTGGCGACGCCCGGCAAGGTAAACACGACCTGGTTGAGGAAGGCATCGAAGGCCTTGATGTCGGGCGCGACGACCTTCAGCAGGTAATCCGCCGCGCCGGTCGCGCTGAAGCATTCGACCACTTCCGGGCACTCGGCAATCGCCGTTTCGAATTCTTCGATTGCCCCCTTCACGTGACGCTGCAGATTGACGCTGACCAGACAGCAGACATGCAGCCCGAGCTTCTCGCGATCCAGCAGCACCGTGTAGCGCCGGATCAGTCCGGATTCTTCCATTTCCCTGACGCGCCGCCAGCACGGCGTGCCGGAAAGGCCGACGCGGGCTGACAAGTCCTGCATCGAGCGGCGTGAGTCGAGTTGCAGTTCGCGCAGGAGCTTCTTGGAGTAGCCATCGAGTTCATTCATTTCGATATTCCTGTTTTATGGAAACGATTGTTCTTGTTTGCACCTGATACAGAGAACAAAAGGTAACACTTTCTCCACCCTGATGTCTAAAGTGCTGTGCGATAGCGGCATCGCCATCCAAAAAGCCGCGACACCGGAGGAGCGCATGAACAGTACCCATCGGCCGCCGTTGCCGCGCGGCGACTATCGGCTTGAAGACGCGCTGGCAGCGACCGGCGGCAGGATTTTCCTCACCGGCACCCAGGCGCTGGTGCGCCTGCCGCTGATGCAGCGTCAGCGCGACATCGCGGCCGGACTCGACACCGCCGGCTTTATCAGTGGCTACCGCGGCTCACCGCTGGGCGCCTACGACCAGGCCCTGTGGCGGGCCAATGCGCAACTGGCCGCCGCCAACATCCACTTCCTGCCGGCCATCAACGAAGAAGCCGGCGCCACCGCCGTACTCGGCAGCCAACAGGTGGAAAGCGACCCGCAGCGCACGGTGACGGGTGTCTTCGCGCTCTGGTACGGCAAGGGACCGGGCGTCGACCGCGCCGCCGACGCGCTGCACCACGGGAATGCCTACGGCTCTTCGCCGACCGGCGGCGTACTCGTGGTGGCCGGCGACGACCACGGCTGCGTTTCATCGTCCATGCCGCACCAGAGCGATTTCGTGATGCAGGCCTGGGGCATGCCGGTGGTGAACCCGGCCAACGTCGCCGAGATGCTGGAGTTCGGCCTCTACGGCTGGGCGCTGTCGCGCTTCTCGGGTGCCTGGGTCGGCTTCAAGGCGATTTCGGAAACCATCGAAAGCGCGATGACGGTGGATCTGGATGCCATCGCGCCGCGCTTCGCCGCGCCGGAAGGCTTTGTTGCGCCGCCGGGCGGGCTGCATTTCCGCCCCAACGACAACCCCAGCCCGGCCATCGAGCTGCGCCTTGCGGCCAAGCTCGATGCCGTGCGGCACTTCGCCCGAACCAACTCGATCGACAAGCTGATCTGCCCCGGCCCCGACGCCGACATCGGCATCGTCACCTGCGGCAAGGCGCATTTCGACCTGATGGAAACCTTCCGCCGGCTTGGCTTGAGCCTCGCCGAACTCGACGCCCAAGGCGTGCGCATCTACAAGGTCGGCTTGAGCTTCCCGCTGGAAACCGGCCGCATCGACGAGTTCTGCACGAACCTCAAGGAAGTTCTGGTGATCGAGGAAAAGGGTGCGGTGGTCGAACAGCAACTGCGCACGCAGTTTTACAACCGGCCCGAAGCAGAGCGCCCGCGCATCATCGGCAAGACTGATGTGCTGGGCAAGCCGCTGCTCGCCGCCACCGGCGAACTGCGCCCTTCGCGCATCATGCCGGTCGTCGCAAACTGGCTCGCCGGCCACAAACCGGCGCTCGACCGGCGCGAACGGGTGGTCGATTTCACCGCCCCCGCGGTACTCTCCAACGCCGCCGATGCGGTGAAGCGCATTCCGTATTTCTGTTCCGGCTGCCCGCACAACACCTCGACCCGCGTCCCCGCCGGATCGGTCGCCGCGCCCGGCATCGGCTGCCACTACATGGCCTCGTGGATGGACCGCGACACCGCCGGCGCCATCCACATGGGCGGCGAAGGCATCGATTGGGCGGCGCACAGCCTGTTCACCACGCGCCGGCACATGTTCCAGAACCTCGGCGACGGCACCTATTTCCATTCCGGCATCCTCGCCATCCGCCAGGCCATCGCCGCCCGCGCCAACATCACCTACAAGATCCTCTACAACGACGCGGTGGCGATGACCGGCGGCCAGCCGCCGGACGGCTCGATCTCGGTGGCCCGGATGGCGCGCCAGGTGGAAGCCGAAGGCGCGCAGCGCGTGGTCATCGTCAGCGACGCACCGGAGAAATACCGCGGTCAGGAAGGCGATTTCCCCAAAGGAACGAGCTTCCATCCCCGCGCGGAACTCGATGCCGTGCAGCGCCAACTGCGCGAAGTATCGGGCGTCACGGTGCTGATCTACGAACAGGTCTGCGCCGCCGAAAAACGCCGCCGCCGCAAAAAGGGAGAGTCGGCGCTGGCGGCACGGCGAATTTTCATCAACAGCGAAGTCTGCGAAGGCTGCGGCGACTGCGGCAGGAAGTCGAACTGCCTCTCGGTGCTGCCGCTGGAAACCCCGCTCGGACGCAAGCGCATCATCGATCAGGCCGCCTGCAACCAGGACTATTCCTGTGTCGATGGCTTCTGCCCGAGCTTCGTTTCCGTGATCGGCGGCACGCCGCGCCGTGGCGCCATGGCCGACCGCGAACAACTGCTGCAAGCGGCAACTGCCCTGCCCTTGCCGGAATCCCCGCTGGCCGATGCGCCTTACGACATCCTCGTCACCGGCGTCGGCGGCACCGGCATCGTCACCATCGGCGCCCTGATCACCATGGCCGCCCACCTCGACGGCCACAGCGCCTCGGTGCTCGACTTCATGGGCTTCGCGCAGAAAGGCGGTGCCGTGCTGTCCTTTGTGCGCCTCGCGGCACGCCCCGACTTGCTTAACCAGGCGCGCATCGACACGCAGCAGGCCGACATGATGCTGGCCTGCGACACGGTGGTCGGCGCCAGCGAAGCCGCGTTGCAGACCCTGAGCCGCGGCCGCACCCGGCTGGTGGTCAACAGCCATGAAATCCCGACCGATGCCTTCGTCAGGAATCCGGATGCCGACCTGCACGCCGCCGAGCTTCTGGAAAAAATGCGCTTTGCCGCCGGCGCCGGACAAATCAGCATCTGCGATGCCAACGAACTTGCGACACGCCTGCTCGGCGATGCGGTGGGAAGCAACATCCTGCTCATGGGCCACGCCTGGCAGCAGGGTTTGATCCCGGTGTCGCTCGCCGCGATCGAGCGCGCCATCGAATTGAATGGCGTGGCGGTGGATATGAACCTGCTGGCCTTCCATATCGGCCGGCTGTCCGCCGCCGAGCCGGCCGCGCTGGACCGCATCGGCAGCAACGGAGCGGCGGCAAACGACGACAGCCCCGGCGCACTTATCGAGGCGCGCGCGGCCCAGCTCACGGCCTATCAGGATGCCGCCTATGCCGATACGTATCGCCGCTTGGTGGAGCGCGCCATGCACGCCGAACAGGCCGTCGCCGGCAGCGATCCGGAACTGCCGCTGACCCGCGCCGTGGCGAAGAACTTCGCCAGGCTGCTGGCCTGCAAGGACGAATACGAAGTGGCCCGTCTGTACACCGACGGAACGTTCAGCAAGGCGCTGGCGGAAGCCTTCGAAGGCGACTACCACCTTCAGTTCCACCTCGCCCCACCACTGCTGGCCGGCCTTGACGCCAGCGGCGCGCCGAAGAAGCGCAGCTACGGCCAATGGCTGCTGCCGCTGCTGAAGCTGCTCGCCCGCGCCCGGCGTTTGCGCGGCACCTGGCTCGACATCTTCGGCTACGGTGCGGAGCGTCGGCTGGAACGCCAGCTGGCCAGCGACTACGCGCGAATGATCGATGGCGTTCTGCCCCGACTCGATGCGCGAACCCTGCCCGTGCTGCTGGAACTGGCCGCGCTGCCGGAGCAGATTCGCGGCTACGGCCACGTCAAGCGGGCCGGCATCGAGAAGGCCAGGGCGCGCGAGCAGGAACTGCTGGCGGCGCTGGCGGCCGGATAGTCTTGCGCCACCGGCGGAGGTATTGAGCCGCTACACTGGCAGCCGGCAAGCGGTGTGGAGCGAGTGACATGAAGATTGCGGTGATGGGCGCCGGCGCGGTCGGCTGCTACTACGGCGGCATGCTGGCGCGCGCCGGGCATGAAGTCGTCCTGATCGGGCGGCCGCAACACGTCGAGGCCGTGCGCCGCGCCGGCCTGTTCCTCGACACGCAAACATTCCAGGCCCATGTGCCGATGCAGGCCGCCACCGACGCCAGCGGCACAAAGGACGCGAAGCTGGTGCTGTGCTGCGTCAAGTCGACCGACACCGAAACCGCCGCCGCGGAAATGGCGCCGCACCTCGAACCCGACGCCGTCGTATGGAGCTTGCAGAACGGCGTCGACAATGCCGAGAGATTGCAGGCACGGCTCGGACGCGAGGTTATCCCGGCGGTTGTCTATGTCGCCACCGAAATGGCCGGGCCCGGCCACGTCAAACACCACGGGCGCGGCGAACTGGTCATCGGGCCGGCGGCCACCAGCCAGGCGTTGGCCAGGATGTTTGCCGACGCCGGAGTCCCGGTGCAAATCTCCGACAATGTCGCGGGCGCGCTCTGGGCCAAGCTGATCGTCAATTGCGCCTACAACGCCCTCTCCGCGATCACGCAACTGCCCTACGGCCGGCTGGTGCAGGGCGATGGCGTCGAACGCCTGATGCGCGACGCGGTGCAGGAGTGCCTTGCCGTGGCACAGGATGCAGGCATCAGCGTGCCCGGCGACATGTGGGAAGCGGTACAGCGGATCGCGCTGACCATGCCCGGCCAGCTTTCCTCCACCGCGCAGGATCTGGCGCGCCGCAAGCCCAGCGAGATCGACCATCTGAACGGTTACGTGGTGCGCAAGGGCGAGGCATTGGCGATTGCCACCCCGGTCAATCGCACCCTACATACCCTGGTCAAGCTGCTCGAAGCGCCGGCTTTGCGGCGCGATGCCAGCGACCGCGGCTGTTGTCTCGAAATCGCGCCCGGCTTATAGTTGGTACATGAGCAAAGGCCACATCATTCCCATCGCCAGGACCACCCGGGCCACGCTGCCGCCGGCCCGCGACCTTGCCGCGCCGCCCGAAGGCGAGCTGGTCGACCGGCGCGGGCGGCGCGTGCGCGACCTGCGCATCTCCGTCACCGACCGCTGCAATTTCCGCTGCGTGTATTGCATGCCGAAAGAAGTGTTCGGCGACGACTACGCCTTCCTGCCGCGCCAGCAGCTGCTCTCCTTCGAGGAGATCGTCCGCGTCGCGAAAATCTTCGTCGATCAGGGCGTGGAAAAGATTCGCATCACCGGCGGCGAACCGCTGCTGCGCCGGCATATCGAGAACCTGATCGGGCAACTGGCGAAGCTGCCGGTGGAACTCACGCTGACCACCAATGGCTCGCTGCTGGCGAAGAAGGCGCGGGCGCTGAAGGATGCCGGCCTCACCCGCGTCACGGTCAGCCTCGACGGCATCGACGACGCCGTGTTCAAGCGCATGAACGACGTCGATTTCGCGGTCGGCGACGTGCTCGACGGCATTGCCGCCGCCGCAGCGGCGGGCCTGGCGCCGGTCAAGGTGAATTGCGTGGTCAAGCGCGGCAGCAACGACGACCAGATCCTGCCGCTGGCCCGCCATTTCCGCAACAGCGGCCACATCCTGCGCTTCATCGAGTACATGGACGTCGGCGCGTCGAATGGCTGGCGCATGGACGAGGTGCTGCCCTCGGCCGAGGTCATCGCCCGCATCGCCGCCGAGTTTCCGCTCGCCGCCATCGACGCCAACTACCCCGGCGAAGTCGCCGAGCGCTGGCGCTATACCGACGGCGGCGGCGAAATCGGCGTCATCTCCTCCGTGACGCAGGCCTTCTGTTCCAGTTGCACCCGCATCCGCCTGTCCACCGAGGGCCAGCTCTATACCTGCCTCTTCGCCCGGGCCGGCCATGACCTGCGCGCCCTGCTGCGCCACGGCGCCGGCGACGAGGCGCTGCGCCGTGAAATTGCCGCCGTCTGGCGCGGGCGCGACGACCGCTACTCCGAGATACGCACCGCCGCCACCGCCCTGCCAGAGCGCGGCAAGATCGAAATGTCCTACATCGGCGGTTAGTCCGCCGTTCCCCACCACCTGATGACTTCACTACTCCAGACCCTGTCCTGCGCCGACGACTACGATCCGAATTCGCTCCACGTCGACCGCGCCCGTGAACTGATCCTCGACCTGCTGCCGCCCGTCACCGGCCATGAGCGCGTCTTCGTGCGCCAGGCGCTGGATCGCGTGCTGGCGGCGGACGTCATCTCGCCGATCGACGTGCCGAGCCACGACAACTCGGCCATGGACGGCTGGGCAGTGCGCTTCGACGACCTCGCCGCCGAGGTTGAAACGCGCTTGAGAAACATCGGCACCGCCTTCGCCGGCCGCGCCTTCGACGGCAAAGTCGGCGCCGGCGAGACGGTGAGGATCATGACCGGCGCGATCCTGCCGCAAGGCGTCGACTGCGTGGTGGTCCAGGAAGTGGTGCGCGTCGAGGGCGATGCCGTCATCATCCCGCCGGGCCAGCGCCGCGAGCAGAACACCCGCCGCGCCGGCGAAGACCTGCAGGCCGGACGCCCCGCGATTCCCGCAGGAAAGAAGCTGCGCCCGGCCGAGATCGGCATCATCGCCTCGCTTGGCATCGGCGAAGTCTCGGTGCGTCGCCGGGTGCGCGTCGCGCTGTTCTCCACCGGCGACGAGCTGTGCTCGATCGGCACGCCGCTCGCACCCGGCGCGGTGTACGACAGCAACCGCTACACGCTGTGGGGCATGCTGACGCGCCTCAACTGCGAAGTCATCGACATGGGCGTGGTGAAGGACGATCCCGCCTCATTGGAAGCGGCCTTCCGCGAAGCCGCCGGCTGCGCCGATGCCATCATCACCAGCGGCGGCGTCTCGGTCGGCGAGGCCGACTTCATCAAGCAATTGATGACCCAGCTCGGCGAAGTCGCCTTCTGGAAAATCGCCATGAAGCCCGGCCGCCCGATGGCCTTCGGCCGCATTCAACCTGATGGACCGGAGCGCCCCGGCGCCTGGCTGTTCGGCCTGCCCGGCAACCCGGTGGCGGTGATGGTCACCTTCTACCAGTTCGTGCTGCCGGCCATCCAGAAGCTGGCCGGTGTCGATCCGCTCAAGCCCGTCCCCGCCTTTCCCGCGCGCTGCACCGAGGAAATGAAAAAAGGCCGCGGCCGCACCGAATTCCAGCGCGGCATTTTGTTCCAGGAAAACGGCGAGTGGTGCGTGCGTCCCACCGGCGCACAGGGTTCCGGCGTCCTGCGCTCGATGGCGGAAGCCGACTGCTTCATCGTGCTAGAAGCCGGGCGCGACAAAGTCGGCGCTGGCGACACGGTGAATGTGCAGTTGATGAACGGGCTGGTGTAGGGCGCTCGATCGTCAATCAGCCGGCTCGGCGCCGCGAATCTGCGTCCGCACCTGACCGAGGCTGGCATTCAGGTCGGGCAGCCTGAGGCCCATCGACACCACCGCCGACTGCCCCGGCTGCAAGCTTCCAGGCACCCAGTACTCCCGGCTGAAGCCGCCCTGCGGCACCGCGCCGACGACGCGGAGCTTGTGCACGGCCACCGCGCTGCGGTTGGTGACGCGCAGCCCCAGATTGCCGTTGCCGTCCGCCACTGGCTCGACCTGGATGTAGTTGCCCGGATTGCGCGGCAGATCGAGGCGGGTCAGTTCGGAACCGGCGCGCTTGCCGACATCCGACTCGGAACTGGCGGCGAGCTTGAAATGCTCGATGGCCTTGGGTCGATTGTTGGCGTTCTGCGCGATGGTGCCCAGCACATAGTGGGCCGCGGCGGTCGGCAGCAGGGCGTTGCTGCGCTCCAGGTCGCTCTGCGCCCCGGCGGCATTGCCCAGGCGGCTGCGGGTCAGGCCGCGATTCAGGTAATAGGCGTAGTACTCGCCGTTGCGCTTGATCGCTTCGCCGTAGTCCTGTTCAGCCTCCGCCGCACGGCCCAGCTTCTTCAGGGCATCGCCGCGCAGGGCGTAAAACATCGCTTCGCGCGGCTCCAGCTTGATCGCCCGCTCGGCCTGCACCAGCGCATGCGCCGGGTCCTTTTCAAGCGACTTGCGGCCTTCGTCGTGCGCCGCGTAGGCCGGCTTCGAACGCAGCAGGAAGGCGATCCTGCGCTGGTAGACATCTTCGCCGCGATACAAACCCGCCGGCAATGTCGCCGCCATGCTGCGGTTGGCCTCGACGCGCTCCTGCGACGGCGGGTGGGTGGCGAACATCCCCGCCAGCCAGTTGGATTTCTTGTCTCCCGACAGGCGCACGAAGGTTTCCTGCAGTTCCACCGCCGCCTTTGGATCGTAGCCGGCGCGCACCATGTAGTCGATGCCGTAATGATCGGCTTCGAGCTCGTGCTCGCGGCCGAAACGGAAGCTCAGCAGGGCCGCCCCGCCCGCCGCCGCGAACTCGACCAGGTCGGAATGCTTGCGGTCGGATGCCAGCACCGAAATGATCGCCGCGCCGGCCGACAGCAGGATGCCCCGCTCCATCGCGCTGGCGCCGTGGCGGGCGGCGGCATGCACGATCTCGTGCGAGAGCACGGCGGCCAGTTCCGCTTCGCTCTTCAGCTCCAGCAGCAGGCCGCGATTGACCGCCAGCTTGCCGCCCGGCAAGGCCCAGGCATTGGGCACCGAATCGTTGATGACGACGAACTCGAAGGGCAGTTTGGGCCGGTCGCTGACCTTGACCAGCTTCTGCCCCACTTCATTGACATACGCCGTGAGCTGGGGATCGAGGATGAACCTGCCGCCGGCCGACTGCTGGTTCTGCAGGTATTGCTGGGTGCCGATCCTGACTTCCTGCTGCTCCGACATCCAGGCCACTTCCGACTTTTTGGTCACCGGGTTGGTGGCGCAGCCGCCGAGTGCGAGCGCGGCCAGCAGCGCCAGGGAGGCGCCATGCAAGATGCTGCGGGATCGATGGTGTGCATTCATGATCTTGAGGTCCGGGATAAGGCCCGTGGATGACGCATTCCGAGGTCAAGGCGAACCCGTATCATAGCCGTCACCCGTCCCACAATTTTCCGGAACACACTTCATGAACCAGGCCGCTGAACTGAATCGCCGTCTCGCCATCGCCGACTTTCTTGCCTTCGAAGAGCTGCCCGACGGCTTTGTCGTGGCGCATGTCACCACCCCGGAGGCCACCGCCAGCATCGCCTTGCAAGGCGCCCATGTCATGCGCTACCAGCCGGCCGGCCAGGCGCCGCTGATCTGGCTCAGCAAGCTCGCCAAGCTGGCGCCGGGCAAATCCATCCGCGGCGGCGTCCCGGTGTGCTGGCCCTGGTTCGGCGCGCACCCGGGCAACGCACAGTTTCCCGGCCACGGCTTTGCCCGCACCGTGCCGTGGCAACTGCTCGACGCCGCGCTCCTGCCCGACCGGCGCGTGCGCCTCGAATTCGAACTGGTCCAGTCCGAGGCCACCCGCGCGCAATGGCCGCACGCCTCGACGGTGAGGAACATCGTCACCGTCGGCCCCGAACTCGAAGTCGAACTCGCCACCACCAACACCGGCGACAGCCCCTTCGAACTTGGCCAGGCCCTGCACACCTATTTCGAGATCGGCGACATCCGCCAGGCCACGATTACCGGACTCGACGCCTGCGACTACATCGACAAGGTAGGCGGCAGCGCGCGCAAGACGCAGCGCGGCGCGGTCGACTTCGCCGGGGAAACCGACCGCATCTACCTCGCCACCCACGGCCACTGCGAGATTCACGACCCGGTGCTGGGCCGCCGCATCCTCATCACCAGCACCGGCAGCCGCTCCACCGTGGTATGGAATCCGTGGACCGAGAAGGCCGACAAGATGGGCGATTTCGGTCCCGATGGCTGGACCGGCATGGTCTGCGTCGAAACCGCCAACGCCGCCGAGGATGTGATTCAGCTCGCGCCCGGCGCCACGCACCGCATGACGGCGCAATACCGCTCGATCCGCGAGTAAGCGCGGGGAAATTCCTACACCGTCCCCAGCCAGAAGGCCACGTCCATCTTGAGGAACTCGTCCCAGGGCATGTAGTGGGAGCCGTCGCAGGAGAAGGTCAGGCCGACCATGCCGTTGAACAGGTTGAGCGTCCCGGTGCGAAGATAAAACGTCTCGTCGATGAAACGCAGCGAGCCCAGCGTATCGAGGATGGCCCGGATGCGCTCCTTCGGCACCAGCGCATTGGCCGGATAGGGGTGTTTCGGGTAGGCGAGGCAGGTGTCCGGATCGACCAGCGCCTGGATATCGAACAGCCGGTAGCGGTAGGGATCGTCGAGCGTCCAATACACCGCCCTGCTGCTCGAAAAGTGCAGCATGATGTGGTACATGCCGTGATCAGCCATCAACTCCTCGACGACGCCGAGCACGGTGTTCAACTGGCGGTCCATCTCGCTCTCGGTCCGGGTCTGGTGGAAGACCTGGCTGCGGATCGACGGATCGCCGCGCAGTTGCCGCCACTGCCGCTGCTCCTCGAAGCGCTCGCGCGTCAGCGGCAGGTCGTGGAGATAGAAATCGGCGCCGAGAAAGCCGACCGCGACTCCCGCGGCGTTGCGTACCAGCTGGATGGCGGTAAGCCCGGGGCGCCGGTCGCGCAGGGTGATGTAGGAGCGTGACAGCAGGAAACCCGTGGCCGGCTGGGATTCGCGCATGTAGGGCCGATGCGAGCGGTCGCGGCCGAAATCGGCTGCGTTGACGCAGGCGGCGCTGACGCTGTCGGAAATCTGCACGCCATCCACATTCATGGCATACAGGTAGCGGCAATGGGGCACGCCGGGGAACAAGCGGGCCAGTTCGGCGTTG
Organism: Sulfuritalea hydrogenivorans sk43H; assembly: GCF_000828635.1. Lineage (GTDB taxonomy): Bacteria > Pseudomonadota > Gammaproteobacteria > Burkholderiales > Rhodocyclaceae > Sulfuritalea > Sulfuritalea hydrogenivorans. The sequence continues at coordinate 2,235,854 of NZ_AP012547.1, forward strand.
AGCGCGGCACGATCGCCCCAGGCCGCCGCAACACCCTGCGCGGCGCAACGCAGCGGTTCCTCGATGATGGTCTTGAGCGACGCGCGTTGCAAGGCAACGCTCTCCTGCAGGGTATGGCCAGCGTTCGACATGGTGCGCGAGCTTAGCAAGCGAATATTCCCGATTTGTTAACTCTCATGGCAGCGAGTCCCACCTACTGATGATGAAACACGCGAAAAGCGAATTGAAGGCCCGCCCCTCCCATCCTCCCCTCACGGGGAGGCTTCTGATGATGCCCCTGCGGAGTGGGCTAAGCCCGCAAACGACGCGGGCCAAGCCACTCCGGATGATCAACTCGCTGCGCTCGGCTATCACCAGCCGCTCCGAACACGTTGTTTCACGTTAATCCTGCGCACGACCGGGCTCGCTGCGCGCTTCACAATCCGCACGCCGCCACCGCGATATCGAGCGAGCGCAGGCGCAGGTCGGGATCGAAGATGTCGCACACCAGGATCAGTTCATCGGCCAGCGTCGATTGCTGCAATTGCTCCAGCCCGGCGGCCACGGTTTGCGGCCCGCCGATCACCGCGGCGGCAAGGAACTCGCCGATCGCGGCGCGCTCCTGCGGATGCAGTTGCGCCATGAAGTTCTCCGCCGGCGGCGGCAGGCAGCGGCGATCGCCGTGCAGGATGCCGAGCACGCGCTGATACACGCTGGTGGCGAGGAATTCGGCTTCCTCGTCGCTGGGCGCCGCGATCAGCGGCACGCCGATCATCACGTAGGGCTGCGCCAGCGTCGCCGACGGACGAAACCGGCTGCGGTACAGATCGATCGCCTGATGCAGCAGGCGCGGCGCAAAATGCGAGGCGAAGGCGTAAGGCAGGCCGCGCTCCGCCGCCAGTTGGGCGGAAAACAGGCTGGACCCGAGCAACCAGATCGGCACCTGGGTACCGGCACCGGGCATCGCGATGACCTGCTGGCCAGCTTGCGGCTCACCCAGCAAGCGTTGCAGTTCCGCCACGTCGCGCGGGAAATCGTCCTCGGATTCGACCCGATCGCGGCGCAGTGCGCGCATGGTGATGCGGTCGGTACCCGGCGCGCGGCCGAGGCCGAGGTCGATGCGGTCCGGATACATCTCGGCCAGCGTGCCGAAGGCCTCGGCCACGACCAGCGGCGCATGGTTGGGCAGCATCACGCCGCCCGAGCCGACGCGCATGCGACGGGTGCCGCCGGCGATGTAGCCGACCAGCACCGCCGTGGCCGAGCTCGCGATGCCCGGCATGTTGTGGTGTTCCGCCAGCCAGTAGCGGGTGAAGCCGAGCCGTTCGACATGCTGCGCGGTGCGCAGCGCAATCGCCAGTGCATCCGCCACGGTGCCGCCCTCGCGGACGGCGACGAGGTCGAGCATGGACAACCGGGTATCGCGCAAAGTTTTCATGGACTCAATTATGCGGCCTGGACGGGCCGCGCAGGGGAGGCGCCCGACCCATCAGCTTTTCGCGTATTTCATCCTCCGCGGGTGGCACTGGGTATCATGCGCGTCCGCATCATGGAAACATCGACGACTCCGCCCCACCCGTTCATGGAAAGGCCGCAACACAGTGGAAACCGCCACCATTCTCAAGCTATTGGGCACCGTCAGGATTTTCAACGGCTTCGGCCCCGGCGATCTGGAGGACTTCCTCGCGCAGACCACCGGCAGCACCGCCGGGGAAGGCGCCGAGATCATTGCCGAGGGCGAACCGGGCCGGCACATGCACATCATCCTCTCCGGCAAGGTCGAGGTCTTTCGCAAGAGCGGCGGACGATCGGTATCACTGGTCAAACTCGGCCCCGGTGAAACCTTCGGCGAAATGTCGCTGGTACTCGACGCCAACGTCGGGCGCACCGCCTCGATCCGCGCGCTCGAACGCACCGCCACGCTGAAAATCGACCACGACAACCTGGCGCGCATCCCCGCTGTCGCCTCCAAGCTTTACCGCAACATTGCCCGCACGCTCGCCACGCGGCTCAAGCTCTCGACCGATCTCGTGGTCTTCCAGGTGCAATACGGCGCCTATGTGCCGCAATCGGCCACGCTGGGCAGGTCGCGGCGCAAGCCCGTCATCCCCGACACGGAAGACTGAGTAGCGCGATCACGGCAAGCGCCTCGCGACGCGCCGGCGTCGGTCGGCGCCGTATCGCCAGCGCCGACTTTTTTGCGTCACTCGGTGCGCAGCGCCTCCACCGGATCGAGCAGCGCCGCGCGCCGGGCGGGCAGCACGCCGGCGGCCAGGCCGATCGCCGCCGCCAGGGCTTCGGCCAGCAGCACGAAGGACAGCGGCGTATGCACCGGCAGGGCCGGGACGAAGAAACTGATCGTCTGCGCCAGGCCGACGCCGAGCAGCAGGCCGACCAGGCCGCCGATCGCGGCAAGCGCCACGGCCTCGCCGAGGAACAGGCCGAGGATGGTCTGCCGCCGCGCGCCGAGCGCCACCAGCAGGCCGATCTCGTTGGTGCGCTCGGTGACGGCGATGGTCATGATGGTGACGATGCCGACGCCGCCGACCAGCAGCGAGATGCCGCCCAGCGCGCCGACGGCCATGGTCAGCACGTCGAGGATGTTCGACAGCGTGCTCATCATTTCCTCCTGGCTGATGATGGTCACATCGTCGCGGCCGTGGCGGGCCTTGATCACCTCCCTGGCGGCGGCCACCACGCTTGCGGCGGGAACGCCCTCGGCCACGGCCAGATCGATTTCATTGAGGCCTTCGCGATTGAACAGTTCCAGCGCGCGGCCCGCCGGGATGAAGGCCGTGTCGTCGAGGTCGATGCCGAGGAACTGGCCCTTGGGCTCCATGACGCCGATCACACGGAACTGCAGGCCGCCGATGCGCACCCGCGCGCCCAGCGCGTTCTCGCCGCCGAACAATTCGTTCTTCAGCTTGGGGCCGAGCACCACCTGGGCGCGGGCACTACCGGCGTCCTCGTCGGGCAGGAACTGGCCGCTGCGCACCTTGCCCTTGAACACCACGAGCATTCCCGAACCGACGCCGTAGACCGAAACACGCCGCACGCGGCCGTTGCCATGGACCTCGGCATTGCCGAACACGCTGGGGGTGACGGCCACCACATTGGGCAGGCGCCGCAGCGTCTCTGCATCGTCCAGCGACAGCGGCCGCGCACTGCTGGGCAGGCCGATGGTCGCGCCGCCGGTCTTGGTGCGGCCGGGATGGACGCCGATCACATTGGTGCCGAACTGGGTGAACTCGGCCAGCACGTAGCGATGGATGCCCTCGCCGATCGACGTCAGCAGGATCACCGCGGCAATGCCGACCGCAATGCCGAGCAGCGTGAGGAAACTGCGCAGGCGCTGCGAACTGATGGCGCGGATGGCAAGGGCGAGGAAGTCGGTGAATACCATTCTCAAACCACTTTCCGCAGATTGCGCAGATTTCCGCAGATTTGCCGAAGATGAATATCTGGCGCAATCATTATTCGCGTTGGACGAAGCATGCTCAATGCACTTCCCAATCTGCGTCAATCTGCGCAATCTGCGGATAATCTGTTTTCATATTCAATGCTTCATCAGCGCCTGCACGGGGTCCAGCCGCGCCGCCCGTCGCGCCGGCATGATGCCGAACAGCAGGCCGGTGCCGAGCGCGGTGCCCAGCGCCGCAACGACCGCCCAATCCGGGGGATAGGCGGGAAACACCGGGTACATCTGGCGCAGGATGAAGGCGCCGAAGAGGCCGAGCCCGTAGCCGGTCAGCGCCCCGACCAGGGACAGCATCGCGGCCTCGGCCATGAAGGCATTGCGGATCGTCACGGCGCGCGCGCCGAGCGCCTTGAGCAGGCCGATCTCCGCGGTGCGCTGGGTTACCGCCACCAGCATCACGTTCATCACCAGGATGCCGGCCACCGCCAGGCTGATCGCGGCGATGCCCGCCACCGCGGCGGTCAGCGCGCGCAGCAGCTTGTCGAAGGTGGCCAGCACGGCGTCCTGCGTGATCACCGTGATGTCCTCCTCGCCATGGCGGGCCTTGAGTACGGCGGCCGCCTCGCGCTTTGCCGCCTCGATCTCGCCACGGCTGCGGGCTTCGATCAGGACGCGGAACAGGGTGTTGGTGTTGAACAGGCTCTGCGCCACGCTGACCGGGATGAAGACCACTTCGTCGGTGTTGAGGCCGCCCACCCCCTGGCCGGAGGCCTTCAGCACGCCGACGATGCGCAGGCGCCGGTCGCCGAGGCGGATCAATTCACCGACCGCCGGAGCGCCGCCGAAAATTTCTTCCTTGATCTTGGAGCCGATCACGGCCACCGGCGGGCCGCGGCTCCAATCGGATTCGGGCAGGAAATGCCCCTGGGCGATCTTGAAGCTGCGAATGTCGAAATAGGTCGAGGCGGTGCCGGCCACCACGACTTCCCGCAGCCGGCCGTTGGCGTTGATCTCCGAATTGCCCGCCGTCAGCGGCGCCACGCGCCGCACCGAGGGCAGCCGGGTCAGCGCGAACGCGTCGTCCACCGTCAGGTCGCGCGGCGTGGTGGTCAAGGCATTGGCCGGGCTGAAGCCGCCGGTCGCCGAGCGTCCCGGCAGGACGATGACAAGGTTGCTGCCCAGCGCCGAAAACTGCTCGACCACGTAGCGGCGCGCGCCGTCGCCCAGCGCCGTCAGCACCACCACGGCGGCGACGCCGATGGCCATGGCCAGGATCGACAGCAGGGTCCGCAGCGGATAACCCGCGGCGGCATCGCGGGCGAAGCGCAGGATGTCGGTGGTGCGCACGGAGTCGCCTCAGTTCTGTGCAGCGGCCAGTGACGGCCGCGCACTGTCGCTCTTCAACTCACCGTCTTCCATCATCAGTTGGCGCCGCGCGCGGCTGCCGATCTTCTGGTCGTGGGTGACGATGATCAGCGTCATGCCGCGCTCGTTGAGCGCTTCGAGCAAATGGATCACGTCGTCGCCGGTAGCGCGGTCGAGGTTGCCGGTCGGCTCGTCGGCCAGCAGCACGGCGGGCTGCATGATGGTGGCGCGGGCAATCGCGACGCGCTGCCGCTGGCCGCCGGAAAGCTGGTCGGGGCGATGGTCGGCGCGCTGGTCGAGGCCGAAATCCTTGAGCGCCTGCGCCACGCGCTGCGCCCGCTCCGCCGCCGGGATGCCGGCCAGCATCATAGGCAGGCCGATGTTCTCCGCGGCGGTGAGGCGCGGCACCAGGTGGAAGCTCTGGAACACGAAGCCGATGCGCCGGCTGCGCACGGCGGCCTGCTCGTCGGGCGTCAACGTGGTCACGTCGCGGCCTTCGAGATGATAGGAGCCGGCATCGGGCCGGTCGAGCAGGCCCAGCAGGTTGAGCAGCGTCGATTTGCCCGAACCCGACGGCCCCATGATGGCCACGTATTCGCCGGCCTCGACGCCGACATCGAGATGGGTCAGCGCATGCACCGTGCTGTCGCCGAGGTGGAAGACGCGCTCGATGCCGGCAAGTTCGATTACGGCCATGCTATTTCGATTTTTCGTCCGCCGCGGCCGCCGTGGCGCGGGCGCCGACTTTCACGCCCTCGCGCTCCAGCGAGGTGACGATGCGCTCGCCCTCGGCCAGGCCTTCGACGATTTCCGTGAACTCCCAGTTGGCGACGCCGGCCTTGACCTTGCGTTCCTCGAGCTTGCCGGTGTCGGCATTCAGGATCATCACCTTGCTGCCCTCGATCAACGCCGCCGTCGGTACCCGCAGTACGTTCTGGCGTCCGCCGAGCACGATCTCGACGTCGGCGCTGTAGCCGACCAGCAATTGTCCCTCTGCCGGCCGCTCGAAATCCACTTCGACATCGACCGTGCGCGCCTGCTTCTCCACGGCCAGCACATAGGGTGCCACGCGGCGCACCTTGCCGGCCAGCGGCTGCTTGGGCAGGGCGTCGAGCGTCACGCGCACCGGCAACCCGGCCTTGATCCGGGGCGCATCGACTTCATCCATCGGCGCCTTGACATAGAGACAGGCGTCGTCGATCAGGTCGATCGCCGGCGGCGTCGGCACGCCCGGCGGCGAAGGCGTCGAATACTCGCCGAGCTCGCCGACGATTTTCGCCACGATGCCGTCGAAGGGCGCATACAGCACCATGCGGCCCTGCTCCACCCGGGTCACGGCGACGCGCGCGGCGGCCTGGGCGACGTCGGCGCGCGCCGTTTCGCAGGCCGCGGCACGGGCATCGGCCTCGCTCTTCGCCGTATCCTCGCGGGCCTCGGAAACGAAGCCCTTGTTCTTCAGGGAGGTCTGGCGCTCGGCCTCGCGCCGGGAGCTGGCCGCGGTGGTGCACACCTCCTTGACCCGCTGCGTCGCCATCGTCCGCTGCGCCTCGGCCAGGGTCTGCTGCGCCTTCTGGTCGTCGTTCCACAGCTTCATCAGAAGCTGCCCCTTCTTCACCTTGTCGCCTTCCTTGACGCCGAGGTATTCGATGCGCCCGCCCATGATGGTGGATAGCTTGGTGCGCTGGCAGGCTTCGACCGTGCCGGCACGGGTATTCACGACCGTGGATTCGACATTGCCGCGATCGACGGACTTCATCACGACAAGCACCGGCTTGGCGCGGGTAAACCAGAAAAAGCCGCCGGCAACGATGGCGACGAGGATGAGTGCCGGCAGGACGCGGCGCAGCAGGATGGATGTATTCATGGCAAGCGATTATGCCGTGTTTGAACCCTCAGCGGCTCTGCGGGCGAACGGTTTACCGCGCCGCCAGCACCGACTCCAGCCAGGGTTCCAGACGCTGCCCGACGGCGATCACCGCTTCGAAATGCGGCGCGGGATCCTCCGCGGTGCGCTTGTGCTTGCGCAAGGCCGGCTCCAGCAGGGGCCGCAGGGCATGCGGCACGTTGATCTGCGTCACGGCCAGCGCGCTGACATAACCCGTCACCCGCGTCTGCCTTTCATGCGTCGCCAGACGCGGGCGCACCGTGCCCTTGAGGATCAGGTAGCGGCCGCGATCCGGATACTTCGCGCGCAAGGCGGCGCGATCGAGCCCGGCATCGATGGCGAACAAGCGGCTGTTGGCGCCCTCTTCCCGTTTCAACTGCTCCTGCGCGCGCCTGGCCTTTTCGGCAAACTCCTTGCTGCCGGCATTCGCCAGGCTCGCCGCCTCGTGCCGTGCCGCGTTTTGCCGCGCCCTTTCCAGTGCCTGCTGCCAGGCCGGGCCGGCGAGTTCCAGGACCAGCAGCACTTCGCGCGGCAACTGGCGCTCGAAGCGGCGGCGACCGAAAGCGCCTTCCGCCGGCAATGTCGTGTCGAAGCCCAGTGCCGCCATGCGGGCTGTATCGAGCCAGTCCGGCGTGCCGCCGCTGAAACCGTAGCCGCCGAACTCCCCGAACGCGGGATCGGCGACGCGCCAGTTCAGGCTCAAGGCCAGCCCGCTGTTCTCCTTGGCCGCGGCCCAGCCCCAGGGCATCGTCAGCTCGCGCTGGGAAAGCGTCAGCCGGCTCTCCGCCTCGCCGCCGCGGTTGAGATAGACACCGACGAGCGCCACGGCGTTGGCCAGCAGGATCAGCAGCGCACCGGCCGCCAGGATGTATCGCGGCGTCAACTTCATGACGCGAGCTCCCCTGCCGCGCGACCCATGTGACCCACGCGGCGCAGGCGCTTCAGTACCAGCAGGATCAGGATCGCGGCAAGGCCGAGCACCAGGAAGAACAGATACTTCGGCATGATGTCCCACCACCAGTCGAAGAACTTGGTGTACAGGAAGATGACGAAGAACGTGATGCCGGTGTTGACCGTGTCGGACCACTCCCGGCGCGCCCCGACCCAGATCGCCAGCGCGCTGGCGACAAAGCCGGCAAGCTCATAGCCGCCTTCGATGGCTTTGGCGTCAAATCCCTCGTAGCCGGCGAGGTAGCTGCCCCAGCCCCAATGGCCGAGCACCAGCATCGGCACCAGCAGGCAGAGCAGGCCGAAAATGCGGTACAGGGAAGCAAAGCCCGAAACGACGCGATGCCCGATCAGCGCCGGCACGGCGAACAGCAACGCCGCCACCGGAAAGAAATTCTCCGGCCGCTCGCCCGCATGCAGCCAGTAGATGCCGCCCCACTCGCCGACCCGCGCGGCGGTGAAGGCAATCACGCAGCAGATCCCCGCCGCCAGCAGCAGGCGCAGGTCGAAGGCGTAGGCCAGCAGGAAAGCCAGCGCCGCCCAGGGAATCAGCGCGCGATCGGTGGGCGTGATGTTGAATATCTGGCCGAGCATGGTGAGATCGAGCACGAAGCAGGCGAAGGCCACCATCGCCGCCAGCTTGGTGAAGTAGCCGGACGCATCGCGGGTCTGGATCAGGACCGTCAAGCCCAGGCTGGCCAGTGCCGCGCCCAGCAGGATCGCGACCTGGGCCGTCTCGTCGAAGTGCCCCCAGAACTGGTAGAAAAGAAAGAACACGCTCGCCGCCAGCGCCAGCGCGCCGAGGAAGGATGCCACCCGCATGCCCAGCGAAAGTTGTCTGGCCTGGGCATCGCGATCGATGTCGAAGCGGCCGGCAAATCCGGACAGCAAGGCGGCGTGATGTTCGCGCACCGCCTGCCGTTGGGCGGGATCGAGCTGCAGCACGCCTTCGCTTTCCAGCCGGGCCAGTTCCGCCCGGAAGATTCCGATCTGGTCGGCACGCTGCTGCGCCTCGCTGCGCAGGGGGGCGTCGGGGGTAGTCATGGCGGTCGATTATGCCCCGTTTGTTATGATTCGGCTCTCCCCCACGATTCGCGCCACACGCATTGCAATGATAAAAATATTCGGCATCAAGAACTGCGACACCATGAAGAAGGCCTTCAACTGGTGCGACGCCAACGGCATCAGCTACGAATTCCACGACTACAAGAAACAGGGCGTGCCGCGCGACGAATTGCTCAAGTGGTGCCGCAGCCTGGGCTGGCAGGCGCTGATGAACACCAAAGGCCCCACCTGGCGCAAGCTGACGCCCGAGCAGCAGGCCATCACCACCCAGGGCCAGGCCGTGGCGCTGATGATGGAACATTCCAGCGTGATCCGCCGCCCGGTGACGGAAAACGACGCGGGACAACTCCTCGTCGGTTTCGATCCGACCACCTTCGACAGCTTCGTCCGCTGATGGACGCGGTGCATCGCTTCCTGCTGGAAGACCTCGACATCCGCGGCGCGCTGGTGCAGCTCGGCCCCTCCTGGGCCGCCATGACCAGCCGCCGCAACTACGCCGCGCCGGTGCGCGAGCTGCTCGGCGAGCTGGCCGCCGTCACCGCGCTGATCGGCAGCAACCTCAAGTCCCCCGGCCGCCTGAGCTTCCAGCTGCAGGGCCACGGCCCGGTGTCGATGCTGGTCATGGACTGCAACGAAAAGCTGCAACTGCGCGGCATGGCCAAGAGCGAACTGGCGGCCGAAGCCGTAATCAATGTCGGCAGCATCGGCGACCTGCTCGGCGACGGCCAGCTGGTGCTGACGCTGCACCCGAAGAGCGTGCAGACGCCCTATCAAAGCGTGGTGCCGCTGACCGGCGGAACGCTGACCAAAATGTTCGAACACTACCTCGAACAATCCGAACAGCAGCCGGCCCGCCTGTGGCTGGCGGCCACGCCCGACACCGCCTGCGGCCTGTTCCTGCAAAAGCTGCCGGATGCCGACCTGCGCGATCCGGACGGCTGGAACCGCATCGAACAGCTCGCCGCGACGGTGCGCCCCGAAGAGCTCGCCCTGCCGCCGGAAGCCCTGCTGACGCGGCTGTTCGGCGAGGAAAAGGTCCGCCTCTTCGAGCCGCGGCACGCATCGTGGCATTGCCCGCGCGACGAGGAAAAGGTGCGCAACATGCTGCTCTCGATGGGCCGCGAAGAACTCGAAGCCATGCTCGGCGACGCCGAAGTCATTGCCATCGAGGACGAGATCTGCGGCCACGAATACCGCTTCGGCGCCGAAATCGTCGACGAACTGTTCCCGCCCGACGGCCGGCTGCTCCATTGAGCATCGACATCAGCGAGGAAGCGGGCGTCCGCTACCTGCATTTCGGTTCGAGCTGGGTCCAGGGGGCAATGCGCATCGCGCGGCCCTTTGCGCTGGAACTCGACTACACCCGCGAGATGATGACGCCGCTGCTGCTGCATGACGCCGACTGGCCGCGCACGGTTTTGCAGATCGGCCTGGGCGCCGCATCGGTAACCAAATTCCTCTACCGCCACCGGCCGCAGGCGAAGCTGACGGTGATCGAGATCGATCCGCGCGTCGAAGCCGCCGCCCGACAGTTCTTCAAGCTGCCCGACGACCCGGCGCGCATCGACATCCGCCATGGCGACGGCGCCGACTTCATGATCGAATCGAAGCAGTGCTACGACCTGATTATGGTCGACGGCTTCGACGCCGACGCCCGCACCGGCCGGCTCGACACCCTGCCCTTCTACCTCGACTGCCGCGCCCGCCTGGCCGACGACGGCATGCTGTGCGTGAACCTGCTCTCGCGGCGCAAGGATTTCGCCAAGAGCGTGGCCCGCCTCGAAGAAGCCTTCGACGGCCGCGCCATCGCCTTTTCCTCCTGCGACAGCGGCAATGCCATCGCGCTGGGCACAATCGCCGCCTCGCCAGCGCCGACCTTTGTGGAGCTGAAAGCCGCGGCCAAAGCGCTGAAGCAGGAAACCGGCCTCAACCTGCTGCCGACGATCAGCCGGCTCTCAAGAACGCGCCACCTGGCCGGCGGCGTGCTCCAGCTGTGAGCCGGTCATGACGCAGGCGCACAAAGACCACCGCCGCGGCACGATCTACATGCTGCTGGTGATCGCCATCTGGGGCGGCTTCCTGCCGGTCGGCAAATCGGCGCTGCAGGCCGTCGACCCCTACTGGCTGACGGCGATGCGCTTCTCCGCCGCGGCGCTGGTTTTCCTCGGCCTGCTCTGGGTGCGCGAAGGCGCGGCAGCCCTGCGCACCGAAGGCCAGCTGTGGAAGATCGCCCTGTTCGGCAGCCTCGGCTTCGCCGGCTTCGGCGTCTGCCTGTTCGAAGGCCTCAAGCTGACGCGCCCAGAAATCAGCGGCATGATCCTCGCGCTGGGCCCGATCCAGGTCGCGCTGTTCCAGTGGTGGCGCACCCACCGCCGGCCCGACAACTTCACCCTCGGCGCCATCGCCCTGGCGCTGGTCGGCGAGCTGTTCGTCATCACCGCGGGCGACGTCACGCGTCTGGTCGGCGGCGACGCGCTGGGCAACGGCCTGGTCTTCCTCGCCTCGCTGTTCTGGACCGCCTACACCCTGGGCGGCCAGCAGTTCCCCGGCTGGTCGCCGGTGCGCTACAGCGCGCTCTCCTGCGCGCTCGGCCTGCTCGGCATCGCGGCCGCGCTGGGCATCGCCACGCTGGCCGGCCACAGCCAGCCGCCGAGCGCCGCAAAGATGATCGCGGTCTGGCCGCAGCTCAGCTTCATCGTCTTCTGCGTCTCGGTGTTCGGCATCCTGTTCTGGAACATGGGCGTCGCCAAGCTCGGCCCGCTCTCCGCAGGCCTCTTCGCCAACTTCACTCCGGTCATCACCTACCTGATCGCCATCGCCCAGGGCCGCCGCCCGGAAACGCTCGAACTGATGGGCGCCGCCATCGTGCTGATCGCCCTGATCGCCAACAACCGGCACCAGCGCGGCAAGGTCGGCCAGATCGCCACCTAAGCCGCGGCGCTGCTGCGCCGATTGCTTGTTGGCAAGCGTGGCGCCGGAAAGTTATGCGAAGCGGTATCCCCTTGTGGGACAGCGCTGATGAGACGGCGATCAATCACAACGAAACCCAGGCTATGCCGTTGTTGTCGTGCCTGCAACAACCGGGAGTGGACGCCGGTTTGCCGATTGCGTATCCTGAATGGGAATTTCAGTGGATTGACTCTCGGAACCCGCCAAATAAATTATCCGACAGAATGACTCGCGTTCATCAAGAAATTTCGTTAAAAAACAATCAGTCCGCATGGCTCGCCAGAATATGCGACTGTCGCATATTCTGTTTACTTGCCGTTTCGTCGGCGATATCACGTTAGACCTCACCAATGCATAAGTTGATCTGCGCGCTACTATTGCTCGCAACCGGCGCCGCAACTGTGAGTGCCGAAACGAGGACCCCGATAGTTCAACGCGCTCTCGCAGATGTTGGTTTTACGATAGCGAACCAACGCTGTGGCACCGACGCTCGCAAGGCGACCGCCAAAGTACGGAATCGGTTTGACGAAAACGTGATTGATGAGCGTGTGACTATCCGCTGCCCTGGAGTCAAGTTGGTGGTCTATCGAGCTTTCGCCTATTCGCCGCCTCACGAAATACTTGAGTCAATGGTCGTGACAAAGGCCCACCCACTTCTTCCACGTGCTATCTCGCCGGGTGCTGCGCGTCGAACCGTCCTAGCCTACGCAGGAGAACCGATGGAAAGACATCAGAGCGCACTTGTGTACTTGTTGAACGACGAGGGCCCAGATCAGCACACTGCCACCCTGCGTTTCGCGAGGGACAAACTCGTGTCCCTCACATGGGCATGGAGTTTCGAGTGAGGTCTAACATTGCGGTGCAGGGGACGCTGCGCGATGAAGCCGCGCATCGCCCCTGACCTTAAACGTTGAAGCTGTAGAAAAACCCCAAATTCATCGGCAAAAGTCTCCGCGAATGGCGCGATCCGCATCGCGCCATTCGTCATTTCACCGTCGGAGTTCTCGAGTCGCCGTCCCGCCAGCGCCGACTCTCTGGTCAGCCCTTCCCTGGCCTACTGCCCATATCCGTGATGCGCCAGCTTCTCGATGTTGTGCACCAGACAGAAGAGCTTCCACTGCGTATCCACCTTCTTCTGCCCGCGCACCGTGAAGCGATCCAGCCCCTTGTTGTGTCGGAGGTTGGCAAACACCGGTTCCACGGTGGCGAAGCGCCCGCCATAGAGCCGCCGGCCTCGTTCGGAGTCGATCGCCCGCTTCATGCGATCGCTGTAGCTCAGCGTGGTGCCGGGCGCCTTGCCATGGAAGAAGCTGACCTGCCGGGTCTTCGTCACGTCGGGCTTCCGCAGGCACTTGTCGCGCAGGGCGCAGGGTCCGCAATCCCGCAGCGCGCCCTGGAACTTCACCGCCAGGTGGCCATTGTGATTGCAGTTTGATCCGTTCTGGTAAAGCAGCTTCCCCGCCGGACAAACGCAGGTACCTGTCCAAGCTGCAAGGCTAGTCTCGATGACGACTACCTCAGTCACCTCGACTTTACCTGCCCTAGTTGTCACGTCGAACTTAAGTCAAACGGTCCGTTTCTCGTGGCCATCGCCCTGTTCGGCTCACTACCTCTAACAATCTGGCTGTACTCGCTGATACCCGAGTCAATTCCAATGATCGTTGGCTTGTTGCCGCTTGAGCTATTTGTACTGCTTGTGTTTGCGGTGCCAATACTTCGCTTTCTACGTGCCACTCCTGCACCATGAGAAGCCTGCTCAATTTACGTCGTCGCCTCTTGGGCAACTCTTGGCCATTTGCTAGCCCCTCTTGCGCTAGTTTTGGTAGTGGCCGTCGCCTTCCACATGGCACCAATACGCCCCGAGCTATAGCGGTCATTTGACTTCCTGACGATCCGCGATGTCATGCGCGAATTCTTCGTAATGCTATCGAGGCATCAAACAGGTCGCAAATCGCCGTCCCGCCAGCGCCGACTCTTGTCGAAAACCGGGGAGCGGCCAGAGGCTTGACCACACTGTCATTCCATTTGGTTCACCGCAGAATGCGGACATGAAAAGAGTTTTTCTACAGCTTCGTTATGCGTCGCCGGACAGTCGTCGCCCTTGACATACCATTTGTGGTATATACATAATGCGGCATGTGGCACATTGAAGAGCACCGTCGCGTCGACAAACAGCTTTCTGGCTCCGTACCCGTGGAGGTTTTGAAACGTTACGAGAAATGGAAAGACATTGCCAGGCTTTCCGGGCCGCAGGGGTTGCGAGCCATCAAGGGGTTTCACGACGAAGCACTGGCTGGTGAGTGGAAGGGTCATCGTTCCTCTCGGCTTGGGCTTCAGTGGCGAGTGATTTACCGAGCTGTCGCCAACGTGTTGCAGATTCAAGTTGTCCATGTCACCGCCCACGATTACAGGAGGCCATGAAATGAAAGAGTTTCGTCCCGCGAAAAAGCGAGTTGAGGTCTCGGTGGGAGAGTCTGTCCGTATCCTGCGCGAACTCCAAGAACTGAGCCAAAGCCAACTGTCCGAACTCACGGGCATTCCGCAAGCCACCATCTCCGCCATTGAAAATGGTCGAGTAAATCTGGGGGTTGAGCGTGCGAAGGTATTTGCCCGTGCTCTCAAGTGCCATCCCGCCGTACTTGTATTCCCTGGCTGGGAGGTTCCGATTGAGCGCGCCGCATAACCTTGGTCAACACGGACGCTGCGCGAATTCTTGCTATCGAGGCATCAAACAAATCGCAAATCGCCGTCCCGACAGCGCCGACTCTTGTCGAAAACCGGGGAGCGGCCAGAGGCTTGACCACACTGCCATTCCATTTGGTTCACCGCAGAATGCAGACATGACAAGAGTTTTTCTACAGCTTCGCTGGGGCTCTTCAAGCGCTCGCATAGACGATTGACAGACGTACGAATAAGCGTACTATTCGGGCTTCTTTGAAGGAGCACGAAATGAACACGCTTACCGCCAGCGAAGCTCGCGCAAACCTGTACAGACTCATTGATCAAACAGCCGAGTCTCATGAGCCAATCACCATTTCCGGAAAACGCAGCAATGCCGTGCTGCTATCCGCAGAAGATTGGAGCGCAATTCAGGAAACCTTGTACCTACTGGCCGTGCCTGGCATGCGCGAGTCCATCAAAGCTGGCATGGCCGAGCCCCTCGCAAAAAGTTCGAAGGTGCTTAAGTGGTGAATTGGGAAGTTGTTTATGCCAAGCAAGCAATGAAGGACGCAAAGAAGCTTGCTGCATGTGGTCTTAAACAAAAGGCACAAGAACTGCTCGCGATTCTTGCCGACGACCCATTTCGAAATCCACCACCCTTCGAAAAGTTGGTCGGCGATCTTGCTGGCGCGTACTCTCGCCGCATCAATATTCAGCACCGCATTGTGTACGAGGTCTTTGCCAAAGAGAAAACGGTTCGTGTCCTGCGTATGTGGACTCACTATGAGTAAGCAGAGGCCCAATCCATCCGTCAACACGGTCGCGAAGCTAAAGGGATCAGTAGCAATTCGACGCCAAGCGCCGTACCGCCGGCGCCGACTCGTACAACCCGACCTCAGGCGGTGAGGCTCTCCACCGCTGCCCTGCCCGCCGCGTAGCGCGCGGCATCCTGCTGCCAGCGGCCGCCCGGCACAAGCCGCGCCAGCCGCGCCGAGCGAACCGGATCGGGCGTCGGCTTCCAGTTAGCCAGCACCTGGGCCACGGCATCCGGCGCGTTGCAGATCAGCAGCATGTCGCAGCCCGCGGCCCATGCGGCTTCCGCGCGCTGCACCATGTCGCCGGCAAAGCTGGCGCCTTCCATCGACAGATCGTCGCTGAAGATCACGCCGTCGAAGCCGAATTCCTTGCGCAACTTTTGCAGCCACACCGGCGAGAAACCGGCGGGCCGGCTGTCGACCCGCGGGTAGATGACGTGGGCCGGCATCACGCCGTCGAGCCGGAGGTGGCGATAGGGTTCGAGGTCGGGCGCCATTTCGGCGAGGCTGCGTTCGTCGACCGGAATCGCCAGGTGCGAATCGGCCGCGACCCAGCCGTGGCCGGGAAAATGCTTGCCGCAACAGCCCATGCCGGCGGCAGCGAGGCCGTCGATCAGGGCGCCGGCCAGTTCGGCGACGGCCGCCGGATCGCGGTGGAAGGCGCGATCGCCGATGACGCCGCTGGGGCCCCAGTCGAGGTCGAGCACCGGGGTGAAGGACAGATCGACGCCGCAGGCGCGCAGCTCGGCGGCCAGCAGGTAGCCGATGTCAGCGGCGGCCTTGCGTGCGGCGGCGGCGTCGCGATCCCACAGATCGCCGAGGCGACGCATCGCGGGGACATGGGTGAAGCCTTCGCGGCAGCGCTGCACGCGCCCGCCTTCGTGGTCGATGGTGATGGGCAATGCGGGCGCACGCAGGGCGTGGATGGCGGCGCACAGCGCGGTGAGCTGTTGCGTGTCGCGGTAGTTGCGCTTGAACAGGATCACGCCGCCGACCAGCGGATGCGCGAGGCGTTCGCGGTCGAGATCGGACAGTTCAAGTCCGGCGACATCGATCATCAGCGGGCCGAGGGGAAGTGTGTTCATGGCTTTTCCAGGATGACGAAGGCGACGGCGTAGTCCTGCTCGTCGCTGATGGAAAGATGGGCGGTCAGCCCGCGTTCTGCAAGATGCGCGGCGAGCGCCGGCCCGAAGGAAAAGCCGGGCTTGCCCAGATCATCGTGGCTGACGGCAATCTCGGGCAACAACAGAGGGGCGCGCACGCCGGTGCCGAAGGCCTTGCCCAGCGCCTCCTTCGCGGCGAAGCGCTTGGCCAGGAAGCGCGCCGGATCGAGGCTGCCACGGCAGGCCTCGCGCTCTTCCGGCGCCAGCATTTTCTCCAGCCCGCGCTCGCCATGGCGCTGCCAGTAGTCGGCCATGCGCGCGACGGCGACGATGTCGGTGCCGATGCCGAAAATCACTGGCACTGCGCTTCGCGCATCAGGCGCTTCATTTCGGCGACGGCGTCGCGCATGCCGACGAAGATGGCGCGGCTGACGATGGCGTGGCCGATGTGCAATTCGCGGATGCCGGGCAAGGCCGCCACCGGCTGCACGTTGAAGTAGTTGAGCGCGTGGCCGGCATTGAAGCGCATGCCGGCGGCGCGGATCGCCGCGCCGGCGATGCGGATCTTGTCCAGTTCGGCAAGCACCGAGGGGCTTTCGGCATCGCGGCCGCGGCTGTAGAAGGCGTGGGCATAAGGCCCGGTGTGGATTTCGCAGACACGCACACCGATGCGGGCGGCGGCCTCGACCTGCGGCAGTTCGGCGTCGATGAAGACGCTGGTGACGATGCCCTCGTGGGCCAGCCGCGCCACCACCTCGCGCAGGCGCGCTTCCTGGCCGGCGACGTCGAGCCCGCCTTCGGTGGTGATCTCGTGTCGGCCTTCGGGTACCAGCATGGCCATCTCGGGCTTGAGCTGGCAGGCGATGCCGACCATCTCGTCGGTGGCGGCCATTTCGAGATTGAGCTTGATGTGGGTCAGCTCGCGCAGCCGGCGCACGTCGCGGTCCTGGATGTGGCGGCGATCTTCGCGCAGATGCACGGTGATGCCGTCGGCCCCGCCCAGGTGCGCCTCGACGGCCGCCCAGACCGGATCGGGTTCGTGACCCTTGCGCGCCTCGCGTACCGTCGCCACGTGGTCGATGTTTACGCCGAGTTCGATCATCCTAAACACCTCGATTCAGTCCGCAGATTTCGCAGATTACGCAGATAAAACAAACAAGTGTGCAGCACTCGCGCGCCACCCGGCAGGTGGCACAACCTGACCGGGCAACTTCCTGATTCATCTGCGCGAATCGGCGAAATCTGCGGATCAAATTTGTCTTTTGGGGTCATAGTTCCTGTAACTCCATGAAAACCCGCCGCGATTGCAGCGGTTTGCCGCCCATGTGATGGGCGATCAACTGCCGCATCAGGTGCCTGCTTTCAACCCGCGTGCGCGGATTCGAATAATCGTCGGCCGCCATGTCGAGCAGGGTCTGCCCGCATACTACCGCCGTCTCGCCGGCGCCGACTGTCAACACCGGGCCGCGCTCGATCAGGTAGTGGTATTCCCGGTCCGGAACCACCGGCTGCCCGGATTCGACATCGGTCTCCAGCGTCAGTCCGTAGCCGAGTTCCTTCAGCAGGGTTTTTTCGAAGCGGCGCAGTTCCGGGGCGTCGGCGCCGCCCGCCGCCAAAGCGCGCAAGGCGGCGGCATAGGCATCGAACAGCGCGCCGTGGGCGTCTTCGCGCGGCAGCATTTTCAGCAGCAGTTCGTTGAGGTAGTAGCCGAGCAGCAGGCAGCGCCCGCCCAGCAACGGCATGCCGCCCAGCCATTCTGCCTTGGCCAGGGTCTTGACCTCGCCGCCGCCGAACCAGCCGAGTTCCAGCGGCTGGAAGGACATCAGCATGCCACGCATGGCCGAACGCGGCCGCCTTGCGCCGCGCGCCAGCAGCGGCACGCGACCGTGGTCGCGGGTGAACACATCGACCACGAGGCTGGTCTCGCTGTAGGGATGCAGATGCAGGACATAGGCCGACTGGCCGTCGACGCGCTTGCTGCTCACGACGTCAGTCGTAACCCAATGACTTCAGCGCCCGCTCGTCGTCGGCCCAGCCGCCCTTGACCTTGACCCAGGTCTCGAGCCAGACCTTGCCGCCGAACAGGGTTTCCATTTCCTTGCGGGCGTCGGTCGAAATTCGCTTCAGCCGTTCGCCGGCCTTGCCGATGACGATGGAACGATGGCCGTCCCGGTCGACGATCACGGCGGCATGGATGCGGCGCAGGTCGCCCTCCTGCTCGAACTTCTCGATTTCCACGGCGATGCCGTAGGGCAGCTCCTCGCCCAGGTTGCGGAACAGCTTTTCGCGCAATATCTCGGAGGCCATGAAGCGCTCGGAACGATCGGTGATGTCGTCGGCCTCGAACACCGGCGGCGATACCGGCAGGTAGCGGGCGACGGCGGCCAGCAGCGCATCGGTGCCGAGCCCCTTCTCCGCCGAGAGCGGCACGATTTCGGCAAAGTCATGCAAGCCCGACACCTTGGCGATGAAGGGCAATACTTCGGCCTTGTCGGCCAGCCGGTCGATCTTGTTGATCACCAGCACCACGGGTTTGTCCGCCGGCAGCATTTTGGCGATTTCGGTTTCGCCATTGCCCCAGCGGCCCGCTTCGACCACCAGCAGGATCACGTCGACGTCGGCGAAGGTGGAGGTCACGCTGCGGTTCATCAGCCGGTTGAGCGCATTCTTGTGCGTCATCTGGAAGCCCGGCGTATCGACGAAGATGAATTGGGCGTCGTCCGTGGTCAGCACGCCGTGGATGCGGTGGCGCGTGGTCTGGGCCTTCTTCGAGGTGATGCTGACCTTGGCGCCGACCAGGCGATTGGTCAGCGTCGACTTGCCGACGTTGGGGCGGCCGATGACCGCCAGATAGCCGGTACGGAATTCGGAATTCATGGCTTGATCCCGGCGATGGCCCGCTGCGCCGCCTGTTGTTCGGCAATGCGCCGGCTGCTGCCGGTGCCGGTGGTGCGGATATCCAGATCGGGAATCACGCATTCGACCTCGAACTCCTGGACATGCGCCTCGCCGTGCGTCGCCAGCAGGCCGTAGCGCGGCAGGGGCAGACGCCGGCCCTGCAGGATCTCCTGCAGGGCGGTTTTCGGGTCCTTGCCGGCAGCGTCGGGATTGATGCGGGCCACGACCGGCTTGTACAGAAGGTCGATGACCTTGCGCGCGGCCTCGAAGCCGGCGTCGACATAAATTGCGCCGATGATGGCTTCCACCGCATCGGCAAGGATCGAAGGGCGCCGGGAGCCGCCGCTCTTCAGCTCCCCTTCGCCCAACTGGAGGAAGTCGCCGAGATGCAGATCCCTGGCAATCTCCGCGAGGGTTTCCTGCCTCACCAGGCTTGCCCGCAGCCGCGAAAGCTCGCCTTCCTTCAGATCGTCGAAATGCTGGAACAGGTAGCCGGCGACGGCGCAGTTGAGTATCGCGTCGCCGAGAAATTCGAGGCGTTCGTTGTGCGGAGAACCGAAGCTGCGATGGGTGAGCGCTTGGCGCAGCAACTCCGGCCGGCCGAAGCCGTGCCCCAGGGCTGCCTCCAGACGCTGCGGCTTCATTGCTGGGCGCTGCTGCTGCCCTCGAAATCGAAGACCAGGCTGACATTACTGAACAGCGGTACCTTGCTTTCGTACTTGAACGATATCACCAGTTCGCCACCTTCCTTGGTGATCTCTAGATCTTCCGGCTTGACGCTCTTGACGTCATCCATGTCGGCACGCCGGCCAAAGGCGGCACGCACCTGGGTCACCGTGGCCGTCTTGAGGCTGGCATCGCCCGCGGTGCCCTTGACTGCCTTGACGAGGTTGCCGTATTCGATCCAGGGCGGTATGGCTTTCATCGCCAGCAGGGCTACCAGGGCCAGGGCCGCGCCACCGAGCAAGAGAGTGTTCAGACTGATGCCACGCTGATATTTCATGGTACCCCCTAGTGAAACGAGCCGATCCGCTTCAGATCGCCGAAATTGAACCAGATGAAGAACGCCTTGCCGACCAGGTTTTCGTCGGGAACGAAACCCCAGAAACGGCTGTCCTGCGAATTGTCGCGATTGTCGCCCATCATGAAATAGTGCCCGGGCGGAACCTCGCAACTGACGCCTTCGCTATTGTAGTGACATTTATCGCCATGCGGAAAGCGGAAGATTTGCTGCACATAGGATGGCGCTTCGGCTTCGACCAAAATCTGGTGTTCCACCTTGCCCAGGGTTTCCATGAAGCGCGGGGTGTAGAACAGGCGGTCGCGATCGAAATAGTCATCGACCTTCTTCTGCACGACCTCCTGGCCGTTGATGGTCAGCTTCTTGTTGCGATAGACGATCTTGTCGCCCGGCAGCCCGACCACGCGCTTGATATAGTCGAGCGAGGGATCCGGCGGGTAGCGGAACACCATCACGTCGCCGCGCTGCGGCGTGTTCATTTCGATGATCTTCTTGTTGATCACCGGCAGGCGAATGCCGTAGGTGAACTTGTTCACCAGGATGAAATCGCCCACCAGCAGGGTCGGGATCATCGAGCCCGAGGGAATCTTGAACGGCTCGACAAGAAACGAGCGCAGCAGGAACACGGCAAGGATGACCGGAAAGAAGCTGCCGCCGTATTCCACCCACCACGGATCGGGGGCGTCGGCCGGGCGCTTCTTGCGCGCCCAGAAATGGTCGATGCACCAGCCGATGCCGGTGGCGATGACGAGCAGGAAAAGTATCAGGGCAAAGTTCATTTGTCACCCACGCGCAGCACGGCAAGGAAGGCTTCCTGGGGAATTTCGACGCTGCCGACCTGCTTCATGCGCTTCTTGCCGGCCTTCTGCTTTTCCAGCAGCTTCTTCTTGCGCGTGATGTCGCCGCCGTAGCACTTGGCCAGCACGTCCTTGCGCATGGCCTTGACGTTTTCGCGGGCGATGATGGTCGAGCCGATCGCGGCCTGGATGGCGACGTCGTACATCTGGCGCGGAATCAGCTCGCGCATCTTGGCGGCCAGTTCGCGGCCGCGATACGGCGCGTTGGCGCGATGCACGATCAGCGACAGGGCGTCGACCTTGTCGCCGTTGATCAGCACGTCGAGCTTGACCACGTCCGCCGCCCGGTACTCCTTGAACTCGTAGTCGAGCGAGGCGTAGCCGCGCGACACGGATTTGAGCTTGTCGAAGAAATCCATCACCACTTCGGCCATCGGCATGTCGTAGGTGAGTTGCACCTGGCGGCCGTGGTAGGCCATGTTCACCTGCGAGCCGCGCTTCTGCTCGCACAGGGTGATGACCGCGCCGAGGTACTCTTGCGGCACGAAAATCTTGGTGGTGATGATGGGCTCGCGGATTTCCTCCATCTTCTGCACTTCCGGCAGCTTGGCCGGATTCTCCACCTGGATCGTGCTGCCGTCGCGCATCAGCACTTCGTACACCACGGTGGGCGCGGTTGTGATCAGGTCCTGGTCGAACTCGCGCTCGAGGCGCTCCTGGACGATTTCCATGTGCAGGAGGCCGAGGAAGCCGCAGCGGAAGCCGAAGCCGAGCGCCTGCGAGACTTCCGGCTCGTAGTGCAGCGAGGCATCGTTGAGCTTGAGCTTTTCCAGCGAGTCGCGCAGGCTGTCGTACTGATTGGATTCGATCGGATACAGCCCGGCGAACACCTGCGACTTGATTTCCTTGAAGCCGGGCAGCGCCTGGGCGGCTCGTCGATCGGCGATGGTCACCGTGTCGCCTACCTTGGCGGCGTCAAGTTCCTTGATGCCGGAAATGATGAAGCCGACCTCGCCGGCGCGCAATTCGGGGCGGGTTACCGACTTCGGCGTGAATACGCCGACCTGTTCGCACAGGTGCTGCGAGCCTTCCGCCATCAGCAGGATCTTGTCCTTGGCGCGCAGCGTGCCATCCACCACGCGCACCAGCATCACCACGCCGACATAGTTGTCGAACCACGAGTCGATGATCAGCGCCTTCAGCGGCGCCACCGGATCGCCCTTGGGCGGCGGGATGCGGGCGATGACAGCTTCCAGCACATCATCGACGCCGAGGCCGGTCTTGGCCGAGCAGAGGATCGCCTCGGTGGCATCGATGCCGATCACGTCCTCGATTTCCTGGCGCGCGTTGTCGGGGTCGGCGGCCGGCAGGTCGATCTTGTTCAGAACGGGAACCACCTCGACGCCGAGTTCGATCGCCGTGTAGCAGTTCGCCACGGTCTGTGCCTCGACACCCTGCGAGGCATCGACCACCAGCAGCGCGCCTTCGCAGGCGGACAGCGAACGGCTGACTTCATAGGAGAAGTCCACGTGCCCCGGCGTGTCGATCAGGTTCAGGTTGTAGGTTTTTCCGTCGCGCGCCGTGTAGGAGAGCGCCGCGGTCTGCGCCTTGATGGTGATGCCGCGCTCGCGTTCGATGTCCATCGAGTCGAGCACTTGCGCTTCCATCTCGCGGTCGGACAAGCCGCCGCAGCGATGGATGATGCGATCGGCCAGGGTCGATTTGCCGTGGTCGATGTGGGCGATGATGGAGAAGTTGCGGATGTGATCCATGGGGTCAACAAAAAAGGTGCTCATTCAAACCCTTGAGCACCTTGGAGGAGGCCGAAAAGCAAGGCGCGGATTTTAGCCTAAAACGACGTTTCAGTGCAGGCTAATGCCTGCGAATGCAGGCGTTACGCCGAAACTAAAGTCGTTTTAAATACTCACGCACTTTCGCCGCGTCGAGGAAGTAGTGACAGAGTTCGCGACCCTCGCCGTCGACCAGCACCGGCACCAGTTCGTCGTATTTCGCTTCGAGCGCGGGATCGGCATCGACATCCAGCACCTCGATCCCGAAATGCGGCACGCCCGGCTCGCCGCGCAGGGCTTCCAGCGCGGCGAGCATGTCGTGGCACAGATGGCAGTAGTCGCGGCTGAACAATTGCAGCCGCGGCGACGGGCGATCCTCCGCAGCGCTATTTTTCAGATACGCCCTTGATGGTGATGAAGGTCTGTGAATCGCCACGCCGCACCAGCAGCGTGATCGTGGCGCTCTTGTCGACGCCCTGCAGCAGCTCGTTGAACTGCGGCAGGGATTTGACGTCGGACTGGACGCCCTTGATGATCACCGACAGGATGATGTCGCCGGAGCGCAGATCGGTGCGCGTGCCGCCGTTCCTGACTTCCTCGACGATCAGGCCATGCTGGATGCCCAGCGCCCGCCTCTGCTCCGCGGTGGGCGTCACCAGCACCAGACCCAGCCGATTGCTCACCTGAGGTTCGGCCGGCTTGCCGCCGCGGCTGGCGCTGCGCATGCCACCTTCATCGTCGGGTATCTCGCCGACGGTTGCAGTCAGGTCGCGGCTGGCCCCCTTGCGCCAGACCTGCACCACGACCTTGCTGCCGGGTTTGGTCGACCCCACCATGCGCGGCAGGTCGCCGGATTCGGCGACGGGCTTGCCGTCGAACTTGAGGATGATGTCGCCGACCTCAATCCCGGCCTTGTCGGCCGCCGCCCCTTTTTCCACCGAGGCGACCAGGGCACCCTGCGGCTTGCCCAGGTTGAAGGACTCGGCCAGGTCCTTGCTCACCTCCTGGATGCCGATGCCCAGCCGCCCGCGGCTGACCTTGCCCTTGTTCTTCAGCTGGCCCTGGACATCCATCGCCAGGTCAATCGGGATCGCGAAGGACACGCCGATCGAGCCGCCGGAACGTGAATAGATCTGCGAATTGATGCCCACCACTTCGCCCTTCATGTTGAACAGCGGCCCGCCGGAATTGCCCGGATTGATCGCCACGTCGGTCTGGATGAAAGGCACGAAATTCTCGTGCGCCAGCGAACGGCCCTTGGCGCTGACAATGCCGGCGGTGACGGTATTCTCGAAGCCGAAGGGCGAGCCGATTGCCACTACCCATTCGCCGACCTTGAGCTTGACGGAATCACCCAGCTTGGCCACCTGCAGGTTGCTGGCCTCGATCTTGATCAGCGCCACGTCGGTGCGCTTGTCGGCACCCAGCACCTTGGCCTTGAACTCGCGCTTGTCGGTCAGCTTGACCAGCACCTCGTCGGCGCCATCGACGACATGGGCGTTGGTCAGGATGTGGCCGTCGGCGCTGATGATGAAACCGGAACCGAGCGAGCGGCTCTTGAACTCCTGCGGCACGCCGGGGAAATTCGGAATCTGGCCCGGAAAGAAGCGACGCAGGAGCTCCTGCATCGATTCGTCCCCCTCGAACTGGAACGGGTGAACACCACGACGGCCCTTGATGACCTGGGTGGTGCTGATATTCACCACGGTCGCACCCTGCTTCTCGACCAGTTCGGTGAAGTCAGGCAGATCGCGCGCCTGCACCTGCAGCGAAACCACCGAGGAAAAAACCACTGCGAGCAAAACGAGAAGTTTCTTCATGACGACTCCTTGAAACGTACTTCCTGGGTTTGAACATCCAACGATAAAAAACTGTCCTGACGCCGCGCACGAAGCTCTTTGAAGCGCAACAGCACGAGACCGCAACCGAGGCCGGCAAGGGTTCCCATCGCGGCCCATGCGTCGCCGCCCGCGGTTTGCCCGACGACGGCGCCGGCGATGGCCAGCAACACCGGCAGTACATATGAGGCCAAGGAGGCGCGCCACAAGGTGCCGTCGGCCACGGTCAGTTGCACGCGGTCGCCGATCCGGGCGCCGATCCTGTTTTCCAGCCGATAGCGGCGTGGCCCCGCGCTCAAGCCGAGCAGGCTGTCCTGACAGGCATCGGTATTCTTGCAACTGCCGCAAGCGGGTGCACGACCGGGGACTTCAACCCAGACCTCGTTGCCCGAGGCTTCGACCACGACCGCATCGCACTGGCTCATTTGCGTCTCCGCTCGATGCCGTCGCCAAGCCGCCTGACTGCAAGCGCCGGCACCTCGCCCATGACGACCAGTCGATGCTCGCCCAAGTGGCGCCGATACACATTGACCGGGCCGACCGTGGACATGGTGTCGGCTTCCCCTGCCGAACCGCCCGGCTCGATGAATACCGAGATCGATGCCAGCCCATCGGAAAACACCACATGAAGGCTCTCCGGATTCCCGGGCGCCGTCTGTCGCTTCATGGCCGCAACCTTGCGAAATCCCGGCAGCGCGGCACGGAAACCCCACCCCATTTCTTCGGGGTTCACCTCGGTCGCCCGCACCTGCTGCACCCGTACGCGCTCGCTGTCGAAACGCGGCTTCAGTGCCCCCTGTTCAAGCGGCCCGCCAATCTTGACCTGGGTAAAAGCAAAGGACTCGAGCGTCTCGCCGCGTTCGCCGAGCAGGCTGGCCTTCAGCAACAAGCCGCTGGCATCGTCCATCCAGAACTCATGGCCATAACGCAACTCGTCGCGCGGCTCCAGCAGCACGGCCCGGCTCTTCATGCCCGCGACCCGCCCCAGGCCGCCGCTGCGAATTGCATAGTGCTCCGGCAAGCCGCCCAAACCGGCAGGCAGCAGGGTGGGGAACCCGCGCTTGCTCGACCGGTTCTCGATGATCAGGAGCTTTTCTTCCGGGAAAAAGCATTTCACTTCCGTGCCGGCGCGCAACACCTCCCGCGGACTCCCGTCAAGCGCTTCGATCCGCTCGACTTCGAGACCGTTGTTCGCGGAATGTGCAATGCGCGAGCTATCGACCTTGCCGCCGCTGCGATAGACGAATGTACCGCTGTAGGTCAGTTGCCGCGAGCCTTGCGCAATGCGTTGCAGCAAGGCCAGCCCATCGTCGGCCAGGGCCGGCACAGCCAGCAGCACGGGGCTCAGCACAATCCCGAAGAATGCCGGCAGCAAGGCGCGAACCACGGCCATCAGCGGCCCTCGCCCGAAGCGGCAACGGTGCGTATGTTGCGCGCACCGCCAACCATGGGGCCGCCCGGCGCATAGGCCTGATGCGCCACCAGATATTCCTGCAAACGCGGCGTCGACTGCGAGCTTGCCGGCATCGACCCCGCTGCCGGTCCCGGCTTCGCGGTCGCCAGCGCAAGCTGCCGGGCCGGAGCCGTGTCGCCGCTCGGCGCCAGTACCAGCCAGGCGACTACCGCCACGCCAGCGGCGGATGCGGCGAGCGCCAATGCCGGCCGCTGCCATTCGAGCGTCCGACGCGGCGCGGGCGCCATCACGGTGGGTTCCAGTTCGATTGCCGACATCACGCGGGAAGCCACATCGATGTCGAGTCCGCGCTCGCCGCGCAAGGCCGCGCCGATCAACTGGCAATCGCACCATTCGCTGCGCAGTTCCTTCTTGCGCTTCAGTTCGCGGAATATCTCGGCAATCTCGTGGCTTTCGAGCTCACCATCCATCAGGGCCGAAATTCGTGTCTTCATGTCGTCACCATCTCTTGTCCGGGGCTGCATCGAGCAAAGGCTTCAATCTGACCGAAATCGCGTCGCGCGCGCGGAAAATCCGCGAACGCACGGTGCCGATCGGACAATCCATCACTTGCGCAATTTCCTCATACGACAAACCATCAATTTCGCGCAGGACAATCGCCGTGCGCAACTCCTCGGGCAGCGCTTCCATCGCCGCATTCACCGTCTGGCCGATCTGCTTCGTCATCAGCAGGCGCTCCGGGGTATCCGTGTCGCGCAACAGATCCGCCTCCTCGTAGCTTTCCGCTTCTTCGCTATCGACCCCGGTCGTCGCCGAAGCTCGCCGGCCATGGGTCACCAGCCAGTTCTTTGCGGTATTGACGCCAATCCGGTACAGCCAGGTATAAAACGCGCTGTCGTTGCGAAAACCCGGCAACGCCCGGTAGGCCCGAATGAAACTGTCCTGGACAATATCCTCCACCTCGGCCGAATCACGCACCATGCGCCCGACCAGACGCGCGAGCTTGCGCTGGTACTTGGCAACCAGCAGGCCGAAAGCCTGCTTGTCACCCGCCTGCACCCGCTCGACCAGTATCCGGTCTGCTTCGCGATCACCCATGGGCTTTGCTGTTTGTTCTCGCCAGATGAAAAAATGCGCGGTTCCGATTTGACCGCAAGCGAGTATAACAAGCCACTCCACCCACTTTCCCGCTGCTCCGGCCACTCCGACGCCGGCCGTTGCCCACACTGACCGAAGGCCTTCGAAATAGTTCCACGTTTGGGGCAATGATATAGTCCCGCCCCATGAATACAGCCGCCATCCAGCATTTCGACGTCCTCATCATCGGCAGTGGCCTCGCGGGCCAGTCGCTGGCATTGCGGCTCGCCGATACCCGCCGCGTCGCGCTGGTAACCAAGAAATCGCTGACGGATTCCGCCTCGGCCTGGGCGCAGGGCGGCATCGCCGCGGTCCTCGATCCGGCCGACAGCGTCGCGGCCCACATCGACGATACCTTCACGGCGGGCGCCGGCCTGTGCGATCCGACCGCCACCCGCTTCGTGGTCGAACATGGCCGCGAAGCCATCGAATGGCTGATCGGGCGCGGCGTTCCATTCACCCCCGACGAATCGCCGCTGGGTTTCCATCTGACCCGCGAAGGCGGCCACGGCCAGCGCCGCATCATCCATGCGGCGGATGCGACGGGGACCGCCGTGCAGGAAACCCTGACCGAGCAGGTGAAAAAACATCCGAACATAACGGTTCTGGAGCGGCACATCGCGGTCGACCTGATCACGGCGGCCAAGCTTGGCCTGCCCCGCAATCGCTGCCTCGGCGCCTATGTGCTGGACATTGCCCGCGATCGCGTGCTGACCCTCGGCGCCAGCCACACGGCACTGGCCACCGGCGGCGCCGGCAAGGTCTATCTCTACACCACGAATCCCGACACCGCCACCGGCGACGGGGTGGCCATGGCCTGGCGCGCCGGTTGCCGGGTGGCAAACATGGAATTCATCCAGTTCCATCCGACCTGCCTCTACCACCCGCACGCCAAGTCCTTCCTGATTTCGGAAGCCCTGCGCGGCGAGGGCGGCCTGCTGCGCCTGCCCGACGGTACGCGCTTCATGCCCGACCACGACAGCCGCGCCGAACTCGCGCCGCGCGACATCGTGGCCCGCGCCATCGACTTCGAAATGAAGCGTCACGGCATTGACTGCGTCTTCCTCGACATGACGCACAAGCCGGCCGACTTTCTCAAGGATCATTTCCCGACCATCCTCGCCCGCTGCCTGGAACTGGGCATCGACATCACCCGCGAACCGATTCCGGTGGTGCCCGCCGCGCACTACACCTGCGGCGGCGTGGTCACCGACATGGCGGCGCGCACCGACCTCGGCGGGCTGTATGCGATCGGCGAAACGACATTCACCGGACTGCACGGCGCCAATCGCCTGGCCTCCAATTCGCTGCTCGAATGCGTGGTGTTTTCAGCTTCGGCGGCGCAGGAGATTCTCGCCGCGCCGGTCGAGCCCCTGCCCCATCTGCCGCAGTGGGACGAAAGCCGGGTGCGCGATGCCGACGAAGAGATCGTCATCTCCCACAACTGGGCCGAACTGCGTCGCTTCATGTGGGACTACGTCGGCATCGTCCGCACCAACAAGCGGCTGGAACGCGCCCTGCACCGCATCAGGCTGCTGGAAAGGGAAATCGAGGAGTACTACGCGAACTATCGCGTCGGCAACGATCTCATCGAGCTGCGCAATCTGGTATTGACCGCGCATCTGATCGTGAAAAGCGCACAGCGCCGCCACGAAAGCCGCGGCCTCCACTTCAGCCGCGACTACCCGGAAACCCTGCCGCGCGCACTGGACACCGTGCTGCACCCGCGCCAGGGCTGAGCCCGGAATACTTCAGGCGGGCTGCGCCGCAGCCGAGCGCCAGCGCAGCCAGAGCCGCAACTGGCGAAAATCCTCTGCTGCAAGGCTGTCGGCAAGCAGCGTCAATGATCGCAGACGACCTTGTTGTCGATACAGCAGTACCACCAGGAACGGCAGCACCAGGGTATGCGGATGCACCGCGGCTTCGTTCGCCGTACCGCCAGCGCCGACTGTTTCAAGCCGGCCGTCGCCACGCAATACAAGCGCCTCCACCCGCTCCGTGCGGCGCACGCGCACCAGCGATGCCCCGATCGATAACAGCAAGGCGGCCGCCAGCCATGGAGGGAGCGTGGCAGCAAACACCGCGCCGGCCGCCACGACGTGTGCCAGGGACTGGATCAGCAGCAGGCGCCGGGAAGGTTTGAGCGAAACGGAAAACGGGGCGACGGCCTTCATCGCCCGGCCTTGCTAGATGCGGCGGAAGACCAGAGAGCCGTTGGTACCGCCGAAGCCGAAATTGTTCTTCAGCGCCACGTCGATCTTCATCGGCCGCGCCGTATTGGCGCAGTAGTCCAGGTCGCACTCCGGATCCTGGTTGAAGATGTTGATGGTCGGCGGCGAAATCTGGTGATGCACGGCAAGCACCGTGAACACCGATTCGAGTCCGCCGGCGCCGCCCAGCAGGTGGCCGGTCATCGACTTGGTCGAATTGACCACGGTTTTCTTCGCCGCATCGACGCCGAAGGCCAGCTTGATGGCCTCGGTTTCGTTCTTGTCGCCCAGCGGTGTCGAGGTGCCGTGGGCATTGACGTAGTGCACCTGGTCCGGATTGACACCGGCGTTCTTCATGGCGTTCACCATGCTCCGGCGCGGACCGTCGGTGTCGGGTGCGGTCATGTGGAAGGCATCGCCGCTCATGCCGAAGCCGGACAGCTCGGCGTAGATCTTCGCGCCGCGCGCCCGGGCATGTTCGTACTCTTCGAGCACCATGACGCCGGCGCCCTCGCCCATGACGAAACCGTCGCGATCCTTGTCCCAGGGACGGGAAGCAGTCGCCGGATCGTCGTTGCGCGTGGACAGGGCCTGGGCCGAAGCGAAGCCGCCCACGGCCAGCGCCGACACAGTCGCCTCGGCGCCGCCGCAAACCATCGCGTCGGCATCGCCGTACTCGATCATCCGCGCCGACAGGCCGATCGCGTGCAGGCCCGTGGTGCAGGCCGTGACCACGGCAATGTTGGGCCCCTTGAGGCCGAACATGATCGACAGGTTGCCCGAGATCATGTTGCTGATGGTGCCCGGAATGAAGAAGGGCGAAATCTTGCGCGGACCGCCCGCCAGATAGTCGTTGTGCGTATCCTCGATCATCGGCAGGCCACCGATGCCGGAGCCGATGTTGACGCCGATGCGCTCGGCATCGGCCTGCGCCGTGTCGAGCCCGGCGTCGCGCAGCGCCTGGATGCCGGCCGCCATGCCGAAATGGATGAAGGTATCCATCCGGCGCGCTTCCTTCGCGGACAGGTAGGCGGTGACGTCGAAGTTCTTCACTTCGCCGGCAATCTGCGCCTTGAACGCCGCGGGATCGAACTTCGTGATGCGGCCGATCCCGCTCTTTCCGGCAAGCAGGTTGTCCCAGGCTTCGGGAACGCTATTCCCAACCGGCGAGACAAGTCCCAGACCGGTGACGACCACACGGCGTCGCGACACGATGAACTCCGAAAGAAAGGATTGAAACGGGGTGAGGATTACTTCTTGATGTTGGCGTTGACGTAGTCAACCGCCTGCTGCACGGTGGTGATCTTCTCCGCGTCTTCGTCGGGAATCTCGCACTCGAACTCTTCTTCCAGCGCCATCACCAGTTCCACGGTGTCGAGCGAGTCGGCACCGAGATCGTCCACGAAGTTGGATTCGTTCTTGATGTCGGCTTCATTGACGCCCAGTTGCTCGGCGACGATCTTCTTGACGCGTTGTTCGATGTTCTCCATCTTGAAACTCCTTCCCTGATTTATCGGGTGGTAAAAAACCTGCTTATTTTAACAGCCTGATCCTCTCGCGGGAATCAGGCCATGTACATGCCGCCATTCACATTCAAGGTGCTGCCGGTGATGTAACCGGCGCGGCCGGATGCAAGAAACGCCACGGTGGCGGCGATCTCGTCCGGCTGTCCCAGACGGCCCAGCGGAATCCTGCCCAGCAGCGCGTCGCGCTGCGCGTCCGGCAGAGCCTTGGTCATGTCGGTATCGATGAAGCCCGGCGCCACGCAGTTCACCGTGATGTTGCGGCTGCCCAGCTCCTGCGCCAGCGCGCGGCTCATGCCGGCAACGCCGGCCTTGGCCGCCGCGTAGTTGGCCTGACCCGGATTGCCGGCCTCGCCCACCACCGAGGTGATGTTGATGATGCGCCCGAAGCGCGCCTTCATCATGCCGCGCATGACCAGTTTGGACAGACGGAACACGGCCTTGAGATTGGTCTCGATGACCAGGTCCCATTCATCGTCCTTCATGCGCATGGCCAGGTTGTCGCGGGTGATGCCGGCGTTGTTCACCAGCACCGACACCGGGCCGAACTTCTTTTCGATCTCGCCGATCAGCGCCTCGCAAGCCGCCGCGTCGGTGACGTTGGCGCTCGCGCCCCAGCCGGTGATGCCGGCGGCATCGAGCGCCTGCTGAATCTCGGCGGCGCCCGCTGCCGTTGTCGCGGTTCCGACCACAGTGGCGCCCTGGGCGCCCAGTTCCAGCGCGATGGCACGGCCGAGGCCGCGCGAGGCGCCCGTCACGAGGGCAATCTGTCCCTTCAAATCCGCCATGTCAATTTCCTTTAATTTCCCTTAACAACTGCCAGCGCTGCATCCATGGCAGCCAGATCATTCATGGCGCCGCCGTTGAGGCTTTCAACGCAGCGCTTCACCAGCCCGGACAAGACCTTGCCCGGACCGCATTCGAAAACGTGGGTCACGCCCGCCGCCTGCATCGCCTGCATGGTTTCGACCCAGCGTACCGGGGAAGCCGCCTGGCGCACCAGCGCATCCCTGATCGCCGCGGGATCGGCAAGCTGCGCCACGTCGACATTGTTGATCAGCGGAATCCGCGGCGAAACCAGCGTGAGTTCCGCCAGCCGTGCTTTCAGCGCTTCGGCCGCCGGCTGCATCAGCGAGCAATGGAAGGGGGCCGAGACGGGCAGCATCAGCGCGCGCTTGGCGCCCTTCGCCTTGACCAGTTCCGCCGCGCGTTCGACCGCCGCCTTGTGGCCGGCGATCACGGTCTGCTTCGGCTCGTTGAAATTGACGGCCTGCACCACCTGGCCCTGCGCGGCTTCGGCACAGGCTTCGATCACGGCCGCGGCATCGAGCCCCATCACCGCCGCCATGGCGCCCTCGCCGGCCGGCACCGCCGCCTGCATCGCCTTGGCGCGCAATTCGACCAGCGGTACCGCATCCTTCAATTGCAATACGCCGGCAGCGACGAGCGCCGAATACTCACCGAGACTGTGGCCAGCCACCAGTGCCGGCTGCGCGCCACCCTTTTCCAGCCAGAGGCGATAGACCGCGATGCCGGCGGTGAGCATCAGGGGCTGGGTATTGACCGTCTGGTTCAGCGCTTCGGCCGGGCCGTCGGTCACCAGTTGCCACAGATCGCGCCCGAGCGCGGCCGAAGCCTCGTCGAACGTGGCGCGGACTATCGCCGCATCGCCCGCATCACCGCAATACGCGGCCATCATGCCGAGCGACTGGGAACCTTGGCCTGGAAATACGAGTGCGAATTTCATGTTGATTATTCTCGAGTTCAGAACTTGAGCAGGGTCGCGCCCCAGGTGAAGCCGCCGCCGACGCCTTCCAGCAACAGATGCTGGCCGCGCTGAATGCGGCCGGCGCGTACCGATTCATCGAGCGCCAGCGGAATCGATGCCGCGGAAGTATTGCCGTGACGATCCACGGTCACGATGCATTTTTGCGGAGAAATATGAAGCTTTTTCGCGGTTGCCTGCAGGATGCGTACATTAGCCTGATGCGGAATCAGCCAGTCAACCTGCGCCGCCGTCATGCCCGCCGCGTCCAATACTTCGTTGGCGACATCGGCCAGCACCTTGACGGCAAACTTGAACACGGCCTGCCCATCCATGCGCAGGAAGGGATCGCCGGTGACGACGCCACCGCAGATCTGGCCCGGCACCGAGAGGATGCCGTGGTGGCTGCCGTCGGCATGGAAGGCGCTGGCCAGCAAACCGGGTTCCGCCGCGGCCTCCAACACCACGGCGCCCGCGCCGTCGCCAAACAGCACGCAGGTGCCGCGATCCTTCCAGTCGAGGATGCGCGAAAACACCTCGGCGCCGACCACCAGCGCGCACTTGTGCGAACCGGAGCGAATGAACTTGTCGGCGATCGTCAATGCATAGACGAAGCCGCTGCATACGGCCTGCACGTCGAAGGCCGGCGCACCATTGGTAATGCCCAGCTTGCTTTGCAGCAGGGCGGCGGCACTGGGAAACACGTAATCGGGCGTCGAGGTGGCGACGATGATCAGGTCGACCTCTTCGGGCTTGCGTCCGGCGGCCTCAAGGGCGCGCCGACTGGCTTCGAGCGCCAGGTCGCTGCTGGCGATGCCGGAAGCGGCCAGATGGCGGCTGCGGATGCCGGTACGCTCGACGATCCACTCGTCGGACGATTCGAGTCCATGGGCAGCAATCAAGGCCGCGTTGCTGACGGGCTCGCCGGGAAGATAACTGCCGGTACCGCTGATTCGGGTTTGGATCGTCACTCAGCCTCCATCAATCGCAGAGAGTCGGCGCTGCTTCGCCTTGCGTACCTGGAATTCCGCTTCGCGGGCAGGTAACGGCGGCCATGCGCGCGGCGATGGTTTCCGGCAGGCGCTGCCGCCCCTCCTCGGCCGCCTTCTCCAGCGCAAAACGAAACGCCAGTTGATCGGCCGAGCCGTGGCTCTTGACCACGACGCCCCTGAGTCCCAGCAGGCTTGCCCCGTTATAGCGGCGGGGATCAAAACGTTGCTTGAAGGATTTCAGGGCAGGCATGGCCACCAGCGCGGCCAGCTTGGTGAAGATGTTGCGCGAAAACTCTTCCTTGAGCGCCCCGCCGATCATGTGGGCAAGGCCTTCTGCGGCCTTGAGCGTGACATTGCCGACAAAGCCGTCACACACCACCACATCGGCGGTGCCCTTGAAGATGTCGTTGCCTTCGACGTTGCCTATGAAATTGAGATCGGTGGCACGCAGCAACTCGGCGGCGCGCTTGACCACTTCGTTGCCCTTGATTTCCTCCTCACCGATGTTGAGCAGGCCGACCGTGGGCCGTTCCTTGCGCTCCAGCGCGGAAACCAGCAGGGAGCCCATGATGCCGAACTGCAGCAGATGCTCGGGAGTACAGTCGACGTTGGCACCGAGGTCCAGCACATAGGTACTGCCGCGCTGCGAAGGCAGCACGGAACAGATGGCCGGCCGGTCGATGCCGGGCAGCGTCTTCAGCACGAAGCGCGACACGGCCATCAGGGCGCCGGTGTTGCCGGCGGAGACCGCCGCGCTCGCGGTGCCGTCCTTGACCAGATCGACCGCCACGCGCATCGAGGAATCCTTCTTGCCGCGCAGGGCGCTGGCCACGGCCTCGTCCATCCCGACCATTTCGGAGGCATGGCGGATCGAAAGGCGATCGCCGAACGGGTTCCCCTCGCGCTCGACCTGCGGACGCAAGACCTCCTCGCGGCCGACCAGGATGGCGGCGCAATCGGTGTCATGACGCAGGAATTCAAAAACAGCAGGCAGCGTTACCGACGGACCATGGTCGCCGCCCATACAATCCACCGCGAGGGTGATCGCCATCGCTTAAGTGATCTTCCAGGGCTCTATATGTGAAAACGGCCGGACGCGCATCGCGCATCCGGCCGGTTTCGACAAAATGAATTATTCGCCCTTGGCCTTTACGACCTTCTTGCCGCGATACACGCCGGACGGCGAGATATGGTGGCGCAGGTGAACTTCGCCCGTGGTCGGCTCGACGGCCAGCGGCGGGTTGGTCAGGAAGTCATGCGCACGATGCATGCCGCGCTTGGACGGGGATTTCTTGTTCTGTTGTACAGCCATTTCGCTACTCCTTGTTTAGTTACAGCGTAACGCCCGCTGACGCGGTCATTAGCTTTCTCTGAAACTTTGCTTCGCTACGTTTTTAATGCTTCTTCAAAGCGGCCAGCGCCGAAAACGGCGATGATCCATGTTCACTTGCGCTCGCCGACGGCGATTCGCACTCTTCGTGCCGCGGCGCGATGGGCAGCGCCAGCAACACCTCATCCTCCACCAGATCCTGCACGCTCAACGCCGTTTCGGCGGCGATCGCGTCGATGCTGTCATCGTCCAGATCGTCGTCCGGCCAATCCTCGCCGGGCGCCATCAGTTGCAGCCGGCTCGTGATTGCCAGCGGAAACTTCACACCGCCCAAGCATCGCTGGCAACACAGCACCGGCTCGCCAGCCAAATCCAGTTGCAACCACGACTTTCCCTCGTCGTCCCGCCACCCTTCCAGCCGGACCGACAAGAAACCGTCGCTTGTGCTCAGCAAGTCCGCCAGACGGGGCAGTTCACCCAAGCCGACGCGACGCTCCAGCACACCGCCACTGCGCGCGAACTCAAGACAGTCGATGACAGTTTCGGCAATCGAATCGGACAAGGACAGGCGCTCGTGCGGCAAACGGCGGATGTTATCATGCCTAACCCCCTCTTTTCAAGCCTGAAACATGTCGCGCCTTGTCGTTCTTGCCTCTACCTCTCCCTTCCGCCGCGAACTTCTGGCCCGCCTGCAGCTCCCTTTTGAAACCGTGGCACCGGAAACCGACGAATCCGCGCTTCCGGGCGAAGCGCCCGCCAGCACGGCCCTGCGCCTTTCCGAAGCCAAGGCCCGCGCCGTGGCCCGACGTTTTCCCGACGCGCTGATCATCGGCTCCGACCAGGTGGCGGCGCAGGGCAATGACCGCTTCGGCAAGCCGGGCAGCCGCCAGAATGCCATCGCCCAGTTGCGCCTGATGCGGGGAAAAGAAGTGGTCTTCCACACCGGGCTGTGCCTGCTCAACAGCGCCACCAACCGCGTCCAGACCTGCTGCATCGATACTCATGTCGGCTTTCGCGACCTCGCCGATGCCGAAATCGAGTCCTATCTCGACAAGGAAGATGCGCTCAACTGCGCCGGCAGCGCCAGATCCGAGGGCCTTGGCATTTCCCTGCTCTCCTACCTGCGCGGCGACGACCCCAACGCCCTGATCGGGCTGCCGCTGATCGCCCTGTGCGACATGCTGCGCGCCGAGGGCCTGAGATTGCCATGAGGGTTGCCGTGACCGGCACGCTCTGGCTGCTGCCCGTCGCCCTCGGCGATATCCCCTGGCAAGATTACCTGCCGGCGGCCACCCGCGAAGCCGCCTGCCGGCTGAGGCATTTCGTCGCCGAGAACGCCAAGACGGCGCGCGCCGAACTCAAGCGCATCGGCCATCCCCTGCCCCTGCGCGAACTCGCCATCGATCAATTGCCGGAAACCCCGGCCCCGGCTGACATCGAACGCCTGCTGGCGCCGCTGCTTGCCGGCCACGACCTGGGCCTGATGTCCGAAGCCGGCTGTCCGGCGGTGGCCGATCCCGGCGCCTTGCTGGTGCGCCGCGCCCATGAACTGGGCATCGCGGTCAAACCGATGGTGGGCCCTTCCTCGCTGCTGCTGGCGCTGATGGCCTCCGGACTCGACGGCCAGCGCTTCGCCTTTCACGGCTACCTGCCGGCCCGCGACCCCGAGCGCAGCCGCCGCCTCGCGGAACTTGAAAGCGAATCCGCCCGCCTCAAGCAAACACAACTGTTCATCGAAACCCCGTACCGCAACCACACCTTGTTCAACGCACTGCTGCTGGCCTGCCGGCCGAAAACGCGGCTCTGCCTGGCAACCGACCTGAGCTTGCCCAGCGAACGGATCGCCACGCGCCGCATCGCGGACTGGAAGACGACCCCGGCGCCGGATCTGGACAAGCGCCCCACCGTTTTCCTGTTGCTGGCCGACTGAGATGCCATCCCGGATCAGGCTTCACCAGATCCTTGACTGGGATTCCCCACAGCAAAACACCAGCCTGCGCCGGGAACTGGCCGCCGGATTGCTGCAACAACAGGCGGCGATCGCACCGAAGTTCTTCTACGACAAGCTCGGCTCGCGACTGTTCGAAGCGATCACCGAGTTGCCGGAGTACTACCCGACCCGCACCGAGGCCGCCATCTTCGACAAGCATCTGGCGGACATCCGGAAGGCACTGGGCGAGGACTTCACGCTCATCGACCTCGGCTGCGGCAGTTGCGGCAAAGCCGGCCGGCTGTTTCATGCGGGACTCCTGCCCTCACGCTATGTCGCGGTCGATATATCGGTCGAATTCATGCGCGATTCGCTGCAGCAATTGAAGCGCGAGCTGCCGGCAATCGAAATGACGGGCGTCGGACTCGACTTCACCGCGGAACTTCAACTGCCCGACGACATTCCACTGGAACGACGCACATTCTTCTATCCCGGCTCCAGCATCGGCAATTTCAGCCCGCCCGACGCCGAGCGTTTCCTGCGGGGGTTGGCCGATCGGATGGATGCGTCGGGTGGCCTGCTGATCGGTGTCGACCTGGTCAAGGACAAGGCAGTGCTGGACGCAGCCTATGACGATCCACTGGGCGTCACCGCGGCCTTCAACCGCAACCTGCTGCGGCATGTCAATGCCCGGCTCGGCGCCGACTTCGACATCGGCGACTGGCGGCACGTGGCTTTTTACAACATCGCAAATGCCCGCATCGAGATGTATCTGGAAGCCCGTCGCGCGCTCACCGTGAGCTGGCCGGAGGCTGCCATCCGGCACTTTGCCGCCGGCGAGCGGATTCACACCGAGAATTCGTACAAATATTCGCCCGAAGGCTTCACGGCCCTGCTGGACTCCGCGGGATTCGGCGACATCCAGCCATGGACCGATCCGCACAACTGGTTTGCGCTGTTCTTCGCCCGGCCGGTGAAATAACCGCTCAGGTAGTCACTCTGACCCGCGCCGGCCCGGACTCCAGACGCCCGATCACGGTAGCTGCCGCGAAGTCCTCCGCACGAAATACCTCCAGCACGGCATCCACTGCCGCCGGCTCGCATGCCACCAGCAGGCCGCCGCTGGTTTGCGGATCGGTCAACAGGGCGCGCTGCATCGGCGTGATGGCGGCGTCCAGCGCCACATCCTCGCCGTAAGCCATCCAGTTCCGCGCCGAGGCGCCGGTGATGTAGCCCGCCGTGGCCAGGTGCTCCACTTCGGCCAGCATGGGAATCCTGAGCATATCGAGTATCGCCGACAGCTTCGCTCCGCGGCATACCTCCAGCAAATGGCCCAGCAAACCAAAACCGGTCACATCGGTCAGGGCATGTACGCCATCCAGATTCGCCAGATGCCGGCCTGGAGTGTTGAGTTTGGTGGTGCTGGCAATCATGGCCTGGTAGCCGGCGGCATCCAGTGCGCCTTTTTTCAATGCCGCCGACAGCACGCCGACGCCCAGCGGCTTGCCGAGGATCAGCACGTCGCCCGGCCGCGCGCCGGCATTGGTTTTCACCTTGTCGGGATGCACCAGGCCCATCACCACCAGGCCGTAGATCGGTTCGACGGAATCGATGGTGTGGCCGCCGGCAATCGGGATGCCGGCCGCGGCGCAGACGCTTTCGCCGCCTTCGAGGATCTTGCCGATCACGTCCAGCGGCAGCTTGTCGATCGGCATGCCGACCAGCGCCAACGCCATGATCGGCGTGCCGCCCATGGCATACACGTCGCTGATCGCATTGGTGGCGGCGATGCGGCCGAAGTCGTAGGGATCATCGACGATGGGCATGAAGAAATCCGTCGTGGCGATCAGGGCCTGCTCGTCGTTGAGGCGATACACCGCTGCGTCGTCGGCGGTTTCGATACCGACGATCAGCTCCTTCGGCACCGGGAAATTGCGCACGCCGCGCAGGATTTCGGTCAGCAGGCCGGGGGCGACCTTGCAGCCGCAGCCGCCGCCATGACTGAAGCTGGTCAAGCGGATCGGAGAGTTGGAAAGCTGGGGGGAATTCATTTTTTTGACTGCCTTGTGATTGAGTTACGGCCACTGCGCTTGACGTCGATAAGGCCGACGTCAGCCTCCACTGAAACTTCGTTTTCAAGAAGACTGCAAACAGCGGCGCATTCATGCGCCGGGGTGAACAAGGATACCCGGTCGGCGCAGCGTCGGGACAAGTTGGCGTAGTAGCGCGGATCGCGGGCCGCCTTTTGAATCAGTTCCGCCAGGCGTGCCGCATCGCCGACCGGAAACCAGCCGGGATAGTCCGCGCCGAGCATGCCCCGGTTGCCGGGAATGTCGCTGCCCAGCACCGGCACGCCGCTGGTCACCGCTTCGATCAATACGTTGGCGCCGCCCTCCATCAGGGAAGGCAGCAGCAACAGGTGGCAGCGCTTGATCAGCTGGCGCGTGGCCGCCTGCGGCAAGGAACCCTGCGGGTGATAGCGCGCATCGCCGGCCCCCAGGCGGCGAACTTCGGCCGCCAGTTGCGGATCCAGGTCGCCGCCAATGTGGAACAGTCGTACCGGCAGTTCGGCAGGCAGGCTGCGCAAGGCGCGCAAGACAGTCAGCGGATCCTTCTCGGGCCGCAGGTGACCCACCAGTGCCAGATCGAAATGACGGCGACTGCGGCGCCCCGGCCGCAACAGGCGGGCCGACTGGTAGATGGTCATCGCCTTCGCCGCATGTTCGGGCGGTAGCGCCTGGAGGCCCTCGTCCTGCAAGACCACGAGACGACTCGCCAGCGCCAGCGAGCGCCGGGCATCCCGATCGACGGCGATGTCGCGATAGAGGTCGGTGCCGGTCAGGACCACAATCAGCGGACGCTCCGGATAGCGCTCGGCGAAGGCGGCAATCGATGCCGCCGAGCGGCGGGCATGGAGGGCGATCAGAAAGTCGGCGCTGGCGCCACGCCACTTCATGTCGATGCTGACCCGCGCATGGGGCGCCAGGCAGCGCGCCCAGCGTTTTGCCGTGTGCCAGTTGCCGTTGTTGGCACTGGCCAGCGCGGGGCTGATAATGGCGACGGAGGGAGATGGCCTCATGGAGTTGAACGAAATGAGAAGCGCTGGAAAACAGCCTTTGGCCGATGCGATGCGGGATGCCCGCGATTATACGGTCAGGCTGCTTGACGACTGGGCGGCATGGCCGGACAGCGCCTGCGTCGAGGGCCTGCAATCGCCCGACCCGCTGCATCCGCCCTGCCTCGCCATCATCAACCCGCCCCTGTGGGAACTTGGCCATGTCGCCTGGTTCATGGAGTACTGGTGCCAGCGTTATCAAGGGTCGGCGACACCGCCCCGGCCCTCCCGCCTGAAAGACGCCGACCGCTGGTACGACTCGCGCCACGTGCCGCATGACAGCCGCTGGTGGCTCGACCTGCCCGGCTGGGATGCCACGCGACGCTACCTTGCGGAGACCCTGGATGGCGCACTTGAGGCCCTGCGCAGCCTGCCCGACACCGACGCCGGCCTCTACTTTCACCGGCTTGCGCTGTTCCACGAGGACATGCATTACGAGGCCTTCCGCTACACGCAGCAGACCCTGTCCTGGCCGGCCGCGGACGGCTTGTCGGCGCTGCCGCCGGCGACCGATATCGAACTGGCCGGCGGCGAATTCATGATGGGCAGCTCACCGGATGGCTTCGTCTTCGACAATGAAAAATGGGCGCATCCGCGACGCGTCGAAGCCTTTGCGATTGGCGCCGCGCCGGTCCGCAATTCGGACTACCTGGCTTTCGTCGAGGCAGGCGGCTACCGGCAGCCGCAATGGTGGTCGGCAAGCGGTCAGGCCTGGCTCGCCGCCAGCGGACAAACCATGCCGCGCTACTGGCGGCGCAAGGATGGGCGCTGGCGGCAACGACGCTTCGCGCAGTGGATCGATCTGGCGCCCGAACAGCCGGCGATACACCTGACGGCACACGAAGCCGAGGCCTGGTGCCGCTGGGCCGGCCGCCGGCTGCCAAGCGAAGCGGAATGGGAATATGCCGCAACCCATGCCGCCCGTTTCGACTGGGGAACGCAGGTCTGGGAATGGACGGCGAGCCAGTTCGAGCCCTATCCCGGCTTCAGTCCCGACCCCTATGCCGAATACGCCGAGCCCTTCTTCCACACCCACCGCAGCGTGCGCGGCGGCTCCTTCGCCACGCGCAGCCGCATGCG
Source organism: Sulfuritalea hydrogenivorans sk43H (assembly GCF_000828635.1). GTDB lineage: Bacteria > Pseudomonadota > Gammaproteobacteria > Burkholderiales > Rhodocyclaceae > Sulfuritalea > Sulfuritalea hydrogenivorans. The sequence goes on from NZ_AP012547.1 coordinate 2,276,882, forward strand.
CCACCCGCGCTACCGCAACTACTACGAGCCGCAGCGCGACGATATCTTCGTCGGCTTTCGCAGTTGCCGCGCCGGATAGTCGTTCAGAGGTGCTGTATCACGAACAGCGCAAGGAATCCGGCGCCGATGGTCAGCAAGGTGTTGCGCCACAGGGCGGCGACGAAGATGGCGACCAGCCCGGCCCACAAACGCGGATTGCCGCCGCCGGGAATCACCTCGCCCTGCACCAGCAACAACTCCGGCGCAACGAGTGCCGTCAGCGCGGCGATCGGCACGAAAGGCAGCAACCGCCGGAACCACGATGGCGGCTGGTAGTGCCCCTCCGCCGCAATGAAGGAATAGCGGATGCAGAAGGTCACGACACCACTGAGCAGCATCAGTCCCCAGAGATTCATGCCGCATTCCTTGTCAGTAGCGCGCCGACGGCAAGGCCCGCCAATGCAGCCACGAACAATCCGAGCTTGTAGGGCAGCGCCGCCAGCACCACGGCGACCGCGCCCGCCGTCAGGGCGGAGGCGAGCAATGCGCGGCTGTCGATCATCGGCACGACAATGGCGATGAAGGTCAGCGGCAGGGCGAAATCCAGCCCCAGGTCCGCGGGAAGTTGCGCGCCGATCAGCACGCCTGCCAGCGTCGCCACCTGCCAGCCGGACCACAGACCGAAGCCCGAGCCGAACAGTATCCAGTGCGCATGAGGCGAGTTCCCGCCTTCCCTGCCCGCCAGCATGTGCGGGATCGCCGCCGCATACGCTTCGTCGGTCAGCAGATAGGCCAGCAAGACTTTCCAGCGCCGCGGCAGGTGCGCAAGGATCGGCGCGACCGAGGCGCTGTAGAGAGCGTGGCGCAGATTCACCAGCCCCACCGCACCGGCAGTGAGTAACAACGGCGCGCCGGCGCCGACCAGTTGCGCGAGCAGGAACTGTGCGGATCCGGCGAATACGATCGACGACATCGCCATCGCCGCCAAAGGCGATATCCCGCTTTGCAGCGCCACCACGCCGTAGATCACGCCGAACGGCGCCACGCCCAGCAAGAGCGGCATGACCGAACGCAGTCCCAGCGAAAATGCAGCCGAGGGCGTCACGGGCTGCCGCCGGGCCGCCCCAAGGCAGCCCCTCCAAGACTCTGCGAGCGCAGCGAGCCGTAATCACCCCTTTTAGTTACGGCCGCTTCGCTTAACGCCGATAAGTCCGGCGTTAGCCTGCACTGAAACTGCGGTTTCCTGGAAAAGGGGTTGGGGAAAATGTCGTTCACCTTTTCGCCGGCAGATTCACCAGCACGATGCCGCCCACCACCATCGCCGCCGCGACAAAAAAGTGCAGGCTGGGCTGGTCATTCATCAGCAGCATGCCGAAGAGGACGCCGAACAAGGGCGTCAGGAAGGAAAACACCAGCAGGCGGCCGGCAAGATAGCGCGTCAGCAGCCAGAACCACGCCAGGTAACTGATGAAGGCAACGACCACGATCTGATAGGCCATGGCCCAGAGAGTCGGCGCTGACAGCACGCCGACGCCGCGCTCGCCGACCAGCCAGGAGAGCGGAAACATCACCGCGGCCGACACCACCAGTTGATACAGCAAGACCTTGGTCGCAGTCACCCTGGCCAGAGCGGTAGCCCGGATCAATACCGTCGTCGCCGCCCAGAACAATGCGGCCAGCACGCCAAATGCATCGCCCAGCAGGCTGCCGCCCGCGGCTTTGTCGATGAAGGCCAGCACCAGCCCGGCAAAGGCCAGCAGCACCCCGGCACCCTGCCGCCATCCCATGCGCTCGCCGGGCACGAAAACGTGCAGGCCAAGCACCGTGAAGCACGGCGCGGTGTAGAGAAACACCACCATGCGCGAGACCGTGGTGTGTTCGACGCCGACGAAGATGAAGACGAACTCGAAGCCGAACAGCAGGCCCGCGAGCAGGCCCGGTCGCAGCGACCGGTCGGCGGCGAACAATCCCATGCCGCGCCAGCGCGCCCAGGCAAAGACCAGGACGGCGCCCAGGCCGGAGCGCAATCCGGCCTGCATGATCGGGCTGATCTCGGCGACGGCGAACTTGATCGCCACCTGCTGCAGGCCCCAGACGGCGCATAGCAGCACCATCAGTCCGAAAGCAGCAGGGCCGGGGGCGACCCGCTGGTTCATGCGGCCGCCACGGTCAAGTCGGACAGTCCGTGTCGCCGCCGCGCCTCGTTGCAGGCTTCATCGCCACGACCGACCGCAGCCAGAGGCGCGAATTCACGACAGGCGCTGGGGCGGAACTCGTAGATCGCGCAACTCACCGCTTCGCCTACTTTCCCGCGCAGGGCAACGCAGCGCACCGGCGCGCTGGCGGTGCCGCGCATGCACACCAGATGTGGCGCGACGGATTCGACCAGCGCCTCCGGCACGCTGCCGCCGGGCAGATCGTCGACTTCATGACAGGAAAAGGAAACCCGGTATGCCGCGCAACATGCGCCGCAGCTCTGGCAAGGACTCACGGCGTTTACAGCAGGAAACGCCCCAGCCACCAGGCGAAAGCGGCGATCAAGGCACTGGCCGGGATGGTCAGAACCCAGGCCCAGACGATCCCGCCCGCCACACCCCAGCGCACGTTGCTCGGCCCCTTGGAAGTGCCCACGCCGACGATGGCGCCGGTAATCGTATGCGTGGTGGATACGGGAATGCCGAGCATGGTAGCCATGAACAGAGTGATCGCGCCGCCCGTCTCGGCACAGAAACCGCCCACCGGGCGCAGCTTGGTGATGCGCTGGCCCATGGTCTTGACGATCCGCCAGCCGCCGAACATCGTGCCCAAGCCCATCGCCGCGTAGCAGGAGAACACCACCCAGGCCGGCACCGAGTCGCCGGTCTTCGAGATTCCCGCGGCAATCAGCAGCATCCAGATGATGCCGATGGTCTTCTGTGCGTCATTGCCGCCATGGCCGAGGCTGTAGAAGGCCGCCGATACCAGTTGCAGGCGACGGAAACTCTTGTCCACCTTGCGCGGCGTGCTTCTGTTGCACAGCCAGGACACCACCACCATCAGCGTGCCGCCGAGCAGAAACCCGAGCATCGGCGCGATCAGGATGAAGGCAACCACCTTGCCGATGCCGGCCCAGACCAGCGACCCGGTTCCCGCCTTGGCCATCGCCGCGCCCGCCAGCCCGCCGATCAGTGCATGGGAGGAACTTGAAGGAATGCCGTAATACCAGGTGATGATGTTCCACGCGATGGCGCCGATCAGCGCGCCGAACACCACGTAATGATCCACGATGGCCGGATCGATGGTGCCCTTGCCGATGGTACTGGCCACCTTGAGCTGGAACACCGCAATGGCCACTACGTTGAAGAAGGCCGCCCAGGCCACCGCGTGCTGCGGCTTCAGGACGCCGGTGGAAACGATGGTGGCGATCGAATTTGCCGCGTCATGAAAGCCGTTCATGAAATCGAATGCCAGTGCCAGCAGCACCAGCACCACGATCACCGTCAGACTCATCTCGACTGCCTGCATGACAGTCGCTCAGGAATTCTCGAGGATGATGCCCTCGACGATATTGGCCACGTCCTCGCAACGATCGGTCACCGACTCCAGCAGTTCGTAGATGCCCTTCATCTTGATCAACTGGCGCACGTCCGCCTCTTCGCGGAACAGCTTGGTAATGCCGGTGCGCATGGCCCGGTCGGCGTCCGATTCGAGCTGGTCGATCTCGCGGCACAGCTTGAGCATGGCCGGCGCATTGTCCATCTTGTTCAGCAGGGTCACGACGGATCGCACGCGCTCGCAGCCGGAAGCGACGATGTCGGACAACTGCCTTGCTTCGGGCGTCAGTTGGCGGATGTCGTAGAGATACATGGCTTCGGCGAAATCCTGGATCAGGTCGAGGATGTCGTCCATGCGCATGATCAGTTGGTGAATCTCGTCCCGGTCCAGCGGCGTATTGAACGAGGTGTGCAGCAGCGCAATGGTTTCGTGGGTGATCTTGTCCGCCGCCGTCTCGGTCTCGTCGATCGCCTGGACATGCTGCGCCAGCCCATCGGGCCCCTTGCCCAGATCATCGACCAGGGCCACCAGTTGCCTCCCGCCCTTTACGATCAGGTCGGCATGCGCGTTGAACAAATCGAAGAACTTGGCCTCTCTGGGCATCAATTTCGAGAACATCGGGCACCACCGCTGGCAAAAAGACCGGCGGATTTTATCAGCTAATGGCGACCGGACCCGCCTCCGGCCAACTGGTAGAATTCTTTTCGCCGCCCTCGTCGGCTAATTTGTTTTGGCCTCAACTTTCATGAAACGCAACCGCCTTCCCCGCCGCGCCCGCCAGACCCCCGACTCCGAACTTCTCACCCGTCTGGCCACGCGTCTCAGCCAGTCATCGAACCGGGTCGAGGATGCCTGGTGGGAGGCCCGCCTGGCGGCTCACATAGACCACCTGCTGGCGAACGACGGGGAGGAAACTCTCGTGGCCGTGCTCGACCAGCTCTATAACGGCGGCTCGCGCGCCTACGACGAACTGGCCGACATGGTCGAATCCTGCGCCGAAACGCGCCGCGCCGAGGGCAACAGCGGCCTTGACGCCGTGATGATCGCCGTGCCGCTGCTGGCCTGGTCGCGTTTCCAGATCCCGTCGGGCGGCATTCCGGCGGCACAACTGGAAGCGGTGCGGGTTCATCTGCAGGCCCATGTGCTGGCCGCCGACGCCAAACTCGGCCTCTCCGACATTCTCTACAGCCCCGACCAGTTGCCGCAAAGCTATGTCGCAACAGCGCAACTGGCGGAAAAGCTCGCCAAAGCGGCGATTCATGGCCGCAATCTGAAAATCGACCCGGCGCAGCTCTCCGAAACCATGAACTTCCTGTCGGATACCCGCTACCTGCTGGGCGCCGTCGCGGCGCCGCGCGGTACGGCGCTGTTCCGCTGGCAGGAAGACGACGGCGATCCCGCCGAATCCTTCCGCCAATGGGCGCAGCAGGGCGGCGACGCCCTGCGTCCGCTGCTGCCGGCCTGCGCCATCGAGTTCCTGCCGGTGCTGGCCTACCACGCAGCGGTGCGCGATGCCGACCGTGCCTCGCGTCCCTGGTCGCTGCGCTCGGCCGTAGCCTTCCTGCAAACCGTGCTGAACCAACCCGCCGCCGAGCTGCGCGCCGTGGTGGCGCCTTTCCACGATCGCCAGCTTGAGGAATATCGCATCGGTTTCACCCAGCGCGGCAGCAGCGACGTGGTGCACGGCGTGGTCTGGCCGCTGCTGGAAAACGAGGACGAGAACAACGACGCCCCGACGCAGATCGAAGCCGCGCTTCGCGAAGCCGGCGTCAGCAGCGTGCTGATGCTCGACCAGCGTTTCCCGCTGGAGTTCTGCGACGACTGCGGCGCCCCGCTCTACCCGAATCCGGAAGGCGAGCCGGTGCACGCGGAACTGCCCGAAGACCAGGCGGAGGCCGCTCCCCGACATCTGCACTGAACCTGAAAACCTCGGTTCAATCTGCGAAATCTGCGGATCAAGTACTTTTGCAGCTTAAAAAGTCGGCGCTGACAGGACGGCGATTGTCAGAATCGATAAGGCCTCGCATCCAGCCCCGGATCGCGCCCGGCGACCATCTCCGCCAGCATCCGCGCCGAGCCGCAGGCCAGCGTCCAGCCCAGCGTGCCGTGACCGGTGTTGAGCCACAAGCCGGCCAGGCCGGCGCCGGCCATGTCGCCGATCAGCGGCACGTTGCCGGGCGTGGCGGGGCGCAGCCCGGCCCAGTAATCGACCTTGCCGACTGCCGCCAGCGCCGGAAAGATTTCGCCTATCCGGTGCAACAGGGCTTCGCAGCGCGCCGCATTGAGCGAGGTATCGTAACCATTGAACTCCGCCGTGCCGGCCACGCGCAGGAATTGGCCAAGACGCGAGATGACGATCTTGTGTCCGTCATCGGTCAGGCTTACCGTTGGCGCCGCAATGCCTTCGGCCAGCTCAAGCGTGGCCGAATAACCCTTGGCCGGATACACCGGCAAGCGCACGCCCAGGGGTTTCAGCAGCAAGGGCGAATAGCTGCCGAGGGCCAGCACCGTCATGTCGGCGCATGGCGTTTCCCCGGAGGCCAGGCGCACGCCCGACACGCGGCCTCCTTCGCGTTGCAGCGCCGTTACCGTTTCGCCGTAGCGAAAGCGCACGCCGCGCCCGACAGCATGCCGCGCCAGTGTTTCGGTGAAGCGCCGGGCGTCGCCCGATTCATCGCTCGCGGTGTAGGTTCCGCCAACCACGGGCACCCGCGAGCCCCCCAGGGCCGGTTCGATGGCAAGGCATTCCGCCGCCGTTTTGGGCACCCGCTCGCAACCGAATTCGCGCATCAGCGCGGCCTGCGGCAACGCGTGCTCGAACTCGGCGGGATCGGTGTAGAAATGCAGGATGCCGCGCTCCAGATGATCGTAGTCGAGCGCCAGTTCCCGCCGCAGGGATTGCAGGGCGGCGCGGCTGGCGAGCCCGAGGCTCACGATGGCGCGCACGTTGGCCCGCGCTCGCGCCGCCGTGCATTCGCGCAGGAAACGCAGGCCCCAGGCCCATTGCGCCGGATCGGCGCGCAGACGCCAGAGCAGCGGAGCATCTTCGCGCCCCATCCATTTCAGCGCTTTCCAAGGCGCTTGCGGATTGGCCCAGGGTTCGGCATGGCTGACCGATATCTGGCCGCCGTTGGCGAAGCTGGTTTCCTGCGCCGGCAGCGGCTGGCGCTCGATTACCGTGACCTCGTGGCCGTCGGCCGCGAGATACCAGGCGGTCGTCACGCCGACCACGCCGGCACCGAGCACGATCACGCGCATCGTCCGCCCCCGAAACTATTTGTGAAAAAGTTGATCCCACTCGCCATGGCCGCGATTATAGTCAGCGCCCCGGAGGGACTCATGAGCACCAAACCCAGGATCAGCAAGACCGACGCCGAATGGCGCGCGCAGCTTACGCCCATGCAGTACCACGTCGCCCGCGAAAAAGGCACCGAGCGCGCCTTCAGCGGCGAATACTGGGACTGCAAGGATCCCGGCACCTATCGCTGCATCGGCTGCGGCGAGCCGCTGTTCGAATCGACGACCAAGTTCGACTCCGGCTGCGGCTGGCCCAGCTTCACGGCGCCGGTAAATGCGCAAGGCATCACCGAAATCGACGACAACAGCCATTTCATGCGCCGCACCGAAGTCGTCTGCAGCAACTGCGGCGCCCATCTCGGCCACGTCTTTCCCGACGGCCCGGCCCCCACCGGCCTGCGCTACTGCATAAATTCAGCTTCGCTGAGTTTATGCGTTGACGATGAACCCTCCCCCACCCCCTCCCCAAGGAAGGGGGCGACTGATTTGCTCGCTTCGCTCGAGTTGCACTGGTTCGGCATCTTATAATCCCGCCCATGAAATTCCTCTTCGACCTCTTCCCGATCATCCTCTTCTTTGCCGCCTTCAAGGCCTTCGACATCTACGTCGCTACCGGCGTGGTGATCGCCGCCACGGCCGCGCAGATCGGCTGGGTCTGGCATCGCCACGGCAAGGTGGACACCATGCTGTGGATCAGCCTGGCGCTGGTGGTGGTCTTCGGCGGCGCGACACTGGTCCTGCGCGACGAAACCTTCATCAAGTGGAAGCCGACCGTGCTCTACTGGCTATTCGCGGCAACCTTGTTCGGCTCGGCCCGTTTCTTCGGCAAGAACCTGATCCGCGCCATGCTGGAAAAACAGGTGGAACTGCCCGAAGGACTCTGGAGCCGGCTCAACCTGGCCTGGATCGGCTTCTTCTCCGTCATGGGCGTAATCAACCTCTGGGTTGCGTTCAGCTTCAGCACCGACACCTGGGTCAGCTTCAAGCTCTTCGGCGGCATGGGGTTGATGATCGCCTTCATCGTCGCCCAGGGCATGGTGCTCGCCAGATACCTGCCCGACGAGAAGGAATCCTCCTCCCCCCAACCCAGCGGTCCTTCGGAGAAATCCTGATGCTTTATGCAATCGTCGGCGAAGACGTGCCGAACAGTCTTGAGAAGCGCCTCGCCAGCCGCCCGGCCCACCTTGCCCGCCTGACCGAACTGGATGCCGCCGGACGCCTGGTTCTGGGCGGCCCCTGCCCCGCCATCGACAGTCCGGACCCCGGGCCCGCGGGCTTTTCCGGCAGCCTGATCGTGGCCGAATTCGACTCGCTCGTTGCGGCCCAGGCCTGGGCCGATGCCGACCCTTATGTCGCCGCCGGCGTCTATGGCCGCGTCACGGTGCGTCCCTTCAGGCAAGTCTTCCCGAAATCGTGAGCGTCATCGATGCGATGCGGGCGCAACTCGCCACGCTCGACCCCGTTGCGGTCGAGATCATCGACGACTCGGCGAAGCATGCCGGCCACGCGGGTGCCAGGAGCGGCGGAGGCCATTTCCGGCTGTCGATTGTCTCGCCGCGCTTTGCCGGTTGCAGGACAATGGAAAGACATCGCTTGGTGTATGATGCCTTGGGTCCGCTGATGAAGCGGGAAATTCACGCACTTAGCATTACCGCAAAAACCCCCGACGAAAAATGACAATTTCCTCAAAACACCATTCAGGAACCACGATGAACCGTACTCTCCGCCACGCCCTCCTGCTTGCCTTCGCCGTATCGGTGAGCGCAGCCCCAGCCTTTGCCCAGAAGAAGGATTCGGCAACGTTCGCCACCGTCAATGGCAAGGCCATTCCCAAGGTTCGCGCCGATGCGCTGATCGCCGGCCAGGCAGCACAAGGCCAGCCCGATTCCCCGGAACTGCGCAAGGCCGTTACGGAAGAGCTGGTTCGCCGCGAGGTGCTGACGCAGGAATCCATCAAGAAAGGCTTCGACAAGAAGCCCGAGGTTCAGGGCCAGATGGACCTTGCCCGTCAGGGTGTGCTGATCGGCGCCTACCTCAACGACTTTGTGAAAACCCACCCGGTCACCGAGGATCAGATCAAGAAGGAATACGAGGAAATCAAGGCCAAGCTCGGCAGCAAGGAGTACAAGGCCCGCCATGTCCTGGTCGAGAAGGAAGATGAAGCCAAGGCCATCATCGCGAAGCTGAAGAAGGGCGAGAAGATCGAAGACCTGGCCAAGGATTCCAAGGATCCCGGTTCCAAGGAACGCGGCGGCGACCTCGGCTGGGCCAACCCGGCCTCATTCGTTCCGGCTTTCTCGGCGGCGATGGTCAAGCTGGAAAAAGGCAAGTTCACCGAAACCCCGGTGAAGAGCGACTTCGGCTGGCATGTCATCCAGCTTGAAGATACGCGCGAGCTCAAGCTGCCGGGCATCGAGGAAGCCAAGGGCCAGATCGGCCAGCAACTTCAGCAGCGTCAGGTGCAAAAGCACATCGACGAGTTGCGCGCCAAGGCCAAGGTCGAGTAGGCCTGGTCGGCATCAAGCAAAAACGGGAGCTGCGGCTCCCGTTTTTGTTTCAGGCGCCGTATCGCCGGCGCCGACTTTTCGCCTACCCCAGCCAGCGCCGCGCGTTGCGGAACATGGCGAGCCACGGTGCGTCCTCGCCCAGTCCCGGCGGCTGCCATGACATTTGCACGCTGCGGAAGGTGCGCTCGGGGTGCGGCATCATGATCGTGAATCGGCCGTCGGCGGTCGTCACACCGGCGATACCGTCGGGCGAACCGTTGGGATTGAAGGGATAGGTCGTTGCCGTCGCGCCTCGATTGTCAATGTAACGCATGGCCGCCAGGGCCTTGCCGCCCTGACCGGCGGCAAATTCGGCGCGCCCTTCGCCGTGGCTGACCACCACGGGCAGCTTCGAGCCGGCCATGCCGGCCAGCAGGATCGAAGGCGACGGCGGAATTTCGACCATCACCACGCGCGCCTCGAACTGCTCGCTGCGATTGCGCTGGAAAGTCGGCCAGTCCTGCGCGCCGGGAATGATCGGAGCCAGATGCGCCATCATCTGGCAGCCGTTGCAGACGCCCAGTGCGAAGCTGTCGGCACGATTGAAGAAGGCCGCGAATTCGTCGCGCAGCCGGTCGTTGAACAGCACCGATTTGGCCCAGCCCTGCCCCGCGCCGAGCACGTCGCCGTAAGAGAAACCGCCGCAGGCGGCCAGTCCCGAGAACGATGCCAGATGCACACGACCGGCTTGCAGGTCGGACATATGTACGTCATACGGCGCAAAGCCGGCACGCTCGAAGGCCGCAGCCATTTCGACGTGACCATTCACGCCCTGCTCGCGCAGGATAGCGATTTTGGGTCGCGCCCCGGTGGCGACGAAGGGCGCGCCCGACTCCAGCTTCAGCGTCATCGACAAACCGGGATTGTCGGCATCGAGCAGCGCATCGAACTCTTCCTGGGCGCAAGCCGGGTCGTCGCGCAGCCGGGCGATCTGGAAGCTGCCCTCGCTCCAGACCCGCTGCAGCTCGTTGCGGTGGGCCGCAAACACCGTCTTGGCGTTGCGCCAGACGCGCACTTCGTCGGCCGTATTGGTGGTGCCGATGGCATGCGTGCAGGCGCCGAGGCCGGCATCGCGCAATGTCTGCATCACCGCGGTGCGGTCCTCGCGGCGGATCTGCAGCACGGCGCCGAGTTCTTCGTTGAACAGCGCCGTGATCACGCGGTCGCGCTGGCGGCCGGCGATTTGCGGAAAGCGCTCGCTGCCGTCGACGTCGTTCATCAACGGGTCGTAGCAGAGTCCGTCCAGATTCAACGAGATGCCGACATGCGAGGCGAAGCTCATTTCGCAGACGGTCGCGAACAGGCCGCCGTCCGAACGGTCGTGATAAGCGAGAATTTTTCCGTCACGATTGAGCGCCTGGATCGCGCCGAAGAAGGCCTTGAGCGATGCCGCATCGGCATCCGGCGGCAGATCGCCACTGACGCCATGGACCTGTGCCAGGGCCGAACCGCCCAAGCGGTTGCGTCCCTCTCCCAGATCGATCAGCACCAGTTCGGTTTCACCGACCTCGGCATCCGGCCGCAATTGCGGCGTCAGTGTGCGGCGCACATCCCCGACCGGAGCGAAGGCGGAAACGATCAAAGACAGCGGCGCAGTGACCTGTTTTGCCACGCCCTGTTCTTCCCCGTTTCCTTCCCATTTGGTCCGCATCGACAGCGAATCCTTGCCGACCGGAATCGAGACGCCGAGCGCCGGACAGAACTCCAGGCCAACGGCCTTGACCGTATCGAACAGCGCGGCATCTTCATGACCATGGCCGGCAGCCGCCATCCAGTTCGCGGAAAGCTTGACGCGACCAATGTCGCCGACATCCGCAGCCGCCAGGTTGGTCAGCGCCTCGCCCACCGCCATGCGGCCCGACGCCGCGGCGTCGAGCAGTGCCAGCGGCGTGCGTTCGCCCATGGCGAAACACTCGCCGCGCAGCGTGTCATAGCCCATCGCGGTCACGGCGACGTCAGCGACCGGCACTTGCCAGGGGCCGACCATCTGGTCGCGCGCCGTGAAGCCGCCGACGCTGCGATCGCCGATGGTGATCAGGAAATTTTTCGATGCGACCGCCGGCAGGCGCAGGATGCGCAGCGCCGCCTCCTTCAGGTCGATGCCCGCGACATCGAGCGGCGGCATGACGACCTGATGGCGGCGCGCGTCGCGATGCAGTTTCGGCGCCTTGCCGAGCAGCACTTCCATCGGCATATCGACCGGCTTGTTGCCGAAGTGGTCGTCCTTCACCGTGAGTTGGCCGTCGTCGGTGGCGACGCCGAGCACCGCGAAAGGACAGCGCTCGCGTTCGCACAGGGCGCGGAATTCTTCCAGCCGTTCGGGCGCGATGGCCAGCACATAGCGCTCCTGCGCCTCGTTGCTCCATATCTCGCGCGGGCTCATGCCCGGCTCTTCGCTGGGCAGCGCGCGCAGATCGAAAGCCGCGCCGCATCCTGCATCGTGCGCGAGTTCCGGCATCGCGTTGGAAATGCCGCCGGCACCGACGTCGTGGATGGCAAGTATCGGATTGCCGTCGCCCTGCTGCCAGCAGCGGTCGATGACTTCCTGGGCGCGGCGCTGGATTTCCGGGTTGCCGCGCTGCACCGAGGCGAAATCGAGATCGGCGGTGTTGGCGCCGGTCGCCATCGACGACGCGGCGCCGCCGCCGAGGCCGATCAGCATGCCGGGACCACCGAGCTGGATCAGCAGGCTGCCGGCCGGGAAACGTATCTTGAAGGCGTGGTCGGCGGCAATGTTGCCGAGGCCGCCGGCGATCATGATCGGCTTGTGGTAGCCGCGCATCTCGCCATTGAATTCCTGCTCGAAGCTGCGGAAATAGCCGGCGAGATTGGGTCGGCCGAATTCGTTGTTGAATGCCGCGGCACCGATCGGACCTTCGATCATGATGTCGAGCGCGGAGGCGATGCGCTCGGGCTTGCCGTAATTCGATTCCCAAGGCTGCGCGTAACCGGGAATCTTCAGGTCCGACACGGAGAAGCCGCAGAGGCCGGCCTTGGGCTTGGAACCGCGACCGGTCGCGCCCTCGTCGCGAATCTCGCCGCCGGAGCCGGTCGCCGCACCGGGAAACGGCGAGATCGCGGTCGGATGGTTGTGTGTCTCGACCTTGGCCAGGATGTGCGTGGTTTCTTCGCCGTACTCGTAGCCGCCGTCGGCGCGCGGGTAGAAACGCCGGATCGCAGCGCCCTCGATCACCGCCGCATTGTCCGAGTAGGCCACCACGGTGCCATCAGGATGCGCCTTGTGAGTCTCGCGGATCATGCCGAACAGGGACAGCGGCTGGTCTACGCCATCGACGGTCCAGCTGGCGTTGAATATCTTGTGCCGACAATGTTCCGAATTGGCCTGGGCGAACATCATCAGTTCGACGTCGGTCGGATTGCGCTGGAGTTTGCCGAAGTTCTCCGCCAGATAATCGATCTCGTCAGCGGAAAGTGCCAGCCCCAACTCGACGTTGGCCTTGACCAGGGCATCGCGTCCGCCGGCGAGCAAATCCACGGTGCTCAAGGGCTGCGGCGCAACATGCTGGAACAGGGCCCTGGCTGCATCGATGGAATCGAGCACGGATTCCGTCATCCGGTCATGAAGCCGTGTCGCCAGCGCCGACTTTTCGCGCTCGCCGCCAATCGCTCCCGACACGTGAAATGCCGTGCCGCGCTCGATGCGCTTCACATTGGCGAATCCGCAATTGCGGGCAATATCGGTCGCCTTGGAACTCCATGGCGAGATGGTGCCGAGGCGCGGAGTCACCAACAACAGTTCTCCGTCAGGCGGCGCCGGCAATTGCGCAGGAACCCCGAGCAAGTCCTTCAACCGGCCGGTTTCATCTGCGCGAAGCGGTCCTTCCAGTTCGATGAAATACCAGTGTTCGGCAGCCAGCCGGCCTCCCGAAACGGAGCCGGCAACAGCCCTCTGCAGGCGTGCGAGGCGGGGCGCCGAAAACGCGGCAGTGCCACGCAGGGCAAGGAAATCAGCCATGATGAAAAGAGGGGAACGGGTGAAATTCAGGGGGAAAATGCAAGTGTCGGATTATACCCCTGCGCTTGCCGCCCCTGCCGGCGACCCGGCGGCAGATTTGCATTGAACGGCGAAGCCTGCGAAACTGCTTGATTAATCAAATCCACCCGGGCGTATTACTTTATGGCTATGGTCAAGCAATCCCCACCTGAAGTTGTCCGCATGATTGCGGCACTCACGGATCACCGTGATGTCGATCTGCTCGAAACCAGCCTGCTCAAAACCGTTGCCCAGCTGTTTGCTCCCGACTGGGCGGCCATTTTCCATGCCAACGCTGACGAAGCACCGGAATTCGCGATTGCCCTGCGCGGCGGCGAAACATCCCATGCACCATTTCCCGAATCGTTCTCGCATCTTGTCAGCGCCGAGGGCGTGACCGCATTTCCCATCATGAGCCACTCGCGTCGGGTCATCGGCTACCTGCTGGTGCGCCGGGCGCCGGAACTGTCGAACGATGAACAGGCGATGATGACCAGCCTGTTTCGGGTCTACGACAACTACCTCGCGGTACTCAAGGATTCGCAGATCGATCGCCTCACCGGACTGCTCAACCGGCATACCTTTGACGACCAGCTCGACCGGGCTCTCGGCCTCATTCGTCGCGCCTATCTGGACGGCGGAAAAGGGCGGCAGAAACGCAGGGTCGACGATGGCAATGGCAGCTTTTTCCTGGGCGAGATCGATATCGATCATTTCAAGAGCATCAACGACAAGTTCGGCCACCTGTACGGCGACGAAGTCCTGATCATCCTTGCCCGCATACTGCAAAGCACCTTCCGCAAAACCGACCTGATCTACCGTTTTGGCGGTGAGGAATTTGTCGTGATTGTCTACGTCGATGATCGCAACGATGCCGACATGACGTTCGAGCGCCTGCGCCGCTCGATCGAAAACCACGCCTTTCCACAGGTCAGCAAGGTTACGGTGAGCATCGGCGTCACCGAAATCCAGGATACCTCTATTCCCGTGGAACTGCTGGGCCACGCCGATCAGTCGCTGTATTACGCCAAGACCCACGGCCGCAACCAGGTCTGCTTCTACGAAACACTGGTCGCCAGCAATGAGATCGTGGTGCATCGCGCGGCCAATGACGTAACCCTGTTCGACGCCGCCGAAGGTTGATCCCGCAAGCCGTCGAGCGAGAACAGACTCCCCTCTACAGGTTGCCATGAGCACGTTTTCGTTTGACACCGGCACCGCCGATTTTCAGGAAAAGGTCCTCGAAGCATCGAAACGCGTACCGGTGCTGGTGGACTTCTGGGCGGAGTGGTGCGCGCCCTGCCGGGTGCTCAAGCCCGTGCTCGAAAAGCTGGCCGGCGAATATGGCGGACGCTTCATGCTCGCCAAGGTCAACTCCGACCAGCACCAGGAACTCGCCGCGCGTTGCGGCGTGCGCGGGATTCCCAGCGTCAAGGCCTTCGTCAATGGCGAAATGGTCAATGAGTTCACCGGCGCCCTGCCCGAAATGCAGGTCCGGGCTTTCATCGACAACCTGCTGCCCTCGCCCGCCGAACCGCTGCGGATAGCTGCACAGGAGGCCCGAGCCAGGGGCGAACCCGAAGTTGCCTGCTCATTGCTGGCCGACGCGGCGCAAATCGCCCCCGCCGATGAGGCCGTGCAACTCGATCTCGCCGAAATTCACATCGACATGCACAACGTGGATGCCGCCAGGGCGATCCTCGATGCACATGAACACAAGGCACGCGACCTCACTCGCGTACGGGCCCTGCAGGCCCGGCTAAAGCTGGTGGTTGCCGGTACAGGAGCCGATCCCCTGACACTGACGGCCCGCATTGATGCCAATCCCGGCGACCTGGATGCCCGGCTGCAACTGGCGAACGCGCTGGCATTGGCCAGCGACTACCGGCCAGCGCTCGAACAGCTTCTGGAAATTGTTCGCCGCGACCGCAAGTGGCACGACGAAGTTGCACGCAAAAACATGCTGGATCTATTCGCGCTGCTGGGCACCGAACCGCGCAATGACGATCTGGTAAGGGAGTTCCGCATTCAACTGGCGCGAATCCTGAACTGAACCGGCGCTGGCGCTGGCGCTGGCGCAGACAAAATATCCGGGCCGGGGACAATCAGTCTTTCCGTGCGGCCTCAGTTCTCTGCGCCGCCGATCACATAGAAGCGGTAGGCGTTGCGACCCGCTTCCTTGACCGCATAAAGTGCCGCATCCGCATTGTGCTGCAAAGTATCGACATCCACCCCGTGTTCGGGAAACAGTGCGACGCCGATGCTGCACGAGATGCTTGCGGTGCCGGCCTTCAGTTCAAAGGGTCGTGCAAGCTCGGCAACGATGCGCGCGGCCACTTCTTCGACTTCGGCCCGCGAACCGACCTCAGTGAGAATGGCGCCGAATTCGTCGCCACCCAGCCGCGCCACCGTATCTGCCGCACGCACGCTGACGCGCAGCCGTCGGGCGGTCTCGATCAGCAAGTCGTCGCCGGCGGCATGTCCCAATTGATCGTTGACCGGCTTGAACTTGTCGAGATCGGCGAAACACAGGGCAAACATGCGGCCATGACGATGGGCCTGCGAGATCGCGACCTGCAGCCGGTCGGCAAACAGCGCGCGATTGGGCAGGCCGGTCAGCGGATCATGGTAGGCCTGATGGCGAAGTTTCTCTTCCAGTTCCTTGCGCCGCGTAATGTCCGTCAGCGTCGCCACAAAGCGCACCGGCTGTCCGCCGCCGGCGATTCGGGTGATGGAAAGCCAGACAACGAAAATTTCTCCATCCTTGCGCCGATTCCAGACCTCGCCCTGCCAACGGCCATCCCGCTTGAGTCCATGCCACATTCCGGTAAAGAACTCGCGTGAGTGTCGCCCGGATTTCAGGAGCGACACCGGCCTGCCCAGGACATCGGATGACTCGTACCCGGTGATGATCGAAAACGCCGGATTGACCTGCACGATGAGGCCGGCATCGTCGGTGACAATGATCGCCTCGGCGGCGTTCTGGAATACCGCCGCCGCCAATTCACGCTCGACGACCTGCCGCGCCAGATCCTGATTGGCCGTCATCAAGGAGCCGGTGCGTTCAGCGATCACCTGTTCCTGCGTGGCGGCAAGCTTTTCCAGTGCCGCCACATGGCGACGGGTACGCGCCACCAGCAGATGCAGCAAAGCCATGATGATGGCCAGTACCAGTGCGTGCACCATGCTGGTACGGACAAGTTCGGAGTCCCGGACCGCAAGCAAATGGCCTGCCGGCATGGTGACCGAAATCCCGCCGCGAATCTGTCCCAGCGTGTAGCCCTGCTTCGCGTGACAAGCCAGGCAAGCCTGCTTGACCTTGAGCGGCGCCATGTAACGATGCACTGGCGAAGGCCCCGGGATCAGTTCGACAACCTCGTCGACGCCATCTTCAAATCGGCGCAAGGCTTCCGTTTCCCAGGCATCCGGCGCATTGGCGGGACGGATCGGCTTCAGGCTGGTGATGTGCAGCTTGACGCCATCGGCGTATTCGGCGATCTCGGCAAGCTGCCGCGTCATGAAAGCCGGGTTGACCATGGTCAGCGCAACCCCGTCCTGCGTTACCACGTCGCGCCGCTGATGTTCGAGATAAGGATTGGGGCGCGTGGTCTCGCTTACCGGCACATAGACACCGCCATGCCGGGCATTCCAGTCGCGAGCCAGTTCCACCAACTGGAACAATGCAGCGCCCCGCTCCCGCGCCATGGACTGCATGGTGTCCTCGGCATGCCTCCAGTCAAGCGCCCAGGACGCCATCACGGCGGACCCCACTGCCACAAACAGCAGCGAGGGCAGCCACCACCGTGATCCGGGGCCCCGCGGTGACGACACTATCGATGGCATGCTCATGGTGCAATTATGCACCGCGCAGGAACGCCGCAGCGCCCTGCAGTTTTTGTGTCAGCGCGTTTATGTCCTGACAGAGGGCAATCAGCCCCTTATTTTGGCCACCAGCGCCTTTGCGTACTGGTCGGTAGTGGCGCTGCCACCGAGATCACCGGTGCGCACCTGATCCTTGTTCAGCACGTCGTCGATGGCCTGGCGCAGGCGATCGCCGAGGTCCTTGCGCTTGACGTAGTCGAGCATCATTCCGGCCGCCATCAATAGCGCGGTGGGATTGGCGATGCCCTTGCCGGCGATGTCCGGCGCCGAACCATGCACCGCCTCGAAAATCGCCGCGTCTTCGCCGATGTTGGCACCCGGCGTCATGCCCAGTCCACCGACCAGGCCGGCCATCTGGTCGGACAGGATGTCGCCGAACAGGTTGGTCGTCACCAGCACGTCGAACTGCCACGGGTTCATCACCAGCTTCATGGCGCAGGCGTCGACGATGATCTCGTCCATGATGATCTTGTCCTTGTACTCGGCGGCGTAAATCTCGCGCGCCGTTTCGAGGAAGATGCCGGTCAGCGCCTTCATGATGTTGGCCTTGTGTACCACGGTCACCTTCTTGCGGCCCTGCTTGACCGCGTAGTCGAAGGCGAAGCGGACGATGCGGCGACAGCCCTGGCGGGTGTTGATGCCGGTGGACATGCCCACTGCATGCGGGTCGCCGTCGATCGGGATGTAATGCTCGTAGCCCATGTAGAGGCCTTCGTTGTTCTCGCGCACCATCACCAGATCGATGTTGTCGAAGCGGCCGCCGGGAACGATGGTCTTGGCCGGACGCAGGTTGGCGTACAGCTTGAATTCCTCGCGCAGGCGCACGTTGGACGAACGGTAGCCGCCGCCCGACGGGGTTTCCAGCGGTCCCTTGAGCGCCAGCTTGTTCTTGCGGATGCTTTCGATGCAGGCCGGCGGCAGCGGATCGCCACAGGCGGTGACACCGGCCAGACCCGCCACCTGGGTTTCCCACTGGAAGGGAGCGCCGAGTGCGGCGAGCACCTCGACGGTCGCGGCGGTAATTTCGGGGCCAATGCCATCACCGGGAATCAGCGTGGCGGGAATCAGGGTCAGGGTTGCGCTCATGGGGTCTCCGCGTTTCTGCAAGGAAGGTCAGTGGTCAGTCGCGCCGCTTCATCATCCCGAACGGCAATGCATCGGTGAATCAGGGCAGGCGCGGTGAAGCATGGCACGGGGGGGGCTGAACAGCCGCTTACTGCCCACCGTGGCCGGGCCGGATTATACGCAATCCCTATTGCCCCATACATGCGACCTATCAAGACCGATGTGCGGCCCTGTCCGCCTAGCGCCGATAACTATTGCGCCGCCCTCAGGGCCGGCAGCGCCGACTGCCGCAGCATGGAGGAAACACCGAGCCAGCCGGCGACGACCACGAGCACCGTACCCGACAGCAGACCGATCAACCAGAGCTCAGGCTGCGGCAGGTAATCGAGGCGAAAGGCGAAGCGCGCCAGGCCCCAGCCGATGAGGCTGGCGGCAATCCCCGCCAGCAGCCCGGCGAGTGCGCCAAGCGCCGCAAACTCGACCAGCACCGCGCCCGAAAGCTGCCTGCTGCTCGCGCCCAGGGCCCGCAGCACGGCCAGTTCGTGGCGGCGTTCGTCGCTGCTGGCCTGCAGCGCCGCGTACAGTACCGCCAGCCCCGCCAGTACGGCAAAGCCGAACACCAGTTGCACGGCCCGGGCGACCTGGTCGATCGTCGCATGCAACTGCTTGACCAGCGCGGCGACATCGATCACGGTCAGGTTCGGGAAAGCCCGCACCAGTTCGGGAATTGCACCGGCCTTTTCTGACGGCAGATGGAAACTGGTGATGTAGCTGACCGGGTATTTGTCGAGTACACCGGGTGGTGACACGACGAAAAAGTTGACGCGCATCGAGTCCCAATCGAGTTTGCGCAGGCTGGTGATCGCCGCTTCGACACGGTTGCCGGCGATGTCGTATGTCAGGCGATCGCCCAGCTTGAGATTCAGCGTCTCGGCCAATCCTTTCTCGACCGAAAACTCCGCATCAGACGTGGCGCCGTGCCAACGCCCTCCGCTGACCGTGTTGCCGGCAGGAAGCCGGGCCGACCAGGACAGGTTGAACTCGCGATCGACCAGGCGCTGGGCGCGATCGTCGGCGTAGCTCTCCGGGCCGACAGCCTGTCCATTGACCTGCACCAGCCGCCCGCGCACCATCGGCTCCAGTTCCGGCGCCGACAGTCCGCGCGCCTTGAAGAAGTCGGCGATGGCGACACGCTGATCGGGCTGGATATTGATGGCGAATCGATTCGGCGCATCCGCCGGCACGCGCGCCAGCCAGCTATCGAGCAAATCGCCGCGCGCCACGGTGAGCAGCAGCAAGGCAGTGAGTCCCAGCGCCAGGGCTACCGCCTGGACCAGCGTCGCCGCCAGGCGCCGACGCAGGTTGGCCAGCCCGTGACGCCAGCCATAGCCTCTGCCTGCCGGACGCAGCCTGCCCAGGGCGGCCAGCAACAGACGCGCCATCAGGGCAAAGAAGCCGAGCGCAATCATGAAGCCGACCAGCACGATCAATCCAAGGCGCAACTCACCCGCCATCCACAACATCAGCGCCGCCAGCACCAGCGCACCCAGCAGATAGGCGCCAACCGAAGCCGGCTCGGAGCCGCTCCATTCGCGCCGCAGTACGCGTATCGTCGGCACGCGCCTCAAGCGCAGCAGGGGCGGCAGGGCGAAGCCGACGATCAGCGTAAGCCCCACCAGCAGGCCATGCAGCCAGGGCAACAGCGAAGGTGCCGGCAATTTCGTCACCAGCAAACCGGCGAGCAGCTGTTGCAGCGCTGCCTGCACGCCAAAGCCGACGACACAGCCCGACAGTGTTGCGGCAAGTCCGAACAGCAGGAATTCGCCGCCATGGATCAGCAGCAACTGCGGTGCCGAGGCGCCCATGCAGCGCATTACCGCGCAGCTGTCGAGATGTCGCCGCATGTAGCGTTCAGCCGCCAGCGCCACGGCCACGGCGGCCAGAATCACCGCCAGCAGCGCAGCCAGGCGCAGGAAGCGCTGCGCGCGCTCGGTCACGTTGCGAATCTCGGGCCTTGCGTTGTCGAGGCTTTCGATCTTCTCTCCGCGCCCGAGTTGCGCCCTGGCCCAGTTTTCGTACGCAGCCACCGCCGCCGCTTCGCCGGCCAGGTGCAGGCGATAGCCGACACGGCTGCCGCTCTGGATCAACCCGGTCGCCGGCAGATCGGCGAAGTTGATCATCAGGCGCGGTGCCAGTGCGAACACGTTCATGCCGCGATCCGGCTCCAGCGTCAGCACCGGGCCGCTGATCACCGTGATTCGTCCCAGCGTCAATGCGGTGCCCGCGGCAAGGCCCAGCGTGGTCGCCAGGCGCTCGTCCGGCCAGGCTTCGCCAGTTTGCGGCACATGTGCATTTTCGGCATCGGCGGCATTGGGCACCGGCGCCGTGCGCAATGTCCCGCGCAATGGATATCCCGCCGATACGGCCTTGATTTCGGCGAGCAAGGCAACGCCGCCCAGGCTCACCATGCTCGGGAAGGTGGCGCTCTCGGCCTGCCGCAGGCCGCGTGCCGCAGCCTCCTGGCGAAAGCGATCGGCCCACGGATGGTCGGCGGTCAGCAGCAGATCGCCGCCGAGCAATTGATGGGATTCGAGCTTCAAGGCCTGTTCGACACGATCGGTCAGAAAGCCGACGCTGGTCAGCGCCGCGACCGCCAGCAGCAGCGCAACCCCCAGCACGGTCAGCTCGCCGGCACGCCAGTCGCGGGCAAGCATGCGCAGGGCGAGTTTCATCTGCCCCCCCCCCAGCCCCCGCCCCGAGGGTGGGGGTGATGGTTGTTCAACCGGGCACTGCCCGGTTTCCGTGTTGCTGGCTGGCGCCGGCTTGGGGCGGCCCTGCGCTCGGCGCTCATCACCACGCCCGCATCTGTTCGATGGCCTGTTCGACGCGGTCGAGCGCGATGACTTCGAGGCCCTTGATGGCCTGCCGCGGCGCATTGGCCTTGGGCACGATGGCATGGGTGAAGCCGAGCTTTGCAGCCTCCTTCAGTCGCTCCTGGCCGCGCGGCGCGGGGCGGATCTCGCCGGCCAGGCCGACTTCGCCGAAGACCACCAGCTTGCCCGGCAAGGGCTTGTTGCGCAGGGACGAGACGATGGCCAGCAAAACCGCGAGGTCGGCCGCCGGCTCGGAGATCTTCACGCCGCCGACGGCATTGACGAATACATCCTGATCGCTGCAGACGATCCCGGCATGACGATGCAATACCGCCAGCAGCATCGCCAGGCGGTTCTGTTCGAGGCCGACCGTCAGCCGGCGCGGACTCGGCGCCTGCGAGCCGTCGACCAGTGCCTGGATCTCGACCAGCAGGGGTCGCGTGCCTTCCTGGGTGCACAGCACGCAGGAGCCGGCAACGTCGAGCGAATGCTGTGACAAAAACAGTGCCGAAGGATTGGCGACGCCGCGCAATCCCTTGTCGGTCATGGCGAACACGCCAAGTTCGTTGACCGCGCCGAAGCGGTTCTTCACCGCGCGCACCAGGCGGAAGCTCGAATGCGTGTCGCCCTCGAAGTAGAGCACGGTGTCGACCATGTGTTCCAGCACGCGCGGACCGGCCAGGCTGCCTTCCTTGGTGACATGGCCGACGAGGATCATTATCTGCCGTAATAATACATACATCACAACAAAGTGAGTGAATGAGTCAGCGTTTTCGGTTGGTTTCGCCATTATCACAAGTATGTATTATGGCCACGAAGTTCGCAATCAGTAGTCTCGGCCTTGTTCGGTATCGTCGATAGAATATTGTCATGACCTAAACGGAAAGCATGGGCTATTTGCATTCCAGGGTTGGATAACGAAGATTTCGAAGTCCAATTGGGCTTGACCGCCAAGGTTGGAATCAGCATCTCGAATGCAACTTCAATTGGTTGGAACTGTACCAGTGGTGCGTGTGCATGCTTTGGACTGGAAGCCGACTGCTGACATTAGCATACCCAGTGGCCGCAGCACTCAAATTGCCGTCGTTCAGGCTCGGCTTGGTCGGGTGACAGCAGCGTGCCCTGAGCGGCCTGATGATGTTCTCATGGGCTACGGCAGGTTACTGATCCTATAGCTGCCGCTCACCTGAACCATCCATCCGACAGCAGTTCGGCCACTGCCGCCGTTCGGCTTGCTGGCTGACTCAGTCGGCAATGAGGCGGTTAGCTGCCGGTCAGGCTTTACGGCAACTTTTTGTAGAATGAATTACAACTTATGCTGAGCGAAGCACCTTTGGCAGATGCCGGTGTGTTGGAGATCAAATGTGGCGAGGCTCATAAGAGGCGTATTTTCGCGCTATCCTGCTCTCTTTTCTTTATTCCCGATTTGCCAATATGCGGCACCCGGTATTTCTGATTGTTATCGCTCAACTTTTCGGCACTTCCTTGTGGTTTTCCGCTAATAGTGCTGCAGATGACCTGATTCGCAGTTGGGGTATTACACCGGCAGACATTGGCACACTGACCAATGCCGTTCAGCTCGGATTTATCGTAGGTACGCTAAGCCTCTCAATTTCTGGACTTGCCGACCGATTCCCTGCAAGTCGCATCTATGCAGTCTGTGCCACGCTTGGAGCGCTACTCAACACTGCATTCGCTTGGCTTTCGGTCGGCATGGCCAGTGGGGTATTGCTGCGTTTCTCGGTAGGGCTCTGTTTGGCTGGAATTTATCCGCTTGGGATGAAACTGGTGGTGAGTTGGGTGCCAGAGCGAGCAGGTGTAGCGCTAGCTTGGCTGGTTGGCATGCTCACTCTAGGCACCGCTTTGCCGCATGGAATCCGTTTTTTTGGTGAAAGCGCATCATGGCAATTAACCTTAACAATATCCTCTTGTTTGGCACTCCTTGCTGCAGTAATGATCTTTTTCCTTGGTGATGGGCCGCATCTTAGGAGGCGTCACGACTCACCTCCTCTACGGCTTGGGCGCGTATTGCTAATATTTACAGACCCAAAATTTCGAGCTTCGGCATTCGGTTATTTCGGCCACCAGTGGGAGCTCTATGCCTTTTGGACACTGGTGCCTGCGTTTGTTGTTCTATCAGGGTTAGCTAAACAAGCAACGCCCCCTCTTTTCGGCTTCGCTTTCCTGATCATCGGTATCGGTGCAGGTGGTTGCATACTAGGTGGGTGGTGGAGCAAGCGTATCGGTAGCGCCCGTGTTGCGGCCTCAGCGCTCGCCATATCTGCCTTGTGTTGCACTTTATATCCTCTCACAAGCGACTGGCCGAGTTCGGCAAAGATTGCTTTGCTCCTCCTCTGGGGAGCTAGCGTGGTAGCGGATTCGCCCCATTTTTCGGCAATGTCGGCTCGTGCCTGCCCGCCAGATATAGTTGGTAGTGCACTCGCTTTTCAAAATGCCATCGGCTTTGCTATAACCATGATCTCCATACAACTTAGTACACGTTGGCTAGTTGATTGGGGTGCCGACATCGCTTGGCTATTGCTGCCAGGCCCGCTCCTTGGTTTATTGGGATTACGTAGGCTTTTGTCTAACAACTGACACATGGCTGTGTCGCGGGGGGATTGCAGACGTCCGGCAGGCCAGCGGTCGTAGGTTCGCAAGTCAACTCGAACGACCGCTTGGTTTATCAGTCTATTGCCGGACTGTGTCCTCTGCTACCGGTCGAGCCATCAGCGGTTCAGTGGCGGGTATTCGAGTGGAACAGTCGCCAAACATTGCAATGAGGCTGAAATATGTACATTCGGCGCTTCATGTTCGCTATCGCACGTTCAATCATTCATGAATACCCCATACTGCAAACCCATAGCCACCTAGAACACGGAATATAAATATGGACTGGCAATTGCTGCATGGCGTGCAGCTCAAAAAATGCGTGATGTCCCATGTCACCGCTTGGGCTGCACTATCTGCTCTCATCTTGTTCGTCCATCCTATGCCCAGCCATGCCACAGAAGAGCCCGACTACAAGGTAGTCCAGACGCTCGACAATATCGAACTACGCGAATATGCAACATACTCAGTCGCCGAGGTCGTAGTGCCTGGGCCAGCTGAAGAAGCTGGGAATCTGGCCTTTCCGATTCTGGCGGGCTACATCTTTGGCAAGAACACGGGCACACAAAAGTTTGCCATGACTGCACCGGTCACGCAGGCCGCTGAGCCGGTCACGCTAGAGATGACCGCACCCGTCACCCAAACAGTCGCACCTGGCGGCTTTCGGGTTCAGTTCGTGCTGCCAAAAGGCGTAACACGAGCCAGCGCCCCCGAGCCTCTAGATACGCGGGTTACACTGCGCGACATTGCACCCAGTCGCGTGGCGGTCATTCGTTATTCGGGATTTTGGTCAGATGCCAACTATAACCAGCACTTGGCCGAACTGCAGACTGCTTTGCGCGCGGCCAATCTGAATTGGGTGGGCGAACCCATTTACTCCCGCTACAACGCCCCCTTCACGCCATGGTTCTTGCGGCGAAATGAAATTTGGCTGCATCTGGCCGATACCCTATAAAACGTCGTAGCTGGCTCTCGGCCATTACTTGCGTAATGCAACCCCTAAATCTCAAACCAAGGAAATCTCTCATGCCCCAAACTACCGCGTTGATTGATTGCTTGAATTGGCGCTACGCCACCAAGAAGATGAACCCGGGCAAAAGGGTGTCGCAAGAAAAGGTTGAGCGCATCCTTGAAGCTGCCCGTTTGGCTCCCACTTCGAGCGGGCTGCAACCCTTCGAGATTGTGGTGGTCACCAGTGCCGAGGTGCGCACACGCATTAAGCCTATCGCGTGGAACCAGAGTCAGATAACGGATTGCTCGCACTTGCTGGTCTTTGCCGCATGGGATAACTACACACCTGAGCGTATCAATCACATGTTTGACCTGACCAACGAGGTGCGTGGCGTCAAGAATGAAGGGTGGGAGAACTACCGGAACATGCTGCTGGATAGCTACCCGCAGCGCAGCGCAGAGGTCAACTTCCAGCACACCGCACGGCAAGCCTATATTGGGCTGTCGGCGGCATTGATCGCAGCGGCCTTTGAAGAAGTGGATGGCACCCCCATGGAAGGGTTCGACCCCAAGGCACTCGACGAGATTCTGAGTCTGCCTGCGCGGGGTCTGCGTAGTGTGGCGATTCTTCCCTTGGGCTATCGCCAAGAAGAAGGTGACTGGCTGGTTAAACTCAAGAAGGTACGCCGTCCGCGCGAGCAGTTCGTCACAGAAGTCTAATCAGCAGTCACATGCAGCCACATTGCAGCCATTGAAAATTTTAGGTGTCGGGGAGTGTCGGCTTACTGGCTGAAACGCCTACTCACCCAACCGGCCACAAGCGGGCATTGATGTAGCTGACAAATTGCTGGCTACGAGCGACCGGTAACCCATCGCATTGCTGACTGTCGAACGCTGACTCTATCGGGGCACAGTTCGGCAAAGCTACCTTCCGAGCGACGATTGGAATCAAGCAGCATACTTAGCCAGCCAATTTCCGAAGCGACAAGCAGCATGCTTCTCGGAGAGTGAATCGCGCCAGATCACGTGGAGGGCCTTGCGCGGTGTTGGACTCCCTTCCAGCGGGATGGCGACCAGCTGCGTCGTTTTGACCTCGTCTTCGATGGTGCCGGCAAGTACCAACGACACCCCCATCCCGGCTTTTACCCATTGCTTGACCGCAGCGGTTGAACCCAGGCGCGCGCCGACTGTATGCGTCCAGCCCATCCACCTTGCTGACCGAGGGATTGGGCAGATAGTGTCCACGCATTTTGAGGTGGACACATGCACCCAAAGGTGGCGAAGCCGGCGGCGCGGCGCACACGCAGGACGCACACGCCGGAGTTCAAGGCGCAAGTCATCGAAGCTTGCCTGCAACCCGGCATATCGGTCGCCGGCGTGGCATTGGCGAACGGGCTCAACGCCAACTACCTGCGGCGCTGGGTCAAGGAGCATCGCGAGCAAACCGCGAGAAACACGGTCAAGGGCGCGGTTGTCGTGTCGCGCCATGTGAAACCGACAGCGCTGGTGCCGGTGACGATAGAGGCGCCTGTCGCCAGGGAGTGCGGTGAAATCCGGATCGACCTTCGTCGCGGCGCGACGGCCGTGCAGATGGCCTGGCCCGCCACCCACGCCGCGCTGCTCGGC
The DNA here is from genome assembly GCF_000828635.1 of Sulfuritalea hydrogenivorans sk43H. Lineage (GTDB taxonomy): Bacteria > Pseudomonadota > Gammaproteobacteria > Burkholderiales > Rhodocyclaceae > Sulfuritalea > Sulfuritalea hydrogenivorans. The sequence goes on from NZ_AP012547.1 coordinate 2,303,239, forward strand.
GGCGTACTCAAAGACCTGCTGCGATGATCCGGCCGGCGCAAGTCTGGCTGGCCGTCGAACCGGTCGACATGCGCGGCGGCATCGACAGCCTGTCGCAACGCATCCAGAATCTCCTGGGGACATCCCCCTGCGACGGCAGCGCCTACGCCTTTCGCAATCGCCGATCGACACGGTTGAAGCTCTTGATCTGGGACGGCACCGGCGTCTGGCTGTGCCAGCGACGACTCCATCGCGGCCACTTCGTCTGGCCGACCGCGGACGCGAGCACCGTCGGTCTCACCGCGCGGCAATGGGAGTGGCTCGTCACCGGTGTCGAATGGCAGCGGCTCGATGCCCCGGCCCCGATCCATTGGCGCGTGTAATGACGAGGTCTTGTCATGCAAACTCCGTGCGCAAAATCATGGCTGGAACGACACAACAAAGCGAGCGGGAACGACCTGTTCATCGGGCTGCGCGCGCTATTCGCCGATAGAATCTGGGCATGGATTTGCATGCTGAACTTGAACGCGTCATGGCCGATTCCGCGGTAGCGGACACGGCGGCGCGGGCGATTCGCAAACTGATCGAGGACGCGCAGCGCAGCGCGACCGAACAGATCACCCGGCGCACCATCGAACTGCACGCCGCCCAGACCAAGATACAAGCCCTGACGCTGGAACTGGCGCACCTGCGGCGGATGCGCTTTGGCGTCAAGAGCGAAGCCCTGGATGCCGAGACCCGCGACCTGTTCCAGGAGACCCTGGCCAGTGATGTCGCCGCCGCCGAAGCGGAACTCGCCAAGCGCCAGGCGGAAGCGGAAGAGACGCCCGTCACCCCGCGTCCCAAGCGCGCACGCGCCGGGCGTCAGACACTGCCCGAGCATCTGCCGCGCATCGAACATCACCATGAACCGGAATCCTGCACCTGCGGCCAGTGCGGCCAGGATCTGGTCAAGATCGGTGAGGACATCAGCGAGCAACTCGATGTCGAGCCGGCCAAGTTCTTCGTCCATCGCCACATCCGTCCGCAGTACGCCTGCCGTGCCTGCGAGACGGTGAGTGCGGCGCCGATTCCGCCGGCGGTGATCGACGGCGGCATGGCTGCTGTAGGTTTGCTGGCATGGGTGATCATCGGCAAGTACCTCGATCATCTACCGCTGTACCGGCTGGAACGCATCGCGGCACGTGACGGCGTGACGCTCTCCCGCTCGACCCTGGCCGAATGGGTGGGACGTATCGGCGTGGCCCTGCAACCATTGGCCGATCGCTTGACGGCATGCCTGCTGGAGCGACAGATACTGCATGCCGACGAAACGCCGGTGCAGCAACTGGATCCGGGCAACGGCAAGACCAAGCGGGCCTACCTGTGGGCCTACATGAGCAACGTGCTGGAGACCGGGCCGCCCATCGTGGTGTTCGACTACCAGACCAGTCGCTCGGGCGCGCATGCGCGGAATTTCCTGGGGGAGTGGAAAGGCGCGCTGATGGTCGATGACTTTGGCGGCTACAAGGCCCTCTTTGGTCAGGAGGTGACCGAGTTGGGTTGCTTCGCCCATGCGCGCCGAAAGTATTTCGATCTGAACGCGGCGCAGGCCCATCCGATTGCTCAGGAGGCGTTGCTGCGGATTGCGGCGCTGTACGCGATCGAGGCGCGAGGCCGGGAGATGTCGATTGCCGAGCGTACAACGCTGCGGCAACGGGAAGCGCTGCCACTGCTGGTGTCGATGCACGAGTGGCTGAGCGCGACGCGCATGACGGTGGCCAACGGCGGTGGCACCGCCAAGGCGATCGATTACAGCCTGAAGCGCTGGCCGGCGCTCTCCCGCTACGCCATGAGCGGCGCTCTGCCGATCGACAACAACCCGGTTGAGAACGCCATCCGTCCGATTTGCCTGGGTAAGAAGAACTGGCTCTTCACGGGTTCCGAACGGGCCGGCCAGCGTGCTGCGGCGATCCAGAGTCTGCTGGCGACTGCCACGCTCAATGGTCTCGATCCGGCGGCCTGGCTGCGCGGCACGCTGGAGAAACTGCCTACCTGCCTCAACAGCGAGATCGACTCGCTGCTTCCGCTTCGCCAGACCGCATAGCCGATATCTCGCGTTTCAGTCCAGGTGGATCGGTTGGACGCTTACCGCCGACTGGCAGTGCCGCCAATTCGACATCCAGGTATTCCGCCAGAAGCCGCCCCGTACCTGTGCCGGACTCGCCGCCAAGCATCGGGGTCTGGCTCAATTGGGCGCGATTGACGCAGGGCATACGGGCCCACGGGTGATCGGGCGCAACGATGGCAACAATATCCTCGGTTCGCCAGACGCGAGAGACGAAACCGGGGCGCTCATCCCACCACTCCATGAGGGCGACGTCAATGTCTCCATTGGCAAGCATTTCTGCAACCACCGGGTTTCGGTGTATCTGGAGGTCGACGTTCTCCCCAACCTGATCACCATAGGTTCTCAGGTAAGGCTGCAGGAGGTAGGTGCCAATATTGCTGCTGGCGCCGATGGCGAGGCGACGCTGCCGGAACGTATTGAGGGCATTGGTCGCCAGGCGCTGAAGATTCCCGGCATGGCTTTCGAACTCCCGCCCTTCCACCGTGAGGCGGCAACCCTGGGGATCCCGCTCGATGAGACGGACGCCGAGAAGCCTCTCCAGCTTCTGCAATTGCTGCGAGATGGCTCCCTGGGAGATCCCCAGTTCCCGGGCCGCCATGCGAAAGCTTCCCAGCCGGGCGATGGCGAGAAAACTCGCCACCTGATCGAGGTTGAGTGTGCTCAGGCCGCGACCTTTGTCACCGGGCGATTGACCGCGCCTTGCGGCTCCTGGCCAGCCAAGACTTGCAGGATGTTGGTCGTCGCCTCCATTTCAATTGCGATGCGGACCGAATCTACGGCAGAGCCGATATGGGGGGTAAACAGCGTTCGCTCCGAATCCGCCAGCAGACGCGCCGATATCTTCGTCGGCCGATCCGGCCGGGCCCACTCCTCCAGTTCGAAGACATCCGCCGCATACCCGGCCAGCTTGCCGGCCTCAAGCGCGTCGGCCACCGCCTTTTCGTCCACCACCGACCCGCGACAGGCATTGACCAGAAAGGCGCCGTGCTTCATGGCGGCAATGGCGCGGGCATCAATCAGGTGCAGCGTGTCCTCCCCGTAGGGAACCATCGGCACCACGTAATCGCTGTCCGCCAGCAAGCGATCCATGGCTACGCGGCGCAGGCCTAAACGAGCCTCCATGGCGACCGGCAAGGGGAGGGAATCGGCATAGAGCAGCTCCAGTTCATAGCCCTGCAAGCGGGCGGCGATGGCCTGCCCCACCGCGCCCATGCCGATGATGCCCAGGGTTCGGCCGGTCAAGCCGGCGCCGTAAAGCACCGGCCGCCATCCATCGAAGCTGCCGCTGCGGACCAGTTGATCGCCCTGGAGGATCTTGCGGGTCAGCCCGATCAGCAGGCCGATGGTCAGTTCCGCCGTGGGTATGGTCAGCAGGTCCGGCACGTTGGTGATCCAGATGCCGCGCCGGGTGCAGGCATCGACGTCATAGTTGTCGTAGCCCTTCAAGGCGCAGCCAACCACCCGCAGACGGGGGCAGGCGGCAAGGAATGCATCATCGACGCTGTCGGTCATGAAAGTCATGATGGCGTCGGCGTCCTTCGCGCGGCTCAGGATTTCCTCGCGAGCGAGCCGCTCGCGCGTGGTGTTGGGGATGACCGTGCAATGCTGTGCCAACCGGTCGATGACTTCCGGATGCACCCAACTGGTGAGGACGACTTTGGGTTTCATTTTTTCTCCGTTCACTTGAAGCGTTTTCTGAGAGTGCTGCTGAAGGTATCGACCAGAGTGACCATGAGCAGGATCACCAGCAGGATGGCGGACACTTCCTGGTACTGCATGATGCGCAGGGAGCCCATCAACTCGAAGCCGATGCCGCCGGCACCGACCATGCCCATTACCGTCGAGGCGCGGAAGTTGTACTCCCAGCGGTAGATCGAGATGTCCGCCATCTGCGGCAACACCTGCGGAATGACTCCGTGCAACAGCACCTGCAGCGGCGTGGCGCCCGCGGCACGAGCGGCCTCGATCGGCGCTTCGTCGGCATGTTCGATGGCTTCGGCAAAGAATTTCCCGATCATGCCCACGGAATGCAGTCCGAGCGCCAGCACGCCGGGCAGGGCGCCGAAACCCACGGCCGCGACGAAGATGATGCCGAGGATCAACTCGGGAATCGCGCGCAGGGCATTGAGCAGGCCACGCGTGAACTGATAGACCACCGGATGCGGCGTGGTGTTGCGCGCCGCAAGGAAGGCCAGCGGCAACGAGAGCGACACGGCGAGCGCCGTGCCGGCCACGCTCATGGCCAGGGTGTCGATCAGCGGCCTGAGCCAGTCGCGCGCATTGGCGAAATCCGGCGGCAGCATCTCACCCAGCAGGCGCAGCAGGCTCGGCCCGCCCTCCGCCAGGCGCTCGCCGTCGAACAGGCCGACATAGTAGAGGCAGGCAACAATCAGGCAGAGGATTGCCAGCAGGCGCAGTGCGCCGACATTCCAGGCGCGCTGCTGCCGGGCGAGTATGCCGCTGTGGTCGAGCGTGTCGGTATTCATCGGCGCTTACTGGAATTTGGCGATATCGATCTTGAGCAGGGGGCCGAGATTGCGGACCACGTCGTAGTGCCGGTCGGTGATGACGTCGAATCCTTCCGCCTTGAAGGGCTTGAGCACGGCGGGATCCTTCAGGTTCAGAAAGGCCGCGCGAATCTTCTCCTTGAGTTCCGGCTTGAGGTTGGAGCGCATGGTCCAGGGATACTGGGGGAAGGGTTTCGAATACTCGACGACGGTCACCTTGGCCGGATCGATGATCTTGCGTTCCACCAGCGATTCGAAGATCGGCCGGCTCAGGCCGCCGGCCTGGGCGTGGCCGTTCTGCACGGCCATGGCGACGGCATCGTGCGACCCAACGAAGTGTTCCTTGTAGTCCGTGCCCGCATCGAGACCCTTTTCGGCCAGCACGGACTTGGGAATAAGGTGGCTGGACGTGGACGCCTTGTCGCCAAAGGCCATGTTCTTGCCCTTGATGTCTTCGAGGCGCTTGATGCCGGCGCCGGCATTGGCGATCACCACCGACTGGTAGGTGGTGCTGCCCTTGGCCTTCAAGGCGACAAAGGGTTCGATCTCGCTCTTCTGGCGCGCCAGCACGTAGGACAGCGGACCGAAATAGGCGAGGTCGATGCGGCCGTGGCGCATCGCTTCGATCATCGACGAATAGTCGGTGGTGACGATCAGGTCGATCTTCTTGCCCAGCGAGGTCTCCAGGTAGTCCTTCAGCGGCTGGTTGTTCTTGATCACGGTGCCGGCGTTTTCGTCAGGCAACAGGGCCACCTTAAGGGTATCGGGATCGGGATTGGGCGCCGCGTAGGCAGTGATGGCAATGGCGAATGCGCCGAGCAGGCTTAGCAGTTTTTTCATGGGTCAATCCTCGATGATGGCCAGGTCAAGTGACCTCGGCGGGATGGGAAGGGCGGTGGTGCTTGCTTGCGGAGCAACGCCGGCAGGTGCTTGGTTGTAAATCATTTCCTGCACGCCGGCACTCAGCGCGTCGGGCGACCCGTCGAACACCACCCGGCCGTGGGCCAGGCCGACGACGCGATCGGCATACTCAATGGCAAGTTCCACCTGGTGCAGGCTGACGACCGTGGTAATGCCGTCTTCGCGACAGATGCGCTTGAGTTGGGCCAGTACCCGACGCGAACTCGCCGGATCAAGGCTCGCCACCGGTTCGTCGGCCAGCATCAGGCGCGGCTGCTGGGCCAGGGCGCGCGCGATGCCGACGCGCTGCTGCTGCCCGCCGCTGAGCTTGTCTACGCGGTCGAGCGCCCGCTGCAGCAAGCCGACGCGGTCCAGGCACTCCAAGGCGATGCGCTGCTCCGCCGTGGGAAGTGGGAACAGGCTGCGCCAGACGGAGTGGTAGCCAATGCGGCCGAGCAGCACGTTGGCCAGCGCCGTGTGACGCCCGATCAACTGGTGCTGCTGGAAGATCATGCCGGTCCGGCGCCGATGGGCCTGCAGTGCGGCGCGGCCGTCGATGGCACCGATGTCGTCCGCTGTCACGCGGCCGGTCGTTGGCCGCGTCAGGAGATTGAGGCTGCGCAACAGAGTGGACTTGCCGGCGCCGGACGCACCCAGCAATACCGTGAATTCCCCGCGACCGAAATTTAGCGAGGTTGGCTGGAGGGCCACCAGATCGTCGCGGTAGCGCACGGATAGGTCGGTCAACTGAATCATCGGCACCCCTTTTTCGCCGTCATGGTTGATTCGTCTATTGAATCAACTACGGCATTCAGTTAAGAAATTGCAATCGAAGCGGGGATGGTAACGACCGAGTGTGACCGCGATATTTCGCTCAGGCTTCACTTGTGTGAAGTGTTGACAGGGTGGGTCATATATCAGGCCATCGGCCCTAACCGCTATGATTTCCGTACTCAGTCAAAGGCTTTAACCCATGGCCGTCCGAGGGGCAATGACGACTACAACCGCTTCGACAGAACTGCCGCCAGAGTGCGAGCAATCTCTGGCGGCAGCTTTGTGATCAGAAAGCGGACGTGGAACTTGATATTGTCATCAGTCGCTTTAGGGCACGGAGTAGGCATTCGCCAGATAGGAAAGCCGCCGTTCGCGACCTCTTCGGGCTGAACGGCTGGTAAGCGCAGGATTGCAGCCCGATTGAGCGCGTTAGGCCAACGGCCGTTATGGCCGACCAACAGCCCGACAACCAATTGGGCTGAACGGCAGGTATTTGATGAGTTACCCGCCGTTCAAACGCATCTGTTTTCGGAGGCCGCTACGGCTGTTGATGGCCGGGTCCGGTCTGCGACCCGAACCAAATTCTACCTGCTGGAACGGCGGGTTGACTCAATAAGCCGTCGCCCATGGCTTCATCATTTCAAGCCCGCCACCGCAACAGATCAGCAAGGATCCCAACGAGACTCGTTACTCCAAAACACACGGCCAGGGGCAAGTTGCCCCCATTCCGAATCGAAGTCGTCCATATTTACGGACTTACCGTAGCACTTCAACCGCCGAAACCGTCTACACAGGGTACGCGAGGGCGTGATCCAGAATGCGTGACTTGGTGATAACGACCGCGACCCGTCGGAACTGGCTCCCTCTCCTGTCATCTGTAGGCGTTGACCGCGTCTTCAACCCTTCCAACTGCGATGATCTCCAAGCCTGGTATCTCATGTTTTGGCGCATTGGCCTTGGGCACGATGGCGTGGGTAAACCCGAGTTTGGCGGCTTCCTTGAGACGTTCCTGGCCGCGCGGCGCGGGGCGCACCTCACCAGCCAAGCCCACCTCACCAAAGGCAACCAACTTGCCCGGCAACGGGCAGTTGCGCAGACTTGAAACGATCGCCAGCAGGACGGCGAGGTCGGCTGCGGGCTCGGTGATCTTGACGCCGCCGACGGCATTGACGAAGACATCCTGATCGGCGCAAACCACGCCAGCATGCCGATGCAAGACGGCAAGCAGCATAGCTAGCCGGTTCTGCTCCAAGCCAACCGAAAGCCGGCGCGGATTTCCGTTGGCGCCGTCGACCAGCGCCTGAATTTCCACCAAAAGTGGCCGGGTGCCTTCCTGAGTCACCATCACGCAACTACCTGACACCGGCTTGTGATGTTGCGAAAGAAACAGCGCCGAAGGATTGTTCACCTCACGTAACCCCGTCTGTGTCATTGCGAACACGCCTAGCTCGTTGACGGCACCATAGCGGTTCTTGAAGGCGCGAATCACCCGGAAACTTGTCTGGGGGTCACCCTCGAAATACAACACGGTATCCACCATGTGTTCCAAGACTCGGGGCCCTGCAAGTACGTTCTCCTTTGTCGAGTGTCCCACTAAGCACAACGTCATGTTGCCGCCTTTAGCCATGCGCGTAAGTTGCGCAGCACACTCTCTCACCTGTGCCACTGAACCCGGTGCGGATGTGAGTTGTCCCGACCAGAGCGTTTGTATTGAGTCAATCACTACTACGTCTGGTTTGCACTGCGAGATGGCCGCCTGAATTTTTTCCAACTGAATTTCGGGTAACAAACGCATGTCGTTCCCGTCCAACGACAAGCGCTTGGCGCGAAGAGCGATCTGTTGTGCCGACTCTTCACCGCTCACATATAAGGTGCTGCGCTGCATTGATAAATGCGCTAGAACCTGCAGCAACAATGTTGACTTGCCAATGCCCGGATCGCCGCCAATGAGCACTACTCCGCCTGGCACCAGTCCACCACCCAAGACGCGGTCAAATTCCGCGCTACCTGTCGGCGTTCTCTGCACTTCTGCTGTTCCGACCTCCGAGAGCATCTGCAGCTTTCCGCCAGCTGCCCATGAGTTGAAACGATTACTGCTCTTCGTATCAGTACCTGCCACTGATTCAGTTAGAGAGTTCCATGCATTGCAATGCGGACACTGCCCCTGCCACTTCGGCGTCTGGCCGCCGCATTCGTTGCATGAATATATTGTGTGTGACTTCACTCCCAAACTCCCTCGATTCTTGGACTTCATCTCACCGTCCTAGCGTCAACACCTTGGGGCGCTGCCCCAAACCCCGCGCTCGCCGCGTGGCCAGGGGTGGGGTTATAAAACCCAACCCCACCCCTAGCCACTGAGCATTGGTCGCTACGGTCTGTAAAGGGGCTTTCGCGGCATAAACGGCAACCTCCCCGCTGCGCGGGTCCCCTCCATTTATTCCACGATCCCCTTGACAGCCCTTCGCTCATACCTATGCCTCCTCAAGTAAAGAAGGCAAGGTGATATGCCGCCGCGCCGATGAGGCTGCCGCTCGGATTGCCGCCAGCGTCGCTTGTTCGTCGCCGATCAACACAACTTGGTCAATACCTCGGGTGACTGCGGTATAGATCAGTGTTTGGTCGAGCAAGCGTGACTCGCGGATGGGCACAATTATCCGCTTGAACTGGCTGCCCTGGCTCTTATGGACGGTGATCGCGTAGCTGTGGCTCACCGCCAACATCTGGGTGCTATTCAATTCATACTCGACGCCCTCGAATTCCGCAACACAGCAAAGATCATCCGCATCAGTCACCGGTAGCGCCCGAACTATCCGGCCAAGCGAACCGTTGCGCAGGCCGAGTTGATAGTCGTTCTGGGTATAGATGACCAGATCGCCCACCTTGATCGGTTCCCGGTCCGTTGTCCCGGCGCCCACTACCCCATGCTCTGGATCGAAGCAGAACACATGGTCGGCTCCGGTTTGGTACTTGGCACGGAACGCCGCATTGAGGTTCTTGACGCCTCCTACCCGGGAATTGGTTACGGACAAGATCTGGACGCTGTAGTCCCGTCCGGTGCCTCCCACTTCGGCGTAAATCCGTTGCGTCGTGGCTTCGATATCCTTCGCTAGGCACGGCACGAACGACACGCCGGTATGAGGCTTTCCGGCGTATGTCGCCCAGACAGGTGCCTCATGGTTGCGAATGGCTGCCGCCACCTGCGGAATGCCGCTGGTCACGCTCTGGCGCTTGACCACCTTGAGTTCAGTCTGCGGGATGGAGTCAATGCAAGCCAAGGCATGCAGGACAAGTCCGGGGCCAATCGGGGGCAACTGCGATGGGTCCCCAACGAGGATCAGGCGCACGCCATCGGGCAGATGCCGCAGTAGGCGATACATCAGGATGACATCGACCATGGATACCTCGTCTACGACGACGACGGTGCCAAGCTCGATGCCGCCGGGCTCAACCTTGGTGAGAAACCCGGCGATGGTCATACTCTCCCGGCCGGTGGCCTCGGCCATGCGCTGCGCCGCTCGACCGGCTAAGGCCAGTTGGTAGATCGGGATGCCGGGCTGAATTTGCTCCAGCGCGGCATACAGGGCTTTCAGGACCGTCGTCTTGCCCGTCCCTGCCCCGCCGAGAATCAGACTTAGATGGGCTGCGGCGCACGTCAGGACAGCTTGCCGCTGCTCGGCGGTTAGGCTAATGCCATGACTCGCTTCGTAGCCCGACAGAACATCCTCGAGCGACGCTGGATTGCTGTCCAACTGGGTGAACAACCCAGCCTGACCAGCACCATTCTCGCCACGGATCATTGCACGTAGTCGCTCGGCCACATACCGCTCAATGAAATGGGCGCCCGTAGCCTGGTAAAGGTCGTCGACCACCTGATACTGACTATTGGACCGGCTTTGCTCAATGGCCTTGGTCGCCAGTTCTGGCGAATCGAGCAACCGAACGACAATGGCACGCGCATCGCGGGACGGTAGGCAGGTATGCCCCTGGCTCAGGCCCCGGTAAAGGGCCTCTTCAATAGCCGAGGCGAGGCGGCGGGGATCGTCTGCCTGGATGCCGAAACGCTTGCGAGCAATGTCGTCGACCGTTAACCATCGCGCCTCGAAGCTGATCAGGGCGTAGGGATTGGCCTCTATCTTCGCCTGGGCTTGATCCTGGTAGAACGCAATGACGCTGGCGCCAATCTTCTGCGGGATGCCAAGACGATCAAGCCACAGCAGGGTGCTGGCGACATTAAACTTCTCGAATGCCCGGCAAAGCATGTCAGCCGACTGCTCGTTCAGTATCTCGCAAAGCGCTGGGATGTCGCGATCCTTGACGACATCGACCAGTTCCGACCCGAAGCGCTGGTACAGCTTCGCGGCCTTTACGTGGCCGATACCGACGCACTCGGGATTCGTGGATATCCAATTGATGACGTTGCGCCCGGCGGGACGGATGAGTTCCGCCTTCCGTGCGGCAATCTGGGTTTCATTGATCTTGAAGCCATTAGGCGCAATAACCTCCCGAACCGACGTTGTACCCTCAATAAGCCATTGCTGGCCCCGGTCGACCAGATGTCCATCCGGAATCAACTGGTAGTCGGCCACGACCACATAGCGCTCGCCTGCATCGGTGCTGCCAGCGAAGATGGCGCCACCACACCGGCCACGGCTGCGGATGGAGGCGACGCGAATCTCGGCCGAGATTTCGTTCATGGAGGAAGCATTCGCCCTGTGCGGCACAGATGCTCGTCAAGGTGTCTGTACCGCGCCAGTTGCTCGCGTAGGTCTCCGATCTCGGCACGCAGGGCGGCATTCTGCTCTTCGAGCGCCTTCACCCGCTGTTCAGCCTTGCCTTTGGCTGCCATAACCCGACGTTCCAACGCCAAGGCAGTCGGGTCGTCCTTAGCGGCAGTGGAGGCGTCAGTGCCCCCGATAAGACCTCGCTCACGTAATGACGTCTCCAAGGTCTCAAGAGCAGCCTTTACGGCGGGGTTCTGGCGGACAACGGAGAGAGCAAATCCGCATTCATTGGCGATTTCTGACCGATTGAGCTTCCCGGCACGGGTGTAGTCCTGCCAGTCCCCAGCCGCATCGCGCTCGGCCACCCAGTCGCCAAACTTCTTAACGTTGGCAACTGCCAGTTGCTGCCCGGATCGATTCAATTGAATCATGTACGCTTGCCTTCCTTCGCGGGTGCAAGCAGGGATTGCTGGACGGGTAATCCGAGAATCTTCCTGATGGCGGTTGCAAAGCCTGGCAAGAAGACAAAGCGATCCCGTTCATCAACCACCTCTCCAGTATCTCCCAGCCGCCACATCCTCCGTCCAAGATTCGTCGGATCCAGCGCGGCCTCAAGTGCCTTGTGCTCGCTGTCCGTCAATTGCGCCGCCATTTCGATCACAGCCACGTTCCTGGAACCCTTGGCAATTTCGGCGCCCAAGGGCCGCATATCCACAACCACCTGAGTCTTTGACTTAAGCAAGTTAAGTTCCGCCTTGAGCTTATCGCGCTCGACCAGGGCGATCTGACACAGGCTGCGCACCGCAGGGTCTTCGATCTTCTTCAGGAAGTCGTATCTCTCCGGGAACGTCTTTTTCTGCGGCATCTTGTTCGACTTGGGGCCGTTGTAAGCCGCCCAAGCGTCAATTATATTGGCATAATCCTCGGATTGCTTGTTGTAGATCGCACGCGCCTTGAAGAGCCCATGACTCTCTGCGATGCGCGACATATTGGCCTGGCTCAAGTCGCGAGCGCCCTGGCTGTGACGCGCATATTCGGTCGCGCACAATTCATGCAGCTTGCGCAGCTTTTCGTCCTTGTCGCGGCGATTGCCCTTGTCGAGCAACGCCTTCAACACCTCGTCAGGATGCACAGCACATGTCGTCATCGTTGCGTACCTCCGTGTTGACCATACGCAGATAAACCGGTTTGTTGTCACTAGGCCCGGCCTGCGGCAGCAGGTTATTTAACTTGATCCCAAGGGTCTTTTCGATGCTTGCTTGGCGATCCAGAATCTCTACAACATGACGGCGCGCGAGGATCGGATTGTCCGGATTGATATGATTCTCGAGGGCGCGCATGAAACCGTTGGCGGCAGTCATCTTCTCGTGTTCGCTCATACGTGCAAACGCCATCGGCTCCCTCTCACGCTCGAATGCGCGGTCAAGAATCTGGGCAAACTCAAAAATCGCCGTGCCAGCTTCAAGGTCGGGATAGAACTCGAGATCGGCGATCATCCCGGCTAGAACAAGCAATTCTGAATCAGTCTCCTCAACAACGGTCTGCAGTGTAAGGAGGTCGCCCTGCGCCACCAGCGCGGTCGGACCGTCGGGATTATTCGGCAATGCATTGATGCGCTCGATCGTCCGATACAGGTTAACGATGTCCAGCGTCAGTTCGTTATACTTTTGCGCGGAGGCCTCCAGCATACGCTCAGCGGCACGCAGATCAGAGGCACGATTGAAGGGCTGGCTGCTCGATTCAGTGCGTGCCTTTTCCTTCAGTATGTCGTTACGCGCGCGCTCGCCAGCAGCAACCTGTTCTCCGGCCTTATGGAGATGGTATTGCCGATTATTGAATGTTGCGCAAAGCCCTTTCAAATGCTCCGTTCCTGCGACCTTCCAACGACAGCGCGCGCAATTCCGAACTCCTCCGGGGGTTTGACCGAATGTCCATTTCTTAACGTCATTCCCAGCTTTCTTAAGCACTGGCCCTCCATTGTGGCAGCCGGGAACACTGGCGTTATCAGGCACGGGGCCCGTGTTACCACCCGCTAGGCAGATCCCATCGTGCAGGTAAAGCCAACCCAACGGATTGCGGTCGGAAGGATTTACGGGCAGCACCGTGGCCGGGTCCGCTGCGTTGAAAACGACACGATCTCTCAGTTGCTCCATCCTGAGGCCAGCCAGATCGCGAGTCAGGTTTTCATCCTTTTTCGCATCCAGACGTTCCACCGCGCCTAATACGGCATCCTGAATATGCTTCAGGCCCGGCTTGGTGTAATAGATGGTCATGATGAAGCGTGAATGGCCGACGATCTTCATCATCATTTCAGGCGGCACGTTGCCATCCAGGATCATGTGCGTAATAAGGCTGACGCGCGTAGCGTGCGGCGAACTGGCTGGCTGCCCGCGTTCATTTATCAGCCGGATCGGACTGCCATCGGGGTGGGTGACGTCTTCAGTTTGGAGAATCTCTTCGTAAGCAGCGAGAAGCTTCCGCCAGGCCTTCTTATGCATCCCGCTTGTTAATGGCCACTCGGCTTCGGTCGGCGTTTCGGGCGTGCGAAAGAGGAAGGCCGTATCGGGATATTCATTGCTCTTCTCTTCGGCCTTGACTGTGAGAGCTCTCCTAGCAGGGAGGTCGCGCCAAGCCGTCAAACGAGAGATTGGGTTGTACTTCTGCTGCCAGTCTCGCAGTTTAGCGAACCAATAATACGGGTCGTCAGCTAAGTCGTTCATACGTGGCCAAGGGCACACCATGCCTTTAGCACCCGAACGCCGCCCGATGTCATTGGTCTTGTTGGAATTCAGGAATATGGCGACGGTCGCCCCCATGGTTTCGTCTTCGGGGTCTGGGCGACGGAATACGCCCTGTCGCCTGGGATTGCGCGCCGTGCCGGTCCTCAGCGAGCCCTTATTGGGAATAAATTTGCCGCCTTGCCAGATGAAGGTGTCTGCCTCCCCACTGTCGACCATACGGATCTGTCCGACGCGTGATGGAATCTGGAGCTGGACGAGCACCGCAACCCACCGCACCGGGCTCCACATTTCAAGCACCGGGTCCTGCCCTACTCGTTGCCGCAATCGCCATACGCAATCGGGATCGTTCTTGTCGATGTGGCTTTCCTCGACCTCGAACCAATCGGGACCTTCATTCGAGCCGTCCACGGAAAGTTTTCCCTGTAGGCAACGAACCCAGCACCAGTCCCTGAAATTCGGTCCTAGAGCGATCCTTCGCCTTAGGTCGCTTATCATCCAGTAGGGTAGGACGACTTTGTCGGATTCCGTATTTGCTTTCGCTACGCCGCTCGCGAATAGTTCTGGAACCGGGTTGCGAAACATAGGTAAGGTAATCGGCTCGCCCGAACTCGTATCTGCAAATTCAGGCGTTCTGAGTACCCACCGCAGGAACACGTGAATGCAATTGTTAATCCGAATGCCATGCTCAGCTTGCTGGTGCGAACACGCAGTTGCATAAAAATCCTGCTGGATGTTGCTACGCAGTAGTAGGTCGGCGGGCTTCTTTGGCAACTTCCGCGCAACCAAATAGCGCTCGATGAAGCCAGTAATCGCTGAGATCTTTCCGGAGAGATTCGTTTTTTCACCGTTCATCCATTCGGCGACAAATACTCTCCACTCTTCAAGCTCCGGATCAAGACGTGTGATCCAGAGAAAATCCTTGTCTTCTGATTTTGCCTTCAAAACTTGTGGCGGCTTAGCGAGTCCCCCGGCAACTGCAGCGTCGAACCATTTCTTGACGATCGCCCTGGATGCTTTGAACTCCACAGCTACTTCCTGAACGGTCTTACCGCTCTCAACAGCTCTGATGGCCGCGAGGCGTACAGCGTCGGAATATCGTTGCTTCTTAGTGGTCTTGTGTCCGATTACAGACCGTACGATTCGAGTGGGAACGCCCAGGTCGCTTGCAATCTGAACATATTTCCTCCCCTCCTGAAACGCTTTCATGATCCTCTTGTACTGTTCCGGCGTCAGGTCGGCATCGACCGACGATGCGAGGTAGCAAGCGTATGAGGTGTCGAGATTCAGTTCGCGCGCTACGTCCGTGGGCTTCTCGCCATTGCGAACACGGCGCATCAATTCTTCCTTCGTATCTCGGGGAATGTGTTCAACCTTCTTGACATGCTGGGTCCAATTGTTGACGGTGCTGACGCTCACGCCGATCCCTGAGGCCACCGCTTTTTTTGATTCCCCGTTCTCAACCCGACGAACAGCTTGTTCTCGGACATCTTCATCAACACTTCGCTCTCTTGTCTTTGGTGTCAGGTACTGTACCTTCCCGATAGTGAGGCCCATTGCCTTTGCGATACTCACCTTGCTTTCGCCGGCTTCTAAGCGACGCATAATAATTTCGGTGAGTCTTTCATCTGGACGTTTCTCAGTCTGAATGTGCTTGGTCCACTTGCCGACGACGCTTGCACTGATCCCCATCGCTGCGGCTACTCGCTTTCTCGATTCCCCTTGCTCGACCTGACGAATAGCTTCTTTCTTGATCTGCTCGTCGATTTGCGCTTCTCTTATCTTTGGCGTTAAGCGCTGCACCATGTCGTATGGAAGGGCCATTGCTTTCGCAATAGTTGCCTTGCTCTCACCAGATCTAAACCGGCGATCAACCTCGCCACGAACCTTCTCTGGGATTCTTACTCCCATATTGATCCCAACCTCAAATCGGCAGTTCGCCCGATGAGGCCTGTATTTGACGGCCCTTCCGAATTCTCTTCAGCAAGTTTCCTGGCCCCTGCCTGCAAGGCGGTGGCGGCCTCATGCAATTCAGGCTGCGTATAGACTTTCTGACTCATAGGTGAGCAATGGTGCATGATTCTTTGGATGATCACCGGATCGATCCCGCCACGCCGCGCGCGTTGTGCATAGGCGTGGCGTGAGCCGTGGGCTGTTGTACCGTGCGCCTTGCCATACACCAACCCGATGCGCTCCACAGCTGATTGGAGCGCCTTGAGGTAGGAACCAATGCAGTAGACTCCGCCGACGGACGCTCTGTCCAAATTGATGAAGGCAAAAGGATGATGCCGCTCAATAGAGGCCACCTGCTCCAGATAGCGGCTCCAGATTTGCATGAACCAGCGACCATAGAGCTCTCTTGGAAACCAATGCACATTCATGAACCATCGCTCATCGAGTGCGGGATCTTTCCAACCAGCATGCATCCTCCCTCGAATAAGATTGCGTGGTGTCATGCCGAATTCGGAGGCCAAGTATTCGGCTCGGGTGCCGCGCTGTCCAGAGAGGTTTTCCCAGTGGTTTGGGGCAACGCCCAGGCTGGGATGATGAACCGCCACAAAGGCAATCAGCGGATCATCCCAATACGGTTGAACGTCAGCCATATACAAGTGAAACGGTTCGCTGACTCGCAGACCACCACCAAATAGCAGCAAAGTAATCAGCATGCCTCGATAGTCACATTGGCCCGAGACACGAAAGCCCTTGAAGAGCAGTTCTTCAAACCGATCCTCCGGGAACATGGGCGGGCGCTTCGGGAATACCTTGGGCAAGCGCTCGCCCCGAGTAACCCTGCTTCTCCGCCCGGAGGGATTATCCGACCAGACATGCCCCAAGAACGCTTTACTCCGGCGGTAGTGGTACGCATGCAGATCAATTCTCTGGTCATACACCCCGCCCTTGTAAACAGGGTTGAACTTGGCAGCGCGCGGCCCTTCTCCCCGCGCCAGCCAGTCAAAGAATTCGCTGAGCTGGGTGATCATGTAGTTGGCGTCCTGCCCCTCGAATGGCGCCCAATACAGCCCGCTCGAGTCTTCAAAGGTATTTCTGTCAATCGTGCCGAGCTTCAATGCATTGGCGAAATTTCTGAAGAAGCGCCATTCCTCCTCACCAGGCATGGCATTCACTTCCAGATACTCTAGGAACAGCTTTACTGCTCGCAGCAGCTTGTTTTGCCATGACTGACTGCGCCGCATGCTGAGGCAATAGTCAATCAATGAGCGCAACGGGCCTTCCGCCGTCATCAGCACCGGGATTTGCATCGATGCCCCTGTGTTGTCAGAGACAATCTTTGCATTAACTGTGGCAAATGGCATTTGCTAACTCAATCCAATACATAAGTGACGACTCATAATATGTATTATAGGCGTCAATATGATATTTTTTACGGCAAATTTTTTTCGCTTATTTGCTCTGAGCCCCCTAAACCGGGGTGCTGACTTTGAAAATATGTATCGTCGGCCGGGGTTAATAAGGATCACGCAGGTGCCGCTCTGCTTGGCGAAGCGCGTCAGCTGCGCCGCGCATTCGCGCACCTGGGCCACCGAGCCGGGCGCCGATTGCAACGCATCCGACCACACGGTCTGGATCGAGTCGATCACCGCCACGGCGGGCCGCAAGTTAACCAGCGTGGCGAGTATCTTTTCCAGATTGATCTCGGCCAGCAACTGCATGCCGCCGACATCGAGCGTCAGGCGGCGGGCACGCAGGGCCACCTGCTCGCCGGACTCCTCGCCGGAAACGTAAAGGACATTTTCACTGGCCTGGGCCAGGCGAGCCAGGGCCTGCAGCAGCAGCGTCGACTTGCCGATGCCCGGGTCGCCGCCGATCAGCACCACGCCGCCGGCCACCAGACCGCCGCCCAGCACGCGATCGAATTCCTCGACGCCGGTGGGCTGGCGCGGCTCTTCACGCGGACGAATCTCGGCCAGGGCTTGCACGCCGCTGGTGCCGCCCAGCGCGGCAAAGTTGCGCCCGGCCGGCTGCACCGCCTCGATCACCGCTTCTACCAGGGTGTTCCACTGTCCGCAACCGGGGCACTGGCCCTGCCACTTGGGCGAACTGGCGCCGCATTCGGTGCAGGAATACTGGGTTTTGGCCTTGGCCATCAGATCACCGTCAATTAACGTCGATGATCGGCACGCGCGCCGCGAGCGCGCAAAACATTTCGTAAGCGACGGTACCGGCTGCGGTGGCCACATCATCGGCCGACAGATGCATGTCGCCGGCGCCGCCCCACAAGGTCACCGTAGCGCCAACGCCGACTGTTGACGGCAGTTCGCTCAGATCGACACATATCTTGTCCATCGAGACGCGGCCCAGCGTGCGTGTGCGCTGCCCGGCCACCTGCACCGGCGTGCCGGTCGGTGCATGACGCGGATAGCCATCGCCGTAGCCGCAGGCGACCACACCGACGCGCATGGCCTTCTCCGCGACAAAGCTGCTGCCATAGCCGATCGCGTCGCCGGGCGCCAGTTCGCGTACCGCGATCAACTCGCTTTCCAGCGTCATCACCGGGTGCAGGTCGAGTTCGGCGGCGCTTTGCATCGCGGGAAACGGCGATGCCCCGTAGAGCATGATGCCGGGGCGCACCCAATCCCCGATGGCCTCCGGAAAGCGCAGCAAGGCGGCGGAATTGGCCAGCGATACCGGCAACTCGCGGCCACCGGCCATGGCACGAAAGTTCTCCAGTTGCTGCTGGATGCCACGCGCTTCGTCGGCATCGGCAAAATGCGTCATCAGCGTCACGGATGCGATGCAGTCGGCGGCAACGAGCCTGGCCAGCATCGCCGCGAATTCGTCGTGATTGAAACCCAGGCGATTCATGCCGGTATTCAGTTTCAGGTAAACCGGCAGGCGTATCGGCAGGCATGCTTCAACCAGCGCATCCACCTGCCAGGCCGTATGCAGCACCGGCGTCAGCTCAAGTTCGGCATACAAGGGCAGTTCGTCCGCCTGATAGAAACCCTCCAGCATCAGGATGGGATGGGTAATTCCGGCATCGCGCAGCGCCACGGCGCCTTCGAGTTCGACCAGCGCATACCCGTCGGTGGCCTCGATCAAGGCACGCGCCGCAGGCAACAGGCCATGACCGTAGGCATCGGCCTTGACCACGCTCCAGACCCTGGCACTGCCGACATGGCGCCGTACGACATTGTGATTGTGACGCAGCGCGGACCAGTCCAGGCGTGCGCGTATCGGTCGCGCCATGCTCCGCCCTAGGCTGTCTTTTTCGAGATCAAGGCGCGCAGCCGGACAGAGGCGAATTCGACGAAGGAGGCTACCAGCCGCGAGCGGAACTTCTCTTTCGGATACACCATCGAGAGCGTGCGGATCAGGCGCGGCTTGAGCGGTATCGCGACGATGTCGCCCAGCCGCTGTTCCTTGGACACTGAAGCGCGCGATGCGATGGCAAAACCCAGTCCGGTTTCGACGACGCCGTTGAGCGCGATCGGGCTGCCGAGTTCCATCACCACGTTCAGTTGGTCGAGCGCGATGCCCGAATGGCGAAGGTAGTTTTCGGTGAACTCGCGCGTGCCGGATCCCGGCTCGCGTGAAATGAAGGCATGTTCCAGCAATTTCTGCGGGGTCAGCTCCTTGTGCCGCGCCAGGGGAAAGCGCGGATGGCAGATCACCACCAACTCGTCATCGCAGCACACTTCGCATTGCAGGTTCGGCTCATGCGAGAGCGACTCGATGAAGCCGATGTCGATGGTGTGCTCCATGACCCGATTCTCGATCGACTCCGAATTGCCGACGATCAGGCGCGAACGCACACCGGGGTAAGTCGATTTGAATTCGCCAAGAATTCCCGGCAGCATGAATTCGGCGATCGTGGTCGAGGCGCCGACCATCAGGGAGCCGCTGATCTCACCGGTCAATTCCGACAGGCGCACATCCATCTCGGACGACAGGCCAAGGATTCTTTCCGCGTAACCGAACACCACCTCGCCCGCCGGCGTCAGTGCAATGCGTCCGTGGCCGCGATCAAAAAGCCGCGTATTGAAGTGCTCTTCGAGCTGCTTGATCTGAAACGTTACAGCAGGCTGCGTCATGAACAGCACTTCGGCCGCCTTGGTAAACGACAACTGCTTGGCAACCGCGTGAAAAACCTGGAGCCGGCGATCAGCCATGGGAACCACCTCCGAATTTAAGAATTTCCATATTCTAAGTATTCAATCACAAATCATCCGCCATGAGCGCAATTTATGCCTCCGCTGCTTGCGAAGGAGGCGGCATCCCCCGATGGGATATACCCGTCGAGCCTGCGAGACGGGTGATATCCCTTGCAAACATGACCTCTGACGCATCGCAACATCGAAGTAATGACGCACCTTTCGTGATATAAACCGGCAGCCCGAAACAAGGTCGGACCAACGACCCAATCCATGAGTACAGGTTTCTACATCATCATGGCAGCGCAGTTTTTTTCCGCGCTGGCCGACAACGCCCTGCTGATTGCAGCCATCGCCATCCTGCGCGACATGCATGCGCCGGCGGAATACGAACCCCTGCTGAAGACCTTTTTCACGGTTTCCTACGTTGTACTGGCTGCCTTCGTCGGCGCCTTTGCCGATTCGATGCCCAAATGGCGGGTCATGTTCATCAGCAACGGCATCAAGATACTCGGTTGCAGCCTGATGTTCCTTGATCTGCATCCATTGCTGGCCTATGCCGTCGTCGGACTCGGAGCCGCCGCCTACTCGCCGGCCAAGTACGGAATCCTCACCGAATACCTGCCGCACCGCCTGCTGGTGGTGGCCAACGGCTGGATCGAAGGCCTGACGGTCTGCGCGATCATCCTCGGCGTAGTGCTGGGCGGCGCCTTGATCAGGCCGGAAATCGCGCTCAGCCTGCTTTCCCTGGACTTTCCGTTATTCGACACCGGCATCGACACCGTCGCCGAAATGACGCTGATCATCATCGGCACGCTTTACCTGATCGCGGCGGTGTTCAATCTCTACGTCCCCGACACCGGGGTGGACCACAAGCCGCTGAAAAAGAACCCGGTCTATCTGTTCCATGAATTCAACCACTGCCTCAAGCTGCTGTGGCGCGACAAGCTGGGCCAGATCTCGCTGGCGGTCACCACGCTGTTCTGGGGCGCCGGAGCGACGCTGCAGTTCATTGTGCTCGAATGGGCCAAGGCCGCCCTGAATCTCGACCTGTCCAAGGCCAGCATGTTGCAGGGCGTGGTCGCCGTCGGCGTGGCCATCGGCGCCGTGCTCGCGGCGCGCATGATCACGCTGCGCAAATCGGTGCGGGTAATCCCGCTGGGGATCGCCATGGGCGTTGGCGTGATCGCCATGATCGCCGTGCGCGACATGTGGCTGGCCGTGCCGCTGCTGGTTCTGGTGGGCATTTTCTCGGGCTTCTTCGTGGTGCCGATGAATGCCCTGCTGCAGCATCGCGGTCACATCCTGATGGGTGCTGGACATTCCATCGCGGTACAGAACTTCAACGAAAATCTTTCAATCCTGATCATGACCAGCGCCTATTCGGTGCTGCTCAAGGCCCAGTTGTCGATCTATTGGATCATTGTTCTCTTCGGACTGTTCGTCGCCGGCGCGATGTGGCTGGTCAAGCGCCAGCACGAGATCAACCAGCGCGAACGCGACGACGTCGCGCATCTCGAAGACGTCACCCATCACTGACGCTACAGCGCTCAGCGCACGTCCGGTTCGAAGAACACCCACTGCGCGCTCGGAAAGCGCTCCTGCATGCGCGCCTCGACGGCGTTGATGGCCTCGACCACCTGCAATCCGGTCTGCGTTTCCATGTCGCGCATGCGCGCCTTGACGGCGATCACCACCTTGTCGCCCCAGGCCAGCGTAATCACGTTCAGCACCTGCTCCACTTCGGGCTGGGCGGCAACGAAGGCTTCGATCTCGGCGCGCAGTTGCGGCGCGGCGGATTCGCCGACGATCAGGCCCTTGACCTCGATCATCACCGCGATTGCGATCATCATCAGCACGGCGCCGATCGCCAGCGTGCCCAGTGCGTCCCACAACGGATTGCCGGTGACCACGGTGGAGGCGACCGCGAGGAAGGCCAGTGCGAGGCCGAGCAAGGCGGCGATGTCCTCGCCCGCCACCACCATCAGTTCGGACTGGCGCGTTTCACGGAACCACACGAGGAAAGGCTGACGCCCGGCGATCTTGCGAATCTCCCTGAGCGCTCCCCACAGCGAAAATGCCTCCAGCACCACGGCGCAGGCCAGTACCGCCATGGCAATCAGGCCGTGCTGCAACGGCTGCGGATGCAGCAGCCGCTCGATGCCTTCATAGACCGAGAAAGCGCCGCCCATGAAGAACAGCATCAGCGCCACGATCATCGACCAGAAATAAGTGACGCGATGATGACCAAGCGGAAAGTCGGCGCTGGCGGGACGGCGTGCCTGCTTCAGCCCCAGCAGCAACAGCAGCTGGTTGGCGCAGTCCGCCGTGGAATGAATCGCCTCGGCCAGCATTGAGCCGGAACCGGTCCAGAACGCGGCCGCATACTTCGCCACCGCGATGCCGAAATTGGCGCCCAGCGCGTAGAAAATCGCCCGTATCGAACCATGAGCCGAGCCTTCGCTGCCGTGCGACATCAGCCGTCCTTTCCCGCCTGCATGGTCCGTCGCATGAAGCAAAGATCCTCCCACGCCCTGGCCTTGTCCTGCAGGGTGCGCAACAGGTAGGCGGGGTGGTAAGTCACGATCAGCGGGATGCCGCGATAGTCGTGCAACTTGCCGCGCGCGGCGGCGATCTTGACCTCGACTTGCAACAATGTCTGTGCCGCCGGCCGGCCCAGCGCCACGATCAGCTTTGGCTTGATCAGTTCGATCTGCCGCTCCAGATACGGCTTGCAGGCAGCGGTTTCCTCCGGGGTCGGCGTCCGGTTCTCCGGCGGGCGGCACTTCACGGCATTGGCGATATACACGTTCTCGCCCCGCTTGAGACCGATCGCGGCCAGCATGCTGTCGAGCAGTTTTCCGGCCTGGCCGACGAAGGGTTCGCCGCGCTGGTCTTCTTCGGCGCCCGGCCCCTCGCCGACGAACAGCCAGTCGGCATGGATGTCGCCGACGCCGAGTACCGCCTGCTTGCGCGCCTCGCAGAGTCGGCACTGGCGGCACGCCGCCACGGCGGTGGCAAGCTCGTTCCAGGTTGCGGGAACGGCCGGCGCGACGGCCACGGTCTCCGGCGCGCTGGCGGGAACGTTTTCACGCAGCAGCTCGACAGCGGCGGGGGCCGCCGCTTCTTCAAGCACCGGCCCTGCCGCTGCCGCGCGCAACTTCCAGACCGGCCCCAGGCCCATCTCGCGCAGTATTTGCTCGCGGTCCGACGTCATAAGTCGAGCACCATCACGATCGCATCCTCGCGGCCCTCATGCGTTTGATAATAGTCACGCCTTCTGCCGATTTCGGTGAAGCCGTGATGACTGTAAAAACCCAGGCCGGAAGCATTGCTGGGGCGCACTTCCAGCAGCATGCGCGTCGCCGCATGAGTCCGGGCCCGGTCGAAAAGCTGGTTCAGCAGTGCCGAGCCGCGGCCGCCGCGCTGCAGTTCCGGCAGGATGCTGATGTTGAGCAGATGCGCTTCGTCCAGCACTTGCATCATGACGGCATAACCGGTCATGCGTCCGTCTTCCTGCGCCAGCCATGCACCATGGCCAGCCACCAGCGAGTCGGCAAAGTTGCCGCGCGTCCAGGGAAAGGGATGGATGCGGGCTTCTGCCGCGGCCACCGCCTCGAGGTCGGCATCCGTCATGCTCGGATAGCAGACCACTATTTCGCGCCACCGCGCGCGATCCGCTCGGCGGTCGTCAATGCCACCTTGTCACGCACATAGATGGGCTGTGCCAACATCACCGGCAACGCCGAGCCGCTGGAAAATTCCGGCGCCGCCAGGCGCAGCACGGCAGCGGCGGTGGGAAAGACATCGGCGCGCACCCCGACCAGATCGGGCTTCCTTGCGCGCAACAGTTCGCCATAGCCGGCAAAGCCGTCGCCCACGCCCCAGCCGCCCGCGAAAGTCGGCGCCGGCGACACGGCGGCAGGCAGGCAGACGGGCGCCATGAGTTGCGCGACGACCTCCCCTTCGACCGCATAGGCCGCGCTGTATACCTCGTTCATGCGCGCGTCGAGGCAGGCCCAAACCTCGCGCTCGCCGGACGCCAGCGCCAGCGCTTCGAGTGTCGACACCGGCATCACCGGCAGATCGAGGCCCCAGGCCAAGCCTTGTGCCACGCCGCAGGCCAGGCGCAAGCCGGTAAAACCGCCGGGGCCGGCGCCGAAGGCAATGCCATCGATCTGCCCCAGCGCAAGGCCTGCCTCTGCCAGCAACTCATGCACCCAGGGCAAGAGACGTTCCGAGCCGCCATTGGGAACTTCCTCGGCGCGCTCGATCAGCTCGCCGTTTTGCCACAGCGCAACCGACAGGCGTCGTGTTGCGGTCTCTAGAGCCAACAGGCGCATGCGAAATCGGCGTGTATAGCGTGAAGCACTTCGTTCGGAGACCTACGTAAGAAACGCGCGCAGCGCGCCGAACAGTAACCCCCCGCGAGGGGGAAGGGGGCGGGCAACCAATTGGCCTTTCGCGTGTTTCATCTTCTGCGTCTGGATCTGGGTGCCATCAGCGTTCCATCTACTTGCGGTTGCCGAGGATGCCGCGCAGCGTGTCCTGGATGTCGGCAGGAATCAGCACCGTCTTGGCGTTGTCCGACTTGGCCAGGTTGCCGATGGCATGGATGTACTTTTCGCCGAGCATGTAGCGCATCGGCGCGTCCTCGCTGCCGATCGCCGCGGCGACGCGCTTGATCGCCTCGGCCGAGGCATCGGCCAGCGTGATCTGCGCTTCGGCCTGCAGGCGCGCAGCCTGCAGTTGCGCTTCGGCATTGAGGATGGTTGCCTGCTTGGTGCCCTCGGCCTTGGTCACCATGGCTTTGCGCTCGCGCTCGGCGGAAGCCTGGGCTTCCATGGCCTTTTGCATCGACTCCGACGGATTGATGTCCTGGATCTCGACCGACTTCACCGTCAGGCCCCAGTCAATGGCCTCGTCGGCGACGCCTTCGCGCAGGCGGGCCTTGATCTTGTCGCGGTTCGACAGCGCTTCGTCGAGAGTCATGTCGCCGATGATCGAACGCAGGGTGGTCATGATCATGTTGCGAATGGCTTCGGAGAAATCCGTCACGCCGTAAACAGCCTTGATCGGATCGGTGATCTTGATGAAGGCGATTGCATTGGTCAGGATCACCGCATTGTCCTTGGTGATGACTTCCTGCTCCTGCACATCGAGGATGATGTCCTTGGTCGTCAGCTTGTAGCGCACCTGGTCGAAGTAGGGAACGATGATGTTGAGGCCGGGGCGCAAGGTGGTGTGGTACTTGCCCAGGCGTTCGACAATCCACTCCTCTCCCTGCGGCACGATGCGAACGCCCTTGGCGATCGTGACCGCGACAAAAACAAACAGTGCAATGACAAAAAACGCGAATTCGCCCATGCTCGACCCTTTCAGTATTTGCCGACTTTCAATATCTGGCCATCAACCGCCAGCACCCTGACCCGCTCTCCGGCCGCAATGGCTTCATCGGCGAGGCAGGGCCAGACATCGGAACCCATGACCGGCTTCTGGAAACGCACTTCGCCGCGCGCCGAGTCCACTCCGAGCGGAGCGACCGCCCGCACCAGCACGCCGATCTCGCCCAATGCCTCATTCGCCTGGCCGGACCGGGTCTTGCCTTCTTCCTTGCGGAACACCCTGAACCAGAGCACCGTCATGGCAATCGACGCCGCCGTCCACAGCAGAATCTGCGTGCTGAATGCCATCATCGGCATTCCGAGCATGGCAACACCCACCAGCAAGGCGCCCAGGCCAAACCATATGATGAAGAAGCTGGGCACGGCGAGTTCCACCAGACCCAGCGCGAGGCCAAGAACCATCCAGTGCCACCAGGCGAGTTCCATTTCCTTCGCGTCCTTTCGTATGCGGCTGCAAGTGACTGAATGGCCGAGCGGCCCGATCAGCCGGTTCCGGCGGCAGAAACCCGCTCCCTCTCGGCCAAAGTTCATTTTATCGCCTTTGCCATGCACACTTTTCCCCGGCCGGCAGATTATTCATGGATACTTGCAGATGCTCAAAATCCAATCTGGAAGTACCCGCAACGCCCATGCAATCGCGTGCCCCTGACTTCTGGAAGTATTGATACAATCTTCAAATAGTTTGAGCCAGGTTAAGAATTGTTTGCCACACCGAGTTACCATTCGCATAGAATTCAACCCGCCACTATCATCATCACTCCACGAGGTCACACATGAACAAGTCTGAACTGATCGAAATCACCGCCAAGGAAGCCGATATCAGCAAGGCTGCTGCCGAGAAGGCACTGTCTGCTGTGATGGCAGCCATCGTCAAGGCCGTATCCAAGGGCGACTCCGTTACCCTGGTTGGCTTCGGCAGCTTCAAGTCGTCCAAGCGTGCCGCACGCGTTGGCCGCAACCCGCAAACCGGCAAGGAACTGAAGATCGCCGCGACGACCGTGCCGCGCTTCACCGCCGGCGCCACGTTCAAGGCTGCCGTTGCCGGCAAGAAGGCTGCCAAGAAGAAGTAAGCAGCCAGCGTTTCAGCTTTCAAACAGGCCCGCCATGTGCGGGCCTGTTTGTTTATGTCTCCGGCAAGAGCCGGGGACGGTATCCCTTGGCGGGATATGTCTCCAGCTTCTGCTGGAGACGGTATCCCCCGGTGGGATATGTCCCCGCGGGATCAGGCACGCAGTGGATTCGCCGGCCTCTTCAACCGCTGACGGCTCGCCTCGAACAGGCATACCGCCGTCGCCGCCGCCACATTCAGCGACTCGCTGCCGCTCGCAAGCGGAATGGTGGTGCGTACGCTGGCCGCGGCAATCAGGTCCGGCGCAAGTCCCGCGCCTTCGTTGCCAACCAGCCAGACAACCGGGCCGGAGAGGTCGAGCTCATAGAGACTTGTGCCGCCGCGCGCGACAGTGGCGATGGAAGTCGCGGCGCTAGCCTCCAGCGCGGCAGCGAGATCGGCTTGTTCGCGAATCGCCAGCGAAAAATGCGCTCCCTGTCCCGCACGCAGCACGCGCTGGGTCCACGCACCGGCACACCCAGGACCCAGGACCACATCGCGTACGCCCGCAGCTGCGGCGCTGCGCAGGATTGCACCGACATTGCCGGCATCCTGAACCGCGTCGAGAAACACGGCATCGCCCGACAAGCCCCCTGTCGGCGCAGGCGGTATCCCGATCACCGCGGCAATGCCGGTCGGCGTGCTCACGCCGGAGATTTCGCGAAACAGGCTGTCGCGCAGGATCACGCACTCAACATTCGCGGCGCCTCGCAGCAGTTCATCGACCTCCGCATTTTTTTTCCCACTCTCGCTCACCAGCAATTGCTCGACGGCGATGCCGCGGGCAAAACAGGTCGTCACCAGATGAATCCCGTCCAGCAAGGCGCGGCCCTGCCGGCGCGGATCATCACTCAATGCGCGCAGGGTCTTGAAACCCGGATTTTCGCGAGAAGCGATGTGACGGGGATCGCTCATGCAACGGCTTCCGGGCTGTCCACTGGAGTTCGGCTCACCGGCAGGTTCATGATCCGGGCTTCCGTCGCACGTCGAGCAATGCCCGCACCGGCGCGAAACTCTTGCGATGGAAAGCGGCCGGGCCGTGCAGTTCCAGCGCCGCGCGATGCGCTACCGTGTCATAGCCTTTGTGACGATCCAGCGCGTACTGCGGAAAGGCCTCGTGGATGCAGCGCATCTCGGCATCGCGCGCGGTCTTGGCCAGAATCGATGCCGCCGAAATCGCCGGTTCCGTTGCGTCGCCGCCGATGATCGCGCGCGCAGGAATCGCCAGCGACGGGCAGCGATTGCCGTCGATCAGAGCTGCCGCGGGTTGCACCGCGAGCGCCTCGACAGCCCGGCGCATGGCCAGCAGCGTCGCCTGCAGAATGTTGATGCTGTCGATTTCCTCGACCGATGCCGAAGCGATGCCGAAGGCGAGCGCCTTTTCGCGGATTTCGACGGCCAGGCGCTCGCGCTTGCGTTCCGACAGTTTTTTCGAGTCGGCCAAACCTTCGATGGGCCGCGCCGGATCGAGGATCACCGCAGCGGCATACACCGGCCCGGCGAGAGGCCCGCGCCCTGCCTCATCTACCCCGCATACCAGATGGGTCATGCCTTTTGCAGCAGGTAGGGCAACACCGCATCGGCAGCCTTCTGCGCGGTATCCTGCCGCAGCAGCCGATGGATGCCGTCGAAGACGCGGGAAATTCCGGCGCGTGCCTGACGGTCGACCAGCAGGTTGCCCAGGGCCTGGGCCAGATTCTCCGGCGTCGCTTCGTCCTGCAGGAATTCGGGCACCACGTAGCGACCCGCAAGAATGTTCGGCAGGCCTACCCACGGCAGATAACGCATGCTCCGCATCAGCCGCCATGACCACGGCGACATCTTGTAGGCGATCACCATGGGCCGGCCGACCAGCGCGGTTTCCAGCGTGGCGGTGCCGCTTGCCACCAGCACGGCATCGCTGGCCGCGACGGCGTCCGCCGCATGGCCGAACATCAGGGTGAAGGGCAGTTCGTCTGCCTTCAGTTTCCACATGGCCGTCTCGAATTGCTGCCGCGTCTCGCGCGATACCAGCGGCACGAGGAACTGCAGAGTCGGATAGCGTTCCAGCAGCAGCCTGGCGGTCTCGATGAATGTCTCGGCCATGAAATGCAATTCGGACTGGCGGCTGCCGGGCAGCAGCGCAATCACCGGACGCTCCGCCGCCACACCGAGCCGTTCGCGCACGGCACGCTGGTCAATTTCAAGCGGAATGACGTCGGCCAGGGGATGGCCGACATAGCTGCACTTGACCGCTGTGCCCTGGTACAGCTCGGGCTCGAAGGGATACAGGGCAAGAATATGGCTCACCGACTGGATGATCCTGTTCATCCGGTTCTTGCGCCAGGCCCAGATCGACGGGCTGACGAAGTGGATGGTGGGTATCCCGTTGCGCTTGAGACGCCTTTCCAGCCACAGGTTGAAATCCGAACCATCGACGCCGATGAATACATCGGGCCGGTCCTTCAGCAAACGGCGCAGCAGTTGCCGCCGCATCGCGGTGATGGCACGATAATGCCGCAGGACTTCGGCGTAACCGCGCACCGCAAGCATCTCCGCCGGCCAGAGCGATTCGAAGCCCTCGCGCTGCATCTTCGGTCCGCCGATGCCGTAGAACTTCGCTTCCGGCAAATGCCGTTTCAGGGCGCCAACGAGATGCGCTGCCAGCTGGTCGCTGGAGGCCTCGCCCGCCACCATTGCTATCCGTGGAGCCTGTCTCATGGAATCAGCGAATGATTCCCCGTCCGGGCGCCGCGAGAAAATCGCTGAGCAGCGCCAGCTCGGGCACGGCAACCGATTCGGCGGCAATCACGGCACGTGCCTCATCGAGCTTCATCCCGCTCTTGTACAGGCTCTTGTAGGCCCGCTTCACCGCAGTCACTGCCTCGCCCGAAAAGCCGCGCCGCTTGAGTCCCTCGGCATTGATGCTGCGCGGCTCGGCCGGATTGCCGGCGGCCATGACGAAGGGTGGCAGGTCCTGCAACAGGATGGTGCCCATCGCGGTGATGCTGTGGGCGCCGATGCGGACGAACTGATGTACCACCGTGAAGCCGCCGAGGATGGCCCAGTCACCGACATGCACGTGGCCGGCCAGTTGCGCGTTGTTGGCGAAGATGGTCTGGTTGCCCACCTGGCAGTCATGCGCCAGATGAACGTAGGCCATGATCCAGTTGTCATTGCCCAGCCGCGTCACGCCGGCATCCTGGGCCGTGCCGCAATTGAAGGTACAGAATTCGCGAATGGTGTTGCGGTCGCCGATTTCCAGGCGCGTCGGCTCACCCGCATATTTCTTGTCCTGCGGCTGCTCACCGATGGAACAGAACTGGAAAATGCGGTTGTCGCAGCCGATTCGCGTGTGCCCGGTGACCACGACGTGGGGCCCGATCACGGTGTGGTCGCCGATCTCGACGTGCTCGCCGACGATCGAATAGGGACCGATGACGACGCCCTTGCCGAGCTTCGCCGCGGGGTGTACCAGAGCGGTGGAATGAACGCTCATCAGGGCGTGGGGCGCACGGCGCAGATGATGTCGGCCTCGGCCGCCACCTGCCCATCGACCTTCGCGGTCGCCGAAAACTTCCAGATGCCGCGCTTGTTGGCATTGAGCGCGACATCGATGATCAATTGGTCGCCGGGGCCGACCGGCTTCTTGAAGCGTGCATTATCAATCCCGACAAAGTAGTACACCGACTTGTCGTCAGGCTTGTTGCCCATGGTCTTGAAGGCGAGGATCGCCGCAGTCTGCGCCATCGCCTCGATTACCAGCACGCCGGGCATCACCGGATGATGCGGATAATGGCCAGGGAAGAACGGCTCGTTCATGCTGACGTTCTTGAGCGAAGTGATCCTCTCGCCGGGAATCACTTCCAGCACGCGATCGACCAGCAGGATCGGATAGCGATGCGGCAGGTACTCGAGAATTTGATGTATGTCCAGACGGGAATCGACTGCCCCGCTTGCTTCGCTCATGATTTCTTCTCCAGTGCGGCAAGCCGCTGTTCGAGGGCACGGATTTTATCGGCCATCGCATCAAGATGACGCAGCCGCGAAAAATTCTTCAGCCAGTCGCCGTGTTCCAGGAAAGGCACCGTGCCGCTGTAGGTACCGGCCTCCTTGATCGATTTCGCCACCAGGGTTCCCGCCGAGACATTGACGTCATCCGCAATTTCCAGGTGCCCGAGAATGACCGCGGCGCCGCCGACCGTACAACGCGCGCCGATCACTGCGCTGCCGGCAATCCCGACACAGCCCGCCAGCGCGCTGTGCGCCCCGATTTTTACGTTGTGGCCCACCTGTATCTGGTTGTCGAGCTTGACCCCGTCGGCGATGACCGTGTCGTCCAATGCACCGCGATCTATCGTGGTTCCCGCGCCGATTTCGACATCGTCACCGATCAGCACGCGTCCCATCTGGGGAATCTTGACCCAGGCACCATCGGCTTCACGGGCGAAGCCGAAACCATCGGCACCGATCACCACCCCGGAATGGACCAGGCAGCGTGCGCCGAGACGATTGCGCGGATAGACCGCCACGTTGGCCGCGAGCCGACTGCCGGAACCAATTTCCACCTCGGCGCCAATGCTGCAATTGGCCGCAATCACTACGTCGGCGCCGATTCTGGCGCCAGGACCAATCCAGACATTGGGGCCGATACAAGCCGTTGCAGCGACCTCGCCCTCCACCACCGCGCTTGGATGCACGCCGGATTCGGGCATCGGCGGCGGATTGAGCCACTGCGCGACACGAGCGTAATAGAGATAGGGCTGCGATGTCAGAATCGCCGCCGCCGGACCGTTCGCCGCTGGCGGCGCCATGATCACCGCCGAGGCGCGGGTGCTTGCAAGCTGATGGCGATACCGGGGATTGGCAAGAAAGGCCAGATCACCAGGACCGGCATGTTCCAGCGTGGCAATGCGGGAAATCGCCGTATCGCCAGCGCCGACTATTTCTCCGCCGAGACGGGCGACAATCTCGTCGAGCCGCAGCGCCACGGCCAATGCGTCTTACTTGGTGCCGTCGCCCAGCGCCTTGATCACCTTGTCGGTGATATCGATGCGCGGGTTGGCGTAGACCGCTTCCTGGAAAATGATGTCGTACTTCTCGGCCTCGGCGATCTGCCTGATGATCTTGTTCACCCGCTCGAAAATCGCCGCCATTTCTTCATTCTGACGCTGGCTCAGGTCCTCGCGGAACTCGCGCTGCTTGCGCTGGAAATCGCGGTTGAGTTCGCCGAACTCGCGCTCCTTGGCGCGACGCTCGCTCTCGGCCATGGTCACGGCGTTCTTGTCGAGATTCTCCTGCAAGCCCTGCAACTGTTTGGCAATGCGTTGCAGATCCTGATCGCGCTTTTCGAAATCCTTTTCGATCTTCTTCTTGGCTCGTGCCGCCTGCGGGGCGTCGTTCAGTATCTTCTGGCTATTGACGAAGCCGATCTTGCTGTCGGCAAGAACGGTGGCGGAAAACGACAGCAGGGCGATACCTGCGAAAATATATTTCTTTAGCATGGCTCTCTCACTATTGGGAAGGGATCAAAAGACCGAGCCCATCTGGAACTGCAAACGCTGCACCTTGTCTTCGGCTTTCTTGTTGAACGGATTCGCAAACGAGAACTTCAACGGACCCATTGGCGAATTCCAGGCCAATGCGACACCGGCACTGTATCTCAGGCTGCCCAGACTGAATTTGTTGTCGTAACCCCAGACACTGCCGGCATCGGCAAAGACACTCAAGCGCATGGAATTGTCGCGCCCCATGCCTGGCACGGGAAACAGCAATTCAGCGTTGCCGATCAGCCGCTTGTCTCCGCCCAGCGCCTCGTCCGTGGCCGGGTCGCGCGGCCCGAGGGAATTCGAGTCGAAGCCGCGCACCGAGCCAATGCCACCGGCGTAGAAGTTCTTGAAGAAGGGCAGCTCCTTGTTGCCATAGGATTTGGCCAGGCCGATCTCGCCATTCAGTGCCAGAGTCAGCTTGCGATCAAGCGGGAAGAAGTGCTGATGCTGATAGGTTGCCTTGACATAGGTGGCGGTGCTGCCCGGCATTGCCATTTCAAGCACCGCCCGGCGATATACACCGCTCGTCGTCACCAGCAGACTGTCGCGGCCATCCTTTTGCCAACCGGCAGTGCCCAACAGGGTATTGCTGCTTGCGCCGAAGCGGGTGACATAGTCCTGGTAGCGCAAGGGACTGTTGGTATCCACCGTCAGCTTGGTGCGATCGAACGAAAGCCCGAAATTCAGGTAATCATCTTCGGCAATCGGGACGCCCCAGCGCCCGCCACCGCCAAAGGATTTTGAGCCGAAGCTACCTACCGCCAATGTGCTGGTGTCGGTCTTGCGGTAGTAGATGTCGAAGCCCTGGCTGACGCCGTCGACCGTGAAATACGGATCGGTGTGCGACAGGGAGTAAACCTTGTTCGCCGCGCTGGTGCTGACCTGGACGCCGACATGCTTGCCGCTGCCGAACAGGTTCTGCTGCTGCACCGAGCCTGACACGGAGAACTTGTCCGCACTGGAAAAACCCGCGCCGAGCATGATGTTGCCGGTGGGCTTTTCCTTGACCTTGACTTCCATGTCTACCTGATCGGTGGTTCCGGCGACGGGCGGGGTTTCAACGGTCACCTCGTCGAAGTAGCCCAGCCGATCAACCCTGGTGCGCGACTTGTTGATCTTGTCGCCGTCGTACCAGCCGGATTCGGCCTGGCGCATTTCGCGGCGCACCACTTCATCGCGGGTGCGCGTGTTGCCCGTCACGTTGATGCGGCGCACATACACGCGCCGCCCCGGATCGATGAACACGGTGAATGCCACCTGGCGCTTTTCCTTGTCGAGTTCCGGCGCCGCATTGACGTTGGCAAACGCATAACCTTCATTGCCCAGCCGCTCGCTGATGGCCTTGGTGGTCTCGGTCATCCTCTCGCGCGAGAACACCTCGCCCGGCTTGATCTGCACCAGCTTGGTCAATTCCGCTTCCGGCAACAACAACTGCCCCGCCAGCTTGACCGACGACACCGAGTACTTTTCACCCTCATTGATGTTGATGGTGATGTAGATGTCCTGCTTGTCCGGCGAAATCGACACCTGGGTCGACTCGATATTGAATTCGAGGTAGCCGCGATCGAGATAATGCGAGCGCAGGGTTTCCAGATCGCCGGAGAGCTTCTGCTTCGAATATTGGTCGTTCTTCGTGTACCAGGTCAGCCAGCCCGGCGTGCGCAGCACCAGCAGGTCGAGCAGGTCCGCTTCGCTGATGGCGCCGGCGCCGATGATGTTGATCTGCCGGATCTTGGCGATATCGCCTTCGTTAACAGCGAAATTCACGCCGACGCGATTGCGCTCCAGCGGCGTGATGGTCGTCGTGATCTGGACCGCATAGTGGCCCTGCGCCAGATATTGGCGCTTGAGTTCCTGCTCGGCACGCTCGACCATGGCTCGGTCGAAAATCCGCGACTCGGCGAGACCGACTTCGCGCAGCGACTTCTTCAGGTCTTCCGGCTTGAAGGCCTTGAGTCCGGTGAATTCGAGCGAGGCGATGGCCGGGCGCTCCTCCAGCACCACCACCAGCACCTCGCGGTCGATTTCGAGACGCACATCCTTGAAGAATCCGGTGGCAAACAGTGCCTTGATGGCGGCGGCGGCTTTCTCGTCCGTCATGGTGTCGCCGACCTT
The DNA here is from genome assembly GCF_000828635.1 of Sulfuritalea hydrogenivorans sk43H. Lineage (GTDB taxonomy): Bacteria > Pseudomonadota > Gammaproteobacteria > Burkholderiales > Rhodocyclaceae > Sulfuritalea > Sulfuritalea hydrogenivorans. The sequence goes on from NZ_AP012547.1 coordinate 2,337,237, forward strand.
GACCGGAAGGTAGGAGAACACGGTGCCGGCCTCGGTACGCTGGATCCCCTCGACCCGGATATCCTTGATCTGGAACGGATCGAACGCAAACGCGGAACGGGCCAGCAGAGCGACAAGCAGACCGGCAAGCAGTTTCTTCTTCATTTAATTGGACGAGAATTAGCCGGAAACAAGGCGGTTGATATCGTTGTAGAAGGCAAAAGCCATCAGCAGCGCCAGCAAGGCAAAACCGATCTGTTGGCCGATTTCCAGAGCCCGTTCCGAGACCGGGCCACCCCTGAGAAACTCGACGAGATAATACATCAAATGCCCCCCGTCCAGAACTGGCACGGGCAGCAGATTCAGCACGCCGAGGCTGATGCTGATGAGTGCCAGGAAGCGCAGGTAGTAGCTGGCGCCGAGTCGCGCCGACTGCCCCGCGTAATCGGCGATGGTCACCGGTCCGGAAAGGTTCTTCCACGACAGTTCCCCGGTCAGCATGCGCCCCATCATGCGCAGGCTCAGGATCGAGGTATCCCAGGTCTGCTGCAACGCCCGATCGATTGATTCGAGCGGCCCGTAACTCACTTCCGTGGTCATCTCGAAGGCCTCGCCCTTGCCCTCCTTCGCCATCAGGCCGAGACGTCCGATTTTATGCTGGCCTTCTTCCGTCATGCGCGGGGTGGCCGCGAGCTCGATCTGCCGACCGTCGCGCTCCACGACAAACGCCAACTGGCGCCCCGCCGCCGCACCTGCCACTGCGGCCAGTTGTTTCCATTCGCTGATCGCCTTGCCGTCAATCGACAACACCCGATCGCCGTCGCTGAACCCCGCAAGCGCAGCGGCCGAATTCGGCTGTACGCGTCCGACCACCGCCGGCAGCGGCGGCCGGAATAGCACCAGCCCAAGCAAGCGCAGGGGATCCTTCTCCAGCTGTTCCAGATCGAAACGATCGCTGGCGATCCGGTAGACGCCGATCTCTCGTTGCAGGCTGATCACTTCCAGCTGCAGCACCTCCTTGTCCAATGCCCGCTGCATGACCTCCCAACGCAGTTGCTGCCATGTTTCGATGGGTTTGCCATTGACCGAGCGCACCGTTACGCCATCGCCGATGCCGGCCATCGCCGCCGGAGTACCGGCTGGCGGCAAGCCGAGACGCGGCTTGAGTTCCGTCACGCCGTGCATGAACAGGACCCAATACAACACGATCGCCAGCAGGAAGTTGGCCGCCGGGCCGGCGGCCACAATGAATGCGCGCCGCCCCACGGATTGACGATTGAAGGCTCGCGGCAGTTCCGCGGAAGGCACCTCGCCTTCGCGTTCGTCGAGCATCTTGACGTAGCCGCCGAGCGGAAACGCCGAGATCGCCCATTCGGTGCCATCACTCCCGTGGCGCCGCATCCAGAGCACCTTGCCGAAGCCGAAGGCGAAGCGCAGGACCTTGACGTTGCATGCCCGCGCCGCGAGGTAATGGCCCATTTCGTGAACCACCACCAGCACAGCCAGGGCCAGCAAAAATGCGCCCGCGTACCAGGCCAGCGATTCCGGGTTCATGCAGGCCCTTGCGCCGAGCTTGCGCCAAAACGGCGCACGAGGAGATCAAGGGCCGCCGCGCGCCCCTGACGATCGGCCTCCAGCACCGCGGCAAGGTCGGGCACCGCAGCCTGGGGCACTGCATCCAGGGTGGCGGCAATAAGCTCGGCAACGCCCAGATAGGAAAGGCGGCGCTCCAGGAAAGCCGCCACCGCTACCTCGTTCGCGGCATTGAGTACCGCCGCCGCATTGCCCTCGGCGCGCAGTGCGCGATAGGCGAGATCGAGGCAGGGAAACCGCGCGAGGTCGGGACGCTCGAAATTGAGCTGGCCCACCGCGAACAGGTCGAGCGGCGCCACGCCCGATTCGATGCGCTGCGGCCAGGCCAGCGCGTTGGCAATCGGTGTGCGCATGTCGGGATTGCCCAACTGCGCCAGAACGGAACCGTCCTCGTAATCGACCAGGGAATGGATCACGCTCTGCGGATGGATCACCACTTCGATCCTGTCCGCCGGCGCGTTGAACAGCCAGTGCGCCTCGATCACTTCGAGGCCCTTGTTCATCATGGTCGCCGAATCGACCGAAATCTTGCGTCCCATCACCCAGTTGGGATGCGCCACCGCCTGCTCGGGCGTGACCCCGGTCAGGGTCTCCAGCGGCACGCTGCGAAACGGCCCGCCGGAGGCGGTCAGCAGAATGCGCCGGACGCCGCTGTGCGCCATGTCGCCCGCGTAATCATGCGGCATCGACTGGAACACCGCATTGTGTTCGCTGTCGATCGGCAGCAGCAGGGCACCGGCGCGGCGTACTTCGGCCATGAACACCGCGCCGGCCATCACCAGCGCTTCCTTGTTGGCCAGCAATACCCGTTTGCCGGCACGCGCCGCGGCCAGGGTCGGCGGCAACCCGGCGGCGCCGACGATGGCGGCCATCACCGCATCGACTTCGGGCAGGCTGGCGACTTGCGACAATGCGTCGGGGCCATGCAACACCTCGGTGCGCAGGCCGCCATCCCTCAACATTCCGGCCAGTCGCTGCGCATCGGCCGCACTGCCGACCACGGCATAGGCCGGCCGGAACCGGCGGCACTGCGCGGCGAGAACCTCCACCTGGCGATGTCCGGTCAGCGCCACGACTTCGAAGCGATCCGGATGGCGCGCCACCACATCCAGCGTGCTGACGCCGATCGAGCCGGTGGCGCCGAGAACGGTCAGTTTCATGAGCGGACCCAATGCAAAATGAGCGCGGCCAGCGGCAGGGTCGAGGTCAGCGCATCGATGCGATCGAGTACGCCGCCGTGCCCCGGCAGCAGGTTGCTGCTGTCCTTGATGCCGGCCTGTCGCTTCAGCAGGGATTCGAACAGGTCGCCCATGACGCTCACCGCCGTGAGCAGGACCAGCATCAGGACGAGCAAGGGCAGCGACAGCGGCAGCTTGTCCTTCAAGGGCGAGAACGACAGCACGATGCCGCCGTAGATCAGCACGCCGACCACCGCGCCCGCCACGCCTTCCCAGGTCTTGCCGGGGCTGATGCTCGGCGCCAGCTTGTGTTTGCCAAATGCCCGGCCGGCGAAATAGGCCGAGATGTCGGCGACCCAGACCAGCGCCATGGCCGCGAGCATCAGCCAGGTATCCACCGCGTGCAGCGCCACCATCGCCGCCCAGGTCGGCAAAATCACCAGGGCGCCGAGCAGGTAGCCGAAGAAGTCGTTGCCGGCCAGCGTCCATTTAAAGCGGAACCACAACGGCACGACAAGAATCCAGAACGCCACCGAGACGCCAAGCAATACCGGGACAAGTGGCTGCGCCGCCACCGTCAGTTGCCAGCAGAACAGCATCAGGACGAACGCATACATCACCCGCGCCGGCTGGTCCTGGCGCATCAGGCCGCCCCACTCCCACGCGGCGAGCGCGGCGATCGCGGCAAAGGTCAGCACCGCCGCCAGCGGCGGCATGGCAAACAGGATCAGCCCGAGTCCGGCAACCAGCAGCAGCGCGGTGATCGACCCGCGTCTTAAGCATCGTGGTCGGTGGCTGGCACGGCCTGAGTCGGCGCTGGCGGTACGGCGAGCGGCTTGCCCGACTGCTCGCCGAGTTGCTCGCTGGTACGCCCGAAACGGCGCTCGCGCCGGCGATACGACGCAATCGAGGCATCCAGCGCCGCATCGTCGAAATCGGGCCACAGGGTCTCGGTGAAATGGAACTCGCTGTAAGCCAGTTGCCAGAGCAGGAAGTTGCTGATGCGCTGCTCGCCGCCGGTGCGGATGAAGAGATCGGGCTCCGGCGCGTAAGCCATCATCAGATGCGGCGCAAGGTCGGCCTCGCCGTAGCAACCGGCCTTTTCCGGATGCGCCAGCGCCAGCTGGTTCATGGCTTGCAGGATGTCCCAGCGGCCGCCATAGTTGGCCGCGATGGTCAGCGTCAGGCGCGTGTTGTTGGCGGTCTTCGCCTCGCCTTCGCGAATCAGCGCCACCAGGCGAGGCTCGAAGGCGGAAAGATCGCCGACCACCTTGAGACGAACGCCGTTGGCGTGAAGCTTGCCTATTTCACCCTGCAAGGCACTGATGAAAAGATTCATGAGGAAGGACACTTCCTCGGCCGGGCGGCGCCAGTTTTCCGATGAAAACGCAAACAGGGTGAGGTATTCGACGCCGCGCGCAATGCAGGCCTTGACCATCGCCCGCACGGTCTCGACGCCGCGCTTGTGTCCCGCGACGCGAGGCAGGAAGCGCTTCTTGGCCCAGCGGCCGTTGCCATCCATGATGATGGCAATGTGGCGCGGCACATCCGCCACATCGGGAATTGCCTGCGTCGAGCTGGTGAATTTTCCTGCCATGCCTCCCCCTCCGCTGCCGCCAGGTTCTGATTCCCGATCCTCAGATCGCCATCAGGTCTTTCTCTTTGTCCGCCAGCGCCCGATCCACTTCGGCGACGTAGCGATCCGTAAGCCGCTGCATGTCATCGAGGGCACGGCGCTCGTCGTCCTCGGAGATTTCCTTTTTCTTCAGCGCGTCCTTCAGATGAGAGATCGCATCGCGGCGCAGGTTGCGGATTGCCACCTTGGCGTTCTCACCTTCGTGCTTGATCACCTTGATCAGGTCGCGGCGCCGTTCTTCGGTCAGGGCCGGCATCGGCACGCGGATCAGTTCGCCTTGCGACGCGGGGTTGAGTCCCAGATCCGAATCGCGAATCGCCTTTTCGACCTTGGCCACCATGGGCTTTTCCCAGGGCTGCACGCCAATGGTGCGGGCGTCGATCAAGGTGATGTTGGCCACCTGGGTGATCGCTACCATCGATCCGTAGTAATCCACCTGCACGTGATCGAGGATGCCGGTATGCGCACGGCCGGTGCGCACCTTGCCAAGGTCGGCTTTCAGCGACTCGAGGCTTTTCTGCATTTTCTGTTCAGAAGCCTTCTTCAGCTCGGGAATCATGCCCCACTCCTAAAGTTCTAAACGTGAACCAGTGTGCCCTCGTCCTCGCCCATCACCACGCGCTTCAGGGCACCGGTCTTGAAGATCGAGAACACGTTGATCGGCAGCTTCTGGTCGCGGCACAGGGCGAACGCCGTGGCATCCATCACCGCCAGGTTGCGGCCGATCGCCTCGTCGAAACTGATGCGGGCGAAGCGGGTCGCCTGCGGGTCCTTCTTCGGATCGGCGGTGTAGATGCCGTCGACCTTGGTCGCCTTGAGCACCATCTCGGCGCCGATCTCCGAGCCGCGCAGCGCCGCCGCGGTATCGGTGGTGAAGAACGGGTTGCCGGTGCCGGCGCCGAAAATCACCACCTTGCCTTCTTCGAGGTAACGGATCGCCTTGCCACGGATGTAGGGCTCGACCACCTGCTCGATGTTCAGCGCCGACTGCACGCGCGCGTTGATGCCCGCCTGGCGCATGGCATCCGACAGCGCCATGGCGTTCATCACCGTCGCCAGCATGCCCATGTAATCGGCCGTGGCGCGATCCATGCCGGTGGCAGTGCCGCCCACGCCGCGAAAGATGTTGCCGCCGCCGATGACCACACCGAGTTCGACACCGAGATCGGTGACCGACTTGATTTCCGCCACGATGCTGCCGAGCATCGCCGGGTTGATGCCGTAGGCATCGTCCCCCATCAGCGCCTCGCCCGACAGCTTGAGCAGGATGCGGCGGAATTTCGGCGCAGTCATCGTTGCGTCTTGCCTTTACTTGTTGCCGGCAGCCGCAGCCGCTTGCGCGGCCACTTCGGCGGCGAAGTCATTGACCTTCTTCTCGATGCCCTCGCCGACGATGAACAGCGTGAAGCCGGCCACCGATGCACCCTTGGCCTTCAGCAGCTGCTCGATGGTCTGCTTGCCGTCCTCGGCCTTGACAAACACCTGGCCCAGCAGGGTCACATCCTTCAGGTACTTCTGCACCGTGCCTTCGGCGATCTTTTCCAGCATGGCTTCCGGCTTGCCGGCTTCGCGCGCCTTCTCGATGGCGATGCGGCGCTCCATGTCCAGCAGATCCGCCGACACGCCCGACGAATCCAGCGACTTCGGCTTCGAGGCGGCGATGTGCATCGCCAGGTCCTTCGCCAGTTGCTCGTCGCCGCCGACCACATCGACCAGCACGCCGATCTTCGAGCCGCCGTGGATGTAGGAAGTCAACTTGCCCTTGGCCGCAACGCGCACGAAGCGGCGGATGCTCATGTTCTCGCCGATCTTGCCCACCAGCGCGGAACGGGTGGATTCGACCGTGCCCTCGCCCATCGGCAGGGCCGACAGCGCGGCGACGTCGGCCGGATTCTTTTCCGCCACCAGGCGCGCGCAGTCGGCGGCCAGCTTGAGGAACTCGTCGTTCTTGGCGACGAAGTCGGTCTCGCTGTTGATTTCGAAAATGCTGCCCAGCTTGCCGTCGGCGGCGATGTGGATCGCCACCACGCCCTCCGCGGCGACACGGGTTGCCGCCTTGCTGGCCTTGTTGCCCAGCTTGACGCGCAGGATCTCCTCGGCCTTCGCCATGTCGCCGGCCGCTTCGGTCAGCGCCTTCTTGCATTCCATCATCGGCGCGTCGGTCTTCTCGCGCAATTCCTTGACCATGCTTGCGGTGATTTCCGCCATTGCTTTGCTCCAAATTCAGTGAATCACTTGCCACGGCGGGCGCGGCGGCGCGGGCAGCCTGATGACCCGCACCGCAGCGCCGCTGGCGCCGCGGCGGGTTGCCGTTACTCCGCGGCGTCCTCGACTTCGACGAACTCGTCGTCGCCGGCGAGTTGCTGCACCACTTCGTTGATGCCCTGGCTCTTGCCTTCGAGGATGGCATCGGCCATGCCGCGGGCGTAGAGGCGGATCGCGCCGGAGGAGTCGTCGTTGCCCGGGATCACGTAGCTCACGCCTTCCGGGGAATGGTTGGTATCGACCACGCCGATCACCGGGATGCCGAGCTTGCCGGCTTCGGTGATGGCGATCTTGTGGTAGCCGACGTCGATGATGAAGATCGCGTCGGGCAGGCCGCCCATGTCCTTGATGCCGCCGATGGACTTCTTCAGCTTGTCCATTTCGCGCTGCAACGTCAGGGCTTCCTTCTTCGACAGCTTCTCGAAGTTGCCTTCGGCCATGGCGGTTTCCAGATCCTTGAGGCGCTTGACGGACAGCTTCAGGGTCTTGAAGTTGGTCATCATGCCGCCCAGCCAGCGGTCATCGACATAGGGCATGCCGCAACGCTGGGCTTCCTCGGCGATGATTTCGCGCGCCTGGCGCTTGGTGCTGACGAACAGGATGGTGCCCTTCTTGGCCGCCATCTTGCGGACGAAGGCGATCGCCTCCTGGTACTTGGCCAGGGTCTTTTCGAGGTTGATGATGTGGATCTTGTTGCGATGGCCGAAAATGTACGGGGCCATCTTGGGGTTCCAGAAACGGGTCTGGTGGCCGAAGTGAACTCCCGCCTCCAGCATCTGGCGCATGGTAGTGCTCATAGAACTATCTCCGATATGGGTTGAACCTCCGCCTGGCCGTGCTGCTTCGCGCTGATTTCCCGCGGGAAGCCACCCTATCGGCGCCGGGCGTGTGGATTTTGCCCGGGACCACCCCGGACAAGCGCGCAATTATAACGGCTTGCGCAGTGTGGCACAAGCCGCAAAAGCGGCTTCGACGACCCGAGAGATGCTCACTTTCCGGACTGAAAGCGACACAGCTCTCCCAAAATCAGGCTAGACTATGACATACGATATAAGTCGATCGACGCGGGGCGGGTTCGAGTCCCTCCGGCAATTCGACATTGAGGAGACCAAGTCCGTGAGCCTTTTTGCCATGAATCGTCTCGCCGCAGACATTCTGGAAGTCGAGAACCAGTTTCTGAGCCACGCCCCGCTTGACCGCTTCGACCCGACCCGGACCAATGTCTCGCCGGCGATCAGGAAGGCGATCAGCGAAACCGCGGCAATCGAGGCCATCGTGCTGACGGTGGATATCCGCCGCTCATCCTGCGTCCTCAAGGAATCGATCGACATCCCGCAGTACGCCAAGATTCTCGACGATTTCGTCGCCGAGTTCCGCACCGTATTGCACTACCACGGCGGCTGGTTCGACAAATTCACCGGGGATGGCTTCATCTGCTACTGGCTGGTGGAGGACGCATTCACCGAGCGCATGGATACGGTGCTCGATTTCTGCTGTTCGGTGATGGATAACTTCCGCACCTACTACTACCCGGCCTTTGTCGCCAACATGCGTAACGAACCCGCGGGAATCGGGCTGTCGATCGGCGTCGATGCCGGCCCCTGCTACCTGACGCCGATCGTCGGCGACCTCACCATCATCGGCTCGCCGATTGTCGGCTCGGTGCGCATGTGCGCCGCCTGTCCGCCCTACCACCTGATGCTCAACGCCTACCCCGGCAGCCGCCTGATGGAAGGAACGACCACCGCCTGCGGCAGGCTGTCCGAAGACCTGGCCTACCAGGTCGAGGGCAAGTCGATCGTGACCAAGGAATATCCGCAAGGGCAGGTGGCCTATTCCGTGGAGTTTTACAGGAAGGGCTCGCGCCTGTTTTTCTGATGCGGCGGGCGTGCGGCAAGCGGCCTGCGGGTAAAATGTCCTTCCCCAATCCCGCCCCGCTTTCATGGCCATTTCAATAAAAACCGCCCAGGACATCGCCGAGATGCGGGTCGCCTGTCGCCTGGCGGGCGAGGTCCTCGACTACATCGAGCCCTTCGTCAAACCGGGCATCACCACCGCCGCTCTCGACAAGCTCTGCCACGACTACATGGTCGACGTGCAGGGCTGCATTCCGGCGCCGCTCAACTACGCGCCGCCCGGTTACGCGCCCTATCCCAAATCGATCTGCGCCTCGGTCAACCATCAGGTCTGCCATGGCGTGCCCAACGACCGCGCGCTGAAGAAGGGCGACATCGTCAACCTCGACATCACCACCATCAAGGACGGCTGGCACGGCGACACCAGCCGCACCTACTGCGTCGGCGAAACCTCGATCCTCGCCAAACGGCTGGTATCGATGACGCACGAATGCATGTGGGTCGGCATCGCGCAGGTCAAGCCCGGCGTGCATCTGGGCGCGGTCGGCAATGCGATCCAGAAGCACGCCGAAGGCGCGGGATTTTCCGTGGTGCGCGAATTCTGCGGTCACGGCATCGGCCGCAATTTCCACGAAGAACCCCAGGTGCTGCACTACGGCAAGGCCAGCGACGGCCCGCTGCTGGTGCCCGGCATGGTATTCACCATCGAACCGATGATCAACGCCGGCAAGGCGGCCATTTCCGAACTGCCGGACGGCTGGACCATCGTCACCAAGGACCGCAGCCTTTCCGCCCAGTTCGAACACACCGTCTGCGTTACCGAAACCGGCGTCGAGGTGATGACGATGTCCGCCGGTGCGCCACCCTGCCCGGCCCACATCCGCATCACGCCCTGAGCGTCCTCGCCAAGCCCGACGCCTTTTGAATCCATGAGCGAACTGCGCGAACTGGCGGCCGATGCGCGCCGACGCCTGGGCGAAGGGCAGCAGGCGCTGACCGCCGCCTGGCGGGAAAAGAAGGACGGCGTGGCCCTGCTTCGCGGCCGCGCGGCGCTGGTCGATAACGCCCTGCGGGAAGTCTGGAACGCGCTGGACATGCCTGCCACCTGCGCCCTGGCCGCGGTCGGCGGCTACGGCCGCGGCGCGCTCTACCCCGGCTCCGACGTCGACCTGCTGATCCTGGTGCCGGACGAACTCGGCATTGCCTGCGAATCAGGGACCGCGCCGCAACTTGAGCAACTGGTCGGCCTGCTGTGGGACATCGGGCTCGACATCGGCCACAGCGTGCGCACCATCGACCACTGTCTGGACGAGGCCGAGCGCGACATCACGGTCAAGACCGCGCTGCTCGAAGCCCGCTACCTGGCCGGCTCGCGCGCTCTCTTCGACGATTTCGAGCAGAGCTACAACGCCGCGCTGGAACCCGCCGCGTTCTTCAGGGCCAAGCAACTGGAACAGGCGGAACGCTATGCCAGGTTCAACGACACGCCCTACAGCCTCGAACCCAACTGCAAGGAAAGTCCCGGCGGCCGCCGCGACCTGCAGGTAATCCGCTGGGTGGCGCGCGCCGCCGGCATCGGCGAAGACTGGAAAGCGCTGGCCAAGGCCAAACTCATCACCACGTCCGAAGTGCGCCAGCTGGAAAGCGCCGACCAGTTCCTGCGCGACCTGCGCATCGAACTGCACCTGCTGACCGGGCGCCGCGAAGACAGGCTGCTGTTCGACCACCAGGAAAAGCTCGCCGCGGCGATGGGCGTCCATCCGACCGATGCCAAGCGCGCCTCCGAAGTGCTGATGCAGCGCTACTACCAGAACGCCAAGCTGGTCACGCAGCTCAACTCGCTGGTGATGCAGGTGCTGAGCGACCGCCTGCTGCCGGCGCGCGAAGGCCCGCCGATCATCATCGACGCCCACTTCCAGATGGTGCGCGAACAGCTCGACGTACGCACCGAAGACGTCTTCCAGCGCCATCCGCGCGCCATCCTCGAATGCTTCCTGCTGCAGATGCAGCGCTCCGAGCTCAAGGGCATGACGCCGCGCACCCTGCGCGCCCTGTGGCGCGCCCAGGACCGCGTCGACGCCGCCTTTCGCCGCGATCCGGAAAACCGCGCGCTGTTCCTCAAGCTGTTCCAGCAGAACCACCTGATCCACCCGCTGCGGCGCATGAACCAGTACGACATCCTCGGCCGCTACCTGCCGGCCTTCGGCCAGATCGTCGGCCAGATGCAGCACGACCTGTTCCATGTCTATACCGTCGACCAGCACATCCTGCAGGTGATGCGCAACCTGCGGCGCTTCGCCATGCCCGAATTCGCCCACGAGTACCCGTTCTGCTCGCGCCTGATGGCGGGCTTCGAGAAGCGCTGGCTGCTGTATGTCGCCGCCCTGTTCCACGACATCGCCAAGGGCCGCGGCGGCGACCACTCGCAACTCGGCAAGAAGGACGCCGCGCGCTTCTGCCGCGACCACGGCGTCAGCGAGGAAGACACCGCGCTGGTGGTATTCCTCGTCGAACACCACCTGACCATGTCGCAAGTGGCGCAGAAGCAGGATCTCGCCGATCCCGACGTCATCCTCGCCTTTGCCCGCAAGGTGGGCGACATCCGTCGCCTCACCGCGCTCTATCTGCTTACCGTCGCCGACATCCGCGGCACCAGCCCGAAGGTGTGGAACGCCTGGAAGGGCAAGCTGCTCGAAGACCTGTTCCGCATGACGGCGGGTGTCCTCAAGGGCACCGCGGTGCTCCAGCTCACCGGCGTCTCCGAACGGCAGGAAGAGGCGCGCGGCATCCTGCGCTACCACGGCCTGCGTCCCGACGTCGAACTCGAACTCTGGAGCCAGCTCGACACCGGCTATTTCATGCGCCATACCGCCGAGGAAATCGCCTGGCATACGCGCACCCTCTACCATCGCCCTTCAAGCCCCGAGCCGGTGGTGCGCGCGCGCCTCAATCCGATGGGCGACGGCCTCCAGGTGATGGTCTATGCCAAGGACCAGCCCCTGCTGTTCGCGCGACTCTGCGGCTTCTTCGCGCGGCTGGGCTACAGCATCGTCGACGCCAAGATCCACACCACGCGCCACGGCTACGCGCTGGACAGCTTCGTCGTCTTCGCCTTCGATTCGACGCTGGCCTATCGCGACATGATCGGCCTGATCGAGCACGACATCACCGAACAGCTCACGCAGCAGCCGCCCCTGCCGGCGGGGTTCGGCGGACGCCTGTCGCGACTGGTGCGCCACTTCCCGGTGACGCCGGAAGTCGATATCCGCGCCGACGAGCGCGGCAACCAGTACCTGATGGCGATCAGCGCCGCCGACCGGCCGGGCCTGCTCTACGCCATTGCCCGCGTCCTCAGCCAGCATGGCATCACCCTGCACACCGCCAAGATCGCCACCCTCGGCGAACGCGTCGAGGACGTGTTCCTCATCAGCGGCCGGGAACTGGCGCAAACCGCCACGCTGGTCAGGCTGGAACAGGACCTCCTGACCGTGCTTCAGGTATGATTCCGCCATGAGCTGGATTCGCGAACAATTCACCTTCACCGACCTGCAGCGGCTGCTGTTCAAGCTGTCCGAACACGTCAAGGCCTTCCAGGGACTCACCCCCGCCGAAATCAGCGACCTGCTCGGCAGTTCCGAAAAATGCACCTTCGTGCCCGGCGCCTACATCGTCAAGGAAGGCAATGTCGGCACCCACATGTACATCATCCTCAACGGCGAAGCGCGCGTGCTCAAGAACGGGCGCGGCGGCGAAGTGGAACTGGCGCGCCTGGCGGCCGCCGACAGCTTCGGCGAAATGGCCCTGGCCGACAACGAAGCGCGCAGCGCCAGCGTCATCGCCGACACCGATTGCGTGCTGGTCCGCATCAACGACCAGATCATCAATGCGCGGCCCGAGATCGGCCTCAAGGTCTATCGCAACATCGCCAAGGTAGTCTCGGCCCGCCTGCGCGCCGCCGACGAACTGCTGGCCTGGCGCCTCTAGGCCGTCACCGCGCGTCGCACTGAAAGCAGCCTGAAAAGTCGGCGCCGGCGATACGGCGCTTTCCCCGCGAACGCCCCTGATCGAACAGAACGCCGGAGCGCTCAGCGGCCCTTGCCGAAGAACCCGGCAACCGAACGACTCAGCCAGTCCTCTCCCGCGTCGCCCTTGACCATGCCACCGATGCTGCGCTTCACATCGGGTACGAAGCCCTTGTCTTCCCGCTTGATGTGCAGCACCAGCCAGGTGCTGAGCATGTCGTGGAATTGCCTGGCGACATCCTCGCCGGCGATGTGCCGGTCCCGATACTTCCCCACGCGCTTGACGAACACGTCATGCACCGCCTTGTGCGACTTGGCGTGCTTGTACCCGACCCTGACCTGCAGGTCTTCCTCGAAAGGAAAGTGGGAACGGCAATACTCCTCCACGGAATCGAGCACCCGCCCGACCGAGGCCGAATCCTTCTGCTCGATGGCGACCTCCAACTGGTTGATGCAATCGACAATCTTCCTGTGCTGCTGGTCGATTGCCTCGATCCCCGTTTCGAGGTCGCTGGTCCAAACCACTGCCATTTTTGCTCTTCCAGAAAATACGATACCGTCGCCGGCGCCCGGCGACGCAGCCGAGAATGCCGCCGCACGGCCGTATTCTGCGGGTAAGTGGATTGAACGACAACCCGGGACGGAGAATCCGTTGCAAATCAGGAGTCGGCGCCGGCGGTACGGCGATTCGCGCGCGCCGTTCGGCGCCTAGGCGGAAATTGCGACGCCGTGGTCGGGATCGCTGGTCAGTATCTCGAAGGCGGCACGATTCGTCGCCTCCAGCGACTCGCTGATGCCGGCCCGTTTGTCGTGGAAGCGAAGCGTGCAACGCGCGATCTTGCTGTTAAGGCAATGTTTGACGCCGCCGGGCGGGTTGCGATAGGCGAGGCCGACAAACGCATCGCGCGGCGCCGAAATCACCCCGTCGATGACGACCTCCGCCGTTTCCGACGTGAACTTCCAATTGAAGTAATCGAAGGAACCGCGCGCCCGAAGCCCCTGCAGCAAGCCGGTGAGCGCGTATTCCCTTTGCCGGTGGCGCAGCACCAGCGGCGTCAGCGGCGGTGTCCAGAAGGGACCGATGCGCAAGCGCGCCGTCGCTACCTCCAGAAAACTGTCGGGGTGCGCATCGAAGCCCGCCACCTGGCCCCAGGCATACAGATCGGTGTGGCGGCGGCCCCAGTTATGGTTCTGGCTGCCGACCCAACCCGTCACGTCGATCGCTGCGCCATTGACCGACAAGCCGCCACTGAAGCGCGCCAGCGGCAAACTGACCAGGCTCTTCGCCGCGGGAAACCCGCCCTGGTAAAGCTTGAAGGGCAACAGCAGGACGGGCGTGGCCCTGCCTTCTAATGCCAGGTCCCAGGCCAATGCTTGTCCCTTGCTCGCGACGACCCCCTGCAAACGATGCGGACCGAGCGTCGCCGCGCCGACCCGAACGCCGAACCTTGAGATGTCGAACAGGCAGTCGGCCAACGGATATTCCTGTTTTGCGACGGCATGCCGGCCGGTTTCGCCATCGAAGAAGACGGCCCAGAGTTCACCAACCGCATCCCCGGCATGGCCCTTGGGGCAGAAGATCGTGTAGCGAATCCAGAACCCCAGCGGGCGCGCCGGATGATTGGCCCGAAGGAAAAAACTCTCGTAGTGCCCCTCGGCCTGGCCGCGAAAGCGGGCGAGATTGACGGTTTGAAGGAAGGCCTCAATATCGCTTGGCATGGCAGTCCGTGTGTTGGTATGTCCCGACGAGAAAGACGAGGCCGGCTATCTCGAGTGTCCCGACTTGATTTCCAGCGACTTCAGATCGAGCTGATCGCCAAGAAGCGCCCCGCTGTTTGCATCCAGCTTGAAATACTTTCCAGACTGAACCTTTTTCACCGTATCAGGCGTCAGCACGACCGCTGCGTTATACCGCGGCATTTCGCTATTGTCCCAAGCCTTGACCTGATCGAGCCCCGAAACATTCCATTGCGAAAGCACCCCGAGCTTCGCGGCACTCTTGCCATAATCCTTGGTGGAAAAGACTGAGCGGTACTGGTCCGCATTCTTGGCGATGTCGTCCAGCGATGCGCCCACTTGACCGCTGGCAGAGATGTCCAGCACCTTGCCGTTGCTCGTCTTCAGCGAACGCGCGACGGTGGACGCCTTGCTCAGCGCCAGGGCCAGCGTATCGGGATCGTTGAGATCGATCGTCGGCAGCGACGATATCGTCAGCTTGACCTCGGGCAGCCCGGAACAAAATATCTTGTCGCCCATCGGATTGCATTTCAAATTCTGTGCGACGCGCTTGTCCAGCTTCCATTTGGGGCCGAAGGTCGCCACCGCCCAGTACATGAACTTGGCCTTCCACTCCTCGACGCCGTTTGCCCGCATCCCGTAGTAGAAATTGCGGTGCGTGTCGTGCTCGGTCCGGCTCTTCTCGTTGCAATAGTGATCGTGGATCACCGACGCCTTGATGTAGGCCCCCTCGAATGGCCCGCCAATGAACGACCAGAAGGCCTGGGGAATCGACGCGCCATCCACTTCCTTGCCGGGCGGCACGATCCAGAGCAGCCCGTTCGGATCGACAAAGCGGAACTGGGCCGCCAGCTTGAACATCGGCCGCGGCTGCGCGTCTACGAATCGCCCTTCGAGCGGATCGCGAAATTCTCCAAAAAACTCCGGTGCCGCCATTGCCGGCGATGCCGAAAGGCCAACCAGAACTAACAGGAATGCAAGGATTCGCATGGCTTTCTCCCAAGGGTGCTGTAGATAGCGTTGGACGTCAGGGCTCACAACCCTCCGGCGCCCTGATCACCGGCCTTTTGTCAGCCGGATCGGCCGCCGGGTCGGCGAAGAGGCGGACACCGTGATACACCCACCACGCCCGTACCGACCACATGCCGTCCTCCTTGCAGATTTTCTGCAAAACGCGGTCTGCCGGTTCCCGATAGATGTTGTGGTCGAGGTGGCTTTCCCGCATCAACTGGTACAGCGCATCGTGGATCAGTGACCCGCGCATGAAGCTCAGCGTGTCGATGGTCGGCCCTGAAGGGCCGTCCCAGGCATAGCCTTTGGCGATGGTCAGGTTCCCCGCCGTGTCGAGATCGATGTATTCCGTGTCGATCGCGGTGGCCGGCGTGATGTCGATGGCGACCGCATACGCCTCCTTGAGCTGATACTTGTACCCGTCGTTGTAGGCGATGCATTTCATTTGGCCCTCCCGATTCAGTCGACAGCCAACACTTGATTTGCAAATTTAGCGGCCGGGGCAACCGGGAAGTCGAGCATCTCGATTGCCCCACCACGACGTCTTTCGCTTGTTTGCGAAAATTACTTCGTAGTTGCCTTGCCGGCCGCGTCTGCAGATGCCTTTGCCGCATCGGCGCTCTTGGCCGCAGCATCCGCCGAGGCTTTGGCGTCACCAGCCGCCGTCTGTGCCGAGCTGATCATTTGCTGCGTAAGCCTTTGCGCAACCAGCGGCAACTCGGCCTTGATCAGTTCGACGGCCTTCTCCAGCAACGCATCGAATCTGGTGGCGTACGCGTTGTCCTTGATATCACCGTTCATTCGGGCCTGGCACAAGGCGAAGGAACCATCACGGAACAACTGGATGCCCTGCGTCCTGACGAACAGGGTATTGATCGACGTCGCCAAAGTTTTCGCTATCTCGCCGCTGATCCTGGCTTCGTTTCCGCTAGTCGCCTTCGCGCTGGCTTCGGCGGCGGCTCGAATGGAACTGTTGATCGCCTCGGCAACATCCGGCGACGGCTCGGCGCAGAAGTGATCCTTCTTGAGGTCGACCAACACCATTCGCCGCTCGGCAGTAGTCGCCAAAGTGCCGATACGATCACCTACGTGGTCTTCGATTACCGGCTTCTCTTTTGGTGGCGTAAACGCAGAGCATGCAGCCAAGCCGATCGCAGGAATGGAAATCATCAGCAGCTTGATGTTCATTTCTACCTCCTTCGCCGTGAGTGGATGGGAACAACTCCGTGTGACCTGATAGAGGTTGATTCCTTGGTTCTGAAAGATGTCCGTTTCATGACTGAAACATCCTGTCGCTTAGACATGGCATCGATTTCTGCCGAGCATCCAGCCTTCCACCCTTGCGAAAAGATCGTGACAGGAGTTGCTCTGCACATTACGAGCGCATTCCAATGCCACGTCAATATGCACCGCAGCACCTTTGGCGCATTTTTATGTCATTGGTACTAAAGGAAAAAGCGCAGAACGAGTCGGCGCTGGCGATACGGCGATTTGCGTCTATCGCACTTTAATTTCCGTCCACATCCGCGACAGGCTGCGGCGCAGTTTCGGATCGAAGTCGCGCAGCATTTCCAGGCGCTGCAATTCGGCCGGCGGGGGAAAGATGCCGGGGTTGGCGGCGATCTCGGGGCGGATGTGGGCGGTCGCGGCGGCGTTGGGGTTGCCGGCGCCGATCAGGTTGGAGACGTCGGCGGCGTTTTCGCCTTCGAGCATGAAGTCGATGAACTGGTGCGCGAGATCGGGCCGGCGGCCGGTCTTGTGCAGCACGAAGTTGTCCACCGCCAGCACCGCGCCCTCCTTCGGCGTGGCGAAGCCTATCTGGAAGGGACGCTTGGCCGCCGCCGCGTCCTGCTGTGCGCGGAACATGTCGTTCGAGTAGCCGTGGGCGACCCAGATGGTGCCGATGGCCAGATCCTTGATGTAGGTGCTGTTGGAAAACGCCGTCCACCAAGGCTTGGCGCGCAGGATCAGGCGCTTGGCTTGTTCCCACTTGGCGGGGTCGTGGTCCTGCACGGAGTAGCCGAGGTATTTCATCGCCGCCGCCATGAGTTCGCGCTGGCTGTTGAGTACGGTGACGCGGCCCTTGAGCTTCTTCAGGTGCTGCGGCTCGAAAATCAGCGCCCAGCTGTCGGTGGGCAGGTCCAGCTCCTTCATCTTGTCGATATTGAATCCGAGCAGCGTGACGGATGTGGCGTAGGGCACCGAATGGCGGTTGCCCGGATCGAACCAGGTGTCGAGGAATTCGCGCTTGACGTTGCGCAAGTTCGGCAGCTTCGCCTTGTCGATCTCGCGCAGGGCCTTGCGCCGCACCAGCGATTCGACGGCATTGCCGGTGGGCACCAGCACGTCGTAGCCGACGGCGCCGGCTTCCAGCTTGGCCAGCATTTCCTCGTTGTCGGAGTAGTAGTCCTGCTTGAGCCGGCATTTGCAGTGGGCCTCGAAGCGCTGCACCGTGTCTTCGGAAATGTAGTTGTTCCAGTTGTAGAGGTAGAGCGTGTCGATCGCCCGGGCCGGCAGGCTCGCCAGCAGCAGCGCCGATAGAACGAAGGCCAGAAGTCGGCGCTGGCGGTGCGGCGATTTCACTGGCGCGCCTTCAGCACATCGGGCGCGAGGCGCGACGCTACCAGGATCAGCGTCAGGGTCAGCGCCATCAGCAGCGTGGATACGGCATTGACCTCGGGCGTGATGGCGACCTTGATCATCGAGTAGATCTGCAGCGGCAGCGTATTCACGCCGACGCCGGCGACGAAGAAGGTGATGACGAAATCGTCGATCGAGAGCGTGAAGGCCATCAGGAAGCCGGCCACCAGTGCCGGCATGATCAGCGGCAGCGTGACGCGACGGAAGGTGGCCCAGGGCGTGGCGCCGAGGTCGCGCGCCGCCTCGAAGATGCTTTCGTCCATGCCGGCCAGGCGCGCGCGCACGATCACGGCGACGAAGCCGATGCTGAAGGTAATGTGCGCGGCGAGGATCGAGAACAGGCCCAGCGACAGATCGAGCACCTGGCGGAAGAACAGCAGCAAGGACACGCCGAGCAGGATTTCCGGCATCGCCACCGGCGTCAGCACCAGGAAGGGCAGCCAGCGCGGGCGGTAGCGGTGCATGGACAGCCCCGCCATGGCGCCGAGCAGGGTCGACACGCTGCTGGAGACCAGCGCGATCAGCAGCGAGTTGGCGGCGGCGTGCAGCATGTCGTCGTCGTGCAGCAGCTTGGTGTACCAGCGCGTGGTGAAGCCGACCCACTCGGCGTTGAGCACCGAGTCGTTGAAGGAGAACAGCACCACCACCGCCAGCGGAATGTAGAGGAAGGCGTAGGTAGCGAGCGAGGCGGTCCAGAGCCAGAAGCGGGATGAGTTCATAACGGAAACCCGGCTTCTATCCGCAGATTACGCAGATTATGCCGAGAGGGCTGCGGAGTGACCTGCATCCGGAACTTTCCCGCCAGACGACGCGCATGGGCCAGGCAGCGCGCCGATCCATCTGCGTCAATCTGCGAAATCTGCGGACAAAATGCCTTTGGCAACTTCACGAAACCGCCTCCGTCCCGTGCAGCCCTCGCTTCGAGGCCCAGGCGGTGAGCCCCGCCAGCGCCAGCACGCAGGCCGTTAGCATGATCGACAGCGCCGAGCCGAGCGGCCAGTCGCGGTTTTCCAGGAACTGTTCCTTGATCAGGTTGCCGATCAGGATGTCGCCGGTGCCGCCGAGCAGTTCCGGCACGGCGAACATGCCCAGCACGGGGATGAAGACCAGCGCCGAACCGGAGAAGATGCCGGGCAGCGAGAGCGGAAAGGTCACGCGCCAGAAGCGCGTCCAGGCATTGGCGCCGAGGTCCTGCGCGGCTTCGAGCAGGGCTGGATCATGTTTTTCGAGGTTGGTGTAGAGCGGCAGCACCATGAAGGGCAGGTGCGCATAGACCATGCCGACAATCACGGCGAAGGGCGTGTACAGCAGGTTGACCGGGCCCAGCAGCATGATCCAGGCATAGATGCGCACCAGGAAATTGCTGGCGAAGGGCAGGATCACCAGCAGCACCAAAAAGTCGCGGCGCTGCCTGGGGCTTCGCGCGATCAGCCAGGCCAGCGGGTAGGCGAGCACGATGCAGAGCAGCGTGGTCAGCGCGGCGACCAGAAAGGAACGGGCGAAGATTTCGAGGTAGATGACGTCGCCGCCGAGGAAGCGGTAGGCATCCAGCGTCAGCGCGGCGAGGCTGTCGATGGGCGCGAGGCCGCCGAACTCGCCGGTTTCGCGAAAGCCGGCGACCACCACGATCAGCGCCGGGACGAGGAAGAAGGCGAGCAGGAACAGCGTGGGCGGCAGCGTGACGATCCACTTGGTCAGGCCCGCCGGCTGGCTTCTCGGTGCGGACACAGGCGGCCTCGCTAGCTTCTGAGGTACACGCCGGCGTCATGCCGCCAGCAGACGGTGACGGCGTCGCCGACTTCGTGGAACTTGGCGCGGCCCGGCGCGGCGTTGGGCATCAGTGCCTCTATCACGCGACCGTTGGCCAGCTCGACCTTGTACAGCGTGACATCGCCCAGATACAGCAGTTCGCGCACCACGCCCTCGAAGCTGTTTTTCAGGTCGGCGGATTCCTTGTGGCCGAAGACGCGGATCAGTTCCGGGCGCAGGGCAAAGGCGCCGCGCTCGCCCACTGCGATCGGGCGCGGGTCGGTGGCGGCGATGTCGCCGAGGCCTTCCGCATGCAGGCCGAGCAGCACCTTGCTCGACGACGTCACTTCGACGTCGAGCAGGTTGATCTTGCCGATGAAGTCGGCGACGAAGCGGTTGGCGGGCTGGGTGTAGAGCTGGTCCGGCTCGTCGCATTGCTCGATGCGGCCGTCCTTCATCACGGCGATGCGATGCGACAGGGCCAGCGCCTCCTGCTGCGAATGCGTGACGAAGATGAAAGTGATGCCGACTTCGCGCTGCAGTGCGATCAGTTCGATCTGCATTTCGACACGCAGCTTGGCGTCGAGCGCGCCCAGCGGCTCATCGAGCAGCAACAGGCGCGGCTGGTTGACCAGGCCGCGCGCCAGCGCCACGCGCTGCTTCTGGCCGCCGGAGAGTTCGTGGGGAAAGCTGTCGGCCTTGTCTTCGAGATGCACCAGGGCCAGGGTTTCGCCGACGCGACGCCGTATCTCCGGCGCCGACTTTCCGGCCATCTCCAGCGGGAAGGCGATGTTGCCTGCCACCGTCATGTGCGGAAACAGCGCGTAGCTCTGGAACACGGTATGCAGCGGGCGTTTTTCCGGCGGCACGCCGGCCAGCGATTGGCCGTCGAGCAATATCTCGCCTTCGTCCGGTTCGTCGAAGCCGGCGATCATGCGCAGGATGGTGGTCTTGCCGCAGCCCGAAGGCCCGAGCAGAGTGAAGAATTCTCCCTGCTCGATGGCGATGGAAACGTCCTTCACCGCTTCGAGCGAACCGAAGCGGCGCGTTAGGTTGCGGATTTCGAGCAGTGCCATGTCGGGTCCGCCGTTCTTCTACCGGCGCCGGCAGGCGGCTGCCTGCCGGTGAAGCAAACGCTCAGCCGTCGGCGTTGATGTTGGTGATCAGCTCCTTCAAAACCGTATCGGCGCGATCGTTGGCGATCTGGCAGGTGCCGGCATTCTCATGGCCGCCGCCGCCGTAGAACAGCATCAGTTCGCCGACGTTGGTGCCGGAGGTGCGATTGATGATCGATTTGCCGGTGGCGAACACGGTGTTCTGCTTCTGCACGCCCCACATGATGTGGATCGAGATGTTGGTCTCGGGGAACAGCGCGTAGATCATGAAGCGATTGACGGCGTAGATCGTCTCCTCGTGGCGCAGGTCGAGCACCGCGAGATTGCCGTACACCGTGGTGCAGCGCTTGATCTGCTCCTTGGCCTTTTCGGCATGCTCGAAATAAAGGTCGACCCGTTCCTTGACATCCGGCAGGGCGAGGATGTCGTCGATGCCGTGATTGCGGCAGTAGGCGATCAGGTCCATCATCAGCTGGTAGTTGCTGACGCGGAACTCGCGGAAACGGCCCAGCCCGGTACGCGAATCCATCAGGTAGTTGAGCAGCACCCAGTCTTTCGGGTCGAGGATTTCCTGGCGCGTGAAGTTCGCCGAGTCGGCCTTGTCGACGGCGATCATCATGTCGTTGAACGACGAAGGGAAGCGCCCCTTGCCGCCGTAGTGCTCGAACACCACGCGCGCGGCGGACGGCGCATCCGGATAGATGATGTGGTTGGGGCGCTCGCCGGGATTGCGGAAAGTCTCGGAGAGATGGTGGTCGAACGCCAGATGCACGCCCGGCACGAAGGGCAGGTTGGTGGTGATGTCGCGTTCGGAGATTTCGATCTTGCCATCCTGCATGTCCTTCGGATGGACGAACTTGATCTCGTCGATCAGATCCAGTTCATTCAGCAACACCGCGCAGGCCAGACCATCAAAATCGCTGCGGGTCACCAGGCGGTATTTTTTGTCGGACATGTCTTTCTCCCGGAAAACTCACTCGAAAGTCGGATTGTATTCCAGACTTGCCAGGATGCCATGGGCGACATAAAACACCGCCAGACGCAGCGGCAAACCATCGCCGGCGAACAGCGCGGCGTAGGACTCCAGTTGCGATTGGTAACGCGCGGCATGGGCTTGCAGGCGCGAGCCATCGGCCGCCGCACCCAGGTCGGCGGTCTTGTAGTCGATGATCCAGCGCTCGCCGTTTTCGACGAAGCTGCGGTCGACGACGCGGGTTATCGCCGTACCGCCGGCGCCGACTCCGGTCAGCGCCAGTTCGGCGGCCGCATCGGCACGGCGGCGCAGCACCCATTGGCCGTCGGCGCTGGCCAGCGTCGTCGCCAGCATCGCGGCGACGCGCGACGCGCCGGTCCGCGCATCGGCCGGCGACCAGCCGCGGCTGGCGAGCCAGCGCTCGAAGCCCGGCTGGCGCTCGGCCATGCGCTGGGGCGACCAGGCTTCCGGCTCGGCGGCGATCAGTTCCAGCACGGCATGGGCCAGCGTGCCCACCGCGGCGGCCAGCGGGTCGACGGTTTCTTCCGGCGCATCCAGTGCCGGCAACGGCAATGCAGGCGCGCGCCACTCGGACGGCACGGCCGGCGCCTTCAGGCGCATCAATTGCGGCACGAAATCCCTCAGCTCGCCGTCGAAAGCGGGAGTCGGCGCTGGCGGTGCGGCGATTGCGGCATGGAAATCCGGTTCGACGGCCGGCCACAGCCGTGCCAGCGGCGAGGCGGCGCGCGGGGCGACCAGCGCGCCCTGCTCGTCGCGGAAGGCCACGCCCACCAGATGCAGGCGGCGCACCGCGCGCGTGGCGGCGACGTAGAGCACGCGGGCGTCCTCGTTGCGGCTGCGCTCCTTCTCCATGCGCTGCAGGAAGTCATACACCGTCGGCTCGCCGGCCTTGCCCGCGCTGCGCCGATTCACCGGCGCGGCGACCAGGCGCTCGCCGCAGGCCAGCGGAAAGCTGTCCCAGGCCAGCAACGGCATGTCGCGCGCCGGGGTTTCGCGGTGCAGGCCGGGCAGGATCACGGTGTCGAATTCGAGGCCCTTGGCCTTGTGCACCGTCATCAGTTGCAGCAAGCCGTCGGCCTGCGCATCGGGCGCGGCGAACAGGCGGGCCATGTCGTCTTCGAGGCTGTCGAGGACGAAGCGCCCCGCCGCGTCGAGCGCGTCGAGACGATTGAAGAAGGCCTGCGCGTCGGACAGGTCGTTCGCAGCGTTCAGGCAATGGGGGCCGCCGAGCTTTTTCCAGGCGTCCTCGACCCAGCGCCGGCGCCGCTGGCGGCCCTGCCCGGCCAGCGCCTCGGCCAGCACCTCGCGCACGTGGCCCAGCCGCTGCCGGCCATCGGCCGACAGGCGACTGATGCGCTCGGCATCCTGCATCAGCGACCAGATCGTGGCCTGATGGTCGTCGCCGGCAAGCGCGTGCAGATCGGCCAGCGTCATGCCGCACCACGGCGCGCGCAGGATCGCCAGCCAATGCACGCGGTCGGCGCGGTGATGCAGGGCGCGGGTCAGCGAGATCAGGTCCTGCACCGCCTGGCGCCCGGCCAGCGGCTCGATTTCCACGGCAGAGAAGCGCCAGCCGGCGCCATGGCGGCGAATCGCGGCGACCAGCGCCGCCAGATGCGCGCGGGCGCGCACCAGCACGGCAATGTTGCGCGTCGGGTCCTCGCGCCACTCGGCTTCGATCAGGGCGACGATGGCTTGCGCCTCGGTGCGCTCGGCGGCGGCGCCCTCGCCCTTTTCGGCCAGCACCGGATGCATGGCGACGCCGGCCTGCGGCAGCGCCCCCCGCGTGGCGACGAACTCGCGATAGCGGATCTCGCCGCGCAGCGGATCGTCGGCGACGGGGAACACTTCGGGGAAGCAGGCATTGATCCAGTCCACCACTTCCGGGCAGGAGCGGTTGTTGCGCGACAGGCGCAAGGGTGTCAGCCGCAGCGCGCCGATGCCGATTTCGGCCACGCGCAGGAAGAGGCCGACGTCGGCCTTGCGGAAGCGGTAGATCGACTGCATCGGATCGCCCACCGCAAACAGCGTGCGACCATCCTCTGGCTGCCAGCCGGCGGTGAGGCGTTCGAGCAGCTCGATCTGCGTCGGACTGGTATCCTGGAATTCGTCGACCAGCAGGTGGCGGATGCGGTAATCGAGACGCAGGCCAAGTTCCGAGGGGTCGAGTTCGTCGCCCAGCGCCGCGATCGCGCGCGCCGCGAGTTCGCCGAAATCGACTTCGCCGCTTTCGCGAAACACCAGCCACAGTTCGGCGGCGGCGAGCTTCATCAGTCGCGCCAGCGCGCGCACCACCTCGTCGTGGTCGTGATCGGACGCCGGCAGTTCGCGCAGACGCTGCAACGCTGCGATCGCCCGGACATCGAGCGCGGCCAGCCGTTCCAGCATGGCGTCCTTCTGCGGCTTGAATTCCTTGCCGGCGGGGAAGCCGTTGTTCACCGTCACGGTCTTGCGCGCCGTGCCTTCCTTGGTCAGCAGGAAATCGGCCAGCGCCCGCCAGCGCGGCAATTCTTCGGGCGCGGCGGTCAACGGCTCGACCCAGTCGACGAAATGGCCATCACCGAGATTGTCCGCGGCATAGCGCGCCAGCGGCATCCACTGCCGCTGCCATCCATCGTCGAGCACCCCGGCGACCAGCGCCAGTTCTTCGCCAACCATCTCGCGCAGG
Source organism: Sulfuritalea hydrogenivorans sk43H (assembly GCF_000828635.1). Taxonomy (GTDB): domain Bacteria; phylum Pseudomonadota; class Gammaproteobacteria; order Burkholderiales; family Rhodocyclaceae; genus Sulfuritalea; species Sulfuritalea hydrogenivorans. The sequence goes on from NZ_AP012547.1 coordinate 2,361,680, forward strand.
GCTGCGCCGATCGCCGACTCGGGATCATCGAGTTCCGCTATCGCGCGCCATTGCTCGCGCCGTGCCAGCATCTCGGCCAGCAGACGCGCCAGCCGCGCCGCGTCGTTGTCGAGGTGCGCCAGCGCCGTGGCGACCGCCTCGGCATGTTCGCGCTCTTCTTCCCCCTGGCTTTCCAGATGGTCCAGCGCGCGCCGCGCGGCTTCTTCGTAATGCCGCGCGGCCTCGTCGGCCACGGCCGGCTGCGCGCCGAAGCGCGACAGCAGCGGCATCTGCCGTGCCAGGCTGGCGCACAGGGCATCGATGGTGGTCAGGCGCAGCCGCCCCGGCTGGGTCTCGATCTGCCAGCCCAGTTCGCCCGATCGCGCCAGCGCCGCGCGCGCCAGCTCGAAAGTGATGCGCTTGTGCGGCTGCTCGGGCAGCTTGCCTGCGCGCGCCAGTTCGAGGCTTTCGGCAATGCGCTGGCGCATTTCGCCCGCGGCCTTGTTGGTGAAGGTGATGGCGATGATTTCTTCGGGCGCGTCGACGGTGGCCAGCAGGCGCAGGTAGCGCTGCGTCAGCAGCTCGGTCTTGCCCGCGCCGGCCGGCGCCTCGACGATGAAGGAGTCGAGTTCCAGCGCGCGGCGGCGGTTTGCCTCATCGTCGAGCAACAGGTCGTTCATGGGTGCTCATCCTTGGGAGCCGCCACGGACGGCGAACAACCGTCACCCCCTTTCGCGGAAAGGGGGCCGTGGGGTATGCCGTCCAATTGGCCCGCCTCGTCGAATTGCTGCTGCCGTTCGGCGACGCGCAGCAGTGCGCGCACGTCGCAGTATTCGATGTCCTTCTCGGCATCGAATACCACCGCGGCGGCGCCGTCGCGCACCTCGCGCGCGACGGCGGTAAGGCGTTGCGCCCAAAGGCTGCGCAGGGCCGGCCAATCGGGGAAATCCTCCTCCGCGTAGAGCCTGCGCTGCGCTGCGAGCGGCTTCACTTCGGGCAGCAGGCCTTCGTCCTCGCTGACGCCGAGGAAACCCGGTTTGTCCGGCGTGACGCGGGCCAGCGCCACGGCGGCCACATCGCGATCGGGAAACGCCAGCGCGGCGTAGATCGGCAGTTGCGGCTCCTTGATGCGTGCCTCGGCCCAGCTTGCGGCGGAGTCGTTGCGGCCGCTCTTGTAGTCGATCACCACCAGCCGGCCGTCGGCGAGCTGGTCGATGCGGTCGATCACGACGCGCACCGGCAGGCCTTCGATGTCGAGTTCGTGATGCTCCTCGCAGGCGATCACGCGGAAGGGCGCGCGCCTGGCTTCGACCTCCAGCCAGATTGCCAGCAAGGCCTGCAGCCGCTCGTCTTCCAGTTGCCGCAAGCGCGGCGGTAGCGGCTCGGCGGCGCGGCGGTCATGCTCCGCCAGCGCATGGGCCACCACGCGCCGGATCTCCGCGCTGCGGGTGGCGGCATCCATCCGGTTCAGATCGACGAGGCTGCGTCCGCGCCAGAACTCCTCCAGCGCGGCATGCAGCAGCGAGCCGCGCGTTCGCGCGTCGAGGCCGAAAGTCGGCGCCGGCAACACGGCGGCACCGAGCCGGTATTGATAGAAACCCCAGGCCGGGCACACCGCCTGCGCCTTCAGCAGCGCCGTGCCGCCGCGAATGTGCTCGTTCGCGCCGACCGGAGGCGCCCGCGCATCATCGATGCGCGCCAAGCCGGGCTCTTCCGCATGCGGTGGTATCGGCGCAGTTGCCAACTCGCGGCGCGATATGTTCGCCAGCAGCGGACTCGACCGCAAAGGCCGCTCGCCTTCGCGCTGCGCCCACGAAAACACCACTTCACCCGCGCTGGCGCACCACGCGGCTTGCAGGGCTTGCGCCTCGACGGCAAGGCTGTCGGCGCGGGCGGCAGAGATGCCGGCGCGACGCTGCAACTCGGCGGGCAGCAGCGGATTTGGACGCGGCGCCGGCGGCCAGGCGCCTTCGTTGAGCCCCATGACCCAGAGCGCATCGACGGCGCCGGCCAGCGCATCGTCCACAGTGCAAACCTCGATCCGCGCCACAGTGCGACGCGGCGGCTCGAAGGCGTGGTCGCGACACTGCCGCTGCAACTGGCGCAGGGCTTCGCCGGCATCGACCCGGCCCATGACGGCGTCCAGCGCCAGCAGGCCGCCCAGGCCTTCGCGCAATTTATCGCAGGCCGCGCGTTCGGCAACGAGCAAGGCGCGTTGCCCGGGCCAGCCGAGCGCCGCCAGCCACTCGCCGAAGCTCTTGCCCCAGGCCGACGGCGCTTGCCGGCGCGGCGCACGCCTTGCGGCTTCGAGCAGCGCGCCGAGATGCGCCACCAGTTGCGGCGCCTGCAGGCGCAAGGCCGGGTCGGCGCAGAGGCGGCCGACGCCGCGCTGCAAGCGTTCGAGGCTGGTTTCGGGTGGCAGCAATTCGCGCAAGCCGGCCTCGATGCGGGCGCGGGCATCGGCTTCGTCAACATCGGCCGACCAGCCTGTTCCGCAGAGCAGGGCGCCGAATTCGACCTGCGCCACGCGCTGCGAATGCACCAGCACTTGCAGCAGGCGCAAGGCGACATCGACCAGCGGCTCGGCTGCCAGCGGGGACCCGGCGACGAAGGCATGATCGCGCTCCTGCGCGACCCACCCGGCGCCCACCGCGCCGGGATGGAGCACATCGTCGAGCGCGGCTTCGAGCAGCCGCCGGCGTACCTGCAGGTCGGCGACGGCGATGCGAACGCGAGTCGAGGCGTCGCGCGCCAGCCAATCGCGCGCCCACTTCGCGGCATCCATGCATTCAGCTTCGGCATCGGCCAGTTCGGCGCCCGCCGCAGGCACGGTTTCGCCACGGGCGAAGTCGAGTTGGAACAGCTCGACGCCGCGCGCCTCCAGCACCACCAGCAGGCGCGAAATCATCGGATCGGGTGCAATGAAGCCGGCAATGCCGATCCGCGCCGGCAGGCCGCCGATGCCGCGCTCGATGCACTCGATGCGCCAGGCCAGCGTTTCGTCCGCCGTGCGCCAGCCGCCGACCCGGCAGGCCTCGGCCACTTTTTCCCGCCAGCGCCGGAAGGCGCGGTATTCCTCGGTTTGCAAGGCGTCGGCCACCTCGATGCGCCACGCGCGCTCCAGATTCGCCGCCTCCATCGCGGCCAGCGCCATGCCCTCGCGGTCGAACAGTTCCGCCGCCGCGCCGGCATCGGTGGCGATGGCCTGCTCCCACAGGCTGCGTTCCTGCGCCCGGGTGAGGAAAGCGCCGGGCACGCCAGCCGGGGGAATTTCGCCGCGCAGCAGCGCGCCGGACGTAACGTGATCGAGCCACTGCGCCGGCGTCGCGCTCTGCAGCGCCTGCCAGGTGACGGCGCCACGCGCGGCCTGCAATGCTCCATGCGCCCGCCGCAGGCTGCCCGCCAGCCGCGCCGTGGCGCACAGCACCACCGGCTCCGGACCTCCGCGCAGTTCGGCCAGATTTACTTCGGGCAGATCGGGACGAATCATCGCGGATCAGAGGAAACCAATGGCGCGCTTGGGTTTGGCCTTGCGTGCCTGATCGTCCGCGATCAATTGCTTGATGGCATCGAAGATCGTCGAGAACTGCTCGTCGTATCGCATTTCCATGGCCTCGATCTTGCGGGCGAGGTCGCGATTCGAGTCCATCAGCCGGCGCAACTGGACGAAGGTGCGCATGATGGCGATGTTCACTTCAACCGCACGCGGCGAGCGCAACACGCTGGAGAGCATGGCAATCCCTTGCTCGGTGAAGACGTAAGGCACAGCACTGATCTTGCGCCGCGATGCGGTCGCGGGTTGGGGCCTCGCGGGGCTGGCCTTGGTGGATGAGGTCACAGATTGTGACCTCATCTGCGCCCATTCCTCGGCCGTAAGCTGGAACATGAAATCTACCGGAAACCGCTCCAGATTTCTCTTTACTGCCTGGTTGAGAACTTTTGTGCCCACACCATAAAGTTCCGCGAGGTCAGCATCCAGAAGTACTTTCTCGCCACGAATCACCAGAACGAGCGGAGCAAGATTTTCAGGTTTGGGAGTGAGCTTGGGCATTGAAGGAATGATCACCCGGCCAGCGGCAACATCAGCGCACCAATGGCGCACAGCGTGGTGGTGACGATGAACACGGCGAGATCGACGGGATAGACGGCTTGATCGGCAGACATGGCACTTCCTCCTTGAGAATGGAGAACAGTCTGCACGACCCAAGGCTCATGGGATGAGCCTGTCGTCCCTAGTCAGCAATTCGGGCGCCTGCACGTCGCGCGGCAGCGCCTCGACCGGATTCAGGTCGGCGATTTCCTTGTCCTCGCCGGCCACCTTGAGGTCGCGGAACTTGCGGGCGGAGACGAGGACGCGCGTCTCCATCGAGGCCACCGACTTGTTGTAGGCGCCGACCGCCTCGCCGAGGTTCCTGCCGACGCGGCCCCAGTGCTCGGTCACCGTGGCGATGCGCTCGTACAGCTCCCGCCCGAGCAGGCTGATGCGCTCGGCGTTCTCGGTCAGCGCCTGCTGCGTCCAGCCATAGGCGACGGCGCGCAGCAGCGCGATCAGTGTGGTCGGCGTGGCGAGGATGACGCGCGCATCGACCCCGGCCTCGATCAGCGAGGGGTCGGCTTCCAGCGCCGCCGAATAGAACATTTCGCCGGGCAGGAACAGCACGACGAAATCGGGCGAAGGCTGGAACTGCTCCCAGTAGGCCTTCTGGCCGAGCTTTTTCAGATGGTCGCGCACCTGCCGCGCATGGTCGAACAGCTTGCGCTTCTTCTCTTCCTCGTCGCTCGCTTCCAGCGCTTCGAGGTAGGCGGCCAGCGGCGCCTTGGCGTCGACCACGATGTTCCTGCCGCCGGGCAGCTTGACGATCATGTCGGGGCGCAGGCGGCCGTCTTCGGTGGTGGTGCTTTCCTGTTCGAAGAAGTCGCAGTGGTCGAGCATGCCGGCCATTTCGACCACGCGCTTGAGCTGCAGCTCGCCCCAGCGGCCGCGCGTCTGCGGCGCACGCAGGGCCTTGACCAGGTTGCCGGTCTCCATGCGCAGGGCGCCCTGCGCCTCGGCCATGGCGCGCACCTGTTCGGTCAGCGTGGCGTAGGCATCGACCCGCGATTTCTCGATGCCCTGGATCTGCTGCTCGAATTTCTCCAGCGAAGTCTTGACCGGCGCCACCAGTTCGCCGATGGCGAGCTGCCGCTTGTCGAGATCGGTCTTCGCCGATGCCAGCGCCGCCGCCTGCTGCGCCTCCAGCGTAGCGCGCGCGAGTTCGAGGAAGGACTGGTTGTTCTTCGCCAGCGCGTCGGCGGAGATCACCTTGAAGGCGTCGGCGAAGCTGTCGCGCGCGGCTTCGAGCGTGGCCTGGCGTTCGGCGAACAGCGCCTGGTCCTTTTCCAGTTCGGTTTGCAGCGTGGCGCACCGTACCGCCAGCGCCGACTCCCGGCCACGCAAGGCCGCCAGTTCGCCTTCCTGCGCCGCCAGCCGCGCCTGCGCTTCCTTCAGACGCGCGGCGAGAACCACGGCGACCAGTCCGCCGCCGATCAGGAGTCCAACCACCAATGCAATGCCGATTTCCATGCCGTGCTCAACCCGAATTCATTGTCAAAAGCGAGAGTATCACTCGTGCATGGCTCACGGGACGAGCCTTACTCGTTGAAGCCGCGAATCAGCCGCCCCGCCTTCTTGGTCGGCCGGCCTTTCAGGTCGGCGCCGGGCATCGGCGCCAGGCGGCGAAGCTCCTGCTGCCGGGCGCGCCGGGCCGTGCTGTCGGCGGTCTCTTCATAGAGCAGGCGGGCTTCGGCCGCCGGGCGGCGCTGCGCATTGAGGCCCTGCACGATAACCGTCCAGCGCACTTCGCCGGCGACAATTTCGAGTTCGTCGCCCGGCTGCAGTTCGCGCGCCGGCTTGACCTGCTGGCCGTTCCACTTGACCTTGCCGCCATCGACCGCCGCCGCGGCCAGGCTGCGCGTCTTGAAGAAGCGCGCGGCCCAGAGCCACTTGTCGATGCGCTGGCGTCCGTGTTCGCCAGCCTCACTCATGGAACACGACAAATTCCGCGAGTCCGGCACGCTCCGTCTGCAGGCTGTTTTCGATCGCCGCCGGATCGGCGTGGCCCAGCGACATGCCGCAGACCAGTTGCTCCCTCGGTCCGAAGCCGAGGACGTCGGCGATGATGCGGTGGTAGTCGAGCCAGGCCACCTGCGGGCAGGTATCGAGGCCGCGGGCGCGGGCCGCGAGCATGACGTTTTGCAGGAACATGCCGTAGTCGAGCCAGCCGCCCTGCCCCATGCGCCGGTCGATGCTGAAGATCAGGCCGACCGGCGCGCCGAAGAATTCCAGGTTGCGCCGCATCTGCGCCTTCATGCGCTCCGCGTCGCCCTTGCGGATACCGAGCAGGCCGTAGAGATCCCAGCCTATCTTGCGCCGGCGCGCCAGATAGGGCTCGAAGAACTCGGCGGGATAGTAGTTGTATTCGGCCTGGTGGCCCGGTTCGGCGGCATCGTAGGCGGCGCACACCGCGTCGACCAGGGTCTGCCGCGTGGCGCCGGTCAGCACATGCACGCGCCAGGGTTGCAGGTTGGTGCCGGAGGGCGCGCGGGCGGCGATGCCCAGGATCTCGGCAATCGTTTCGCGGGGAATCGCCGTCGGCAGGAAGGCGCGCACCGCATGGCGTCCGGCCATGGCCGCATCGACCGCGGCTTGCAGGGTTTCGGGCGTCAAGTCCGGCAACCGGATCGGCGCGGAACTACTTGCCGGCCGCTTCGCGCCTGGCGCGCGAAGTGGCCATCACCATCGCCTCGCCGTCGATGACCACCTTGCCGGCCACGGTGCAGACGGTGTCGAGCACGACGCGGCACTTTTCGGCTATCACTTCCTTGACGGTGACCCGGGCATGAACCGTGTCGCCGGGCCGCACCGGCGCGCGGAAACGCAAAGACTGGCTCATGTAGATCGTCCCCGGCCCCGGCAGCCGGTTGCCCAGCACCGACGACAGCAGGCTGGCCGACAGCATGCCGTGCGCGATGCGGCCGCCGAAGGGCGTGCTCCGGCCGAATTCCTCGTCCATGTGCACCGCGTTGCTGTCCATCGACACGGCCGAAAACAGCACGATGTCGGCGTCGGTGATGGTCTTGGCGATTTCCGCGCTCATGCCGACGGTGATGTCTTCGATGTCGTGGCCGTTCTGGGGATTCATTGTTGTCCTTTGTCCTGTCCTACGGCCGGCGCCATTCGATCTTCTTGAGCGTGCCGGATACCACCAAATTTCCCCGGCGCTGCTCGGCGGACATCTTCAGATCGACCGCAAACCGCCCGCGGACAGTGTTGTCCGCATCGACCTCGACCGAGCCATTGGCGGAAATCGCGCCTTCGCCCAAGCGCACCTGTCTGAGCTGGGTCGCGCCGCGATCATGCACGAAGCTTCCCGCGGCTTCGGCAAAGCGCGTTTCACCGGTCATCCCCCCGCCCTGCATCATGCGTCCCAGGTCCACCCCGAGCAGGGTTCCCCGCGCGACGCTGAAGTTGCCCTCCAGGTGGTTCGAGGCAAAGAGTTTGGCGGCATCCGGCGCCTGCATCGAGTACGCGCCATCGCCCACCAGCCTGCCACCGTCCACGATGCCGGGAAGGAGTCGCGCGGTATCGATCTGTTTGGCGTTCAGGTTTCCGGCAAGAGTCCACTGCTTGCCCCATTTCAGGCTGGCGTTGCCGCCGAGGATGCCACCGTAGGCAAAGCCCTTGAACTCCGTCACCACAAGCCCGTCGGGGGTTGCGCTGGCGCTGGCAACCACATCGTCAAGGGTCAGGTCGGAACCGAAGGGAATCTTGAACGACCTGGCCTTGAACTCGATCTGCACCGACTCGCCTTTCGGCGCCAGCTCGGCGCTGAGGTTCTTGTCGGTCGATTCGATGATCATCGAGCCCCACGAGCCGTCGCCTCCGGATTTCAGTTTGGCGTCGAAAGCCGGCAGGCTGAGGTTCTTCGATTCAAGACGGGCGTTCGATGCGCTGACCTCGCCCACCAGCAGGTCGGCCGCCGCCGGCTCGCCGAACAGGAGCCAACCCAGGGCGGCTTCCGCGATCACCGGTGAATCGAGCGCGATCGACTTGAACACCTTCTTGTCGCTGAACAGATTGCCAAGATCGCCCTTTGCCTTGACCTGGGGAATCCTGACCTGCCCTTCGGCACCGATTGAAACGCCTTCGAGCCGCAACTCGACATGCGGCAACAGCGAGAGGCGCAGCGCCTTGATCTTCACCGGCTGCTGGAACTGCGCCGTGGCGGCTTTTTCGAACTTCGGAATCTGCCCGTCGTACGAAATCAGATGAGCGGCCACCAGGCCGATCACGATCAGCGCAAGCAGCCCCAGCGCGATCGCCAGCCCCAGATTGCGCGGCCTGGTCGAACCGGCTTTGACTTCCTTCGCCGCCGCACGCTTGCGCTTTTCTTCCGCGGCTTCCGCTTCCTCGCGGCGATACTTTTCCTCTGCCTCGCGCCAGGCCTGCTCCTCAGCCATCACGCGGGCACGCTCCTCGGCTTCCTGACGCGCGCTTTCGTCTTCACGGCGAGCCGCTTCCTCGGCCTCCCGACGAAGCCTGTCCTCGGAATCGCGCCGCGCCAGTTCCTCGGCCATTCGTTGCGCCTGGGCTTCGGCGTCTTGCCGTGCACGCGTTTCCGCCTCGCGCCGGGCCTTGTCCTCGGCGTCGCGTCGCGCCAGTTCGGCCGCCATCAATTTCGTCCGGGCTTCGGCTTCCTGCCGGGCACGTTCCGCGGCTTCCCGCAGCGCCCTCTCTTCGGCCAACCTGCGCGCCTGCACCTCGGCGTCCTGCCGGACACTTTCGGCGACTTCGCGCCGTGCCTGTTCTTCCGCCTCGACATCGTGCGGTTCGCCGTCCTGCGGCGAGCGATCCGCCCCCTCGCGCCGCGCCTTGATCTTGGCGCGCAACTCCTGCGCCTTGCGCTCGGCTTGCACGCTCTCGGCATCGCGGATCAGATCATCCGCAACCAGCGTCGCCAGGGCCTCGAAAAAGGCGACGGGAGACAGAAAGTCGAGCTTGCCTTGCAGCACCTCGACCGGGGAGCTTCCATCGATTGCATCCAGTATCTTGCGCAAATCGCCGGAAAGCTCGCTGGATGCCGAGGCCGCCGCGCGTGCGCCCTTGTCAGTCCTGGTATAGATGGTGGCTTTGTTCATGGTGTCCGGATAGGCAGGTTCGATGAAGGTCGATGGATCAACGGGCCGGGGAAGGGAAGACTGTAATCCAACTCATCCGGCCTGCCGGATTTCCTTTTCAAGCTGCTGCAACAAGGCTTCAATCCTTGCCGAGAGCACACCAAACCCGACAATGGCCTGGTCCGTCAGGTTAACGATTTTTTCGTTCCGGATGGCGTCCGCAATCGATTCCGACTGGCGGTGGAATTCCTGATGGACCGCCAGGAGTTCCCTGGTCGCCCCGTATCCTTCCAGTTCGCGGGCATTGGCCGCCAGCCATTGGCCGAGGCTGCAGCGTGCCTCGTCGCCGATCGGCTGCGTGTCGAAGTCCTTGCCGCGGATGGTGTCGAGCGCCATGTGGAATTTCATTTTCCACGCCCGGTGCATTGTTATGGCACTGTCAAAATCAAATGCTTGCATGCTTGAGGCCTCGTCTCCCGGAACTTGCAGGCTGTAAGTTACCACTGTTGGCTGCAACTGGCGCAGGAGCTGTTTCAGTTCGCCAGCATCTGCACCCCGCCCAGTACCAGCCGTGCCCCACCGCTCAGCAGCAGCGCCGCCGCCACCGACAACGCCACGGAGAAGAATGCGTCCCGGCGCCCGACTGTTTTCAGCATCACGGCGAAGGTGGAAACGCAGGGAATGTAGAAGGTGAGGAACAGCAACAGGGTGACGATCTGCGCCGGGTCGAGCAGGCCGCCGATTTCCTGGGTGCCCAGCGCCTGGTAGATCATCAGCAGCGAAAGCTCCTTGCGCAGCACGCCGAACAGCAGCGGCACGCCCAGGGCCAGCGGCAGGCCGAGCCACCAGACCGTGACCGGCGTCAGCAGGGTGTTGATGAGGCCGTCGGCACCGACGTGGTTGAGCAGCGCCAGCACCACGCTGCCGCCCACCAGCAAGGGGGTGACGATGGTCAGGATGTCGCTGGTGCGGGCCCAGGTCTCGGCCAGCAACGGCCGCCACGCCGGCAGCGCATAGGCCGGAATTTCCTGCACCTGGCCGGGGCCGAGTTCGCGATTCTGCCGCGACAGCAGGCGGCCCATGCCGGCAATCACGACCAGCGTCAGGGCAAAGATGCCGAACACGCCGGCGGCGCCGAGATACTTGCCGGCGACGGCGAGGATGATCGCGGAGCGCGCCGAACAGGGCACGAAGGTGATCAGCACCGAGGCGATCACCCGCTCGCGACCGCTGGTGGCCCGGGCCGCGCCGGAAATGGCCGGCACGTTGCAGCCCAACCCGAGCAGGAAGGGCACGGCAACGCCGCCGTGCAAACCGATCTGGTGGAAACCCCGATCGACCACGAAGGCGATGCGCTGCATCAGACCCACCTGCTCCAGGCTCACCAGCAGCATGACCAACGGAATCATGTAGGGCACCACGATCCCGACCAGGCCGATCAGGCCGTCCAGCACCGCACGCGCGATGATGCCGCCGCCGGCCTCCGGCCGCCAGTCGGCAAAGGCTTCGGCGAGGCGCGCCGTGGTCATCGAATCGATCCAGCCGCTGATCTCGAACACCACGAACAGCACCGCCGCAAACACGGCCAGGCTGCCGATCAGGCCCCAGTGCGGATGCAGGAACAACTCGTCCAGCCAGTAGCGCCAGCCGTGGGTATCGGTCGGCGAACCCATGCGCAGCGCCGCCTCGACCAGGGTCGCGGCGCGATGGTGGCGATCGGCGTGCAATTCGTCCGCCAGCGGGCGCGGCAGCCGCAGCCCGGCCGCTTCGCGCAGGGCGCGTAACTCCGGCAGCACGCCCGGAAAATGCTGGCCGAGTTCTTCCTCGATGAAGCCGTCGGCAGCGGCAAAGTGGCACACCAGCATGGGGTGCGGGACGCGGAAGGCGGCATGGATCTCGGGCCGGTTGAGCGCCGTCGCGAGCGGTTGCAGGCTCTCGGCGATATGCCGGCTTGGAGGTTGCGGCAAGGGGCAGGTGGCTTCGCGCGCCGCGTTCATGGCAGCGCTGAAAAGTTGCGTGAGGCCCTGCCCCATCAGGGCCACGGTGGGCACCACCGGCATGCGGAGCAGCTCTTCAAGGGATTTTATGTTGATGTAGAGGCCCTTCTTCGCCGCCTCGTCCATCTGGTTCAGCGCCAGAACGATGGGCCGGCCGAGTTGGCTCAGCTCCAGCGTCAGTTCGAGATGGCTTTGCAGGCTGCTGGCATCGACCACCTGGATGATCAGGTCCGGCGGCGCGAAAGGCGCGGGCGGGGCCGAATCCTCATGCATCGAGACGGGCGGACGCTCGTCGCCCCAGAGCAGGTATTTCAGGGCGGAAAGATCATCGCCTTCCAGATGATGCAGGGAATGAACGCTCGGCAGATCGACCACGCTGGCTTCGTCGAAACCGATCTGCACAGTGCACTCGCGATAGACGCGATGCGTTCCGGTCAGCGTCCCGCTGTGCGGCGAGGTACTCGACACGGCATCGAACAGCGTCGTCTTGCCGCTGCCCGGCAGCCCGACCAGGGCGATGCGCAGGCGGCGCTCGCCGCGCAGCAGCGGTGTACGTAGAGGGACGACGACTTCCGTCATTTAATGGGGAAAAACTCGTTCGGAGCGACGGATGATAGTCGAGCGAAGCGAGCTGATCAGAAGCCTCCCCGTGAGGGGGCGAGGCGGGAATTCGCGACGCATGCGTCGCGCCGCCGCAGCCGGCCGGCTGTGCAAAGCCAGCCGTGGGCCGTGCAGCGGATGGGAGGGGTGGGCCTTCAATTCGCCTTTCGCATGTTTCATCACCGGCGGATAACTTGCACTGACATGCGCGTTACAGCCTGTATTCGAGCTGCAATCTCGACTGCAAGCGCTTGGCGTGCTTGAAGGCCTGCCGCAACACCAGCCGGCCCAGTTCATTGAGGCCGTCCGGGTCGACGCGGTTGGCGGCGCCCTCGCTGACATCGCCCTGCTGGTTTTTCAGGCGCAACTGCTGGATGTAGAAAAAACTCTCGATGACGGCGTTGACGTCGTCGCTCCCCAGTTTGCCGCGCGCGGCCACCGCGCGCAAACGCTGCGCGGTCCCGGTTTCGGTCACCCCGTTGGCAAGTGCGAGGATGCGCGCGGCATCGACGAACAGGCGCGCCCCGCCGGCTTTGAGGTCGAGGGTGTGGGGAAAGTCCGGATTCTTGTCGAAGGTGAACTCGCGAATGAAGCCGATCGGCGGCTCGACCTGGACGGCGTTGCCGGCCATGAAGCGCAGGAAAAGGGTTTCGCCGGGCACGCGATTCAGCACCCATTCGCGCAACTGGTCGGCGAGTTCTTCCTCGCCATAGATGGGGCGGAAATCGAAATAGATCGTGGCGTCGAGCAGCGCCTGCGGACTGTTGGCGCGCATCCAGCCGCCGAACTTGTCCTGCCACTCGTTCACCGACAGGCACAGTTCGGGGTTGCTGGCCATGACGTTACCCTTGCACAAGGGGAAACCACACTGCGCCAGCCGCTCGTTGACGGCCCGGGCAAAGGGCAGGAAGGCCTCGCGCATCGCGGCCGCATCCTTGTCCGGCGCGGCGAATACCAGTCCGTTGTCCTGGTCGGTGGACAAGGTCTGCTCGAAGCGCCCTTCCGAACCGAAGGCGAGCCAGCACCATTCCACCTTGGGCAACTCGAAATCATCACGCGTCAGTTCGATGATGCGCACGGCGAGGTGGTCGTTGAGGTTGGAGATCAGTTGCGTCAGTTGCTCGGCCGCCGCTCCTTCGGCCAGCATGCCGACCGCCAGCCGGCGGATGCCCTCGGCCGCCGCCACCAGGGCGTTCATGTCGCGCGCGGTGCGGATGGCGCCGGAAATCGCCTTGCCGCCGCCGCCTTGCAGTTCGTAGATGTCCTCCTGCGACACGATGCCGGCGAGCTTGCCGGCGGCATCGACGATGATCACGTGATGCACGCCGTGGCGCGCCATGATCAGCGCGGCCTGGTAGATGGTGGATCGCCAGTTGAGCATGAGCAGGCCCGTGCCGCTCATCACCGACATCACCATCTGGTCGAGGTCGCAGGATTTTGCGGCGACCCGGTGCAGCAGGTCGCGCAGGGTGAAGATGCCGAGCGGGCTGCCGCTTTCGGGCTCGACGATGATGATGGAGCCGACATGGTTCTCCGCCATCGCCTGCACGGCCTCGCGCAGAGGGGTTTCGGGCGTGGCGGTGATCGGTTTCCTGCGCGCCAGCGCGGCGAGCGGACTGTGCAGGTTGGGGCGGTAACTCGTGCTACGGGCTTGCTGGGTTTCACTCATTGCGGACTCATCCTCTATTTCGAAAACGGAAGCGACGGCGCGGGAAGGCGGGAATGTCCCCACGGGTTTCGACTGCCATGGGATTTTCTCGATTCAGGTTTCGATGTGGTAACGGGATTTCAGCAGTTGCTGCATGGCGCGCGCCTGGCGCAGCCCTTCAAGCAGGACGCGGCGGTCAAAATCGTTGAGCTGCAACGGATCGACCAGGTTGCCCGACCTCGCCTCGGCAGCGACCTGAGACGCAAGGCGGCCCCCCTGAACCGCATGAAAGGCATGAATCCAGGCCTCGGCGTCGGTCCCCGTCATGACGCCTTCCGCGGCAGCCCGGCGCAGGCGCGGCGCGGTGCCGGTCTCGGGAATGCCGGCGCCGAGCGCCAGGATGCGTGCCGCGTCGACAAAAATGCGCGAGCCGAACTTCTTCAAATCGATCATTCCGCCGGAGCCGGCCTCGACGGCGAAATCGCGCAGGCGCCCGAGCGGGGGCTGTGCGGCGAGGGCATTGACGGTCATCATGCGCAGAAAAATCTCGTTGCCGCGCGTGAGATCGGACAAGGCCCGGCGCAATACCGCGGCCAGTCCATGATCGCCGGCCAGCGGCCGGAAATCGAAGAAGATGGCCGCGTTGAGCAGGGCCTCGGGCTCCGGCGTGCGCACCCAGCCGGAAAAGCTCTCCAGCCATTCCGACAAGGAAAGGCACCAGCGCGGATTGCCGGCCATCACCTCGCCGTCGCACAACGGAAAACCGCATTCGGCCAGCGCCTGGTTCGCCGCCCGGGCAAAAGGCAGAAACAGCTCGCGCAACTGGCGCGCCTCGCCGTCATCCAGCGCGGAAAACACCAGCCCGTTGTCCTGATCGGTGGCCAGGGTCTGCTCCAGACGTCCTTCCGAGCCGAGGCCTAGCCAGCACCAGCGCGCCGGCGGCAACCGAAAGCGGGGCATCAGCACCGCCAGCACGCGCTCGCCAATGGCGTCGTTGAGGCGGGACAGCGCTTGCGTCACCAGCGCCGGCCCGGCTTCCTCGCGATGCAGGGCCACGGCCAGCTGGCGCACTTCGGCCGCGCATGACACCAGCGTGGCGACATCGGGCGCGGCCGCGATCCTGGCGGAAGCCCTGGCGATGGCGCCGGCCTGCGGGAGGATTTCGTCGTACGTCATTACAAAGGCCGGAAGCCGTGAAGAAATCGTAGCGAGCGGGCCGCAGCAGGGTGCGGCCGGAGCACAGCTACCGGAACATATGTTTCTATATGTGAGGATAGCGAGCACCGCCAAAACCCTGATCCGGCACGCGCAGTAGATTTACTCATGGCTTCTCAGTATTTTATGCGGGCGAAGTAGGTCTGCTGCGCGGCATCCAGCGCCTGACGCAGGGTGACGATGCCCATGTCGGCGAGCAGCGGAATCATTTTGAGGAAGACTTCGCCGGTGACATAGGCATCGCCCAGCGCGGTGTGGCGACCGATGACATTGATGCCGAGGCGCTCGGCAATGATCTCCAGGCGGTGCGTCTCCTGGTTGGGATGAATCACCGCCGACAGCAGCAGCGTGTCGAGCACCGGCTGGGTGAAGCGCACCCCCAGGCTGTCTTCCTTCAACTGGAAGAAGCGCATGTCGAAGGCGGCGTTGTGCGCCACCAGCACGGTTTCGTGACAGAACTCGTGGAAAGCCGGCAGCACCACATCCAGCGTCGGCTGGCCCTTGACCATGGCCTCGGTGATACCGTGGATCGGAATGCCCTCGGGCTTCAGCGGAATCCGCGGATCCACCAGCTGATCGAAGATTTCCTGCCGCAGCAGGCGCTGGTTCACGATCCGTACCGCACCCATCTGGATGATCTCGTCGCCGTTGGAAGGCTCCAGACCCGTGGTTTCGGTGTCGAACACCGAGTAGGCAAGGTCGGCCAGCCGCCGATCGAGGTCGATGCCGGAGCCCTCGGCATCGCGCGAAGCGAATAGATCGAAGTCGTAATACTCGGGGCGGCTTTCGCTGTGGAGATGCTGCGCCTGGTCGGTGGCCTGCACCTCGGGCGTGGCCGCCGCCGGCAGGACGATGCGGAAGAAGGCATTGTGCGCGGCCTTGTCGCGCTGGTACCAGATTTCCGCGCCATGCCGGTCGATCACGTCGCGCAGTGTCAGCGGACTGATCTCGGCGCCGACGTTCATCGGCTCCAGCTCCCATGCATACAGCGTCTCCGAGGAAACCGGCGTGCCCGACCAGATCAGGTCCACGAATACCATCCTGCCCTCGGCCGAAAGCCGCAGCCGTAATTCGCGAATGGCATAGTGGTCCTGCAGGCGCGAGGCAAGGAAGGTGATGGCCTGGATCAGCGCAAAGCTGTCCACCCGCATCCACAGGCTGGCATCCTGGTCTTCGTGCTTGATCGGCAATTTCAGCGCGTCTTCGATGCGCCGCTCGGCAGCGGCAAGGATGTCGATCGCCAGCACGTCTTCCAGCGGCCAGCGCGTCTTCCAGCGGCCAGCGCGTCTTCAGCGAGTCGGCAAAGCGGCTCATGGTCGTTTCGAGGCGCTCGCTCATGGTCGAGGCTTCGTCCGCGATCACGCGGGTGAAGCGCTCGCGGTAGTCCGGTTCCATGTCCGGCGTGTCGATCAGCGTCTCCACCGCGGCGCGGATGTTGGCCAGCGCCGCGCGGTTGCCGTCGGTCAGAAGTTGCAGGACCTGGTCGCGCTCGGCTTCGCGTTCGAAATTGCGCGTGATGTTTTCGATGGTCAGGACGTAACCCGTCACTTGCAGTTCGGTGCCCATCGAATCGGCAGCGGACAATGTTGCAGCGGTCGAATCCTCATCGCCCTGGCGACTCTCTGCCTTGCCAAGTACCGGTGCCATCTGCGCCCTGAGCAACTGCCCCCCGCGCGTGGAAGTGATGAAATTGGCCGTCGGTTCTGCGCTGCCCTTGCGCAAGCGCTGCTGGATTTTCTCCAGTGAATGGGTGATCTGCCCGCGCTCGAGGATGGAAAATATCGATCGTCCCAGCCCGATCAGCGCGCCGCCGCTCATCGACGTCGGCCCCTGCGCCAGCGCCTTGAACTGCAGCCGGGCGCGGCTGTTGTAGAGCAGGATGCGGCCGTCGAGGTTGCACACCACCACCGCCATCGCCAGCTCCGACATCAGCGCGGCCAACCGGTTTTTCTCTTCTTCGACAGTGGCCTTGGCCAGCCTGATCTGCTCCTCGACATCGGTCAGCAGCTCGTCGCGCTGCTGTGCCAGATCGTTGGCGGCCCGCGCCAGTTCGCGCACTTCGGGAGGGCCTTCGGGCGCGACGCGGAAGTTGCGATTGGCGCCGAGCATCAGGCGCAGGGTTTCGGCCATGCGCAGCAGGCCATGGACATATTGCTGGAACAGGCTGCGCAACAGGATCAGCCCGGCCATGAAGCCGAAAAGCGTCATCAACCCGCCCAGAGGCAGGCGCGGCAGCAGGAATTCGGCAAACGCCGCGCGCTCGGCGTCCTTTGCATCGGCGAACAGCAGGACGGCGGTAAGCGCAAAGGGGCCCGTCATCAGCAAGCCGAGGACGCACGCGGCAATGATGAAACGGAATTTCGCTTTCATGCCAGCAGCGACTTGATCTGGAGCACGAGATCCTTGGTCGAGAACGGCTTGGTGATGTAGGCATCGACGCCCAGCGCCAGGCCCTTGGTCACTTCCGTCTCGCGGCCGCGGGCGGTGAGCATGATGATCTTCACCGCCGCCTGCGCAGGGTCGGCGCGCAACGCCTGGCAGACTTCGAAACCGGATTTTTTCGGCATCATCACGTCGAGCAGGATCAGGTCGGGGGCGAATGCCGCTGCCTGCTGCAACGCGGCTTCGCCGTCGGCCGCCACGGCGACCTGGAATCCTTCCTTCTTCATCAGGTACTCAAGCGAAATGACAATGTTGGGCTCGTCATCGACAATCAGGATGCGATGGCTCATCAAACTCCTCCCGGTAATTTGCCATTATCGCCCGCCTGTCGCGGCAGTGTGAACACAAAACAGGCGCCGGCACCCGGCGTGCTTTCCGCCCACAGGCGGCCGTTGAAATACTCGATGATCTGGCGGCTGATCGGCAGGCCGAGGCCGGTACCCTGCGGCTTGTCGGTGAGCACGTCGGTGGTGCCCGCGCCCTGCCGGAACTTGTCGAAAATCACTTCCTGATCCACCAGCTGGATACCCGGCCCGTTGTCGGTGACGCTGACGCGCACCTCGCTCGCCGTGCCGCCAGCGCCGACTTTCACGCGACCGCCCTCGGCCGGAACGAACTTGAGCGCATTCGACAGCAGATTGACCATGACCTGCATCAGCCGGTCCCGGTCGGCAGCCACGACGAGCCCGCTCTCGCAGCCGTCGAGTTCCAGTGCAACGTGCTTTTCGGCGAAAAGGGCAGCCAGCGAATCGGCTGCTTCACGAACCACTTCTGCCACGTCAACCGCGGCCACGGTCCATTCCGCACGACCCGATTCGAGCTTGGCCAGATCGAGGATCTGGTTGATCAGGCGCGACAGGCGCACGGTCTCGCTGACGATGATGCCGAGAAACCGCGCGCGTTGGGCCAGGTCGATCTTGGGATCCTCCTGCAGCATTTCCGAGAAGGCGCGGATCGAGGTCAGCGGCGTGCGCAGCTCGTGCGTCACGGTCGAGATGAAATCGTCCTTCATGCGATCCAGTTCGCGCAGGCGGGCGTTCGCCTCGCGCAGGTCGTTGGTGGCACGGGTCAGCTCCAGCGACTTCTGTTCCAGCTCCCGGGTGTAGGCTCGCACCTGCGACGCCTCGTCGAGGATGTTCATCACTTCGTCGATGCCCAGCGGCTCTTCGGTCACGACCGAGGCCACCATCGCGCGTGCCGAGGCCGATCCGATGGCACCCGCCAGCAGGGTTTCGGCAAAACTCACCAGCCGGGTGTCGGCGGGAAGATCTTCAAGGCCCCTCAGACCGCGTTGCTGCGCGTGACGGGTGAAGGCGTCCTGCGCCCGATCGAGGCCGAGAAAGCGCCCCGCCAGCGGCAACAGGTCGGCGACCCCGGCACTGCCGCGCCAACCCGAAACCCCCGCCGCCTCGGCGCCGCCGACAAACAGCGTCGCCTGCCGCGCCTCGCGGACGTTCGGTACCCGCTGCAAGGAGACACCGATGTAGGCGCCCAGATTCGCCAGCAGGCTCCACACCAGACAGTGGGTGATTTCATCGAGTCCGGTGAGACCGAACAGATGCTGCGGACGCAGCAGTTCGTTGCCGAACAGGCCATGCGCGATGAAGCCGTCGGGCAACCAGCCAGATTTGGCAAAGGACGGCAGGAGCAAGGTGTAGCTCCACAACACGAAGCCCGCCGCCAGGCCTGCCAGCGCGCCCTCGCGGGTACCTCCCTTCCAGAACAGGCCGCCAATCACCACCGGCGCGAACTGGGCCACGGCGGCGAAGGAGATCAGTCCGATCGACACCAGCGCGTAGGCTTCGCCGGCGACGCGGAAATACAGGTAGCCAAGACCGAGGATGATGGCAATGGCCCAGCGCCGGATCTCCAGCAGGAGGCCCGACAGATCGGCACGCGCAGCCAGGCCCAGTACCGGCAGGCGCAGCAGAACTGGCATCACCAGGTCGTTGCAAACCATGGTGGACAAGGCGATGGTCTCGACGATCACCATGCCGGTTGCCGCCGACAGGCCTCCGATATAAACAAACAGGGCCAGCGCCTCTTGCTGGTGAGCCATCGGCAAGGTCAGCACAAAGGTGTCGGCATCGACGGTGGCGCCCTGGAAATGCATCAGGCCGGCCAGGGCGACAGGCAGCACGAACAGGTTGATCAGGAACAGGTAGAGCGGAAACATCCACACCGCGCGACGCAAATGGCTGGGATCGACGTTTTCCACCACCGCGATCTGAAACTGGCGCGGCAACAGCAGCGCGGCGAACAGCGAGAGGAATATCAGCGTGCCCCAGGTGCCATAGGCGGCCGGGGAGTCGGCGGTGGCCAGACGGCGGGCGACTTCAGGCACCTTCGCCGCCTGCGCGAAAATGTCGCCGATGCCGTCGTGCATGCCCCAGATCACGAAAACTCCCACCGCCAGAAAGGCCGCAAGCTTCACCACCGACTCGACGGCAATCGCGGCCACCATCCCTTCGTGGCGTTCGGTGGCATCCAGGTGGCGGGTGCCGAAGAGAATGGTGAAGGCGGCCAGGATCATCGCCACATACAACGCGCTGTCCTGGAACAGTGGCACGGCGCCGGCCGTGGCCGGCATGATGATCTCGGGGTAACTGGTGAGGATCGCAAAACTGTTCGACACCGCCTTGAGTTGCAGCGCGATGTAGGGAATCACGCCGATCACCGCAATCACCGTGACCAGGCCACCGAGCAACTGGCTCTTGCCGTAGCGCGAGGCGACGAAGTCGGCAATCGAGGTAATGCGATTGGCTTTGGCCACCCGGATCATCTTGTGCAGGACGAAGCCGGCCAGTGCGAACAGCAGGGTCGGCCCGAGATAGATTGGCAGGAAGCCGATGCCGCTGGCGGCGGCCCGCCCGACGCTGCCGTAGAAGGTCCAGGTCGTGCAGTACACCCCCAGCGATAGCGCATAGACCACCGGACTGGCGATCAGCGAGCGCCCGGTATCCGCGCGCCGATCTGCATACCAGGCGATGGCGAACAAAATCCCCAGATAGAGGAAGGAGGCGAGGACGATGACCCAGCCTTGCAGCACCTCAGTCCCTCCGGCTTTCGACCACCCAGGCCATTTGCACGATCAATGCCAGCCAGGAACCCATCAGCCACGCATACAGCGGCGGCAGGCCGAAGAACTCGCCATGCCGATTGAATACCGACAGCAGCGGATAGTTGAAGAAGAAGCAGCCGAGCAGAAACAGAAAGGCGAGACGTTGCGCGGTCAGCCGGGCCAGTGTCATGGCATCACCTCCAAAGCGTCAGTATCAGCCGAAATCCTACTCCCCGACGTCATGTCCGCCGCGCTCGGGACGAAAAAAAAGCGCCCGTCTTGCGAGGGGCGCTTTTCCGTCATGGCACGGCGTCAGGCGTTCTGCTTGAGCTGATCCAGAATGCCCGGATTTTCCAGCGTGGAAACGTCCTGGGTGATCTCCTCGCCCTTGGCCAGGCTGCGCAGCAGGCGGCGCATGATCTTGCCGGAACGCGTCTTCGGCAGGTTCTCGCCGAAACGGATGTCCTTGGGCTTGGCGATCGGGCCGATTTCCTTGCCGACCCAGTTGCGCAGCTCGTTGGCGATCTTCTTGGCCTCTTCCGCCGTCGGACGCGCCTGCTTCAGCACGACGAAGGCGCAGATGGCCTCGCCGGTCAGGTCGTCGGGACGGCCCACCACGGCGGCTTCCGCCACCAGCGGGTTCGACACCAGTGCCGATTCGATTTCCATGGTGCCCATGCGGTGGCCGGAGACGTTCAGCACGTCGTCGATGCGGCCCATGATGGTGAAGTAGCCGGTCTTGGCGTCGCGCATCGCGCCGTCGCCCGCGAGGTACAGATTGCCGCCGAAATCCACCGGGAAGTAGGACTTCTTGTAGCGCTCGGGATCGCCGTAAATGGTGCGGATCATCGCTGGCCAGGGCTTCTTGACGACGAGGAAGCCGCCCTTGCCCCACTCGACATCGTTGCCGGTCTCGTCGACGATGGCGGCCGCGATGCCAGGGAACGGCAGGGTGCAGGAGCCCGGCACCAGCGGCGTCGCGCCCGGCAGCGGGGTGATCATGTGGCCGCCGGTCTCGGTCTGCCAGAAAGTGTCGACGATCGGGCAGCGCGCGCCGCCGACGTTGTTGTAGTACCACATCCAGGCTTCGGGATTGATCGGCTCGCCGACCGAGCCGAGGATGCGCAGGCTGGAGAGGTCGAAGTTCTTCGGATGCGTCGTCGGCGCATTTTCGCCGGCCTTGATCAGGGAGCGGATCGCCGTCGGCGCGGTGTAGAAAATGTTGACCTTGTGCTTCTCGATGGTCTTCCAGAAGCGTCCGGCATCCGGGTAGGTGGGCACGCCTTCGAACACGATCTCGGTGGCGCCGCAGGCCAGCGGGCCGTAGGTGATGTAGGTGTGGCCGGTGACCCAGCCGATGTCGGCGGTGCACCAGAAGACATCATCCGGCTTGATGTCGAAGGTCCACTTCATGGTCAGGATCGCGTGCAGCAGGTAGCCGCCGGAGCTGTGCTGGACGCCCTTCGGCTTGCCGGTGGAACCCGAGGTGTACAGCAGGAACAGCGGATGCTCGGCGCCGACCCACTCGGGCTCGCACACGTCGGACTGGCCGGCGGTGGCGTCTTCCCACCAGATGTCGCGGCCGGCCACCATGTTGCAGGGACCACCGGTGCGCTTGAAGACGATCACCGTCTTGATCGACTCGCAGCCGCCCATGGCGATGCCGTCGTCGACCGCGGGCTTCAGCGGAATGTTCTTGCCGCCGCGGCACTGCTCGTCGGAAGTGATGACGGCAACCGCGCCGGCATCCTGGATGCGCTCCTGCACGCTCTTGGCGGAGAAGCCGCCGAACACCACGGAATGGATGGCGCCGATGCGGGCGCAGGCCTGCATGGCGACCACGCCTTCGACCGACATCGGCATGTAGATCAGGACGCGATCGCCCTTCTTGATGCCTTGCGCCTTCAGCGCGTTGGCGAACCTGGCGACACGAACCAGCAGTTCCTTGTAGGTGATCTTGCTGACCTGCCCGCCGTCGGCTTCAAAAATGATCGCGACCTTGTCGCCGAGGCCGGCTTCGATGTTGCGGTCGAGGCAGTTGTAGGAGACGTTCAGCTTGCCGTCGGCAAACCATTCGTAGAACGGCGCCTTGGATTCGTCCAGCGACTTGGTGAAAGGCTGCTTCCAGCTCACGTGCTCGCGGGCCAGACGTGCCCAGAAGCCGGCGTAATCCTGATCGGCTTCCTTGCACAGCGCCTCGTAGGCCGCCATGCCGGAAATCGTGGCTTTCTTGACTACGGCATCCGCCGGGGGGAATACACGAGTTTCCGTGACATTCGATTCGATGCTGGACATTTACAGCTCTCCTTTCGCATGCACCCGGATGGAATCCGGATGAAATGTTCTTCCGCCACTTCGGCCAAAACCTGCAGTCAGGCAAGCCGGCGCTTCCTTCGTCAATGCCGAGTATGCCGAGCCTGCAAACCATGTTGATTTTATTCGTTTTCACATTAAACGAAAAGTGGCTTACATGCGACTTACGCTGTTTGCGGGCCTTGCGCTGCGGCGCCTGGGGTAATATTGCTGCCCCGCATCACTCCTGCCTGCCCGCCATGAACAAAATCATCAAACCCATGGAGTTTTTCATCTTCTGGAGCCGCTGGCTGCAAGCGCCGCTGTATCTGGGACTGATCATCGCCCAGGGCGTCTATGTGTATCAATTCATGCACGAACTGGGGATCCTGGTGACCAAGGCCGGCAGCCTCAGCGAAAACGAGGTGATGCTGATCGTGCTGGGCCTGATCGACGTGGTCATGATCGCCAACCTGCTGATCATGGTCATCATCGGCGGCTACGAAACTTTCGTTTCGCGCCTCGACCTCGAAGGCCACCCCGACCAGCCCGAGTGGCTGTCCCACGTCAATGCCGGCGTGCTCAAGGTCAAGCTGGCGGTCGCGCTGATCAGCATTTCCTCGATCCACCTGCTGCGTACCTTCATCAACGCGGCGCAAACCGACGACAGGGTGATCATCGCGCAGATCGCGATCCACGCTTCTTTCCTGATTTCCGCCATCGCCATCGCCTACACGGACAAGATCATGATGCAGACCCTGACCGTGAGCCACGCGACCAAACACTAATTCGCCAACGGAGCCTGCCATGCCCGCAATCCGCCAGGAAGATTTCATCCAGTCGATCGCCGATGCCTTCCAGTTCATCAGCTACTACCACCCGCTCGACTACATCACCGCGCTGGGCGCCGCCTATGAGCGCGAAGAGTCGCCCGCAGCCAAGGACGCCATTGCGCAGATCCTGACCAACAGCCGCATGTCGGCCGAAGGCCACCGCCCGATCTGCCAGGACACCGGCATCGCGCTGGTCTTCCTCAAGGTCGGCATGCAGGTGCAGTGGGACGCCACGCTCTCGGTGCAGGCCATGGTCGATGAAGGCGTGCGCCGCGCCTACGGCAATGCCGACAACCCGCTGCGCGCCTCGGTGCTGGCCGACCCCGCCGGCGCTCGCCGGAACACCAGGGACAACACCCCGGCCGTGGTGCATTACGAGATCGTTCCCGGCCATCATGTCGAAGTCATCTGCGCGGCCAAGGGCGGCGGCTCGGAAGCCAAGGCCAAGTTCGCCATGCTGAACCCGTCCGACGACCTCGTCGAATGGATACTCAAGACCGTGCCGACCATGGGCGCCGGCTGGTGCCCGCCCGGCATCCTCGGAGTCGGCATCGGCGGCACGCCGGAAAAGGCCATGCTGCTGGCCAAGGAAGCCATCATGGCGCCGGTGGACATCCAGGACCTGAAAGCCCGTGGAGCGAAAAATCGTGCCGAAGAGCTGCGCCTCGAATTGCACGAAAAGGTCAATGCGCTGGGCATCGGTGCGCAAGGCCTCGGCGGCCTCACCACGGTGCTCGACGTCAAGGTGCTCGACTACCCGACGCACGCCGCCAACCTGCCCGTGGCGCTGATCCCCAATTGCGCCGCGACGCGCCACATCCATTTCGAGCTCGACGGTTCCGGCCCGGCGAAGCTGACGCCGCCCAGCTTGGAAGACTGGCCGAAGGTCACCTGGCAGGCCGATGCCGCCACGGCCACCCGTGTCGACCTCGACAGCCTGACCAAGTCCCAGGTCGCCGCCTGGAAGCCCGGCCAGAAGCTCTTGCTCAACGGCAAGATGCTCACCGGCCGCGACGCCGCCCACAAACGCATCGCCGACATGCTGGCGAAAGGTGAAAAGCTCCCGGTCGATTTCACCAACCGGGTGATCTACTACGTCGGTCCGGTCGATCCGGTCGGCAAGGAAGTGGTCGGCCCCGCCGGCCCCACCACCGCGACGCGGATGGACAAGTTCACCCGCATGATGCTGGAGCAGACCGGCCTGATTTCCATGGTGGGCAAGGCCGAGCGCGGCCCGGCAGCGATCGAGGCGATCAAGGACAACAAGTCGGCCTACCTGATGGCCGTCGGCGGCGCCGCCTACCTCGTCGCCAAGGCGATCCAGTCGGCCAAGGTCGTCGGCTTCGCCGATCTCGGCATGGAAGCCATCTACGAGTTCGACGTGAAGGACATGCCCGTCACCGTCGCCGTGGATTCACTGGGCACTTCGGTACACATCACCGGGCCGAAGGAATGGCAGGCGAAGATCGGCAAGATTCCGGTCAGAGTGGCTTGATAGCCTGACGCGGAACAGCTACGGCAACTGTTCGAGATCGTCGATATCACGTGGCCGGCCACTGGCCCGCTTGTTGGCCTTGAGATCGGTGAGCGCAACAAAATGAATCGACAGCCCATCATGGACTGTGGTTTCTCGATTCGGCCAGGCGGCGTCAAAATCCACGCCGTCGATGTCGGTCAGCAGGTCGATGCGAAATGGCGGATAGCCGAGCTGCACCACGTTTTCGCGAAGCTCGAAATCCTGCTGCGAGAGCCCCACGTCGCCAAAGCCGAAGTCGCTCAACGCAGCCATCAATCGTTGGGCATTTTCCGGGCTGCGGCGAATCCAGATATCGAGATCGCCGGTATGGCGCGGCCGGCCATACAGCGCCATGGCATAGCCGCCCACTACGAGGTATTCAACCCCGCGAGCGTTTAGTAACGCGACAAACTCTTTGAAGTCCCTGGACAGCATCGGGATGGGATTCCAGCCAAGCCAGACGCAACATCTCGACGGCGTCAAGGCGCTGCGAGGGTGCGCGCGACAGCCAGTATTCGGTGTCGCGTGGTTGCTGATGAAGCGGGTGGCGAGCCACGACCTTTTCCATGCCGTCATTGTAACCCGAGCGAAGACTGGCAATGCTGGCATCAAGCGGCCCGCGACAAGCTAAACTGCCGGCCATGAATGCCTCATTCGCTCCAGAATCGGTGCTCCGCCCGGCACAAATCGCCGTATCGCCAGCGCCGACTTTCACATCATGATCGGTGTCTTTGATTCCGGCCTCGGCGGCCTATCGGTACTGGCGGCGCTGATCGATACGCTGCCGCGTGCCGACTTCAGCTATTACGCGGACACGGCCCACGTTCCCTACGGCAACAAGAGCGAGGAACAGATTCAGCGCCGCGTGCTGGCCATCGGCGAACATCTGGCAGAGCGCGGCTGCAGCCTGCTGGTAGTGGCCTGCAATACCGCCACCGCCGCCGCGGTGCAGGCCCTGCGTGCCGCCCATCCGGGCGTCCCGGTGGTTGGCGTCGAACCCGGCATCAAACCTGCGGCGCAGGAGACGCAGAGCGGCCGCATCGCCGTGCTGGCGACGGAAGCCACCGCCAAGAGCCAGCGCCTGAAGCACCTGATCCGAGACCACGCCGGCCGCATCGAGGTCTTCGTCGAGCCCTGCCCCGGCTGGGCCACCCACGTCGAAATGCTGCAACTTGACGACCCGGCGCTGGCCGCCGACGTGCGCACCCGGGTCGAACCGCTGCTCGACCAGGGCGTCGATCGCATCGTGCTGGGCTGCACGCATTACAGCTTTCTTGCGCCGCTGCTGCGGAAAATCGTCGGCAGCCGCGCGCAGCTGGTCGATGTCGCCGATGCGGTCGCCCGCCAGACGCGGCGCCTTGCGGGCGGCCTGGCCGACGGCACCGGCAAGCTGCACCTGCACGCTTCGGCGCATCCGGAGCGGCTGCACGCCGCCCTGCCGCGCCTGCACCTGGGGCACCTCTCGGCACGGATCGCCTGACATGCGAATCGCGGCCCTCCTCGGCGCCAGCGGAGCGACAGGGCAAAAGCTCCTGCCACTGCTGCTTGACGATCCGCGCTACGACAAGATCATCACCCTGGGCCGCCGGGCGACGGGCCTGCGCCACCGCAAACTGGAAGATCGTGTCGTCGATTTTGAAAATCTGGCCGCCGGCTTCGACGGCCTGAAGGTCGATGATTGCTACTGCACTTTCGGCACGACGATCAAGATCGCCGGCTCGGAGGCCGCGATGACCCGCATCGACCATGACTTCGTCCTGGCATTCGCCAAAGCGGCCCTCGCGGCCGGCGCAACACGCTTCGCCTACCTCTCCGCCGCGAACGCCGACTCGCGATCGCCGGTGTTCTACGCCCGCCTGAAAGGCCGCACCGAGGAAGCGCTCAAGACGCTGGACTTCGCCGACTTGGGCATCTATCGCCCCGGCATGATCGTCGCCGAACGTACCGACCGGCGCTGGGCCGAATCGCTGCTCTTCCCCGCCCTGCCCCTGCTCGACAAGGTCATGATCGGCGGCCTCGCGAAATTTCGCTCGATCCCGGTGGAAACCCTTGCCGCGGCCATCGCCGCCTTCTCCATGCAACGCGGGTGCGGGACAAGAATCCATCATTGGCAGGACATGGTCACCGCCTAACGCCGCTGCGCGCTGATTACCCCCGGTACTTCGCGCAGGGCAGACAAGGCCTTTTGCAGCGCTGCCGTGCCCGACAGTTCGACGGTGAAGCCCATGTGGGCGACGCCCGCCTTGGACTGCGTCCTGACCGCCGTGACGTTGATTTTCTCGCGCGACAGGATGTCGGAAATGTCGCGCAGCAGGCCCTGCCGGTCGCCGGCATCCACCAGCAGATCGACCGGATAGACGGCGCCCGACTGCGCCCCCCACTCCGCGCTGATGACGCGCTCCGGATTGCGCGCCGCCATGTTGCGGAAGTTGATGCAGTCGACGCGGTGGATCGAGATGCCCTTGCCGCGCGTGACGAAGCCGGTGATGGCGTCGGGCGGCATCGGCTTGCAGCACTTGCCCACCTGCGTCAGCAGCTTGTCCACGCCGACCACGAGGATGCGGCTGTCGCCGGCCTTGCTCTTGCGCGTCTGGATTTCCGGCTCGGGTGGCAGTTCTTCGGCGCCGCCGCGCAAGGCGACGTCGATCGCCCGCATGCCGACTTCGCCGCGCGCCGCCGCGAGGAACAGCGCATCGGCGCTCTTCAGCCCGAGCTTCACCGCCAGTTCGTCGAGGTTGGCCTGGCTCTGCCCTTCGCGCTGCAATTCCTTGGTCACCAGAGCGCGGCCCTGCGCCAGCATCTCGGCTTCGTCCTGCGCCGCGAACCACTGTTTGGCCTTGGATCGGGCGCGCGACGTGACGAGGTAGCCCTGCGCCGGATTCAGCCAGTCGCGCGACGGACCGCCGCTCTTGATGGTGCTTATCTCGACGCGCTGCCCGTTGGCGAGCGGCGTGTTGAGCGGCACCATGTGGCCGTCGATCTTCGCGCCGCGGCAGCGGTGGCCGAGGTCGGTGTGCAGCCGGTAGGCGAAGTCGAGCGGCGTGGCGCCGCGCGGCAGGTCGATCACCTTGTCCTGCGGCGTCAGCACGTAAATCGTGTCGTCCAGCGCGGCGCGCTTGAACTGCTGCACCCATTCGGCGGAATCGGCGATTTCGTCGCGCCACGACAGCAACTGGCGCAGCCAGGAAATCTTGTCTTCATAGGCGCCACCGGCCTTGGCCGAACTGCCGGATTCCTTGTAGCGCCAGTGCGCGGCGACGCCCAGTTCGGCATGCTCGTGCATCTCGCGGGTGCGAATCTGCACCTCCAGCGAGCGGCCGTCCTCGGCCTCCACCGCCGTGTGCAGCGAACGGTAGTAATTGCCCTTGGGATGCGAAATGTAGTCGTCGAATTCGCCGTGGATCGGCTGCCACAGATGATGGACGATGCCCAGCGCCGTGTAGCAATCCTTCACTTCGTCGACGATGATGCGCACGGCGCGCACGTCGTAGACCTTCTCGAAGTCGATGTCCTTGCCGCGCATCTTGTTCCAGATGCTGAAGATGTGTTTGGGCCGGCCATAGATTTCGGCGCGCACGCCGACCGCCGCCATTTCCGCCCGCAGGCGCGCCACGGCTTCGTCGATGAAGCTCTCGCGTTCCGAGCGCTTCTCGTCGAGCATTTTCGCAATGCGCTTGTAGACTTCCGGCTCCAGATAGCGGAAGGACAGATCCTCCAGCTCCCATTTCACATGCCAGATGCCGAGCCGGTTGGCCAGCGGCGCATAGATCAGCAGGCTTTCGCGCGCCATCTCGTCGCGCTG
This sequence comes from Sulfuritalea hydrogenivorans sk43H, assembly GCF_000828635.1. Taxonomy (GTDB): domain Bacteria; phylum Pseudomonadota; class Gammaproteobacteria; order Burkholderiales; family Rhodocyclaceae; genus Sulfuritalea; species Sulfuritalea hydrogenivorans. The sequence goes on from NZ_AP012547.1 coordinate 2,390,221, forward strand.
GGCGCCGGGCTGGTTGTTGAGGAAGCGCAGGGTCTGCACCCGGCTGGCCAGCCGCAGCAGCACCACCCGAATGTCATCGACCATCGCCAGCAGCATTTTGCGCAGGATCTCGGCTTGAGTCTTGACATCGACCCCGACCTCCGCCGCGCCTTCGCCTGCCGCCGCGCGCGTCAGCGGGCGCAAGCCGCCAAGCCGATGCAGCCCGGAGACCAGCCCCGTCACCGTGTCGCCAAAGCCGACTTTCAGGCGTTCGTTGCAGTCCTTGACGTGGTCGCTGGCGGCAAACAGCAAGGCCGCGATGCGTGCATCGGCATCGAGGTCGAGCGAAGCCACGATCAGGGCCATGCCCAGGGCGTGCTGCAAAATCGGTTCCCCGGTGCCGAGCAGCTTGTCGCCGTAAGCTTCGCGCGCCAGCGTCAGCGCTTCGTCGGCGCGCGCGACCGCGGCCTCGGGCAAGCCGAGACACAATTGCGACAGCGCGTCGGCTTCGCCGTTCGCCTGCCGGAGGGAATGCACCACGGAGACCATGAGCGAATTATCCCATGCCGTGCATATCGCCTGGATACCGTCCCAGGCGCAGGCGCACTGGGACATAATCCCCCGTTCATGAGGAATCCACTGCACGTCTCCCCCTACCTGCTGCTGACGCTGGCCAACCTGTTCTGGGCCGGCAACTGGGTCATCAGCCGCGCCTTTCGAGGCGAATTGCCGCCGGTCGCGCTGTCGTTCTGGCGCTGGGTGGTCGCGCTGCTGTGCCTGCTGACGATATCCCTGCCGCATGTGCGGCGCGACTGGCCGCAACTGCGCGCCGCCTGGCACTGGCTGCTGCTGTTCGGCGCGCTCGGTACCGGCGGCTACAACGTGCTGGTCTATGGCGGCCTGCAATACACCACCGCGATCAACGGCACGCTGCTGAACTCCTTCATTCCCATCATGATCGTGCTGATTTCCTGGCTGCTGCAGGGCAAGCGCCTGCATGGCCGCGAGGCCGCCGGCATTGTGGTCTCCTTCATCGGCGTGCTGGGCATCGTCGCCCACGGCGACCTGCAGCGCCTGCGCGAACTGACGCTGAATGTCGGCGACCTCTGGATACTGGTCTCGGTGCTGGCGTGGTCGACCTATACCCTGCTGCTGTCGCGCCGGCCGGCCGTGCATGCGCTGTCCTTCCTGACGGCCATCACCGTTACCGGGCTGGTCTTCCTGTTTCCCTTCTACGTCTGGGAAATGGCCCAGGGCCGCCATGTCATCGCCACGCCCGGATCGATCGCCGGCATCGTCTATACCGGCGTCGGTCCCGCCTTCCTCGGCTACATCCTGTGGAATCGCGGCGTCGCCGAAGTCGGCCCGGCGCGCGCCGGGCTGTTCATGCACCTGGTGCCGGCCTTCGGCATCGTGCTGTCGATGATTTTCCTCGGCGAGACGCCGGCGCTCTACCACGCCATCGGCATCGGCCTGATCTTCGCCGGCATCTGGCTCAATACCCGGCGCGTGACATGATCCGGAAACTCTCCGAATGGTGGCGGCAGCGGCAGGGAGAACGCCTCGACATCCCGGAGTCGCTATGGGATGAGGTCGAGGCCGGCCTGCCCTTCCTTGGCCACCTGAGCCCGGATGAGCGCGCGCACCTGCGCCAGCTTGCCCGCGAATTCATCGCCGAAAAGCAGTGGAGCGGCGCGCAGGGGCTGCAACTGACGCCCCACATCCAGTTGGCGATCGCCTTGCAGGCCTGCCTGCCGATCCTGCATCTGGGGCTGGGCTGGTATGCGGGCTGGGTCGGCATCGTGGTCTATCCGGGCGATTTCATCATTCCGCGGCAAATGATGGACGAGGATGGCGTGGTGCATGAGTTCGACGACGAAGTCATGGGCGAGGCCTGGTACGGCGGCCCGGTGCTGATTTCCTGGTTCGAGCATCCGGAGGACACCGACGGCATCAACGTCGTGATCCACGAATTCGCCCACAAGCTGGACATGAAGAGCGGCGACGCCGACGGCATGCCGCCGCTGCATGCCGGCATGTCGCGGCAGCGCTGGAGCGACGTCATGAGCACGGCCTTCGAGGATTTTCAGCGGCGCGTGGATGGCGGCGAACAGACGCTGCTCGATCCCTACGGCGCCGAACTTCCCACCGAATTTTTCGCCGTCGCCAGCGAGGCCTTTTTCGAGACGCCGGAATTGCTGCGATGCGAATATCCGGAGGTCTATGAACAGTTGCGCAGCTTCTACTGCCAGAACCCTCTGATTCATGGCGCGCATTGAAAAACCTGATGACGGATCACCGAATGCGTAGTACAAATATGCCTTACTTAAGTTAGACGTTGCGTTGGCAAGGGCAAACCACATGAAGGGATGGGGATCCCTCCAGCTCGGGCTGGGGGTCGTGGTTCTGGTCGCACTGGGCCTTTTTGGCTGGGTCGGGTGGGATCTGCTCCAGGCAAGCCAGAACGAACAGGTCGCAGCCACCTGGCATCAGCGCCGGGCGATCTACGCCGGGCTCGGCATGGTGCTGCTCGGCGCCTTGTCGGCCATCGCCTGGAACTGGAAACGCAACTACCACCAGACAACGGCTCTGGCCCAAAAGCTGACCGAGGCTTTCAACGAAAAATCGCGCGAGAGCCGCGCATTGCTCGATGCGATCCCGGATCCGGCCTGGCTGGTGGATACCTCAGGACGGTTTCTGGCAATCAACGAAGCGCTCTGCCGAATTGCGCACAAGCCGATGGACGCGATCCTCGGCACCACCGCCAAAGACCTCTGGTCGCCCGAGGTCGCAAGGAAACTCCTGGAAAGCCAGGCCGCCGTCTACCGGGAAGGCCGTCCGCTGCGCGAGGAGCAGTGGTTCGACATCGGCAACGGGCCGCAGCCCTTCGAAATCGTGCGCGCCCCGGTCTACAACGAAAGAGGCGACCCCACCGGCATCGCCGGCGTGGCCTGGGACATCTCGGAACGCTATATGGCCGAGGAAAGACGCCGGCTGATCGCGCATGTCTTCGACCACAGTGCCGAGGCAGTCCTCATCATGGACGCCGAAGGCAAGATCATCGCCCTCAACAAATCCTTCTCGGGCATCACGGGCTACGTCATCGATGAGGCCAAAGGCCACCTGCCCACACTGGTCGCCGCCGAGCGCCACGACACCAATTTCTTCGAATCGATCGCCCGCAGCCTTGCCGCGCAAAATGCATGGCGTGGCGATGCCTGGCTGAAACGCAAGAGCGGTGCGGATTGTCCGGTGTTCTGCAACGTCAGCCTGATCAAGGACGAGCAGGGCAAGATCGTCAACCTGATCGCCTTCATCACGGACCTTTCCGAACGCAAGGCGGCCGAAGCCCGCATCGAATCGCTGGCCAACGTTGACCAGATGACGCTGCTGCCCAACCGCCAGGGCTTCTCCCGCGCACTGGACGACTGGCTGGCGACAAACCCCAGAGGCGCGCTGCTGGTGTTCGACATCGACCAGCTGGGTCGCATCAACGATGCCTTCGGCCATATGGCCGGCGACGAATTGCTGGGCACGATCTGCATTCGCCTGCGTGCCTTGCTGAAACAGGATGACCTGCTTGGCCGCCTCGTCGGCGGGCAATTTGCGATCCTCGTCAAACAAGCCGCCGACCGGCAGGCAATGGCGGCGATGACCCGGCGACTGATCGAAGCGATTGCGCAGCCCGTGACGATTCATGGCAGCGACATCGTTGCCAAGGCCTGCGCCGGAATCTGCATGATTCCCGAGGATGGCACCAGCAGCGCCGCGCTGCTGAGGAACGCCGGGGCCGCCATGCACAACGCCAAGACCAGCGGCCAGAGCGTCCACCGGTTCTTTGCGGCCGACATGAGCGTCGGCGTGGCGGAACGCCTGCGCCTGGAAAGCGATCTGCGCTGGGCGCTGCAACGCAATGAACTCGTACTGCACTACCAGCCGCAAGTCGATATCGCCAGCGGACGAATCATCGGCTTCGAGAGCCTGTTGCGCTGGCGCCATCCCGAACTCGGCATGCTGATGCCCGACAGCTTCATTCCGCTCGCCGAGGAAAGCCGCCTGATCCTCCCGATCGGCACCTGGGTCATGGAAGAAGCCTGCCGGCAGAACCGCGCCTGGCAGCATGAAGGCCTGCCGCCGCTGGTCGTGGCGGTCAATCTCTCCGCCGTCCAGTTCCACGAGCACGATATCGTTTCCATCGTGGCGAGGACACTCGCCGCATCAGGCCTGGAACCGTGCTGGCTGGAACTCGAGATCACAGAGGGTGTCGTCATGCAGGAGCCGGAACGGGTGATCCGCGTCTTGCAGGAATTGCGCGACCTCGGCGTCAGGCTGTCGATCGACGATTTCGGCACCGGCTATTCCAGCCTGTCCTATCTGAAGCGCTTCCCGATCGACAAGATCAAGATCGACAAGTCCTTTGTCCGCGATCTCGATCGCAGCGCCGGCGATGCCGCGATCGTGCGCATGGTGATCGCGATTGCCGGCGAACTGGAACACAAGGTCATCGCCGAGGGGGTGGAAACCGAGGCTCAGCTGGAATTCCTGCGACAGCACAACTGTCTCGAATACCAGGGCTATCTTTGCAGTCAGGCGGTCCCGGCCGACAAGGTCAGCCACCTGCTGGGTCGAGGCTCCTGACGAACCGGAACCACGCCGGGAGTCCGCAAAAAGAAACGGAGCCCGCGGGCTCCGTTTCTGTTTTGGGTGGGGTGGCCGATGGGACTCGAACCCACGACAACTGGAATCACAATCCAGGACTCTACCAACTGAGCTACGACCACCACCGAAACTGTGTGCCTTGCGGAAAACTCCCCGGCAGGCAGGGGGCGAATTATGGGAGAAGGCAGGAAAAGAATCAAGCCTTGACTCACGCAAGAGTCGGCGCCGGCGACACGGCGGCACCTGCGGCAACGAAGAAATCCATCATCCGCACACCGGAATCGGCCATCCCGTCCTTGTCATCGGCTGCGAATTCGCGTACCATATTTGCAGAACTATGTTCCACTGTGCAGTTCTGCACTGCAATACCGCACACGCCAAAGGACTCAATACCCATGGATCTCAATTTCACTGCCGAAGAGCAGGCTTTCCGGGAAGAAGTGCGCAGCTTTCTGCGTGCCGAATTGCCCCCCGCCACCAGCAGCAAAGTGCTCGGCGGCAAGCGTCTGGAAAAGGGCGATTACGTCGCCTGGCAGAAGATACTGCACAAGCGGGGCTGGGGCGCCGTGGCCTGGCCCACCGCCTTCGGCGGCACCGGCTGGAACGCCGTGCAACAGCATATTTTCGACGAGGAATGCGCCGACGCGGGCGCCCCGATGCAACTCCCCTTCGGCCTGAAAATGGTGGCGCCGGTGATCATGGCCTTCGGCAATCCGGCGCAGCAGCAACACTATCTGCCGCGCATCATCGACGGCACAGACTGGTGGTGCCAGGGTTACTCCGAACCGGGTTCCGGTTCCGACCTGGCGTCGCTCAAGATGCGCGCTGTTCGCGAAGGTGATCATTACGTGGTCAACGGCCAGAAAACCTGGAACACGCTCGGCCAGTACGCCGACTGGATTTTCTGCCTGGTCCGCACCAGCACCGAAGGCCGCCAGCAGGAAGGCATTTCCTTCCTGCTGATCGACATGAAGACGCCGGGCATCGAAGTGCGCCCGATCATCATGCTCGACGGCGAACACGAGATCAACGAAGTCTGGTTCGAGGACGTCAAGGTTCCGGTGCAGAACCTGATCGGCGAGGAAAACAAGGGCTGGACCTACGCCAAGTTCCTGCTTGGCCACGAGCGCACCGGGATCGCCGGCGTCGGCCGCTCCAAGCGCGAGTTGAAGAAGCTGAAGGACATCGCCAGGAAGGAAACAGCCAACGGGCGGCCGCTGATCGAGGACCAGCGTTTCCGCGACCGCATCGCGCAGGTCGAACTCGAACTCATGGCGCTGGAGATCACCAACCTCCGCGTGATTTCCGCCGAGGGCGAGAAGAAGCGCGCACCGGGACCGGAGGCCTCGATCCTCAAGATCAAGGGCTCCGAAATCCAGCAGATGCTGACCGAGCTGAAAATGCAGGCGCTGGGCCACTATGCCCTGCCCTACGTCCACGACGCGCTGTACGCCGACTGGCAGGGCGACCCGCTGATGGAGCACTACGGCGACCATGCCGGGCCGCTTTCGGGCCAGTACTTCAACGTCCGCAAGACCACCATCTACGGCGGCTCCAACGAAATTCAGAAAAACATCATCTCGCAGATGATTCTGGGACTCTGACCATGGACTTCAACTACACCGAAGAACAACTCGCGCTGCAGGACACCCTGCGTCGTTTCATTGCCAAGGACTACGCCTTCGAACACCGTCGCGCGCTGGCGAAATCCGCCGACGGCTTCGACCGCGAGGCCTGGAAAACCTTCGCCGACTTCGGCATCCTCGCCCTGCCCTTCCACGAGGATTTCGGCGGACTGAATGGCAACGCGGTCGACAGCATGCTGGTCATGGAAATGCTCGGCCGCGGCCTCGCGCTGGAGCCCTATGTGTCTACCGTGGTGCTCTGCGGCGGACTGATCCGCGATGCCGGCAGCGCCGCGCAGAAGGAAGAACTGCTGCCCGCCATCGCCGGCGGCGAACTGATGCTGGCGCTGGCCCACCATGAAGCCGGCGGCCGCTACGAACCCGATCGCATCGCCACCACCGCCACGGCATCCGGCAGCGGCTGGCAGCTAGACGGCACCAAGGCCGTGGTGCTGGGCGCGCCTTCGGCCGACAAGCTGATCGTCTCGGCGAAGGACGGCAAGGGTCTCTCGTTGTTCCTGGTCGACGCCAGGGCCGACGGCGTCACGCTGCGCGCCTATCCGACGCAGGATGGTGCGCGCGCCGCCGACATCAGGCTGGCCAATGTCACCGTCGGCGCCGAGGCGCTGATCGGCACGGCCGGCAAAGCGCTGCCGGCCATCGAACGCGCCATCGACTACGCCAACGCGGCGTTCTGCGCCGAAGCCGTCGGCATCATGTCGGCGCTCAACGAAGTGACGCTGGAATACCTCAAGACCCGCAAGCAGTTCGGCGTGCCGATCGGCAAGTTCCAGGCGCTGCAGCACCGCATGGCCGACATGGTGATCGCCACCGAGCAGGCGCGCTCGATGGCCACGCTGGCCGCGGTGCGCGCCGACTCGACCGATGCCGCCGAGCGCAGCCGCGCCGTGGCCGCCGCGCGTGCCTACATCGGCACGCAAGCCCGCTTCGTCGGCCAGCAGGCGGTGCAACTGCACGGCGGCATGGGCGTCGTCGACGAACTCAACGTCGGCCATTACTTCAAGCGCCTGACCATGATCGGCCTGACTTTCGGCGATGTGGATTTCCACCTCGGACGTTTCAGCGATACCCTGCTCGCCGCATGATTCAGGAACGGCAATCTTCCGCAGATGTCGCAGATTTTCACAGATTGAAATCCGAACTGTTATCGCAAGCATCTTGATCTTTCTGCGCAAATCCGCGAAATCTGCGGACCCAAAAACACCTTCAACATGAATGCCATCATCAACCGCCGCGACCTCGAATTCCAGCTGTTTGAGGTGCTCGACACCGAGTCGTTGACCGCCCGTCCGCGTTACGCCGAACACAGCAAGGAAACCTTCCTCGCCGTGCTCGACACCGCCGAGGCCATGGCGACCGAAAAGTTCGCGCCGCACAACCGTAAGGCCGACGAACACGAACCGACTTTCGACGGTCAGCGCGTGAGCATGATCCCCGAGGTCAAGGAGGCGCTGAAGGCCTTCTGCGACGCCGGCTTCATCGCCGCCGCGCACGACTTCGAACGCGGCGGCATGCAGTTGCCGGTGGTCATGACCCAGGCCGCCTTCTCGCTGTTCAAGAGCGCCAACGTCGGCACCGCCGCCTACCCCTTCCTCACCATCGGCAACGCCAACGTCATCCACCGTTTCGGCAGCGAGGCGCAGAAAAAGAAATACCTGGAGCCGCTGCTCACCGGCCGCTTCTTCGGCACCATGGCGCTGACCGAGCCGCAGGCCGGGTCGAGCCTGTCCGACATCACCACCACGGCAACGCCCAATGCCGACGGCAGCTACTCGCTCAGCGGCAACAAGATTTTCATTTCCGCCGGCGATCACGAACTGTCGGAAAACATCGTGCATCTGGTGCTGGCCAAGATTCCCGGCGGACCGCCGGGAGTCAAGGGCATCTCGCTGTTCATCGTGCCGAAATTCCGCGTCAATGACGACGGCACATTGGGGCAGAAGAACGACGTGACGCTGACGGGCCTGATCCACAAGATGGGTTATCGCGGCACCACCTCGACCATGCTGGCCTTCGGCGAAAAGGAACAATGCGTCGGCGAACTGGTGGGCGAGCCGCACAAGGGCCTGTCCTACATGTTCCACATGATGAACGAGGCCCGCATCGGTGTCGGCATGGGCGCCGTGATGCTGGGCTACCGTGGCTACCTGGCTTCGCTGGCCTACGCACAGGAACGTCCGCAGGGCCGCGCGCCGACCAACAAGAATCCGGTCGATCCGCAGATATCGATCATCGAGCACGCCGACGTGCGCCGCATGCTGCTGGCGCAGAAGGCCTACGTCGAGGGCGGCTATGCGCTGTGCCTGTATTGCGCACGGCTGGTCGATGAGACGAAAGTCGGCGCTGGCGAGACGGCGATTCAAGAAGCCGGCCTGCTGCTCGACCTGCTGACGCCGATCGCCAAATCATGGCCCTCGCAGTGGTGCCTCGAAGCCAACAGCCTGGCGATCCAGATCCACGGCGGCTATGGCTACACCCGCGAATACCCGGTCGAACAGTTCTACCGCGACAACCGCCTCAACCCCATCCATGAAGGCACCCACGGCATCCAGGCGCTGGACCTGCTCGGACGCAAGGCGATCATGAACAATGGCGCGGCGATGAAGCTGTTCGCCGCCGAGGTGCAGAAGACCATTGCCGAAGCCAAAGCGGACCCGGCCCTGGCCGGATACGCCGCCGAACTCGGCACAGCGCTCGGCGACGTCGCAAGCACCCTGCAAGCCATCGGCCCGGTACTGGCAAGCAACCCGACGCTGGCACTGGCCAACGCCGTGCTCTTCCTCGAAGCCTTCGGCCACACGGTGCTGGCCTGGATCTGGCTGCGCCAGGCACTGGCGGCGCAACGCGGATTGCAACGAGGCGCAGCCGCCGACGCGGCCTTCTATCATGGCAAACTCGCCGCCTGCCGCTGGTTCTATCGCTGGGAACTGCCCAAGACGAGGCAATGGCATGAACTGCTGCGCAGCCTCGACGACACCACCCTGACCATGAAGCCGGAGAGCTTCTAAACCTATGACCCACCCCAACATCCTAGTCACCGACAACGACGGCGTCTTCAGCATCGAGATCAGCCGCCGCGAGAAAAAGAACGCCATCACCGGCGACATGTACCGCGCCATGAGCGCTGCACTGTGTCATGCACGTGAACAGCATCACGTCCGTGTCGTGCTGATTCGCGGCCAGGACGACCTGTTCACCGCCGGCAACGACCTGGGCGACTTCCTGCACCGCAAAGCCGGCGACCCCAGCGCGGCGATTCCCTTCCTGCATCTGCTGTCCGCCTTCGAGAAGCCGCTGGTGGCTGCCGTCGCCGGCAATGCCGTGGGCATCGGCACGACGATGCTGCTGCACTGCGACCTGGTCTATGTCGCGGACAACACGCTGTTCCAGCTGCCCTTCGTCAATCTCGCGCTGTGCCCCGAGGCCGGCTCCAGCCTCCTGCTGCCGCGCGTCGCCGGCCACCAGCGGGCCGCCGAACTGCTGCTGCTGGGTGAGC